>NZ_CP174325.1:0-80000 GCF_056232115.1 Microbulbifer variabilis
TAAATCGCCGGTATCGCGTGTACGGAAAGGCCCCCCGGAACCTGTAAGTAAAATTTTCTCCACACCCGCCTCTTCCAAGCTCTCACACGGAGATGGTAAACACTGGAAAATTGCGTTGTGCTCACTGTCCACAGGTAACAACTGGGCGCCGCTGGCATGCAGGGCTCGCAGGAATACAGGGCCAGCCATAACCAGCGCCTCTTTATTGGCGAGCAGCACTTTTTTCCCAGCCTCAACCGCCGCAAGTGTCGGGCGTAAGCCGGCAGCACCGACGATTGCCGCCATCACCACATCAGCCTCATCCTCTGAGGCTACCCGACATAGGGCCTCAGCACCCGATAGAACTTCAGTATCCACTCCCTCTGCTAGCAGCGCCCGTAAGTCTTCAGCCTTTTCAGCACCGTTAACCACGGCATAGCGGGGATTAAATCTGCGGCACTGCTGAGCCAGCTCCGCCACTCTCTCATTGGCGGTCAAGGCAAATATTGAGTACTGCTGCGGATGGCGGGCAAGTACATCCAGCGTACTAACTCCGATTGAGCCTGTGGAGCCTAGTACGGTTACCGCCTGTGGGGAATTACCTTGCATGAGCGCTCGCTAAACCTGGGAAACTGTTGGCGCCATCACTCCACTCGCACCTCGCCAACCTGAGGCAGTGCGAACAAAATGACATAACACCGGAAAAGAGTTCAAAAGGGCAAATGAGCCCATTACAGATACTTGGGTAACTCACTGGCGAGAGCGGCCATAGTAAATACCGGCAGAGCAGCGGAAAGGCTGTCGAGCCTGTCCATAATTCCCCCGTGCCCTGGTAGTATATGGCTGCTGTCCTTGATACCCCGGTGTCGCTTGAACATGCTTTCCAGGAGATCGCCTATTACAGAAGCAAGAGCAGTGACAAGGACACCAAAGGTAAAGAGAAGAGTGTTCTTTAAAGGCAGTGCAAATAAGAATGAGGTCCCAAGTGCAAGGATCAGGCATGCCCCAAGACCACCAAAAAAGCCCTCCCAAGATTTGCCTGGGCTGACTTCGCGCGCCAGTTTGCGTCTACCGTACTTGCGTCCTACGAAATAAGCGCCCACATCTGCCGCCACAACAATAGCGACTACATAGAGCACCAACCAGGCACCGTGATCAAGTCCTCGGAGAATCACAAGAGAGAGCCAGCTGGGCACAAGAACCAACAGTCCCACCATGCCGCGCACCCAGCGATTGCCCCAGAGCATAGCGCTGGCGGGGTAGCTCTGGACCCAAAGGAAAGCAAGAGCCCACCAGCCGCAGGCCACCGCCAATATCTGACGGGCTCGATCTATATCCGGTGAAGCAAACTCCATAGAAAATACATACTGCGCGGTTAGAACAAGAGTACCACCCAGTAAAGCGAGAAAAACGAAACGCAGAGCGCGATTCAGATTAGAAAGATTGGCCCACTCCCAGCCGCCCAGCAATACTACAGCGACAAAAACCAGCGTATACCACTGTATCGGCAGAAAAAATAGCACCCCTGCAAACAGTACCAGCAATACCAGCGCAGTAATTATTCTTTGTTTTAGCACCGAAAACCCCTTTCATCTGGACCCGCATTTCAGATCGCACTCTTCTCGCGACCCGGAATACCCCGGTGTAGTATTCCTAAATTTCACACAGGCAAAAAAATAGCCGCGCCTCCGGCCCAATATCAATCAGGCCTGCGCAGCCGTGTCCCCTTCGCCAGCCCGGCCGCCGAAACGACGATCGCGCTGTTGAAATGCCGCAATTGCCGCATCCAGAGCGGCCTCACCAAAGTCAGGCCACAGTGTATCTGTAAAATAGAGTTCGCTGTAGGCGGCCTGCCATAAAATAAAATTGCTGATACGTTGCTCTCCACTGGATCTTATCAGCAGATCCACCGCAGGCAAATCGGCGAGTTGTATATTGCTACCGACTGCCTCTTCATCGATAGCATCGAGTGAGCGTTCACCTTTCAACACTTGTTCCGCTAATTGGCGTGCTGCCTGAGTAATATCCCAACGCCCGCCATAGTCAGCAGCAATAACCAAGTTACCCTGACTACCCTCTCGAGTAATCTCCTCCGATTCAGCTATTGCACGCTGTAATCGGGGGGAGAAACGATCGCGACGCCCAATCACCCGCAAACGAATACCTTCATCGCACATACGACGGGCCTCTTTGCGCAAATATGAGTGAAACAGGCTCATTAAGAGCTCCACCTCTTTGGGCGGGCGCTGCCAGTTCTCACTGGAAAAGGCGAACAATGTCAGAACTTCAACCCCGCGGCTCCTACACGCAGAAAGGAGATCGCGAATACGCTCGACCCCGGCTTTGTGGCCCGCTGAGGGAGCGAGCCCCCTGCGGGCGGCCCAGCGACCATTGCCATCCATGATAATGGCAATATGCCTGGGGCTAGTCAGCTCGGTACCACCGATGCTCATTAAATTTCCATCAGGTCTTTTTCTTTGGCTGCGAGTGATTTATCAACATCCGCAACAAACTGATCTGTAATCTTCTGAATATCATCGCCAGCACGACGTTCGTCGTCCTCAGAGATTTCTTTGTCCTTTACCAGGGACTTCACTTCCGCCAAAGAATCACGACGAATATTGCGGATAGATACACGCGCAGTCTCAGCCTCGCCGCGAGCCTGGCGAATAAAGTTCTTTCGAGTCTCTTCGGTCAGCATCGGCATCGGAATACGAATAACCGCTCCGGCAGTACTGGGGTTCAGACCCAGATCGGACTTCATGATTGCCTTCTCGATATCCGGAACCAGATTCTTCTCCCAGGGAGTTACCGATAAGGTACGCGCATCCTCTACAGTGACGTTGGCAACCTGAGACAGTGGAGTATCGGAGCCGTAGTAGGAAACATGAATACCGTCGAGAATACTCGGGTGCGCGCGGCCGGTGCGAATTTTATTGAAATTATTGGCCAGTGCGTCGAGCGCCTTGCCCATACGAGTCTTAGCGTCTTTTTTGATATCTTCAATCACGATTTCACTTCCTCTTCGATTAGCGTGCCTTCCTCACCGCCCACAACAATATTGAGCAGCGCCCCGGTCTTATCCATGCGGAACACCCGCACAGGCATGTTGTGCTCCCGGCAGAGGCAGATTGCAGTTAAATCCATTACGCCTAGCTTCTTATCCAGAACCTCGTCATAGGTGAGCTGATCATAGCGAGTTGCACTCGGATCCAGGACCGGATCAGCCGAGTAAACACCATCCACCTTTGTGGCTTTCAATACCAGCTCAGCCTCAATTTCAATCCCGCGCAAACAGGCTGCAGAGTCCGTGGTAAAAAACGGATTGCCAGTTCCCGCAGCAAAAATCAGCACCTCGCCACGCTCCAAATAGCGAATTGCTGCGCGGCGGTCATAGTGATCCACAATACCGCTCATCTGGATTGAGGACATAACTCGCGAAGAGATATCGGATCTCTCCAGGGCATCGCGCAGGGCCAGGGCATTCATCACCGTGGCCAACATTCCCATATGATCGCCGGTTACCCGATCAAGGCCCGCAGCACTCAGTGCCGCTCCGCGAAACAGGTTACCCCCGCCCACAACCAAACCAACCTGAACACCAATACCGACGAGCTGGCCAATTTCCAGGGCCATCTTATCCAGCACCTTGGGGCTGATACCAAAGCCCTGGTCGCCCATCAGCTCTTCGCCGCTGAGCTTTAACAGAATTCTTTTATATTTGCGGTCTTTAATACCGGGCATTCGTCGGTCCTCTCAAATGTACCTGTTTAGTGGCCAAGTATTGCCGCCGAACATTACAACACTTTCAGTCAATTACACAGAGGGGTGCCCCGCTGTAGGCATAAGACCCCCAGCGGAAGCACCCCACCGTGAGCGGGTACCGAGGCACCCACATTATTCGATCAGGAAGAGGATTTAACCTGAGCGGCAACTTCCGCTGCAAAATCAACTTCTTCTTTTTCGATACCTTCACCCACTTCGAAGCGAATGAAAGAAGTTACATCAGCACCGGCATCTTTAACCAGCTTGCCAATGCTCACGTCTGGATTCTTAACGAACGGCTGCTCTACCAAGCTGTTCTCTTTCAGGAACTTCTTGATACGACCACCCATCATCTTCTCTACGATTTCAGCCGGCTTGCCTTCCATATCTGGCTGGGCCTTGATGATATCCTTCTCTTTTTCCAGAACGTCGGCAGGCATATCTTCCGGCTTGTTTACCTGAGGGTTAACTGCGGTTACGTGCATGGCGACGTCTTTTGCCAGCTCAACCTCACCAGCGCTCAGAGCGACCAGAGCCGCAATACGATTGTTGGAGTGTACATAGGCACCCACGACCGGGGCTTCAACCAGCTCGATCCGGCGCACACCAATGTTCTCGCCGATCTTTTGAACCAGTGCTTCGCGAGCAGTTTCCAGCTCACCTTCCATCAGGGCAGCGACATCCTGTTGGCGCTCAGTAAATGCCTTATCAACAACCTTGGCAACAAAAGCCTGGAAGTTATCGTCACGGGCAACGAAATCAGTTTCAGAGTTCACCTCGATCAACACACCGAAGCTGCCATCTTCAGCAACTTTAGCGGCAACAACGCCGTCGGCAGCGGTGCGGCCAGCTTTCTTTGCAGCCTTCAGGCCAGAGGCTTTGCGCAGATCTTCGATTGCTTTCTCGATATCGCCATCCGCTGCGGTGAGTGCTTTCTTACACTCCATCATTGGCAGGCCGGTGCGCTCACGCAGTTCTTTTACCATAGACGCGGTAATCGCCATGATTCTTTCCTCGGGGTTCTGTCACTAAAAATTAGAAAAAAGGGGCCGTAATTTGGGCCCCTTTTTGAGTTCGCAATGTAACGCTATTGGGTTACACCACTTCGCCCTGCAAATTACTCTGCAGCAGCTTCGTCATCGCTAGCTTCGACGTACTCGTCTTTATTCACTGCGCTGCCAGCTTCAGCTGCACCGGCGAGAACCGCATCGGCTACAACAGTGGTGTACAGCTTGATCGCGCGAATAGCGTCGTCGTTACCGGGAATTACGTAGTCAACACCAATCGGGTCGCTATTGGTATCAACAACACCAATTACGGGGATGCCCAGCTTGTTGGCTTCCTGGATAGCAATGCGCTCGTGCTCAACATCGATTACGAAGATCGCATCGGGCAGGCCGCCCATATCCTTGATACCACCGATGGAGCGCTCGAGCTTATCCATGGTGCGAGTACGCATCAGGGCTTCTTTCTTGGTCAGCTTCTCGAAAGTACCGTCCTGGGACTGAACTTCCAGGTCGCGGAAACGCTTGATGGAAGCGCGAATGGTTTTATAGTTGGTGAGCATACCACCCAGCCAGCGGTTGCTGACATATGGCTGGCCACAGCGCTCAGCCTGCTCTTTGATAGATTTCTGTGCAGCACGCTTGGTGCCAACAAACATAATCTTTTTCTTTTGAGCAGCCATCCCCTTGATCACCTGCAGGGCTTCATTGAAAGCCGGTACAGTGTGCTCCAGGTTGATGATATGAATTTTGTTGCGGGCACCAAAGATGTATTGACCCATCTTCGGGTTCCAGTAACGAGTCTGGTGACCAAAGTGAACACCAGCCTGCAGCATATCGCGCATGCTTACTTGCGGCATAATAAACCTCTAAATATACGGGTTAGTCCTCCACACATCCCATGCGTCAACCCCTTCTGAGGCACCCAGACACATGTGCCGATGCGTGTGCGGCATTTTCACCCCGGGAGCATCCCGGAGCGGCGCGCTTTATACCACAATCCAGCACCCGAGTGAAGGACAGTCGAGAATTTGGCGCGCAGGGGTTGTGTCCAACGCACGCAGCGCCTCCATGCCTGTGAGCTATGCCCAGCCGCCGGCAATCCGCTACAATATCGCGCCGCGGCGGGTACAGCCCGCCTTCAACTACTGACCTAAGGACACGCATGACTTCAGCCATTAAGACCCCGGAACAGATTGCCAAGATGCGTATCGCAGGCCGCCTCGCAGCAGAGGTCCTGGAGATGATTGGCGAGCATGTCGTTCCCGGTGTCACTACGGAAGAACTGGACCGGCGCTGCCATGAACACATTGTTAACGTGCAAAAGGCCATACCCGCATGCCTCGGCTACCGCGGCTTCCCAAAGTCCATCTGTACATCTGTCAACGAAGTGGTCTGCCATGGCATACCCTCCGAAAGTAAAGTGCTGAAAAAAGGCGACATCATCAATATTGATGTCACCGTGATCAAAGATGGCTGGTTTGGAGATACCAGCAAGATGTTCTTTGTTGGCAAGCCAGCCGCACATGCCGAGCGGCTGGTGCGGGTAACTCAGGAGTGCATGTACAAAGCTATTGAGATTGTGCGCCCAGGCACTACCCTAGGCGATATTGGCCATGTGATTCAGCAACATGCCGAGAAAAACTACTACACAGTAGTGCGCGACTTCTGCGGTCATGGTATCGGCGATGTATTCCATGAGGAGCCTCAAATTCTGCACTACGGCCAGCCTGGAACCGGCGAAGTGCTGCAGGAGGGCATGACCTTTACCATTGAGCCAATGATCAATGCCGGCAAAGCCGCCACCCGCGTTCTCGGCGACGGCTGGACTGCAATCACCAAAGATCGCCGCCTGTCCGCCCAGTGGGAGCACACTATGGCGGTCACCAGCAATGGTGTTGAGGTTTTAACCGCCCGCAGTGAGGAACAGTTTTAGCCCGTGCGCCTAGCTTGCGCCCTCAGTAAAAGATGCAAAGACCCGCCGCCAAGCGGCGGGACACAGTCAAATGGACTCCGCCCATGCAGCCGGCCCACATCCCCCACTTTGAACGGCCTCTATTTTTCTTTGATCAGGCCAGATTTCGCCGAGATTTAGCCGCCGGCGAAAAGCCACCCCTGCAAGTTTTTAAGGATGCCGTCGGCGCTGCCGAGCATCAGATGACAGAGCGGTTTCGCGAGGGCGAAGATGTAAACACTCTGATTCATGAAAGAGCCCTATTCGTGGACTGTTTACTGCACTACGCATGGCATCAGTACGAATGGAAACCCGGCACAGGGCTGCTCGCAGTCGGCGGCTATGGACGTGGTGAGCTACACCCTCACTCAGATATCGACCTGTTAATACTTACTAATGGCCGCTCGGACTCGAAGACAATCGACAATATTGAGCGCTTTGTGGCACTCCTTTGGGACCTGGGCTTGGATATCGGCCACTCGGTACGTGGTGTCGAGGAGTGCCTGGAGCTTGGCGCCCAAGATATAACCGTGATGACCAACCTCACAGAGTCGCGTACGGTGGTTGGCGATGCCGCACCAGGAGAACACCTGGCATCCTCTTTAGAGCGCAACAAACTATGGTCCACTGTAGACTTCTTCCACGCAAAACTCGCTGAGCAGGAAGAGCGCCACAACCGCCAACAAGCGGCGGAATATATTCTCGAGCCCAACATAAAGAACTCCCCCGGGGGATTGCGCGACATCCAGACCATCGCCTGGGTCGCCAAGTACTTCTTTCGAGTGCGCACACTTAAACAGTTGCAAGGCAAGGCTTTTTTTACTGAGGAGGAGTTTGCCATCCTCCAGTCTGGCGAGAGTTTTCTTTGGCGTGTTCGCTATGGACTCCACCTGCTTGCCGGGCGTGCGGAGGAACGCCTGCTGTTTGATTACCAAAGGGAGCTGGCAAATCAGTTTGGTTACAAGGACAGTAATAACCAACTGGCGGTAGAGCAGTTTATGCACAGCTACTACCGCACTGTAATGGCACTGCGCCAACTGAACGATGTACTTCTCCAATATCTCGGCGAAGCAATTCTGGCACCCGGCGGCGAGCAGGATATCACCCCCATTAACGAACGCTTCCAGCTTCGCGGTTGTGCGATTGAAGTTACTCACCCACAGGTTTTCAGCCAGTACCCCTCAGCATTGCTGGAAATTTTTGTACTGATGGCGAGAAATCCGCAGATCACCCGGGTGCGCGCCTCTACTATCCGCCTGATTCGCGAACACCGACATTTGATCGACCGAGACTTCCGCTTAAATACCGCCAACAGCGAACTGTTTATGCAGTTATTACGTTCCCCGCGGGGGCTATCCACGCAGTTATCGCGCATGACTCGTTACGGAATTCTAGGGCGATATCTACCGGAGTTTGGACGTGTTACCGGTCAGATGCAGCACGACCTTTTCCACATTTACACCGTAGACGCCCACACCTTGCAGGTAGTGCGCAATATGCGCAGTTTCCGCAGTCCAGAAGCGAGGGAAAAATTTCCCATCGCTGCGGACATACTAGGTCGCATGCGTCAACCAGAGTTGCTTTATATCGCGGGCCTCTACCACGATATTGCCAAAGGCCGCGGCGGCGACCACTCCAAGCTGGGAGTAGTAGATGCAACTGAATTCTGCCAGCGACACCAACTGCCCGCCCGCGACCGGCGACTGGTCTGCTGGCTGGTAGAAAAACACTTATTGATGAGCCAGGTATCCCAGAAACAGGACATCAGCGACCCCGAAGTAGTACATGCTTTCGCCCGCGAAGTTGGTGACCGCGAGCATCTCGACTACCTATACGCACTCACAGTGGCCGACATCAATGCCACCAATCCGGAGCTGTGGAACAGCTGGCGCGCGAGCCTGATGCGTCAGCTCTACCAAGCTACCCAACATGCCCTGCGCCGCGGCCTGGAAAACCCTATAGATCGGGAAGAAATTATCGAGGAAACCCGCAGCCTTGCTTTAGAAAAGCTACAGGCAATGGGGTTGCCCGAAGCTTCAGTAGTTAATATCTGGGCACAGATGGGCGAAGACTATTTTGTACGCGAGAGTGCAGACAACATTACTTGGCACACTGCCGCTATCCATGAGCTACACAGCAATGCCCCCTTGGAGCAAAGCGACACCTTGGTGTTGACCCGCAATTCCGGCCCCGGTGAGCACGACGGTGCCACCCAAGTATTCGTATACACTCCCGACCGGGCCAATGTTTTTGCTGCCGCTGTGACCGGACTCGATATGCTCAACTTAAGTGTGCACGACGCCCGACTTTATAATTCCGCCTCCGGATACACATTGGACACCTTCTACGTACTGGATGAGTCCGGCCAACCTCTGCTTGACGAACCGCAGCGACTACAGCAAATTCGGCTTACGTTGCAGGAGGAGCTGGCCCTGGTGGAGGACTACTCCAAGGTGATCCAGCGTCGCACCCCCCGCCGCCTAAAAATGTTTGAACTGGAGAGCCAGGCGCACCTATCAGCCGAACCCGGGGACCTGTATAGCACCCTGGAAATAACCAGTGCCGACAGGCCCGGCTTGCTGGCCCGTATTGCGCGTATTTTTATCGCCCATGACCTGCGCCTGCACAACGCTAAAATTTCCACGCTCGGCGAGCGAGTGGAAGACATTTTCCATATTACCGATGCAGAGGGACGAGCTCTCTGTGACAACGAGATCAATCGCTCACTGGAAGAGGCAATCTGCCGGGAACTGGACGACCACACCACACCGCACTAATAACTATTGAGAGAGCGTATGAGACTGCTATGAACCCCAACCTGGAAAAGTTGCAGCCCTACCCATTCACTAAACTGCAAGCGCTGAAAGAGGGCTTGGAGGCAGCAGACAAGCCGCATATTGCCCTCTCTATTGGTGAACCAAAGCATGCCCCACCCGGTTTTGTCCGCGGTAAGCTGGTTCAACACCTGGACAAGCTTTCCTCCTACCCGCTCACAAAGGGACTGGAATCACTGCGTGTGACAATCGCAGAATGGCTGCGCAAACGCTTCCACCTGGACCAGCTATGTGCGGAAACTCAGGTGCTACCAGTAAACGGTACCCGCGAGGCGCTATTCGCTTTTGCCCAAGCCATAGTGACACCGGGCAGTAAAGTGCTTATGCCCAACCCCTTTTACCAGATCTATGAAGGCGCAACACTGCTTGCCGGTGCTCAGCCACATTTTATAAATTGTGTGAAGGCCAACGGCTTCAAACCCGACTTTGCCTCCATCCCCGAGTCAGTTTGGCAACAATGCGAACTGCTGTATATCTGCTCACCGGGAAACCCTACTGGCGCGCTGTTGGAAGTAACAGATTTACAGCAACTGATCCAGCTTGCTGATCGCTACGATTTCACTATCGCCTCAGATGAATGCTACTCAGAAATCTATTTCGATGAAGCATCACCACCCACCGGATTACTGCAGGCATGCAAAGATCTCGGCCGCAACGATTATCGCCGCTGTGTGGTATTTCATAGCCTTTCCAAACGCTCAAACCTGCCCGGCCTCCGCTCGGGGTTTGTAGCCGGCGACGCGCAACTGCTGGATAAATTTCTGCTCTATCGCACTTACCACGGCTGCGCTATGCCTCTGCCAAACCAGTATGCGTCCATCGCAGCCTGGCAGGATGAAGAGCATGTAAGACAAAACCGTACACTCTATCAACAGAAATTTGATGCGGTACTTGATATTCTCGATGGTTGCCTCGAAGTGAGTTTCCCTCAGGCAAGCTTTTACCTCTGGCCGCGCGTCGGTCATGGAGAGAGTTTTGCCCGCGAGCTATTTTGCCAGCAGAACATTACCGTTTTGCCAGGCGCCTTCCTCGCACGCGAAAACGAGCACTTAAACCCGGGAAGTGAATACGTACGCATGGCCCTGGTAGCGACGCTTGAGGAGTGCGTGGAAGCCGCTCGGCGCATCAAAACCTTTTGCAGCTAGCACAAACACTCGGACACAAAAAATACATCCCGGAGCCCCAGGCACAACAAAGAATGGCAGTAAAAAACTTACTAAAACAGGAGCGAGTGGATTTTATTCTACAGCGCCTAGAAGAACTCTACCCGGAAACTCCGGTCCCCCTTGACCACAAAGACCCTTACACATTACTGGTGGCCGTATTACTTTCGGCACAGTGCACCGATGAGCGCGTCAACCAGGTAACGCCCGCACTCTGGTTGCTGGCAGACAACCCGGTAGGCATGGCACAGGTACCGGTGGAAAAAATCCAAGAGGTCATCCGCCCCTGTGGCCTGTCCCCGCAAAAATCCAAGGCCATCAGTAAACTGTCGCAAATTCTGGTCAATGAATACCATAGCGCAGTACCTGAAAATATGGCTGCACTAGAAACCCTGCCCGGTGTCGGCCATAAAACCGCCAGTGTGGTGATGTCGCAAGCATTTGGACATCCGGCATTCCCGGTGGATACCCATATTCACCGACTTGCCCAGCGCTGGGGGCTCACTAGCGGAAAAAATGTTACCCAAACTGAAAAGGACCTGAAGCGGCTGTTTCCCAAGGAAAAGTGGAATAAGTTACATTTGCAGATTATTTTCTACGGCCGGGAATACTGTTCCGCACGAGGCTGTGATGGCACCGTATGCGAAATCTGCACTACCTGTTATCCCAACCGCAAAAATCCCAAGAAAACCAAAAAGGCGTAACTGTGATTACTCTGTACGGAATTAAAAACTGCGACACTGTAAAGAAAGCCCGTAAATGGCTGGAAAAAAATGGGGTTGATTATCAATTTCACGATTTCCGAGAAGATGGAATGGATAATGTACCCCTTAAAGACTGGCTGGAAAATTTCGGCTGGCAGGAAGTACTAAACCGCCGTTCCACCAGCTGGCGCGCACTTACTGACGACCAGAAAAACAGCATGAATAATGACATCGCCCTAGCATTGGTCAGCGAAACCCCAACACTGATCAAACGCCCGGTAACCACCAGCGGTAACAACACCCATTTCGGTTTTAAAGAGACCGAATTCGCCCAACTCGCCAGCAAATCCAACTAGGAGGAAAATATGAGCGATATTTACAGTATTGGGTTTGGCGTAGGCACTTGTAACAATAAGGGGGAATGGCTGGAAGTCTACTACCCCAGGCCTCTGTTTAAGCCCGATACGGGTGTAGCTGCTGTAATCAAGGAAACCCTGAAGATCGGCGAAGGCAACTACAGCCTTTCTCTGGACCCAGCCCAACTGCATCCCCTGGAAAAGAAATTGCGCCAGTTGGGTGCCAACGATCAAGCAGACATCCTGCAACAATTTACTATCACCCAGCGGCCTCTGGCGGCGGTAGTGCTCTCCACTGACCAAGCACCACAATCGCTTCCCGAAGCCTACTTGAAACTGCATCTACTCTCCCATCGTCTGGTAAAACCCCACGAAACTAATCTCGATGGCATCTTCGGTAAATTAGCCAATGTAGCCTGGACCAACCAGGGAGCCATCGATCTGGAGGAACTACCACAGCGACAATTGGAAGCGCGCTTAAAAGGAGAGCACCTGGAAGTTTCCTGCATCGACAAGTTCCCCAAGATGGCCAACTACGTGGTACCTACGGGAGTGCGTATCGCCCACACCGCGCGTGTGCGCCTCGGCGCCTATCTCGGCGAGGGCACCACGATCATGCACGAGGGCTTCGTCAACTTTAACGCGGGCACCGAGGGACCGGGCATGATCGAAGGCCGCATCTCGGCCGGCGTATTTGTCGGCGCGGGCTCCGATCTGGGTGGCAGCAGCTCCACCATGGGTACCCTCTCCGGCGGTGGGAACATAGTGATTTCTGTGGGCGACAACTGCCTGCTGGGTGCCAACGCCGGTATCGGCATCCCCCTGGGAGATCGCTGCACTGTGGAAGCGGGTTTATATATCACCGCCGGGACCAAAGTGGCCCTACTGGACGACAGCGGCAAACTGGTCGAGTACATCAAAGCGCGCGAATTGGCCGGAAAATCCGACCTGCTGTTCCGCAGAAATTCCACCAATGGCGCCGTTGAATGTTTAACGAATAAGAGTGCCATTGAGTTGAATGCAGCACTGCACAGCAATTAAAACTTGCTTCGGCGGGGCCCCGACCCTGCCCACTCCTTACATCTATAAATTCTGATAACAGCGCACCTTATCGACCAAAAGGATTACTCCGTGACCCCCACACTGCAACTGGCCTTTGACCTTATCCGCCGCCGCTCCGTAACCCCCGAGGACGCAGGCTGTATGGACCTGATGATTGAGCGACTGGAAAAAATTGGGTTCAAAGTGGCAAAGCTGCGCCGTGGCGATACCGATAATTTTTGGGCGGTGCGCAACGGGCAAAGCAAAGGCCCACTGCTCGCCTTCGCCGGACACACCGATGTCGTGCCGAGCGGGCCGGAGGAAAACTGGAGCAGCCCACCCTTCGAACCCGAAATCCGCGATGGCTTTCTGTATGGTCGCGGCGCGGCCGATATGAAGGGTTCACTGGCAGCAATGGTGGTGGCCTGTGAGGAGTTTATCCATCAGCACCCCGATCACAGCGGTCGCATCGCCTTTTTGATCACCAGCGACGAAGAGGGGCCGGCAATCAACGGCACAGTCAAAGTCGTTGAGTGGCTCGAAGAGCAGGGAGAAAAAATAGACTGCTGTATTGTCGGTGAGCCCTCCAGCAGCGAGCGCGTCGGCGATATTATCAAAAATGGAAGACGCGGCTCCCTGGGCCTTGAATTAAAAGTCTTCGGTGTGCAGGGACATGTGGCCTATCCACATCTGGCGGAAAACCCAATTCACAATTTGGCCCCAGCTCTCGCTGAACTGGCCGCAGAAGAGTGGGATCAGGGCAACCAATTTTTCCCAGCCACCAGCTTCCAGGTTTCCAATATCAACGGAGGTACAGGAGCAACCAATGTGATTCCCGGTGAGGTGGATCTGCTCTGTAACTGGCGCTTTTCTACAGAATCCACCGCCGAAGAACTGGAGGCCCGTGCCCGAGCAATCCTGGATAAGCACAACTTAAAATATGAAGCGAACTTTAATTTGTCCGGGCACCCCTTCCTCACTGCCGAGGGTCCACTGGTCCACGCTGTAGAGCAAGCGATTCAAAAAATCACAGGAAAAGAAACAGAATTATCCACGGCAGGGGGCACTTCCGATGGCCGCTTTATCGCTCCAACAGGAGCGCAGGTAGTGGAGCTGGGGCCGGTCAATGCCACTATTCACAAAGTTGATGAGAGAGTCAAAGCCGACGATTTGGATATACTCAAGGAAATCTATCGGGAAGTACTTAGGGAGCTTCTAACCTGAGCTTACTGCCGCAGACGATAATTATTTATTAATTGCACGGACTATCCCACTAAATACACGGATCGGCTTATTCGCCTCCTAACCAACTGCCTCTGCGGTATGCTCCTTCCGATAACAAAATGGAGGAGCCCGCAGATAATGAACAGACTATTGAAAATAGCCGCGGCGATATTAATCGCCAGTCCTGCCCTCGCTGAAGAGCAACCCACTAACTTCAGCTATGAGGATGTATTCAATCTCGAGTATGCCAGCGACCCTCAGTTCAGTAACGACGGAAAGAGTATTTACTACGTCCGCAACTCCATGAACAAAATGGCGGACAACAAGCGGGCAAACCTATGGCGCATCAGTGCCGACGGCAAGGACCACCGCCCACTGACCTCAGGAGATTACGCTGATTATTCGCCGCGCCTATCCCCGGACGGTAAAACAATCGCCTTTATCAGTTCCCGCAGCGGCAGCCCCCAGATACACCTATTGTGGCTCGATAACGGTCAAAACCTGCAGATCTCCCACCTGCCAAAATCCCCTTCAAATATTCAGTGGTCAAGGGACGGCAAACAAATTGCCTTCACCATGTTTGTGCCAGAGAGCAAACCTCTGCCGGTTGAACTGCCCGGAGCGCCCGAGGGCGCCGAGTGGGCAAAATCACCCCAGTTTATCGACCGCAGTATTTATCGTGCGGACGGTATGGGTTATCTCAAGCAGGGGCACACCCAAATATTTGTCATCTCCCGTGAGGGCGGCACGCCGCGTCAGCTTACCAGCGGTGAGTTCGACCACAACAGTAGTCTCGCCTGGAGTAAAAACAACGACGCTATTTACTTTTCTGCAAACCGCCACCCCGATCACGAGATCGAACTGATGAACTCTGAAATTTATAGAGTAAATCTCAAGGATGGCGACATTGAGCAGATCACCGAAAGATTCGGGCCTGATCACCATCCGCAGATCTCCCCCGATGGTAAAAAGCTTGCCTACCTGGGATTTGAGGATCAACGGCTCGGGTACCAACAACACAGCCTGCGCATCATCGATCTCGGCAGCGGCGAGTCTCGCAAAGTCCAAACCGCAAAAGACCGCAGTATCTCCAGCTACCACTGGCTAGGCGACAGTAAACGTATCGCTTACAGCTACGACGATCAGGGCTCCACAAAAATTGCCATTAAAAAAATTGGTGGCAGTGACACTGTTATCGCCAGTGATGCTGGCGGTCTATCGCTGGGGAGACCCTACTCGGGCACTCACTTTGCCACATCCAAGCGCGGAGCTATTGCTTACACGCAAACCAATCCGCAACATCCGGCAGAGCTGGCTTTGGCCCACAATGGCAAAGTAAAAGCGCTGACCAGCCTCAATAACGATGTGATGCCGCTGCGCAATATGGCCCGCGTGGAGGAGATCAATTACAAGTCCAGTTTTGATGGCCGTGATATACAGGGCTGGGTCGCCTACCCGCCCAACTTCGACCCGAAGAAAAAATATCCCTTGCTGTTGGAAATTCATGGCGGGCCCTTCTCTAACTATGGCCCCCGGTTCGCCGCAGAGGTGCAACTTTTTGCTGCCGCAGGCTATGTGGTTCTCTATACAAACCCTCGAGGCTCCACCAGCTATGGGCATGAATTTGCCAATCTGATTCACCACAACTACCCGAGCCAGGATTACGACGATTTGATGGCCGGCGTGGATGCAGTCATCAACCAGGGTTTTATCGATGAGGAGCAACTGTTTGTTACCGGCGGCAGCGGGGGCGGCACCCTAACAGCCTGGATCATCGGCAAAACCGATCGATTCCGAGCTGCGGTCGTTGCCAAACCAGTAATCAACTGGGAAAGCTTCGTCTTGACTGCGGATTATTCCAGGTTCTTTACTAAGTACTGGTTCTCAGGCATGCCCTGGGAAAAACCGGAAGAATATCGCCGCCGTTCACCGCTGACTTATGTGGGCAATGTCACTACGCCAACCATGCTGCTTACCGGAGAGGAGGACTACCGCACACCGATGTCTGAAACAGAGCAGTTTTACCAGGCACTGAAGTTGAACGATGTGGAAGCTGCAATGGTGCGTATCCCAGGCGCCTCTCACAGTATTGCCGCGAGACCCAGCCAGATGATTGCTAAGGTAGCCTCTATCTTGTACTGGTTTGAACAGCACAAGCCATATAGAGAAAATGCAAACGAGAACTTAGCAGGCAATTAGCCAGCACTCTTGAAACTAAAAGTGTGGGCTAAAAGCCCACACATATCCTCGTAATAGACTTGATACAGGACATAAAAAGATAAATCACAGCTTTCTTTCAGCCACCCCTGAGTCTACAATTCGGTTTCCCTCTGCATAAAGGCGGCATTTCCCAAAGACCTTATAACGCTGCCGAGATTTCTCACAAAGATTAAGTGCAGCATCATTTGCAGCTTCCTGATTAATATTCTCTTCAGAAAAACCTATAACAAAGGCCCCCCTAAAATCTAAGGCCAATGCCAAAGCTTTTTCCCCTGGCATATCCTGGTATTTAATAAGGTTTTCTCCCAAACCTTCTTTCACAGGCTTAGCGGATAAACGAGGGCTGCTAACATTTTCAATCTCCCTGCGCATTGAATCCAGACGACCCTCCCTTTCCAAACTGGAAAGCTGTACCATTAGAGGGCCAACAACCTGAGAAAAATATTCTCTATCACGACTAATATAAAGCTCATGAGCATACCACCATGCTATACCTGTGTGCCTTGGTGCACGCAAATAAGCCTGCTCCAGCATTTCAAAATAACTTTCTCGTGGATACCCTAATACCTGCATTGCAACTGCAAGTTCATACCAATAAACAGGCACATCATCATGGGAATTAATAAGCTTGATATACTCATCTCGTATATCAGCTACTGCGGTTAAATTAATATTCTCAGCTTTTGACAGCTCTTCGACCAAACCAACACGAGCCTTCGCTTCAAGAAACCATTCCTGCTCGTGGTGATCAACAGGGATGGAGCTCAACCATTCTTTGGCTTGAAGGATATTTCCAGCATGAAGCTCAGCAAGTGCCATTGTAACAATTAGCTCATAGCTGCTATTCCCCTCCTTTTTAGCATACTCAATAAAATCTTTTAATTTAATGACATCCTGCCCCGAAAACGACATAAAACGTGCAATCTCTAGTATCGCTTTATCTTTCCGGAGAGACTTTACCAATGGATTAACTTTAATCCCATTCTCTAGATCTAAAGGTCTATCAACATAACCAAAGCTACCCAACTTAGCCAATTGCAGATACTGAGATTCTAACTCTTCAAATGTCATACCCAACTCTTCCCACAGCGATCGAGCCGAATCTGGGTCTCTATCATACTCAACCAGATATTTATTAAGAGCTTTCCGTCTTTCCACATCAAAAAACAGCCAATGCGTCAACATCCAACCACTGGCATAGAGCTCTGTTCTATCTTTGAGGTTTAAAGACCCTTTTTTCGCATCAAGCAATTTATCTAGAGGCAATAAATTTGAAGCATTGAGGCCGACCACACGACTAGCAGGCATCCTTCCAAGCCTAAATTCCCCATCACTAAAACTAACTGTAGAAAATATTTCTGCAACACCCTCACTATACCAATATGGAAGATTGAAAGAATCACGCCCATAAGACAAAAAGTGAATGTATTCATGAAACAAAGTTTGGCGCGCTGGGTTGTCCGGGTAAAACCTATTACCTGCCAAATTTACAATGGCAAAGCTACCGTAGAATGTATTTTGAAAAGCCCCAATAACACGCCGAGAATCATCCCCACTAAACAACCCTCTAAAACTAAGACTGTCATCAAGTGCGTAGATAGTTAACTTTTGTTGATCCGGCACAAACTTAAGATATTCCCTAGCGACAGGCCTAAGCATCTCAAGATCAATAGCCAATTCCTTTGCTTTCGTGGCATCATCATTCGTTACAATACGAAAATGCTCTGTCTCCACCTCATACCAATCTGAGTTAACCAACTTTTGAGACGAAGTGCATCCCCCGAGAAAAAAAGCAACAAAAAAAAGCACTGTATAAAAAAGTTTAAATAATAAAGAACTGCTATATGTCTTGGCACTCATTTATACCTCCTAAAGACCTTATTCGAGTTAGGCGAAGCCTGAAAGTTACACAATAGACGACTGATAAAGTAGCAACCTCAAGAGATAAGCGCCTCCAATAAGATTGCAGAAACACCCCCACTTTAAACTTGGTACTTTTTGAGAGGAATGAAAAACTGATAAAAGTCTTATTTTTGCCAATGAAGCATATGGATTTTATAGCGAGAAAAATAAGATGGGGCCTTATACTGAACTACTAACCTTTATTGACAAGAATGTCGGTGTCGATTCAATGGAAAACAGCCTGCGGTGAAACAGCAATAAGTTAATAAAGGGCTAATCTTTTTAGTGTCATCTGACTTACCAACTAGTACCCTTAATTCACAACCGAATTACCCACCTTTTAATGGAGGTTTCCTGAAGTATGGGAAGACTCTTCGACTGGACTGACTTCCTCGTCAAAGCCATGTGACAATACAAAATAAAAAATTACCTGCATCTGCCCTTGAAATTCGGTAACCAAATCAAAATTGAATTCCCCTCGTTCACCAGGGTTCACTCGAACAGTGGATACATGCGCAGGTTCGATAAAGAATTCTGCTACGGGGCGCTTTCCTCGGATAACCTGAACGAGCAAGGTGCGGGCATCCTCCTCAGCAAAGCGCCAATAGTAGTCATCATCATCGTAAACTACTGAGTCTGTACTCCCGGCACGAAGGATACAGTTGGGATGTTCGGCCAACCAAGCCCAGAATTCTTTAAAGGGTATTGCCTGATCCATGCAATTTTAATCATCCAACTCAATGATGCTGTCAGCACCACCATCAAGATTGAATTCATCAGCAATTTGTTTGCACCACAGGTTAAGGCGCTGAGCAGTCAACTCTTCCTGTTGATCCTCATCGATAGCGAGGCCCATAAATTTGCCCTCACCTTCGACCTCCGCCTTGGAAGCTTCAAACTCATAGCCTTCAGTAGACCACAAACCGACAATGGTCGCTCCTCGCCCGACAATCACATCGTGCAACATGCCCATAGCGTCGAGGAAGTAATCGCCGTATCCGAACTGGTCGCCCAAACCGTAAAGGGCCACGGTCTTACCGCTAAAGTCGATTTCCTGCACATCTTCCCAGAACTCCTCCCAATCGGACTGAATCTGGCCGAAATCCCAGGTGGGAATACCAAAAATCAGCTGCTCGTAGTTGGCGATATCCAGCTGAGTGACATCGGCAATATCAAACAGATCTACCCTATCCTCACCCAGGCGGGCGCGGATACGCAGGGCTATAGATTCAGTGTTGCCTTCGTCGCTGCCATAAAACAAGCCGATTTTGCTCACAGTCACTCCTCTCTGCCCTAACCGGGCCACACTAGACACCTATTTGCGGGGCGGCGTATTCTCCCAGCAATAGCGGAATGCAGCAAGCTGACTCTGAAAAGCAAAAGCAGGGGAAACAAAAAGGCCCCCTTGAACGGGGGCAAAGGGTTATGAACCTACCGGGCCTCTGGGGAAGGGCGCGCCCGGTGGATCGCACAAGGAGTCTATAGAAGGGTAATCAGGAGTCTGAAGAGCGGCGCTCAAGGCGGCCTTCGCGCCATTTCATTCGGCGCTCTTTGCGCTCAGCTTTTAGCTCTTCAAACTTGGCTTTCTGCTCATCGGTGAGAATCGCCTCAAATTGCTGGCGCATCTGGTAGTGACTCTGCATTTGCTGTACCTTCAGCCGACCCAGTTCGGCACCCAGCTGATCCACTGTAGCCTGGTCAGCACCGGACTCTATCGCAGCATGGATTTGCTTTCGCAGAGCATTCAGCTGTTCACGCTGGGCATTTCTCGCCTCACGGGTACCATCGCGGTTGGCTTTTAGCTGTGCCTTTTGTCCCTCGGTCAGCTGCAACTCACGGGCCATGTGCTCAAAGCCGCGCTTGTGGTGATCCCCACCCCCGCCAGACGCCATCGTCGCTGCGGGGAAAGCTAAAACACCCGCCAGGGCCAAACTGCTTACCGCCAGTTTCCAGTTCTTCATCATTCTGTCCTCTCGTTTGCATTCAGTGATTTCATAGTAAGTGTGGCCTGTGTAAACAGGGGCAAACCGGGGTAAACAATTGTTAAGAACGGTAAAAAGCCCACAGGGCTGCGATAACTAGCGCCAGTGCTTTGCATATAATGGCACCACAGCAACAGAGAGAACGCCATGAGCCGAATCCTCCTGATCGATGACGACACAGAATTGACCGACCTGCTGAGGGAGTTCCTCACCGGCGAAGGCTTTGAAGTAACAGCGGCCAATGATGGCGGCCGGGGGCTTGAGCTGGCACAGAGCCAAAACTTTGACGCCCTGGTACTGGATGTAATGCTTCCAGTACACAACGGTTTTGACGTGCTGCGTAAACTCCGCGAAGAGGCCTCCCCAACGAGTAGATCCCTGCCTGTCATCATGCTCACAGCCAAAGGCGATACCGTGGATCGCATTGTGGGCCTGGAAATGGGGGCCGATGACTACCTGCCCAAACCTTGTAATCCACGTGAGCTGGCCGCGCGCCTGCGCGCTATATTGCGCCGTGGGCGGGTTGAAATAGAAGAAAATGACGACAGCCTTAGCAGCGGTCAGTTGCGACTTTTACCAGCTGAACACCAGGCCTATTGGAGCGAACAGACCCTATCCCTCACTGGTGCTGAATTCTCAGTACTCAAAGTGCTGGTGCAGCACGCCGGGGATGTGGTTGGTAAAGAGGTTCTGACCGAAAGTGCACTGGGGCGCAAGCTTATGCCCTACGATCGCTCAATCGACGTACATGTGAGCAATATCCGTAAGAAGCTCGCCGACAAAGGCGCCAGCCGCGATCTGATTATCAATATTCGCGGCGCTGGCTATATGCTCACCCAGGCCAAGCAGTAGGTAGTATCAAAATGCGCAGCCTCTTCTGGAAAATGTTTTTTGGCGCATGGATCACCGCCATGGTGATGGTGGTTGCCGCCATTTACATTACCCATTTTGGCGAGTTTGGCGACCCACGCCAGGAGGAGCGCTGGGAGGGGCCCGCACTATTTCGAGAAGTCATGCGCAATATGCGTATAGCCCGCCGCCATGGTCCTGAGCAGTTCCAGCACTGGCTGGAGCGAGCGCCTAAGAAAGTCCAACGCCGCGTCTACGCGGTGGACCACCTGGGCAACGATCTGCTTGGGCGCCAGGTTCCTACCGATATGAAGCCTCTGATCAACAGCCTGGATTACCGCAATCGCGAAGCGCACATGTTAGTGGACAATAAACCCACCGTGGGCTTCTTCCTGCCACTACGCACAGGGGACCCTCTACGCATCGCCCTGGTTGCCGGCGATAGCAAGGAAGGCCTTTTGCTGCGCTTCCTATGGCGCAATTTCTGGCCCATGCTGCTGCTTTCAATGATCGCTTCCGGAGTTGCCTGCTACTGGCTGGCCAGCTACTTGAGCCGCCCCCTTGAACAGCTCCGAACCGCCACCAGACGAGTCGCTGCCGGTGAGCTGGACTACAGGGTTGCTCCGAGTTTGCGCACCCGCAACGATGAACTGACTGACCTTGCCCTCGATTTTGACTCAATGACCGCACAACTGCAGGAGTCCATGTCCGAACAGCGCCGCCTGATCAAGGATGTTTCTCATGAGTTGCGCTCCCCCCTGGCTCGGCTCCAGGTAGCTTTGGCTATCGCCCGCCAAAAGCAGGTGGCAGGGCTTGACACCGAGCTGGACAAAATCGGCAAGGCTGCGGATTACCTGGAGGATATCATTGCCGATGTATTGTCCCTGCCAGTCAGTAGCCAGGAGCAGCGCCCACTGGATGATGTGGTCGAGTTGAACAGCCTGCTTTCGGCATTGATTGATGATCTGCACATAGAAGCTGAGGAAAAAAGCCTGAGCTTTGATGTGAGCACCACTGGCGAAGAGCTTTTAATCGCTACTCGCGGCAGCTCACTGACCGCAGCACTGGAGAATATTCTGCGTAATGCCATCAAATACAGCCCCTCAGGCGGCCTCGTACGAGTACTGGTAGAGGAGTCCGGAGAATCCTGTAGCATCTCTGTAATCGACTCTGGCTCAGGGGTTGAGGAGGATGAACTGGAGGCTATTTTCCGCCCCTTCTATCGAACGGACAGCGCACGCACCCGGGAGAGTGGTGGCTTTGGCCTGGGTCTGGCTATTGCCCAACGCACTCTGCTGCACCATGGAGGCAGTATCACTGCGCGCAATAGCATTGGTGCCGGCCTGTGTGTCGAGATTCAGCTGCCACTTCTGCATATCACCGACGATTGAACGGCGCAAAAACTGCTATAAACAATCTATCGCCAGCATGGGCTGGCGATCATGACTATTTGACCGCCAATAGCAAAGGACCCTGCTATGCGCTGGATCATCTATATCCTCATATTCCTGGTATTGTTACTGCTCGCCGGATATCTGTTCCCTCGAGAGGTAAGCCTTGAGCGGAGCGTCTATATCGATAAGCCTCCCCAGGCCGTCTTTCCCTACGTCAATAATTTTCGCAAATTCAATAGCTGGTCCCCTTGGCGCAATATAGACCCATCTATGCAATACGATTACAGCGGACCTGAAGAGGGCGTGGGCGCGGAAATGAGTTGGCGTGGCGAGAACTCGAAGGCAGGCAACGGCAGCCAGACTATCACCGCCAGCACGCCAAATTCTATGGTCCGCACCAAACTGGCTTTCGGTGATGGTAGCACTGCGGAGGCGGAGTTTAAGCTCCAACCCGAGGGTGAAGGCACCAAGATAACCTGGGCCTTTATGAGCGATACAGGAGGCGGCCCCAGGGAACGCTGGATGGGCCTGGCTGTGAAAAAAATGGTAGGTGAGTCCTACGAACACGGACTGTCAAAACTTAAGAATTTGTTGGAATCCAGTACTGATGCAATTGAGGGTCCGACGCCCGGCGGAGCAGACCAGGGGAGCAGCAATACTACAGACTCCGTCTCAGATATTCCCTCGGATGTTGATGATGCTATGGGGGGAGGCCCGCAGGGTGTTCAATCGGAAATGCAAAACCAACAGCAGGAGGAAGCTGGGGAAACACCGGAGAATGAACCCCAATCACCATAGACCGCGCTACCAGCCTCATTACTATTTTCAATAAAAAAGCCCGCTAATGGCGGGCTTTTTTATTGGGGCTTACCTGGACTTGTTGCGGCGCTGCGCCGGCACCGGCGACTTGCGTAGCTTTCGGCGCTGGCGCTCAAGAGTCTGTTTTTCTCCCTGTGTGAGCGGTCTCTGACCAAGTTTTGGCAGACCCGCAGTAACACACAGATCATCAATTTCGCGGGGCTCCATCTCAATCCACTGGCCCACACGCACATGGGAGGGGATAAATACACTACCGTAGCGAACTCTTTTGAGGCGGCTCACTCGCACACCCTGAGATTCCCACAAACGCCGCACTTCACGGTTGCGCCCCTCCATTACCACGCAATAGAACCAGCGGTTCCTACCCTCACCGCCGCTCTCGACGATATCAGTAAAGCGCGCAGAGCCATCATCCAGCAATACCCCTTTGACCAAGCGCCTTTTCATCTCATCGTCCACTTCGCCCTGGATTCGTACCAGGTATTCGCGATCGATCACCGAGGAGGGATGCATCAATTTGTTGGCCAGCTCACCACTGTTGGTAAACAATAGGAGTCCACTGGTATTAAAATCCAGGCGCCCCACAGAAATCCAACGGCCCGTCTTCAACCTTGGTAATCGATCGTAAACTGTCGGGCGCCCTTCGGGATCGTGGCGTGAGCAAATCTCACCGACCGGCTTGTTGTACAGAATGACGCGGCAGCGATTCTCCTCGGTCGATGGCAGTCGCTGACCATCAAATTCAATGCGGTCCTGGTCGGTAACCCGCTCACCTAGCTCCGCCACTTTTCCATTGATTGTCACGCGGCCAGCATCGATCGCGCGCTCCATCTCTCGCCGTGAACCAAGGCCACTGCGTGCCAATACTTTCTGCAATTTTTCGCCTGCTGGCGAGGTGCCATCACTCATGGGGTGGTGTTTTCCACTTGCACTACATCCTGGGAATCATCATCGACATCAGCATTTCCTTCGGCCCTATCTTCCAGTCCGACTTCGCTCGCTGTGTCGTTATCACCAAACAGGCTACTAGGCGGCAGGGTCGCCGCTATCGGGGCTGTGCTATGCGCCTCCGCTACCAGTTCAGTCTCTCTATTATCGTCTTGGGGGGCGGCTTCAGTATCACCTGTGTCAACGGCACCCAAATTCTCTAATACCGTTTCTTCCTGCTCCCGCTCAATCTCCATCGCAACCAGCGATGCCGCAGCCTCAACCGCATCATCCCGATCGCCCTCATCTAATTTCTCATCAATTTTCTCTCGCTCCACTGGCGACACAGGCTCAACTTCTTCAGCAGGCTGGTCTTCTGACTGCGCTACAATTTCCTCTACCAGCGCTTCAACCCGCACATCTCCATCAATATCATCAGGCTCGTTATCAATATCGCCCACTGACTCTTCAGCCGCAATATCAACAACTTCTTCTTCAGAACCCTCCTGGACCTCCGACTCTCCACTTTCTGCAGAAACCTCACCGCTGATTTGCGACACCTCAATATCTGCACTATCAGTCTCTGCCGCGGCAATCTCCTCTGGGGACAACCCCTCTGCTTCAAGGATCTTGTTGAGACTCTCTATATCGCGAATCTCAGCCAGGGTTGGCAAATTATCCAGGGAGCTTAGATTAAAGTAATCCAGAAATTCCCGCGTGGTCGCATACAGCGATGGTTTGCCAGGCACATCACGATGGCCAACTACTTTGACCCAACCGCGCTCAAGCAGGGTTTTAACAATCTGCGAACTTACCGCTACACCGCGAATCTCCTCGATATCTCCGCGGGTTACCGGTTGGCGATAGGCGATGATTGCCAGAGTTTCCAAAGTTGCGCGGGAATACCTCTGCGCTTTTTCCTCCCAAAGGCGGTTTACCCAGGGCGCCAAATCTTCAGGCACCTGGAAACGCCAGCCCGTGGCCACCTTCCTGAGTTCAAAGCCGCGCCCAATACAATCCTGCGCTATCTCCTCAAGGATATCTCTCAAGGTTGTATTGGAGGGCTGCTCCTCTTCTTCAAGCAGCGACAATAACTTTTCTTCACTCAGAGGCTGCCCTGCCGCAAGCAGGGCGCCCTCTACAATTCTGCGCAGTAATTCCGGAGCGATTGTCATCTTCTATTTTCTAACTCTGATGCTTTCTCGGCAATTCATCCGGCACGTCCCACTTTTACGCACCAGCTAACTCTTCGCTTGGCTGCCCATTCTGCTCTACTACCGACTGCTCATCCTCAGCAGCCAGTGTGTCAATATCCTCCAGCTCACTCTCAATTGGCAGTAATTCACCACTTGGTGCTTCAGCTGGCTGAGCATCGTCGTCTCCTTCCAAGCTACTTTCAGGACCCGAGAGGTACTCGTCATGACTATCAACACTTCCGGAGCCACTCTGCCCGGCTGCCCGTACATGGATCGGGCCGAAGGCCTCGTTTTGTACCAGTTCCGCCAGGGACTCTTTCACCAACTCCATCACTGCAAGGAAAGTAACCACCACACCAAGGCGCCCCTCCTTCACGGTAAACAGGCTCACAAAAGGCACAAATTGGCCGTGGCGAATCTGATCCAGTACCTGGGTCATACGTTCACGGGTAGAGAGCTTCTCCCGTTCGACCTGGTGGCTCTCAAACATATCCGCACGACGCAATACATCTGCCAGAGCAACCAATACCTCTTTGAGATCTACATCCGGGTCGGGTCGGGTGATACTGCGATCGGGGCCTTCAGCGCTGGCTTGGTGAATATCTCGCCCCATACGTGGAATCTCGTCGAGATCCTCCGCCGCAGTCTTAAAACGCTCATATTCCTGCAAGCGGCGGATCAATGCGGCCCGAGGGTCTTCACCCTCCTCTTCCTCAGCTTCCGGCGGGCGCGGCAGTAACATTCTCGACTTGATCTCTGCGAGCATGGCTGCCATCACCAGGTACTCGGCTGCAAGCTCAAAACGTATCGACGTCATCATTTCCACGTAGGCCATATACTGGCGGGTGATGTCTGATACATTAATTTCAAGAATATCCAGGTTCTGGCGACGAATCAGGTATAGAAGCAGATCCAGGGGCCCCTCAAAGGCCTCCAAAATCACTTCCAAAGCATCTGGCGGAATAAACAGGTCTGGTGGCAGGTCAGTAAAAGCCTCGCCTAATACCAGTGCCACAGGCGCATCTTCCGAATGACCTGGCGTATCTACACTCTCAGGGGGAGCTTCGGTAGAGTCGCCTTCACTCGCCGCGACCTCGGCAAGCACCTGCTCCTCCACCTCGGCTAGTAATTCTTCACTGGACACCCTGCCCCACCCTCGAAAGCGCAAACGCGCGATTATACACTAGCGTGACGCTATTCAGCCCAGAATTTCATCAGCCGTTCCGCAACCCTGGCGAATCAGCTCCGGCTCTTCGCCGGTAAGGTCTACAACAGTGGTTGGCTCCATACCACAGAACCCCCCATCAATCACCAGCTCGACCTGATGCTCAAGGGTATCGCGAATATCGTAGGGGTCGGTCAGGGGCTGCTCATCACCTGGCATGATCAGGCTGCAACTCATCAGGGGCTCACCCACTGTTTCAATCAGGGCGAGAGTTATTGCATTGTCGGGTACACGGATACCAATAGTCTTACGCTTCGGGTGAATAAGACGACGTGGCACTTCTGCAGTAGCCGGCATAATAAATGTATAGGGGCCAGGTGTATGATTCTTGAGTAGGCGGAACATCTGATTATCTACCTTGGCATAGGTAGCCAGCTCCGATAGATCCCGACACATTAGAGTGAAATTATGCTGTTTATCCAGCTGTCTCAATGCGCGAATGCGCTCAACGGCCAACTTTTCTCCAAGGCGGCAGCCAATGGCATAGGCAGAATCTGTGGGGTAGACGATAACCCCTCCTGCATTCACGATATCAGCAGCCTGAGAAATCAGGCGCCCTTGAGGATTATCCGGATGAATCTGAAAAAACTGCGCCACAAAAGCCCCCCAAGCCTTTAATGAATTGAAACCTCTTTGCAGACCTTGACTGACCCGCAAGGGATCTCGGTTCAACAGCATCTACAAAACATACGTAAAAAGTACGCTTGGCTAGGCTGTCATGGCATGACCGGGTCGATCCCGGTGCAGAGTGTGCCACAGATTCCATACCGGCTCGACGTCTTCTGGTAGACGCACGCAACCCAATTCCCGCCAGGGCTGGTCTGGCTGGTGAAAATCACTTCCCAGGGAACAGCGCAATTGCGGACCGTTAAGTTCAGTTGTGACCGAAGACATAAGACTCCGCAATTCCTTAGTCTGGGTAGGATTTTGGCGGCCGCACAGCAACTCTATCGCATCGCCCCCGCAGCGCGAAAACTCGCCAAGTAACCGGACCAACTGGGTGCGGGTAAACCCATACTTAAGTGGGTGTGCCAATACAGCACTGCCACCAGCCGCATGAATTGTCTCTATGGTCTCCACCATTTGGGGCCACTCGACCTTCACATCACCTACCTTACCTGCGCCTAAATAACGCTTAAAAGCCCGCGCTGTATCCTCTACATGACCCGCTTCTACTAACCATCGGGCGAAATGCGGTCTGCCCAATACAGATTCCCCTGCAACAGCACGCCCACCCTCTAGAGCACCGATGAAGCCGCGCTTGTGCAGTCGCTCAGCAATACGCTCGGCACGCTCCAGGCGAAGCCCTTCGCGCAAGCTTATGGCATTACGCAGCTCCTGCGACGTCAGATCAACATTGAGACCAACAATGTGAATCGAGCGACGCCCCCAAAGGCTGGAGAATTCAATCCCTGCCAGCACAGTGATGCCCAATTGGTCACCAGCTTCCTGTGCCTGTGCTACTCCATCCACTGTATCGTGGTCCGTGAGTGCCATCAGTGTCACACCTTGGCATTTCGCCCTCGACACCAGCTGTGCAGGACTTAAAATACCGTCAGAAGCGGTACTGTGACAGTGCAGATCGACAAGATCGGTATTCAGATCAGCAGACAGGGCTCTCAATAGTGGGCTCTCACTCAGTTTGGCGACAGTGATCGTCGCAGTATCCATTATTTTGGAACAATTACCCGGCAATGCTGTCACAGCGGCACCCGGCGTTTTCAGGGATAAGGCCCGGACCAATGGTCAGCCTATGTGACCTCGGGGCCGGAGTCTGACAGCAGTATTGTCAGTGGGGAAGAAATTGTTTTGGAGGGACTATAGAGATATCGCCTCCAGACTGATTTCCTGCGGGCATTATCACCGGAATAGAGTATGACCGAAACGAATTCGACCACAACATCTCCCGAGAAACCTAAAAAGGAAGGGTTTCTCAGCAATATCACCTTCAATGTCATCATTCCGACATTGATACTGACCAAACTTTCCGGGGATGACTGGTTGGGCCCAACTTGGGCGTTAATCGTGGCCCTGGCCTTCCCGCTGGGATACGGTCTTCGCGACCTGCTGCGCCTGGGCAAGGTCAACTTCTTCTCGGCCCTCGGGTTTATAGGCATCCTTCTCACCGGCGGTATCAGCTTGCTAAAGCTGGACCCGCAATACATCGCGATCAAGGAAGCCGCGATCCCCGGCCTGCTGGGTGTTGCAACGGCTCTATCCGTTTATACCCGCTGGCCCCTGGTCAAAACCCTCCTCTACAACGATCAAATTCTGAATACGGCAAAAATTGCCCAGTCATTACAGGCAAATGGCAACCAGCCGGCCTTTGAGCGCACTTTGCGCCAGACCTCATGGATTGTTGCCGGGTCATTCTTTTTCTCCTCGGCGCTGAACTACATTCTCGCCAAAATGATCGTCACCAGCCCACCCGGCACCGAAGCCTACAACACCGAGCTGGGTGAAATGACGGCATATGGATATCTGGTTATTGCAATCCCATCAACCCTGATCTTAATGGGTGCCCTCTTTTTCCTTTTCTCCCGCATCGGCAAGCTGACCGGGTTGAAACTGGAAGAAGTGATGGTCGCGCAATAGCACTTTAAAGAACTAACAAGAGCATTAAATACAATGTGGTACGCAATCATCAGTGAAGATGTTAGCGATAGTCTCCCTTTGCGCAAAAAAGCGCGCGCTGATCACCTGGCTAGACTCGGCCGCCTGAAAGATGAAGGCCGCCTGCTCGCCGCCGGCCCCCATCCATCCATAGACAGTGAAGAGCCAGGTGAATCAGGCTTCAGTGGCAGCCTTGTTATTGCAGAGTTTCCCTCGCTGGAGGATGCAAAAGCCTGGGCTGACAGAGACCCCTATATCGAAGCAGGGGTCTACGCATCAATAACTGTCAAACCCTTCAAGTTAGTGCTGCCCTGATAACAACATAAAAATAGAAGCTGTATGATCATGAGAAAACTAATGTCGGGCCTGCTTGCTGCGGCACTATTAAATGTGGTTCCAGCCTTAGTAAGCGCTGAAACCCGCTATATCACCGACCAACTTCACGTACCCATGCGCTCCGGCAAGGGTAACGGGTTTCGCATTCTCCACCGGGGGCTGCCAAGTGGCACCGAGCTTACAGTCCTGGAGGACGCTGCATCTGAAGGCTGGACACGAGTGCGGACACCGGGCGGCACTGAAGGCTGGGTCAGGCGCCAATACCTGGTATCCGAACCGGTAGCAAAGCTCAAACTGGCCAGTGCCGAAGCCAACCTGGCCCGCTTTGAAAAGATGGAGGGAAATCTCGGTGGCGAGGTCCGCCGCCTGGAAGAGGAGAACAGCCAGTTGAATAGTTCCCTGAGCGCGGCCCAGCAACAGACACAAGACCTTACTACTGAACTCAAAGCACTCAAGACCCTGTCCTCGGACGCTATATCCCTCAATGAGCGTCACCAGAAACTTCTGCACCAGCACGAGCTACTCAAGCAGGAAAAAATTATGGCAGAGGCCGAGATCCAACGTCTTTCCGGCAGTGAATCCCAGAGATGGTATTTGTTTGGTGCCTTATCTGTGGCAGTCGGTGCCATACTCGCAATGATTGCCCCCCGCGTTCGCCCCCGCAAACGCCACTCCGAGTGGGCCAACTGATCTCACTTCCGGGCAAAGAAATCGCATACTATTAAGAGCTGGGGTTGCGGCATTTGCCGCCCCCCGCAGCCCTTCATCCAGCATTGGACCGGGCGCGCTGTTAAATCAGATCCCTAAAACAACCCCAAAAGGACAAGGATGATGCGTAAACTTTTTGTGTGTTTTCTCTGTGCTCTCTTTGCGCTTCCCGCACTGGCCAAAAATCCCCAGGTTGAACTGAAAACTGACCTGGGCGTAATCCGGGTTGAGCTGTTCGCTAAAGAGGCTCCGGCCACAGTGGAGAATTTTCTCGCCTATACCGATAGCGGGTTTTATAACGGGATTATCTTTCATCGGGTCGTGCCCGGTTTTGTAGTACAGGCTGGCGGCTTCACTTTTGATTTCCAAAGGAAAGAAACCCGCGACGCAATTGTCAACGAATCCACCAATGGCTTACAGAATCTGCGTGGCACCCTGTCGATGGCGAGGACTAACGATCCAGATAGTGCAACCTCACAATTTTTTATCAACCTGGTGGACAACACCAGGCTCGATGCAAAAGAAGACCAGGCAGGCTATGCCGTATTTGGCAAGGTGATCGAAGGCATGGATGTAGTAGAAAAAATTGTGCGGGAGCCTCGTGGCCTATATCGAAAGCACCCGAGTGCACCCAACGTGCCTATCCGTATCCTCGACGCAAAAAGAATCGATGTCGGCGATAAAACTATCGCCAACAACACTAAGGGAGAATAAGCAGTGATAGCTCTCAGCGTAAATCTCAACAAAATTGCCCTCATCCGCAATTCCCGCGAGGGCAACTTTCCCGACGTTGTCGCCCACGGCAGGATCTGCCTAGATGCTGGCGCACAGGGAATTACTGTGCATCCGCGTCCGGATCAGCGCCATATCCGCCCTGGCGATGTACGCGAACTTGCAACTCTGTGCAGGGAACGACAGGGCATAGAGTTCAATGTTGAGGGCAACCCCTTCGCTACACATTTAGCGGACTATCCAGGCCTGGTGGAATTGGCACTGGAAACCAAGCCCGATCAGTGCACCCTGGTACCAGACAGCAATGACCAACTGACTTCAGACCACGGTTTCAATCTCAAGCTCGACGGCCCGCGCCTAGTGCCACAGATTGCGAAATTGAAGGGGGCAGGAATCCGCGTCAGTTTGTTTATGGACCCTGACCTGGAACAGATCAGCCTGGCCAGAGATATTGGCGCTGATCGTATTGAGCTTTATACCGGTCCTTACGCGGAAGCTGTTGCCAAACAGAGCCCGGATTTGGATAGCATTTTTGCCACCCACTGCGCCGCTGCCGAACACGCACGTCAGCTGGGCCTCGGTGTTAATGCAGGCCACGACCTCAATCTCGTTAACTTGCACCGCTATCGTACCCTGCCGGGGCTACAGGAAGTCTCCATCGGCCACGCTCTCACGGTGGATGCCATAAGCATGGGGCTTGAGAATGCCGTAAAAGCCTACCTCGATTGCCTCGCCGGAAACTGATGCAGACACTTAACATTATTGGTGCTGGCCGCCTGGGGAAAACCCTCGGGCGCCTGTGGCAGCAAAAAGGACTGTTCCAACTTAAGTCCATCTTCAATCGCAGCTACGACAGTGCACTGGCAGCGGTTGAATTTATCGGTGCAGGCCAGGCTGCCGAGTCTATAGAATCCATGGCCGAAGCCGACTGCTGGCTGATTTCCTGCTCTGACGGTGACATTGCTGTGATTGCCCAGCGCCTCTCCGATAAACTTGCAGAGCGCAACGACGTTATCGCATTTCATTGCAGCGGAGCACTCAGCTCGCAGGTTCTCGAAGTTCTGCGCCCCGCCTCTATCGCCAGTGCCCATCCGGTTCACAGTTTCGCCGAGCCCCTGCACTCCCTGGATACCCTCCCCGGCAGCAGTGTCGCACTGGAGGGAGACAGTCTTGCTGTCAGTGCTCTGGAAAATGCTTTCACCGCCCTCGGTTGCGAAATCCTTACCATTGAGGCTCAACACAAGTCCCTGTATCACGCTGGTTCAGTAATTGCCTGCAACTATCTCACCGCTCTGATTGACCTGAGTCTACGCAGCTTTGCCGCGGCGGGTATCGAGCGCAACAGCGCCCTCAAACTGCTTGAACCTATTGTCCTGCAGACCGCACAGAACAATATGTCCCTGGGCCCCGAAAAGTCCCTCACAGGTCCTATTGCCCGAGGTGACCTGGAGACAGTTGCCACTCAAGTGGAGAATCTTGCCTCTGTGGATCCACAATTGGCACTTCACTATCGCCAACTGGGACTCGCCTGTGTAGAGTTGGCGCGGCGCGGCCAGCTATCGGATGAGAGCGCGGCCAGTTTGATCGAATTATTGAGTGAGCCAATGCGGTGAAAGACTCCTCTGAGTACCTGAAAAAAAGAGCCTTCTACGACAGTCTTCTAACCATTTATGGGCGCAAGCCGGTTCTCGAAGCCCTGGAAGATCCCAGCCTACCGGTGCATAAACTACACCTGGCAAGCAGCAACCGGCGCGATCAACTAATCAGTCGTATGGAGGCGCTGGCCGAGGAGCGCCAGGTGGAAATTGTCCATTGGGACCGCAAGGGACTCTCACGAATCTCGAAGAATTCTCGCCAGGACCAGGGAGTGGCACTTGACCTGGCCCTCCCCCACTACAGCACCTGCGAAGGATTTCTTCAGCAGCGTCAAGGCGACAACAATAAAAAGCCCTACGAGCTGTTGGCACTCGATGGTATTACCAATCCACAGAACCTGGGCATGATTATTCGTTCCGCCTGTGCAGGCGGCATAGATGGCATAATCCTACCGCGCAAAGGCTGCGCACAGATTGACCCACTGGTGATCAAGGCCAGTACTGGCACCCTGTTTAAAACTCGCATTTTGCGCTGTGAAACACTGGCGAACACACTGGGAGAATTCCGCAAGGCGGGAGCCCGTGTCTGCGGCCTCTCCTCTCACGCGCAATTGACCCTGGCAGAGGTTACAGGTGAAGTCCCCACCATTTTTGTTCTCGGCAATGAAACACGCGGTGTCAGCGAGGCCGTATCGAAACAGTGTAATGAATTACTCCGCATCCCCATGCACAATGATGTCGAAAGCCTGAATGTAGCGGTTACCGCCGCCCTAATTAGCTTCCGCCACCAACTCTGAAGCTTCCCTGGGGGTTAAACAACTCCCGCTAAACTCTTTAACCCCCAATAAGCTCCCGTATTTGGGCACCTCTCCACGACAGCAGCTGCACTTTATCCACTAGCTACCTCTACTCACAGATTCTGTGGATATCTCTGTGATTAACTCTCAAGCGATCGGCGCAAAGGCCCATGGTTACGTCATTGTGACAATCTGAAGAAAAAATAACCAAAGCTGGAAACGTTCAAAAAATCAACGAGTTACGAATGAAAGTAAATCCTGCTTAAAAGATCCCCTAAGTAAATGACCGAAATAACAGGAAGAGACACGGCTGTGGAAAGTGGCACGCTTGGCGGGAAAAAAGTGGTGCAGGGGTGCCAAACACCCCTGCAAGCGGCGGGGAAGTAATTACTTATTTTATTCCCATTCAATAGTCGCTGGCGGCTTACTGGACACGTCGTAGGCTACGCGCGAGATATGCTCTATCTCATTGATAATGCGATTGGAAACCTTCTCAATCAGTTCGTAGGGCAAATGCGCCCAGCGCGCGGTCATAAAGTCCACGGTTTCCACTGCGCGAAGTGCCACCACATATTCGTAGCGACGACCATCCCCCACGACACCGACAGACTTCACCGGCAGGAATACCACAAACGCCTGGCTGGTTTTATGGTACCAATCGGCCTTGTGTAGCTCCTCGATAAAGATCGCATCTGCTTCGCGCAGGATATCAGCGTACTCCCTTTTTACTTCGCCAAGAATACGTACTCCCAAACCCGGTCCCGGGAAGGGATGGCGGTAGACCATATCGTAGGGCAGACCCAGCTCCAGGCCGATTTTGCGCACCTCATCCTTAAACAATTCGCGCAGAGGTTCTACCAGATCAAACTGCATATCTTCCGGCAGGCCACCCACATTGTGGTGAGACTTAATCACATGGGCTTTGCCCGTTTTGGCTGCGGCGGATTCAATCACATCCGGATAAATAGTACCCTGGGCCAGGAACTTCACATCCTGCAATTTGGAAGCTTCTCGATCGAAAATCTCGATAAAGGTATTACCGATAATTTTGCGCTTGGCTTCAGGCTCATCCACACCTGCCAGACGTGAGAGGAAATCCTCTTCCGCATCGGCTCGAACAACCCGTACGCCCATATTGTCGGCGAACATTTGCATCACCTGATCGCCCTCATTTTTGCGCAACAGGCCGTTGTCCACAAAAACACAGGTCAGCTGATCACCAATCGCCTTGTGCAGCAGTGCCGCCACAACAGAACTGTCGACACCCCCTGAAAGACCCAGTAATACCTTGCCATCGCCCACTTGTTCTCGCACTTTGGCGATGGAGTCCTCGATGATATTGGCCGGGGTCCAGAGCTTTTCACAACCGCAGATGTCGATAACAAAGTGTTCATAGATACGCATTCCCTGAAGGGTATGGGTCACTTCCGGGTGGAACTGCACACCAAAGAAGTTCTTTTCGGCGGAGTACATGCCGGCGATGGGGCAGGAATCGGTGGAAGCCAGAAGTTCAAAGCCTTCTGGCATCTGCACAACTTTATCGCCGTGGCTCATCCATACATCCAGCAGTGCCTCACCTTCATCGTTGAGATGATCTCTGATATCGCGCAGCAGATTCGAAGTGCCCTCTACTTTTACCTGGGCATAGCCAAACTCACGGACATCACTGCCCTGCACTGCGCCGCCCAGCTGGTGTGCCATGGTCTGCATGCCATAGCAAATCCCCAGTACCGGCACTCCCAAGCTGTAAACCACTTCTGGCGCGCGGGGAGAGCCCTCTTCCGGTACAGACTCGGGCCCACCGGCCAGGATAATACCTTTCGGGTTATATTCGCGGATCTCTTCTTCGCTCATGTCGAAGGCGCGAATTTCGGAAAAAACACCCAGCTCGCGCACACGGCGGGCGATCAACTGGGTGTACTGGGACCCAAAGTCGAGGATCAGAATTCGGCTGGAGTGGATATCTTGGCTCATGATTGACTCATTAACAGAATAAATAACGGCAAACGGACCTGAAAGGTCCGTTTGCGGCTTGGTACTGAAAGTTGTTCACCGGGAGGCTTAGCGTCCACCCACCGGGTAGTTGGGCGCTTCTTTGGTAATCTGTACATCATGCACATGGGACTCACCCATGCCGGCGGCAGTTACTCGCACAAACTCCGGACGGGTGCGCATGGTTTCAATATCCACACTACCTGTATAACCCATAGCTGAGCGCAGGCCGCCCAGCATCTGGTGCACTATGGCAGACAGAGGACCTTTGTAGGGGACGCGCCCTTCGATACCTTCCGGAACCAGTTTCTCTGCGCCCTTGCTGGCATCTTGGAAATAGCGGTCAGAAGATCCCTGGGTGCGCGCCATAGCGCCGAGAGAGCCCATGCCCCGATAGGATTTATAAGTACGTCCTTGATACAGTTCTACCTCACCCGGCGCCTCTTCGGTACCGGCAAACATGGAGCCCATCATTACAGAGGAAGCACCAGCGACAATCGCTTTGGAAATATCACCGGAGTAGCGGATACCGCCATCGGCAATCATAGGCACGCCTGTCCCTTTAAGTGCAGTGGAAACCTCGGCAATTGCCGTTACCTGGGGCACACCGATACCAGTCACGATTCGAGTGGTGCAAATAGAACCGGGCCCAATACCTACCTTCACTGCGTCCGCACCAGCTTCAACCAATGCACGAGCGGCTTCCCCTGTCGCAATATTGCCGCCGATGACATCCACTTGGGGGTGCATTTCTTTGATACGGCGTACACGATCAATCACGTTGAGGGAGTGGCCGTGGGCAGTATCGACTACCAACACATCCACACCAGCCTCTACAAGAGCTGCCACACGGTCATCAGTATCAGGGCTTGTACCGACAGATGCGCCGACACGTAGGCGACCATCGGAGTCCTTGCAGGAATTCGGATACTGCTCGGCCTTATTAAAGTCTTTAACGGTAATCAGACCACGCAACTCAAAGTCATCGTTCACAACGAGTACTTTCTCGATGCGGTGCTTGTGCAGCAATTCGCGCACATGATCTGAAGAGGCATCTTCGTGAGCAGTTACCAGACGCTCTTTCGGAGTCATCACACTGGCGACGCTAACATCCAGATCGGTAAGAAAGCGTACATCGCGGCTGGTTACGATACCAACCAGATTGCCTTTATCCATTACCGGAACACCGGAAATATTATGGTGGCTTGTCAGTGCGATCAGCTCGCGTACAGTGGCATCAGACTCAATAGTAATAGGATCTTTTACCACACCAGCTTCGAATTTTTTTACGGCTCGAACCGCAAGAGCCTGCTCTTCAATAGACATGCTCTTGTGGATAATACCAATACCACCTTCCTGAGCCAGGGCAATAGCCAGGCGTGCTTCCGTCACCGTATCCATAGCGGCGGATACAATGGGAATATTCAGGGTGATATTGCGGGAAAGCTGGGTTTTCAGGCTGACATCCTTGGCGGTAACCTCGGAAAAACCGGGCACAAGTAGGACGTCGTCAAAAGTGAGGGCTTCGCGCGCGATGCGCAGATTGGATTCAGACATTGTTGACACTCAAACCTCGAATAGGCGGGATTGGGTATCGGCGCGATTATACCTCTCAGCGCCCAAAGCGCAAATGTCAATTTGCAGAAAAGTGGTTTTCTCGAGTAAAGCCCTTTACCTGTAGGGAGGATACTGCAATATTGCTCCGCCAGTTATTCCCAGTGAGACCCAGATGCAATCCAGCTCCCCCAACCAAAAGCGCAGCGTCCTGTCTGTAAGCGAACTGAATCGCGAGGTGAAACACCTGCTGGAGAGCAACGTACCCCTATTGTGGATCAGCGGGGAGATATCCAATTTTACTGTGCCCAGCTCAGGCCATTGGTATTTCAGCCTTAAAGATGCACACGCACAGGTGCGTTGTGCCATGTTCCGCGGACGTAACCGCAATGTGGCCTTTCGCCCACAGAATGGTCGCGAAGTACTGATCCGCGCACGGGTAAGCCTCTATGAAGGACGCGGGGAATTCCAGCTCATTATCGAGCATATGGAAGAGGCCGGCTTCGGTGCACTGATGCGCCAGTTGGAGCAACTCAAAGCAAAGTTGCAGGCCGAGGGATTATTCGATCCATCACGTAAGCGCAACCTGCCCTACTTGCCCACCAATATTGGCATTATTACCTCACCAACCGGTGCCGCCGTTCGCGATATGATCCATGTATTAGGTCGCCGTTACCCAGCCGCGGAAATCGAGCTATGGCCGGTAGCTGTTCAGGGACAAGGGGCGGCACAAAAAATTGCCGCGGCAATTGAAAAAGCCGGTAGCAGTGGCCGCCATGAGCTGCTGATTGTGGGACGTGGAGGCGGCTCACTGGAGGACCTGTGGCCTTTTAACGAAGAAGTCGTAGCCAGGGCACTGGCTGCCTGCCCCATCCCCACAATTTCGGCAGTAGGCCACGAAACCGATACCACAATTTCAGACTTGGCCGCCGACTTGCGCGCTCCCACCCCTTCAGCCGCAGCGGAGATCGCCAGCGCAAATGCAGCGGAGTTATTTCAACGGCTCGAAAATAGCAGAGTTCGGTTATATCGCGCAATACAACACCAGATGCGCCACTTACAGCAACTGGTCATGTTGAAGCGCAACCGCCTGCGCCACCCTCGCGAGCAGTTACAGAATCGTGCCCAGCACCTGGACCACATTGAAATGCGCCTGTTTGCCGCCGGACAGCTGCAAACCCAGCAGCGTCGAGCCCAACTGGCCTCGGCCCAACGGTCACTTGTCCATTACCAACCAAAGCGTCATATTCAGGAGAAACGTGAAAAGCTGCAACAAGCAGAATCGAACCTGCAACGCGTCACTGAATTTCGTTTGAAGCACAATAACGACAAACTCAACCTACTGGCACAGTTACTTCACAATGTGAGTCCACTGGCGGTTCTACAACGGGGTTATGCTATCGCTATGGACACCAACGGCAGAGCCATTAAAGACAGCCGTACTCTGGAAGCAGACCAGGAGGTCAATATTAAACTGGCCCGCGGGAACTTTTCTGCAAGGGTGGAAAGTATTGGGGACTAAAGTCCAGAATAGAAAAGCGCCCTAGGCACGACACTATAATCGTCCTGTAGAGAGCTTATGGAGCGATCTATGGGATCTGCTAACAGTGCAGTCAGACCCACCTGTTGGGCTGTGATTTTCCTCTCAATACTTGTATTGGCCATTGCCGCATGTAGTAAAGAGGGAAAAGAAAGCGACCTTGCCAGCCCGGCAGGGATTGCTACGAGCCAAGAAAACATACAGCCTGAAAACGTCACTCCCCCTGTTATCCCCGCCAAAGAGCAGCAGGTCAATTACATTGAAACCGGTGATCTGCGTGAAATAAAAAAACACGGCACTATCCGCTTTGTAAACCTGACCGGTGCATCTGAAAATATGCTGCCCCGGGATAGCGTGGTCAGCCTTCGCCACTTTGAATTGGCAAATAAACTGGCCGACAAGCTAAAACTGGAAGCCAAATGGATCAAGGCAGAAACCCCTGACGATGCCATTAAAATGCTCCTCGCCGGAGAGGCAGATATCATCGCCTATGATCTGACAGTCACCGATTCCCGTGAAGAGCAAATTGACTTTAGCGTACCTATTCGCCAGGCCCGGCGACAACTGGTAACCGGCGCCTCAGGACCAGATATCACCGAACCGAGCAAATTAAATAATGTCGAGCTTATTGTCCCTAAAGGTTCCGCCAATGTAGAGACTGCTCAGCAGCTAATCGCGGAATTTCCGGATGCCAACCTGAGCATGCGGGAATATAAAATCCACGGTAACCGCGATGGTCTTGTAGATAAGATGAACGAGGAAAATAACTGGGTGGCAGTTCTCGAGGATTATTCAGCACAAGACCTGCGTAATTACCGCGACGATTTACGCCTTGGTGCTTATGTAAGCGAACCCCAGAACATTGCCTGGGGAATGCGTAAAACCTCCAGGCGCCTGCAGTCCACTGTAGATAATTTTCTCACCCGTAATTTGGTGAAAGCGCAAGAAGAGCGAATCACTGACTGGAAAGGTATTAAAAAATCAGGAGTAATCCGCCTGCTCACCTACAATGGCCCCACCACCTATTTCCTGTGGAAGGGGTTGTTGATGGGCTTTGACTACGATCTAGCTAAGGCTTTTGCAGACAAACACAAACTCCAATTGCAGGTTATCGTGGTGCCCTATGAGGAAAACCTGGCAGATTGGCTCAGAGCAGGTCGCGGTGATTTTGCCGGAGCGGAAATGAATATTACATCAGCGGTAGAAAAACAGGGAATGGTATTTACCAAACCTGTCGTTGAATCTACTGAGCAAGTAGTGAGTGGTAGGGGAACTCCGCCCATCAAACAAATTCAGGATTTAAACGGGCGCAAACTCACCTTACGTGCTTATTCTTCATTTATTGAAACAGCAAAAACACTACAAAATGCGGGCATCGACGTGGATATACGGGTGGCACCACCGGATATTTCCCAGTCTCAGATATTTTCGATGATTGCGGAGGGCTTGGTGGATGCCACTATCGCCCACTCCGGTCGCGCAAAAATTGAAGCATCAGTTCAACCGAACTTAGTGCTAGGCACAGTACTAGGCGATCCAACACCAGAGGGCTGGCTGGTTCTGCGTCAAAACTGGCACTTGCTGCAAAATCTTAATAAGTTCCTGACAAGTTACCGAAAAACCGATAAATACAAAAAGCAATACGCAGCATATTTCGAGCCAAATAAACGTTTTATGCAAAGAGTAAGCACCCGGGTTATCCCGGGGGAAAACTTATCTCCCTACGATGACTTGGTTAAAGAATCCGCCTTTAAATACGATTTTGACTGGCGCATGATCGTCGCCCAAATGTGGCAAGAAAGTAACTTTAATCCCAAAGCGGTATCCCCAGTTGGCGCACAGGGCCTGATGCAGGTGATGCCAGCAACCGCAGAAGAAATGGGATTCCCCCCACCACTGTTTGAGCCAGAGCGTGGTATCAAAGCGGGCGTAAAATATATGGACTGGGTAAGAGACAGATTTAATCCCGCCCTGCCCACGGTGAACAAACTGTGGTTCACCCTCGCTTCCTACAACGCAGGTTACGGGCATCTACTCGATGCGCAACGGCTTGCCGAACAGCTGGGGCTGGACCCAAATGTCTGGTTCGACAACGTCGAGGTGGCCATGCTGAAACTGGCCCAACCCCAGTACTTTAAACGGGCGCGTTACGGTTATGTGCGAGGCTCCGAACCGGTACAGTATGTGCGCAATATCAGCAACCTCTACAAGGCTTATGTAGAGATGATGAGTGATGATGTATCCATGCGGCCATCAACGCAGCAAACACCCGACAGGTTTTGCTCTCCAAGCAACACACCCGAAGGGATGATTGTTCAGGTCTCCCCTCCCCCATCACAATGAGTAAAAGGAAACCGTATAAAAAAGCGCGTTAAAGCGTTAATACAATTTTTCCAATAACTTTACCGGACTCCAATAAACGATGCGCTTCAGCTACCTGCTCGAGAGGGAATTGAGCTGCAATTTGCGGGCGAATTTTTTCTGCTTCAATTAACGGCCAAACTTTGGTTTCGAGCGAATAGGCAATATCCGCTTTCACCTCAGCGGTGCGGGCTCTCAGTGTAGAACCTGTCAGTGTGAGGCGCTTAAGCATTACCGGCAGCATATTGACCTCAACTTTAGAACCTTTGAGGAAGGCAATATTTACAATCCGGCCGTCATGGGCTGCCATACGAATATTACGCTCTATATATTCCCCTCCGACCATATCCAGGATGACATCGGCACCATGGCCTGCCGTAGCTTCGCGCACTACCGCCACGAAGTCTTCTTCGTGATAATTAATTGCCCTCTCGGCACCGAGCCTCTCACAAGCCTCACATTTTTCGGTAGAGCCGGCAGTAGCAAAAACCCTGGAACCCAAGTGATGTGCCAGCTGAATAGCGGTGGTACCAATCCCGGAAGAGCCGCCATGCACCAACAAAATTTCACCGCTCTGTAACTTTGCCCTGTCGAATACATTGCTCCATACAGTAAAGAAAGTCTCAGGCAGGGCCGCCGCTTCAACCTCGGTCAAACCGGCAGGAATGGGTAAACATTGCCCCTCCGGAACTGCTACGAACTCCGCATAACCACCGCCATTAGTCAGAGCACAAACTTTATCGCCCAACTTCCAGCGCTTGACTTCATCCCCCACGGCAACCACTTCTCCAGCCACTTCCAGGCCAAGGATTGAAGAAGCTCCCGGTGGAGCCGGGTAAAGACCATTGCGCTGAACAATATCAGGCCGGTTCACCCCCGCGGCAGAAATCTTCACCAACACTTCATCTGCGGCCGGAATTGGCGTAGGCAGGTCTGCGACCTGCATTTTCTCTGGGCCACCATACTCCGGCAGATCAATTGCGCGCATGTTCACTCCTTCAACAGGGGTTATTCTTAAAATTGCCCTAAGGCTGTCTCAACTTTTTTAAAATGGGGCAGTATGAGAATCTATCAAGGCACCAGCCCAAAAGTCCTGCTTCTTTAATCAGGGAGTAAAACAGTCTATAAGCTGCAAACCAGAAGCGGCCAGGAAATCTCCCAAGAAGTTTCTAGAACTCCCCAAAAGACTGCCTGGCCGCTATTCACCATTTCGGCGAAAACGATTTACCTAACTGAGAGTAAGGGTCAATAAACTATGGCAACTTAGAACTCGTAGAGAAGCTCCAGCCCCATAACACGCCCTTTATTGAGCGGAGTAAAGCTCGCACCAACCCCTCCCATAATAGGCGGCAGCTGAGTATTGTTACCCTCTGTCACTTCATCCAGCATATTCTTACCAAACATGGAGACAGTGAAACTGCCACTATCCGGTGTATAGCCAATACTGAAGTCCAGCATATCGACTTCGGACAACATTCCGCGATTATCATCGGTATAAGGCGCCGCATCCCGATGATTAAAATTAATGCGGGAGGTCAAACTACCATAGGCGCCTAACTGCAGATCATGGACAAATCCGACACCATATGTCCATGGAGCTAGGCGAGGAATCTCAAGACCAAGGTCAGTGCCATCTACAACACCATCCCCATTGAGATCTCCCAGTACTTTGTCGTAGTCACCATCCACGTAGCCGACATTAAAAGTAAACAGCAGGTTCTCAGTTAGAACCGCCATGGCCTCCAACTCAGCTCCCCGAATAGTGGCATCGGCGGTGTTACGGATTATCTGTGCAACACCAGTGAATGGATCAGGCAGGTTTTCCTCCCTCTGCATATCATCAATGGTGTTATGGAAAACCGCCATATTGGTCCGCAAACGTCCATCCAGCCAATCTACCTTGGCACCAATCTCAAAGCTACTTTGCTCTTCCTGATCAGTTACCTGAGGGGTATAGGGCCTACCGGTACTCGGATTAATACCTGCGTTGCGGAAGTTGTAACCACCACTGCGGAAGCCCTTGGTCCAGAACGTATACAGCTGGGTATCTTCAGATACAGTCCACTGCAGTCCAACCTTTGGCGTAAAGGCATTCCAGCTCTGGCTGTCCTCAAAGTCATAGGCCGCACAACCATCCAGAGTGCAGAAATTCAATGGAATTGAGGCAATTTTTGCATCTTTTTCTTCGCTCGAATAGCGTCCGCCCAAGGTCAGTACCCAGGCTTCATTCAGATCAATATCTGCCTGTGCAAAGATGCCATAGGTACTGTGATCCTGCTCTCCTCCCCCCGTTATACTAGTTTGCCCAAACTCTAACAGTCTGTTTTCAAGATAAGTTATATCCTGACTGAACCAGTACACTCCGGTGGTCAGGGCCGTGCGACCAAAACGCCCAGCATAGCGAAGCTCATTACTAAGCTGGCTCTGGTCCACACTGGAATCTGCATGGAAAAGAGTAACCGGTAGTGAATCAATATCGCCAATACCACGGGCCTCGTACTCACGCCAGGCGAGTATATTGGTGATGGTGCCATCGCCAAAGGCCACATCTTTATTGAACTCGGTAATTATCTGGCTCCACTCATCTTTCTGGTAGCCCTCTTCATCCTGAGCCACTTCAAATGAATCTTTGCCGTTATCCCAATCATCCACGCCAAATGCTGCAGCAAATATGGGCGCACTTGGTGCGAACTGCAGCCCCTCTAAAGTCTGAACCATGGTCGATTCGTAGCCGCGGTTTTGCGCCACCACGCCATCAGAATCCATGCGGCCGTGCTCCATGCGCACCAGTAACTCCGCGGTCTCGTCCAACTGGATACTAAAGCTTGGACGAATAAACCAACTGTCGGAGGCTCCGGCATTATCATTGCCTGTTGCCACATTCTCGAACCAGCCCCGGTCATCATTGTAATAAACAGTCAGGCGACCATTGACCGAATCCGCGATAGCTCCATTGATGGAACCTGCAGTTACTGTATCCAGGTTATCTGTAACCGAGACCTTGACTCGGGAAGAAAATTCTTCTGTTGGGCGTGCGGTCTTTATTACCACAGCACCACCGGTGACATTACGACCAAATAACAACCCCTGCGGGCCTCGTAAAACCTCAATACCTTCCAGGTCAAACAGGTCAGTAACAACACCCGCATTAACCCCCAGGTACATTCCATCAACAAAAACCCCAACAGTGGGGTCAATAGATGGAATGGAGCTGTTAATTCCAAGCCCACGCACAGTAAAGTTCGCGGTATTTTTGACGGTGCCCACATCCTCCAGTTGAACATTGGGCATTTTGAATGAAAGGCTTTGCAGATCTTTAGTATGCAAGGCCTCCAGCTGATCGCCGGAGTAGGCAGTTGCCGCTACCGGAACCTCCTGCAATATCTCCGCATCGGCGCGTTTACGTGCGGTGACTTGCACCTCTTCCATAAGAGTACTAACCGAACCCTCAGCGGCAAAACTAGGGATTGCACCACTGGCTAACCAAAGAGTTGCTACTGAACAGGCGGAAAGCAGAGCAGTATGCTGCTTGAGTCTTGACGGACTTCCCATGTTTTCTCTCCATTGTTTTATTTTTTTTATCTACAACAACGGACTTATCGCAATCGGTACTACCTGGCCCCGCCGCTCTACTCTCTTATGAGATTCCGACTTTAACGGAGCTCCGATCTAAGACCGTGCTGATAAAGAGACACAGAATTTGCATGATTTCTGTGACGCAGACAGGTTACAGGCTCATACCCCTGGGTGGAAGTCTATTTATCGTGGATAACGATAAAAATAACTCAATAAGTCTGGAAAGTTCGCTTTCAACAGAAAAATAAAAAAGTAACGGATATAAAAATTGCAAAACGCACTGTTTGAGTGCAAAAAATTCTGTCTTGGGCTGCTAGCAGTCTTTTATAAATCGCACCCTCGATCGACCCTCTATTAATAAAAATAGTAATAATCTGACATCCATTGAAAATGCCAAAATAAAACAGCTCGCAATATGCACAGAAAACAATATCCATTGCCGCAGCGGATTAAAACCAATTGGACAGACTAATTAGTCATATATTTAATTTACTTACCCTAAATAGAGAAAAGTTAAAAACTGGTACTTGTAGATATTTAACTAATACCCAAAATTCATCGAGACTTATCTTGATTTGCCAAAGAATGTTAAGTACTGACCACTAAGTCCGGTTGTACTTTTGTAAATTTTATAAAGATTTTTTTGGATAATTAGTGTGTTGATGAATCTGCATCGTCCACTTGCGCAATGATCTTGTGCATTTCGTTCCCATCCAGAGTTTCATTTTCCAATAGAGCCTCCGCAAGTGCGTCCAATTGCCTGCGATGTTTCCTCAAAAGTTGCTCGACCTCTCGTTCTATGCCACTCACTAGAGCAATAATTTCATCATCGATAATTTCTGAAGTATGCTCACTAAAATCCTTTTGCTGGGCCATCTCCTTGCCCAGGAATATATGTTCTTCTCCACGGCGAAAGGCCACCGGCCCCAATTTGTCACTCATTCCCCAGTGAGTAACCATATGGCGGGCCAGGCGCGTAGCCTGCTTCAAGTCCGATTCTGCTCCAGTGCTGACCTCACCAAAAACCACACGCTCAGCCAGCCTCCCCCCCAGCATTACGCCGATGCGATCCTTCAGGTAACTGGTTCGCATATTGTGGTGTTCCTCAGCAGGAATTTGTTCCGTTGCCCCAAGACTATGCCCGCGGGGGATGATGGTGGCCTTTTCCAGGGGATCAGCATTGGGTAGCAGGCTAGCTACCAGTGCATGACCGGCTTCATGGTAGGCAACTGTTCTCTTATCATTTTCTCCCATCACCATTTCCCGCTCGCCACCGAGCACTACTTTATCCCTGGCACGTAACAGACAATCCATGTCCACCGTTGACTTATTTTCCCTGCCAGCCAATAGGGCGGCCTCATTGATTAGGTTTTCCAGGTCTGCTCCGGCAAAGCCCGCAGTCAGTGCAGCCAGGTGCTCCAAATCAACATCTTTATCAAGGGGAACTTCCCGCGAGTGAATTTGCAGTATCTCCTCCCGAGCCACTTTATCCGGCAAGTCCAGGGTAATCTTGCGGTCGAATCGCCCTGGGCGCAGGAGCGCGGCATCCAACACGTCTGGCCGGTTGGTGGCTGCGACCACAACTACCGCTTCCTGGGGATCGAAGCCATCCATTTCTCCCAGTATCTGATTAAGGGTTTGTTCGCGCTCATCGTGCCCACCGCCAAGACCGGTCCCCCGTGCGCGCCCGACAGAGTCAATCTCATCAATAAAGATAATCGCGGGTGCCTCCTTTTTTGCATCGGCAAACATATCCCTCACCCGCGATGCGCCGACACCAACAAACATCTCGATAAATTCTGAACCGCTGATACTGAAAAATGGAGCCTCACTTTCCCCCGCCAAGGCTTTGGCCATTAATGTCTTACCTGTGCCTGGAGGACCCATCAGGAGTATGCCTTTGGGAATCTTCGCCCCAAGCTTGCGATAATGCTCCGGGTCTTTGAGGTAACCGGCTATTTCCTGTAGATCTTTCTTGGCATTACTTAGACCCGCCACATCGTCAAAGGTCACTTGGGACTCACTGCGTTCATAGCGTTTAGCCGGAGAGCGTGCAAAGCCGAAAGGACTTCCAGGTGCAGCGCCACTCATACGCTCCTGCATACGACGCCCTAACCAGATAAGTAGGCCAATTATTAAGATCCAGGGAAGAAGAAGAATAAGCAAGCGTTGTAAAATACCTCCCTGGGACGACTCCGCCTGGATTTCAACTTTCTGCTTTTCCAATAACGGAAGTAATTCAGGGTCCTGTACCGAGGGTATGGTAGTAATAAAACGCTGGGGCTCGCGAGGCTCCCCCTTCCTGCCTTGTTCAAGCTTTGCCTTGTTAGTGGGTTCTTTGAAAGTTCCAATAATTCGTTCGCCCTCAAAAACCACAGTCGCAACCTTGCCCTCACTGACTGACTTCTTAAATTCACTGTAAGCAAGGGGCTCCTTAGGACTACCGAAGCGACCATTGGAGCAATATTGAAAGGTCATAATGACCAGAAAGATCAGGACCAAGTACTGCAACCAACTTAGAGGACTCTGTTGGAGGGGTTTACTTGAGAGAGGGGATTGCGGGTCCTCTGGCGGCAGCTTTTGCCCTTTATCTTGGTCGTCTGCCATTGCCATAGGATCTCACTAAATCTGGGACGGACAACTTCCTAAACTGAAGCAACCACCATAGTCTGGAGCACTAAGTATAGTTCCCCGCCAGCAAAGGCGGATGTAAGTACCCTCCCCCGCAAGTCCAAAGATTGTTACTTACAGGCGTCGGAGCAACTATTTTTAAAATAGGGCTTGCAAACTCCCTAACCACGCGGCAGAATGCGCGCCCTATCGATCTTCGAAGTCACTTCCTAGAGAGCGAAGAAGTTCGGTAAGCTGCGGATTTTTAAAGAGTTTTCCTTAAAAATTAGTTGACTTAACAGGATCAACTGACTATAGTTCGCAACCACAACGCGCTCGTAGCTCAGCTGGATAGAGTACCTGGCTACGAACCAGGCGGTCGGAGGTTCGAATCCTCCCGAGCGCGCCATACAAGAGGGCTTATATCGCAAGATATAAGCCCTTTTTCTTTTCTCTGATGCTGCATCCAAGCCCAAGTAAGCGCTCGCCTCCCCAACCTTTCCTATTGAGTTCAGTGCCTAGCACTAAAAACCCAGCACGAAGCTATCGTATAAAGTCACAGAATTTATAATGAGACCACCCATTAACGTAGAGACCTGTAGCTGCAAATAGCAATGGCAAATATCAGAAACATCGACCTAAACCTACTCAGGGCCTTTGATACTCTGATGGACGAACGCAATGTATCCCGCGCGGCTGAGCAGTTATCCGTTACCCAGCCAGCCGTTAGCGGCATGCTCACCAGATTGCGCAACAGCCTCAATGACCCTCTCTTTACTCGTTCGCAACATGGCATCAACCCCACCCCTCGGGCACTGGAACTGGCAGATCCGGTTAAGAAAATTCTAAGTGAAATAGAGAGCATCCTGGCGCCTACAACTTTTGACCCAAAAGGGAGCACCATGGCGTTTTCCATTGCGGCCACCGACTACGCACTAAAGGCAGTCGTCACACCACTAATCTACGCCCTACAGGAAGAAGCTCCAGATATTCAAATCTCAATCCAGCCAATAAATGATGTGCAACTGTTTGCCCTAATGGAGCGGGGTCAGCTGGACTTGGCAATCACTACGCCCGATGCCGCGCATAAGGAGCTACGGGCAAAAACACTATTCGAGGAAAGCTATATCTGCATTATGGCAGACGGTCACCCAATGGCCGGCAAAAAACTGACTGTAGGTAATTTCTGTAGCATGAAACATGGAATAGTTTCCTTTTCCGGCAACGCTTTCCACGGAGTTACCGACACTGTTCTGGATTCCCTGGGCAGACACCGACACGTTTCGATCTCTGTCCCCAATTTTTTATCTTTGATAGAAGTCCTGAAAAACTGTGAACTATGTGCAGTAGTTCCAAGGAAACTCATAATCGGCATTGATGGTCTTGCAACAGCTGAACTGCCATTTGATATTCCAGGATTCAGCAAAATAATGGCCTGGCATGAACGTACCCACTATAGCCCTGCACATATTTGGATCAGGGAAAAAGTTTATCAATTATGTAGTGAGGAGTCTTAGTTAACAATAATGTTCAGGGTAAGAGTTCGGGTTGACCACAATCTCGCTACTTGTCTGCTTTGACCCGTACTGACAATCCACTCGCCCATAAAAAGTGCGCTATAAAAGAGTCAATTTAAAGATTGATGTCAGGGTTAATAGGAGAGCTACAGAAAATGACCAATCCCGCACCAGGATTTAAAGAGAACCCCTACCACAAAGTAGAGATTTCACCACTAAATAGAAAGGTGCAAATATACTCTCAGGGGGTAACAATAGCATCGACAGATAAAGCACTCTCTGTAAAAGAATCCGGCCTACCTGAAGTCTTTTATATTCCATTTGACGACGTAAAACAGAAAATGCTAATAGAAAGCAAAACTACCAGCTACTGCCCATTTAAAGGCCAAGCCAGCTACTGGTCAATTCAGGTTGATAGTAACAACATTAGCGATGCTGCTTGGCAATATAAAGATCCGTATGATGAATGCCGTTTCCTTAAAGGGCATATCGCTTTTTATTCCAGCAAAGTAGACATAATTTAAAACTAACAGCCACAAACGGATAAACAAATGAGAAAATTTGAAACTATTTTCATAACAAGATAAAAAGTAGTATTAACCTAAAAAAGACCGGGATGATCCCGGCCCTTCATGTATATATTACCAGTAAAAAGTAATTTGGCCTGTCAATTACTTACAGATATCCTGCTTCTGCACCACATCGTACTTTTTCAATAACTCCTTGTAGCGGCTAGTACGACACAACTCTGTCAATCCACGATTAAAATCATCTCGTACCTTTTGATCTCGGAACCCCACACGGAAATCTGTCATTAGGGGAAAAATCTGGAAAAGGTTGACCTGATCCATTTTGTGCCCCATTTTATTACTGAAAAACTTGAACAGCTCCATATCCACAACCGCCACCACATCTTTCATTTTCCAAAACTGTGCAACCAGGTCGGGGGCAGTTGGCGCCTGAATAATATTCTGACGTTGCGTTCCGTTCGGACCATACATATTTTTAAACTCAGGCCCCAAATCCATTGGAGCACCTTGCCAGGTAATTACCTTCTTACCAGCAAGGTCCGCAATGCTGTCAATCTTCATTTTATCGCTGGCTTTGGTAATGGCGTAATTGGCAAAGCTGATCATATTGTTGGAATAAAAAAGATCATCGTCTTTTTTCATCACATTGACCGCCGCCTGTACTTTGCCCTGCTCCAGAGCCGGAGCGGTTTCCGCAAACCCCATCTGGACAAATTCCAAGGAGTATCCCGGAAGTGCCTCCCGCACAATATCTATTTCCAGGCCACTGGTAGCATTATTGATCACATAAGGCGGAGCATCGCCGGCAATCGCCACTTTCAGAGGCGTACCGCCCGACTGGGCTACCGCTTGGAGCAGGACACCGAATATCAATATGGGAGCAGCAATTAGGGAACGCATACGCATAAATATCTCCACAGTGATAGAAAAATCACCCTGACGTCATAAGTGTTGGCACCTTAAGGCCATTTTTCAAGTCGCTGCAATCAACTAAATGGTAAAACTTTAATAACCAAGAGGCTTGAAAGAAGCGCCTAACTCCCCAATTCTGAAATTATTGAAACAGAAACCGAAAAACAGATAGAAATCACCTGAATCTTAACCAAAGGTCTATTTCTCAGGCAGACTGTAAGGTCAAACTTGCAAAGTGTATGAGTTGGGATACCCAATAATTGCAAGAAAATCCACGAGGTTAAATCCAGAAAGGGAACTGCGGAATGATGTCCGATATAGAGCTGTTGATTGAGTACGAAACCGCCTTACACTGTGCAGGAATCCGTAGAAATCGGACAATAGTGGAGAAGCTATTAAACCCAGCTTTTTATGAGGTAGGGAAGTCTGGGCGCAGTTTTGACCTCAACTCGATAATTACACTGATGCAATCCAAAGAAAGTAGCGAGGGGGAAATCCACAGCCAGGATTACCACTGTACAGCACTCTCTGAATCTGTACGACTGCTACTTTATCGCAGCGCTCACCGCCATCAACAGGGTAACTATTCAGACTTCTGCAAGCGTTCCTCTATTTGGGTACTCAATAATGATCAATGGCAAATGATTTACCATCAAGGCACTCGTTGTGAAGCTTTTGAAATTGGCGAGAATATCTCCACCAAACGGTCAGCAATAAATCTATGAGCGCTTTTATCATTGTTATCCTGCTCGCCCTAGCAGTTTGGTTTGTGCCCCACTTCTATCGCCGCTGGCGTATCAGACACCGTCGCTCACAAGCACTCACTCCGGAACAATTGCAGCTGGTTCGTGAGATGCTCCCCCTATATCGCTACCTAAATGCCGACCAGCAACAAGAACTGCGTGGTAATATTGCACTCTTTCTACACGATAAGGAATTTGTCGGTTGTGATGGCCTGCAGGTTACCGAGCAAATGAGAGTTGCAATCGCCGCTCATGCCTGCCTGCTGCTGCTAGGACGTAAGAATGAATGCTACCCTAACTTGTACAGTTTACTGCTTTACCCGGATACCTATGTCGCTCACGAGACCCGCAGGGAAGGCTTTATAGAAACAGCCAAGCGCAGTGCTCGGGAAGGCGAGGCCCACTACCGAGGACCAGTTGTACTTTCCTGGGGAGACCTGGAAGAAGACTTGCAATTTCCTCAACGAGGACACAATGTTGCTCTGCATGAATTCGCCCACAAGGTAGATGAGGAAGATGGTTTCTTTGATGGTCGCCCTCTATTTGAAAAAGTAGACGAAGGGGCCAACTGGGCCGAGGTAATGAGCCGGGAGTTTCATCGCCTCCGGCAAAGAGCCGAGTATGGCCAAATCCCGGGAGATACCCCCCCTGTGCTGGATTTATACGGCGCTCAATCTCCAGCCGAATTTTTTGCGGTAGCAACTGAAAGCTTCTACACGGTTCCCATCGCCATGAGGGCGTTACACCCTGAACTTTACGCAGAACTAAGCCGGTTCTACCGGCTGGATCCCGCCTTTCTCCTTAGTGGAAAAAGTGCAGTGACTCCAGGCTTATAAACCCCTAGAAAGCCACCTAGAAGCACAATAGAAACTGAACATGTAAATATTTAGGGTATTTACTTACTTATAGTCAAAACTTCCGCAACGACTACTTATACACACTTTTTCCTGTTAATGTGAAGCTAATTTCTTCCAGTATTAAAAAAGAGAGAAGAGATTATTTACGACTAACAAGGATGGAAAATCTACTACCCAGTGCTCCAGCCCAGTGCTTCAGAAAGTACCGAGAATAGATCCATATCTGTATTACTTATAGGGAAAAATCATAGTGAGTGAATACGCAGAATTTACTGACGAGAACTTTAGGCTTCTAGTTTTGGAAAAACTGATGTATTTCCATAAAGTCATCCAACCGGAATTTAATGTTTTCGAGTTTGCTGCCAATCATCTAGGGAGAACAATAGATATAGAAGAAGAAGGTTATGACCCGATCCATGAAGTGCAAGATTATTTTCGAAGAATAGAAATAAAGAAAGAGTGGCTCACAGATATCACAGAACTTCGTCAGGAAGGCAGTTACCCTATCTGGACTCAAATCATTCCATTTTGGTGCGGAACAACAGACGATTTTGACATACGCTCAACTGCAGATACGAATCTCCTACCTAACCTGAAAAAGCTTATCCTTTTTTACAATGAAGAAAATCCGGAAATTCTGGAGGAATTCAAAGCCAAAGGAATTGATGCAAAGTGGGTCTAAACAGAAACTAAGACAAATTACATAATAATTAGCGATGCATCACTGACCAAGGGAGCTGCAAGACAGGCCGAAAGCCCCAGCCTGTCCCACACTGTAAAAGTACTATTTTTAGACGGGTTGCACTTCTTCTAAAGTTCGAAACTTAGCTTTGGCAGCAGGTTTCTCCGGCATCGGCAGAGCAACAGGCACCTGTTGCGACTGGCCAGTGGCCATAACCACAGTACTGCCGTGGCGAGCGGCGCTCACCAGTGCATCATTGTCGGCGATAGCAGTCATAAATCGTAAAGCCTCATCGGCACTGGTGCCGGCATTAGTTAACACTTTGACTGCTTCAGCGGCACTCTCGGCATAAACTCGACGCGCTTCACCCATTTTCTCCATACGAATCTTAACCGATTCACCGTCGGCTTTGGCCTTGCCCACTTCCCGCTCACGGATTGCTTCGGCTTCATAGGTAGCCGCCTGCTTCTCCCGCTGCATTTCCATTACCTTGTTAGCCTGGACTTCGACAGACTTGGGCAGACGCGGCTCATCCGAAAGCACATCGACTATCTCAACGCCAAAGTCGTGAAAAAAATCACGTAAGCGCTCTTTGGCTTTATCAGCTATCTGTTCTTTTTTGTTGTACACATCTTCAAGTTCAATGCCATTCGCTACCGGAATTGCAGCATCAGTGGCAAAAGACTTCAGCTGAGATTGGTAATTCTCCAGATCATACAACGCTTTATATGCAAGCTTCACATCGGACGATACCTGGTGCTGTACTTTAAGTACTAAACCGAAGGTAACATGATTGCTGGTCTTCAGGTTAAGATCCACCGGCGTCTCGTGCAGAGCTGTGGATGCCTTTTTATCCACCCATGAGAGGTAGGGAATAATCAAGTTGAATCCAGGAGTAGCGGTCTTCCAGTATTTGCCAAGAAATAGCACAAAATGGTACTGCTTTGGCTTAACGATAACAATGGCTTTTGGCAGCAGGAAAACTATAGCCAGAATGAGCACAATAGCCCAAGAGGAAATATTTATAGAGAACTGTTCGAGCATATCTTCTTTTAATCCTGAGCAAGGAATCTACCAGAATGACAATCAGGGTAATATCCTCCCAGATTTATCATCACTGATCTTATTAGGGTTATGGAACTACGAATCTTTTGGATATTATTGAGAGTATAGTTTTTGTCATCAGCAATCAATCTATGACCGAGAGATTCAAAAATACGGAAACAGTCAGCTTCAACCCATCAATGAATCATCTACCTATTCTCTCTCACCCTCTTCCAAGTTTTTACAATCACCTCTTCTTTATTATGACACTGATACCTGGGAGATCTTACCAGATCACAACTTGTAATTATATGAAGTGACTTAGACACACCTACTAGTACTAGGCGGCCAATAAAAGGAGAGAAATGATCGCAGCAAACGGTAGCCATGGAGCGAAAAAAGTTATCTGTCATCATCCTAGTGACCATCCACACCACACCCTCCGAATTTGGCACCTCCTCATCATCACCAGCGCACTGGCATCCAACCAAACACCCAGAAATTTATTCAGACAACTCTAAACGAAGGTACCAACGTATCGACTTAAAAATAAATTCAAAAAAAACCAAGACTTATACACAAACAATTTATTAGAAAAAGAAAAATGCGACTCAAAATTTACTCACTCACAGGTTTAAATGTAATATTAGCAGCTCCCCCCCAATATACGATCAAGTTGCACGCTGTGCCAATCAAACTCTCATACGAAATAAAGGAAAAATAAATGAGCTACTTACAAGAAGGTGGATGTTTTTGTCGCAATGTACGTTACAAAATCAAGGGGGAACCTGTATTACAGCTTTTTTGCTTCTGTAGTGATTGTAGAATGATAACCGGATCAGATGCCTGGCCAGGATTTATGGTTAGGAGTTCAGATTTCTTATGCTCACTAGGTATTCCAAAAATCTACAAAAAGGTATCAAGTGAAGGGCGGACCGTAAAACAACATTTCTGCAAAAACTGTGGCTCAAATCTTTGGGGTGAGACAGAGTTCGGCCTGATTAGTGTTGGAGCAGGCACTTTAGACAACCCAGATATATTTAACCCATCCAATAAGGTTTTCACATCTGGAGTTCCTCATTGGGCAAGAGTCCCAGAAAATCTAGAGAGCCTCTAGTTAAGCGTGGCCTCAGAAACATAGCCAAAAGAGCCTGTACCAATTTGGGCAATTAACATCGAAAAAAATAGAAAGTAGAATTTTTACAATGAAAGTTTATAGTTACAGTATTTTTGGTCGAGAAGTTATAATTGAAAGGCATAATGACGGCTGGCTGGCATTCTTCCAAGGTCCTGAAGGAAAGCGAAGACCTGCAGGGATAATTATACCATTTGAGATTACCGAGGGGGAACTAGCCCAGTATTTATCAGATTTATGCCATGAATGGGCGTCGGAAAGATATCAAGATGTGATACTGTTGAAGGAAACAAATATCTCAACATGACAGCAGTCCTTAATATAAAATCATAATTGCAAATAGTAGTCACCAGTCCCCTACAAAGAAAAATCGAATATTTTAATAATAATCGAACTTGGAGATAACCACTTGCGATACCCAGCAATAGACATTACCAGAGGTATTTTAGTCGTTGTTATGGCGCTCGATCACACTCGAGATTTCTGGACAGCCATTCAGTTTGACCCCCTCGACCTATCCCAAACCTCTGTGATGCTATTTCTTACCCGCTGGATCACACATATTTGCGCCCCTGGTTTTATTTTTTTAACCGGGCTAAGTGCCTATTTACATGGTAAAAAGTTAAACTCCAAGCAGGAACTCTCTCAGTTTTTGCTGGTAAGGGGCCTGGTACTAATCCTCCTGGAGCTTACATTAGTTAATTTTTCCTGGCAGTTTGATTACAACTATGCCTTTGTTCAGGTTATATGGGCGCTGGGACTATCAATGATACTACTAGCAGGCCTGATTTACCTCCCCAATAAGTTGACCCTTATAGCCTGCCTGGCCTTAGTTGGATTGCATGGCTATATAAACGATAATTACATACGCCAACTACTGGGAAGTTACGAGTGGATATGGATCCTGGCTCATGTTCGCAGCGGATTCAGGCTATTTGAGTTTGATACCGGAATTTTCGCCGCCTACAATATCATCCCTCTATTTGCCCTTATGTACCTAGGGTATGCATCTGGCACTCTATATGAACTGGAGGCAAAAAAAAGGGTACACTTTCTCCTAATGGCAGCAGCAGTACTAGCGATTCTATTCTTTAGTTCAAGGTTTATTGGCTTTGGGGACCCCCATGTCTGGAATCCTGATGAAGGTATTCTCGGCTTTATCAATACTTCCAAATATCCAATGTCATTTAACTATATAGTAATGACTATGTGTATAGTATTATTAACAATGGCATTAGTAGAAAACAGAAAAAACAAGGTATTAAATATATTTCTTATGTTCGGCCAGGCATCACTCTTTTTCTATCTCTTACATGTACCGATTATCAATTTAGCCGCTCACCTTTGGACATATCTGGAATTTGGAGTTGCAACCAACTTCTTCAATGGCACTAAAGTATGGCCAGAAGGCTATGAGCCAAACCTGGCGCGAACCTACTTATTCTGGATTGTACTTATCGGCACATTGTATTATCCGTGTAAGAAGTACCTAAAAAAGAAAAAAGAGAGCAACTCGGTAATCTATTCATACGTATAGATTAGCTGAGGATCAGTAGCCAGAAGCTGGTACAAAACTGGATCGTTCTGCGATCCAGTTGAGATATTTTTGAGGTCTGAGAAAAAATGAAATATAGGTTGCAGGCGGCTATAAACTAATAATCCTTTTTCCACTGCAACTCTACACTGCCAGAACCACTATCTCCATCATCTGCGGTTTTGAACTCCAAGTTTAGGTTTTCACGCAATTCTATTTGCATTTCCGCCTGCCAGGGGCTCAGCGGATCGGTGCTGCGTTGCAACTCTACATAAATCCGATTGGTAATATATTTACCCAAACTAAGGGCATATTCTTCGCCCTCATCTCCTTCCTCCTGTTCAATATTAAGTGTATCGAGACGCAGCAATTCACGGGTTTTTGCTACCGGGTCGAGCACGGCACGACCGGTTTGTAGGCTACGCACCACGCTCACCAGACGTACGGCTTGTAGCGGTGAAATATCTGATAGAGACTTGCCAAATAGTAATTGCGCTAAAATTTCATCCTGAGAGGCTGAAGGATCTGAGCTGAAAGTAATATCCAGGTCAGTTGCAGAGCCTGAAATATTTGCTGTGATTTCACCATCGCGATAGCTATAAACACCCTCGACAAACACTGCCACTTCATTATTTTCGAAGCGAATCTCTCCCTCCTGAAGATTAAACTTCTTACCTAGCAGGTCAAAACTGCCGCGCACGATAGTCAGCTCACCTGAGGCTTCCGGTTTGGCCGCAGTTCCGTGAATATCCACTTGACCGCGCAACTGCGAGTTAAGTCCAAGTCCGCGCACATAGGACTGCTGATCCAGAATCACCTCGACTCCCAAACTGATCTTGCTAAGCAACAGCGGTGCACGCTCCACCTGTGGGCCATCCACCTGGACCTCCACTACTTGAATTTCCGGAACCGTGCTGCCAATCCACTGCTCAATCTGTACTGCCAATGGTCGCAGGGTAAAACGACCGGTGATTTGCGCATCCTCAGTCGAACCCGACAGGGTAGCTTCTCCAGAGATTGCACCGCGTACTCCCGGAGTATTCAGTAAGTGTGCCCTATTCAGATTTAAGCTTAAGCTCATCTGAGGCGGTGCCTGCTCGGGAAAAAACACGGCCCCTCCCAAACTAATCGTACCGCCATCAACAACTGTGGCACTGCCTCTTTCGACAAGCCACTCTCCCGGGATCAAGCGTGTATAAAAATCAATATTGGTAATACGGGTGTGGCTTGGGCGGTGCTCATAGCTTGCTCCACTCAGTTCTATCCCACCAACAAGGTGAGGCTCACCCAAAGTGCCGACACCATCCGCTGAGAAACTCAGCAAACCGCGCATTACATGTATCCTGGGGTCAATAAATTCAGCAACGACAGACAGATCTGCGGAACCACTGCTCACCAGCTGTAGAGGAATATCGCTCACAGACCCCGCTGAGCTATCAGAAAACAACCGTTCAAAAATGGGAGAAATCAATAACTTGGCACTGCTATCTATTGCACGGCGACCATCGTGCTCAGCCACGAGAGATACCTGCAATTCCCCACCTTCGGTATGCCATTCAAGCACTGTTGAGAGAGGCTGCACCTGCACACGCCCTTGCTCACGGCCGGGCGTATAACCACTGATTCGCAATTCCCCTTCAAGCTGTGGCTGACGTGGACTGCCAGTAATACTTGAGTACAAAACGACATCACCCTGCTCAGGTGTATTAAACGGTAACTCTCGTGAGAGATCTTCCAGTGAGGCCCTGCCCTGCAGCTGCAGATCCAGCCGCTGCTCGTTGAGACTACCGTGGGCCCACAACTGGTTGCGCCCCGCCCACAGAAATTCCAGCCCGTCCACAACCAGACTCTTATCCGCATAATCAAGCACTCCCTGCAACTGCCAGGGTTCATGGCGATAGCCACCCTGGGCCAGCACACTGGCGCGTACTTCAGGGTTGGTAAGTGCTCCCTTGATCTCGCCATCCAGGCTAAGCTCGCCTTCCAGGGTCTTGGGTAGCGGCAACCCTAACACCTCGAACAGGGGTAGCGGCAGGTTGCGCGCACTCACCCCCAGCTCAAGCCGACCCAGCTTTGGCTCAAGTGCTCCCTCAGCTTCAATCAGTGCAATTCCCTCGCGCCCCAGGCGCTGGGCTTCCTTTGCAAGTTCGGTGAGACGGCTCGCATTTTGCTCGGGCTGACTCGCCCCTTTTTGCATACTCGGGATAGTGGTCGGTGACTGGGGGCCGCGGAATTGCCCCATGTCGAAATGGTCTATGGATCCGTTGGCATATAACTCCACACGCAACCCTTGCAGATTAATCTTTTCGAGGTCGCCGCTGGCATCACCCTTCAGGTTGTATCGGTATTCGTGAACCAGGCCATCGGATTCCAGGCTAGTATTCAGGCGCGGATTGGACCAGGGACCTTCCACACCAACCTGCCCCTGCAGGCCCAAGCTAACACCCTTAGCTGAAGCGAGACCGAGATCTTCACTTGGGTTGAGATTGCGAATATCTACCTGCAGCTGCAAGTTCAGTGCTTCAGACTCAATATCTACAGTGCCACCGCCAAGGATATTTAACTTGTCCCCCACCAGGGAAAAATCCGTAATGGTTAGCCCCTTCAAGTTTCCATTGACTCGGGCTGTCAACTCATTCTGTAAATTTCGGTAAACCGATACAGCACTCAAATCTCCCTGCAAATCCGGGTTATCCCAAGGTCCCTGTGCGGTTAGCTGTAATTGGTGCAGAGTACCGGAAAAGTCATCAGGGATTTTCAGCTGCTCTGTTTGCGGGAGGGAAAATAGAAGGCGGCGAATCTCCTCAACTCCCAGCTCCTGCACGGCCGCACTCATATCCAGGGTTTTATTTTCAGTATCTATACTGCCCGCGGTACGCATCTGTGCCCCAGCAAATTCCAGCCGCAGGGACTCCAGGTGAATCATTCCCTGTATGGTATTTACCTCGCCTATCAGCTCCAGGGGCTGTTCCCGATAACTACTGTTCAGTTTTACCTGGCCAGAAATATCGGGCAGCGGTAATGTGCCGGAAACTGTTAAGCCAGCACTGAACCAACCGCTGTGCAAGACATTTTGCCAAGGGCGGGAAAGTGTAATAGGTAAGCGATTGAGATGAAGCTCTGCGCTGATATTGTCAGCGCTAATATTGCCAGACAAGGTGCTGCGTTTACCATCCACTTGTAGCCAGATGCCATCTGTATGCACCCGCCAGGGAAACAAATCAAAAAGCAAACTGCCTGTCAGCGCCAGTTTGTGCTGGGAAAAAGGTGTGGAAAGAGACTCAATATCAACCTGTATCTGTTTATCGCGACGGCGTAGGGAAATTTTTCCTCGCGCATCCAGCCCCTGCCCCTGAGGTAAATGCAACTGCCGCCCAACAAATCCCTGTGCTTTTTCACTGGCAGAGAAATCCAAAACAAATCGCCCGGGCTGACGCTCGCGCCCATCGGCAATAAACTGCAAATCACCACCACTTAATTCGCGAATTTCCAGCTGTAATTGGGTGGGCTGCCCCTCCCACCGGTAGAGGCTGTTGCCATACACAGAGATCGCAGGGATATCGGTTATCTTGCTGCTGATCAATTGCAATCGCTCAAGCCGTAGCTCCCCAAGGCGGAACCTAGGTACTAAGGTTTCCCAAGTGGTGGCTTCTCTATTACCAGCCTCTTCCTGTAAATCCTGAGCGGTTTTCTCTTCCGCTCGAGCCAGGGATTTCAGTAGTTCATCGAGTACATCAATATTAAATAGAAAGTCCTTGACTACAACTCGATCAATATTGACAGGATTACTGGAAAAACTTTGCAGCTCCAATTCCAGTTGATAACCCTCCGCCAGGGTATTGCTCTCAAAATCTACCCGAAGACGCTCAAAAAACCATGCGCCGAGGCGCTCACTGCCAATTCCCTCCGCCTCAATAGAGAGGCCGTCTATCACCTGCTCCGCCCCATAAAAAGCTGTACGAGTAAGACTGACCCGCCCCTGTTCAGTACCCAAGAAATAAATCAATGAAAGTACAATCAGTAAGCACAGGCCGGTTAGAAGCGATCCCCCAGCACCAAAGGATCGCCACAGTCCTCGCAGGAGAGCACCCAGCGCCCGGGCCAAACCTATTGCAAATGCGTTCAACCTGGCCATCAGAAAGCCTGCCCCAGGCTGATATAGACCTGGTAACGATCATCCACACCATCGCGGCGATCCAGGGGAAAGGCGAGATCGAAACGAATGGGGGCAAAAGAGGTGATATAGCGCACACCAAAACCTGTGCCCCAAAAAAGGTCTGAAAAGTTAGGGCTCGGATCTTCGTAGGCATTCCCGCCATCAAGGAATAAGACCCCACCCCAGGTATCCGTAAAACGAAAGCGCCCCTCAATAGAAATCTCACTGAGACCGCGTCCACCTATTGAGTCGGACAGGGTTTCCTCGCCGTCCTCATTAATTTCAACAATACGCGGCCCCAACTCCTGGTAGCCATATCCACGCACCGAACCGCCGCCCCCCGCATAAAAGCGCTCATCCGCAGGAAGTTCCAGGTTGGCCGCACCGGTAATAGCCCCCGCTTTAATACGCAAGGCCAGTGTCGGTTCGTAGCGCATAGACTCTGCCGTTTTATAAGCAGTCAGTTGCAGGATATTTTTTACAAAGGACGTACTGTTTTTGTTTAAGTCCAGATAGGGCTTAATTTCCAATGCGGTGGTAGCCCCACGACGAGCATCCAGTGGTTTATCTGTAGTATTCAGTTTAAAACCAAGGGGAAATGCCAGCAGATGGTAGTTCTCATCCGGGTCCCCATCCTCCACAGCACCATCCACTTTTTCATCCACACGGCTGAATTTGAGTTCAGCCCCCGCGCTAATAGTGCGGTGCTTGCTCAATTTTCGCGACACCAGCCCCTTGAGAGTCAATGCTTTGGAGCGATAAGAATCTACATCTTCACCGGTAAGGGCCACGCTCGCGGTAAAGCGCTGCTTGTCCCTAAAGAAGCGCGGTATGGTCAGTTTGCTCTCTATAGTCTGCTTGACTTTGTTTACCTTGCTTTCAACTTCCAACTTTTCACCGCGATGAAAAATATTGCGATGCTCCCAACTGGCGGACACACCGGGGCCCTCATCAGAGGTGTATCCCACCCCCAATGTAACTGTACGGTGGTTTCGTTCTTGCACAATAAATATGACATCCACCAAGCCGTTATAGGGTTCCGATACCTGATGAGTCACATTGGAAATTAAATTCGTGCGCAATAATCGCAACTGGGCTGCATCCAATTTGCTGCGGCTGAAACAGTCTCCAGGACTAATATTCAACTTGCTGCGCAAGTAGTCTACTTCAATTGATGTAGCGCCGAGAATTTGTACATCGCCCACCATTACCTCCGGGCTCGGCGCTACACGGTACACCAGGCGAGCAGCGGCCTCCTGGTGGATCACTGTAGCTTGGTAGGTAACATCGACATTGAGCAGACAGGCATTATTGTTGAGGTACGTGGTTATCTTCTGCACGCCTTCGAGTACCTCATCGGCCTGAAGCGGGTCGCCAACTGAGATAGGCAAGCCGGGAAAGCCCGCACGCAGTTCTACAGGCATTTCAATATCCAGACTTTTGATCAGGTACTGTGGGCCTGGTACAACCTGGTAAACAATTTCATTGCTCAGTACAGACTCTCGTACAGTAGCGTCATAGTACCCCTCCGAACGCAGCAATTTTGCGAGGTTGCCGCGTTCGTAGTGGACTACATCCTGTGGGTCTTCATAGCTCTCAAGGGCGCTGCTGTTCTTGCGAAGTTCATTGAGCTCTTTACTCAATTTTTCTTGCAGCTGGGAATCACCTTGTACATACAATGAAAAGCTAGGTAATTTGGAGAAAAAAGGGATAGCTATTGCCTGCTGCAGAGGCAGCAATGCAAAACCGATAAGCAGGGAGATAAAGAGAGTTCGCAAAATATTAATCCGTTGACCGCAGCGGCTACTCCGCGCACTTCCAGGTATCCATTCCCTTCACATACGATTTTGCCCCAGAACTGGTAATGTCCAGGTGAAGTTTGCCGGCGAAAAGCAAAGCAATTGATAGCTTCACATTGCATCAATCGCCGGCCAGGAATAAACAAGTAGCTTATGGCTGGGAGCTGAGATTGCCAAGTAACGGATTACAATCCTGAATTATCACTCGCCCTTCGAGAATATTTCCCTTGGAGTATTCAGTGAAAATACATTGATTGGTTTTGGGGTCGTAGTTCTCAATCCAGAGATTGTCCTCTTTCCAGGTGGCGCCAATATGTCGGTAACCATCGGGCACGGAAATACGCATCACCCCACCGAAGCGTTTTACAAAGACCTGTTCGTAGTGGAAGTAATACGCCAACCAACCCGCAAAGAAGAAAACTGCGGCCGCAATAGCGCCAATTTTCAAGCTGCCCATACGGCTGCCAACAAAAAGGGAGAGAATGACCAGGGCGATAACCGCCGCCCAATATAGATAAGTAACCATACCTGTTCTTCTGCCTTGAATTTATTGGTATTACTATATGGCAAGGGTAGCGCAGAACGCGGGTAAACAAAATGACGCCCGCCTACGTACCCTTCCCCCTTAATTAATAGCTTCAGTCCTCAGCCAGAGCCGGCAGGTTTTCGAACTGTGCCAGAGCCTCAGGGTTAGCAAGGGCTTCCTTATTCTTGACCAACTTGCCGTGCACCACATTACGCACTGCCAACTCGACAATTTTTCCGCTAATAGTACGCGGAATATCCGCCACCTGAATTACCTTGGCCGGTACATGACGCGGGGTAGTGTTAGCGCGAATAGTGGAGCGGATTTTCTGCACCAAATCCTCATCCAGTTCCACTCCCTCACGAAGCACAACAAAGAGCACCACGCGTACATCATCCCGCCACTGCTGGCCGATACAGATACTATCGAGCACTTCCTCCACCTTCTCCACCTGGCGGTAAATCTCGGCGGTGCCGATGCGTACGCCACCGGGATTCAGTACCGCATCGGAGCGACCATAAATAATCACCCCCCCATGGGAGGTAATTTCCGCATAGTCACCGTGCGCCCAAACGCCCGGCCAGTTTTCAAAATATGCACTGTTATATTTTGTCCCATCGGGGTCATTCCAGAAGCCGATCGGCATACAGGGGAAGGATTTGGCGCACACCAGCTCCCCTTTCGCTGCAGTTACTGGTTTACCATCGTCATTCCAGACCTCCACAGCCATACCCAAGCCGCGGCACTGAAGTTCTCCCGCATAAACCGGCAAAGTCGGGTTACCCAGGGCGAAGCATGAAATAATATCGGTGCCGCCGGAAATAGAAGACAGGCACAAGTCTTTCTTTATGTCTCGGTAAACATAGCGGAAGCCTTCATGGGCCAGTGGCGAGCCGGTAGACAGCACCGCGCGCAGCTTCTCCAGTTTGTGGCTTTCCCGAGGCTTACAGCCGCTCTTCTCCAGGGCGGCAATATACTTGGCGCTGGTGCCGAATACGCTAATGCCTTCCTCATCTGCCATATCCCATAGGCCCCTGGCCTCTGGATAGAAGGGAGAGCCATCAAACAGCACCAGAGTTGCACCGCAAGCCAGGCCACTTACCAGCCAGTTCCACATCATCCAGCCGCAGGTGGTGAAGTAGAACAGGGAATCCTCACGACGCAAGTCGCAATGTAGGCGATGCTCCTTCAGATGTTGGAGTAAGGTACCACCCACCCCGTGCACTATGCACTTCGGCACTCCAGTAGTACCCGAAGAGTACATGATATACAGGGGGTGATCGAATGCGGTCTGGGCAAAGGTAAGCTCGCGCTTGGGCGCTGCAGCTTCAAACTCCGACAGTAACACCACTTTATCCAGCGGTTCTGCCGCTAGTACTTGAGCCGTTTCCTCTTGAGAGCGGGCGACAGGTACCACCACCAGCTTCTCAATAGAATCGATACGGGCCACTATCTCACGCAGGCGCGGCAGCGAGTCGATCACTTTGCCGTTATAGAGATAGCCCTCACAGGCAAATAGCACTTTCGGCTCCACTTGGCCGAAACGGTCAAACACGCCATTAATGCCAAAGTCCGGCGAACAGGAAGTCCAGATAGCACCGAGGCTAGTAGTTGCCAGCATGGCCACTACGGTATCGATCACATTTGGCATAAAGCCAGCCACACGATCCCCTTTGGACACGCCCTGATTGGCCAGGGCTGAAGCCAAGCGCTCTACCCGGTCATACAGCTGCGCGTAGCTGAGCTGGCGGCGGCTACCATTCTCCAGGCGTTCTACTAAAGCCGGCTTATCGTCGCGGTAGCGCAGCAGGTTCTCAGCAAAATTAAGTTGTGCACCGGGGAACCACTCAGCACCCGGCATACTGTCGCGGCCCAAGATCTCTTCTCCGCGCACACCAGCTTCTACTTCGCAGAAATCCCACAAATCGCTCCAGAAGTCCTCGCGCTCTTCAACAGACCACTGGTATAGCGCGTTGTAGTCTTCCAGCTGTAGCTGGTGTTTCTCATTAACCAGCCGGCGAAACTCATCCATTTGGGTTGAGGCTATGGCCTTTGGGCTCGGTTGCCAAAGGGGTTGTGCATTGTCCTTCATCTCAACAGACCTTGTAGGTTCATTATTCTCGGTGATTGTTTGACCTTCGCCAGGGCGAAAGCGGCAATCATGCCTTGCCCGACGACTTTAAACTATTTTAATCTTTCGATGGTTTCTTTAATAAAATTTAACATTCCCTGAAGTATCTGGAGCCCCAGTGAGCGCTACTATTAAACAACTTCGTGCCTTCGTTGTCGTAGCGCGCAGCCGCAGCTTGGCGCAGGCCAGTGCCCAGTTACACTCTTCCCAGCCGGCGCTCTCTATAGCCATCCGTAATCTGGAAGAAGCCACCGGAGGCCCCCTATTCAGTCGCGATGGTCGCCAACTGGTCTTGACCCCAGAAGGACGCGAGTTCCTGGTTCGTGCGGAACAACTGCTTAATAGCTGGGACCAATCACTGGATGCTATACAGCAGCGCTTCCGCCTGGAACGCGGCCAGCTACGGCTGGCGGTTATCCCCGCTTTTGCCTTAAACCGGGTACCCTCTCTATTGGCTGACTTCCACCAGAAGTTTCCCCAAATCAATATTGTGCTGGAAGATGTGGTTATGGAACGGGTTGTAGAGGCGGTGCAGGAGGGACGCGCGGAATTGGGTATCAGTTTTCGCCCGGATGAACTGGGCGGAATGGAGTTTGTGCCCTTTGAACGCGATCGTTTTATCGCAGTAGTGCCCAAAGAGCACATATTGGCGGAAAAAAAGACAATACGCTGGCGCGACTTGGCCACTCACCCTTTTATATCGATGAACCGTGGATCAGCGGTAAGGCGCTGGACGGATACTGCCTTTAACCAGTGTGGGAAAGCCGCTCAATATGTTTGTGAAGCCAACCAACTAAGCACTATCGGGCAGCTGGTCAGGACAGGCTTGGGAGTCAGTGCCGTACCAAGTCTTTGTGAGGCACAAATGCGAGAGCATGGTTTAACCTGTCTGCCTCTCTCCGCTCCGGCGGTGACACAGGAAGTTGGCACGCTGCTCAAAAGCCGCGGCAACCTCTCTGCACCCGCCGGTGCTTTCCTGGAGTTACTCACCGAGCAGTAAGCACCGCAGGAACAGTAACTTGCCCAGAGGGCCAGCCACTACTTGCTGCTGGTGGCGCGCAGCATCCAGGCAGTTTTTTCATGGACACTCATACGATCGGATACCAGGGCAATAGTCGATTCATCCTCTCCCTTTTGCGCAGCTTTTAATACATCGCGGCAAGTTTTAATCACTTGCTCATGGCCCTTGGTGAGAATTTTCACCATATCCTCGGCTGCGGGAATTTCCACAACTTCTTTAATAGAGCTCAACTGCCCAAAAGCCTGGTAGGTGCCTGGCGCAGAAACCCCCAAGGTGCGAATCCGCTCGGCAATATCATCTACCGCGGTGGCCAGCTCGTTATACTGCTCTTCAAACATCAGGTGCAGTTCACGAAAAAATGGCCCGGTAACATTCCAATGGAAGTTGTGCGTTTGCAGGTACAGAGTGTAACTATCCGCCAGCAAGTGCTTGAGACCACCAGCGATCTTTTCCCTATCTTTTTCGCTAATACCAATATCGATTTTTTTCATTAAACAAATCCTTCTTCCAATACTTTTGTCACCGAAGTGGTTGTGATGCCATTCTGATAGCTTTAAAGATTTCTCACAAGCTATCGGGTTGATAGCTTATCTATATAGCCGAGCCAAGTTTATAAGACACTAAAAAGGCAAACATATTTATCCAGGCAACTAACTCGAAATATACCTTGAGTCTGGCGGAACCCTGCTCTAGAGCAACTGTAGGTCTAAAGTAAAAAGATAATTATTACGCCAAAAAAGGAGCAAAAATAAAGCATATTGGCTATGCATACGCTCATATTGCCAGCCCTGTATAAATCTACTGAAAGAAAAATTTAAGAGGAAACAAAGTTGCTAGGTATTACAAACCGGGCAATTACTATGGCTCGGCAGCTGCAAAGTTTGCAGAGCTAAGCTTTCCGTCTCGATTAAGTGCAATTTATTCAAGCTCGATACCGGCAACCCTACCAAGTACTTTATGGCCTCCAGAGCCTGCATACTGCCAACTACACCCAGCGCAGGACCGATCACACCTGCTGTAGAGCAGTTCTGGACTTCAGCCTGCTCCTGGGGCGGAAACAGGCAGGCATAACAGGGACCTTTTCCTTCAGAAAAATCAAAACTAATCAGCTGGCCGGAAAACCCCTGCACCGATGCCATTACCACCAGACATCCTGCCTGATAACAAACCCGGTTGATCGTATGGCGGATTTCCAGGTTATCGGTGCAGTCCAACACCAGATCCACCTGTTTTACCTGCTCACGCAGCCAGGATTCATTCGCCATTTGGCTGTGGGGGTGAATGCGAATAGTTGGATTGGCCGCAGCCAATTGTTGTGCAGCCACCATGGCTTTGGATTTTCCCTGGTGATTGGTTTTGTACAAAACCTGGCGCTGTAAATTGGAGAGATCGATATGATCACCATCCACCAAGTGCAGCTCTCCAATACCGGCTGCGGCCAGATACATCGCTGCCGGGCTGCCGAGCCCACCTAAGCCAACAATCAGAATTCGCGCAGAAGACAGCTTTTTCTGTCCCTCTTCACCCACCTGGGGCAACATTATCTGGCGACTGTAACGCTGTAATTCCTTACTACTTAACATGGCTCTACTTCCGCATGCTTACCTTTCAACAGGACATTAAAATCGGCAACCGCCTGCTTGTAGTCTTCCGCTTTAGTAACAGCGCTGACCACGGCGATACTGCCAACGCCGCTAGCGATAACCTCACTGGCCCGCTGCATATTAATACCACCAATTGCCACGAGTGGATAATCGGGCAATAGTGCTGCCATTCGCGCAAGTTTCTGCACGCCCTGCAACTGATCCGACATATCCTTGGTGTTGGTCGCATAAATTGCACCAATCGCCAGGTAGCTGGGGCGATAACGGTAGGCCAATAGTAATTCATAGAAGCCGTGGGTACTGATACCCAGCTTCAATCCTGCCGCTTGAATTGCCCTCAGATCAGCAGACTGCAAATCCTCCTGGCCCAAATGCACACCGTAGGCGCCGCACTCAATCGCCAACTGCCAGTAATCATTGATGAACAGGCGCAGGTTATACGTCCTGCCAATAGCCACTGCACGCTCAATCTGTGCGCGCAGGTCCCCACCCGGATTCTTTATTCGCAGCTGTAAAGTACGCACCCCCAGCTCGGCCAAGCGCTGCAACCACTCCACTGTATCCACAACCGGATATAAACCCAATGCTTGAGAGTCTGTTTGGGCAAACCCTTGAACAAGAGGCTGGGCCGCACCAAAACCATAATCCAGCGCACGCTCTTCTCCCGGCACTAAAATCTCCGGGAAGTCGATTAAATCCAGGGGCCAGCCACAGTGGCCTACAGGGCCGGCACCAGCGCCGATGTGTGTATTATTTCCCCGGCACAAGCCCCGCTGAACATAGGCTTTACCCACGACGCAGGCATCTCGCAACGGATAGCCCAAGGCGCGGCAGGCGGCAATAGCGGAGGACAGAGTGCAGCCTGTGCCATGTGTGCCTGTACTGGACACTTCCCGGCCAATAAACCAATCGGCCTTTTCACCATCCCACAGTAAGTCGGCAACTTCTCCCGCACGCAATTGCGTATGGCCGCCGGTAACTAAAATTGCGGTACCGCCGTGGGCGTGCAACTGACGCGCAGCTTGCACAATAGATTCCGCACCCGCGACACTGGCCCCGGTAAGCCATCCCAATTCATGTAAATTGGGAGTGACCAGATCACACTGTGGCATCAACTGAGCCAACACCGTTGCGGTAATATCCCCTTCGGTGAGCCCGGCTCCGTTGGTAGCAACAGCAACCGGGTCGTAAATAACCGGAACCGGCTGCACCGCTTTCAGCTGGCGCAGGAAATCTGCCACCGCAACAACTTGTTCAGCATTCGCTAGCAGACCGATTTTAATTGCGGCAGGAAATAGATCCCGCTGTAAGGCCCGCAATTGTGAAGCCAAGACCTCTAGGGAAACTGCATTAATTGCAGTGACTTCCACCGTATTCTGTGCGGTATTGGCCGTGATAGCACTGCAACCATGGCAGCCGAGGTCGGCAAAAGTCAGCAGGTCCGCCTGAATGCCGGCGCCACCGCCGGAGTCACTGCCGGCAATGGTCCAGACAATTGGCTTTTTCGATTGAAGTTGATCGCGCATAAAAATACTAATCCTGCAATATGCTCTCTGCCTGCTGCCAGAACGGCATATCCAGGGTGGGGGTGCTGGGGCTGGCGGTTTGACGCCTGAGCATCAAGCCGGCATTAAAGGCGGCGCGCCCGGATTCCACAGCCAGTTTAAAAGCATTAGCCATCAGTACCGGATCCTGGGCTTTTGCAATCGCGGTATTCAATAACACCGCATCAAAGCCCATCTCCAGTGCTTCTGCCGCCTGTGATGGCGCACCGATTCCGGCGTCAATAATGAGCGGTACATCACTCAGGCGCTCGCGCAGTGTTTGCAGGTTATATTTATTGAGCAGGCCCTGCCCGGTACCGATGGGAGCCCCCCAGGGCATTAATACCTCGCAACCCACATCCAAAAGTTTTCGACACAACACCAGGTCATCTGTGCAATAAGGCAAAACCTTGAAGCCTAATTGAATTAACTCCCGCGCAGCTTCTACTAGGCCAAAGGGGTCTGGCTGCAAATTGTAATCATCACCAATCACTTCCAGCTTGAGCCAATCGGTTTGGAAAATTTCCTGGGACATTTTTGCCAGCTCCACCGCTTCTCGCGGCGATTTACAACCGGCGGTATTGGGCAACAGCTGACAGCCGGACTCGCGAATATAATCCCAAAATCTATTGTCCTGCTGCTGTGCCGGATTTTGCCGGCGCAGGGACAAAGTAATAATTTCCGAAGCTGAGGCTTGCACGGATTCGCGCATAATCGCAGGGGATGGATACAGGGCGGTGCCCACCAAAAGCCGGCTGTTAAATGCCTTTCCGTACAGTGTTAGTAGATCGCTCACCTTTACCCCCCCACTACCGGAGCAACAATATCCAGGCTATCGCCGTTATTTATCTGTGTATTGCTATATTCCATACGGGGAATAAATCCACCGTTGATCGCAACGGCAAATGTTTCTCCGCGATAGCCGAGCTGCTGTAAAAGCACAGAGAGTTTTAGCGGGGATTCAAGGCTCTGTGTTTCCCCATTAATTAATACCTGCATCAAACCACCTGTAACAGTTGTTGTGCCACTTGACTCGCCACTTGCTCCACTACTGCCGGCGCTAAAAGATAACCGTGACGGTAAAGGCCATTCACCCGAATCAGGCCATCCTCGCTGTGGATATAAGGCATATTATCCATAGTGGCGGGGCGACAATTTACGCGGGTCTCAACAATACGAGCCTCGGCAAAAGCCGGGTTGAGGGAGTAAAGCGCGGAAGACAATTCCATACTGGAGCGGACGGAAATGGGCGACTGGTCTTCGCTCTCAATTTCTGTGGCGCCGATTACAGTGCGTCCATCGCTGCGTGGTACAGCGTAGAGCTTATAGCGTGGGTGGAGCAGGCGCACTGGACGCTGCAAAACCACTTCCCGGGATTCCACCACCATCACCTCACCACGGACACCGCGTAAGCCTTCAATCTGCCCCTTGGCACCGAGACCACGGCAGTCGATCACGCAATCAAATTGTTCGCACTCCGAGTTCACAGAGATATACCCAGCTTCGCAATTTACCTTGCTATGCTCTCGCAGAGTGACAGCTCCTCGGTGCAATGCGCTGAGTAACGCAGGCAACAAGCGGTGATTATTGATATCCGCCTCACCTCGTAAGTAAAGCCCCTGTTCAAAGCCGTGTAAGGAGGGCTCTAATTTCGCTAAAGTATTGCTATCGAGTGCCTCCACCTGCTCCCTGGCAGATTCACCCAACTTGCCCTGCAACTCCCGCAGGAATTGCAACAGCTCACTTCTATCCTTGCCGTGAGCAACCAGTACTGAGCCCGCCCTGCGGTATTCCACGTCCTGCCCGCTCTGCTCCTTCAGCTGCCGGGCCCACTCAGGCCAAAGCTCAAGGCTTTTCAGCCCCAGGTTGTAAACCTGTTTATCGCTGTGCACCAATTCCGATAGTGGTGAGATCATTCCCGCTGCCGCCCAGCAGGCTCCCCCGACTGGTGCCGACAAATCACCCGCTTCAAACAGGGTGATATCCAGTTCCCGTTGGCAGAGCCGCCAGGCGAGCAAGCGACCTAACAGGCCGCCACCGGCAATAGCTACTTTGGCTTTGGTTTCGCTTGTCACAGACCACCTATCTTCGCAAATCCAAATCGACACCCGGCGATAAACTCTATGCACTCGCCGTACTTTTGCTATCCGATTCTTGGGGGAGAGGATTCTCCCCCAAAATACTCATCAGCCCTTGTGATAAATCTCGCTGCCCATGTCCTTAAATTTAATCGACATTTCCTCCATGCCCTGTGCCGCTTCCTGCTTGGCCGCATAATCGCGCACATCCTGGGTGATTTTCATGGAGCAGAATTTTGGGCCGCACATGGAGCAGAAGTGAGCTACCTTGCCGGATTCCTTTGGCAAGGTTTCATCGTGATAGGTGCGTGCCCGCTCCGGGTCCAAGCCGAGATTGAACTGGTCTTCCCAACGGAATTCAAAGCGGGCTTTTGACAGGGCGTCATCGCGCTTCTGTGCCCGCGGATGCCCTTTGGCCAAGTCTGCGGCATGAGCCGCAATCTTATAGGCCATAAGGCCCTCTTTAACATCCTCTTTATTGGGTAGGCCCAGGTGCTCTTTCGGGGTCACATAGCAGAGCATGGCGCAGCCGTAGGTGCCGATAAGTGCAGCGCCGATGCCGGAAGTAATGTGGTCGTAGCCGGGAGCAATATCCGTGGTCAACGGACCTAGAGTGTAGAAAGGTGCGCCGTGGCAGTGCTTTAGCTGCTCATCCATATTTTCTTTGATCTTATGGATAGCCACATGGCCGGGGCCTTCGATCATGGTCTGAACATCGTGCTTCCAGGCAATTTCAGTCAGCTCGCCAAGCGTGTGCAGCTCGCCAAACTGGGCTTCATCGTTAGCATCCGCAATTGAGCCCGGGCGCAGGCCATCACCGAGACTAAAGCTCACATCGTAAGCCTTCATAATCTCGCAGATTTCCTCGAAGTGGGTGTAGAGGAAATTCTCTTTGTGATGGGCGAGGCACCACTTGGCCATGATGGAACCACCGCGAGAAACAATCCCGGTCATACGTTTGGCAGTGAGCGGCACATAGCGCAAAAGCACGCCAGCATGAATAGTGAAGTAATCCACCCCCTGCTCTGCCTGCTCAATCAAGGTATCGCGGAACACATCCCAGTTAAGATCTTCAGCAATTCCGTTTACTTTCTCCAGCGCCTGGTAAATCGGCACGGTACCGATGGGCACTGGCGAGTTGCGCAGAATCCACTCGCGGGTTTCGTGGATATTGGCACCGGTGGACAGATCCATCACCGTGTCCGCGCCCCACTTGGTAGACCAAACCAGTTTCTCCACTTCCTCTTCAATGGAAGAAGTCACAGCAGAATTACCAATATTTGCATTCACCTTGCACAGGAAGTTGCGCCCGATAATCATCGGCTCCACTTCCGGGTGATTAATATTCGCCGGGATAATTGCCCGCCCCTCTGCAACTTCCCGGCGCACAAATTCCGGCGTGATTTGCTCGGGGATGTAAATACCATCACGTGCCTTCTGGTATTCACTTTCACTCATTTCCGCTGCCAACTTGGCTCGCCCCATATTTTCGCGCACTGCGATAAATTCCATCTCTGGGGTAATAATGCCGCGGCGGGCATAGTGCATCTGAGATACATTCTGTCCCGGTTTGGCCCGGCGAGGGCTGGGAAGGTTTTCAAAGCGGATATGATCCAGCCCCTGGTTCGCCATACGCTTCTGGCTGTAGGCCGCTTGGCGAGAGTCCAGCAGTTCAGTATCTCTGCGGGCCTCTATCCAGCCCTGGCGCAATTTGGGCAACCCTTCCCGTACGTCCACTTTAAAATTGGGCTCGGAATAGGGGCCCGAAGTGTCGTAAATGGTTAGGGGCTCATTGGGTTCAAACACCGGATTCTCTGCATCCCCCCCTACCAAACTATCTCCCAAACAGATCTGGCGGGCACCAACCTGAATGTCGGGAGTTTCACCGGGCAAATACACCTTGCTCGAGTTGGGGAAAGATTGAACCGTGAGATTTTCAAGAAATTCTTTAGCGGAATCGCGACTGGCAGCGCGGGAGGACTTTCCGGCTTTACCGGATTGTTCAATGATCTCAGACATGCGTAACCTTAAAACTTGGAAATTTAAAGGTCGCAGCATCCAGGGCACATACAAAGAGAAAAGACGCCAAACTGTAACAAAACAGGCGACTTCAGATCTTGTTCCCTACGCGGGGGTTACCCCGATCAGGTTCAACGGATCTCGCAACAGCGATCTCAGCCCACAGGCACTCCGACAAGTAGAGCGCAGTATAGTGGAAGCTAACAGATATGAACAGAAGGTCACCCGGGCGGATAAATATCATCGCATAGATCTTTAATAGAAGTGGCCTTGCAGAAAGAAATGTTACAGACGACAAAACCCCAACCCACTTCAACTTATTAAACTCTGACTAATTAGTCGGAAGCATTCACTTCTCTCCCTTTTCCACTCCGACCTACACTCCACTGGTTCACCGATGCAGTACCAAAAAAATAATTATCTACGACGAAAGTCGGTGTGGGAGAAAACACAATGTGGAATAAATATGGAGTAGTAATAACCCTGGCTTTGTGCGTTTTGTCGATACAGCCAGCAATGGCAGCCCCCTCCAAGTCGGTCGCCGCGGGTGACAGTATTACCATGGCATTCGGAGCGGACTGTACCCGCAATAAGTATTTCTGGGATCTTTTCTGTCTCCTTGGTGGAGACCAACCAGAGCACTCCTGGTTTGATGGTGATGACAATTCAGTTGAAAGTATTCATGACAAGTATAAAGTTAATTCACCAAATATGGCCGCTAATAAAAATGCGGCGGAATCTGGAGCGGAAATGCTCAGTGGTGGAGACAATTTCTCTACTCAAGCCGACCGGATTCTTTCGCAGAATAATGTAGCTGACCACGTAGAAGTAGTTTTAGGCGGTAATGATATCTGTAACCGCGAGTGTGTAGATCCGGCGAATTGTGATGATCCACTTTACACTGATAGTGAATGGCGCTCTGCAATTCGCGCGGGGTTAGACAAACTGGTCGAAGGCCTGCCCAATGGCTCTACTATTCTTCTCGGTTCGGTACCCCGTGTACAAGACCTGCGCGCAGCAGGGTTGGAAAAGCAAGCCGGAAACTCTCGGGTAGACTGTGAAAGTGTCTGGTCTACCTTTGGTATCTGCCGAATTGCTACCAATGGCGGTACTATGAATGGAGAGGATTTTACCACTCGCTACAACGGTATTAGCGCAGCCCAACGTCGATATAACGAAATACTTGCCGAGGAGGCAGAAAGCTATAATGGCACCAATGGCGTTGAAGTAATAGCCGAGTACACTGGTGAAGGTGAGGTAAATGCCGGTACTTTCCAATTTGGTAAGGACGATATTGATGGCGGTGACTGCTTCCATCCCAGTGTCCAAGGCCAGAATATAGTGGCTGATCTTTTGTGGCAAGGCAATACAGATAAGTAATTAAGTTCAAATTTTACTGCTCGGTGGATATAGAGCCTGTTGCTTTTTTAGATTGTTGTTACAACAGGCTCATTTCTTATTTCTGTTATTCTTTCTCGCTATCCGGCTCTTCTTCAAAGTATCCTAACTCTTCAACAACGTACTGTAATCGATGTGGCAATCCCTTACGCATGAATGCCACATCAATTATCTTTCCGCTGGTCAGCGCATCCCATAGGGCATTTTGACCACTATGAACCCAGCTATCATTAACCCTCAGCAATACATCATTTTCCTGAAAGCCTAATGCAGTAAAGAATTCATTATCAGCAACGCCTTCCAGTCGCATCAGGTGATACCCTTCGACTTCCAGTTCTGCCTCTGTAAACTTAGACTCCAGGATTTCACGCTCCTCCAATTGTCTACTCAACCATTCCTGCCCCAGGGTAAGCACTCCAGATGGAGAGATTAGCTGACGGGTTCCAGGTCCCATCGGTTGTTCAATACGACGCTTAAGTTTCTCACTATGTATATATGACTGGGTCAATAAAATATCAGTGCCCTCTTCACCTTCAAGGGGAAGTTTCGCCAATCCCTCATTGCTCTCAATGACGGCAAACTTGGAATAGAGCCGCAGCAGCGAGACTCCCTCTAAAAGCGCTTGTCCCAAAGTGAAATATTGAGCCGTTGCCCCATTCACTTCAATTAATGCTTTTGATCTATTTTTGACACTCGACTCGCTAATCCCAAGCAGTCGAAGCGGCAATTTAGTTAAGGGTAAATTTCGCTCATTGATATTATTGCTATCTTTCTGGACAGCTTCATCTTTTGGGTTTATTCCCAAAGAATACAATTCCTTTTCAATCCAGAAAGAATACTGTTCAAAAGTGCGAGGTCCCTTTAGGTATAAGCCGTTGATAAAAACTACGGGTACATTTTTTAGTCCAAGAGCAATGGCTAGTTTTTGGTCTTCAAGCACCTGAGATCTATATAGCCCGTCAGCTCTACAACGATCAAACTGTGAACTATCCATTTGAAGCTGTTTAGCCAAGCGTACGTATTCGTTTTTATTAACGCTTGGAGCCAGAGTATATAATGCATCATGGTACTCCCAAAACTTGCTTTGCTCTGCTGCACAACGTGTTACAGCTGCAGCCATTACACCCTCTCTATGAAACTTCAAAGGAAAATCGAAATTAACCTGCCTTATCCATTCCTGATACTCAACCATTAAGCGCCTAAACACAGGCTGAGTGGATTTACAATGTGGCGACTGAAAAGAGCAAAATACTGCGATGGTGACAGGCGCCCGGGGATTTCCTCGAATATTTCGTGCACTATAAGTCAGCTCGATACGAGGCGGCTGTGGAAAAGGTAATAATATCTCGATATCAGCTCTACCCTCCCCCGTACTACCTATTAATTCATGAAGCTTATTTAATCGTAACTCGTATTGCATTTCAGCTATATCATATAGAGCAAATTGAAGCTCGCTATCCAGTGCCTCAATGCTAATTTCATGCTTACCTACCCGAGCTGCAATCTCTCGATGCTTCGTTTTTTCATAACCTAAAGGAAAATCAGAAAACTTTGAATAACCACTAAAAATAGTGAAAGTGGTCAAAGCTCCCAAGACTACATAAAGAAACTTAAGCTTCCACATGGTTTATATCCTCATGGTGTTTTATCTATGTTACCAGGGAAGATATTTTCTAGCCTTACTTGGTAGAATTTCTAAGAAATAATTTATAGAAGTGGGAACTAAGCTTACCTTTTGGCACCGCATTCAGCAGAAATTTAACATCCCATATTTACGATGCAATGGTCTTTAATAGTCAATACTGTTAGAATTAAAGTGAAGGAACGCTATAATCGATACTTTGCATATCGACTTTATATATAAATATAAAGTAATGAATGACATCTAGTGAAAATTGAAAATATAAGAGATAAATCTTATAAATTCAAAACAACAGCCCCTAAAAGCCATTTAGTGAAAGTAAAATCGTCCTGACAGAATAATGCTCTTTTAATATAACTTTTAAAAGAGCACCTGATTCACTATCTGATTTAAATCGAATTAGTTTTTATTGTTTGTAGCAGTATCTTTTTCCTTATAGGTGGTTCCCACCATCGAAATACAGTTTGGGCAGCCAGAATACCCCTTACCATAGGATGTTCCCCCTCCTGTTCCGAGTTGCTGGTGCTCTATAACAATCACATGCCCCCCTAACTGTGCCGCTTGATTCTTCAAATCAGTTCGGCATTGCTTTATATTAGTGATTGCTGATCGTGCATTAAATCCAAAGTTACAAGCAACCTCACCAACTTCATAATATTTATCAAGATCAGAAATAGATATCTGTTGCACAATTTGTATATCTCTTCCTGCATCTGTTAATTCCACAGTTGCACAAGAAGATAGCAGCATAATTAAAGCAGTTATTAAAAATCTCACCCTACCTGGCATAAAGCCCCCTTGACCCTATTTATTATTTTCAAAAGGATTATTACTTCATAGCGACTGAAATAGTCAGTTACAGCCCACATGTTACTTATTGTATTCCAGTTAAGTATTATCTTTTAGTGAAGCTAATCAAGTAATTTGAAGCCTAAAAATAGATAAACACAACCCAAATCCGGACTTTACGGCCTTTCGCAGAGCACGGAATCATAATTTAGGGCTTTATTTGTTTTTTTTACACATAAAAAAAGGGCCACCCAATGGGTGGCCCTTTCGGATTAGAAGCCTGACGATGACCTACTCTCACATGGGGAAGCCCCACACTACCATCGGCGATGTTGCGTTTCACTTCTGAGTTCGGCAAGGGATCAGGTGGTTCCACAACTCTATTGTCGTCAGGCAAACTGGCTTGGGTTGGCGCTGGTCTTATAAGCAATGTGCTTGGCCTGCCGCGTTATCGCTGTTTGCCTCGGTCATGTTGTTGACCGGCGATAACCCCAAATAAGTCGGTAAAACAATCTGTAGTAATACACCGCAAGCGATCGTATGTCTCTAACTCACAATCCGCTAGCTTAGCTAGTCGTTAGTAACCATCTCTGTTGTATGGTCAAGCCGCACGGGCAATTAGTACTGGTTAGCTCAACGCCTCACAACGCTTCCACACCCAGCCTATCAACGTGGTAGTCTTCCACGGCCCTTTAGGGGAATCAAGTTCCCAGGGAGATCTTATCTTGAAGGAGGCTTCCCGCTTAGATGCTTTCAGCGGTTATCCCGTCCGAACATAGCTACCCGGCAATGCCACTGGCGTGACAACCGGAACACCAGAGGTTCGTTCACTCCGGTCCTCTCGTACTAGGAGCAACTCTTCTCAAATCTCCAACGCCCACGGCAGATAGGGACCGAACTGTCTCACGACGTTCTAAACCCAGCTCGCGTACCACTTTAAATGGCGAACAGCCATACCCTTGGGACCGGCTTCAGCCCCAGGATGTGATGAGCCGACATCGAGGTGCCAAACACCGCCGTCGATGTGAACTCTTGGGCGGTATCAGCCTGTTATCCCCGGAGTACCTTTTATCCGTTGAGCGACGACCCTTCCATACAGAATCGCCGGATCACTATGACCTACTTTCGTACCTGCTCGACATGTCTGTCTCGCAGTCAAGCGCACTTATACCATTATGCTCATTGCATGATTTCCGACCATGCTGAGTGCACCTTCGTACTCCTCCGTTACTCTTTGGGAGGAGACCGCCCCAGTCAAACTACCCACCATACACTGTCCTCGATCCGGATAACGGACCAGAGTTAGAACCTCAAACATACCAGGGTGGTATTTCAAGGACGGCTCCACAACAACTAGCGTCGCTGCTTCAAAGCCTCCCACCTATCCTACACAAATAGGCTCAAAGTTCAGTGCAAAGCTGTAGTAAAGGTTCACGGGGTCTTTCCGTCTAGCCGCGGGTACACTGCATCTTAACAGCGATTTCAATTTCACTGAGTCTCTGGTGGAGACAGCGTGGCCATCGTTACGCCATTCGTGCAGGTCGGAACTTACCCGACAAGGAATTTCGCTACCTTAGGACCGTTATAGTTACGGCCGCCGTTTACCGGGGCTTCGATCAAGAGCTTCGCCGAAGCTAACCCCATCAATTAACCTTCCGGCACCGGGCAGGCGTCACACCCTATACGTCCACTTACGTGTTTGCAGAGTGCTATGTTTTTAATAAACAGTCGCAGCCACCTGGTCACTTCGACCGGCCTCAGCTTAGGGAGCAAGTCCCATCACCAAAACCGGCGTACCTTCTCCCGAAGTTACGGTACCATTTTGCCTAGTTCCTTCACCAGAGTTCTCTCAAGCGCCTTGGTATTCTCTACCTGACCACCTGTGTCGGTTTAGAGTACGGTTCACTATTGCCTGAAGCTTAGAAGTTTTTCCTGGAAGCAGGGCATCAACCACTTCGTCTCTAAAAGAGACTCGTCATCAGTTCTCAGCCTTAGGGACCCGGATTTGCCTAAGTCCCCAGCCTACAACCTTAAACATGGACAACCAATCGCCATGCTGGCCTAGCCTTCTCCGTCACTCCATCGCAGCAATAGCGAGTACAGGAATATTAACCTGTTTTCCATCGACTACGGCTTTCGCCCTCGCCTTAGGGGCCGACTAACCCTGTCCCGATTAGCGTTGGACAGGAACCCTTGGTCTTCCGGCGGGGAGGTTTTTCACCTCCCTTATCGTTACTCATGTCAGCATTCGCACTTGTGATACCTCCAGCAGACCTCCCGATCCACCTTCAACGGCTTACACAACGCTCCTCTACCATGCCCGAAGGCATCCGCAGCTTCGGTTACCAATTTAGCCCCGGTATATCTTCCGCGCAGGCCGACTCGACTAGTGAGCTATTACGCTTTCTTTAAAGGATGGCTGCTTCTAAGCCAACCTCCTAGCTGTCTGGGCCTTCCCACATCGTTTCCCACTTAATTGGTATTTGGGACCTTAGCTGGCGGTCTGGGTTGTTTCCCTTTCCACGACGGACGTTAGCACCCGCCGTGTGTCTCCCGCGATTGCACTCCTCGGTATTCGGAGTTTGCATGGGGTTGGTAAGTCGGGATGACCCCCTAGCCCAAACAGTGCTCTACCCCCGAGGGTGAGACGCGAGGCGCTACCTAAATAGCTTTCGAGGAGAACCAGCTATCTCCCGGCTTGATTAGCCTTTCACTCCGATCCACAGGTCATCCCCTAATTTTTCAACATTAGTGGGTTCGGTCCTCCAGTTGATGTTACTCAACCTTCAACCTGCCCATGGATAGATCGCCGGGTTTCGGGTCTATTGCCTGCAACTAAACGCCCTATTAAGACTCGATTTCTCTACGGCTCCCCTAAGCGGTTAACCTTGCTACAGACAATAAGTCGCTGACCCATTATACAAAAGGTACGCAGTCACCCCGAAGGGCTCCTACTGCTTGTACGTATACGGTTTCAGGTTCTATTTCACTCCCCTCTCCGGGGTTCTTTTCGCCTTTCCCTCACGGTACTGGTTCACTATCGGTCAGCTGGGAGTATTTAGCCTTGGAGGATGGTCCCCCCATATTCAGTCAAGATAACACGTGTCCCGACCTACTCGATTTCACTCTAAATGCCTTTTCGTGTACGGGGCTATCACCCTGTATCGCGGTACTTTCCAGAACCTTCCACTAAAACATAAAAAGCTTAAGGGCTAATCCCCGTTCGCTCGCCGCTACTAAGGGAATCTCGGTTGATTTCTTTTCCTCCGGGTACTTAGATGTTTCAGTTCCCCGGGTTCGCCTCCATAACCTATGAATTCAGTTATGGATACTCCTAAAAGGAGTGGGTTTCCCCATTCGGACATTCTAGGATCAAAGCTTGTGTGC
>NZ_CP174325.1:82500-1322500 GCF_056232115.1 Microbulbifer variabilis
CTAACTGCGGGACGCGTATTCTACACATCCGGGCTGCTGAATCAAGTGATTTTTTGCAGCTTTTTTTTCGGTGATTTGAACTGCTCAAAGCGCTTTTCAAATCCCGGCAAGGTTGTTTCCGCCCCTGCTTGAAGTGGCGCGCATTATAGCTTCGCAACTTCCTTTTGCAAGCGCCTCAAAAATTATTTTTTGGGGCCGCAGACCTTCTTTTCAGAGGGCCTTTTATATGGCGGTGAGAGAGGGATTCGAACCCTCGATGAGTGTTAACCCATACGCCCTTAGCAGGGGCGCGCCTTCAGCCACTCGGCCATCTCACCTTTTTAATTTGCTTCGAAACTTTTCTTCCGAAAAACCTCTTTTAGGAGGTTCTTTCTACTCAACAACCTAACTGGTTGCTCGCTGAAAGTGGGCGGCATAATACCAACGGCCCGACAAAAAGCAATGGGGAATCAATAACTTTTTGCACTTTTTTGTCTTATCGAACACCTTTTAGACAACACGGGCAAAAAAACGACTTTCCCGCCAAGCACTTCTTTTGAGGAGAAGATTCAAAAATAAAAAAAGGCCGGGTTACCGGCCTTTTTAGGGAAACTGTGCGTCTAGTCGTTACCACCCTCCTCAGAGGATTGCTTTTCACGCTGGATACGCTGGTAAATTTCTTCGCGGTGCACGGCGACTTCCTTTGGCGCATTGACACCAATACGCACCTGATTGCCCTTCACCCCCAGCACGGTAACCGTGACATTGTCGCCAACCATCAGCGTTTCGCCAATTCGGCGGGTTAAAATCAACATTACCTACTTCTCCTTGATCATCCTGTGATAAAGAGCGGCCGGTGTTTTCCTGACGCTGCTCTTATTTGGTCATCTTAACCGGATGGCGGTGCAAAAAGGTCAAAAACTACCCATCACACTATTCAGTATTGACCAGTCGAACAAAATCTCAACAGGTTGGATGTAATGCCAAGCAACTGAATCGAAATGGGTGGCTCTTGCCGCCTTAGCTCCGGTTATAGCGTTTATTTCATCTCTGTTTATCAGAGAGCTCAAATTCACTATGCAAGGCACGCACAGCAAGCTCGAGGTAGCGCTCATCGATAATCACCGATATCTTTATTTCAGATGTGGTGATCATCTGAATATTGATATTGTCTTCACCCAGAGCACTAAACATACGACTGGCCACGTTCGCATGGGAACGCATTCCCACGCCGACAATTGATACTTTGGCAATCTTGTCGTCTGTGATCACTTCGCGTGCGCCAAGTTCCGCCGAAACACGCTCCAGAACATCACGCGCTTTATGCAGATCATTTCGATGCACAGTAAAAGTAAAGTCTGTAGTTCCATCAACCGCGCTGATGTTTTGCACGATCACGTCCACTTCAATATTTTCGCGGCCAACTGGTGCAAGAATACGGCAGGCAACCCCAGGGGTATCCGGAACACCGCGAATAGTTAGCTTGGCTTCATCACGGTTGAATGCGATACCAGATACGACGGGTTGTTCCATCTCGTTGTTTTCCTCATCCAGACTAATCAGGGTTCCTTCACCCTCTTCAAAAGTTGAAAGTACGCGCAGCGGAACCTTGTATTTACCGGCAAACTCTACGGCGCGGATCTGCAGGACCTTTGAGCCAAGACTCGCCATCTCCAGCATTTCCTCAAACGTAATCCGATCCATACGACGCGCACTATCCACCACTCGTGGATCAGTGGTGTAGACCCCATCAACATCCGTATAAATCTGGCACTCAGTGGCATCAAGCGCTGCAGCGAGAGCCACGCCCGTGGTATCTGAACCACCGCGCCCCAAAGTAGTGATATTTCCATCATCATCTACCCCCTGGAAGCCGGCTACTACAATTACTTTGCCGTTATCCAGGTCAGCGCGCATGCGTTCAACATCAATACGCTGGATACGTGCTTTGGTATGGGCGTTGTCCGTGAGGATCTTGACCTGCCCCCCGGTATAGGAGCAGGCATCATAGCCACGTTTCTTCAGAGCCATGCTCAATAGCGCAATGGTGACCTGCTCACCGGTAGACACCAGCACATCCAGCTCGCGGGGATCGGGTTTTTCCTGGATCTGATATGCCAAATCAATCAGGCGGTTGGTCTCTCCACTCATGGCAGAAAGCACCACAACCAAGCCATGCCCTTTGGCGCGAAACGTGGCTACTTTATCAGCGACAGCCTCTATACGCTCTATCGAGCCTACAGAGGTTCCACCGTATTTCTGCACGAACAAACTCATAATCTTTGTGTTTCCTTAGCCCCTGGCCAAGTACGCGCACTGCTCTGACTTGTGCAGGCGCGCACTTAATCACCAAACTTCGGTGAAATCAACTTCACATACGACTTCTGGCGCCGTTTTTACCGAAATCAGCTGCTGAGGGAGCCCTCAACCCATGTGGGCACCTCCTGCAACATACCCGCCAGGGCGGCAACATCAGTTCCTCCCCCCTGTGCCATATCCTTACGGCCACCGCCCTTACCACCAAGCTTGGCAGCGGCAAAGCGCATAAGATCCCCCGCTGACAGGCGATCTGTCAGGTCCTTGGTTACTGCCGCTACCAGAGCCACCTTATCCTCACCAGGTGCTGCAAGCAGGACAACACCACTACCAAGCTTGTTTTTCATCTGGTCAGCCAGGTCTCTCAGGGATTTAGGGTCTGCGCCATCAACAGACGCCGCCAATAACTTGAAGCCAGCAATTTCCACCGCTTGAGCAGAGAGATCACCTCCGGCACCACTGGCCAATTTGGTCTTAAGCTGACCAATTTCCTTCTCCAATTTGCGGTTGTTAAGCAATAGCTGCTCAACTTTATCGGCAAGGCTATCCGGGCGCGCCTTGAGAAGTGCTGCAATATGTTCAAGACGCTGCTGGGTTTGATCGAACAATGACAGCGCATGTGCGCCAGTCACGGCTTCAATACGGCGTTGACCGGAGGCGATACCGCTCTCACTCACAATGCGCAGAAGACCTATATCACCGGTGCGCTTGACATGAGTCCCGCCGCATAACTCAACAGAAAAAGCGCCAGTTTCAGTCTCTCCCATGGAAAGAACACGAACTGTATCGCCATATTTCTCACCGAACAGGGCCATTGCCCCCATTTCCTTGGCAGACTCAATATCGGTTTCGCAAGTATCAACCGGAGTATTGGCGCGAACCTGGGCATTCACCAGGGATTCAATGGCATGCAGCTGCTTATTGGTAACAGCCTCTGGATGAGAGAAATCGAAACGAAGGCGCTCGGAGTCCACCAGCGACCCCTTTTGCGTAACATGCTCGCCCAACACTTTGCGCAGAGCAGCGTGCAGCAGGTGGGTGGCGGAGTGATTCAGTGCGGTTGCCTGGCGCACTTCTGCAGACACCTTGGCAGAAATTTGATCACCAATAGTGATGACACCCTGCAACATTTTACCGGTGTGCAAGTGGTGGCCGCCCTGCTTGGTACAATCACGAACCTCAAAACGGCCAGCTGTTGAACTCAGATAGCCACTATCGCCAGCCTGGCCTCCAGACTCGGCATAAAACGGGGTGCGGTCGAGAATCACCGCACCTTCTTCACCTTCCTCCAGGCGATCGACTTGCTCGCTACCTTTGACGATAGCGATAACCCTGCCCCGCGCCTCAGTTGTTTCGTAACCGAGGAACTCTGTCACACCTTCCAGATCCAGAACCTCGGTATAGTCCTGTTTGAATTTACCTGCTGCGCGCGCACGTTCGCGCTGGGCTTCCATCGCAGCCTCATAACCTGCCATATCCAGTGACAAACCACGCTCTCGGGCAATATCCTGAGTCAGGTCGGTGGGGAAGCCATAAGTATCATGTAAAGTAAACACCAGCTCACCAGGAATCTCGCTATCTTCCAGGGAGGCCAGCGCACTCTCCAGCAGAGCCATCCCTTTGTCCAGGGTTTTGGCAAACTGCTCTTCCTCTTTACGTAGAGCCTGCTCAATAAGCTCTTGCTTCTCACGCAACTCAGGATAAGCATCACCCATTTGCTCAGTCAGGGCTTCCACTAACTTAAAAAAGAACACCTCTTTATGGCCGAGTTTGTGACCATGACGCACAGCACGACGGATAATGCGACGCAACACAAAACCCCGCCCCTCATTGGATGGCATCACCCCATCAGCAATCAGGAAGGAGCAAGAGCGAATATGGTCTGCAATGACACGCAGGGATTTTTCTTCGAGGTTCTTGCAGGAGACTATTTCACTAGCAGCTTTAAGCAGCGCCTGGAAAAGATCAATTTCATAATTTGAGTGCACGCTTTGCATAACCGCGGCAATACGTTCCAAACCCATGCCTGTATCTACGGAGGGCTTGGGCAGTGGGTGCAGTTCGCCATCAGCAGTGCGCTCGTACTGCATAAATACCAGGTTCCAAATCTCAATATAGCGGTCGAGATCGTCGTTATCGGAACCTGGGGGGCCACCGGGAACATCGGCACCGTGATCGTAGAAAATTTCTGAGCTGGGCCCACAAGGACCTGTATCGCCCATTTGCCAGAAGTTGTCCTCATCGAGGCGAGAAAAACGCTCTGCGCTAACGCCCACTTCTTTTAACCAGATATCAGCGGCCTCATCATCGCTGATATGAACAGTCACCCACAGGCGCTCTTCGGGCAGACCCAGTACTTTTGTGAGGAAATCCCAGGCAAAGCGGATGGCTTCACGCTTGAAATAATCGCCAAAACTGAAGTTGCCCAACATTTCAAAGAAGGTGTGATGGCGCGCGGTATAGCCCACATTCTCCAGGTCATTGTGCTTGCCTCCGGCACGCACACAGCGCTGGGAGCTAGCGGCCCGATTGTAAGGACGCTTTTCCTGACCGAGGAAGGTGTCCTTAAACTGCACCATGCCGGCATTGGTGAATAGCAGGGTCGGGTCATTGCCCGGAACCAGAGAGCTCGACGGCACCACAGTATGGCCCTGCTCGGCAAAGTAATTCAGAAAGGCGTCGCGAATCTGTGCGCTTTTCATCCGGCGTAATTCCACTTCGTTAGTTGAAAGTTATGTGAACGACACCGATGACGCGGTGCCACGTCTGTCCTGCTACTGCGCAAGCCCTTGTTCGGGCATCTTCTTTTGAGCCAGCAGGTGAACATGCAGGTGAAATACGGTCTGCCCCGCACTACGGCCATTGTTAACCACCAGCCGAAAGCCCTCGAGTCGCAAGCGCCGGCCCAGCTCGGCTGCCACCCACATCAGGTGGCCGAGTAGACCTTTGTCTTCGCTTTTGGCATCGGACAGATTAACTAGAGGTTTGCGCGGGATAATGAGGAGATGGATCGGGGCTTGTGGCGCCCGATCCTCAATAACGACACAAAGGTCATCCTCGTAGATTTTCTCGGCCGGGATATCGCCCGAGATTATTTGACTGAAAACGCTGGGTTCACCCATTGGCTTATTTTTCCAGCTTTTCCTCAGCTGTCAGCTGACGCGCCTCAGATTCCAGCATCACCGGAATCCCGTCCCTAACCGGATAGGCCAAGCCACTGGCTCGACAAACCAGCTCCTGGGTATCTTCGCGGTACTCAAGCGGTGCCTTACTTACAGGACACACTAATAGGCTCAGCAACTTCTTATCCATGTTCCACCCCACTATTTCCCCCCGACACAACTTCCGGGGGGCAAAAATGACCGCGTATCATACAATGCTTCATGGGGTTTTTCACGGTATTCGCCTCTGCTTAAGCCAACAGATTTCCCCGTTTTAACCCATCTTTACCTATTTTTATCCAGAGATGACAGGGTTTGAGGCTGGCAAAATGGAGTTTAGGTGGCCCAGTAGTAAATCACGGGCTAGACGCCCCTCCTCCACCTCGTTGAACAGCTCGTGGTAAGCTGCCGGAAAACAGTGAAGCCTTTTATTGGTCGAACCCATTCGACCAAACCACTCCCGGCTCAGCTCTACATCCACCAAACGATCCGATTCCGGCAGCAGCATTAAGCAGGGTGTAAGCAGCCGCTCCAGGTTAGCTGACAGAAACGCCCTCTCCTGGAGAAAGCTTTCAAACCAACGCAGGGAAACCCCGTGGTGGGCAAGCTCATCATTGCGATAGGCTTCGACAATAGAAACATCCCGGCTCAACCACTTGTCATCAATTCGACTGGAAAGTACAAGCTTCGGAAATAATTTGGCCAGCATCATTACCAGCCACAGCTCCAGGCCAGCGGGCTCTTTAGCTCCGCGAAATCCAGGCGCAGACAGGATCACACTGTCCACGAAACCATACCGAATAGCGCTGCCGCAGGCCACCACCGCCCCCATACTATGACCCAACAGATGCACACTTGTATCGGGGTTACCACTTTTGACCAAACAAATAAATTCATGCAGGTCCTCGCAATAAAGGGAGAAATCATCAATATGCCCCCTTTTTCCATCCGATAACCCATGACCATAATGATCGGGGGCGTAGACGCTGAACCCGGCACGATTCAGATACTGGGCCAGCATGGTGTAGCGGCCGCTATGCTCACCCAAGCCGTGGGAAATAACTACTACCCCAAGCGCTTTCTCAACCCACCAACGGCGGTAGTGCAGGCTTACATTTCTGGTTACAAACTCCATTGCCCCTCCTTATTTTCCTTATTGTTGTAGCTTGGACCATTCGGCACCTGTCAGCTCTCCCGCTCCAGACTGCTGCGGTACTGTCCCAACATGGCCAAATGGTTAAGGCGTGCCCGCTTGAGTAACGCACCCTGTGCTTTGGCAATATTCTCAGAGCGCCCCGCCCAAGCTGCCAATGCTGGCTGCTGCAACGCCCGGCCGTAGGAAAAGCTCAGTTGCCAAGGTGCATTATTTATCTTGTTCAACGCGTTGAGATTTTCAGAAGCCTCTTCGTTCCCCTGGCCACCAGAGAGGAAGTTTATGCTCGGTACGGCTGCTGGCACTGACCGACGTAAACTTCGCAGGGTGGATTCCGCAACCTGCTGCGGCTCCGCTCGCGCCGATTGCGCCCCAGGTATGACCATGCTGGGCTTCAGTAACATCAATTCAAGAGTGACACCATGACGATACAGCGCGTGAAAAACAGTATGCCAAACTTGTTCATTAACTTCGGCACAACGCTCAATGCTGTGATCCCCATCCATGAGAACTTCCGGCTCCACAATTGGCACCACGCCCTCGGCCTGACACACAGCTGCGTAACGGGCCAACATTTCGGCATTGGCCCGTAGCCCGAGCTCGGTGGGATTGTGTGGACTAACTGGATAGACTTCACGCCACTTGGCAAATCGAGCTCCCTGCTTTTTGTACTCGCGCAGTCGTTCGGCAAGTCCATCCAGGCCATATGTAATCATATCCCCCGCAGCACCAGCCAATGGCCCTTTTCCCTTGTCGACCTTAATCCCGGGGACAACCTTTTGATTCGCAGCCACCTGTGCCAAAAGTTTGCCATTAGCACTGCATTGACCAAGCGTCTCCTCAAACAGAATTACCCCACTGATAAAATCTCCCAGGCCCTTTGCCTCTAGCAGGGCCGCACGGTAATCCCGTCGACTCTGCTCGGTGGACTCCACCCCAATCGTGTTGAAACGCTTGGCAATAGTGCCACTGCTCTCATCTGCAGCGAGAATTCCCCTGCGACCATCCACCAATGCATCAACTGTTGCCTGTAACTCCTCCCAAACCGCCATTTGGCCACCTCCCTGTGCCGAAAGCCCATCTTGAAAAATTATTGGCCTAACTAAAATGCCTTACACGCGGCAACTGCCCGTTGCCAGCCGGCCAACCGCGATTTCCTTTCTGAAGCAGCCATAGAGGGCATAAAATCTCGCTCAATCTCCCTCAAACATTCCGGCAACTTGTCAAAGTGCCACAGACCACTACCAATACCCGCCAGAAGAGCAGCGCCGATGGCTGTAGACTCGATTTGCTTTGGCCGCTCAACCCGCAACGCAGAAATATCTGCCTGAAACTGCATCAGGAAATTATTTGCGCATGCCCCACCATCCACTCGCATATGGCTAATGGATACCCCGAGAGCCCCCTCCATCAAGCGCGCCAACTCATCACTCTGATAGGCGATAGATTCAAGCGTAGCGCGCACTATTTCTGCCCGGCCAGCGCCGCGACTCAAGCCGCACACAGTGCCCCTCGCTGATGGGTCCCAATGAGGAGCACCGAGGCCACTGAACGCGGGCACCAGGTAAACTCCACGGGTATCAGGAATACTCTGCGCAATCACCTCTGTATCCACTGCCTGCTGAATCAAGCCCATCTCATCACGTAGCCATTGGATCGCAGACCCCGCGGTAAATACCGACCCCTCAACTGCATAAGCAGGGGCACCGCTGATATCACAGGCAATAGTGGCGAGCAGCCCCGGAGATGGCTTCGGTCGCTTCTCACCTGCAAAAGCCAGCATAAAACAGCCAGTACCATAAGTATTTTTGATCTCCCCGGGACGGAGACAGCCCTGACCAAACAACGCTGCCTGCTGATCGCCGGCCACACCACAAATAGGTGCGCTTGCCCCAATGAACGCCTCAGGATCGGTATCGGTAAAATGACCGGCAGAAGGCCGGATTTCCGGCAGGATAGACTCTGGACAACCAAAGAGAGCCAGCAATTCCGGATCCCAGCGCTTTTGTTCCAGGTTGTAAAGTAGGGTGCGACTGGCATTGGTGTGATCAGTCAAGTGTGCGCGGCCACCGCTCATTTTCCACACCAGCCAGCTATCTACTGTGCCGAAACACAGGTCTCCGCGATGAGCGCGCTCCAGCAGCTGTGGCTGTGCACGGAAAATCCACAGCAATTTGCTTGCGGAGAAATAGGCATCCAACAGCAATCCACTTCGTTCGCGCAGCCAATCAGATTTTTCTGCAGCAGCTAACTCCTGGCAGATTTCTGCGGAGCGACGGCACTGCCATACAATGGCGGGGTGCACCGGCTCGCCGGTATGCCGGTCCCACAGAACTGTAGTTTCACGCTGATTGGTAATACCCACTGCCTCAACATCGGACGCGCGGATGCCGGCGCGTTGCAGAGCTGCCGCGCAAACCCGCTGCGTCACCTGCCAAATCTCTTCGGCATTCTGCTCAACCCAACCGGGTTTAGGGTAGTAGTTGGGGATTTCAGAGTAACTGCGCCCAACCAGAGCACCGCTACTATTAAAGACAAAGGCCGTAGTGCCCGTAGTGCCCTGGTCAATGGATAGGATCATAGGGTGTCTCGCGCTTATTATTCTTGCTTTCATCATCACAGGTCGGACAGCAACAATACCACCGTGACCCAATCATGCATGAGAGTATAAGCCCGATTACTTCCCGTCTAGCGCCCAGCTGATAGCATCTGCGGGAAAACCGCGATACGCCAAATAGCGCTGGCGCCTTGCGCGCTCTTTCATTTGCTGGTCTCTGGGCAGCGCTATATTGATAGGAGCACGGTATTTGCGCTGGAGCTGCTCCTGGGCAAGCTCAAACCAATCAACCTCCAGCTGCTCAATCGCATGGGTCGCGAGCTCTCCTCGAATCCCCCGCTGCTGCAACTCCTGACGAATACGCATAGGCCCCTGCCCACGCTGAACACGAGCGCGGACAAATACTTCAGCAAAGCGCTGATCTGACTGATAATTAAGTGTTTGCAAGCGCTCGAATAGAGCATCGAAATCGGCACCGGGGAACTTGCCCGCAAGCTTTTGCTTCAATTCATGGCGCGAATGCTCACGACGGGCAAGTAACTCAAGCGCCGCACCGAACAGCACTTGAGCGGGATCAACGGAGAAATCCGTGTTTGAATAAGGCACTTACTCTTCCGGGAGTTCCACTACCTCTTCGGGGCTTGCCGGAACCAGGTCACCCAGCAGTTGCGCACGCAGCTGCCCTTCAATCTCATTGCGGATATCCGGGTTGTCACGTAAGAACTTTGTGGCGTTAGCCTTACCCTGGCCAATCTTCTCGCCCTTATAACTGTACCAGGCACCAGCCTTGTCAACCAAGCCCAGCTTCACTCCATAGTCGACGACCTCGCCAACCATATTGATGCCTTCGCCATACATGATCTGGAATTCAGTCTGCTTGAAGGGGGGCGCCACCTTATTTTTGACAACTTTTACGCGAGTCTCATTACCCACTACCTCATCGCCGTCCTTTACGGAACCGATACGACGGATATCCAGACGCACGGAAGAATAGAACTTAAGCGCGTTACCACCAGTGGTGGTTTCCGGGGAACCAAACATCACACCGATCTTCATACGGATCTGGTTAATAAAAATTGCCAGAGTATTGGTGTTCTTGATATTACCGGTCAGCTTGCGCAAAGCCTGGGACATCAGGCGGGCCTGCAAGCCGACGTGGGAATCCCCCATCTCGCCCTCAATCTCTGCACGCGGGGTCAAGGCCGCCACAGAGTCCACTACCAGCACGTCCACGGCACCGGAGCGTACCAGCATATCGGCCACTTCGAGAGCCTGCTCACCGGTATCCGGCTGGGAAACGATCAGCTCGTCAACATTAACACCCAGCTTCTCTGCATAGATGGGGTCGAGCGCATGTTCAGCATCCACAAACGCGCAGGTGCCACCTTTGCGCTGCGCCTCAGCAATAACTTGCAGTGTCAGGGTAGTTTTACCTGAGGATTCAGGACCATAGATCTCAACAATACGGCCGCGGGGCAGACCACCAATACCCAGGGCCACATCCAGACCTAAGGAGCCAGTTGAGATCGCCGGGATACGCTCGCGCTCTTTATCTCCCATGCGCATCACTGTGCCTTTGCCAAACTGGCGTTCGATCTGCGAGAGCGCCGCCTTTAGCGCCTTGTCTTTATTGGAATCCATGACCATTCCCATATTGCTAAGCTGTGTTGATTGGTGGCAAGCTTAACGAAGGATTACTGTATAGGCAACCAGTAATTCCGGCACAACCGGTACCAGTCACCATCGCGCAAATTATGGGCTTTGGGCAGCTGCAAAGCTCGCCCTAACATTGCCAAGGTAACCCCCTGCAGCCCTAAACCGGATGCTCATCCAGGATAGCGAGCATACCTTTGATTGCCTCTCTCACAGTCTGCGCCTGTACTTCAGCCCTATCGCCTTGAAAATGAAAGCAACGGGCATCGATCTGCACGGGTTCCTGCCCATCGGCATGAGCCCAGGCAATCCAGACGGTACCTACAGGCTTCTCTTCAGTACCACCATCGGGACCGGCGATACCACTCACTGCAACAGATAGATTGGCATCCATCATTGCCAACACGCCACAGGCCATCTGGCGGGCAACCGGCTCGCTGACAGCACCAAACTGTTGTAAATCCTTGACATCTACACCTAGAACGCTGTGTTTGATGCGGTTGGCATAACTCACGACAGAGCCATCAAACCAACTTGATGCCCCGGCAATAGCGGTTATCGCTGCGGCAACAGCCCCCCCAGTGCAAGACTCCGCAGCGGTAACTCGCCATGCACGTTTATCCAGCTCTTCGCCCAATTGCTGAGCTAACAGGGTAACGTCTCTATACTCAATCATTACACTTCCCATTAAATTGAATCGGGAGTAGCCCCCTGCCAGGCAGCAGCCTTGATACACATTGCTCCTAAACCATCGATACGATTGATGCTTTATTAGCTTCGAATTTTAGGGGGCCGGCTATCAAGAGTAGTTTTTCATATCGAGATTAAAAAAGACTGATCGCTTACAGCCTTGATCAACGCTGACTTCAGGGAAAACGAAATACAAAATGCCAGAGAGCCTTCCCCAAAGCGAGACCATCAAAACCACCTCCATATTTACCATGATCATGAGATCAGAGTTGTTCACTTATTGGATGATGGCTGGTTTTACTCCAGCCACTCAAAACCAAGTCTATTGAAATCCAATTGGCTCATGTCCACAAATAAGAGAAGGGAAACGAAATTCAGGTCGGTAGTATCATTTAGCCATGGCGGAATTTATTAACGAGCTGTTTTGAACAGCCAACGGTGAAAATTTTTCCGCCATTCTTGCATCTAGCTTCGCACTAAACCTGGGCTAAGTTACGACGAAGGTGGTACATGAACTGTTCGGCGCGATTAAGCCAGCTCAGGTTCCGCACATCGCTTCTGATGAACCCAATCTACAATTTCGCCCTCAGGGATATAACCACAAACAGTTTCCCTCAGTAGCTGGCGTACCCGCTCATAATCATCACGCTCTACCGCACTAAGTAGCTGGGCCAACACCGCCTTGAATGATTCCCAGGACAAGTGATCTTCTGTCGCGCACATGATCATTGGGTGATCGGTCGGGCTGACGTTATCACCAATCAAAAGTTCTTCATAAAGCTTTTCGCCAGGGCGCAAACCGGTAAACTCGATAGCAATATCACCGTGTGGGTCTTTCTCAGAGCGTACAGAGCAACCGCTGAGGTGGATCATCTTTTCTGCTAACTCGGCAATTTTCACTGGACTACCCATATCCAGTACAAACACATCTCCACCCTGCCCCATCGCACCAGCTTGAATAACCAACTGAGCAGCCTCAGGTATCGTCATAAAGTAGCGGGTAATATTTGGGTGCGTTACCGTTACCGGACCCCCACGCTTAATCTGATCACGAAAACGCGGGATCACCGACCCCGATGAACCCAGCACATTGCCGAATCGAACCATGGTGAAACGGGTTTTGTTAACCTGGTTTACAGCTTCACCATCATTGAACAGCGTAGGAGCGGGCTCTTGGCTCAGCGCCTGTAGCACCATTTCTGCAAGGCGTTTAGTGCTACCCATCACATTGGTTGGGCGCACCGCTTTGTCAGTAGAAATCAATACAAAGTGTTCAACTCCTGCTTTTACCGCCGCCTGGGCGGTATGCAGAGAGCCAAACACGTTGTTCATCACACCCTCGGCAATATTATGTTCAACCATCGGGACGTGCTTATATGCCGCCGCATGATACACCGTGGCCACATCCCAGGAGCGCATCAGATCCAATAGGCGCCCTGGGTTACGGATAGACCCAAGGACCGGCACCAATCGCACTGGCAACGATTCACGTCGGATCCGCTGCTCCAACTCTGTATGGATGCTGTAAAGGTTAAACTCACTGTGCTCAAACAACAGCAGTGTAGTTGGACCTGTAGCTACAATCTGACGACACAACTCCGAACCAATCGAGCCTCCAGCGCCAGTCACCATCACTACATGACCACGAATACATCTTTCAAAAAGAGCCTGCTGTGGCGGCACCGCATCGCGGCCAAGTAAATCAGCAACATCTACTTCCTGAATATCTTCGACTTTAACCCGACCGCTGGCCAAATCCATGAAGCCCGGTACGCTACGCACATGTAAAGGGAATCTTTCGAGTAACTCAAGTATCTCGCGTCGGCGTGCTCGAGAGGCAGACGGAATTGCAAGAAGAATTTCCTCAGCTCCGGTTTGCTCAATCATCCGCTGAATATTCTTGGGTTTGAAAACCCGTAAACCCGCAATCACCCGATTGGCAATGCCACGATCATCATCGATAAAAGCCACCGGCAGCATGACTCGATCTATACGTAATGCCGCTACCAATTGATTACCTGCCGCCCCAGCACCGTAGATAGCCACCTTCGGTAAGTGATCGACTCGATTGATAAAGGGCACCTGCTGGCTAGCCACATACCAGTCGCCCATAAAGTACTGTCGCATGACCAGCCTGAGGCCGCCAATCATCAATAGGCTTAGCCAGCAGTAGATAAACACAACCGAGCGAGGCACTCTTACCGGTGGCTCGCGGTTCAAGTAAACAGCTAAAGCAAGTACCAAAGCCGATAGCATTACCGCTTTGAAGATGCTAATCAGCGCATCCTTGCCGAAATAGCGCATCACCGCACGATACATCCCAAACCTAACAAAAATAGGTATCGCGATTAACGGTGCACTGATAAATAACCAAGCGTGTTCGGCAAAGGGGTTAACAGGCTTATCCAAACCCAAACGAATTGCAAAAGCCAGCCAAAGAGCTAGCCACACTAGCAGAACATCAGTTACCACTTGTAAGATGCGTTTATTGCGACGGGGCAGCCCCAGTAGCCAGTTGCGCAGCTTATCCATTATTCTTTGGACCCCATAATAGTAATCATTATGCTGTCAGCACCGTTCCCGGAGCCAAGACCTCCCCCTCGGCTATAACTACGCGATACCCAGCACTGCACCCCGCCTGCAACCAGGCTTTTGCACCCACCTGCACTCCGCCAGCTATATGTACGCCAACTCCTAAGTGGGCAAACTCCCCCAAGCAAGCATCATGATCCACAGTTGCGTGAGCATTGACGATTGCACCGCAGTCAATCCGTGCATCCACTCCAACCATGGCTAACGCCATTATCGTACTTCCCGCCCCCAGCACTGCACTAGCACTGACAGACGCAGAGGGATGGACGACCGTAGCCACTGGAAAGCCCTCTCGCTGTAGAGTTGCCAACCACTGCTCTCTTAATACATTATTACCAACTGCTGCAATGGCAGCATCCACTGTTCCAGCAACCTCAGCCAAAGTGAAGCTATTCGCTATTACAGGGCAATTGAAAGATTCTTTCAATTCCGGCCAACGGTCATCAGCAAAACAAACCCGCTGCCATTCTCCTGACAACATTGCGGCCTCAGCCACGGCTTTGCCATGGCCACCTGCCCCCAGAATTAGCAGTGTTTTTTTTAGGCTCATATCTCAATTACTTGTCACGCAAAGTGTCATTACTTTTTAAGGGTTTCATTTTAGGACGTACTTTTCGCTACCAGGAATAACCAATAAATTAACTACAGTAAGATCCATTACCTATTCTTGCCCGCCCGCTTTAAACTTCACCGCCAGTACCAGCAGGGGGAAATAAGCAATAAGCAAACCTAGCATACCATTCAATTCTCCCAGTCCAACCCACAATGCAATTGGCAGCAACCAAAGTAAATTAATACCCAGCACTGCCAGAGTTACAGGCAAGTGATTACCGAACTGACGTGAGGCGTACTGGTAAGCATGACTTCGATGTGCCTCATACACCTTTTCTCCACGCAGCAAGCGACGCATCAAGGTCCAAGTGGCATCCAATACGAAGACCCCGAGCAGGATTAACCAGCTCCATAATAACTGCGGTGCCACCCAGGCAGCCTGCAGAGACAATATCCCCAAAGTGATACCTAGAAAACCGCTGCCCGCATCGCCCATAAATATTCTTGCAGGAGGAAAGTTCCAAAACAAAAAGCCTACGACCGCAACAGCAAGAAGCAGCGGCGTGATCCATACCGGAGTCTGTAGTGAGCCGGTAAAACCCAAGACTGCATACAACAGAGCTCCGCCCAGGCATACACAAATGGCCTCTACACTGGCAACGCCATCAATGCCATCCATAAAATTGTAGAGATTCAACAGCCAAACTAGATAGACAGCCGCCAGCGCATGCCCAATCCACCCCAAGTCCAGGGGCATACCGAATAGACTCAGTGGCGGTAGCCCACCCAACCAGAACAATGCCCAAATGGCAGCCGTGAAGTGCCCCAATAATCTCCAGCGAGCGGGAATATGGCCATGGTCATCCAGAAAGCCAATTACGGCCACACCGGTACCTGCTCCCAGTAGCGCCCACATCACGTCCCAGGACAACATATTTGCCCAAGTCAAAACCGGCAAAGTTACCAGGAAGGCCACCACAATGGCCACCCCACCGCCGCGCGGCGTCGGCACAGAGTGCGAACTGCGTGCATTCGGGATATCCATCAGGCTCCGTGTTAGTGCGTAACGACGCAAGGCACCAGTCATAAAAAGTGAAACGCAAGCCACAGCAAACAGCAGCAAAATAGTCATTTGCATTGCTGCTCCAAAAAGTGCTTCGCCGTCTTATGCAACGCCTGGTCAACACTAACCGGGGGAGCCCAGTTTAATAGCTCTCGTGTTTTATCGATATTAACCTGCAAAGATCCGCACAGCCTCTGAGAGAGAGATCGCCTCCCTAAAACCGCCGCACTAGCCTCCAAAAGCCTGCCTGGAACAGGCAACAATCGTGCAGGCTTACCTAATGCTATGCCCATCCTACGCAACAACCCCGTAGTAGAAAGATCTTCACCATCGCTAACCAGGAAAGTCTGATTGGCAGCAGCAGGATGGCAAACACAAGTTACGATCAGATCGACTAGATTATCTAACGCGACCAGACTGCGCTGATTGTAAATAGCCCCGAAAGGCAAAGGTATGCCTTTATGCAACCAACGCATCATATTGAAAAAGTTAGCTTTCACACCCGGCCCATACACAAGTGTCGGGCGGATAATCACCACCTCCATCCCAGTTTCAACCGCCAGTGCACGCAACCCCTTCTCAGCTTCCAATTTGGAGATACCATACGAATCTTTAGGAGCCGCCTTCACATCGGCAAGGAAAGGCTCTCTCCCTGACGTACACTCACCATTAACTTTAATCGAGCTGATGAAGATGAAACGGCGTACACCCTGTTCGGCAGCCTGGCGAGCGAGGTTTAACGTGCCTTCAACATTGACTTTATAGAACTCCGCAAACGGGTCAGGTGACGTATCCTGCATAACATGGACACGAGCAGCCAAATGGATCACTACATCAGTATCTATTAATGAAGATTCCCAGCTAGTAGTGCCATCAAGAAAATCAAAATGTGAGTTAATCACTCCAACAGGTAATTCTGATATTGGAGTTCTAGAGCAGGCTACTATCCTGTATCCGTCAGCAGACATACGAGAAAGCAGCCCTCTTCCAACAAACCCACTACCACCAGTTAAAAGTACTTTTTTTGCAGTCAATTTTTTTGCCTCAGGGTAGCCTGGTGAAATAAGCTCTCCAGCCTTGAGAATAGCTTCTCCTTAGAAAAATTGTCTTGATAGTAACGTTTAGCTGCGTCCCCCATATCTTCCCTTTGTGATGCACTCATCTGTGCCATTTGGCTAACAACCGCTGTTAAGCCGCGACGGTCTCCCGAGTTGCAGACCAGTCCTGCATTAGCCTCCTCAATGATTCGACCCGCCTCCCCATCGATCATCCCCAAAATAGGCTTACCCGATGCCAAGTAAGCCTGCACCTTACCTGGAATGGTCTTCTCGAATACCTCATTGGTCTTCAATGAGACCAAGAGTGCATCAGCTATTGCAAATAATGGGGGCATAGCCTCGAGAGGGTGACGCCCAAGTAAATATACGTTATCCAGATCTCGTTCGTTGACTTGCTCCTCAAGCCACCTGCTCATCCTACCGTCCCCAACAATAACCCAGCGGATGTCTAGCTGGCTGCGCAACCCCTCAGCCACATCAAGAATCGCAGGAAAATCCTGGGCCTCTCCCAGGTTGCCTGCAAATAAAATTGTAAACGAACAGGGAGCATGCTCAATTAGCAACGACTTCTCTTCAGGAACACTAGAAAAACCATCCTCAGCCCAACTTGGGAAATACACCAACCTATTGGGAGGCATCATACGCGTGCAGTACTGCTGCACACTGGTGGAAAAAGCTTTTGATTGGAGAAGTAAATAATCAGCCTTGTTATATATCCAAGACACGACCTTTCCTACCGCCGAAAGCAGGCGCTCATTACTCAATACTCCAACTGCTTTCAATGTCTCTGGCCATAAATCAAGAACCCAGATAAATACTGGTACTTTCTTTAACTTTCCAATCACAAGAGCTGGGATGGCCGACATGATCGGTGAGACCGCATAAACAAAAATTACGTCAAATTTATTTCCGCGTAATTTCCAGCCACCCAATACCGCTCCACTTAAGAAAAACGATACATAATTTAAGAAAAGAGTAATACTTCTTTTTCCCCGAGGGACAATCGGCACCCGTACAATTTTTGCACCACGATATTCAACATAGTCATTTGGCGATTGACGGAAATCGTCAAATATATGTCCTTCCGGGTAGTTAGGCCTACCTGTCAAAACAGTAACTGAGTGCCCGCGCTGAACCAAGCCTTCAGCAAGGTCATTAATACGCATATTTTCAGGCCAAAAATATTGACTGACAATCAGAATGTTCAATTTTTGCTCAGGCATGCAAAAGCTCAGCTGTTCCGCTTCCAGACATTGCGCATCACATAATCTCGATAACTATGAATAATACGCACCACTTTTTCACCAACATTAGGCATACTGTAATCTGCTACCGTACGTAAACTGCGCTCTATACCCCTTGTTTGAGTCTCAAGTATCTGTAGGCCCTGCATAACTCTCTCGACTTCAAGCCCAACCATCATGACAGCAGCTTCTTCCATACCCTCAGGGCGCTCATGAGCTTCACGGATATTCAATGCTGGAAAGTTGAGAATCGAGGACTCTTCATTGATCGTTCCACTATCTGAAAGCACGGCTTTTGCTGTAAGCTGTAGCTTGTTGTAATCCTTGAAACCGAGCGGTTTGAGTAAGCGCACATTTTCATGAAATACAATTTTCATTGCGTCAACCCGCTTCTGAGTACGAGGATGGGTTGAAACAATCACTGGATAGCCATAATGCTCCGCAACAGAGTTAAGAACATTTACTAGCTTGAGAAAGTTATTATCGGAATCGACATTTTCTTCCCGGTGAGCACTTATCAAGAAAAACTTTCCAGCCTTTAGGTCTAAGCGGCCTAATATATCTGAAGCTTCAATGCCGTCTCGATAATGATTAAGTACCTCGAACATGGGGCTACCTGTTTTAATCACCATCTCAGGCGGTAGCCCCTCTCTTAAGAGATATTCTCGGGCAATTGTACTGTAAGTCAGATTAATATCGGCCGTATGGTCCACAATACGGCGATTGATTTCTTCAGGAACACGCATATCAAAGCAACGGTTGCCAGCTTCCATATGAAAAGTCGGTATCTTGCGTCGCTTAGCAGGAATTACTGCCATGCAACTATTGGTATCGCCCAATACCAGCAATGCCTCCGGCTGAACTTCAGCCAGCACACGATCCACGGCAACAATCACGTTTCCTATAGTTTCGGCACCGGTCTCTCCAGCTGCATTGAGAAAAAAATCAGGTTTTCGAATACCGAGATCCTGAAAAAAAACCTCGTTCAATTCGTAATCATAGTTTTGGCCAGTATGAATCAATAGATGCTCACAGTGCTGATCCAGCTTGGCCATAACACGCGAAAGGCGGATAATCTCTGGACGAGTACCTACTACAGTGACAACTTTCAACTTTTTCATGGAAATTCTCAACAAGAGGGTGTTTATGCCTCAACCCCGATGGAGCAGGCATAGGTATCGGGTTGCTCGCGATTAAAAATCTCATTAGCCCAGAGCATCACTATCATCTCTTCATCACCAACATTAGTAATGTCATGGGTCCAACCGGGCACTGTTTCGACTATCTCCGGCTGGTCACCCGAAGTGATCAGCTCATGAAATTCACTAGTGCTGATATTGCGAAAGCGGAAACAGGCCCGCCCCTTGACAACTAAAAATTTTTCCGTTTTGGTGTGATGGTAATGGCCACCCCGCGTAACCCCTGGGTGGGCGCTAAAAAAAGAAAACTGCCCAGAATCTTTGGTCTTAAGCATTTCCACAAACACTCCACGTTGATCGCCATATTTCGGCACCTCATAAGCGAAACGCTCGGGCGGTAAATTACTCAAATACGTAGAATGAAGGGCGCGAACTAAGCCGGAACCGACACGTTCACTAACTAAAGTGGTGCGACTATCACGGAATGCGTATAATTGTTCAGCCAACTCACCGACCGTAACTTGGAATTGCGGATCAATAGTAACAAACGGGGTACCTACCTTTCTGCCTTCCATCACTGCGATAAAGTGAGCAATCACATCATCGACATAAACCAAGGTGATGGACGCCTGAGCGTCGTTGACCTGTATTGGTATGTCTCGTGCGATGTTATGGCAGAATGTCGCCACAGCCGAATTGTAATTTGGCCGGGCCCATTTGCCGAACACATTAGGCAAGCGGAAAATATGCACCTCGGAGCCATACCTGCAATTCAGGTCAAGCAACTCTTTCTCGGCATTGCGCTTGCTGTTCCCATAGAGATTATCCAGCTCAGCCTGGCTTGATGAGGTGTACAACACAGGGATATTCCGGCCACTAGTTTCGATAGTCTCACATAGCTTACGAGTCAGGTCGGTATTTCCACTCTGAAACTCCTTAGGATCCTGTGGGCGATTGACTCCAGCCAGGTGAAACACAAAATCAGCTTGCTCTACAAGGCTCTCCAAGGCATCTAACGAATCATTTCGGGTAAAGCATAATATCTCAATATCTTGCCGCTCTTCCAAGTGCGAGATAAGATTCCGCGCAATGAAACCATTTGAACCGGTGATCAATACTTTCATCGATCACTCCTCCAGCGTAGCGTGCTCACCACGCTGGATAGCACTCATAAAGTCCAGCTTGAGGAGCAAACGTTGCATACTCTCGACATCCAGGCGTTTGGTATTGTGCGAGTTATAGTCTTCCATAAGCGAGATCTTTTCCTCCCCCTGCTCTACAAATTTGGCATAGTTAAGATCACGTAAGTCCGGCGGCACGCGATAGTAATCGCCCCTATCTTCGGCACAAGCCATTTCTTCACGACTAAGCAATGCCTCATAAAGTTTCTCGCCATGCCGAGTGCCGATTACCTGGATGGGGTGGTCAGGTTTGTCTAACATTTGCGTCAATGCCTTGGCAAGAACTTCCACTGTAGCGGCCGGTGCTTTCTGCACAAATAGGTCACCGTTACTGCCATACTCGAAGGCGTAAAGCACTAAGTCTACGGCGTCTGCCAACGTCATCATAAAGCGGGTCATGTTTGGGTCAGTTAACGTCAGAGGCTGCCCGGAACGAATCTGCTCGATAAACAGGGGAATTACCGAGCCACGGGAGGCCATAACATTTCCGTACCGGGTACCGCAAATTACTGTTCTACTCTCATCTACATTGCGTGACTTCGCCACCATGACCTTCTCCATCATAGCCTTAGAGATGCCCATGGCATTAATCGGATACACCGCTTTATCGGTACTCAAACAAACAACTCGTTTGATCCCATTCTGGATAGCAGCTTCTAGCACGTTTTCAGTGCCCAAAACGTTAGTCTTCACCGCTTCCATAGGGTGAAATTCACAAGAAGGCACTTGCTTTAACGCAGCAGCATGAAAAATGAAATCAACACCGCGTGTAGCATTTAACACACTTTGATAATCACGCACATCACCAATGTAAAATTTCAATTTGGGATTTGAGTAGCGCTTTCGAATAGCATCTTGCTTCTTCTCATCACGACTGAAGATACGGATTTCTTTGACGCCAGTATCAAGAAAGCGCTTAAGTACAGCATTACCGAAGGAGCCTGTCCCCCCCGTTATTAACAGAACTTTACCAACAAACATAAGTCGTTTCCTATTTACCAATATCAGAGCAAAAGCGACCGCGCCTAGGAGCCTGCTCAAGCATTACGTCGTGTATGTTAATATCCTCAACTGAAGAAAATCGATCTTTGATTTTCTTTGCAGGTACACCACCATAAATCTCATACGGCGGCACATCTTTCGTCACAACAGAGTTTGCGGCGATGATAGCCCCACGCCCAACTCTGACTCCACTCATTATCACACTGCCGTAGCCGACCCACACATCATCTTCAATAATCGTTTGCTTTGGCTTCGGACGACCTGAAAATATCATGGGCGTCCCAGGAATATCGAATCTATGATCTCCGCCTGTTATCGTTACATTTGGACCAAACATTGTATACCGGCCAATACTCACTTTCGGACATATTCTACAACCATCAGAAATAAAGCTATACTCGGCAGCCACAAAGTCTCTTGAGACTCGCCCCTTTCCAGCCATAAAAAAAGTCGAGTGCACATGCTTAAGCCCATAAAACTTACGTTTCAGCAACATAAGTGACGATCGGTAAAAAATGTATATAGCATCAATGTTTCTCAGGTATATACGTAACGACATAATTTAACCCCCTCTAGATTTCAGCTCTCGCTTAAACTCCCGAGCAATCACCTTCCAACTATAGTGTTCACGCATCCGAGCAGCGGCAAGGAAACCAATAGCAGAACGCCGTTTAATATCTCGATATTTCATTAATGTCGCCTTCATTGATGCCACATTACCCAGCTCATAAGTCGAGCCAATATCCTCCCAGCGCTCTTGCGCTTTTTCCTGATCACTCAGGATAACCGGTAGACCACACGCGGAAGCATCAAGGGTGCTAGTAGTAATCGAGCGAGGCCATGCTGCAATATCAGCTGCACGATAAAATGCTGGCAGCTCAGACCAAGGCACAAATGGCTGAATAGTAGATTTTTTATACTTTTTTAACTTTTCTTTCTCAGGCCCATCACCCACGAAAACAGCAACAAAAGGGTATCCTTCAGAATTTAACTCTTCCACCGCCTGTGCCAGAACCTCAACTGATTTAGCCGTAGTCATTCTGCCCGTCCATATACACACAATTTCTTCATTCGAGATTCCCAGACTCTCTCTTACTTCAAATCGAGCCCTCAGCACAGAAGGGTCCACAGCAGGAAAAAATATATTCGTGTCTACGCCAAGGGATATGACTACTGTTTTACGTCTAGGCACACCATAGAAATCCACTACTGCATCAATACAATCTTCCGTTGAACCAATACATTTGGTGACAAAATAGCTGAAAAATTTTCCAATCAAGAAACGAGAAAAGAAATTATGAACCTTTACCATAGATAGACCTCCCTCCCTCAGAGCCTGAGGAAGAGCGGAATAAGCTTGACCAGTAGAAGTGAAAATCTCAAACCCCAAGAGCAATTTGGCCAGCACTACTTGACCCAGAACAGGGGACGCAATACCTCTGACTATGACAACATCTGGATCTATACTTTTTAACTTATTGAAGAGTCCCTTGATAAGAATTCGCTTCCCCAGATTCTTATAAGCACAAGTGTGTATAGTGCAATTCTCAGATTTTTCCTCTTCTAAATAATCGCCCTTTTCAGGCAGCGCCCCAAAGAATGCTGCCGAATTCTGATAATACGCCGGGAGACGGCAAGTTATTATGTGCACTTGATCCCCCTCAGCCCCAAGCTCCTTGGGCAAAACATTATCAATATAACCGAGACCTTCTGTATAAGTCTCAACAACGTAGGCAATTTTCATGAATCTCACACTCTTTAAGCAATAGTCGGCCCCTTATAGCTTCTATCACTACGTTCTAATTTCATATTGAATGCAGGTGAAAACAAAGATAAAACGAGCAAAACCACTAAGCCATTTGTAATTAGTGACACCTGTATTGGGCCATTCAGCATAGAAACGATATGAGGCAAAAATATCAAATAAGCATAATGACCATACTTATCCTCCAGCAACGACTGAGCAACTCCAAGAAGCAAGGCTGCAACTAATGTAGAGCCCAAAACCCCCAACCACCCGGCATTAATAAAGCCATCACCAAAAAAACCTGTATTTGCCCTTACAAATTTCCCCCAATATTCATTACCAACCATAACAAAGGGGTCAACATCATAGACAGGATCGACAAAATGTCTCAAAAAACTATTAGACCAATATACAAGCTGAGCATCAGAGAACATCTCAATTATAAATAGACTAATCACCCCATGCGCATAGACAACCCTATCTACAAGGAGGGCAGACACAGATTTATCTTCAGAGCCAAAATCATTCCAAAAAGCAACTAGAATCATTAGCAAAAACAGAGTGGAAACAAGGTGTACACCGACCCTTTTTTTCCACAAGCCTGAAGTAACAAAGCCAACAACCATCAAAAACGGCACCAAAAGAGCCACTTTGAAGGCTGTTATTGAAAACACAACAAAAAAGCCAATCAGTGCAAGAACAATCAGATCAAGCCGGCGTCGCATCATGGATATCAACAAAAGAAGAGGCGAAAAAACCATAAACTGCCAATTCACAAAATATGAAACTACATTAGCCGATTCAGTATAAATCGCGCGCTGCATATAAATATTACTAATCGCACCAAATGAAAAAACATCCTTAAAAGTAAAAACTATAAGGCAAATATTCAAAATGTTAATCAAGAATAATACAAATAGGAATTGTGTCTTTCGAATATAGCCGAACCCACACCAATCAATTTTAAAACTCTTCAACCCAAAAAATACACCCATAATTGAGAACATCACAGATATAACAACCGCAAAGCATGAGACCTCCGAAAAAACATATCTAGGGTTGTAATATGGCATCAGAGAGAAAAAAGGGATGAAAAGGGTAAATAGTAAACAAGCGTTAAAGATCGCATATACACCCGACCTAATAAAGGCTGCCGGGATAGCCACCAAAACAACACAGAGAAGAGACACCACAAAAAGAGACACATTATGACTCTCATTTCTTAATGCGGCAAAAAGATTCCACTCATAAAAAAATGGATGCAAGACATAAAGCAATATAGAAAATAGAATAGAAGTCAGCAAAAAAACAAACTGTCTCATCCTTATGCCACCACTTGCTCGCGACGAACAAACGAATTAATACTGAAAACTGTTAGGATTATATTGAGCACATAAATAAGACACATAGAAACCCCATAAGCTCCAAGAGACTCCACATCCCCAAATCCAGTTAAAAAACACAAGACCAGCGCCAAATTAGGCACCAATAATCTAATCAGGTCCCAGAGAAGCTGAACATCTTGTCTATCTATAACATTGAGTGTCTGACTAAGAGGCGCAACTACAAACTGTCCCAAGAAAAAAGGAATAAGATATATGACATAATCTGTTACCTTTGACCACTGCGCGCCAAAAATATAGTCAACCCCCCACCAAAGAATGAGGGTAGCCGAGCAAACCAAAGGTAAACCGACGGCCAAGAGGTTTCGGCAAGATCGCAAATAAAACCCCAATAGCCGCTCAGGTTCAGACTCTTTAATCTTTGGGAGTTCAGAAAGGTAAACATTAGCGATCGCCATCCCTAAAAACGCCATAGGCGCACCCATAGCTCGATGTGCTAAAGAAAAAAAACCTGCAGACGCAGCACCGTAAAGATAAACGAGAAGAAACGGAGTCAAATGTAAAGCACTAACATTCAAGACGCTTGCTGGCATAGAAAACAGTGGGAATCGTATATACCTGACAGCTACAACTTTCAATCTCGGATACGAAGGGAGCCGGGTATCTCTAATCACACCTGATAAAATCTTTATTGCACCCACTGCCTGGCTAAGCACATAGCCAGCCACAAGGGCAATCACACCAATACCCGCGAGTCCCAACCCTACCTGGGTCACGGCCTGAAATAAGCTCCGACTCACATTCGCCTTTGCTAAATCATTGAAAGATTTCCCCCTTACGGCCCAATAATTAGCAACTTGGAAAGCTCCAGCAAATATTACACCGATCGGCAAAAACCAAATTAATCCCTGATCCCCCCAAAATACAAACCCCGACGATGTTGTGAGCACGACAAAAACAAATACAAAAAAACCACTAACTAGAAGAACCCAAAGACATAAAAAGACTAGTGTTTGAGCTTGCTTTACATTTCGCACCTTTGGCAGGGCGAACTCATATCGTAAAGAACTTACTGCAAGCAAAATTGTAAGTGCTGATGTAAATACCGCCAAAAATCCAAATTCCTCTGGAGAGAAAATCCTTGTCAGGATCGGCGTCACCCCTAAAGTTATACCTTGGGCAATTGCGGCACTTCCCGCAAGAAGCATAACCGATGCTAGAAAGGAATTAACTTTCAGTTTGGCAAATAACACTTACCGCGGCTCCGTATGCTGTAGCAATAGCCGACAACTGCTGCTCTGACAAATAAGGATGCATTGGTAAACTCATCACTTCATTAGCGACTCGATCCCCTACAGGGAGAAAGCTTCTACTGTCTGCAACTGCGGGTTGCTTATTAAGCGGTATGGGGTAATGTACTGCGGTTGGGATGCCAGACCTGTGAAACTCAGCTAACAAATGCTCTCGCCCTTTAACACGAATGGTATATTGGGCATAGACACTAGTATTATGGGGCTCTACATAAGGAGTAAAGGTACACCCCACTTCATGTAACTTTCGGTTGTATAAGTCAGCGACCTGCTGACGCAAAACTATTTCTTCAGCAAAAATAGCTAGTTTAGGTAATAGTATCGCGGCTTGTAATGTATCCAGTCGGCTATTTACACCTACCCGAATGTGGTGATAGCGACGATCTTGTCCATGACGAGCAATTTGGCGAAGTACTTTTGCTAGCTCATCGTCATTTGTGAACAAGGCGCCACCATCACCGTAACACCCCAATGGCTTACTCGGGAAGAAGCTAGTGCATCCAACAGTCGTAAGATTACAAGAACGCTTACCTTTATAAGTAGCACCAAAGCTCTGTGCAGCATCTTCTATCACTGGTATACCATATTTAGCTGCAATGGCATTAATAGCATCCAAGTCGGCGCACTGACCATAAAGCGACACTGGGATAATCGCCTTCGTACGCGGAGTGATAGCAGCTTCCAGCAGGTGCGGGTCGAGGTTGTAAGTACGTGGATCAATATCCACGTATATCGGCTTCGCGCCCAGCAATACTACAGTTTCAGCAGTGGCAATATAAGAAAAACCAGGCGTGATAACCTCATCACCGGATTCAATGCCAAAAGCCATCAGAGCGATTTGTAGAGCGTCAGTACCGTTGGCGCAGGTAATGCAGTATTTAGCTCCAACAAAATCTGCCAGTTTTTCTTCCAGCTCTGAGACTTCCGGCCCTAGGATATATTTGCCATGAGTCAGGACACGCTGAATACCAGCATCGATTTTATCCTTGATGTGAACTTGCTGAGCTTTCAGGTCGATAAAGTCAATCATATATTACACACCCACTTTGCTGAGCATACTACCCTTCAACACATAGTGTGCATTCGTGTGTTGACAAACTACCTTCCCCTCGCCCATCACAGGTAATGCCAACTGCTCACCAAACTCACTCATCCAGCCGATCTGCCTCGCGGGAACGCCAACCATCAGCGCATAATCCGGCACATTCTTGTTCACCACTGCTCCCGCTCCGATAAAAGCGAACTCCCCGATAGTCACACCGCAAACGATTGTACAATTGGCCCCGAGAGTAGCCCCTTTTTTTACTAAAGTGTCCCTGTACTCATTTTTACGCTCAATCAAAGAGCGCGGGTTATAGACATTGGTGAAAACCATACTTGGCCCGCAGAATACTCCCTGCTCAAGGGTAACATTGTCGTATACTGATACGTTATTTTGCACCTTACAGTTATCGCCAATTACGACTTTGTTTCCGACAAAGACGTTCTGCCCTAATGACACCCCTTTACCTATACGTGCGCCACCACAAACGTGAACAAAATGCCACACACGAGAGCCGTCACCAATTTGCGCACCATCGTCAATGATGGCGCTTGAATGTTGGTAATGAGTCATATGAGGTCCTCTCTTTCAACTACTCTGACCACCAGCTAGCTGGCGCCTAAAACTTATCAAATGAGTTGCTGAAGGAATGGATGACCTTCCTGATTTTGAGGGCCAACAATGGCAGCAGAACGGATAGCATCTACGGTTTCAACGCAATGACGCGCATCTTCAATGCCATAGCCCCCCCCAGAAAGGATCTCCCGGTAACTTGTAGTATGCAAGTCGGTAAAACCTTCAGAAAACTCCATCTCTTCTCCGCTTACAGTAATCGAGCGATAGGTAGGCTTTTTGCCTTTAACCGAAGCAGGCAGGTCGTTAGCATCAATGGACAGAAACCAGCGAACACGAGCTTTTTCATATTCGAGATAACCCGCCGCTTTATGCTCACCAGTAAAATGCACGACACTTCTCTGCAAATTGCCAAAAATAAAATGCAACATATCGTAGAAGTGAACACCAATATTGGTCGCCACACCGAAGGATTTACGTGGATCGCCTTTCCAGCTCTCCATATACCATTTGCCCCGCGAGGTGATATAAGTAAGGTCCACATCATATTTATGCTCACTTGCCTCGCGGGCAACCTTATCCTTGAGATCAAGGATTGCCTGGTGGTGCCGCAGTTGAAGAATATTGTACACGCGTTTGCCGGTTTCTCGCTCGATCAGGGACAACTCATCAAGTATCACGGGAGTTGGAACCAACGGTTTCTCACAAATCACATCACAACCTAAACGCAAGCCAGCAGCGATATGAGCGTGATGCAAGTAGTTGGGCGAGCAGACGGAAACGTAATCTAATGCCGTCTCAGTGTTACGCTTCAAAGTCCAGGCATGCTCTGTAAATCGCTCGAATTCGGTGAAGAATTCACTTTGCGGAGAAATGCTGTCGATAATACCAACGGAATCATTGATATCATAAGCAGACACCAACTCGTTACCAGTGTCTTTGATTGCGCGCATATGGCGCGGAGCGATATAACCGGCCGCACCGATCAGGGCAAAACGTTTCAAAAGTGTAACTCCAGCAAATCAGGCTTTAATGATGTGGGCTTTAGGAACGCGGTATCTACCACGGCTATCAACGATCAAGCGCGCATGTTGACAAATCAGATCATAATCGAACTCATCATGGTCGGTCGCAAGAACAACAGCATCGAAACTAGCGAGCTTTTCAGCTGTCAGCGGCTCGCTGGACAGATTGAAATGGTGCTCACGCATTTTTGGAAAAACTGGCACATGAGGATCACTATAAGCCACCTGACCACCTTTAGCTTCCAGCAACTCCATAATTTCGACAGAAGGCGACTCGCGCATATCATCTACATTCTTTTTATAGGCGATACCGAGAACCAGCACCCTACTCCCTTTCAAAGCCTTGCCACTATCATTGAGGCCATCCACCAACTTATTGACGACATACTCGGGCATTGCCTGGTTGACCTCGCCAGATAGCTCGATAAATCGAGTATGCAAGCCATACTCTCGAGCTTTCCAAGTCAAGTAAAAAGGATCGATGGGGATACAATGCCCCCCCAACCCCGGACCTGGATAGTAGGGAGTAAAGCCAAATGGCTTGGTAGCAGCTGCATCGACTACCTCGAAGATATCAATACCCATACGATCGGCAACCACCTTCATTTCGTTAACCAAGCCAATATTCACTGCGCGGTGAATATTTTCTAACAACTTGGTCATTTCCGCTGCCTTAGTCGAGCTGACAGAGACGACCTTATCGATTGCCTGCTCATACAATGCATTTCCGACCTCCAAGCAAGACTCAGTTTGACCACCAATCACCTTCGGAATCGTACGGGTTTCGAAATCAGGGTTACCTGGATCTTCCCTCTCAGGAGAATAAACTAAAAATATATTCTTACCGACATGCAGACCACTCTCCTCTATACGCGGCAACAGCTCTTCTTCAGTGGTGCCAGGATATGTAGTGCTCTCCAACGAAAGCACTTGAGCATTACGAAGATAGGGTTTAACCGCACTGACTGTACTGGTCACAAAACTCATGTCCGGCTCACGGTATTTATTGAGCGGAGTAGGTACACAGAGGATAAGAGCATCACATTCACTGACTCGCCGAAAATCGGTTGTAGCCTCAAAACCACTTTCCCGAGCGCTGGCAATTTTCTCACCAGGTATATGCTCAATGTAGCTCTGCCCAGTATTTAACTTAGAGACCTTATCCTCATCAATATCAATGCCGAGAACACAATAGCCAATATCGTTATAACGCAGCATCAAGGGAAGGCCAACATAGCCCAACCCAACTATACCTATGATGGCCTCTTTATTTTTGAGCTTAGCAATAATTTCTTGCTTAATCTCAGTCATCAGGTCTAACTCCGATTGAAAATTATTCTCTTTTGGGCTTGAGGTAACTAGGTGTGAGAGCAAACCTAATTCACATGCTAGATTTACTTCACTTATCCCATTAAATCGGACCACTCAAGGTCAAGCTACAACTAACTCAATGAGGTAGATGCTGTGCTCTACCCTACCAGCTCACACTTTCCCTAACCTTGCAAGCATTAATTAAATAGCCGGTCGATTTTCTCAACAAGTGGATTGTCAAGTTCTCAGCATTGGAGGCTCAGCTGAGCTTGAGAAATCATGGAATGCATCAGCTTCCTTACTGAACATCAAACGAACCAAAGCAATGAAGAGGCCAAGCATCCCTCCAAGAATAATACCCAGCGCCAAAATCAATGCCTTTCTAGGTTTAATGGGCGCATCTGGAACTTTTACAACACCATCCGGACGGGAAACAGCAAGCTCCTTCCCTGATATAGACTGGACTCCTTTGAGGAGGCTGAGCTGCTCTTCCACAAAGCGCAACGAAGGTATAAATGGATCATCCGAAGTACGACTTTCCAGTGCCTCGATCTCGGCATTGATCGCTTTAGTACCACGCATATACATTAAGTTACCACTCATAAAGGCCGACAGCTGTTCCGCCGCTTGCCCACTGAGTACTGGAGGGGAGCCCAACCCGACTTTACTCGCCACTGCTAAAGCCTCCCTAAGCTTAGAAAGGCGATCATTTTTGCGAATTTTTGCAAACTCCCTCAAGGTTTTGAGTTCTTGCTGGAGCTGCTGAATCCTCACTTCAGACTCTCGTTGAGTATGATTCAATACATTTGCCAAAGTTCGTCGAGTTACCTGATCTAAATACTGTCTAGCCCACTCTGCTGACTCAGCTGCATCATGGCTCTCTACAATAATCAAGTAAGCTGGCTGTCTTTTTGTAGGAGGTTTGACCCTCAATACTTCAGCAAATTTCTCGTATAGCCGATCCCGGGACCCTAAGCGTTGATCACTATCGAGGGATGGCATATACACTTCTTCGAAGAACTGTCGGCGGCTCTTTTCGGATTGAAGGTTACTTGTAAACTCAGAGAATATTTCGTTTACAGTAAAGGGCTTGAGTCCACTCTTGCTCCCTCGCGCTAAGTTAAAATCGGCAATATCGCTGAGTGTTGGCGGCAACAAACCAATACGCGCTTCGTAAACAGGCTTACTCAGGAATGCATAAAGTGCAGCTCCAAGGGTAACAACGAGAGTTACTAACGCTATCATCCACTTTTGAGCCCATAGGCCCTGCACCAAGGCAATCAAATCAATTTCGTCCCCCCCAGGTATGCCCCTGAGGTTATTAGCATTACTCACTTTCGATCCACCTTGTTTTGACTTATTTTCATTTACCACGAGAGCGAATGGACTCCCTAAGCGCTCGCGCAAAAACGGGGCATTTTGCCATCGCCCTCGTGCATTGCAACCCCCAAGACAAGTTGCTCTGGGGCAGGTCAACCGGTATCGAAGCTGGCCCGCTCCCTCATGCCCCCTTTATATTGTCAACTAACTTAGCTTCGACCAGAAAATTGCAAGGTTTTTCCTTTAGAGTACGGCTAACGTCAAACAAAGTGGCTTTACGTAGTTGTACGTGCACATCCAGATGCGACGCGACTACTACTTACTCGTAATTACCACAGGATAGATGTGGGTACATAGCCACACGTAACAGTGTTTGCACATTCTACTCGCACCCAACAAGCTAAGATTCGCTACCCACCCTACCAACCACGATTGGACAATCCCCAGAATCCAAATAATTAGCAGCATTTCGACGATGGAAATAGAAGGGGGTCGGAACATACAACACCCCAGCACCAAGCTAACCGACCATTATATACGAATTGAGAACCAAGTTACAGACCAAATCTCTTAATGAAGATTAATTCACTAGGGTGAATGGCTACCTTATTTTAGTACCGTGCCACCACTAATCACTCCCACCGCTCATCACCAGCTAAAGAAGTAACGACCGTCGGCTACATGCCTTTGAGTCAAAGCTATGGATTTTAACCAACCTCAAGCACCTTACCGCGAATCATGGGCCCATATTGTCTTGTTTGATACAGAAAGGGGGAGCGCTTCGCTTGGCGAGCACATGAACCCAGCCCCCCCCCAAATATGATTGTTGCGAGCCCCTCCCCTCCAAGCCGGGATTTCAAGCAACTCTGCTCGAGTGGCCATCCAAGATACTCCCCGAAAGCTGAGAGTGGCCAAATAGTCCCCTCCTGTAAAAAACGCCAGCTACTACTTAAAAGAAAGTACAAGCCAGGAATTTCAATAACCAAGAGCATAGATGATGTAAACACCTAGCATGAAGACAAGACGCTCACTCCGTACCAGCCGAGGGAAACACACAATTGCCCATCTCCACCGGCGAAATAAGCTAGTCCACCGTTTAGCCCCAAAAAAAACGCATTATTCGAATAAAGAGCCTAAGGAATCAACACCCACTAAATTCCATAGGAAGAGCACCCAATTGATGGTGCCCATAGGGGAAGAAGTTTCACTTGAAGTGAAATTAAATATTAACTATGCCCCGCACCAACAAAGATTTAGCCTAGGCAAAAATACACAAACAGGACAGCTACCTATACCCCATCAACAAAATCCCACGGCCCTGCTTCAGATAACTGCGGTACAGGTCACCAACAGGCCCTACCAATACCTCAGCGCCGAGTCGCTTAAAGCCAAAGGATAAATAAAGGGGTTCCAAGTCAGTATACGGAAAGGTGTAAGTATTCTGGTTAAACCTTTCAGCCAGGAGCGCTAACAGGCTACGCGCCACTCCCCTCCCCTGATGCAACGGCGCCACCGAAACCCCAGCAAGCAGCCTGAAGGTGTCGTACCCCCTTAAGTAGCCACAAGCTACAATCTCCCCCTTTTCATCCCGCACCACAGCACAGTCCTCATAACGCCTAGCTTTGCCTCGAAAGCCATGCATGCGATAAAATTTATTCGCCAGTGGTATCTCAATATCTGACAACCACTGAGCCCGATAGGAAGGCTGTGTTAACGTCACTATTCCGCCTGCATGATGTAGAAAAGAAATGCCCAGAAAAACCTGTGATACCTGCCTGCGCCCACAGAATGCGTGCTACTGTACCGCTCTGGTAAAGGTAGCTAATACCATAAAGGTGCTGATCATACAGCACCCTCTAGAGGGGAAGCACCCATTTAATACCGGGCGTATGGCGCATCTTTGCCTCAGTAACAGTGAGATGATCATTGCTGAGAAGCTCTCAGGCTCAGAACTGGATACACTTCTCGACACACCTTCAGCACTCCTATACCCATCCCTAGGTTGGCTACCCGATAATATTGACTTGGATATCGATTCCTTTATAAGCGACAGTGACAGCAACCAACAACCGGTAATTACACAGCTGATAGTTATTGATGCTACCTGGAAAAAGTCTAAGAAGATTCTCCACTTAAACCCTCAACTTCAAACCCTTCCCAGAGTCAATCTCAGTGGTGGTTTAAAGTCCAATTACACAATTCGAAAAACCTCAATATCAAATGGTTTATCAACAATTGAAAGTATTGTCCAGGCAATGCAACTGCTTGAACAAAAAACTGATTTTCAAAGATTACTAAAGCCATTTGAGAGGATGATCGCCTTACAGAAACTTAGCTACCTGAACTAACCCTACTCGCCCCAACCCAAGTATTATTTCTACTACATGTGTTATTCCCCCTTAAAGGTATCAGCCGACCTGATTCCTTTAGCTAATTCCTCTACGGCCACAAAATCCCTTCATTAACAATTTGACTTACAAAAGACTCATTAAAAACTGGACCCCCATAACCAGCCAGTAAGAGCTAATCGAAAATATTCGTTTTCAACCCATACAGCCCTAAGAACGGGCAGGCAACATGGCCAAGCCATGACTTCTTGACGACATCTTCATAAAAAAACAATAGTTAACACCTTAAATCGAAAAAATATGTCGCAATGTCCAGACTGATACGTCTTTGCCTAATAGAAGCAGGCATAAGATGACTCCATAGGGATTAGACAGCTCTTTATGTCAAATAGATTGCCGTATTGAAGTCACATGAAGATTAACCAATCGGACGCTGCCAACGGTAACGCCTTTCTGGAGTTGTCAGAGGAAAGGCCCAAGCTATTAATTTTCATCAGAAAACGAATCCGCAACACACAGGAAACAGGTGAAAGACCAAAAGGCCCCAAATAAGCGCGCCTTGCGCGCAGACGCAGTGCGTAATGAGGATGCGTTACTGGAGACAGCCAAAAAGGTATTTCAAATTTCAGGTATGAATGCACCCGTCAGAGAGATTGCCGCTAAAGCCGGCGTGGGTATAGGTACCCTGTACCGCAGGTTCCCGCAGCGGTCAGATTTGGTGGCCAGCGTATTCCGTCGAGAAGTGGATGACTGCGCTGCGGAAGCCGCCACCCTTGCTGCTGAAAAGAGTCCGCTGCAAGCGCTAACCCTCTGGTTAAAGCGCTATGTTAATTTTCTCGCTGATAAAAAAGGATTGGCCGCAGCCCTCCATTCCGGTGATCCTGCATTCGAAGCACTGCCAGCCTATTTCCGTGAAAATTTCGAACCGGCCTTGGGTACACTACTCGCTGCAGTCATGAAATCCGGAGAAATTCAGGAAGAGGTTGATCCCTTTGATCTGTTACGCACGATCGGCAACCTGTCTGTCACAAGCAGTGAAGACGATATTCAACATACATATCGTATATTGGACTTACTGATTAAGGGATTGCAGTTTACTGGAGGTACTAAAGGGAAAGTAGGGTAATGCTTTTACATGTAAATTAATAATGGGGCTAGATGTAGCCCCACTTATCAATTAACTCATGGCGTTGTAGATATCCTCTTCTCCGTGGTTTCACGTCACTCCTGCCTCAATAGATACCAAATTTGCCACCCCTTGATAGACCAGCAAACACATAAAAAAAGATAAAGCATATCGAATCATCGAGCGATATCGGTCGCTATCAATTCTAGTCTGTAACCTAAAACCTACCACCAACCCTAAATAGGCAGCAATAGTTATTATGGATAACGGAATCAATTCAAATTCATTATAGGTTAGGTACAAAGAAAGAATCGCAAGTTGCATCAACTTACCGATAAAAAAGCAGATATTTGAGACAAAAATAATTTCCAGCTTGGATTTTGTCATTTCAAGCAGGTAGATCATAAGAATTGGCGCGATAGCATTTGTAGCGCCGCCTATTAATCCTGCCAACAGGCCCATTAGAACTGCAAAAAACTGTGGTCTTTTCGATAACGCAGATAAGTATTTTCTCAAGACTCCAGAGAACAGGTAAATTAATATGGACCCTGCGAGTAACAGCTTTAGAATATCAGGGTTAACCCATGTTAACAGCCATGCTCCTGACAAACTTCCCAACGAAACAAGAAGGATAACTAAACTATATTTAGACAAGTCAATCTGAAAACTCCTACATTTATATAAGCTTGATACTATCACCAACAGTGAAGGTACCATCGTTAAAATAACAGCAGCTTTCAGATCATAGACCAGTGCCAGAATGGGGGTCGAGAGCATTGGAAAGCCAAAGCCCAATGCTCCATGGAATAAGCCTGCAATCAATATTAAAAGCAAACCAACTAAAATTATCTCTATCGCCACTCGCTAAGCAACCCTCAAAGTAGCAGGCATATTGAAGCGTATGCGCTTAAGGTGCCTCTTCTTATCCTTTATCTTGGTCCTAGCATGAAGATAACGCCGATTATCTAACAATAATATTTGATTATCACCCAAATGAAATCTAAACATATTGTGTGACAGCGAAATCTTCAGCTCAAGTTCACTTAATGCCTCCAGCTCATCCTTAGAACAAAGGCTTCGCTCGATAATATCATACCTATATCTAAACCCATGGCTTTCATCAATTAGGGTCGCCTCAATAAAGCTGGCTTTTTTATGGAATTCTTCTGGCACTCTTAATCTAAACCTCTTATTTGAAAGTATTTGAAAAGCTCTCTCGCTAAGGCTCTCAATAATCCTATCAGCACATACCAAAACACTTTCACCTCCTCCAAGAGTATCTGCTCTCACCACATGAAGGCCGAAGTACCCTGGCATTTCCTGCTCAAAGGCACCATCATTGTGCAGATTAAATTCCCGGTCGCCATGCGATATTGCAAGTGCCTCATCGCCTGTTTCTCCACCAATCCTAACGTCCCATACTGTGCGCCCCCTTCCATCATGTTCATGAATTAAGCCTATGGTACTGACTATATTCTTCATAATTTCGGCTGAATCATCTGGAAAGCCCAACCGTATTAGTACGATACCTTTTTTAAGTAGCGCTATTTTATAACTTTCATATTCATAGTCAGAGTTCGAGCCCAAATTAAAGCAGCAATAATCTGGAACCCTAAGTGGTATAGCATGAGATGATAAATGTAACGATGACATAGCTAGCTCCCTCTATGGTTTCACAATTTCCAACGTAAGGTATGTCTGCGATCACTGACAATCAATGAAGAGCAAGCTTTATGCCAGAAATGATCAGCGCATCACAAATTGTTGCATTTTGGCAATTGATTATTCCCTGAGTTATCTATCAGCTCCAACAACGTAGCTGTACAATATGGTCAAGAGTTCAAATACCTGATGTACCTGTAGCTTGCTCCAGATAAGTGATAGCGATACCCCCACTCCGTCTGTAGATAGTTTAATTTTAGCGCGTTTGATCCGAGAATCTTAGGAGCACGACATGAGCAAACCCTATAAGTTATATGGTATGGCTGCCTCCCTTTATACCGCCAAGGCCCGTAGCTATCTGCGTAAGCAAGGGATTGATTTTAAAGAGTACGGTGTCAATAGTGATCACTATGGCCAGCAACTACTTCCTGTGCTGGGCCGCTTTATTATGCCCGCCATAGAAACACCAAACGGCGAAGTAATTCAGGACAGCTCAGATATTATTGAGTACTTTGAACGGAAAGGTAGTACTCACAACTCCGCCTACCCGACCAGCACTGTTTTACAGCTAATCTCGTACTTATTCGAACTATTTGGCGGAGAAGGCTTACTGCGACCCGCGATGCATTATCGCTGGAATTTTGATACCCAGAACCTGCAGTATCTCAAGAACGAGTTTGTAGCGGGACTCGCTCCCCCCAATGCTGACGAGGAAACAGAAAATAGTTTGTTCGGCTTTGCCTGTAGCCGTATGCGGAAAGCCTGCCAAGGCTTTGGAGTATCCGAGCAGAGTGCAGCTTTGATTGAGGCCTCCTACAAAGAGTTCCTTGATCTCTTCTCTCACCATCTAAAGAAATTTCCCTATCTACTGGGACATCAACCTACTTTAGGTGACTACGCACTAATGGGACCATTGTATGCCCACTTGTATCGGGACCCAGCACCCGGAATGTTGATGCGGCAACACGCCCCTATAGTTGCGCGCTGGGTGGAGCGTATGAATACAACTGAGGATTGTTGGGTAGAACATATGGAGTCAAATTCTCCCCTTGTTGACCCAGCATGTCTCCCACCGACCTTAAAGGCCTTAATGCGATATATTGCTATAGAGTACTTGCCTGAATTAAAAGCGCATATCCAGTTTTCCAATAATTGGTTGGATCAGCACACCACCTTAAAAGCTGGAACCAATGGTATGGATAACCCAACTGCTCGAACAATTGGGCAGGCTGAGTTTACTTGGCGAGGTATCCGCTTAAAAACACACGTACTACCTTACCGTTTTTATCTGCTACAACGCTTGCAAGAATGTTATCAGCGCGCCAATCAAAAAGAACAAGATGCTATTAAGTCACTTTTTACTGAAGTAGGTATCGATTCTCTACTGACACTCACTACAAACCGAAAGGTAGAGCGGCATCAATTTCTTGAGGTATGGGGAGAGTTACGCGCTATTAAAGCAACACCTGAAATCTCATAAGAAACTAATACGTTACTCAGGGATTGGGAGCAATCTAAATACGCCTTTGCTCCCATTGCACTTTAATAAACAATTACATCTCTTTAAGCCGATCGCTGATTAATTATTGCTGCCAAATAAATTTGCGTAGATACTACTGTAAATCCAGTGTTTCGTTCAGCTCCAAATAGCTTTAGTTCCATTTACTTTATCTAAAAAGAAACTGATACTCTTCCAGTAGCAATTCGTTATCACATTTAGAGTACTCGCAGCTTTGTGAATCCTAGAGGCCCATTTATAGGCTGTTTGATTCTTCAAGCGAGCGCATATAGAAATATAGGCGCCAAAATTAACCCATTATATTTCATTAAGTTCCTTTAACATCAAAGCTGCGTAAAATCGATAGACTTTTATCAATATTGTAAGCTGTAATTGAACAGGCTTCTACAGGCCAACAGCTTAAGAACTGCATTAGAACCCAAATTTCTAAGAGCCCCATCCCCTCAAGAAGAGAACGGTAGAGTAACGTAAGAGTAGATGAAAGGCACTGACCCAAGGTGCAACACCAGGGGCCGGCTAACCAAATTGATAGAACAAGTATCAAGATGGTTATATGGATAATACGCTAGAAACCCACTCGTCTTCAATAAAGTGGAGTACATTCAGCAGCTTGGAGCGACGCCCTAAGCTCTGGGAGTGTTGCATCCGTCTTTTCTTCTTTTACGCCTATCGTTCTCCTGCACCACCTCTTATTTCCTTCAAGTACTACTTTCTAAACTTTCTCACCAAAGAATGCCCCTCATGAATTGAGTATCATTAGGAAATGAATATGCTGACCTTAAAGCGCCGGACAAGCGAAAACCTACGGATTGGGACAAGTGTCACTGTTACAGTATTGGAGGTTAAGGGTAATCAAGTAAAGAAAGGAATACATGCCCCCAAGTCTTTGGCCGTACACCGCGAAGAAATTTTTATGCGGATTCAAAAGAAGCGAAAAGCCGGCAAAAAAAATTACTGAGAAGCGGATTCTCTCAACAGAAAGCGCCCGTAGTGAACCCATACTTCCTTGCAAGGCCATTTAGCCTAGCATTGAGGAGGTCATGACACTATTTAATAGTGCAAGCCCTAGAGGGGGCAAAAAAGCCAATTGTTAAGCATCTGGGAATCCACTCCGAAATAAAGATCGTCTCCATAAAGCCCTGAAAACCCAAAATGCTTGTTATCCTCAGAATTAAGAACTCAACCAGAATAAATTTTTCCGTTTTAAACGCCGTATATTTTTAGCTCAAAACTCACGATTCACGAATAAAACCCCGGGAGAATTGGATCTGTTGAGTACTCGTGTGTCGCGCAGCATAAAACCGTCGAAATGTAACTGACTGGCAGTAAACTTAGCATGCGGCACTTACTTTCGGTAAATTGATTTCCCATATTTATTATCTTTAAAATCACCGATTGTGGTTCCACACTCCAACAATATCCAAATCCAGCCGATTACAGGCCAAAATTGAATTAATCCCCACCAGCCTCTCTTGCCAATATCGTGATACCTTTTGGCCGTAACAGCCAATAGTGGCCAAAGAAGAACGACAAATAAGCTCAAAGCAGCATTTATGCTTACATCGACCAACAATGTCGGCATTAGAGAGATTGGTAAAAAAGCCAGCAAAAATTGCCTTCTTGCGATTCTACCATCAAAGCTAAAAAGCAAAGCTTTAATAGAAACTGATCTAGGGCTATCAAGAGTAACTAATTTTACCCTTTCAATGGGAGAACGACCTAAAACTTCCATTGATTCCTCTTTACTATTAACATCCGCACTAGCAGCTTTATTGAAGTCCAGCGGAAATATGTGATCTTTCTCCTATAAAACGGGGCAAGATCACAATCCGCTGCAGGCCCTTGTTAGCTACGTTTAAAGATTACTCCATGATTTTTCATCTATTCCTTAAGATAACCACCCTGAACATCAGAAGTAGATAAATCCAGTTCATTGTTAAGAGCTTCAACTATATCAACTATAACATCATAGCCATCAACTTTTTTGCTTTCTGAGATTGCGCTTGCAAGGTGTTTTATAGTATCTGCCAAGAATATCCCCCAGGCCTTTTCCTCTTGAAATTCATGGTTACGGAAAAGATGTGGATTGATAGAAGTCCATTGAGCGCCATTGGCGACAAAAGCTCGAATTAATTCAACCGAATTTTCATCCTGAACCGCTGCAGGAGGTATTTCTAATTCATTCATAACATTCCTGATATGTACTACTACCACGGCAATTATCGGCCAGTCAAGCAGCGCTTGGCAAGACCTTGCTGCCAAAACCAGCAGTCTGGATAGATTGCTTTATTATACTCTTTTCCACTCATACCACAGATAGTGATACCCTTGGATCTCTCTGACAACGTAGCGCTGAGAACAGCTACTGCACTGAACACAGTAATGCTTTTCTTATAGATCTTTCGAACTTCAGAACTTTCGACAGAAATATTTTCAGAATCTTTTTCTGGCTAGAACAGCTAATCGGCTGGATAAAACTGACAAATACGCCCCTGATCCACTGAAACGAACTCTATTTTTTATGGCGAATAATAGATGATGCTCATTCGATATAAAAGCACCACCAGCTCGACTATTGACGCATGCCTCCTAAAATCGTTCAAATATGGCGACAAGGCCATTATCCTTGACAAATCTCAAGATGCTTTTATCTCAAAAGCAGCATCTCTTACTTTTGATACACCATAAGAAAGAAGCCTATTTAACCACGGATCTTTTCGCAAAAAATTAAACAATCTTTTCACCTACCTAAAAGCATTACGCCCGGTACATCGACGACCAAAACAAAGCGAAGCGAAGCGACGTATAGTCCGTCTGGACTAACGCTTTCACTGAGTGTAGGTACTGCTGTTTTTTTCAATGGATGGCTCAACTTACGAAGCCATTTATAAAATAAAAAACACAGCTATGGGGATAGGGTATATAAATCCCATATAAATTTGTTCGATGGCTTCAGGTGAATTTAGCTATTGACGAAATTTATTCATTTCATCCAGTTACTTTAGGTTAGGGGGAAACTCGCTTAACCTCTTTCCTCTGTGACGAAACAAGGCACTGCATATAGGCTAAAGTAAGAAGAATACAGACATACCCTATTCTACCGCAATAAGTTTCTCGGCGTTTTACCAATTATTAACGATCTCCGCTTGATAAAAATAGTTTACTGTTAATAGTTACCCATTTGCACATAGTGGAACCAGTATTTTGGTATAGATGTGGTTGATTATATTTATACACTTAACATCTCGCATCAACGGCCATGTAAGTAATGTGTCCGCTTGCATGCACTTATTATACAGCACCGCCATCTAGTGATTGATAGAAGTGCATAAAAGCACCTGAAGGACAGGTCGCAAATTTGATGAGTTTGTATTTTGACGAAATGTCACCGTTTTCAAATAAGCGTTTTCCTTCTCCAACAACTACTGGGAACGTCCAAAGTCTAAGCTCATCTACCAGATTATGCTTGAGAAGTGACTGCACCAACTGCCAACTTCCGTGAACCTGTAGTAGTGGTCCTTCCATTTCTTTAATTTTGGCAACCTCTTCGGCCGCATCCGAGCCCCTTAGCTTAATTGAATTATTCCATGTAAGATCATCAGTCCTTGATGTCACGACGTATTTTTTTGCCTGATTAAGTTTTTCCGCAGCTGGATTACCTGGTTCAACATTTGCAAAATTCGAGGCAAACAAATTGTAGGTATTGCGTCCTAATAGCAGATCATACGGTTCCGCCATTGCCTCCTTTCCAACCTGCTCCATGACTTCATCCCAATAATCCTTGGCCCAGCCTCCATGACTGAAACCGCCTGAAAAGTCTTCCTCAGGTATGCTCGGTGCCTGCATTACGCCGTCAAGCGTTTGAAATATCAGTATGGCCAGATTTCTCATTGGTTGATTCTCACGAAGAGTCAAATCTTTTGGGTCGTATAACGCCAAGCTAAGCGGTGCCCTTTACGGCACCCTTGCTTGAAAGTCTGATTAGCCTTTTAAGGTGGCATCTAGCACCGTAGTAGAAAAATGGTGGCGCTAGAAAGCCAGACAATAAAATATACCATACCGGCACCTCACGTGCTGGGAAAAACGCTAACACTAACATTATTGAAGAGACGATAAGAGGGTTAAGCAATTTACCTTTTCGGGATATTTTAGAGATTATAAAGCCCGACCAGAAGTAGCTAGAGATACATGCTAAAAATAAAATAATCAGCTCTTCAGTGGTGTATGGAGCGTCGTATGGCTGGGAACCAAATAGTAAAATTTTAATAAACACTGAAATTACAGCTATAACGACAACACCAAGCAGCCCAAGAAAACCGCCCAAGAAAATTCCTTTTAGATCTATATTATTCATGAAATTCCCAGAAGAAGCTAACGCCCGCAATAGGGGTAAACAATGCTGTGTGAAATTGGGAGTGTACCGACCTGCACAAAATATGCACAGCGTTGGGCGTCCCGCTAAGGCCCGCAACGCCATAGCAAACTGCTTACGCTTGTTATACATCTCTAGCTTACCGAACCCGGGAAAAACTCAATTGCACAACCATCTCTCTCTAAAATATAGCCATCCATATAATAGCCACGGAGTGACTCTTTAAAGAAATAGATTTTATCGCCAAACTTCAGCTTTTCCTTGACGTCTACAAGAAGTTTGGATTCTGAAATAGGATCAAGACCTAATTCTTTTCTCCTTTTATTTATATGCGTCTTAATTTCAGAAACTAGTAACGGCCCAAATATCTCCACACCTTCATTAGAATACAAGTCCTCCATAGATGGACTTTCCTTGGCGCAAGCGAATACTAAATTTTTTGCGCTACATATGGAAAAAAGTACTGCGGAGAAAATTGTCTTATTCATAAGGTATAATGATCAGATTTTGAGTAGCCGAAATGCGGTGTAGACTGCCCCTGCCATGTGAAGCATGGCGACAACAGCGCTTTGTTATGTGTTTTTGGCATGTTCCCTGCTCAGCACTTTAATGAGTATTATTGTTGATAGTACTAGGGCGAATGATAAGGCTATGCCCCATGTAACCCAGAATGCTACGTATTGGAACCCGCGATTATTTGCATACAAATCTGGAGACGGATTCCTAGCCAATTATTCCATCATTATGGAAGCATATATTTCGTCTAGAAAATGGATACCAACTGTTCCCAGAATAATATATACCGCAACATAGATGCGCCTGCCCTTCTTACTCATTCTTACCTCGAGTTACACATAACGCCACCGGCAGGGGCAGCTTATCTTGTGCACTTTTTGCGCAAAAAGGGAGCGTAGCAACCCATGCAAAATATGCACAAGGTAAGCTACGCCACGGAGGGCCGAAAGCCAGGAGCTTTATTGCCTGGCGTTGTTAACTATGATGCAGGATGTAGTACCCAACAGCCCATAACAGTGCCACATTCAGAACGCCGATCACATAGCCAAAAACTCTAATATTCTTTTCTTTCATACAGCTTTGAAAATAGCCGACAGTTAACCCTAAATAAACCACTGGGAGTGCCACTGTCATAATAAACCATACAATTTTGTATGCATTATAGTCAAAGCTATCTAGGGTCTTCTTGATTTTGGGAAATCGCTCTTTTCTCTCCTTCGATCCTAGAATCGTAGGAATGAGACTTCCGTAGCCTATTAAAAATAATAGAAGCTACAAGATGAACATTAATACTACCAATATTTCTTTCACGGCTTTTGCAGTTAACTCCGCGATAATCGGAACAGCATGCGAAGCGTGGTGTGTCCGGTGGAAGTCCGTAGGGCTGGAACGAAATTCATCACCTTGTTATGCCTTAAACAAGTCTTTGATAAAACTTACCGGAGACTTTTTACTTACCACCAGATCAGAAATAGCTTTGACAAATAACTCCTTATCAGAAGCGGGTCCTGGTCCATGATTTGCTCTGCTATCTTTCGATCGTTCCGTAAGCATTGTGCCGACCTCACCATTCATTGGGTTAACGAAATATTCCAAACTGAAACATCTATAAATCTCACTACCCTTTGGCTTTACCAGGCCTGGTAATAGGTTTCGATTCTGAGTAGGCATAGGTAGATTAATTGTTGTTAGCTCCACCCTTTTTTCAATCTCATCAACGAAAACATCGATTTTTTTCTTGATATAAATTCATTTTCCGGAAACTTTTCTGCAAAACTATCCCAAGCATTAGAAAACACACTTCAACCATTCCTATCTATAGCCGCCACAAAATTTTCAATTGCATCACTAAATATTACTTTCGGAAGTAGTATTCTAGTCAAGCAATAATGATGCTCTTTGTTCTCAGTTATTCCACTCTTTAGTTCTTAACCTCTGAGAGACATAGCAGCTAATTCAAAAGCAGCCTCTATATAATTCTACCGTCTTAAATCAAAGTCCGCTTAAAAAGCCAACAAAATCAAAAAGTTACATCAAGTGTCACGAAATCAAACAGGTAGACATATAGCAGCGCCTTTATACTTCCAAGCTTTCTCTGCTTTGTATCATTTTTCAGTTCCCTTAAATATCAACAAGTTCGAAAATTTCCTCATGAAGTAGGAGAAGCTTCTCTAGAACTTTGATATACGAAGTGGGATTTAGCTATCAGCACTGTATTTTCCTAACTTGATTACGTACATGCGTCCTAGTTGAAAGTGCGCTACCAATAATTTTCTTTGTGCACCACTATGAAGAATCAGGAGTTACATAGATACCTAGCCTTACATCTTCTTAACTGCCAGGCCCTCCTATGAGTAACATCACACTCTTAAGAGCAAAGAGGTCTTACCTCAAAGTCAAAACACCGTATTTCCCTATCAAAGCTTTGCTCTTTAATACACTCGTTTGCTACAAACCATTCCTCTTGCGGTTGATCAGCCATCCATAGTGGTTTGCCCCTCACTCTGCTATTCTGCGCCCCCTATAAAAGAAGCCCTTCGAACTCTGGGCTGGGCTTCCCGTCCAGACCTGCCAAGATTGCGCGCTTCAGGAACATCAGGTTTGGGCTTTCCGTTCAATTTTTGATCGAACGCTTCTGCTTTTTATGCCCTAGAACAAACCTGCCCCCTACCCCAGTATGAGCTAGCCGTATCTCTTGCGGGGCTCTCGGGGTTTGCGAACACTTTTGTAATTTACTGATTTTCTTAGAGAAAAATGCCAAAAACCGCAAGCAAAACCAAACCCGCGAAGCCCGAACACACTCCCATGATGCAACAATACATGCGCATCAAAGCCCAGCACCCCCATGAGCTGGTGTTCTACCGTATGGGGGACTTTTACGAGCTGTTCTTTGATGATGCCAAGAAGGCTGCAGAACTGTTAGATGTCACCCTTACAGCACGAGGCAAATCAGGCGGTGAGCCAATCCCCATGGCAGGCATTCCTTACCATGCCGCAGAAGGATATTTAGCGCGTTTGATCAAGGCTGGTGTATCTGTAGCGATTTGTGAGCAGATTGGCGATCCAGCCACCAGCAAGGGACCCGTTGAGCGGCAAGTAGTAAGGATTGTCACCCCTGGTACCGTCACTGATGAAGCTCTCCTCAATGACCGTCGCGATAACCTGTTGGCTGCCATCTCTCACTTAGGTGATGGTTTTGGCCTGGCACTATTAGACTTGGCCACTGGCCGCTTTGTGGTGCAAGAGACCGATACCCTTGAGGCTCTTGCTGAACAGGTTCAACGGCATAATCCCGCAGAACTTCTAGCTCCAGAAGATCTCACTTTGCCGGCGGAGATTGAGCGCCGCACCGGTTTGCGCCGCCGCGCCCCCTGGGAATTCGAATTGGAAACTGCCCTGCGCCTGCTGAATCAGCAATTTGGCACCATGAATCTGGAAGCCTTCGGCTGCAGCCATATGCACGGTGCGGTAGTCGCCGCTGGTTGCCTACTGCAATATGCGCGGGATACCCAGCGTACCGAACTTCCCCATATTCGCGGCCTGCTCACCGAAAGCGGCGATGAAACAGTTGCCTTGGACGGTGCCAGCCGCCGCAACCTGGAAATCGACCTAAACCTCAACGGCGGCGATGACAATACCCTGCTGTCAGTTTTTGATAGCTGCAAAACCGCAATGGGTAGCCGTTTACTACGCCGTTGGTTAAATAACCCTCTGCGCCAGCTCACTACACTGCGCAACCGCCAGGATGCTATTGCGGCCCTGATTGCTGATTATGGTTTTGAACCACTGCGTGATGCCCTGAAACCTGTGGGGGATATGGAGCGTATCCTGGGTCGCTTGGCATTGCGCTCTGCACGCCCCCGCGACTTGGCACGCCTAGGCCAATCCCTGGCACAGTTCCCCGAAATTCAGGGGCAGTTAGAAGATTCAGGTGCCACGCTGCTTAGAGAGTTATGCAGCCAGGTCGGTGAATGGCCAGAGACCGTGGCGCTTCTGCAAAAAGCCATTATCGAAAACCCGCCTGTCGTAATACGCGATGGCGGGGTTATCGCCACCGGCTATGACGAAGATTTAGATGAGCTGCGGGCTATCAGCGAGAACGCCGGGGATTATCTGGTTCAGCTGGAGCAGCGAGAGAAAGAGCGTACAGGCATCCCAACCTTAAAAGTGGGTTACAACCGGGTGCATGGCTACTTTATCGAGATCAGCCGGGGCCAGAGTGACAAAGCGCCAGCCGAATATATCCGCCGCCAGACCCTGAAAAATGCCGAGCGCTTTATTACTCCGGAATTAAAGGAGTTCGAGGACAAGGCACTCTCCGCCAAGAGCCGCGCATTGGCTCGGGAGAAAGCACTTTATGAGGAGCTGATCAATCAGCTAAATAAGTCCCTGGCAGAGCTGCAAGCCGCTGCGGCCGGTATTTCTGAACTGGATGTATTGGCCTGTTTGGCCGAGCGAGCGGACGACTTGCGCCTCTGCCGCCCCGAACTGGGTACCGAGCCGGGTCTGTATATTACCGGCGGGCGCCACCCGGTAGTCGAGCAAGTTTTAGACGAACCCTTCGTAGCCAACGATATCGAGCTTCGCAACGACCGACGCATGCTGGTCATTACCGGTCCAAACATGGGTGGTAAATCTACCTATATGCGCCAAACTGCGCTGATTGCACTGCTGGCCCACTGCGGCAGCTATGTACCCGCAGACAGCGCCCAGATCGGTCTACTGGATCGTATCTTCACCCGTATCGGCAGCGCCGATGACCTGGCCGGTGGCCGCTCTACCTTTATGGTAGAGATGACCGAGACAGCTAATATCCTGCGTAATGCCAGCGAGCACAGCCTGGTGCTGATGGATGAGATTGGCCGCGGCACCAGTACTTACGATGGCCTCTCCCTGGCCTGGGCCTGTGCTCACTATCTGGCAGGGGAAGTACGCGCCTTTACCCTTTTTGCCACTCACTACTTCGAACTGACCGATCTACCCAGCCAATGTGCAGAAGCAGCCAATATCCATTTGGATGCCACTGAGCACGGTGAAGGTATCGTCTTCCTGCACCGCATTCAGGAAGGGCCCGCGTCTAAAAGTTATGGATTGCAGGTCGCCAAGCTGGCGGGTATTCCTGCAGATGTGCTTACCGAAGCCCGCGCCCGCCTGGCAGCATTGGAGGCCGGCGTCCAATCAGTAGATGTTCCGCCTCCTCTCCCCAAACCCGCGCCGGCCCCCAGGCAGGAACCGGAATCAGCGGTAGCTCCAGCGGCTACGGCACCCGGCTCTCCCCAGCAGGTTGACCTGTTCGGCAGCCCCAGCCACCCGGCGGTGGATGCCCTGGAAGAGCTGGACCCGGACGATATGACACCACGTCAGGCATTGGAAGCACTCTACTCTTTACGCAAGTTATTGAAGTGAAGACTTGGGCGACAGCTGTCGTCCAACGCAACTTGTTATAAACAGTGAACTAAATCGACTGAAAAGCCACTACAATTCGCGCCAGTAATTGATAAAATCCGCTGCACGAAGAATTCAGTGGCACTATCGAGGGACAAACATGACATTCGTAATTGGGGAAAACTGCATTAAGTGCAAATACACTGACTGTGTAGAGGTTTGCCCGGTAGACTGTTTTTACGAAGGCCCCAACTTCCTGGTTATTCACCCCGACGAGTGTATTGACTGCGCCCTGTGTGAACCGGAGTGTCCCGCCAATGCGATTTTCTCGGAGGATGAAGTTCCTGATGACCAGCAGGAGTATATTGAGCTGAACGCTGAGCTCGCTGAAGTCTGGCCCAATATCACTGAGAAAAAAGACCCATTACCAGATGCCGAGGAGTGGGATGGTAAGAAGGGTAAGCTCGAGCTTCTCGAGCGATAACAGCCTACAAAAAAGCCGTCACTGACGGCTTTTTTCATTTTTGAGCTTTAATAAAGCAGGATAGCTAAATGAGAATAATAATAACTGCGATTTCAATTATTTTTTTAAGCTTTTCTCCAGCCACTTTGGCTAATACTGGGAAGGAAAAACAGATTGCCCTGGCCTTTGGCGAGGGCCCCGTACCCGGGGTAACAGAGTCCCTATTACAGCAACTCGATGCACTCCAAATCAAAGCCACCTTTTTTCCCGTCGGCATGCAAATGGAACAGTTTCCCGAACAAACTCGCGCCATTATTAATGCCGGTCACCAGCTGGGAAATCACGGTTACTCCCACATCAACCTGGCTGAACTACCCCTAAGCAGTGCTAAGGAGGAAATCAAAAAAACCTGTAAATTACTCCAAAGCCATGGTTACCAGGAACGCCCAATGATTATGCCGCCATTTGGCAATATATCCGTTGAGCTCAGTGATTTACTGGAAGAACAGGAGTTCCAGCTGGCTGAATGGGATCTTGAGCCCCGCCTTCATGTCGACATGAGTGAACCTGAGTCAATTGCCGGCTATGTGGCAGAAAACGCTACCGATGGCAGTGTGGTGATGTTTCATCCCATGTATGAACACAGTGAGCAGATTATTGAGGCCCTCCCGCTGATCAGCACTCAACTCCACCAGCAAGGATTTCGTTTTGTTACTCTCGCCCAAATAGCAGAGAGCGAGAAAATCGAAAACTTGTAAGAGACAGCAGACGACATTATCAATAAGGCCAATGGGAGCCGGGTATTGAACTCTGCGGCCCACTCCCGTACTCACATTGGGAGCTATCGCCATGTTGCGCTGGGCCATACTCTTTCTGGTAATTGCCTTGATCGCCGCCTTCTTTGGCTTCAGTGGTATTGCCACCACGGCGACGGAAATCGCTAAAATTCTCTTCTTTATCTTTATTGTGCTGTTCGTACTGGCACTGATATTCGGTAAATCCAGGCCGCCCAAATAGTATTGCCTGACAAGTAGCTCAGGGACTCAGCCAGTCACCCCGGTATGTACCGGGGTTACTTTTGGTGTGGTGTGCGAGTCGGGACCAGACTTAGTACTTCTGCCAGGTGGTTAAAGCCCGAAACCAGTTCCATCACTCCCAATGCTTCAAGCAGCTCATCATCCCTGGCCCCTAGCTTTCGCGCTTCAGCGATCAAGTGCCGGCGATGATCATCGGGGGCACTGTTGGCATTGCGGGCCAGATCGAACAGAGCATGTTCTTTTTCTGAAAAATGCACGTTTTTGGGGTCGGTACGGATGCGCATAATCTCCGCAGCATCCACTCCCAGCATTTGCAAAGACGTACTGTGATGATAGATGCCATAGTCACAATGATTGTCCGCGGAAACAGCAAGCCCGATAGCTTCTTTCAGCTGGGCAGACAGGCAACCGTGCAGCATGACCGCCTTAAACTTGTCCCAATTGGCTTTAAGCAAACCCTCGTGGTGTGCATAAACGCGAAACAGGCTCGGTATGCCGCCCAGCTGATCCTGAATCTCTGCAAAAACCCTGGCCTCCTCGTCACCATCCGGGCTCTCCACCAAAGGGATGCTGCTCATCGTTCACCTACCTGTTAACCTGGCTGTTATTAACTGGCTCCGGCCCCAGCGACACAATTGACTTCCTGGCGCCCTAAAAGACTGTATATAATCACAGCATGCGAAAGATTATCCATTGCGACTGTGATTGTTTTTACGCGTCGGTTGAAATGCGAGACGATCCCAACCTGCGTGGGCGACCACTGGCTGTAGGAGGTAGCAGTGACCGCCGTGGGGTTATTTCCACCTGCAACTACGAAGCGCGCAGCTATGGGGTGCGCTCCGCTATGCCTACCGCCCAGGCCAAGAAACTCTGCCCTGACTTGATTGTAGTACCCGGTAACATGGCTAAATACCGGGAGGTTAGCGGGCAGATCCGCGAGATATTCCTCGACTACTGCGATGATATTGAACCCTTATCCCTTGATGAGGCCTTCCTGGATGTCACGAATAGTGCTCGCTGCCAGGGCAGCGCCACTCTCATTGCTGAAGAAATCCGCCAGAGGGTAAAAGACAACCTGGGTATCACCATCTCCGCTGGGGTGGCGCCAAACAAGTTCCTGGCCAAGATTGCCAGTGACTGGCGTAAGCCCGACGGCCTCACAGTTATTACCCCCGACGAAGTAGATCAATTTGTTGTGCGCCTGCCGGTTGGCAAAATCCATGGTGTCGGCCGGGTAACCGCTGAAAAAATGCATCGCCAAGGCATTCATACCTGCGCGGATCTGAGACGTTATTCTCAAATCGAGTTAAGTAAACTTTTTGGTAAATTTGGCCGCCGCCTTTATGAACTGAGCCGTGGTATCGACGAGCGCCCGGTTAGTGGTGACGGTGCACGTAAGAGCGTCAGTGTAGAACGTACCTTCAGTGAAGACCTGTGTGAATTTGAGGAATGGCTGGAGCAATTAAGCGCACTTTATATGCGCCTATTGGAACGGGTGGAAAAGCTCGGCGATCGCTACGAAGTTAATGGCGCCACCGTAAAAGTAAAATACGCGGACTTTACCCAGAGTACCCATGAGCGCAGTAGCCGCGCGGGAAGAATCTCTGAGTTTCGGCAGCTGCTACAAGAGTGCTGGGAAAAACGGCCGAACCCTATTCGTCTCCTAGGTGTCGGGCTCAGGCTGACCGACTTACGCGCAGGCAAAGGTCCTGAGCAGCTGCCTCTGCCACTACCAGAATTACTACTTCGATAATTTTTCCACCAGACATAATATTTCTTTTTGCGCCATCTCCCCTTTAAAAAAGGCTTAAAGCGACAATCAACCGCTCGTCAAAAACTGGCGTTGGCCGTTACCCGATGTAAAACCGGGTAAGAAACGGACACCTATACTTCGCAAGCCCAAAGACTCTTAGCCAACCTCTAAAAAACCAGAGTCCACCGGTGCCTGAGAAAATATGTAAGACGCTTAAACATACTACAATTTCCATTATCAACGCCGTATAAACCCAGGCTCCAGAAGCCACCAGAGCTCGGATTATCCGCGTACGGAGGCGCGACAACTTGTCCCGCAAAGCATTTCAACACCTGACAGACGAAGCGCTCCTCGATCACTACAAGGAAACGCGTAAAACTGTCGTATTTCACCAACTTTATACGCGCCACAAAGACGCCTTGTATCGCTATTCAATACAAATGGCGCCAGCCTCTTCCGCAAAAATATTACAAGAGCTCTGGCAAAAAATATTGGAAAACCCGCCACAGTTACATGGCAGGCTTTTTCGCAACTGGTTATTTATTCAAATCAACAAAGCTCTGCGTGAACAACAAGCATTGAACGAGCACAAGTCTACTGCAGTCGATTACCGAAAAAGTGCCGTGCTCGTAGCTATCCAGAAACTTCCCTCCTTGCAGCGCAACATTTTGCTTCTCCATATGGAGTGCAAGCTTTCCCTCGCCACTGTCGCAGATATTGAGCAGATATCCCTGAAAAAGTGTCGGGAATACTATCATCGGGCAAAGGAGCAAATTGAAACGCTGGTGTACGGAGTACAACCAAAACCCTGGCAAGTGGAGGTTATAGAAGAGTGATCGAGGTAAAAGCATGAGCAATTGGGAGCACCAATATCGCGAAGAGGTGTCAGCTTTTACCTCCCCGCAGCAACTGGATACCCAGGTGTTACAGCAAGCAAAAAGGCTACAGCCGAAAAAAGATATCGGCCGAATACTGTCCAGAGCCTCACTCGGCTGCGCCACCATCGCTGCCATCTTAATGTTGGTGCATCCAGCACAGCACCTGGGAGCCCTGACCCCAAGGATGACCCCAGAAAACGAAAGTCCTCAACCCGAATTGGAAATCGCCCGGTGGCAGCCTCCTCAAATAGAGTCTGAAACACAGGAAGACCCCTGGCAGGCATTGAGAAATCAGGTTACAGCGGGAAACTATATTGCTCTATGCCAAGAGTGGCGATTACAACAGAGGACCACAGCAGAACAACCCTTACCTCGTGAGCTGCGCAAATTCGCACAAAAGCGCTGTCGCATCCTGCACTAGCGACAGTCAGTTTTGTATATTACCGCAGCTCCTATTTGAAATCCGGGTATCGGTTTACCAATCGACTCTACAGATGGAAGTCGTAATTAAGGCAAACCTTTCAAGTGCAGTTTGGCTTTACTGAAATGACCTTGATTGACGAAAAACTCCCCACCGAAAAACCAGGCAAAAATCCAGTATTAAAAAATAGCCTAGCCGTGGCTGGTATCTACGGTGCCGGTGGCCCAAGTGCGGGAGACAACCGAGCACTCAGCGCCCTGATCAATGAAATGGGTGGAAGCATGTTTGGCCCAGGCGAGAAGCGCCGGGCTCGAAAGTATCTTGTCCAAGAGGCTAGGCAGAAAAAAAGCCTGATGCTATTTGGCTATAGCCGCGGAGGTACCTCCGCAATTAAGCTTGCCAATATGCTCGGTCGTGTTGGGGTCACTCTAAATCACTTGGTGGTCTTTGATGCACACAGCATTTTTGATAGTAGGACTTTCCACCTTCTGTATGACAACGTCCTCCAGGCCCACAATTTTTTTCAGAGAAATCCGAGAAGCGCTGGACGTTATGGCTGGTGGGGAAGAAATCCTTACTGGGGGAGCCCGTTGATATCAAATTTTATTCAAGTACAGCAGGTCAACTTTACCGGTGCCTACTATAAGAAAGGGATTCCCGTTTCCCACTTGAATATTGTGCGCCAATCCCTGGCATCTCTATAAATAATGACTGCTGTCAATAAAGTATTGGAAGGCAGGGTCCTAACAGAGCGGACACGCTCACCCAAAGCAGGGCTGGATCTATATCTACTTCGTTTGAATGAACCGGTAATGTCGATGCAAAGTTGGGATCGCATTGCAACTGCCCGGAGTGATCGAAATGGCCGTTTTTCTTTTAATATCAGTGAAGCCGGCCCTTATGAGCTGCGCTGGAAACACGAAGCTGACGCGGTAGAACATGAGCTTCATATAGGTGATTTTGATACAAAAAAACAAATAGAAGTTATTTATTCCAACAAAGAAAGAAAGGTCTTCCCCTGGGCTAAAGACCTTTAATAAAGCTGAGCCCCTACCATTTGTTATTTGGTCAGCTGTAGAAACAAACACTCCGCCACGAATGCCGGCCTGACCTCTCCTTCGATATCCATAGTTGCCTGTAACCTGATCAAAAACTGGCCCTGCTTTTTCTCATTGATATCACAGATTTTTGCCCTTACAGCGACTCGGCTACCGACTTTAACTGGCCGAATAAATCGAACCTTTTCCAGTCCATAGTTTACTACCATATGCATTCCCTCAATCTGAATATCGAGCTTCTCTATAAAATGCGATAGCAGTGACAGAGTAAGGAATCCATGAGCGATAGTCCCCCCAAATGGTGTCTGCATTGCAGCTTCAGGGTCAACATGAATAAATTGCCGATCCAGAGTACATTCAGCAAAATTATTAACGCGCTGCTGATCTATCTCCAACCAGTGAGTGGGTTCAATTTCCAGTCCGATAAACTCACCAATTCTCTCTGGCGGAATTAGGGTAGGCATAGAAGGTTCCTTCTTCTGTGTTTTAGCGGGATTAACAAATCGGGGCAGCTGCAATGAGATTGCGGCTGCCCTCGATATTACTAGCACAAAGGAGCTAGTATGCCGATAAACCGCCATCCACCGCTAGTGCCTGGCCCGTAACATAAGTCATCTTCGGAGAGAGTAGCATCAACATAGCCGCTACCACTTCTTCAGGCTCGCCAAGACGCTTCATCGGACAACCCTCGGCGAGAAAAGCCTGTACCTCTTCCGGGCTGGCCCCAGGGGCCTCCACAGAGGTCACCATAGGCGTCAGGCAATAGAATGGGCAAATGGCATTGACCCGAATGCCATATTTGGCATTTTCCATCGCCGCAGTTTTGGTCAGCCCGATAACCCCATGCTTGGCGGCTGCATATGAGGCAATTTTGGGTGCGCCACCCAGTCCAGCCATAGAGGATACATTGAGCACTACACCGCCACGATCTTTCATTAATGGCAGCTGGTGCTTGAGTCCGAAAAATACGCCCTTCAGGTTTACATTGTACTGGTGGTCCATCATCGCTTCGTCAGTCTGCTTCAGAGACATCATCGGCGGAGCGATACCGGCATTATTTACCGCCATATCCAGGCCACCGAATTCGGACTCAGCCAGTTGCACGAGAGCAACACAATCCGCTTCAGAGGAAACATCACAGCGTTGAGCGCGCACCTGGATACCATCACTACCCAGGTCATCGGCGAGTTGCATCAGGCCCTCTTCATTGATATCTCCAAGCACCAGGCGCGCTCCACGAGATCCCAATTCTTTAGCCAGCAGCTTGCCAAAACCACTGGCGGCGCCAGTAATTAGGGCAACCTGGTTGCCGAAATCCAATATTGGATCTTGCATGTTAAATTCCCCCACAGGAAGTCATTCCGCCATCCACCACTACACATTCCCCCGTGGTGTAACTGGACGCATCAGAAACTAAGTAGAGCACAGTGCCCGCCATCTCCTCAGGCTCAGCGTGACGATGCATGGGGATATGGCCGATTGCAGTTTTATAAATATCCTCGTGAGTAAAAAGCGCCCCGGCAAACTTGGTTTTGGTCAGCCCAGGCAATAGGGCATTAACACGGATATTGAACTGGGCACATTCCTTGGCAAAGGCTTTGGTCATATTGACTACTGCCGCCTTGGTGATGGAGTAGATCCCCTGGCCCACGCCAGGCTGCAGGGCATTCACGGAGGCAGTATTCACAATCACACCACCACCTTGTTCGCGCATCAACTTGCCCGCCTCCACAGACATAAAGAAATAGCCGCGAATATTCACTTCAACCGTTTTTTCAAATGCCGCAAGATCGGTATCGAGGATATGACCAAAGTAGGGGTTGGTAGCCGCATTGTTGACCAGGATATCCAGCCGCCCGAAGCGCTCGCGAACATCGGAAAATACTTTCTGGATGTCTTCCATATTGCCTATATGGCAGGGCATCGCTTCTGCTTTACCACCGGCATCGACAATCGCATCAGCAACGGCTTGGCAGCCTTCGATTTTCCGGCTGGATACCAATACATGGGCGCCCTGCTCTGCCAGCAGTTTTGCAATTGCCTCACCAATGCCTCGGCTCGCACCGGTTACCAGAGCAATTTTTCCGGTGAGATCAAAAAGACTCTTTGCCATTTTTTATCCTTATCATTTTCCCAAAAGCGAAATAAATTGTATCGAGATGACCTTCTAACTAACTCGCCTCGCTGGCGATGCTCATTGCCGTTTGTGCCAGTGGCGCCACCAGCGCGCCAAGGCTCGCCGCATTGCGATTTGAGGCGTTTCCATCCTGTGCGCGCTTGGCTACTCCCTGGACTATCGCCGCCAGGCGGAAAAAACTAAACGCCAAATAAAAAGGCCAGTGATCAATGCCCTCAATCCCCATACGCTCACAATACTTGGCCACATAAGCCTGCTCCGAGGGAATACCCAGCGAAGCAATATCCAGCCCCAATAACCCGGACATCTTGTCGCCCCCAGCAGGCATACGCATTTGCATGCACTGATAGGCAAGATCCGCAAACGGGTGGCCCAAAGTAGAAAGCTCCCAGTCCAGCAGCGCGATAACTTTGGGTTCTTTAGGATGGAAAATCATATTGTCGAGGCGGTAATCACCGTGTACCAGAGCTACCCGACCATCGTCTTCCGGTAGCGCACTGCCAAGCCATTCGATCAACTCTTCCATCGCCGCAATAGACTGTGTCTCGGAAGCCCGATATTGCCCCGTCCAACGCTCCAGCTGCCGCTGAAAATAATTTCCTGGGCGGCCGTAATCAGATAACCCCAAAGAGTCGATGTCGAGACTATGTAAAGCAGCGAGTACTCGATTCATTTCATCGTACATCGCACTGCGCGCAGGGGCGTCCACTTCGGGAATTGAAGCATTCCAGAAGATCCGCCCCTCACAGTATTCCATCAGGTAAAACATGGAACCGATCAAATCCCGGTCTTCACATAAATGAAAAACCTTGGGTACCGGTACATCAGTATCAGCCAAAGCAGACATAACACGGTATTCACGATCCACAGCATGAGCGGATTTCAATAGTTTTCCCGGGGGCTGCCGGCGCAATACATAGGTATTTGAAGGGGTTTCCAGCTTAAAGGTGGGATTGGATTGACCCCCAGAGAATTTACTCACTTTCAGTGGCCCGGAAAAACCTTCAACATTTGCGCTGAGGTATTCGCGCAACTTTTCCAGTGGCAAAGCTTCCACCGAACTACGGGATTCCTTTACTGTTTCAGACATGCTCCTCTCCCTGTGCAGTCTCTATGGCATAACGCGCAGCCAGGTTGCGTCCCAACTGCATCATATGCACTTGGTCCGGTCCATCGGCTAAACGGATAGTGCGCGCGTAAGCATAATGGTGGGCCAAGCTATAGTCCTGGCTCAACCCTGCCGCACCGTGAATCTGGATAGCGCGGTCAATCACCTTGCAGGCCATTTGCGGTGCAACAATTTTAATCATGGCGATCAGGTCTTTGGCCGCTTTATTGCCAAGCCGATCCATTTGCGCTGCAGCTTTTAAAGTTAGCAGACGCGCCTGCTCAATTTCACAGGCAGACTTGGCAATATCCTCCCGCACAGACCCCTGTTTGCTCATGGGACGACCAAAAACAATACGTTTTTCCGCGCGGCTTGCCATCATTTCCAAGGCGCGCTGGGCCTGGCCAATCAGGCGCATGCAATGGTGAATTCTACCCGGCCCCAAACGTCCCTGAGCTATTTCAAAACCACGCCCTTCTCCGAGAATCAGGTTAGACGCGGGCACCAGCACATTATCAAAGATCACCTCCGCATGACCTTCCGGGGCATCATCGTAACCAAATACCCGCATGGGCCGAATTATTTTTACCCCAGGGGTATCTGTGGGAACCAGGATTTGAGATTGCTGGCGGTGCCGATCCGGATTAGCGGGATCGGTCTTGCCCATCACAATCATGACCTTACAGCGCTTATTCATCAGGCCACTAATATAAAATTTATGACCATTAATCACATATTCATCGCCATCGCGCACGATGGAAGTTTCAATGTTCGTGGCGTCGGAAGAGGCTACCTTGGGTTCGGTCATGGCGAATGCCGAGCGGATATTGCCTTCCAGCAATGGCCTCAGCCAGGTTTCCCGTTGCGCTTCCGATCCGTACTGGGTCAGTACTTCCATATTCCCGGTATCCGGGGCGCTGCAATTAAAAACTTCTGAGGCAAATAAGACCTTCCCCATCTCTTCCGCCAAAGGCGCATATTCCAAGTTGGTAAGGCCCGCACCATAGCGGGAGTCGGGTAAGAATAAATTCCACAGCTCAGCCTCCCGGGCCTTTTCTTTTAAAACCTCCATAATAGGGGGCTCGCCCCAGGGATCATCCTGTAACTGCTGTATATAAGTACTCTCAGCAGGATATACATATTCCTGCATAAAGCTTTTGAGCCGCTCCAACAGGCCCTTTACCTTTTCTGAATATTCAAACTCCATGTCTTCTCACCTTTAATTGCGTTGTAGGTTTTAATTCAGCTGTAAGTCACGGAAGTGTGGCGCTCCTCTCTCTCCAAATGAGGCACGTGGTTAAAACTGTTCAAGCTAAGGCCCTGCCCTGCGCTAGAGAAAAAACGGGTAGTGCCGGTATTCTGTATCTGCATGTTGAGTTTGATCACCGACTCGGGAGGACCTCCCAATACCTGCCGCACCATCATGGCAATAGCCCCACCGGAACTGACTACCAGGGTTTTACTGCCTTTGGGGGTATCGCTGATGAAATTCAAAACTTCACGAATGCGATTTTCGAATGCCTGCCAACTCTCTGCAGGAGCAATTTCCCCTGCGGACCAGGCGAGCATGCCCTGCATCAAAAAACGGTAAAAATCGGCACGGGGTGCGTTGGGGCCGGGGGTAGCTGCGGAATTTTTTTCACTGTAAAGACGCGCCACCTCATGGAAATTAAATTCATCCAACTGGGAAACTACCGTCAAGTGGCTGTCTAAATCGATGCCAAGACCTTCGCAAATGCCCACGGTGGTCTGCCGGTGGCGGCGCAGGCTGCCACATAAAATCCGGTCAAATTTCTGGCCAGTCTTCCGCCAGTATTCTCCCAGCCAGCGGGATTGCTGCCAGCCAACATCGGAGAGATTGTCGTAATCATCGGCGCCGAAGGACGCCTGTCCATGGCGCACCACAATTGATTCGGCCACAGCGAGTTCCTCTTTTTATGGAGCTCCAACCCTAGCCCTCTCGTTTGAATCATCAAAGTTTATTATGCGAATATGTGATCATTCACAATGGTTATGAATGGGGCACTTATGCAGCTGCAAAAAATGGATATGAACCTGTTCCTGGTTCTGGAGGCCATTTATAGCGCGGGCAACCTCACCCGTGCGGCTGAACAGTTGCATATCACCCAACCTGCGGTGAGTAATGCTTTGGCACGACTGCGCCGTACCCTGGACGACCCACTATTTATTCGCGGCCCATCCGGCATGACTCCCACCCCCCTTACGGAATCCATTATGCCCAGGGTGCAGCAGGCCCTTTCCCTGCTTGGTACCAGCCTGAATGAACACCGCCAGTTCAACCCCGCCCTGGCACGCAAAACATTGCGACTATCTATGAACGATATGGCAGAAACCCTGTTGCTACCGCCCCTCTTGGAACGCCTGGAAAAAGAGGCGCCGGGTGTAACAGTAGAGTCATTCCACGTGCCCAGGGATCAGCTGGCAAAAGAACTGGCCGCCAATACGTTGGATTTCGCCCTGGATATTCCTCTGGCAACAGCACCCCAGCTGCAGCAACAGCGCCTGCACCAAGACCGCTATCTCTGTATGTTGCGCAATGGGCACCCCTTGGCCGTGGAGTCAAGCCTGACACTGGATCAATATCTACAGCTGGAACATATCCATGTCTCCAGTAGGCGCACGGGTCCTGGGTTGGCAGATATAGCTCTGAACAAACTGGGGCGGCGACGCAATATCAAACTTCGAGTACAGCACTACCGAGTGGCGCCTTTGGTAGTGTTACGTACCGACTTGGCTCTAACAGTACCGGCGAGTCTGGCCAGTCAATATTCTGCCCGTCTATTCGAGCTGCCATTCCAAATACCCCTGATGGACTGGCACCTGTTGTGGCATAAAAATCTACACGAAGATCCCGCCAATCGCTGGCTGCGAGAGCAGCTTCTCGCAGTTTTGGCTGTGTAAATAAACAGATGAAAATCCCCTTAAAAACAGACATTTCCGCCAAATGAGAATGGGACGCAAATAGTTTAATAAAACGTCAGGAATTGATCACTGAATTCGACCGGAAAGGTCACTGTTTCACGTTAAAGGCTCTTGTTATCCTGCTGGGCAACGATATGCACTTTTTTGCATATATACATGAACCCCAAAGGTTACAAGAAGAGAATTTTGCCATGTCCCAAGCCTACCCTAATATGCTTGCCCCCCTGGACCTGGGCTTCACCACCCTAAAAAACCGGGTGCTGATGGGCTCCATGCACACCAACCTGGAAGAACACCCCGGTGGCTTTACCCGTTTGGCGGCATTCTACGCTGAGCGCGCCCGCGGTGGCGTTGGCCTTATTGTAACGGGGGGTATCGCGCCCAACGAAGAGAGTGGCGTATTTAAGGGTGCCTCTAAAATGAACACCCCGGAAGAGGCGCAACAGCACCGGGAAGTGACCGAGGCCGTTCACGCCGAAGACGGCAAAATCTGTATGCAGATCCTGCATACAGGCCGCTACGCTTACAACGAAAACCTGATTGCTCCCTCCCCCATCCAGGCTCCGATCAACCCTTTCACTCCGCGCGAGCTGACCAGTGAGGAAATTGAAGGCCAGATCGACGATTACGTACGCTGCGCCACCCTGGCCCGCGAAGCCGGCTACGACGGCGTGGAGATCATGGGCTCCGAGGGTTACTTCATTAACCAGTTCATCGTAAAGCGCACCAACAAGCGTACCGATGAGTGGGGCGGCAGCTTCGAGAACCGTATCCGCCTGCCGATCGAAGTGGTTCGCCGTGTGCGCGAGGCTGTTGGCGAAGACTTTATTATTATCTACCGCCTGTCCATGCTGGACCTGGTGGAAGACGGCAGTGACTTCGACGAAGTAGTGGCCCTGGGCCAGGCTATCGAAAAAGCCGGCGCCACGATTATCAATACCGGTATCGGCTGGCACGAAGCGCGTGTTCCCACTATCGCCACCAATGTACCCCGCGCCGCATTTACCGATATTACTGCCAAGGTGAAACAGCACCTATCTATCCCGGTAGTTGCCAGTAACCGTATCAATGTACCGGAAGTGGCCGAAGAAGTTCTGGCCTCCGGACAGGCCGATATGATCTCCATGGCGCGCCCATTCCTGGCAGATTCCGATTTCGTCAACAAGGCTGCAGAGGGCCGCGCCGATGAAATCAACACCTGCATTGGCTGTAACCAGGCCTGCCTGGATCACACCTTCCAGCTGAAGCTCACCTCCTGCCTGGTCAACCCACGCGCTTGTCATGAGACTGAGCTGAACTACCTGCCTGCCGAAAACGTGAAAAAAGTTGCTGTTATCGGTGCCGGCCCCGCCGGTTTGGCTGCCTCCACTGTTGCCGCCGAGCGCGGACACCAGGTAACCCTGTTTGAAGGCAGCGACAAAGTCGGTGGCCAGTTTAATATCGCCAAGCAGATTCCCGGCAAGGCAGAATTCCAGGAGACCCTGCGCTACTTCAAACGCCGCTTGGAAGTGACTGGCGTTGAGGTCAAGCTCAACACTATCGCTACCGAAGAAGACCTGCAGTCTTTTGATGAAGTGATTATCGCCACCGGCATCGAACCACGCACTCCACCGATCCCAGGTATTGAGAGCGACAAGGTGCTGGGATATTTGGATGTACTGAAGCACAAAAAACCAGTCGGCGAAAAAGTGGCCATTATTGGCGCGGGTGGTATCGGTTTCGACGTGGCGGAATACCTGACTCACGACGGGCCCCACTCCACTGAAGAGGAAGTAGTTGCCAGCGATAAAGAAGAGTTCTTTAGTGAATGGGGTGTGGATATTGAGCTGGAACAGCGCTCTGGCCTGAAACCCCGCGAAGCAGTAAGCACTCCGCGCCAGGTTTACCTGCTGCAACGCAAAACTACCAAAGTGGGTGCGGGCCTGGGTAAAACCACTGGCTGGATTCACCGTGGAAGCCTGCAACACCGCAAGGTAGAGATGATTGCCGGTGCTCTTTACGACAAAATTGACGATAAAGGACTGCATGTTCGCATAGGTGAAGAAGAGCGACTGCTGGAAGTGGATAACATTATTATCTGCGCCGGCCAGGAACCCGCTCGCAAACTCTATGAAGCGTTACAGGAGCGCGGTGTGAAGACCCACCTGATCGGTGGGGCCGACGAAGCCGCAGAACTCGATGCCAAACGCGCTATTGACCAGGGCTCACGCCTCGCAGCAGAGATCTAAAAAATTCCCCGGCAATATTCTTGTCGGGGAATTTCTCTATCAAATCAGAACGGGAAACTCCATCTGCTTATTATTGGATTTCCCGTTTTTTATGCCTCACAGATACCTTTCTATTTATATATCCGAAAAACGTTTTATTTAGGGTGCCTTTTACTATCCAGTGGCTTTGGCACTTTCACCTGAAGAGATTGTCAGCTCTTCCCGTTCCGGCCAGTGTGGGCGGGAGAGGTAGGCTGTTGTGCGATAAAGCACGAATACTACACCGCAAAGCGCGAGCAACATCCAATAAAGCGTCGGTCCACCCCACCACTCTAAAACCACCCCTCCAGCCAGTGGGGCCAAGGCCCAACCGAGAGCGTAAAAGGAAGAGGCCCCAAAATAGGTACCGCGTAAATGCTCAGGCGCCAACCGGTCTATCTGTACACTCATGGTTGGAAAGAGAATCGCTTCAGCCAAACTGAGGACAAAGGTCGCCCCCATCCAGCCCCAAAACCAGTGCACCGGATTGAGGGCAAACCACATTTGTGCCGCGGCTAATATCACCAGCCCGATCATAATTCGCCCATTAATATCCAGCTTGCGCATCAACTGCATAAGTGGAAACTGCAATAATACGATGGTCATTGCGTTCACAAAAATCATGCTGGATATCAGCTCAACCAATCGCGGAGCCTCTGCCCGTGTCAGATATTGCACCAGACTGGAATCCATATGGGCATAGATAAACATCGTGAGGATATTGGCAACAATCACAACCATAAACACCTGATCCCTGCGCAATATCGACAGGGTACTGCCTAAATCGACAGAGCCATCACCATTGCTCTTTGCGAGCTGTCCCGTCTCTGTTTTTGCAAATCCCCAAATAAACGCCAGTGCCAGGAGCAAATAACTGAGAGAAGTTAAGCCAAAGGTGGACTGCTGCGCACTGAGCCCCGCCCATACACCAACAATAGGCCCTAATGCGGCTCCCGCATTAATAAGGAAATAACGCAGCTGCAGGGCCAACTCACGACTTGCCTGGTTATCCATTAAGTCACCAATCAAGGCGCTTGCTGGCGGCTCCCAAACAGCACGACCGATTGAACAAAGGGTCATTGCCAGAATAAATCCCGGTAATGTCTGGGTTACTGCCAACAGGGCAAAAGAACATAAGTTAATTGCAGAACCCAGTAACAGAATATTTCTACGCCCATAACGGTCAGATAGTGCACCCACATAAAAGCCCAGCAAAGCCGCACCAACTGCTGAAGCACTGAGAATTAAACCTATTTCCGCTGCCCCCAACTCAAACTTATTAAAGAGAAGAATGGCCAGAAAAGGCCAAACCATAAAGTAAGTGCCACGGCTAAAAAAACTGCCTATTAATATTATCCAGACCAGAGGAGGAAAACTCCTGAGGTTCTGCCACCAATTCCAACGCATTACCTAATACTCCACATCAATTTCTTCCTTGTTCTCAAATAGCCCTTTCAGGCTCTTTGAACTCCGCGCCAAACAGCAAGACCTAAGCAAAAATCAGGGAAAACAGCCTTTCTCACAGGCCTAATGCCCATGTATCGCCTTTAAAGTCGACAGGGTAATCAACCGCGAGGGCCAATATCTTATTAGTCGGTTAATAATTTTCTGACAAAAAACCCGAAAGGATCGCCTTTCGGGTTTTAGGGATTGGCAAGCGTATAACCTGCAAAATCATTCAACCTGGATATTAACCCTCCTAAATAGCCTGAGGGTTAATTATGAGAACCTTCGGCACTTTGCGTGCCTTCCATTCTTCAGCGCGGTATCCCCAATACTATCCAAGTTAATTAGTTTTGAAAACCCAATTTTCTTTGTTCATAAAAAATTTATCTGGGAACAACTTATCATTCGATATTTCTCCCATTACCGGCAGGATCTGTACGTAAGTCTATACTCCAGCAGGAAAGTCCTCCCGTAGTTATCACAGAAATAAAAACCGTAATTTCTGCCAACTCGGAATCCAGAGAGAACAATAGCGACATGTCCCTATCCAGCATGCTGATGCAGGCGCGCCCCTTGGTAGAGCGGGCACTGCGTGAGGTCAGTCCACCCTATACGCTTTTTTTTTCAATTAGTGATGCCAAGCATCGTGCTGAAGTACGACATTCTCATGCAAAAGATTTTCCAAGTGCTTGGCAGGAGCTCGCTCAAAATACCCGTAGGGCTGCACAACAGTCAAAAATGGAGCCCTGCTGGCTGCGAATAGATTGGGTGACCCGCAGGAGTACGATGACTCTGGCCGGTTTGCATGAACTTCTACAGGACACCAAGCGCTCCTACTTCCGCTACGGTCTCGCACTGGATGTCAATTGCAAAATTGCTTTCCTCGAACAGGAACTCAATGGAAACGCCATGCTCTATGGCGGCAACAAAATCGACCACGCATTCCTCAACGAAAAGAATTTCCTCTCCTACTATAAAAAACGTTTTCCTCAGCAGGGCGACCTGAATCTATCTGAAGAGCGCAGTGTCGTGCTTCTCTCTACTGAAGGGCTGTTCTGCGAAAAAGATCAGGAACCTGTGTACTTATACGAAGCGGGATTAAATGCCGGGCGACGGATTATCGACAAACTGGGCGACGAGCAGGTAACAAAGCTTATTAGAAGCGGCAGTCATTACCTGGCCGACCAGGTAAAACCCAATGGGCTTTTCCATTATGGATGGCATGCCTGCTTCGACAGGGAGATCAACACCTACAATAACCTGCGCCACGCGAGCAGTACTTATGCAATGATCGAGGCTTGGGAGGTCACCAAAGAGCCATCCCTGATAGCAGCCATTCAACGTTCACTCAAATTACTCACCGATAAATTAATTAAACCAATAGCGCTCAGTGACGGGCAGGTGGGTGCATTCCTGGTTGAGCCGAATAACGAAATCAAGCTTGGTGGCAATGCAGTAAGCCTACTGTCCCTCGTAAAATACTCAGAGGTGGTACAAACCCAAGAATATGCTGAGCTCATGGAACAACTCGCGGTGGGTATTGCATTTATGCAAAACCCCGAAAATGGCCAATTTTGTCATGTTCTTGAATATCCCAGTCTCAAAATAAAGGACCAGCATCGGGTTATCTACTACGACGGGGAAGCCGCGTTTGGTTTAATGCGCCTATATGACTGGAGCAAGGACGAGCGCTGGCTGGCTGTAGTGGAAAAAGCATTTGACTACTTTATCGTATCCGGCCATTGGAGAGCCCATGATCACTGGCTGAGCTACTGTGTCAATGAACTTACCATTTATAGGCCAAAAGAGAAGTACTACCAGTTTGGCATCCGTAACTTTACCAACTACCTGGATTTTGTCGAAAACCGGATTACGACCTTTCCAACCCTTCTTGAGTTAATGATGGCCGCCGAAAAAATGATTGTGCGGCTGGGGCAACAGAGTGAATTCCAGTACTTACTGGACCAGGTTGACCTGGAGCACTTTTACCGAGCGTTACATAAACGAGCGGCTTACTTACTCAACGGTCATTTCTGGCCTGAATTTGCCATGTTCTTCAAGAACCCAGAAAAAATCCTGGGTAGCTTCTTCATCCGACATCACGCTTTCAGGATAAGAATTGATGATGTTGAACACTATTTATCTGGATTCGTTGCATACCGCAAATTCCTTATCGCCCAAAATGCTTCTGAGCAGCCTATCAATCAACCGGCTGAAACAGTAGACAATGTCAATGAAGAAAAAACAACACAATTAGAAATAGAGAACCTACCAGTACTCGCCTGGGGCGGAGATGTAAATCTAGGCCGACGCCAACACTATCGCACTGCACAATTGGGAGTCGATGAGGTTCTCGGGAAAATTCCCGCACTTAAGAACGCTGATATCAGTGCAGTAAATCTGGAGTGCGTTGTCTCCACCCAAGGAGAACAGGGAATCTCCAAGGGTGAGAGTTCTTCCTACTACTATCGCGCAAGGCCGGAAATGTTGTCAGTGCTTATTGCTGCTGGAGTTGATATCGTAACCACTGCTAATAATCACAGTGGAGATTATGGTCCCGAGGCTCTTTTGGAACAGGAACACTGGCTGGACATCACCGGCATAGGCCATACAGGTTCCGGCGAAAACCTGGATGAAGCTCTACAGCCGGTATTTAGGCCTGCCGGCGCCCTTAATGTGGCCCTATTTTCGATAGATGCGACTCAGCCCCGTTTTGCCGCTGGGCCAACCTCTGCCGGTTGCGCATACTTGCCATTATCCTTGCCCGAGCTCTGGAGAGAGACTTTAGGCCCCCGGATTTCAGCCGCTCGCACACAAGCCCACGTAGTAATTGTGGCTGTACATTGGGGAGCAAATCGCGAAACCTATCCCAGTAAAGAACAAATTGATGTGGGCCATGCCATTATTGATGCCGGGGCAGACGCCATACTCGGAACCAGTGCTCATAATTTGCAGGGTATCGAGGTTTATCGCAACCGCCCTATTATCCACGACGCGGGAGACTTACTATTTGATGCCGTTCGTAACAGCCTCGCGGATAGCGGCATCTTTCGTCTGCAACTCAGTACACATGGAGTCGAGCAGATTACCTTTGTCCCGGTAGGAGTTGGCTTTGGTTTTAGTACGCAATTGTCGAGGGAAGAAGCGGTGAATCTTAGCCGACAGTTTTCCAACCAGTGCTTACCGCTTGGTACCAAACTGAGCTTATGCGAGGAAGGCACCGCAATCCTAAGACTCACGCCCCCCAGGCGCGATCATGTTAATCTTCCGAGCTTCCCAAAGACTCTCTACCAAATCACTGCGCTCCAGCAGCAACTATCTCTCAATCCGCGCTGGCAGGTAAAAGCTGTTCCCGTGGATGCACAAACCACTTCAATTAAAATAGGCCCGTTGGAATTGTTAGGAGTGCGTTTCTACCCAAGAGAGGTCAAATCCCGGCAGATACTGTGGGTGGAATCCTTCTGGAGAACAGACAATGAAATCCAGGAGGACTTTCGCCTGGATTGTCGTGCAGTTCCAGTAGTGAAAACCACAATGCCCTACTGGGGCAAATCCATGGACCATGATCCATGTGACTGGCAATTGCCTACAAGTCGCTGGAAGCCCGGTACTATCTACCGTGATCTATACGGCTTAAGGCCACCAGCCAGTAGAGACATCACTGATGTGGATCTTCAACTTCATATCGGTCTTGTTTCCAATAGCACTAAGATCAAACCAGTACCTATTGCTGGTATGATCACAAAAATAAATTTTTCCAGGAACGGGGAAAACCGCAAACGGAAAATCCCACAGTATCGATCAGAATTCCCATCCATAATCTACGATCACCCACCAGGACAGACTTGGAATGCGAAGCAAATTACTGCAATTACCGGTGGTACATGGCTCGTGCCCCCACCCGAGGGATGGTTTGTACGTAGTGTTATTTCCGGTAGTGCGTTTATCGAAGATTCCCTGGATCCAATCTTATTTGTTGCCCATACCAATCTCGATCGTATGTATCACGAGCAAAGCTCAAAAACGTCCGCAAAATTTTGGGATTTCCATCAAAAGTTACCTAGTTTTGCTCACCGTATTGCAGGAGCCATAGTCGCACGACCAGTCGAAGGATTACCAAAGGAGCTCCCGATTCTAAAAGTGGATGACCCGATCAAAGCTATTATTGAGCTGGGTCTCGCAGCAAGAGATCGATTTGACGGAGAGGTAATTGCACTTACAGGCACCGCCGGAAAATCCACCACGTTAAAAATGATTGGACAAATGCTGGGACCAAGGGACCAAGTATTGACCAGTCTGGGAAACTATAATTCCCGCGTAGGGGCACCTTCTATGCTGGCTAGCCTGAGTAAGGATCACGAGGCAGCGGTTATAGAAGTTGCACAAAGTGCACTGTGGATGAAACGGGGCCCTATCACTCATCGTATTAAACCCACCATATCACTGATCACTGAAATCGGTATTTCCCAAACGGATCGGAAAGTAAAAAATGTGGAGGACACTGCTAGGTGGAAGTCAAGGATATATGATGGTTTGGTGGGATCCGCAATCGCCATCGTCGGTGAACACCTTCAGTGTTTTGACTATGTACTAAACAAAGCCAAGAAACATGCACGAAGAGTAATTATTTTTGGCGAAAGCGCTAATGCCGAAATCCGGATAATAAATACTCGAGCGGACGAATTAGGTAGTTGGGTAAGATTACAATTACCAAGCAGGGAACTTGAATTGCGAGTGCCCATACCCAGCATTGGAATGTTACATAATGCCTTAGCCGCAATCAGTGTCGCTTATGCCCTTGGCAGAGATCTCGATGAAGCCGCTATGCGATTACAAGAGCTTCACCTTGATGAAAGTCATTTACAGCGATTAAGCTTGAATATACGGGGCCAGTCTATCACGTTAATTGATGACAGCTGGAACGCCACTGTAAGCTCTATGTTAAATGCCTTCTCTGTATTTTCGCAAAGTATGGTAAAACAAGGGGGTAGGAAGGTTGCCGTTCTGGGAAGAATCGTACACCTCGGTGAAAAATCCAAGGAAATACATGCCAGCCTGGCTAAGCCATTACTACAAAGTAAAGTAGATTGGGTTATTACCCACGGGGAAGACATGCTATATCTACGAGAATGTCTACCACCAGATATTTTGGGCCCGCACTTTTCCGACGCTCCTGCATTAGTGGATCATATTACAGGATTCTGTCAAAACTTTGACCTTATCCTGGTTAAGGGCTCAAGAAGAGACTCGGACTTCGGTAAAATTCCTGCCCTCTTACAAAAAACATCATTAAAAATATCAGATGAAGCCTCTATGGCGAAATAGGCACGAATTTATCCCTGATCCATCACCTGATCTTCAGAGAACATTACATCTCCTAGGGAAAGCATACTTGCACTACGCCGCTTTAATGTACTGGTTTCCAGTTTTACATTAAAGGCAATGCAAATTCTTAGTGAGTTATCTTCTACAGGGTTTACATAATGTAATAACCAATTAGGGAACAATACCATTCTCCCAGCTCTCGGCATTACCCTGACTCTACCGCCAAAATTGCTATTAGGTAGCTCAGTAGTTATACATAGCATTCTCGGATCAAGAAATTCTATAATGCCGCTACTTTTACTTTTCTCCTGAGATAACACAGAGCGCACATAATAAACACCCGACCATGTGCAAGATTCATGATTATGTATTTTTCGATAGCTATCTGCACGTGAAACATTTGCCCAGGCATGAGCGTACATATCCTGGGCAGCAGGGCTGTATTTCCCCCGAGTGACCTTCATTGTCATCTCCCGGGTAACTGAAACTATACGCTGCTTTACAATAGTTACTTCTTTGTATGGCCATTCGAGTAAGTCTTTTTTAGAGTCCCAACTTCCAATATTAGAACGTTTGGCAGCAGGAATAGATGATTCCTTACCGAGGATAATATCCGTTAACTGCTCATTAACCCTCTCCGAGTCAGGCCAATCTTTGACCAAAATTGGAGTTCCGAAAGCCGACTTGATCTTATACATGGCACTGCACCTCCAGTTTGGCTATGCCTGATAGTAATCTTTTCTCCCCCATTCAATTCTCAAGACCCTCGAATGATTTCAACTTTCCAATTGATTGTTACTTTCGGTCTCTCCTCATGTGGCTGAAACCTTTCAGGCCATACATTAGACCAGACCCAAGTAAAGTCCCTGGTTAAAGTAATCTTACTAACTCTTCCACTTCCAAATCCATATCCTAATTTGCTATCTATTGCTAAATTTGGATCTACCGGTAACCACCTACCATTGAAATAGACCTCTGCAGCATGGTGATTAGGTTGGGAAAACTCATCTCTACTGGCAAATAGAAATTCAGAGGTAACTCTAGCCGGATAACCCATTGACCTCGCCAAAGCCGTAAAAAGAGCAGCGTATTCTGTACAATCACCGGTCTTGTGAATCACTGCATAGTATGCACCTTTGGTTGACTGTACCCGATATTCAATTATATCTTGGGGCGCTTGAAATGCAGCCAATAAGCGTTCTTCATCACTTTTCGAACTGGACTGGATTTTCTGGGAAAGTAACTTAACTGGTGGGGACTCTGTCTCTATATATTTCTGTGGCCTGATATAGCGCCCTTTCGGGTAGGGGATTGTACCTTTTGGCAAATCTTTATAATTGTACTCTTTTAGCTCCATTTCAAAAATAACTGATCTCGTTACTGATGATTGCGCAGGTACATCAAATTTAAATTCAACATATCTTGTATCGCCCCTTTTATGCCTTTTATATTTCAGCACTTCTGGGTGCTTGTAGCGAACAGAGAGCAGCCTCTGCTGAACACCATCCTCCACCGGAACAGAAATACGATGAATATATCCCGAAATATCGCGATCCAATTTATTATTTACAGTTACAGATGCTGTAAGCGCTACAACCTTGGATTCATCGGCATAAGCACAAAGTGTGTACTGTATACAGAAAACAAAAATAAACTGTATTGTTAACTTCTTCATCAACATACCTGCTACCGCTCTCGCATTGCCTCCTTGGCACGACTTATTGGTTTCATCAGATAATCAAAAATCGTTTTTGACCCAGTCTTAATATCTACAGAAGCGATCATTCCTGGCACTATTGAGAACTTCTTACCCACACCATTCTCCAGCGAATCAGAAGTTGTTAAAATAAAAACCTTATAATAAAATTCATTTGGTGCCACCTCATCCTGTATAGTATCGGGTGATATCATCGTAACCTCGCCAGATAAGCCACCATAAATCGCATAGTCATAAGCGGTAATTTTTACTTTGGCAAGCTGTCCAGGATGAATAAACGCTATATCCCTTGGAGATATTTTTGCTTCAATAAGTAACTGGTCATCCAGAGGTACTATTTCCATCAGTTTTCCATTAGGTGGAATAACTCCTCCAATGGTTGTAATTTCAATAGCTTTTACGATACCTCGAACTGGAGATCGATGAGTAAGCCTGACTAACGTATCTGAGCGCCCCTCCAGTACAGAAGCCAAAACTTCCACTTCAGCACTTACTTTCGCAAGTTCCTCCCGAGCTCTCACCATATATTGGGAGTTAAGCTCACGAATTTTCGTTTCCAACTCCGCTTTTTGCCTTCGCAATTTAAGAACATCGACACTACTAGCAGCACCTGAATCTACTAGGCTGCTGGTCATGGCCAGTTCCCTCCTAACCAGCTCCAAAGACTCTTTTGATCCTCGCACTGACTCCAGCAACCCCTGCTTCCGAATATCAAATAATTTTCTTTCCTTAGCTTGCAATTCTTCATGCTCCACCAACTCCTCAGGAAAGCGTAGAGGCGTCTGGTTCACTTCAGCACTTAATCTAGCCACCTTCGCCAAGGCAGCTCGATACCTTGCTGAACTTTCATCCATATTAGAGCGGACTTTTGTCGGGTCTAGCTGGGCCAAAACTTGTCCTTTCTCTACAATATCCCCTTCAGAAACTTTTAGCTGTGCCAGTATGCCACCATCTAGGGATTGAATAATTTGTGCTCGTGAAGTCGGCACAACCTTCCCGCTGCCAGAAGATACCTCATCTACACGCGCCAAGTATGACCATATAAATAAGGCAATGATCAACAAAAAGAACACCCAAACCACGGTCCCCGATCGAATCAAGGAGGATTCATCTACATCATCACCGTATTGTTGCTCATGAATCTGGTGATCAATATCCAGCAACGCAACTCGCCGCTTATCAATAGCCAAAATTATTCCTACTGCAGTTAACTATTACCTATATCATTCATTTCTTACATAATTAGGAAATTTTCTCTCCTTCAGTTGATGTCTTTCTTTGCGACCGGGTTAATACTTCCAATGCCTTCTCTTTTGGCTCGTCAAGGACGACATAACCATTATTAAGAACAATAATTCGCTGAGCAAAGGTCAGGATATTGGTTCTATGTGTCGCGACAACAACAGTCCTTTCAGCGGCCCAGTCTTGTAAATTCCGAATGAATTTTCTCTCTGTTGACTCATCAAGTGCAGCTGTAGGCTCATCTAGCAAGAGAACATTGGGATGTCGCAACAGCATCCTTGATAAAAGTAGTGATTGCTTCTGCCCCCCGGATAAACCAAAACCACCTTCTTGTATTAAATAACCTACACCTTTGGGAAGTTTATTAACAAAGTTGCTCGCGCCGCTCATATTAAGCGCCCAGAGAATTTCCTCATCATTTGCATTGGGAGCTCCCAACGTAAGGTTTTCATGGATGGTCCCATGAAATAAAGTGGCTTCCTGCCTAAGAAGACCAATATCCCTACGGACATCCGCAGGATCAATATGCTTAATACTGACATTATCCAGTTGCAACTGTCCTCGTTGAGTTACAATTGCACCCGCCATTGCATGAAGAAATGTAGATTTCCCTGAACCATTTTTCCCAAGAATTGCAACTCGTTCTCCTGCATATATTTTTAAGTCGGGTATGATAAGAGCAGGGTCCTGCCCCTCCTCGCCATATTGAAAAACTGCATTTTTGAAGTGAAAATTCCCAGTTATCGATGTTTTCTTCACTCTTTTTTCTAATTGAGGATTATCCACCGGCAATTGCATTAGATTGTCAATTCCTTGCATTGCAAATTTTGCCTGCTGCCAACGGCTCAAAACTTTTGTGATATTTGCCATGGGAGCCATCATTCTTGAACCCAGGATTGATGCTGCAACCAATGCTCCTGTAGTCATAGTGCCGCTCATAACCATCGGTGCACCAAACAGTACAATGACCGCAAATACTGATGATTGAACATTATGAGTCCAGGCAAGTAGCATCCCCACAAGAGACCTCAGCTTTAGGCTCGCATCTGCGGTTATCGTGTTAAAGTGGTTCCACTGCCCCTGAAAATACTGCTCCGCCTGTAGTGATTTGATATCCTCTACCCCCTGAATCGTCTCTATCAATATGGCGTTACGTAGTGAGGATTCCTTTATCGACTCCTGTGAAAGCTTGGCTAATTTTGGCTGAAGTAATAGACCCGGAATAAGCAAAAGAAAAACAGCCAGTAGAGGTACCAAAGCTAAGACCCCTGCAATCCACCACATTACAATTAAAAACAACAGAAAAAATGGTAAATCAGCAATTGCCAAAATTGTAGTGGATGTGAATATTTCTCTCACTTTTTCTAATTCACGAATTTGTGAAATAAAAGTACCAGTAGATTTTGGACGGGCCTGCGCTTGAATTCTTACAGCATGCCCAAAAACCAAATCAGACATTCGGATGTCCGCACGCTTTCCAAGAAGATCTGTAATCTTCACTCTCATTGAACGCATTACAAAATCAAATATAATAGCAACCAAAACGCCACTAAATAGAACATAAAGAGTGGGAATAGATTCCGCTGGAATTACTCTGTCGTACACCTGTTTGGAAAAAATAATGCCCGATAAAGCCAGAGTGTTGGCGACCGTGGTAGCCAACATGATATGTCCATAGGGTTTTATATCCCTAAGTATTATTTTACGAAGCCAATGTTGATTATCTGTTTTAATATAATCATCTATCCTGGTATCTCTTGTTGTTTGCCTCGGCCTAAGGATTATCAGACTAACAATATCTTTGCTGATCTTCTCTAGAGGTAAAGTACTTTTAAGCCCCTGGTCACCACACAGCATAAATCCAACGTTCAAGTCACTGGAAATGGTTTCAATTACCGCTATCTGACCACCACGCAATTGAGCTACGAGTGGTAGGCGCCATGGGTTAATATCAGTATCTTTTAGGGTACAAAACTTTATCGTCAAACCAGCTTGACGTGCCATTCTTCTTAGTGTGTGGTCCACTGGAGAGTTCTGATCCCATTGTCCGGAAATTCGGATACTTTCGGGTGAACACTCCACTCGATAGTGGCGAGCCACATAGGTTACTGCTTCACACCATGGCTCAAAATCCATAGTGTCAGTCTTTATTCCTTCACTTTCATCGAGAGATCTTAAAACATTACTACTGTTTTCACTCAAGGAAGGACCTCCACACCCTGTATTTGCCGCCCATCAAGACTGAATGCACTACGTAATCCACCGCGACTATACAGACAATCAATCTTAAGGAGGTGAAGATCAAAAATAGTATTGTTCTTTTCTATGCGTGCCAGGTGTAATTCCTGCTCTGCATTGAGCAGGTCAAGTAAAGTACGGGTACCGAGTACTTCATATTGCTGTTTATACAAATCCCGAGTTTCAGCAATCGCACTTTCTCTGGAATTCAAAGCTTTGAGGCTTTGCATCAGCCCGGCAGCCTCTTCCTGGGATTCCTGATACTTTTGTATAGTCAATAACCGTATTGAATCTTTCGCTGCATCTGCCGATAAGAGTGCAAAACCAGCGCCTTCTTTGCCGGCCGAAATTTTACCTCCTTGATAAATCGGCATAGACACATTGAAGAAAACTGCACTTTCATTCGTGTCAAAAGCATTCGCATCAACGTAATCCTGATCAAGGTACTGGTTAATGTTGGCGTCTAATGAGAAGGTTGGCCATGCATTTGCTTTAGATTCATCCAGGCGCGCCATTGCTTCTGCCCTGTAAGATTCAGCAATAAGCACCTCAGGTACCGCAGATAGGTCAAAAGAATCCAAGTCACAAGCCTGAGTCACATCATCTGGTACTGACATGGAGACACTAAACTTTTCATCTAACCCCGTTAAATTCTGCAGTGTACTTCTCCACCTACGTAAAAGAGCTTGAACTTGTTGCCTGGACGCTTGCGCTGCGTCAATTCGCGACTGGGCCTGGAGAACATCAGATCTGGAGCTAGCACCTTTTTCTTTTCGAATCTTTACAAGATTTGCGATAGCAGACACTCCATCAACCTGCTCATCAGAGCTCTGCAATAGAGCCTGATATCGTTGTACCTCTATAGTTGCTTTAGCAGTTTGTCTAGCTACTTCTTCTATCGATTTTAAAATTTGAGCTTGAGATCGTCGCACGCCCGCTCTAGCCTGTCTTACATTGCTGGAAACTTTCCCAAAGTCAAACAGCATTTGGGTGACGTTTAACTGAATTGCATGTCCGTCACCTTCTCGCTTGTACTCGGTATCTTCACCAGCAACTATCCCAGCACTCAATTGTGGGAAGTAAGCGGATCTCGCTGCTTTAACTCCCTGTCTTTGCTGGTAGAGATAGCCGATCGATTCTGCAATTGATGGATGCCAACCAACCGCTCGGTGAACAGTATCAAATATACTGAGCTCACTTTGTGCTACCTCATCCTTATAAACTCGATAAGTAACATTTTCTGCTCTCTTATCTTGCCCTTCCCCGTGCCCGACAATTGTTTTTTCCGCTGATACAGAGTTGACAAATACTTCCTCTCCGACTACTTCGGATAGAAATAAAGAAGGGATAGAGAGTGCAAAAAATGACAGTTTTTTTAATACATCCATGTTTTCACACTTGTCATTGACAGTTTTGAGATCCCACAACCTGGAATTAAGAAGCCATATAAGCAAGACTTTTCCCAAGCCTCATAAAAGTTTAGCTCAAAAAAAACCGGGCCTTTTAGCCCGGTTTTTTTGCTTTACTTGAACTTCTCACCTCACATATCACTAAATCCATTTTGCTGCCATATATCTCCCATCGGATCTTCAATGACTGCGTAATTTTCAGGACTGGTTAGAGAACCAATATCTGTTACAGTCGTCTGATGCTCTGATTGTCCAGATACATCATAAGAAAGATTGAGCTCTATCAGCTGAATATCCCGATCACCAGAATCTAGTAACTCATCCAGTAAGGACTCTTCTACTGAGTCAAACCGCTGATAGTCATTGGCAAACTCTGCCAACCCGTCTGCAGTCATTACCTGTTGATAGTGGTTATCAACACCACTATCAACAAAGTCCAGCTCAAGCTCAGCCAGTTGCATCATATCCAACCCGGCAGAACCTTCCTGCTCGCTTCCATCACTGACGGACTCCTCAACCTTTGAAGCAGAAGCATATCCAACGGTATCGAGATACTCCTCAAACACACTGGGGATCGCAATAGCTTCCAGGGAAATGATTTCATCAATGTCAAAATCTATTTCCAAATCCGGGAATCCCGGCGGTAGCTCACCACCCTCATAGTCGTAATCGGCATCCGCATCACAATCGGCATCCGCATCGGCATCGGCATCGGCATCGGCATCGGCATCGGCATCGGCATCGGCATCGGCATCGGCATCCGCATCGGCATCGGCATCCGCATCGGCATCCGCATCGGCATCCGCATCGGCATCGGCATCCGCATCGGCATCCGCATCGGCATCCGCATCGGCATCCGCATCGGCATCCGCATCCGCATCCGCATCCGCATCCGCATCCGCATCGGCGTCAGCATCACAATCCGCATCGGCATCCGCATCGGCATCCGCATCTGCATCTGCGTCGGCATCCGCATCTGCATCTGCATCGGCATCTGCGTCGGCATCCGCGTCGGCATCCGCGTCGGCATCCGCGTCGGCATCGGCATCCGCATCCGCGTCGGCATCTGCATCCGCGTCTGCATCGGCATCGGCATCCGCGTCGGCATCTGCGTCGGCATCGGCATCCGCGTCGGCATCGGCATCCGCGTCGGCATCGGCATCCGCATCGGCATCCGCATCGGCATCCGCATCGGCATCCGCATCGGCGTCAGCATCCGCATCTGCATCGGCGTCAGCATCCGCATCGGCATCGGCATCCGCGTCGGCATCCGCGTCGGCATCGGCATCCGCGTCGGCATCCGCATCGGCATCCGCATCCGCATCGGCATCGGCATCGGCATCGGCATCGGCATCGGCATCGGCATCGGCATCGGCATCGGCGTCAGCATCCGCATCTGCATCGGCATCGGCATCTGCGTCGGCATCTGCATCTGCGTCGGCATCCGCATCCGCATCCGCGTCGGCATCGGCATCGGCATCGGCATCGGCATCGGCATCCGCGTCAGCATCCGCATCTGCATCGGCGTCGGCATCGGCATCGGCATCGGCATCGGCATCCGCATCTGCGTCGGCATCGGCATCGGCATCTGCGTCGGCATCGGCATCTGCGTCGGCATCCGCGTCGGCATCGGCATCGGCATCGGCATCGGCATCCGCGTCGGCATCCGCGTCGGCATCGGCATCCGCGTCTGCATCGGCATCGGCATCGGCATCGGCATCGGCATCGGCATCCGCGTCGGCATCTGCGTCGGCATCGGCATCTGCGTCGGCATCGGCATCCGCGTCGGCATCGGCATCGGCATCGGCATCCGCATCCGCATCCGCATCGGCATCGGCATCTGCATCGGCATCGGCATCGGCATCGGCATCGGCATCGGCATCGGCGTCAGCATCCGCATCTGCATCGGCATCGGCATCCGCGTCGGCATCTGCATCTGCGTCGGCATCCGCATCGGCATCCGCATCGGCATCGGCATCGGCATCGGCATCGGCATCGGCATCGGCATCGGCATCGGCATCGGCATCGGCATCGGCATCCGCATCTGCATCGGCATCGGCATCGGCATCGGCATCTGCGTCGGCATCCGCGTCGGCATCTGCGTCGGCATCCGCATCGGCATCCGCATCCGCGTCGGCATCGGCATCGGCATCGGCATCGGCATCGGCGTCAGCATCCGCATCTGCATCGGCATCCGCATCGGCATCCGCATCCGCATCCGCATCCGCATCCGCATCGGCATCGGCATCGGCATCGGCATCGGCATCGGCATCGGCATCGGCATCGGCATCGGCATCGGCATCGGCATCGGCATCGGCATCTGCGTCAGCATCGGCATCGGCATCGGCATCGGCATCGGCATCCGAATCTGCGTCCGCATCTGAATCCGGAGGCACAAAGCCGCCCCCACGGTTACTATCGTCATTTGATGCTACAGCGATGACAACAACACCGAGAGCAATCAAAGCAGGGACAAACCACGGAACGGCAGGGGGAGGAGGGGGAGGAGGCTCACCAGCTGGGCCGCCGGCAACGGTAAAAGCTGGTATCAACCCTCCCGAAGCCGCAAGGAATAAGGGCTCTGAACCCCCAGTTACAGTCAACTCACTATGATCTCCATCACTGTCTTCATGATAGAAACCAAATAAAGTGAAGATTTGACCCGTCTTTAAAACTATTACTAGGTCATTTCCTTCCTGAGATAACGAGGCTATCTCGTCTGGATCTACCGGCAATTCAACCAAGCCTGTCGCGGTTAACTTCAAGCTATCCAGTGGCTTCTCAGCAATCAAGCCCGTAGACTTGTCAAAGATTTTTACGATCATGCTCTCACCAACTTCAAACGGTGCAACTTCCTAAATACACTGTTCATGGCCTGAGCTAAAAGACGGAAAATTCCCCACCTTGAGCCCATCCGTGACTAGATTCGTCAATGCATCTCCTTGCCAGGATCCCTCCGGAAAATAACTGTGCCAAATTTTTTCCACACACTCTTTTTGTATGGACGTAAATTAAAATGATTTCAAGGAAAGTCTGAAGAATAACGCCGACTAAATAAGTGCAACGTTAGAGAGAAATACAGTAGGAAAAACTACTCATGACAACGGACCCAAGTATTAGAAAGCTCACAAATAAGAGGTCAACACCTGTCATTGATACACCCGCTGGACCGATTATTGGCAAAGTAGACGAAGCTACAAGAACCTATAAATTTCTAGGTATACCCTATGCTCGTCCCCCAATTAACGAGCTCCGCTGGAAAGCACCCGAACCAATGCCAAATTGGAGTGTGCCATTTGATGCAGCGCAATTTGGAACGCCAGCTGCACAAAATCCCTCAAACCTGATGCAGGTCCGGGGAAAAAATGGAGAGATTCCTGATAGAGAAGAATGTCTTTATCTAAATATTTTCTCGCCACCTATAAACCAAGGAAGAAAGCTACCTGTAATGCTCTGGATTCATGGTGGAGCTTTCTATATGGGGTCAAGCTGCCAAGATATATATAATGGGTGCCATCTTGCCTCAAGCGGTAGAGCAATAATTGTGACATTCAATTATCGTCTTGGCGCTCTAGGCTTTCTACGTTTAAAGGACATCTCTGAAATCCCATCTACTGGCAACGAAGGTCTATTGGATCAAATAGCAGCGCTCAAATGGGTGAGAGATAACATTGCAGCCTTTGGCGGAGATCCTAACAATATCACTCTTTTTGGTGAATCTGCCGGCGCAATGAGCATCATCTCTCTATTAGAGGTAACTGAATATCATAATTTATACTCTCGAGCGATTGTACAAAGTGGCCACCCAAGGGCTGCTCATTCGATTTCCAGAGCCAATAACATGGCAGCAGCATTCATCGAGCATCTTAATAACATAAGTGGTGGAATACCAATACACAAATGCTCTACAAAGTTACTTCTTCAGGCACAAAGCGAAATTCTTAAAGATCCACGCATGACACAAAACTGGGGGCAACTTCCATTTAAGCCGGTGCTAGACGAAAGCTTATTAAGAAAAAGACGACCGTCTTTAGTAAATATTAAAACTAATACAGCCCATCCAATTCTTCTTGGCAGTAATCTAGAAGAGTGGAATCTATTTAGTGTTACAAACCCTGAAACTTTCACACTGAATTATCACTCAATCTGCAAAAAGTTAGAATGGCTGCTACCTGAGAGCACACTAAAACCTATTATTGATTACTATTACCAGCAGGCTTTATCTATTAAAAACAATCCCTGGCCAGAATGGAGTAAAACCTGGAATTTGATGTTGACCGATATGGTTTTTACCCTACCAGGGCTTAGGTATCTAACCCAACATAAAGGACAAAGTTTCCATTATCATTTCGCCCAACCATTAGCGGCACAGCCCTTTTTGGGTGCGTGTCATGCTGCAGAACTAGCCTATCTATTTGGTACTCATGGTGAAGCGTCTTTACAGGAATTATATCGCGATGAGCCAGCCCCGCACACCTTAAGTAAAAGTATGCAAGAAGCCTGGCTGAACTTCGCTGAATGTGGCAACCCGGGAAACAACTGGCCAATATTTACAGGAAAGCAAAGCCAGCGTATCGGTAATCATCCACATTTCACGAATTTCAATACAGCAGAACTGCTATCATTATGGCAAAATATACCAGATGAAGTATTAAACCAGTATCTATAATCCCAAATAACATGCCCAGAATTTTACTTGCACGACATGGTGAGGCAGCTAAAGGAGATAATATCCTTGATCCACCCCTCACCAAGTTAGGATTTATACAAGCTGAAGAGTTAGCTCAAAAACTTGCTATTCAAGGAAGATTAAAAATCACGAGCAGCCCTAAGCTGCGAGCCAAGCAGACAGCAGAACCCCTAGCAAGAATATGGGGCGCTTCAATAGAAGTGGTCAACTTAGTTACTGAGATACCAACACCCGAAGGTATTCTATCAAGTCAACGCCTACCATGGATACGCTCTCTTCTGAATAAAGAATGGACTATAAATGATAAACAGCAAAAAGAGTGGCGCAATGGAATTCAGAGATATTTATTTAGCATTACTGAAGATACTATAGTTTTTTGTCATTTTATGGTAATAAATTCAATCGTTGCCTATATTAATAAAAGCCAAAAAATTCAACAGTTTCGACCAGAGTATACGTCAATAACTGAACTAACTATTAAAAATAATCAGTTATATTTAGTAAGCTTGGGAAAAGAGAAAGACAGCCAAATTCTTTAGCATACGCTATTTAGGTCAGGATGCTAAACTCTCTGATAATAAGTTAAATTCTATTGAATCAAGTAGAACAGGATAGTTTTACAGTCTGTGCCTATGAACAATCACCATCAGCAACCAAGAACACAATAAATATTCAATTCAAATTATAAAAAATGATCTATCCATCTTATTAATTTTCTGCGACAAAAACCAAATAAAGTATAATAAGCAGTTGGCAGCTCACAGCAACTATAGAGGATAGTGTTTGATATTTGCACCGCCACATCCCCTTCAGCGAAGGGAGCAAACTTATAAATGGAAATATAAATCTGTACCTTATTGGGAGTGTTGATACCCCCTAAAGACCTTCACTCATAGTTTCATTACATAGCTCAACATATTTATCAGCTTTACGCTGAACGAAATCATCATTACTTTCTCTAATAAGAGCACTGAGATCAAGAGGTTTATATTTAAACCCGACTGATCGTCCCAAACTTTCTATTAATTCATTACAGAGCACTGCAACACAAGAAAGCCTAACCCAGAGGATTGGAGTTCCTCTAAGACATAGCCCAGACATAACATTAACAAGGGGAGAAATTTTCTCAACAAAATTATATCCTTTTAGGGCATCTGTAAACTCTGAAAAAGACATACACCTCGCTACTGACTCGCCTTCATTAATGGTAAGCGCATTTCCTATACTTGATAAGGTATCAAAGAAAATATGCTCCTTTTGTACTTTCCAATTAGCATTTGGGTGATGACTAGTTATTTTTGAACCGGACAACATCAGAAATAGCGATTTTTTGAACTCAAGCAACTTAACAGAAGACTCATCTACAGCAAAATCAGCATAAGCAACTTTACTCTCTATCAGCTCTGACAAACAGAGCAGTCTTGCTAGCCTGTAAATGGTGCTTTTTCCATAATGGCCATTCAAATCAATTTTATAGGGTTTTTTCGGAATATTCGTAACTCTGGCTTTAAAATCACGGGCAGCCAGAAGAAGCTGGAACTTAAGGGGACCAATAGCTTGATACAACCTGGCCCTCGCCTCAAAATTGTATCTTATATCAGCTTCATTCTCCTTCAGGTATACTTCTACATCCTTTCTAATTAGGCCATCTTGCACACTCTTAAAATCACTTAAAGATCTATCTAGCTCATTTTTATATTTCTGAAGATCCTTTTCCAATCTATGAGCAACTAGTGACTTAGTCAACCATATAGCAGTGAGTGAAGAAACGCCTAAAGAAGAAATGAATGTGGGGATATCTAAATCCATGAACTAATACCTCCTTGCTTAGTCTTCACACTGATAATCAGCCAACTTTATCCGAAATCAGTCAAACAATCTAACCATAAATTTTCCATCTACTCCATACTAAATATAAGCAGCAATCGAATACTTGCAGAATCTTCCAAAGTGAAAGTCGTTGTCCATCCTTATTGAATAAAATTCTGATATGGATTTCTATACATTCACACATCTTCACTTCCCAACAGCGTTGGAAGATTTTACTTCAGCTAATCCATGATAAAAATCTTTTAAACCAGAAAATTTCCTAACTCATAAATTGCAAATTGAATATGTACGGTTCGGTTTGCTTCCAGTATGTCGGCCATACAACATCATCCCAAACTAAAGCCGATGTATAAGCGATTAGTCGACACTGGTAAATCTAAGAAGATCGCCCTGATTGCCTACATGAGAAAGCAGATTACGATCCTGAATACGATGGTGAAAATTAACACTTACTGGGATGCAAGTATGGCTTAAAAACTTGACGAGCAACCATAGTCGCTTGTTAAGTATTTGCCAACACCCCAGCCAACCAAAAAATGGTGCTGTACGTTAAAGCTGTAAAGCTGATTAAAAATATAACTTGTAAAATAGATAGTTTAGAATGTATACCAAAATCAATAAGTTCATAGAGTTTTTTGGGAAAGTACTTTTTTATACTTAGTATAACCATAATTACTGCCATACCTACATAAAGTAACACGACACCCCAAAACCGTTCTGGTTCAACATCAATACTGATTGTTTCTGAGAGACCAGCTCGTTTATAGACAGATACCTTGCCACTCACAACAGCAAACACGCAATAGGCTAACGTGAAAATAGCAAACAGCAGATGAATGAATCCAACTTTCCGTGGCATTGCTACCCCATACTCTAGGTACTTAACGCTTTAAACAGCGGAATAAAAACTGGAGATTTTTGTGCCCGCCCGGATTAACTTGTTAATTTCCCAGTATCTAATTTGTAGGGACATCTCATATTTCTTTCGAGATAGAAGACTGGTAGTTACCCTCCATACAAACCCTTAGAGGGAGGGCAGATATTAAAAAGGTTGCAATCAGCTTCCTAGCTTCCTAGCTTGAATCTGGCTTGGAACCAAAGGCAATGAAGGGTCGAGTTCACCCTGCACACGTAGTGCCCATTCTCGTATGCGACTACGACGGAAAAGTCCGTCTCCTCCTGTAAGCCCAGCCTCATAACCAAAAGCAAGGAGCGCATAGACAGAGAGGTCTGCAACACTCACTTCACTACGATTACACATAAAAGGACCTCTCTCAAGCTCTTTACTCAAACGTGCACCGACATGACGTGCAGCAGCCATTATGCTGTTTCCTGGAGCATTTTCAGCTTCCCTGCGGACAAAAGGAGCCCACCGAAGGACTAGAGGCCATACAAAACGCCATGCGCCGATTGCGTTATCTGGTACCGTGCGATTCATGGCACAACCGAGGCGCCAAGCGTTGATCAGCTGCACAGGAAGTGCTAGCGATAAAGCCGGTCGCACAAACCTAAAATTTGCAGGAATCATGCAATGCTGGACCCAATCATCAAGTTCGTTAATGCACGGATCACCGTCTACAGGGTACAGGGGACGCTGAGGGAAGCGTTCATCTAGCCAATGAGCTATTTCTTGTGAATCATTTTTGCTTTCACCATCAATTGTCAAAACAGGCACGGTATGCCCCATCGGAAGTGTTTCCCTCATATTAAACGGAGATACATAGACAATTTCGTAAGCGATCTTTTTAAAAGCGAGAAAAGCTTGGACTTTAAGACCGTATGGACTGGTAGCGAAAGTGTAGAGCACGACTTTTGGGGTATTGAATTCCATGCTTTCCATAATTAGCTCCTTCTATACCAGTGGTTTAACAGCTCGTTTAAAAAAGAGTGAGCCAAGGTGTCAGTAGAATTAACGCCGGCCACAGTGGCCTGCGGACTTAGCACGTAATTCTACCAGCAATTTGAGTGAAAGGTGATCTTGCCCCGATAAAACGGACACACTACTTTTCATACTGCTATTCGCTCATATTCTATTGGTGATTGATAGCCTAAAGCTGAATGCAGCTGCTTACGGTTGTAAAAATCATTAATATATCGAGCCAGAGCATACTTTAAATGGCTCATTGTCTGGAAGCTAGTTTCTCTAATCAGTTCAGCTTTTAAGCTATGGAAGAACGACTCCATATGAGCATTATCCGTATATTTACCCGCTCTACTCAAGCTATGCTGGATTCCATATCTTCCCAACTCTTTTTGATACTCGGACCCTCTGTTCTCTACACCTCTGTCCGTGTGTAATATTAATCCTGGTTGTGATCCTCTTTTCCTTCCAGCATTCATCAGGGTTTTTCGGGTTAATTCTGTTGCTCTCTTCGTGTCTAAACTCCAACCGATTACTCGGCGAGAATACAAATCTATCACCACTGACAAGTACTGCCATTGACCCTTAACCTTAAGGTAAGTTATGTCAGCAACCCAAACTTGATTCTTGCTTTTAGGCACAGCTCCTTCCGGTCTAAGATTCTCCCCAGAGGCTAGGAAACGCATTATTCCTGGTGCCCTACGTGTCACTCTCGTAACTCTGGCTACGACTCCTAATTCCTGCATCAGCCGGGCTACGCGCTTACGGCTAACTTCATAGCCCTTAGTCAGCAGGGCTTTCCAAATTCTTGGACTACCATAGCGCCCTGCAGAGTCATCCGAAATCTTTTGAATCTCTGAACTTTTAGATCATCATCTTGGTGTTTTCGGTGCGATCGCGGCCTCTTCAGCCAATAATAATAGCCACTGCGCGATACTCCTAGCCACTAACAAGTTCTTTTGATACCTAATGCTGATCCGAACCTCTGGATAAATCGATATCTTGCTGATGTTCCTCTGCAAGAAACCGTTGCCACTTTTTTAGCAAATCAAGCTCCTACTTTAATTTACGATTCTCCGCCTCTAAACGCTTTACCCTAGAAAGTTCCTTTTCTGTTCTAGAGACTACATCAGTAAGCTTTCTTCGTTTATCTGCCACAATCTTCCCTTCCTGAAACTCTTTTCGCCATCGTGACAGCATGAAAGGGTGAATGTCGAGAGTTTCAGCCACTTCCTTAACTTGAATGCCCTCTATCAAGCTAAGCATTACCGCTTTCACTTTGAATTCGTTTGAATACTGCCAAGTCTTTCTAGGTTTGTTGTATTTTGGCATAAGACACCTCGTCTGTTTGACTTTGGTGTCCGTTAAAACGGGGCAAGATCATTGGAAGCCTCCCCCCTTAAAGTAGACGCCACCTTATATTCATCTTATGCGGCCATTCTTTCATATTCATCTGGGCTTTTGAACCCAAGTGAACCATGTCTTCTTTTAAAGTTATAGTACCTATCAAGATACCAAGCTAAGTTAGCTCTTAGCTCCTTAACGGACTCGAAATTAAATCCTTTAAAACTCTCAGTTTTCAGTGTTTGAAAAAATGATTCTACATACACATTATCATTCATACATCCTGGACGGTTCATGCTCAGCTCAATACCCAGTTCCTTGAGTCGGTTTTGGTATGCATAAGCACCGTACTCAGACCCTCGGTCGCTGTGAAATATTAGATCTGATTCAATATTTCTGAGACGGACAGCTTTATTTAGCGCTGACAGTATTAGTTCAACAGTTCGAGTATCCGACAATTCCCAACCCAACACTTTCCGAGAGTAAAGATCAATAATCACAGCTAAATATTGCCATTGCCCATTGATCTTCAGATAGGTTACATCACCAGCCCATTGAGAGTCTGGTTTACTCGGCATACCATGCTCTCTTTGTAAATTTTCAACCTTAATGCAAGGATTTCCAAGCAAAGGGCGTCGACGATAGATCCTTCCAGCTTTCCCCACGATTCCAGCCTCTCTCATAAGGCATTCAACGCGTTTGTGATTTATTCGTTCACCATTAGCTTTCAGCTCTGCGCTAATTCTTGGACTTCCATAATTACCATCATGCTGCGCATAGATAGCTTCGATACACCCTAGAATTCGCCTATTTTCTATGTCTCGAGTGCTCTCATCACGGTTGAGCCACTTATAAAACCCTTGGGGTGAAACATTCAAGTATCTACATAAGTACCTGACACCAAAGTCTGATCGATTAAGAGCTATGAACGAGAATCTTTCGACTTTGGATCTTTCAGGTACATTTCCTACTTTTTTAGGAAATCATTCTCCTTTTGCAATTTCTCAACCTGCTTTTTTAGACGTCTTATCTCTTTATCATCAGTTTGAGACTGAGTTTTCGTTGTCTTGGTCATACTTATTCTACGACTGGGCTTCTCGACCAGCTTGCCTTCTCTACTTTCCTGTCGCCATCTATACACCATTACTGGATGCAAACCAATAATGTTGGCGATTGTAGTCGTATCTACTTTCAGTTGATTAGTGAGAGCTACCACTCTAACTTTGAACTCTGTTGAATATTCAACAACCCGCTCTTCACTCAGTATTTTCGGCATTTTTTCCTACCCTATTCAAAAGGTAGGCGTCTACTCAATGGGGGAAGATTTCGGGAAGGTCCAACCACACGAAGTGTGCTGAACATGGTGGCACTTGTTATGAGTTGACATAAAATATACTGCCCATGCCTGTTGATTTGACGATTTCATCGTCTTTGACTGCCTTTTCTATAGCACTCTTGAAGTCGTCTTCTGACTTCAAGTCAGACTTGATTTTATTAGACCGGACAAACTCTGATAATTGCCAAGCATCAAATCCGTTAAATTCTCCATTCATTCCAAAATCAAAGCCTATCTTAGTTCCATCGATATTCACTTCCATACCGATACCGTGCGGTCTTATCTTGTAGCCGTCCTTCTCATAGTTAGCTTTTCGAATAGCGGTAACACATCGAAGAATAAAATCGTGGCTGGATTGCGGACGTTGGCACTCGAAATTCGACTCAAGTACGGCCACAGCCTTTTCTTGAGCAACATTAAATTTCTCTATAATTCTCTTTAGCTCGAAATCCATTATCTAAGACTCATAACGCCCACAGCGGGGGCGGCCGAAGCGTAGCGTAGACCGTCCCGCAGAGGCCGACGCAAACTGCCTGTGATTGTTAGAAGTTGGGTACACTACCACCCCTCCAAATATGTACCCAGCTCTTGGCCGCGTTCTTTATCTCCTTTTGAAAGAAAAGAATCTTTGAACGCCGAAACTCGCATTCTACGGCGATGAAATAGTATGCATGCGCCAAAGAACAATAACCAAGCTAATACTTGAAATCCGAGCAGGAAGACTGATTTTTCAAGTAGTGACATTTTACTCATAGCAAAGAGCGAGAGCACACCAATCACCACAACCGGCCACGCGATGCTTAAAAACGCAGCTTTTGCCGCTAATAGAATTACCTTTTTCGAATACATTTTTAGCTCTACGTGTTTAAGACTTCTAACGACCACTTAACCGGCGCGACGAAAGGAGCGTCCGGCGACAGAAGGGAGCGAAGTTGAAGTGATTGTTAGGGCTTTTCAGCATGGGCAGACTCCGCTATAAACTCATGGCATCCTGTCTCATCCAAAAATATTCTGAAATGATGAAGCTCTTTATATGCTTTTACAGTTGCAGTATCGCTAGCTAGGAAGCTGGATAGTTTTTCTGAATTTTTTAGCTCGCTTAGCTTGAAATAAGAGCTTTCTATCATTTCTGCACTGCAATTAGGTAGCACAGTAAATTGATGCCACCGGACCTTGTTGAAGCAGATTGAAAAGCTCGGCTTCTCAGCGATATTTACCTTCAATAAGGCTCCCCCATTAAGCATGTGTAATTCACATCCCTCATACAGCCCTGTGTCAAATTCGGGTAGTTCAATCATTGTTTACCTTGAGCCCTAACGCCAAGCGAAGGGGAGAAATGCGCAACACTTTGTCCCGCTTGCACGCCTTGTTAAATTTAGGGTAGGCACTCTAGCCAAACCCGTTCATTTGGATGGTGCTCTGCAATCGTGGCTAGTGCTTCATCTAACGCGCTATCATCGCTAGGATCTATTGCATAGTTGAAGTTAGTCAGGTCGATATCGCTTGATCGTAGCGAATCTATCTCCTGCTCATTCAGCACGCCATCGCCCACCCATACTGGATACAGCGCCGATCTAATTATTTGCTCTAATTCTGTGTAGCCACTTCTTGTAACTGCGAATATAACCATGATGAAATTTAACGCCCCGCACAGGGGCAGACAAAAAAGCGTAGCGTTTTGGCTGTCCCAGCGACCAACGGGACCGATTGCTACGGCTTGTATGGTTGTTCTTGCCCGGTTCTGATGTTGAAAAACCTTTTCCCTAACGGGTAAATTGAGACCCACCTTCGGCGGCCACCGAAGGCCTTGTTTGCCGCAGTTCGTTGCTGCGCTGGTTCATAAAGACCGCTAACAAGTAGGAACGTGACAGACACTCATTAGGCATAACTCGAATAGTCATGTGGGCCTCGAGCCCGAATAGCAAGGCGGAGATAGCTTATCTTATGGAACCTCAAGAGATCAATGTCGGTATCGATACTAGCAGCAAACAGCTCGATATTTTTGTGAGACCAACTGGCCAATTCTTTAGTGTTACCAATGATAAAGATGGTATTAAGGACGCCATTAAACGACTGCAACCCCTTAAACCCAAAAGAGTACTTATCGAGTCCACCGGAAGGCTTGAACTGGAGTTTGTCTGTTCTGCCCACAAAGCGGGGGTGCCGATAGTTGTTTACAATCCTTCGCAGGTAAGAAACTTTGCAAAGTCAGCGGAGCTGACTCGCCAAAACTGACAAGCTGGATGCTGTCGACATTGCTCACTTTGGAGAGGCAATGAAGCCAAGGTTATCGTCGTTAAAACCTGAAAAATTAAGGAATATCAGTGACTTACTCGTTGTAAGAAGCCAGTGCTTGGAGATGAGTACAATGCAAAAGAACCGTCTCAAGCGAATGCCTAAATCTGTACACAAACCTATTCAAGCCATATTGAAAACCATCAAAAAAGAGTTAGAAGGAATCGATAAGCAGCTGGATAAACTCGTCAGCAGTATTGCCGAATGGCGACAAAAACGTGACCTATTGTTAAGCGCTAAAGGGGTAGGAAATGTATTGGCCTACACCCTGATGAGCGAATTACCTGAATTGGGGAAACTGAACCGAAAAGAGATTGCTGTACTTGTTGGTATCGCCCCTATGAACCGAGATAGTGGGAACTTTCAAGGTAAACGCTATATTCGTGGTGGACGGCATCGTGTGCGCACGGTCCTGTTTGTTTCCATAATGTCGGCGATCCAGTGCCACCCTAAATTAAAGCCAATGTATAAACGCTTAATCGACGCTGGCAAACCTAAAAAAGTGGCCCTCATTGCCTGTATGAGAAAGCAACTTACCATTCTGAATACGATGGTAAAAAATAACACATATTGGGATGAGAATATGGCTTAAAAGCTTGACGAAGAACCATAGTCACTTGTTAAGCATTTTTTACCCACTTTAGAAAGAGCTTTATCAGCTCGCTTAGTTTGTGAGGGCCGCCATAGCCAACAAACTTACCGCCTTCTAGTTTTGTAATAATCCAGTCGTTCCCACTCGCTTCGGCATCATCACCTACACCGTAGGAAAAACCTTCATATTTCTTTTCTTCTATATCTGTATCGGTGATGTCTACTTTTAGAAACCAGCCTGGATTATCAAGAGTACCGATTTCAATGCCATAGGTATGTTCCCAGTCCTCATTGCACTGAGAAAAATACCATTCTTCAAGTTCTTTGAGAGCTTCCATGTTTTTGATGCTTAACGCTCAAAGCAGCCGCGCATTTTTGCGTCGGCCGCCTTTGCTTGTTATAACTTTTCTACAGTACAATTTGAATTTCACCATTGCTTTTTTGCCAGCTAAGCTTTTCACACACGATGCTAAGCATAGCTCCGCCTTCAACCTCTATATGAGCTACCGGATTGAGCAACTCTTGGCTGTAAGATTGCCATCCGTCTTCCTTATATAGCCTTGCTACACTGGCAATATCTTCTTTTATGGTAACGTTTACTTCACCTACGAATATTGCATCTTCGTCATCTGCTGACTTTCTATAGTTTAGTCTTGAATAATCAGCGCAATATAGCGTAATAACACCATCGAATGCTGCTGGATAAAACTCCAATTTTACTACGCCGCTCAAACCATCAACTGATAAAGTTAAATCAGCATTATTTAATAGCTTATCGCAGACTTCTTGTAAGGTGCTCATTTCTATCCTGAATTATAACGCCGACCTCAACTGCCGGAGGTCAGATTGCGGGCCCTTGTTATACGAACTCTGGATTAGAATCCGCATTAATGTAACCCCATACCCTATAGTATTTACCTTCAATAGAGTAAGGAATATTAAACTTATGGAGTACTTCAAGTATTCCACTACTTATATCAGCATCCTTGTCAGATACTAAACAACCTCTGAATTCATGTTCATATGGGTCGAAATCTATCCATTCTATCGCGACGGAATCATCAAAAAGTTCATCCCACCATACCTTGCTAAAACCAAGTATTTTATCTTCGTATATCAGCTTGTATCTCACTTCTGGAGATGCATCACCTTGGCCAGCGAACGATGAACACAACTCTCTCCACTTAGTCTTGTTCATTACAGAAACAAGCTGTCTTTGATGTATGACTCTAGAAGGGATTTCGTTCATTGAAAACTCGTATAACACCTTACTCAGCCGCCACCGGAATGGAGCCGCCTTTGTGATAGCGTAGCGTACAGCACAAAGGGAGCGTAGTGTAGGTGGTCGGATGCAGTAACTTGTTATGTGTTTTTCTCGTTACTATTTTCGTTATACAACTCAGACACTTTTACTGCTTTTGTATACGCTTCAAAATCATCGAAAAGCACATAGCTTATAACTTGCGCCCATTCAACTGCGCCAACATGACCAGCATCCCAACCTGACTCACTGCATCCAACTGGAATCTTACCAACAATAAATAGTTTTCCACCTTGATATTCAAAGCGTGGATTGTCCAAATCATGACTGCATTCCGAGTCGGCCAAACACATTGAAATACATTTACCAGAAAAGTCTGGAATATTTTCTTTGTCTATACTCATTAGTACTTCCCTACTTTACACATAACGTTGCCAGCAAGGTCAGCCGAAGCTTAGCGTAGGCCGTCCAGCCCAACCTCCGGCTGGGCGATCTTGCCTGGCTTGGTTATAGCTGGCGCGCTCTGAACCGCCTACATGCTCTCTGCCAGCCATCTTCGGCTGGCCACTGCCCGATAAATTTACTGGGAAAAATACCATACTTTACCCACCAATTAACTATCTGATTGGCACTCCACAATGGTGTAACTGACTTGTAATGCTAATTGACTTAAAACGAAGGCACTTGAACGAAACTGCGGTGACAGTTTGCAGGAAAACTCTCTGGGGAGAGTGTTCAGGTAGAGATTGGTACTTGCAGCAACTACAAACTATCTGAAAATTAACCGCCACAATAACGACTACAACAGGGGCGGCTAGAGCGCAGCGTAGGCCTTCCGCGAAGGGCCAAAGGCCCGTTGCAACCTGCTTGTGCTTGTATGGTTGTTCTTGCCCGGTTCTGATGTTGAAAATCCTTTTCCCTAACGGGTAAATTGAGACCCACCTTCGGCGGCCACCGAAGGCCTTGTTTGCCGCAGTTCGTTGCTGCGCTGGTTCATAAAGACCGCTAACAAGTAGGAACGTGACAGACACTCATTAGGCATAACTCGAATAGTCATGTGGGCCTCGAGCCCGAATAGCAAGGCGGAGATAGCTTATCTTATGGAACCTCAAGAGATCAATGTCGGTATCGATACTAGCAGCAAATAGCTCGATATTTTTGTGAGACCAACTGGCCAATTCTTTAGTGTTACCAATGATAAAGATGGTATTAAGGACGCCATTAAACGACTGCAACCCCTTAAACCCAAAAGAGTACTTATCGAGTCCACCGGAAGGCTTGAACTGGAGTTTGTCTGTTCTGCCCACAAAGCGGGGGTGTCGATAGTTGTTTGCAATCCTTCGCAGGTAAGAAACTTTGCAAAGTCAGCGGGGCGACTCGCCAAAACTGACAAGCTGGATGCTGTCGACATTGCTCACTTTGGAGAGGCAATGAAGCCAAGGTTATCGTCGTTAAAACCTGAAAAATTAAGGAATATCAATGACTTACTCGTTGTAAGAAGCCAGTGCTTGGAGATGAGTACAATGCAAAAGAACCGTCTCAAGCGAATGCCTAAATCTGTACACAAACCTATTCAAGCCATATTGAAAACCATCAAAAAAGAGTTAGAAGGAATCGATAAGCAGCTGGATAAACTCGTCAGCAGTATTGCCGAATGGCGACAAAAACGTGACCTATTGTTAAGCGCTAAAGGGGTAGGAAATGTATTGGCCTACACCCTGATGAGCGAATTACCTGAATTGGGGAAACTGAACCGAAAAGAGATTGCTGCACTTGTTGGTATCGCCCCTATGAACCGAGATAGTGGGAACTTTCAAGGTAAACGCTATATTCGTGGTGGACGGCATCGTGTGCGCACGGTCCTGTTTGTTTCCATAATGTCGGCGATCCAGTGCCACCCTAAATTAAAGCCAATGTATAAACGCTTAATCGACGCTGGCAAACCTAAAAAAGTGGCCCTCATTGCCTGTATGAGAAAGCAACTTACCATTCTGAATACGATGGTAAAAAACAACACATATTGGGATGAGAATATGGCTTAAAAGCTTGACGAAGAACCATAGTCACTTGTTAAGTGTTGCGGAAAGCACTTGCTAGCTCCCCCAGTACTTTATAATCTTTGACACCCCACAATTTTTGCACTTCCAAGTTTCTTCGTACCTTCTTGGCCCCACATAAAATGACAGAGTAATTTTTGGCTTTATATTATTGCCAGCTGGATCTCTAATCTTTACAAGACTCATTTTCCCACCACACTGTTCACATGGTTTGCTGGTCTTTTTGTGAGAATATATTACGACACATAAAAAACAAACTAGAGCAACCAGTAAAAATGCCATCTCTTGTTCTGACATGACTAACACTTAACGCTCGCAATAACCGGCCGGAGCTGCACAGCAGCGGAGGTCTGAGTTAATTGCCTTGTTCTGTGCTACTTGCACATGGGTACTTAGTGTAAAATGCTTTTCGGACTAAATCAGCAACACCTGCGACACCACTTTCACGATACCTAGTAACAGTTTCAGGGTTATTGTTGATGTATTCGACAACCACACTAACCATCTCTTTATTTGAAATATCTTTCTCAGGAAGACAGGTCAGAGGATTGTCAGAGTTACCATCAAAAAAATCTACTCCTTCCACGATGCCTGAGATAAAGCCGAAACAAAATCCTACACCAATCAAATCTGCCTCATTTGGAACCCTAGACTTCAATAAATAAATCGAGCTGTAAGCCTTACATCCGTTGACTAAAGTATCGAAGTTACCAGCAGCAATTAAGCTATGAGACATTAAAATAAGTACCGAAGCTAAAAATACATTCTTAAATCTCATATCAGAACTCTCAACCGAACAGAACGTTGCCAGCAAGGGCAGCCGGAGCAAAGCGTAGGCTGTCCAGCCCAGCCTCCGGCTGGGCGATCTTGCCTGGCCTGGTTATAGCTGGCGCGCACAGAACAACCTACTTGCTCTTTGCCAGCCAACATTGGCTGGCCACTGCTCGATAAATTTACTGGGAAAAATACCATACTTTCCCCACCGGTTAACTAACTGACTGGCATTCCACAATGCTGCAGCTAGCTTGCAGAACTTGTTGGCTTTAAACGAAGGCACTTGAACGGAGCTGCGGTGCCAACTTGCAGGAAAACTCTCTGGAGAAATGTGCTCAGGAAGAGATTGGTGCTTACAGCAACTTCAAACTACCTACAAAATGACCGCCACAATAACGCCCGCAACAGGGGCGACCAATGCTGTGCACATTTTGTGTGAAACTGGGAGCGCAGCGACCTGCACAAAATTTGCACTGCGTTGGGCGTCCCGCGGAGGCCCCAAGGGCCGGAGCAACCTGCTTGCGCTTGTTAGTGGCAATCACTGTAAGATGTATCCGTAAATCGCTAACCCTAACACTGCGAGCACCACGACTAAAAACTTTAGCTGGCCATTGTGTACTTCTGCGTTTGTAATTGGTTGAAGCTTTACCGTAAATAGTGTGAATAGAGAGAGTATAACGCTCGCGGAAAAACAGATAAGAAGCGGTAGTACACTTACCATAAACACTGAAATAAACGCAGATAGGCCAGTTATTGCCCACAAAGCCTTTTTTGCTTTTTGCCACTGTGTTGGCTCAACGCTGTGGTAACAGCAGCTTGAACATCGTGCAGGACCAAGTGAATGCGCCCCAATCTTTGAAAAAGCATTGACTCCAAAATTTTTGCAATGTGGGCACTGAAATCTCATTCTTGCTTACCACTAACGCCTCAAACAGGGGCGCACTGAAAGTGCGTCCCGGCCGAAGGCCCTTGCTGCTTTGACTTGTTAAATGTTTTCGAAGTCGGATATATCACTGCGCCAAAAAACCTCACTTTGCTGTTTAGCTAAATACCCAAACTCACTATCATGGATGACTATACCTTCGAACATTATGTCGTCAGGCTTCCCATGTTTGTCGAGATCATCCATATAAAACCTAAATTTCATACCCAGAGCTAATTCTAATGTCAAACCTACTCTCTCGAGGTCATTGACGCTGCCACGACGCTCCAGAGAGTAACCGTTCTCTGTCATTCTTGCATTGAGGTCACAGTAGATCTCTTTTAAATCGCTCATGGTGGACCTGACATTTAACAGTGTATTCAAAAGCAGCTGCATTATATTATCTGCCAATATATCCCAAAATAAGAAATTACCAAAGCCAGGAAAGATATTTATAAATCAAGGAGTTGGCCGTCAATGACATAGTAATACCTCAAGTGGATATATTGCAGCTGCATCATATTTTGTTGCTTTTGATCACAGATGTAAATCATTCAAAATCAATAAGTTAACGCTCATATTACTGTGGTTATGTGGAGCTGCTTTTGATCTTAGGTATTGACAATCCCGAAAAACACCAAACACTGTATAAAAAAACAGCTTAAAGAAATTGTCATGGATGATATTTGCCCTAAGCTACCCCCTAAACCAGAACGTTTTATGGATATTTTACGTCAGCATATTCGCAAGCAGGGACTATCGTACCGAACAGAGCAAACTTACACGCACTGGATAAAGCGGTTTATTCACTTTAATCGATTGAAGCATCCTGCCGGTATGGGGCCGGCTGAAGTTGAGACTTTCCTTACCCATCTCGCTGTTCATGATCTCCGCGCATCCAATACTCAAAGAGTGGCATTGAATGCTATTGCTTATCTCTACAAGCAGTTCTTAGGTAAGGACATCCCAGACTTGGATTTTACGATTGCCAAGAGGCAACGGCGGCTGCCTGTTGTTTACAGTCATGAAGAAGTGGCTACGGTTCTTAGTCATTTACAGGGGGTCTTCAGATTACAGATTGAGCTGATGTATGGCTCAGGGCTTCGTAGTGCCGAATTACTATCTCTCCGAATAAAAGATGTGGACTTTAGTAGCAATAATATTTTTGTCCGCGGTGGAAAAGGAAATAAGGATCGAACTACCCTTCTTCCACAGGGAATAATCCAAGATCTACAACGTCAAGTTAAATATGTATCTCTTCTTCATCAGCAGGATTTACTGACCGGCTACGGTTTAGTTTATCTGCCGGATGCACTCGATCGCAAATACCCCAGAGCCGCCAAACAACTTGCTTGGCAATACCTGTTTCCTGCTAACACTATCAGTAAATGTCCCCGTTCAGGCATATACCGAAGACACCATATACACTCATCCACATTGACGCGCTAAGTAAATAGTGCTGTGAGAAAGGCGGGAATCAACAAACCGGCACGCTGCCACGCATTCCGGCATAGCTTTGCCACACATTTACTCGAAGCTGGTTACGATTTACGCACTATCCAGGAATTATTGGGGCATTCTGACATTAACACTACTGAAATTTACACCCATGTAGTGAATCGTGGTAACAAAGGCGTATTAAGCCCCTCAGACCGCCTTCGTAGTATTAATAAAATTAAGGAGACTGGAGCTAACTATTTTAATGGGGCCTTGGGTTAAATTAGAGGCTCCTTAATTTCTTTACTGTATGTTAACGGCTAAGGCAATGGATACCGGCTCTTGCGGTATCCCTATAGCTAAAGATCAGGAGCGCTCGAACTACCCAGGTGTTACATCACCATTTTGTGCGCGATGGCGCAGGGCATGGTCGATAAGTGTAAGAGCCATCATGGCTTCCGCAATAGGTGTCGCACGTATTCCCACACAGGGATCGTGGCGGCCCTTGGTAACTACTTCAATAGGGTTGCCAGACCGGTCGACACTGCGCCCTGGAATACGCAGGCTAGAAGTTGGTTTTAGAGCGATATGGGCAATTATATCCTGACCACTGGAAATGCCCCCTAGCACGCCACCAGCATTATTCGATAGGAAGCCATCCTCTGGGGTGATTTCATCCCGGTGCTCGGTGCCTTTCTGCTCCACGCAGTCAAAGCCCGCTCCAATTTCCACGCCTTTTACCGCATTAATACTCATCAGGCCGTGGGCAAGGTCTGCATCCAGGCGGTCAAAAATAGGCTCACCCAAGCCAGCTGGTACACCGCTGGCGTGCACTGAGATGCGCGCACCAATGGAATTTCCCTCTTTGATCAGGTCTTGCATATAGGCTTCCATTTCAGGAACTCGCTCTGCATCCGGGCAGAAAAAGGGATTAAGTTCCACTTGCTCCCAATCCAGTTTTTGTACCTTAATCGGGCCCAGTTGAGAGAGGTAGCCTCGCACTTCAATGCCGTATTTTTGCTTCAGCCATTTTTTGGCGATGGCCCCGGCGGCAACCCGCATAGCAGTTTCCCTGGCGGAAGAACGGCCACCCCCACGGTAATCACGAATGCCGTATTTCTGCCAGTAGGTGAAATCGGCATGGGCCGGTCTTACCTGCTCGGCGATATTACTGTAGTCCTTGGAGCGCTGATCGGTATTTTCAATTAATAGGCCAATGGGCGTGCCGGTGGTTTTCCCCTCGAAAACACCGGAGAGTATTTTTACCTGGTCAGGCTCGCGGCGCTGGGTGGTATAACGGGAAGTACCGGGCTTGCGGCGATCCAGCTCTAACTGAATCTCCTCTTCGCTAATCTCCAGGCCCGGAGGGCAGCCATCAACAATACAGCCCAGGGCGGGCCCATGGCTTTCGCCAAAGGTGGTGACACAAAACAACTTGCCAAAGGTATTGCCCGACATAGACGACTTTTCCAGCTAGTAGGTGGTTAAACAGGAGTTGGCCTCAAGTGAAGCCGCACATTATAAAGGAACCCCGGGGCCCAGCACGCAGCCAAGAACAAAAAGCACAATTGCTCCGCGCATCTGCCTCCAATAACAAACCCGGCAATGTAGATTGCCGGGTTGGCAAAAGAAATTACTCTTTTTCGAAGTAAGGTTGGTAAGCGAGCAGTTCTTCGCGGCTGATGACAAAGACACCGTGGCCTCCATCCTCAAACTCAGGCCACATAAAGGGTACCTCGGGGAAAGCTTGTTCCAATGCCTCCCAGCTATTGCCCACTTCACAAACCAGCAAACCCTCTGGCTGCAGATGATTGGCAGCCTCTCGCAACAGGCGACGGGTAAAATCCAAACCGTCCTCTCCTGAACCCAGGGCGATTTCTGGCTCTGCGCGGAATTCTTCTGGCATTTCTGCCAGGTCACGAGCATCTACATAGGGCGGGTTACAGACAATCAGCTCGTAGCTGAACCCCTTCAGGCCGGCGAAAAGGTCCGACTGTACAGCGCGCACGCGCTCATTCAAGTTGTGGCGATTAATGTTAATTTGCGCAACTTCTATGGCACCCTCAGAGATATCGCTCAGGTCGACCCGCGCTTCAGGGAAAGCTTCTGCGCAGGCAATACCGATACAGCCACTTCCACAACAAAGATCCAAAATCGCCAAGGGCTCTACCTTGAGCCAGGGCTGGAAGTTGTGCCGTATCATCTCCCCAATAGGCGATCGAGGTACCAGCACCCGATCATCCACATAGAAAGTCATATCGCAGAAGTGCGCTTCATGGGTCAAATAGGCAGCTGGTACCCGCTCGGTAAAGCGTCGCTCCAGGATAGTGAGCACATCGCGACGCTCCTCCATCGTCAGGCGTGCCTGCAATATCTCCGGCTTACTATAAGGTGGCAGGTGCAGCGCGTGGGTGACAAGCAATACCGCCTCATCCCAGGCGTTATCGGTGCCATGACCATACCAAAGACCAACCTCATGGAATCTGCTGGTGCCCCAGCGAATGTAGTCCAAAACCGTGGTCAGCTCGTGCAGGCTGGATTCACGCCTTTCTATCATCGAATCTATCCTTAAGTACTGTGTATCTCATCAGGGCCTATTGTCACTCATTGGATGGCCTCTGTTGTGGCAATTCTATAGCTGTACCCAATGGACCTAGGCTATTTGTCCACCCAACTACTTTATCAGTCGTTTAAATAGAGTAACTAGGCCTCACTCCATCTGCCTTCCCGAACAAAAAATGGCCCCTGGCACTGGCTATCAAATTGCTGTCAACAGGCCTCTGGGTCCGCGCGGATCTTTACTCTCGGGTTACAAACGCTTAGGGTAGCGCACCCGCCCTTCGGGCTGAGATGTTGGAAAGAGCAGCATGAACGAACACTACGCGCGAATTATTGAAGCAATCGGCGAAGATCCGCAACGCCCAGGACTCAAGGACACCCCTGAGCGCGCCGCCAAGGCCATGGAATACCTGACCCGCGGCTACAGACAGACCGTCGAAGACGTGGTCAACGATGCACTCTTCCCCTCCGACTGCAGTGAGATGGTGCTCGTTAAGGATATCGAACTCTATTCCCTGTGTGAGCACCACCTGTTGCCATTTATCGGCCGCGCCCACGTAGCCTATATTCCCAATGGCAAGGTTGTTGGCCTGTCCAAGGTAGCACGTATTGTCGACATGTTTGCGCGCCGCCTGCAGATCCAGGAGCAGCTTACTGTAGAGATCGCCGAGACCCTGCTAAACGTCACTGGTGCTGCCGGTGTCGGTGTTATCATCGAAGCCAAACACATGTGCATGATGATGCGCGGGGTGGAAAAACAGAACTCTGTGATGAAGACTTCGGCAATGCTCGGTACTTTCCGCAGTAACCAGGCTACGCGCAACGAGTTCCTCTCCCTGCTCCGCCAGTAACAGGGTCGACTCACCAGCACATCGCGGCTCAAAAAGAGCCGCCAATGTTCACGGAGTGAATTGCTATGCCCCACCTGATCATAGAGTATGCGAAGAATCTGGAAGACAGGATTTCCGTGGCTGCCCTGGTCAGCTCCGCACAAGAGGCGATGAACCGCTCCGGGCTATTTGCGTCGCACAACATCAAGACCCGTGCCAAGGCTTACGAGCAATTTATCGCCGGCGATAATGGCAGCAGCTTTATCCATGCCGAAATCCGGCTATTGGAAGGCCGCAGCTCCAGGGAGCGAGAAGCACTGAGCTCGGCAGTGTTCAATTGCCTGTGCCAATTCGCCGATGGCGTGCCTGCGGTCTCGGTAGAAGTGCGGGAAATGGACCCCAGCTGCTATTCAAAGCGCGTGCCCTTCTAGCTCATTAGTCGGCCTCGCCGCGCAAGAAAGGCCCAAACCACTCCGCAATGCCCTCGGCTCCGTCCTCCATATGCAAATGGTGACTGCCAGGCAGCTCCCGCACTTCAATATTTTCATAATCAGCCAGAATTGGGCGCAGCTTCTTAATCATATTTGTAATCCCCCCCTCCGCCAGAACCAGGCGTACCGGCATACTGAGCCGTGAAAGAAAGGCCCGAATCTGCACTTCATTGAGCTTCGCGGTGGAAGCCGCCATCAGCTGGGGATCATTACTCCAGGTAAAACCACCGTCCAAGGGGCGAGTTCCACGCTCAGCCAAAACCCGTGCAGCCCATTCAGAAAGTGGGAAGAGGCCATTCATACGAGCTTCCACGGCTCCCTCAAAGGTCGGGTATACCTTTGCCTTGCGGTGCCTGTAACGAGCGCGCTGGGCGATGGCCCTGGCAAGGATATCCGGCGACTCCTCATCCTTTGTGGCCGGGGGCACCAAGCCATCAATCAATGCGAGGCGCTTTACCCTGTTGGGAAAAGCCCCGGCAGTAATCACGCTCGCAATGGCTCCTCGTGAGTGAGCGAGCAGGGAAAAGTTTCGCCAACCTAGAGCCTCCGAAGCACCGATAATATCCTCAGCCTCCTCCCAGATGTTGTAATTGGCATGAGGAGAACGATGGTAGCTGCGGCCATGCCCAGCCATGTCCATGGCAACCAGGTTAATTCCTTCAAGCAGGGGGGCAAGTCGATTAAAACTGGCACAGTTATCCAGCCAGCCATGCAAGGCCAAAACTGGTTCACCAGAGGGGTCACCCCACTGCCGTGCAGCAATAGTTTTACTCTCAAACTCGAGGGTGATTTCGCTGGCGACGCTTTGCTTCATAAGTGGTAATTCCACTGGGTAACTGGTTTTGATAAGGCAAGATGGTGCTACTGCTCTGTCATAACTGCAATGACACTTGGCACCAGCGAGCTAGTGATTTAGGTGCAAGCATGGGAGGAAGATTAAATGGCGCCTACTCTGCGTGTTGCAGCCAATCAAGCTCAGCACAGCCATTGGCCCAAACTTCAGCACTCACACAGGCAAGGCTTGAAGTACCCATGGGATGCTCATTACCGCTACCGCAAAGGCCATTGAGCAGACTGCCAACCAACGGCTGGTGGCTAACCAATAGAATGGGGAAGTTATCCTGCTCCTGCAAAAGGTCAAGCAACTGTTGGGGATTGCTATCCCCGATTAGTAGTGGCTCGGTAACAACGGGCAGGCCCAAATGAGCGGAGACAATATCAGCTGTTTGCTGGGTTCGAACAAAAGGACTGGCCCAAATAGCGTGCACAGCCGATAACTCTTTTGAGCGTTTTTTGCATACCTGCGCCACTTGCTTGCGCCCACGTTCCGTCAGGGAGCGAGCGGCATCATTGCCAAGCATCGGCTCGGCCTTGCCATGGCGCAGGATAAACAATTGCATTGACATAGCCTCAATTAGAGCTGAGCAGGTAGCTAGTTTTTCTCGCCGCGCTCGTCAGATTCGCCTTTCTTTTCAGCAAAAGAAGCCGGCGGCTCATCAGCACCCTCTTCTACCAGCTCAGGCTTTTTATCATCGGCAGGTTCATCACTACCGAGAATAATGGCATCCTCAGCCTCTTCCTCTTTTTTTGATTCCGCTTTCTTGACCGGTTCAGCTTTTTCCTCTGTAGCGACCACCTCCGCAGAGACTTCTTCAGCTCCTTCATAACCGGAGAGATCTTCTACATCGGATTCCGGCCACTCCGCAAAGGGGAAGGGCTTCTCGTCTGAGTTGTAAATCAAAAACTGTACAGCCTGGTAGATATACGAGGCGAGCTGATCGCCAAAACGACGCAAGTTATCGTTAGACTTACCGCCGATAATCGAAAACAGGAACTGCAGCACCACCACAGCCAACAGTACCCAGCCGGCAATCTGCAAACAGATGCCAAACAGCACCATATAGATCAGTCGCACCCATTGATTACCGGAGGTCAGGTTGCGCTTCAATTCATCATTTTTCATAAGAGGCTTCCATCAAGGCTTGGCCGAGTAGGCCACATCAAACGTTTGTGCGCCCGACATTAAATTACGAATTACCTCTGGGATCGGTCGCTCTTCAAATAATATGGCGTGAATCGCGGAAACCAAGGGCATGTAGACGCCCATTTCATCAGCTTTCTTTTTTATCAGCCGAACAGTGTTTACGCCCTCGGCCACCTGACCGATTTCTGCGACAGCACGATCCAGGGGTTTGCCCTTACCTACCAAATAACCCACGCGATAATTGCGGCTGAGATCGGAAGAGCAAGTCAAAATTAAGTCGCCAACACCGGCTAGACCGATAAATGTCATGGGATCTGCACCCATCGCCTCGGCAAAGCGCATCATTTCGGCAAGGGAGCGGGTTATTAAAAGGCTAATGGTGTTTTGCCCGCGGTCCAGTGCTGCGGCCATGCCGGTTACTATCGCGTAAATATTTTTCAGGGCACCGGCCAGCTCTACTCCGAACACATCATTACTGGAATAAACCCGAAAGGTTTCCGAATGCAGGGCTGATTGGATATCTTTGCACAGGGCCTCATCTTCACTGGCAACTACTGTAGCTGTGTAGTGGCCCGCGACAATTTCCTTTGCGAAATTAGGCCCGCTCAGCACACCTACACGCATGCCAGTCGTTTCCTCGCGCAGGATATCGCTCATTAATTGGAAGTGATCGTGCTCAATACCCTTGGTAGTGGAGATCAGCATGGTGCCCGGCTTCAGTAGCGGCGCTACGCGGCGTACCACCTCGCGGAAAGATTTACTGGGAATTGCTACAAACACAATGTCACAGCCTTGCACAGCTTCGTGCAAGTCGCTGCTAATACAAAGCTCCGGGTGTAAAGCTACACCAGGTAGGTACTTACTGTTCTCCCGAGTTTCCCGGCAAGTTTCCGCGCTCTCCGAATCCCGCATCCACTGGCGGGTGTCGTGACCGTTCCCCGCTACGATATTGGCAATTGCGGTCCCGAAACTGCCGCCGCCCAATACGGCTATGGAGAGGGGGTTGGAAGTTTCCTTTTGCATAGTGATACCGATAAAGCTTCTCTCGTGGCCTGGGATTATAGAGGTATGACCCTCCAAGCCCAAAGGGTTCAATTTACGGGAATTTGTTCGTAAATTTGCAAAACAACACGGAAAAAACAGAAAACGGCCCTCTGCTTAACCACCCATCCAATAAACTGGTGGGCTGGTTACGCAGGGGCCGTACATCAAAAGCGCGCTGGCGCGTTGCAGATTTTAGCGCGCGGGATTTACAGGGCGAGCCCGTAAGCCATGGTTACTTAGCCGTGCATTTCCAGCAGAAGCGTATTCAGGCGGCGCACATAATCTGCCGGATCCGCCAACTGGTTACCTGCCGCCAGGTTAGCCTGGTCCATCAGGATATTGGTGAGATCCGCAAAGCGATCTTCATCCGCTTCCTGATCCAGACGCTGCACCAGCGGGTGGGACGGATTGATTTCAAAGATCGGCTTGGCATCTGGCAGGGCCTGGCCGGCTTGTTCCAGGATACGACGCATCTGCGGGCCCATATCCTGATCGCTCACTACCAGGCACGCCGGAGAATCCACCAGACGTGTAGTAGCGCGTACGGACTCAACGCGGCCTTCCAGAACGTCCTGTACCCGCTCAACCAGAGCACCGGACTCTTTCTCGACTTTTTCGCGTTCGGCCTTGTCTTCATCGCTCTCAGCTTCACCCAGATCCAGCGCACCTTTGGCGACATCTTGGAACTGCTTGCCGTCGAATTCGTTCATATGGCCCACGAACCACTCATCCACCTGGTCAGTGAGCAGCAGTACCTCGATACCCTTCTTGCGGAATACTTCCAGGTAGGGGCTGGATTTGGCTGTAGCGAAATTGTCGGCACACACATAGTAGATCGCCTTCTGGCCATCCTTCATGCGACCTACATATTCTTCCAGGGATTGATCCTGCTTCTCGGTATCGGTGTGGGTGCTGGCGAAGCGCAACAGCTTGGCGATTTTCTCTTTGTTGGAGAAATCTTCAGCTGGGCCTTCTTTCAGTACATTGCCGAACAGCTCCCAGAATTTCTGATACTCATCGCCATCTTTCTTCGCCAGCTTGTCCAGCATATCCAGTACACGCTTGGTTAGCGCGCTCTTGATCGCATCGGTATTGCGATCTTTCTGCAGGATTTCACGGGATACATTCAGCGGCAGGTCGTTGGAATCCAGAACACCTTTCACAAAGCGCAGGTACAGCGGCAGGAACTGCTCGGCATCGTCCATGATAAAGGTGCGCTGTACATACAGCTTGAGGCCACGAGCGGCATCGCGCTGGTACAGATCGAACGGTGCGCGTGCAGGAATGTAAAGCAGGCTGGTGTAATCCAGTTTGCCCTCTACGCGGTTGTGGCTCCAGGTTAAAGGGTCATCAAAGTCGTGAGAGATATGCTTGTAGAACTCCTTGTACTCCTCGGACTTCACTTCGGAGCGCGGGCGGGTCCACAGGGCCTGGGCAGCGTTTACCGCTTCAAACTCTGGCGCTTTCTCTTCTTTCGGCTCTTCACCTTCCTCCGCAGCCGGCATTTCCTCTTTCAGCATTTCCACCGGAATGGCGATGTGATCGGAGTACTTTTTAATGATGGAGCGCAGGCGCCAGTTATCGGCAAACTCCTTCGCTTCCTCTTTCAGGTGCAGAACCACTCGGGTGCCACGCTGGGGCCATTCAACGGTTTCCACGGAGTATTCCGCTTCACCGTGGCACTCCCAATGCACGCCCTGGTCAGCATTCAAACCGGCGCGACGGGTGAATACGTCGACTTTGTCAGCGACGATAAATGCTGAGTAGAAGCCCACACCGAACTGGCCGATCAGGTGCGCATCTTTTTTCTGGTCTCCGGTCAGCTGCTGCATAAATGCAGAGGTGCCAGAGCGGGCGATGGTGCCGAGGTTTTCGATTACTTCATCGCGGCTCATACCAATACCGTTATCGGTAATGGTGAGCGTGCCCTCTTCCTTGTCAAACTCAATACGAATGCGCAGGTCTGCATCTTCGCCCAGTAAATCGGGCTTGGACAGCGATTCAAAACGCAACTTGTCAGCGGCGTCAGAAGCATTGGATACCAGCTCGCGCAGGAAAATCTCCTTGTTGGAGTAGAGCGAGTGGATCATCAGGTGCAGTAGCTGCTTGGCTTCCGTCTGGAATCCATGGCTCTCTTTTTGGGCCTCAACGGTCATCTAGTAAGTCTCCCCATACACGTCAATCGGAACAGGGAGCAGATATGAGGCCCTTCTGGCAGGTTTCAAGGGGAGGGATAAGAGGTCCTCCAGCGGAGATTAACGATCTCCGCTGGTTTTTACTGTGGCAGAGTTGCCTTTGCCGGTAATATCGATCACGAAATTGGCGGTGAGATCGGAGATTACACGAGACTCCGCATTCATCAGGATAGCGATACCAATCTTCAACTTCTCTGAATAGGCCACCGCAGCGCGGAAACCGGCTACCCAACCCCCGTGATAAATAATACGGTCATCACCGATGGTATACAGACGCCAGCCCAGGCCGTAGCCGGCATGAGACAGGTAGTCCCGCCAGATACGATGGCGCATATGGCGCTGAGTAGCAACCCGCTCGGTGGTCATATCCTCAATCATCTCCGGGGACAGCACTTTTGGGTAATATCCCATTTGGGCCTTCAGCCATTGGGCCATATCGGAGATGCTGGCGTTAACGCCAGCTGCCGGAGCGGCAAAGTAATACTCTTTCTCTACCTTAACCGGGCGCCAGCCACTGCCGGTTTGTACATGGGGCGCAGCGCGGTTATCAGAGGCCATAAAGCTCTCCCAGCCCACCGAGGCATTCTGCATTTTCAGCGGCACAAAGATGCGCTGTTTAAGCTGGCTGGCAAAAGACACACCCGTTGCTTCAAAAATCACATCTTCAATCAGGCTGAATAGCACATTCTGGTAGCCGTAACATTTTCCCGGGGTACAGCGCGGATCAATATTGGCAAATTTCGGCAATATCTTACTGAGCGGCTTGTTGTCCTCAAGATAATTGTCGTACGCATTGGGAGTCAGGCCGGAAGAGTGGCTGAGCAAATGCTCTACCTGTAACTGCCGCGATAGGGTTGACGTTTTGAAGCTCAGATCCGGCACATAGTTGACTACCTTGTCACTCCAATTGAAGCGTTTTTCGTGCTCCAAAATGGTGGCCATGCTCGCCGCAAAGGTTTTTGAGACAGAAGCCAGGCGGAACACAGTGTCATTATCCACTTTGCCAGCCTTACCCCTGATCCGCACGCCATAGGTATCCATGGCGACCACGCGGTTTCCATCGACAATAACGTAAGCGCCCCCAGGAATTGACTTACCCGCCATCATCTGGCGAAAGTAGCGGTCAAATGCCTTGGCCCTGGCGTCAATATCCACTGCCCGCGCAGGCAGGGACAGCCCGCACAGAAGTAGTGCCGAGAGAAAAATACGCGCCTTCCCGGCACGTAGGTGGTAGACGATATTTGAAAGAATTGCAGGTCTCATACGCAAATCGAGCCGCCAAAGCAATCCGGTACTTGCAGATAAGACTAGCAGCCAGCGGGCAAAAACTCTATTTAGGCGCCACGCAGGACTGACTGCAGAATTCTAGTCGCTAATCTCAGACTCCGCGCGGACACCTATGCCAGTTCCATAAAGCAATACAATGGCACTTATATAAACGAAAAAACCGCCTCTCGGCGGTTTTTTCGTTGTGGGGATACCCCCACAGCGAGGGCCCTGAGCTTAAAGCTTTTCGGCGTTCTCGCTCAGGTAAGCCGCTACACCTTCCGGAGAAGCGTTCATACCCTTGTCGCCTTCCTGCCAACCAGCGGGGCAAACTTCGCCGTGCTCCTGGTGGAACGCCAGAGCGTCAACCATGCGCAGCATCTCGTCAACATTACGACCCAGCGGCAGGTCATTGACTACCTGGTGACGAACCATACCTTCCTCGTCAATCAGGAAAGAACCACGGAAAGCAACGCCAGCATCTGCTTCTACGTCGTACGCCTGGCAGATTTCGTGCTTAACATCAGCAACCAGGGTGTACTTAACCGGGCCAATACCACCGTCATTTACCGAGGTGTTACGCCATGCGTTATGAGAGAACTGGGAGTCGATGGAAACACCAATTACTTCAACGCCGCGCTTCTCGAACTCAGCAAAACGGTGGTCGAAAGCGATCAACTCAGAAGGACATACGAAGGTGAAGTCCAGCGGGTAGAAGAAAACTACTGCTTTCTTACCTTCAATTGCTTCTTTCAGGTTAAAAGTATCGACGATCTCGCCGTTACCCAATACCGCTGCAGCGGTGAAATCCGGAGCCGGCTTACCTACCAAAACTGCCATGAAAACCTCCTCAATCCAATGATGGGTTGTTGATAAAGAGTGAAGTGTTCAATTTATACGCAACAGCTATAAATCGAATAGGGATTAATAGTGGAGCGCTATGATACACACCCACCTATTACAGGCCCATAAATTTTTTAAATCAGCCTGATAGCAGAATGGCTATGCGTGAACTGAACCACAAAAGGGAAGGAATACCCATCATCAGGAGTAAAAAAAGATCAAAGTGACTAAATTACACTCTTTCTGAAATCTTATTGACACTCATTCTCAATTGCAATAGGATTTACATAAGTCTAATATTGAACAGAAATCGACCAGAGCCCACAACGATGTATGTATGTATCTGTAAAGGTATAACCGACCGCCAAATCAAAGAGGCAGTCTATGATGGCTCCACTTCTGTTAAGGCGTTGAGGCGCCAACTGGGTGTCTCCTCTCAGTGTGGCCGCTGTGCAGAACAGACCAAAGAGATCATCGACGAGACCATGAGCGGAGGAATGATTAACTCTGCCAACAACGGATTGTTTTACTCCGCCAACTGATTTCTTCTTTCGACCTGCGATCGCCCCCTTGGCGATCGCCACTCCACTTCTTCTCTCTCAATCTGCGCTCAATAGTCCGACTCTTCCATATGACCGCATGGCGCGCCCCAACGGCGGTGCAGCTGAAATTCAAAAGCGGTGCCAAAGTTTTCCCTGCTACGCACGTAAATATCGGCTCGATGCAAAGCCAACAGTCTTTTGGTGATTGCAAGCCCAAGTCCTCCCAGCCCACGGCTGCTTTTCTTGCTATTAGCAGCCCGATAGTGTGCGTCGAAGATATTAGGCAGGTCATCAACGGGAATCCCCATGCCACTATCCTTCACACTCACTGAGACCTGGTCACCGTGTGGCCGCAGCTGCACGATAATCTCATCACCCGAGCCACAGTGACGCAGGGCATTTTCTACCAGGTTGGAGAAAACCCGTTCCAGCTTTTCAATATCACCATAGACGACGATACTTGAATCCTGTGGTATTACCGCTGCGTGCACACCCTGCTCGAGCGCTTTTATAGTAAATTTTTGCAGTACGTCCTGAATTAATTCAGCCAGTACAACCCGCTCTATCTTCATCGGCACATCAGCACTTTCCAGGCATGCCAATTCAAACAGTTGCTCCACTAGCCGATTCACTTTCTTACTACTGCGATAAGCCGTTTCCACATAATGCCGGCTGTCATCCGGGTTTAGCTCTTCGCGCCGGATCAGCCAGGTTTCCAGGTACCCTTGTAACGATGAGAGCGGTGTACGCAGGTCATGAGAAATATGGGTCAGTAATTCACGACGCATTTCATCGATGGTCTTTATACTCTGATACTGCTGCTTTAACGATGTAGACAATTCATTGAAAGCACTTCCAAGGCGTTGAACCAAGTCATTCTCTTCAGTATTCCAGGAGGTTGATGGCAAATCCCCTTGCAGACCGGCAGCGCGAAAATGCTGCATATCTCTAGTGAGCTTTCGCAGAGGACGGGTAAGCAGTGCAAACACCCATAGGGAGGCAATCAAGCTGAGTATCAGGCATCCTAAAAAAACCGCTGCCACCCAGCGCAGCAGATGATTTTGCCAAACTCCCTGAACCACATCGTCAAATAGCTCACTGCCAATAATGACATACATGTAACCTAGCAGTTGGCCATCCCGCTCTACTGGAGCTGCGGAAAATACTTTTAGGCGCTCACTATCACGAGGGTCTGGGCCGTAAATTGTTCGCTGAATACCCGTCGATCTATCTAGAAATACCCGAATAGGGTCAAGGTCAATAAATTGACGCTTTATCTTTGCCGGCTCGGCGGAATAAGCAAGGACTTCGCCTTCAGGGCTCAACAGGTAGAATTCAAAGTTTGGCCCCAATACCATGAGGTCGTGAAATAGGTGATAAAGACCTTCTTTATCTGGCTGACCATCGACAAAAAGTGCATTTTGCTCTGCCAGATGTCGAGCTAAATCCCGGTGTAGGTTTTGCGCTACTTCACTCTGGTAGGCTGCAACTACACAGCCCATAAGCAACAAGAAAAACACCCCCACAACTATGAAACTACAAAGCAGCAACAGGATCAGGCGGCGATAAAAAGCATCACGCAATAATGGCATCATTGAATTTGTAGCCCACTCCCCAGACTGTCAGTACATATTCCGGTTGTGAAGGATTTTGCTCTAACTTGTTGCGCAGGCGATTGATATGGGAATTCACGGTATGCTCATAACCACTGTGTTGATAGCCCCAAACTGCATCCAGAATTTGCGTTCGCCGAAACACTCGACCAGGGTGACTTGCGAGATAATAGAGAAGGTCAAATTCCCGCGCAGTTAATTCCAGTGGCTGTAAGTCCAGCTTTACGAGCCGCCTGCTACAGTCGATATGCAAGCGACCACAGGTGATCATTTGGTTGTTTCTGCTACTTACTTGGGCATTGAATTCAGAGCGACGCAATAAGGCTTTTACCCGTGCCTGCATCTCACGCATACCGAACGGTTTAGATAGGTAGTCATCGGCACCCATCTCTAACCCTAATACCCGATCCAGTTCAGAGTTACGTGCGGTGAGCATCAGAATTGGAAGGGCGCTACCGACATCACGCAGGCGACGGCAAATCTCCACCCCATCCAGGCCCGGCAACGTCAGGTCCAACAGCAACAAATTGAATTTCTGGTTTAAGGCTCTCATCAGCCCCTGCTCACCGTTATCACAGGCGGTTACCGAATAACCTAAGCTCTCCAGATGCATGCACAACAATTGGAGTATGTCGTGATCATCCTCGATTATCAGAATACGCTTGTTCATGCGTGCCCCACCATTTCTGGCCTTCTTCCCCTGACAACTCCCCCAGAGGAGGAGTTGTACTCGGGTCTCAGGCTATTTGTCGCACCAGCAGCGTAATTGTTACTCTATTCGGGTAATACTCAGAAGCATGGCTGTTTGATCAAAGCGATGAGACTGATCCAAAGTCGATTCAGCATAACCATCTGCCCGACTGACAACCCCAGGGTGACGTGAAACAAAATTCACATCCTCCCGCTCTACGTTAAAACCCTCACCACCATCGGCGGGGCCTGGGATAGTACCCACCAGCTCGCTATTGAATTCAGTACCCGCATCATATATCGGAGCCAGGCGCTGTAAAGAATCACCCACCGCCAGGGATGACACATCAATTCGAGTAATACCGCTAAACGCATCATTGGTATTGACCAGCATGGTGGCAATCGTCAGCAGCACCTCTTCTTGTTCAGCAAATTCCAGGCTGAGGCTTTCACTGGCACCGGGACCAAGCGGTGCTTCCGCACTCATTGAAGCGAAACCGCCGGAATCCTCCAGTTCCATCCTGAATTCGCTATTGTCACCACCTTCAGCGAGCAACTCGAGACCAGCACTGGAGGGCTCACCAACGACCCAGCCATGCAAGGCACTATCGTGGGCCACTATTGCCACCGGCGACAGCGGCTGATTGTGGGTTAAATTGGTTACTGTTATCTCAAACCCCATAGTAACGGGGTCAGGGGCCGGTGCAGGATTATCTGTCGCGTTGGAGCGGCTGTTATTATCATTGCTACAGCCGGCCAGCAAGGCCGTGATGGCCAGAGGCAACAGTAAGGAGCCCAACTTGGTTTTATTCATAATGATTTCTCCCGTTGGCTTACTTACTGAACCGTTACAACAACCTTGGCTACTGGGTTAAGCCAGCGGTGAATGCGCGCATCCAGATCGCTGTTACCAGCATCCGGGTCGGTATCACCAACGTTGCCACGGTGAATATGAATCAGTTGGTTAACTTCTTCTGAGGTGACACCAGTACCTCCGACACCACCATTACCATCAGGGCTGGCTGGAATACCTGCAACAAAGGGTGCACCGCTGCCCTCAACAACTAACTCATTGTTAGCCTCGGTGCCGGCATCATAGGCATTGAGATATAGGGTATAGCTACCGGGTTCAGTAGGAATTTCCCAGGCATCGAGCCCAACAAAACCATCATTAGTTGGCAGCAACATGGCGGTGATAGACAAAAACCCATTACTGCCGGTGTCAAACGCCTCAATATCTACGCTGCTGCCAGGAGCCAGTAATCCCATTGTTTCCATATTGACTGCCCCCATTGCGCTGGCAGCGGCAGCAAGGCCGCTGATATCTCCGCCTTCGGCCATCATCTGCAGTTCTGGGCTCGCACCGGAGCCAACTTCAAACAGATGAAACTCATCAACATGGGCTGAAACCAGCAGCGGTGTGAAATAGATGCCGTGGGTAAGATTCGTAACGACTACTGAAGTGGTTTGTGCCTGAACTCCCGTCGCCATAGCGGCCAATGCCAAGGTGCCGAGAATGGATTTTATTTTCATAGCTATCCCCAAAATCTGAGCTTTTATAAGTAAAGGGCCAAACAGCCTCCTTTAAGCTAAGGGGGAAATATCCAATATTGATCACCGAATCATCACATTTTTATCACAGGTGCTCGGCACGCTTTGCATTTAGGCTCGACGCATAGATTATCTCCTGTGGGAGAGGAAAACTGCTTAGTATTGCCATTAATTCTATAGGTACTTAAAACCGGTTGATTTCACCCTCCATGATCAAAACGATAACAACCTGAAATTAGCGACTGGCGACAGCATTAGCGGTATGGGCTCTACGGCATAAGAGAAAAATTCTGGCACCTTCGCAGCAGGATACAAGCACAATCTCAGGCAGTTAGTGCTACTGGGTACCTATAGGGTGGCAATTACACTGATATAGCCCTGCAGTAAAAAGTTAATCAATCTATATATACGTATTTTACTTATTGCCCTACTCACCCCCACCGGTCAGTGATCTCATCCTAGTGAATAATGTCACTTCACGATAAGTTGGTAGGAACTTCTCTCAACTTTACACTCCTGCCTGTGAAAGCAGCCCTGACATTCGAATATTTGAATTCCATATTCTACTGCGCTCTATTACACCAAGCCCGCGCACTGGCCATGCCGCCTTAAGCCCTTCTTCTAGCATACGGATTAATTCGGGATCAATTAACATTAAGGCAAAAGTTAATACCAGGTCCGAGCGCCTCTACCTAGTTTGCCCCCTTATAAATTACGCTGCATATTTTACTATTTATCGAATTACACTTTCCTGAAAATCGCATTTCTTTTCTAATTGGCCTATCGCCTTAATCAACTTTTATTTATATCTGCAACTAAGTATCTCCCACATATGCAACCTAAACAGGAATCATTTTCGTTGCGATTTTCGGCTAAATTAATGTTTAAACCCTTGTTTTTCCTGCATTCTGCAACAAATATTTTTCCTTGACTTGCCGCAAATCGCAACGCAAACTCGGCCCGGATTGCAGTTGCCACCCTAAAATAATATGTGGGAAAACGGTCAGCCGCAGACTTTAGTGACTAAACCTATTTAGTAACTTTTTATTTCTACTTATCAGCGACTAACAATTAGGAATTCTCTGCTGGCCATATTGAGCTCGCAGGGCCACAGGAGCAAAAGCTATGAAGGGCGATCCCAAGGTTATCGAACATTTAAACAAAGTGCTCGGCAATGAGCTTGTGGCAATCAACCAGTACTTTCTGCATGCTCGCATGTACGACAACTGGGGGTTAAAAGAGCTTGGCAAGCAGGAATACCACGAATCCATCGATGAAATGAAACACGCCGATTGGCTGATCGAGCGTATTCTTTTCCTGGAGGGTATTCCGAATCTACAGCACCTGGGTAAATTACTAATCGGTGAAAACACCGAGGAAATGCTCAAGTGTGATTTAAAAATCGAATCCAAAGCCATTCCCGATTTACGTGAAGCTATCGCTTACTGCGAATCAGTACGCGATTATGGCAGCCGCGAGCTACTGGAAAAAATCCTTGAGTCTGAGGAAGAGCACGTAGATTGGTTGGAAACCCAACTGGAGTTGATCGACAAAGTTGGCATTCAAAACTACCTGCAAACTCAAATGGAAACTGCAGCCGGCCACTCAGGCAAGTAATTAAAGTCTTCTCACAGGCATAAAAAAACCGCAGTTTCCGCTGCGGTTTTTTTTCTCACAATGCACTGTCGCTTTCGCCAGACAGAAACATTGGAACAAAAGCGAAAGTTAACCTTCGCCTTCGCCCTCCGCTGACGCCTCATCAATCAAGGTTTTCAGCTCGCCGTTCTCGTACATCTCCATAATGATGTCACAGCCACCAATCAACTCTCCTTTTACCCACAGCTGAGGGAAAGTCGGCCAGTTGGCATATTTCGGCAATTCGGCACGAATATCCGGGTTAGATAGGATATCCACATAAGCAAAGCGCTTACCGCAGGCCATCATCGCCTGGGAAGCACGCATGGAAAAGCCGCACTGGGGGGCGTTAGGGCTACCTTTCATGTAAAGCAGGATGGCGTTGTCAGCAATCTGCTGTTTGATGTTCTCCAGTGTATCCATAAGCTTGAGAAACCTCAGGTGGTAGAAGCAAAAAATGATCGTGTGTTCCGCATCGGCACCCAGCCATTGCGCACGGGCCGGTATTGTACCCCAGCGCAGGGAGGAATAAGTACCCACAGCCCAGCTCGAAGCAAAAAAACGCCATGTCTTACCTGAAATATCGCCCGCTTGGCTATCTCAAATGGATAGCACACGCGACACAAAGCTTGTGGTAGTATTGTCAAATCCGTAATAGATGCGGAATGAACACACCAATACAAAATTTTCTGCGGCAAAGATTTTGAAGCCGATGACCTGGAATTAAGGAGAACCCGCAGTGAGCACCCCCACACTGATGGACAACTATGGCGAGAGAACCCTGACACTGGTCAGGGGGGAAGGCAACTATGTGTGGGATAATGAGGGTCGACGATACCTGGACGCTATTTCCGGCATCGCCGTATGCGGCTTGGGACACTGCCATCCTAAGGTAACCGAGGCCATTCAGGACCAGGCCAATACCCTGTTGCACGTCTCCAACCTATATAACATTCCGGCACAGCAGCAGCTGGCCGATCGACTGGTATATATGTCGGGCATGGACAACGTATTCTTTTCCAACTCCGGGGCGGAGGCCAACGAGGCCGCAATCAAGTTAGCGCGTAAACTTGGCAACGAACGCGGACTATCAACACCGCGCATTATTGTGATGGAGGGGGCTTTCCACGGCCGTACCCTCGCGACCCTCACAGCAACAGGCAATGAAAAAGTCCAACAGGGTTTTGCCCCCCTGCCAGAGGGTTTTTTAAGGGTCCCGTTTAATAATATTGACGCAGTTACACACCTGGCCGAACAGTATGACGATATCGTCGCCGTGCTGGTGGAGCCGATTCAGGGCGAGGGCGGAATCCGTGTACCCGCTGCAGATTACCTGCCAAAACTACGCATGCTATGTGACCAACATGACTGGCTGCTAATGCTGGATGAAATACAGACTGGCAACGGCCGTAGCGGCAGGATGTTTGCCTACCAGCACGCGGGTATAGTCCCGGACGTACTGACCACAGCCAAAGGACTGGGAAACGGGGTACCTATCGGCGCTTGCCTGGCCCGAGGGAAAGCTGCAAGCCTGTTTACCGCCGGCAGTCACGGCTCCACCTTTGGCGGTAACCCTTTAGCTTGTCGCGCCAGCCTCGCAGTATTGGAAGCACTGGAAAGTGAGTGGTTACTTGAACGTGCCGAAAAGCTTGGCACACAGCTAATGCAGTCTCTGCAACTGCAACTACAAGACTGCCCTGCAGTGTTGGAAATTCGCGGTCTCGGCCTGATGATCGGTATAGAGCTGGAACATCCTTGCTCAGAACTGGTTGAGCAGGCCCGAGCATATGGAATCCTGATTAACGTGACAGCAGGCAATGTACTCCGACTATTACCACCTCTCACCCTCACCGACGCCGAGTGCCAGCAGTTGGCAGGTGATATCAGCACCTTGATTCAACAATTTGCGCTGCAAGCAGTCTGAAGCACCAATTAAGGAGAGCAGCTTATGGCAACCAGACATTTCCTCACCCTAATGGATCTGTCCTCAGAGGAACTAAAACAAATTATTGAGCGCGCAATCGAGCTAAAAACACTGCGCAGCCAGGGCATAACCACTGACCTTTTCCGGGGTAAGGTACTGGGAATGATTTTTGAAAAATCTTCCACCCGTACACGGGTCTCCTTCGAGGCCGGTATGGCGCAAATGGGCGGCAGCGCCCTATTCCTGTCACCGCGGGATACCCAACTTGGACGCGGAGAACCCATTGAGGACAGTGCGCGGGTGATTTCACGCATGGTAGATATGGTGATGATCCGCACATTTGGCCATAAGACTCTGGAGCTCTTTGCCGCCCATTCACGGGTACCAGTCATTAATGCCCTGTCTGACAGTTATCACCCCTGCCAGCTTCTCGCCGATATCCAGACTTTTGTCGAGCATCGAGGCAGCCCCTCGGGCAAGGTGGTAGCCTGGGTAGGCGATGGCAATAACATGTGCCACTCCTACATCAATGCCGCTCGCCTGTGCGACTTTGAGCTGCGGATCGCCTGCCCCCAAGGCTATGAACCGGATGCCGAAATAGTCGCCGCCGCTGGCGACCGGGTAAAAGTTGTGCACAACCCTGTAGAGGCGGTGCGTACAGCCGATTGGGTTAGCACTGATGTCTGGGCCTCGATGGGACAGGAAACGGAACAGCAGGTACGCACCAAGGCTTTTGACAACTTCCAGGTAAACCATGAACTGATGAGCTACGCCAAAAGCAACGCAGTTTTTATGCACTGCCTGCCTGCCCATCGCGGCGAGGAAGTAAGTGCCGAGCTGCTGGAAGATGAAAGCATCTCCGTTGTCTGGGACGAAGCAGAGAATCGCTTACATGCACAGAAAGCATTGATGGAGTTTCTTCAGGAGTACAGCGCCTGAGTATTTTTTGCGCCGGCCGGTTGCGCATCATTTCGCAATACCGGCCACCTTGAACAACCATCCACTGCCACCAATCGACCGGAAATGCCCAGCCACTTTATCTCGGTCCCTGTCACGTAACGCATAATTCATCTAGCTGCTCACACTTGTGACACTAAATTCATTATTTAGATAAATATTCACCAATGCATACCTAATAAACAAGCCCGCGCCAACATTAAATTCACGCCACAAAGTTGATCATCTTAGTACCAATTTGCTCAAATTACGGTCATATAAAAATGGTTATTGCCGTTGTTAATTTAGAACGCCTTCGCTATTAAAAAAAATTGTAAGAGCTTGTATTTAACCCACTCCCGAAGTGCCTAATCCCATGCAGCCCAGCTATGGCGGGCTCTGCCGCGGAAGTGGCTACTGACTCAACCAGCCTACCCACAATTTATCCACAAACAACTACAAAGTTATTCGCCTTGAACTGACCCGCCTACCGCATTATCTTGTAGCGCACTCGAGGCCGTACCCCTATATATTGGGGTAGAGGGCTAAGGGCATCCCCAATTCAAGGGGCAAATTCCGGCGCCTTGCCACACTTTTTGGCGGTGGGCGTCAGACGCTGCTTTTTTCAAAGCAGAATCAGAGGTAAGCGGGCGGAAAGGAATTATCCGCCGCAGGCAGCAGCCGGCAGACCTTAACTGTGCGCCGGTCATCAAGCCGCCTGTTTCCAGTATCCCCCACAGAGTGGGAGAAATTACTGAATGCGATGGACCCGCTCCGCACATGCCACGTAGTCCAGTGGCCGCTGTTCTAGTGAACACACGCGGACAGACAACAAAACAACCTTTCGGAGATTTACATGCACACAGAGACAGGGCGCTCTCAAACCGTGCCTGCGGAAAAGTCGGGCACCTCAAGCGACCAGGCTACTGGCGGCACCACTCTGGCCGCTACTGCACCGGGACAAATCCGCGTAATTAAGCGCAATGGTACCGTTGTCCCCTACGACGACAGTAAAATTTCCGTCGCCGTTACCAAGGCCTTTCTCGCTGTTGAAGGCGGCACCGCCGCTGCGTCCAGCCGTGTCCACGAACAAGTTGAAGAACTGGTTGGCCAGATCAGCTCTACCTTCAAACGCCGCATGCCTTCTGGCGGCACGATTCATATCGAGGAAATTCAGGACCAGGTAGAACTGGCCCTGATGCGCGCCGGCGAGCACAAGGTTGCGCGCGACTATGTACTTTACCGCGAAGAGCACGCCCGTCTGCGCGCTGAGAAAGTGAAAACCGCTCAGCAAACTGAGCAAGCTATCGATGCCCACCCCAGTATTCGTGTAAAACTCGACGATGGCAGCCTTGTCCCCCTGGATATGGAGCGCCTGCGCACTGTTGTCAGTGAAGCCTGTGAGGGCCTCAAGGATGTAAACGCCGACGCCATCCTCAGTGAAGCGCTGAAAAACCTGTACGACGGTGTTTCCGAAAACGATATCAATACCGCATTGGTGATTACTGCGCGTACCCTGGTTGAGCAGGAGCCCAATTACACCTTTGCCACTGCCAGCCTGCTGCTGGACAAGCTGCGCTCAGAAGCCCTGCGCTTCCTTGGTGTTGCAGAGCGCGCCACCCAGCACGAGATGGAAAAGCTCTACGCCTCCACCCTGCCCACCTACGTGGAAAAGGGTATCGAACTGGACCTGCTGGACCCGGCGCTGGCCACCTTCGACTTGGAAAAACTCGGCGAAGCTTTAAAAGGCGAACGCGACCACCAGTTTACCTACCTGGGCCTGCAGACCCTGTACGACCGCTACTTCCTGCACAGCGATGACATTCGTTTTGAGTTGCCGCAGATCTTCTTTATGCGTGTCGCCATGGGCCTCAGCATTAATGAAGAAAATAAGAACGAGCGCGCGGTAGAGTTCTACAACCTGTTGAGCTCCTTCGACTACATGAGCTCCACCCCAACCCTGTTTAACGCCGGCACCCTGCGCCCGCAGCTGTCCTCCTGCTACCTGACAACGGTACCGGACGACCTGCACGGTATTTACGGTGCTATCCGCGATAACGCCATGCTGTCCAAGTGGGCCGGCGGTCTCGGCAATGACTGGACGCCAGTGCGCTCCCTGGGTTCCTATATCAAAGGCACCAACGGCAAGTCCCAGGGTGTTGTGCCCTTCCTGAAAGTGGCCAATGACACCGCAGTAGCAGTCAACCAGGGCGGCAAGCGCAAGGGCGCTGTGTGTGCTTACCTGGAAACCTGGCACCTGGATATCGAGGAATTCCTCGAGCTGCGCAAGAACACTGGTGACGACCGCCGCCGCACCCACGATATGAACACCGCCAACTGGGTCCCCGACCTGTTTATGAAGCGCGTGTTCGAAGACAAAGAATGGACCCTCTTCTCCCCGGCGGATTGCCCGGACCTGCACGACCTGTTCGGCACCGCATTCGAAGAGCGCTACAACCACTACGAACAACTGGCTGCCGAAGGCAAGCTGCGCCTGTTCAAGAAAATCCGCGCACTCGACCTGTGGCGCAAGATGCTGGGCATGCTGTTCGAAACCGGCCATCCCTGGATTACCTTTAAAGACAGCTGCAACCTGCGCAGCCCGCAACAGCACGCCGGTGTGGTACACAGCTCCAACCTGTGCACCGAGATCACTCTCAACACCAAGGCCGACGACGAAATCGCCGTGTGTAACCTGGGCTCCGTCAACCTGGCTCAACACATTGGTGAGAACGGTGAACTCGACCGCACCAAGCTGGCCAATACCGTAAAAACCGCGGTACGTATGCTCGATAACGTTATCGACATCAACTACTACGCGGTTGAAAGTGCACGACAGTCCAACATGCGTCACCGCCCGGTAGGCATGGGCCTGATGGGCTTCCAGGATGCGCTGTACAAAGCCGGCATCGCCTACGCCAGCGACGAAGCCGTCGCCTTCGCCGACAACACCATGGAAGCGATCAGTTTCGAAGCCATCTCCGCTTCCAGCGATCTGGCTGCCGAGCGCGGCAAGTACCAGACCTACGAAGGCTCCTTGTGGAGCAAGGGTGTTCTACCACTGGACTCTATCCAGATCCTGGCTGAGCAGCGCGGCCAGCAGTTTATCGAACAGGACACCAGTTCCACTCTGGACTGGGACGGCCTGCGCGAAAAAGTAAAATCTCAGGGTATGCGAAATTCCAACGTGATGGCGATCGCCCCTACCGCGACCATTGCCAATATCACCGGGGTTTCCCAGTCGATCGAACCGACTTATCAAAACCTGTATGTGAAATCGAATCTGTCCGGCGAATTCACCGTAGTGAACCCCTACCTGGTACACGATCTGAAAGATCGCGGCCTTTGGGATCAGGTCATGGTTAACGACCTGAAATACTACGAGGGTTCCGTACAGAAAATCGATCGCGTACCGGAAGACCTGAAAGCGAAATACCGCACCGCGTTTGAAGTGGAACCGCGTTGGATTGTGGACGCCGCCAGCCGTCGCCAAAAGTGGATCGACCAGGCCCAGTCCCTGAACCTTTATATTGCCGGTGCCGATGGCAAGAAGCTGGATCTGACCTATCGCATGGCGTGGTTCCGCGGCCTGAAAACCACTTACTACCTGCGCGCCCTGGCTGCCACGACCACAGAGAAATCCACCGTAAACAGCGGCACCTTAAATGCGGTAAGCGCACACGGAAGTAACGGCATGGCCGCTGCAGAGCCTGCTGAACAGGCGGCACCGGTTCCAGCTGCGGTACCTCAGGCCTGCTCCCTGGACGACCCGGATTGCGAAGCCTGTCAGTAAAATTATTGCCCCTTTTTTAAGGGGCTGCACTAACTCTCGGGGGAGAGCGTCGTAACCGCACGTGCGGGCATGACCATGCGCAGCGACCCCGGCCCGCCCGGTACCAAAAAGCCGGAAGAAGTTACGGGCCGGGGATCGTCTGCGACCTGCAAGCAACAGGAATTTTCCCAAAGTGCAAAATACAAAATTGCTGTAATACACCGACTTTAAGCATCGGAACTCCTTTGCCCAAGCAGCCTTCCCAGGCTCTAAAACCCGGAAAAATACGGGTAAAAAGCAAAGCAGTAATTGATCTGGCACAGTAATTTTGTGCCCGGGCAGGTAGAAAATACCTACTCCAAAGAATTATTGCCGGAAAAAAACCGGTACATCACCCCTGGCCCCTCCCTGCGAGTATCGCGCCAGGAAGATTGAAGAAAATTAATATCGAACTTTCGATACCGAGACCAATCAAAAGGGCCAACTATGCTGAGCTGGGACGACTTCGAAACAAAGCCCCAACAACCTGAGAAAGCAACCGAACCGCGACCGGCGCCGGAGACCCAGGCGAAAGCTGTGCAAGAACCCAGTGCTTCTTACACAGCGGAAGCAACAGCTCCCACAGCCACTCCGGCGTCGCCTGCGGCCCAAAGTGGCTCCACAGCTGTTGAAGCTGCACGGGCAACAGTTGCCAATATGGACCCAGCTCCCGGCCTGGAAGAACTGGAAATGGGCGCAGCCCGTATCCAGGTGGATGAAAAGCGTATTATCAATTGCCGCGCTGACCTCAACCAGTTAGTGCCCTTTAAATACGACTGGGCCTGGCAAAAGTACCTGGATGGCTGTGCCAATCACTGGATGCCCCAGGAAATCAACATGAACAAAGACGTGTCCATGTGGAAAGACCCTAACGGTCTCACCGAGGATGAGCGTCGCATCGTGGAGTATTCCCTCGGTTATTTTTCCACCGCAGACTCCCTGGTTGCCAACAATCTGGTGCTGGCGATCTACCGCCATATCACCAACCCGGAGTGCCGCCAGTACCTGCTGCGCCAGTCTTTTGAAGAAGCTATCCACACTCACGCCTACCAGTACTGTGTTGAGTCCCTGGGCATGGATGAAGGTGAAGTCTTCAATATGTACCGCGAAGTGCCTGCAGTTGCCAAGAAAGCAGCCTGGAGCCTTTCCCATACCCAGGCAATCGGTGATCCCAACTTCAAAACCGGCACTGTTGAATCCGACCAGGAGCTGCTGCGCAACCTGATCGCCTTCTACGCCGTCACCGAAGGCATCTTCTTCTACTGCGGTTTCAGCCAAATACTGTCTATGGGTCGCCGTAACAAAATGACGGGGGTTGCCGAACAGTTCCAGTACATTCTGCGTGATGAGTCTATGCATCTTAACTTCGGCATCGACGTGATCAACCAGATCAAGCTGGAAAACCCACACCTGTGGACTGCAGAATTCCAACAGGAAGTAACCCAAATGATTCTCGAAGGTATGGAACTCGAGGTCGCCTACGCCCGCGATACCATGCCCCGCGGTGTGCTCGGTATGAATGCGAACATGATGGAGGAATACCTCCAGTTTATCGCCAACCGCCGCCTCAGCCAGCTGGGCTTGAAAGAGCAGTTCCCAGGTGCCCAGAATCCATTCCCGTGGATGTCTGAAATCATGGACCTGCGCAAAGAGAAAAACTTCTTCGAAACCCGGGTTATTGAATATCAAACCGGTGGCGCACTACAGTGGTAAGCGCCTCCTGGTAAGCGAATTACTAAAAAAGGAGAAAGTAGTCGCTCACAGGAAGAGAAGTATTGAAAACGGGCTTGATGCCCGTTTTTTTTATCCTAATAATAGCCTGCTGAAGGTTCTCCCTAGTATTCACCCCACAAATACTTCTGCCTAAGTTTAACTATCAAGCCAGCGCCGAAAAGCAGAACTTCTTGTCTTGCTAGTTATGAGAGGTTCGTTCAAACCTGAGAGATGAACGGCGAGAGTGTCTTTACCGTAAGCCTCAAAGCGCTGCACATACTGGATATTGACAATATCGCTACGATTGATTCGAATAAATTTTTGAGGGTTCAGCTGGGACTCAAGATCAGTCACCGACTGTTGCACTAACGGGTGAATCATCCCTTTTTTATCGTGCGCAACAATAATTCCTTGCTCAGCCCTTAGGCAAATAATATCTTCTACCCATAAAACCTCTACACCTCTGCCCTTTCTCAATAGAAATCTATATCTAAATCCAGCGCCGCCAGCCGGCTCTTCCTTGGCATAATTTTTATCTGAAAAACTACTCTTTAACTGCTCGAAAGACAGCATAGCACCGGTAAAACGCTTGTAAGAATATGGCTTAAGTAAATATTCAATTCCCATATTTTGAAAAGCATTCATCCAATAGGAATCATGGGCGGTGGTATATATAACCGGGCAGGGTAAATCAATCTCACTCAACACGTGAAACACCGGCCCATCGAGCAGCTCTATATCTGAGAATATAAGATCTAACTCGATTTCCTCCAGGAAAAATCTCCGAACCTTTTCAACCTTATCCAACGGACCCAAGATTTTGGCTTGAGAGTTATACTTCAGTATATAGTTCTTTAGTTTCTCGGCCGTTAACGGCTCATCCTCAATCAATAGAATATTCATCGAATGATTACATTAGTTACAGGCTAGTGGAAGGCGCAACATGAATTCACCATCCTTTTGCATGACTTCTATTGACCTACCTAGGATCATCTCCGATCTTTTCCTCAGGTTTATTAGTCCTAACTTTCCCGAAGGAACCGTTGTAACTTTTGGCCTTATTTTATTTCTCACCTCAAGCCAGTGATCAGTCACTATTACTTTAACCCATAAAGGATTCTCCCTATCCCCCTGGTTATGTTTGATTACATTTTCCAGCGCCAACTGAAGAGAGCAAGGTAAAGTTACATGTTGATATAAAGTATTTCTTCTACATTCAACATCTAATTTGTACGCATGAGAAAACCTTTGCTCCACCAATGACATATAATCCATTGCAAAAGTAATTTCACGATCAAGACTTATCGTTTTGAAATCTTGACACTCTAAGACATAGCGATAGATATTTGTAAATTTATCTAGAAACTCATCAGCTACCTCAGGATTGGAACCTATAAGTGCCGACAGAACATTAAGATTATTAAATAAGAAATGAGGATCCAGCTTCTGCTGCATGGCTTCAAGCTGCTTCTCCAAAAGTAACTTTTGCACTCTCTCCAAATCTAGACGTTGCTCATTAACCCCTTTAATTAGCTTAAAGGAAATAACTGTACCACAATTTAAAACATGTAAAAAAATCAAACTCAACGCAAGTAAGGACACATGTCTTTTATCTATCTCCTGGATACCAAAGAACAGCTCCAAAGACAAAGTAAGAAATATTGCCAGGAAAAGGTAGATAAAGCCGCTAATTACAAAAACTGCAAGGAAGAATTGGATGGATATATTATCCTCTTTTTTACTTGGTATTAACGTGCCATATACTTTCAACGATAACCATTGAGAGAGAAAGCACTGCAATACAATCCAAATTGGTGCATCATAATGTATAACGATGGCATTTCCCGGAGTAGCTTTTATTGTAGCAGAGTACAAGACAACCAAAATTGAGAAACACGTCGTCAAAAAAATAATGGCTGCCTTGCTCATCTTTATACTTTACTTATTTATTTACTGCGGAAGACGCATAATAACCTGACCATTGACATCGAGAAACTCTAATTTTGCCTCACCATCTTTGGTAACCATTAGCTGAATACGTTTGTTTCCATCAATATCATTTAGCTGAAGCTTCGAATCACCATTTAGGGTACCGTAAAAAGCCCTTCTAGTCCCGCCAAGCTTTTCTTCTTTATACCGCTTTGTTAACCATGCTATTCGCTCTTTATCGCCAAGCCTTTTAGCCTCACTAAACTCCTTAGACAGATCAAAATCCATATCCTGATCAGGACGGTCCATTACTGTAAGGCCCGTGACCATATAATCAGAACTTTCAATGTGTTGCACCATTAGAGTTTGATCTTGATTATATCTATCAAAAGATAGATGTAACCCATGGTTAGTTATACCACCGTCCTGACTTCCTCGAAATATAAATCCCCCATTTTCAGTCCCCTCATCATTGTAAAAAATCATCCCAGGCCTAGAGGACTTTGATCGAAATACCTCTCGCCCATACCTTTCGACCCCTGGCGCCTTATCTGAGTTTGCTAGAACCATACGATTTAATCCGTTCTTTTCTACAATATTGATTCGCTCGACAAAAATCTCTTCAAACTCAACTGTATCCCTCTTAAGCCCCATTAAGCCGCCCAAAAAAAGTACGCTTAATGCTAGTAGTACATTAATTTTGCTTTGATGACTTGATACTTGTCTTTGATTTTCCATGTTAACTACCTTACCTAAATAAAACCTCAAAGTTAGGGGGTAGAAGGAAAGTGTTCTAGAAGAAAGCTGTGAACGGGGGGAGAACCTAAATAAACAGGGGGAAAAGCCAAATAAGATGTGCTCAAGAGGCCTTTGTGAAACATCGAGAGGATTGTTTTTGAGATATGTACAGTCAGATAACAATAGCAATCACCATGTATAGATAGTGACTTTGGGAATACAGCATATAGTGAGTCCCTATTCTTACTACCTCCCTCAAACTAGATTTATGTTCCACTAAAGCCCTTATAGATCACCATTGACGCCTATCAATAGGTTAAACAGTTTGGACAAGATTCAAAATTGGCGCATAATAACTCATACTAGCTGCACTCAACCCCCAAGAAGACGCTGTCTGTCGTAGCCGCCCGTCTTAAATTTATGATTGTGAATTCTCTATGAACACCCCTGATTTGAACGATATTGCTACCTTGAGCTGTGAAGATCGCTATGAGTATTTCCTGAGCATAGCCGGAGAAGAGCGGGAGATCTGGATACTGATCGATAGCCAAAATTGCTTTCTTAAAATACACACCGATGAAGACGGTGGCTTTGAATATCTACCAGTATGGCCAAGCGCTGAATTTGCCCAAGCCTATGCTGAGAATGAAGCAGGCCTCACCCCTAAAAGTATTCCCTTACCACAGTTTTTAAAGAAGTGGCTTTCCGGCTTAAAAGGTGACGGCATTGAAATAGGTGTGTTTCCTGCGTCGGATAAAAGCGTATGGATTACTAACTCAGAGGAGCTAGAGGTCGATCTGCGGGAAGAACTGAACAACTTCTAAATGAGCCATTCATATTGAAGCTATCGTTTCAATAATCTGACAAAGAAGCTTAATTCCATTGAATAAAAGTAAGATAACAGGCTAAACACCTGTTTTCTTGCTTAGGAAATAGACATTTACAGATTCGCCGCCTGATATTTATATATACGATTCACTTGAGACGCTGCAATGAAAATCAGGAATGAAATAAGTTTCGACACCACCAAAAGCCAAAAGGCGTAGAAAGATATAAAAATCGGCTTTGCTCACTCATAGCAGCGCAGTCGCCAGCGCAAAGAATTCGGCAAAGCAAATAGTATTCGGCTAGATAACTTTTACGTCATCCAAACCTCCCCACAAGTCGACATCCGAATTCAAAGTAAAATCCACAACTCCCCCTATAGAGAGCAGATAGATATTAACTCCCTGATCCAGAGACCGCCAATCATGTAGGGTAACAAACACTTTATCGAGAAATTGATACTGAGTAATAATCTCTCTACCATAAACAGATATAGTTTTTTGTTAAGGCCATCAATAAATATAAATTTTCTACTAGCAATTAGAGTAAGCTTGGAATCATTAACTTTAGATAGCAAAGCGTTCATCACTACCCTCCCCCCTTAAATTCAAGACCCCTAACTTTACTATGAACTTTTAATCCAAAAAGCAGTCTCCCCAAATTAGCTGTGTATTTAAAAACTCCTAATATGTTCCCCTAATTGGGTAATGATTATCAGGATTTCGAATAAACTCGATACCCACCAATAGCGTTTGCAAGTCAGGCCTTGCAAAAGGTGCATTGGAAATATCGACTATTTGCAGCCTTCCTGATTCGTTGATGACAAAAACACCCGGTTCAGCAAAGGGCCTGTCTGTTTCTTCTGGGGAGCGGGGTTTTGAAATATAGAGCCCAAGCTGCTGCATTTGGGGTATTGATAAACCGTAACCGATAGTAAATCCCGGCTGAATTGTTTCCATATGCAGAGAAGCTTTTTCCTCGGTATCGGCAGAGACAGCAACCACGTCAATACCCTCCGCATGATAGCGGGGTAGTAGCACACTCAATACACGCAAATACTTGGTACAAAGAGGGCAGTGCTTACCTCGGTAAGCGACTACCATCTGCCAATGAAAACTACCGTCGGGCTTCCCCAGCACCAACTCACCTCCGCCAAGTCGCTGTACCTTTATGGAAGGGAAATCTCTACCAGAAGCAAGCTTTATATTGCTCATTAGCACCCCACTTGAGAATATAAGTAGAGACCTAGTCAACCAATGAATCCCACCGTTAGTATAGGAGACTCAATGAAAAAGCCCCTTATTCGTTTTCTATCAACGCTACTAGCAACCGGACTGCTAAGTGGCTGCCCTGCTAACCACCAAAGTAACTCTTCTCCTGAAAGTCATTCCCAACCACTCGAGTTTTTGCCTGCCCTGAAAGGGGACTACTTTAAGTTGGATTCAACGATTATTGGGCGTCCCTACCATATCTATACTCGCCTGCCTGAGGGCTATAATTCAAACGAGGATACAACTTACCCGGTAATTTATCTCCTCGATGGGGATTCCCTGTTCCCAATTTTGGCTACTAATCACCTATTTATGCATTACGACGATTACGCCCCCGAGGCGATTATCGTAGGTATTGCATACGGCTCATTTAAACCCGAGATCAATCATCGCAGTTTTGACTTTTCGCTACCCAGTAACAGTGACACACTTAAGTACGGCGGTGCAGCACAGTTTCTCAACTTTCTAGAGCAGGAGCTCTTGCCAGCAGTTGAAAGCCGCTACGCGGTAGACCCTCAGCAACGGGTTCTCTTCGGTCAAAGCCGCGGGGGGCATTTTGTACTGTACACGGCCTTTACTAAGCCCGACTTATTTCAAGGCTTGATAGCTAGTAACGCCACCTTTCTTCCACAGCAGGAGTTTTTCCATAGGGAACCTGTACAAGCGACAAGAGAGGATCTGACTCTGGTAGTAACCAGTGGCTCTAAAGACATGCCAAACCTACGCAATGATGCACTCTCCTGGCATAAGCACTGGAAAGAACGAGAGAACACTCCCTGGCGCATTGCATTTACAACGATTCCGGGCGGTACCCATGCGGCAAACAGTACTGACAGTTACCGTTTCGGCATCCATGAGATTTTTGCGGAAGAGATCGAAGTATCTCGTATGAAAGCAGAGAACAATTTACAAGTGGCAGAGGATCACTAGAGCTAAAAATTAATAGCAGTAAATATGTGATTCCCGCAAACTAAAAAGCCCGCTTAAAAGCGGGCTTTTTAAAACGATGAGCTAATTACTCTGTACAGGCAGCAATACGACCAGCCGTATTTTTACCGGCACCACAGTTCAGGCCACCGGGGATACCAGTGTAGTCTGGGGCCATAATACCGCCGTTACGCTGAGCATCATGGTCAGTATAGAGGCTCGCCAGGTTATAAGAGCGTGCAGTACCTTTGTGATCATTATCACAGGAGAAGATCGCGCTACCGTATGCGATACCCAGGAAGGTTTTGTATTCTTTCAGGTTTGAGTAGAGGTTGCGCTTCCCTGAGCCAGAACAGTTCATCTGAGACGCCAGGTTAATATAACCGTCGTCTTCACCGCCCAACAACAGGGAACTTGCAGTTGCAATGCCAGGGAAGCCCGCATAACCGCCAATGGTATAAACCGGTGCAGCCAAATTTGTACCTACATAGTTACGCACCGCATAAATATCATTTGTCTGCAGATAGCGCACCGCTGAGCACTCTCGACCTATAAACAGATCATTGACCACGCTTTCTATCCAACTACCGTTACACAGCCGATCGACAAATTCTGTGCCGGTAATAGCACCACCAGTAGTGAAAATTGCAGCAATACCACTAATCGCTTTATTAAAGTCAACCTCAACCGCATAACGGTCATCTAAACCAGCTACGTTATAGGTCTTGGTTTCGGTTTTACATCTCTTCCAGAACCATCTGCCAGTACAAACCTTTGAGCTTTCAGTAACAGTATTTGTGTCAAACTGGTTATAAGCGCGATTGTAGTAAGGAGATCCGGGTACAGCATTGCCGGTGAGGTACATCATTTGCGCCGCACCCTGGCTATGAGCAATCACCCAAAAGGTATCATCGGCTTCACACTGATTATCATGCTGGTATCCATCTCCCTTACCACTGCGAATATCAATGATCTGCCGGGCAATCTCACCTGCTGTGCCATCATGCCAATAGGGCATTTCACCCTCATCGGTGGAGTTATATCCAACTACTCCGTAGTTGCCACCGTTCATGCGCAACTGCTGGATAAAATTACTACCATTGTATTTATCAAAGAAAGCCTCGCTCCAATAATCCAGGGCTGGCTGTTCCAGCTTACCTTGAGAATCAGTGCGCTGTTTAATATGCCCTTCGGTACCATGACCATGGACGAGAATATAGCAGTTGTCAGCTGCTGCAAAAGCTGACGCCATAAGCCCAGCAAGTGCAAGAGAGAGACTTACACCCAATCGTTTGTAGAATGTCATTGTTGTGTCCTTATATTTTTTCCCAGCCCCACTTCACACTTCCAAAAAATTATTTTTATTGGCCGGAATACTATTTTTGGACTGGCAAACTTATCTGGAGAAGATATTGCGATAATAGGACTTCAAGCGCCAAACGAGAACCCGGAGCGACATGCTTGCAGACCAGTTAGTCAGAAGGCAAGAATTCAGGCAGTTAACCAAATATATTTTAAAAAACTTATAAATCTTGACCAAAGCCCTGGTAAATCAAACAGACCGCACAGGAAGAACCCCACATCTGGATAGATTTTTTGTCCAAATTTTAACCAGGTCGAAAAATAGCAAATGTGAAAAAGGGGGCTTTCCCCCCCCTTTTTTAGTCAACAAACCCTCTATAAAAAGCGCGCAGAAAATTAAAACTGCTGATCAAATTACAATCGAATTAGTTAACGCTTTTTGAGTGATAAATCATCGCCTGCCACGTATTCTGCTGACCACCACCATAGTTTTCAAAAGTTGGGTTCTTGATGTAACTCCAAGCTACCTTGCCACCCCCCATATACATAGGTTCATCCAATCCACCCCAACCATGATTAGGCAACTGAATCGGCCCTTCAAGAACATTCAAGTCCGCATCAATTTCCATCACATAGTAGGCTTTGGGAACCAAGAGACGTAATGACTTTGGGCTATAAATTCGATCAAAGGGTAAGTTATCCGAGATACACTGGAACTTGGCATATCCGAATAAATAACGACCATTTTTTAAGTCAACTAGCTGAGGATCACTAATCTGGCAATCATTATCCTCTACCAGCCACTTAAAGCCTTGCCCACTAATGCTTCCACTACCATTGACCTTAGCAATACCAATGCGTGTCAGAGAGGAAGGATCCAGAGCATCTCCTGAATAAAGTCCTTGACGCTCAATTGAAGGAAACTGGGCTTTCTCTGGGTACCAATAATTGTAAGACATATAAGAGAGGAAGCAGTTATTTTCATCATAATCTGAACACTCCTCGTCAAATGGCCCCTCTTTGCTAGGGTCTACACCCACTTCATCTTGTAGAAACCGATCCATATCGGCATCAGCAATAAATTTTGGAGAGACAATTAATGACAAATTAGTATCTGCATCCAGGGGCACAACAGTATGCCCTCCACCATTGGAGACCATTGCCGCGGTTGAAGGTACAAAATGGTTAAAATAGCCTTCAGAGCTCGAACTTGAGGTTTCCATTTTAATCGCGATAGTTCCAAGCTGACCGTGAGTGCTGCCAATCCAGTCATTCCAGTCGCTAGTGCATAGAGCCCCATATTTCTCATTATCGGGATTATAGAATGCCCGGATATTGACAACATGGCCATCGCCACAAGCCCAATACCAACCGCGATTATCCGAACCACTCATATTCAGCGACCAATCATTTCGATTGATAACCGTTAAGCCCGCAGAATAATGTGAGTCCCCTTCATTATCGAATACACGGGCTGAGGCCGAGAAAGCATAGCTAGACCTCCCCTGGCTATCTGTATCCACGTAAACCAATTCTTCTGTTCCCACATGAGATCCGCCATGCATTTTATTTACTACATAAGCATCGGGCGTTTCACTCAGAGCTTCGCTCTCCCACTCCAGCAGCCATATCTGATCATTATATTTGTAACCATTGTCACGAATATGTTGTAGAAGAGCATCGTGATCGGCAGAGGATAAATTATCTATGATATATTCCATTTCCTCCTGCATTTCAGCACCTTTAATGGTAGTAAAGGAAGGTGATTCACCGAAATCAGTATCAGGGAACGTGCTTTTCAAACCGGGGAGAAAATCATCAAATTTTAATGTCGGGTGCTCAGTGAAGAAATCAATGAATTTTCCATGATTAGTGGCCACCATTAAGCCAATTTCATTACTAATTCGTGCTTCAATTTTGTCAATATTATCTTCCATTGTCATCCAACCGCTACCATACTGCTCCACAAGGTCCCCTTGAACCTCGTAGCGTTCATGCGCCTGGTAATCTGTATTACAAAGTACTGCCACTCGGGAGCAATCTTTGCTCGCGGCAATACCATGGGATTCATGACATTGTTTTAAAATTGTCGCATTGCCTGTCTGGTCGAAGCTGGAGGTTTCGGGGTTATATTTTAGTTCATACACGGAACCATAGGTGGTATCGTCAGCGCTGGTCCCCTCAGATAAAGTTGTTGAGACAAACATTCGGGGAGTCTCGGTGTCCGTCGCACAGGTAGCTACATAGTTACGAATAGGGATATCAATGTCATTTTCATTCTGCTCACCATCTGTCCGAGCAATATAATGAGCCATTTGATAGACTTCTTTGGCGTTATTCATTGCATCAGGCAAGGTCACATCCACAGCTGTCAAAGTGGCAAATCCAAGCTCAGTGACTTCTACATCACCGACCATCACTGAAGTACCGACATTATCTGATATTGGCGTATCACCTGCGCCTCCTTGCCCATTTCCGGAACCCTGTCCACTACCACCATCTCCTGCAGGTTGGTCAGTATCAGAAGATGAGTCTCCCCCGCCACCCCCACCACAGGCGGTCAGAAGTGTTACTAAGGTAACTGCAAGTAATTTCTTGTTAAATAATGTTCCCATGAGTTCTGCTCTTCCAGAAAGTCGCTACAAATATAGTTATTGGCTGGGCCTAGCCAGGTTGTCCCACCTAGAAACAACGGCCGACCTTAAAGGCTATGCAATCGATTTTCTGCGAAGTAGCTAAAGCAAAAAGTGTCTACTGGTTCAAAGTAAGCCTGAGGAATAAATATGCATAGGATAAAAACCTGGAAAAAGTATAGATAAAAGCTTTTATCTAGATGAAATTAGCCATAAAAATTCCCTAAAAAGACTTTCCTTAGCCCCCGGGTGACCCAAAGTCATCTAGAAAAGTTATTTGATAAAAATCAGAATTTATTTCCCCAGAACGCCTAACACTCAACTTGTCACACTTTGGCAATTTAAATCAGTTTTTAGTGATTTTGGTCACGTATGACTAATTAATGACCTCGGAGGGGTTTGCAAATATAATTACAACTTCAGCTAATTTTTAATATAAGCCCACCAACAACGACTTTTCAAAGTGAGAAATCAAAATGAACAGGATGCTACTGTTATTTACCTTTCTTCTATCCAATATCTGCGTAGCCGAACCAGAGATAAAGGGTTCTCCTCAAGAATTACGCGGAATCCTATATCCTGCAGACAATATTGTCACAATCCGTGGTAGCGCTGAAGAAACCGCTTATTCTGACCGTGCCATCATCAGCTTAGTCGTTACTACCGAAGAAGAACAATTATCAGATGCCATCACAGCAAATCACTCTCTTCGTACAAAGCTCCGACAGAGCCTCATTACAACAGGCATTGATCAAGATAAAATCAAGAACTCCAGATTTTCTTCTTCTCCACAATTTGGCTGGCTAGGCAAAAGGCCTAACAGCTACAAAGTAATGAATCGAGTAGCAATTACAATAGAGGGAGAAGATCAGCTACAAGCTGTCGCCCGGCTCGCAGATCAAAATAAAGAGGTTATGATTGTAAACACTGCATTTGAGCATTCAAAAGAGAGGCAGACCAACAAAGAGGTACAGTCTCAAGCCCTACAAAATATTTTACAACAGAAAACCGACTATGAGATGGCTTTGGGTGTAAAACTAATACCCGTCGGCATTCGGAAAAATAACACGTACTTTCGAGCCACCGGTGGTGCCATGGCTATTGAGGAAGTCGTAGTCACTGGCTCCAGAGTACAACAGGATGACCTTTACTCTTTCGAGCAGGAACCTTCCTTTGATGAGATTCTATATGAAGCAGATCTTGCAGTAGATTTTAGAATTCAGTCTGAGTCCAGAACCCAATAAATCAGCCTTTGAATAAGGGCTTGACTTCGGTATCTGAATGAAGCGCTGGATAGCTATCACCACCCCCTATCCAGCACCCCTAAACTCACCCTACAGATAGTGACAATATCTGGCTAATTTCATTCAAACTGCGATTGGATTGCATTTGCCAGGTTTCAATTGCTTCTTGCAATGCTGCCCAGTCCTTTTTTGAAGAGGGAGATTTATCCACTACTCCCTCCCTGACAAGCGCCCTTATGGTATCGCTAGCAAAAACCAGAGTATCTACCCCCATTCGGCGTAAGAATACTTGAGTAGTTTTACCTCCCAACCTATCTCCGCCCCTGCGCAGATACTTTAGATTCTCTATATAATTAGCTGTATTCCAGCTGGAAAAATAGCTTCCCAGACTGCCGTGCTTATTAGACAGCTGCCAAAAAAAATCTGCATTCCTTGGTATCGATCGTGTTTTCGTCCAATGCTTTATCATTCCCTCCTGGTGCATCAGGTCATCAAGTACCTCTTCCGGCAAGTACCGGCAAAAAGATAGGTCAAACCCATGAAAGATATTCTCAATTCCTGGCCATTTTTTCTCCACCACCTTCCAGCTAAATCCCGCCTGAAAAACAGCCCTTGAGGCGGCAGATAGCCACTGACTATTGGGAATAGACTGGATCTGCTCCGCCGCCTTGGGTTTTGTCAATCTTGCTTCAAGGCCTGCCTCTCCTCCAAATCTATCAATTACCGGAGCCTCAATATCTAAAAAATTACGCATGTAAAAATACTCCGTAAAAATTCATACCGACTTATATCAGCCTAAAGCAAGGACGACTAGTAAAATGACAAGAGACTTTTAAATAGGGACTCACTCCCAGCCTGATTTCTGGTGAGTAAATTAGGACTCACCTGAGTAATGAAAACAGAGAAAAACTCTCCCCAAACTGATACTTTGTATACACCTACTTTCTTGAATATCTATTTTATAACAGCAGGAGTTCCATATGGTCCGACGTACACTCCCCGCCCTTATTTTTGCTATCTCAGTTGCTACAGCAGATGCTTCAGGACCTGAATCACTACCAGAGGATGCTAGTTGGGTTAGCAGCCAATCTGAACAGATGAAATCCCAGGCTATTGAACTCGCTGATCACCTGTGGAGTTTGGCCGAGGTAGGTTATCAGGAAACCCTCAGCAGTGCGGCCATCCAAGCTCAGTTGAAAGCTGCGGGTTTCAGGATCGAAGAGGGTATCGCAGACATACCCACTGCTTTCATCGCCACCTTTAAACAGGGACGAGGAGGACCAACCATTGGACTACTGGCAGAAATGGATGCGCTACCCGGAGTCTCCCAAAAAGCGGTGCCCTACCATAGCCCGATTGAGAAGCAGAACGCTGGGCACGCCTGTGGACATCACTTGTTTGGCGCTGGATCAACAACAGCAGCGGTTATGCTCAGTCGTTGGTTACAGGAAACTGACACGGACGGTGAGATTCGCCTGTATGGTACGCCAGCTGAGGAGGGAGGCTCTGGCAAGGTCTATATGGTAAGAGCTGGCGCTTTTGAAGATACCGACATAGTTCTACAGTGGCACCCGGGTGACCAAAATGAAGCTCACCCACAATCCAGCCTGGCAAACAAGTCTGCAAAATTTCGTTTCAAGGGTATTGCCAGCCATGCAGCCGCTGCACCTGAACATGGCCGCTCCGCTTTGGACGGCGTCGAAGCTATGAACTTCATGGTAAACATGTTGCGTGAACATGTACCAGACAGCACCCGCATTCATTATGTAATTACAAATGGTGGAATGGCACCCAATGTCGTTCCAGCCAATGCAGAGGTCTTTTACTATGTACGTGATCGCAGTGCTGCAGACCTAGAGCCAGTATGGTCACGTGTGGAAGAGATAGCGCGCTCTGCCGCCCAAGGCACAGGTACTGAAGTGGAGTGGGAGGTAATTCATGGTAACCATAGTCTTCTACCAAACCAAACGCTGAATCGCCTTATCGATTCCAGTATGCGGCAATTTGGCGGTATCCAGTACTCAACCGATGAATTGGAATTTGCCAAGAACCTGGAGGGACTTACTCACCGCCCCGGTCGTCAAATCGGTGACCAAGAAAACATTGTCGACTATAACCCTAGCGAGGCCCCCTTCCCCGGCTCCACCGATGTGGGGGACGTAAGTTGGAGTGTGCCTACAGGCGGTTTTACCACCGCAACCTGGGTTCCGGGCACATCAGCCCATACCTGGCAGGCCGTAGCGGCAGGAGGGACAAGTATTGGTCACAAAGGGATGCTTTTAGCTGCAGAAACCCTGGCACTCACTGGAATTCAATTACTGAAGTACCCTGAACTGGTGGAACAGGCTAAGCAAGAGTTCAGCCAAAAGCGTGGAGAGAGCTTTGAGTACATCCCCCTTCTCGGCAATCGCAAGCCACCGCTTGACTACCGCAAATAAGTAAATTTCACTCTCTCTTGAATTAGAAAAGGGAAGCAAGCCTACCAAAAGCTTTGCCTCCCTTATTTCCAAGCTGCAACTTTCGCTACATCCTCAAAGTGGAGAAGTGCACGTTTCTTAAAGTGAGACTCCAGTTACTCTACAGGTACAGCAACTGCCTCCTGCCCGATGAGATCCAGATAAAAGGCATACTGCAAAGCAGTTTCATGGTAACGGCGAAAGCGACCGGAAGAGCCGCCATGTCCGGCCTCCATATTTACATTGAACAGCAGCCGGTTTTTATCAGTTTTAAACTCACGTAACTTAGCCACCCACTTCATAGGCTCAAAATACTGTACCTGGGAGTCATGCAGGCCAGTAGTTACAAGCAGATTGGGATAGTCTTGTGCCTTCACCTGATCGTAGGGTGAATATGACAGCATATATTCATAGCTATCTTTATTATTCGGGTTTCCCCATTCATCATATTCGTTGACTGTCAGAGGAATAGACTCATCCAGCATAGTGGTCACAACATCGACAAATGGTACTGCCGCAGTCACTCCCCGATATAACTCCGGAGACATATTCACGACGGCCCCCATTAACAGACCACCGGCACTACCGCCTGAAGCGAATATCTTATCTGGAGCGCCATACTTCATCTTAGTAAGGCCTTTGGTTACATCGATAAAGTCCGTAAAAGTGTTCTTCTTATTGAACATCTTTCCATCTTCATACCAAGCCCGCCCCAATTTTTGGCCGCCGCGAATATGAGCAATCGCAAATACAAAGCCGCGATCAAGCAGTGAAATCACAGAAGAGCGGAACCAGGGGTCCACCGTACTACCATAGGAGCCATAAGCGTACTGCAGCAAAGGGTTAGAACCATCCTGCCGGAATTTATCTTTCCGATACACAAGAGATACCGGCACTTTTACCCCATCGCGGGCAGTAATCAGAATGCCTTCACTTTGATAGTGCTCTGGATCAAAGCCACCAGGAACTATATCTTGCTTAAGCAGCTCCAGATTACCGGTATCTAGCTCGGCCTCATAAACACTATTTGGTGTCGTCAAACTCGAATAAGATACCCGTACGCTATTAGAATCCAGGTTGGGGTTCGCGCTCAGGCCCAATCTATATACTGGATCATTAAAACCTACCTGAATATCTTTATTGTTCTCGAGATTGATAATCCTAAGACCCGTTTGACCAGCTTTTCGCTCTATCACAGCAAGGTGATGGTTAAATAAGGTGAAATCTTCCAATAAAACATCGTTGTTGTGTGGTATCACCTCCTGCCACTTAGACTTATCTGCAGCATCTGCCAGTGCAGCTTTCATCAAGCGGAAGTTTTCAGCTTGCCAATTGGTCAGGATATAAAATTCATCTCCCAGCTTTAGAGCTGAATATTCATGATCCTCTTCGCGGGGATGCAAAGGTGAAAAGTCAGTGAGCGGGGCGTTAGCATCCAGGATTGACTGGCCACTGCTGGTTGTGGAACTGTGGTGAATCCTCACCAGCTCCCCATCTCTTGATTTGGAAATCCAGGTATAAAATGCTTTGTCACGCTCTTCATAAACAACGACATCTTCACTTTGCGGCGTCCCTAACTTATGGCGCATTACCTGATAACCAAGCAAGGTCTGGCGGTCTTTATTAATGTAGAAAACTGTCTGGTTATCGTTAGCCCAAACAGCTACCGGGGAGGCATTCTCCAACTTATCAGGCAGCAATTCCCCAGTTTTCAGATCTTTGAAACGAATAGTGTAAACACGACGCCCTACATTATCCTCCGGATATGCCAACAACCTATTGCTGGGAGACACCCCTAGGCGCCCAACACTGAAATAACCTGAATCTTTCGCCAGTTGGTTGACATCCAGCATCACCTCCTCAGCAGCTTCCAGGCTACCTTTACGGCGTGCATGAATAGCATATTCTTTTTCCGGCAGGTAACGGGTGTAATACCAGTATCCATTGTGGTACACAGGTACAGTTGATTTATCCTTCTCCAGTCGCCCCGTCATTTCCTCAAAGAGTAGTTCCTGCAACTCTTTAGTGTGGCGCATAACAGTATCAGTATAAGTATTTTCCGCCTCAAGATGCGCGATGACTTCTGGAGCCTTGCGTTCGTCATCGCGCATCCAATAGTAGTTATCTATACGCTCATGACCGTGCACAATCATCTTATGAGGCACTTTTTTAGCAACTGGAGCCGATGGCTGCTCAGAAGGTGTTATTGCATCTAAATTAGCGTTAGCTGTCTCATCACTGGACTTGCCACAAGCGGCAAGGCCCAGGGCGAATACTAACGTCGCGGTGGTGGTTTTCATTGATTCTTATTCCTCTACAGTTCCATTTTCTTATTCAAAATACATGACCAGACGATCAAAAAAGCAACTGCCAGCCGCTCTATGCCAATATCAATCCACACATCCCCGCAATAATGAGTGAAGCGGTCACGCTCAGCACTGCACCCTCCCGCACCATATCCTGCATACGCACCTTTCCTGTTCCATAGGCAATGGCATTAGGCGCCGTGGCAACTGGCAGCATAAAAGCACAACTTGCGCTCATAGCGGCGGGAATCATCAACACCATGGGATCGAAACCTGCGGAGGTGGCCGCTACAGCGAGGATCGGCATTAGTAAAGTCGCCGTAGCTGTATTACTGGTAATCTCTGTCAGGAAAGTAACCCCAAGACACAAAATAACCAACATCAACCACAGCGGCATTGCAGTCAGGAATGAGAGCCCATTCCCAAGCATGTCGCTCAACCCTGAGGCAGTAAAGCCCTTGGCAAGGGCAATACCACCAGCAAAAAGCAGTAGCATTCCCCACGGGATTGTCTCAGCAGTCTGCCAATCCAGCAGACGCCCCCCTTTGCCATTCGGTACCATAAACATGGCTACCACTGCCGCGAGGGCGACCGTACTATCCCCGGCAGCCCTAATTCCCAGCCAATCACTCCAGCCACCAAATGGTGCGTTGCGCGTAACCCAAAAAAAGATTGCCACTCCAAAAACTATCAGTGTGCGCTTTTCTTCAGCCCGCCACTCTCCAATCACCGGCGGTTCAATTTTATTTTTCAGATGCACATTACGGGTTAGCCAAAGAGCCATTATTGGTAAAGTTACCAGGGCAACCGGCACTCCCACCTTCATCCAACCCAAGAAACTGAATTCCCTGCCAGTCACCTCTTCATAGATTCCCATAAAAATCACATTAGGGGGGGTCCCAAGGGGCGTGCCCACCCCCCCGAGGCTGGCTGCGTAAGCGATACCAAGGATTAATGCGATAGTAAGACGTTCATTTTTTATGCGGGAGAGGATTGCCAAAGCAATGGGTAACATCATTAGGGTTGTGGCAGTGTTGGAAATCCACATGCTGAGGAACCCGGCAGCCAGCATAAAACCCAAAACCAAGCGCCGGCCACTGGAGACCCCAAAGAGACGCAGCATATAGAGGGCAAGGCGCTCATGGGCACCACTCTTTTCCAGGGCCTTCGATAAAATAAATGCGCCCATCAGCAGTAATATCACATGACTGCCCAAAGAGGCTGCTACCATTTTGTGGTCTGCAACTCCAAATAAGGGCAAAAGCACAAAAGGTACCAAAGACGTGGCGGGAATAGGCAGGGCCTCAGTAATCCACCAGATTACCGTCAGCAACGTAATTGCTGCGGTAACTGCAGGCAGATACTGCATCCCTACCATGGATAAAAAGAAGTAGAAAGCCACTGCCAACAATGGCCCCAAAACTATGAAGCGCTGCCGCGCAATCGACATACCTGCCCCCAAAATGCGTAAGGGTAAATTTGTTATTGGTTTATCTATCCTTTCGGGTAATCAGATTCGGTGTCCTCAGCCCTCCAGGTGGGCACACAAAATACAAGAAAGCAGACACTAAGCGCAGTAGTTTGAGATAAGAAAATCCAAAAGTATCCGCAGTACACAAAACCCTATCAGTCGCTGTTTAAATTTCACTCAATCGATAACAACAATGCCATCAAAAGAGCAAATATTCACTTACCAGGAAAGCCCGACAGGCCTACAAATTGGAAATGAGGCACTTTTAGTAAATCAGGCGCAAATGTACAATAGTGACAATTTATTATTTTGTTATTTTCTTTCCAAGCAAAAGCTAAAGACCTCCACATAAGCGAGGGACCTCAACGAACCCTATTATTTTGTAGGAGGCACTGATTAAAGGCTTGAGCATCTGCTTCTAGAGGTACCCTTTGAAATACACCACTCTTGTTACCCTTATTGCGCTGACCAGCACCGGCGTTTACGCTGAAGAAAAACCTTTCTACTTGAAAGCTTCACTCGGCCATACAGAGTTCGATTCAGAAAGCTCCTACGCACTTAGAGAGAACCTTAGTTCTACAGGTTATGCCTTTATTTTTGGCTACCGGGTAAATCGCTATATTGCTGTTGAGGGGGGTATGACTGATCTGGGAAGTATCCGCAGAGACTATGAATCTAATGTTCACGGCCTCGAATGGTACATTGACGATGATGATTTCATAGTGGAAAACTATGATTACAAAAGTAAACAGGAAGCTGAATATAACTCCTATAGCGTAGGATTAGCTCTCACAGCACCAATTCAGCAAAACCTAAATGCTGGTATTCGCCTTGGTGTTCACCAGTGGTGTGAAAACAATAGCGGCCAAAGTGAGACCTCCGGTACTCTCAACTGGTATAACGGTGATCGTGAGCTGCTGGAGGTAGAACCCTACTATAGGTCTTACAGCTGGGACAATGAAAAGGATAGCGGCAGCAACCCTTACTATGGTGTGGAAGTGAATTGGACCACTGGTGACTGGAGTATTAGCCTGGAGCACACTGTCTACGAGATTCAAGATGATAAAGCCAACTTCTCTGCAGTGGGCGTAACCTATAGTTTCTGATCCCACGCCAAGAGACTGGGGCTTTGTTCGGCAGGTACTCACTTACTGTTTACACGGGGCCCCACACAAAACTTGCCTATAAAACATACACGCCCATAATTCCTCCCCTCCCTTTTCCTGTACATATCATGATTATCCGGCAAACTATCACCCTCAAAGTGAGTGCAAAACAGGCGGAAGGGATTCATGAGTTCGATACCCAATACAGTTGAAGTACTGGATAAATTGCGTTGGAACGCACACCTGTGTAAGCACAGCCACTTCCGGGCCTCTATGAAAGGCCGAAACCTGCACGTGCTCTGCGGTGTACCAATCGTAGTAGTTAACTTGTTCTTAGGCTCCCTGTTCTTTTCCCTGATCAATGCTGAACTGCCTGACTGGACCAAATGGACTGGCGCTGCACTGGCATTAATAGCGGCGCTGCTGGGGGGAATTCAGACTTTTTTCAATTTCAAAAAGAACTACGAAGGTCATCGTCAAGTAGGCAATGAATACCTGGCGATTGCCAGGGAGTGTGAGCGCCTGATTGCACTCTACTTCGACCGCATCCTCGACCTCGAGCACCTTTCCAACAAGGTCTCCGAGCTAAACACCCGCTATAGTGAAATCAATCAAAGAGCCGAAGAGTTTATTGTATCGGACAAAGTCTACCGCCAGGCCATGCAGATCCAAAACCAGAAAGCCAGTCGCGAACCCTCCCTGGTGGAGAGAATGCGTAAGCTGCAGAGTAGATCTCACGTAGAAGCCAAAATAGGCTCACAGACATCAACAATAGAACACCCCTGAAACATTTTAGGGACCTGGCAAAGAACTTCAGCAGTAGTAACATGCAAAAAGAGCACAACGATCATTCACCTGGCAGACATAAGTTTTCTCTCTGCTACCTCGCCACTGACATCCGTACCCCCAGCAACGTGGGGGGGCTCTTTCGCATTGCCGATGCTTTGGGCGTGGAGAAAATTTACCTGGCAGGAAAGAGCCTAGTACCGCCAAACTCCAAGATCCGCAAAGTTTCCCGTTCAACAGAACAGCAGATCCCCTATCAATACGAGAATGATGCCCTAAAAACTGCCCAACGATTGAAAACAGAGGGGTATCAAATTATCTGCCTGGAAATTACATCACATAGTGTTGAATTAAGTCATGCCCCAGTTACCGGGGGTGATAAGATCTGTTTGGTTCTAGGTTCGGAGAAAGATGGAATTGGTGAGGAATTATTGAAGATAGCCGATGCAACTGTACATATAGTTATGCAGGGTGTTAACTCCTCAATGAATGTGACATCAGCCTGCGCTATTGCAAGTTATGAAATTCTGCGCAAGATAACTTCTAAACATCAAGATTGAAATGGAGAAATCCAGAAAATTTAATTTAACAAAGAACCTGACATCAAAATCAGTAGAGTTGTAAATTTCTTAAGTTCTCTCTTAATCCGGCACTTTTAAAGTCATATTAATTTTATGTACATAATCCGGGTCACCACCAAAACGTTTATTACAATTCAAGCTGTTTATTACCTGAATATCTGCATTACTCAGATTAAAATCACTCAACAAAAAATTGGTCCTAATATTCTCTAAGGACTCCGATTTGGGCACTACAATACGGTGCTGTTGGATATTCCACTTCAAAATTACCTGTGCAGGCGTAGCTGAATACTTATCGGCGATTTCGGCTATCACCGGATCCACAATTGGCTTTTCAGCAAGAGGCACACCGCTCCAACTTCCCGATCCTAGAGGAGAGCAACAGCCAATAGCAATTTTGTGAAACTGGCAGTAATCGACCAAAGGCTGTTGAGTAAAGTATGGATGCAACTCTATTTGATTAATAACCGGTCGCACTTCAGCAAAGGTCGCAATCTGCTCGATATCCGATTTGCGAAAATTTGATAAGCCCAGCGCCCTTACCTTTTTCTGCTGGTATAATGCCTCCATAGCCTCCCAGGTTTCACGCGTATAAGCGGGAACAGGCCATTGAATCAAATACAAGTCCAGGTATTCCAGCTGCAATCGCTCTAGGCTCCGAGCAAAGGCATCATGGGTTTTTGTCCCACCCTGCTCCGTATCCCAAACTTTACTGGTAATAAAAAGTTCTTCCCTGGGTAGGCCAGACTCCTTTATTGCACGGCCCAATGCCCGCTCATTTCCGCAAATCGAAGCGGTATCAAACAACCGGTAGCCAATAGCGATAGCTTTTAAAATAACATCAGTGACGTACTCATCATCCTGCTGCCAGCTGCCCAGCGCGGACATTCCCATTCCAATCTGGGGAATTTCCACACCATTATTTAATTCGATAAAATACATGATCGATACCCTTAGCGAATACCGCGACCGAGTGTCACAGCAATCTCCTACGGCTTCTATTAAAAGTGCTCGGCGCTGATTGTAGATGGCACAGTGTTTTTTAGCGAGAAGGCTTACTGAGGGGAAATAGCAGATAAAGCTTCAGAACCGGAGTGCAATTGTCGGCTCTTTTTCTCACCGTTATGCTGGCCTCGCTATGTTAAAATTACTTGGGAGGCAGAGAACCGGCAAACTCGGCACCGCGATTTACCCAGTTATCCAAATCTTCCGCAACGGCATCCTCTTCAACATACACCATACCTTTAAGGGGCCTGCCGGTAAAATCCATTGGCCTGGTATAGCGCTCCGCCAATGCATCCTGGTAATTGTCCGGCCCAACACGAACCATTAGCTCTTCCCCAACTACACCACAAGCCATATTGCCATTTAACATAAATGCCAGGCCACCAAACATCTGTTTCTCACTCAGACCTTGATTTCCCTGCAGTAGGTTGCGCACTTTTTCTGCCAATGTTTCATTGTACGCCATGACAATCTCCTTAATTACTTTTGCTAAATGGGGAAAAATGCTTTGGGTACTGCCGTGATCCGCTCTGGTTAGAAACTGGCGGACAAAAGATAAATTGAGAGGGAATGATGAGTGCCCTTCCACGCTGCAAGCACCCATAGCAAACAGAAAAGTATTCAATAATCGATACAGATAACTGCACCATAGCGAAAAAAGTTATTTCGAATAATCGTTTAAGTGTAGCAGGAAATATCAAGTCATCTTCTGGCATGGCGGATTAGGCGCCATGGACATTTAAAAACTGTGAAAGCCTAGGAGGAAAATCGTGGCGACAACGACAATGTCGCCACGACAAACATCGGGGCACCTTGGGATTTCCACCCATCCGAAAAGTACCACCGACAGAAGATCTGACTTAGTCGACAAACACCCGCGCATTGCGGAACAAGCGCATCCAGCCGGAATCTTCTTTCCACTCATCTGGATGCCAGCTGTTGCTGACAGCTCGGGCAACACGCTCGGGGTGCGGCATCATAATAGTCACGCGGCCATCTTCAGAACTCAGGGAGGTAATACCATTGACCGATCCGTTGGGATTGGCCGGGTAAGTTTGGGTGATTTCCCCTTTGTTATTCAGGTAGCGCATCGCGATAGTACCGGAAGCTTCACACTTCTCCAGCGCCTGCTGGTCGGCAAACTCCACGCGCCCCTCACCGTGAGCAACGGCAACCGGCATGTAAGTACCCGCCATACCTTTAAACAACACGGAAGGTGAGTCTTCAATGCCCACCAGTGCGAAGCGCGCTTCATACTGCTCAGAGAGGTTTCGCACAAAGCGCGGCCAGTGATCCGCACCTGGAATCAGCTCTTTGATCACTGAGAACATCTGGCAACCGTTACACACCCCCAAGCCGAAGGTATCGTTGCGATTGAAGAAGCCCTCAAACTGATCGCGGGCACGATCGTTAAACAGGATGGTTTTAGCCCACCCCTCACCAGCACCTAGTACGTCGCCGTAAGAGAAGCCACCACAGCCCACCAAACCCTTGAACTCATCCAAAGCGACACGACCAGACAGGATGTCACTCATATGTACGTCGACAGCGTTAAAGCCAGCGCGGTGGAAAGAGTGCGCCATTTCCACCTGGCTATTCACGCCCTGCTCTCGCAGTACAGCAACTTTCGGGCGAACACCTCTAGCGATATAGGGTGCGCTGATATCGTCGTTGATATCGAAAGTGAGGTTTACTGTCAGGCCCGGGTCTTCTTTGGCGATTACAGCAAATTCCTGCTCGGCACACTCGGCGTTATCGCGCAGGGATTGGATGCGGAAGCTGGTTTCCGACCAGATCTGCTGCAATTCAGCACGGGAGCGCTTGAAGATTTCAACACCGTTATTGGTGATGCACAGGTGTTCGTTATTGTTCAGGTAACCGATCTTGTGGGTGGGTACACCCACAGCGGCAAAGCGCTGTACCAGCATATCCGCTTCACAGGCGGGAACCTGCAATACCGCACCCAGCTCTTCACTGAACAGCGCCGCAATCGGGTCTTCACCCAATTCGTAGATTTCCACATCCATACCCACGCGGCCGGCAAAGCCCATTTCCGCCAGGGTTGTAAACAGACCGCCGTCGGCGCGGTCGTGGTAGGCCATGATCAGGTCTTCATTCAGAGCCTGCTGTACCACCTCGAAGAAACCTTTCAGCTTCTTGGCATCATCCAGGTCTGCGGGCTTGTCACCCAGCTCGTTGTAGACCTGCGCCAGACAGGAACCGCCCAGGCGGTTTTTACCGGCACCCAGGTCAACCAATAGCAACTCGCTCTCACCCTTATTGGTGCGCAGTTGCGGGGTCACTGTTTTGCGCACATCGGTAACCGGGGTAAAGGCAGAAACTACCAGTGAGAGTGGAGCGGTAACCGCCTTCTGCTCACCCTCTTCCTCCCAGGCAGTGCGCATAGACATGGAGTCCTTGCCCACCGGGATGGTAATGCCCAACTCGGGACACAGCTCCATACCCACCGCCTCCACGGTGCGATAGAGTTTTTCCTCTTCACCCGGGTGGCCCGCAGCGCACATCCAGTTGGCAGAGAGTTTGATATCGGACAACTGTTTCACCGGAGTACAGGCGATATTGGTAATTGCCTCACCCACGGCCAGGCGGCCCGAGGCCGGCGCATCCAGCAATGCCACCGGAGTGCGCTCACCCATAGACATGGCTTCACCGGCGTAGCTGTCATAGGCAACGGTAGTTACCGCGCAATCGGCCACCGGCACCTGCCAGGGTCCGACCATCTGATCGCGGGAAACCTGGCCGGTTACAGTGCGGTCACCGATAGTGATCAGGAAGCTCTTGCTAGCCACTGTAGGCAGGCGCAGCACCCGCTCAGCCGCTTCATTCAGATCGATATCGGCAGTGGAAAACGCCTTGGTTTCCACCTGGCGAGTTTCTGCCTCGCGGTGCATGCGCGGCGGCTTGCCGAACAGTACCGACATCGGCAGATCCACCGGCTTGGAATCGAACTGCTTGTCATTTAAGAGCAGGTGTTTGTCTTCGGTGGCCTCACCAACAACGGCGTAAGGCGCGCGCTCGCGCTCACAGATTTGCTCAAAGCGCTCCAGGTCTTCCGGCATAACCGCCAGTACATAGCGCTCCTGGGATTCGTTACACCAGATTTCCAGCGGGCTCATACCCGGCTCATCGCAGGGCACATTGCGCAATTCAAAATTGCCGCCGGTACCGCCATCTTTCACCAGTTCGGGGAAAGCGTTGGACAAACCACCCGCCCCCACATCGTGGATAAAAGCAATGGGATTACTCTCACCCAGCTGCCAGCACTGGTCGATAACCTCCTGGCAGCGACGCTCGATTTCCGGGTTCTGGCGCTGTACCGAAGCGAAATCCAGATCTTCAGAGCTGGAGCCGCTGGCCATACTGGAAGCGGCACCTCCACCAAGGCCAATCAGCATGGCCGGGCCACCCAGCACTACCAGTTTGGCCCCAGGGGAAAATTCGGGCTTCTCTACATGCTCTTCGCGGATATTGCCATAGCCACCAGCCAACATAATCGGCTTGTGATAGCCGCGGCGCTCGCCGTCAAAATTCTCTTCGAAAGTACGGAAGTAACCACAGATATTTGGGCGACCAAATTCGTTGTTAAATGCCGCACCGCCGATGGGACCCTCAATCATAATATCCAGGGCGGTCACGATACGCTCGGGTTTGCCGTAATTGGACTCCCAAGGCTGCTCCCAGCCGGGAATCTGTAGGTTGGAAACAGTAAAGCCGGTCAGACCGACTTTCGGCTTGGATCCGCGACCCACCGCACCCTCATCACGAATTTCACCACCGGCACCGGTACCGGCACCGGGGAAAGGTGCGATCGCTGTAGGGTGGTTATGGGTCTCCACCTTCATCAGCATATGGATAGCTTCATTACTGAAGCTATATTCCTTGCTTTCCGGATCGGGGTAGAAACGACCGGCTACATTGCCCGCCACAACTGCGGCATTATCGGCATAGGCAGACAATACATTGTCACCTCCTTTACGATAGGTATTCTTGATCATGCCAAACAGGGAATGCGGCATCTCTTCGCCGTCGATAGTCCAGGAGGCATTAAAGATCTTGTGGCGGCAATGCTCGGAATTCGCCTGGGCGAACATCATCAATTCTACATCAGTCGGATTACGCTCCAGTTCTTGGAAACTGGTGAGCAGATAATCAATTTCATCTTCGGCAAGAGCCAGGCCCAAGGTAACGTTGGCATCCTCAAGCGCCTCGCGGCCGCCCTCGAGGATATCCACTCCGCGCAATGGGCGCGGTTCTTCTTCGACGAACAGCTGCTCCGCTTGCTCAAAGCCGGAAAACACCACCTCAACCATGCGATCGTGCAGCTGTGAAGCCAGAGCCTGGCGTTCAGCGTCAGTTAATTCCACGCCAGTAAGGTAGTAGGCAATTCCCCGCTCCAGGCGATGGATTTTTGTCAGTCCAGTATTGTGGGCAATATCCGTGGCCTTGGAAGACCAGGGGGAAATAGTACCCGGACGAGGCGCCACCAGGATCAGCTCTCCTTTGGGCTCATGCTGTTCCTCAGTCGGACCATATTGGAGCAGCCGCTCAAGCAGCGCCATCTCCTTGTTATCCAGTGAGTCGCTATCTGCAAAGTGCACGAACTCAGCGTAGAGGTCGTCTATGGTCGGTTGCAGCGCGCGCAGTTGATTGAGCAGTTTTTTATGGCGGAATTTCGACAGTGCGGGAGCACCACGCAGAACTAGCATTGCGGGAGGTTGCCTCTTGTCTGAATGAGAAAAAATGTGCAAAAGAAGGATCGCACAAGGCCCCGAAAATTTGAGAGGCGCAATTGTACCTGAAGCATCGCCAGTCCAACACACCCGCCGACCACTTGCATATACATGAACTAATTAGCAATCAATATGTTCAAAAGGCGAGCAAACTTATTGCTTAAAACCTCCTAAAAAAGAGGCGAAAGAAAACTCCTACAAAAGTCCGGCAGGGTTTTCAAGCGCATAGATCACAGTGTCCAAATGCCAAATTGGGCAGATTGACGCCGGATAATGTAAAATTGGCGGACTGTGCCAGCTTTGGCCATAAAAGCCCTGGCGAACCGAACTTCACCGGGCCTTAGGCATAACAGCAATAAAACTAACGGACGAGCTAGAGGGGACAGCCTATGATGATGAAAAGCCGCGTGCTGCGCTATGTCCGCCGCCTGTTAAAAGGGCTGGCCATGTCATGCTGCGCCTCCCTGTTAGTTGCCAGCAAAGCACCGAGTACTCTTGAGCGGATCAAGGCCTCTGGTGAGCTGGTTGTGCTGTCACAAAATGGCCCCACTACATATTACGAAGATGCATCCGGTAATCCCACTGGCTTTGAATATGGAATGCTGCGGGCCTTTGCCGAAGAGCTCGGCGTCAAGCTGGTAATTCGCGACGTTCACGATCTAGACGAAATGTTTGAGCGCCTGCGTGACCCGGAAGAGGGTGCACACTTCGCTGCCGCTGGCCTTACCGTCACTCCGGAGCGCCGTGAGCAGGTACGCTTTACCCCCTCCTACTTCGAAATCCGCCAGCAGGTTATTTATCGTGTTGGTGAGCAGCGCCCACGAAAGACCAGCGACCTGGAGGGCAAGACTGTCGCCGTAATCGCCGGCAGTGCCCACGCGGAGGAACTGAAAAAACTCTCCCAGCGCTACCCACTGTTAGATTGGGAAGAAGTGTCTGATGTGGATGCAATGGAGCTGGTAGAGATGGTACAACAGGGCAAGTACAGCTACGCAGTAGTGGACTCCAATGCTTATGCGGTACACCGCGGCCTTTATCCAAACACCGCTGTTGCTTTCAATCTCACTCAGTTCCAACCGGTCTCCTGGGCTTTCCCTAAAAGCGACGATGACAGCCTCTACCAGAGTGCCCGCCTGTTTATGTTGCGCGCCAACACCAATGGCATGATTGCGCAGCTGCGCGAAGAGTTTTTTGGCCATGTCAGCGACCTGAATGTCGGTGGCGCCCAGGCATTTGCCAAGCGCAGCCGAGAGCGTTTACCAAAGTGGCGTGGAGCGATGCAGAAAGTGGCAGACCAGTATGATCTGGACTGGCACTTGTTGGCGGCGCTCAGTTACCAGGAGTCCTACTGGAACCCACGCGCGCGCTCCCGTACCGGAGTCCGTGGCCTGATGATGCTTACTCTGAATACCGCCAAAGACCTCGGTGTTAACCGGCTCAATCCCGAGGAGAGCATTGAGGGAGGTGCGCGCTATATAGTACAAATTCGCAATAAACTGCCTGAGCGCATTCGTGAGCCCGACAGAACCTGGATGGCACTAGCAGCCTATAACGTGGGCTACGGCCACCTTGAGGACGCCCGCGTCCTCACCGAACGTATGGGCGGCAACCCGGATCTGTGGCCCGATGTGCGCGACCATTTGCCTCTGCTGGCCAAGCGTCAGTATTACAAGACCACCAAACATGGCTACGCACGTGGCTGGGAGCCGGTAACCTATGTGCAGAATATCCGCCATTACCAGGCCCTGCTGAGTTGGAGCAGTCGTATTGAGGAGCAACGCCTGGCTGCAGCCAATGATGCAAATCGCGAAATTCTTGCTGACGGCAGCGCAATAGAAGCCGAAGCTAGCGCAGCTCCGGCACTCTAGCCCAGCCGTATTAAGTCCCGCCAACCTTCTGGCAAAAAAGATAAATCGCCCGGCTCATCAATATCTGCCAGCGCCTCCAGGCGCTGGCAATTCATTCCACACTCCCAAAGTCTATCCAGAGTCTGCCGGGCAACAACCTCAGTACTCCAGTGAATATCCTCAAACAGCCGCACCTGTATTTCCTTGAGCCCTAATAACGCATAGCCACCATCTTTTGCCGGATACATTACCGCATCAGACACCTGTAGCCCTTCTGCAGCGGCTCGCAAACGCTGCGCGGTAAGGGACGGACAGTCGGTACCAAGCAACAGAAGCCCCTGCCCCAATGCTCGTGCGTTTCCCGTAGCATGCCAAAGGCGCTGACCAAGGCTGCCTTGGGACTGCCCATAAACAGTGACTCCCGCAGGCAATGGGAAACCCCGCCAAAAAGCGTGGGACGGATCAGGTGTCACATGCAGCTCCACGGGTCCCAGCTCAGCTCTCACACACTCTTCAAGGGTATGGCGCAACAACTTCTCCGCAAGCGACGCGGCTCCCTGCTCCCCCAGTGCCGGAATAAGACGGGTCTTGGCATAACCAGCCAGTGGAGCCTTAGCCATCACCACAAGGCGCAGGAACTTCCTCGAAAGACGACTACTCATAGCGCCTAGCCAGGGTATCTGCAGGCACGCCGCGCCAATAAGCAAAACGCAAGCGCCACATCAGCAATACCGTGCGCAACACCCCAAATTTTTCCCAGCGTCGCCCAGAGGTTGAGACTCTTTGATGGAGACAATAGGGACGGCTTATTTTTAACAACTGCCGACTTAGCTCAACATCCTCCATCAATGGCTGCCTGGCATAACCGCCAATTTTTTCAAAAAGAGTACGCCGGACAAAAATCGCTTGGTCACCAGTGGCGATACCACTTAGACGTGAACGCCAATTAATCAGGTTGGAAATTAGGGGAAACCACAAACTCCGCCCTTCAATACGAATATTAAAGCGGCCCCACTCTGCTCCCTGAGCCACTGCCGATGCAACCGCACTCAATGCACCCTGGGGCAGGCGTGTATCAGCGTGTAAAAACAGCAGCCAGTTCCCACAGGCAATGGCTGCACCTGCATTCATTTGCGAGGCTCGGCCGCGCGGGGAAGTAATTACCTGGAACCCCTCAGCAGTAGCAATTTCCACACTGCCATCAATGCTACCACCATCCACCAGGATAATTTCACAGCTGGTAAAAGCCTTAAGTTCTTTTAACTGCACAATTAAATCGGGCAGTTGCTCCCGCTCATTCAACAGCGGAACTACAACAGAATACTGCACTAACCCCGTCTCCAACGATGAAACACTTCGAGCCAACGCAACAACCCCTTGGGCGCATGGGCTCGTTTCCAGTTTCCTGCAACAAATTTATTGCCTTCAGTCATAGTCGGATAGATATGAATGGTAGATAGGATTTTATTCAGTCCAAAACCCTGCTTCATAGCAAACACAAACTCGGCTATAAGCTCCGCAGCATTCTCACCAACAATTGAAACACCCAGTATTTTATCTTTACCCGGTACTGTAAGCACTTTAATAAAACCCCGTGCCGCGCCATCCACGATAGCGCGATCCAGGTCATCAAGGTTGTAGCGAGTTACCTCATAGGCAATAGCACGCTGCTCCGCCTCATGCTCACTAAGCCCGACGCTGGCCACCTCTGGATCAATAAAGATTGCCCGAGGTACCAGTGAATAATCCACAGCAAATTTCTTGATATCGCCGAAAAGGCCATTCACTGCTGCATACCAGGCCTGGTGCGAAGCCATATGGGTAAACTGAAATGGGCCCGCGAGATCCCCAGCTGCAAGAATATGGGGGTAACGAGTGCGCAGGAAGGCATCCGTTGTCAATTTACCATCTTGCAGTAAGTCCAGTTTTTCCAATCCAAACCCTTTAGTCCTGGCACGCCTGCCAAGTGCCAGGATAACTTCATCAAATGTCACCTGTGTTTCACCCACGGCATTACGCAAGTTTAATACCCCCTCTCGGCGATCTTCACTTCCAGTAAAAGAGACCGCCTCATGCCCAGTGAGAAGACACACTCCTTCAGATTCCAATGCCAGGGAAACAGCTTGCGACACTTCGTGGTCCTCCTGGGGGAGCAAACGTTCATCTCGCTCTATCAAGGTAACTCTTGACCCCAAGCGGGTGAATGCCTGAGCCAACTCACAACCGATGGCACCACCTCCCAGTAATACCAATCTATGCGGTGCCTTATTCAACTGAGCAAACCTATCCCAGAGTGTTTCGCTAGTCAGATAATTAACCGTGTCGAGGCCGGGGAATGGTGGCACTGTAGGTTCAGCACCGGTGGCCAGAATAATGGCTCGTCCCCGTAGGGACTTTTCACCACCACTATGCAACGTGATATCGACTGTCCAGGGATCTACTAATCGTGCGTACCCTTTTATTACTTCCACACCGAGATCTGAGTAGCGCTCCACACTATCGTGAGGCTCAATCTGCTGGATAGATTCACGCACATGGCGCATCACCCCGGGAAAATCAATCTCCGGTTCCGGCAGGCGCACACCAAAATTACTCGCAGTGCGCGCAGAGTGTGCCACACGAGCACACTTGATCAACGCCTTACTGGGTACACAGCCGGTATTCAGGCAGTCCCCACCCATATTTCCCGACTCGATCAAAGTCACCTTGGCTTTTACCGCCGCAGAAATATAGGCACTCACCAAGCCCGCAGCGCCTGCACCAATAACAATTATATTGCGATCAAACTTTTTGGGTTTTCTCATTGGAGTCACTCACTTGGCCTCACGGCGACGTTTAAGCCAGTTGAGGAAGTATTTTGCCAATAGCGGGAATATACCCAATAGGGCAAAAGACAATAACAATTGCGGAGAAGCGATATCCTTCAGATTGTCTATACGAGCGAGTTGCGTACCGGCATTAACGTAAACAATCGTAGCCGCCAGCATGCCTAATTGGCTCACCCAATAAAATGTCCAGACTCGAAGGTGGGTTAATCCCATCAGAATATTGATCAGAAAAAATGGGAAGATTGGTACGAGACGCAAAGCAAAAAGATAAAAGGCGCCCTCCCTCTCAATACCGTTATTTACAACCTGTAAGCGTACAGCAAACTTCTCTTGAACATAGTCACGAAATAAATAGCGGGCCATTAGAAACGCCAGGGTGGCTCCAATACTGGAAGCGAAGGATACAATGACAGTGCCCCACAACAAGCCAAAAATAGCACCCGCGGCAATAGTGAGAATCGCAGCACCGGGTAAGGATAAACCGGTTACCAAAATGTAAAAAACTAGAAACAGGAAGCTCACCAGAAATGGCGATGAGGCTTTCCATTGCTGAAACTGCTCACCGCCTTCCTGCAGCTTTTCCAGGCTCAACCAGTGGTGTAAATCAAATGCGTAAAAAGCAATCACCAATATCACGATAATCGCCAGCAGCAGTATTTTTTTTCTCATGGCATTCCCGCCCTCCGGCTATTAAACCCTATCCCCTTACAGTGCCCCACCGCAACTGCTGCCCTGCCCCGCAGTACAGCCATAGCAATGATCAGCCACACAAACTGCCGAATCTTTAAGATCAGCTTCGAGTAAATCACGCAGATGCAATCGGCCTGGCACTGGTATATTCAACTGCTGGTTAAAGTCGCAGTCATATAAATTCCCCTGCCAGTCAACACTCACCAGACTGCGACACATCACGCCCTCAAGATTAGATGCAGAGTAGCTCTCCCGAAGCAGCGTCATATAGTCTTTAAACTGCCCTTTGGAAATCAGCATGGAGCCAAAGCGTTTGATGGGCATATTGGCGAGAGCAAAGAGGTGATTAAATTCAATTCCAAAATGCGCGGCCAACTCTCGTCGATAGTCTGCCTCCAGGGCCCCCTGCTCCGGGGGTAAAAAAGCACCCTGGGGGTTATAGACCAGGTTAAGCTGAAGGCCAGTTTCCGACTTGCCATAGCCCAAGGCATTTAGCTTCTGCAATCCGGCAATACTTTTATCAAAAACCCCTTTGCCTCGCTGCTTATCTACATTTTCCATGGAGTAGCAGGGTAGAGAGGCAACCACTTCCACATGGTTCTGCGCGAGAAACTCTGCTGTATTCTGCTGTCCTGGCTCAAATAATATCGTGAGATTGCAGCGATCTATTACATGCACACCCAGCGCCCGTGCAGCTTTCACCAAAGACCGAAACCCGTTGTGGAGCTCTGGTGCACCCCCAGTGATATCCAGGGTTCGCACCCCCCTTGCCTTGATAACGCCCAGTAGTAACTCCAGATTGTCGTCCGACATCATCTCGGTACGATTGGGACCTGCATTCACATGGCAGTGCACACAACTCTGGTTGCAGCGATAACCGATATTTATTTGCAGGGTTTCAATAGCCTCACGGCGAATCGCCGGGAAGTCCGATATTTCCAGTAACGGTAATGTTTCGTGCATTCCCCTCAGTGCTCCATTTCTTCAGGCACTGCTTCTGTCGGCGTAAGTAGCGGCTTTATTACAGCTTGTTTTTCCTCTGGCATCGCATCGACAGGTGTCACCAACCCGCTCGCCAATGCAGTATGGGCGGCGGATTCAGGTTGCTCAGTACCGAGCAAGCGGATTGCCTCTGCGGCAATCTTTTGAGCACGGGCGGCATTTTGCTGCAAATTGGCGATAGCCACGTCCGCTGTCACCGCCTCTTCCCGAGGGTGCCAACAGTCATAATCTGTTGCCATGGCGAGAGTTGCATAAGCCATCTGCGCTTCGCGGGCGAGTTTTGCCTCCGGCATATTGGTCATTCCGATCACCGAAGCATTCATACTGCGATACCAGTGCGACTCAGCTCGGCTAGAGAACTGGGGTCCTTCAATACAGATATAACTGCCACCTCGATGCAACCTGATCGGCTCTTCTCCCTGGGTACTGGCAAAGGCCCGCGCCAGGCTATCCGCCACAGCAGGGCATACCGGATCAGCCATGGAAACATGGGCTACAGCACCATCGCCAAAGAAAGTACTCTCCCGTTTGCGGGTCATATCGATAAACTGATCCGGGATCAGCATATCCAGTGGACGCACCTCTTCCTGGAGGGAGCCCACGGCAGAAAGGGAAAGAACATAGCGTACGCCCAACTGGCGCAATGCGTGGATATTGGCTTGATAGGGCACCTGGGAAGGAATCAGCCGATGACCGCGTCCATGGCGGGCAAGGAAAGCAACAGGAATACCATGAAGCTTGCCGCAGGCAATTGCATCCGAGGTGCCACCAAAGGGGGTCCCCATCTGGACTTCCTCCACCTCGGTTAACCCTTGCATCTCATAAAGACCGCTACCGCCGATAACACCGATTAAAGCCCTGGCCATGTCCACTCCTAAACAGTTGGTTTTTCCGCAGTATAGGAGTGCTCCTAGACCGTGTATATCACTGACATGTAAACAAAAATTAAGCGCGAGCAAAGCGGTCAACCTCAGCTTGGGAGGCCCTTCTCCATTGGGTCACATCAAAGGCAGAGGGCATGCAGAGAAACATTCCTTGTACATATGGTGATCAATGCACTATATTTACCCGGGCACAAACATTTAACCCGGGTAAATATAGAGAAATACTTTGGCTACTGACTATATCGCTATCGACCAGCAACAGATTGTTGCGCGGGGGACATTGGAAGTAATTGTGCGCCGGGTGAAGAGTATGGGCACAACCCATGAGCCCATGGTCTTTGAAGCCGATAGCTGTAAACGGATAGAGGTGGATTGGCACGGAGATACCGAGGAAGTACTGGCAGCCTTATCGGTGGATGTACCGGCCCCGAAAACTAAACGTGGACGCCCCAAGTTAGGCGTTATTCCCAAGGAGGTTACCCTGCTTCCCCGTCACTGGGAATGGCTGGGTCAGCAGCCTGGCGGTGCTTCTGCCACTCTTCGTAAGCTGGTGGAGCAGGCACAAAAGCACGTTTCGCTTGAGGAGAGAATCACCGCAAAACAGCATCAACTCGATAGATTCATGCTGTTAGTTGCAGGAGATACTCCAGGCTTCGAAGAGGCCAGTCGTGCACTGTACAGAAACAGCAAGGTCGGCTTTGCAAAAGCCATCCAATATTGGCCTGAGGACCTCAAACAACTTTTATTGAGTAAATTTAATGAGGTCGCGGAGATGCACAGCGGCAATTTGTAAAGTGAACTTACTATGACTCATCAACACGACAATATTTTTGTTAACGGCGCCTTACTGCCGGTTTTCTTTAAGACTGCTGCGCCTATTATTCTGATAATGCTGGTAAACGGCTCGTTTACCCTATTAGATGCCTATTTCCTGGGGAAATATGTAGGAGCTGAAGCATTAGCCGCAGTAACCTTAACATTCCCAATGTTTATGTTACTGGTAGCACTTTCTTCATTAATCTCCAGCGGATATTCGAGTGTATTGGCCAGATTACTCGGCGCGGGAGAAAAAGATAAAGCGAAGCAGGCATTTTCCCAAGCTATTACACTGGCTCTGGTGGTTTGCACTGTGTTGATGTTGTTATTTGTGGCTTGGGGTAAACAATTAACACTATTAGTTGCCAATGGCTCAGCAGATCTAGCAGGGATGGGGTACACCTATTTAACGATATTAATCTTCCTTTCCCCAACTCTGTTTATCAGTTCTGTGAATTCCGATACTTTGCGATGCGAAGGGCAACTGTCGCTAATGGCGATGGTTTCCCTTGCGTCGGTAATGCTCAATATTATTTTCAATTATATTTTTATTGCGCACTTGGAGATGGGGGTGGCCGGCTCTGCTTATGGCACTGCCCTTGCACAGGCAATCGCCCTTTTGATAGTGGCGTGCTATCGCCATTATGGCCGCACGGTGATTGATACACAGATTATCCGGATCTCAAGTAGGCGTGATTTTTGGCCTGGATACCTATCTTTGGGCTTACCATCCAGCTTAAGTTACATCGGTGTATCACTCACATCTATTGCTGTAATTTTTAGTATCCAGGCCTGGGGGGTTAGTAACTACGATGCGACAGTAGGAGCCTACGGGATCACTACCCGTATTATGACCTTTATCTTCCTGCCACTTCTCGGGCTGAGCCAGGCATTTCAGACTCTGATCGGCAATAATGTTGGCGCTAAAAGCTGGTCTCGGTCCGACAGCAGTATCAATATCGCTTTAACAGTAGCGTTCGGTTACTGCCTCGCTTTACAGCTTGGCGTGTTAATACTGAAAGACTCTTTGGGAGCCTTATTTGTCAGCGATAAACAGATTATTACAGAGGTTGCACGTATCCTGCCCATGATGACGCTGGTCTATTTTTTGGCCGGACCACTCATGATGATCAGCACATTTTTCCAGGCTATAGGCGATGCCAAACGTGCCGCCATTCTCGGAATTGCAAAAACTTACGTTTTCGTTTTGCCACTCATTTTGATTTTACCCCCACTCATGGGCGAAGTGGGAATATGGTATGCGGGTCCAGTCGCGGAACTCATGCTGCTTATATTAACGGCTTTTATCCTTTATCAGCGGGGACGCAATCACGGTCAAAAATATGGTTTATATGGTACTCAGCAAACATCCGGCTGATTATTTCCAATCCAAATAGAAAAACATTCCTGAAATATTTTTGAGATCAAATAAAAAAGGCCGCTTCGAAAGAAGCGGCCTTTTCACAGACAAGGTACTTACCCAGCTCTTACCAGCCAGTAACTTCCTTCAGAGCGTCGCCAATCTGAGCCAGGGAGCGCACAGTTTTAACACCCGCGTCTTCCAGAGCAGCGAACTTCTCGTCAGCGGTGCCTTTACCACCGGAGATAATCGCGCCCGCGTGACCCATGCGCTTGCCGGGAGGAGCCGTTACACCGGCGATATAGGAAACGACCGGCTTGGTAACATTTTCCTTGATGTAAGCCGCCGCTTCTTCTTCAGCAGTACCACCGATCTCACCGATCATAACAATCGCTTCGGTCTGCGGGTCATTCTGGAACATTTCCAGGATATCGATGAAGTTGGAGCCCGGGATGGGGTCGCCACCGATGCCCACACAGGTGGACTGACCGAAGCCGTAGTCGGTAGTTTGCTTAACCGCTTCATAGGTCAGAGTACCGGAACGGGAAACGATGCCCACTTTACCCGGCTTGTGGATATGACCCGGCATAATACCGATCTTGCACTCACCGGGAGTGATCACACCCGGGCAGTTCGGGCCAATCAGGCGCACGCCCAGCTCGTCACACTTCACTTTAGCGTCGAGCATGTCCAGGGTCGGGATACCTTCGGTGATACAAACGATCAGTTTGATACCAGCGTTGGCCGCTTCCAGGATGGAATCCTTACAGAAAGGCGCAGGTACGTAGATTACGGAAGCTTCTGCACCGGTCTCTTCTACCGCTTCTTTCACGGTGTTGAATACCGGCAGGCCCAGGTGAGTCTGGCCGCCTTTACCCGGAGTTACACCACCAACCATCTTGGTGCCGTAAGCAATCGCTTGCTCGGAGTGGAAAGTACCCTGGGAGCCGGTGAAGCCCTGACAGATTACTTTGGTGTCTTTGTTAATCAGTACTGACATGATTATTTACCCTCCGCAGCTTTAACCACTTGCTGAGCCGCATCGGTCAGGCTCGTAGCCGCGATAATGTTCAGGCCACTGTCGCTCAGAACCTTGGCGCCCAGGTCTGCGTTGTTACCTTCCAGACGCACAACAACCGGTACTTTAACGCCTACTTCTTTTACTGCGCCCACAACGCCTTCGGCGATCATGTCACAGCGAACGATACCACCGAAGATGTTGATCAATACGGCTTTGACATTCTCGTCGGACAGGATGATCTTGAACGCTTCAACAACACGCTCTTTGGTGGCGCCGCCGCCAACGTCCAGGAAGTTAGCCGGCTTGCCGCCGTGCAGGTTGACGATGTCCATGGTACCCATGGCCAGACCAGCGCCGTTTACCATGCAGCCGATATTGCCATCCAGCGCTACGTAGTTCAGATCGAACTTGGCAGCGTGCGCTTCACGCGCGTCATCCTGAGAAGGATCGTGCATTTCGCGCAGGTCCGCGTGGCGGTACAACGCGTTGCTGTCGATAACCACTTTGGCATCCAGGCAGTGCAGGTTGCCTTCGGTGGTGATTACCAGCGGGTTGATTTCCAGCAGGGCCAGATCTTTTTCCTGGAACATTTTTGCCAGGCCGAGGAAGATCTTGGTGAACTGCTTAACCTGAGTCGGGTTCAGGCCCAGTTTGAAAGCCAGCTCGCGTGCCTGGTAAGGCTGAGCACCCACCAGCGGGTCGATAGTGGCTTTGAGGATTTTTTCCGGGGTCTCTTCCGCTACTTTCTCGATCTCAACGCCGCCTTCGGTGGAAGCCATGAAAACGATACGACGGGTAGAGCGGTCAACAACGGCGCCGAGGTACAGCTCTTGATCAATGTCGGTGCAGCTCTCAACCAGGATACGGGAAACCGGCTGGCCATTTTCATCTGTTTGATAAGTTACCAGACGCTCGCCCAGCCACTTCCTGGCAAATTCTTCAATTTCTGCCTTGGAATCTACCAGCTTTACACCGCCAGCCTTACCGCGGCCACCAGCGTGCACCTGGGCCTTTACTACCCACTTATCACCGCCAATTTCGTCAGCCGCTGCTACTGCCGCTGCCGGGGTTTCCGCTGCAATGCCTTTGGAAACCGGCAATCCGTATGCCGCAAACAGTTGTTTGCCCTGATACTCATGCAAGTTCATAGTCAATACCAATTCACATATAAAATGTGTTTACTAATTGCAGATCTCTCTGCACCTGAAAGACAAAACTCAAAATTTCCGTCGTTGCAAATTTTGAACTTCGCAAATGAAACCGGGGCAGCTAATTAATGAATAATTAGTGCCCCGACATCGAAAAAACTTCTTACTTACGCTTCTTGCGATTTACGGTATGAATCGCATGGCCGTTTACGCCCAATGCCGCTTCCTTCACGGTCTCGGACAGAGTCGGGTGTGCGAATACGGTCATACCGATGTCTTCGGCGCTGGAGCCGAATTCCATCGCGATCGCCACTTGCTGAACCAGATCGGCAGCAGATGGGCCAACGATGTGGGCACCCAGTACACGGTCAGTTTCCGCATGCGCAATGATTTTCACAAAGCCCTGGGTATCGTTGGCGGCCATGGCACGACCGTTGATCGCAAACGGGAAGCTGCCTACGTTGTAGGGCTCGCCATCAGCCTTCACCTGCTCTTCGGTACGACCGACCGCAGCGATTTCCGGGTGAGTGTAAATAACATTGGGGATCACGTCGTAGTTCATCATTGGCTTCTGACCGGCGATGCGCTCAGCGACTACAACACCTTCTTCAGAAGCCTTGTGCGCCAGCATCGGACCGCGTACCACGTCACCGATCGCCCATACGCCCGGTGCAGAAGTCATGCACAGGTCGTTGACATAGATGAATCCACGCTCATCCATCTTCACGCCGGCATCTTCAGACAACAGGCCTTCGGTGTAAGGACGACGGCCAACGCAAACAATCAGCTTGTCGAAAGTTTCCTGGTGCTCTTTACCATCTTTATCCTGGTAAGTAACAACCACTTCCTCGCCCTTCACTTCGGAGCCGGTTACGCGGCAAGCGAGGCGGATATCCAGGCCCTGCTTTTTGAAGATCTTCTGGGATTCTTTGGCAACCTGTTGGTCCATGATCGCCAGGAACTTATCCATCGCTTCCAGAACAACCACTTCAGAGCCCAGGCGGTTCCATACTGAACCGAGCTCCAGACCGATAACGCCGGCACCGATAACGCCCAAACGCTTGGGCGTTTCAGAGAATTCCAGAGCGCCGGTGGAGTCGACAATAATTTTATTGTCTACCGGAGCAGGCGGAATATTTACCGGTACAGAACCGGAAGCCAGAATGACATTTTCGGCTTCGTAGATAGTGCTGTTGCCTTCGTCGTCGGTAACTTCCACTTTCTTGTTCGCCAGCAATTTGCCGGTACCGAAAATGGAGGTCACTTTATTGGCGGTGAACAGGCCCGCTACGCCGCCAGTCAGCTTCTTAACGATCTCGCCCTTGCGCTCGATCATCTTGCTCACATCCATCTTGACCTTGCCGACTTCAATGCCGTGCACGTCGAGAGCGTCTTTGGCCTCGTGGTACTTCCAGGAGCTGTCCAGCAGTGCCTTGGAGGGAATACAACCTACGTTCAGGCAGGTACCGCCGTTTACGTATTTGCCTTCCTTGTTTTTCCACTTTTCAATACAAGCAGTCTTCAGGCCCAGCTGAGCGGCACGGATGGCAGCGACATAACCACCAGGACCAGAGCCGATTACGATTACGTCAAATTTTTCCGACATGATCAGTTCCAGATATTTCTAATGCAGTGTGATCGAGGGGCCCCATAGGCCCCAGAACTTATTTTTTAAACTTCGAGCAAGATACGCGCTGGATCTTCGATCATTTCCTTGATCGCTACCAGGAAGCCAACCGCTTCTTTACCATCGATCAGACGGTGGTCATAGGACAGCGCCAGGTACATCATCGGCAGGATTTCCACCTTGCCATCTACCGCCATTGGGCGCTCCTGGATCTTGTGCATACCCAGGATTGCAGTTTGCGGCGGGTTCAGGATCGGAGTAGACAGCAGGGAACCGAATACACCACCGTTGGTGATGGTGAAGGTGCCGCCGGTCATCTCTTCAATAGACAGCTTGCCATCGCGAGCGCGCACGCCCAGATCGCGGATATTGTTTTCCATATCCGCCAGGCCCATATTTTCGGCGTTACGCAGAATTGGCACAACCAGGCCTTTCGGCGAGGAAACCGCTACACCGATATCCTGGTAACCGTGGTAAACGATATCGTTGCCATCGATAGACGCGTTCACCGCCGGGTAGCGCTTCAGAGCCTCCACCGCAGCTTTTACGAAGAAGCCCATAAAGCCCAGGCGAGTACCGTTGTGGGTCTTCTCGAACAGGTCTTTGTAGTTCTTACGCAGGTCCATGACCGGCTTCATATTCACCTCGTTAAAGGTGGTGAGCATGGCGGTGGACTGGGATGCATCCAGCAGGCGCTCGGCAATACGCTTGCGCATGCGGGTCATAGGAACACGCTTCTCTACGCGCTCACCCGGGGTCACAGCCACTTCGGCAGCGGCGACGGGGGCAGCAGCTGCAGGTGCAGTACCCGCTTTCATGACATCTTCTTTGAGAACACGGCCACCTTTACCAGTACCTTCCACACCAGCCAGATCAACGCCTTTTTCGGCCGCCATTTTCTTGGCGGACGGCATGGCGATTTTCTCACCGGCAGCGGGTGCTGCAGATTCAGCAGCAGGTGCTTCGGCCTTTGCTTCCGCCGGAGCGGCAGCGGCGCCGGCACCCGGCTCAAACTTGGCGATCACTTCATTGGAGAGAACCGTATCGCCCTCGTCCTTAATGATCTCGGAGAGAGCGCCGTCTGCCGGCGCAACCACTTCCAGTACCACTTTGTCGGTCTCAATATCCACGATCAGTTCATCGCGGGACACGGCTTCACCGGGTTTTTTATGCCAGGTGGCGACAGTACCGTCCTGAACGGATTCCGGGAAAGTTGGCGCTTTAATCTCGATCGTCATTTTTCCTGTTTCCTGAGATTGTCTCTGCTTAAAATACTGCCGCCCGTTACTTGACGGTCAGCGCCTCGTTGATGAACTTATTCTGTTCTTCTAAATGGGTGGACATATAGCCCGCCGCAGGTGCCGCCGACGGGGCGCGGCCCACGTATTCCAGGTCCAGCTTCGGATGCGTTTCCGCCAGCAGGCGACGCAAGTGATGCTGACTGTGGTACCAGGCGCCCTGGTTCATGGGCTCTTCCTGACACCAGGCAACACTCTTAATGTTCTTAAATGCGGATACCGCATCCACGAACTCCTCGTCCGGGAAGGGGTACAGCTGCTCGATACGTACGAACGCCACATCTTCCTGTTCGCGCTCCATGCGCGCTTCCAGCAGGTGGTAGTACACCTTGCCGGAACACAGGATCAGACGTTTAACCTTTGCCGGGTCCACCCCCTGGTCTTGAATCACATTTTGGAAACGACCTTCAGCCAGTTCTTCCAAGCTGGAAGTAGCGAGCTTGTGACGCAGAATCCATTTAGGGCTCATAATCACCAGCGGGCGGCGCATCGGGCGCACCGCCTGGCGACGCAGCAAGTGGAAGATTTGTGCCGGGGTAGTGGCGTTACACACCTGGATATTGTGCTCGGCACACAGCTGCATAAAGCGCTCGAGACGCGCGGAGGAGTGCTCCGGACCCTGGCCTTCATACCCGTGTGGCAACATCAATACCAGGCCGCACATACGACCCCATTTGTGCTCACCGGAAGTAATGAACTGGTCGATCACGACCTGGGCGCCGTTGGCGAAGTCACCGAACTGAGCCTCCCACACCACCAGGGATTTTGGCGTGGTAGTGGCATAGCCGTATTCGAATGCCAGTACCGCTTCCTCAGACAGCAGGGAATCGTACATGTAGAAAGGCGGCTGGTCCTCGAACATATGCTGCAAAGGCACATAGCTCTGGCCGTCTTTCTGGCTGTGAATTACCGCATGGCGGTGAGAGAAGGTTCCGCGGCCCACGTCCTCACCGGTAAAGCGGACCATAAAACCCTCTTCCAGAAGGGTGCCGTAGGCCAGGGTTTCCGCCATACCCCAATTAAGCGGCAGGGCGCCACCGGCCATCTTGCGGCGATCATCATAAATCTTGGAAACCTGACGCTGCATCACAATGCCATCGGGCACCGTGGTCATACGATTGGCGACGTCCTGAAGTTTCGGCATTGCGAAACCGGTGTCTGCAGGCACCTGCCAGTCGTGGCCCAGGTAGGGACTCCAGTCTACAAACATGGACGAGTCCGGCTGCTTAACCAGACCAGTGGCCACATCTTCACCCGCATCCAGCTTATCGCGGTAGTCGTTCGCCAGCTTGTCCGCTGCAACCTTGTCCAGGATGCCCTCTTCCACCAACTTCTCGGAGTAGAGAGTGCGAGTGGTTTTGTGCTTGCGGATGGTCTGGTACATCAGCGGCTGGGTGCCGGATGGGTCATCGGTCTCGTTGTGACCGCGACGGCGATAGCAGACCAGATCGATGACGATGTCTTTCTTGAATTCGTAACGGTAATCGACAGCCAGCAGAGCCGCCAATACGACCATTTCCGGATCGTCGCCATTCACGTGCAGCACCGGTGCATCGATCATTTTGGCGGGATCGGTGGAGTACTCAGTGGAGCGGGCATCTTCGCGCTTGCTGGTGGTAAAGCCCACCTGGTTGTTCAGTACGATGTGCACAGTACCACCGGTGTAGTAACCGCGGGTCTGGGACATCTGCAGGGTTTCCTGCACAACACCCTGGCCGGCAAAAGCCGCGTCGCCATGGATATTGATCGGCATTACCTTCTCACCAGCAGCATCTTTGCGGCGGTCCTGACGGGCGCGCACAGAGCCAACCACTACAGGCGCACTGATTTCCAGATGCGATGGGTTAAAGGCAAGGGCCAGGTGAACTTCACCACCGGGGGTCATTACGTTGGAGGAGAAACCCTGGTGATATTTCACATCACCAGAGGTATCGAGGGTTTTCTTACCTTCGAACTCCTGGAACAGATCCGCAGGGTTCTTGCCGAGGATATTCACCAGGGTATTCAGGCGGCCGCGGTGGGCCATGCCGATCACAATTTCCTTCACCCCGTAAGTGCCGGAGCGGCGGATCAGCGCATCCATCATCGGGATCAGGCTCTCACCTCCCTCCACACCAAAGCGTTTGGTGCCTGGGTATTTGGAATCCAGGTGACGCTCCAGGCCTTCTGCGGCAGAGAGACGCTGTAGAATTTCAATTTGGATATCGGTGCCAAAGTTAGCCTTGGACTGGCTGCGCTCCAGGCGCTGCTGGAACCACTGCTGCTCTTCCAGATTGGAGAGATGCATGATCTCCGCACCCAGATTGCCACAATAAGTCCGCTCCAAGCCCTCTACGATTTCACGCAGGGTCGCCTCTTCTTTGCCAAGGAACAGGCTACCGGTATTGAAGGTCGTATCGAAATCACCTTCAGTCAGGCCGTGGTAGCTCAACTGCAGGTCGGGCACCTGTTCGCGGGCCATCAGGCCGAGCGGGTCCAGGGTAGCTTTCTTATGGCCGCGATGGCGGTAGGAATCGATCAGCTGCAGAACCTTGATCTGCTTGCGCTCGTGCTCAAGATTAATAGAGCCGGAACCGGAGCCTGGTGCCGCCACAGGGCGGGCGCGATGCTTGCTGAGCAGTTCGAAGTGCTGGCGCACTGCGGCGTGGGAAACGTCGCTGCTACCGCCAACGCGGGGGAGGCTGTCGAAGTAATTGCGCCACTCCTCCGGTACACCGTTGGGGTCGTGCAGATAGGTCTCGTAAAGCTCCTCCACGTAGGCGGCATTGCCCCCGGAGATATGGGAGCTACGCCACAGCTGCTCCATGGTACTTTCGTGCATTTTGATGCCTACCTCGATTGCAGTGGGCTCTTATTTGCCTAAGCCACTGCGCTTTCCTTTCACTCACAAAAGGGGAGGCGCATAAAGCCACCTCCCCTTTTCAATTAGTTGCCGGTTCTCACCGGCTTTATCATTAGATAAGCGCCTTACCTGGCACCGGACCCACTACAAGTGGCCCCTAACGGGTCGATTAATGACCCGGATTCCCCTATACCGCACGCGTCAGCAGCATATTGCGAATATGGCCAATGGCGCGCGTTGGGTTCAATCCCTTTGGACACACATTCACACAGTTCTGGATACCGTGGCAGCGGAATACGCTGAAAGGATCGTCCAGGTTTGACAAGCGCTCGTCAGTGGCCAGATCGCGACTGTCCGCCAGGAAGCGGTAAGCCTGCAGTAAGCCGGCCGGGCCTATAAACTTATCCGGATTCCACCAGAAAGACGGGCAGGCAGTGGAACAGCAGGCACACAGGATACACTCGTACAGGCCATCGAGCTTTTCGCGATCTTCTGGAGATTGCAGGCGCTCAATCGCCGGAGCCGGAGTGTCATTTTGCAGGTACGGCTCGATCTTTTTGTACTGCTCGTAGAACTGCTCCATATCCACGACCAGGTCGCGGATTACCGGCAAGCCGGGCAGCGGACGCAGGACCAGCTTACCTTTAGGGGCAGCTTCAGACAGTGGCGTAGTGCACGCCAGGCCATTGCGGCCTGAAATATTCATACCGTCGGAGCCACACACACCCTCGCGACAGGAGCGGCGGAACGACAGGGTCGGATCCTCGGCCTTCAGCAGCTCCAGAACATCCAACACCATCAGGTCCTTGCCCTTGGTGTCCAGCTCATAGTCCTGCATATACGGCGCTTTATCGGCTTCCGGGTTGTAACGGTAAATGCTTACTTTCAACATACTCTATTCCGCTCCCGAATCAGTAGGTCCGAGCTTTCGGTTCAAAGGCTTCCATGGTGTTCGGTGCGAAGTTTACCGCACGCTTGCCGACACGTTTCTCAGCCGGGAAATACATGGAATGACACAGCCAGTTTTCATCGTCGCGCTCCTGGAAGTCTTCGCGGGCATGGGCACCGCGGCTCTCAGTGCGGGTCTCCGCGGCAATTGCAGTAGCCTCAGCAACTTCCAACAGGTTCTGCAGCTCCAGGGCTTCAACACGGGCAGTATTAAACGCGCGGCTTCTGTCGTCCAGGCGCACATTTTCAATACGCCCACGCAGATCAGCCAGCTTCTTCACACCTTCTGCCATGTAGTCGCCGCGACGGAATACGCCGAAGTGATTCTGCATCACACCCTGCAGCTCTTTGCGCAGGTCGGCAGCTTTCTCGCCGGTTTCGTTGGTTTCCAGACGGTTCAGACGAGCCATAGCGGCTTCGATATCGGACTCGGAAGCTTCGCGGTGCTCGATACCTTCGCGCAGGGCCTTCTCGATAAACAGGCCGGAAGCCCGTCCGAATACCACCAGGTCCAGCAGGGAGTTGCCACCCAGACGGTTAGCGCCGTGCACGGATACACAAGCAACCTCGCCACAGGCATAGAAGCCGTCAATGATCTGGTCGTTGCCGGCAGCGTCCTGGGTCAGGGCCTGACCGTGAACGTTGGTGGGAATACCGCCCATCATATAGTGACAGGTCGGCACTACCGGGATCGGCGCCTTAACCGGGTCGACATGTGCAAAGGTCTTAGATAGCTCACAGATACCGGGCAGACGGCTGTTGAGCAGCTCTTCACCCAGGTGATCAAGCTTCAGGAATACGTGATCGCCTTCCGGACCACAACCGCGACCGTCGAGGATCTCCAGCACCATGGAGCGGGCTACAACGTCGCGGGACGCGAGGTCTTTCGCATTGGGGGCGTAGCGCTCCATAAAACGCTCGCCGTCTTTGTTGATCAGGTAACCACCCTCACCGCGACAGCCTTCGGTCACCAGAACACCGGCACCATAAATGCCAGTTGGGTGGAACTGCCACATCTCGATGTCCTGAACCGGCATACCGGCACGCAGGGCCATACCGACACCGTCACCGGTATTGATGTGTGCATTGGTGGTGGAAGCGAAGATACGACCGGCACCACCGGTAGCGAATACGGTCGCCTTGGACTTGATAAATACCACTTCGCCATCTTCGATGCACATGGCGATAACACCAACAACGGCACCATCCTGGTTTTTCACCAGGTCAATGGCAAACCATTCATTCAGAAATTCGGTTTTATGTTTTACGTTGTTCTGGTACAGAGTGTGCAGCAACGCGTGGCCGGTGCGGTCAGCAGCGGCACAGGTACGGGCAGCCTGACCACCACGGCCGAAGTCTTTGGACTGGCCACCAAAAGGACGCTGGTAAATACGGCCTTCTTCAGTACGGGAGAACGGCAGGCCCATGTGCTCCAGTTCGAACACGGCTTCCGGACCTACGGAACACATATATTCGATCGCTTCCTGGTCACCGATATAGTCGGAACCCTTAACGGTATCGTACATGTGCCAGCGCCAATCGTCATTGGGGTCGGAGCTGGCGATCGCACAGGTAATACCGCCCTGGGCGGACACTGTGTGAGAACGGGTTGGGAATACTTTGGTAATTACCGCAGTCTTGTAACCTGACTGGGCCATCTGCAGGGCAGCGCGCATACCAGCACCACCACCGCCAATTACAATCCCATCAAAAGAAATAGTACGCATATTCGCCATTGTTTATACACCCCAAAGAATTTCAATGCCCCACACCGTGTACAACACGGCAACCGCAGCCAGAACCACTTCTACGAACAAGCGCAGAACAGTGGCTTTACCGCCCATCATCCGATTGGTGATGTAATCGGTAACCACGGACCAGAGGCCAATCCAGGCGTGAATAATGGTGGAAAGCAGAGCAACCAAGCTGAATACGCGCATCCAGCGCTGGGCGAACAGCTCAGACCAGGCTTGGTAGCCAAAGTCTTTAGTGAAAAAGATAAAGCCCACTATAAAGAGGACATACGCGAGCAGTATCACTGCGGTAACTCGCTGGTAGAGCCAGTCGAAAGTGCCGCTACGGCCGAAGCTAGTTACTGTTCTTACCACAACCATACTCCCACTAAAAGAATAAGGATTACACTCACCACCAGCACCGTAATAGCACTGCGACGGCCGCCCTCAAGGCTCTCACCCATACCCATATCCATAAACAGGTGACGCACACCCGCCACCAGATGGTATATAAGAGCTGCCAGAGAGGCCCATAGGATGAGCTTGGCTGGAATACTATTAAATGCTGCCGCGACATCGGCGAAGCCTTGCTCTGATTCCAGACTGGCATCGAGCATGCAGAGCAGAAGCGCTACAACGGCGAAGAGCACAACGCCAGAAATTCGATGCAAAATGGAAACCAAAGCGGCAGCGGGAAGCTTTATAGTGGAAATGTCTAAATTGACAGGTCTGTTTTTGTTCACAGGAAAAACACCTTGTTGCCCTGAACGACCGGGCGCCCGTTAGCTTTTCAATGGAGGGACGAGCTGCTTGCTGATCACTTTGCACTCGACCTGTTGAAGCCTTGTACAAAGTAGCCGTACCATGGCGCAAGCCGCGCGGATTATAGGCATTCAATAGTCAAAACACAACGAACGCCTGGGAAACTGCCGGCTTTGGCGGTCTTCATGACCTGTCATTTGGCGCCGCGGGATTTCCGCAGATTTTCACGCCTCACTCCAGGCAAAAGCTCTACAGGCCCGCCCTGTCGCCAGATATCCTGTTGCCCGCAGACTGACCGTCCACTCCTTTTGGTTTGACAATTTGAGGCCCGGCACTTAAGTTTGGCCCGCTCAAAAGGCTGCCAGCACCCGAAAATCCTAGGAAAAGGCCGCCATAAGAACAGTTTTAGGAGTCCGCAATGTCCGATAAAAAAGCGCAACTCACAGTCGATGGTATCGACGGCGCGATAGAGATGCCCGTACGATCTGGCACCCTCGGCCCAGATGTTGTCGATGTCGGCAACCTGACCGGCAAAGGCTTATTCACCTATGACCCGGGCTTCGTATCCACTGCCTCGTGTGAATCCAAGATTACCTTTATCGATGGCGGCAAGGGCCAACTGCTGCACCGCGGCTACCCCATCGAACAACTGGCAGAAAAATCCGACTACCTGGAAACCTGCTATCTGTTAATGAACGGCGAACTGCCAGATGCCGAGCAGAAAAAGAAGTACGTAGACACCATCATGTCTCACACTATGGTACATGAGTCCCTGGTTAGCTTCTTTAAAGGCTTCCGTTACGACGCCCACCCAATGGCCATGATGTGTGGCGTAGTAGGCGCCCTCGCCTCCTTCTATCACGACTCCCTGGATATCAACAATCCACAGCACCGTGAAATTTCCGCACACCGCCTGATCGCAAAAATGCCAACCCTGGCTGCCATGTGCTACAAGCATTCCCAAGGCATGCCCTTCATGTACCCGGATAACAGCCGCAGCTACTCCGAAAACTTCCTGCACATGATGTTTGGCAACCCTTGCGAAACCAGTAAGGTCGATCCGGTTGTCGCCAAGGCGATGGATATCATCTTCCTGCTGCACGCAGACCACGAGCAGAATGCCTCCACCTCTACTGTGCGCCTGGCCGGCTCCTCCGGCGCCAACCCGTTCGCATGCATCTCTTCCGGTATTGCCGCCCTGTGGGGACCTGCACACGGTGGAGCCAACGAAGCTGTACTGAACATGCTGCAGGAAATCGGTGATGAGAGCCGCATCGATGAGTTTGTTAAACGCGCCAAAGACAAGAACGACCCCTTCCGCCTGATGGGCTTTGGCCACCGCGTTTACAAGAATTTCGATCCGCGCTCCCGCGTAATGCAAGGCATCTGTGATGAAGTTCTGGGTGCTATGGGTGCAGAGAATGATCCGCTGCTGAAGATCGCCAAAAAGCTGGAGAAAATCGCCCTTGAGGACGATTACTTCGTGGAGAAAAAGCTCTACCCGAACGTAGACTTCTACTCTGGCATTATTATGAAAGCGATCGGTATTCCCACCGATATGTTCACCGTAATCTTTGCCACTGGCCGCACCGCAGGCTGGATCGCCCACTGGAATGAAATGATTTCCAACCCGTACAAGATTGGCCGCCCGCGCCAGCTCTACACTGGCTACACTCAGCGCGACTATGTCCCCCTGGAACAGCGCTAATTAGCTCCCCAAAAAAAGCCCGGTATCACCGGGCTTTTTTATGCGTCTTGAACAAATAAATATTCAACACAATTTTAATAGCGCAATAGTGGTTTCACGCAAAAAATGTGACGCGCACCTCATTTTTTAAATTTTGCTCAAATCCCCTTCCCTATTTGGCAGTAAATAAGCTGTCATCCAATGTAAAATCCGCCGCTCCCCGGCCATAGCGAAATAACACTGCGTTCCCACTCGGCAGTTACTTTCCATCCGCGGAACTCCTTACTCGTACAAACACAAAACCACAATACTAATTAAGGGCACAGCATATGCTTAGCTTTATCTCCGGTATGTTCCGAAGTAGCAAGTCGGAAGAGTCTGCCGACCTGGAAGAAAAATACACCCGCAGTACCTATGCCGGCTCCAAGGGCGCCCGCACAATCTCTTATGACCCAACATTAATTAAAGCCCTGGAAGACGATCACCGTCACCTGATCGGAATTTTTCAGCGTATGTGGTCTGAGGGTTTTGAAAAACAGAACTACCGCCAGCTATCGCAACTATTAACCCAGTTTAAGTCTGGCTTTCAAGCGCACCTGATCAAGGAAAACGTGCGTTTCTATGTCTATCTGGAACAAGCACTGGCCGGCGATGCCCACACGCTGCAGGTAGTTAAAGACTTTCGTACTGACATGAACGAAATTGCCAATGCTGTGGTGCAATTCTGTAAGCGCTACAACCACGAGGCATTTACTCCAGAGATGGTTCGCGATTTTAAGATGGACTACCAAAAGATTGGCGAAGCACTTACTCGCCGTACTGCATTGGAAGAAAAAGAACTCTACGTTCTTTACCAACCCTCCTGACAAAAGCTTCTCCAATCAGTGGAATATACTGTTACTTCAGCTCTACAGGAATTGGGCGCAAGCCGCTGAGTAAGCAACAACTTATTGAATAAAAATCCACGGGAATTTCACTGCGGCCCACAAGGACGGGGCGCAATTTCCCAACCCTCAGAAAATAAAGCACCACTGCATCTCCACTTAATCAAAGACTCACTAGAAAATAGTTTCTTACAGGCTCCCCCCACTAAAGCAATTTGTCAAAATTCATCGAACAAGCACCTGCTCTACTTATTTGCAATTTGGGCAAGCCCCAAAAAAGTGCGCAATTACAATAACTTAATAAAACTTTCCATCCAGACCTCCCTTAACTTCCTATTCTCTATCGTCATTCTTATTCAACACTAGACGTTTATTTAATTTTGTTTAAACATAGGGGAATTAGAATTTAAAAAAAATTTCCGCGATGGGATATTGGTCTAAGAAGTTCTGATAGCTTTGTGGCTTAAAAACAAGAATGACAAAAAGGCCAGTAGTAAAAGCCGGAGTACTTGGGGGAAATATGACTGAACTAGAAAGTTCAGCTGCTCGACAATATACGCCAGATAGCACCCACACCAGTGATAGCAGCTATCCGATTTATGTGATTGTGGGTACCGGGCCCGTCGGGGTCCGCTGCGCACAAAAACTCCTGGAATTCTGTGACGAAGCTCAAATTGTTATTTATGGAGCAGAAATAGAATCACCTTATAACCGAGTAAAGCTCTCACAATATCTCTCTCGCCATGTGGATCGGGAGGAGCTCGACAACCCAATCCTCGGAAAGACTGATCACAGGCTTGCCGAATATATCGATCGGAAAATTGTGGCGATTGATCGCGCAAACAAAACGGTCACCGATGCCGAGGGCAATATACAACCCTATACCAAGCTGATCCTTGCTACAGGCTCCAATCCGACCATTCCTCAAATCCCCGGAGCGAACCTACCCAGTGTTTATCCATTTCGCAGTCTGCGTAACACGAATGACCTGATTGCCCTACGTGAGCGCCACGCGGACATTTGCGTTATCGGCGCCGGTGCGCTCGGGCTTGAAGCTGCAACCGCACTAAAGACCCCAAAAAATTCCGTCACCCTACAATCACGCGGTAAATTACTCAGTGGCCTGCTTGGTGAAGAGGGAGAGGAGTTTCTGAAGTCCTCCTTGTCAGCACTCGGCGTTGAACTTAAAGTCGGCGATGCCCTTAAGGCGATTGAGCAGCACGAAGAAAACAACATTCTGCAGTTTTCTGATGGTGAGTACCTGAACGTAGATGCCATAGTTCTATGTACGGGTATCCAGCCTGAGGTCACACTCGCCCAACAAAGCGGTCTGGAAACCGAGCGGGGAATTGTTGTTAACGAGTGGATGCAAACCTCCGATCCCGACATTTACGCAATTGGAGAGTGTGCTGAGCATGACCGTAAGGTTTATCAGCTGGTGCGCCCCGGTTATGAACAAGCTGAGAGTTGCTGCTCACATATTCGCCGCAATCATGGCGGTGAGGTGCTAGAGCGCCCCTACTCCGGAAGTTACACCGATATCCAGCTTAAAATTGCCCATATTCCCTGTGCAATTATTGGGGATGTCGCCTCGGACAATCTCAAGCAAGGGGATGATGTACAGAGCTACATCTACCGCAACCGCTTCAAGGGAATTTACCGGCGCCTGTTTGTCAGGGATGGGCTTATCCTCGGCGCCGTCTATATTGGTAGCTGGGATGAGGCCAGTAGTCTGCGCCAAGCCGTGGCCCAGGAAGAAAAAATTAGTCAACGCGCCTTCAGTGACTTCGAAAGTGAGGGGCGTCTATTTGGCAAGAAAAAAACCAATAGCATCAAGGATTTTCCTGATGGCTATCTGGTGTGCCAATGTAATTCAGTCAGTAAAGGGGAACTTTGCAAAGCCATTTCTGATGGCAAGCGCACTCTCAACGAGTTACAGCAGGCCACCACCGCGGGTTCTGTATGCGGCAGTTGTCGCCCTCTGATGGCAGAGTTATTGGATGCTCCTGTTCCCAACCTGGTGATGCGCCATGCCAAAGGTATACTAATTACCTCGCTCATATCATTACTCCTCATAGCGCTGGCATTTTTGATGCCCTCCCCCCCAGTCTCAGACACCGTACAATCGGGACAACTCTGGGACAAATTGTGGTATGACAATTTCTGGAAGCAGGTTACCGGTTACAGCATATTAGTGCTGTGTATATTTACTGCCGCTCTCAGTGTACGCAAGCGCTGGAAAAAAATAACTCTCGGGCATATGGACCATTGGCGTTACGCACACAGTTTGATTGGCGTTGTCGCCCTTGCAACACTTGCAGTGCATACAGGGTTTCGCCTTGGGAAAAATCTCAATCTGGTCCTGATGTTGGTGTTTTTGGGGGTAACTGCAACCGGCTCACTGGTCGGTGTCTTTATGGCTCGCAATCATCACTGGACGGATCTCAGGCTGCGCGAACACCGCAAGTGGTGGTCTCGCATTCACTACGCCCTGCTCTGGGCGCTGCCGGTACTCCTTGCTTATCATATTCTCGCTGTTTATTACTTCTAAATGAAATCTTATCAATTTAAATTCTGGCATTACGGCCTGTTGCTGACGCTCACTGTTGGTTCATTGGCTGCGTACAACCTAACCGTAGCCGATAAGTCATTATTCGTAACCGGTGAGCCTACCCATGGGCACCATCAAATAGAACTCGCATGTACTTCCTGTCACGCAGATGGTTTTGCTGGACAAGATGCAATCCAGAAGTCCTGCCTGAACTGCCATGCGGAAGAACTGGAGCTCGCCGACGACTCCCATCCGCGGAAGAAGTTTCTCGATCCCAGAAATGCTCAATTACTAGAGACTCTTGATGCGCGTCAGTGCATTAGTTGTCACACAGAACACAAGCAGGAAATTACTCGTGAAATGGGTGTAACCCTAGCCGGGGATTTTTGCTTCCACTGCCATAGCGATATTGCCGAGGAACGCAGTAGTCACCAGGGTATGGGCTTCGAAACCTGTGCCAGTGCCGGCTGCCATAATTATCATGACAATGGCACTCTCTATGAGGACTTCCTGATTGCCCATGTTGGGCAACCCGACCTTCTTGATGAGGCAAAACTGCCAGCACGCACCGCAATGGCTGCCTGGTTGCGGAAAAACCCGAACAAAGAACCGCTGCAATTGACTCATGCTGACCTGAAAGTTGAAAGTAGGAGTACAGAAATTGCAGCTGCTTGGGCGCAAAGCGCTCACGCTCAGGCAGACGTGAATTGCACCAGCTGCCACGCCGACGGGAAAATGCAATTTAACAGTGTGGAAATTCTTGAGCAGTGTGCCAGCTGTCACAGCGAGCAGAAAGAGTCTTTCACCCAAGGCAAACATGGCATGCGCCTCTCTTCCAAACTGCCCGAAAATTTTGCTGAACAGGTCGGCGCCATGTCTCCTCAACTGGCCAGGACTCCTATGCAGAGTAATGCATCAGGTGAGTTAAACTGTATCAGCTGTCACGGCCCTCACGAAGTAGACCTGCAATATGCTGCAGTAGAGGCATGCCTCAGTTGTCATAGTGATGAGCACAGCCTGGCCTATAAAGAGTCCCCCCATTTTAATGCGTGGGAGTCTAACCCCGAGCAGGGTGCCAACTGTGCAAGCTGCCATCTCCCACGGGAAGCCCATAGTGAACAAATCGTGGTGAATCACAACCAGAACCATAATCTCCGCCCCAACGAAAAAATGTTACCGGTTTGCCTAAATTGCCATGGGGCTGAGTTTTCCTTGGCAGCAATGGCAGACAAAAAATTGATCTCTCAGAATTTCAAGTATAAACCTGCGGATAAACACGAGACATTTGACTTGATTCGTGACCGTATTGCGAAGATTTCCAACAGCAAAAATAAGCAAACACAATCCCAATAGGAGGGGAACACTATGCGTATTGCCGCTTGTTTTATCGCCGGACTGGCACTGCTCACTGGCTGCGAAAAAAATCAGGGAGTTGCGCCCGAGCGAATGGCGGATGCCATCTTTGCCGTGATTGAGGCGGATCGAGCAAACTACACCAACAAGGTAGTTAACCGTTTGCAGAATGAAGAGAAAATTCTGGACGCTGACGAACACTGGCAGGATAAAAAATTACTGCCGCTACCCGCGCAAATGATGCGTATGGGAGCCGAGCGTGTTGCAGAAAAAGACTCTGGTTTTAACTATGCCCTGCTATCCCTTTGGCCTGTTAACAAACAGAATAAACCGCGCACTGATATGGAAAAAGAAGGGCTACAGTATGTAATCGATAACCCAGGTAAGAATTTTTACGGCCGTGAAAAACTGGGCGACACAGAATACTTTACTGCAGTCTATGCTGATGTCGGCGTATCCCCCGCTTGCGTCAGCTGCCACAATGACCATGTGGACAGTCCACGAGACAACTTTGAGCTCGGAGAAACTATGGGTGGTGTAGTTATCCGTATCCCGCTCTGACTTAAAAATAGCACAATCTTAAAGGGGCCTTCATTGGGCCCCTACGCCTTCCTATGCTCAACGCATCAGTACTTGGGCCCGTCAAGTCCTACTTTATTTCTGATTTTTCGCACAATCTCCAACCAATCAAATTTTTTAGGAAAACTAAGCACCTAACTCATAAGAGTTGGGCGAATTGAGCGCTTTCGCGGACCGAGATCAGCAACTTAAATTTGAGCTGCTTACAATTAATTAGCGGCCGAAATCATTTCGACCGCTCCCTCTTTCAATTGACTGGCTCTACTCCCGCTGCAACCTCGCTGAAATCATTCAGACCAGTGGTCACCCGCTGTGGGCCTATTTCCGGGTAAGTCCAGTCTCCATTACGGACCGCTTATTGTTTCACTTCGCTCCGCGAAGCACACCTAGGCATTAATATATTAGTCACTCAAAGAGGGATATCAAAGAAGATACATATTGCACTTAAGAATTTGGACAAATAGGAAAAACTTATAAAAGCTTTTCAAGTGTTACTTTGCTTTAATGGGGTGATAAGCCCCTGCAACCCTTCAACTTTGATTTCCAAAGTCAACGCCATCAGTTGCCCCAGTCTACCCTCGGGAAATCCTTTTTGGGAGAACCAAAGCAAATACTCTTCAGGAAGATCAATAAGCGCTCGCCCCGTATATTTGCCAAAAGGCATCGGCGTCCGCGCTACCTCTATTAGGTACTGTTTTTCAAACATATCAAAATCCGACAAAACTTCACTTTTGTGCTATAGCAAGCTCTCGCCCTGGAAATTTGTTGCTGCTTTCTGCCCACCTTACACTGGCTCCGAAATTGTTCGGCCTAATCCGCCGTTCCTATACCTCAGGCAATTACTAACAGAGGTGCCTATGCGTATTAAAGCTATTAAATATCTCAGCCTGGCAGCTGTGCTCAGCGCTAGCCTGGGAGGCCAAGGCTGTGCCAATATGAGTGATACCGACCGCCGAATAGGCACCGGGGTTGGCATTGGGGCCGTTACCGGCGCCCTGATTAGCGGCGGACGTCCAGGCGGTACCGCTGCAGGGGCAGTTATTGGGGCTGGAGCCGGCTATCTCTACGACAGGGAGCGCAAACGTAGAGACTACTATCGTTATCGCGGTCGCTACTATCGCTACTAATTTACTGCTATCGATCCAGGACAGGAACAGACAGTCAGTAGATAATGGTCTACGGGTGGGTGCAGCTTAAAGCCGCCCCCACCCTTAATGTTAAGAAAAGACGCTTCCCCAACCATTAAAGGAGTTGTCTAATCACATTGATTCAACCTGGACAGAAATTACCGGTGGGAAACATCCTTAGAGTAACCGGGTCTTATTTTTTCCACAGCGCTCACAACGATACTCAGTGACCAGCTTTCCCTGTTTAACATCAAACTTACGCTCGGTGATCACCTTCCATTTATGGAAACCCTCTCTACACAGGGTTTTCCCCTTGTGTTTCTGCCAGGCAGTTTTCTTTTTAAAAGGGATTACATCTCCCATATATTTTCACACATCATATTTTGAATTCTAACTATCATTTGGAATAATAAAAACTGAACTCCAGTTAAAAAACTAGCAAATGTATGCTTCCGGAGCGGAGCCTAGGCCACGCTAAAATAAGACGTACTATAACTATTCATCGTTAATCTTGGCAAGCATATACAAGCTTTTATCATATGACTAAGAATCAATTGACCGAACAGTCAACTTCTATTCTCTCTTTAAAGCTAAGAGCCCCATAAACATACAAAGCCTACTTAATCTTAATATTCTAAAGCTAGTTAAATCTCTTGAATGAGAGGCTTATGAGCGAAGCTGGCAGAGAGGTTAACCTTGACTCCACCTATCAACTGAAGCATCAATAGTAAAGACTCTAATTGGCAGTCAGAAGCTTTACGATTTAATGAATAGAGCCCACCGTAAAATCAACTGACATTTTGAATATTAATTTTTACCAAAATACCTGTTTTCAACTTCTTTCTTAAGTGTAAAATTTAAATACCGGTGCATTAATGTAATTCTCTCTATGCCTTGGTAATAGCCGAGAATTTTTACTGGAAAGACCTAATAAACTATAACGCCCTATATATGTAGATTCATCAACCTTATCAATATGGATTAAGATTTTAATTTTGGATAATTGTTTGAGGATAACGTTAATAAAAACTTGCTTAGTGGTGTTACGAATAAAATTAACTAGACTCCGGGTATTCGGTATGGGTCCCATACTACCCAGAAAAACTCTCAAAAAAATGAGTAGTCTAACTTAAGAACCGCAATATTGCCTCTAAAATCAATCGGCTTAACGGTAATCAATTGCATTCAAAATAGTCATTTTCCTACTTCACATCTCCCAACCACTTTCTCTAAATTTGTGATCTTGATCTTATTCGGAAATTGATTTTTATCAATCGACAATTCCAGTATTCACAAGGGAATTGTTTGCCTACGAGAATCCTTCTGGCTAGGAGGTTGGAGTTTCTACCCACGCACCCAATCATATTTTACAACTGCACTGCAATGGACAATCAATTACTCCAACTGCAGTGCAACTTGATTAAATACACATGAAATCACTAAAAACCAAGCACCTTGTGAAAACTTCAATTAGACGAAGAAAACACAAAACTCTTCACAGAATATTATTTAGTACTTAATCTACAGGACATACTCGAATTATATGGCCATCTGGATCTTCAACAAGAAAAGTACGGCCAAAGACCTCATTGTAAGGTTCTTTCGCAAACTTGATTTCGGTATTCTCTCGCCAATTCTCATAAAGAGAATCTACATCTTCACTAGAAGGCAACATAATACCAATCTCAGAGAAACGAGGGGTATCAGCATTTGGCTCTGCTCCCCCTGTCCAAAGGGCAAATAATGCTTCGCCATCCGCTGCAAATGCCACATAACGAGGACTGGAAAATATCGGATCTGAATTGAAAAGCATTTTGTAAAAGCCCGTTGAACGTTCAATATCAGACACGTAGATAAGTTGAAGATTAGGTTTGGGGGATACTTTAATCATATAACTTCACTTCCCTAAAGCAGGTTAAAAAATCCTGTACCAAATTAATTATACAAGGCCTAAAAATCAGCAGCAAGAATAGTTTTATCGCTGGATGCTGATATCTATAGAAAATAAATAAATAAATTTTAATAGCGTACAATCAAACAAAATCAATATATTTTAAACACTAAGGTCGCTGATTACATTGCACAGTCAAAAATTCGAGCATTGGAAAATTACAACTCTAAATATTAACAACAAACTCCGTACCGAAAATTCGTCCCTTATTTAAAATTGTAAATGTCGATTCCTGGCTATAAATTGGCATACTGGTATTAAGGCCTTCCGTTACTTCATTAAGAAGATTACGGCCATAAAGCGAAAACTTCCAGCCACCATCAGCTGGTTCTATCGAAAGGTTCACTTCGAGCATATCTGCCGCGCTCAGCACACCGCGATTGTTATCGTCATAGAATTGTCTGTCCCGGTGATTGAAAGCAACACTGCCACTGAAAATGCCAATAGAGCCAATATCTTGGGAATAGATTACCGAGGCACCATAACTCCAAGGAGCTAAACGCGGCAGGCTCAGCTTCTTATCAAAACTATTAATTTCCCCATCTTCATTAAGATCATAAAATATATGTGTATATTTATCATCCATATATCCAATATGACCAGTAAATGAAATTTTGTTCGATAGGTATACTTGACTTTCTAACTCAACACCCAATATCTGTGCATCCGCAGCATTAGTTATTGTTTGAAAAGTAACATTATCCTGTCCTATAAAGGAAATTTCCCTCTGAAGATCGTGAATCTCGTTATAGAAAGCCGATAAATTAACTCGTGTGGTATTTGAGAAATCTTTTTTGACACCAACCTCATAGGCATCCTGTTTTTCTGGATCGAATGGGCCAGGAATTGTGGTATCGTTATTACGGAAATTGTAGCCACCACTGCGAAATCCGCGAGTCCAAAAAGCGTAAACCTGAGTATCATCATCTGGTACCCATTGAAACCCAAATTTTGGAGTATAGGCTTTCCACTCTTCATTGTCATTGAACGTCACATTACAACTTTGTCTCATGAGGCTGCATCCACTAGGCACGAGATCTGCAAGGGCCGCTTCTTTTTCTTCGTGGGTAAAGCGAATACCTGCATTTAATAGCCAATTTTCAGATAAGTGCCAATCTGTTGAAGCAAAAAAGCCCAAAGTTTTATAGGTCTGATCCCCACCACCAGTTAAACGTAACGCTCCAGTATTCACCAACCGGTCTTCGATATAGTCAATATTCTGAGTAAAGTAATAGATACCCGCGGTCACGTCTACTAAGTTAAAAGTACCTGAGTAACGCAGCTCATTACTGAATTGCTCCTGGTCAGTCCATGTTTCAGCATGAGCACCTATAATTGGAGAAGAATCAATATCCGATAAGGTACCGGCTTCGTACTGACGCCAGGCAAAAACGTTGGTGAGAACACCATCTCCAAGTGCAATATTGATATTGCTCTCCGATACTGCGCTTTTCCAATCAACATCGGAATACCCGGGTTCATCAATTTGAATGTCGAATTCGCCCAGTGCCGCAATGTCCCTGTTTTGGTTGGCAGGACCATCTCCCTCCATTTGACCCAACTCCAACTTTAGGATCATTTGTAGTCCATCCAGAGGGTAAGCATTTAATGCATGACGAATAATTTTGGTCTCAGAGCGACCGTGCCGGTCACCGGTGTGTGTGTTTTCAAACCACCCAGAATCGTCGGAGTAATAGGCGGCAATCTTAGCATTTAAAAGATCGTTAATTACCGGTCCAGACAGCACTCCACTAGTGATCTTTTTTGTTCCACTTTCAAGAGCAAAACGCCCATTAGCTTGTAATTCATCACCTGGGACTGTTGTATTTAATAGAATTGCACCGCCAGTAACGTTTCTACCGAACAAAAGTCCCTGAGGGCCACGCAATATTTCTATGCTCTGTAGATCAAAATTGTCAAAAAGCACACCACCACTAATGCCCAGATACATACCATCGACAAAAACACCAACTGTTGGATCAATAGAAGGTATAGAGCTATTGATACCAAGTCCACGTATGGAGAAATTTGCATATCCAGGAAAAGTACCAATATCATCAAGGGATACATTCGGCACACTGTATCCCAAGTCACCCAAAGAAGTTACATGCCTATTTTCTAGTTGAACATTGTCAAATGCGGTGACAGCTGTAGGAACATCTTGAATACTAATCACCGTCGTTTTCTTCATTGCCGTAACTACTACTTCGTCCATGACTGAGTTCATGTTGGCTGTCGCGCTATTGGTTATGGTTAGGATTAAACTTGATATTCCAATTACTCGACAAATCAATAAATTGGTACTCGATTTTACTATCATATCTTTCATCCTGAAAAAGTTTTAATATTCCTTCATCATCCCAAATTTCATTACCACTTCACATACAAGCTGTTAAATTTGCTTTCTATTCTGCTAACTGGATTTTAACCATTGAGTGTGAACCCGAAGTCCCCGATTACACATTAAGAAATCAGCTAAATAGCCATCGTGAGGTACCCGATAATCCATCCAGGTAGTGGGAATAATGCCAATATAAACATTGGAAATGGAAGCATCCGATAGTACTCGGTGAATTAGTTCTTTCTCGCGGGATAAAAGCGTAACAACAAGAGAGCCAGATAATGCACTAAAATCTTCCTGCCGATTAAAAGGTGCAACAGTTATACAGGGAAATGGCAGTTCACGCTGGACCTTGGCATCGGTAGCACTCTCAACTAAGGTAACATGGGGTTTTAAGGGGTACCCATTAGTTGAAGTATGATCATATAGCCATGGATTTTCTTCAGCTTGCAATAGATTCATATATGCATCAACCTCCCGCCTTCTACCCAGGGTAAGGGGTTGCTGTTTCGCGCGAACTTCTAGTTCAAGCCTTAGCCGATGAGCAAAGCCATAGGGGTCATCCTCCACCAATACTGCACTGGCGCAGACGCAGGCCGCACCACCTCGTGATAAAACAGACTCAGCAACAACAGTGACAGCCTCTTCATGATCAACATCCCTACCTACAACCATTTTCGATCGTCCCGGACCTTGGACTAGAACTTTAGGATTGCTTCCATACCGCGTAGTAACCTCTGGGCCACCATAAACTATTGCCAGATCACTTAGCTCAATCAGGCTATCTACCCCCCTGTGATCAGTCGGGATCAAAGCAACGTATTGTTCCAACCCCGCCAACTCAAGAGCGCAAATAAGTCTCTGTGCAGTGAAGGGTTCGCGGGATGAAGGTCTGACCATGGTTCGGTATCCCATAGCAATAGCCTGGGGCCAAAGGCCATGGACACCCGGACCGTTACCTGCCGCAATAATTGAAACAACATCCCCTCGACGTGACAACAAGCTACAACCGTTACTGGCGGCGGAGTCTCGGTAATCCCAAACAGCGCCGGCTGGGGTAGCGGCCTGCATAATCCCGAGCATATTATTAAGACTATGAGAAATGTGAGTCATAGACTCGGCCACCAGGGATTTCTGCAACCCCGTTACATTAGCAACCATCGAAATATAGGCGTCCGGTTCCAGGCCTGCTAAATTTGCTTCCTTATATATCTGGCCAGCCTTTGCTAATCGCTCATAGCGTTGCGAAAGTGTTAGTGATTCCCCTTTCCGCATCTGTACGATTTTATCTTGTATATAAACGGTAGGGACGATCGCACTTTCACCAACGATGCGATCAGATACATCCATTATCGGCTGCCGTCGCCTGGTATGATGAGAAGCACCTAGGCAACGTGCTTCCACCTGTAGTACCTGTTGCTCAAAAGGAGTTTTCCGGACATCACTAGTGAGCGCTGCCATCAATACACTCCTTCAATCACTGCTTTACCGGAGACCTGCGCAACGGGTTTTACATCACTGACAGAAGAACCGGGACAATTCCCTAAAGTGGGAAGTCGCACTGCCGTATCACGCTCAAAGATATTGGGGAAAAATGCAAAGCGACTCAGGTGATTCATCACCACCTGTCCTCGCCCATTGTACTCAACGGGTTTTCCACTTTCTGGGTCGACCACCTCCAAAATGACATAAGGTGCGTAGCTGTCAAAGATAGGAGATCCGTTATAGTCCTGATTAATCCGCGCTTTGGTCTCCGAAAGAATCATAGTGCTTCCATAACTCGCTGTTATAGGGACATCAGGGAATACCATCGTTTTCAAATAATCTAGTGTGTCTACATCCATATGAGTTCCTCCCCAAGTGATCATCTCAAGGGTACTGTTGAGAGTTTCAGCTAAGGAGCGGCGACGCGCTATCGCCTCTAACAAAGGCGGTGTTGCAATAAGATATTTAATAGCTTGTGTAGCAATGATGGGTTCCGCCTGGTCAATAAGATGATCGGAGTAGTCCCTGGCACCTTCCATATTTTCTGCCTGGATCAATTTTTTTACCCAACGGGGATCTAAATCTACAGTGAAGCACTGCCCACCAAAAGCTCTGGCACGACGACGGTTGATGGCTCCTACGATATGAGGGCCCGTCGGTATAATTGCCAGCGTATTTTTCGGAGTCTTATCTGTTGAGGTTTCAAATCCCTCCAAACGCCAACTAACCACCTGCTCAAGCCACGCCTCATAAGCAACAACCCGTTTGGCTGTCCCCGTTGTCCCGCCACTTTCAAATATCCCGGCAAGCCTATAATCGGCCAGTCCTTTAGGTTGCAGATCTTCAATCGCTATCTCACGAAGCAACTGGCTGATATCAGGAAATAAAGACAGATCGGCCAATGATCGGACATCCTTAACTGGATCAAAATCAAGTTGACTGCGCATTGATAACCAAAATGGAGAGCCGGTATCCGGCGAAAAATGCCAGTTCAAAATGTCAGCCAAATGACGTTGGAAGTCAGGTGATTCCATAGGAATGTTCCTCCGTTGAGTAGGTGACTAAGGCTGAAGTCGTATATGCTTCCACTCCGTTTGATCCCGTTCGAATCGCAACCTCTTGTGAAGCCGATTAGAACTCGACGACCAAAACTCGATTGCTTGAGGCTCGAGAACATACACTGAAAACCTCTCGGGACAAGGCAATGCGCCTACACGATCAAGCTCTTGCGCAGCAGCTAGCAGTTGATCATAGGAATCCAAAGGCTCACTTTGATGAGAAACCGTCGACATCGCGTGCAGAGGTATTGGGCGAGCGTCCCACTCTCTAACTGCCCGCTCTCGATCAAGCTGCTTAATTTTCCCACTTACGGAGAGCTGGCGACCAAGCTCGCGCCAGTAAAAATGTCCACAGGCAAAGGGGGTCTCTTCGGTATCTTTTATTTTACGGCTACAGCTGTGCGTGGCGAAGATGATACCAATGGTCGCAAAATCCAATATAGCCATGACTCGCGATGACAGAGCGCCTGAGAGGTTCGCTGTCGCCATTACCATCGCCCGAGGTTCACGAACCTTGTTATCGATAGCCTCCTGGAGCCATTGTCGTGCAAGAGACATGGGGTCACTAGGAGGGGTCTCGTATTCAGAAAAGCTTTGATCCACTTTCCCTGTCATGCTTTCAAAAGTACTGCTCATAATTCCTTCCTAGATAAAATATTGACCAGTAGCTACCTGAAACCCATAGCCACCAACTTTGAGGAAAGGGGAGTCATTTTTTATATTGGCAATAGCATTCATACGAGAAGGTCTCCCCATTTCCACCCCCTGTGTGATCTTTATTTCTGCACCGAACTTTACCAATCCATAACGCGAAAGATGCAGTGCCAATGGCCCCGCTGCAGAACCTGTGGCCGCATCTTCTGCAACACCATAGGCTGGAGAAAACATACGAAGTCGCCAGCTCTCTCCTATATCCGGGCTAAAACAGAGCGCTGCCATATTGTGGAAATCTGATAGTCTCCTCAGGTCTGGACTGATTTGGGCAAGCTCATCCTTATTATCCACCCCGACAAAGACGTGTCTGGGCCCCACATCATACATATCTACCGGCAATGTACTTCGCCTCACTCCAAGCGCCTCAAGTAATGCCTCTTGATAATCAAAGGATGAAATTACCGGGCAGGGCTGCTCCATCTGTATGTAAGCTGAGAAAGGATTTTCTTTAACGGGTTGCACTGCAAAGTTAAAAAGGCCTTTTTTGGTTTCGATCTTTAATTCCGTAAGATCAGTTGCTTTCGATAAAGCCAATGCGGTGCCCAACAGCGGGTGCCCCGCAAAATCCAGTTCATTGACAGGCGTAAAAATCCTGACATTGACATCGCCACCTTTGCTCGGGGTTCCAATAAACGTTGTTTCTGAAAGGTTAAGTTCAGCCGCAATTCTCTGCATACTATTGCTGTCCAGGTCATCGCAATCAAAGAAAACGGCTACGGGATTACCAGTAAATGGTTCTCTACCAAAGGCGTTTACAACAGTGTATCTATGCATTTTATTATTCCATTAATCGAATACTGAAAACTCTAACCAAATTAAGGAGCCTCTGAACAACTCCGTGATGCCTCTGGCTTGCAGAGTGGTTTAAAATTAAGGCGCGGCTTCGCAGGAATATCTAGACCTTTCAAGAAGTCGCAATGCGGGGTGTGAATCGCTCCGCAAGCCCCGAAGAGTGGGCCTTAAAGGTCACGGTTACTGCGTTGCAGTTCCTGCAAAGGGCTAATGCCATTCTTTGATGCTATGCCCTATGAATTTCTATCCAGCTGGTTTGCTTTCAAAGCACACATCAAAGGCTATTCGATGATCAGGCGGTCTGTTAATAATTTCCGCTGAGATATTAGGTGGCATATCAGAGAGATTAGGTTTATCTCCACACCAGATCATTAAAGCACCCCAGCGGGGAGTGTCCTCTGAGACAAGCCAAAGCTTCGTTATCATATTAGGCACAAGCTCCCATTCCTTGAGAACTTCATCGGTTAAACAGCCCTTAAGCTCATCGGGCGCGGGATCATTATCATCAAGATCCCACCAGGCTAGTTCAATACGCATTCAACCCTCATTGATAAAACGGCATCCCTCAGAATTCTGAAGCCATCCATTGTCAATACTGATTCAGGATGGAATTGCATCGAGCAAAAGTTGGGCCCTTGTAACCCGTGAACCTGGTTTGACCCCGGATCACGATAAATACGTACTTTACCCACTGGACTTTCGATATAATCCGTGTCAGATATCGCAGTAAATGTGTTGTAAAAGCCGACTGTCTCTGTTTTTCCAAAGATAGAAATCTGCTTCTGCAGCCCCTGATTAGGCTGTTCAAGTGGCTTTATCGGTAAACCTAGAAGCGAGCATAAAATCTGGTGACCAAAACAGATAGAAACAAAAGGTTGATTATTTTCCCAAGCTTCAGTCATCACACGTCGACTGGCAACAACCCGTGGATCGTTGTGATTACATGGATCACCAGGACCTGGCCCTACAATAATAAGTTCGGAATCTGTAACTGAATTAATTAAGGTGTGGGGCACGACCTTAACCTTTAAACCTGCAGCGCGCAGTTGGTACTCCATCATTGAAGTGAATGCATCTTCATTATCAAGAATCGTAACTGTAAGCCTCTCATCCTGCTCCAAAGTAGGATCGTTCATACCTGAAGTCCCACTCAACCAAAAACTGGATAGACGTTTATTTCTATTAAGTAGAGACTGGCCAATACACTCCTTCTTTGCCAGGGAATCCATTGCACTGACACCCATGGCAGCTTGAAGTGCAGCAGCTTTCGCCGCTGTTTCTTTAGTTTCCGAGTGAGGGTCAGAATCGCGTACCAAAGTAGCACCTACTCCTACTCTCATATCTCCACTCTTTAATATCTCAGCGGTACGGATAAGAATTGCCGAGTCTAGCAAAGTCCCACAATCATTATTTTCGATCATCGCTGCAAAACCACTGTAGTAGGAACGCCCACTGGTTTCATAGCGGGCTATCACCCTGGTAGCATTTTCAAGAGGACTGCCAGTTACCGTTGGTGCAAACATCGATCGCTTCAATATTTCAGAAAGTGGCAAATCCGTGGAACCTTCAATTCGGTAACCAACATGAGCTAATTGGGACATCTGAATAAGATAGGGACCCTTTGCAATGACTTCGGAAGAACATATATGAGTCATCATTTTCAGTTCTTCATCAAGAACCATTGATAACTCATCTTCCTCCTTGCCATTATTCAGAAATTCCAAAAGTCCATCCTGGGTCGGACCCAAGGAGGGAAATCGGTAGGTACCACTGATAGGCGTCATGGAAAGCGATTTCGAATTAAGTTTTATATGCATTTCCGGGGAGGCGCCTACTAAAGTAAGATCGCCCATTCTGATAAAAAATAGCCAGTAAGCTCCCTTTTCCTGCTTTACCAAGTTGCGGAAAATAGTCAATCCAACGTGATCCTTGTAATCAGCTAGCTCACCAGTAAAGGTACGCTTGATTACAAAATTTGCTCCTTCTCCCGTTCCAATTTCCTGTTCGATCACTGCCCTTACTATATTTTCATAACTTGCATCATCGGGTATAAAGTGAGCATCTCTGAGATTGACGGGGACATCCGGTAATTCAGACAGGCCTGTTTCGAGCGGTATTGTTCTATATTGATCAACGTCAAGTGCCCGAAAAGGCACTTGATCATCGATAACTGTAAAACCACGTTCTTCAATCTGACGATATGGGGTAACAACAAGTGTTCCCCAACGACATGTATTTTTCTGCTCTTCCTGAATGAGTTCCAGTTCAGCCAGATTTTCCAGTATGCGCTCGGTTCCCGTCAAAACCTCAAGTGTCGGTTGTTTATATCGCTCGGGTCGGTAAACCAATGCATAGGCATCATAATGACCATCAATAACATTTTGTAAAACATTCGATGCATTGGCGGCGCCATCAAAGGTCATTGGCATACCTCCTCTGTTGGCAATACTTTAGCGCAACATTCCGCCGCATAATTTAATGCTTGCAAATGGTCCTGCTTGGAAAAGTCAGCAATAGAATCCTGAACGAGAAAGACCTCTATATCTCTTGAATAAGCATCCACAGCACTAGCGAGAACCCCAATATGAGCGAAAACACCACAAATAATAATTTGATCACGGTGTGTATTATGAAAAATATCATCAAGGGAAGTGGCATGGAACGCACTATAACGCCACTTGGCCAGCACCGAGTCTTCTTCCCTAGGTGCAATTTCCTCAGTAATAGCGGTATGCTCAGGACTGTTGCTCATCCCCTTTCCCCAAATATCAAAAAGAAGCCCCCGCTGTTTCTCCGACATATCTCCGCATTGCGCCGTATAAACCACTGGTATGTTATGTTTTCTTGCGTACAAAACAAGCGCCTGACAATTTTCAATCAGTGCTCTACGTAGTGGGTTCGGAAACATCTTCAGAAAATATTGCTGCATGTCATGAACCAGCAAAATACTGCGACTATTTACTTTGCTCCAATTAACAATATTGTCTGCACTTAAATCCGACGCTTGAAGTGTGTAATTCTCGATTCTTGGAATACTCATGCCCCGCCCCACATTGCCGTAGCCTCTTAATTATATATTTTCAAGAAGAAAATAATTCTGGCTTAGCAGTAAAATAAGCTGCTCGCCCTTGAAACAATCTAAATCAAGCCGGTATGCCTGCCCTAACAATCTGAGGTACCGCAATACCCAATGCCTCGAACTGCTTGCAGGGGTTCATAAATTCACGTTGAATTTTTATTTTACCGTTCTCAAATTCAAAGCTATGGATAAAATGATTTTCATAGAAACCTTCTGGATACCCTTCGAAACAGATACGGCCTTTGCCATCACACTCTACCCAAAAGAAATCCGGGTTCTGGCCATCAAATATTTTAATGTTGAACCAAAGCCAGTCAGGAAAGCACTTGAGAGACCATACAGCATGCTCCGCTAAAAGTTTTTTGCTGCGTATCATAATGGGCTCACCAGTATCGGTGGTCCAAAGACCTCCGCAGCCATCTTCAGTAAACAGTTCATGGCGCTTTAATCGATCTTGTCCCTGGGTATTCATATACTTTTCAACAATACGACGATTGTGTTGTCTTTGCTCATCTTGAGTCATGTAGTCATCTCCTATGATGTAGAACAAATTTACGAAGGGAACACCGTTGATGCCCTATCAGTAAAAAGTAACGTTTTTTCCTACCAGTCGCTGGCAAGCTACTCCTTTATCGCTGCATAGCTTAATCATCTTGTCAGATTCAATAATTTGCTCTGAATTATCTTTATAATCCAGACCCATAAAATATTTGTACCAGGGTTCTAATCCCATGGCATAAAGAAAAACCTGCCGGGCGTTGAAGGTTTCAACCATATGATATGCCTGCTCAGCATTTGAGCCGTTTAAGCGGCGTGAATGACTGATATCTTTACTCACAGGCTCAGTGTTAAGCGCACCATAAATCCATGTATAAGGCGCCCCAACACATTCCATGCCAATAGCCAGAACATCAACATCCCCAACCAACTTATGAACATGGCGATACATTACTGGATCGCTATTATTGGCATCGGCGCCAAATAAGAATTTCTTACCCATAAGCTCAATATACCAAACGGTTTTTGAACGTATATTAAGATCGCCGTGCTCTCCCAAAAAAGGTATCGCCTTTATTTTTCCATCAGAAACTTCAACTTCCTCAATGTCGCCCACCTCTATCACTTTAAAGCCCAGCTGTTGGGCGATTAGTTTCATGGAGGGGTCAATTATTGTTCCACCATTATTAACGGGTAGAATCAGTTTATCCGCTTTATGACGTAACTGTAGTAAAGTTTCCAGATTGAAATGATCGTGATGATTATGGGTAATACAGATATAGTTAATTGTCTCAGGTAGCTCAGAGTAACTGATAACATCATCGGCATAATGTTCACCTCTAACAGGAATTACCGGATCTATTAAAATATTAATCGAACGGGTTTCCAGCATAAATGAGGCATGACCGAGAAAAGTTAATTTTACTCCACCATCAGATATTGGCTTATGACGTCTTGTCGGCGGTTGCGAGGTAAACAATTCATTGTAATGTAGTCCGCCACGCACTTCGGTTCTTGAAAATATAGCTTCAGCTACTTCCCGCACTATTCCTTCTGTACGTGATTTAATTATTAAGTCTACCTCTGGCGTGCAGAAATCGACCATCCATTGCATATGATTCTCATCGGCCAGACGGGGGGTAGAGAAACAGAATGGTCTTTCCCCCACCTTGGAAAGCAAACCAAAGTAAACACTTTGTAGTGATTTTCGATAGTGTTTTGAATGATAGAGTAAAGGTTCTATTAAACGATAACCCGGATTGTGATTGATGTCCTGTACAATCTCAATGAACCCCCTTAGAGGCTCTGGAGTTTTTTTATACAGGTATTCAATCGATTTTCCGTCACTATGGGCACGGATTAATTTATCCAGTTCTTCAACCGCTTCAGAAAGTTCTAGTACATCGGTAAGTTGATTTTCCAGTTCAAGCAACAGTGATTTAATATCTTCCACCTGGTCAGCTCGGGCATTAAGAAATTCTCCACCCGTAAGAGCAGGCACTTGTGCTGCCATAATGTGAACTCTGGCATTTTCAACAAAAGAAGACATAATCCTTTTGTGCGTAATGGCCATGTAACGTGCGGCCTGAACCGGCGGAATTAAATAAGACCATGCAAACCAGTGATTAACTAAAGGTTCGAAATAGGCTTCTTCTTTCAGGTATATCAAGTCACTAGACATCCAACATCCCTATTTTGATCTAGTCAGATTTTTATTTGTTGGGGTTTTCACATTCCAGTAAAAAACATCCCCATTTCATGCCACTTGAAATTGCGCTCAGCACAATCCGATCACCTGGGTGGATATTTCCCTGCTTCCGCTTGATATCGAGAGAAATTAACTGCTCAGCGCTGCCCATATGGCCGATTTCCGCCACTAGATCTGCGTTGGTTTTATCCAATGGTATCCCTAGCCTTGATGCCAGACTCTCCATACTTTGCCGACCTTCTAATGTATGTAAGAGGGTAAATTCAGATTTTAAACTCCACCCCGCTTCAGCCATACAGGATTCAATCATTTGAAGAGTATTATCAGCACGTAGTTTCAGAAAACCTTCGAGATCACTACCGGAAAAACGATAGAGATCCATTACCCTTTCACGACCGAGTTGGTCCTCGCGACTGTCATGATTGGGCAGTAGTACCGGATTTAGACCTCCACCCCGCTCGATTCGCATCATATCCACGAAGCGAGTTTCAGAGATATCACGACCTCCCCTATAGTAAAAACTACACCCTTTCGTCGGCGAATCAGATTTGCTCACAATGGCAGCCACAGCGCCATCTGTGAGAATCGCATTCATTAATCCGAACCGGTCAAGGTGAGGCTCACTAACGCGTTGGGCATGCACAATCACACCCACTTGCCCCACTTCCAAACTGTCTATCAGGGCGCTAGCACTAATCCAGGCACTGATACTGGAGCCACAGCCTTCCACCAGGTTTAGGGTTTTAACTTGTAGGCCTCCCAACTCAGCACCAATCTGGCATGCGAAGTCGATACCAATGAAATCTGGTACATTGGATTGGCCACCAACTATAAAACCAATATCATCGACGCTATATCCTGACTCATCCAAAGCTTTGACGACAGCCTGAGCGCCGAACTCTCGGACACTGCCATTGTGCACCCAATATTTGTCATATCCGGCGTGTCGAATTGCCCTCAGATGCATTTCATTAGGATGGTCCAAATCCTCCAATCGATGAGGTTTAGCCAGGACATGGCCAAGTCCAATCATTCTCATTCCACGACCTCCACAGTAGTTTGTCCACAGATCGTTTGAATAGATTGAGTTTTGTCACGTTCTACATCAGTCGTTATCAAAACGCATTCCAGGGTATTACCTAACAGCCGAGCCACATCAACCTCAATATTGTCCCTGTCCTTCAAATTGATCGCGAGCTGAAGTGCCAGGAATGAGTTCCCACCCAGTTCAATAAAATTATCAGTTGGCCGAACGTCCGTTTCATTTAGGAGCTGCTCTACCTCGCGAATTAGCGCTTTTTGATCAGTACTCTTCCTGTTCATACATACTCCTCCTTAACGACATTCTGTCGGTTTTTCCTCTTTCGTTAATCGGCCATTGTTTATCATCAAACAATCTATATCGACTGGGCCTTAAGTAAGGCGGTAGCTTTGAGCAGGCCAGTCGTAGCTCCCGCGTTGAAAGTTCAACATCTCTGCATCCCCTAACACAGGCCAATAACAGATCTCCTTGATTGCTGGTATTCTCGACCCAAACCACAGCCTCATCTACTTTCTCATGGGACTGTAAATACTCCTCAATTTCGTATGGCTCTACACGAAAACCGTTAATTTTTTGGTAACCACTGGATCGGCCGATAAAAACAAATCTGCCCTGTTCGTCGAGCCTGCATATATCCCCAGATTGATATCCGTCGGTTAGAGGCTCTCCACCTTCATAGCCCGCAAATACTTGTGCACCACAAATTTTAAGCTCGCCGAATTCCAAATCCTGAACGTCAACTCCATTAAGCTCCAAATTTTCGGCTTCCAGATCATTAGAATTCAGCAATTCAAATTTAATGCCGGGAAAAGGCTTGCCGATAGGTATCGACTCCAGAGCCAGGTCACCTTTGGTGACAACATGAGTTGCGCAAAACACCGTTGTCTCCGAAGGTCCGTAGGCGTTAATTAGCCTCACCTTCGCTTTGTCTAACTGGTTAAAGAAGGGTGAAAAAGTACTGGTTGACAGCTTCTCTCCTGCAAATAGGATTTCCGTTAAAGGGTAGTCCTCCCAATTTACAGATCCTGCTTCACTGGAGAACAGGTAGCGGAATTCAGAGGGCGTCACCGACAATACATTTATTCCCGCTTTAGCCATCAACCTTTGTGTAGATCTGGCGTCACGCTTTTTATTTTCATCCAGAACTACCAGACACCCGCAATGAACCAAGCATCCAAAGGTTTCCCATATCGCGTAGTCAAAAGAGAGATCGTGAGTCCACAACCATTTAGCATACAGGTCAATTTTCAATGCTTTTTGGGAATTTTCCAAAAAGGAGGAGAGCTGGCCACGCATAATAGGTACAATTTTGGGTTCACCTGTTGTACCAGAGGTTCTCACGCAATAGACTTCATCACCGGCGATATCACTTCTTACCAGACCCCGGTTTGATTCGGGTAACTTCCAGAAGGTCCCAATTCCTCTTAATGAAAGGCCACCATTAAGTGGTAATTCAGTATCTGTCAGGATACCCACACAATTTGCTCTTTTAGCTTCCTGAAGCTGTTCGGATTTATCGAAGCCCCGGGGTAATGACATAAAGGATACGCCCGTGATCAAACAGCCAAGCATCAACTCATATAGCGCTATGGATCGAGGTATATCCAAAGCCAGGCGCTCACCCGGTAAGATAGCCATCTCTGTTAATTGGGTAGCAATATTTTGTGCGGACTCACAGAGTTGGCGATATGATCTCACCTTATCGTTATGTATTACAGCAGGAGCCTCCGGGTTCTCCTCCAGGGCCTTATTTAATGCCTCAACTACAGGTTGTAGCCCAAAACCCAGCTGCATCACCGTTTCTCTATACGCTTCCATACTCTTTCTTCTGCTTAAACAGTTGTACTGTCACGGCTAGGCTCTACAGAACAGGACGACCTCTGACCTAAACAGTATTCCCAAGTACCCACTTAAATACGCGATATTCGTAGGACGGATTTTTAACTAAAGTTAATGAATAAACGGGTTAAAACATTCGCGTAAGCTCTTTAGGATCACGCTCAACTCTTGATAGACCAATGGCTTCTTCTGGTACAAATTTGGAAAATCCACCATGGCGGGCTCCCACATTAACGTCCCTCCAGATTCGTTCCAAAGGGCTGCCTTTATCCAGTCCCGAAGCTCCATATATCCAAAGCAGGTCTTGAACAATCGACAAACAACCACGCATGATCTGTGTCGCACGTCCACGAATAGCAACCCGATCTTCAGTCGTTAATGTTATTTCTGGCTCTCGCGCAGCATGGTCAATGGTGTCAGCATTAAATTCCGCTGCCCGCTGGTAGATATCAAAACTGCTCCAAAGTCGCCCTATTTCAGACCTGATAGCCCCCGAATCGCTCATTGATGTATAGGTACTACCAAGAACAGGGTGTTTTCCGGCAGCGGCTGCAACATACTCCAAACCTGCTTCTGTCGCGCCGAGCATAGAACCCACCAGGCAATTCATCAGTACACCAGTGAAAAGACCTGCGTAGGATGCATGTTCTTCCCTGCCAGCTAACGCATTTAACCTACGATTCTCACCGGAGAGAATATGAGAATAGTTCTCCACATTACTATTGGGGATCTCAATATCCCTAGCCCGCACTGTGAGACTTTGCGTACCTCGCAAGCCAGCTGAGTTCCAACTTGCAGCTACATCCAGCTGCTCTGCGGGAACAGCGACCACTTGAATATCTTGGGTATCCGCACCTTCAACGGTCGCCAGACAGAAAAAATAACTGGCATAGGTCGATCCTGATGCGTATCGCCATTCACCATTTAGAAGCCATTGATTCGATGTGGGATTTTTTTTCAGCAACCCTGGTCGCCCAAGTACCATGGCCAGAATTTTATTCCGCTCCATGGAGTAGGGCTGTGCCTCTAGCGAATGAAAACAACCACGCATAGTCCACGCTGAATTGGATACACCGGCAATCCATGCTAGAGATGCATCGGTCTTCCCGAGAATTCGGCAAACACGAAGAACTTCACGTAATGACCCCGGGCCAGAATCTCTGTTTTCATCCAGGATTTTTACGATGTCAGAGGAACCAAGCACTTCTATCAAACCACTCGACAGCTCTTCCCGATCCCCCTCAGAAAAAGTACTAACTACTCTCTCAATTTCAATATCGTTGTCAGTACTTGACAGTGGTAAAGCATTCAATTTAATCGACATGCGCGGATCTCCAATCTCTAATTTTTTCCTGTGCCTCTTTTATGGCAAAATCAACAAACTCAGGCGATGTCGCCATACGTTTAGGCATCACTGACGAATCAAATATTTTCCAAAAGAAGGGCAGACTCGCTGCCGGATCATTAATGGTGTAACCACATGAGGATCGACTGACAAGATCTTGTTTATTATATTCGGACCGGGTTTCCTGGCGGCGGGCGTAAGTCGTCGCCCACCCGGTTTTATGGGGTCCGGGTTCAATACAACCCACTTGAATTCCAAAATCCTGTAGTTCAAGACGCAAGGTATCGGCTATAGCTTCAATAGCATATTTACTAATTTGATATGCACCTAGAAGAGGCCAGCAGGCCACACCACTCATACTCGAAACCAGTAATATTCGTGATGCTTCGCCCTCACGCATCATTGGTATTAGTGGCCGAATTACATTAAGCGTACCCTCAACATTCGTTTTAAACTGCTCCCTGATTTGCTCGCTGGACAAGTCCTCCAGTGTTCCAAATTGTGCAAAACCGGCAGCAGTGACTACCCGCGTTGGTTTTCCAACTTCCTTAACCGCTTGATGTAATTTTTCGCTTAGCGTGAATGAATCTCTGACATCTGCAATACACGGCACAAAGAGATCTTTGTATTCCTCCAACATTGCTCCAGCAGCATTATCAGAGCGAGTAATACCAATAACCGGTTCACCACGATCCCTAATGATCGAATCTGTCCAGCAACGACCCAGCCCACTTGAACATCCACTTAGCACCCAAATATTCATGTATTTAAAACCTCCCCCTGTACTGAATCCTGCCTACTGCTTCGAGACAGATAGGCCGCAATTGATAAGCCCAGAGCAATCAATAGGAAGCACACCAACGTTGCTAATCCCGTGATACCCGGAGACTCCCGGAGATTGGTAGCAGTTATCTCGAGATCAATTCCTAATTTCAGCCGTACAATCCAGTCAAAAAGAATTGCCACTATAACTGCCCCCATAGCACTCAACGCCTGACGTATAGAGTTAAAAAATGCTGCGGCCCGCCCCAGAGCCTCAAAGCTAACCCTGCTAAGTGCCAAGTTGGCGAGGGGTGCAAAGGCCAGGCCGGTACCCGCCCCTCCGATCATCATGACCAGGAAAAGCGCTATAAAAGTGACTGTTCCTCCCGGCATAAGAACACCAATAAAACCCAGTAACCCATTGGCAAGAGCAAATAACATCAAACCACTTCTAACTATTCCTTCAGGTTTTATACGATCGGATAGATGGCCAGCGTAGGGGCCCACCACGGCGTTGGACAGGGCGATTGTCATCATTAGTACACTGATAGCCACTGGACCAAAGTTCATGCATACATCCAGGAGGAAAGCTAATGGTAAATAGAAGCTAGCGACCCCTAATCCCAGTAATCCCGAAATAAAACAGATCCTGAAAAAAGTACCGTCAAACCACAACTCAGGGGATAAAATGTAAGCACTTTTATTCTTCACTTCTTTGCGAATCAAAATAGCAATGACTGCAGCTCCGATTAATATCAAAGCTATACCTACTCCCCGTAATATCCCCGCGACACTGATATAGTGAATACCTATAATTACACCAGCCAAACAGAGCCCATAAACTGCACTGGCAAAGGTTTCCGATAGTCGGATACCACTACCGGGATCACTGGGCAAACACCGCAGGGCGATAACTAAAGCGGCCAGTACAAAAGGAATATTAATCCACATTACCCAACGCCAATCCGCAGTCGTTAATAGTAATTGTGTAATCACCGGGCCGGTAGCAGTTGCAATTCCTGCAACTGCACCCCAAACCCCTAACGCTGTCCCCCGTCCCCCTTTAGCAAAGAGGATAGAAATGTAGGCCATGCTTTGAGATGTCAAAAAGCCAGCGCCAATTCCCATCAATGCACGCCCAACAATAACCTCTACAAAGGTTTGTCCTGCCCCACTAATCGCAGCCCCCAAACCCAAAACCAGAAGTGCACCTATTAATACAATTTTTCTATCCGTCGAATCTCCGAGCCGCCCCCCCAAAAGAAGAGATGCAGCATAAGTGATAAGATAAATATTATTGACCCAGGCAACCCTGGCTGGACTGACCGTGAATTCATCCATCAGAGTTGTGTACATCAATGGCACAGTGGTCATATCCATCATGACAATAAAAAAACCAAGGCATAGCCCAACAAAAGAAATGTGCTTATATTTCACTCTTCTTTTTCCTTGTTGGTGAATTTCTATACGGAAGCTTGAAGGGTTAAATGCCATGCGGGTAGTCTTGTCCTGCCATGACTATCCTTCTCAATCCTTAACCCTTTCTTTTTCTGGAAGTCTTCAATAGCGGCAGCATTCCCTTTGTATTCAACTCTGTCCACACACTTTATGCTCCAGCCACTGGCCTCAACACTAGCTGCAATCTCAGATAGTTCGTTAGCCAGGGGCTTGGGCATTCCTAGTCTCGAGGGTGCGAAAGTAATCAAATGAAAAACCGTTTCTTTTGTGGCCAGTCGGCGCATTTCCTCTAAATAGACGATGCGCTTATCTGCAGGTATGGCATGATAAACTGCCGAATCCAAAATGAAGTTGAACCCCGACTGCAAACCCGTATTGCAAGCATCACGTACCTCAAACGATATGCCGGAATCAGGATATACTTCCCGGCATTTCTCAATCGCTGTAGAAGAAGTATCTATAGCTATCACTTGATAACCTCGATCAGCAGCTGCTTTTGCGTTTCGACCAAGACCACAGCCGATATCCAACAGGCGACCGGGATGAGCTCTATCAAGAATTTCGCAAACCGCGGGTTGCGGTACTCCAATTTCCCAGGGAACGCTCGTTATTTCTGCGCTCCCGATTAATGATTTGCCTTCATACACACCATTGAAATCAGCATGATCATATTCGCTCATAAGATATCCTTAAATTCTATTTGGCCCGATATATTTTGAATAGAACATTTAATCTATATCGAAATATTCCTGTCCTGGCATTCATTTAACTTCAACTGAATCAACCTCGTATAGAACATCCAAACTTTAAGGCCAAATGGATATCAGCCCAACAGATTAGCTCCAAATACCGGCTAGAGTTCAATTTGTGATAAATGGAAATATTTTTTACTGGCGCTGGATAAAAACGTCATTAACCTGGGAAATGATATCTATTGTCTCATCCCAACCAATACAGCCGTCGGTGACTGAAACACCGTATTTCATCATATCCTTTGGTAAATGAATGGCTTGCTTACCTTCATTAAGGTTACTTTCCAACATTAATCCGACAACTGAGCTATTACTGTGTTTTAGTTGTTCAATAAGGTTATCGACAACCACCCTCTGCTGCCTGAAATCGTAATTGGAATTTGCATGGCTGCAGTCAATTACCAAATTACTGGGCAGCCTTGCTTCGGATAGAGTGCGAGCTACCTCTTCGACTGCTCGTTTCTCGTAGTTGGGATTCTCCCCACCTCTTAAAACAATATGAGTATTCAGGTTTCCCAGGCTGTTGATCACTGAAATTCTTCCATCTGAGTCGATTCCAAGAAAACTGTGTTTTCCAGACGCAGACTTCATGGCGTTCATGGCTACCTGAATATTTCCATCGGTATTATTCTTAAATCCAACCGGCATAGATAACCCACTAACCATTTCACGATGGGTCTGTGACTCAGTGGTTCTGGCACCGATGGCCGCCCAGCTTATTAAATCTCCCAGATACTGAGGTGTTACCGGGTCCAATACTTCCGTTGCTACGGGAATTTCAAGCTCCGCCAGGTTGATCAATAGTTTTCTGGCGGCGGTTAGACCAGCTTCCACATCAAAGGAGCTATCTAACTTAGGATCATTGATAAATCCTTTCCAGCCAACTGTCGTCCTTGGTTTTTCAAAATAGACCCGCATAACAATTAGTAGATTTTCACTGTAATTATCACTCAGGGACTTAAGGCGACTCGCATATTCCTTGGCGGCATCGATATCATGAATTGAACAAGGCCCCACAATTACTAAAAATCGCGGGTCTTTCCCATGTAAAATCTCGGTTATTGATTGCCTGGAGCGCTGAATAAAATCAGCCACATCAACGCTAACAGGATAGGCGGACCAGAGTTTTCTCGGGCTTACGATGCGATTAGCTGAAACAAAATTCAGGTTATTGGTTTGACTTGGCACAAGAACATCGAGCATATCAACAATCCTTATTCAACAATAGAAACCAACTTTACAATCTATAAAATACCTTTAACCACTATGTGAAATTTAAAATACAAAGGAATCCCTACCAGAATGAAAATTCCAGATCAACAAAAAAGGAATCCTGTCAGTACAAAAAATTAAATCTTACATAATGTACTCTTGATTTAAATCAATTCACAATTAGAGTGTTTTCTGCACGAGAGTCACAGACAAGCGACTAGTTCTTCTTTATAAGAAAACTATCAGTTTTCACAATAAGAATATGCATTACACTCTTCCGTTTTAAAAAAAATTTTATATGGCCGACACTTAAAGCCATATTGACATTATTACTATATACCAACTCAGGCTTGGTAAATTGCAACACTTTAATATTTCACAGCATCCTGCAATGAATCGATAATAACCTTATTACTTTATAAAGAAACTATGCTCTAGCTAACTCAGATGAAATTATCATTCAAAATATACAGTTTCATTACAAAACACCGTTATATAATTTTTTCTGTGGAGAAATTTCACCCTTAACTATAAAAAGCAAGCACACATAACTCACTTAACGGTTATCATTTTGAGCAACCGCTTCACCTTTCTAGATATTCATAGAATTAAATCTTATAACGAAACATCGGTGCGAATTTCAAATTCCACCATGGCAAATACCTCCACCTGGCAAATAATTTCTTAATCTTTCGGCCATCCCCTTCACTGTGCACCCTCAGATGAACAACACGTATAGCATCCCCTCTACAGTTAAAATCTCAACTCTCGGCACTCATGCTTTATTTAATTGAATTTATTAACCGATCATCTGCAAGGTGATGGAAACTCTTTACACCTACAATTTTACATCTTTGGACATCAGAATTTTTTCAAGCAAATATAGCAGTCAACTTAAAAACATAGATTACAGAGGTGAAAAAAAAATAAAAGCCGCCAATGCAAAAATAAAACTTTCACGACCAAAATAGATGACCATGTCACATTTTTTCTCATATAATTTTAAATTTCAAATTTGGTATAACCAATCAACATCGCATTAAAGTATTAAATGCTTGTTATTTTTCACAAAAAATTAAACTTAAGTTTACAAAGTTCTTACAGGAATCATATTTCTAAAGTTTTCACGCGGCCAATTTTTAGTTGGAGTTTTATTTTTCATAGATCATTAGAGGTTGCTTTAAGCTTTACCTACTTAAAACGATGGTGTCACTTATTTTTAATTTGACCAAAAAATATCGATAGCAATACTTTTAAAGCGCTCTTGAAGTAATTTATTCATCGAACATTACAACGCATATTGTTTTACCAACCAGAGATATGAATTGATAAAAATCAATTTTTATCCCGACCTACCAAACAACGTCGAGCTTTTATTTACCATCCGTGACAATTGGCTAGTGCAGAGATCTCTCATAAGAGTTTAAAAATAATAGAAAACTGTGATTGGTAAAAATAAATTTCATGAAGTGCAATGGCTCGTATAAGTAAAAATAGCTGCCAACTTATGCCTGACCTGGCAATAATTTTGGTCTTATGCCGAATTTTAATCGACCAACTTCACAGCGTGTAACAGTGATGCCTACAAAAAAAGACAGTATTTATTTCACTGAAAAGGAAGGGAGCTGGGAACCTTTAGTCGTCCGGGTGAGCTCATCGGGTAGTCGGGCTTTTCCAAACTTTACGCCGATCGCTGTTTTCATTTCCCTGAGAGCTGCCACAAATAGTTCATAGTCAGATAGATATAGCTCACTTAACAGCCGTCACACGGTCCTAGAGACTGTTGAAGCCCAGAGGACACAGAGCTGAACCACTACGTCATTGGGCGTGGAAGCTATACTTTGAAATCTATTCGACAAGCTTCAAGAGACTTGTAAATTTGAATAGGTGATGGCGGCATCAATTCAATAAAAGCTTTTATAAACCAGCAGGTTACAGCCTCTAAATAATTTCAGTCACTTATTCAAAGATTATAGTGCTAGGAGTGTATACTCTTTACTGTTCCCAGACGCCATTTGTTCTCGCACAATAAAGTTTGAACACTAATTTTATTTTGGAACAATAAAGTTTGAACACTAATCACTTCAAGAGCCTAACTGTACCTTTGGGGTATCAAACAGGTGAGATAAATGAAGAGGTAAGTTGCTTCAAATTACACATACATACCGACAATTTTATCCTAAAAAAAGAAAAAATTAGATATAGCATACCAAAAAAATCTTTATTCAAAAAATTTTTTCTAGTTATTTGCTTATTGGTTGGTTACACATCTAGCGCTCATACCTCATCATTACAAGTGAACCACTCGATCTTTGATGGAATCCATCTAGATTTGTAGCAACGCAGCCACTAATCCTCGGCAATGGAGCGCTCAGTCAGAAAGGTCAGAAATAGAAGAGTTATCTAGGTGGTAAAGACACGTCTAACGCCGCCCCCAGCTGTATTTCCCTACTTAACCAGGGAAATTAATAAACCCCAGCCCCCATAGCCTCTGAAATTCCCTATCAGATAGCAGGAATACACCTTTCGATAATCACAGATACTCAAGGTTCATATCTCTATCCAGAGATGGCTAATTCTGCGCTCTTGCAAGAGCGATCAATCGAGAATTACTCTCCTCCCAGTTTGCCTATGATAATTATAAGTGCCGGGAGGGTGCGCGTGCATTTTGAATTCAGAAGTAAAGTTTCAGCACACTATCCGCAACACAAACCATGCGACCTGAACCTTCAACCTCTACCTCAATATGATTGATCATTTCCACACTACGCTTCGATGGCACCAGGGACTTTAAAGTCGTACGAGCTCGGATACGATTGCCAGTCTTAACTGGATAAGGAAAACGCACCTGTTCAAGGCCGCAGTTTATAATCATTCTAGCTTCAGGGTAAGGCGGTTTTTCCGGATTGACAGTATCGGTGAGCTCGGGAATTAGCGATAGGACCAAAAAGCCGTGGGCAATTGTGCCTCCAAACGGCGATTCAGCCCTTGCTCGTTCTGGATCAATATGAATCCACTGGCGGTCCCCAGTTACTTCGGCAAAACTGTCAATGCGCGACTGGTCAACTACAATCCAGCGCCCAATATATATCTGCTGACCAATACGTGCTTGCCAGTCTTGGTAGAAAGCGATGGCCTTAGGGTTCTTAATGACTTGTAATTCACGATTGCTAGCAGGATCAACAACCGGCCCAGCTTTCGAAGTCCAGGAATTTTTAAGCAAGTTACTGATGTAATAGGACAACTGATGCAGGTGATTATCATGGGTGCTTTTGAGGTCCAAATTGTTAATCCGAGCCCTAAGCAACCTTTCCTTTTCCCTGATGTACTCAAGCACGTCCATCATCTCATCCTGTATTAATGACATTGAAGCAGCGTAACTGGACCTAAAATTAATTTTGTGCGGCAGCTACTTCCAACTCCACGTCTTGTTTCTAAAACGCCTTGCGGCTGAGTAGGTTAAAATGGTTTGGTTCCAATCGACCCAAAGGCGACAACGCCGGCGACTCCATCGCTACACAAAGCCAATAACGTTGCGCCAACGTGCAAAGGTTAAACCAAAAGCTCCCCCTTTCTCTTACCTTACACTCAAGCCACGTGGCTGGTTGCGAGTTAAGCAAAGATACAAGATCAAACTCGATCGTAGAAAAAGGCAGTCGAAGCCCCAAACCACACGCTTTGGACACAGACTCTTTAATGCACCAAACCCTTGTTAACAATTCACAGTGAGCAGCGCTTGGGATAGTCATTACCTGGTCATATTGCTCTGGACTAAGTAAATGCCTGAAATTTAGACCTGAGCCCAGTTCACGAGCAAGGGGCTCCAGATCTATACCTGGATCAACGGTAGAGCTAAGCGCAATCGCGACCACACCACTAGCATGAGAAATACTAAATTTTATTGGGGCCACACTTTGGTTTAAAACTCTAGGCCTGCCTTGCTCATCAGGGAAAATTTCCCAATCTGCCGGCAAAATACTTACGCCTCTTTTAGTGGATAAAACATAACGCAATAGGTAACGACCAAGCAGAAAATGTAGGCCCGCCGCTCGATTAACAATCCCACTATATCTTTTCTGCTCAGCCTCGCTAACTGTGGTGAAGACAGTTTGCGGATCATGCTTAATTAGAGTTTCAAACTCCTTCACGGTAGCAATCCAAAGACCTATATCCCTGTTAACTCCGGTCTTCATAGGGTCCGCTCAAAAAGAATAATGCAACTTAAACTCGATAAAATCCTCATCCCGTACTGGATACAGCCAAGTATCACTGCGGCCCACATTGAGGAATAAAAACGCCCGAGTTTCGATTCTAAAATAATCACTCAGACGGTGTTCTAAGCCTAAGTCGAGGTAGTTGCCATGACTATCGAAGTCATAACTTATGACTCCTCGAAATTCGCTGTCACCGGTATCACCGAAGCTAGCTCTAAGGCCGACAAAGAGATCGTTCTGACCTAATGTTTCAGCTTGCTCATCCCTATCGTCGATTAGATATTCGGCGATCAAGGACAGATCTTGCATACTATCCGGTAGCGAATAAATCGGGTGCTCAAGGCCAACGTTTGCAGCAAAGAAACCTTGCTCCAGTTCGCGACCAGTTTTCGCTTCCAACTTAAAGGTCGTGTCGCCGAGGAGATAAAGTGTGTCCAGTAAAAAATTCTCGGTTTCGATGTAAAAGGGAGTCAACATCGTCGCTGAAGGGCTAGGCCTTACCAGTAGTGGCGCCCGCCTAGTGCCTCTGAAGTAACCGATCCCTGTTTCTAAATCACCAGCGTAAAAATGGCCTCGCAGAGCAACATCTCCACCTCTATTCGAGCTTTCAAAAAGTGCCCGGTCCGAAATCGGTAGTCCGAATGACGGGCGCTCTGGAAATTCTCGCTCACGAAAAGTTGGCAGATAGAATATCGATAGTTCGCCGTTATCAAAACGCAGACCTAAAGATGCGAAGGTCTGCCCCATCTTTTCCTTTCCGTCGATAGCTTGGCGCAAGTCAGCCTGATTAAGTACATTGACTATATTCAGAGATTCAGAAACGCCCCAAAAGAAAGTACTAACACCGAGATTCAGCGATAACTGATCACGGCGCCAGTGAAGGCTGGCTTGGCGGATATCGGCATAACGACGCTCCCCATCCTGCTCATCCCAGCTACCAAACAACCGCAACTTATAGCCAGTATCACCAATATCCCCCTCAGCATTTGCTTCAATTTCAAGCCCCGGTCCGAAGCGGTAGCTATCATCAATGGCCAGCGACTCCTCTTCTGCAAATATACGAGCCGTGGCCGCGATATCAACAGAATACTTGTCAACCTTGACCTCTGCGAGGACCGGCATAATGGTAAGGCTTAGACACAGCTGCACCCAAAACGCTAAACGCAAGACCCCCATACCCTTAATCCCGGAGTGTATTGCGATGGAAATTCGCAACTGAGAGACCGGTACCAAACTCGATGCGGCTATAGCTTAAGATCGTTACGTTTCCACTCTGCTGATTATGCATAACCACCTCCATGGGCCTCCAATAACGATCGTCGTAGAGGCGAAAATCCCTTGCGGAAAAAGTCTTGAGCAGCGTTTCCTTACGGTCGAAATAGTCTATACGGAAGATACGTCGAGCACTCTGATCAACCCAGACCCGCTGCCGGCTATATGCAGAGTGAGAGTCTTCTGGCACTCGGTCAATTACGTCACAAACCAGGGCACCATCTTCGCATGATTCCTCTCTCACGTAGGTATAGCGGAAATCGTCGACCGCCTTATCAGACAAGTCCTCGAACGAAAACTCACTACCGACGAACGCACCACTCTTATTGCGAGATGAGATCCTCTTAATACGGGAATAGGCAGGCAAATATAACCACTGCTTATCGGTATCCTCTAACTGCGGATGCGTTAGAAGCGCCGTGCCCCGGATATCGGCAGGAAAATTGAAGCGGATTAACGATTTGTCTCCACCCTCGTGACTCTCAAGTGAGCTGATCTGCAGTTCACGTCGAGTTTCATCTCCGGCCCTGTTGCGTAGAATCATCGTCAATTCGGCAACACTGTCGCCGTAACCAAGGTCACGGTTATCCACTGCCACTGCGACCTCCCGCCCCTTTCTAACATCGCTAGCAGCGCCTTGAACCGGCAAACCGATTAGGCCACAAAGTATTGTCACTGGAAGGAGGAGACGGTAATCAGTTCGCATTATTTAGTTCCTTGTCGGTACGAAATTGCAGGTTCGACGTACGTGTCCTGCGCATAAAGGTTAGAACCAAGGCCGGTAGTAATATCAAGTCAAACACCAATGCCAACACAATAGACATCCCCGTGAGCATACCCATCTGGGCATTTTTCTCGAACGCCGAGGTCGACAATAGAAGGAAGCCTATCACTAGCAGCATTGAGCTAATCACGATCCCACCCATAGTCTTACTAATGGTTTCGCTTACGCTATCTTCAGGACTGAGCCCCCGCTTTAGACCGTTGACATACTGATAGAGGAAGTGAACTGTATCATCGACGATTATGCCGATCGCCATTGCCGACACCCCAGCCAGCCCCATTGAGATTTGACCATTAACGAGATACCAAAATCCAAATGCTGCCGCGACTGGAAGCAGGTTTGGAACCAAGCTCAATAGACCAATATCGAGTGAGCGGAATACCAGCATCAACGTCAATGAAATCACCACAAACGCTAGCGAGGCACCTTCAAGGAGACTTACAATATTTGATTGGCCAATGTGGGAAAAAATCACTGCGGGACTGCTGTGATAGATATCAATGGAGCGAGGTTGGTTTTGCAACAACCACTCTTCGACCCGTTTTTCAAAAGCAATTAAGCCCACCGAGCTTAGATTCTTTAATCGTGCAGTCAGTTTCACCGAGGATTTATTCAAATTCACCTGATGGGTCACATCACGACCAAACGGCAACGACATCTCGTATAGCAGGAACTGCTGTGCAGCGGTAATTGTATCGCCAGGTAACCGGTAAGAGTCCTCATCACCACCATTCATCAAACGGTTAAGATCCTTGATTCGGTGCAGGGGGCTTGCAGTTGTAAAAACTTCTGGCTGCTCATGTAGCCAGTCATCGAATGTATCAAGAAACTGTAAAAACTCTGGCTGAAACATACCGTTCTGCTCTGGTACCGAGAGCGAGTAATCGATTGTATAAATACCAGAAAAGTGGCGATCGATACGTTCAGAATCAGCACGGAAGGGCTGTGACTCATCAAAATAGCGGATTAAATCATCGTTTAATTGATTCAATGGACTGAGTGCAGCGACGCATAGGGACAAAGGTAGCATTAGCCACAATATCCGCCGGCGGTAAGCGATAACCCAGCCTGACAACAAAGCCATGCGATTAATCAGTCGGTTGGCACCTGTTTCCCGCGTTGAAAAACGAATACGCAACAGAAGCTGTGGTAGAACCGTCAACGACAAAAGTAGCGAGAAGAGCACACCTAAGGCAACTATATTGCCAAGATCTCGAAACGGCGGTGAGTCACTGAAATTCATCGCCAGAAAACCGATAATAGTAGTGACATGGCTCACCGCAATCGGCTTGAGATTGCGCCGGTAGGATTGCAAGACTGCTTCTTCACGAGAAACACCACTGCGTATCTGGCGCTGAATATAGCTGAGAATGTGGATGGCCGACGCTACTATCACCGTGAACATGATGATTGGAGCCGATACTGATGGCGCAGACAATTGAATACCGAGCCAACCAGCTAGACCCAAAGACCCTAGCAGTGCCAACACTACTACCGTCAAAATAGCGCCACCTGCAGCAGGTGATCCGAGAATCAGAGCAGCGCTGACCAGCACAAAAAGGATCATCAACGGTATCAGCGTGATGAAGTCTTTTTTTGCCGCCTGGAAAAAGGCACCGTTCATCTCCACCACACCGGTGACAAAAAAACGATGATCCGGATATTCCATCTTGAATGACTTAATCAATTCATCGACAGCACCGGTAACGGCTAGCACTTCGGCCTTATGGTCTAACCCTGGCAACCGAATGGTCGCATTGATCGCGGTAAATCGTCCGTTCTTACTAACCAAATTGCCAACCAAGTCCCTCTCACTACTAGCGGCAGTTTCAATAAAGGCGATCCTTTGCGGCGTCAATTCGTCAAGCTCGTAGACGAACTCCTCAATCAAAATATCATCGTCTTCAGCAGAGCTATAGGGGAAGTTCGTTAGCGAATCTACTCGAGAGACATGGGCCGTCCGCCACAACGCGCGTGTCATTTCATGTATAAGGCTCAGAGTACGCTGGTTGTAGATGTTGTCATCCACCGGTTCAATCATGATGAACACGTTATCAGTCGTGCTATAAGTATCTTGCATCTGCTCCAAGCGCAGTAGGTCACGATCGTTATCATCGAAGAAAACGCGATAATCACTGGCCAGCCCCATCCGTTTTAGGCCAACAGCCGACATCAATGTGAGCAACAGCACCAGCGCTAATAGCCACTTACTGGCGCCAGAGCGAATGATCCAATCGGTCTTTATATTTTTGTTCAAGGTATTTCTTTCCTTTCGGATAAAAATGCTCGCAGCGGCACCATTACTCGCTCTACATCCTTCTCAACCCCCATTACCAGCTCCGACGCTCGACAACTAAGCCATTTACGTCCCACTAAGAAAAGCCCAGGCTCTGGAGTCCTTCCATAGTTTTCAATGAAGCCCCTCTCATCGACACAGTGCGGCAACTTTAGCCAGCTCGTTCGGTCGCAATAGCCTGTTGCCCAAATCACTGTATCTATGTCATGCCAACCGACGGAGTCGAAACGGATTTGACGGCCAGAGCACTCCAAAGCACGGCCAACAATCTTTACGCCTTTAGCCTTCAGCCGTCTATTGTTGTATTCACCACAGGGGACAGGGTTACGCTTTTTTAATATCTTCGCGATGAGGCTGTTCTTATCGGCGGAAAGGATACGCAAGCGATCAAGCCACCAAAAAATATCACGTCCGAACAAACGGTTGGGAGGCAGGCCACGTGGGGAACCCGTGGCCAAAAACACATTGCAACGCCCCGCTAGCCGGTCCACGATCTGACGCCCAGTAGCACCATCCCCAATAACGGCAACAGTGTGGCCATCAGAAATGACATCGGTTGAGGCGAGACTACCGTCTAGTTGCTGCACCTCTCCAGCAAGTTGGGAACTTATCGCCGGCACCTGGGGTATCTGATTAGCACCAGTTGCATTGACGATACTGGTGGCGAGCAGAGACGTGCCGTCGGCAAGGTCGACCTGAAAACTGCCGTTCGAAAGGCGATCGAGACCAACAACTTCACAGCCTTCTCGAACCTGAAGATCAAAGTGGCCTGCATAGCTGACCAAATAATCAGCTATTTCTACTGTAGTCGGGAAGCCCTCAGGATCGCCCGGAAAGGCTAGTCCTGGCAGGGCACAGAATTGACGTGAAGTGAATAGCTTCATACCTTCGAGCCGGTTACGCCAAACGTCGCCAATACTATCCCGTTCAAGCAGAAGGTAGTTGAGATCAGCCTGCTGCAGCATTCGTGCGGTGTGAAGACCGAACTGGCCTCCACCGATAACTATGCAATCAAGTCGCGACATCAACTGCGCTCCAAAGCTGTTCTTGAAAAATTCTTTTCGAGATGTGCCACAAGAGCGTTAATCGTTGGGTAGTCGAAGGCTAGCGTCGGATCGACGTCAACAGAGAGGTGGTCCTCCACCATAGTCGATAGCTGGACATGGTCTGCCGAGTCTAGACCTAGACTTGAGAAAGAGGTGTCACTGTGCTTATCAATCGAAAATTCTGGTGTTTTAGCAGCGATAAAATCTGTGATCTGTTCCACCAGGTTTTTCATTCTAAATTCATTCGTCATCTTATATTTCCTATCAACGGTTCATGCGAGCTGCGCCTCTTCGGCTGCAATCAGATCCCTGCAGGCAGTCCTACGAACTTTGCCGCTGGTGGTTTTCGGAATACCGCCAGGCTTGACCAGCAAGAGCTGGTCGAGGGCGACATCATGTGCCAACATCACTGCCTCACGCAGCTCCTGTCGGAGTTCATCGTGGTTTCGGTTAAGAAAGGCGTGGCGGCGAATCTCAACAATGGCTGCCAGTCGGTTTTGGCCATTGCTATCCACAGTGAAAACCGAGGCTCCGTTATTGCCTGCCGCATCAGGATGGTCACTACAGGTACGTTCAATATCGTATGGATAAAGGTTGCGGCCGCGCAGGATTAACATTTCCTTGATCCGCCCGGTGATATACAACTTATTGTCACGGACGAAGCCCATGTCCCCGGTTTTGAGGTAATAATGACCGTCGCAGGGCGATATACGAGCACCGAATTGCTGCTTACTAATCTCAAGGTTGTTAAGATAACCTTGTGCTATTGAGGCACCACTAATCCATATCTCACCAATACAATCCTCATCTGCTAGCCGGCCACTCTCCGGATCAACAACCTTCAAAATCATCCTTGGCGTGATACGACCGCAGCTAACCACTTGACGCCCCTCACCAGTAGATTGCAGTCGACCAGAGTCAAATGCTGCGGGATCGAAAGCCAGGGTTTCAATGCCTACGCCTTTCGGTCCTCCAGAGACAAACAAAGTGGTTTCAGCCATGCCGTAGCAGGGAAAGAAAGCAGTAGAGGAAAAACCGTAAGGCTGGAAACGTTCAGCAAATATCCTCATAGTGTCGGCGCTGACAGGCTCAGAGCCATTCAAAGCCACCTTCCAGCAACTCAGGTCTAATCCCGATAGGTCCTCTCGCTCACCTATGAACTTGATGCAGTGCTCATAGCCAAAATTAGGTGCAGCAGAGCTATGAATTCGATAGTGAGATATCAATTCTAACCACCGGCGTGGACGCTGAACGAACTTCATCGGTGGCATGAAGACGTAGGTACCACCAAGGAACAATGGCTGCAGCATATGGCCTATCAGTCCCATATCGTGGAACTGTGGCAGCCAGCCGCCAGCAATTACACCTTCGCTGTGGCCACACGCCTGCTGGATAGCCAATTGGTTATCGATAATGTTGGCGTGACTTACCATTACACCTTTGGGTAGATCAGTAGAGCCTGAGGTGTACTGAACAAACGCCAACTCATCTGGAGCCGGAAGAGGTAACTCTACATCTTTAGCAGCACCAACCTGCTGCTCATCAATCCAGGCTTGGTCGCCCAAATTAATCGCCGGTAATTCTGCTAATTGCTCAAATAGCTGTTCACGAGTCTCAGCGGTCGTCAGAATGGCTTTGGTCTTTGCATCACCAAGAATACGAACAGTGCGCTCTAATTGCTGAGCATTGCGACTCAGGTTCAGGGGTACAGCAATGACGCCAGCCGCGAGGCAGGCGAGGAAGTTGACCACAAAATCAAGACCAGCAGGGAAAAGCAGAGCAAGCGGCTGGCCTCTATATCCGCGCTCGACTAACAGTCGGGCCCGTTCCAGTACCTGCTGATTCAGTTCACCGTAACTCAGCGATAGAGCACTATCAGGCCCATGAGGCTGGAATACGCAGGCGGTACGGCTAGGCTCATTAACCACGTGTCGGGCGAACTGATCCATGAAGCGCTGAGCTGGAAAAATCTTATCCGTCATGAGCCCAACTCCTCACCCTTTAAAGCTCATGCTTTTGAGCTGTGCCACGCACCGCTGCAATGAATCAACAAAACGATCTATATCATCAAGGCTGGTAAAGCGGCCGAAGCTAATCCTGATCGCACTTTGTATTTCTTCATCACTTAGCCCCATTCCTTGTAATACAGGCGATAGTTGACGGGTCTTGTTGTTACTGCATGCAGAGCCAATCGACACCACAATCCCATCTTTCTTTTCCATTAACAGAGCAAGCGCCTCACCCCGAATGCCTGGAATCGATAGGTTTAAGGTATTGGAAATCGCCCCCTCATAATGACTAGCACCATTGATATGTGTTTCGATAGAGGATTTGCCAAGCTGTTCGATCAAGTGCTGTTTGCACTTCAGACAGTGATGGTCCCAGTACTCAAGCTCCCTGCGACATTCGTCAGCAGCCTCACCGAGTCCGGCGATAGCGACCAAATTCTCGGTACCAGAGCGCATTGCCATCTCTTGTCCACCACCATGAATCAAGGGAGATATGCGATCTATATTCTGGATATATAGGCCGCCAATACCCTTGGGACCATAGAATTTGTGTGCGGAAAAAGAAACAAAATCAGCACCTAATGCCTCGACATCAAGAGGCCGCTTACCTACTGCTTGCACTGCGTCGACATGGAACGGAATGCCTCGGGAGCGGGTCAGCCTTGCCACCTGATCCACAGGTTGAATAACGCCGGTTTCATTGTTCGCATACATCATGGAAATCAACCTGGTGTCAGGCCGGATAGCTTCAGCGACAGCCTCAAAACTGACGGCGCCGCTCGGTCCCGGCTTCAAGCAGGTGACTTCGAATCCGAATTGGTGGGCGCAGTATCGGATAGTTTCTAGAACTGAAGGGTGCTCAATCGCCGTGGTTAGGATATGGCCGGCCCTACCCAGGTCGTTCATCAGGCTTCCTTTAATAGCCCAGTTATTGGCTTCAGAACCGCCGGAGGTAAAGAAAACTTTTTCCGGCGCGGTACCCAGTAGGCTAGCGACATGGGTCTTTGCTCGCTGGATTAGCTCACGATTACTGGTCGAAGGAAGCGTACGCCCAGATGGATTAGCAAAGAGCCGAAGCGCAGAGGACATAGCCGTAGCTACAGCCTCCGACACCGGGGTTGTGGCGTTGTAGTCGAAGTAACCCTCAATCGAGTGAGCATTTGTCATGGCATCACCTCCCGACAATCTTTGCCAACTAAGCTCAGCAACCTATGATGAAGCTGCTGCAAAATCTCAACACAATGGTGTTGTGATGGCTCTAGTTCACCAAGCATGCCTTCTATTTCGCTACTTGTTCTCCCGGCAAGCTGTTCCGGTGCCAACCCCTCAAGCGAGGCACAGAAAATGTTGGCCGTCGCCACCGAAGTAGCGCAACCCCAAGCTCTAAAGCGAGCACTGTCAATCAGTCCATTGGTGATGTTGATCTGAACGCGAATCCGATCTCCACATACTGGATTGCCAATTTCATATTCGTAATTGGGTTCGTTGATATCACCGACATGAGCCGGGTCGGAAAAGTTGTCAATGATGATGTCGTTGTACATGTTGTAGCTCCATCTTGGACAGCTGTAATTAGGCGACGACTGGACAACTGCCGCTAGCAGCCTGCTCTGCGTCCAAATCTTCAAGCCGCTTATCTAAATTAACCGCACAGCAACCAAATTCTTTTGACTCAGGTAGGCGCATTACATACTGCATGCGTTGACCACTTCTTCCCGAACGACTCGCTTCAGGCAACAGTCGCACCAAGTCCTCAGTAAGCATGAAACCAGGCGTCGAACGTGCGAGAGGGTCAAGAATTGCCAATTGGCCGGTCTGGCCCGGTTCGACCTCTCGATCTAGTTGTTTGGGGTCTCTTACCGAGAAATGAACGAAGGGGGAGACATGCTTGATTCCATACTCATCGTCAATAGCAATGACATTGGATTCAACCAAGGCGTAGATATCACGGATCTGGCTCTCTTCAACGCCCAAGTACTCGATACATTCACTGTTGAATTCTGCACGTGACAACATCTGGCCTGAGAAGCGCTTCCACCCCCCAAGAGTGATGATGTAACTACTCTTATCGAGTTTAATTCGGGTGTTGGTAGCTTTGAGGTAGCTGATAAAACGATTGATCAGGAATGGAGGACCAATCAAATGGCGACTGAATTTATCATTCCAATCCTCAAGCTGTTCTAAGGCCTCTTCGGGCTTAAAAGATTCTTGCCGAACCATGAATCTATGAGTGTCCAGTAGACCTGCGAGCATATTGAGCGCCTTGATCATGCCCATTTCAGGAATTTCCTCGGTTGAGGGGCAAAGATAAAGGCCGGCACCTTTGGAGATCTTTAGGAATTCGCGATACATCGAGTAAATCCCCAGCACCGCATTGTCAACGGTGTCTGCGCAGCGGCGCGAAACGCTGGGAATACCAGAGGTACCTGTGCTTCGCATTTCTAGCTCTACATCACGTAGGCTGACTGAAAGTAACTTATGGCTATCGTTTGATTTAAAAAGCTCAATGGGAATCAGAGGTATTTTGATCAGGTCAGCTGGAGTTGAGATCATATCCGGTGTCACTCCTTTGCTATCGCAAGCGGAGCGGAAAAAAGCATTGTTCTCATAGTGATAAGCGAATGCCTCATGGATCAAGCCTGTCTTGAAATCCAGTAAGTTATCCTCTGTCATCGAATAGAGTTCCGCCACAGATGACAGTGCCACCTTTAAAGGGTCTAACCCGTTTTCCTTGAGTATGTTTTGTAACTGTATCGACATTTCAATCTCCGTTTTTAAAGTCAAATAAGACACGGCCTCAATCGTCTATGCGGAGGCATTTAGGCTATTTTTTTACTGTTTTAATCAAGCTGATATATATCAAAAAACTTAACAAAAACCTCAAAGCTTGAATTAAGAATGGTTTAAACATCAGAGAATTTAGAACTCGACTGAAAGACCACCCGTCCGGGAATCATGCCGGGTAAACCTGCCGGGTAAACCTGCCGGGTAAACCTGCCGGGTAAACCTGCCGGGTAAACCTGCCGAGTAAACCTGCCGGGTAAATCTGCCGGGTAAATCTGCCGGGTAAATCTGCCGGGTAAATCTGCCGGGTAAATCTGCCGGGTAAATCTTTGACCACCATCAAGAGTCTCTACTCATCGATTCTATTTATTATTTTCCGAGAGAAATATTAAACACATTAGAAATTTTAACAATCACTTCAAAGTAATTTTCTTTATTTTTTTATTTTTCTTGCCGCGCAGTATGGTTTTTTTTTGCTACATGACCAGCCCATCTCACTTACACCCGCTTACAATCTTACCCCTTCAAATTACCTCTAAAAATTAGCCAGAACAATCGGTCCGCCAATCACATGAAAATCATCCTGCGATCATGAGCTCACAACAAAACGAACAGGTTTTATGCGTATTTTTTTTACTATTGAAGCTTGCACTCACACCTAACTCCGACTCCCAACGGGAAACCCAAGAAAGCTCCTTGCCGCCAATTACAGCAAATCACAGCTTATATTTTGGTAACATATTGTGACCAGTCAATTAACAAATATAAACTATTTGATGACAAGCTTACTGGAATTAATTCCATCTTAGGGGTAGCGTAAATTCGCACAAACATTCAAGCGTACACTGTCGTTTTTCCTCAATCTTTAATCTCCCTGCTATTTTTCAGCAGAAAATTCGTATTTTTAAGTAAAGATTGACACATCACATTCACATAAACCACACCACAATTAACAATACGCCCCGCAACCCAAAGTAATTTATTGGATATTTTTTTATTACAACAATCCACTTTAAGGAGAATAGTACCAAGTAAGGCGCAACTGTACTTCCACCTCCTTTTCTTTTACCTGCACCAACTAAACGCCATTAATTCTCATGACTAAAATACAAAACTCAGTCTAATTTATGAAATTCGTCCATGATAATCTATTTATTACTCTTTATTTTTTAACTATTAACAAAAAATCATCCGCATTATCATTGCGAGATTCCCTATTGCACAATTAAAACCACAGAAGCAATGGCCATTTTCAACACACAAAAAACCAGAATACCGCTTTAGACATCCCTCAGAAATACCCAATCGTGCTTACACATTTTATTACCGTAGGGAAATAGCTATTTAGCTGGCACTTTAGAAGCATCCACCAAACTAAAAATGCTGAAAGCTGAGCACCGGGGATAGATTTATCTACATTCGTAGATGAACTGAAAAGCATTATCTTTGCTGGCCAGTTTACAGAAGCACTACAAAATCGGCTTCACATATAAAGCGCATACCAAATCTCGCAGATATGACTGAGGATAAGAGCTGATTTCTAGCTAACTTTAGGAGCACTTTGCAAAATGAGAGAGCATACGGCACACGCAACCTACGTAACATTCTCTTATTTCATCTAACAATGGCGATATTTAGTATCTATAGAAACAGAGCACCTTTCTAGCAGCTCCGAGCCCCCCATTTAAGCCCCATACTTCGCCCTAACTTAGGGTTAAATTATTAAACTCAACTTTCCCACCAAAAGTATCCACTAGGCCGGAAGTTATGAAGAGTATAAATTTTTACAGGCACAGAACCACACACTTAATTGAAAATCGTTATCATTACCAATATTACCTATAGAATATGAGCGACAGAGAACTTTCTGAAACATCTAACTCGATGAAACAGCTGCTCGACAACTATTTGTCATACTGCTTTAAGACTGAAGAGATATAGATCAAATCACCGATCTAAAGCATTGCACCATACTTTGCGAGGAAGCTCACTTAGTAGACATTAATGCCGCGGCTCAATATTCTTTTCAACAGAAGGTACGTATCAATTTTTAGTTATAGTCGACTAAAGATTTAGAGCTATGAAAAAACACTTGAGGATTTCTTAGGCTTCTATACCCAAATGAAAGATATTCAACACCAACAATACTTTGACTAGGTCCTTTGGAGGCTGTAAGGGAATATTCGGCAGTATATAATAATAAAATTTCTGCCTAGACCATCTAGGTCAAAAGTGAAAAAAGTGCGTCATGTCATAACGCACTAAAATGGATACACAAAACTGCTCTATGAGAGAAAAGCACTCATAAGTTCGCCAACTCAAGCCTTAAGGGATCACTGCATCTTTTGCTCTCATAAATTAGTGACAAGCATCTTCAGGTAAGACTTCCATTGATCTACAAACTATTTTAGACAAGCCACTAAGAAGCTGATATCACTCATTACTATTAAAACCTTAAGGTCACTTAGGATATTTTGGCTTTTCGAGTGGACTCTCTCGCCTCTTTAAGAATCAAAAAACCACCTCGAATAACAACAGCTGAAATTATTAAGCCTATAGCAAGATCAGGGAAACGACTATCGATTACCGCGACTAGTAGACCTGACATAATCACTCCTAAATTTGCTACAACATCATTGGCTGAAAAAATCCAAGCAGCTCTCATATGTACCCCTCCTTCCCTATACTTAGATATTATTAGGAGGCAAACAACATTTGCTAACAAGGCAGAGGCCCCTATTGATATCATCAGTATACTTTCTGGCTCACTGCCAAAAAGCGATCTCCTACAAATCTCATACAACACCCACAACCCCAATATAATTTGAATTATTCCACTGACATTAGCTGCCTTTGCTTGATATATAACCCCTCTACCTACAACAAATAAAGAAATCCCATACACAGCAGCATCAGCTAACATATCCAGAGAGTCTGCAATCAATCCTGTTGACTGAGCAAACCATCCAAGAGTTAATTCAAGCACAAACATAATTGCGTTGATCACTAGCAGCACCATTAAAGTGCTTCTCTCTAATTTATCTGCTTGCTCTAAACCGCAACCACATTCAGACATATTCACGCCCTCTCTAAACAGAACTCCACTTAGGGATATTTATGCTTTAAATATCAACAATTACTTACTTCAAAGTCTCGCTCAAGGCTAGTTCCTGTCTTTTTTAAAAAACTCAGATCATATTTATAAGTCAACTTCATGAGAAGTAAAATTACAATTCACTAAAATCAGAAATCAAGGGCACCAGCACTTCTGTCCACTCTATTTAGGATCTATAAAGGCTGCCTTTGAACCAGAATAAAAATCTGCAAGCAGTAAACCCATACTAAACCTACACACTAAAACCCCGTCACTCTATTGAGACAATAGAAACATCTATTATTTTCTACTTATCTAATGTAAATATCAAACGTATCCATCTCTTTCATACTCAAAAATGAACCAGCGCACACTTAAATATTTTTATTAAAATTTTGCCCACCCCTACCTAAATATAGGCAAAGGTGAGCATCGTAAATTATGTTTTTATTTTTAATATACCCTCTCTTCCATGCACTATCCGATAAAGCAATGGCAGTACAAACAAGGTTAGGAGAGTAGAAGAAATTATGCCTCCAATCACCACCGTAGCTAGTGGTCTTTGAACCTCTGCTCCAGTGCCTACATTCAAAGCCATAGGAACAAAACCGAGACTCGCAACCAACGCAGTCATCAATACTGGACGCAGGCGGATCATAGCGCCATCGATAATAGATGTGAGCAACTCACCACCTTGCTGTCGAAGTTGTCGAATGAAGGAGAGCATTACCAAACCGTTTAACACCGCCACACCAGATAGTGCAATAAATCCTACTCCGGCAGAAATAGATAAAGGCATATCGCGCAACCATAGGAACAAGACACCTCCAGTAAGCGCGAGGGGTACTCCACTGAAAATAATTAAGGCATCCTTGAATGAACCAAAGGCCATCACCAGAAGCCCCAGAATTACCAATAGTGTCAGTGGAACCACTATCGAGAGGCGAGTACTGGCGGACTCCAATTGCTCGAAAGTGCCGCCGTATACTAGCCAATAACCTGCAGGCAAAGAGACCTGCTGATCAATACGACCCTTCGCCTCTTCAACAAAGGAACCCAAATCACGGTCACGGACGTTGGCCGTTACCACAACACGGCGCTTACCATTTTCCCGGCTAATCTGGTTGGGGGCAGGGGTCATTTCCAAGTTAGCAACTTCTGACAAGGGCACATAGCTACCTAATTGGCTATCAGTGGGTAACGGAACAGGTAAATCCCCAAGGTTCTCATAGTCTCGTCGTAAGCCTTCCGGCAGACGCACTACCAGATGAAAACGGCGATCGCCTTCGTAAATCAGTCCAGCCTCTTCCCCTCCAATAGCCGTTGAAACCAAATTTTGCAAGGTTTGCAGATCTATTCCATAGCGGGCGAGTGCGACTCTCTTTGGCACTATTGATAGAATCGGTAGACCTTCCACTTGTTCTACACGAGCATCAGCAACACCCTCAATTCCATTTAACACACCGAGAATTTCATTTGAAGAAGCCACCAGCTGATCCAGATCATCACCGAATACTTTAATACCTAGGTCTGCACGTACACCGGAAATTAGTTCATTAAAACGCATTTGGATTGGTTGGGTGAACTCGTAGTTATTTCCCGGTAACTGACGCACAGCTTTTTCGATTTCAGCAACCAATTGTTCCTGGGGCAATTTCGGATCAGGCCATTGGTCACGTGGTTTCAGAATCACAAAGTTGTCGGCTACATTTGGCGGCATTGGGTCTGTTGCTACTTCTGGTGTACCAATTTTTGCGAATACTTTATCTACCTGGGGAAACTCCTTAATACGCTGCTCCAACAAGCTTTGCATTTCTACAGATTGCTCTAAACCAGTACCAGGAATACGCAGGGCGTGTAGTGCGATATCACCCTCATTGAGCTGAGGAATAAATTCAGAGCCCAGTGTTGTTGCAAGCCAGCTGCAGAACAGTACTAATGCAAGAGCCCCAGAAAGTACTAACCACCGCACTTTCATTGCAGCAATCAACAATGGTTTATATAAAGATTTGGTCGCAACAATAACTTTGTTTTCTTTTTCACTGATTTTACCTGTCAGGAAAACGGCAACTGCTGCAGGCACAACGGTTAAAGAAAGCACCAATGCAGCGAGTAATGCCATCACTACAGTGGCAGCCATGGGGTGGAACATCTTCCCTTCCACACCTGTAAGCGAAAATAGGGGGATATACACCACGGTAATGATCAAAACACCAAACAAACTTGGGCGAATCACTTCGTTGGTAGCTTGGAATACTAGCTCCAAACGCTCTTGTAGGGGCAGCTTGCCTCCCTTGCGATGCTGGGCTTCTGCAAGTCGGCGAATCGCGTTCTCCACAATTATCACGGCCCCATCGACAATCAGGCCAAAGTCAAGAGCTCCGAGACTCATCAGGTTGGCGGAAACACCCGTTTGCACCATGCCGAAAATGGTCGCAAGCATGGAAAGCGGGATTACTGCTGCAGTAATAAAGGCAGCTCGAATATTTCCCAGCAACAAGAACAATACCACGATAACCAGCAGCGCACCCTCAACAAGGTTTTTTTGCACTGTAGCGATAGCTTTATCTACCAGAGTGGTCCGATCGTAAACCGCCTCTACCTTAATACCTTCTGGCACGGTTGATTTTATTCGCTCTAAGGCTTCCGCCACACTTCGAGCTACCTCCCGGGAGTTTTCCCCGACCAGCATCATGGCTGTACCCAATACGGTCTCTTCACCATCGCGAGTGGCTGCACCGGTGCGAAGCTCTTTTCCAATAGCCACTTCGGCCACATCCGAAATTTTAACCGGCACCCCGGCGCGACTGGTAATTACCACATCCTCAATTTCGGCAATATTTCGCAACTGCCCAGGTGAGCGCACTAGAAGTTGCCGTCCATTCTCCTCCAAATAACCAGCGCCGCGACTTTCGTTATTGCGACGCAGCGCTAGGGCGATATCTTCCATGGATACGCCAAAGTTAAGCATCTGCCGGGGTTCAGGTGTTACGTGATACTGCTTGTTATAGCCACCGATGGTATTAACTTCAGTAACTCCGGGGACTAAGGATAATTGCGGTTTTATAATCCAATCTTGAATTTCCCTCAGTGAAGTAGCGTCGTAAGGCTGCCCATTGGGCTGGGTGGCGCCAGGCAGAGCCTCCACGGTATACATAAAAATCTCACCGAGTCCGGTAGCAATAGGACCCATTTCAGGCTCTAACTCCGGAGGCAAATGACTTTTAATACTACTGAGACGGCTATTAATTAAGTTCCGAGCAAAATAGAGATCTGTACCCTCTTTAAAAACAACAGTGACTTGGGACAAACCGTAGCGAGAGAGCGAACGGGTATATTCTAAATTAGGCAAGCCCGCGAGTGCCGCCTCCACAATGTAAGTAATCCGCTGCTCCGCCTCTAAAGGTGAATAACCAGGAGCCTCGGTATTAATCTGTACCTGAACATTGGTGATATCTGGAACCGCATCAATTGGAAGTCTCTGATAACTCCAAACCCCCAGGCCCACCAATACAAAGATCAGGGACAGTACAAAGTAGCGCCGCTCAATTGAAAAGCGCAGTATACTTTCAATCATCTTCTGGCCTCATTTAATGGCTATGTTCAGCGCCGGACTTTTCAATATCCGCTTTGATCAGGTAGCTGTTCTCGGTGACATAGCGATCACCCACATTGAGACCACTCAACACTTCGGTAACAGTGCCGTCGCTACGGCCCAGTTTAAGTGGACGAATTTCATAGGTTTCTCCCACTTTGATAAATACCACCGTCCAATCGCGGAAAGGTTGTAGCGCACGATTCTCGACCACTAAAGGCACAGATTTTTCATTGGTTACTACTTGGCCTTGGACCATTAGATCGGTAGTCCAGAGTTCATTGGGGTTTTCAATCACCGCTCTTGCAATCGCGAAGGGCTGACCATTACTGCTCGGAGCAAGGCTGGTGATAGTTGAGTCAAAAGAACGGTCACCAGCTGTAATTGAAACCTGTTGGCCTAATTTGATCTGATCGCGACGCATCGGAAATACTTGCAACTCAGCCCACAGCTGGTCGTAGTTAGCTATGGTAAACAGTACCCGTTCGCCACTGAATTCACCTTGGCTGGCTTGCTTATCAATTATCTGACCGCTAATAGGAGCGACCAGTGGATAAATTTGCAAGCTGTCATTGGATTCGATAGTAGCAAGCTCTTCCCCTTTCGCTACCAAATCGCCAAGCGTTTTATTAACAGTGATTACGGTTCCTGGGTAACGTGCACGCACATGACTGAGGTTACGATGATCTATCGCAGTTTTACCATATAAGGTAACGCTTTCTTTAATTATACCTGGAGCAGCAATTGCAGTTTTAATGCCTGCCTTTTTTGCCATTTGTTCAGAGATCTGCACTCGACCTTCATGGGACTCATAATCCCAACTTGTGCGCTCCCCGTTGTAAAAAACAGAAACGGCAACATCAAAGGAGTGAGGTTCCTTTACTACGCCTTCACCGCGGTAATACCCAACACTATCCTCCCAGGCAAAGGGTATTTGATCCACTTTTCCGCCAAGTCTTTCAAGCTCTACGGAAACACGAGCATTCTCTAAAGGTTTACCATTCAGAGAAATCCAGGCTCGAAACTCTGGCTTTACACCACTTTCATAAATAAGCAACTCAGCCGTTAGATCCCCCTCAGTCAGTAAACGGCCACCATTGGGGCCCTTTTCCTCCCGATGGTCTTCATGTCCGCCATGGTTATCATTATGTCCATGACTAGAGAATTTCTTCTCTTCCCGTTCATCATGCTCATCATGGCTATTATTGGAGCCCGGCTCCTCAACTTGCTTAACATGTTCATCATAACCACCATTTGCATGACCCAGGCTTGCAATCCAAAATCCAGAGAAAATGAGGAATATGGATAATATTGCCAGGCGAATTACTTTACTTAATCTGCTCATATCTAAATCCAAAATTATTTTCCGTTTCCTACACTCTCGGAACCTAAAGGCCCTGCTGTAAGCTGCTCAATCTCAGCGCCGAAAAGAAGTACAGACCGCGCTGCTTCGATTCGTGCACGTTCAGCATCAAGTAACTCTTCCCGAGCAACAATTAAGTCAAGATAAGAACTCCGGCCACGACGATAGGCACGATCTACTTCAGCCAATGCCTCGCGAAGCTTAGGGATTACAGAATCCTGCAAACTGGAGACAGTAGCCAAGGCCAGTTCGCGACTGGTAACGGCAAGAAATAGCTGAGGATAAAGTTTTAGTAATGCCGCCTCGCGACGGAGCATAACCTCATCCAACTCAGTCATTGCTGTTAGCTCGGTACCACGATTGCGTTTTGCAGTAAAGAGTGGAACTTCGAAACCAGCTAAAGCAGTAGTTTCGTCAACAGCCCGATTCACGAGAAGACCTGCAAACCACCCGACATCAGGCTTAGAGTTGGACTGGGTGAGGCGAAGCTGTGAGGCTCTAAGACGGTCTTCGGAAGCAAAGCGCGCTATAGCTGGGTTTTCCTGTGCACGCGCATAAAGTTCGTCAAAACTAGCTCCGGGCTCAAAACGATAGAGCTCACTGGAGTCTACTCGATAATCTATACTCGGCTGTCCCCACAGAGCCGATAAGGCATGCCTGTAGTACACTAGCATGCTCTCATCCGTCTGCTTAGCGAGGTTTGCTTTTTCCAGGGCGGACTCCGCTCGTAGGCGTTCAGAAACCGGGCTAGCAGCAGCGCTGACTCTGGCGCTAACAGCGCTTAGCGTTTCACGTGCGAGTAATACCTTCTCTCCAGCCAATACGACTAATTCCTGGGCAGCAAGAACCTGAGCATAGCGACGGATAACTTCTGCCAGAAGATCTAGCGCCTTAGCTTGCTCATCCGCGATCAGTAAATTACGCTGGGCATTGACTACATCTATTCGAGCTCTACGTTTATCCCCTAGCTCAATTACGGACGATAAAGTTACCGTCAATTCAAGCTCATTGTCGGCATCATCCTCGGGATCTGGCGCATTATTGGAGCCACCATCACCAAAGTTCTTGTATTGAGCCTCACCTCCTAGGCTTAACGCAGGCCTAAGTGCTGCTGTCTCTTCAGCACCATCTAGACCTCTTCTCTGTAATGGGAATACCGCAAGCTCCGGATTCTGTGCGAGCGTCAGCTCAATCGCATCCGGTAATGTCAGTAAATCCCCCTCCTGCGCGGATACTGATTGCGCAGCTAAATACATTATCGCCACCATCAACTGGAATATGGCACGACGACGAATCACACTCTCAGTGAGCGTGCAGTAAAAATCCATGGGTATCTCCCAAGTCAGTTTTTATTCGCGCAAGGGGCCTAGTAGCTCTCCTTACTCGCGCGGTATTGGAGCAATCAGACTTGGGTTATAGGTGGGCGGAGTAGAGGCGTAAAATAACCACTGGGAACACGTGTATTGCCGAATTCTCGATAATTCACGATTCCGTTCAGAGTAGAGTGTAGTGATTGACCTACCAGAACGGTACACGTACTTCCATGGCAATGACAGCAGTGATTACATAAATCCAGAAGAAGTGAAGATTGGTCAGTCTCATCCCCACTGGAGGGGGCCTGTAAACTTAAATCAGAAAAGGAACTGTCCGGTTGAAACGGTAAATTTCCGAGCAGATCTTCATCATGATGTAGAGACAGGTGATTCGTTACCTCCTGAACTTCTTCATGGCTATCATAGAATGCACCTGCGGTCTGAAAGACCATAAGTACAATCAACAAAAATGATAGTCGAACTACATTCATAAAGGTTACAGGGAGACCAGAATCTACTGACTGCGATTTTAGCAAGTAAATCCAAATGCCTCAACTAAGCTCACTGCCTTAAAGTTATCATTAATCCTAAAGTATCTATTTGGTCACACCTTCTATCCAAGTGAGGAGTCAGCCTCTAGAAGGCTCGACTTACAGATAGTGACACTTACACTAGTAAGGGGTCTATCAGCCCCATAGTCTACGGAATTTTAGTTGGTAAGGTAGAGCTTTAGAAGGGCTATATTCTTCAATTAATCAGGATGCGAGACCATAATACTAATGTTAAAGTCATTGGATAAATTCGATTTCTTTTAGCTACCGTTAACCTTGCGTGAAAGTGGGGGGTTAACTTTGAATAAGCGACCCAAATAAAAGTCTATGCGACATTCATTTAGGAATGATTTTGATAAGAGAGCTTTCGTGAAGTCTTAGGAAGTTTATTCAATTATACGAGAGGGCAGAGTTTAAATATGCCCACATTATAACTTACCTTGGAGAACAAATGAATGAAGACACTTACTCGTGAATACTTATCAGAAACCCCTATGCTTGACTTTGAGAATAAAACCATTCAGATGTTAATTGAAAATAAGAAATGGCGTAAGCTATCTCAGTATGACGCCATTGGTGCCATCTATAAGTTTGTTCGTGATGATATTTTATTTGGTTACAATAGTGATGATCGTATTCCAGCTAGCAGGGTACTGAAAGACGGGTACGGACAATGTAACACTAAAGGAACATTGCTAATGGCTTTGCTTCGCGCTGTTGGCATTCCTACACGCATTCATGGATTTACTATTTTTAAAGACCTTCAGAAAGGTGCTATACCTAGTTATCTATTCTATATCGTACCTGAACGAATTATCCACAGCTGGGTGGAAGTATATTCAAATGATAGGTGGATCAACCTTGAAGGATATATTATCGACCGCCCATACCTGAACAAAGTCCAAGAAGGGTTTCGTAACCAATGCTCTGAGTTTAAAGGCTATGGTATTGCCACAAAATGCCTACAAAACCCACCCATTGACTGGGAGGATAAAGATACATTTATACAGAAAGAAGGTATCGCAGACGATTTCGGAGTTTATACGCAACCTGATGATTTTTATCTGCTCTATGGAAGTAATTTAACTGGCATTAAGAAATTACTATTTCGCTTCGTGATCCGTCATTTAATAAATATCAATGTTAAACGGATTCGAGCAAAGGGCTTAGGTAAATGTAATACCTTAGAATTAAGCTGATAAAGTATACCAACTCTAGCTCTAGTTTGAGATCTAAATATGTAACTTAACTGCCACTATAGGAGATATGGTGGGCATCATTTCCTTTAGATACGATATCCCTAATGAATCCCAGAAAATATAAAACAATCTTTTTAAACAAACCCAGGGTTACATAATCATATAAACTAATTTAACTTTCATATCAACAACCAATCAAAGTGGAGTATCTAAATAATATTAAATCGAGTACTCTTGATCTTCCCGCAATAAAAGATTAAGAGTCATAAAATACAATAGCCATCTATGAATAGATGACACAAATTTCTATGACATGAAAGGCAGAGGTTAAGCCTCTTATACAATCAAAATTATATTTATAATAAGTACATCACCTATTCGAATCAAACCAACGATACATTTTTTAAATAGTCAAGTAAGGAAGTATTCTCGAAATATTACGTGCATCATCCACACCGCGATGCTGCTGACCTTCAAAGACAATACCGAGAGACTGTAGAGCAGATCCAAGTCCTGAACGACGCTTCTTACCTGTCTTTTCTTGCCATACTGCTTTCAGGTTGATATGCGGTTTAGCAAAAAAATCTGGCGCGCAACCGTGCCGTGTCAGCTCTACTTTGATCTGCTTCCAATCGTATTCCCCCCAGCTAGCCCAGGCTTGATACTCATAATGAGATAACCATAGGTTAAGGAGACTCGTGCTTTCTCTAAAATCAGGCGCACTAGCCACCATGCTATTTTTGATACCTGTAAGCTCACTGCAAAACTTACTAAGTTTCGGATTAATCACTGGTCTAACAAATTGACTATGACTAGCTAAGATGTCACCATCCAAAGTAGTCAGTACAAGTCCGAATTCAATGACCTCCATTACCCCAACAGATAGTGGGCGATCATTCCAACAAGTTGCCTCAAGATCTACAATCAGCAGGCGCTTAATACCATTGAAGCAATTCTGAAAAACCATGCTAAACCCTATAGTATTTTTTAAAAATGAAAAAAATCATTAGCATACAAAAATTATAATATACATATAAACAGAGTGAAATATTGAGAATGAGCCCGACATCAATTGACGTGGCTCAATAGAGTATTGGAAATTTTTCAAGGGATATACTATATGGAAACAATAACATGTCCTTTAAGTACTTTTAATTATTAAATATTAGATTTCTTGGTATGTCAGTAGGTATTCATAAAAAATAATAGGCATTTCAAAATATATGTGTGTATATTTATGAAACTCTATAGCTCTCAGAAAAAACTTATCAGCAAGCTAGATAGAGAAACTACAATCCACACAATATTTCTATATTGACAATATGGTATAACCATGCTTAGAGCATTGCAACAGCCGGATGAATCCATCCATTCCTTTATATTAAGAGTTTTTATAAAAGCTGGGTTTCGGAATATAAATAGCTTAATAGCTGGCGGGGGTGGATGGAGAGAGTACCCTTCAATTCCGGATACAGCCAAAAAATATTTCACTTTTTATCCCGAGAAAGTACTGATTGATATTTTTGACTCTACTTACTCTATCGGAACAGAGGACACTTTTAGCAGAAATAGATTTACACATTTTAAAGGCTTCCCACAAATTCTTAACTACTCTCATGGGCAATTTACTGGAAAACGAATACCTATTAAGTTTTGTAAAAAGTGTATTGAAGAAAAACTTGCAAATCAGGGTCATGCGTTTTTCGAAAGCAAGTGGTTATATATATCATATTGCGAAAAGCATAACTGTCCGTTATGGCAAATCAAAAGAACTCCTTCAGTAAAAAACAAAATTAAAAACGTGATTTTAAGTGTTTTATCGGCTAACTGGGAGAAAGTATCCAACTCAATAAAACACTTAACTTCAGAAGTAGACAGCAATAAATATTATCTGGACCCCATAAAGAAGTGGAAACTTTATTTTTCTCCCTGTGCAAAATTAAGCTACATAAAATATTTTGTTCAGACTTTATCCTATCAGAAAGATTACATTGAAAGGTTTTCTGATAGGAGACTAGCAGAACCCACGGGCGACCTAAACCTCTTAAGAGCAAGATTAAAGAGGTATTGTCTATTGAGCTTTTATGATGTGTACAGCAAAGAATTAAAATCAAACTACAAAAACATTAAAAACTTCGAAAAAGAAGATCTTGAAATTATAAAAGTTAGACAATGGGGAATGGAGTTCCCTGTACTTAAAGATAAAAAAGAAACCTGCGCATCTTGTGCCCGATGGAATATAGATTCTTTCACTGATTGTTCAATTTCAGGCGTTATAGCTAGTTCTCGTGAAAGCGATCATTCAAGAATGGTAATTAACAGCAATAACTATATTGATTTTACAAAAAGGTGCACCATTACTTGGCTAAATATACAAAGGTATGAGTTCCGCAAGAAGTATGGTTATAAACATCCCTTAGGCCTCCCTGCACCTCTCAATGAATAAATATTTCCTCTATTTTTTAGGATACCTCCCTTTAGCCTTTAGAGGTTTAGGTAGAGCAACCTCTAGCCACTCACGATCATATAAATACAACCAATAAAAGGCTTTATTACAGTGAAACTTAATATCTTTACGAATTGCTTTAGGGTGTAATTTGTAATATTTAAGAATTTTTAGTCTATAGCGACGTCGCATTGACTCCATATGGCATCGTTTACGATAAGTTACTAGTTCAGGGTGAGTTGAGATAACTTGCTCTACTGATCCTACACCAATTTTGCAGATTGTAGCTATTCGATGCCGGTTCATCCTTGTATACCCTAGGCGAATAATTTCATCTATACAGGCCTTAGATATTTTTCGCGGCTTAAGATTCAAGGGGATATTGTGGAGCGCTGCAAGTCTTTTCAGATAAGTTCTACTTCTTCCTGTAATTTTAGAAGTTTCGTTAAGCGACCTGCTTCGTAGAAGCTCAACACATTTCCTCTCCCTCCTTTTCGTCCTCTTAGCAAATTCCTTTTTACGGGTCTTAAACTCAAACTCTACACTATTATGACCCTCTAATAATTGCTGGAAGGTAGAAAAAAGCCAGCTTGAGAAAAAAATATGCTGGAAGGGATTATGGTTTTCTCCTGGGACTAAAAGTTGAGAAATATATCTGAAGTCTTCAGACGATTTGGGGAGCGAGCTATTATAAAATGGTCGATAGTTTTGTGAAAATACATAAAAATTTTGCATTAATTTTAGACGCCTAATACGGCCACTATTCGTTACCAGGCCCATACTTTGCAATTTATAGCGATATTTTGAAGAAATATCTATTAACGGAATAGGCCATTTGATCTTTCTTAAAAGATCATATCCAAACTTACCTACTTTATATTCAACACTAGATGCTTCTTTAGCACGGCAGGTTACTGATGGTAACATCCCAAGGCTAATTCGTTGACGATTATGTAAGTCAATTCTCTCTAAGAGAACTGGATGTATACCACAAGAAGAGACTCCAGGGATTTGATGCGATCTATGCCAATAAGCAACTCCATATTGATTTATATCGCTACAGGCGCACTCTTGACACCATTTCAAGCATAGCGAAGAACCTGCACCAAATGATGGGAGCTGACTTTCCCTTATTGATCTCGCGCTATCATTACTCAACATAAATTTTATTATGTTATTTGAGTACTTAGGCAAATAAAATATATATATTGGAGCCAATGTCTGACCAAATAAAATTTCGTACGGTTCATCATCTGTAAGGGCTGAAAGTTTTTTTAGATTCGATGTCAAAAAGGGGTGTATGGAGGCCCTCTCCTCAGCAAGATATATTTTATTAAACTCTTTACCCTTTAATCCAGAAATAGTAGCAAAGCGAATAACTCGACTAAAGAAAAGTTCATCAGGAAAAGCTTTGGGCAGGAGCATATTGCCACATATGGGGTGAAACTTACTTTGAGGATAGATGCTTGATCGGATTTTTAAATAAAACTCCCATTTTTTTTAACTCAGCTTCAGGATTCTCTGAAATAGATGCTCGCCTTATCAAGTCTGGATCTTTAATAAGTTCATTTAAGTCACCAATAGATTGTAAGTAAGATAGCTTCTGATGAAACTCATGGTGCTGGGGGCGATTTAAATCTCCAGGGATAATCATAACTTCTGATGTCGAAGTATCTATAGATTTAAATGAAATTTCACTAGTTTCGACCTTAGACCTATTATTACTCTTTTCCCTTCTGATACGCCGAAATTTTTCAAGCCTATTTATCCTTGCTTCATCTACAGATTTTTTGGAGAAATTTATAGCTTTCTTTGCTGCATACTCCAGGACATATTCCGTTATAGACTCGTTATCTGAACCAATTACTAAACGCTGAGATTCCCTATAAATTCTTACAGCCAGATCCATATTACCAATAGATAGATCATATAATTTGTCACTAAGAGATTTAGTTAAAGGAGTTTTTTCCTTTGTCCATTGCAACACCCAAAGTTCTTCAATAAACATGCTCCACTCCTCATCATTCTTCATCAAGTCCATAGTAAAAGAAGCTTGACTTTCTGCACGCCTTGCTGTCTTTAGAGTTTTCCCTAATAACTTGTCAAAGGGAGGGTTTGCACACAGAAGAATGGGAACTCCCAATTCATTCATAAGATTATGAAGAAACCCCAGAAATTTATCTTCGCCTCCAGCTTTTGCCAAATTTAAATGCTGCATTTCATCTATTATTATGACACCTAAAAAGCTAGACTTTATTTTAGCTTCAATTTGCTTAACAAGTAGATCACTCGTTTTTTCTGGCTTAGTCTCTTCTCCTCCAAGCTTTCTATCAATTTCCGATAAAATCTTAAGACAAAGGGCTCTGATACTCGAATTTTCTGGGCAATCTACTTTAGCCCATACTACTTGCTTAATATATAAAGGCTCACCTTGGTATTTACGATGCTCAATAACTTCTGGAAAACAATTTAAAATCTGCTCTAGCATACAACTTTTTCCGACACCGCTTTCCCCAAGTAAAGTTATACCACTCCCGTTAGATTTGAAATAACCTGTTCTAGGAGCAACTTTAGATCGTTGGTCTATAGGGTAGTGTAAATAGTTCATGGTTGTCGGCGACAGGGGATTCTTGCTTGAATAACCTTTCTTAATCGCAATTTCAATTGCTCTAAAGCATTCTAGATATACTGGAAGAGGCTGCCTTAACTCATCGATTCTTGTAAGGTATTCAATACGCTCGAAAGCACTCAATTTTCTCTCGCTTTCAGAAAATGAAGGATAGCTACTTAATTTTTCTACCAAATCCTCATCTTTCAATTTTTTTGGTAATGCTTCGATCAAGGGGTTCCCCCGATGCTCCGGGAGTATTGCAATGTTATACTCTGCATCATTTACACCCCTCACTGGTTCCGCCTCTTCCTTTTTATTAATGAGACAGCTTCATTTTTCCTTTTTGACTCTAGGTTCTGATCATCGGGATATACTTCTGATTTCTCTTCTCTAATGGATTCACCGTGTTCAATTCGTCTATCAAGAACCGCCTCTTTTCTTCGTGTTCTCATTCCCTTTATTCGCTCAGTCTTACTCTTATCTTGTATATCTTTTTTTGTTTCACTTTTTGCTACTTGGCTAACTAATTTACGTCTATTATGTCTTTCTATAGACTTTTTACCTGGTTTATTTTTACTTTTTTCTTTCTTTTTCCAATCTTTAAAATACAATATATCAGCTTGATGTTTATCACTAAGGCTTGCAGAAAACTTCATCAAGTTGCATTTAGTGAACCCTTCGCGCTCCTTAAGGCGAACATATATGAATGAAGAGTTATCTTGATCGATACGAGCTTCCATTTTCCAGCACTTGGTAGACCGGGCAAGCACTTTCCATTCTTGAAATTCTTCCCGGTCACATTCATAGTACATATCCTCATTTAAGCGGATACCTTTACTCGTCATAGATACTTCTACCGCAGGTAGAAGTTTAGCCCTTACTTCGGACTCCTCTGATCTACTTAAAGCATGTCGATGCTTTTTTAGATGGATATTCCAATAATTAAGCGGTGTAGGGGCCAATCCATTTTGCACTAACAAGACGGATTGTGCAGCTAAGCCGTCAAATAGAGAATTATTATGCTCCATAACTTCATCAATAAGTAATTTTGTCACTTCATCTAATGTATATGTTGCATCGAGACGTGGATCACGATCACCTCGAATATAATGATGTCCTCTAGTTGTTCCTAATAATTCATGGACTAGATTTTTATTCAAAATTTCGAATCTTCGTTCCACAATGCCTTTAAGATCGGCGCGATAAGGTGGAGCTATACTCAGGTGACCGATTAATGGAACGGCTAATTTTTCAGCGCTCTTACATATAAACTCCCCTCGATCGCAAAGCAAACGCTGGGGGATATGATGGCAAGGCCATTCATGATCTTCGATTTCGATACCGAACCTAGAGCAATAACTTTTCTTATCCGTAAAGCTATTGACAAGAGCTTGACGGCCTGCACGCCAAGAAGCATATTCCATAGAAACGTGAAGCCCAACAATCATCCTGCTTTCTTTATCTACCACACAATAAACAGTAGGCCTACCTAGAACATGAGAGCGCCTAAATTCAGAGACAATATGAACATCCAGTACCGTTGAATCCAATTCAAAGCAACTTCCAGGAACTTCGGTATGATCTGTCGCAGCTCCTCTTAATCCACGCTTGTTTCTTTCAAAGTCACCCGCTGTAGTTTGCTTTCGGATTATTTCATTTTTTGGAATTAATTTTTTAATCCAATATATAAAAGTACGATATGATGGAACATTCGGCGACCTAAATTCACTCTCTGCCAGTATTAGTTCTTGTGAGTATAACTCCTTCAACATTTTTTCATAAACTTGACTAAATGGAACTCGACGCCCTTTCAAGCCATACTTCTTCATCGCGAAAATAAAATTATTCTTATCATTTTCCGTAGTGTTAACCCCTTGATATATTTCCATGCTCGGTGTAAGCATTCTTACTGGAGCTCCACGTTTAAGACATCCTGAAACCCTAACTCTTCCAGCTCCTCCTGAATTCTTGTAAGCAGGCAGGAGGGCATTTCTTTCTTGCCCACCCCTCCAATATTGATTTAATAACCTATATATTCTCTGAGCCCTTACCCCTTTACTTTTCGCCTGATTTACCAGAACTTTGCTTCTTTCTTCAGTAGAAATCTCAAGGAGAAAATCTGGATTTTCTATTAGCTCACTTATCAGCTCAATATTTCTATCACGTTTTTTAATATGAGCTTCAGGTATCAACCCCTCATCAGCTAGCTGATAGTAGGGAAGAGGACTAAAGTTTCTTTTCACAGCTCCTCCTTTAATCGCACACAAAAATCTGGAGCTATCAATCTTAATAGGCCTTCTTAAACCTCCAGATTCTTCAAGATTAAAAAGAACCAGAATATTTATATCATAAAAAAGTTCAAGAACACGATACACACCACTATCAACCCCATCAATATCAGTTACACTCCAAACACTGTTTCGTTCAACTCGCATTTTTACCTACCGATTGATGAAAGAATATTTGTTATATCTATAACTCCAGACTCTACTATCGGTTTACTTAAGTCTACCTCAACTTTCTTAATAGCGATTAAATGCTTCAAAAGTACTAAAGCTTCATCGTTCTCAACATCTAAATTTTTACAGAATCCATTGCATATATCTTCGATTAAATTGATCCCAACATGTAATGTCTCTATGGCTTGCTTTTCTATATTTTCCTTAAATCTACGTCCTTGTCTATATGCAGAGGTAAACCACTGAATATTTTTAGATTGAATAACCGATATTTCATTTATAGTATATATATGGAAATTTACCCCCAGAAGCTCCCACCAAATACGTTCAATTTCTAATTTTTCAGCTGTACGCTTTATTGATAGTTCTTGGGCTGATTTAACAGAGATAGCCTCATACCAAAAGTCGTGTTTATCTGTGCAAGTCAAAACAAAGTCTGTAGTCATGACATTGTATGATCCAGAACCAGGCACTTTTGGATGATTTATATCTAGATTCTTTGCAATCTTGATAGAAAAGTCTAAGGGGAGAAGGGGAAACTGTTCCCTTATATCGATTACTGAATCACAATTTTCAACCAGATAGAAGAGACAGCTTTCGTTTTCTGAGAGGGTATGATGCTCTCTATTAACTTTAATGCCCTGAATTTTTCCACTATTTCCCTTAGATTTAACATCCTGAACTCTCAGCCAGGGTTTGTATTCTTCTCCAGCTCCCAGCCCATACTTGTTTTTCAGAGCTCTTTGAAAATCAGTTAGCCTCTCTAACCTTCTGTGTCGCGCCAAAACTTTTCACCCCAATCTGATTTATGACTAAAGCATTAACATCTTAGGTCTGTAAGATTTATTAATCCGATATCTATAGTATACATACTGAGGTCATATTTAAGTGGTTGTGTTCATCCTTATTCAAACATTATGAAATTTAGCAAATCTTACAAATTCGTAGGACCGCTATGCCTAAACCGTAGAGTGTTTCTACCTATTATAAATCTGATTTTTTTATGTTATATGATTTAAGGATTGTCTTGATAATTTCTTATAAAAAGAAAATATCTCATAAAATTTTCAGCCAAAGTAAATCTACTATGAGTCATAGAAATAGGCTCTATGACTCATTTAATGGGTATTTTGTGAGTCATAGAAATAGGCTCTATGACTCATTTAATGAGTATTTTATGAGCCATATAAAGCCTTACACAACTTCTGAGCTTGGCTTAAAATACGGATGGCCTTAAAAGGTGGCATTCAAGTCAACAGTTTGCACTTAAAATCTATATATAAGATTTGGTTTGTTATCGATTTTGAACTAGTAACGAAGGATATATTGTTATATTCATCCTCATTTATTCCAGCTGCATAGGCTGCACGACTACCTCTCCCGCTGAGTACACTCGCAGATGTGGCAATATTCAAACTTTATAATTAGTGTTCAAACTTTATTATTCAGTGTTCAAACTTTTTCTACAGTGTTCAAACTTTATTGTACCGGCACACCATTAGACAACCTCCCCTGCAGCATGACCTGAAGCCCAAGCCCATTGGAAGTTAAAACCTCCCAACCATCCGGTCACATCAAGCACTTCCCCAATAAAGAAGAGCCCCGCCTGGGTTTTACATTCCATTGTGCGCGAAGAAATCTGTTCAGTATTCACCCCACCCAAGGTAACTTCAGCAGTGCGATACCCCTCGGTGCCCGCGGGTACCAGCTTCCAGATTTGCAGCTTGCTACCCATATCGCGAAGTTCACCGTCCCCAAATTGCTTCAAGGGGCGGCTGGAGAGGTTTTCTCGTTGCAGGAAATACTGCACCAGCTTTTTACTCCAGATCTCGGCCAATACGCTATGTAAATGGCTTTCCGGATTCTGTTGGCGACGCTGCTGTAGCCAGTCAGGCAGACTATGGTTAGGGGCAAGATTAATTACAACTTCCTTGCCTTCACTCCAGTGACTGGAAGCCTGTAAAACTGCTGGGCCGCTCACCCCCCGGTGAGTAAATAGCATTTGCTCTAGGAAACTGCCCTCGCCACAGGAAGCAGAGACTTCAAGAGCACTACCCGGCAGAGTGCTTTGCCGTTCCAGCTGGCGTTTGTGTTGGGTAAAAGGTACCAACGCTGGACGAGTGGGAACCAAGTCCAGGCCAAACTGCCTGGCAATCTCATAGCCAAACCCTGTAGCCCCCATAGTGGGAATCGAAAGACCACCTGTAGCCACAACTAAGGATTCACAGGTAACGGTGCCCAAACTGGTTTTCACCTGATAGCCCGCGGCTTGTGCCTTTATCGTGGATACAGAACAACGGGTGCGAATCTGTGCTTTGGCTGCACGACACTCAGCTAGCAGCAGGTCGACGATATCCTTGGACTTGTTATCGCAGAATAGCTGGCCGAGAGTTTTCTCGTGATAGGGAATCCCATATTTTTCAACCAGTGCAATAAATTCCCACTGGCTATAACGCGCCAAGGCGGATTTACAAAAGTGGGGATTACGACTGTAGAAATTTTCAGCGCTGGTATAGAGGTTGGTGAAATTACAGCGACCACCACCGGACATCAGAATTTTTTTACCGACCTTATTCGCATGGTCCAGTACCAGCACACTGCGACCACGCTGCCCAGCTGTGGCAGCACACATTAATCCCGCTGCCCCGGCACCGATAATCAATACATCGACGCACTCAGGCAACTGGCTATTGGATACTTCAGACATGGAAAGATAGCTTATGCAGCTCAATCGCCCTTGGCGATCAGGTCCGGGGCAGGGTTACACCACGCTGCCCCTGGTATTTACCACCTCGATCTGCATAAGACACATCACAGACCTCATCAGATTCGAAAAACAGCATCTGTGCCACGCCTTCGTTGGCATAGATCTTCGCCGGCAGATTAGTAGTATTTGAGAACTCAAGGGTCACGTGCCCTTCCCACTCGGGTTCCAACGGAGTGACATTGACGATAATCCCACAGCGCGCGTAAGTGGATTTACCCAAGCAAATAGTCAGCACCGAGCGGGGAATACGGAAATACTCCACCGTACGTGCCAGGGCAAAGGAATTCGGTGGAATAATACAGTACTCGCCCTCGACATCGACAAAGCTGTTCTCATCGAATGTCTTGGGATCCACGGTAGCAGAGTGCACATTGGTGAAGATCTTAAATTCACGGGCACAGCGCACATCATAACCATAACTAGAAGTGCCGTAGGAGATGAGTCTGTCGCCATCATTGCCATGGCGTACCTGGCCCGGCTCAAAAGGCTCAATCATGCCGTGCTGCTCAGCCATCCGGCGAATCCACTTATCGGACTTGATACTCACTCCGTCCCCCTAAAAAGAATAATCAGTACTCAACAAAAGAAGCGGAATCATAGCCGGTTTAGGCTGTGCAAAAAAGTGCCGATCAACCCCTCCCTCTCTTGTTGCCCTCAATCATTTACTGTATAAATTAACAGCAATACTGTACAAGCATACAGCTCTTTGCCAGCTTCAGGCCGGTAGGAGGGCCTGAATGGAGCGGCGGAATCCGTGAATAGCGCAGAAAACTTCCTTCAAAACAAGCAGTTAAAGCATCAGTCTGAGCGCCGAAATCTAGAGCAGATACTGGCGAGAACGGATATTTGGCAGGCAGCCAATGAGCAGCGGCGCCCTCTCAGCGGTATCCCCACTGGTTTCAGAAGCCTGGATGCCGTTCTCAGAGGCCACGGTTGGCCTCGCAATGCCACTACTGAACTTCTGCTCAATCAAACCGGTATTGGCGAAATGACCTTATTACTGCCAACTCTGGCCCAGCTGACTCAAGCAGGACAAATGGTAATACTGGTCAGTCCGCCTTTTATTCCCTACGCTCCAGCACTGGCTCAAAGTGGCATTCAACTGGGAAATTTATTGCTTATACACCCCCGGGGACATAAGGATACTCTCTGGGCGGTGGAGCAATCTCTACAATCCGGAAGCTGTGGTGCCTTATTGAGCTGGCAAGGGAATCATACTTTAGAGGATAAGGAACTGCGGCGTCTGCAACTGGCAGCTCGCAATGGGGAGTGCCTGCACTTTCATTTCCGCCCTATATCTGAATCCCAGAACCCCTCTCCCGCCAGCCTGCGCCTGCAGCTAGGCAGTGATGGGGAACAACTGGCTGTGAATTTATTAAAGCAACGGGGAGGCACTGGCGGCCAGTCTTTGCACTTGGCCCGAGGCGCCAATTTGATTCGCCGTGACAGGCCAATACATTGACCATCGCCCCGAGGTCCAGCTCATGCTTTGGCTTTGCATCCAATTTCCCAAGCTTCCTCTTGAAGCCCTCATCCGCGCCCAGGGTCGAGATACACAGCCAGGCGTTCTCGCCGTGGTCGAGAAGCAACTTGTTGTTCAGTGCAGTAAAACAGCCACTGATCTCGGTATTGAGCCAGGCCTCAGTATCGCTACCGCCTGCGCACTGAGCGCAGACCTTCAACTGTTAGAGCGGGATATACAGAGAGAGCAACTGCAACTCGAACGGCTGGCCCAGTGGGGCTACAGCTTTACCCCAGTCGTCTCCCCCAAGGCTGCCAACACTGTAGAAAACGGAAGCAGTGACCCAGCCTGCTTGAATCTTGAGCTCAGCGGATGCCTGAAAGCGAATGGTGGCCTCAGGGCCTTTCTGGATCAGTTACAGAATGAGCTGGGCCAAATGGGGATTAGCAGTGTTATGGGACTCGGACACAGCCCCAGTGCCGCACGGATGCTAAGCCAACTGAGAGAACATCGCCAGTGGCTGGCAGAAACTCGTGTAGCCCCCAGCCCACAACAGTGGAAACTATGGATTAGTTTTTCCCCGAGCAAGCTACTCGACTGCGACAATAAAACCATTACCAAACTATATGCCTGTGGTATTAAGCGAGTAAGCCAATTGCTTGCCATTCCCCTATCCGAAGTGGGCTCCCGTTTTGGTCGTCCTTTTGTAGATTATTTGGCACGTTTAAATGGTAGCCGTCAGGACCCCGTACCCAACTTTAACCCTCCCGCCCGGTTCGATAGCGAATTATTTTTTCCCGATCCACTGGATAACAGTGAACAGCTGCTCTTCCCCGCCGGCCGCCTGATTAGAGAGCTATGCCAGCAGCTACAACGCCGCCAGCTTTATACCCAGCAATTACACTGGCAGCTGGATTATGGGCAGGGAAAAAACAAGGAACTCATCGTGGAAGTCTCACACCCACTGCTAGATCCACAGCGCTTAATAGCGCTTACCAAGCTGCAGTTTGAAAGAGTATCCCTGGAGTGCCCGGTACAAACACTGCGCTTGAGTAGCAAGCAACTACAGCCGTTAGTGGAAGAAGAGTTCGGAGAGGACTTCTTTGATGCAGGCAACCAAGGCGAGCGCAGCTCTCAACTTTTGGACAAACTCAAGGCCCGTCTTGGACACCAAGCGATCTCCGGTATTGCCCTGAAAGAGAGCTACCTTCCCGAGCAGGCCTGGCAGAGCGCCGATAGCTTGCTAATAAAAACCAGCTCAAAGAAAAAAACTCACCAATTGACACCAATAAAAGCACCGCGCCCCTCCTGGTTGCTTCCCCGCCCTACCAAATTACTCAGCCGCAATCAAAAACTATTTCATCATAGTGAATTACAGCTGCTACAGGGCCCTGAGCGAATTGATGGCTACTGGTGGCAACATGGCCGCCATGGACGAGACTACTATATAGCTAAAGACCAGGACGGCAGTCTTTGTTGGATATTCCAGGATCTGACAACTGAAGAGTGGTTTTTACACGGCATATTCTCTTAATTATTGACAATTCATATCTAACAAATCTTCAGAAAAGAAACTTAACTTTTTAAAAAAAGAAGCTGAACATTCTTCAAGTTTAAATATCAAAGAGCATCAGCATGAGGTACGCAGAACTCTTTTGCCAAAGCAACTTTTCTTTTTTGCAGGGTGCATCACATCCCTGGGAATTGATACAGGAGGCTTACAATCTAGGTTATTCAGCACTAGCAATAACTGATGAGTGCTCCCTCTCCGGTATAGTTCGCGCTTATAAGGAACTTAAAAACATCAATCTTTCCCAAGAGAATTCAAAAGACAGAAAAAAACGGGAAACGCCCTTCAAACTTATTTGTGGAAGTTATTTTCGCCTTCAAGATGGCGGAAAGGCCGTTCTACTTGCCCCAAACAAAAGTGCCTATAGTGAACTCTGCCAACTTATCTCCACTTCTCGATTAAGAGCAGAGAAAGGCCAGTATAAAACTTTTCAGGAAGACTTACTTAAAATCTGCAGCGAGACTATTGCAATCTGGTTGCCAGAACCTGAAAAAGTCAGCATACCCGAGCCTATCAAGCAACACTTTGATGGCCGGCTATATATTGCTTACAGCAACCTTTTAAATGCAGATAGTAATAAACTGGCACAGGATCTTGCCCAGCTATCAAAGCAAGAGAACATTCCCCTTGTCGCCACCAATGCCATTTTGATGCACTGTCGCAGCAGAAAGCCCTTACAGGATGTACTCAATGCCAATTTTCACAACTGCACCCTGAATGAACTTGGATACCAACTCCAACAGAATGCTGAGCGCTACTTACGCAGTCTTGAAGATATTGAAAGACTTTACCCTGAAGAGGCTATCTATAGAACTATAGCTATCGTAGAGCAGTGCAGCTTCTGTCTCAGTGAACTCCGCTACCAATACCCCTCTGAAGTTATCCCAAAAGATAAATCTCCAGCCTGCTATTTACGGGAACTGGTAAAGCTGGGCCGAAAATTTCGCTGGCCTAAAGGACCGGAAGAACGTATTGATATATTGATCGAAAAAGAGCTATCCATGATCGCCGAACTGGAGTATGAGCACTACTTCCTCACAATTTACGATATTGTCCAGTTCGCAAGAGATAAGAATATCCTCTATCAGGGGCGAGGATCTGCCGCTAATTCAGTTGTTTGCTACTGCCTTTTTATTACTGAAATTGACCCACATAAAATCGGCCTTTTGTTTGAACGTTTTATCTCTCGTGAGCGCAATGAGCCACCAGATATCGATGTAGACTTCGAGCACGAAAGACGCGAGGAAGTCATCCAGTATATTTACCAAAAATACGGTCGAGACAGGGCCGGTCTTGCCGCCAGTAAGATTACTTACCGTTTTAAAAGTGCCCTTAGGGATATTGGTAAAGCGCTTGGTATAGGTTCAGCCACCATAGAACAACTTATTGCGGAGCGTGCCTGGTGGGACTCACTCGATGAATTCCCAAAACAGATGCAAAAGGTCGGCATAGACCCAAACAGCACCACTGGTAAAAACCTACCTCTGCTATTGCAGCAGATATATGGATTCCCGAGACACCTTTCCCAACACGTAGGAGGCTTCGTTATTACCGAGCAGCCACTTTATCAGCTGGTTCCTATTGAAAATGCTGCAATGGAAGACCGCACCCTGGTGCAGTGGGATAAAGAGGATATTGAAGACTTAAAATTGATGAAGGTAGATGTGCTCGCGTTGGGTATGCTGACCGCCCTGCGCAAATCCCTGAGCTATATTTCACTCTATGGCCCCAAACTACGTTTGCAGGATATCCCGGCTGAAGATCCCCAAGTGTACGAAATGATATGCCGCGCAGATACCGTCGGGGTTTTTCAAATAGAATCCCGCGCGCAAATGAGTATGTTACCCAGGCTACAACCCTGCAGCTTCTATGAACTCACCATTGAAATCGCCATAGTTCGCCCAGGACCAATCCAGGGTGGCATGGTACACCCCTACCTGAAACGTAAGCAGGGTCTGGAAGCCGTCAGCTACCCCCATGAAAGCTTACGACCAGTATTAGAGCGTACCCTCGGCGTACCGATCTTCCAGGAACAGGTTATCCAGCTCTCCATGGTTGCTGCAGGCTTCAGCGGGGGTGAGGCAGATGAATTACGCCGTGCTATGGCCAGCTGGGGAAAAAATGGAGATCTCTATAAATTTAAAGACAAGTTGGTTAAAGGTATGCTGGAGAATGGCTATAGGGCTGACTTTGCCGAACAGCTGTTTAACCAAATGAAAGGCTTCGGATCTTATGGCTTCCCCGAGTCACATTCCGCCAGCTTTGCCCTCTTGGCTTATTTTTCTGCCTGGATTAAGTTTCATCACCCAGCTGCTTTTTATTGCGGCCTGCTCAATAGCCAGCCTATGGGGTTTTATGCACCGGCACAGCTTGTTTACGATGCGCAAAGGCATGGAGTAAAGGTGCTGCCTATTGATGTACTTTACAGCTACTGGGATCATCACCTGGAACCTCGAGAGCAATCGAAATTTTTTCATAATAAACCAGACATTATTCACCCATCCCTTCGTTTGGGGATGCGCTTGATTAAGGGCCTGAAGAAAACCGCGGCAAAAGCTATTATCAAGCTTAGGGGAAAGCAAAGGCTGCACTCAATAATTCAGCTTAAACAATGTTACGAACTGGATAATGAACAAATTACCTTTTTGGCAAAAGCCAATGCTTTCCAAAGTTTTGCACAAAATCGTTTTCAAGATAGCTGGCTATCCCTGGGAGATGTACAAGACACTCACCGGGACAATTACCAGACACACTATATAGTAAAAGATGCCACCGATAGCGACTATACCAGCACAGGGCTAAGTTTAAATGAACATCCGATTGCCCAACTACGTCGGAAGAAGCAATTTGAACACTGCATTCGCGCAAAAGACCTTACTCTTTGTAAAAACGAACAATATATCACTTTCGTTGGTATGGTTACCTGCCGACAACGACCTGGAAGTGCCACAGGTATCATTTTTTTAACCTTAGAGGACGAGACAGGGAGCGCCAATATAATTATCCACAAACAGCAACAGGTACGGTATAAAAGAGAGGTTACGCGCGGGAATATTTTAGTGGTAAGCGGGAAGTTACAATTGGTCAAAGACCCTGACAACTTAAACTACCAAACCATTCACCTGATTGGCTATAGGCTTACCTGTCTCAGCTATAAATCCAGCCAGAAAACAAGAAACTTTCACTAAATCCCACTCTTGTATACATGAGCATTCATATCTGTATGATTATGTTCTGGGCAAGCACTCAACACCTAACTGAATAATTCACCAAGATTATATGCTGCCGATAAAATAAGACTAACTAAAGTTAGATCTTAGTAATCCGACAAAATCAGTGGCGCTCCATTCCCCCAAAATCTTGGGCCGCGGACTTGCTCCTGTTGTCCCGCCTGCTGAACAAGGTATTTCCCTGCAAGATCTACAAACACAATTAAGCAAATAGCGCACAAGAATCGCACAGCAACGCTGACCGACTGATTTACTCTCAGAACTTTATGGCCTTCTAGATTAGCCCCTCCTAAGAGCAGCCCCATAAACAAAAAGAACAGCACCTGAGGTGCAGGCATCACAAAAACCCCACTGAAAAGGGAATAAAAAGATGCCGCACACAAGGCATAAAGTAAGGCGGCCTGAATATCTTTTTTTGTACTATCGCCATCACCCTTAAGCTGCTGATAAGAAGTCCAACACACCCAAAGTATGGCAGCCACCGCCGAAAGCGTAGCAATAGCCCCCCATTCATATAAAAACTGCAGAATGCTATTATGGGGATGCCCAAAAAAATAAACAAAGTCACGGAATGTGTAAGCGCCCACCCCATTACCGAAAAAGATATTCAAAGTTGAAAGTTTGCTTAACAACTCCCACCAAATAGCTAGGCGTCCGGAGGTACTGGTACGGAAAATATGACCCACATTACCCAGCCACTCCAAAATCAGGAAGTACGCCATATAAGCAAAAGCACATACAATCAAACCATATAGAATTTGACGGCGCCAAGGCTTAAGAAAAACAAACGACAGCAACCCAGTTACAATAATCGACAACAGCAACCCTCTGGCGCCGCTAGCGAAGGCCAACAGAAAATTAGCAAATAAGAATAAATACGCCAGACTATAAAACTTTGTTCTTGAAGCAAATATCAGCAGAAGCGGAATAATAAAAACCTGCACCTGATTAAAAAAACGGATATTACCAAAAGAAGAAAATATCATTCCCGCACGCAAAGACTCACTTACAAAAACTTCAAACCCCAAATCAAGTAGGCCTTTAAAGACTACCATTCCATGGACGAGCAAATAAATGCCCAAAAGCCTTTGAGTCAGACCTGCCTTGGCGATATAAATGCCAACAAAAAAAACCGAGGGCAACATCAACCAGTGGAGACCCTCTAAAATAGAATGGTATTTATTATCAGAAAAGACCGCGGAGCCAAATATAAAAAAGCAGGAAGTCAGCCAGGGCAGAACCAATCCTCTAAGATTGAGAGTCTTGGAGACTCCAACCCTGTATTCTCTAAAAAAAACCAATAGGGTCGCAATCCCTATCAATACTATCTGCACAAACCTCTTATAATTGTAATAACCCGAGCCGAGATCCAATATCAAAAGGTGGAGAGGATTAATGGTTAGAAAAAACCATAATGAACAAATGGCAATACAAAACCAACCATATTTACTCTCACGACAGAAATCAGTTCCATGCACGGTAGAAACTGAATCACGAGCAGGTAATATTTTATAAAGCTGTGCCATTATTATTTTTAATACTATCTGCTAGTGCAAGGCAGCCAACAGCAAAGAGTTCTTTATTAGCAGGATTTTCAAATAAAAATGGACCACTAAAGTGGTCCATTTTTCAATAAAGCAGTCAGTCTTTACTGTATATTAAGAAGCATTGCGACATTCTGCTGGAACGTATTTCTGGTTAGCTTCAGGAACACTACCACATGCCCAATTTACACTACCAGTGGCTTCAACGGTCGGTTTTAATTTAAAAGAAACGCTCTTAGCTGCAGCACCCATAGTTACAGTGATTTCTCCACTAGAACATGCCAATGAGGCTACATCACCTACTGCAGTAGTAAATGTATTTACCCCATTACAGGTAGAAGCATCCAAAGTACCTGTGCCCGCATTAGCTATATTCTCGGCAATTGTGGCTTTAGCGGCAGATGCCAAGCCAATACCTTCAGAAACACGTGCACGCACTGTGTAATCCTGGTAAGCCGGCAGTGCTACCGCCGCCAAAATACCAATGATCGCTACCACGATCATCAATTCAATCAGTGTAAAACCCTGTTGCTTTTTCATTGTAACCGTCTCCATACAGACTTTTAAATAATGGTGAATCCCGTGAGGAAGTCCCGGAACAAGATACAAGGACTGTGCCAAGTTTGGCAAGCTGTAAGGAAAATTAAGAGTTGTCAGTGAGTAACCCATCACTTCCCACTAGAAAGTGCGTAGTGCTATAGCATTACCGCTGACAGCAGATGCCCAGTTATGACAAAATTTGTCATCTTCTGTATGTGTATGTACTTATCAGGGCCTTGCATGATACTCATAGTGATGTTTGGCTCGCGCCCGGTAATTCGCTATATTTTACCTTCCTTCTTTTTATACGCCTGGGTTTACACAGGGCGGGCAATAAACTGGCCCATTCTCAATACTTGGCCCAAGGTAATTTTAGCGGCAGCGTAATCAATGACAACTTCCCCCCTTAGCGGCCTGGCCAAACGCCTGGTCGCAGATCAGGTTCTCGATGAATCGACGGCAACTTCTGCCATAAAAGCTGCGCGCAGGGAGAACCAGACCTTTGCCCAGCATGCAGTGGAGGCCAAGCTGGTCAAAAGCCGCGAGCTGGCCAATATCGCCTCCCAGGCCTTTGGTACCCCCTTGTTTGACCTGGGTGGCTATAACTTCGACCTGATCCCCAAGGATGTTGTCGATGAGAAATTAATCAGCAAGCACTTCGCACTACCACTATACAAACGCGGCAACCGCCTGTTTATCGCCGTGGCAGACCCCACCAACCTGGCCGGCCTGGATGAGATAAACTTCAATACCGGCCTAAGCACCGACGCGGTATTGGTTGAGGCGGATAAACTGGCCAAGGCTATTGAAAACTATCTGTCCGACAGCGGTGATATGGGTGCCGGCCTGGAGGGTATGGACGATGAAGAGCTGGATGCTCTGGATGTTGGTGGAGATGAGAAAAGCGAGGCCGATGATAATGACCCCGGCGGAGATGAGGCCCCTGTTGTGCGTTTTGTCAACAAGGTACTGCTCGACGCAATACGATCGGGTGCTTCAGATATCCATTTCGAACCCTATGAAAAATCCTACCGGGTCCGTTTTCGTACTGATGGCGTACTCCACGAAGTAGCCAAACCTCCTATCCAGCTCGCACCCCGCCTCTCAGCCCGCCTGAAAGTAATGTCCAAAATGGATATTTCCGAGCGGCGTATTCCACAGGATGGCCGTATCAAAATGAAGCTGTCCAAAACCAAGGCGATCGATTTCCGGGTTAACAGTTTGCCTACGCTTTGGGGAGAAAAAATCGTTCTGCGTATTCTGGACCCCTCTTCTGCCAAACTGGGAATTGATGCGCTCGGCTATGAAGATGAGCAAAAGCAAATCTATATGGACGCCCTGGCCCAGCCTCAGGGAATGATCTTAGTAACCGGCCCCACAGGTTCAGGCAAGACCGTGTCCCTGTATACTGGCCTTAACATCCTAAATACCGCAGAGCGCAATATATCCACGGCGGAAGATCCAGTGGAGATTAATCTGGAGGGCATCAACCAGGTCAATGTACACCCCAAGGTAGGGCTTAACTTTGCCGAGGCATTGCGATCTTTCCTAAGGCAAGACCCAGATATTGTTATGGTGGGGGAGATTCGGGACTTGGAAACCGCGGAAATTGCAATCAAGGCTGCGCAAACCGGTCATTTGGTGCTCTCCACGCTACATACCAACTCAGCTCCTGAAACCTTGACACGCCTCATGAACATGGGGGTTCCCACTTTTAACATCGCCACTTCTGTCAGTGTAATTATTGCACAGCGATTGGCACGACGTCTGTGTAATGAGTGCAAGAAACCGGTGACATTGCCATCAGAGGTCTTGGAGGCGGAAGGTTTCGCTACGGTTACAATTCCTAAAAGTGAGTGGGCGATTTTCCAGCCCGTTGGTTGCGAGCATTGCTCCAAGGGCTACAAAGGACGCGTTGGCGTGTATGAAGTGGTTCGCATCACCGATGGCATCTCCAGAATTATAATGGAGGGCGGCAATTCGATTCAGATTGCGGACCAGGCCCGCGAAGAGGGCTTTAATAATCTGAGGATATCGGCACTGCGCAAAGTTGTGATGGGTGTCACCAGCCTGGAAGAGGCAAACAGGGTGACCAAAGATTAGTCCTTTACGACTAGTGAAAACCTATTTGTCCTAAACAGCACAGCTCTGGAACCTGAATTTTATTTTGATCAAAATTAGTTCCAGTACCCGAGAATTAGCATCTATTTTCGAAAGAGACATTAGAGCAAGTTAATTAACATACACTACTTCAACTTTTCAGATCTTCGCCTAGTTGAAGCTCTACACTCACGAACAATAGAGTTAAGAAGTACAAGAAATTTCAGGTTTTTCTGAGATAAGAGATAAAAAGCAGGAAAAGCAAATATGGCCAACGCTACAGCAGTTGCATACATCTACAAAGGAGTGGATAGTAAAGGGGCCAAGGTTCAAGGGGAAATAAATGGCACCAGCCCCGCACTGGTAAAAGCCCAATTACGCAAACAAGGTATTATAGCGAACCGGGTACAAAAAAAACCAAAGCCCCTGTTTGGCGCTGGCAAAAAGAAAGTAAAGCCTGCAGATATCGCTCTATTCACCCGGCAGATGGCCACTATGATGAAGGCCGGGGTTCCATTGGTGCAAAGCTTTGAAATCGTTGCCGATGGCCTGGATAACCAGGGGGTCAAAGAGCTTATTTTCAAACTCCGTGATGATGTGGCTTCGGGCACTGCATTTGCGGAGGCACTGCGCAAACACCCACTCTACTTTGATGATCTTTTTTGTAACCTGGTAGCCTCTGGTGAGCAATCCGGTGCACTGGAAACAATGCTGGATAGGATTGCTACTTACAAAGAGAAGACGGAATCGCTAAAAGCAAAGATCAAAAAGGCGATGACTTACCCCATTGCGGTAATGGTGGTAGCGATTGTAGTCACCTCAATTCTATTGATTAAAGTTGTACCTCAATTTGCAGAGACTTTTTCCAGCTTTGGGGCAGATCTGCCCGCATTTACCCAGCTGGTAGTAGGCATGTCCGAATGGATGCAAGCCAATTGGTTTTTTGCGCTGCTCGCTGTAGTAATCAGCATCGGCGGCACTATCGAAGCCAAGAAGCGCAACAGAAAAGTGGCTGAGTTCTTCGACCGCCTAATATTGAAACTGCCCATTCTGGGAACAATCACCTATAACTCCATTTCGGCACGTTTTGCGCGTACCCTATCTACTACCTTTGCTGCCGGTGTCCCTCTTATTGATGCCTTAAAGTCTGTGGCTGGTGCTACGGGTAATAGCCTCTATGAGGAGGCAACGCTTAAGATCAGAGACTCTGTAGCTACTGGTATCCCCCTCAATGCGGCACTTCGCTCCTCTGGCCTATATCCGACCATGCTGGTACAAATGGCAGCCATTGGTGAGGAGTCCGGAGCTCTGGACGATATGCTGGGAAAGGCTGCCGACTATTACGAGGAGGCTGTCGACAATATGGTGGACAACCTTACAACTCTTATGGAACCAATGATCATGGCTGTTTTGGGTATTCTGGTTGGCGGCTTGATGATTGCCATGTATCTTCCTATCTTCCAGTTAGGTCAAGTAGTATAAGAAAGAATACGATGCTCGAAACGTTAGCTTCATACCCAGCGCTGCTCCTAAGCAGCGCTTTTATTTTGGGCCTACTTATAGGCAGTTTCCTCAATGTCGTTATTCTGCGCCTGCCAGTAATGATGGAGCGCGAATACAAGCGGGATTTTTACAGCTACTTTGACACAAAGCCTGACAAAGCCGAGCAAGAGGAGCTGAATAAACCGTTCAATCTGGTGTTGCCCTACTCCCATTGCCCCAAGTGCAAAACCGAAATCAAACCCTGGCAGAATGTACCGATAATCAGTTTCTTATTTCTACGTGGTAAATGCGGCTCCTGTGGCACAGCAATTTCCAGACGCTACCCCACGGTGGAACTGATCACAGGGATTCTCACCGCAGTAATTGTGTGGCAACTGGGCTTTACCTGGCAGGCACTGGCTGGCTGTGTGTTTACCTGGGTTTTGATCGCTCTCACCGGCATAGACTTTGATAAACAGCTACTGCCAGACAACCTTACCCTGCCGTTACTCTGGGGGGGACTGTTCATCAACCTGTGGGGGGTATTTGCCCCCCTGCAAGACGCAGTGATCGGTGCAATTGCTGGCTACCTGTCACTGTGGCTTGTATTCCATATCTTTAAGCTGGTCACCGGCAAAGAGGGTATGGGAGCTGGGGATTTCAAGATACTCGCCGCTATCGGGGCATGGTTTGGCTGGCAGATATTACCATTGGTGGTAGTACTCTCTGCCGCAGTAGGCGCTATTGCAGGTATTGCTTGGAGCCTGGCCAAAGGGCGAGACCATAGACTACCAATCGCCTTTGGCCCCTATTTGGCTGGAGCGGGCTGGATTGCCATGTTATGGGGAGATCAGATCATCGGTTGGTATTTGAACTTTTCGGGGCTCGCAAACTGAAAACTCTTCTCAGTTAGCTCTAGCAGAGTAAGTGATTTAACATAAACCCGGCCCGGCATTGGCCGGGTTTCTTGTTTATAACCCCAGTTTTTAGTTCAAGGAGGCAACATATTGTTCCGGGTAGGCTTAACTGGTGGTATTGGCAGTGGAAAATCTGCCGCCGCTGAGTGCTTTCGTGAGCTGGGCATCCATGTGGTAGATGCGGACTGGGCTGCCAGGGTAGTCGTACAGCCCGGCAAGCCAGCACTAGAGAAAATTGCCCAGCATTTCGGCGCTGGGATTTTACTTGAGAATGGCGAACTGAACCGAGCGCAGCTGCGCAGCCTGATTTTTGAGGATACTGAAGAGAGAGCCTGGCTGGAGGGCCTGCTACACCCTCTGATACGGGAGGAGATCCTCAGCTCCCTGGAACAAAGCCCAAGCCAGTATGCGATACTGGAATCGCCCCTTTTAATTGAATCCAGCCAGTACCAGCTGGTGGACAGGATTTGTGTGGTGGATCTGCCAGAGAACTTGCAGGTAGAAAGGGCCACTGCAAGGGATAACAATCGCGAAGAGCAGATTCGCAAAATCATGGCGGCACAGCTGGGCAGACAGGAACGACTGGATAAAGCCGATGATGTGCTGGACAATTCTGCCGGCCTGGCGGAACTGCGCGGCCAAGTTGAATTACTGCATCAAAAGTACTTACAAATGGCGGCCACCACTAAACACAACTGAATTAGTAATACTCCAAGTTAATATGTCCAAAAGTAAAGAAACCCCAACCTTAAGCTGCCCCACCTGTAAAAAGCCTGTGGAGTGGAATGATAAGTTTCCATTTAAGCCTTTTTGCAGTGAACGCTGTAAGCTGATTGACTTGGGCGAATGGGCCAGCGAAGGGCATAAGATTCCAGGTGAATCTATTTATGATGACGTTCTAAGTGACGACCTGGACCCGACCAAGCAGCGCCGCAACTAAGTTTCGGGCCTAACTGGCCCGAGCTGATTTATTTGCTGACCTTTAAGAGAATGGCGCAACGGTTTTAATCGCCTCAATAATCGCCTGGTTGGCATCGGGAAACTGAAAGTTATCCAACTCCTGAACGGCTACCCAGGCAGTCTCCTGCCCTTCCTGACCCATAGCCTCCCCGGTAAACGCCGTTACCTGCCAGGTATCCAGCAAGACTGTTTTTTCTGGATATTCGTGGCGAATTTCCACCAGAGGAACCAGTTCAGTTATCTCGATTGCCACTTCCTCACGCAGCTCGCGGGAGAGCGCCTGCTGCACACTCTCCCCTTCCTCCACCTTGCCACCGGGAAACTCCCAGCGCCCGCCCATATGCAAGTGGTCCGGGCGGCGGGCAATCAGGATTTTGCCATCATCACGAGATACAACCCCAACAGCAACATGAATAACACTGGTCACTACAACTTCCTCAGGTACGGTACTCGGCGTTGATGGTGACATACTCGTGGGAGAAGTCACAGGTCCAGACATGCTCACTACAGTTGCCACGGCCCAATTCTATTCGAATAGTAAATTCAGGCTTGGAAAATACCTGTTCACCCTGCTCTTCAAGATAATTTACTGAGCGCCCTCCGGCCTCCACCACCTGTACCTGATCCAGGTATATATTGACCTTGGTGGTATCCAGACTTCCCGGGATTGCATTACCAATCGCCATCACCAGGCGCCCCCAATTGGGATCTGAGGCATAGAGCGCGGTTTTTACCAGGGGGGATTCGCCAACTTCAAAAGCAACACGCAATGCCTCTGCGCTACTCCCAGCACCCTCAACCTGTACAGTGACAAACTTGGTTGCACCTTCACCGTCTTTAACAACCGCCTTCGCCAGCTCTATGTGCAGCTGGGTAATGGCCCCCATCAGCGCGGAATAAGCCCGATCTTCGCTGTTTTCAATCTGGCTGCCAGTCGCTCCTGTAGCAATAAGCACACAGGCATCATTAGTTGAGGTATCCCCATCCACACTGACCCTGTTAAAAGAAGCATTCACCGCTTCCTTAACCATCTTATCAAGCAGAGGTTGTGCAACATGCGCATCTGTAGCGACATAAGCCAACATAGTCGCCATATTTGGCTGGATCATGCCGGAGCCTTTGGCGATACCGACGACAGTAATCTCTTCGCCACCAATCTCCAGGGTTCGGCTCGCTGTTTTTGGGTGAGTGTCCGTGGTCATAATGGCCTTCGCAGCACCGTCCCATCCACTATCTGACAGCTGCTCGGCAGCACGGGGAATCGCATCCAGCAAACGCTGGAGCGGCAGATGTTCACCAATCACACCAGTACTAAATGGCAGCACTTGCTCAGCACGGATATTGATCGCCCTGGCCACGGCCTCACAGCAGGCCTGGGCATCACTAAGCCCTCGACTCCCGGTGGCCGCATTGGCATTGCCCGCATTGATCAGCAAAGCGCGCACGTTTCCTTTGGAAATATGTTCCTTCGCCACAACCACAGGCGCTGCGCAGAAAGAGTTCTGGGTAAAAGTGGCTGAAACCGAGGCCTCTTTAGAGATTTCGATCAAAAGCAAATCGTCACGCTGCCAGTCCTTTATTCGAGCTGGAACACTGGCGAGGCGGACCCCTTTAACTGGGGGGAGTAATGAGCTAGACATAACAGTAAGACTTTTGCGCCAACTGGGAGCAAGCGCTCTCGGAGGCCAGTAGTGATTAAAAGAGCGTCATTATTAAAGCGTAACGAAGATTGGGCAAGATAAATTCAGGGCTTAATGCGGATTCAAAGTATCTAGCCGCAGAATATTTTGAAAAGAGATAAAAAAGACCCCACTCATGGCGGGGTCTTTGCGGGCTAAATGCCTCTATCTACGCGCTAAAACTCGTCCAAGACGTTAGCTTTGCGGAGAGGAAGCCAGCTTGCCGTGGCACTGCTTGTATTTCTTACCGGAACCACAGGGGCAAGGATCGTTACGGCCTACTTTTGGCCCGCGACGCTCAGGCACAGACGCTGCCTGTGGCTGTGGTTCGCTCTCGGGCAAGGCGGAAGCCGCGGCATGCTGCAAGTCCAGTTGTTGCTTGCGCTGCTCTTCCAGGCGCTGCTGCTCCAATTCATCCATTTGCTCGCGGGTCATCGGCTCTACATGGGCGAGGATTCGCACCACTTCGTGCTTGAGGTTTTCCAGCATGCTCTGGAACAGGTGGAAGGACTCACGCTTGAATTCCTGCTTGGGGTTCTTGTTGGCATACGCACGCAGACCGATGCCAGCCCTCAGGTGGTCCATGCTGGAGAGGTGCTCTTTCCACAGCTGGTCCAGCACCTGTAACATAATCTGACGCTCGACTGTCGGCATCAAATTTTCATCACCAGAGGATTCACTGATACGCGTGACCTTGGTTGCATAGGCTTCCTGGGCTGAAGCAATCACTTTCTCGCGCAAGCTCTCCTCATGCAGAGTACGGTCTTCATCCAGCCACTGCTGTACCGGCAACTCGATACCCAGCTCTCCCGCCAGCTGTTTCTCCAGTGCAGGAATATCCCACTGCTCTTCAACACTCTGCGGGGGCACCGAGGCAGAAATGATTTCATTGACAACATCTTCACGAATCGCACCAATGGTGTCACTAATCTGGTCCGCCTCCAGCAACTCATTACGCTGACTGTAAATGACCTGGCGCTGGTCATTGGCCACATCATCGTATTCCAGCAACTGCTTGCGGATATCGAAGTTGCGACCTTCAACGCGACGCTGGGCCTTTTCGATAGCGTTGGAAACCATGCGATGCTCAATAGCCTCACCGCGCTCCATACCCAGCATCTGCATAAAGTTTTTCACCCGGTCAGAGGCGAAAATACGCATCAGATTATCTTCAAGAGACAGGTAGAAACGGGTTACACCCGGGTCACCTTGACGCCCGGCACGACCGCGCAACTGGTTATCGATACGACGGGATTCATGGCGCTCGGTACCGATAATATGTAAGCCACCGGCTTCGATTACCTGGTCATGACGCTTCTGCCAATTTTCTTTTACTGCAGCAATCTCATTCTCTGCCAGCTCACGGCCCTTCTCTTTAGCCTGTTCCGCAGCTTCGGCTTCCCAGTTCCCCCCCAGGACAATATCAGTACCACGACCGGCCATATTTGTGGCAATCGTAACTGCACCAGGGCGGCCAGCCTGGGCAATAATCTGCGCTTCGCGCTCATGGTATTTTGCGTTCAGGACCTGGTGCTGGATACCGGCCTTTTGCAGCATGCGGGACATTTCTTCAGAGGTTTCGATAGACGCTGTACCGACAAGGATCGGCGCCTGCTTTTCACGGCAGAACTTCACATCCTCAATGATCGCATCCATCTTCTCTTCTTTGCTCAGGTAGACCAAATCGTTGAGGTCTTCCCGCTGGATATCTTTGTTGGTCGGGATTACTACCACATCCAGACCGTAAATCTGCTGGAATTCGAAGGCTTCGGTATCGGCAGTACCGGTCATACCGGAAAGCTTTGGATAAAAGCGGAATAAATTCTGGAAAGTTGTAGAGGCCAGAGTTTGGCTCTCACTTTGGATCTGAACGTTTTCCTTCGCTTCCAACGCCTGGTGTAAACCTTCAGATAAACGACGGCCTGGCATGGTACGGCCAGTATGCTCATCAATCAGCACCACCTGGCCATTCTGCACGATGTAATCCACATCTTTATTAAACAGTACATGCGCACGCAGAGCCGCGTGAACATGATGCAGCAAGCCCAGGTTACCGGGCGCATAGAGGGACTGATCTTCTTTCATCAGGCCACTGCGGGACAGTAACTCTTCGATCAGCAAATGGCCCTGTTCAGTCAACTCTACCTGGCGAGTCTTCTCGTCTACCGTGTAGTGACCTTCCCCCCCCTCTTCCGCACGCTCAAGCTGAGGAACCAGCTTGTTCATGGCCATATAAAGATGGGAGGAATCCTCCGCGGCACCGGAGATAATCAGCGGCGTACGCGCCTCGTCGATGAGGATCGAGTCTACCTCGTCGACAATCGCAAAGTTTTGCGGGCGCTGGGTGCGATCCTCTTTACGCAACACCATATTGTCACGCAGGTAATCGAATCCGAATTCATTATTGGTGCCGTAAGTAATGTCAGCCTGATATGCAGCTTTCTTATCATCCGGGTGCTGCTGGGAGACAATGACACCCACGCTCATGCCCAGGAATTCGAAGACAGGGCGCATCCAGTTGGCATCCCGGGATGCCAGGTAGTCGTTTACCGTAACAATATGCACACCCTTGCCTTCCAGTGCATTCAGGTAAGCTGGCAGGGTCGCTACCAGTGTCTTACCTTCACCGGTACGCATCTCTGCGATACGGCCTTCATGGAGAGTCATACCACCAATCATCTGCACATCAAAATGACGCATACTCAAGGTGCGACGGCCGGCCTCACGCACCGCAGCGAAAGCCTCCGGTAACAGCTGGTCCAGTGTTTCCCCATCCGCTATGCGCTTTTTAAATTCATCTGTTTTGGCGCGAAGGGCCGTGTCATCAAGCTTCTGGAAATCCTCTTCCAATGCATTGATCTTTTCCACGATCCGTCGCATACGCTTCAGCTCGCGGTCATTTTTTGAACCAAAGACCGATTTAATCAGTTTGCCAATCATTATCTAGAAACCACTTATCTTATGTGCGCTGTCGGCGCCAATTCTGGGCAGATTGTTGCACCGACACTCCTTTATGCGTGGGGTGCAAGTAAACAGGAAGGCGCAACCGCTGGCAACTCTTATGCCAAGCTGCCGGCAATTACGCGTAAAGGAAGAATAGTTGTTATCTGCCTGTGCGGCGGATGTAGCTGGCCGGGTCGACCGTGCGATTATTCTTAAAGATTTCGAAGTGAACATGTGGGCCGGTAGAGCGACCGCTAGAGCCCATCTGGGCAATAACCTGCCCTTTTTTTACCACATCACCGAGGCCAACCTTAAGCTCGCTATTATGGCCATAGCGGGTTGAATAACCATTGCCGTGATTTATTTCTACCAACTGGCCATAGCCATGGCGCTCATCTGCCCAAGTCACCACACCAGCAGCGACGGAAACCACATCGGAGCCCATCTTGCCAGCAAAATCAACACCCTTATGCCAAGTACGGCGCCCAGTGAATGGGTCGGTACGATACCCATAACGGGAAGACATCCAACCCTTGGTGATCGGACGTCCGGCAATAAACTGCTCGTCCTCAAGCTTCAGGTTGGCCATCAGGGACTCAAGGGTATTGAGCTGCATCTGGCGATCGTCAACCTGATGCGACAGATCACCAATAACATCGATAAATTCAGGGGGCTGATAGGGAAGTTCAGAAGCGCCAGCAATGCCCGGATCTTCAGGTCCACCTATAGCAGGCGCCGCGCTGAACTCGAACTCACCTTCATCGAGATTGGCGGCCGCAGTGAGTCGCTCACCGAGGGCATCCAGACGGGTAAGGCGGGCCTGCAGCTCAGCCAGCTTCACCGTTAAGGCCACCAGCTGTTCACGTGCCTCCTGATCAGCCTCCGCAATCTCTTCCTGCTGCTTGCGCAGAGCGCGTTCCCAAGCTTTAGCAGTGCGCGCATCAAACAGGTCTGTTTTAGCCACAGGCAGGTTTGCACCGAGAAAAAAAGCACCTACCGGAAGGCCGAGCAGGCACAAGCTCAGTAGAGCTTTGCTCAGGCCACCGAAATTGAAACTGCGGGTTGCACCGCGCTCATTGACCAGGATTACTTTCATAGTAAGCGGAAGAAGTTCGACATATTCTAATTTTGATCACCACTGATATGAGACGTTATCTGTACGCTACACCTCATGCCAATCATCTGGCGACTTCAATTAACCCAAGGATACCAGAATTGCCAATAGCTTCTCTGTGAATCAGGCACGTAAAAAAGCCGGCAATGTCGTGCCGGCTTTTCGCGAGAGGATCATACTGCCAGTATTGGCTTTATGTAGGAGATAGGAGCCTCCTGCTCACCCTCAAAGGTCACCATTTCCCAGGCATCCTTCTGGGTCATCAGGTGGCGTAGGGACTTATTATTCAATGAGTGGCCAGATTTGAATGCCTTGAACTCACCAATCAGGCTGGTGCCCAGCAGGTACAGATCACCAATAGCATCGAGAATTTTGTGTTTCACAAATTCGTCTTCGTATCGTAACCCACCCTCATTCAGAATACGGTACTGGTCGATCACAATAGCATTATCCACTGATCCACCCTGAACCAATCCTTTGGAACGCAGGTATTCAATTTCGTGCATAAAACCAAAGGTGCGTGCCCGGCTCACTTCTTTAACAAAAGAAGTGCTGGAAAAATCTACAGAAGACGTCAGGTTACGCCCCTGGAATACCGGGTGATCAAAGTCGATCGTAAAGGACACTTTGAAGCCGTCAAATGGCAGGAAGCTGGCAACTTTGTCGCCTTCCTCAACTGTAATTGGCTTCTTGATACGCAGGAATTTCTTCGGCGCGGACTGCTCCTGAATACCTGCGGACTGAATCAGAAATACAAACGGGCCTGCACTACCATCCATAATCGGCACTTCCTGGGCAGACAGCTCAACAACCGCATTATCGATGCCGAGTCCAGCCATGGCCGAGAGAAGGTGCTCAACGGTAGCAATACGTACATCACCCTTTACCAGGGTAGTGGAAAGGAGGGTATCCCCAACATTCTCTGCACGGGCCTCTATTTCAACCACCGGGTCCAAGTCGGTTCTACGGAACACGATGCCGGTGTCTACGGGCGCTGGTTTAAGGGTTAGGACAACCTTTTTACCAGTGTGCAGACCTACGCCAGTGGCGCGAATAGCATTCTTAAGCGTGCGCTGTTTGATCATGAAACTATCTTTTCCCAGTCGGTGGTCTACGCCTAATGCGCAGCAAGCCGCCGATATTAGCATAATTGCGACGCCAATACCAATTATGAGGGGGTGGTCACTACAACATCCGCCACCTACCTTAAAGGATAGCCCAAGCAAAGATTGGAGCGCCACATCCTAGTCGCTAAGACAGCATTCTAAGATCTCAAACTCCATGAGCACTGTAAAAAATTGTTAATTATCTTATTTTTTTCGACCTGCCAGTCTAAAAGATTCCCAAGGAAGCCTTATTTAAAAAACTGCTTACACTAAAATCCGAGCAAACTCAGGGTGAGCCGCACCACAGAAGCGACACCCGATCCGGGAATCGGGCGGACATGAGCGGTGTACTGCCACTGTGGTGCCGACACTTAATCTGCCTGGCGGCGGAGGAAGGCTGGAATATCCAGGTACTCCATATCCGCATCAGCAGGATTCAGTGCAGGTGCTGGTCGCTTGGGACGCTCAACCTCTACACGGGGGCGAGGGTCAGTAGCTTCACGGGACACCAGACCAGCTGCGCCATGGCTCTCTCGCATATCGCGGGACTCACGAGGCTCACGCACCTCTCGCGCATCTGCGCGGCGAGCGTTGTCCACCACCTTAGCAGGGCGAACTGCCGGGGTACCCTCCCCCAAACCTGCTGCCACAACGGTTACTCGCATCTCATCTCCGAGCTTGTCATCCACCGCGGTGCCGATCACAACAGTAGCTTCGTCGGAAGCGATTTCCTGAACAATCTCACCAACCTCTGAGTACTCACCCAGAGTCAGCTCCTGACAGCCGGCTTCTTCGCTGCCGGTAATAATATTCACCAGGATACCGCGGGCACCGGACAGATTCACGTTATCCAGTAATGGGCTGCGCACAGCTTTTTCCGCTGCCTCTCGGGCACGGTTTTCACCGATAGCGGAACCGGAGCCCATCATCGCCATGCCCATCTCAGACATAACTGTGCGCACATCGGCAAAGTCCACGTTCATAATACCGGGGCGGATCATCAGATCAGCAATACCCTGTACCGCACCAAGTAAAACATTGTCAGCCTCTTTGTAGGCAGACTTCATAGTGATCTTGCTGCCCAATACTTCCAGCAAGCGATCATTAGGGATGGTAATCAGGGAGTCGACTTTATCGCGCAGTTCAAGAATACCTTCCTCGGCAACTACAGTGCGCTTACGCCCTTCAATTTTAAAGGGGCGGGTAACAACTGCGACGGTGAGAATACCTAATTCTTTTGCAATTTCAGCAACAATTGGGGCACCACCAGTACCAGTACCACCGCCCATACCTGCGGTGATAAATACCATATCTGCACCTGTCAGAACCTCAGCGATGCGATCGCGATCTTCCAGTGCTGACTGACGGCCAATATCGGGATTGGCTCCAGCACCCAAGCCGCGGGTAATGGTGTTGCCAAGCTGCAGGATTGTTTGCGCCTGAATATCTTTCAGTGCTTGGGCGTCAGTGTTTGCGCAGATAAAGTCCACACCCTCCACGTCGTTGGCCATCATATGCTTAACAGCATTGCCGCCACCGCCGCCGACCCCTATTACCTTGATGACAGGTTTATCCTGTACGCTATCAACTAGCTCGAACATCGCTGTTCCCCTTTCTTGCTCATGTCGAATTTTACAGCCACGCCTAAAAAAAATCCCTTATGGGACGGCTAATTCTGGTTGCACGCTATTACAAATTACCGCGAAACCAGTGCTTTACTTTATCCCACCACGGATTATCGTTACGCGCAGGCTGCATTCTGCCCTCTGCAGCCTCTTCCTGCTGCATCGCATACATCAATAATCCAACTCCAGTGGAGTAAATTGGATTGCTCACAATATCAGTCAATCCAGAAATTCCCTGAGGTACTGCAAGCCTCACCGGCATATGAAAAATTTCCTCAGCCAGCTCAACTGCACCCTCCATTTTTGAAGAGCCTCCAGTCAAAACTACACCTGCTGCGCACAGGTCCTCAAAACCACTGCGACGTAATTCTGCTTGAACCAAAGTAAACAGTTCGTCGTAACGCGGTTCCACGACTTCAGCCAACGCCTGCCGAGACAAATCCCTGGGCGCTCTATCCCCAACGCTCGGCACCTTGATGGTCTCACCTTCCCGCGCAAGCTTTGCCAGGGCGCAGGCATATTTAATTTTCAGATCTTCTGCATGCGGTGTCGGAGTACGTAAGGCCATAGCAATATCATTGGTGACCTGATCTCCCGCAATGGGAATGACACCCGTATGGCGAATCGAGCCACCGGTAAAGACTGCAATATCAGTGGTGCCACCACCGATATCCACCATGCACACTCCCAGCTCTTTTTCATCTTCAGTCAGTACGGCATAACTGGAGGCCAATTGCTCCAAAATGACATCCTCAACCTCAAGGCCACAGCGACGGATACATTTCTCAATATTTTGAGCTGCATTAACAGCACCGCTGACAAGATGTACTTTCGCTTCCAGTCGCACGCCAGACATACCCAGCGGCTCCTTCACTCCTTCCTGGTTATCAATCAGGTACTCCTGAGGCAGTGTATGTAGAATTTTCTGGTCAGCAGGAATAGCCACTGCCCGAGCCGCATCAATTACCCTATCGAGATCCTGCTGGGTTACTTCCCGGTCTTTAATGGCAACAATACCGTGGGAATTGAGACTGCGAATATGGCTGCCGGCAATCCCGGCATAAACTGAGTGAATCTCGCAACCAGCCATTAACTCTGCTTCTTCTACTGCGCGTTGAATGGACTGCACCGTTGACTCAATATTGACTACTACACCCTTTTTCATTCCGGTGGAACGGTGGGAGCCTATACCGACAATATTGAGTTCACCATTCGCCGAGACCTCACCGACAATGGCGACTACTTTAGATGTGCCGATATCCAGTCCTACAATCATGCGCTGATCGGATACTTGTGTCATTTTTGTTCCAACCTCGCTCGGCTGCGTCCAGGGTCTGTTTATTCATTCCACCTGGATACAAGCCTCGCCTTTAAACTTTACTTTCAACAGCAGCTCTCGCTGCATCCCTGTTTACTTTTCTTCGTTCTTCCACTGAACCGCAACCGCGTTACCATAACGGGTATCCACCCCCGCTATCTTATGTAAATGCGGCGCGAGCAAGCCACGACTCAGGAAAAGGAAGCGGTTAACCCGCTCCAGTAACGCATCATGCCCGAGTTTTAATTCAATTCCCGACACTAACTCCAGGTGCCAGCCGCCAAGGTCATCAAATGACAAGCGTTTTACTTCCATATCCCGCGTAGTTAAAAGACCCGCGAGAGCCTGGTATTGAGACATAATTTGTCCAACCAGCTCTTCGTCCCCAGCAAGTTCAGGTAATGCACCGAGACGCATATGCGCTGGGCGCGGTAGTAAAGCTCCACTAGCTACCAGTAAGTGCGCTTTACCCCAAACCGCTAATGGCTGAGCCTCTGTCACCTCAACCACAACACCCTTAGGCCAATGACGGCTAATCGACACCGAAGTAATCCAGGGGTTGGCCATTATCGCAGAGCGCATCGCCCGAATATCTGCGGAAAAAAAACCAGCCTGGAGATAGGGCAACAAAATTTCTTTTAATTGCTCCTCAGACACCGCATTAAAAGTGCCACGAACCTCAACCTGCTCCAGTGTATCCACTTCACTCAGCTGGATTGCTGGTAGGCGCTGCCATAACCACAATCCTCCACTGCCAAGCCCAATAACCAAGCCTGCCACCAGTAATAACAGCAACCAGGGACGCCAGTTAATTCTGCCTGTGCTGCCGTCGCCCCCCATGGGGCTAGCTCCGCGAATAGGCTTATCTTTCTTTCGCGTTAGCTTTTTTTTTGCAGACTTCACCGTACCTTAAGCCTCGGAAGTCTTCTCGCCCAGGCGCCACTGTGCCAACTTCTGGGACAAAGCTCCGACATTCCCGGCCCCCTGAGTCAAAACTATGTCTCCCGGCTCCAACAAATCCGCCAACACTGGTGGAACCTGATCGATGGTCTCAGCAAATATTGGATCAACTTGACCGCGATTGCGCAGGCTGCGTGCTAAGGTACGACCATCAGCACCTGGGATTGGCGATTCACCCGCGCTATATACATCCAACAAAATTAGTTTGTCCACCTCTGACAGAACCTGAACAAAGTCTTCGAAAAGATCCCGGGTCCGCGTATAGCGATGGGGCTGGTAGATCATTACCAGTCGCCGTTCAGGCCAACCATCACGCACAGTCTTGACCGTCGCAGCAACCTCTCGAGGGTGGTGGCCATAATCGTCCACCAGCATCACTTTTTCTGCGCTACCGTCGTCACTAACTGAGAAATTTCCGTAGATTTGGAAGCGACGCCCCACTCCCTGGAAACCATCCAGCCCTTTGCGGATAGCCTCATCACTGACACCCTCATCAGATGCAACGGCTATCGCTGCAGTAGCATTGAGTACGTTATGGATACCTGGTGTATTGACTGATACCCGCAACAAGTCACCACCAGGGCGCTGGACAGTAAAGTGGCTTCTTAAGGGTTCCTGGTTTACCTCGACGATACGGAAGTCATTGCCCTCAGAAAAACCGTACGTGAGCACTGGGCGTGAAAACTTCGGTATCACTTCCTGCACGTTTGCATCGTCACCACAGACCACGGCAAGACCATAAAATGGCAGGTTGTGAACAAAATCGATAAAGATCTGCTTCACTTTTTCGAAGTCGCCGCCGTAAGTTTCCATATGATCCGCATCAATATTGGTAATTACGGTTACCATAGGCTGCAGGTGAATAAAGGAAGCATCGCTTTCATCCGCCTCAGCAATCAGGTATCGGCTTTCACCCAACGCCGCGTTAGCTCCAGCTGCATTGACCAAACCACCAATAACGAAGGTGGGGTCTTTTTTATCTGCGGCAAAAATCGCAGCAATCAAACTGGTTGTCGTAGTTTTGCCGTGAGTCCCAGCAACAGCAATCCCATAGCGATAGCGCATTAGCTCACCAAGCATCTCTGCCCGACGCACCACCGGAATACGCTTGTTATGGGCAGCAATCAACTCAGGGTTATCCCCATGTACTGCTGACGAATTCACTACAACGTCTACGCCCTGAATATTTGCCTCACTGTGCCCTATCTGCACTTCGACACCGAGTTTACGCAGCCTCTCTGTCACCGGTGACTCACGCAAATCAGAACCGGAAACCTCATAGCCCTGGTTCTGCAATACTTCTGCGATGCCGCTCATTCCAGCACCACCAACCCCAATAAAGTGGATACGGCGGATGCGGCGCATCGCAGGAACAGCGTAACTTTTATCTGCGTTTGTACGCTCAGAAGACATTCTCTTAACCTTCGTCCACTTACTATTAATTATCTGGCCAAAGCCAGTTCTTCACTGCAGGCAGTCACTACCTGCTCAGTCGCATCCGTTTTAGCTGCGCGCCGTGCGGCCTCAGCCATCTCCAGTAGTTTCTTTGGGCTCGAAAGAAGTTCCTGTAACAACATGGAAAGCGCCTGTACATCCATTGCGTTCTGTTGAACCACAATAGCCCCCCCCGCACTTTGCAACCACTCCCCATTACGTGTCTGGTGGTCATCAATAGCAAATGGGAAAGGAACCATAATTGCGCCTACTCCTGCGGCGGCAATTTCAGATACAGTTAAAGCACCTGCCCGGCAAATAATCAGATCCGCTGCGCTGTAAGCTTCAGCCATATCTGAAATAAAAGGTACAACCTCAGCTTCTATGCCTGCAGTGCGATACGCTTCCTGAGCCAAGTCCAAGTGGCGCTCGCCCGACTGATGTACTACTTGCGGCCGCAGAGAAATTGGTAATTGAGCTATCGCCCTGGGCACCAGCTCATTAATAGCCACTGCTCCCAGGCTGCCTCCCAGCACCAGCAAGCGCAAAGGTGACTCTGTACCTATACGCAACTGAGGCTCCGGTAAGGAGGCAATCTCACTGCGCACAGGGTTGCCGACCTGTACAGCACCGGGCAGGCCACTGGGAAAAGCTTCTAATACCCTGTTGGCAATTCGGGATAGTAAACGATTAGTAGTCCCCGCCACTGCGTTTTGCTCGTGGATAATCAGCGGAACCCCACAAACCCTTGAAGCCACACCACCAGGGCCTGTCGCGAACCCTCCAAAACCGAGCACCAAGTCTGGCTGTACTTTTTTAATCACTGCGCGCGCCTGAGAAACAGCGCGTATTATCTGTAATGGTGCCTTTAAGAGGGCCAGTTTACCTTTACCACGTACCCCCTCCACTCGAATAAAATGTAGCGGGATATCCGCCTCGGGAATCAAACGCGCTTCTATTCCGCGCTCGGTGCCTAACCATTCAACACTGGCACCCTGATCATGCAAGGCCTTAGCCACCGCCAATGCGGGAAAGACATGCCCTCCGGTACCACCTGCCATTACCAAAAATTTCTTGCCGGGAAAAATCTTTTCGCTCTGGGACATTACACTGCCTCCCCATGGGTCATGGTGCCGCCGGAACGTGCCAGGCCGAACATTGGTAGCTGCCTGAAAAGACCGAGGGCTGCATTACCACCATCTGATTGCGTGTGCAATTCACTGCGAATTCTCAATGCCAATCCAAGTAGCGCACAGCAAATTATTAAACTGCTACCACCGGAACTGACGAAAGGTAAGGTCAGTCCCTTGGTTGGTAATAAACCCGAGGCCACCCCCATATTTACAAAAGCCTGTCCAGCCAACTGCACAGCCATACCAAAGGCCAATAGTGCTGCGAAGAATTTCTGCTGAGTCAAAGCCGTACGTACAAGACGCAGTAGCGAGTAGGTCAATGCCACAAAAAGACCAACTACCACCAGGCCGCCAACCATGCCCCATTCCTCGGCAAGGATGGCGAAAATAAAGTCGGTGTGCGCCTCGGGAAGATAAAATAGTTTCTGCACACTATTACCAAGACCTACACCAAACCACTCTCCCCGACCAAAAGCGATTAACGACTGGGTCAACTGGTAGCCACTGGCAAACTGGTCGCCCCAAGGGTCTAAAAATGTCAGTAGTCGCTGCAAGCGGTAGGGACTCGTGAGAGCCATCAAGGCAAGTCCACAGGCCGCTGCCGCTACCAGCAGGAATGTGTGTGGCAACCGAGCCCCACCCAAAAAAACCATTGCAAGCACTGTACCGGAAAGCACTACCACAGAACCAAAGTCCGGCTGTAATAACAGCAATAGTGCAACAGTGCCTAAAATAACCACCGGAACCATAAAACTGCTCCAGTGATGCAACTGCTTGTTACGGCGAGTCAAAAAGCTCGCAAAAAATACCAGCATGCAAAACTTGGCCACTTCGGCAGGCTGGATGGTAATCCCGGCAAGAACCAACCAGCGACGACTACCATTTACTTCACGCCCAATACCCGGCACCAATACGACAATCAGTAACAGGCAGGAAAACAGTAAAAGCGGCCATGACAAGCGCGACCAAATAGCCAACGGAATCTGGCTCACAACCAGTGCCACCACAGCACCTATCGCCAGGAATGCCAAATGCCTCTTAAGGAAATACCAGGGATCCGCATAAATATCACTCGCAAACGCGATAGAAGCAGAAGCGACCATCACCACTCCGATACTGACCAGTGCCAGTACACTGAGCGGCAATAGGGCATCGAGGAAATCTCGGCTATTTGAAGGTGCCGGGAGTTCGTTCATCCGGCCCCCCCAGCTTCACAAAGTGCGAGAACCGAATTGCGGAAATCATCGCCTCGGGCTTCAAAATTACGATACATATCAAAACTGGCACAAGCCGGCGACAGCAATACGTAGTCACCATTATGCGCCAGCCTTCGAGCCTGAGCGACGGCATCCACCATAGATTCAGCCCGACAAATTTCACACTCGTCTGCAAAACTTTGAGCGACCTTATCGCCATCGGCACCAATAGAAACCATTGCACGCAGTGTATTTACACTGCTGCTCAATGCAGAAAAGTCAGCGCCCTTGCCATCGCCACCAGCAATCAATACTATTTTACGGCTTTCCGTTGCCAGGCCATCCAGCGCCGCCTGGGTTGCGCCCACATTCGTACCTTTGGAGTCATTGACATAAATAACCCCATCCAGGTCGGCCACCCGCTCACATCGATGTGGTAACCCTCGGAAGGTCTTCAGCACTCCAAGCATTGCCTGCATAGGCAATTCAACAGCATTACCCAGTGCGAGCGCTGCGAGAGCATTGGCAACATTGTGCTTGCCCACCATGGCCATTGCTTCTATCGGCAGCAGTCGCTCAGTACCCTGAACCAGCCAACCCTGCCCATCGACAATACGCACACCAAACTGATTAAGATCAGGCTGGTCCAGGCCAAAAGTCCACTCACGTCTCTCTCGTGACAAGGGCCCCTGAGTGAGGGGGTCAGCGCGATTGACAACAAATTGTTCAGCACCGCGATAAACCCGCTGCTTGGCCCGGTGGTACTCCACCATACTGGGGTAGCGGTCCATATGGTCCGCACTCATATTCAAAATCGTGGCGACAGTTGCCGCTAGCGAATAGGTCGTCTCCAATTGGAAACTGGAAAGCTCCAAAACGAACAATTGCGGCAAAGGCTTCTGAAGTAAATCCAATACCGGTACGCCAATATTTCCCCCCACACGCACATCGACACCTGCCGCCTCAGCCATCTTGCCAAGTAAGGTGGTTACCGTGCTTTTGCCATTGGAGCCGGTAATTGCCACTAGCTTTGCGGTAGACTTTTCACGTATAAGCGCTTGGGCAAATAACTCAATATCCCCAATCACGGGAATACCCTCGGCCACAGCTTGTTGCAACACAGGCTCAGCCAGGGCAACGCCTGGGCTGGCAATAATTAAGCTGGCTGCAAGCAGTGTGTCTGGACGTAACGCTCCGGTTTCCACCGGCACTTGCGGAAACTCTTTATAAAAAGCATCTAATCCCGATGGCTTTTCACGACTATCGACAACCACAGGTGTGTGACCGTGACGCAGCAGATAGCGCACCACCGATTTTCCGGTAGCGCCAAGACCAATTACCACTTTCTGTTGCGAAGAAGTCGCGATCAGGCTCATTTGTTTTTATCTAAGCTTGAGTGTTGCCAACCCGGCTAATACGAGGATCACAGTGATAATCCAAAACCGCACAATTACGCGTGGTTCCGGCCAACCTTTTAATTCAAAATGATGATGCAGCGGTGCCATGCGGAAAATACGCTTACCAGTCAGTTTGAATGACGCCACCTGCAGGATGACAGAAACTGTTTCCATTACAAAAACGCCACCCATAATGAACAGTACAATTTCATGCCGCGTAATTACCGCAATGATTCCCAGTGCCGCACCCAGTGCCAGCGCACCCACATCTCCCATAAATACCTGGGCGGGATAGGTGTTAAACCATAAAAAACCGAGCCCGGCGCCACACAGAGCCGCACAAAACACTGCCAACTCCCCAGCTCCGGCAATTGCGGGAATATGCAGATAATTGGCAAACTCAACATGCCCAGATAAGTAAGCAATAATTCCCAGGGCTCCGCCTACCATTACCGTTGGCATAATGGCTAGACCATCCAGGCCATCGGTCAGGTTGACTGCGTTACTGGAGCCGACTACGACAAAGTAAGTCAGTAAAATAAAGCTCACTGGCCCCAGGTTAATGGCAACATCCTTGAAAAAAGGCACAAAAAATTGAGTTTCCGCCGGGCTTGTTGCACTCATATAGAGATAAATCGCAGCGCCCAAGCCAGCAATGGATTGCCAGAAATATTTCCACCGGGCAATTAAGCCGCGAGGGTTCTTATGTACAACTTTTTTATAGTCATCGACAAAACCGACAGCACCAAATACAAAGGTAACCAACAGGGTTACCCATACGTAGCGGTTACCCAAATCCGACCACAATAGTGCAGAGGAAAAAATAGAGGCAAGTATCAGTGTACCGCCCATAGTGGGTGTACCCGATTTACTTAAGTGGCTCTGAGGGCCATCGTCACGGATGGCTTGCCCAACCTGTAAATGATTGAGCCAGTTGATCATGCGCGGCCCAACAATCAGGGAAATTCCCAAGGCAGTAAGTGCTGCCAGAATTGCGCGCACAGTTAAATAATTGAACACCGCAAAGGTGCTCACATGTTGTTGTAATAATTCCGCCAGCCAAAGCAGCATTACATCTCCCCTCTGCTGTTGCCAAGCAGTGCCTGCGCTACCAGTTCCATTCGAGCGCTGCGAGAACCTTTCACCAGTACGGTAGTATTGTTGTCAAGCTCTTGAGTCACAGCCGCGATCAGCAGCTCTCTTTCCCGGTAATTGCGCAGAGACTCATGGCGCCCCTCGATAAAAGCCATACTGGCGGCAGTACCCAGCGGCCCAAAAGTAAATAGCGCATCAAGCCCCCGCTTGCGCGCTAGGGCACCGACACCACGGTGCATATCCTCGGCGTCAGGGCCCAATTCACCCATATCGCCCAATACCAAAATTTTCTTACCCGGCCGTTGCGCGAGCAGCTCTATAGCGGCCCCTACTGAACCCGGGTTTGCGTTGTAGCTATCATCAATCACCGTCGCTCCGGCGATGCCTGGCTGCTCCTGCAGACGCCCGGATACCCCGCTGATATTTGCCAGCCCCTGAACAATTTCCGCAGCCGGGATGCCTGCGGCAAAAGCGCAGCCGGCAGCAACAAGGGCATTGTGAACGTTATGCTCGCCCAGTAACTGCAACTTAACTGGGTGCGTAACACCCTCAATAACCAAGTCAAATGCGGCGCAGCCGGTTGCATCCAACTCAATATTCTCAGCGTACAGCGCACACTGATTGGAGAGACCTATCTCCAAAGTGCGCACACCTTCCGGCATGCGCTGCCGCCAGTAATCCGCATAGTTATCATCGGCATTGATAATTGCAGTACCACCAACTTCCAGACCTGAGTAAATCTGCCCTTTTGCCCTAGCAATGGCATCCACCGAACCAAAGCCTTCCACATGGGCAGGCATCACATTATTGACTGCGCTGACCAGAGGCTTGCCGATACCGCACAAATAACCGATGTCATCAGGCCCGCTGGCCCCCATTTCCAGAATCAGTACATCGTGCTGATCAGAAAGGCCAAAGAGGGTCATTGGCAAGCCGAACTGATTGTTCAAATTCCCCCTGGTCACACAGGGCGTGTGGCGCTGAGAAAAAATAGCCGAGAGCATTTCCTTGACGGTGGTTTTGCCACAAGAGCCAGTGATAGCAATTACCGGTCCCGTAAACTGTTCGCGGCACATCAGGCCAATCTGTCCAAGGGCTACAGTAGTATTCTCCACCCTCCACTGCGGCAAGCTGCAACCGGGGACTTCGCGATCAACCACTAACCCCAATACCTGGCCATCCAACTCGCCTACAAAATCATGCGCATCGAAGTTCTCACCCACTAATGCCACGAACAAAGCTTGGGGATTGAGTTTCCGGGTATCAGTAAACACCTGCGAAAACTTCACGGAACCGTTAACCAGCTCACCGCCAAAACGGGCCTGTAAATCCTGCAGGGACAAAGACCTGATCACTGGGTTTCTCCCTCCATACCCTCAGCCTGCGCAGACTTGCCAGCGCGCAAACGCAGTGCTGCCGCAGCATGTTCTCGATCGCAGAAATGAATTTTTTCACTACCGATAATCTGGTAATCCTCGTGACCTTTGCCTGCAATAAGGACGATATCCCCCGGTTGTGCCGCTGCGACAGCTTGGGCGATAGCTTTGGCACGATCGATTTCCACTTCAATATTATTGGCGGCGCCTTCAAGAATATCGTCGATAATTTTTTGTGGTTCTTCACTGCGGGGGTTATCGCTGGTCACAATTGCACGATCGGCCATCTCTGAGGCAATGCGCCCCATGGATGCACGCTTGCCGCTATCCCGGTCGCCACCACAGCCAAACACGCAGAGTAAATTGCCTCGGCAGTATGGGCGGGCAGCAGCCAAGGCAGCGCGCAGAGCATCCGGGGTGTGGGCATAATCCACTAACACTCCCACTTCATCCGCCCCCTTTACCTGTACTCGCTCCATACGGCCAGGCACCGCTTTTATAGTGGGAAAAACGGCGAGAATTTCCTCAAACGGCATGCCTGCAGATGCCGCCGCTGCAACTACCGCGAGTGCATTGTAAATATTGAAATCCCCGATCAGGGGCGCGTTTAATTCACCACGCCCCCAGGGTGAATCGAGTTCAACAGAAAAGCCCTTTTCATGACGGCAAAGATCGGTCACATGCAGGTCACCAGCTTGCAGTCCGTAAGTCAGCACACGCAGGCCGCGCAATTTACAGCGCTCTGCCAGCTGGGCACCAAAAGGGTCATCCAAGTTGATAATGCCGCGTTTCAGCTTCGGTAGCCCGAACAGTTTTTCCTTGGCAGCACCATATGCAGCCATATTGCCGTGGTAATCCAAGTGGTCGCGGGAAAGGTTGGTGAATATAGCCGTATCAAAAATCAGACCATGCACACGCCCCTGGGAAAGGGAGTGGGAGGAAACCTCCATTGCCGCAGCTCGTACTCCACGATCCCGAAAATTGGCAAAGTCTGCCTGCAGATACACAGGGTCTGGCGTTGTGAGCCCAGTTTCCTGTAACTCAATTTCCCCGTCATTCCAAATACCATTACCAATGGTGCCAATCACAGCGGCGTTGCCAAAATGATGGGCCAATAATTGAGAAGTCAGGTAGGCACAAGTAGTCTTACCATTAGTACCGGTCACCCCAACCAGATGCATTTCTCCACTGGGGTTTCCATGAAAACGCGAGGCAATCTCACCAACACGCTTGGCCAAACCCGGCACACTGACAATCTGAATGTCACCGCGGCTTTTACATTCCAGTGTATCGCCATCAGCTAGCACTGCTGCAGCGCCAGCCTCAATTGCAGAGTCAATATATTCTCGCCCATCTACGATAGAACCGCGCAGCGCCATAAATACATCGCCGGCTTTTACCTTGCGACTATCCAGGGCAACGCCACTAACGGCAATATCGGGGATACCCGCATAACCTGGCACTAATTCCTGTAGGGAAATAAATTGTTTTTCGCGCTGAGTCACGATTTTGAACCTCTCTCGCTTAACTGCGCGGCCAGCTGTCGTTCCGCTGGCTCCACTTGCTCTGGCGGTACCTGCAGCAGGCGCATAGCTCCAGCCATTACCGATCCGAATACCGGTGCCGCCACTTCACCACCGGAATACTTGTCATGGCTGAGATCATCAATAACTACAACCGCAGCCAGGCGGGGTTTGTCAGCAGGGATAAAGCCAGCAAATACCGAGCGGTAACGACTATCTTCATAACCTCTGCGGCCGACTTTGTGCACCGTGCCGGTCTTACCAGCAACACGATAACCGTCCACCTTGGCTCGACGCCCCGTACCACTAGCACCAATAACCGTCTCCAACATGGCGGTTACCTGCTGCGCCAGCGGCCCTTCAATCACCCGTTCGGGCTCAACATCGACTTTATCCCCAGATAACACTAGGGAGACTGGCCGCTTGAGCCCGGCATTGGCCAGCACGCTATAGGCCTGAGCCAACTGCACAGCATTTACTGTTAAACCGTAGCCGAAGGCAAAATTGGCCCGCTCGATTGGGTGCCAGCGACTACGGCTTGGCAGAATGCCCGGTGTCTCTCCAGGAAACCCACTGCCAACTGCCTCTCCCAGGCCCAGGCGGTAAAAGAGTTCCCGTAGCGAATTTGGTTCCAGATCCAAGGCAATTTTTGTGATACCAACCTGGCTCGACTTGGTGATAATGCGAGTGAGATCCAACTTGCCATAATTAACCGGGTCAACAAGGGTTTTGCCTGGCACACGTATATAGCCGGGACTGGTATCAATCTGGGTGTGAGGTTTGTAGCGCCCGGTTTCCAGAGCAGCTAACACAGTCAAGGGTTTTACCGTGGAACCGGGCTCAAACTGGTCGATTAGGGCGCGATTACGCATGGCTGAGGCCTTCACGCCTTTGCGGTTGTTGGGATTAAATGAGGGCTGGTTGGCCATCGCCAACACATCGCCACTATGGGTGTCGAGAATCACCATAAAACCCGAGGCAGCACCATTTTCAGCAACAGCTCGCTTTAACTCACGATAAGCCAGGTATTGCAGGCGCATATCGATGGACAGGCGCAAATCCTGGCCTGGCTGTGCTTCTCTCTGAATGGCCAGCTCCTGGACAGTGCGGCCTTTTAGATCCTTTACTACTTGCTGTGCACCAGGTTGGCCAGAAAGCCACTTATCGTAGGCCAGCTCCAGACCCTCCTGGCCACGATCATCAATATTGGTAAAACCCAAAAGTTGGGCAACCACCTCCCCAGCAGGGTAAAAGCGTCTGTATTCTTTCTTGCTATAAACCCCAGAAAGCCCGAGATCCAGTACCTTGCCGGCCTGTTCAGGGGTCAAGTGACGGCGCAAATACATAAACTCTTTATTGCGGTACTTTTCCAAGCGCGTGGCAAATTTAGATGGCTTTAACTCAAGGGCCCGGGCCAACTCATCAAGCTTTTTAATACCACTTTCTTTCAAAAGCTTGGGGTTTGCCCACAAACTATGCACCGGTGTGCTGACCGCTAGTAGTTCGCCGTTGCGGTCGACAATGGAGCCCCTATAAGCAGCGATTTCCTCCGTGCGAATAGTCCGCGCACGCCCCTGGTCCTGTAGAAACTGATAACCGCGTTCTGCAGCGGGCACAACCTGCAAGCGCGCCAGATGTAGCACCAAAGCCACTGCAAGCAGGCATAACAGAGCTGCCACCAGCACAAAACGCCAGCGGGCAATTCCCGGTTGAACTTGCTTTTTCTTGATTGCGCCCATATTTTTCCAGTTGGCGTTATTTTTTCACTTTGAAATCAAATTCCTTCAGGGCTCTCTTGAACAACCCGCCTAAAACCCTTTACGCTCAAAATTCTTATGCTTATTTTGGTGCCACTCTTCAAAGCACAAAGACATACAAACCACGGGGCCTAATCTATTAAGGCTTGTAGTTCTTAATATCAATCCACCGTTACCAGCACCTGATCAGATGGAGCTGGCACATGCATTTTTAATTCTTCGCGAGCTACCTTTTCCACGCGGCTGTAGGCAGACCAGGCTCCTCGCTCCAACAGCAAACGCTCCTGCTCATAGCGCAATTCATCCTGAGCTTTTTGTGCTCTACCCAATTCAGCGGTCAGTTCTCTGCTGCGCTGGGTTGAATAAACTACAGACAGGGCTGAAGCCATCGCGGCCAACCACAAACACCCGAGCCCGATCAAAAGTTTGCCCCGCATTGCTATCAGTTCCCTGACAGCTTTTCCGCAACCCGCATTACCGCACTGCGCGAGCGCAGATTCTCATCCACCTCAACTTCATTGGCTTTCACTGCCTTACCCAGAGAGCGCAGAGACCTGGCGATCTGACTATCCATTACCGGCAGCCCCCGGGGCAGTTGCGGGCCACGCTCCTTCTCGCGAATAAAGCGCTTGACCATGCGATCCTCCAGCGAATGGAAGCTGATAATGACCAACCGCCCTCCCGGAGCCAGCAGCTGCAGGGATTTATCCAACGCGCTCTGCAAATCATCCAACTCGCCATTAACATGGATACGAATTGCCTGAAAAACCCGGGTGGCGGGATGCTTGCCTTTCTCCCAGGCGGGATTGGCCGCTTTGACTACTTCCGCTAAATCTAAAGTTCGCTCAAAGAGCTTTTCCACCCGGCGGCGCACGATAGCGGCAGCCATACGGCGAGCGAAACGCTCCTCCCCATACTCTTTGAAGACCCTGGCCATTTCAGCCTCATCTTCGGTATTCACCCATTGTGCTGCGCTGAGACCACGACTGGTATCCATGCGCATATCCAGTGGCCCATCCTGCATAAAACTAAAACCGCGTTCAGCTTGATCCAGCTGCGGGGATGAGACGCCCAAATCCAATAAAATGCCGTTGACCCGCCCCGACTGCTCAGCCGCCGCACTGTCCATATCGGCAAAAGAGCCGTGCCAGATCGAAAAACGTGAATCAGACTGAAAGCGCTGATGGGCGTATTCAATCGCCTGTGGATCCTTATCAACGGCCAGCAAACGTCCCTTGGGACCTAGCTGTTCCAAGATTGCGGCACTGTGGCCACCACGGCCAAAAGTCCCATCGATATAAAAGCCGTCTGGATCAGTAATCAGGGCGTCCACGGCCTCGCGCAGTAACACACTGCGATGCAATTCTTGAGACACCCCGTGTACTCCTTATAAAGAGAGGGATGCCATTTCCTCTGGCATTCCCTCCTCATCTTCACTGTCATCGAGCCAGGACATCCAGCGTTCCTCGCTCCAAAGTTCTAATTTTTTTCCCTGCCCTACCAGCATCAGCTTCTTTTCCAGCCCGGCGTATTCACGCAAGGTAGGTGGGATCAATACCCGGCCATTACCATCCACCTGCAATTCGCAGGCATAGCCAATTAAAAGACGCTGGGCGCGGCGCGCCACTTTATTAAAACTGGGTAGGGACTCTATCTTTGGTAAAATCTGCTGCCACTGGGGCGCAGGGTAAACCAGCAAGCAGCGCTCCTCTGTATGCGCAGTAATCACCAAACAACCGGCGCAGTCATCCAGCAGCCGGTCGCGGACCCGCGCTGGTATCGCCAGACGCCCCTTGGCATCCATATTGATTGCATGGCTACCCAAATACACTTTGAGATTTTCACTCGCTATCAATTACGCCTATCGCTGCGAACTGCACCTTTGCAGGTTGCTAGCGGGAAAACCCAAACTTTATTCGCGCAATGTAAACACCCACTTACTGGCTGCGAATAAACCACAAAGTTCCACGATTTTCCACTTTTTCCCACCTTTGACACTATAAAACTGGGTATCGCAAAGTCAAGGAAATCGACCCCAAAGTCCCCATAAACCCCAGTAAACTCGCGGCTTACAGAATAGATTTGGCGAGTGGCGCCAATATCATCTTCACATATCAACAAATTAGTGCGAGTACTCACTCACAAAATGATCGACTATTTTAAACTAACAATCCAAGTCGTGTGACACACGCCACATAGTCGCACTGCAGCCTCGCCACATGAATTAAGCGTCAAAAACAGGGTTCTGGATTTATAGAAAAGAGAAAACCCGGCACTTGCCGGGCTTCGGGAATGGATGAGCTGGCCTATAAGCCGGGTTCTGTCGAGGACAATCATTCATCTGGGATGCCTGTCACCAGACACCTCAAGCGACCTACCCGCCCTCAGTGCGGGTCACACCTATAGAGGGCCTATTTGGTCTTGCTCCGAACGGGGTTTACCATGCCGCGGACTGTTACCAGCCGCGCGGTGCGCTCTTACCGCACCCTTTCACCCTTACCTGTGCTTCCGAAGAAGCCATCGGCGGTCTACTCTCTGCTGCACTTTCCGTAGGCTCACACCCCCCAGGCGTTACCTGGCGTTCCACCCTATGGAGCCCGGACTTTCCTCCATCACACAAGGTGACAGCGATTGCCCGGCCAGCTCGCGGCGAAGAGTAATGAGGCGACAGCGGGATTGCAACAGGCAAAGCTTAATTACAAAGAAAAGCCCGCGCCTTATTTCTGCTGCAAGCTCCAATTGTAAAGCTCTTTCTTGTTAACGCCGGTAATTTCCCCAGCGATAGCCGCAGCCTTCTTGGGCGGCAACTCCGCAAGGAGTAGCGACATCACTCTCTGCGCCTCCGCATCCAGCTCATTGACTAGGCGACGCTCGGCTCCGCGTACCAGCAGGACAATTTCGCCACGCCGCTGATTAGCATCCGAGCGCACCCAGCTGACCAGCTCACCGAGCGGCATAAGGCGGAAAGTCTCGAATGCCTTGCTAAGCTCACGAGCAATTACTGCTTCACGCCCAGCACCAAACACTTTTGCCATTGCTTCAAGGGTATCCGCAACTCGATGTGGCGCCTCGTAAAAAACCAGCGTGCGGGTAGCACCAGCTAACTCTTGCAAAGCCCGCTCCCGGGCTCCGGCCTTGGCCGGCAGAAACCCCTCAAAACTGAAGCGATCACTAGGCAAGCCTGCAGCACTCAAAGCAGCTACAAAGGCGCAGGGCCCAGGTATCGGCGCTACACGGATTCCCCGCTCACGCGCCTCTCGCACCAAACGATAACCTGGATCTGAAATAAGAGGGGTACCCGCATCAGAAATCAGCGCCACCGTCTGCCCCTGCTCAAGCCGCTGCAAAATCTGGCCAGTGCGCTTGTCATCAGAGTGGTCGTGATACGCCATCAAGGGCGTTTCAATATCGAAATAGGAAAAGAGTCTCTGACTGTGACGTGTGTCCTCCGCCGCAACCAGGTCGGCACATTGTAGAACTTCAACAGCTCGCGGTACCATATCGGCCAAATTACCAATAGGCGTAGCGACAATATAAAGCATCGCCTGATCCGGCCCCATAGTTGTTCACTCCAAATATAAATATTGCGGGAGAAGAATATGTCCGCCTCTTCCCGGCGCACGTCTACTGTGATCACCAGCATGGCTGCGGCAGCACTGGCACTGGCTTTAACCGCCTGCCAAACTCCAGCCTCCCGACCGGGGGCTTACCAGCCCACCTACCCGGCCAGCCACAAAGCCAGCCGCAGCGATGCCGTTCGCCTACTGCGTAGCGCCGAGACCTTGCCGGCTCCCGCGCGGGACCAGCAGCGCCTTCGGGCGGCCGCCATTCTATACGAGCTGGGAGAGAAAGAGTCAGCCAAAGAAGCTGTTGTGAAAATTATTCCCGAACAGCTGGATAACACCCTGTATGCCAGCTATGCACAGGTGTATGGCAGTTTACTTGCCGATGGCGATGACTTCTTCGAAGCCCTGGACTTAGCTACATCTCCACGCCTTGAGGGTGCTTGGGCGCAATTGCCACAGTCGACTGCGCTACCCTTACGCAACTTGCGCGCAGACCTTTGGGGCCTCCTTGGTAATCTCGACAGCGCCATTAGTGAGCGACGTGAGATTTCTTACCTTGTGAAGTCTGATGATGCGATCGTTGAGAACAACAATGGCTTATGGCAACTACTTACCCAGCTACCTTCCAGTGAGTTAAAGAATCGTGCCAATAAAAGCAGCGACACCCAAATGCGCGGCTGGTATCAGCTGGCGCTACTGGGTCGAGATACTCAGACTGATATCAGCTCACAACTTACCGCCCTTAGCCGCTGGCGTGAGCGCTGGCCAGCGCATACCGCCAACACACATCCACCACAAGCATTACAGCTGCTCGAACGGCTAGCGGCTCAACGCGCCGATAGCATCGCCCTGCTACTGCCTTTATCCGGCTCACTTGGCAGTGCCGGTCGCGCGATCCGCGATGGCTTTATGGCAGCACACTACACAGCCCTGAACGCCGGAGGAGCCACTCCCAGGGTCATGGTATACGATACCGGCACAGAGCAGCCCTTCGAGGAAATCTACCAGAATGCCGTGGATGCAGGCGCTCAGTTCATTATTGGCCCCCTGAACAAGAGCAAAGTCTCCAACCTACTGGCGACAGAGAAGCTGCCAGTACCCACCTTGGCGCTAAACTATGGTGACCAGGGACGACTCACCAATGACCTAGTGCAGTTTGGCCTCGCTGTTGAGGACGAAGCCCGTCAGATCGCCCAACATGCCTACCGTCAGGGCCACCGCCAGGCAATGGTACTCACCACCAATAGCAGCTGGGGTCAACGGGGGGCCGAAGCATTCCGGGAGGAATGGCAAAATCTCGGCGGCTCAGTCAGTATTGGCAAGACATTCTCCAATAACAGCAAGTTTGCCAGCCTGGTTAGCGATGCTTTACTAATCCCAGCCAGCAAAGCGCGCAAAAAGGAACTGCAGGGCCGTTTGGCCGCGCCATTGGAGTTCACCCCACGGCGCCGCGATGATGTCGATATGGTGTTTGTAGCAGCCCTGCCCCAACAGGCCCGCCAACTCAATCCTATGCTGACCTACTACTACGCCGGCGACCTACCGGTTTATGCCACCTCCCATGTTTTTGGTGGTAGTGTCAATCCAAATCGTGACCGCGATATTAACGGCGTACGCTTTACCGCCCTGCCCTGGCTATTTGAGAATAACCAGACCAAGCAAGACATAGAGCAACAAGCCGCTCCGGCACCAGCATTTGCCCGTTTATACGCTCTGGGCGCCGATGCATTCCGCCTCTACCCACGCCTTCCCATGTTGCGCCAGTTTCCGCAACAGAAAGTACATGGTCTCACTGGGGCACTCAGTCTGAGTGCTGATGGCCGCATTGTGCGAGAACAGATGTGGGCACGAATCGAGAAGGGGGTGCCTGTGCCAATAACAACTGTAGAGCCGCTGTCGATACCTCAAGACAACGGCCAGCTGACAGGAAACAGTGAAGCTCTTTAAGCGTCCAGCCAGTACTGTCGGCGCACGCATGGAGGGTGCCGCAGCGCTTCACTTACAACGCGCGGGGCTCTCGGTGACTGAACGCAATTACCGCTGTCGTCACGGAGAGATAGACCTTATCGCCCGTGAAGGCGATACTGTCGTGTTTGTGGAGGTGCGCTTCCGCCGTAGCAGTCGCTTTGGCGGTGCCGGAGCCAGCGTGGATATTCGCAAGCAGCAAAAGCTGCTAGCCACCGCGCACAGCTATTTACAACAGCACAAACTGGACTGTCCCTGCCGCTTCGATGTCCTTGCCATAGACGGCGATGCGCAAAACATTCAGTGGATTAAGAACGCCTTCGAAGCCTAAGGCAAAACCGAGATTTACCTTGCCAAGTTACGGCGAACTGCGGTTCGCCTGAATTAAGGACACAATGGAACAGCGAGTCGTAACCCTTTTTCACCACAGTCTGGAAGCCACCATGAACGCCGGTGAGATACTGGCGCCCCTGATTGCGGAGGCCAGTGAGATGGTGGTGCACACACTGCTAGCAGAGAGCAAAATACTTCTTTGCGGCAATGGTGTCAGTGGCGCCCTGGCGCAGAGTTTCAGCTCGCAATTAACTGGCGGCTTCCAACGCGAGCGCCCCGGCCTGCCAGCAATGGCACTCAATAGTGACGGTGTCTCCATGGGCACCGTCGCACAAAATCATGGCAGTGCGGATACTTTCGCCCATCCAGTACGCGCTCTTGGCCAACCCGGCGACCTGCTGATAATAATTAGTAGCGATGGCGGGGACTCCAACTTGGTACAAGCTATGCGCGCCGCCCGAGACCGCGACATGGGAATCCTGGCCCTCACCGGTGGAGATGGTGGCGATTGCGCTGCCCTCTTGGATAACCACGATATTGAACTGCGCGTGCCTTCCGATGTCGCAGCAGAGGTACACCAAGTACACCTTCTGACTATTTTTTGCCTGTGCGACTTGATCGACAGCAGCCTGTTCGGTGGCTATGAGGACTGAACCATGAAAACAAAACTATCTTCTGTTGGAAAATGCCTTCTGGCCGCGCTTGCCATAGCCTCTCTGCTTGGCGGCTGCAGTACAGTTATGGAGGCCACTCACGATGGCCCCATCCAGCAAGACCCAGGGAAACGCTCGCTGGGGACTTATATCGATGATGAGAGAATCGAAACCATTGTCACAGTGAATATCAACAAAGCCCACCCCGACCTGAAAGCAGCAAATGTTGACGTAACCTCCTTCAATGGGGTGGTTTTGCTCACAGGCCAGGTACCCAACCAGGAACTTCGCATGCTTGCCGGCCGCACTGCTGAGCAGGTTCAGAACGTACGACAGGTGTACAACGAGACACAGGTACGCGGCAAAGTCACCTTTCTCGCCTCCACCAGTGATGCCTGGCTGACAACTAAAGTGAAAACCAATTTGCTTGCAGATAAGGAAATTGATGGGGCTCGCATCAAAGTGGTAACAGAAAATGGGGTGGTTTACTTGATGGGGCTTCTGACCCCGGCGGAAGCAGAACGCGCTGCGGGCGTAACCCGTTCAATTGGTGGAGTACAGAAGGTCGTAAAAGCCGTGGAGTACATCAATTGATACAGTGATGTTGTACCCCATTTAACAATTTGATATCCGAATAAAAAACGGAGGCTAAGCCTCCGTTTTTTATTGGTGAAGCTTTAAGCCAAAGTTACAGGCGCTCAATAGCTATCGCCGTGGCCTCACCACCACCGATGCAAAGGCTAGCGATGCCCTTCTTAACATCGCGCTTCTCCATAGCGGCCAACAGGGTGGTCAAGATTCGAGCACCGCTGGCACCCAATGGATGGCCTAGGGCACAAGCGCCACCGTTCACATTAACCTTATTCCAGGGGAGTTCCAGCTCACGCATGGCTGCCATGGTTACCACGGCGAAAGCCTCATTAATCTCAAACAGGTCAACATCGGCAGCAGACCAGCCGGTGTTTTCCAGCAACTTATGCATGGCACCCACTGGGGCAATAGTGAACCACTCGGGCTCACGGGCAAACTGAGCTTGCCCTTTGATAACCGCTAATATTTTGAGTCCGCGCTTATCAGCCTCACTTTTTCGCATCAGTACCAATGCCGCAGCGCCATCGGAAATAGAACTGGAGTTGGCTGCAGTGACAGTGCCATCCTTGCGGAAAGCCGGTTTCAACTGCGGGATTTTGTCTGGACGAGCACTGCCTGGAGCCTCATCTACACTGACGACTACCTCTCCACGTCGGGAAGCAATGGTTACCGGGGTAACTTCACGGGCAAAATCACCATTTTCAATTGCTGCCTGGGCACGAGCCAGGGACTCCAGGGCAAACGCATCCTGCTCTTCACGAGAGAACCCATACTTATCCGCAGTACCCTCAGCAAAAGCACCCATCAATTTGCCGTCTTCAGCATTCTCAAGGCCATCGAGAAACATGGAGTCCTTAACCTCACCGTGCCCCAGGCGCATGCCGGAACGGGCTTTAGGCAAAAGGTAGGGGGCGTTGCTCATACTTTCCATACCACCGGCAACAATGACCTTGCCCTCCCCCAACAACAGCGCATCCCGGGCCATCATCACAGTCTTCATACCAGAACCACACACCTTATTGACGGTAGTACAGGGCGTGCTGTCTGGAATACCTGCTGCCAGCGAAGCTTGGCGCGCAGGCGCCTGTCCCACACCTGCTGGAAGCACACAACCCATCAGGACTTCATCGATATCTGCGGGGGCTACCCCTGCATCTTCCAGAGCCGCACGAATTGCCGCTGCGCCCAACTGTGGGGCACTCAAGGAGGATAAGCTACCCTGCATGGCACCCATCGGGGTCCTCGCCATTCCGACGATCACTACGGGGTCTGAAGTTACATCACTCATTCTGTCTGCTCCCAGTTCTACACCGCCCTCTCTGCTGTGGCGGCAATTGTGTTTTATAGTCGCCGCATTATAGCCGAAGCACTACCCTGCTCCGCCAGAGCCAGTTTCACTACTAGCGTCGCCCGGCAGATGGAGCGTGTTACTATCGGCGCCAATCATAAGAAAAAGTGGCGAGAGGACTTATGGAGTTATCAGGCATTATCGTGCTGGTGGTTATTGCTGCACTTTTGTTTTATGGAGTAGGGGTTTATAACAAACTGGTTTCCCTAAAAAATCGCAATGAGAACGCCTTTGCACAGATAGAGGTACAACTGAAACGGCGCCACGACCTGATCCCCAACCTGGTGGAAACTGCTCGAGGTTACCTGAAACACGAACGGGAAACCCTCGAAGCCGTAACTGTTGCGCGCAATACCGCCATCAGCGATCTCAAGGCAGCAGCCTCAAACCCGTCAAGTGCCACTGCCATCGGCAAACTTGGCCGTGCAGAGAGCGCCCTGAATGGAGCCCTGGGACGCTTTACTGCAGTAATGGAGGCATACCCGGACCTGAAAGCCAACCAGAACATGATGCAACTCAACGAGGAGCTGAGCAGTACTGAGAATAAAGTTGCCTTTGCACGGCAGGCATTTAACGACTCGGTCACAAATTACAACATATACAAACAAAGCTTTCCGCCAGTATTGCTGGCTGGTTTTTTCGGGCATCGCGCCAATGCCCAACTGCTGGAATTTGCCGACTCAGATGCCGCTCAGGTAGCTCCTCGTATCGAGTTTTAAGAGATGAATTTTTTTGAGTACCAGGATCGCGCCAGACGAAACAGTCTCCTGCTTGTAGGGCTTTTCGCTCTAGCCGTAGTTTTGCTGATCTCCCTGACCACTTTAGTCGCTGCCGCAGCGATAGCGCTCTCTCGCGGCCAGCCTTTTTCATTCAGTACTATCGAGCAATTACTGGGCTGGCAAACTGTGATATCCATCGCCCTGACGATTGCTGCCATTGTCGCCCTCGGCAGCCTATATAAACTGTACCAACTCAACGCCGGCGGCAGCGCAGTGGCCGAATCCCTCGGCGGACGCAAGCTCAATATTGCTCCGCAGAATTCCAACGAACAACGCGCACTGAATGTTGTAGAGGAATTGGCAATCGCCTCAGGTACCCCTGTGCCGGATGTCTACCTGATTGAGGATGATGCGATCAATGCATTCGCCGCGGGCTCCAAACCCACCGATGCAGTGATCGGCCTCACTCGAGGCTGTGTTGAAAACCTTAATCGAGAGGAACTGCAAGGTGTAGTGGCACATGAGTTCAGCCATATCTTAAATGGCGATATGCGTTTGAATATCCGTATCGTAGGAATGCTGAACGGTATCCTGATTATTGGCCTGCTCGGCCATTGGCTGGTTCGCGGAATTTACCCTGGCAATCGAGAAAACCGAGGGCGTGCGGCTCTGTTTGGGCTCGGTGCAGCATTAATGGTTGTGGGCTATACAGGAACCTTCTTCGGCAACCTGATTAAGTCTGCAGTTAGTCGCCAACGGGAGTTCCTTGCAGATGCCTCTGCAGTACAATTTACCCGGAACAATATAGGTATCGCTAGCGCACTAAAAAAGATTGGCAGTTACGGCTCAAAATCGACTCTGACCAGCGGCAGGGCAGCGGAATACAGCCATATGTTTTTTGCCAATAGCATGAAGCGTTCGCTATTTAACCTCTTCGCCACACATCCGCCTCTGTCAGATCGTATCACCCGACTCGACCCCAGCTGGAATGGCCTTTACCCCGACAATACTAATAACGCCTCACAATCACAGCCCCCTGCATTTGTTGAGTCCGCGCAAGTATCCACTTTCGCAAAATCCGCACCCTTCCAGGCAGCGCTGGATGCTGTAGATAACAGCATTGCCAACCCGAGCGAACAACAGGTGCAATACGGACGCCAGCTGCTTCAATCTATTCCCTCTGGACTTCAGCAGGCAGCTCATGACCCCTTCGCCGCACGCGCGCTAATTTATCACCTGCTGTTACACAAGGAGGGGGCAGAGCGGCAAGTACAACGCGAACTACTCAATAAAATTGCCCATCCAGCAGTGGTGCGGGAAATGCGACAACTGGAGACACAGCTGGAAAGCCTGCCCAATAGTGCACGCTTGGCCCTGTTGGATCTTTGTGTTCCCGCCCTGAGAGCACTGGTCCCTCAGCAGTATCAAGTATTCAAGAGAAACCTGATCAAACTGCTGCACAGCGATGGGAAAATTGAGATTTGGGAGTGGGCCCTATATCGGGTACTGATGCACGCACTGGAGGGCTCTCCTGACCGACAGCGGCTTTCCAATAAAAAGGGAGCCAGCAAAGATGCCAACTGTTTCCTTCTCGCCGCTATCGCCCATTCGGGCAATAGTGAGTATCTACCTGCCAAAAGGGCTTATGAGCAAGGCCTCAAGGCTTTGGGTATAGAGGTCACACCACTGCCAAGTCACAAGGATATAAATTTACCGCGGCTCGACAAGGCCATCGCCATTGCAGGACAGATGAAAGCTCTGGATAAACCGGCATTGTTAAAGGCAATGGTACTAACCCTAAGCCATAACGGGGTGATCAAGGCAGAGGAAATCGAATTGCTCCGGGCCGTAGCAGATAGCTTGGACTGCCCAATGCCACCTCTGCTACCAGCGCAGCCATAAATCGGGTCGACTAACCAACAAGCCGGCATTGCCGGCTTGTTTCCACTTATTTATTAAACGTGATGCTGATAGACAGGGCCTATTCCTACGCTCCACAAAATTACCGAAGTAATTAAGACAGTAACCATCATGACAAGCGCCACAGTGAGCACCGCACAGGCATAAAGAAATGCCCGCTCTTTGTTCATCTTCATCAAAATTGGGATACCGGCAAATACCAGATAGATTGAGTACATCCCCGCAATGCCCACGGCGGCCATAGTAAGCCAAGGGTGGGGGAAAAGAACCACAATACTAGCGAGGAAAATTGGCGTAGTGATAAAGACCGCAAGCGCGGTGCCTTCATAATGGCGTGTAGGTTCATCACCCTCGACACCATAGGACCTCGCCATCCAGTTAATAAATTCCCCAAGGCAATAGACTCCGACCAGTAACGCAAAGTAGGTCACTATAGACAAAACTGCTGCACTCTCCGGAGTCAACTTGGCCAGATGCCCCCCCACCTCAAATCCCACCCGTGTGACACCAAAGTAGCCGGCAACTGTAGGGATCAGAGCCAGAAATGGAACATGGGTCACGAAAACCTGGAAAAAAGAATGTCTATCCGCTCGGATGGCTTTCCACTCTTTTTCAGGATTAGTAAGAATGCCGATTGTGTGACTGAGTAATCGCACGCTGAAACTCCCTTCAATACCCTGCATTGCAGTATCGGGGGACGGCGCGGAATTAACCAATGCGAATAAGAAATTAGGCGCCACTTTTAAATCAGGTTGATTTATATCAAGCGCGAACAGAGACGCGATTCCGGCCGCCCCGCTTTGCCTTGTAAAGGGCCTGGTCAGCGGCCTTAAGGACAGTATCAGGCCCTCTGAACTCCTTACCCCTCTGAGCGAGGCCAATACTAACGGTTACCTTAATCTGTTGATCTGAACGGCGTTCAGAACGCCACAATTTAGGACCGGAAATACGTCCTCCAGAGCGCAAGCGCATGGGATAGGCCGCTATTTTCTCCCGAATAAGCTCCAGCTGTCTTTCTGCGGCTGAAAGGTCACGACCAGAAATAATTAGCACAAACTCCTCCCCCCCATAGCGAAATAATTCCCCTGACGAATTTCGAGCAATCTGGGTAGCAACCATTCGCAGTACCTGATCACCGACCTGATGACCAAAGCGATCATTCAATTTCTTAAAGTAATCGATATCAATCATGGCAATAGAATAATGCCGGCCGGGAGTGAGCATCCGATACCTGAAAGCCCTCCGAGACCGGACTCCGGTCAACTCATCGCGGAAAGCCAGCTCATAGCTGCTACCCAGCAGCGAAAAGATAAGTAGGAAACCAGCTACTGACATTAAAGGAACCAGAGGCATCCCACTCCAGACGCCATACAACGTAAGCAAGATGCAGCTGAATAACCCCACAGCCGTGGGCCCGGGGTAAAGAGCCAGCAGTGCCAATGCGCCAAGTGAGGCCACCATACAGGCCAAGAGTGGTAAAGGTGGGGAAAACCGGTCAAGAGCCAATAGCCAAGCAGGCAGATGCTGCAAAGAAAACATCTGAGCTAACGGCCCATAATATTTCTGCAACCAGAATAGGGCTATCCCCTGTGCACCCAGGATCAACAGCCAAGCGACCCCAAAATTACTCCATATGCTACGGTCGCGGCTGCAGCTAAATAACATCAAGTTGAGGGCGATCAACCCCAGATAGAGGGAAAAATCCTGCTTCAACAGTATTTCGAGACTGATCGTCCCATAGAAAAACATTAATAGTAATGCGGCCAGACCAACCCGGCTTGAGCGATAAAATAAACTGAGCAGCAGCGCTGTTACCAATAACAGAAAAGGCAGCTGGACATTGTTCAGGGACGCCAGATCGAGCCAGGGTAAATGTTGGGCAAGTGGCAAAATCAGGAGCAGTCCGGGCAACCAGCTAAAACGCAGCCACTGCAAATACGACGGCATGGTAAATTGGGAGCAAGAAATAACAGAGAATTATACGCACCTGATAACAGTAATTTCTTAGACTAGGCGCACAAAAGAGAAGACCGACGAAAACAAAAAGAAAAAATAAAAAAGGGGCAAAACTGCCCCTAGAAATTTTTTAAAGCCGAGCTTATTTCACAACGCGCAATGCGGGCTTCTTCACCGACTTTTTGCCCAAGCTGGTGGGCGGGGTAGGTTCGGGCGGTTCTGGGGTTTCTTCTGCCTCAAACACCATACCCTGGCCATTCTCACGGGCATAAATTCCAACTACCGCGCCAACCGGAACCTGGATATCAGTGGGAACCCCACCAAAACGCGCATTAAACCTGATCGCATAGTTATCCATGGTCAGCCTCGCAACAGCACTTTCAGAGATGTTTAGCACTATCTGCCCATCATCATTAACATGCTGTTGTGGCACCAGCACCCCGGAAAGGTGCGTATCGACAAGAATATAGGGAGTGCACCGGTTATCGGTAATCCACTCGTAAAATGCCCGCAAAATATATGGGCGATTGGAGGTCATGACCGGCTTACTCACCTAACTACCCTCAACGCATTTCCCGTTCGTACTCGGTAAGGCTCTGCTGGAACGCTTCACGGGCAAACAGGCGATCCATATAATCCAGCAGCGGCTTCACTTGCTTAGTCTTGGGCAAGCTGATTTCGAACTGCTCGAGACGCCAGAGCAGTGGAGCCATACAGCAATCCACCAGGGAAAATTCTTCATTGAAGAAGTACGGCAGCTCAGTAAACATCGGCGCAATGCCAACCAAGCTATCACGCAGCTCCTTACGGGCGGATGCAGCATCTTTGCCTCCTGCCAGAATTTTATCCACCAGCGGACACCAGTCGCGCTCAATACGATGCATAATCTGGCGACTTTGAGCGCGCGCAACCGGGTAAACGGGCAGCAGCGGCGGGTGTGGGAAACGCTCGTCAAGATACTCCATCATAACCTTGGTTTCGAAGAGCACCAGATCGCGATCAACCAGAGTCGGCAGCGAATTGTAGGGGTTGAGGTCAGCGAGCTCGGCGGGCTTATCATCCGAGTCCACATCTATGATTTCTACGGACACCCCTTTCTCTGCCAGTACGATACGCACCCGATGGCTATAGTGACTGCGACCATCAGAGAAGAAGGTCATAGAGGAGCGCTTGTTGGTAGGCACACCCATGTTCAAACTACCTCAAACTTGTTGGCCGACAAACACCGGCCTTTATTCAAAATATAAAAGGGCGGCAGAGTATCTCCACCACCCATCAAAAAGAAACCTGCGAATCTTAGTGGTGTATGTCTTTCCAGTACTCGCGGTTCAGCAGCCAAGCAAAGATAAAGAATATAAAAATAAACGCCAGCACATAGAAACCAATGCGCTTGCGATCTTCTGCCATTGGCTCTGCAATGTACTCCATAAAGTTGACCAGGTCATACATAGCCTGATCAAACTCTTCCGGATTCATGGAACCCTTCACACTACCAACCTTGAGGCTGCCACAGTCAGCGTCCATGATCGGGTTACCCAGCTCATCGCGCACGATCTTACCATGGTCGCGCTTAGGACCAGGGGCACATTCCGGCAAGCCCTGCAACTCCATCAATACATGCGGCATGGCGACACTGGGGAATACCAGATTATTCACACCGGTAGCACGACTGTCATCCTTGTAGAAACTGCGGAGATAAGTGTAGAGCCATTCCGGTGAGCGGGAGCGGGCAACCAGCGTCAGGTCCGGCGGCGTGGCGCCGAACCATACTTTGGAGTCATCCGGGCGCATGGAGATCTGCATCAGGTTACCGATCTTGTCGTTACCCAGGATCAGGTTCTCCATCATCAGCTCTTTGGGGATATCCAGATCTGTAGCAACACGCTCCCAGCGGGAATAGTTGGCACTGTGACACCCCATGCAATAGTTGACGAAGTACTTGGCTCCACGCTGCAAAGACGGCTTGTCCTGAAGGTCGATACTAATAGGGTCCAGCTCAACACTGGACTCAGCGCCTACCGCTTTGATTGGGATAAAGGTCAGCAGGCCAACAACCACAATACCGATAAACAGAATACCGAATGTTTTTGCTCCAGATGGGCTGGTTACACGCTCAGGCTCTGGGTATACCTCATCGCGGCTAGTAATCCAGGGCAGCAAGGCGAAGAAAGCTGCCAACAAAACAGTCACTACTCCCATAAAGGTATTTACCGAGAAGTTAGCCACTGCCATCCACAGGAACAGTACACCGAAGCCGATGCTTACAACCCAGGAACCCACTCCCTTGCGCCCCTTTGGATTCGTCCAGACCGGCATGGTCAGGAAGAACGCAAAATAGAACAGGGTCGCCACCTGAGACAGGAAGTTACGCTCTGGGGTCGGAGATTTAACCCCCAGGTAACCCAGGATAATAAATACCGCTGCGAACAAAAGGAGCAAACCTTTTGGCAGCCAACCTTTGTAACGGATGGAACGTACGGGGCTCTTATCGAGCCAAGGCAGTACAAACAGCACCGCAATGGCCGCACCCATAGCCACCAAACCAAGGAACTTGGCTGTAAGAGGACCAATATCCATAGTTACCGCACGCAAGATCGCGTAGAACGGCGTGAAGTACCAAACAGGTGCAATATGGGGAGGGGTCTTCAGTGGGTTTGCTTCTTCGAAGTTAGCGTACTCCAGGAAGAAACCGCCCATCTCAGGGAAGAAAAACACAACAGTAGCGAAGATAAACAGGAATACCGCAATACCCACCAGGTCATGTACAGAATAGTAAGGGTGGAAAGGTACGCCGTCTTTGGGGATACCGTTCTCGTCCTTATTTTTCTTAATCTCGATACCATCAGGGTTGTTAGAACCCACTTCATGCAACGCCAGGATATGCAGGACTACCAGCAACACAAGAACCAACGGCAATGCAATAACATGCAGGGAAAAGAAGCGAGTCAGGGTAATACCTGAAATCAGATAATCACCGCGAATCCACTCAACCAGGCTATCGCCAATACCGGGTATTGCACCGAACAGGGATACAATTACCTGGGCACCCCAGTAAGACATCTGACCCCAGGGCAATACATAGCCCATAAAGGCTTCAGCCATCAGCACCAGGTAGATACACATACCAAAGATCCACACCAGCTCGCGGGGCGGCTTATAAGAGCCATACATCAATCCGCGGAACATATGCAGATACACAACCACAAAGAAAGCAGATGCACCCGTCGAATGAAGGTATCGAATCAGCCAGCCCCATTCCACATCGCGCATGATGTATTCAACAGAGGCGAAGGCACCTTCAGCCGAAGGATTAAAACTCATCACCAACCATATACCGGTCAGAAGCTGGTTAACCAGTACGAGCAGTGAGAATACGCCGAAGAAGTACCAAAGATTAAAGTTTTTGGGCGCGTAGTACTTGCCCATATGCTTATCCCAGGCCTGGTAGATCGGCAGACGCTGATCTACCCAGTCACCGAAATCTGCTAGCCATTTCATGCAGTGCCCTCCTGGTCTACACCAATCACGATTACCTCATCGCTCTCATAGGAATAAGGCGGAACTTCCAGGTTGGTAGGTGCAGGAACACCGCTGTAAACACGGCCGGCCATATCGTATTTGGAACCATGGCAGGGGCAGAAAAAGCCGCCCATCCACTCATCACCACCCAAATCGGCGGCGCCCACTTCCGGGCGGTACATAGGTGCACAACCCAAGTGTGTACACAGGCCAACCAGAACCAACAACTTTGGTTTGATAGAACGATTTTCCGGATTTACATAATCTGGCTGGATAGATTCCTCAGAGTTGGGATCGCGCAACTGCGGCTCCACTTTCTCTAGATTTTGCAACACTTCATCGGTGCGGCGTACTACGTAGACCGGCTTGCCGCGCCACTCAACAGTAACCATCTGGCCCGGTTCAAGTTTGCTAATGTTGTATTTAACCGGAGCACCAGCAGCTTTTGCCTTGGCACTCGGATTCCAGGAAGCGACGAAGGGAACGGCAACCCCAACCGCTCCCGCACCACCAACAACTGAGGTGGCAGCGGTTAAGAAACGGCGCCGTCCTACATTTACACCGTCATCACTCATGACGTAGTTCTCCCATCACAGCGATCCCGGATACACCGGAGATGCGCTGGCCCAAACCCAAAAAGTCTTGAAAGAAGTCCCGCTCCGGCAGATTGCCCGCGCGAATAAACCCCACAAATCAAGCGGATACAAATCCGCGCAATGTTAAAGAAAATGCCATTTTGATACAAGGCAAAGACATAGGAACGTCGGGAATTACGCAGCGAAACAGCGAGAAATCGAGCAAAGCATCACAAGCACTGCTCAACACACCAAATGCCGGAGATAAAAAAGCCCGGCAGATGCCGGGCCCAAAAGAAAGCTTAACGCTTGGAGAATTGCGGCTTCTTACGCGCTTTGCGCAGACCGACTTTCTTACGCTCAACCTCACGAGCGTCGCGGGTAACATAACCTGCGGCGCGCAGCGGTTGACGCAGCGCTTCATCGTACTGCATCAGGGCGCGAGTCAGGCCGTGACGGATAGCACCCGCCTGACCAAAAGAACCGCCACCTTTTACAGTTACAGTAACATCGAATTTTTCAACCATATCGGCTCTTTCCAGCGGCTGACGCACGATCATGCGAGCCACCTGACGACCGAAGTATTCGTCCAGGGTACGACCGTTTACAGTGATCTTGCCCTCACCAGGCACGATAAATACACGAGCAGTAGAGGTCTTGCGGCGGCCGGTACCGTAGTATTGAGTAGTTGCCATCAGATTTATTCCCGTTTAGATCGCCAGTTCAGTCGGCTGTTGAGCCGTGTGAGGATGTTCACTACCGCTGTATACTTTCAGCTTCTTGAACATGGCGCGACCCAGAGGACCCTTCGGCAGCATGCCTTTTACGGCGCTCTGAATGGTGCGCTCGGGCGCTTTCTCGATCAGCTTCTCAAAACTGATGGACTTGAGACCACCGGGGTAGCCAGAGTGGCTGTGGTAGATCTTGTCCTTGGCCTTATTGCCGGTCACGCGAACCTTTTCTGCATTAATTACGATAATGTAATCGCCAGTGTCCACGTGGGGCGTATATTCAGGCTTGTGCTTGCCGCGCAGGCGGTGGGCGATCTCGGCAGAAATACGGCCGAGGGTCTTGTCCGCAGCGTCAACAATGTACCAGTCGCGTTTTACCGCTTCTGGCTTGGCACTGTATGTCTTCATGTTATAAACACCTGTAATATGACCCCCTGAATTAGGGGCCGTCCCACAAAAGAGCGCGGATAGTACAAAAGGAGTGCTCGCTTTTCAAGCGATATTTCGACGTGTCACGAGGCGTCATTAGTCGGGGCGATGCGCCCGCTCCAGGTACTCGCGGGACTGCATTTCCAGTAGGCGACTAACAGTGCGCTCAAACTCAAATCGCAGTTGTCGCCCACCATAAAGTTGATCGGCCGACACCTCCGCCGAGATCACCAATTTGACGCAACGGTCATAGAATTCATCAACCAGATTGATGAAACGTCGCGCCTGGGCATCCATCCTTTCATCAAATCTGGGCACCGCAGCGAGCAGCACAGTCTGAAACTCCCGCGCCAGTTCGATGTAGTCATTTTGCGAACGAGGCCCATCACAGAGGTCAGCAAAATCAAACCAGGCCACATCATCAGCTACTTTAAGTGCACGAATAGGCCTCCCCTCCACCTGTAAATCCACATCGCTTCGAACCTCACAGCCATCCACGCTCAACTGTGTAAAGCTGTGCGATAGATTTGCGATCGCAGCGTCATCCAAAGGTGCATGATAAAGCTCCAGTAATTCAAGGGTACGCAAGCGATAGTCGGTACCTCCATCAACATTAACCACTTTGGTATGACGTTGAAGGAGCGCAATCGCCGGCAAAAAGCGCGCCCTTTGCAAACCATCTTTATAGAGCCCCTCTGGCTCGATATTAGAGGTAGCCACAAGGGCCACCCCGCGACGAAATAAGGCCTCCAATAAACCTGCAAGGATCATGGCATCGGCAATATCGGACACAAAAAACTCATCAAAACACAGGACCTGGGCCCGGTTCGCGATCTTATCGGCCACCTTCTCCAGTGGGTTTTTCTCCCCAGCATACTGCTTTAAGCCCCCATGTACTTGGCGCATAAAACGGTGGAAGTGAGTCCGCTGCTTCCTGGGGAAAGGCAAGGACTCATAAAATGCATCCATCAAATAGGTCTTACCGCGTCCCACCCCACCCCAAAAGTAAAGCCCTCGCTCCGGACCGACATCCGCCCTGCGAAGGCGGGCAAACAGATTCCCAATAATGCCCCGCTCAGCCCTCTCGACCAGACGCCGATGCAAATCCTGCAACTCCTGCACCGCCGCTCGCTGCGAGGGGTCCTCAATAAAATCCGGGCGCTGCAGATCATTCTCATAACGCGCTATCGGGGAACAAAATGACGGGTTGGCAGGAGGCATAAAGGAAGATTCTTCAACAACTGTATTACTGGCGCGCACTCTATCAAATTCACTATAGCGCCGCCTAGATAGCAGAGAAGCCGCCATCAGCCCTAGGCCCACCCACTCAACCCAGTGCAATTCGCCAGGAGCCAGCGGCAATTCGGAACTGCAGGCTAACCTGCGTGTCGCAATTTACCAACAGTATTAATTGTCGGGTTAATAATCGCGTATACTGGGTCCGCTAACATGGGGTTGATAGTCACTTGAGGGGGACTACCCGAGGCGTGGGGCAGTGCCACTACCGCGCCGGCATCCATCACGGATCGCCAATGCCATATAAAAGCAAGTTGAGGAGGTAGTAAGTGCACTCTACATCGGTATTAATTCTAGTCGGCGTCCTGGGCATGACCTTGGGCGCCCTGCTGGCATTCCTCGCAGTCCGCGGACGCAGCAGTGTCGACCGCACTCAGGAACTCGAGCTACGCCTGCGGGAAGCCAATAATAAAATGGAGGACTTCCAGCTCCAGGTAAACGAGCACTTTGACCAGACATCCCAGCTCGTTCACAACTTAACCGAAAGCTACAAGGAAATTCACGAGTATTTATCCAACAGCGCTCTGCGCCTTTCCAGCCAGGATATCGGTCGACAAATGCTCGAAGCCGGGAGCGGCAAGCTGAAGGAGGATGACAAACAACTTCAGGATATGGAGCCCCCTAGAGACTGGGCTCCCAAGGAGCCCGGAGCCAAAGGTACCCTTGCGGAGGATTACGGCCTGGAAAAAGAGGCACACGCAGGAAGTTAGACTTAGCCATCAACTGTTACTTCGGCAGAGCTTTCAGTTGATAACCCAATTAAAAAGGCGGGATAACCCGCCTTTTTAATTGGAAACTTTACAAACTCTGATAGTAATCCATGAGAATTTGCGCCACCTCTGGGCGAGAGAACTCTGGGGGCGGAGCGATACCATTACCCAACATCTCACGCACCTTGGTACCAGATAATAGAATGAAGTCCTCTTTAGAGTGATCCGGCACATCACGCATCATCACGACCTTATTCAGCTTTTTTGAATAGGCGGTATGGTCAGCACGAAAGATTTCAATCTCCAATGCACCCTCGGGTACCCTTCCATCAAAAATAGTCTGGGCATCAAAAGCACCATAGTAGTCACCGACACCCGCGTGGTCGCGCCCAACGATCAAGTGGCTGCAGCCACAGTTTTGGCGGAAAACGGCATGCAGTACAGCTTCGCGAGGGCCCGCATACAACATATCGAAGCCATAGCCTGTAACCATTACAGTATTTGCCGGGAAGTAAACTTCCACCATCTTACGAATTGATGCATCCCGGACCGGCGCTGGAATGTCCCCTGGCTTTAGCTGGCCCAGCAACATATGAATCAGCACACCATCGGCCTCCACAGCCTCCAGCGCCATTTTGCATAATTCTTCATGGGCTCGGTGCATCGGGTTGCGTGTTTGAAAGGCAACCACCTTATTCCAGCCCCGCTCGGTAAATTCATTGCGAATTTCCACAGCCGTGCGGAAAGTATCCGGGAAATCATTCTGGAAATAGCTGAAATTGAGCACTTCGATTGGGCCGGAAATTAACTTCCTCCCAGCTGACTTAAAGGTCGCAACGCCAGGATGTTTTTCATCGAGCGTGCCAAATACCTGCTCAGCCATGCTATTCATTTGCTCATCAGTAATGGTCTCAATGGCTTCTACATCCATTACCGCCAGCACTGGGTTGCCCTCAACATTGGGGTCACGTAATGCAATCCGGGAAGCACCTTCTATAGCACCGCAGTCCTCTACCACATTCAAGACAGGAACCGGCCAAAAGAGACCATCAACAGTGCGCAAGGTCTCAGCCACACTCAGCGCATCGGCCAGATTCATATAGCCGTGCAGCGGATTAAAGTAACCAGCCCCCAACATCACTGCATTGGCCGCCGCGGCAGAGCTGACCACAATCGAGGGCAGCGACTCCGCTTCATGCATCAGTTGGTGATGCCTTTCACTGTCGTACACAAAGCGCGGCTGCAGCTCAATACTGCCATGGGGGCGAACTAGGGACATGCTGGTCTCCAAATACAAATATTGCCGGTTAGTCTTAAATTTTCGACGGGCCATTATACGCACTTGCAGGATGCGACCAATGCCAGCCCATCACAGGAGACGGGATTATAGACCCTGCCAGTCCACTCTAATAATTACCCTCCAAAATCTGGTTAACCTCCCCCATGGGAAGGCGCAAGGAGAAAGTGCTATCCAAAAGCGACAAACATCAAAATTGAACAGTGATGGCAAAGGACTTAAAGGAGCATTTAGGAGGGGGGCTTCCATTCACAAAGCCAACTTAACTTGTAGTTTCCTATCAAGGAGGCACCACGTGAGTTGGGCCAACAAAATATAGCAGCGGCCTTTTAGGCTGCTTCTAGATACACGAGAGCACGATCTGAAAGTAGCCTTAAGAAGCTCTGTATACGGCAATTAACTGGGCATAAAGCCTTTGCTTTGAAAGCAAAATTTTACATTACAAATTTGATTTTTGAGATAGGCACGGAAACATATAATAACCCACGAACAGATTGGGCCATAAACGATAGAACAGCAGATAAACCTACAGATAAGAGGCAACAGCCAATAAAAGAGCTGTTTCCTTAGGCCAGCTGTGTATGGACCTTATATTGCCATCTCCACCCCAACACTTCGCATATCAACCTTAAAACCATGAGTAAAGGCCCATATCTACTGACATAAACAATCATAAATCTCCTTTGTCTCTCCTCGGCCAAAGACAGCAAAATGCCCCTCCCGGCGATTCCATTCCAAGACGTGTGTATAATCAGCGCAAAGAGGAGTCGAGAGTGTCCCAAAATCGCTTTTTACAAGACTGGGCTTTACCCATTCTGGTAGGCCTGGCCATGGCGGCCTTGCTGTTAGTTATATTCCCGCAATTGCGTGGCACTGCTCCAACCCCCAAAGGCGGAGATTGGCAGGGCCCCGTATCCTATGCCCATGCAGTCAATGTTGCAGGACCTGCTGTGGTTAACATTTACACCCGTATGGCCCTGCCCCAGCGACAGCACCCACTATTTAATGACCCCCTTTTTCGCCGTTTGTTCGACAATATGAACGTTCCCCAACGGGAAAGGATGCAATCAAACTTGGGATCAGGAGTTATCGTTAGCGACAACGGTTACATCCTTACCAATCACCACGTAGTGGATCAGGCAGACGCCATAGTCATTTTATTAGCCGACGGCCGCGAGGCCCAGGCCCGCATGGTCGGTAGCGATGCTGACTTTGACCTAGCAGTTTTGAAAATTGAACTCGACGGACTCACTTCTATCTCTGTTGGTGAGCCAGAGTCAGCCCAAGTGGGCGATGTCGTTCTGGCCATAGGCAACCCTTTCGGGGTCGGGCAGACGGTCACCCAGGGGATTATTAGTGCCAAAGGGCGTCACTTGGAGAACTCAGGAACCGGCAGCCATCTGCAAAACTTCCTGCAGACGGATGCCGCTGTCAATCCCGGCAACTCCGGTGGAGCACTGGTAGACTCCCGCGGTCGCCTGCTCGGGATTAACACCTCTATCCTCAATCAGTCCGGCTACTCCGGTGGCATTAGCTTTGCAATTCCCGCTAATATCGCCTTCAAAGTTATGCAGGATATTATCGCTTATGGTCGTGTGGTGCCGGGGTGGCTCGGGATCGAAGCCAGTGCCATCAGCCCACAGATGGCTCGCGAGTTCAAACTCTCTTCCTCAGGCGGAGTCATGATCACCGCAATTTACAACGAGAGCCCGGCTCATAGTGCAGGCCTCAAGCCAGGGGATGTGATTACCCATATTGATGGCCTGCCAATTGGCGATGGTAAGCAAGGTGAGGCAACTATGGCTACACTCCGCCCCGGAGATACCATCTCGATCACTTTTACCCGCGAAGGTGCCTCCCACACAGTGGAAGCAACAGTTTCTGTGAAACCAGAAACCACTACGACAACTGAGTAACCATTGGAAGGTGCAAATATGCGTGCAGCCATTCTGTTTATTTTTCTAGCCCTAGTTGCTGGGCAGACTCAGGCCGATGACCGCAAAGATTTACAGAAACTCCTAGACAACTTTATTGCTGGTGCCGCTACTAGTACAGAAGTCCATAAACGTTTTTGGGCCGAGGACCTGATCTACACAAGCTCATCGGGCAAACGCTTTGGTAAGAGCCAAATAATACAGGGGATGGAAAGCAGCTCAACTGAACCTGTAACAACAAGTTACGCAGCAGAGGATGTAGATATCCGCTTACTGGGTGACACTGCCGTAATTGCTTTTAAGCTGGTGGCCAATGATACCTCTAGCAAGGAAACCAGCCACTTCTTCAACACAGGCACTTTTGTGAAACGAAATGGCGTATGGCAAGTGATCGCCTGGCAAGCCACTAAGATCCCAACTGAGGGCTAAATGCCATATGAGGCGGTCAAAAGAAAACCGCCTCTTTCAATTCAGGTTAATTAACCACTTGCTTATCACGCCAATTCGCACGAACTTTTGCCATAAACTTGGATTCACTAGGAACACCTGCATTCGCAATTAACCCACGCGCAAATGCCTCCACCTCCGCCCTATTCCTCCCCACTCCGGCAAAAGAAGCACGAACCTTGATAAATTTATCCTTGCGCACAAACAGGTAAGTGTGTGTGTCAAAACGCTCCCCATCTGCTGCAAGGAAATGACCGGAAAGACGTGTTACCGGAGTCGCCTCTCCATGAACACTCCAGATCTCAGAAACCTCTTCACCGAGATCCAGGGATTGCCAACGCGCCTCCCTTTCAACTAGAGCCAATTCCCGCCGAATCCTTTCGACCTCTCGAATTTGCGCTGACTTTGGGTCTTCCCAATTCCAGTTAGGTATCGGATAAACGAAAACATCCACAGAGTCAAAGTGAAACTGACGGTGCACATAACGAGTTTGCGCACCATAAAGGGGATGATTAGCCAGAACTAAAGGATTGCTTACATACTCTCCTACTGACTCCGGTAAATTGAGAGTTTGGTGATAGTCACTGGCCTCTATCGTTTGGAAAAGTAACTCTGGGGCCATGACCTGATCTTGCTGCAAGCGAGATATCAACTCTGATGCAACTGCCTTTGCAAGATCCCGATCGGCCTTTCCGGCTGGGGTGAGTAGACTTATTCTTGATGTAAATGGAATTTCAAACTGATAGCGCCTTAATGGCAGGCCGTGCCAGGTGAGTGTTGCATCAATATGTATATCACGGCTCGTACTCAAGGGAGCCAGCATCATCGTTGCACCTGCGATTACGGCCCCGCCGATATCCTCTGCTCCCTCCTCCAAATATCCAGCTGAAGTAATGAGCAGTTGGTACGGAACTTCATCTTCACCCAGCAGGACCAAATCAAAAATGCCCGAACTCTCGAGCTCCCTGTGCAACTCCTGATAATCAATCACATCGAACTGGCAGTGCTTAAGAAGAGATCCATTGGCAAACTCATCACAGCGCCGCTCAAAGTCTGGCTCTGGTATTTTGGCAAACAAAGTGACAGGCGGCAGACTCTGTGGGTCCTGCATATAATCGGCAACTACGAAGTCATTGGTTGTCGCACAGGCGACAACCAGTAATGCGACAAAGCACAGAAGTGTTTTTTTCATCTTATGCCTTCCGACAAACTATTTGCACAAGAGGGCAAGCTGGCAACTTAACGCTTTACCCGATAGATGGCCGAGCGCGCATGGGCCTCAAGGCCTTCCCCACGAGCAAGAGTAGCGGCAACACGGCCGAGTTTATCGGCGCCCTCAGGAGAGCAATAAATAACAGAGCTGCGCTTTTGGAAATCATACACACCCAGTGGCGACGAGAAACGTGCAGTTCCACTGGTTGGCAGCACATGATTAGGACCCGCACAATAATCTCCCAAAGCTTCAGCAGTATAGCGCCCCAGGAAAATTGCACCGGCATTGCGAATTTGTGGGAGAAGGGACTCTGGATCTGCCACAGAAACCTCAAGATGTTCAGGAGCTATGCGATTGGAAATTTCCAATGCTTGCTTCACAGAGTCAACCAGTATCAAAGCCCCACGATCAGCGAGGGACTTAGCCGCAATTTCTGCTCTTGGCAGGTCGGTTAACTGGCGCTGCAGGGAGGCCTCCACTGCGTCCAGGAATGCCACATTCGGGCACAACAGAATCGACTGGGCCTGCTCATCATGCTCAGCCTGAGATAGAAGGTCCATAGCGATCCAATCGGGATCGGTAGCACCATCACAAATCACCAATATCTCCGAAGGGCCCGCAATCATATCAATGGCTACATGACCAAACACCGCGCGTTTAGCAGCGGCAACGAAAACATTGCCGGGACCCACTATCTTATCCACAGCAGGGATTGTCTCAGTGCCATAAGCAAGAGCAGCTACAGCCTGAGCCCCACCAATGGTATACACCCTGTCAACACCTGCGATTGCCGCAGCTGCCAGAACCAGATCGTTAAGTACCCCCTCAGGAGCGGGCACTACCATGATGACGGAATCGACGCCCGCAACCTTCGCCGGAATCGCATTCATTAATACGGACGACGGATAGCTGGCCTTACCACCGGGTACGTAGATACCAACCCTCTCCATCGGCATAATTTGTTGGCCAAGTACAGTCCCATCAGCCTCGGTATAACGCCAGGATTCCTGCCGCTGATGCTTGTGATATTCACGCACTCGCTGTGCGGCAGTCTCCAGAGCTTCACGCTCATCAGCACCAATACGCTCAAGTGCTGCAAATAAATCGGATGAGTCAAGTGCAAACTCTTCCGCCAAGGTTAACTCGCGACTGTCAAAACGATTGGTATATTCGATGACGGCAGCATCACCACAATTGCGTACTTGCTGGAGTATCTCCGCAACAGTCGCCTCAACGCTCTGACTAGCCACCGTCTCCCAGGACAGAAGCTGCTTCAACTCTGTATCAAAATTATCAGCGGTGGCATTCAGCCGGCGAATACTCTTTTTAGTCATGATTTCCTAGACTTTTTCACTTTATGCAACTGCCGCTGCCAGCTTCTCAATCAAGTCGCTGATAGGCTTGTACTTCATCTTCATGGCTGCCTTATTGACAATCAGACGGCTACTAATATGCGCAATAGTCTCACGAGCCTCCAGGCCATTGGCTTTCAAGGTATTTCCGCTATCGACAATATCTACAATCTCATCAGCCAGGTCCATTAGTGGAGCCAGCTCCATTGCACCATATAATTTGATGATATCTGCCTGACGCCCCTTGGCAGCGTAATGGCGCTTGGCGCTCTCCACAAACTTAGTTGCCACTTTAATCCGACCGCTAGGCAAAGTTGCACCCTTCACACCAGCAGCCATGAGGCGACAACGAGCAATTCCCAAATCCAGAGGCTCATAGATGCCATCTGAATGATGCTCGAGCAGGGTATCCTTACCAGCTACTCCCATATCCGCAGCGCCATGCTGCACATAGGTAGGCACATCAACACCTCGAAGAAGTAACAGGCGAATACCGTCACAGTTGGTTGGGAAAATCAATTTACGACTCTTGCCAGGGTCCTCCAGTGGCTCCAGCCCTGCAGCAGCGAGCAATGGTAGGGTTTCTTGCAAGATTCGCCCCTTGGTCAGAGCGATAGTGATTTGCATAGTCATGATAAGGCCGGATTATTTTCTGGCAGCCGCCTCAAGAAAAGAGGCGGCGAGTTTCCCTTTAACCGGGTACGCGGCGAATATTCGCCCCCAGCTGCTGTAATTTTTCCTCAATACATTCATAGCCACGGTCAATATGGTAGATACGATCCACAGTAGTAGTACCCTCAGCCACCATACCCGCAATTACCAGACTGGCCGAGGCACGCAAATCAGAGGCCATTACAGGAGCCCCTTTAAGCTTCTCCACACCAGTAACAAAAGCAGTATTACCTTCCAGGGTAATATTGGCTCCCATGCGGTTTAACTCATGCACCTGGATCAAGCGATTCTCAAAAATGGTCTCAACCACTGCTCCTTTACCTTCAGCCACAGCATTCATCGCAGTAAACTGAGATTGCATATCTGTGGGAAATGCCGGATAAGGTGCCGTGCGAAAGCTAACAGCCTTGGGGCGATTCCCCTTCATATCCAGCTCAATCCAGTCATCCCCACAACTCAAGTGCGCACCAGCTTCCTCAAACTTAAGCAATACGGCATCAAGAATATCAGCACGAGTGTGCAATAAACGTACTTTACCCCGTGCAGCTGCAGCAGCCGCCAGAAAGGTGCCTGTCTCAATGCGATCGGGCATGACAGTGAATGTACAGGGAGCTAACTTTGGAACTCCGTGAATACGTAAAGTATCAGTGCCTACACCCTCAATTTGCGCGCCCATGGCAATCAGGAATTCTGCCAAATCGACAATCTCGGGTTCCCTCGCCGCATTGTGCAGAACGGTTGTACCTTCCGCCAACACCGCGGCCATTAGCAAGTTCTCAGTGCCGCCCACAGTCACTTTTTCCATGACGATATTGGCACCTTTGAGGCGGCCGTTGGAACGCGCACGGATAAAACCACCGTCAATTGCGATTTCGGCGCCCATAGCCTCCAGCCCCTTGAGATGGATATCTACGGGACGGCTACCGATAGCGCATCCCCCGGGAAAAGACACGTTTGCCACCCCGTGGCGAGCTAATAATGGCCCCAACACGAGTATTGATGCCCGCATGGTTTTTACCAGTTCGTAGGGTGCTGTCAGGTCATTGACTGAACGGGGATCTATCTCTACACCTAGCTTTTCGTCAATTGTGACATCACAACCCATGCAGCGCAGTAGGGTGATCATAGTGGTGATGTCATTAAGGTGCGGCAGGTTGTGAATATGTACCGGGCCATCTGCCAACAGGGCAGCAGCCAAAATAGGCAGCGCAGAATTTTTTGCGCCGGAAATTCGCAATGTACCGGATACAGGGCTGCCGCCCTCTATTATTAACTTATCCATTCGGTCTCATATTTCGGGAGTCGCTGTTTTCACAGTGACAGGTTAACGACTGGCTTCTTCTGGAGTAAGTGTCTGCATCTGTACTGCATGAAGAGTACCATCGGCAATTTTTTCATTGAGCGCTGCATAAACAAGCTGCTGCTTTTTTAGGCGACTCAAACCTTCAAAGGCACTACTGACCACAGTTACCAGCAGGTGACTGCCTTCAAAAGTGACATCGACATTACTCTCGGGAATATGACCCTCAATCAGGGCTTTGATTTCATCTGGTTGCATAGGCGGGATTTGCGTTGAGTTAAAAAACAGCACGCAAGTGTACTTGAATCGGGGAAAGCGCGCAGCTGCGCGCCCCAAGTTCGCTAACTAGCTCACCTTATCGACAACATCTTCACCAGCAGACCAGTTGGATATGACCTTGTCGATATCACCGTAGGTCTGCATGGACTGGGCAAACTGGCTGCGAAAAGTTTTGCCCAGATTGACGCCATTCAGAATGACATTAATCAACTTCCACTGTCCCGCACGATTACGTACCAGGGTATAGGATACTTTGGTGATGCCTTCTTCACTGCGCACTTCCTGTAAAACATTAACCCGATTTCCAGAGGGAAGGGTTCCAGGATTGACAACTTTCACGTCCAAATTACCAAAATTTGCCACACCACGTGCGAAGGTTGCCACCAGGTCACGACGGAATGTACTGGTGAAGCGGGAGCGTTGCGTCGCCGTGGCCTGCTTGGCATAACGCCCCATAACACCACGCGCAATAAAATCAAAATCCACCACTGGGTCCAGAACGCCCTCAACCGCACTGTAGTATCTCTGGGGGTCAGAATTAGCGTACTGAGAATTTGTCTTAATTACACCCAGCAACTTTTGGGAAACCCCCTCGATCATGTTATAGGGGTTTTGGTTGGCGTGTGCCACAGGAGCCACAGCAGAAACCACTACCGCGAAGAGTAAAAAACTAAGCCACCGGGAAAAATCGTACCGACCAGCCCAAAATGATGTATTCACAAATAATCTCCAATTAGCAAATCATTCCTTGGACGCACATGGCTTTAATAAGTGCCATGACGATGCCACTGCCCTTAAGTCCCATAGGAACCCCTGAGGCCTTGTCGATCGTCCTTTGAGTGACAGAGCTGACAGCAGCGGCGGCAGACTATACCATGGCCGCGCCCGGAGTTGTGGCGGTGTGCGAGCGTGTCATTTAATGCCCCTGAGCCAATTTCTGAACTCTTACAGAGCCAGCTATCCGCTAATAATATAGATTAGCACGACAACAGCCGTGACCTGGTCAAAGCCACCGGCGCCAGAGCCTGGCAAGTGAATTTAGGCGCCATAGGCGAAGAACTACTTTGACCAATATCCCCGACAAACAAAAGTGCTTAACCAGAGGTACTCAATGACCCAAGATTTAGTATTACAAGCAGGACAGCGTACCGTTCGCATGGAGGTGGAAGCCGTTGCTGAACTGGAAAAAAGAATCAACGGTGAGTTTCAACGCGCCTGTGAAATGATTTTACAATGCCGTGGACGCGCTATTGTTACCGGCATGGGGAAATCCGGGCATATCGGCCGTAAAATGGCGGCCACACTGGCCAGCACAGGCACCCCTAGCTTTTTCGTTCACCCAGGCGAGGCCAGCCATGGGGACCTGGGAATGATAACCCGCGACGATCTGGTAATTGCCATCTCCAATTCAGGCTCATCCGCAGAGGTGCTGACTCTGCTTCCATTGCTGAAGCGACTCAGTATTCCAATGATCAGTATGACGGGTAAAAGAGACTCCCCCCTTGCCCAAGCGGCCGACGTCAACCTGGACATTGCTGTACAAACTGAAGCCTGCCCCCTGAATCTAGCCCCCACCTCCTCAACGACTGTCACATTGGTGATGGGCGATGCCTTGGCTGTAGCCTTATTAGAAGCCAGAGGCTTTACTGCAGAAGACTTTGCGTTCTCCCACCCAGGCGGTGCCCTGGGAAGACGCCTGCTATTAAAAGTTGAAGATGTAATGCATGCAGGTGATGAGTTGCCCCAGGTACATACTGATACTTTGTTATCCCAGGCCCTATTAGAGATGACCAGTAAAGGCTTCGGAATGACAACTATTGTCGACCCCAAAGGAGAACTTATCGGAGTTTTCACTGATGGTGACCTACGCCGTGTTATTGACCAAAAAATAGAGTTGGACATAGCCACTATGGAACAGGTGATGAGCCGCCGACCTAAAACAGTCTCAGCTGATACCCTGGCTGCTGAAGCTTTGAGGATCATGGAAGACTACAAAATCACTGCACTGGTCGTAGAAGACGAAGCACACTTCCCAATCGGCGTATTACATATGCACGATATTCTCCGCGCCGGAGTAATCTGAGATAATCAAAAGTTACTGAGCGAAAAAATATCGCCCATCACAGCATGTAAGGAATACCCGGTGATTTCTGAAAAAGAATTGAATTCTGCACTTAAAAAGGTGCGCTGGTTGGTCTTGGATGTGGACGGAGTCCTAACCGATGGCAAACTATATTTTGACAATAGTGGTAATGAGCTCAAGACATTCAATACGCTGGATGGACATGGAATTAAAATGCTGCAGAACTCTGGAGTGAGAGTAGCCATCATCACAGGCAGGCGCAGCAGCGTAGTCGAACGCCGCGCTCATGACCTAGGTATTAAAAAGCTGATCCAAGGCCGGGAAGACAAATTTGCAGCACTAAAAGAGCTACTCGCTGATGAGCCCTGTCGCCTTGAAGATATTGCGTATATCGGCGATGACTACCCGGACCTGCTGGTGATGACGCATATTGGTTGCCCTATCGCACCCCCCAATGCTGCTCCTCCTGTGAAAGACCGCGCCTTGTGGATAACCAGTTCCCGAGGTGGCGAGGGCGCTGTCCGTGAAGTCTGTGATCGCATCATGCTGTCCCAGGGTACTTTTGACGCAGCCTTAGCACCTTATATCGGAGAGCAGTGATGCGCACCTGGTTGCCACTTTTATTTGTGGTAGCGCTCATCAGCGCAGGACTCTGGTTTTCCGAAAGCCCTCCGGAGCAGTTGCTGGGAATCCGTCCAACGCCTCAACAACAGGGCCGTGCTGCCGATTTGATAATCCGCGATGCCAAAACTCGTCATTTTAATGAGGAAGGAAATCTAGCCTACCGAGTTGATGCAGAACAAATTACCTATTACCAGTTCAAGCGCCGAGACAGGGCCGAACTCACCGAGCCTCGAATGCTTTTCTTCCAGGAAGACCAGCCGAAGTGGCGCACTGAGTCCAGGCAGGGAGCAGCATACAACCGTGGTGAGCGTGTTGTTTTAAGTGGTGATGTAGAAATTGATGAACTCCCTTCTCCTGGTGGTATCAAACTGGAGACATCAAGCATCACTATTTTGCCGGATAAGGAATTCGCCGAAACAGACAAAATTGTTACTATTAGCTCCGGTCCTAACCAGACTAAAGGAAAGGGAATGCGCGCATACCTGAATGAAGACCGGGTGGAAATCCTATCCGATGTAAAGAGTAACTATGATCCCAAGTAAACTTTGCCACTACCTAGTCAAGAGTTCCGCGTTCACCATGCTTCTGATTGCGACGTCAATGGCAAACGCACTCCCCGAAGACCGCCAACAGCGCATTAATATTAGCTCGGATGCGATGAATGCGGGTTTAAGCAGCAACCTAGTGGTTTATAACAATAACGTAGTGATAACCCAAGGCTCTTTAAAGATAGAGGCGGACCGAGTAGAGGTTTATTTCACCCCGGAAAAGGAAATCAGTCGTGTTATTGCCTTAGGCAAACCTGCACGCTTCCAACAGAAAATACTGGAAGGCGAGAACCCGATAAAAGCACGGGCTCAGCGCATCGAATATGCAGTCGCCTCTGAAGAGCTACAACTTACCGGGAAGGCCTACGTAGATCGTGACGGCAACACCTTAACCGCAGAGAAAATTGACTACGACCTAACTACCGAACAAATGAGCGCCCAGGGTCAAGCTGGCAAACGGATAGAGATGATCTGGCAGCCAGAGAAAAAAGATGGAAGCCAGACTCCAAGCAACGACGGCAGCCAGTAAAGACATTACCCAGAGCCGTAAAAAGTAAAGATTTCATCTATCACCCTCTTCACCGGCGAGCGTTTGTGCTCGCAACATGGACAGATTTCGGTAAATACTATGCCAACGCTGAAGGCGTTACACCTAGCCAAGCAATACAAGAAAAGAAAAGTCGTTCAGGACGTATCCGTCAGTGTCTCTAGCGGACAGGTCGTCGGTCTCCTTGGGCCTAACGGTGCAGGTAAAACCACATGCTTCTACATGATTGCTGGCCTGGTCCAGGCTGATGCTGGTCAGGTATTGATCGATGATGAGGATATAACCCGGCTATCCATGCATGGCCGCGCCAGAAAGGGAATTGGCTACCTCCCCCAGGAAGCCTCCGTTTTTCGCCGCCTATCCGTTCGGGATAATATCCTAGCCATTCTAGAAACCCGCAAAGACTTAACCCGCGCCGAGCGCCAACAGCAAGCACAGGAGCTACTCCAGGAGTTCAATATCACACATATTGAAAACAGTCTGGGAATGGCCCTCTCTGGCGGGGAACGCCGTCGGGTAGAAATTGCCCGCGCCCTAGCAACAAACCCCAGCTTCGTACTGCTGGACGAACCTTTCGCTGGGGTGGACCCTATTTCCGTCAATGACATCAAGGAGATAATCCGCCATTTGCGAGATCGTGGAATCGGCGTCTTAATTACCGATCACAACGTGCGAGAGACGCTGGATATCTGCGAGACTGCCTATATCGTTAGTGAGGGTCATATTATTGCAGCGGGCACTCCAGATGAGGTGCTGGCCAACCAGCAGGTACGCGAAGTCTATTTGGGACATGAATTTACCATTTAGAGACAGATCGCTACATTTGTCACCAGACATCTTGAATATTGACAAAATTAATCGCCGAAAGAGCTACTTAACAATAAGGCAGCCAATCTAACCGGCATGCTTATTGCTTGTAATACTTTTTAGGCCGGGGTAGTCTGCGCCATCTGAGGTTATTTATACCTCCATGTGATCTCAGCCTGCAGCACCCCAATATGAAGCAGTCTCTTCAACTAAAGCTCGGTACCCAGCTGACCATGACACCTCAGTTGCAACAGGCAATACGCCTATTGCAGCTTTCGACTTTGGACTTACAACAGGAAGTCCAAGCCGCCCTGGATAGCAACCCGATGCTGGAGGCTGAAACTGACGAAATAGCTTCCAGCGCAGATATCTCAGAGCTACAAGCGGAGCCTATTAACGAACAGGCCACCCCCTCTACTGAGCATACCGTAGAGGAGCGGGATCTCATCGAAAGTGACTGGAGTCAAAGCATTCCTGAAGAGCTTCCCGTAGATTCACGCTGGGATGACGTCTACACCAGCCACAGCGGTAGCACCGAGAGCGAAGACCCCAGTTTTGAGCGCAACACCTCTACGGACGGCCTGCAGGATCACCTGCGATGGCAGCTCAACCTGACCACCCTCTCCGAGCTGGACAAATCAATCGGAGAAAATCTGATAGACGGCATAGAACCTAATGGTTTGCTATGCACACCTCTTGATGAAATTGCAAACTCCCTTTCTGTTGGGGAGGATGAGGTGCTTGCTGTGCTCAGGGCTATCCAGCAATTTGAGCCTGCTGGGTGCGGAGCGCGTAATTTACAAGAGTGCCTATTACTGCAGTTACAGCAGCTCCCTGGTGAGACTCCATGGTTAAAACAGGCCCAGTGTATTATCCAGCGCCACCTTGACCTTCTCGGCAAGCGGGATTTCCGTCAGTTAAGTCGGCGCACACGTCTAAATGAAGCCCAACTGGGCGAGGTCATCCGGCTGATCCAAACCCTGAATCCTAATCCAGGTGAGAGATTCGCTGAGCAGGAAGCCACCTATGTGACCCCGGATATTATTGTTTCACGTAGGGAGCTAGGCTGGCAGGCAAACTTAAATCCGGAGATCACCCCCAGAATTCGCGTTAACAGTCACTATGCCTCCATGGTTAAGCGGGCAGACAACTCCAGAGATAACAACTTCCTGCGCGACCACTTACAGGAGGCACGTTGGTTTTTAAAAAGCCTACAGAGCCGCCACGAGACTCTGCTGAAGGTCGCCAATTGCATCGTGGAAAAACAGCAGGGATTCTTTGAAGAGGGACCTGAGGCCATGCGCCCTATGGTACTGGCGGATGTAGCTGAAGCCATTGGCATGCACGAATCTACTATTTCCAGGGTAACCACTCAAAAGTACATGCTCACTCCTCGCGGAACTTTTGAGTTGAAATACTTTTTCTCCAGTCATGTAAGTACTGATTCTGGCGAAGACGCCTCTTCCACTGCTATTCGTGCATTAATTCGCAAACTTATAAATGCGGAAACGCCTCGCAAGCCCCTTTCAGATAACAAAATCACCCAGGAACTGGATCAGCAAGGCATTAAGGTAGCGCGACGCACTGTAGCAAAATACCGGGAATCCATGGGAATTCCCTCTTCCAGTGAGCGAAAACGCCTGGTCTGATCCACAAATATGATTTTTAGACCAACCTAAGAACCTGGGTCACAAACTCGTTGGCACCACACTTCACCCCTCTGCAACCAAACTCCAAACTTTGAGTGTATCCTTCCATTCTGGGCCACTTCCTAGTAGGGTTGCGACCCGAAAGGGAGACGTGCCGGTATGTGATGCACCCGATTAGGAGAAATCCATGCAGATCAACATTAGTGGTCACCACGTCGATGTTACCTCACCAATGCGCAGCTACTGCGAAAGCAAGCTGGAGAAGCTCTCTCGGCATTACGACAATATTACTAACGCTCAGGTTATCCTATCCGTCGAAAAATTGATCCAAAAAGCAGAGGCCAGAGTACATATAAATGGTCACGACCTCTGTGCCGGCTCGGAAGACAAGGATATGTACGCGGCCATTGACGCTCTGACTGATAAGCTGGACCGCCAACTGAAGAAGCACAAAGAGAAGTTGCAGAACCACCGCTGAACTATGACACTGGAAGCTTTACTCTCTCCCCGCCTGAGCCTTTGCCATCTGGCGGGGAGTAGCAAAAAAAAATTATTGCTCAATATTGCCCAGGCTATTGCCGAACAATACCCGCAACATGACTCCGATACCATCTTCAACCAATTGATTGCCCGAGAACGCTTGGGATCAACTGGAATTGGGGAGGGGGTTGCGATCCCCCACTGCCGTCTGCCTGGTTGTGAAGAACCAATTGGCGTTCTCTGTACCATTGAGCCTGCAATTGATTTTGACGCCATCGATCGCCAGCCTGTTGATTTGTTATTTGTTCTACTAGTCCCCGAGGATGCGGAACAGCAGCATTTAGAAACTCTGGCCGAGATAGCAGCGCTATTTTCCAATAGCGTAGTAAGAGATAAGTTACGCCAGGCCAAGACCAGCGACGAACTCTACGCACTTGCCATAGATAGCGCTGCAGCCGCGTGATCCAGGTAGTGAACCAGCCCATGGGTAAACTGAAGTTAAATGCTAATGTTGATGACAACCACTCTGTCACTATCAATCACAATGCAGTTATTTTAAAAATCAGTGATACACAGACCTTAGAAAGGGGACACCCATGCGCTTGGTTATTATCAGCGGCCGTTCTGGTTCCGGAAAAAGCTCTGCCCTTCAGTTATTAGAGGACGAAGGGTTTAACTGTATTGACAACCTACCGACCAGCCTGCTACCAGAACTAGTCAAAAGGGTTCACGAGCAACCGGCAGAAGGGGATACTCAGCTGGCTCTTGGCGTCGACGCCCGAAATCTTTGGCAGGATATCAAACAGGCCCCACGGGTAATTGAATCCCTGCGTGCAAACGGCGTAAAGTGCGATGTTATTTTCCTCGACGCCCGTGAACCAGTGTTAGTTCAGCGCTTCAGTGAAACCCGGCGGAAACACCCTCTCAGCAATGACTGCACCCACCTACTAGAAGCACTCAACCAGGAAAAGGAACTACTCACACCGATCTCTGCGATGGCGGACATGGTGATAGACACCAGCAATCTCAGTTTGCACGAGCTACGTGGATTAGTGAAAAACCGGGTAGTAGGTGAAAAGTCAGAGAGCATGGCAATCCTTTTCCAATCCTTTGGCTTTAAATACGGGGTTCCCGTAGATGCGGATCTGATATTTGACTTACGCTGCCTGCCAAACCCTTACTGGGAGACAAGCCTGAGACAGAAAACCGGCCTGGACCCCGAGGTTGCCGAATACCTACAAGGCCACCCTGAAACCGGTAAAATGCAGGCGGATATCACCAGCTTCCTGAATAACTGGTTGCCCTCCTACCAAAAAAGCAATCGCAGTTATACCTGCATCTCCATTGGATGCACTGGCGGTCGCCACCGCTCTGTATATATGGTGGAGCAGTTGGCCAAGATTTTTTCAAAACAGTTTAATAACGTTCAGATCCGGCATCGTGAGCAGAAGTAACATCCAATTAACTTAGACGCACTTATGCAAAAACAGCGCCTCACCATTATCAACAAGCTCGGTCTACACGCCCGCGCAGCCAGTAAGTTCGCCCAGACCTCTGCGCGATTCTCTGCAGATGTCAAAGTACACTGCCAGGGCAAATCAGTCGACGGAAAGAGTGTAATGGCGCTTATGCTGCTAGCCGCTGGTAAGGGAACGGAACTTGAATTGGAGATTGAAGGCCGTGACGAAGACGATGCGGTGAGCGCTATTAGTGATTTGGTATCAGAACGCTTTGGCGAAGCCGAGTAGTTTGCAAAAATAGCCCCCTCTAGATAGAGTCCCGCCATGGGCATAAAATCGCCACTTATCCCAAGCGACCTCAGCCCGCAATCACCGCTAAGTAGTAAGGATTAGTCGTGTCCAGCCCACCTCAAGCCGAAATTAAATTCCGCGCCCAAAATCAGCTCAGCGAGCTATTTGCCGCGCTCGATAGCGGCACTGGGCAGGAAGTCCGGCGCATGCTCAAAACCCTGACCCCCCAGAGCATTGCCCAGTTACTAGAAAGCTCCCCTCCCCGCATTCGCCAGGTACTTTGGAATTTAATTGAGCGAGATGTAGAAGGTGAGGTACTCCAAGAGCTGACAGATGAGGTGCGCAGCCAGATCCTCGACACCATGGATACCGAGGAGATGGTGGAGATCATGGAGGGGCTGGATGCGGATGATATCGCTGATATCCTCCAGCAACTTCCCGAGCGTGTTGTATCGGAAGTTCTCTCCTCTATGAGCGAGACCGACCGACTGCGAGTGGAAAGTGTTCTTGCCTACGATGAGAACACCGCCGGCGGCCTGATGGATACCAATACCATCTCTGTGCGCCCTAACCTTAGCCTAGATGTGGTTCTTCGTTACCTGCGTCGCCACGAGCAACTGCCAGAATCCACAGACAGCTTATTCGTAGTAAATCGTAAGGGACAGTACATAGGGTTACTGCCACTATCAAAGCTACTGACTACAGATCCATCAGTAACAGTTCGCGAGGTAGTAAATACCGACGTAGAACCTATCCCTGCAGATATGCGCGACACCGAGGTTGCCCGACTGTTTGAGAAGTACGACTGGATCACCGCGCCAGTGGTCGATGAGGATAACCGCCTGTTGGGCCGCATCACAATTGACGATATTGTGGATGTAATTCGCGAAGATGCCGATCACTCACTGATGAGTCTGGCCGGCCTTGATGAAGAAGAGGACACCTTTGCCCCGGTAAGGCGTACGGCTCGAAGAAGAGCTTTGTGGCTGGGCATAAACCTCCTAACTGCCCTGCTCGCATCCTGGGTTATCAGCTTATTCCAAAATACCTTGGAAAAAGTGGTGGCACTTGCAGTGTTAATGCCGATCGTTGCCAGTATGGGGGGCGTTGCTGGCAGCCAAACTCTCACAGTAGTCATCCGGGGCATGGCACTCGGACAGATTGGTAAAAGTAACCTGAACTGGCTACTCTCCCGCGAGCTGGGCTCAGCTGCCCTGAATGCCTTACTCTGGTCACTGGTTATGGGGGTTATTGCCGCACTTTGGTTTAGCGATATCACTATCGCCATTATCATTGTCGCAGCTATGGTAATTAACCTGCTTACCGCCGCATCGGCGGGCGCAATATTACCTGTAGCCTTGCGAGCTATGCGTATTGACCCAGCGCTGGCAGGTGGCGTAGCCCTGACTACCATCACCGATGTTGTAGGGTTTATGTCTTTCCTCGGCCTTGCCACCTGGTATTTTGGCTGAGACGTGAAATATCCCAGTGGCACAATGCCTCTGGTTAGAGCAAAATCGGGAAAGCCCCGGTTAACGTGCGGAATTTGAGATGTACGAAAACGATGATTATGAGGATGACCTGCCAAAGAGTAAAACTCAGGTCAAACAGGAAATGCACCAATTACAGGAGTTGGGCAAACAACTGACTGAGCTATCTAAGGCCCAACTTGCTGAAGTACCACTGGATGAAGATCTGCGCGATGCCATAGATACCATGGCACGAATCAAATCTAACGAGGCCCGCCGCCGCCAGATGCAATTTATCGGCAAACTTATGCGCAGTAGCGATCATGAAGCTATTGAGGCAGTTTTGCTGAAATTCAAAGAGCGGGACCAACGTCACCTGCACTTCGATAAAATGGCAGAGGATTGGCGCAAGCGCCTGCTTGAAGGTGGGAACAGTGCCCAAGGTTCTTTTTTTGATCAGTATCCGCAAGTGGATCACCAACAGTTGCGTCAGTTGGTAAGGGACTCCCAAAGAGAGGTTAAAAACAATAAGCCCCCCACAAATCAGCGTAAATTGTTCCGCTACTTACGCGACTTTTTTATGCAGGATACCTGATACCCCAGAGTAGCTCCCCGGGGTGGTATTTCTCCCGCCCCGAGTCCCTCCCAGCTTACCAAGCCACCATCCCAGAAAGACCTTTAGCAACAATCGCTAATTATTGCTTGTTTACAGTTGCTGGCTCAAAATCTAAGGCAAGGGAGTTCAGGCAATAACGCAGTTGTGTCGGTGCCGGACCATCCTTAAATACATGCCCCAAGTGCTCCCCACATTTTGACAGCACTTCTGTACGGCGCAGGCCCCAACTAAAATCGTCTTTTAAGACTATATTTTGCGGATATGCCACATCCCAGAAACTGGGCCAGCCGGTACCTGACTTATATTTGTGCTTTGAGCTGAACACCGGCAGGCGGCAACCAGCTGTTACATAAGTCCCCTCTTCCTCGTTGTAGAGTAACTTACCAGTAAAGGCTCGCTCAGTATCCTTTTTCCACAGGACCTTGTAACGATCCTCAGGCAGAATCTGTTTCCACACCGATTTGGGAATCTGTTCCAGCCCCTTACCTTCGGAGATCCTCTCCTTGGCCTCTCCTACGGTCATCGTCTGGATACGCTGGTCATCGGCCTCGGAGCATGCCGATAATGCCACGGCTACCACCAACAGGGAGCCGAGTATTTGAGATTTCGTCATTTGCAAAACTCCATTCTCTAGCGCGTTGCCGTTATCCTAAGATTAGAGCGCCTTGAAGTGGATGCAGTTCAGAAAAATCGTAACAGCTAGCTTCCTGCACCAGTACTTATTGGCAGCGTAGATGGCCCCCCCGAGCCCACCTCCTCCACAGCCTCAGCTTTATCTTTTAATGAGGCAGCCCCCTGGCGCTCGGCACCACCGCCATCAAACAGCCTTTCAAAACGCATTTGTGGATCTGCCCAGTCGCCACTGATACGATAGCTAACACTGGCCACTTTTTTCACCTGCTTTTTGAAAGCCTTACTAATTAGATATACCCCTGCAGCAGCCGGAAGTCCTCCTGCCAGTGCAGCGACCAGAGCAAGGTTATTACTTACCGGTAAAGTTGCCACTAGGGTAAGATCTAGGTCCTCGCGCAACAGATTCACCCTGCCAGCCATCTGCAGCTCACTGGTTGGCCCTTCCACTTGAATAGGCACCGCAATCAACAGTTGTCCATCCCCTTCAAAAACCACTTCCCCGCGAACCCGATCAAAGGCCATACCGCTCTTGTAAAGATCAGAGAAATCCAAGCGCAAACGACGCGCCCAGGTATCGAAATTAAAAAGAGATAACAGGCGCAACACCGTAGAGCCAGCCGTACCTGTAGAGCGAAGGAAACGCCCATCCCGGATATCAATCTTAAGCTCCCCAGAGAGCAAACTGCCTTTGACCAGGGCTGGAGATCCGTCCCAGCGCAAGGCGGTATCAAAGCTGGCGGACTTGCTCTCAATAAGAGGCTCATGTCCCATTGTACGCTGGATATCAGCGAGATCATCGGCCGCCAGGCGACCAATAAACTGGGAAGAACTCTTCCCCTCGGCATCGCGCATCCACATCAACTGCGCACCAAGAGTTTCCCCACCTTTGCCGCGCCCTTCAATACGGAAACCACGCACACTACCGCGAATATCACTGACAACCAAACGCTCTTTGGAGGGGCGTACATTAAAGGACCAGCGCCCCAGCTCCTCATCACCAAGCTGCAAGCTCTCAGTACTAAAATCAATAGCCGGCAAGACCTGGAAATCGAAATCTGCCCATGGATCAGGGGCCTCCTCAGCGAAGGGTTCCAGAGAGAAGGGGTCCTGCTGAAGCTCACTCTTTTTCTCAAGGGCAGGCAAGCGTAAATGGGCCAATTGCAACTTCAGAGGTGTCTCTCCACCCAAAGTGCCTTTCAATTCGCCTGCAGCCATCTCACTATCGAAATCCAGCTTCCAATCAGCCCCCACACCATTGCCAGTAACATGAATATGCTCAATATCAACAGCCCCCAACTGCAAGCGGTCGGTACTGAGATCCAGACTCACTGGTAAAACTTCGGCGGAAGCTGCTATTTGATCATCGAGATTTATGGTGGTAACCGGTTTGCCAGAGTCGAATACACTCGCCGCCTGCTCCTCCAGAACCTCAACTCCAGGTTTTAGAACACCATCTCCGGCAGAGGGGGGGGCTTCACGATATACACCCAGTAACTTCTCCCAGTGGGGTAGGTCGATATTGGAAATATCACCGGTGATGGACAACCCACGCTCGGCGGGGAGCTTAGCTTCGGCATTCAGGGCGATAGAGGCACGATCAAGTTCCCCCTGTACCAGCCAGAACTGCCCCTGGAGATGTTCACCGTAGTTCAGGTGGAATAAACTGCCCTGGTCACCAATCGGCGCCCGCAGAACAAAATTGGTCTTTACTTCAGCGGGTTTACCTAAAGGTTCAGGTAAGTTGACATTGATACCCGCCAGGTTGGAGGTAAGCTCAAAAACTGCTGCATAGGGGGCTTCCTTTGCTTTGGCAGGTATAGTGATCAGGGCTTGGTAGTCCATATCGCCATCCAGCCATTTCAGCTCGGGTCGCTGGCTCCAGGTAAAAATTGACTCAATGTCGGCATTACCATCCACTACAACCTGTGTGTCCCTGGAAGCTCCCTTACCAAAGTGACGGATATGTGCGCTGACAGGTCTGCCCCAAAGTGTGCCGCTGACCCGTGTACCTGCAAGCCCTCTCTCGCTATCATAAATCACATCCCCAGACAGCTCCTGTGTCTGCAGACGAAGGTTCTTAAGCTCAAGCTCCCCATCACTTAACTGCAAATCTACATGCTGGCTGCTATTCAGGTCAGCTCCCCCCAAGGCTTGAGTCAAATTGAGCTGGCCGGCAATATTTCCCGCCAAATGCCAATCATCAAACCCACTACCCAACTGCTGACGCAGAGGGGACTCCCTGAGAAGCCGGAGGCCATCAGCTGCAGGACCGGAAAGCTGGGCCTGCACATCCAAGCGCGATCCCTTCCCGGCAAGGGGGGCAACTGCAACGAAAATATCGCTGGCATCAATGTTCCAAAGTTTGGCCTTTACCGCACCAACAGAAACAGCTCCATCATTCAGTAACAAGCGCCCATCGACATTTTTAGCTGAAGGCCATTCCTCAGCATACTTCAAGCTAGCCTCGGTAAAATCCGCTGCTAACTGTATAGTTTGGCGATTACGATGAGCCCCAAGAGCCTGCAGTGACTCCTCTTTTCCATCTGCTCGATAACTACTGCCTCGATAGATAAATGCAGCACTCTCCACTCGCCCGGAATTTCTTGCACCCAGTCCTTTATTGAGCCAGTCGCGTAGATCCTTACTAACAGTCGTTGGTACCAACTGTTCCTGGGTAGTAACGGCAGCATCATGTAAAGATAGAGCCAACACTAGATCTGTCGGTCGGCTCTGAGCTTTGACAGGCAGGGATAACATAAACTGGCCATTAACTTCCCCTAAAGCACCATCAAGCCGTAGAGGACCAGAAAATATGCTGATCTCGTTTGCATCCCTGTCCAGGTTCCAAGCCACAGTGCCACTGGCCTGGTCAAATGAAAAAGTATTTCGATATAAATTTGGGAAGTGTGCGGTAAAAGCTGAGCCATCTAGCTCTACCCTGCCATTTGCACCCTCAAGCTCAAGGTAACCAGTCAAATTGGTAATCGCAGGAGCCCCCCGGAATGCCTTGGCTTGTACACCCTTCAGGTTGGCCTGCAAACTGACCGCCCCCTCCGGGCTGCGCAACAGCTGGACCCGGCGTAACTCACCTCCAGGCTCCAAGGCTCGCAACCAATTATCAGCAGCCCCTTCGAGCACATCCAGGTTTTTGAGAATATCGCTCCAGCCCGCCAGATCGACAACATCGGCACTCATAGATAATCCCTGCTGATCACTGCTGACCTGCAAATTGAGTGGCGGCATCTGCAGATCCTGCCAATCGATCTGGATGTCCTGTAAAGCCAGGCGCCAACGTTCACCGGGCAGCCAATGTCCAGATAGATCGCCGGAGAAAGCCCGCAGCGGCTTCATAACATGGTCATTTGCGATAGTGGCTTCTGCACTGTCATCTAGTACGCTGTCCAGCTTCTCGACTTGGGCGAGGTCTAATTGCCCCACCAGGCGATAGCCATTTTTGGCATCGCTGTGAAGCCACAAGCGACCATCTGCCCATTTGCGCCCATGCCAGTGAAAGCGATCCGGCAGTGGAGTCAGTTCATGCAGAAGGGTAACGATATCTTCATCCAGTAACAGCTCATTGAGCTGCATATAACCACGCAGGGAGAAGCGCTTTTTATCCCGAGGGTTACCGCGCCCCTCAAGAACTAATCGCAAGGTTTCAGAATGCGTATCCTCAATCTCTCCCTCACGGGAAATAAACGCACGGGCTACGAGGCGGTGAAAATCACCCTGGTTTTCAAGTAGTATCTGCGGCAGGTTAATCTCGGCCAGCTGGTCATCGGGGAGCCGAACCGTGATTGCAGCATCCTGAATTTGGATCTTGGGGCTGAGCTGGAACAATCGCGCAGGGTCCGCTGCCTTGGGGTCGGCAACCACCCTACCATCAGGCTTCAGGGAAATATCAGGAAAGCCATCCAGGCGCCACTCTCCCTGTGCATTCCGGCTGAGGCCGGCGGCGAAAGTGTGCATTTGAAGATCTTTCCACACCAATTCGCGATTCCAAAGGCTGGCGAGCAAGTCCAGCTGGAAAAGGCCGTGCCCCATTCGCAGCTCACCATTTTCCCCCAAGCGTAAACCATCTAGCTGCAGTGCTACCTCCAGGGCTTCCCAGCGCAGGGAAATCCGGTCCATTTGCACCGTTACCCCTAGCTGCTCTGACAGCCAGCTGCTGATCTGCGGTCTGTACTCTTCGACCTGAGGGGACAACAAGCGGCCGGTCTGAACCAGGATCGCCAGGGCAATAACCAGGCTAACCGATAGCAGCCAAAACTTGCGGGCGAGCCAGCGAATCACAACCATTACCACCCTCCCCTGAGCGCACGAAGACAATGAACACCGTTGCATTCATTGCCAGGTATCAGAGGAAAAACAACTGGTAACTCACACAAGAACAATGTCGTACTGCTCCTGGTTATAGATAGGCTCAACCTGAAACTGTATAGGACGGCGAATAAATTCCTCCAGGTCGGCAACATTAGCCGACTCCTCATCGAGTAAAAGGTCTATAACTACCTGACTTGCCAGCACCATAATTTTTTCGCTGTCGTAAGCGCGCGCCTCACGGATGATCTCACGAAAAATTTCAAAACAGACTGTTTCAGCACTTTTCAATGTGCCACGCCCCTCACATACTGGACAGGGCTCACAAAGTATCTGCCCGAGGGATTCACGCGTGCGTTTGCGCGTCATCTCAACCAAACCCAGCTCTGAGACACCGGTGATACTGGATTTGGCATGATCCCTCTCCAGTGCTTTTTCAAGTGTTCGCAATACCTGGCGTTGGTGCTCGGGGTCCTTCATATCGATAAAGTCGATAATGATGATGCCTCCTAGATTACGCAGTCTCAGCTGCCGGGCAATTGCGGTCGCCGCCTCCAGGTTGGTCTTGAAGATAGTTTCTTCCAGATTTCGATGGCCGACAAATGCGCCGGTATTCACATCAATAGTGCTCATCGCTTCCGTTTGCTCGACGATAAGATACCCACCTGACTTCAGAGTCACCTTATTTTGCAATGCGCGACGAATTTCCTCTTCCACACCATAGAGATCAAACAGTGGGCGCTCACCGGGATAGTGTTCCAGACGGCCAGCGATTTCCGGTGCATATTTGCCGGCAAACTCCGCGGCGCGACCATGTGCCTCGCGGGAGTCTATACGAATCTTCTCTGTATAGGGACGCGCAAGATCACGCAATGCGCGCATAAACAGTGGTAAGTCTTCGTAGATTACCGAGGGGACAGGGCGCTCGTTGATTCGCTGATCCAGCTCGCCCCACAACTTATAAAGAAAGGGGATATCCCTGAGTAACTCCTCTTCACTCACTCCTTCAGCCACGGTGCGCAAAATAAACCCGCCATCTGCTGAAAGCCCGTCTTCGGCAAGACGAGATACAGCAGCTTCTACCAATTGGCGCAAACGCTCACGCTCACCCTCATCCTCAATACGATTGGAAATCCCAATATGGCGAGTCTGGGGCATATACACGAGATAGCGCGCAGATACTGACAAATGAGTGGTTAAGCGCGCACCTTTACTACTTATCGGGTCTTTGACCACTTGCACCACCAGGGACTGTCCCTCGCGTACCAAAGCGCGGATATCTGCCACTTCGGCATCCCGCGCTTCCATCCCCTCATCATCTAAAGGGGCTATATCTGAAGCGTGGATAAATCCAGCCCGCTCCAGCCCAATATCCACAAATGCGGCCTGCATACCTGGCAGAACCCGAATCACCTTGCCCTTGTAGATATTGCCAACTATTCCTCTTCGCGCGCTACGCTCGAGATAGACCTCCTGCAGTACGCCATTTTCCACCAGGGCAACGCGGGTCTCTGTAGGTGCAACATTGATTAAAAGCTCTTCACTCAAGACTGGTTCTCCTGCCAGTAAGGGATACCCGCATGCTCAAGCATGGGAACCAGTGCCTCCAGGGGCAACCCAACCACATTGCTATAACTACCGCTAATAGACTCAACCAGTGCGGCGCCCATTCCTTGGATACCATAGCCTCCGGCTTTATCTTCAGGCTCACCAGTACTCCAATAAGCTTCAATCTGCGCCTTCGACAAGTGACGAAAGCGCACCCGTGTTTCCACCACGCGGCTAAACTGACGCTCCCAACTACGCAGACAGATCGCACTCAATACCGAGTGTTCAGTACCGGACAAAGACAACATCATGGATTCAAAGTCAGCGTAATCCTTCGGTTTCTCCAGCACCTTGTCCCCGGCGAGTACCACCGTATCAGAGCCCAGGGCCCATACACCTTCCACGCCCCCCAGGCCAGCAGTAGCCTTATCGTGGGCCAATCGCTGAATATATTCCTGGGGAGTCTCAGCCAACTGCTTTTGCTCGGGAACAGCAGGTGTTAACTGGGAAAAAGAGACGCCTATCTGCGTCAAAAGCTCGGCGCGACGCGGGGAACCCGAGGCGAGCAGGAGACGGTTTGATGTGGTGGTATTTGTCACTGTACTACATATTCCCTGTGGGCCAGCGGCTGATTATAGCTATATCGATCGAAAAATGATCAATTTTTTACATTGATTTACAATCTGACGGTTCAGTCAGCGAATGTGAAGGCGATTACAAAGGCCTCGCAAAGGAGGGGTAACACAGGGCCACAATAATGCCGTAGTAAGTGCGGGCCATAGAAAGGTCAGTCCAGGCACTGTTTTTCCCTCCAACCCATGCACCCAGTTTCCTACTACCTGATTAATACCCACCAGGACAAAAACCCACAAGAGTTGTTGAGCCGGGTTGAAGACCCTTGTGCGCTGGTAGGTCAAAAGACTGAAATACGCCAATACAGCGAGGGCCAAAGCATGGGTACCGAGACTTGCTCCAGTTACCAGATCCTCCAGGATTCCCACCAGCCAAGCAAAACCCACACCGAGAGACTGGGGCATCCGCGAAACCCAAAATATGATAAGTAGGGCGGGAAATGCCGGGCGAAACCAGAGCCACTGTTGAGGCAAGGGCATTACTACCAGCAGCATTGACAGAAAAATGGTAGCGGCGATAAACCAGCGGCTACTCGCTTGCAAGGCCCTGCCCCCTGTCACTGATAACCGCAAGCACAAAACGACTGCGGTTCATGCGGCCGCGGGGCAACACTTCAGCCTCCGCAAAAGGCTTGCCCGGGTCACGAGTGACCGACATCACTTCTCCAACCGGGTAACCTGCCGGAAAGCGACCACCAAGGCCTGAGCTCAGTAGCAGGTCTCCCTCGCGAATATCACTGGTATTGGCCAGGTGACGCAGCTTAAGCCGATACAGATCCCCAGTACCTTCGGCTACGGTACGCATGCTGTTGCGCAACACCTGTACCGGGATGGCGTGGCTGGAATCTGTGATCAACAGAATCCGGCTAAATGAATTTCCGGCTTCAATCACCTGCCCGAGCAAGCCGCCTGCATCCATCACCGGTGTGCCCACATCGACACCGTCATCCCTGCCTTTATCAATAAGCAGGACATGCTCCAAGGGGTCAGGGGACACGCCGATAATCTGGGCGACCAGCACACGGTCATCAACCATCTCAGCCGAGTTCATCAGCTCCTTGAGCTGGGTATTTTCCGCCTTTACGGCTGCTAATAACTGGCTGCGTTGCTCCAGCAATAATACCTGGCGCTTGAGGCGGTCATTTTCTTCGAGCAATTCATCACGGGAGCGAAACTGCTCACCGGCCCAATCAGTCACTCTCTCAGGGGTACCGGTAATCCAATAAAGAGGGGCGACGGCATCGAATAGCCGCTCACGGATAGTGTGGAACCAGTCGGTAGAGTAGCTGATTACAAACAGGGCGATTGACAAAACAGCCAAAGTAATCAGGCGGGTCTCTTGGGAGGGGCCGCGGGTAAATAGCGGTTTCAAGGGCAGCCCCCTTTATAAAGATCAATGCTTATTGTTCTCACAATATATATCGGATGTCACTGAAACGTGAAACTAACTGCCAAGACGGCCCCGCTATTCTCATCGGAACACTGCCTCGACCTTACTTGACTTAGTTTGACATCAGATACAAACGGCTGCGATCCAGCATATCCAGGGCCTTACCGCCACCACGGGCCACACAGGTCAGAGGATCATCTGCAACAATTACCGGCAAACCGGACTCCTCCATCAGCAATCGGTCCAAATCGCGAAGCAAAGCACCGCCACCGGTCAACACCATACCGCGCTCAGCAATGTCCGAAGCAAGCTCGGGGGGCGATTGCTCCAGAGCGCTCTTCACTGCTTGTACAATACCAGTCAATGGCTCCTGCAGGGCTTCGAGAATTTCATCTGAATTGAGGGTGAAACTGCGGGGCACCCCTTCCGCCAGATTACGACCACGCACATCGATCTCACGTACCTCACTGCCCGCATAGGCACAGCCAATCTCTTCTTTGATGCGCTCGGCAGTGGCATCACCAATAACGCTGCCGTAGTTACGACGCACATAGTTGACGATGGCCTCATCAAAACGATCACCGCCAATACGCACTGAATCAGAGTAAACCACGCCGTTCAAGGAGATAATGGCAATCTCAGTGGTACCACCACCGATGTCTACCACCATGGAACCACTCGCCTCCTCCACATTCAGGCCGGCACCGATTGCTGCGGCCATAGGCTCTTCAATCAGGGACACCTCGCGGGCGCCAGCACCAAGCGCAGACTCGCGGATCGCACGGCGTTCCACTTCGGTAGACTGGCAGGGCACGCATACCAGCACACGCGGGCTTGGGCGCATCCAGCTGTTTTCATGCACTTTTTTAATAAAGTGCTGCAACATTTTTTCAGTTACCTGGAAGTCGGCGATAACACCATCCTTTAAGGGGCGGATAGCAGTGATATTACCGGGAGTTCGGCCGAGCATACGTTTGGCTTCTACACCGACGGCCTCAACGATTTTCTGGCCATTGTAATGACGAATAGCGACGACTGATGGCTCGTCGAGAACTACGCCGCGATCGCGAACGTAAATCAGCGTATTGGCGGTTCCCAGGTCAATGGAGAGATCACTGGAGAACATACCCCGCAAACGTTTAAACATGGAATTCGATTACCTTGTACTAATTGTCAGCCCCCAGGTCGGGCACTGCGGGCGCGGCTTATTTTATGGATATAAATCCTAATTAGTCCGCGCAAATAATTCTGAGTTCCGAGCCGCATTTCGAATCGGAATTTACGCAACACACCGGAGTCTCTCACCGCCCGGCAGGATTCGGCAAACTCTAACAATGGCGCCGGTTCAGAGCAAGGCTGAAGCTGGACTAATCGATTGCAATAATCCCGAGTTGCCAGGGCCGATGAGAATAACAGCATGTTGTGCTAAATTTGCCGGTTCTGCCCGGCATGCGTCTGGGTAAGCATTGATTCGCAACTCAAGCTGGAGGAGTTCCATCGCCATGGCCGTGGATACACAAACCGTAGAAAAGCTGGCCGAGCTAGCCCGCATCGCCATATCCAACGCAACCATAGAGGAAGTCAGCAGCCGCCTTGGTGACATTCTACAACTGGTAGACCAGCTGCAGGCCATCAACACCGATGGTGTAATCCCCATGGCACACCCCCTTGATGAGGTGCAAACCCTCCGTGCCGATGCGGTAACCGAAACCGACCAGCGAAATAGTTTCCTGTCTTTGGCCCCTCAGTCAGATGAGGGGCTCTATCTGGTACCCAAGGTGATTGACTGAGCCGGGACCCATCACTTCAAAGCCCACTCGAAAGCCAATCATCTGATCCCGCCAAAGCCTTAAGGGAATATCATGCATCAATTTACTATCGCCGAGATCATTCGCGGATTGCGGGGTAAAGAGTTCTCCAGTACTGAGCTTACCCAACATTTGCTCAAGCGTATCCAGCAGCTGGATAGCAACTACAACAGCTTTATCACTGTCACTGAAGAGCTCGCCCTCAACCAAGCTAAAGCGGCCGACGAGCGCCTCGCTGCCGGGGAAGCTCCTGCCTTGTGTGGCGTTCCTATCGCACACAAGGACATTGTCTGCACCAAGGGCATTCGCACCAGCTGCGCGTCAAAAATGCTGGACAATTTTATTCCGCCTTACAACGCCACAATCGTGGAAAACCTGAATTCGGCTGGCACCGTTACCCTGGGCAAAACCAATATGGATGAGTTTGCCATGGGCTCCTCCAACGAAAGCAGCTACTATGGCGCGGTAAAAAATCCCTGGGACACTAATTACGTACCCGGCGGTTCGTCAGGCGGCTCAGCAGCCGCAGTGGCAGCCCTCCTCGTCCCGGGAGCCACCGCTACCGATACCGGCGGCTCTATTCGCCAGCCAGCAGCATTGACCAATACGACCGGCTTGAAACCCACTTATGGCCGTGTATCCCGCTGGGGCATCGTCGCCTATGCCTCAAGCCTGGATCAAGCCGGTCCTATCGCGCGCAATGCAGAAGACGTAGCCTATTTGCTATCCGCTATGGCCAGCCATGATTCAAAAGATTCCACCAGCCTGGATCGCCCCCAAGCGGACTATACCGCGAGACTGAATGATTCCGTCACCGGGCTCAAAGTTGGTGTACCCAAGGAGTACTTCGGCGAGGGGCTCGATGGTGATACCGCTGTCCGGGTGCAGGATGCTCTCAAGGAATTTGAAAAACTCGGGGCTGAATTGGTCGATATCAGCCTGCCGCACACTGAGTTGGCAATTCCCGCTTATTACGTCATCGCACCGGCGGAAGCCTCTGCTAACCTGTCCCGCTTCGATGGTGTGCGCTATGGGCATCGCTGTGAACAGCCCTCCGATCTGCGTGATCTGTACATGCGCTCCCGGGGCGAAGGCTTCGGCGAAGAGGTCCAACGCCGAATCCTGGTGGGCACCTATGCCTTGTCAGCCGGCTATTACGATGCCTACTACAACAAGGCCCAGCAGGTACGCCGCCTGATCAAGCAGGACTTCATGCAGGCCTTTGAAAAAGTGGATGTTATAATGGGACCCACCACCCCCTCCCCCGCTTTCCAACTGGGTGCCAAGAGCGCCGACCCGGTTGCTATGTATCTGGAAGATATTTATACCATCGCCACTAACCTGGCAGGCCTCCCTGGAATGTCTATCCCCTGCGGGCTTGTAAATAATATGCCTGTAGGTCTGCAGATCACCGGAAATTACCTGGATGAGGCTCGCATGCTTAATATTGCGCACCAGTATCAGCAGGTAACAGACTGGCACAAAGCCAGCGCCGTATAAGGAGAAATATCGTGGAATGGGAAATCGTTATCGGGCTGGAAGTTCACGTCCAGCTCTCCACCGAATCAAAACTATTCTCCGGTGCGAGCACCCGTTTTGGCGCCGCCCCCAATACTCAAGCGTGTGCTGTAGATCTGGCCATGCCCGGTACCTTGCCAGTACCCAATGAACAAGCTTTTCGCTATGCGATAATGTTTGGCCTGGCAATGAATGCGGAAATTAGCAAACGATCCGTTTTCGAACGTAAGAATTATTTCTATCCAGATCTACCCAAAGGCTATCAAACTACCCAGCTGGAACAGCCCATCGTCGGAGCAGGGGAAGTGGAAATTCACCTGGAGGATGGAGGCAGCAAAAAAGTGCGCTTGCACCATGCTCATCTTGAAGAGGATGCAGGTAAATCCCTACACGAAGATTTCCATGGCATGTCTGGAATTGATCTCAACCGAGCCGGAACCCCGTTGATTGAAATTGTATCCGAACCCGATATGCGAAGTGCTGCCGAAGCAGTTGCTTACCTCAGGAAAATTCATAGCATCGTGACCTATTTGGGAATTTCTGATGGAGATATGTCCCAGGGCTCCCTACGCTGTGATGCCAATGTATCCGTGCGATTAAAAGGTGAGGAAAAACTGGGCACCCGCACCGAGCTAAAGAATATCAACTCTTTCCGTTTCGTTGAGCGGGCCATCAAAGTGGAAGCAGAGCGCCAGATCGATATCCTCGAAGACGGCGGCAGTATCGAGCAGGAAACCCGTCTCTACGACGCCGACAAAAATGAGACCCGCTCTATGCGCAGCAAGGAAGTTGCCAATGACTATCGCTACTTTCCCTGCCCGGACCTTCTGCCGGTAGTACTCACCGAAGAATATATTGAACAGCTGCGCAAGGAACTGCCGGAGCTGCCGGATACCAAAGCCGAGCGTTTCCAGTCCGAATTCAATCTATCTGCATATGATGCCGATCAACTGACCCAGGATCGCGACAGTGCGGAGTATTTCGAAACTGTATGTAAGTCCTGCGGCGAACCCAAGCTGGCCGCCAACTGGATAACCGGTGAGCTGGCTGCGCTGCTAAATCGCAAGGAAATCAGTATTGCCGAGTCCCCCGTTTCCGCTACACAGCTGGCAGGCCTAATTACCCGTATAAAAGACAACACTATTTCAAGCAAGATTGCCAAGCAGGTGTTTGAGGCAATCTGTGAAGGTGAAGGCAGCGCTGATGACATCATTGAAAAACGCGGCCTGAAGCAAGTATCTGATACTGGCGCCATCGAAAAAATGGTGGATGAAGTTATCGCCGCAAGCGACGCTCAAGTGGATAATTACCGTAGAGCTGACGAATCCAAGCGTCCCAAAATGATGGGCTACTTTGTTGGCCAGATCATGAAAGCCTCCAAGGGTCAGGCAAACCCACAAATGATCAACAAAATTCTCAAGGAAAAGCTGGACGCCCTGCTTTAATTATTAACCCTTGAATACTTGAGCTGGGTAACATCCCGGCAGTAAAGACAGCAGTAAGGAAAAGATTTTGAGCCAGAAAAAAGACAAGCAAAAAGTTCTCGGGGAAGTTTTTGATACGGAGCGTATTGCCGGCTTCCTGATTGGAGAAGCCCCCAAGGGAGTAAACCTCGACTACCACCTGCTTGAGCGTGCTTACCGCAGTATGAAAGCAGAGAGCTTTGCCTCCTTTGTTCAACTATTTCTTGCCGAAGGGAAAGACCTCAACAGCCCTGGCCCCGATGGTAAAACCCTATTGAGCCGAATTAAAGAGCACCGCCAGGGTAAAGAGTACGGTGAAATACTGAAAGCCGCCGGCGCTGAACAATAAAGACTATCGCCGCACCGGTAAGAGGTAAATTTATGACTTCAAACCCCATCCACGGTATCGACGCGCTAGTGCGCGGTGTGCACCTGATAACCCGGCGCGAACTGCGCCCTTTTATCCTGGTTCCATTACTGATCAATCTGGTGCTGTTTATCATTATCAGTGGCATCATGATTTCGCAACTGGGAGGACTCAGCGACTATATTGGCAGCCTGCTATCTCACACCCCTGTCGATACCGCGAATATGTCCTGGTGGGAAGCAATCATGGCCAAAGGTGCCGCCTGGGCCGCCAGCATTTTTCGCTGGCTTGCCTGGATTATTGCATTCCTGGTGTTGTTTCTTTTTTTTCTTGTTTACGGTTATCTGTTTGCTGTAATTACCAATATTATTGCCGCACCCTTCAATGGTATTCTGGCTGAAAAGGTAGAGGAGCTTCTCACCGGAAAGACACCGCCGGCAGAGCCGTTACTGCAAATGATTTGGCGCACCCTTGGCCGAGAACTGCGTAAGCTGGGCTACTTTATATTCTGGGGGCTAATTATTTTATTGGTGGCTACGGCCACCAGTTGGACAATTATTATCCCAGCAGTATTAACTGCTGTCTGGGGTGCCTGGTCCATGGCCATCCAATATGTGGACTACCCCCTCGACAATCACCAACGGCCATTTGATGAGCTTAAAAGTGTCTTGCGCCGTCGTAAACTAACCAGTCTCACATTTGGTGGCACAGTGATGTTGGCAAAGATGGTGCCGATCCTGAATATCTTTGTAATGCCAGCAGCTGTAGCCGGTGGCACTGCACTGTGGATTGAACGCCTGCGACAAGAGGGTGATCCCGGTACAGATAGCTTCCCTACCCAACAGCAAAGCAACTCTTCAAGTAAAAGCATTACTTAAACTTTAGCCTCAGGGGCTCGATACCGAGCCCTGAATCAAACCTCTGCAGCATCCCTATTTACCTTTCTGAGCACTTTTTTCTTTGAGCTAAGCGATACTAGGTCTTTTGCATCCGGGCAATATGTGCTGTCTAAACACGTCAATGAGGCAACCCATCCAATTCTTCCAGGACAGGGACCATAAATTTCCAGCTAGCAGTGTCTGAATTCGGTTTACTAACAACGCATCGTATAAGCCCACGGGACCCTTAATGCCTGCCACAAATAGGTAAGGAGTCCCTGCCGAATACTTTTCTACACAGATTTAGCTCTGAAAAGTAGTCATAGTAAATCTCGATATTTTCATTGAGGTTGGGAAAGCGCACCCAGAATGCTCCAATAACTTACTGGAAGAGCTTAATTTTAAACCGAGGCGCTCAGCTGAGAAGATCTCAAGGCGCTGATTCAGGTAAAAGGTCAATCGGCCATTTTTTTGCACACGTCGATGTAGCCATAGAAGTTTCCTCTTTTCCCTAAGGATAGAAACTCGACTCCCTCACTTCTCAACTGCTGTAAATTCTGCTTGAGGATGTGCTGTAAAAGCTGGACTCAATTTTATGGATGAGGGGAGAGAGTCCGCATTCGCACTATAACAATTTCATGTAAGGGAGAAATTTTCGAATGCTGACACGCCCCAGGGTCAACTGCACCCTGTGTGTTATTGGAGCAACAGTATCCAATTTAATTCAAAAACAAACTTAAATGATTGAAGAGGGCTGAAGACGCACAGCTATTATCCCAATGCTAATCCTACCCGCCGATGAGACAGTATCTCTGTAGACTCATGACAGCAGTAACTTTATTACTAGCGGGCATCAAGGCCTAACCATTGGGGATACTATCCATCATCTGCGGGACCAAGCGTATTGAGCCAAAAGTGCTCAGGTGATCATCATCACGATACAGGGGCTCCCCATCAACCTGAATCTGGCATCGAGATGGACATAATTCTGGCACCAAGCTTACGCGCTCTATCTGGAACTCCTTTCCCAGACTATTAAAGATTCTTGTAACTCTCTTATTACGCTCTTCTACATCTCTCTTGGTCGGAGCGCCCTGCAGTTGTGCGCCGATAAATTCGGCGCTGGCGATGGCAAGCGGAACAGAAAAAGAAATTTCAGGGATCCCCTCTACAATTATTACCTCACGCCCACTCGCACGGATACGAGCAACAGTCTGATGGAGACCTTGGGCAACCAGCTCAAAATTATTCACAGAAGCTCCTCCAGAAGAGGGCTTTTCATATGCCGTCTTTGCCAACCCCATTACTGCCGGCGGGCCACTTTCACCGGCGGAACGACTCCCCTCCACTACCAGCGCCCACCGCGCCACTAAAACTACGGTCTTCACATCCTTTCGCTGTTCCAGCATCTCCATTATTTGGGCATTAAAAGTATCGCATCCATGCATAGCGCCCATCTCTAGACGAACAATACCAAGGAGTGGCGCACAGGCAGATTTTGCAGCCACAATACCGCGATAACCCTTTACTTTCAGCCAGTGCTCAAAACCAGGCAGAAACGCACCTGCATGGGAATCCCCCCAGAGCAGGTAATCCACTGAGGCTCCACTGCTCGCCTCACCCAATTCACAGAGCCCTTCTTCAGGTAAACGCTCCATACAACGACGCTCTTTAGACGTTCGTTCTTTGGCATTTTGATAGGTGGCAAATAATGGCTCGGGAAGACGGGAAGGCACACCCTTTTTGACATTGATTACCAGGGAGACAGAAACGATCAGCATCGCCATTACACCGAAAGTGTTTGCCAGGCCACGTTTTGATACCCCTCGCGCGGAGGGCTGGCGAAAAGGTGCTTCCACAAACTTCCAGCTCACCCAGGCAAGCCCCCCCGACACCAGGATTGCCTTTATGGCTATTTCAAATGGAAGCTCAGCCGAGCCATTTAAAAACCTAAACAAAACCAACACAGGCCAGTGCCAAAGGTATAGAGAGTAGGAAATCAAGCCTACCGAAACCAGAAGCCGCGACGATAGAAGAAAGCCGGCCACTGTTAGTCGCTGACTGCCGGCCCAGATCAGCGTGGCAGTGCCCACACAAGGCAATAAAGCGGCAACACCCGGGAAGGGAGTAGAGGCATCAAATAAAAACACGCTGGTGAGGATCATTAAGGTGCCGAGCGCCCCTGCCAGCTCCAGAAGCCAAGCCCGCTTCACATTCGGAAATGCTCCCAGTGCTACTAACGCTCCAATCCCCAACTCCCATATCCGAGTTGGAGTAAGGAAGTAATTAGCAAAAGGTTGTGCACTGGTGGCCCAGATTGAAAGGCCGAGAGAAAGCAGTGATATTCCCGCCACAACAAGCCACATCGGGCCGCGCCCTCGGGCAGCCAAGAGACATATTAAAAGAGGGAAACCCAGGTAAAATTGCTCTTCAACCGAGAGGGACCAGGTATGCAGGAGAGGCTGCCAATCTGCGCCAGCCCCAAAATAATCCTCTGTGCTCTGCCAAAACCATATATTCGAGACGAACAGGACTGTAGCGAGCACCGATTGAGCAAGCTCTTTCAGAGGCTCCGGCGGTAAAACAAACCACCCCACCGCAATCGTTGTTATTAAGACAGCAAAAAGGGCAGGTAGGATGCGACGGGCGCGCCGTTCGTAAAAATTTGCCAGGGAGAAGCTACCTGCCTCAACCTCCCTCACCAGGATACTGGTAATCAGGTAGCCGGATATCACAAAGAAAACATCGACACCGACGAATCCACCTGAAAACCCTTCTAGCCCTGCATGGGCAAAAACTACCGGCAGAACCGCTAAAGCGCGCAACCCGTCGATATCGCGTCGATAACCAATACTACTCAAAACCTTGGAACCACTAACTCTCAGTATCGATAGATATGCTTTGTATTGGGTTTTAACGCCTTAATGCCGGCGGTGGCGACGGTGACCTCCGCTACTGCGGCTACCTCTATCCTCACGGCTTCGCTGAATTTTCACTCGCGGGGGCTCTACCAATAGTTCCTCCGGCGGCACTTCACATTTCAACTTTTGGCCCAACAGTTGCTCAATCGGCTCAAGGCGCATGGCATCATCTTCACAGGCAAAGCTGATAGAGGTACCTGTTTTGCCCGCCCGGCCTGTACGACCAATTCGGTGCACGTAATCTTCCGGCTCCTCCGGTAGAGTGAAATTCACCACATGACTGATACCATCGATATGGATACCACGTCCGGCAACATCTGTTGCCACAAGGACTTTGGTCTTGCCCGACTTAAAGTCGTCAAGGGTGCGCACACGTTTGTTCTGTGCGACTTCCCCTGAGAGCAAACCAGCAGCAATACCGTGGGCAAGGAGATGTTCGTGCAGTCGTCGGCACTGGTCGCGGCGGTTGGCGAATACAATCAGACTATCGACTTCCTCGCGCTGTAGGATGTTGTAAAGCAGCGCATATTTTTCCTCACTAGCGGCCAGGTATACATGCTGCTCCACACTGTCTGTGGCAACCCGCTCAGGCTCGATTTCCACAATTACCGGATCATCGGTCCACTGCTCAACCAGTGCATCCACCTCGGGCGTGAAAGTGGCAGAAAAAAACATCGTCTGGCGATGAGTTTTGCGGGGAGTTTGGCGCACAATTCTACGAACCTGGGGGATAAATCCCATATCCAGCATGCGATCCGCCTCATCGATTACCAGGACTTCTACCTGGTCCAGATAACAATCGCGATTACCGACAAAGTCCAGCAGGCGCCCAGGCGTGGCAACCAGGATATCCACCAAACGCTCATTCAGGTTGCGCTGCTGTTTGTCGTAATCCATACCACCAACCAGGGTATGGATTTCCAGGCCCGTGTACTTACACAGGGCCTTGGCGTCATCAGCGATCTGCATCACCAATTCACGCGTAGGTGCAATAATCAGTGAACGGGCCTCACCGGCATAGCGCTCGCCTTCGAAGGGGTGGCGAAGTAAGTCTTCAATGACAGTAATCAGAAAGGCCGCCGTTTTACCAGTACCCGTCTGCGCCTTACCGACTAAATCGTGACCATTCAGAGTATGCGGCAGGGAGCGCCCCTGGATAGGGGAGCAATACTGGAAGCCCAGGTCGTGAATTCCCCGCATCAGTTCCGGGGGCAAACCCAGATCGTGAAAGCGTACCTTGCCCTCTTGTTCAGGAACCTGGAAGTCATCCAGTGACCAAGGTGTCACCGCAATCTCCACCTTGGGTTTGCGACTGCGCTGGCGCCCCTTGTGGGAAGCTTTACCGCCGCTCCGGCGCGACCTACCCTCGCCCTGACCAGACTTGTCCCGAGCAGAATGGCCTTTTGAGGCGCGATCCGCTGGATTCTGGTCATCTTTGCGGCGCTTGGAGCGCTCATCTCCCTGGCGTGGGCTCTTATCCTCTTTAGAGGAGGAACGACGGAACAACTTTCCTATCAAGTGAAATACTCGCTCAAATGTTCAAATAATCGGCGAGTATACCATCACTCTAGACGGATTCCCGCCTGCTAAAATGGCGGCACAGCCAATAATCAAGGCTGGCAAAGCGCCCGGCCCCGCTGCAGAGCAGCGCCAACAACATAATGAAATAGGTTGCGGAGAATTCAATACCGTTCTTCAGGACAGTGATACTGCCCGCCTCGGATAACCATTGATAATTACCATGCTCCTTCAACAGCTCAACCGCCCTTTCCTTACGGGTAATGGCCTCATCAATCAAATCCTCACGCCATTCCCAAGGAGCCACTAACGTCTTATCCGGCAGGGCCGACCAACCATTCTCCCAGTGCGCGGTGATCGCAGCCACTGCCATTACAAACATCAGTGGAATCGCCACCACTCGGGTAGCAAAGCCAAACAGAATGGCAATACCACCAAAGAATTCAATCAGCGCCGCTGCCCAAGCCATAAACATTGGCGCCGGCAGGCCCAGGCCCCAGTCAGGATTGCCAAACCACGCAGCCACCTCATCAATACTGCCCATTTTGTTGAGCCCGGCCAAAATAAATATGGGTGCCAGGTAGATTCGTAACGCTAGAGGCCCAAGCCAGTCAATCTTGTGCACGAAATGCAAAAAGCAACCGTACCAGTTGCTCAGGGTATTCATCGCACCACTCATTATCATCACTCTCTTTGCTGTATTTGTTCACTTTAGTCGAGCGAATACGGCATCTCTTACAAGAGAGTCCCTGCCACAGCCAACTATGCTTGTTCCTTCAATGGCAATATGAGGACAGTTGGGTGAACACCTATGTACTTGTCCACGGTATGTTCCTCGGGGGCTGGTGCTGGGCCCGCGTAGTACAGCACCTGATAACCGCCGGGCACCGGGTTTTCACCCCCACGCAGACAGGTTTAGGCGAACGACACCATTTGCTATCCCCATCCATAGGGATGGATACGTTTATCCAGGACCTGGTAAATGTGATTGAATTCGAGGAGCTGGAACAGGTTATCCTGGTAGGCCACAGCTTTGGCGGCATGGCCGCTACTGGTGCCGCAGATGCCATGCCGCAACGTATTCGCCGCCTGGTCTACCTGGATGGCGCTATTCCACTACCCGGCCACGCTTTTGCTGAACAGCTGCCAGAAAAAATACGCTCCCGGCGGTTAGCCGCGGCAAAAGAGACTCAAGGTACTCGCTGCTTTATGCCGATGGACCCGAGGTTGATGGGGATTAAGAAGTCACAGGAGCTAAACTGGCTGCGTAGGCATATGACACCACACCCGGTAAAAACCTACCTGGACCCAATCCAACTGAGCCAAGCCCCGGCACAAGGGCCGCCTTGTACATATATTCGTTGCACCAAGCCTTATTACCCCCCTGCCAACATCAGTGGCGAACAGGCACGCAAAATCCCCGGGTGGCATTACCTTGAAATTGCCGAGAGCCATGGCTGTATCATCAATGCGGCGCAAACAGTCGCCAAACTATTGCAGGAAATCCCCTCCTAACCGCTGGGCGAAGAACAGATTTCACCGTAGAATAAGCGACCTTTTTGGCGACGGGTTACCTGTGCTGTACTTCCCTTTCAGCCCCCCACCTAGCCTTTAAGGCCATTTGGCAAAGCCGGTCAATTCGATAAAAACTGTATTGCCACAGTCTTCTGGTGGAATTGGCTGGTATCTCACAGTTATCCACAGGCACTATTCCAAGAAATCTGGTTCACCCATTGTTTAAGCTTTATCGACGCGCCATCTCCACCGAATTATCCCACCTGACTACGCTGGGGGGACCACTAGTGGTCAGTAACCTGGCGGTAGTGAGTATGGGGGTTGTGGATACTATTGTTGCCGGCCGCGCTGGTGAGGTGAACCTGGCGGGCTTGGCGCTCGGCTCCAGCATCTGGGCAGTATGCGCTGTAACCCTGATCGGTCTTCTTGCCGCAGTATCCCCAGCAGTTGCCCACCTACGCGGCGGAAGAGATGAAGAAGGCTGTGCCAAGCAACTGCACCAAGCCCTGTGGATTGCCCTTATTGGCGGGATACTCGTACTTCTCGCGCTGCTTGCGGTCCCCATATGGAGCCAGTGGATTGATACGGAAGAACCAGTTCGCCAGGTTTTAGAGGGCTATATTCTGGCTCTCACCGCCGGCACGCTACCATTTGCCCTGGGCACCGCACTGCGCGGTTACTGCGAGGGTATGGGGCAGGTGCGCCCGGTCATGCGCATCTATTTAGCTGCCGCCCTGCTTAATATTCCGCTGGATATCCTCTTTGTGTTTGGTGCTGGCCCCATTCCCGCCATGGGCGGCGCTGGTTGTGGTTGGGCCACCGCTGCAGTCAGCTGTCTTATTGCCCTGGCACTGTTCTGGCATGCAGGTAATGATCCGGTTTATCACTCCTTAAAGCTCAGGTTAATACCTGATAAACCCCATTGGCCAACCCTGCGTCATTTGCTCGCGGTAGGCCTGCCTGTGTGCGTGGGCGCTGCTGGCGAGGTAACATTCTTCGCAAGCTTGACAGTTTTACTGGCCCCCTATGGTGCAGCCATCGTAGCTGCCCACCAGATCAGCATGAATATCGGCTCGATTTTTTACCTGGTGGCACTGGCACTAGCGCAAGCACTTAGCATTCGAACAGCGCATCTTCTCGGCCAGGACCGCCCAAAGCGGGCGATGTTTACTGGCAAAGTGGGCATCGGTACCGGTGTAATCTATGCCTTGGGGACCGGTTTGCTGTTAATTACTCTGCGCAGCCTGTTTGTACAAGCCTACACAGATAATGCGGAAATTATCGCTGTAGCCACAAACCTGCTGTTGCTCTGCGCCGCTTTCCAGTTGGTGGATGTCGTCCAAGCTATGACTTGGGGAGCACTTCGGGGTTACAAAGACACCAGGGTTCCCATGTATGTCCAACTTTTCTCCTACTGGTTGGTTGGCCTCCCCAGCGCCTACTGGCTGGGAGAAAATTTCTGGGGTGTTTACGGCTACTGGACCGGTGTGTGTATTGGCCTCGGAACCGCTTCAGTTTTACTGATACTACGATTTAGGCATACCAGCCGTGTAGCGATAGCACGCGCTAGATAGCCCCTGTAGTTGGCGATGTATCACATTCTCAGGGAACGCTTTGACTATACTGGCGCTCCAAGTCCCCAAGCGTGCTGAACACCAGCCAATAATCAGCACAGCCCGCCATACGAAGTTGACCGGAGTACCGAATGATTTTGCGCCTCTCCCTGACCAGGCCGCACCGCCTGCTTAGCCTCGCCCTATTTTTTACCTCGACCCAGGCCACAGCCCTGAGTGAGGGTGATAAGGGACAGGAGCAGGCCGTGCCCAAAGCGGAAAACTTACAGCTGGATCAGCCAGTTATCTCAGAGCTAGGCCCACCGACAGGAGCCAGTGATGACGACAACAGTACAGAAACTGTACCGGCAACTACAGGGAATGAGAAAAGCGCGGAGCAGCAACCTCTGCCACAGGCAGAGAATCTGCAGCTGGATCAACCAATCGGCGAGCTCGAAGTTACCCCCACCACCAAGAAAGAGCCGGAAACCAACCCCTCTGCTCAGCCAGTATCCAAGGCAACCCCAAGCTCCCAGGGAAATATTTCCATAGAGGTAGAAAAGGCCAAACCCCTTCGCCTGCTCGGCGCCGAGGTACCTCCAGCCACCTCCACTCGCCTGGCTTGGTCACCCAGCCAGCATTTTGAGGGGGTTTACAGCCCTACTGCTGTACTCGTGGTCAATGGAGCAAAGCCCGGACCGGTACTCTGCCTTACCGCTGCGGTTCACGGAGATGAACTAAATGGTGTCGAAACAGTGCGCAGGGTTATGTATGACCTGGATGCTGAGCAGCTAAACGGTGCGGTTATTGGGGTACCTATTGTCAATTTACAGGGTTTCCACCGCAGCTCCCGCTATCTCACGGATCGCCGCGACCTCAACAGGCATTTTCCCGGTGATCCCAATGGCTCCTCCGCTTCTCGCATTGCAAATTCTTTTTTTCACGAAGTGATCACCCACTGTAATGCAGTGGTTGATCTGCACACAGGTTCCTTTTACCGCACCAACCTGCCCCAGTTACGCGGCGACCTGACCAATCCAAAAATTGTAAAAATGACCAAGGGCTTTGGCTCTACCGTGGTACTGCACAGTGCCGGGGCCAAGGGCACACTGCGCCGAGCAGCCGTGGAGGCGGGCATCCCCACAGTGACCCTGGAAGCCGGCGCACCCATGGTCCTGGATGAACGCTCTGTCAGCCACAGTGTGAAAGGTATTCGCACCCTGCTTAACCAGCTGGGAATGGTAAGTAAGTTCCGCCTGTGGGGGGATCCTGAGCCCGTGTATTACAACTCCACCTGGCAGCGGTCCTCCAATGGCGGCATTATTTTCAGTGAAGTTCAGCTGGGTGAGTTCGTACGCAAAGGAGACCTGCTAGGTACAGTCACCAACCCCATTACCAATGTGCGTACCGAGATACGTTCAGAGCACGACGGAAGAGTACTTGGTATGGCTCTGGACCAGGTAGTGCAGCCCGGATTCGCCGCCTACCATATCGGCATCCAGGCCCCTCAGGAGCAGATCAGCCAGCCTCAGGAAGTTGTCGCGGAAGGGCCTGCCAAGGAAAACACCCACAACAAAGCCAGCAAAGCTTCAGCAGCTGCCCCCTCTACTGAAAACCCAGCGAAGTTGCGGGGCGAAGAGGACTAAGCGCCGCTGACATTATCGATAATAGTGATACTTTCCTGCGCTATAGGCTCCGGCTGCAGGGTAATATGATCAATACCAAAGCGCTTGATCAGGGTCTCCCGCAAGCGCTCCAACACCGCCGGCCAAGCCTGCAGATCATCCACCACAATATGCGCCGAAAGAGAGATGGTACTGGAGTCCAGCCGCCAGATATGCAAGTCGTGCACTGAACGCACTCCGGTAACCTGCACGAGGGTCTCCCCCACTGTTGGCAGGCTCAGTTCACGCGGCACCCTTTCCATCAAAACATCTACAGCATCGCGCAGCAGGCGCACACATGAAATCAGAATCAGGAAGCAGATCAGCAGCGACAACAAAGGGTCAATCGGCACCCAGCCAGTGAAATAAATCACTGCCCCCGACGCTAAAGCTGCTATTGAGCCCAGCATATCTCCCATCACATGTAGCAGTGCGCCGCGAATATTGAGCGTGCGCTCCCCCCGTAACAATACCCAGGCCGCCAGGATATTGATCAATAGGCCTGCTGTAGCTATCAGCATCACGGTGCTACCGTGTACCGGCTGCGGGTTACGCAAGCGGTTGATGGCCATAAAGGAAATTCCCACGACAATCAGCAGCATAATCAGACCATTGGTCACTGCCGCCAGTACTTCTGCACGCCCCCAGCCAAAAGACAACTCACGGTCCGCAGGCTTCTTCGCCAGCACCGCGGCAATAGCTCCAAGCGCCAGGGCAAATGTATCTGTGAGCATGTGGGCGGCATCCCCGAGCAGAGCAAGGGAACCCGACAGCCATCCTCCGATGGCCTCAACAATTGAAAAGCTCAGTGTGAGAAGCAAGGCAATAACGAGTGGGCGCAATGCACCATTGCCGTTGCGGTGGTGGACGTGATCGTGCATAGACTCCCTCCCTATCAGTCCTCCAGACTATTTTTTAGTGCCGGGCCACAGCTACTTCCGACCCAACGTTATTCTCTCCCAGCCGGAATAATCCCTGCGACTTTCAACATCCCTATACCCCGCTGCAATAAAAATCTTCCGAACGGATTCCGCTTGCTGCCAACCGTGCTCTACCAACAACCAGCCATCTTCATCCAGAAAATCTCCGGCTTGCTCAGCAATCAGCTCTATATCTGCCAGCCCCTCCCGTTTTGCCACCAGGGCCGAGCGCGGCTCAAAGCGTACATCCCCTTCTACTAAATGGGGGTCGGCGGCATCAATATATGGGGGATTGCTGACGATTAATGAAAAGTGCTGCGGTGGCAATTGTGCAAACCAATGACTCTCCAAAACCTGCACATTGCCGAAGCCAAGCCGTTTACGATTACTCTCAGCCAGTGCCAGCGCCGCTGCAGATTTCTCCGCAGCCACAATTTGCCAGCCAGGTTTTTCAGAAGCTAACGCCAGTGCAATAGCTCCAGTACCGGTACCCAGGTCGAGCGCTCGCAGTGTGCTCTGAGGGCAAAGTGCCAGGGCTGTTTCCACCAGCAGCTCGGTATCAGGGCGGGGAATCAAGGTAGAGGCATCGACTTTTAAAGTGAGCGACCAGAACTCCCGCTCACCGGTTAGATGTGCAACCGGCTCGCCGTTTTTACGCCGCACAAGCAATACGTCAAACTCATACTGCTCGGCAGTAGTGAGTTCATATTCTGGCCATGTATAGAGCCAGGTGCGCTCACGGCCGAGAATATGTGCAAGCAGCACTTCTATATCGAGACGAGCCGACTCGCTATTAGTGAGTTCAACACTACGGGCGAGATTGCCCTTCACACTGCTCATAGGAAAACTCTACCCAATAACGTCTCACTGAACTTCAACTACTGCCCCATAGCTGCCAGCTGGTCCGCCTGGTGCTCAGTGCGTAGCGGACCAATCACCTCCTCCAGAGCACCCTGCATCACCTCATCGAGTTTGTATAAGGTCAGGCCAATACGGTGGTCAGTCACCCGCCCCTGGGGATAATTGTAAGTACGGATGCGTTCGGAGCGATCTCCGCTGCCAACCAGACTCCTGCGCGCATCAGAAATTTCCTGTGCGGCAGCGGCCTCTTGTTCACTGGAAAGCTTGGCCTGTAAAAGCGCCATCGCCTTGGCTTTGTTTTTATGCTGAGAGCGTTCGTCCTGGCACTCAACCACAATTCCGGTGGGCAAATGGGTCAGGCGCACAGCGGAGTCAGTTTTGTTTACATGCTGGCCACCGGCACCCGAGGCGCGATAGGTATCCACACGCAGGTCGGCCTTGTTTATTTCAATAGCATCGCGCTCATCGGGCTCAGGCATCACCGCCACTGTGCAGGCGGAGGTGTGAATACGCCCCTGGGATTCCGTTTCCGGAACTCGCTGCACACGGTGAGCACCGGACTCAAATTTCAGTTTGGCATACACGTCTTCACCGGCCACTCTAGTGATAATCTCCTTGTAGCCTCCATGCTCGCCGGCATTCTCACTGACGATCTCAATACGCCAGCCCTGCTTCTCCGCGTAGCGCGAATACATGCGAAATAGATCACCAGAGAAAATTGCCGCCTCGTCGCCACCAGTGCCTGCACGAATTTCCAAAAAGACATTTTTGCGATCATTGGGGTCGCGGGGTAGCAGCAAAGTCTGCAAATCACGCTCCAGGGGTTCCACCTGGGCCTCGGCCTCGCGCAGCTCCTCCTGGGCCATTTCACGCATTTCCTGATCGCTCTCATCGAGCATCTCCTGCGCAGCTGCCATATCTTCTTTAAGCTGTTTATAGCGGCCATAACATTTGACCACTTCTTCCAGCTCGGAGTATTCCCGCGATAACTCGCGGAACTGATCCTGGTCGGAAATCACACTGGCATCACCTAGCAGCGCCGACACTTCCTCGTGACGTTCCTGCAAGTTTTCCAGTTTATTCAGTAGCGATTCTTTCATCTGTGTTTTTTCTCTGATTCGATATCGGCAAGGTCATCCAACCCAACCACTTCGCGGGCAATGCGCAGCCGCTCCAGGTCGCCTTCAGCTGTCGCTTTTTTGAGGCTGATCGTAGGCGCATGGATTAATTTATTTGTCAGTGAGCGGGCCAACTGCTCCATCAGGCGGCGAGGATCCTCACCCTTATCCAGTTGCAAGAGTACCCTTTCTAATTCAGTACCGCTGATTTGCTGTGCACGCTGTCGATAGCTGCGGATGGTATCCACTGCACCAAGCGCCCGACTCTCTTTAGAGAATTCTGCCGCGGCGACTTCAATAATTTCTCTCGCCGCCTCTGCCGCCCTCTCTCGAGAGCGCATGCCCTCATCAATCACTCCGCGCAAGTCATCTACGGTGTAGAGGTATACATCATCGAGTTCACCAGCCTGGGGCTCTATATCCCGCGGTACCGCTATATCCACCATAAACATCGGGCTGTGACGACGCTTGCGCAAAGCCGACTCCACTGCTCCCTTACCCAAAATTGGCAGTTGGCTGGCAGTAGAGCTAATTACAATATCCGCGCGGGCAAGATGTTCGGGAATATCGGCAAGCAGAATCGCTTCAGCACCAAAATTCTCTGCCAGCAACTGCGCACGACTGAGGGTACGGTTGGCCACAATGAGTTGTTTGATGCCCTGATCCAGTAAATGACGCGCAACCAGCTCTACTGTCTCGCCCGCACCAATCAAAAGTGCGGTTTGCTTTTTCAGATCGGTAAAAATGCGTGAAGCGAGAGAAACGGCAGCATAGGCCACAGACACCGGGTTTTCGCCGATAGCCGTTTCGGTACGAACTTTCTTTGCCACAGTGAACACGCGCTGAAATACCCGGTGCAGCTCACTACCCACACTGCCAGACTCCCTCGCCACAGCATAAGCAGACTTGATCTGGCCAAGGATTTGCGGTTCGCCCAGAACTAGTGAGTCAAGGCCGCAGGCAACACTCATCATGTGGCGAACTGCCGCTTCCCCAGTGTGGGCATAGCTGCAGCCCCGCAGTTGTTCGAGCGGTATCTGGTGGTATTCTGCCAACCACCGCAACAGAGGCTCCGCCTCCAGGTTCCCGTAGATTTCGGTGCGGTTGCAAGTGGATAGAATCGCAAGCTCCCGGCAGTCGAGCGCTTTGCGCGCATCCCCCAGGGCACCGGGCATCACCTCGGGCGCAAAGGCGACCCGTTCGCGCACCTCTATCGGTGCACTATCGTGGTTGATCCCCAGGGTAAGAATTGGCATAGAGTTCCGTCGGCTATAAATCTAGGAGTACATCATCCGTATAGGGGGCGCATTTTCACGGGCCGCCGCTTTGCTTGCAAGGTCGGGAGACGGTTTAATTGCGCGCTGATTTGACTTAGCGGACCGGGACCCAGCGTCCAGAAGCGGATTCGCGACTAGAATTATATGGCGATAATCGTTTAAAACACGCCACTCGTATACAGCTTACGCGCCGCAGCAACGTATGGACACGATCTATGCTCCCACCCCGACAGCCCGATTCAAATCATAATGCCTCGGCCACCCTGCTTCTGACCATCTGCCTGCTGCTGGCAGCCTGTGTCCAGGTTCAGCCCCGAGAGGCAGCTACTGATGCCAAATCACCACCAGTGGCTCAGAACCTAAAAGAGGATGGCGCCGACGCCTCCCCAGAGAGCGAACCCCGCGCTTTTCCTATCGATACTTTCTACACACTTCTGGTGGCTGAAGTTGCCGGTATTCGTGAACAGTATGATGTAGCACTGGCCAACTACTACCACCAGGCAGAAGTTACCAAGGACGCCGGCGTCGCCGAACGAGCCACACGTATCGCCCGTTTCCTGAATGCCCGTCAGGCTGCCCTGCGCTCAGCACAGCTTTGGGTTGAGCTGGAACCAGACAATGCCGATGCCCAATTGGCGCTCACTGCTGAGCTAACTCTTGCAGGAGAACTCTCAGAGGCCATGGTCCACGCGGAGCAGGCTCTAAAATTGGGAGGCAAAGCACCGCTGCAATCCCTCGCCGCCACAGCCATTGGCCGTGAAAAGCTCGACGATCAGATACGCGCAGAATTTGCCAGGCTGGCGCGGGCGCACCCAAACAACGACGAAGTGGCACTGGCCCATGCAATGGTGCTACGCGCTACCGAGCAATACAACCAGGCACTAGTAGTAGTACGCCGTATCCAGGAGAGTCATCCAGACCAACTGGATGCTCCACTGTTACAGAGCCATCTGCTGGTGGACCTGGGCAAGCGGCGTGAAGCCATTGAGCTCCTGGAAAAACTGGTCAGCGTGCACCCCAATGAGACTCGCCTGCGCCTCCAATATGCGCGCCTGCTAATACGCGAAGACCTTGCACTGGCGCGCCAGCAATTCGCCGAGCTGGTCAAACAACGACCTGAAGACGGCAACCTAATCTTGTCACTGGCCCTGATTCAATACGAAACCAATCAGCTGGATTTGGCCAAACCACTGCTCGATAAACTTCTGGAGCTGGAACAACACGAATCAGCAGCACATTTTTATCTTGGCGGCCTGGCCGAAAAGCGAGGAGAGATTGCCACTGCCGTGAAACACTTCCGCCAAGTGGAGCCCGGCAACGATTATGTGGAAGCCATTACCAAAGGCACAAAGCTGCTCGCAACCAGTGGCAAGCATGATGAAAATGAAAAGTGGTTTACCAAACTTCGCCAACAACACCCTCGACAGGAAGAACATTTTTTCCTGATGGAGGTCGAATTGTTGCGAAAAAATGATGAACCACTAAAAGCCCTGGAGCGGGTTGAGCAGGGACTAAAAGTAATGAGTGGCAGTGGTCGTTTGATGTACACGCGTGCACTTCTCAACGACCAACTTGGCAATGCCACTGCCTTCGAGCAAGACCTGCGCAGCTTGCTGGAGCGCGACCCGGAAAATGCCACTGTACTCAATGCCCTGGGCTACAAACTGATTGATGATGATGCCCGCCTCCAGGAGGCTTTTGAGCTGATCAGTAAAGCGCTGAAACTGGAGCCCGAAGATCCAGCCATTATCGACAGCATGGGTTGGGTCCAGTACCGTCTCGGTAATTTTTCTGCTGCGGAAAAGTATTTACGTCAGGCTATGGACAAACTACCCGATCACGAGATTGCTGCGCACCTGGGAGAAGTGCTCTGGGTACAGGGCGATCGTGAAGGAGCTTTAAAAATCTGGAGGGATGGAATGAAGCTCAACCCCCAGAGCAAAATTATTCCGGCCGCAATGAAGCGTTTACAAATTAAAGAAACACTGGAACAGCATGCATCTGACAACTGAAACCACCGTTACACGAAAGTTCTATTTTTTACTGGTGGCCACCCTCGCTCTATTGGTGTCAGCCTGTGCAGGGCAAAAAGCCAAGGAACAACCGGCAGCCGATACCCCACAAGAAACTGCAACACCCACATCGGTGGCACAGCTTAAGCAGTGGACGATTAAGGGCAAGCTCGGGGTGCGCTCGCCGGCCGATAATGGCAGCGCCAACCTGACATGGCAGCAAAGCGGTGCGCAAAACTTTCGTATTCACCTGAGTGGCCCGCTTGGTGCCGGCACTACAGTCATTTCCGGCTCCGCAGGCGGCGTCAGCTTGGTGCGCGGTGATGAGGCCCCGGTTGTCGCGCGCAACGCAGCCCAACTCACTGAGCAAACCCTGGGTTGGCCACTGCCCGCCAGTGAAATGTTTTACTGGGTACGAGGTCTGCCTGCTCCCGGGCCCAGGGGTGCAGAAAGACACAATGATCAGGGACTGTTGCAAAGCCTGCAGCAATCTGGCTGGACCCTCAGCTTTAGCGACTATCGTCAAAATGGGCCTTTCACCCTGCCCACCCGCATCAAGGCACAAACCAACGCCGCCGCCGGACCTGTGAATGTAACCCTGGTTATCAAGGACTGGGGTTTTTAAATGCCGAAACCTCAGCATGCGGGTATCATGGGCCAAACAAAGCTAACCGACCCAACCACCACGCATGCTGAAGTTACCCGCCCCCGCAAAACTGAACCTGACCCTGCGTATTCTTGGCCGACGTGCCGACGGCTATCACGAGTTGCAAACCCTTTTCCAATTACTCGACTACGGTGACGAACTGGAGTTTTCTGCACGCGCTGATGATGTCATCAGCGTAGATGCCGGTGAACTGGATGTAGCCGAGCGGGACAACCTGGTTTACCGGGCTGCCCTGCTTCTTCGAAAGGAAGCCAAGCTTGCCGGTGAAAAATTGCCTGGTGCACATATTCGTCTGATTAAAAAACTACCGCACGGTGGGGGTATCGGCGGGGGCAGTAGTGACGCAGCCACTACTTTATTGGGCCTTAATCATCTTTGGCGCTGCAACCTGCCTATAGATACCCTGGCCGAGTTGGGCCGCCAACTCGGTGCCGACATTCCACTTTTTGTCCGCGGACATACTGCCTGGGCCGAAGGCGTTGGGGAAAAATTAACTCCTGTTATCACTGAAAAACGCCACTACTTGGTGGTGTCTCCTGGTTGCGAAGTGAGCACTGCAAAAATTTTTCACGATTCGCGTTTGACAAGAGATTCTGTCGCAATTACATTAGCGGCCCTTCGCGAGGGGCAGCTCACAGAAACGCCGCTCAGCAGTGAAAAACTGGAAGCTTTTTCCGGTAATGACTGCCAGGCACTGGTTGAGAGTCTCTACCCTGAAGTTCGCGATGCCAGAGAGTGGCTAGAGCAATTTGCACCGGCTCAACTCACAGGCACTGGAAGCTGTGTCTTCACCGCCTTCCAAACTGAGCAAGCAGCCAAATCGGCACTTGCCAGGCTACCGCGAAAATGGCAGGGTTTTATAGCAAATGGTATCCAGGTTTCACCTGTACACCAGAAGCTCGCGAAATTAACCTCAAGAGATTGAGGAAAAATACTGGGGCGTAGCCAAGCGGTAAGGCAGCGGGTTTTGATCCCGTCATGCGAAGGTTCGAATCCTTCCGCCCCAGCCATTTTCTTTTGTATGCTGTGGCGCAAGCAAAAACCGGTTCCGACATGTCTCAGTCGACACTGACCCAGCCGGCCCGGGCCATCCGCATAGGGCTGAGAGCAGCCTCCCCCCAATTTTACAGAGATGTCACAGGCAAGCTTTTTGGCAAACACCTTTCGACAACCTGGAGGCTCCCCAAAGCTAAGAGCAATCACCTGGATGACCAGGGCAAGCCAGCAATCTACTCCAACTTTGCTTCGCTCCCCCCTGCATTCCCGAATATAAAAATGATGCTATCGCATCCCAACTTCTAGCGGAAAATGCGGGCATCTACACTTCAATTCACATCAAGACAGAATCAAAGGAACTCGCAGTGGCTGACTTAATGGTCTTTACCGGCAACGCAAACCCGGAACTGGCACAGAAAATTGTCGACCATATGGCGATCCCCCTGGGCGAAGCTGCGGTTAAGCGCTTCTCCGACGGTGAGATTGCAGTTGAAATTACCGATAACGTACGCGGTCGCGACGTTTTCGTTGTGCAGTCCACCTGCCAACCCACCAACCGCAACCTGATGGAGCTGATCCTTCTGGTAGATGCCCTGCGCCGCGCCTCTGCTGGCCGCGTTACCGCCGTAGTACCTTACTTCGGATATGCTCGCCAGGATCGCCGCGTAAGATCCCAGCGTGTACCTATTTCCGCAAAAGTAGTTGCCGATATGATGGTAAGCGTGGGCATCGACCGCGTACTGACTGTCGACCTGCACGCTGAACAGATCCAGGGCTTCTTCGATGTGCCCGTAGATAACGTATATGGCTCTTCTGTACTGCTCGACGATATCGAGCGCCAGAAGTACCAGAACCTGGTAGTAGTATCCCCGGATATCGGCGGTGTTGTGCGCGCTCGCGCAGTGGCCAAGAGCCTCGACTGTGAGCTGGCTATTATCGACAAACGTCGCCCGGCTGCTAACGTCGCAGAAGTGATGAACATCATCGGTGAAGTCAGCGGCCGCACCTGCCTGCTGGTAGATGACATGGTCGATACCGCCGGCACCCTGTGCAATGCCGCCAACGCCCTGAAAGAACATGGTGCAGAGAAGGTAGTTGCCTACTGTACCCACCCGGTATTGTCCGGTAACGCCATCAGTAACCTGAACAACTCCGTACTGGACGAGCTGGTAGTGACCGACTCCATTCCCCTTGGGGACAAGATGGAGAAGGCCCCGAAGATTCGCCAGCTGACCCTGTCCGCAATGCTGGCCGAATCCATGCGTCGCATCAGCAATGAAGAATCCCTCTCCGCGATGTTCCGTTAAGGCCGGAATGGGAGTGCATACCAAATAAACACAGAGTGTCCCGCTATGCGGGGCACTTTGCCTTTGGCTCTGATTCCCGTAGAATACGCGCCCGCCCGGCACCGCCGGGCGATTACTTTTGGGCCCAACAGCCCAATTTACACAAACGCCAGAGCGGTCCGGTCGCAGGTCTCTCTGGACAGACAACCCGAGGTTTAACCCATGTCTGATATCAAACTGAACGCCATTGCCCGCAGCGATGAAGGGAAAGGTGCGAGCCGCCGCCTGCGTCGCCTGGAAGGCCGTGTACCCGGCATCGTTTACGGTGGTGAAGCTGAGCCGCAATCCGTATCCCTGCTGCAAAAAGACCTGTTCAAGGCCCTGGAAAATGAAGCATTCTTCTCTTCCATGCTGACCGTGGACATCGATGGTAAAGAAGAGAAAGTGATCCTGCGCGATCTGCAGCGCCACCCCGCCAAGCAGCTGCTTCTGCACATCGATTTCCAGCGCGTTTCTGCCAGCACCAAAGTACACGTTAAAGTGCCTCTGCACTTCCTTAACGAAGACACCAGCAAAGGCGTTAAAGCCGGCGGTATCGTTTCCCATACCCTGACCGAGCTGGAAGTGAATGCTCCTGCTGGCAAGCTGCCTGAGTTCATTGAGGTGGACCTGGCAGACCTGGAGCTGGATGGCATCCTGCATATCTCCGACCTGAAACTGCCAGAAGGCGTTGAATCTGCAGACCTGAGCCACGGCGAAGACCACAACCTGGTTGTAGCGTCTATCCACAAGCCTCGCGGCGCCGTTGAAGCTGACGCTGAAGCCGAAGCTGGCGAAGGCGAAGAGTAATCGCCTTGGCTGCGGCACCGGATACCCCGATCCAGTTGATTGTCGGCCTGGGAAACCCCGGGCCGGAATACGATCGGACACGGCACAACGCCGGTGCTGATTTTGTTGTCGAGCTGGCCCGCCAACATGGCACCCAGCTCAGCCAGGACAGCAAATACCACGGCCTCACAGGCCGTGTGCGGATCGGCAGCCGGGAAATCCGGTTGCTGATCCCCACCACCTATATGAATCGCAGCGGCCAGTCTGTCGGCCCATTGGCGAACTTTTTCAAAATTCCCCCGGAAGCCATACTGGTGGCTCACGATGAGCTGGACCTCGCCCCCGGTATCGCGCGCCTGAAAGCCGGCGGCGGTCACGGCGGACACAATGGCCTGAGGGATATCATTGCCGCACTGGGCAACAACCGAAACTTTATGCGCTTGCGACTCGGCATCGGCCACCCTGGCAGTTCGAGCGAAGTGTCCCGGTTTGTACTCCAGCGAGCTCCCAGAGCGGAACAGGAAACACTGGCTGATGCCATCGATCGCTCGATCGACGTACTGCCCACCGCCGCCACTGGCGACTGGGGCTCAGCCATGAAAACGCTGCACACCGCCAAATAGATCCCCCCGGGTAGCTTGCCTTTTGCCCCGGAAATCTCGATAGTGTGCTGCGCCAAATTGCCGGTATTTTCCCGACTGGCCCGGATCATTCAGCGGCCGCGCTACCCAGCCTGCCCAGACTTCCGCCAGCGCAATCACTACCGGACTTCAAACGCAATTAGCAGAGTGCGCGCTTCGCGCCTCAGGCAAACGGAAAAATATCACCATGGGTTTTACTTGCGGTATAGTCGGCCTGCCTAACGTGGGCAAATCCACCTTATTTAACGCACTGACCAAGGCGGGCATCGATGCAGAGAACTTCCCTTTCTGTACCATCGAGCCCAATGCCGGCGTAGTGCCGGTACCAGACACCCGCCTCGACAAGCTGGCGGAAATCGTTAAGCCACAGAAAGTTATTCCGACCACGATGGAGTTCACGGACATCGCCGGGCTGGTTGCGGGCGCCTCCAAGGGCGAAGGCCTGGGCAATAAGTTTCTCGCCAATATCCGCGAGACCGATGCCATCGCCCACGTTGTACGCTGCTTTGAAGATGACAACGTAATCCACGTGGCCAATCAGGTGCACCCTGTTGCTGACATCGAGGTGATCAACACCGAACTGGCCCTCGCCGACCTGGATACCGTTGAAAAAGCTCTGCAGCGCTTTACCCGCGCGGCTAAAGGCCAGGACAAGCACGCTATCAAGATGAAAGCGCTGCTGGAGAAAATCCAGCCGCACCTGGATGAAGCCAAACCACTGCGCTCCTTCGGCCTTTCCGAGGATGAGCTGGCAGACCTGCGCGAGCTGAGCTTGCTCACCGTTAAGCCAACCATGTATATCGCCAACGTGCACGAAGACGGCTTCGAGAATAATCCACACCTGGATGCCGTTGCTGCCATCGCCGCCGAAGAGAATGCGGTACTGGTGCCAATCTGTAACAAGCTTGAAGCGGAAATTGCCGAGCTGGATGACGATGAGAGACAGGAATTCCTGGAAGAACTGGGTATGGAAGAACCCGGGCTGAACCGTGTTATCCGCGCCGGCTACCAACTGCTGGGCCTGCATACCTACTTCACCGCCGGTGTAAAAGAGGTGCGCGCCTGGACCATTCCGCTGGGAGCTACCGCGCCGAATGCGGCGGGCAAGATCCATACTGACTTCGAAAAGGGCTTTATCCGCGCGGAAGTGGTCAGCTATAGCGATTTTATCAACAACAATGGTGAGGCTGGCGCAAAGGAATCCGGCAAATGGAGACTGGAAGGCAAAGATTACATTGTTGCCGATGGTGACGTGATCCACTTCCGTTTTAACGTCTAATACCCTCTCCCTTTTTCGCCTCCCCCCAGAGGGGAGGCTTTTCCCATCAGCGTAGAAGCAATGGCGCAATCAAACTGGAAAGTGGGCCTGCCCCTGACCCTGGTCACCATATTTATGTGGGCGACGCTGCCCATCGCCCTCAAAGGGCTCCTCGGGCATATCAGCCCTGGTACCGCCACCTGGTATCGCTTTGCCGGTGCAGCTCTGCTCGCAGGGCTCTATTACGGCCAGGCGCGCGCACTAAACTTGCGACCACTATTTAGCCGCATACTCCTGCCATTCACACTGCTGGCTGTAATCGGCCTCCTGGTAAACTATCTCGCCTATGCCAGCGGGCTGAATTACATCACCCCTGGTGCCGCTCAGATGGTTATCCAATTGGCGCCCCTGCTTCTGCTTATCTCCAGCGTACTCTGGCTGGGGGAAAGTTTTTCCCTTCGCCAATGGGGTGGTGTAGCTCTGGTGGTGATCGGCCTGCTACTGTTTTTCAACCAGCGCCTGGAAGAACTCACCAGTGGTGCGGGTGGAGACTATCTGCTCGGGCTTGGTTATATCCTGATTGCCGCTGTCACCTGGGCTGTGTACGGTTTCTTCCAGAAGAAAATCTTGAGCAGGGCAACACCTCAGGACCTACTGGTAGTGATTTATATCGCAGGCACCCTGTGCTTCCTGCCAATGGCCGATCCAATGAAGGTTTCCCACCTCGGCTGGCTGGAGTGGGCCCTGCTCGCCTTCCTTACTGCAAACACCCTGATCGCATACGGCGCCTTCAGTAAAGCCCTGGCAAATTGGGAGGCATCCAGTGTCAGCGCTACCTTGTCATTAGTGCCAGTGATCACCCTGTTGCTCAGTACGCTGATCAGTAGTATCTGGCCGGACTATATTGCTGTTGAGCCCCTGAACTGGATCAGCTGGGCTGGCGCCGTTGCCGTAGTAGCGGGTTCGGCATTTGCCGCTATCAGTTCCGGGCGCCACCCCAGCAAGCCCCTGGGTTCAGATAAAAAAAATCGCTAACTAACTGAAAAGAATACAAAAAAGGTGTTGACACACCCAGCCCATCGATTAATAATGCGCGCCCTCGGTAAGGCCGAGGCAACAAAAGAAATGGCAAGGTAGCTCAGCCGGTTAGAGCGCAGCACTCATAATGCTGAGGTCGGGAGTTCGAGTCTCCCCCTTGCTACCATTTCAAACCACAGAGACTATTCTTTGTGGGTCTTGAAACTGGGGCGTAGCCAAGCGGTAAGGCAGCGGGTTTTGATCCCGTCATGCGAAGGTTCGAATCCTTCCGCCCCAGCCATCTTCCAAAATTTATTCTTCAGGCCCAGTCCAGGGCAGCAATCAAAAACTAGCGTGCTGATTTCAGAGTACAGCTCCATTCGCCTCTATCTAGCTAGAACAGTAACTACTTAAGACCCTGTACAAGCACCGGGTCGGTATCCACTGAACCACGCTCACCCACCAGATCCTGACAGCCAGCCGATAACTGCCTGTTCTGTTCCCGGCGCAACCCCAGAGCCCGCAAACACTCAAAACCCGCCAGGCAGATCAGTAACGCCAACAGCACCAGCCAACCACCATAACCGCGCATAGCCTCTTCCTCAGACATACAGGTCCACCCAAGCTGTACCACACACAGGAAGGCCACAATCAGAAGCGTGGGCTTGCGCCCAATCAGGCCAACCACAAAGACACCCAGGGGGGCGCCCAGAGCCACCACCGGCGCCGCTGCCAGCCAATTGCCAAATACACCCGGCTGCCAGTCTCCGACCAAAGACTTCACCAGTACCCCGAGCACAGAGCAAAACGCCATAATCACTACCGAAGTAGGGATAGCCACCTTGAGGTCTACGCGACTCAACAGCACCAGAGCTGCATAGACCAACATATCCACACCCACACCAGTGACTGCCACAACACTGAAACCTGCAAAGGCCCCCAATAACAAGCCCACCCGAAAATCTGTTGGGCACTGAGGGTCGCCCGCATGCTCACAATCGGTGATCTCGCTAAGTCGGTACAAGTGAAATATTCCGAAACTGCCCCAAAGCACGGCGAAAGACAGTTTTACCCACAGCTCGGGAATCAGTGGTGCAAACAGCAGAATTCCTGCGGGTGTTGTCAGGAGTGCCCCCAATAGGGCTCCGCGCAACATGGACCATGCCAATTGCTGCTGCCGGCAAAGAATGAAGAGGCTCGCACTGACCATACCAATGGATTGCACAGCAAAGCTGAAATCACGACCGTGGCTGGCCGGCATATCAAACAGCAGCACCAAGACAGGAAACCCCACGGTACCGCCACCCATCGGCGTAGAGCCAGCCGCATAACTGCCAATCGCCATGGCCAATGCCATAGACCAGTTTTCCAGGGCCAATGTCAGATTGTCCCCTTGGACAATCAGAAACAGCCACACCCCGTAGAAAACCGCCAACCAGGCAAACCAGTAGCGGAGGGAAAGCCGCGCTAGGTATTTCATCTTATTATTCGCGAGCTAAAACGTCAGAGGGCGCTAATAGTGGTACGACAAGGAGAAGGGATCAAGGCGGGATACAGAATGCTGATAACTACATCCCGAAAATCTGACGACTATAGGCCGCCCGACAACCACAGCTGCCGGGCGGAACAGGATCAGTTCAGACGCTTCCGGCGAATCAGGCTTTGAACCTGCATGGAGGACATCATAGAAGCGTAGATAGCCGGCAAAGCACCGCGCTTACGCAACTCAAGGAAGTCCTCATCAGACAGATTGTTCAGCTTCTCCTCATCAACCACGAAGAAACCAGTCAGATCGTAAGGCTTATCATCTTCGCTCACACGCAAAGTCAGTTTTTTCTGGGTCAACAGGTCTTTAGACACCAGGAACTCAATAAACGACTCGGTAACCGCCACACGCTGGGCAGTTTCAATCACTGCCTGGGCACGGTTTTTCAGGTAGTCAGTCTGCTCACCTTCACCATCAAACAACGGCTCACCTTCAGACTCACTCAGCATATTGGAATCTTCATCGATACAGAGAACCGCCTGATCGGCATTTTCCGGATTTTTCACCAGCACGAACGGGTAGGTGCGAACTTGCAAAGGAACATAGCTGCCATTCCAACCTTCAGAGCCGGAGAACAGGTTCTCCCCCGGACGCAGACCAGTTAAGGCAACCACTTTAAACTGCTCAGTATTCTGATCTTTCACAAACAGGATCGGGTAGCTCTGGGCCGCCTGAACAATCTCTTGAACTACCAAAGGCAGAATGTGGTTGCCGCTGACATGGTCAAAAGTAATGTCTTGGGTGAGTTTCAGGTTGGCATGTGCCTTTTTATCCAAAGCTTTAATCTGTGCCATAAGTACAACTCCTAGCTACTTTTATAGTTACTTAATTTTCAGAGATACCCTAACGTACCACTTTATCGGCGCACTAACGATGACAAACGCTTTCCCGCCGTCGCCGGAAACCAAAGCCAGCATTAAACAGGTAAGCGAGCCAACAGGCAAACAAAGCCTGTTGTAAATGCCTTAAAGCAAAAACTAATCGATTATAGAGACTGTTTTCAAGACAGCAGTGCCAATAGTGGCTTCAGACCCCCATAGAAACGGGAAATAGCCAATAATGGCACCTTCTGATAAAAGCCCCTGTTGCAGGCACCTTCAAAATCTATGACGCACAGTATCCACAACAGCAAGGGGCTCCCTTAAATACATGGGAGGAACCTGACCGTCGAACGGAATCGATAATCGCGAGCCAGCTCATATCAGGGAGGAATTAAAGCTTAACCCTAAGCTCGTTCAGCGCTCTCTCGAGCACTTCGTCCTTATCAGAGCGCACCGTATCCAGCGTACTCTCAACCAGGATATCCGGCTTAATACCATAGCCAACAAACTCCCTGCCATCGGGGAAGGTATCCCGCTTGGTACACACCCTGAAAGTACCACCTCCTGGGAGGTCCACGAACATAGGTTGCCCCGTGCTGCCATAAGTTGGCTCACCCACAGTAGTAAAATGTTCGAGAGAATCTGCATATACCAGGAAGTCCTCAGCTGCTGAAACGGTATTTCGGCCGATCAACACATAGGTTGGCACTATGTGGTTACTATCCAATTTGGGCTCAACTATATCCCCGGAGTCTTCACCAAACTCCCATATAGTGCCTTCTGCATAGGGGCGATACTTCTCTAATTGCTCGAACTGATTGGCAAATGATCCCCAAGCTTTATAAGCCGCAATATGTTTGGGGGTTTTCCAAACAGAACCCTGTAAAATACGATCAGCCAAGTAAGAGATTATCTCTCCGGCATAAGCAGAGTTACCTCCATTATTAAAGCGCAGATCAATAATCAACCCTTTGGACTTAACAATCTCATCGTGGTGAGATTTAAACTGATCAACAACCTCCTGTTTCTCAAAAGTATTTAAAGCTACATAGGCTATATCATCATCAAGCCACTTAAGCTCAAATGGCTCGCCATTCGACTGAGGTTGTGTAATAGAGATGTAATCAATCTTCCTCCCACGCGCATCCCGTTTAACCTGAACCTCTTTCACTTTGCCGTCTGGAGTCTCAATAGTGAATTCTGCCGTGGTATCCGGTTTACCATCCAAGGCATCCCGAACCGCAGTACTCCAGAGAATATGCTGGGTCGAGCTGGCAATATAAGGCATTACCTGCTCCTTTAAATAGGTTTGAAGATCCTGCCCATTTACCGAAACGACAACAGAGCCAAGTGGAATCACGGACTCCACCCCCTTCTCGACCCCCGTAACTATTGCTTGATGGCCAGCTTCGGCCAAGCGAACAGCAGGCCAATCCAGGTACTTGGCTGACATACCTTTAGGGTAATAAATATTGGTATGGCCATCTTGCAGGAGTGCATTAAGCCGCTTTAGCTCACGATAATACTCATAAGTGTTTTCTGTAGCCAAAACCCGCGGAATAAATTCCTGATACCTTGCATCAAAGTCCAGTTCAGGAACCTGATCGAAGAAAGCGAAGTTATAGCTAACCTCTTTCCAGTAGAGAGATAAACCATACAGTTTTTCTGCATCGGATAAATTTTCTGTTACCTCATTAACGTTATCTGCGTATACAGAGCTGGTGGTGGTAACAGCAATTGAAAAGGCCAGAGCAATCTCTTTAAGCACAATAAAAACCCTAAATTTATTAGGGTTCCCATTTTATACATTTAGAAAAGTTGGTAAATGTAGACTAACTTAACAAGGCAACAATTTGTCGAAACCAGTGGTATGAAATGATCTTATTTGCCTCCTATTTATCCTTATCTGTTATTTATAACCTCTGGAAATCAGCGCTAGTACTTCTTTCACCACCATTTCGGGCTCATCATTTTGAGGATAGTGATAGCTCTTCTCAGTCAAAACAGCTTTACCCCGTGGAAACGCTTTGGCCCAATTTGAATGTAACTCCCCCCACCTATCCCGGGCCTCATCAGTAAAGAAAAGAAGAGGAGGGTTATCATACTTTTTAATGGAGGCAATTACTGTGACGGGTATATCGGGGATTTGTGGATAATCAGGTAAAGGGCGTTTAGACCAAAAGTCCAGGTACTGATTCGACATGCCGTTCTTCATATCATCCAGTTTTACCTGAGCAATTTGCTCTTCGGCCAACTCCAAATTCAGCGATCGCATAATATCCACATCATGCTCGGAAGAAGGCTCTATCAGCATCAACGCTGCCATTCTTTCAGGATACCGTGCGGCAAAAGTTCGGGCTACATGAGCACCATAGGAGTGCGCAATATAAGTAACTTTCTCTTTAACCCCCAAAGCCGCCAATAAAGCCCTGGCCCCTTGAGCATAATCCTCAGAGCTAAAATGCTTCTTAATGGCCGTTGATTTTCCGTTGCCCACACGAGAATAACGTATTACTCGTGCATGCTTCGCCAAGTCATCATAGATGGAATCCCAATCCTGCATCCCGGCCGAACCCCCGGCTTCGAGAAACAAGGTGGCCTCACCAGAGCCTTTGATCTCATATTCAATATGATATTCACCAACAGAGATTGTCTCTGAATTTACAAATGTACTTAGCGGCAGAGTAAATATCATTATTAAGAGAGCTACACGCATATAGAATTCCTATTTATTAAAATTCCCGACCTAGAATTAGTAGGGAGCTGCTAAGTTGCAGCCACCCCCTGCCCCAGGCGCGCTTCATTGCCTGGTCCAGGTTGCTCCGGCACTAGTTGGGCCAAACCAAGAGAGACCAGGGCCATCAAAGATCCGGCAAAGAACACCATAGCAGGAGAGGTCAGCCAGAGCAGGCCGAATAGAACCGGAATAATAACCGCTGCAACGTGATTAATAGTGAAACTAACACCCGCAGATGCGGCGATATCACGCTCATCCACAATCTTTTGGAAGTAAGTTTTGATTGCAATGGCCATAGAGAAGAACAGATGATCAATAATATAGAGCGCCGCAGCTACTATCGCACTCTCCACTAAAGCATAACCGGCAAAAACCAGTATCAAACCGATATATTCCAAAGTAAGGATACGGCGCTCTCCAAACCTTACGATAAACTGACCGATTTTTGGCGCGATATATAAATTGAGCAGGTGGTTTACTGTATAGAGCGCAGCAATTTCGCCAACACTATAACCAAATTTTTCCACCATTAGAAAACCGGCAAAGACAATAAAGATTTGTCGTCGCGCGCCGCTCATCATCGTTAACGCATAATAAAGCCAGTAGCGCTTACGTAGCACTAATTGCTTGCGCTGACTATGGGGTTGAGGAAACTGCGGGAAAAGTACCCAGGCAGCCAAAGCAATAAGAACAGTGACGCCACCGCCGATCATATAAACCCACGAGTAGTCTAAACCGGCAAAGTCCATCAGACACCAAACCAGACCATAGGCTAGAAGCGCTGCAAATGAACCTGCAGCGGCCATACGCCCCATCCAGATTGCCGAAGTCTTCTTTGGAAACCACTGCAAAGCCAGAGAGGTTTGCAGGGTTTCATAGAAATGAAAGCCGATCGACATCAATAATGTCGTGAGTAATAAACCTGTGAGAGATGGAAAAAAACCGGTCAGCATCACGCCAATCCCGGTCGCTACAAGTGAGAGAAGTGCTAAGCGCTGCTCCCGGATAAGTAGCAATACAAATATCACTGTAAACGCCAGGAACCCGGGTATTTCCCTGACACTCTGTAACAGGCCAATATCAGCTCCGGTAAATGAAGCCTTGGCTATCACAAAGTTATTAAGGAGAGTATTCCAGACAGAAAAAGACAGTGGCATTGAGGCTGCAAGGACTAACAGCAGAATTTCCGGTCGACGGAGGCGTTGTAACATGGCGGGACTCCTACAATAAGGGCAGCAATATACGCTATACCACGTTGACGTGTAAATTGAGGGTAATAGGACTGCCAGGTACCGAAAAACCGCCTGTTAATTCTACTCAGCTGTAAAGACAAGACTCCTCTCAATTGAGCCCCACAAACTCAACAAGAACTCGCCAAATGGAACTCTGGAACTTTAGTCTCTCCTCGTGAATATAATTGGGTGTACCGATTATATTCCTGACATCTAACTGGCTGTTTGAAACCGCTCTTCTGCGAAATATCGATTTTGTAAACCTTTATAAATGAGCACCAATTATCACCTATGCTTTGACCAGGACTCAGCTCACATATATTTCCATGCTAGGGTATAAACACATAAATTCTCCTTGACGGCTTAATCATTGGAACTGGCATATGAATATCTACCCAAAACTTCATACGCTGTCACTAAAAATCGCTATCTGCGCCATTTATTTCTTATCTACTCCATTAACTTCTGAGGTACAAGAAAATAAACTGCCAGACGGGCTCAAGTTAAATGAGTGGAAAGTACCCTGGCAGGGGCTGCCCAGAGACCCCCATGTGGATAACAAACAGCAAGTTTGGTTCTGTGGGCAGGCCGGCAACTATATCGGTCGATTTACCCCATCCGATCAGCAATTTAAAAAATTCGAGGTTCCTGAAGGAACACACCCTCATAATCTGATAGTGGATAAACAGGATATGATCTGGTATGCAGGCAACCGCAATGCTCACATTGGGCGTATGAATGCAGAGACAGGTAAAATCACTCAATACGCAATGCCTAAAGGCGTAAATGATCCACATACACTGGTTTTCAACCATGATGGCAATATCTGGTTTACAGCCCAGCAGAGCAACCGCATAGGCATATTGGATGTCAATAGTGGAGAAGTGAAAATAGCCACACCTCAAACGGCCAACGCACGTCCTTACGGAATCAAGGTAGATTCACAAAATCGCCCCTGGGTTGCCCTATTTGGTACGAATAAATTAGCTTGGGTAGACCCTAAAACCATGGCGGTAAACGAAGTCTCAATTCCCCGGCCGAACGCTCGGCCTCGTAGGCTGGAAATCGATACCTCCAACAATATCTGGTATGTAGACTATCCAGAAGGCTATCTTGGCAGATATACGCCCAGCACAAAAGAATTCAAGGAGTGGAAGCTCCCCACTGAAAACCCTCGCCCCTACGGAACCGCAATGGATAACAAAGGCCGGCTATGGGTAGCAGACACCGGCGATATTCCTAACATCATCTTTGCTTTTGATATAGAAACACAAAAATTTGTCAGCCAAACTACCGTACCCAGTGGAGGAAACATTCGATATATGTATTTCGACAACAAAGATGGAAGCTTTTGGTTTGGTGTCGATGCTGGGTTCTTGGATCAGGGAATACCAAAAAACTGAGCCAGTTCTAAGTTTAAAAAATATTAACCCCTTAACCAAGGGACCCTCTGTTGGTCAAAATAATTTTTTGAAAGTAGTTAAGCTCAAACTTTACTACCCTATCCAGTTATTTTATCTTCTTTCCAAATATAAAAATCACACAAGGAGATAAACATGCCAAACAATCCTATAGGAAACAAAATTTATCCAACTGGAGGAGCCTCGCCTTTAGTAGACGTTCTTATGAATAGAGGATCCGAAGGGGGAAACCCAATATATATTCACTACACAAGTCAAGCTGGATTTAATCAGATCTTAATGATAGACAAATTTATTAAAGGAACCCCTGACAGGACACGCCGGGGTCTGTCTGCTAAAACTGGAGTTTATTTAACGCCTTCAACACAGTGCTTTAGCCCAAGCGATGCCCACACCCTTCTTTTTTTCTCAGAAGATAGATATAAAAATAGTGCCACTCATATGTTTATTTTTATATTCAAGCAAGGCGTTGAACTTGAGGATTATGCCGTTAGCTCCAGCAGCCCATATCGAGAACTAATTTATAGGGGAGATGTTGATTTTCGTGCAAACGGAAATGCAAAAATGCTCTACGGTGGAAGAAATCGATTTATTGATGGGAACCCCTGGAATTGAATCTACCAAAAAAATCATAAGCTCCGAGAATATCTCTCGATACAGGGCCAGCTTTCCGAACCTTATCGAGGGATTACTTTTCAACGGCTTGCAACCTTTGATTTAAGAATTACTAATCATCATAAAAGGTTTCCGTGAATTAATTAAGGAGACACTAAAATTTTATTTAAATCTTAACTACACAAAAAGTAAACATCAAAAAGTAAACATGCAGGTGCCTACTCTGGTGGAGGTTGCCAATTGATCACAGCGGGATAGGCCTTATTCTCGCATAACCAAATCACTGCTCGAACCCCAGGCCTAAGTCCTGCTTGTGGATCAGTCACTTTTCCCCAGTCACTCGCCAGAAACTCTTTCCCTTGTAGGCGGAACTGCGCTAAAAGTGCTTTCCAGCTAGGCATTGTCAGCACTAATAATTCTTTAGTGTCGTAATCAGTGGAAATCCATACCTTAATACTGTTTCCTTCACGCACCAATTTTGTCACCTCTCCCTGCCAGGAAGTCAACTGATTTCTATCACAAGTGACATAACCTGGCACAGCGAGCCTCTGGGCAGTTACCTTAGACGTACTCACCAATATCAAGGCACATAGGATAAATAATCGGATGCTGTTCATAATTGTCAGTGTATCGGGGGGAATAATCCCCCCGAAAAATTATTATAGGCCCCGATAGGTACTGCTTTGCTCATCAGCGCGAGTGGCCTGCCCCTCTGTAAATTCGTACATGCAGCTATCGTCCGTGTAATCCATAAAATTTGTAATCGGATCAAGACCGGCTGCGTTCCGTCCCCTTGTACAGGAATCCCTGCCTACTGGGCACCCATAAGCCGGTGACCTTTCTGCAGGGGTATCAGAGACATAATCCCCATTTCCACCACAGCCGCCTTGGAAGGTATGATACAAACCTAACCAGTGGCCAACCTCGTGAGTAAGGGTATCGCCCTCATTGTAAGGCGCAGCATCGCCGCCAGGCACAGAACCGGTTAAAATAACTACCCCATCATCCAGTGGATCTGAGGAATAGCTGCTTGGGAAAGTTGCCCACCCAAGTAGGCCACCACCGATATCAGCCACATAGATATTCAGGTCTCCCGCATCACCAACACGCAATGAGCTTTTCATAGCGCGCTCTGCGGAGGAACCATAACCAACGTTATACCAAGAATTATTGGCCGTTACTGAAGTTGAAACCAGATTAAAAGTAAATGGTGTACTCGCATAAGCATCATTAAGCACCGCCATTTGCGAATTAATTACATTGCTGGGTAGCGAACCATTATTTGCGTTATCAGTAATAACATGAAAGTACACATCAATAGTTACAGAGCCAGCTGGACGTAGCGTATGACCTCCACTACTTATATTACGAGACTGTCCACGCAGCGCAGTGAAATGCTGCTCTTTCAAAGCAGCCTCCTGAACAGAGGGATGATTAGTGCCACAACGTTTAAATTTAGCATTGTCATTAGCACGCTCAATCGAAGAATCACTCTCAGCAAAACCGACAGCAGGTGATATTAGCAAACACAAAGATAATGCAGTTTTTATTGAAGTTGAAAGATTAGCTTTTCTCATAACCGGAACCTTAATTTTTTTTATTAAATTGATAACCCCAGACAGCCCGATCACCTTCCACTCTCAAACCAACTCATGTCAATAGTACCAAATCTCAAAAGCGTGATAATGACATCAATTTCTTTTATAGGGCGGCAAGTTCGACATAAAAAAACCACCCCCCATAAAGCGGGAAAAAACCCAACCAACAAAGGAAAATAAAAAATACACCAATGACAGGAAAAATAGTTTCAAGAGAAATTATTTTCAAAGCAAAAATAAGGGACCTATTAAAATCGGCAAGCTATACCCAAAACAAATACAAACCTTGGATACAACACAAAATATTTAAGCAACCATAGATATAAGAGCCACCGCAACTCCAACAAAAAGAGCAATTAAAAGATGGGGCCAAATTCCAAACAAACAAAAATCTCAGTAATTATCATCACCTGCCCCTTTGCCATATTTCTCGCCTCTACACCAATCAACCTTATTTTTATTAATATAAATGCTATTGGAATTGGCATATATTCGAAAACCCAGATATGCATTATCATTAGTGCGACTTTAATTTTAATCGTGAATCACAGCTTATTAATGACAACCACAAAGATAACCAGAGTAAAATTCAAGATGTACGTTACTCCGGAAGAATACTAAGAAAGTGGCCTCAGCCAGAAGGATACATCTGAACTAGCAATGCAGGAGCTAGAGAGAAGCCATAATACTCATCGTAATTTAACAGAAAATACTTACTCCTTTGCTGCCCTTGTATTACCATTCATATTGGCTTTTCCTTCCATAATTGCCACCACTTCTTGGATTCGCCATAGCCAGACCTGGTCACACTGACCTACCTTACAGGCAACAGCAATTTGCGTGGCTTATTTATAAGTTAGTCTTTTAGTGATGTATGGAATGGCAAGCTATTTAATTATTGCCTGGACCGCTTAATATATTATTGGACCTGAAAGGTTTAGCAGTTATTTAGGCCATCACTTACACAACCAACAATCCTAGGGCCGTTCAGCTTGTTGTGCTGGAGCGGTAGCGAGTTTTAGAAATTTTCTAATCGAGAGACGACATGAATAAAAATAGGCGCCCAAATAATCTTATTCAATTTTATTAAGTTTTTTTCAGCATCAAAACTACGTAAAATCAATAGAATTTGATCAGCAATATGGGCCATACTCGAACAAGCCTCTATGAGTTCATACCCCCAAATAACTAAAGATAACTAAAGATAACTAAAGATACCTAAGATCTTTTTAAATGACCCATTTTCTCTAAGGAGAACGTTAGCGTGAAGTAAGTACAGATAAAAGGCGCTGACCCAAGGTGCTACCAACACCAGGGGCCAGCTAACCAAATTGATAATCAGACTATCAAAGTGGCTATATGCATAGTACGCTAGAAACCTGCTCGTCTTCAATAAAGGCGAACACATTCAGTAGCTTGGAGCGATTTTCCAAGCTCTGGGAGCGTAGCGTCCGCCTTTTCTTATTTCACGCCTACCGTTCTCGTGCCCCACCCTTCCTTTCCTGCCAGCATTACTTTCCAAGCCCTCTCATCCCGGAAGGTCTACCCATGGTTAGAGTTTAAATAGGAAACGAATATGTTGATCTTGAAGCGCAGGACCGGCGAAAACCTAAGGATTGGGGCTAATGTCTCAATCACAGTATTGGAGATTAGAGGTAACCAAGTGAAGATAGGAATACAAGCTCCCAAATCATTACCTGTTCATCGCGAGGAAATTTACAAGCGTATCCAAAAAAAACTAGAACTGACCAATAGAAACCGTTTAATAAAAGAGTCTGCCAATAGGAAATGCTCAACCCAGACCGAATAACACTAAGCTATTCTAAGTTGATTATAGTTTTTGCATACTCTCTCTAAATATTACTAGAGTTCAACCATCAGGGAGCGGGACTGGACTACACCTTCACCAAATGAAGCTGAACATTATCCAGTCTTTTGTCCAAAACAATGATCCTGGTACCTTTTAGGGGTGGAATCGAAACTGCTAAATTTATTTAGCCTTCAGTGTGTTTTACAATACTACTCAGAATTCTTATAGTCCAGCTGCCTCTGGTTTATACCCTCTTTCCTAGCTGTCACTAAAGATGCATATAGGTCGCACCTCACAATTGCCTCCTTTACGCTATAACTTTATTAAGCCTTAAACTCAAAAAAAACGAGCACACATTAAATATATTCTTTTCCAGAATCTGGATTGGCAACACTAACCCTAAAGTCACTAGTTTTTTTCAACTCCCCAATCTCCTTCATTACCATTGGGGAATTCAATACTTCAGCACACACTTGAAAATACTTTTCTCCGTCGAGCTTTTTATTTTCAGATTGTGAATAATCAGCTTTCATCACCTCAGCAAGCTTTTCGGACGCTTTCCAACCAGCACAGGTTTTGGAGAACTGAAAAAATCTCCAATCAGCCATTTCCTCTGGATCTTTTAATAACTCATCATCCTCTGCTTCATCTTTTGTTAAGAAAGCAAGTTCCAAAAATCCATTCCAAGGATGGCAATCTAGTGCCAACATGCTCACCTCTAAAGCTGGGTGCTTTTTCCTCCACTCATCAATCGTCAGTGCAACTGCTAGCTGAAAATCCTTCTTCCAATCATCAATTGTCATAATTCCGCCTGTTTAAGAATCTATTGCCCCCAATGAGGGTCACTCTTTTGTAATCTTACTTCATTATTAACAAGTGCATCTCGCACGGTATTCTCCGCTGAAGAGATCTCTGAAAGTAGATTTTCATCTGAAATTTCACCTGCATCATACCCCTTTTGAATTTTAGCCGGCTCATCATGCACCAACTTATCTGCGGAACCATCATGTCGAGAGCTTAAATGCCTACCGGTATGAAGAGGTAGGCCCGTTTCCTTAGCCAAATCAATGTCAGTTGGCAAAGCTATACCATTGGAACCTCTGTTAATGTTATAACCTAATTCAGCTGCTTTATGCATAACAGGGTATTGCTGGGCAATTTTGATACTTAAAATATGATGTCCAGCATGCCCCTCAGGAACTCCACCTGAAATCTGATCATTAAGAGTAAGCCCCGTATCTCTTTCTAAACTTCCCTCTTTACAAGATAAGCCAAATGGATCAACCCATCTCACAGGGTTAGGCACATACCGATAATTATTCGCCCCGCCCAACAACCCTATGGGGTCCTGCTGAATAAACTCCCCAACCTGCGGATCATAGTACCTAAACCGGTTGTAATGCAGCCCAGTCTCTTCATCAAAGTACTGACCTTGGAAGCGGATTGGCTGCTCTATCTGATTTTCATGGGCCAGGGCAATATTGCCATAGCTCTTGTAGGCAACGCTCCAGACCACTTCACCTTCCTGGTTCGTGAGGGTATCCGGGGTGCCGAGGTGGTCCAGGTGATAGTGGTAGACCTGTTCTTTATCTTGTTCGCTTTCCTTTAAAGCAACCGGTTTAAAGGTGCCCGGTTCGAAGTAATAGGTGCGGGTACTGAGATCCTGTTTGGTTTGGTTGTCCGTTTTGTTTTCCTGTAGGAGGACATCGCTATCCCAGAGGAATTCGGTTTGTTCGCTGTTCGTGACTTTGCCAATACGACGGCCCAGGGGGTCGTATTGGTAGTGGATCACCTGTTGGAACTGTTCTGTGCCCTTCTCTACCTTGAGCTTTTCTACACGTACCAGCTGCTGGCGGCTGTTGTAGTGGTAGCGGGTTTGCAGTTTTTGCCCTTTACCGCGCAGTTCGGCAATGCGATTGCCGTGGATATCGTAGCGGTAGTGGGTATCACCGCGGAAGGCTAAACGGTTGCCTTTGACCTGGGTGGCACTGGCCTGCTGTTTGGCTTCGTCTTTTGAGTTGGCGGCCGCGAGAATATTGTGTGCGGGGTCGTGCACAATATATTCAGGGTTGGGGCCGTCTACCTGGGTCAGACTATCGTAGGCGCAACAGGGACTGCGGCCATCAGAGTCGGGCGTGCCAACAACCCCCGGGGGACTGTAGCTGTATTGGGTGCGGACGCAATCTACGGAGATTACCTCATGGATACGACCCTGAGCATCGTATTCGCAGACAGCAATCTGAAACCTGATTAAAGGTTAATTAAACGCCAATAATTTACTCTGACCTCAATTATTAATCAGCAACCACCCACATAGCGGGTGCTATGGTGAAAGCCTCCAAAGGAGGCTAGTTACAATCCGGCCAGCTACATCTGCTGTTGACGGCGCACTCCAGCTTCTTGATTCTTGATGTACTCTCGAATCAGCTGCTCATCGAGCCTCACCCTACTAACGCAATATCCTCAAGCCCAAAAGTGTCTTCCTGTAAATTTCTCTGTACATGCTTGCACTTCTGAAATATCTGGATCGAAGATTTTCCCTTCAAAGAACCCAACCGTATTGGAAACACTGAATTTCGGAGGAATCATTAACAACATATGAGTGTGCCCCCTCACTATGTACCCCTCGACCAAATCAATGCCCTTTTGACGGCATAAGTCTCGAAATATCGCTCCAATCTCCCGTCTCAATGTTCCAAATAATGCTTTCTTTGGATGCTTAAACACACATACTACGTGGTACCAGCAATAATGCTTCACAAGAGCTTCGCACTACCAATTTCGTATATGGCCTCCTTTATAGAACTTGCCAGTTCATGGAGGCCATATTTTTCATTCTGCGCGCCGTAACGGAAGAGCCCTGTCAAGTCTCATCGACAGAGGCGGTGGTTTACCTATGTATTAATTAATTCGTTCACAGTGTACGATGATGGTTGTAACTTGCCTGTCGGAAAGAATCCATCTAAATAAGCTTTAAGCATAGCCGCAACCCAAAGATTATCAGATGATACAACTATAGATTTAGCAATAAGCTCAAAATCATCACAAACGTATTCAGATATTTCATTAACCCCGACAGCCTTGCTTGTCAACTTAAAAGCAGCTTCTCTAATCTCATCGATTAAGTCCTTTGAATCTTGACTTAATGAAACTTGAGTAAATTTCTCCCCTATACTTTTATTTGCACTCACCCAATCACTATCAAATGGGTCATCATCTCTTTGATCAAGAGCAAAATCAATATTCAGATTTTTAAAGTTTCTTAACCCAATAACTTTTCCATCTTTTATCAACTGGAGTAAAGAGGTTAATTTATTACTCATAGCATTCCAATACCCTTCAAATATTCTTCCATTGTTTCCACAGCATTCTTAGGAGTAAGATCCTCTCCTAAATTGTACTTTCCATTTGGTGATTTAACATCCACTTTAATATCATCAAGATTTTCATATGCTTTTTTATATGCATCCATAAGTTCTTGATCAGTACCATCAAAGTCTCCTTGTCTCGGGCCAATTACTTCTCTTTCAGCATTATGTAATCTCCAATGATCACGTCCTGGATCATCACCTTTAAAATGCAATGTAGGTCGGTCCTTATCCGATCTCTTAACCTCGAACGGCCTTCCTTTGCTTTTTCTTACCGCAGGAACATGATGCCCAGACTCTCCGACATTGATCCTTTTTATGGTATCACAATCACCTTTTTCAGCCGTTAAGCCGAATGGATCTACAAATTGAACTGTATTTGTCACATAAAGGTAGCTATTAGGCCCACCTTGCAACCCAATCGGATCCTGCTGAGTAAACTCCCCAACCTGGGGATCATAGTACCTAAACCGGTTGTAGTGCAGCCCAGTTTCTTCATCAAAGTACTGACCTTGGAAGCGGATTGGTTGGGCTATTTGGGTTTTATGGGCTAAGGCAATATTGCCATAGCTCTTGTAGGCAACACTCCATACCACTTCACCCTCCTGGTTCGTGAGGGTATCCGGGGTGCCGAGGTGGTCCAGGTGGTAGTGGTAGACCTGTTCTTTATCTTGTTCGCTTTCCTTTAAAGCAACCGGTTTAAAGGTGCCCGGTTCGAAGTAATAGGTGCGGGTACTGAGATCCTGTTTGGTTTGGTTGTCCGTTTTGTTTTCCTGCAGGAGGACATCGCTATCCCAGAAGAATTCGGTTTGTTCGCTGTTCGTGACTTTGCCAATACGACGGCCCAGGGGGTCGTATTGGTAGTGGATCACCTGTTGGAACTGTTCTGTGCCCTTTTCTACCTTGAGCTTTTCTACACGTACCAGCTGCTGGCGGCTGTTGTAGTGGTAGCGGGTTTGCAGTTTTTGCCCTTTACCGCGCAGTTCGGCAATGCGGTTGCCGTGGATATCGTAGCGGTAGTGGTTATCACCGCGGAAGGCTAAACGGTTGCCTTTGACCTGGGTGGCACTGGCCTGCTGTTTGGCTTCGTCTTTTGAGTTGCCGGCCGCGAGAATATTGTGTGCGGGGTCGTGCACAAAATATTCAGGGTTGGGGCCGTCTACCTGGGTCAGGCGATCCAGGGCGTCGTAGTGGTAGCTGCGGGTTCCGCGCAGGCTGTCTTCGATTTTGGCGATCTGGCCGGCTTTGTTGTACTGGTAACTGCGCTCCAGAATTGAGCTTGTGTCCTGGGTGGGATCGGACACCGGGCTCTGGTTTGCATTGCCGGTTTTGCCCAGGCGCAGCTTGTGCAGGCGGCCTTGTGGATCGTAGTCTCTTTGGCTTTCCAGTCCGTTGCCGTGTTGGCGCTGGCTTTCCCTGCCCTGTTCGTCGTGACTGATACTGGTAATCAGCTGATCGGTATCGCTGCCTAAGGGGCGGCGGTGCAGGCTTTGGAATTGACCGGCGGGGTTAAAAGCAAAGTTAAGTACCTCGCCACCGGGTAGTGTGGTGGCGATACGGTTGCCGGCGGCATCGTACTGGTGGCTCAGTTTATCTTTGCCCTGCCAGTCGGTGGTAACGCGGCCATTGGCATCGTATTCCCAGCGCAGTTTGCGGTGGGTATTTTCTGCTTCGATAAGTTGTCCGCTGCGGTTGTAGCGGAAGTTGGTGATTCCGTCCGGGGTGGTTTCTTCCAATAGGCGGCCGAAGGGGTCGCGCTCGAAGATGGTGTCGATGCCTTTGCCGCTGTCTGTGTCGGTTACGGCTCTGGAGCTTACCAGATGGCCGGCGCGGTTATAGGCGTAGCGGGTAACGCGGCCATCGAAGCCAACTTCTTCAATCAGGCGTTCATTGAGGTCGTATTTAAGTTGGTAGCGCTCGCCATTTTCATTGGCTAGGCCAATTAAGTTGCGTTCGCCATCATAGTGATATTCCAGGCGGCTGCCGTCCGGGTTGGTACGGGTCTTAACCTGGCTGAGGCCGTCGTAAGCGTAGCAGGTACTGCGGCCTTCAGAGTCAATGACTTCGGCAAGCAATCCTTGGGGGTTATAGCTGTATTGAGTCCGGGCACCGTCTGGGGTGGTCACCGCATGGATACGGTCCTGGGCATCGTATTCATAGCGGGTTATCTGGCCCGGAGCATGCTGCACTTCAGCCAGGCGACGAGCACCGTCGTAGCGGTAGTGCTGGGCGCGGCCCATGGGATCTTTGATCGCGGCAAGATTGCCTTCGGGGTTCCAAAGGTAGCGGGTGGTATTGCCGAGAGGGTCGGTAACGCTGCCGATTAAGCCAACAGGGTTATAGCCGTATTGGGTGCTGTTGCCGAGGGGGTCTTTGCTGGCAACGATCTGGCCATTTTCGTTGTATTCCCGTTGCCAGCTATTACCGGCGGGGTCGGTAACTTTTGCGGGCAGGCCTTCACCGTTGTATTCGATACGGTGGTTGTTGCCGGCGGCATCGGTCTTTTGTATCAGGCGACCCTGATTATCGTACTGGTAAATTTCTTCGCGCAGGCTGCCATCGTCGCTGGGCAGCTGTACCCGGGTGACCTGACCCAGGTCGTTGTAGCTATAGAGAGTCTCTGCACCTTCCGGATCGCGGTGATAGATTGGTAGGGCACGGTCATTAAAGCGGTAGCGCTCTTTACCGCCGCGGGTGTCGGTAACGGTAACGCCCTTGCCATCATCATCCCAGGCAAACTGGTAATTGTAAGTATCCTGCCCATCGATAGGATCGCCCCACTGGCGCACACAGCGGGCGGAGGGGCCTTCGGCATCCCATTCAAAGTGGAAGCGGTAGCCGGTTTTTAGGGTGCGCTGCTTAATGACGTGCTGATGGTACTGGTACTGCTCGCTGTGTCCGTCGGCGTCGATGGCTTTGATCAGGTCCCCTTCACCACTGTACTCATAATTTGCGAGTACTTTAATACGGCCGTCGCGGGTTTCTTTTTTCAGCTCACCAATACGCTGGCTGTTTGGCTGCCCTGGCGGCGGGCTGATATGCAGGGCTTCACCGATGCTGCTTTCGATACAGATCAGACGTTCGTCGACATAGTGGAACAGGTAATAATTGCCGTAGCCATCGCGGATTTCTGCAAGCTTGAGGGAGCCTTTATCTCCGGTGGCTTTAAAGTGTTTTTGTACACCTTTGGGGGCACCGTAAGGAGTCACTATCCAGTGATCGTCATTAATGCGGGTGAGGCTTAACTGCTCCACTACGTTGTGACTGCGGCCGCTGTCTCCTGGAGCAGGCAGACTGTTCACCCTGCCTTCGGCATCGTGGAACTGCACTGCTTTACCCGGGCGCCACACCAGCTTTTCACCCAGGGTGTGGGTCCAGCCGTGGCCCAGGCCGAAGTCTTTGGAATTACTGCTGCGGTAGGTGCGCGCCACGGTGAGTGGCAGTGGACCATCCAGTACGGCATCGACCAAAGTAAGGCGTTCTTCACCCGTTTTTAAGTTAATAGGTTCGCCGCCTTCGCAAGCCTTGCCATTACATTGGGAGCTATCTCCGTTATGGTTTTTCCCGGTTTGGCTATTGGTTTTATCCGCTTCGCTGGATTGGCTGGTCTTACTGCTATCGCTAGCCTGAGAATTATTGCTGTTATTACCAGAGCTATTTCCGCTTTGGTTACTGTTATTGGCACCAGAGCTGCTGGAGCTGCCACTGGAGCTCGAACTGCTCGAAGAGGGGCCATTCGAATTGGATGGGGCGGCTGCATCGGAAGAGCTCAGGTCGGAAAAGCTGGCTCCATTACCCTTGGCATTACCACCTCGCTTTTTGGAAAGCAGATTACGTTGCTTTTTCAGCTTGGCGAAGTCGAGCATCAAATCGCCAATACCGCGGAAAGCCTTCAGCAGACGGGCATTTTTAACCAGGGATGCCACAGCACCGGCACCACCTGTGACTGCAGCCAAGACGATAGTAAGAATAATCTCGAATGCACCACCACCGGCCATCTCGGTGATTTCGAGGCTGTGCTGGGCTTTTACATAATCCTGAGCAAAACGGAAAATCGTATCGCGTAGTGCCGGCTCGTCATAAATCACCTGGGCCACTTCGAGGGCCAGCTCCAGCTGCTGCTTGGTGATCTTGGATGGATCAAAGCCAAGCACATCAACGGCTTCCCGATGCACTGCAGAGAGGTACTCTTTGCCGGATTCCTCGAAGCTCTTATCGTACAAAAGGTAGTTTGCTGTTGCCGTGCTGAGTTCCCTGGCCTGGCGCATGGGATTAACTAGCGCAGCTACTTCCATCACGTCCTTGCCCCAAACCGCCAGGCCCCAAGCGGCATTGCCTAAGCCGGTAGCACCGCGATCAATATAGGCACCCACTTTCTCTAAGGTGGAGCGCTGCTCGTGACGCTGTTGGATCAGCGCTGCCTCAGCTCGTTCTTGGGCAATAATCTGCTGCAGCCCCATGCGAATCTTGGTAATCAACTCTGACTGCTTATCAGCAAGCGCCGTGGCTGCAAACGGGGCTTCTTCAATAATCAGGCGATTTTGGATCAGGGCCAGGTAAATTTCCTGTTCTCGACTGGAAAGATGGCCGGGCGCTTCACTCAGTGGCCCTAAGAAGACAGTGCCCGCCTGGCTTGATTGAATACTGACACTCAGCGCATTACAGGAGATACCATTCATGCCAAAGAAGTGTTCGTGAATCTCCTGGATTACAGCATCATCAAACATGGACAACAGCTGGCTGGCATTGACCTTCAGGGGAATGCCCATCTGGTATGCCCAACCAACTCTGACCATATAACGAACGCCTTGCCTGTTCTCGACACTTAGCTGCATGGATAATCCTTCAAACGCCGTAAGCCCGCTGTGCGCCAGCCTCTAGTTATCATTTCCTGACCCAATAAATCGTCTTGATTTATTTTTGGTCTCGGCATTGGGAATACCAACTCAAAGAGCCGGATTCACCTTTGACTTGCTCAATTTGCAATCAAAAACCCTGTTTTCCGCACGGTTGAATACCCCTAGAAAACATATTGAATTAGGGTAATCGCAATTTGTGAAATCTTAAATAGTGAAAATCACCGCCTTTCTGGCTTATGGAAATTCTACTCGCCAATAGTTCTAATTCACCGGCACTAGGATGAGGTGAGGCCAAAGCTACTGGCAGGAGATACCTGAAATTGCGACCTGTTGAAGCAGGTTACCGCAAATAGGCTGGTTGGGATAGATAAGTGTTATTACACGAATAAGACAAACCAAGGAGTCAGTTTGACACCCAGGGAAAAAAGAAATAATCAAATAAAATAGTTTAATTGTTTTATTTCGGAGTTAACAACCGTAGATAATTTACAGAAAGAGCTCTATTGGAAAATATAATTCAGCAGCAAAGCCCTGCCGCAGAATTACCCATACACAAGATAAGTAGCCCTGAAAATGCTGTGGTTTTTTAATAGGCAATAAACATATTTATTTGCCTAGAACAGCAAAAAATCAATAAATAAGGAAACAATATGGAACTGTAGTCTTATATTTTTGCGCAAATAACAACCAAAATATAAGAAAAGAATAAAAAAGCGCAGGAAAATTTTTTGAGGTCACAGCCATTAAATTACATCAACAACTGCTGCACCATCACCAGCCCTCTTGGGTTCAGGGCAGGTGATGGCTTACACCGAATAATTGGTTACTCGATCTCTTTAATACGCATGGAGCTGGTGTGTCCACCTACATTCAAGCGTTCACCTTGGGTGATCAAGACTCTCTGCCCTTTCTGTAGGTCAATACGCGAACTGAGCACTTCAATAATGGACTCGGTAAGATGCCCCAGTGGAACTGCCGCCGGATCAAAGCTGATGGGCTCAACACCACGTAACAATACCAATTGGCGCGCAACATTCGGGTGTCGTGTCATTGCATAAATAGGTAGGCGAGTATTGGCCCGTGACATCATCCGTGGTGTACGCCCTGATTCTGTCAGGGCAGCCACGGCACAGAGGTTCTCCACTCGAGAGGCGACATCAATCGCAGCCTGGGCAATGACCGTGTCAATACGGTCGGAGGCACCATGCTCCTCAGGGGTGTATGGGACACTGCCAAGATACTGTTCAGCACCCACAATCACCTCACTCATGGATTCCACTGCCGCCACCGGGTAATCACCCGCAGCGGTCTCAGCAGAGAGCATCACAGCATCTGTACCATCCAACACTGCATTGGCAACATCCATCACTTCTGCGCGGGTGGGTGTCGGGCTGGTGATCATGGACTCCATCATTTGAGTCGCAGTAATCACGCCACGATTGAGCGCATTAGCGCGATTGATCAATTTCTTTTGTACACCCACCAGGGCCGGATCGCCAATCTCAACCCCGAGGTCACCTCGAGCGACCATGATGGCATCGGATGCAAGAATCAATGCATCCATCTCCGCATTGTCAGCAACTGCCTCAGCGCGCTCCACCTTGGCCACTATCGCTGCCTGGCTGCCAGCTGCCTGCATAGCCTTGCGAGCAGTTTCCAGATCTTCCGCACAGCGAGGGAAACTCACCGCGAGAAAATCTACCGCTAACTCAGCGGCCAGCTCAATATCCCGGTAATCTTTCTCTGTCAAAGCCGGTGCGGAAAGGCCACCCCCAAGAAGATTGATGCCTTTGTTGTTAGATAACTTGCCACCTTGCAATACCCGACAATAAAGCTTACTCGGTGTGGTACCAGTTACTTCAAGGCGGATCTTGCCATCGTCCAGAAGTAGGATATTGCCAGACTCACAATCACTAATCAGGCTAGGATAATCAACCCCAACACGGTGCTCATCACCACCTTCGGGGGGACAGTCGAGATCCAAAGTAAATTCGTCATTATTTTCCAGGTCAACGCTACCGTTGGCAAAGCGCGCTATGCGTATTTTGGGTCCCTGCAAATCCCCCAGCACAGCCACAGTTTTACCCTGTGCTGTTGCGGCTTCGCGCACCTCTTCCACCCTGCGGCGGTGGTCTTCGGCGGAGCCGTGGGAAAAATTCAGGCGCACAATATTTACCCCGGCACGAATCATCTCCTCGATTACGTGGGGTTTGTCTGTGCCGGGTCCCAGGGTGGCGACAATTTTTGTATGGCGAATCATATGGTCCCGTCAGCTATTCAGTTTGAAAAAAGTTCTTTGGACTGGCCAACCTTATTCCCTGATGGTTTTTACCAGCCCTTAAAGTACAAGACGAATTTATAGGTTATCCCGCACCTATATTCCGGCACTAAGCCGGCGTTCCGCTCAATCGAATCAGGCCGACTCGGCCACAGGCAAGTCCAATTGCAGTGCCGCAGCCATGGCCAAACTGGTATCCAGCATACGATGGGAGAAGCCCCACTCGTTGTCATACCAGGCCATCACTTTCACCAAATTGCCATTTACACGAGTGTGATTGGCATCGAAGTGGCTGGAAGCACTGGTGTGATTAAAGTCTACCGATACCAGTGGCTGGTCACAGTAAGTCAAAACGCCATTACTGGCTTCCGCTGCCTGCTGCATAATACGATTGATCTCCTCGACCGTAGTGTCGCGACCGGCAATAAACTGGCAGTCCACCAGGGAAACATTGCTTACCGGAACCCTTACAGCCATACCGTCCAGGCGCCCTTTCAATTCAGGTAGCACCAGGCCAACAGCGGCGGCTGCACCGGTCTTGGTAGGAATCATATTGTCAGCTGCAGCCCTCGCCCGATAAATATCAGCGTGGACAGCATCCTGGGTGTTCTGGTCATTGGTATAGGCGTGTACCGTAGTCATTACGCCGCGCTCTATACCGAGCTCGCGGTGCAACGCCTGGGCCACTGGCGCCAGACAGTTAGTAGTGCAGGATGCATTGGAAACCACGCGGTGATCTGCGGTCAGGTTGGCGTCATTAACTCCGTAAACAACAGTGAGGTCAGCATCCTTTGACGGCGCAGAGATGAGCACCGCAGAGGCGCCTGCTTCGAGGTGTGCAGAAGCGGAGGCTTTATCGGTGAAGCGGCCAGTACACTCCAGCACCAAATCCACTCCGAGTTTTTTCCAGGGCAACTTGGCCGGATCTCGCTCCTGGCACACCTGCACTCGATCACCACCAACTACCAGTGCATCACCATCTACTTTCACATCCGTGCCAAAGCGGCCGTGGATGGTATCAAATCGGGTCAGGTGCGCATTGGATGCCACCGGGGCGAGGTCGTTAATCGCAACCAGTTGAATACGATCACTATAATCGGACTCGTAGATGGCTCGGGTGACGTTGCGGCCGATACGGCCGTAACCATTGATGGCAATTTTAATTTTCATCTGGCTTTACCCTGTTTATTAGCTTCTGGTTTTCCATGCTGCACCCATCAACGGATGCACCTTACCGAACGTTTGTGACAATTAACTCGGAAATGTAACAAGCCATCCATAACTTGCTGGACGATCACTCCTGCGAATAAAAAAATCATTTCTTCAGGAGCTAGCACCAGTCCAGGTCAGTGCTAGGTCAAGACTTCAATGTCGCAGCCTGCTTTGACAGGCGGGTAATCTCAGCCCAGTTCTTCTCGCGTACCAGGCTACTGGATGCCATCCAGGACCCCCCCACACAAACCACATTATTCAGGGCCAGATAGTCCGCTGCATTATCCGGGCTAACTCCTCCGGTTGGGCAGAATCGGACTTCAGCCAGTGGCCCCGCGAGAGATTTCAACATGGGCACACCGCCGGCGGCCTGGGCCGGGAAAAATTTCTGGTACCTATAGCCGCGTTCAAAAAGGCGCATTACCTCGGATGCACTGGCTGCGCCAGGCAACAACGGCACATCGCTACCATCAGCCGCAGCCAGCAATTGCTCTGTAGCTCCGGGGCTAACCATAAAACCGGCTCCGGCATCAGTGGATCGACGCAGGTCATCGCTATTTAATACAGTGCCTGTACCCACATGTGCCTCTGGTAAATGCTTGGCAATTTGCTCCACAGCACCAAACGCAGCCTCTGTGCGCAAAGTCACCTCAAGAACATTCAAACCACCTTCAAGCAGTGCCGTAGCCAAAGGTAGAGCATCTTCAACCTGTTCTATAACCAGCACTGGGACAACGCCAGCAGCCTGCAAAATGTCGGCGATATTCTTCTGCATCAATCAATTCCAATCGTTCGTTAAGGTGCCCAATAGACAGTGACTGGTTTCAGCCCCTGTTTGAGGATACTGCGCACCGGCATTTCCATCTCATCACTGCCTAGTAAAGCCTCACGATAAACTTTGAGTTTTTCTTCACCAGTAATTAGCAGTTTGATATTTTTAGCCTGTAAAATTGCACTCAAAGTCAATGTCATGCGCTCGGTATTTGTACCGGTAACCTCACTCTGCTTAGCGGTAATTGCACTGCATAATTTTTCAGAATCTGGACTCAAAGCATCCTCAAGACCTTGTGCATGGGGAAATAGTGAGGCGGTATGACCATCACTACCCATTCCCAGAATGCAAATATCGAAAGGGCGCGACAGCTCGGCATAAGCGCGCTCGCAATCAGCCTCACCCTGAGCAGCAGTGGCATGTAGATTCTTCATGCCCAACAAAGTGGCTTCCGCCGCATTATTTTGAATTAAACTGTTTTCAATAAATGCCTGGTTACTACCACTGTGGGATTTATCTACCCAGCGTTCATCTACCAGGGCGGCGGTTATCTTTGACCAGGGCAAAGGGCGCTTGGAAAGCTCCCGATAAACCGGTTCAGGAGTACTACCACCAGAAACCAGAAATGTGGCCTGCCCTCGATCTTTTATACCTTTTTGCAGCTCACTGGCGCAGTCGTGAACCAGTGCCTGCACCAGGCGTTCTCGATCTGAGTAAAATTTTTCTTCAGCCATGGAGATTTCCATTTTTTAGAGGAGACATGCCCGCATTTAGCCAGTCATACCCCATAATCATTACTTGGCGTTAAACCAGTGACGGCCACTACGGGCCAGTAATTCACTAGATTCCTTCGGACCCCAGCTACCAGCGATATAATCTTTTGGCTGGTTATTAGTCTCTCGCCAGTGTTCAATAATTGGATCGACCCAAGCCCAGGCTGCTGCCACTTCATCACGGTGAATAAACAGAGCCGAATTATTCGCCGCTGCATCCAGCATCAAACGTTTGTAGGCATCGCTGTGGAAGCTGTCGTAAGTATCCGAAAGAGTTAAATTCAGTTCCGCTGGCTGTAGTTCAGTAGTAAGGCTGTCCATTTTCTTGGCCATTAGCACCAACTTGATGCTCTCTTCGGGCTGCAGGCGAATAACCAGGCGATTGGGAATAACTTTGCCGGCGCTTTCGTCATAGACGTGGTGGGATACGTTTTTGTACTGCACCACAATTTCTGCACAACGTTTTTCCATACGCTTGCCAGTCCGCAAATAGAAAGGCACGCCAGCCCAACGCCAACTATCGATATGCGCCTGGATTGCGACAAATGTTTCCGTGGAACTGACACCGCCTTCCAGTTCATCCAGATATCCAGGCACTTGCTGTCCATCAATGTCACCAGCTATGTACTGTCCACGAACTACATTTTTGTCCACTTCCAATCCGGTAAGTGGGCGCAAGGCTTCCAGCACTTTAATTTTTTCCGCACGGATATTTTTCGCGGACATGGTATTAGGCGATTCCATTGCAATCAGGCACAACAACTGCAACAGGTGGTTTTGCACCATATCGCGTAAGGCTCCGGTTTCGTCATAAAAACCGGCGCGACCTTCGAGACCAACGGTTTCAGAAATACTAATCTGGATATGATCAATGCTCTTGGCATCCCACAAGTGCTCAAACAGTACATTGCTGAAACGCAGCGCCAGCAGGTTTTGTACAGTTTCCTTACCCAGGTAGTGGTCAATGCGGAAAATATTATTTTCCGGGAAGTAACTGGCAATCTTGCTATTAATTTCGTCAGAGGTCTGCGCGTTATAACCCAAGGGTTTCTCAACAACTACTCGGGAGTTTTTGCTAATCAATCCCTTGATAGAGAGGTTTTCACAGCAGGGACCAAATACCGCAGGAGGAATTGCCAGGTAAAAAATACGTACCCGCTCTGGATCTGTACCGAGAATATCTGCCAGATGCTCCCACTGCTCATTGGGAACAGCGATATCCAATGCTATTGGACGCAGCAGTTGGCTAAAGCCATCCCAACTGGAATCACTGTACTCACCTTCACGCAAGTACTGCTTTAGCGCTTGGTGAGCAGTCGTTAAATATTGATCGGCATCTTCCCGGCGGCGACATACGGGAAGAACACGGCAACCATTCACCAGGCTGCCCTCCCTGTATGCGCGGTACAGGGCTGGTATTAACTTGCGCAACGCAAGATCGCCACCGCCACCAAACAACACCATATCAAAAGGGTTAAGCATAAATTTCGCTCTAAGCTCGTATTGCTGCAGTGCCAATAAGCACCGCGTTAATTAGTAAAGAATACTGGCACCGCTCTCTGCACCACTGGCGATCGCGCGCATATTGGCAAAGAGTTCTCGACCCATGCCCCGTGCATTTTCAGACAGATCACACTGTGCAGCTTCACGTGCGGCAAATTCCGCTTCATCCACATGTACCTGCAGAACACCAGCCTCCGAATTCAGCTCGATAATATCGCCATCGCGTACCTTGGCGATGGGGCCACCTTCAACCGCTTCTGGTGACATATGAATAGCTGCAGGTACTTTCCCCGAAGCTCCTGACATGCGCCCATCGGTAACAAGTGCTACTTTAAAACCGCGGTCTTGCAACACCCCCAAGGTCGGAGTTAATTTGTGCAATTCCGGCATGCCATTAGCCTGAGGGCCCTGAAAGCGCACAACCGCAACAAAATCCCGTTCCAACTCACCTGCTTTGAACCTCTCCAACAGTTCATCCTGGTTATGCAGGACAATTGCGGGGGCTTTGACTTTGAGGTGCTGCGGCTTAATCGCCGATACCTTAATCACGCTGCGTCCCAGGTTACCCTCGAGCAACTGCAGGCCACCGTGGTGAGAGAAAGGATCACTAACCGGGCGAATAACGGAAGTATCGCCACTCTCTTCCGCAGTTGGACGCCATACCACACCATCACCCGCATCGTTAAAGAAGGGGTCATTGCAATAGGGTTTGAGTCCGGTGTCGCCCAGTACTGTGTGTACATCGCCGTGCAGGAGCCCCGCGGAGAGCAGCTCACGAATCAGGAATTGCATACCACCAGCCGCAGCAAAGTGGTTGATATCAGCACTGCCATTCGGATACACATGACACAGCAAGGGCACCACTTCAGAGAGATCTGCCATATCCTGCCAGGTCAGCTGAATACCTGCGGCGCGGGCCATAGCTACTAGGTGTAAGGTATGATTGGTAGAGCCGCCTGTAGCCAGAAGGCCAACTACACCATTTACAAAAGCCTTTTCGGTAAGAATTTTAGCGATTGGTGTGTGCTGACTGGGCTCAGTAATTTGGGCTAGCTGCGCCACCGCGGCTTCATTCAGGGCATCACGCAGACCAGTCCCCGGATTAACAAAAGAACTGCCTGGTAACTGCAGCCCCATAATTTCCACTAGCATCTGATTGCTGTTGGCGGTGCCATAGAAAGTACAAGTACCAGCACTGTGATAAGAGGCGCTCTCCGCTTCCAGTAATTCTTCACGACCAACCTTGCCCTCAGCATAGAGCTGACGCACTCGAACTTTTTCTGCATTGGAAAGCCCCGTAGGCATTGGGCCTGCAGGAATAAAAATGGATGGCAAGTGGCCGAAGGCCAGGGCACCTATCACCAGGCCGGGCACAATCTTGTCACAAATGCCGAGGAACATAGCGCCCTCAAATACATCATGGGACAGGGCTACGGCTGTGGACATGGCAATCACATCGCGGGAAAAAAGGCTCAGCTCCATACCCGGGCGCCCCTGGGTGACACCATCACACATGGCGGGCACCCCCCCTGCTACCTGGGCAGTGGCACCATGACGAGCCGCTGCTTCTTTGAGGCGTGCGGGATAGGTACCGTAGGGCTGGTGCGCTGAAAGCATGTCGTTATAGGCGGTTACAATCCCCAGATTAGGGCCTCGCCCTGAGGCGATAAGCTGCTTTTCCTTTTCTGGAGAGGCCGCAATTGCATGGGCCAAATTGCCACACGACAGGTGCGCAGCCGCCCGGCCCTCAATATGCGCTTTTTCAACCTGTGCCAAATATTGGGCACGGGTTTCCTCGCTCCGCCGGGTTATGCGATCGGTAACTGCCTGAACCTTGCTGTGAACCATGACTATTCCGTATTAATTTTGCTTTAACACCGACAAAGGCCCAATTAGCCCAGGTCGTACTCCGGCGATATTTCAACCACCGCTAAACATCCATCCTTGAATAGGCAGTCCAATTGAGGGAGTCCCATCCCAACTATTCGGTTGTAGTGCGGCTGCAGATCTATCACCCGGCAACAGCGCTAAAAGTAAAAAAATCTATTTGCGCCACTGCGATAAAGATTAAAAATTTATTTCATAAAAAAAATAGGTTTGAAACTAAGAGACCAGTTCCTAGCCTCTAAGAGCACCGTTTTACTGAAAACCATCCACTTTCCGACCAAAACTCCACAGCCTGCAATATTCAGCTTGGCCAGCTGGCATGTTAGTTGGGCTATGTGGCAGCCACCTCCTCCCCTGTTCCGGGGTAGAAGCTTTTAACGCCCAGCGAACCTCCAAAACCCACTTAAAGGCAGCCCAACCTTAATTTGCGCCAATTATGTAGTAAAACTACAAAAAAATTCAAGTACTCACACATAGAATTCAGGAGAAAGAGCTAAGTACATTAAAAATGGCGTCATACACCTCTAAAATACCAATCTTAAAGGGAGTAACGGCGAGTTAATCAAAGTCGCTACTATCGACACGGCAGTCAAACTGTAAGAAATTTACACAAACTAAAGGTATTCACAGAGTGAGCCAAAAAAGGCTCTGACACCTGAACGGTGAATGACGGTAAGGCACTGCTAGAATCTTTGCCTGGTGGAGGCAGAGGGCCAACTACTGCCAAACTAGTAACCAGGCAGTCTCAAGGGAGAGTTCCCGCAGGAAGGATCGGTATCAATGAAAGTCACTATCAATGACGTGGCGGAGCGAGCCGGCGTATCGATAAAGACCGTCTCACGGGTCATAAACAATGAACCCTCAGTTCGCTCAAGCACCAGAGCGCGGGTTCTCGAGGTGGTGGAAGCACTGAATTACCGCCCCAACCTGGCTGCACGCAACCTGGCCGGAACACACTCTTACTCAATCGGTTTTATCTACGATAATCCCAACGCTTACTACGTCATCGATATGCAAAATGGCATACTCGATGCGTGTCGGGCACAGGGCTACGAATTGCTGATACACCCCAGCAATGCCCAATCCAGTACCATTCATGAGGAGTTGCGCCGCCTGGTGGAGCAGAGCAGAGTCGCGGGACTGGTGCTAACCCCCCCATTTTCAGAAAGCCAGGAGGTAATCAATACGCTCAAAGCTATGGATGTAGAGTTTGTACGTATTGTCTCATCTCACGGCCACAAAGTGGCGGAAAGTAATTGCATCCTGATCGATGACACCGCCGCCGCTTTTGCAATCACGCAACACCTGCTGGATTTTGGGCACAAACGCGTTGCTTACCTAAGCGGGGGTACTGAGCACTTTTCCACCCAGGGACGCCTGGAGGGCTACAAGAAGGCCCTCCAAAATGCTGGATTACCTTTCGATGAGCAGCTAGTTGAACAGGGGGAATACTCTTTTGATTCCGGCGTAAAAAGTGCCACTAAGCTGTTGCAGTCTGGCGAACCGCCGACAGCAATTTTTGCCGGCAATGATGAGATTGCCGCTGGCGCACTGTTTGCGGCACGCATGCTCAATATTGACGTTCCAGAACAGCTGTCTATTGCCGGTTTTGAGGATAGCCCTTTTTCACGCCAAACATGGCCAAAACTCACCACCGCTCACCAGCCTAACGAGGAAATCGCCCAGCGCGCAGCGGAACTGACCCTGGAGCGTATTCACTTCAAGAGCTGTGAGGAAAAGGGCATAAAAGAAAAGAATGGCGCAAAATCAACTAAGCAGAAAAGCAATACTGGCTGCTACTTCACCCCAAAGCTGGTCGTGCGTGAATCCACTGGAGCCGCTCCGCAAAAAAATGCCAGAAGATGACTCCTCCCAATTCAGCAAACACTGAGGTTACCTGGTAAAAACCTGGTAACCGCCAATCCAGGTTTTCTGTACCTGTATATCTTTATCAAGCAGGATCATGTCAGCTCTACTGCCAAGTGAGATTCTGCCCATATGCAGGCCCAGGAACTGCGCTGGGTAGAGGCTTGCCATGCGCAACCCCTCTTCAATCTTCAAATGACACCAGCGACAAATATTGCGTACTGCACCACTCATATCCAAGTGCGAGCCGGCCAGTTCCCCGGTACTGGAGGTCAGCTTATCTCTCTCCCGAGTCACCACCCGATCAAACAGTGGAAAACTAAGCGCATCACTGCCCACCAAAGGCATCGCATCAGTAACCAATATTAATTTGCCTCGGGGCTTGGCCTTTAAGGCAAGTTTCATTGCTTCGACACAAACGTGATGACCATCGGCGATCAAGCCACACCAGGCCTCATCCCTGATCAAGGCTGTGCCCACCATACCCGGTTCGCGTGAGTGCAGTGGCGACTTGGCGTTATATAGGTGGGTAAACCCTGACGCTCCGGCTTCCAGCGCAGCAAGCGCGGTTTTCCCATCCGAATTGGAGTGCCCCAAGCATACACAGACTCCCATAGATACCAGCCGATGGATATCCTCCACCGGTACGGTTTCCGGAGCCAGGGTAACAACTTTTATTCCCAGGTCGTCGCGTGCATATAGGGCCCATTCGGCATCACTCAGAGGGCGAATAAATGATTGCTCATGGGTGCCTTTTTTAGGCACACTCAGATGTGGCCCCTCAAAATGAATACCGATAACTCCAGGAATTTCCTGCCGAAGGGCCTCGCTGACTGCACTGGCAGCGAGCTGCATTACGTCGAGACGGTCAGTAATCAAGGTGGGGAGAAATGCACTGGTACCAAATTGCGCATGAGCTTTCCCTATTGTTCGCAGTGCCTCGACACCAGGCTCCTGATTAAACAGTACACCACCACCACCGTTAACCTGTATATCCACTAGACCCGGAGCTATCAAGCCGTGGACATACTGGGCGTGTGCTGGCGCAACACCTCCAAGAGAAACAATTCGCCCGTCATCACCGACAACCAGTGCCACGTCCTCAAGGATCTCCTCACCATCAAATAATCGCTCTGCTACCAGGGCAAAACCCACGCTCCCCTCCTCACTTAATCTCCCCACGGCGGGTTTACGGGCAAATTATTACACGGTATGGGTAACTTTCTTCAGCCCCGCGGGTTCATCTGGATTAATACCCCGGCTCACCGCTACATGGGCAACATCAATATAAAAGCGCTGCAATAGTGCCAATGGCGCTACTCGCGGGTGCACACCTTTACTCGGCACATGCAAATTAATCAGGGCACCGCCCCGCCGGATAATGTCATCGATTTGTTCGCTATGGCATCTGAAAGATTCATCTTCAATGGGGACATTCACCACGGTCAATTTATCTTCAACCAAAGTGACAGGGCCATGTAAAAACTCGGCACTGGAGAAAGACTCTGCATGAATGTTGCACACTTCCTTTAGCTTAAGCGCCAATTCACGCGTGATTCCATAGCCGGGCCCCCTGCCGAGTACTACCAGATTTTGCACCGCAGCCAAATCTTCAGGACGCAGCTGGATATCCGCGCGTACGGCAGCCTCCAGAGTATCCGGCAATTTCTCCAGAGCCTCTTTTAAAGCTTGATCTCCAGTCCAGAATGCCACCAACTGCAAAACAGCAGACAGAGTCGCCAGATAACTTTTGGTTGCCGCCACAGCCCTTTCCGGCCCTGCCTTTAAAGGGACCACCTGATCGACAATATCCCCAATCGGCGCCTCCTCATCATTCACCAATGCCACGGTAAAGGCGCCACACTCCTTTGCCATACGTGCCTGGGCAAGGATATCCGGGCTGCGACCCGATTGAGATATCACCAGCACAAGCGCGCCTTCCAACTTCAGCTTTCGCCCATAAACACTGGAAACAGAGGGTGCCGCAGCAAAGGTAGGCGTCCCCGTTTCAATTTCAATCAGATACTTAGCAAAAACGCCGGCATGATCGGAGGACCCGCGTCCCACAATCATGACAAAGCGCGGGGGCTGCGCGCGCAGGCGTTCACCGAGGTACGCCATAATCCCTGCATTATTCTGTAGCTGCTCAGCAATTCTTGCCGGAGCCTCCCGAGCCTCGACTTCCATTAAGGTGGTAGCCATGCCGAACTCCACTCGCGATGATATTTTTGCGCGGCTTTGCGCCTTGCACAGGACAAAAAAACAGTGCTGCAACAACTAGTCTAAATGCTGGCCACACACAGGCCATACCTAATTAGCACTATGGTTTGCCATTAGCATATACCCCTGCCAGCAAGGTGCTGTATTCACTGTATGCACAATCTTTAAGGCGCCACATCACAGGCCAATAGTTCATCATCTATGCTTGGGATTGACCCATCGGCAGCGGCCGAACAATTTCCACAGGAAAGAGTCGATGGCAAAGCCAGCTGGTACGCCAACATTTGTTTTCTGGCGCAATGTCGCGCTAATTGTCACCCTTCTATTAATCAGTAGCTGCTCCAGTATTCAATTTGTCTACAACAACGTCGATTACTGGATACGCTGGAAGGCTAACGACTACGTTAATCTGGACAGGATACAGAAAGGCGAACTTCAAGCTGCATTACAAAGCTTCTTTCGGTGGCACCGGCAAACACAGCTACCCCGCTACGCCGATTTCCTCACCAATCTGGCAGACAGAGTTGATGAGGGCGGTTTGGAGAATCCTCAGTTGGAGCCTGTGGAGAAACAGGTTGAGCTGTTCCTAAATTCTGCCAGCGAAAATGCTTACAACTTACTATTGCCTATTGCCGCGCAGCTCAATGATGAGCAAGTTGATGAATTACAAGGCAATCTTCTGAAAGAAGATCAAAAAAAACTGAAGAAATGGCAGCAATCCCCAGAAAAAATCCGGCGTAAACGGGACAAGCAGATCCGCAAGGAAAGCGTCCGGTGGCTTGGCAGCCTGACAGAAGAACAAAAAAACCTGATTGCGGCTATGGTATCCAAGATGGAATACAACCCCATGCAACGCAGTGAGCAAAGGCTACTCTGGCAAGCAAAAGCCATGGAGTTATTGCGAACAAAGCCGACGGATTATCTGGACAAACTGCGTAGCCTACTCCTGAATCCAGAGCAGCTCTGGTCGCCACAATATCAACAGGCACAAGAGAAACGCAAACAGCAAGCACGTGAGTTGGCCAAGCAAATATTATTAAGTACCAGCCCAGCGCAAAGAAGTCACCTCAGCAATACATTGAGAGAATATGCACAAGACTTCCGCACCCTCGCCAGTCAATAGCATCCCCCCCTAATTACAGCCCCAATTCCTAGAACCAAAGTAGATTCAAAAGAAACTATTCATTCTGTGCCTAAACAGGGCTGACGAATCTGCATATAGGCTGCTAAGCTCGCCAACTCCAGTGACCTGCCAGGGGAAATTACGTGCATATTGAATCCGCTAATAGCGCCCAACTTACGGAATGGGAAAAGGAATTAAGCGCCCACTACGAACGCATTTGCCAACATGAACTGAACTTGGATATTACCCGGGGCAAACCTTCAGCGGAGCAACTGAACTTATCCGATAAGCTTGATGGGATTCTCTCTGCCGATTACCGTGCCGCCGATGGCACTGACACTCGTAATTATGGTGGCCTGATTGGCCTCACCTGTGCGCGTGAGCTGGGTGCTGACATGTTGCAGGTACCCACAGAGGAGGTTATCGCCTGTGGTAACAGTTCCCTCACTCTGATGTATCACGCAGTTATGACCGGCTACCTATTCGGCTTTGCCGGCACCACTCCCTGGAGGGAACTAAAAGAGCCCAAATTTCTATGCCCAGTACCTGGCTACGATCGTCACTTTACAATTTGTGAGCAACTTGGCATTGGCATGATTAATATCCCCATGGGGGAGGGAGGGCCCGATATGGATGCCGTGGAAAAACATGTCAAGGAAAATGGCGATATAATCGGCATCTGGTGCGTTCCCAAGTACTCCAACCCCACAGGCATTACTTACAGCCCAGAAACCGTCGAGCGCTTGGCACAATTGGGACATACGGCAAACCCTGGTTTTCGTATTTTCTGGGACAATGCCTATTCAGTGCACGATCTCGGTCACTATGTGGGCCTCCCCAGCATCCGTTCTGCAACTCTGGAAAATGACACCGTAGATTCTGTATTGCAGTTTGCTTCCACCTCCAAAGTGACCCACGCGGGATCTGGGGTCGCGTTTGTCAGTGCGAGTAGCGCCAACCTGGATTCTTTAAAACAGCAGATGCAGGCTATGACTATCGGCCCAGACAAGGTAAATCAGCTACGCCACTCCCGATTTTTTGCCGAGCACACGACCTTAAAAGACCATATGCATAAACATGCTGATATTCTCAAACCTAAGTTTGAGTGTGTGCTGGAACACCTGCAAAATGGACTCGGCGATACTGACCTTGGTCGATGGGAAAAGCCCGAGGGTGGTTACTTTGTTTCTTTCAATACCCGCCCGGGTTGTGCAAAAGCGGTGGTAAAACTGGCTGCCGATGCCGGAGTCAAACTTACACCAGCAGGCGCCACCTTCCCCTACGGAAAGGATCCTGAAGACAGCAATATCCGTATTGCACCAAGCTTCCCCCCTCTGGACGAACTCGACACCGCCATGGCTGTATTTGTTCTCTGTGTAAAACTTGCGAGCATACGACAACAGTTGCAGAAACTGGCTTAACCCTTAAATACAGCTACGTAGAAAATACCAATAAAAAGGCGGCCAATAGGGCCGCCTTTTTATTGAGGAATTAAATCAGCTAGCCAAATATCGTTTAGCGAATTTCTCGTCAGCCAAATGAAGGTCCACCACCACAAGTCCATCAACAGAATCACAGAATTCCGGGTCAATATTGAAAGCGTGAAAACTGGTTCCGCCCGGTTTGGTCAAGGCAGCATATTTTTTAAAAAGAGGTGGCAAAACCACCCCCTCTTCACGTAGCACCTGCTTTAGCTGGCGCATGTCCAAAACAGAATCCCCCGAAAGATCAGGCAGGGGTTCACCAGCCTGTAAGAAAGGCAATCGAGCATCACCGAGAGGATTCTCTGGGGAAAAATAATGGGAAAAATAGCGCACAATTGCGGACTTGGCACGCACCGAAAATGTTCCCGGCATTGATACCGGTCCGAAAAGATAACGCACTTTACTGCGCAACACCCACTGGCCGATCGCGGTCCAAAGTAAATCGAGGCCGCGCCCGCGCCAATATTGAGGTAGCAGAAAACTGCGTCCCAACTCTGCCGACCCAGGCAGGCATTGACTGGGTGGCAGAGGGTAATTGAACAGAGTGCTGCTATAAATTTCACTCTCGCCCAGAGACTCTGTACTTGCTATGCGATAGGCCCCTGCAATTACCTGATACTCATGGTCCCATAAAAGCAGATGATCGTAGTGAGCATCAAAGCAATCCCAATCCCGGCTTTGCCCCGTACCCTCACCCACGGAACGGAAAGCTACCTCACGCACCCTTGCCAACTCTCGCATCACTGGACAATCTGCCCTCTGCCGGTAAAGACGTACAGAAAACGCTCCCTGTTCGGCCAACACCTCACAGTTATCAATTACATGCGCCACCTCCGACTGAGATTCAGCCGGCGCAATCAATTCTGGACCAAGAGGTGCCGGCGAACTCTGCAGTTTGTAAACATGCTTTCGCCAAAGTGCCGCCTGGGCCCGAGGGGTCAGCGGCCAGCTGCGGAAATGCTCCGCCTCAAGCGGATGGCCAATCCGTATATCAATACCGCGTCTCTCCTGCTTAAACATCTCCCGGATCAACCAGAGTGTTGAAAGAGGTTTATTCAGCATGGACAGACCGTAAAACCACCAGGAATTTCTGCCGAGCACCTGTACAGGAAGAATTGGAGCATTGACTCTTTCTGCGAAGCGCACGAAGCCCGGATTCCACCGACCGTCACGCACCCCCTGCGGGCTAAAGCGCGATACTTCCCCGGCGGGAAAAATAATAATCGCCCCCCCTTCTTCCAGGTATTCATAAATTCCCTGCACATCTGCACGGCGGGTGCGTCCACGGAAATTATCCACAGGCAGGAAATAGGGGCGTAACGGTTTTATATTCCACAGCAACTGACTTGCCACCGCACGGACATCCTTGCGCACCCGGGCCACCATATCAATCAGAGCGAGCCCATCGAGACTGCCCAGCGGGTGGTTGGCTACGATAACCAGCGGTCCATTGACCGGAATCCTTTCCAGCTCAGAGGGATTCAGTTCATAGCGAAAATCCAATTCACTAAAGAGCTGCCGAATAAAATCAAGCCCTCCCAGATGTGGATAGTTTCGACCAAACTCCACAATCCGCTCTTCACAACAGATTTTTTTCAGAGTTGCGGAGACAATTTTACGGGTTGGTTTTTGCGGCGCAGCGCTATACCAAGCATTTTTTTGTAGGAGTGCTTCCAATTGGATCATGCTGCCACCACCTCCGTCATTATGCTGGCAATTTTTGGTGCCCTGTACCAGTGCAACAACTCCAAGCTACCGTCGTGCTGTTCAATCACCGCGCTCATAGAGTCAACCCAGTCACCACAATTGGCATAAGTCACAATGCCCTCCCCGATCTTTTTTTCCCGTAGCGCGGGGCGATGGATATGTCCACAAATCACACCATCCACGCCACGATTTACCGCTGATATCGCGGCAATATCTTCGAAGTCGCTCATCATTTGCCTAGCCGCACCCACCCGGTTTTTTATCTGGCTGGCCAGGGACCACCAAGGCTTATCGAAGCGGCTGCGCCAGTAATTTATCCAACGATTAAAACGCAGCATCAGGTAATAACTGCGATCCCCAATGTGATAGCTCACCGGGTGCATTTTTATATGGTGTTCAAATTGATCCCCATGAGTGACCCAGTAACGGCGACCATTACAGGCCGTATGTACCCAGTCACGCTCTATACGGATATTGCCGAGGCGCTTACCTGACCAGCTGCGCATGGGTGCATCGTGGTTTCCGGGGATATAAATCACTTCCGGAATCTCATTACTCAACTCAGAGAGCATCCCCAATAACATGCTGGATGCCTGACACCAGGTGCCTCGCCCTTGGGACAGGGCATGCATATCAAAAATATCACCCACCAGATAAACCGTTTCGGCTCGATTTTGCGCCAGGAAATCCGCCAAACGATGGGGCTCACTGTCTCTACTACCCAAATGGACATCGGATATCCACAGCGCGCGGTAGCGATTGCTCATAGAAAGGTTCCAGCATTTGACCAGTTATTAGCTGCGATCAATTGCCTCTACCAACAGAATGGGAGTGAACTTCAGCTCATTTCCACTCAGCCAGGATTGCAGGCGATAGTTCGCAAGCTGCGATCAAGCAATGGAAATAAGGTCGCTGATCGCCCTGGCAATCACTTTGCAGCGATTTGATGACAGTCACGAGGATTTTTATTGAAGCTTATATTGCAGTGAAACCCGCTAGACTGCGAGGGCTTTAGGCGCCCGAATCAGCCTGGCCCAAGGCCCGCTGACTCGGTAAAAGGAGGGAAGATTATTCGGTGTCCTGGGGATGACGAATGGGCGGCGCAAAGGGGAATTTTGCAACTTTATCGCCTTTAACCTCGACAATTTTACCAGTTCCCTCTTTCTCCACTTCATCGATACGCACAATACTGTGCATCGGGATATAGGAGCGAGTTACCGAAGCAAATTCTGTTTTCAGCTTTTCTTCACTGGGGTCTACAACCAGCTGGGCCTTCTCCCCAAATACAAACTCTTCGACTTCGATAAAGCCGTACATATCACTCTGATAAATAGCCCGGGCATAGAGTTCATACACCTGGCTCTGGTTGTGGAAAATCACTTTATATATCGGGTTGGCCATAAGTTTCTCAGGATGGGGAATACCCCGAAGCTCGAAATTGTTCAGAAAGCGGGCAAAGCCCGAAAAAGCGCGCAAGAATAGCACAGGTTCTCAAGGGCTAATATAGCCATCTATGCAGTGCCTGGTCCTGTCGCTATAATGCCCCACCCGTTTAATTGACCAGTTTTTAATCAGGCACAATATGTCCGATACACCGGCTAAAAAGCTATACATCAAAACCCACGGCTGCCAAATGAATGAGTACGATTCCGCCAGGATGCGCGATCTGCTCGGCGAGTCACACGCCATGGTACCCACCGACGACCCTGAAGAGGCGGATGTGCTACTGGTCAATACCTGTTCTATTCGCGAGAAAGCCCAGGAAAAACTATTCCACCAGCTGGGTCGCTGGAGACGCCTCAAGGAAAAAAACCCCGAGCTGGTTATCGGCGTCGGAGGCTGTGTGGCCAGCCAGGAAGGCGAGGCAATCGCCAAGCGTGCGCCCTATGTCGACCTGATTTTCGGTCCGCAAACCCTGCATCGCCTGCCAGAGATGATGGAAACCAAAGAGCAGAAAAATGGCGTGGTCGTCGTAGATATCAGTTTCCCTGAAATCGAGAAATTTGACCGACTGCCCCAACCAGAAGCTGACGGCGCTACCGCCTTCGTCTCTATTATGGAAGGTTGTTCCAAGTACTGCACCTTCTGTGTGGTTCCCTATACCCGCGGAGAGGAAGTGAGCCGTCCAGTTACCGATGTACTGGAAGAGATTGCGCACCTGGCGGACCAGGGAGTACGCGAAGTCAACCTGCTGGGCCAGAATGTAAATGCCTATCGCGCCACTGGTGAAGACGGTCACGAGGTAGATTTTGCCGAGCTAATTACTTATGTAGCGGCAATCGATGGTATCGACCGTATTCGCTACACAACATCACACCCGGTTGAGTTCTCCGATGCCCTGATCGATGTGTATGCGCAGGTACCAGAACTGGTTAGCCACCTCCACCTTCCGGTGCAAAGTGGCTCAGACCGTATCCTAATGGCCATGAAACGCGGCCACACAGCTTTAGAATACAAGTCCAAGATCCGCCGCCTGAAAAAGATACGCCCAGATATCTGCCTGTCTTCTGACTTTATTGTCGGCTTCCCTGGTGAAACCGACAGGGACTTCGAAGCCACCATGAACCTGATCCAGGAGGTAGGCTTCGATATTTCCTTTAGCTTCATCTACTCTCCGCGCCCGGGTACGCCGGCAGCAGACTTGCCGGACGACACTCCAGAAGACCTGAAGAAAGAGCGCCTGCAGCTGCTGCAAAACCGTATCAACCAACAAGCCGCAGCCATCGCCCGGCGTATGGTGGGCAATACTGAGCGGGTTCTGGTCACTGGCGTCTCCAAGAAAGACCCGGGACAATTACAAGGGCGCACGGAAAATAACCGTGTAGTCAATTTCCGTGCCGATAACTTGGCATTGATCGGTAAGTTTGCCGATGTGGTAATCGAGGAGGCCTTGCCTAACTCATTACGTGGCACACTGGTCACTTCAGAATTGGAAGAGGCTCTGTTCTAAGCCACTACAGACAGCCTTACCATCGGCAAGATGCTTTTTAAAAACACATCTTGCCGCCAAACTGCCCCTTATAACCTGGCTAAATTACAAGACGTAATTAAAATCAGGTAAAGTTAGAACCTATTGGTAGCACTCAAGACTTTCCCATACGGGGAAAATGGGTATACCCTAGCAATGAACCCTACAGATTAAGGTGCCGGAAACCAATTTGGAAACTCATACCCTAGCTCACAGCATTACTCTCGAACCCAACGACGCCCGCCGTCTCGCAAATCTCTGCGGCCAATTTGACCAACATCTACGCCAAATTGAACAACGACTGGATATTGAGATCCGCAATCGTGGCAACCAATTTGCCATCTATGGCGAACCTAAGCCTGCCAAGGCTGCAGGTGAACTGCTGAGCTTTCTCTACAAGGAAACCGACTCCCAAAACCACCTTACGCCCGATGAGATTCACTTGGCCCTGCAGCAGGCAGGCGTCGAGGAACTGCTCAATAAAGGCGATGAGGAAGGTTCCTCAGAAGTCGACCAAGTAGTCTTAATTCGCACTAAGAAGTGTTCCGTGCGCCCGCGCGGGCTGAATCAACGCAAGTATGTGCATGCCGTTCAGTCCAATGATATCAATTTCGGCATAGGCCCAGCTGGCACCGGCAAGACCTACCTGGCAGTGGCCTGCGCAGTTGAGGCCCTGCTCAAGGACCAGGTAGAGCGCATTCTGCTGGTGCGCCCGGCGGTGGAAGCCGGGGAAAAACTGGGTTTTCTGCCTGGCGATTTAAGCCAGAAGGTAGACCCTTACTTGCGCCCCCTGTACGACGCTCTCTACGAGATGCTCGGCTTTGAGACGGTTGGCAAGCTTATCGAACGCAATGTGATCGAAGTAGCACCACTGGCCTATATGCGGGGACGCACCCTGAATAATGCCTTTGTCATTCTTGACGAAAGCCAGAACACCACTCGCGAGCAGATGAAGATGTTCCTGACGCGAATTGGTTTCGGTTCCACCGCAGTAATCACAGGGGACCCCAGCCAGGTAGACCTGCCCCGCGGTCAGGCATCGGGCCTGCGCCACGCTGTTGAAGTGCTCGGCAAAGTCAACGGTATCAGCTTTACTCATTTCGGCGCCAAAGACGTGGTACGCCACCCACTGGTTCAGCGTATTGTGGAAGCTTACGATATCCATGAGGCTGATCGGGAAATGGACGTCTCCAACAAGGCTGGCGAGAATGCCGCCTGAGGTTTCGTCGTACCCATATGATTGATTTAACTCTCGATGTACAGCGGGTCAGCCGCTGTACAGGCCTGCCCTCCGATGAAGATATTCGCGCCTGGATAATCACGGCACTGACCGACCACCGTGAAGAAGCGGAACTCGCTGTGCGTATTGTCGACGAAGAGGAAAGCCAGCAGCTCAACAGCCAGTATCGAGGTAAGGATAAACCGACCAACGTCTTATCCTTTCATACCGACTTTCCAGCGGAGCTGAATCTCCCCTTGTTGGGAGACCTTGTGATCTGTGCACCAGTTGTACAAATGGAAGCGGACCAACAAGGCAAATCGATCTCGGCGCACTGGGCACATATGCTGGTCCATGGCACACTGCACCTTCTGGGCTATGACCATATAGAAGACGCCGAGGCCGAGGTTATGGAACAGCTGGAGACAAAACTATTGACAGGGCTAGGCTATGCCGACCCCTATGCCCCTTTGGAAGAGGCGGGGTAACTACCCAGGCCCAGCCAAAGTTACCGATTAACTGTAATTAATTAGCAAGAGACGAGAGATACCCGGAGCATGGCCACTTCCATGACCACTGACGAGCCCCCAAGTAGTCACTCTTCAAACAAACCCCGATCGAGTGAAAAAAACTGGCTGGAAAAATTGTTCAGCGCATTTTCTGCTGAGCCAAAATCCCGCGACGAATTGCTGGATATTATTAAAGACGCAGCTGACAACCAGCTGGTCGATGCTGAGGCACTATCCATCATTGAGGGTGCCCTGGACGTTTCCAGCCAGCAGGTTCGGGAGATCATGATTCCCCGCTCGCAAATGGTGGTGGTGGGACTGGAGGACAAGCCTGAAACATTCTTGCCCAAAATTATTGAGTCAGGCCACTCCCGCTTCCCGGTTGTCGGTGAAAGCATTGACGATATCCGCGGAATTCTTCTGGCCAAGGACCTGCTGCCTTTACTCCTCAAAGGCGTCGGCGAATTCCAGCTCGAAGATATTATTCGCCCCGCCAATATTATTCCCGAAAGTAAACGCCTAAATATCCTGCTGCGCGAATTCCGCGAGAACCGGTACCATATGGCGGTCGTGATCGACGAATATGGCGGAGTCTCCGGCGTTGTCACGATTGAAGATATTCTTGAGGAAATTGTCGGTGAAATCGAAGATGAAACCGACGAAGAAGAAGCAGACAGCTTTATCCGTCGGGTTGGCGACAATGACTATATCGTTAAAGCGCTTACCCCTATTGAAGAGTTCAATGAATTTTTCGAATGCGAATTTAGCGATGAAGAATTCGATACGGTTGGCGGTTTGATTATGCAATCTTTCGGTCATTTACCTGGCCGCGATGAGGTCACCCGTTTAGGCGACTTTATGTTCCGGGTACTTTATGCAGACAGCCGACAGATCCACCTACTGCGCGTAGCGCATATGCGCAAACCACCAGAAGAGGACTGACCCAGGACGCGACTCCTCGCAGACCACCGCCGGGAGAGGGCCAAAGACTGCGCTCCCCGCTCTGTGTTGGGGGTAGAGAGATTCGATCCGCTGGCACTTGTGTCCGGCATCAGCTAAGCGAATTTATGCGAAGATTACTTTTTCCTATCACCAGCGCCGCTGCCGGCGGCTTAATGACACTGTCGTTCGCCCCGTTTAATTACTGGGTATGCGGACTGCTGTCCCTGACCCTGCTTGCATGGGTTTACCTGCAAGCATCAGGGGGAAAGGTAATAAAGGGGCGTCGCGCCCTGTGGCTGGCGTTCTGTTTTGGCCTGGGGCTGTTTGCCAGCGGGGGCTCCTGGGTTTACGTTTCTATTACAAACTTCGGTAACGCCGCCCCCCCATTAGGAGCGGCCCTTACCGGTGGATTCGTTGCCCTGATGGCGGCATTGCTGGCCGCTCCCTTCTATTTCCTTGGCCGTTTTACCGATAACAAATTCAGCTTTGCCCTGGCCTTTGCCGCCCTCTGGTTTATCAGCGAGTGGTTCCGCAGCTGGATGTTCACCGGATTTCCCTGGTTATTCTCTGGTTATGCACATCTGGAAACCTGGTTGTCGGGCTGGGCCCCGGTACTGAGTGTTTACGGCGTCGGTTTAATACTCGCGTTCAGCGCAGCAGTACTCGCCCTGGCAGTCAGTGGTCGTTTGGTGCCTCTCAAACAACGCAGCCATATAGCATTGCTCGGTGCCGCGCTAATTACCTGGCCAATAGGTGCCACCCTGGCCAATGTAGAATGGACTCGCCCTGAAGGCGGAATTATCACAGTCGGCCTGGTGCAGGCGAATATTCCACAGGAAAAGAAGTGGTTGCCCGAGTTTCGCGGTGAAACCATCAGCCGCTATCAAGACGGCACCCGTGCCCTGAGTGACAAAGATGTGGATGTGATTATCTGGCCTGAAGCCGCACTGCCCATGCTCTATGGCCAAGCTCCAAATCTAATGCGGGCATTACAGCGCAATGCAGAAAAAACCGGAATCGACCTGATCAGTGGAATTCTCTTTGACAGACGCGACCCTGACCAGAGTGGCAATGTCATACACAACTCAGCTGCAGTATATGGCCGGAACCCCAGTGTCTACCATAAACGTCACTTGGTACCTTTTGGTGAGTATGTCCCCCTGGAAGATTTTATCCGGGGTACCATCGAGTTTTTTAATTTGCCCACTTCCTTCATTAGCTCAGGGCCTGATGAGCAAAGCCCACTGAATGCCGGAGGGGCCAGCTGGGCACCATTAATTTGCTATGAGATCGTTTACCCACGTCTGGTAGCCAGTAGCGCCCTTTCCGCTCAGGTGCTACTCACCATTAGCAACGACGCCTGGTTTGGTGATTCCATCGGCCCATTGCAGCATATGCAAATGGCACAGATGCGAGCCCTGGAAACTGGTCGCTATCTGGTACGCGGCACCAATACCGGAATGACGGCAATAGTGAACCCCCGCGGGCAGATCCTTGAGCAGTTGCCACAATTTGAGCAAGCCAATATGACCGGTGACATTCGTGCCATGCGCGGCTCCACCCCATTTATGCTGACCGGGATCTCTATCGTATTTGCCCTGGCTTTGCCAATGTTGGCCTTGGCAATCATTCTACGTCGTAAGAAGGTCGTTAAGACCGGTAGCCCTATCACCGGTGAGGCCACTGACCAGTAAACCGACCCCAAATTCACTCTCTCAATCCCACGCCCAGATATTCTTCCTGGGCCAGGACCAACCCTACGGCCGCCAGCAGCACCGGGCTGCTATGCTGCATTCAAATTACCGGTAAAAATTTGGCAGGGATGCCTTTGTATGCATTGTTTAATCAGTGGTGGCACAGGCCTGATAGGCAGACTTTTTTGCCAACGCTGGCTCGCCCGCGGCGACACAATCACAGTTCTTAGCCGCCAGCCAGATAAGGTGCGCACACTCTGCGGGGAGGCGGTCGAAGCAATTAGTGAACCCGAAGAGGTTAAACACGCAGTTGATGTGGTAGTAAATTTGGCGGGCGAACCAATCTCCCGCCGTTGGAGTGAGAGGCGCAGGACCGAAATTCGCAACTCCCGATTAAAAACCACAGAGAAGTTAGTGCGCTGGGCCCTAACTCAGAGGAAACGTCCAGATTACTTCCTTTCCGGGTCAGCAATTGGTTACTACGGGGACCGTGGTGGCGAACTTCTTAGGGAGGACAGTCCTCCCGGAGGAGGGTTTTCTGCTCAATTATGTCGCGACTGGGAGGAGGCAACACTTCCCCTGCAAAGAGCAGGAATCTGTGTCGGGATCATCCGCACTGCTATTGTACTCTCCACCCGTGGCGGAGCCCTGCCACAGATGTTACCAGCTTTCCGCCTTGGTCTTGGTGGGCCTATGGGTTCCGGGGAACACTGGATGAGCTGGATTCACGAGGAGGATGAGGTGGGGTTAATGCTACATGCGATTGACAAGCACCTGTGCACAACATTCAATGCCAGTGCTCCCGAAGCGGTAACCAATAACAGCTTTTCCAGATTGCTGGCCAAACAGCTGCATCGTCCATCCTTTATGCGTTCGCCTGCGTGGTTGCTTAAAACACTCTTCGGAGATATGGCAGAGGAGCTGCTACTGGCCAGTGAGCGGGTGGAGCCGCGCACCGCTCTGGACAACGGCTACAGTTTCCAGTTTCCCACTTTGGAACAGGCCCTTGCCGACCTTCTGAACGGCGGCAATGCAGCCAATAGAGCGCAGGCTTAGGGCACAGCTTCAGGCAGCCGCCATACTGCTCTCCAACGCCTCCGATAGGTAGCGACGACTGGATTCGCTAGTTACCAAATCCCCGTGGCACTCCATTGGTGCGGACCCTACCCACTGGGCGTGCCATCGATACCACTGGGATTCACCGGCTCTCTCGCGCAGCTCGATAAACTCCACCTCTGATGGGTTAAAGCGGTACTCGCGGACAATTTGCCCGGCGAAGGTTTCAAAATTCTTGCTGAGTTGAGCGCCACTCTCCGCGCCGGCACTAAGAAATAATAGAGTTCGCCCATCCTGTTCTACGCGCTTGAAGCCAACCCAAACCGCTCGATTCAAGCGGTTGTGTAATTGGATGGGAGTAAAAGAAACCGGGATGCCCTTCATCTTAAGGTTATCTCGTTTATTGTTATGTTTGTAATCCACAGTCGCCATTCCATGTTAAAAAATAATCAGTGGGTTAGTCCTGTGGCGCCAGTCATCCTAAATCCGGTGCAACTAGCATTCAAGAGTACTTTCTCTTGCTCGACGCCTGTTACCTCTTATCCTGTAGGCCTCTGAAATTCCTTTGATATAAAAGTTCCTCAACATTTTCTGGTTGGCGGCAATGGCCTAATGCTGTACCACGCCTGCCCCAGTAATTCCCGCCAGTAAGTCTGTGTTTGCAACAGGGCTGCCGCACTGGGAACCCAGCGTAGCAAACCCTCCTGAGCCCGCGGCAACAATTCTTCAGCACTGCCAACAGGAAGCGGCTTTACTACTAAGCCGGCTTTATTGAACACAGCTGCTGCACGGGGCATATGCCACCAGTGGGTGACCAGGACAATACGTTTCACACCCGCTGCACGCAATATCTCAGCGCTGTTTACTGCATTCTCTGCGGTAGTACGACTGCAATCATCACGCCAACTCACAGAGCGAGCCAATTTTCCCTCCAGTAGGGACTCCATCATTTGAGACTCAGCCGCTCGCTCATTTCGATAGACACGCCCTCCGGAAACCAAAATTGGCACCCCCCCTGGCGCCTGTTCAGCAGCCCACAGAACACGCTCCAGGCTAGCGGCCGACAGACGTTCACTGCCCGATTCCCCGTTTCTATAGCGCCCACCACCCAGGATTATGACTGCCTCAGGAGAAAAACCCGCAAGGTCCGGTGCAGCCCCCAGGCGCTTTCCCAGCCAATTCGAAAAAGCCGGAGTGGCACTCATCCAGAGCACAACAAATGAAACCAGTGCCAGCGGTAGGGAAACTTTCCCCAGCAGGGATCCTTCAGGCAGAAATCGTAGTAAAAACGCCAGCACTAACCCCAACATAGGTGCCAAAGGCGGCATTAGCAGGTTGGTCATAAACGTATGAAATTCAATCAATATTCAAGACCGCCCTCTATTTGTCGAAAGCAACCATAGCCACAGCGGTGGCACGGTGTGATCTGTGTATTCTCTGGTGGGAGAGCGCGGTAGCCACACCCCAAGCACTGCAGCTCCTCATCAGCACCCACATATTCGCCAGCCAGGGCCCAGGGTTTTCCCTCACGAATACAGCGCATCAGGTTGGGCCAGGCCGTTTCCGTCGGGTCTGCCGCATTCAGCAGCCAATCGCCACTGCGCTCTTCCAATGTACGCAACTCGCCGCCAAGGCCTTGGAGATAATCAGAAGCACGATGAAGGTCATCCTTTAACCAGGCACGCAGGAAGGCGACTTTATTCGCGGTTAGGTCTTCAACTGCCAGCTCACCCTCAACCAGATTCTCCAGATCCTCGCGAAACTCATCGGCTAGATCATCCTTCGGCGGCAACTTTGGTTCCTTCGTCACGGTATCCCTCCTATAATCTCGCGTTTACGCATCCTAATGGATGCCCTGGAGACAGCAATTGATCGCGATCAATCCTATGGATTGCAGATCATAAGCAGTCCCATCCAATATATGTAACGGTTTCCCCGCAAATTTTTGATCACAGAGTATAGGTCCCCAATCGATGGAAGAGCAGTACAACCCCTCCGCAGTCGAAGCTTCTGCCCAGGAATTCTGGGAGGCAGAGAAAAGCTTCGAGGTTAAGGAAGACACCGGCAGGGAAAAATTCTACTGCCTGTCCATGTTCCCCTACCCTAGCGGCAAGCTGCACATGGGCCATGTGCGAAATTACACCATCACTGACGTAATCACCCGCTACCAACGAATGCAGGGTAAGAACGTATTGCACCCTATGGGCTGGGATGCTTTTGGTCTGCCTGCAGAAAATGCAGCGATCCAGAATAAGACTGCACCGGCCAAATGGACCTATGCCAATATCGATTACATGAAGGGCCAGTTGAAAGCTCTTGGCTTTGGCTTTGACTGGTCCCGTGAACTAGCTACTTGTCAGCCTTCCTATTACCGCTGGGAACAATGGTTCTTCACCCGCCTGTATGAAAAAGGCCTGGTCTACAAGAAGAACTCCGCAGTGAACTGGTGCCCCCATGACCAGACGGTACTTGCCAATGAGCAAGTGGAAGATGGGGCCTGCTGGCGTTGTGGCACTACCGTAGAACGCCGCGAGCTAGCCCAGTGGTTTATCAAGATTACCGACTATGCGGAAGAACTGCTCGAGGATCTCGACAAATTGCCCGATTGGCCCGAGCAGGTGCGCACTATGCAGCGCAACTGGATCGGCAAGAGCCGAGGTGTGGAGCTGAGCTTCGCCCTGCCTGCAACTGTAGCCGGCATGGATCACTTCGACGTCTATACCACCCGCCCGGACACCTTAATGGGAGTTACTTATGTATCTCTCGCTGCCGAGCATCCTATCGCCCTGGAGATGGCGGAAAGTAATCCGAAACTGAGAGAGTTTATTGCTGAGTGCAAAAGACAATCCCTGTCCGAAGCCGACATGGCCACAATGGACAAGAAAGGAATGGATACCGGGCTGAAAGCGATTCACCCCATCACTGGTGAAGAAGTCTCCGTCTGGGTCGCCAACTATGTATTGATGGATTACGGTTCTGGAGCCGTAATGGCAGTTCCGGCACACGACCAGCGCGACTGGGAATTTGCCCATAAGTACCAACTACCAATGGTACAGGTAATTGAAGCTTCCGATAGCCAGCCTATTGACCTGGATAAAGAAGCCTATACAGAGAAAGGCAAGCTGGTGAACTCCGGTAGCTTTGATGGACTGGATTTCGAGAGTGCTTTTACCGCAATCTCCGAAGCACTCGTCGCTACCGGCAAAGGCCGGGTCACCACTAACTATCGTCTGCGCGATTGGGGCGTCTCCCGCCAACGCTACTGGGGTGCACCTATTCCCATGTTCAATTTAGCTGACGGAGGGGAAATTCCGGTTCCTGCGGACAAACTGCCGATTCTATTACCGGAAGATGTGGAGCTAGATGGTGTTCAATCACCCATTAAAGCTGACCCAGAGTGGCGCAAGGACGAGTTCAACGGCACTGCCGTAGAACGAGAAACCGATACCTTCGACACCTTCATGGAATCCAGCTGGTACTACGCGCGGTATACCTGCCCAGATTTTGAAGAGGGCATGTTGGATCCGGACCGCGCCAACTACTGGCTGCCTGTCGACCAGTATGTAGGCGGCATTGAGCACGCTATCCTGCACCTCCTCTACGCACGCTTCTTCCACAAGCTAATGCGCGATGAGGGGCTGGTAAACAGCGATGAACCTTTCAAGCAGTTGCTGTGTCAAGGTATGGTTTTAGCTGAGTCTTTTTATAAAGAGAAACACGGTCATAAAACCTGGATTAATCCAGCCGATGTGGATGTCGAGCGGGATGACAAGGGGAAACCCATCAAAGCCATTGAGCGTGCGACCGGCGAAGAGATTATTGCTGGTGGAGTAGTGAAAATGTCTAAGTCTAAGAACAATGGCATAGACCCGCACGCAGCAGTCGAGCAGTATGGCGCTGATACCGTACGTCTATTCACTATGTTCGCCGCTCCCCCTGAGCAGACCCTGGAATGGCATGACGCTGGAGTGGAGGGCGCCAGCCGCTTCCTGCGCAAGCTCTGGAAAACTGTTCACAGTCATGTCGCAGCGGGTTCAAGCGATGTAGAGATCGATCAACAATCTCTGAGTGACCAACAGCAGCAACTGCGCCGCAAGGCCCATGAAACCATCCAGAAAGTGGGTGATGACTACGGGCGCCGCCAAACTTTTAATACGGCTGTTGCCGCAGTTATGGAGCTGCTCAATGAAGTGGGTAAGTTAGCAGAACGGGATAATGAGCAGGGCCTCGCTGTAGAGCGGGAAGCACTACAAGCTGCCGTCTTACTGCTCGCACCAATTACCCCGCACATATGTCACCAATTGTGGCAAGTGCTGGGTAATTCCAGTGCATTGATTGATACGGCTTGGCCACAAGCGGATGAAAAGGCTCTTGTACGTTCAACCATTACACTGGTAGTCCAGGTCAATGGCAAAGTCCGTGCAAAACTGGATGCTCCGGCTGATGCGGATAAAGAGGGCTTGGAAAAAATGGCTCTGGAAAATGAAAACGTACAGAAGTTTATTGGTGATTCCACAGTACGCAAGGTCATTGTCGTACCAGGCAAACTGGTAAATATTGTTGCGAAATAGACTCGCAGCCCGAATGCCGGGAGCTATAAGCTCCCGGCTCACTCAGGCAGCACATACAGTTCAGGCCCGATTAAGCCAGGTAGTTTATGAAAAAAATCGCAAGACGAGTTATCTCCTTAATTGCCATTCTTGCCATTGCCAGTTGTGGCTGGCATTTACGCGGCACACCAAAGAACTTCCCTCCAGGCAGCACTATTTATATTTCCAGCGAAAACCCACGCAGTGATATTGCTGATGAACTCAGTCGCCTGCTCCACAACGGTGGTATTCCCGTTGCTGCAACTCCCATGGAAGCAGATTACGTAATGGTTATTAACAGGGAAATCGAACGCAAACTCACAGTTGCCGTAGACTCGGAGGGGCGCGCATCAGAATACGAACTGATCACCAGCGCTATCTATAGTGTTCGTACCGGTAGCGGTGAAGTCTTGCTAAACAAAGCCCAGGCAGATGTTTACCGTTCTCTTGAATGGGATGTATCTGAGATTGTGAGTAAGGGCGAAGAGGAACGCTTACTGCGTGCTGAAATGCGTCGCGAACTTATCAGCCGGATGATTGACCGACTGCGTCGAATTGATGTCAATGCCCCGCTGGAGGATAAAAGCTACTAAGTAGCTGTACAGTAATGCGTATCAACCCCCAGCAACTACCACAGAGTCTCAAAAAGGGGCTGGCCCCGGTTTATATTATTTCCGGAGATGAACCCCTGCTGGTCCAGGAGTGTTGTGACCAGGTTCGTAAGGCGGCGAAGAAGGTTGGCTTTGATGAGCGTGAGCTTCTCCATGCCGAGCACAACTTTGATTGGGGGCTTCTACTCGCCTCTGCTGGCAATATGTCGCTTTTTGCCGAGAAAAAGTTGATCGAAGTACGCGCACCTGGTGGAAAACCGGGGGACAAGGGCAGTAAGGCCCTTCAGGAATTCGCAGCCCTCGCCAGCCAGGACTTGGTTCTGCTTTTAATTCTACCCAAACTGGAAAGATCACAGCTCAACAGCAAGTGGGTAAAAGCACTGGAACAAGAAGGCGTACTAGTCCAGATCTGGCCAGTGCCTGCCCAGGAAATGCCACGTTGGATCAATCAGCGGCTTAGCGCTGCAGGACTGACTGCCGAACCCGAAGCAGTAAAAATTCTGGCAGAACGCGTGGAGGGCAACCTACTTGCCGCTAGCCAGGAGATAGAAAAGCTCAAGCTATTAAATAAGAGCGACACCACAATTACCGTCAGCTTACTGGAACACAGTGTTACCAGCTCCGCTCGCTATAGTGTATTTGACCTAATAGATAGAGCCTTGGCCAGTGAAGCCGATAAAGCAATAACAACTTTACAGGGATTACGCAGTGAAGGCATTGAACCACCGGTAGTGCTTTGGGCCCTGGCACGGGAAATTCGCTCATTGCTGGAAATTGGGGAAAAGCTCAATCAGGGCCAACCACTGGCTCGCCTGGTGCGTATTCAAAAACGTCAGCCACTAATTCAATCCGCTCTTTCCCGGCTGGCGCCTCGCCAGCTTGAAACTCTGCTTTTACGCGCTCGCGCTATCGATACCGCCATCAAGGGTGGCACTGGACACCAATCACCCTGGACGGGCCTACTGGAGCTCACTTTAAACCTGAGTGGCCAGCGCAGCGTCTAGCTCTCGGTTTACCCTCACCTAACTACCAATCTATTTAATAAACAACCCCTGCCCCTAAAGGGGAGGGGGTGTTTAGGCGAACTAAAATCAGGGTTAGTTCTGAGTAATCGTAGCCATGTTGCTATCACCAATCTGATGAACACTGGCCATATTGAACTCGCTAGATTGAGTAACAAAAGTGGCGTTATTGTTACCAGACTGTCCCAAGTGGGCGCCATGCTCAAAGCCAGATTGAGACAGAACAATCATGTTGTCCCCGCCCATATCCTGGTGAACTTCTGCCAAGTTAAGCTCGCCAACCTGGTCAATATCAACCATGTTAGCTACGCCTTCACTGTAGCCGAAGGTAGAGTTAGCGCTACCAGACTGATCAATAGTCACCTGGTTCAAATCACCGGTCTGAGAAAACTCACTCCAGTTCATGTCACCATTTTGAACCAGGGCAGCAGTATTGCTGTTGCCGTATTGATACATGTCACCAATATTATTAGTGTCGTTCTGAGCGATAGTGGTTACGTTGTCATCGCCATACTGAGCTGCAACACTGGAGTTACCGATTCCATCCTGGGCAATGGTCGTAACGTTGTTAATACCCGCTTGGGACATATCCAGGTAGTTGTAATCTCCAGTTTGCACCAGATTTGCAGTATTTTCAGCACCGCTCTGGTAAGCGAAGCCCACGTTACCCTCACCAACTTGACCGCCCAGGAAGCCATCCGCCGATGGATACCAGGTGCTGCCCCAAACACTGTTTGAGTCGCCAACCTGGGTGCTCACAAACAGGTTGCCATCACCTTCCTGCTGCAAGAAAGCAGTATTGTCATTACCATCCTGTAAAGCATCCATGGTGTTATCATGGGAATTAGAGTACTGGTCCAGGTGCATTACGTTTTCACTGCCCATCTGGGTAGCAAATGCTGTGTTTCTGGCACCATCCCATTGGTGAATAACACCCTGGTTACCCTCTCCCTGCTGGAAAGTGTAGGCTTGTGAACCATCCTGGTTATTCTGGCTGGTAGTCGCATAGTTGCGATTTCCAACTTGGGTCTGGTCAATAAAGTTACTATCAGCAAATGACTGCTCGGTAGAAGCGAGATTGTCATTACCTTCCTGCCATTGATAAGCGGCATTATTGGTAGACTCGACTACCTGATAAATGTCAGCGGCATTATCGTTGCCAGCTTGCAGTTGATCACCGTAGTTACCATCAGCCACGGCCTGTCCAGCACCTACAAGCATTGCAATCGCGGCAGCAAGTGAAAGCTTTTTCATTTATGTTTCTCCCTCGGACTAAATAAACAAATACAAACAAAAAGAAAGCAGCGAGCTAGTCATACTGGACTACCTCCACCGCATGGTTGTCACCGAACTGCGCGACAAATCCAAATAGCCCATCACCGTTTTGAATGATGTTGGCTGAATTTCCATAACCAACTTGATTTATAAGGGCAATATTATCTATACCGTTCTGTATAGCAGTTGCTTGGTTGTAAGCCCCAGACTGTGAAATAGCCGCATAGTTATAGTCACCACTTTGGTGAACTACTGATTCATTGGACGAACCATCCTGAACCAGGAATACCTGGTTGTACTGACCTGTCTGTACTACTTCAGCTACGTTGTAGTCTCCTAACTGCGTTACTTCAGCCAGCTGTCCATTAATTGAATCATCCCGCTGAAGAAGTAGATCAAGTGCACCTTGCCCAGATAACAGTTCATCGTGACTATCGAGATCTCCAGCCCAGGACAATGTAATGGGCATTAAAACTAGAATCAGATAGAAAACAGCCGCCCTAATAGCAGTCACTCAGATTTCCTCAGTCAAATTAAATAAACTATATAAAGCTCATCTACTAAGGAAACTATAGGAATAATAAGAACAGGAATAAATCAGAAGAAAGCGTATTTTTCTATACAAAAATAAGCAGAAACGTAAAACTTTTGTATGATTAAGGAAAGATAAAAGCTATGAAACAGATAAAAATCTGTGAGAGCAACCAGGAGCCCCGTAAATTACACCAACTTACAGAAAAGTTCAACTCGCAAAAAAGCTGGCCACCTAACCACTTTTAATTCAGATAGATATTGCCAGCTTTTTGAATAATTAAATTATTATTAATCAACAATAATTACATTGTTTTCATGAGATCAGAGAATTTTCACCGGACTTTCAGAGTATTCATCCAAGATCGATGCAGGAAACTCACTACTATCCTGCAAAGCCCATAAATTTCCAGTAACCCCATTAGCAATAAGGTGAATCACGGCAGACTCGATAGCCGAAAGTACACAAAGCTGAGCAGGATCATTGGTCGTCATCCCAGCCTCAACCTCTAATAAACGTTTATATTCTACAAATGTGTAAATATCTCCTTGCACCTGCCGGGACAAAATCTTTTTACTGGTAAGCACGCTACTTAGTACACGACCCGTTCTTACATCGACAGCACGCAAGTTTACTGTCACTTCATCAACACGGTACTGTGAAGAAAGGCCAATTCCAAAATACCTTGCCCCTGCTCCACCAGTTTTGATATTGGTGTCATAAGCGACAATCCCTCCTTCCAACATAATATTTGCTGACATCAAGGAGGGTAAATCAAAAGGAGGAACTGTATCTTCCTCTTTCAGTGCAGCACGAATTATCTTTCTCTCTGTCAGCAGGTTTTGCAGTCCTTCCCGCTCTAAAGTAACAAACCATCCTGATTCATTTAAGACCTGCACCAACATAGAAGCAGCGCCCTGAGTCACTGCAGTTGAAAACGAGCTTGATGGGGCCGGCCTGTACTGCCCTGTCTGGTCACTAAAACCATAAACTGCTACAACAATTTTCCCCCTGGGAGAGGGCAAATTGATCAAGTCGGCATAGGTGCTCATTCGATCTGTTAAAGTGGCCTTCTCATATCCTGGACCAAATAGAGCCTCACGGGTTTTCTGAAAAAAACTACAACCACTTATGAAAATAATAAATACTACAAGCAATATTCTAGGCAACATCACCACCACCCCTGAAATCCTCAAAAATGCCATCCAATGGCAGTATGGCTGTTAATTTCCCGGATCTAATCCTACTACGACAATCTCAGAAATTTCGCCGGTGACAGCATCTGTAATAGTTATTGTTAAAGTTCCATCCACATCAATTATATTTACAATAAAGTCATCGGTTACCAGAGTACCATCATTTCCATTACCTACATCGGTCAAGAGTTGAGACAACAATCTGGATTCCAAAGTATCAGTGAATCTATCTAGAGAGGAAGATTCTGAATAAGGTGACTTACCTGCTTTTGGATCTTTCTTACTATTCTGGGCGCTCGCATTATTCAGTAGATAGTTACCATTTAATGGGTTGCCACCGAACGAGGGGTTAACCGGTGTGTAAATCAACTCAGTAGCGTACCCTGCAAAAGGAATCATTAATATAAGCGTAAATAGAGTAACTAAAAATCTTTTCATTAAATTTCATCCCCTGCCAAATCCAAATTTTGAGAGAACAACTCTTGCAGCCTCTGCTGTCGAATATTGTTATTTATTTGAGTTGCTGCTTGAGCAACAAGCTCTCCAAAACGCCTTCGCCCAGGGTAGATCACAGTTCTAAAAACCTGTTTATTTTCATAGGTAACCCATACCACGCTACCCCACCTTGCTGAAGGTCGCTCATGAACGGTTAGGTTATAATCGAATTCCGTGAGGTTACTGGTGATATAAATAGAAAGAGAACGGGCAAATTCGTGACCAATACCGCTCACAGTACTGTCGATAACCAGCCCGGTAAGAAGGGAGTCCTCACCCTCTATTGACTCGAGCTCTTGCGACTGGACAAGTGGGGAGATTGAGATAAGCAGAATTAGGAGAGAAACTCTCTTAAAGCAGTAAAAATAGATACTCATTTTATAAGTTCTGGCTAGCCCAACTACTTGCTTCTAAGCGATTTTTACAGCCAATCTTTCTGTATATCTTATAAAGATGACTCTTAACCGTGTGCTCACTAACACATAAAACTTCTGCAATATTTGCATTGGTATGACACTCACATATCAACTGCAATATTTGCGTCTCACGCTGAGTGAGATTCGACGCTTTTTCCCGCCACTTTTTTGGCTTCCGGTGCTGACGTAAAAAATTATGCAGTACATCCCTGGGAAACCAGTATTCACCAGAAAAAATCCTGCCCAATCTTTCCATGATCACTTTGGGCTCACATTCCGAAGGCATCAAGCCAAGAACCTTCTCCCAGTGAAGAACAAAATCCAAATCAGTTGTATCCGCTACATTAATCAGAACAATACTGGGTGGATTGGAAATTGTATGAATGTCACGCAGAATCAGGTCCAGATCGGATGATGAGAGATCTGCGCAGTCCAGGAGAAGATATTCAGTGATAATTTCTTCAAGCGAAGAAATTGACAAACGCTGGAATATAGAACACTTAGTCCTAAACTCATCCTCTATACGCCCTGCAAAGATAGAGGATTGAAGATTAATAGAAGCCGTTAAAAAAGCTACTTCCGGCCCTTCGGATTCATGACCCGGAGTCACAACTTCAAGGCGTGCATAATCCTTATGCAAATTCATCTGGGTTCCCCCAACATGCGGTCCTTTTAAGATCTTACTTAATATCTGATTTGCTCTTATTTTCTATTTATTCTATGGCCGTCTTTCGCTGTGAGCTAAATCTATTCGATCAACTCCCTGCCTGCAACAAGAAGTGATCTAGATATCAAAATTTCAATCTTAAGTGTGCCAACATAAATTTAGAATGTCATTTTTACATACAAAGGTATTACATTTACAGCTGTAAACCACCTCATAGAACATCCTTTGGTATAGACTCAGGAGCCCACAAAAAATTCAACGAATATCGAGAAATTTGTACTGGTCCACAAAATTAATAGATTAATTTTGATAAAAAACAAATTTTTCTGATCTGAAGAATGTGAACAGTCACATATAATCCACGAAGCATCTTAAAATATAAATTAAATCGTTTAGCACTATTCAATTGATATTAAATAAAAATCAAATGAGAAATAGAGCAAACGGTATTACTTTGAATAAAAGTCACAAAAAATATAAGTCTAAAAACACAGCCACAATTTTTTCTGAATTATCCGCAAACAGGTTCCGTATAAATAGTAATCAGTTTGAAGTTGATTTAACCTTAAATACAGACTTCCCAGTGTTAATAAAGCACTTGAAGCTGGGATGAATGTACCGATTAGACCAAAAAATAGGCTATATTCAGCCCAAACTGCATGGAATAAATTCATGAGCACCAGTATCCAACCCTCCGTACATGCATCCACTCATACAATCAATAATCAGGTTCCCCCTCTTACGGGCCATAATTTATACGCGGGGGATCAAGCACTTAGAGAAGCAGTACATATCAATGGAGGACACTGGGCCGAGGAAGATTTACAGCGCTATGGAGAAGTATGTGGTCGCCCAGAAATGATTGAACGTGGTTACGCTGCCAATGAATTCAAGCCAATATTCGAAAGCCATGACCGTATCGGCAATCGTATAGATATAGTTCGTTACCATCCTTCATATCATCAATTAATGCAACTGGCACTCTCGGAAGGATTGCACTGTTCACCCTGGACGGATCCACGTCCGGGAGCGAACGTGGTAAGGGCAGCAAAGAACTATTTACAATGTCAGCTTGAAGCTGGTCATGGATGCCCAGTAACTATGACTTTTGCTTCTATACCGTCAATTCAACTCAACCCCATTGTTGCCGCTGAATGGGCCCCCAAAATATTAAGCAGAGGATATGACAACAGTAATCGCCCTTACTTTGAAAAGTCCTCTCTAACTATCGGGATGGGTATGACGGAAAAACAAGGCGGCTCTGATGTACGTGCTAATACCACGACCGCTATCCCTTTAGGGGATAACGTCTATGAGCTGCTCGGGCACAAGTGGTTTATGTCTGCTCCCATGTGCGACGGTTTTCTGATACTAGCCCAGGCACCCGGAGGGCTCTCCTGTTTTCTGGTACCCCGCTGGCGTCCAGATGGTAGTAAAAATCCCCTGGAAATCCAAAGGCTCAAAGTGAAAGCCGGTAATGTCTCCAATGCTTCTTCAGAAGTGGAGATGCGAGGTGCAATGGGTTGGTTGTTAGGAGAGGAAGGCCGAGGCGTAAACGCAATTATTAAGATGGTAGCCATCACTCGCTTCGATTGTATGGTCGGTTCTTCCGGAGGTCAGCGTCAAGCAGTTGTTCAGGCCATTTACCATGCCTCACAACGAAAAGCCTTTGGCCAAAAGTTGATTGACCACCCCCTAATGCGCAATGTGCTGGCGGACCTGCAATTAGAAGTTGAGGGATCCATTGCCTTAACTATGCGTATGGCAAGGGCTATGGATCAGGAGGACCAGGAGCACGAAAAAATGCTACTTCGTCTGGGAGCTGCGGTGGGAAAATACTGGATCTGCAAACGCAGTCCTCACCATGCCTATGAGGCTATGGAATGCCTGGGAGGAAATGGGGTCATCGAGAACTTTATTACTGCCCGCCTATACCGAGATGCTCCAATCAATGCTATCTGGGAAGGCTCTGGCAATATACAGGCTCTGGATGTCCTTCGGGCAATCACAAAAACACCCAGTGTAGTAAATCACTGGTTGGACGAAATGGCAGCCAGCACAGGTAAGAATAATTATTTTGATAAAGCACTAGATTCATTAAAGAAAGAATTGGCAGATTTAGATCAGTTTGAGTACCGAGCTCGCGCTATCGTAGATCAAATGGCAGTTACAATGCAGGCCCATCTACTTATTCAATCTGGTGATAAGGCAGTCAGTAGCGCTTTTATTCTATCAAGGTTGGAGGGCAAAGGCGGCCATAGCACTGGTAGCCTACCCAGGGGAGTCGATATAGAACAATTGCTCACACGCGGGAATCCACTTTCAGTATAAAAAATGAGCTATATTAACTTAAACTGAAAACCCGGAATAACCGGGTTTTTTCTAATAAAAAATAAAGATCAGCTAAAAAAAACTATAGCGAAAGCCCAGTTGGCCACGAACCCCATAATACTCAACTTGCTTTGGCCTATCTTTATCACCAATATAATAAGTTAAAGGTTCATTCGTAAGGTTTAAGGCCTCAGCAAAAATAACTAAATTGTCCCCAATCGTATAATTTGCACTCATATCCAGGCTTGTGTAAGCACCGTAGTACTGGTCTTCATTTTTATTGCCACCATGCTCTTCAATATACTCTCCCTTATGGTTTTGAGCCAGGCGAATGGAGACAGTACCATCATCATAATAGATAGAGAGATTATGTAATAAATCAGCTTGACGGGAAATCGGCACCGCACCATCACGGCCCGGAATACGCATTTCTGAATCCAGCATAGTTAAATTTGTCGATACCCCAATATTTGAAAGAAATCCAGGGAGGAAATCCAATTTTCGCACGATATTAAATTCCAATCCCCCCAACCACGCATCTTCACCATTTTCCGGACTATAAATATCGACTCCTGACACCCCATTATATTCACCTTCTTTCACATCTTTAAAGATTGGATCTGTAATATCTTTATAAAATAAACCAGCAGATAAAATCCCCGAGTCATTAAAATAGTACTCATACATAAAGTCCAGATTCCAAGAGTAAGTAGGATCAAGATCTGGATTACCTCCTATAAACTCATTATCGTGCTCGGCATAGTACCCTCCCGGATTCAGATCACCAAAGTCCGGCCTGGCAAAGGTTCTGGTCAGCGCGAGCCTGATATTGCTATCCTCTGTGAGCGCATATTTTAGATGTGCCGATGGCAAAATGGATAAATACTCTTTATCACCATTAAACGGCACCAAATAGCCTTTATTAGCTTCATCGTTAACAAATACCTGGCTTTCCACCTTCGTTTGTGTCTGAGTGAGTCGTAATCCCATTACAAGAATGGCTCTATCTGAAAGCTCATAATTACCCATGCCATAAGCCGATAGGTGCCTCTCTGTTAGCTCAAAATTTCGCCCAAGAGCCCCTCCATTTTCAACTAGAGCTGATTCTTCGGGAATCAAATTGAATTTATCCCGGTTTTGGTTCCAAAAATTCTCCAATTGAGACATTGAAGCAACCTGAGAGAATTGGGAGTCATAGTTGATATCCAACTCTGATAGGAAATCATTTCTGCCAGGCTGATCAGACAAGGTAAAGTCAGAGAGAACTGGGGCAGGCCCATAGTTTTCCTCATCCCAAATGTAAAATGCATCGGAGAATTCAGACACCCGTTCCTTGTCCCGATATTTCATACCGAACTTTAACTCCAGCTCACTGGAAAACTGGGAAGAAAAGTCAAAAGTGGCTACCACTTTATCCTTTTCGTTGACATACACTTTATATAGTTCAACCCAAGATAGGCTGGACTGGGTTGGGTCCATTACAAAACCATCCGGGAGGTGAGTGGGTATATTTTCTGCTGGGTCAGTACCACCATCGATTTGGTTGTAAGCCAGCCCATCATCATCCAGACCAACATAACCTACTTCCGTTTGATCAAAACGCATTACAAAATAAGAGCGATCATCTTTATTGGGTGTATTCCCATAGCGGAATTCATTATCATAGCTGGCTAAATTCCAATTCAGCTGCTTATCATCACCAAAAAAGTGCTCTCCACCAACTTCAACACCTTGCATACGTGTTATCAAAGTATTGTGGATATGCTGAAGTTCCATTCTATCTTTATCGAACCGCAACCTGTGCTTGTAATGTGTCTCCTCATCTTCTAATGTCCCATACAAACCACGAGCAAAAATCTTACCTCCTTCTTCCAATCGGTATTCAGTAGCAAGGTTTAACCCCAGGGTATCTCTGGTTCCGGTATAATCCCGCAGTTCCAATCGATATATTCCCTCCCCTTTACGGCGAGGCTCGTAGTTATCTGTTGCCCAATCCCTGCTCCAACCAGTTACATTGGCCAAAAATCCCCATTTACCACCTTCACTTCTATCCCCATAAAGAATGCTCATGGATTTAATATCACCGTCGGCTTTATCCGCATAGCCACCAGATAGGGATATATCCAAAGTGCGTTCTTCAGGGGCTGTACGAGTCACAAAATTAACATTGCCGCCAATAGAGTCACCTTCCTGATCCGCGGTAACAGCCTTAGAGACCTCAATACGTTCAATCAGCTCCGATGGAAAGAAATCAAACGCCGTAGCCCTGCTGGTAGTTTCCTCTTCTGCAGATGGCAAACGATGACCATTAAGGCTAGAAGAACTCCATTGGGACGGGAGGCCACGCACAGCGACAAACCGTCCTTCCCCCTGGTCACGCTCGATAGATACGCCTGCGACTCTTTGAACTGCCTCTGCGGCGTTACGATCCGGTAACTTTCCTATACCATCTGCCGATACCACATTAACAATCCGGTTGGATTCCCTCTGTAACTCCAGGGAACGTAACTCTGTCTCAAACATTCGTCCAAGCACAACAATCTCTTCTATTTCGCTATCATCCTGGACACTCTGCTTACTACTTTCTTGTGCATGAGCGTAATTTACTTGTCCCACCAGCAGAGTAATCGTTGCAGGCAATAATTTGACATAAATCATTTTACTTCCCCTGTATCAATCAAAAAATGATTGGCAAATTTTTATCGACACAAATTAACTTGCTCGATCATCAACATAAATCTGGACTAGACCAGAATCCTAAATTGCCGCTATGACGTTTGTATAACAGGTGTGTGAATATTCCCTGCGAATATATAAATGAAAAATTTTTACCATCTGGAATGGTTATTGAACTTAAAAAAGACTGTCACAAAAACGCAATCATAAGCACCTAAAATCTGGTCTAGACCAAATGGCAGCTATCGATAAAATGGAAAAAACCAGTAAAAAACAGGAATCTGATTCCAGTGAAGATTTCAACAGTGAGCTTTTCTTGCTACTCTTTTCCGGAGTTGCTGCATTCTTCACTTATTTTTGTATGTATGCTTTCCGCAAGCCCTTTGCAGCAGCATCTTACGCCAACATTTCCGGCTGGGATTTCACTCTAGACTTTAAAACCGCACTTATAATTTCCCAAGTACTGGGTTATGCGTTTTCAAAAATTATCGGGATTAAGGTTGTCTCAGAGTTACGGCCATTGCAGCGGGGAAGAATACTGGTAATTCTAATTCTTTTCAGTCATCTGGCCTTGATAGCATTCGCATTGATCCCCGCTCCTTATAATGTTGTCATGCTTTTTTTTAATGGTCTCCCACTTGGAATGGTGTGGGGACTAGTATTCAGCTATTTAGAGGGGCGTCGTCTTACTGAAGCACTAGGCGCCATTTTATGTGTTAGCTTAATCATCTCTTCAGGAGCCGTAAAAGCAGTAGCCGCATATCTAATGCTGGAATGGAAAGTGCCGGAAATCTGGATGCCTGCAACCGTGGGCTTATTATTTCTACCTGCACTGATTCTATCTACATTTACACTCAGTAGAATTCCCCAACCCAATCAAGCAGACATCCGTGCACGAAAACAAAGAGTACCAATGACGAATGAAATGCGTTGGACTTTCGTCAATGAAACGAATCTGGGATTGTTGGCTTTAATCATCGCTTATGTATTCCTAACGGCATTTCGTGACTTCTCTGATAATTTCGCTGCAGAGCTTTGGCAAGCTTTGGGTCATGGTCAAGCACCCCAGATCTTCCTTACCAGCACTCTACCCGTGGCACTGATAGTTTTAGCATCCCTGGCGCTACTTATTTTTGTACGTAACAACTATCGCGCATTGCAGCTAAACCAGCTATTAGTCGCGGCTGGGGGAGCAATCTGCATAACTTCAACTCTCGCATTTGAGTTAGATATTGTATCCGGGGCTGCCTGGATGATTGGGATCAATATCGGGCTCTATATAGGCTATGTTCCATTTAACTGTTTATTATTTGAACGTCTGGTCGCCTGCACCAAGAGCCTAGGTAACGCAGGATTTGTGATTTATCTGGCAGATAGTGCGGGTTATATCGGCAGCATTAGTGTCATGCTCTATAAGACTTTCGCGCAACCAAACCTAAACTGGTTACAGTTTACTCAGCAACTTTCCTATGCTACTGGTATTGCATGTATTTTGTTAATGCTGCTCTCACTTCTTTTCTTTCGCCGCTTGCACCGTAATTCTTCTTCACGGTTGAGGCTTATTACTTCTCCAGTGTAAAAAAGGCTATAGAGCAGTTATGAAATTTGATATTGCCATTGTCGGTGCCGGGATATTAGGCAGTTTTGCTGCTTACCATGCACTAAAATCCGGAAAAAAAGTGCTGTTAATTGAAGCCAGCACTAAGCCTCACGGAGCCACGGTACGCAATTTTGGCCAAGTAGTACCATCTGGTATGAATCTAAAACTATGGCGAAATCTGGGGCGACGATCGCTGGAACTTTATGGCGAGTTGGCGACAATAATGCCGGACGCACTCTGGCAGCATGGCTCTCTCTACGTGGCTTCTTCTTTAGAAGAGGCCAATCTACTAGAGGAAATGCATGAGATTAATCGTGAGACTAACTACGTTTCCAGGCTTCTTACCTCGACGCAGTGTCACAAGCAAATTAATTTACTAAAGCAGAGTTACTGCCATGGTGGCCTCTACTATCCACAGGAAATGAGTGCCGAAAGCTCCCTGCTAATGAAGTATTTTTGGAAACTACTTGAAGACACGAAAAATTTACATTTTAAAAAGGCATCTCCGGTAATAGCCGTAGAGGAAGTCAAAAATGGGGTCCAGCTTCGCTGCTCAACAGGTGAGTCTTTTATTTCAGAACAGGTAATGATTTGTTGTGGCCATCAACTTAGTCATTTATTTCCGCACTTATTACAAACAGAACAACTACGGCTTAGTAAATTGCAGATGTTGCGCACCCAACAAATCAAGGGAGTCAAAATACCAGGGAACCTGCTTACAGGTCTGACAATACGCCGCTATGAAGCATTTAAAAGTTGCCCTAATTATAAAAATCTACCGAAGCCCCATATTGATCCAAGCTATGGAAAATTTGGTATCCACCTTCTGTTTCGACAATCTGCCGATGGCAGCATCATCATTGGCGATTCTCATGAGTACTTCACTGCCCAGGACTCAGGCACTTTGAACTATGAAATATGTCAGGAAATCAACTCACTGATGGTAGCTGAAGCCAAGCGTATTCTTAATCTACCCCATTTAAATGTTGCCAGGATTTGGAATGGCTATTACAGCCAGGAAAGTAGCCAAGGCGTATTCCTAAAATCCGCAACAGAAAATATTCATTTAATAACCGGTATTGGAGGAAAAGGTATGACAACCGGACCAGCATTAATGGAACGGGTAGTGAAGGGTATTTTGGACAAGATCCCTCTAGATGAGTGCTTAATCGATGAGAGCTAATGTTGTCGATAAAATTAAACAGTTATTTTTGCAGTACGGGAATTTAACACTTGGAGAAAAATGCACGCAGCTACAGCATGCTACCCAGTGTGCCACCTTGGCGGAACTCTCTGGTATCTCCGATGAAATGACTGTTGCAGCGTTTCTTCATGATATCGGCCATCTCCACGCTATAAAGGAAAAAATACCCGGTACGGATACTGAAGGCTACAGTGCACATGACCTAATAGGTGCAGATTTACTCGAAAGGTGGGGTTTTTCCAATACAGTCACGAAGCCTATCGCCCTACATGTTCAAGCTAAAAAATTTTTAATGAGTACAGATAACATTTATGAGACACGGCTATCCGCAGCAAGCCACAAAACCCTAAAAAAACAAGGCAAAATAATGACAGATAAAGAAAAAGATAATTTTCTTAATACCCCCTTCGCCGAGGATGCTCTGCGTCTGCGCGAGTGGGATGATTCAGGAAAAGTGCCTGGTTTAGCCGTAGCTCCTTTGGATCACTGGCTAAAGATCTGCTCAAAGGTACTTAGTCGATAGATATTTTGCCGCTCAACTCCCTTATCAATTACCAAAAAGGAGATAATCCATGGAACCACTGCAACTTAAAGCTGCTATCCTCGACTGGGCCGGAACCTTAGTAGATTTTGGCTCCCGCGCCCCTTTACAAGCGTTTATGCAAATTTTTGCTGAGGCTGGAGTTACGGTCAGTGAAGAGCAAACCCGTATTCCAATGGGTACAGAGAAGAAAGAACATATCCGCCAGATGCTACAACAAAATTCCATTCAAACTGCCTGGCACGCGGTTCATGGGCGCCCATCCCAGGAATCTGATATAGACGGACTATATCGCCGTCTGGCCCCGATACAGATTCAGGAGATCGATAAGCACAGCCAAATAATACCCGGAGCCGACAAACTATTTGTCCGCTTACGTGAGCGTAATATACGTATTGGTAGCACCACTGGTTACAGTCGTATAATGATTGAGGGCATGCTGGCAAAAGCTCAACAACAAGGCCTAGCACCCGACTGTGTTATTGCAGCAGATGAAGCTGTGGGCGCAAGACCAGGACCCGCAGCTGCATTAAAGAACGTCATTGAAATGGAAATCCCTTCTGTCAGCCAATGTGTCAAGATCGATGATACCGCCGCAGGCATTCATGAGGGGCGCAATGCCGGCATGTGGACAGTTGCAGTGGTACTTTCAGGCAATGCTTCGGGATTATCTCTGGGAAGTTGGCAAGCACTCTCGGAGGAGGAAAAAAGAAATCACAGTATTGGCGCTTTTCAAAAACTTGAGAATTGCGGCGCTCATTATTTGATAGACGATATCAATAAGCTTGAACCCGTACTGGTCGATATCAATCGCCGACTGGCTCTTGGACAACGCCCCTGATAGGCTATCAAACTTCAGGAATACCAGTTTGGTAGCCCAGGCTTAAGACCGAGTTTTAGATCAAACCCAAGAGAAATACTGTGTCCTCCAGTTACGTAGAAATTAAATCACATATCCAACTGTTGATCGGTAATGGTCGCCTGGCCGCCAATCACAAGCTGCCCGCTGAGCGCGAGCTGGCGGAGCAGCTGCAAGTCACACGTATTACTTTACGAGATGGTTTAAACCGTCTTGAAGGTGAGGGAATGGTGTACCGACAAAATCGCAGGGGTTGGTTTGTTGCACCAGATCGATTTGTGATGAACCCGACACAAAAGGTAAATTTCAACTCCATGGCCCGACAACAGGGTTTTAGAGCAACCACCAAAGTACTTGGGGTCCGTAAGCTGACCGTAAGACACGATATTTATTCCGCCTTTAACGCCACTAAAAGTACCAGGTACTTTGAAATCCGAAGAGTCCGCTACCTGGACCAAAGGCCAGTCATGGTAGAAGAGAGTTATCTCTCTTCAGAGTGTTTTCCTGAATTATCTGACTTCGATTTATCCGGATCCATTACCGAAATATTGCAAGATAATTATAGGGTAAATATCACTCACGAGCGCTGTAATATTCAGGTTGCGAACCTGGAGTTGCAATATGCAGAGCCATTGGGTATACACGCTGGTGCTCCAGGCCTGAGAATCTTAAGACTTCGCTATGATTCTGCTGAATATCTGATTGATTACAATATTGAATACTGGCTACCCCACGCCATAGAAATGGAAGTAGCCACTAGATAGTACTTATTTTTTACCGCACCTAAAAAATTCCTTGCTCTTTAATTTTAATGAGGGAGATTGGTTAGTTGTTAGCTTTTAAATAGCTGTCTTTTCTTTGCAGTATCGCTGTAAAAATCCCTTCATTGGGATTTAATAGCTATCGTCTATTCTATCATTACTGGTCTAGACCAGAAAACCATTGAAAATACGGGATATTCGATATGAAGACACTTATCTCCTGCCTGTTGTTAATTTCGTTTGTTTCCAGTAACCAATTCGTTTTTGCCCAGAATAATAAAAAGGTACTTCTAATTGGCGTTGATGGGCTGCAGTACGAAAAGCTCAAGGATATAGACACCCCCAATTATGATCGATTAATTCTACACAGGGCTTATACCGGTGGTATCAGTGGCTCTCAAAGTCAACAGGACACTAAAAGTGGCCCCGGCTGGTCCACTATCCTTACAGGAGTTTGGGTTGACAAGCACCTAGTCACGTCCAATGACTCAGGCCTGGCAAATGCAGAATTCCCCAGTTTGTTCAAACGGATAAAGGAGGCTGATAATAGCCTTTGGGTGGGCAGCATATCCCATTGGAGCCCTATAAATACCAACTTTTTTACTACCGACCTGGCACAGGCTAACCTGGTTTTAAGTGGCCTCTCCGATGCGGATGTCACCACACGCGGCGTGCAGGAAATATCCTCAGGTCATGTGGATTTCCTTTTCCTGCACCTGGATGACCCCGATGGTGTCGGCCACAGCTCCTGTTTTGGCAATCACTATAACGAAAGCATTCGCACAAGTGACACTCAGCTGGGCGCTCTGTTAGATGCCGTAGATACACGTATTGCAAAAGGTGAAGAATGGTTAGTGCTTGTAACTACAGACCACGGCCGTGATTCTCGCGGCTGCGGGCATGGGGCACAAACTGCCAGCGAGAAAACAATTTTTATTGGCAGTAATTTGCCGTTAAATGCTGAGCACAGCGAGTTTATTGGAGATATCCACAATGGAGATTTCAAGGGAATTTATGGCCATGCTGCCCAAACCTCCATTGCACCAACGGTGTTGCGTTTTATGGATATTGAGCTGCAAACGAATTGGAAGCTGGATGGTAACCCACTGATTGGCAGCCCTGGAATACGTAAAATGATGGCTGCTGACAATAAGACAATTAAATGGTATTCCACAGATGGCGGACCCGTGGAGATTCACCAGAATGACCAGTTCATTGATGTCGTCGACGCTAGCTCACAAAGCTGGACCGACTATACAGAAGCACAGGGAGTCCTGGACTATGTATTCGTACATAAAGATACCCCAGTTGCTTTGCGTAAATCGGCCCTGGAAATTACTGCTGGTCTGGACTGGAGCAGTGCACGTGCTTACTATTTTCGCGGTGACGATCAATATGTACGCTACAATAAAACCCTGGACAAAGCCTCTAGCGGTTATCCGCGCACGACCAATAACAGTACATGGCCTGGCTTGGGCGACTATGCCCACCTGATTGTTGCTGCATTTAAAGCCAACAGTGACAAAGGCTATTTCTTCTTAAATGACGGGCGTTACCTGCGCTATGACCTCAATGAAGATCGGGTCGATTCCGGCTATCCCAAATTGGTGGACAACAATACTTGGCCTGGTTTGGCTACCTACGCGACAAAAATTCGCGCTGTCCTGAAATGGCCTAATAGCAAAGTTTATTTCTTTCTCAAAGACGGGAATTATTTACGCTATGACCTGGAAGAAGACCAACTTGACAGCGGCTACCCCCAACCTATCAATGACAGCAATTGGCCAGGACTCGGTCCTTATGCTACGGAGATTACCGCAGCCCACCAATGGAACACATTTCGTGCATATTTTTTCCTCAAAAACCAGCGCTATATACGCTACTCCATCACATCTGATCAAGCATACAGTGGGTATCCGAGAACAACAGATAATGAAACCTGGCCAGGCTTGATGACCCCCTGATTCACTACCAGGGCAAACGGCTACCATCCCAAAAAAACAGATTACCACTATCGGCGGGCGCCAGTTGTTGTAGTACATCCACAATACGCCCGGCACTCAGTGCCGGGCTGTATAATTTTCCCGGCGCCAGATTACCCTGGAAGGGTTTGGAAAGTGCTGTATCCGTAGTGCCCGGATGAATGGCCACCACACAACTGTTTTCCAATCGGCGCCCCCATTCAATAGACAGGTTTTTTACCAACATATTGAGTGACGCCTTGCTGATACGATAGCTATACCAGCCCCCCAACTCATTATCGCCGATACTACCCACCTTGGCAGACAGGGATACCCACAGCAGCGGCCGCTTGCGTTGTAATTTTCTATCCAGCGCCTGGGCCAGGTGCATATGAGTGAGGAGATTGATACGCATAGACTGTATCAACCAATCATCCTCACATTGCGCTAGAGATTTTTCCGGGCCATGAAATTCATCGTGCAACAATCCACAACAGTTAATTACCCAGTCAGGCGGAGAGGAAAATTCAGAAAGGAAGGTCTCGACAGCCCTGGTAGAGTGCTCGTCCGCGAGAGAGACTGTCAGGTGACGACGCTCGCCGGCGTGTCCAGGTACCCGATCTACTGTACCACGGCTCAAAGTCACCAAAGTAATATCGGGATAGCGCCGAACAATTTCGGCGCCGATCGCGCGAGCCAAACCGCCCGAGGCACCCGCCAGTAATACCATCCTTGGTTGATCAAACATACCGGCCTCCATGCCGGATAGCTCGTGTGGCTTTATTTTGCCTTTTTGCCGCCGGACTTTTTGTCTTTGTTTTCTGATATCTCAGCGACTTCCTTGACTACACGCAGCATAGGTTCATCTGAGCGGAAAATCAGGCCGTGAATCTCCGTAGTATTCTGCCCCTGCAACAACTGCTGCAAGTACTGCACTATCTGCTCAGAAATCTCCTGGCCAGGTACCAGAACAGGGATGCCCGGCGGATAAGGCACTATCTCATCGGCGCTGGTGCGACCGATAAGATTCTGTGTAGCGTCCACCCCATTGTCCATCAACGGCAACTCTTCCGTATCGGCAAAGTAGGCATCCGCCGGCAGACAGGTGAAGCGGGTAAACTCAGGCAGGCGGCGCGGAGTACCGACATGAATACGCTTGTGAGTATTCCCCGCCAGCTGCTTCAGTGCATGAATCAAGCGCAACAATTTACTCTCAGTACTGCCCAGGGTTACCAGTACTGTGATGGTATTGTAGGTGGTCTTTTCCACTTGAATACCGTATTGATCAAACAGCTTGATCTGCATCTCATTGCCCGAATAGCCGCTGCGGGAAATATCGATGGTTACCTTGGTGGGGTCCAGGCCGATATTGTCACCTGCTAGAGGCTCAGCAATCAGGTCATCGCGGGTGAGGGCTCGGAATACTCCGGTTTCATTGACTGCACGGCGAAGGGTTTCCACCATCTGCAGACACTGCTTGAGACGCCCATATCCCTCCATCGCCATCTGCTTACGGGCAACATCGAGGCTGGCAATCATGGCGTATTGCGGGCTGGTAGACGCATGCATGTTCAGGTTTTCGCGGAAGCGGAATTCGTCGAAGTCCGGGTCCTGCACATGAATCATGCTGGCCTGGGAGAAAGCCGACAACATCTTATGGGTACTCTGGGTCACATAGTCGGCGCCACACTCAAGCGCGGTCGGGCGCAGCTCTGGGTGGAAGAAACCGTGGGCAAACCAGGCCTCATCGACCAGCACCTTGACACCGCGCTCATGGGCGTAATCGATAATAGGTTTCAAATCGTAGCGCAGACCATCGTAGGTACAGGAAGTGATAACCAATAAGCGCGCATCGCTATGTTCATCAAGCGCCGCCTCGATATCCGAGCGCTTCACCGGGCCATAAATGCCGAATTCAGGGTGCAGTACCGACTTCAGATAAACCGGCTCACAGCGATTCATCACTATCGCATGGTGAACCGATTTGTGGCAGGCCTGGTCGACAATAATCTTGCCGCCGCCACCGAGTATCTGCTGAATCACGACCTTGTTGGCAGTGGAGGTGCCATTGGTCAGGAAAAAGGTATGGCGCGAACCAAACGCCTGGGCGGCAAGATCCTGTGCTTCCTGAATTACCGAGTGCGGTTCCAGCAGGCTGTCGAGTATCTGTACGGAAACAGACAAATCCGTATTGAATACATGCTCGCCCATAAAGCGGTAAAAGTCCCCAACCCAGGGGCTGTTGCGCAGGCTGTCACCACCGGAGTGACCAGGAGTATGCCAAGCGTCACGTGCGGAGAATACATATTCCTTCAGGGTATCGGCAAAAGGCGTGGAGGCGCGGCGGGCAATAAACGCCTGTACCAGGCGGAACATATGGTTGAAATTGCCCTCTCGGCGATCAAACAGCTCGTCAAAGCGGCGACGCAGGTTGGCGAGGGATTCTGCCCCCGCCTCACCAATTGGCGAGGTAGCACCGGCAACATCACTGTGGGCCACCAGGAAGATATTGAGTTGAGAGCGCAGAGCATGGATGCGGTCGGCCAACTGGTCGGCCTCTTGCAGGCCTTTAGCATCATTGCCACCATCCACTATAACCGCTTGTAAGCGATCTTCATCGCGCCCCAGGCGCTCTACATCTGCGGGGGCTACCGCTTCAAAGTGCAGTCCGAAAGGATTTTCATGGCGAGCGGCGGTGCTGTTCAGGGCACTGATCCAGTCCCCCGCCAATTTGCTGTCTGCACTCACCAGAGCGATATGACATTCCAGCTTCTGCGCGCTGTCATTCAGGTTGCCCAATTCAGGCATTTTCAATTCCAAGCCCATATTCTTATCCATCAGCATAGCCCGCAACTTGTTGCAGGCTGCCGCCTTAATTATTTAACTATTTGATTTTATTAACTTTTCTTAAGTCCTCCAGCTATGGCGGAGGATCTGGAATTTCGCGGCTAAAAAGCCAGGGGGCAAATATTAATGGAGCAGGCGCGGGATTTCCGCGACAGGGAAGCATTTGGCGAAATTCGCCAAATGCATGGTGACCGACCAGATCTATTGCCAAGGAAAAGTGGAAAGTTAGAACTTTGCGCTGCGCACACTGCCATCGAACTCCAGGCAGTCCCTGACTCTCTGCCGCTGTACCTCGGAAAGCTGATCCAGAGGGAAATACGCCATTTCAGAGTGCTCGTTTGACAGGGTGATATGCCTCCTGTCGGTAAAGCGGGCCCGAAAGATAAAAACGTGGGAGTTATAGACCTTGTGGTAATAAATACCACTCAGATAATCAATATCTACATCCCGCCCCAACTCCTCGCGACACTCCCGTCGCAGGGCTTCGTGGACTGTTTCACCTGGGTCCAGAGCCCCACCGGGCAGCCCCCAGCTACGATTGGCGTAGGTTGCCAGCAGCTGCAGGACTTCGCCCACTTCATTGGTAATCACCGCATGCGCACTGAGGCGGTAGCTGTCTTCGAACCCCATCGATCCCGTCCCTGGCCGTTAGAGGCTGTTAGAACCCCTGAGCCAGAGTGAAACCAAAGCCCAGGGTCTGTACAGACTCATCGTAGTCGATCAGGCTCTCACCATAGCCATTGAAATAACGGATATAACCATCCACCCGCTTTCCCAGTGGGAATCCCCAGGTCAGCTCAACAGCGCCACGATTATCTGAGCGCAAATTGTTGCGCACCATAATCGCGATAGAGTGGTCACCATCCCGGTAGCGCCCACCCAATTCAAAATGACCGAGGTAGTGCTCAATATCCGGATTGTCATCATCCTCTCGCGCCTCCGGAATCCTATACCAGGGCTTAAGACCTATAGAAAAGTTATCCCGCTCAAAGATAAAGTTGGCATAAATTCGATTCCAACTGCGTGAGTAGGGCTCACTGCGTCCATTTGATTGATGATTAAAGGCAATCTGATTGGCCACGTTATGCCAGCCGAACAGGCTCCAGTCGTTGAGCCAGGTCAGGATTAACTCTGGCTCATGATTGGTCTCTCGGAATGGCGCCGAATCATCCGAGTTATAAGCCTGCCAAAAGCTGCGATTGGTGTAAGCCACACTCATGAAAGAGGCACTACCGAGAAAGCCACGCCACACCGGTACCTGCACCGAGAGCTGGAACTGTACCTCGATATTATCCAGGTCGCGGTCCTCGTAATCGGTCACCCCCCCTGTCTCCGGGGAGGGATTGTAGGTGAAAGGCAAAATATAATTTGCCTTATGGGAGGCCAGGGTGAAAGGGTTACTGGCTGCATCTCGAATTGCCTGGGCCCGCCCTCCCAGCAGTACCTGATCGGTGGGAAGCTCCTCTGCATATTCCTCAACTACCGGATCTACCTCAAAGTAATCTTCCTCAATGCCCAACTGGGCACGCACTCTCTCGGCACAGAGTAGGCGTATTTCCCGTAGGGTGGTATCGGCAGAAGAGATAAGTAGCTGTTCTTGCAGGCACTGTTCATGCTCATGCTGCTGATCCAGCTCCTTAATCTCTACTTGGCGCTCCTCACCAATACTGGCCATGGCAGTATTCAATGGAAACTGGGCAACCACAAGCAGAGAGGCAAAAAGTCTAACTCTATTGCGAGTGACGAATCTTAAAAAGGACAAAAGGCGCTCCCCCATTGGCACGCAGTAAAAGTGACGCAAGCTTACACTGGAGAACTGAAAAAATCCTGCCGCATTAGTTCCCGGATGCAAGTATAAAATCAGTATATTTTCCGATTTATTAATAACGGAAAGGAAATGTTAGGTCAGAAAATACCGGTAAAATAAGGAGTTGGGAGATGAATCAATATTAAGCACAGAAATAGGGCAAAAAGTTTACTCGGATACTTTATATGGATAGTCGCTATTCAAGCGACTGATAAAGCCATTCCATTCACCGCATGTTTCGGCAAACTCAGTCGGCGAAATTGCTTAACAAACCAGACTGGTCAGACATGGAGACCACTCGAGGTCTCTTAGGCGAACCTGCCATAGGCGACCCGTACTGGATGGCCAGTCGTAACCGACCAATAGACTGCGACTATCAACGTAGCAGTGCGCATCCCGCTCGGCTTCATCGCCCTGATAAATATAACCGCAAATATCTGGCCCCATATCCTGTGCACGCTGGCTGGCCAGATCTCCGGCCATAGTCCTAGCGCTGCGATGGCTGACCCTCGGTGACAGTAATTTCCCCCGCTGGGAAGGATCAACAATATCCGGAGAAACCACTTCCAAACCATCCTTGTGTTGTACAAGTGTCTTTAAGAGGGGCCCCATAAACACGCGCATCAGAGGAAACAACAGCCGAGACTCGCCCAGCAATTGGGCCTGCTGGGGGCCGTTAGGACCCTCCCAGGAAGCTTCAATCTCATCCCCTAAGCGAGGCGCATACCCCTGAGGACTGCTTAGACGATAATGAGCACTTACCTCATCCACCTCGTCGCGCCAGTGGACATGGCACTCACTTACCAGGCCGGCACAAAGTAGCGCTGAAACCTCTATTCCATAGCCCTGTTCACCTACCAGGCGTCGACTCACCAGGGTACGACGCCCCTCTGAATCGTGGCCCAATTGCCAGCTGTCCCGCACAGGCATTTCACGCCCGTCACAGCTGTAGTGATATCGACCTTGCGCAAGAGTAGAGTTCAAACGCATTGCAGATTTCCTCCCTGCTTACTGCAAGCACCAGACTGATAGTTCAGTACCCAAAAAGTATTGCACATGGAAGATTGACCACGAAGATTTTAGCGCCTGCTTGTGAGGGTTTCATCCTCTATAAAATAATAGCCCAGCGACCAAATATAAATTGGGCGACGTAATAACAAATAGTGAAACACCCACCTATAGGCTCCATAAGACAGTAAAACTGTATTCACAAGTGAAAACCGCAATTAATTTTAAGGGTAAAATTCACAACTCATGAATATCTTCAGGTTAACTGTGCATTACTATCACCTCTTTCTAACCCCCTTAAAAAACGGATAAGTATTCTGCATATAATTACAAAGCCTGAATAAGTAACTCCCTCCCTTTTCACTTCTTGTCCAATTCCGATTAATACAGGCCATTACAAACTGATCTCAATCGAATATTTGCAATGTAAATGTATTATTATGCTTTCATCGTTCCAAGAGAGCAGTCAAATAATATTTGGCATATCTAAATGCAACGCCAGAATTAATTGACGAAGTAGAAAGCAAAATAAGTTAGCTTAACGCTCAGCAATGTTATTAGAAATAAGACAAATTGTTTTGATTATAAGTGAGTTACTTCTATGCCAACTTTCGCCTATCAATCCATTAACTCAAACGCGAGTACCAATCATGGGGTCAGTGCCTCCAACAGCCAGCATTTCACCCGTATGACTCACAACCATCAAGCCGCCAACCAGGATCGCTGGCACCTAATTATGCCAACGGCTGACGGTTTGGACCCTCATGTTCCAATTCACGGCCCAGCTCAGCTGGTCGCACAAGCACCACACGGCTATATGGCTAAAGGCCAGCACAACAATGCACAATTTCTCAGTATGATTGAAGGTAAAGCTCGTCAGACTCACCAGCACCTGTATCGCTCACTGGGTCAGACCTGTGATCTTTTAGTGTATGGAGAAATGGACGGAGCCAATAGCGAATGGAGTTCCATGCAGCAACATGCTGGGGGGTTGGTGGGGTCGAGTTCTACAGGAAAGGCCTGTAACAGCTTCAGTGTTCACGCAGCCAATACCACTCAACATCAGATTCTCGGCTCTGGCATGGGCTGGATTGCAATCAGGAGCGGGAATGTGAATGCCGTGTTCGTGCATGTACCTAACAGTATTGCCAAGAAGGAAAGCGAATCAGTCATTTTCTATCGCAATATTAATAACCTTCTAATTCAGCAGGGTTATGGCGCTATTGACCTTGTTATGGGCGACACTAACCAGGGAAATGACAGTTTCACCCCCTGCGCACTTAGTGTGGCAACAGGCACACTATTTCGCGATGCACATACAGAGGACGAAGTAAATCCTTTTGATTCCTACCAGCGCAGTTTTGCTGGTACCAACAGCACGGCCAGTAAAAAATATGACGTTGCCGCATACAATACCAAGACCATTCGAGTAATCAAGGTGGACTATATCTCGCAGAGCACCCCGGTTAGCGTCAACGGTTCCGACATGGCAGCCGCGGTAACCGATCATATGGGAATTTTTATTGACGTTGCCAAGTGATAGTCAGAATAGATACCACAACGGGGAAAGAAAACTAAAACCAGGCTTATGATCGAATCTACCCTGCATTAAAAGATAGATTCGATCAAAAAAACTCTATAAATTAAGCAACCGCAATCTGCTGGGCTTCAGGGGTAATCCACTTCATCAAATTGCCTGCTTGCTGATTGTCATACACCGCTTTGCCATGTAAGTCATTAACTACTTGTGCAGCTCGCCAGGCGGAAAGACTTAATTGCGGTTCCGCAATACCATGACTGGTACGGCCAGTGCCGAGGAAGTATAGGCGACGCTCACTATCATCCCCATTAAGCTTTGTTGCAAATGCATCATCAAGCAACAGGCGCCCTTCTGCATCCCTAGGAATGCGCTCCTGTAGAGGAGCTAAACAGGCCGGAAGAGCCTCTCGTAAACCTGTGCACAAAATAACGATATCCGCATTTATCCACTCATTACCATCTGCATCACCCAGTAAGTGATTCTGTAATTGTAACTGGTAATCACCGCGACAGGACATATTCACTAATTCACGATTGGGCATCAATGTCACTCGTTCGGAATCCTTCTCCAGATGCACGAGACGATAAAACAGCTGATATAGCTCTTTGAGCGTGTCTGGAGAAATCCCATCGGATGCCAGTTTCTGTTCGGCAACAACCTCTTCACGGCGATGAGGGCTCAGCTGGCGGAATACCTCAACATATTCTGGGGTAAACCAATCATTTGTAAACGGTGTTTCATCCAGGGGCAGATAATTGCTGCGACGGGATACCCAAGTTACCTGCTGCGGGCGCCCCCAGTGTTTGCCAAGAAGATTTATTACCACTTCAGCACCAGTCTGACCACCACCAATCACGGCAACACGCTTGCCACTTACATCGGGGTTGCGCAAAGCTATTTCCAACGCATGGAAACAATTTTCAGAAAGGAATGGTCGGCTACACTCCGGGATATTTGGCTTTTTACCAGCCGCAACGCACAGATTCTTAGCAAGTATCTGTTCACGACCATTGGGCCCATGTACGTCCAGCTCAAAATAATCACCATTATCCACCACACTCTGAACACGGCTACTCATTTGGATACAATCCAGACGACGTGCAGCCCAAGCCAGGTAATCGGCAAATTCCCGGCGCATCACGGTACGTTGTTCTGCATGGAGAAAATCATAAAAGCGCTTGTTTTCCACTAAATATGCCAAAAAACTATAGGGGTTTGTAGGGTCAACCGGTGTTACCAGATCTTTTAAATAGGAAGTCTGCATCATGGCGCCCGGTAACATCAAACCCGGGTGCCAGGAAAATTCCGCTTTAGCGTCGAAGAAACGATGGCTCAGGAATTTATCCTGCATTAAAGCGGCAACAGCCAGGTTAAAAGGACCGGCCCCGATACCGGCAAGATCTAGGAAATTACTCATGATTAGGCCTCTAAAGCGGAAGCGGTTTCTGGTTGTGATTTGGGTTGTTGGGACTCTTGCTCAGCGAGCCAAAGAGGGTTGTGCAGGTCACCACCGACGATGGGGACCGGGCGCTCAGCGCTGTCATCATAGCCCTGCCGCAAGCGCACACGATTAATACAAACACGCTCGATGTGAGGGCGGAATAAATTAAACAGCTGGAAACGTTTCGCCATGTGAGCACTGTGCTGTTGCGCAGATTCCTGATAACGGCGCAGTACCCGAGCCAAAATTGCGTAGAATTCCAGCTCTTCCAATCCGATCTCTATCATTAATTGAGCGGACAGGTATCGCAATACTGTTACGAAGTGACCAGTGAACAGATCGTGAATAATGTAATTGGGTGGTAGCTGGTCGAGTGCTTGCACCGCTGCTTCCGGTAAATCTGCACGCTCAGGAAACTCCCCTTCGGCGAGACGCAGATCCCCTTGAAAATCCTTCAAGAGGACACGCACCACTTTATTATTACGCAACACCAACGTCAGGTTTTGCGAATGAGCCACCAAGCCTATGCCATAGCAACTCAGTAAATGATAAAGAGGCACTACCGTCGCCTCGAACAAATGCTCAAGCCATGCATGAGCAGAGAGACCGGAAGCTTTTATCAGAGCCACAGCTACAGATTTACCGCTGGCATCTCTCTGCAGCAAGGCAGCCATTAAAAGATGGCGCTCTCCCTCTGCACATAGTCCAGCTGGACTCTGCCGCCAGGTGGCCCCGAGCAACTCCTTGTAGCGATAAGGAGTTCCATCAATTAACTCATGATGAAAGTGCGGTACGTGCAACCCCGCCACTTCCTGTAAAACTCCTGTGCCACGAGATTGTAATTCGCCATCGCGTTCACAAAGCTGCTGCATCCATTCGGATAGCCCTGGACCGCAGCGCATAAATTTACCCGGAATTCCGCGGTAACAAGAAGTATTTAAAACCGTCAGTGGTAACTTTACATGCAGGGCTCGAGGGCGATCCAGATTCGACAGGGTACGCAGTGATACTTGTGGCAAGTACTGGTCACCAAATTCTCCAAGTAATACTAAATCGCCACGAAAAATCTGTTGTGCATAGTGTTGGCGAATATGATGTTGCCACTGCCAAGGGTGCACTGGTAGTGGCAAAAATGCTTGCCAATCGATACCCTGTTTGCGGCACACTTCAGACAGCTGCTTCAGTTGTATTTCATTAAGGCTCTCTGCCAATAAATCTGGCCAGTCCCAGGAATCATTATTTCCACTAACAACCAGCTCCCGCCGGACCGCAAGCCATAATAATCGAACACCCTGGGAAGCCTCTGTACCATAAGCATTAAACTCTTGTGCCCCCCAACCGATACGCCCTTTATTCACCATCGCTTTAGGATGACCATCCAGCAGGCATTGCAACTGTTCATCAGGCAATTTTGCCAGAGCTTGGGCATTTAATTTTTCGCGTTTTTGTAATAGAGCAACATCGGCAACCAGAGTGTTGGCAAGTTCTTGTAATAGATTACCCAGAGTACTGGACGAGGCCTCCAAATCCTGAGCGGCATCAATAAAAAATTGTGCCGCATCATCGGCTGGCTTCACTTCTGTATCCCGTATACGTTCAATGTCACATGGATCTATTAATAGCCAATCCCAGATGGTCAACTTGCCCTTGAAGCGATAAACAACCCCTGAGGAGAGGTGTACAGAATATCGACCATCTGTTTCTACTACAGCACTGAGCGCCTGCTCATAGCAAAGCTCAGCCAGTGACTTTACCAATAGAACTGTATTTGCCAGCTTCCAGTGTTTGTCCCCGCTCATACTCCCCCCATGCTCCGAAAAAAATCTTTCCGCTTACACATCACCAACGCGGCGCGTTTGTGCGGAAAATCAAACTCTTTAATTTTTTTCCAGCTAAAAGTTCCGTTGATATATTTAAGCAACGCACGGTTATCCGCCCGTGGTTCTCCAACCAAATTTTCAGTCCGTGTATCATCAAGGAACATAAAATGGGAAATACCATTAAACCAGGCATAGGCAAAACGCTTGCCTAAATAACGCAGGTCACCAACCAGCATATGTGCACCACGATCGAATGGCTGGCAATCGTAGTAGGGCGCAATACGATCTTCGAGGGCCCAATAAACTTCAAAATAGGCGAAGGGTTCATCGTCAAAACAAGCGATCAAAGGGTATTTATGAGGATCCTCAATAACAGTATCGATAAACTGCCGCTGCTTGTCTGCATCACCCTCCTCTTCCCAAAATTGGGCTACACGTCTCTGGTTCATCCAGCCGGTAAAGCGCTCCAAATCTTTCTGAGGGTCTAAGTGGCGCAAGCTAAAATCCATTCCCAGGGAGTGGAAATAACGTCGATAGACTTCCCCTTTTGGTGGTACCGCACGGAGTGGATGGCGAACTCCCTGCTCATTCTTCACCCACTGCAGAGGAAATTTTCCAGCGTTATTTCCACAATACCAAAGCTCCGCACGCTGATAAAAACCACTGCGGGAAACCCGGCTTGCCACTGTATCTGTTTCAACGATATCTATGTTTTGTAATGCCGGGTTCAGTGCAAAGAGCCAATCAAACCATAGGTCTAATTCCACGAGCTGCGCATTACCGTGTGTTAAAATAATTCGTGCGCAATCCCGCCCTGGAATGTATTCAATTTGGAAGTAATCTTTCCCATTAAATTGACAACAATATCCACCAGGAGCAATTTGCCAAGAGCGTCCATCAGGAAGCTGACCATGCTCCTCCAGGGACTGTTCAGGCACAGCTGTTAAACTGGTCATAAATCTATCCTTGCAGTTTTTTTACACATATTAATCAGGCTTCTTCAGCTGTAAGCTCTACTGCCGATATCAGGGGATTCGCCATCTTGTGATAGATAGAAAGCGGGTCTTCGGTCGTGGTCTCATTCATCCCGATAACCGCACATTGGAAATTGCCCTTGGCCCAGATCTCAGGTGAATTGAGCAGGTACTCCAGGCAACTACTATCTCTTCGCTGACCTTCATGTAGCAATAGAAGGCGTTGACGCAACTGACGCAATAATTCCCGCTCAGTGATTAAGCCCGCAGCGGAAAGGGCGCAAATCAAACCGAAACAACTATTGACGATGAGATAGTAAACAAACAGTCGATTCGCCATTTGCTCATCAATTACATTTTCACTACCCTGCGCCAAATTGGGCAGATAAGGTTTAAGAAGTTGCTCCCCCAAACGGCTATAACCACTGCCCTGGCAATCTCTGAAATAACCAGCAACAGGCAGGGGACCTTCAAACGACAGGATCAAGTTTTGCTGGTGGGCACCAAACAAAATTCCGAAATCGGCCTGGGCAATCAATAAAGGTTCTATTACTGCATCGAGGAAGGCGTTAAACCAGCGTTTAGTGGCTGCCTCAATAGAAATACTCTCCTCATCGGCAAGACACTGAACTAATTGCGCGGCTCTGCAAGGAGATCCGTCTGGGTGATCCTGTGTCAAAGTAGCCAACAAGCAAGTATTTTCTGCTGATTCACCAAGGAAAGGATTTTCCCGGAACATAACCAGGCTTTCTATAATTTGCTTACCATCAATGTCGGCAAGCATCAGGTAGGCTGGCTCTGCCAATACCTGAAATCTCGGATAGCGGTTGGCAAATTCCTGTCCTACCGGTGTACCCCTTACCTTCAGCACTTCAAGTCCGCGAACCATTTCTTTCGGCTGCAGGGTGCGCACGGAGTTGGTTAACCGCAAACTGAGAGAGAATTTAAGCATATATGGGCTATTGCCACTGTAAATTGCGCGCAGAGAGGAAGTTGCTCGCCAGGATTCACTACCCTCACCCAGCTCTACAATTTTTCCAGCCTCAAGTAATTCCACAACACTCTGGACTTCACACAATTTTCGCCACTGCCAAGGATGTGCGGGAAAAGCGACAAACCCTTCGGGCGCTACGGGGCCACCATCTACTCCACGCACCAAGTCGGCGAACTGTACTTCACTAATTTCAGCGCCACTGGCCCCCTGCAAAAATTGAGGATCAACCCCCAGCCATACCAGGGCAAAGCGATTATTAAATTCCGGTGCGTAGCACTCGGCATCTTTATCGGTAAATGGGTCTCGGCTTTTCGGGGTTGGATGTATGGAGTGGCCACATAAAAGCGCCTGTTCCGCCTCGGCAAAACTGAGGGGTAAGGAAAATAACTTTTCTGTATCGGCACTACGTGCAACCAGTGCCTGGGTCATATTTTTTACACTGGACGCAACTCGGCGAGTAAATTGCGTTCGGGATTCCACAGTGGCGCCAGGAAAAAATGAGAAGTCCTGGGCGACCAACTCTGCAGCCTCGGCCATCTCAATCACCTTGCTGCTCCCATCATTCGCTCGCCATACCATGGGCAGAGCGAACTGGTGCCTACCACACTCACTGTGATAGGAAATGTTCAACCAAAGTTCGGCGCTAGATGCCGGCAGGGGAATACTTACTGCTGGAAGACCGATTCCATCCGGAAGTTGTTCACCCTCCTGCATGTGCCATGTGCCGCAACCCGTTTCTCTCAACAGCGCATTAAAGAAACAATTGGCTGACATTCGTTCAGCAAATGCATTGACCGGGCTGTATTGATCAGTCATAAATATCTCTTGAGTACCAACCATGCCAACAGTGCGGTCATACTGAACCGAACCGGGTTGGGGATCGTTCATAAATGGGGTTCTTAACTGAGAAAATACTAAATGCGAATGATTTGTATTTAGAAAATCATGCAGGTAAAATTTCCGTTATTCAAGCTTTTTCTTGAAAAAATGATTCGGATGAGAATTTCTGCACAGAAGCGGGCGTCCGTTTAGCTGTTTTCATTTAATCCGCGGAGTACCCAATGCGGCGATCCCCTCACCAGAAAAAAATCCACTGGATAGTAGCCAGCCAGGGAGCAGCTCAGGTCGTGCTGCTTACCCAAATCCCACTGATCGTTGAGCGTTGCGGCTTAAGTTTGGCCAGTATCGGTGGCCTTGTGGCACTGGGTACTCTATGCCTGATGGTGGCCGGGCCACTATGGGGGGAACTCGGGGATAGGATTGGTCGCAAGCCTGTATTGCTCGCGGGACTGACTGGCGCCCTATTCGCTCAGTGCCTCTTTGTGGCACTGCTAATTGCACTGGCACAGGGGCTTATCAGCGAAGGTAGCGCATTGTTTGCTCTGGCGATTAGCCGGATCATTTACGGGTTAAATGCCGCCGCTATTTACCCATGCTGCCAAGCCTGGGCCGTTGAATTGGGGGAACCAGAAAAACGTTTGTCGATACTCTCAGGTTTAAGTGCGGCAGCGAACCTGGGGCGAGGGCTTGGGCCGCTACTGGCCTTACCCGCGCTGCTGGCAGGCGACTTGTGGCCCATGGCTTGGCTTGTTCTGCTACCTCTCACAGCTCTGTATTTGACCCTGAGCCTACCCCCCACCACAAATAAATCCCAACCTAGTTCCGGTGAGAAAGCAGCCTTGCCGCCGGGATCGCTGGCTTTATTTGCCACAGCATTACTCGGCACAGTCAGCGTCGGCCAGCTTCAGGTAATAATGGGGCCCGCGCTTAAAGATTTATACGGCCTGAGCGCCTTGGGAGCCTCCTCTGCTACCGCTGTGTTGTTGGCTACTGTGGCAATCTGCGGTTTTCTGGTTCAAGTGGGGTTAGTGCGCAGGCTCAAAGCACCACAGTTGAGCTTTATGCTGGGGGTCACATCGCTGTGCACTGGTAGTATTTTTCTCTCCTCCACCCTGGGGAGCCTTCTCGCAGTTTTTGGGTTACTTGCCTTTGTTGTCGGTATTGCTTTCCTGGTGCCGGGTTACAGCGCACTATTAAGTCAATCCCGGCAACGTGGAGGCAGGCTCTTTGGACTTTTAGCTCTAATGCACACCGGTGGATATACCATTGGGTTCGCGCTGGGAGGCTGGCTATATGAGGAGCACCCCCAACAACCTCTTTTAGGGATGCTCCTCAGTGTGGGGCTGATTGCTGTGTGCGCGTTATTCGCACTTTTTCGTGCTAAAAAAGGAAAAGAAAAGCAAGCGAGTTTGGAGGTCTAGCCCATGATTTATCTTCAATAACACAACCAGCGCAAAATCAGTTCGGGCCTTATTGCCGCAGAGGCCTGAAAAGGAGGTAGGGGTTGATAGTAATACCAGCCCCAAAATGCTAAAGGTATCTTTGCCAGAACTCTGCCTGACCGAACTCCTCATCTAACGTATAAGGTTTAAACCCCAACTTACGGTAGGCATTCTTGGCCGCGAGGTTTTTCTCTAGAACTTCCATTGTTAGCTTGCAGCATCCTCTTTTTTTTGCCTCTCTCACTACAAACTCCATCATAGCGGCACACACTCCGTAGCCTCGAGCCTGCTCGCTGACAATAACATCGTGAATATTGATTAGGGGCTGGCAAGAAAAAGTGGAAAAACCAGTAAAGCAATTAATCAGGCCTAACGCTTTTTCATTGCTGTAGGCCAATACTGTAAAAGCTCCTGGAAACTCCGCCAGCTTGGGCAGCAGTTGATTGCGGCACTGTTCAGGCAGGGGTTCTCCTCCCCCAAAGGGGTGGCGGGAATACTCATCCATCAAAGCGAGAATATCTGCACCGTTGCGACTGTCTCTATAATCCGCCATCGCAACTCGCACGGATGCCTTTTCCTCAGATTTTACAAACTCCATTAATACTACTCTTTCAGCTCTCTGCGCAAAATTACACTTTACGCCATACCTTTAATATTCCCATAATAAAAACAGATTTTTAATAGTTTGGCGACTTGGTAAGTTTTCCACGGCTATTGACCAGCTCAAGTTCTGATGGCACTTGATAACACCTATAGCTTAAAAATGCGTTATCAAACTTCTTCTAGCAAGACTCCTCCTCAATCTCCTTAATACTGAAGCCCTCAGGAACAGGTTCCCGCTCGATCTCACCTCCATCAGTATGGCGGGATAAGGCGTTGCGTAGGCGGGCACGTCTAGCCTGTAACTGGCGCATTCTCAATCGGTGGCGATCCATAAATCCGGAACGCAGCGAGGAACCTCTCCGCCTGCCGGGTCCAGAACTTTTTTTTCTTGCCATTATTTATTCTCCCTTTTTCGACCTGGATCTAGAACACTTAGACCAAGCTCAAGATATTGGTCATAATCTAGGTTAGACCAACACCCCTTGGCCCGCGCGAACAAAGCCGCTATCCTGCAACCATAATGTCCACCTGGTCACATTAGGATACAACTGCATTGCACCCGCTTAATCATCTACTGAAAAATAACCAGCAATGGTCCGAGGCTACCCGTGAGGAAAATCCGGACTTCTTTCTCAAGCTATCGAAACAACAAACCCCAGAATATTTATGGATAGGCTGTGCTGACAGCCGCGTACCCGCAAATGAAATTGTGGGTTTATTACCTGGGGAGTTGTTTGTACATCGTAATGTCGCCAACGTGGTGGTGCATACAGACCTCAACTGCCTGTCAGTGTTGCAGTACGCGGTAGAAATCTTAAAGGTGAAGCATATTATTGTGTGCGGTCACTATGGCTGCGGTGGAGTCCAAGCCGCACTGCACAATGAGCAACTCGGCCTGATCGACAATTGGCTGCGCCATATCCAGGATGTACGCGACAAGCATCACACCCTGATTGACCTTTTCCAGCAACAACAGCGCACAGACCTATTGTGTGAGCTCAATGTACTGGAGCAGGTAATCCATATCTGCCAGACCACCATAGTGAGAGATGCTTGGCGCGTAGGGCAGCAACTCTCCGTTAACGGGTGGGTTTATGGCCTGGAAGATGGCCTGGTACACGATCTCGGCGTCTCTATCAGCCACCCGGGGGAAATTGCCGACACCTACCAAAACGCTCTAGCCAAAATAGCCAAACGCAATAACGAATAGCAGCACTCCCTGCCGAACTCCCTTATATTTGCTCCTATAAAAAATTTCAGCCCCGGTGTCCTTCCATAGCCGGGGCCCAGGCTCGAGCAGGGAAGCGTTATGTCTGAATATCGCGTATGGGAATGCCAAAACTGTGGCTGGATCTATGATGAAGCTAAGGGCTGGCCCGAGGACAACATAGCGCCAGGCACACGCTGGGAGGAGATACCTGAAGACTGGTGCTGCCCGGAATGCGGTGCCAGCAAAAGCCAGTTTGCAATGCGCGAAGTCTCTACAGGTATCACCCGCCCTAGTAACATTTCACCATCAACATCTACAGCCACCTACCGTATCTGGGAGTGCATGGTATGTGGCTGGGTATACGATGAATCCAGGGGTTGTCCTGAAGAGGGAATCACCGCCGGTACCCGCTGGGAGGATATTCCTGAAGACTGGAGCTGCCCCCAATGCGGGGTCAGTAAAGAAGAATTTGACATGGTGTTGGTCTCCTCTGTATCAGTGGAGACCAGCTCAGCAAAACCAATCACGAATACGGGAGAGCCTCTGGTAATCCTCGGCACAGGGCTTGCCGGATATAATTTGGCGCGGGAATTTCGCAAGCTGGACAACCACACTCCCATGCTGATGATTACTGCAGATGATGGCGCCTTCTACTCCAAGCCCCTTCTATCTGCCTCCCTATCTCACGGCAAAACCGCCCAGCAACTGAGCCAAATAAGCGCTGAGGAGATGGCCAGAGAACTAGATGCGGAAATTCTTGTGCACACCCGGGTTTCCGAAATCAACCCAAAAGACAAAACACTTACTCTCCACCAGGAGACTGGCGAGCATATATCAGAAATACACTATGACCGGCTGGTATTAGCCACCGGTGCCTGCTGCCCTCCTATTCCCCACATCGAAGGTGACGCCCAATCACACTTGTTCCGTATCAATAACCTGGGAGATTATCATCGTTTCCGCACAGCCCTGGTGGGCCATAGGCGGGTGATTCTTATCGGTGCTGGGCTAATCGGATGCGAATTTGCTAACGACTTGGTGCAGGCTGGCTTTGCCGTAGAGGTAGTAGAACCACTTAACTGGCCTCTTGGGAGACTGCTGCCGGAACAAGCTGGACGTGACCTGCAGAGGGCATTGGAAAAGCACGGGGTACGCTTCCACTTTGGCTCATCTGTTCAAGCCCTCAAGCGTACTTCCGGGGGGCTGGAAGCCCAACTCGTTAACGGCGAAACAATTCAGGGGGATATCGCCCTGGCGGCACTGGGCTTGAAGGCAAATATAAGATTGGCAGAAACCGCTGGACTCGCGGTCGAACGCGGTATTAGCGTCAGTCGACACCTTCAGACCAGTAATAAATATATCTTTGCACTCGGTGATTGTGCCGAGGTGGACGGCCACCAACTTTTTTTTGTGGCACCTCTCATAGCCTGTGCCCGCGCCTTGGCAAAAACCTTGAGCGGCGAAGCGACTCCCGTGAACTACGGCGCCATTCCGGTTGCAGTAAAAACCACCTTGCACCCCACCACTGTGTGCCCTCCCCAACCCAATACTGAAGGCCGCTGGCAAGTTTTCGAAGACTCTGAAGGTGTGCGTGCCGAGTATCGTGATCCGTCAGGCAAGCTACGTGGTTTTGCTCTGACCGGCTCCTCAATCTCAGCGCGTGACCGCCTCTGTGAAGAATGCGTGCCAATCATGGACGGCCCTCCACACACAAACCATTAACCGAGCTTCTTTCGCTAGTATTGGGGGCAAAGCGCGCAATAAGTACGCTTTTGCCGTAAAATGGTCGGCTAGCACAGATTTTGTACAAGCAAGCTCCGTATGACGACAGAAAGAAGCCCCATCATCACCCCATCTACCCAACAAAGCCGCCTTTTGCGCGATACCTTGGGTCAATTCGCCACAGGTGTCACCGTCATCACTACCCAGGATATTAACGGCCAACCTGCTGGAATGACCGCAAACAGCTTTAATTCTGTCTCCCTGGATCCAGCGTTGGTACTCTGGAGCATTGACAAGCAATCTCTTGGCTATGAAGCATTTACCACTCGCGAACACTTTGCAGTGCATGTTTTACGTGCAGACCAGCAGCATGTCTCCAACCTGTTTGCTGGCCGCGGGGCCGACAAGTTCGGCCAGGTACACTGGTATGAAGGACCAAATGGCATTCCCCGTCTGGACGAGTGCGCAGCTTACTTCCACTGCCGCCGTGTGCAGTGTATCGAAGGTGGCGATCACACCATCCTTTTGGGCGAAGTTTTGGAGTTTTCCGCCCCCGGCGGCGAACCATTGGTTTTTCATCGCGGCCGCTATCGCGCCTTGGCTGGCGATTAATTATCTGTTTGCTTTTAGTTATCAAGGCACTTTCTGGAGGGCTACTTTGGCCTCTTTTCATACCTTGGCGCTATAAAAAAAATTTTTTTATACTTACAGGTCAATAGACTCGATAAACTTTGGTGGCGGCATAACCCCCTCGTAATAATTTAGTGGCAGGCTCTCAAAATTTACTGATTGGACTCAAAGGTAATGACTCCAGGCACTCTCTTCTGCTTTGCACACCGCGGTTACCAGCGGCGAGCCAGCGAGAATACCTTGCAGGCTATTGGCCACGCACTGGAAATGGCAGTCGGGGGTATTGAAATTGATATCTGGAATGTGGGTGGCCAACTTCTAGTAAAGCACGATCGGCGCCTGGGACGCCTAATCCCGGGCAGTGAGCTAATTACTGAGATGCGCCCAGAGGATTTGAGAGAAAGACCCCTCCCTTGTGGCAATACTATTCCATCACTTCAGGAAGTACTGGAACTGGTCGGCGGCAGCGCACAATTAAATATTGAAATTAAAGGCCCCAATTGCGCTTACTTACTGGCAAAGGAAATACGGCGTTTTGTCACTGAAAAAGGCACTACATTCGATCAATATATTATTTCCTCATTTGATCACAGACAGCTGTATGAATGCCTGCGCCTATTACCCGAAGTACGCCGTGGGGTGTTAATTAGTGGAGTGCCCCTTGATTTAGCTGCCTGTACCGCGCCATTACAAGCATATTCGCTACACACCAACCTGGATTTTATTAGTGCCGATTTACTGGCTGATGCCGGACAGCGGGGACTCAAAAACTATGTCTTTACTGTTAATAACCCTAATGACCTGGCAATGCTGGCCGCACTAGGCGTAGACGGGGTTTTCACCGATGAACCGCAGATAGTACTGGATTTCAACACACGAGTTCTCGCCAGCAGCGCACTTTGCTAACAGAATATTTGGTATGTCGTTCATGTAATACCATACAAATAAACCCGGCAAAAGTGCCGGGTTTATTTCTTTCAATGGCCTCTTACGACGTATAGCTCTTAACAAAATAAAGTAGCCAAAGACTATTTACTTCCACTGTTTAGAACTCTGCACTAGCACGTAAATACCAGAAGCCGCCGTTGAAACCAAAAGGCGAGGTCAATGCCTGGTCTACGCCCAGAAACTGCAGGGTTCCATCCTGTTCGTCATCAGGCTGTACATCAAAGATATTCTCACCACCGATGGCAATTTTGTAATTCTCATAGAGCGTGAAGGTTGCCTCCAGGTCCACCAGTATCTCGCTGCCATAGCTATAGGTATCCGAAGCATCACCCGGCCCAAACAGCCCCCCTGTTGACTCCCAGCTGCTATAACGATTCAGACGTAAATAACCGCTGAATATATCTCCGGTATCAAAATCCAACGTTAGTGTGGTGCGATCACTGGGCACCTGGTTTTCCAGGTCAAAAACCCTGGAGGCATTGATGGTGTTTTCTGCAACATTACTCACTTCCTGCTGGTTATGATTATGGCGTAAATCTACCACTAACAAATTGCCAGCCACCTCAAAATCACTGGTAACTGCCAAGTCGATACCCGAAATTTCAGAGTCATAAGCGTTGACAAAATAGTTCGCATTACTACCACTCAGAAGTGCCGCATTTTCAACTCCCGCACTCTGAAGGAGTTCAACTTCCGCATCACCAATCGCATTGTTGCGCAAGGCCAGCCGATCCTCGATATCGATGTTGTAGTAATCGACAGTAACGCTGGTGTTATCGAACGGTGAAAAAACCGCCCCCAAGGTAAAGCTGGTGGATTCCTCTGGACTTAACTCTGCAGCGCCCAATGCCATAGCAACCGGGTGACTCACCGGGTATGTTCCATTCGGAATCAGATTACCGCTGGAATCAGCAGTTGTCGTGACATTCAGGGTGTTTACCTGTCCGGGAGTAGGCGCGCGGAAACCAGTATTTACAGTACCCCTTAGGGCGAAACGCTCATTGATGTCATAGCGGGCTGAGATCTTCCAGTCAGAGGTAGACCCAAACTCATCATATTCTTCAAGGCGTAGTGCCGTACCTAGCGTCAGTGCATCAGTTACGTCCGCTTCAAGGTCAATATAGGCGGCAATACTCTCACTACTGTAACTGCCGACAGCCTCAGTGGGGAAACCCTGAAATCCATCCGAGCCGACGCCAAAATGGGCCGCAGTCGGGCCCACTTCAGTGGAAGCAGAATCACCTGCGCCAATTGAATAGGTTTCCTCTCTCCACTCAGCACCAAAGGCTACGTTAAGCGGCGAATCTAAAAAAGCCAAATCCACAGGTTTCACAAAATCCGCATTAAGGCTGGACTCTTCCTGGGTAAGAGTGCCCGGCTTGAAACTGGTGGGCGACAATAAACCGAGGCTAGGGTTTATAGAATCTTTCAGTACATATTCCACCTCATTCTCCGCAACCCGCGCGCGCAGGTCCCAGGTCAGTCCATTTTGCATTTCGCCTCGAGCACCTACCACGGCGGAAATATCATGAATTTCTGCACCGAACTGGGGGTTATAGCCGCCAGGGAACTGGGTGTAGATGGGGTTGCGCAACACATATCCACTGGGGCTGGAATTATCGGCTACCAAATAATCGGATGGGTTTAACCCCTGGCCGATAATGTAATCAATCAACGACTGTGGTGCCGGATCTGGCAAATAGTCGACACTTCCAGGGTCATTAGGATCACTGGGCATATCCACCTGTAAAGTACCGCGAGCGGTAAATTGATGTTCCGGGTCAAGTACTGGGCCACGATAGAAGAAGTCTGAAATAGTTTCGTTGGTTGAGTAACCAAAATTTCCGTACAGCTCGACATCATCATTAATATCCAGGCCGCTGTTTACAAAAAATTTCAATGTCTCCACATCTGGATCACCCCAGCGCTGGCCAAGCCCGTCGAGCGGCACCAGGTCCTCTCCAACCACAGATCCGACAAACTCGGCATCAGGACGAGCGACGCCGCGCCAGGTTTTATCGGCCTTGGAATATTCCACAGTGCCATTGACAAAGCCCTTATCCCAGAGATTAAAGCCTGCATTGGCCGCCAAGCTGTTACGAGCCCCATCTCCTTCAAAATACTCACCAGTTTGTGCAGAAAAGCCGAAACCTTCTGCATCATCCTTTAAGATAATATTCACTACTCCGGCAATAGCGTCAGAGCCATATTGGGCCGAGGCGCCATCACGCAGTACTTCTATCCTTTCTATGGCCATAGATGGCAGCGTAGAAAAATCCACAGCCTGAGCACCTTGGTTAACCGTTCCCAGCGGAGCAAGTTGTAAGTTTACAAGGGCTGAACGGTGTCTACGTGTACCGTTAACCAGCACCAGTGTCTGGTCCGGAGATAAGTTGCGCAGGGTCACCGGACGAATAAATGCTGTTCCATCCGCAATTGGGAAACGCTGGGTATTAAAGGAAGGGGCAATTTTTGCCAGAGACTCTGTCAGATCGAAACTGGCCTGATCAGCCAGTTTATCACCACCGACCACATCGACTGGGGACAGAGTTTCTGTGGGAGAGACACCCTCCTTGCGTGTACCGGTAGTAATCACCTCTTCCATCGCCCGGTCATCGACAGCCGGGGGCTGCTCGCTTTGCTCCTGGGCTAAGACGCCTGGAGCCGTAAGTGCGACAGCGATTGCCAGCGACAAAGGTCTTAGCAAATAGGTTTGCATGTTGCCCGTCCTCTCTTTTCATTATTAATTTGGACAGCACACCACTGGATAACCTTGAATAGTGATGAGCAGTATTATTCTTGCGCGCACTGAGACCTACAGAGCACTTTTTTGCTATGGGAATATATCAGCCTACCCTTATCTCTGAAAATTTTCGCGTCAGTGCTAAAAGTCTCTCAATTTTTGACATTTTCCCTCGCCTGATTAGACAACAGTTACTCTGGAAACCAAAACTCATGGCGTTTAAATTTATTTATGTTAATAGTTGACACACCTGACTAATGGTCATTGCTGCCAGGTGTGTCAAATTTTCAATTTTCCAGTAAATATTATTGATAGGATTCACATACCCAGAGAAGAAACACTCCCAGGCCACTCGCCATTATTGCGGGGTATGGGTTACATTCAATTCAAAACTGGACGTTTGACGACTATAGCCTCGAACCATGATGTAAGCTTCGCTATCACCATTTGGCACCTGTAAAGTACAGTTCTCATCAGAGCCATTTTCGTAGGGCCTGCAATCGTAATAACGCCAGGTGGGTGCAGCCCCAAAACGCACATATAAATCGGCATCATTTGTTCCCGTCATATCCGCAACAAAATTTGTGCCAGGCGTCACACTGAATGCCCCGTAGTGCTCCTCACCACCTCGCGACACGTTGCCCGAGAAGCTTTGGGTCTGCTCTTGGCCTGGATCGGGGTCGGGGTCAGGATCTGGATCGGGGTCAGGGCCAGGATCATTGCCAATGTACCCCTTGGCCAGTTCCGCCACATAGGCTGCCGCCAGTTTGCCAAATTTCACGGCATGATTGGCATCTCCACCACTATTAGCAAGAGTGTCATTTACAGTGTGGATATATGGGTTAGAACCATTAAAAGTCGCCTCAAAAGGGAAGGAAACCGCATACCCTTGATCGTGCCAGGAAGCGTGATCAGAACAAGCATAACCACAGTTAGTAGTGCCGACACTGAGGCCACCCTGATAGGTTTGCACCAGATCTTTAAGGAATGTGTTCTGGGCACCATTGGTGTAATCACCGATAATATAAATATCGCTATTCGAACCATAGTAATTGGTCATATCCAGCTGTAGCACACCAATCACGTTCTTATTCTGGTTCTTGTAATCTGTAGCTATATCATCGGAACCACGCAGCCCAACTTCTTCAGCCGCATACCCCATAAATGCCAGAGTTTTTGCCGGCTTATAGTCCGAAACTACTATTGCATTAATCACATCGGTCAAAGTTGCAATACCCGAGGCATCATCATCGGCACCCGGTGCTCGTGTACCCTCCCCGGTGCCAAACCCTACTGTTGAATCCAGGTGGGCCCCCAAAACCACTATCTCATCGGGATCTGTCTGTCCCTGAATAGTGAGAATAACTGAGGGCTGGGCCCAGCTGTGATTGTAAAGTTGCGCTGAAGCATCACTTCTTGAGCTGGTTAGATCCTGCCACTTATCCCGAATCCATTCGGCAGCATCCACCCCGGTTGTCGTTGTGTAATAGCGGTTGGTAAAGCTCGACAGGGTTTCAATAGTCGAGCGAATATTTGCCTCTGAGATTTTTCCTTGTAATGCACTGACCACATCCGCATTATCAATCGTATAACTGGCAACACTCTCTACCGTACTCACTAGCGGTGAAAGCTGCGCAGCCTGCGCCTCCTCCAGTGATTCATGTACCATAAAGCCACCACAGCGATTGTGGCTATTATGCATAATGGTAGAAATATCGGATAAATTACCCTCATCTACCTTTAATATCGTTATATCATTGTGCTCTCCTTGTGCAACCAGCGGCTGTTTTGACATTAATGCACTATTTTTTTTCAGGGTTTGATAGCCATCACTACCAATGGTTATCCACAACTCCTGCGCCAAGGCTATACCAGGCACTGCCAGGAACCCTATTAGCGATGTACGAATCATTTTTTTCATTATCTTCTCCACATTGATTTAGCCCCCTGCGCAAATCGGCAAAACCCAAGAAAACACAGACGGGCACCGTACACCCATGCAAAAATCTTGCACAAACAGCAATGCCGAAAACCAACAACATTCAAATAACATACAAATTATTGAATTTGGAGACGCAACCTGACTTAAAAGGAAATACTACAGGTCATCCAGATTTATTTTTATTATTCAAATTTTGAAAACGCGGAGGAGCCAAGTAAAACCAACTCGAATAGCTGGCAACTAAAACCGTAACACATACAAACAAATACTGAAATAATTTAGCAGTAATCACCAAAAAATAAATCATAAATTTTAAGAAAGATAAAAGACAAAAAAAATAAGAATATAAAAAATCCACTAATAGCAATTTGAACTAGGCATATCTCATAAAAAAATATCATGAAATCTTTGCTGTAAAAAAAGATACTCAATAAGCGAAAAGTAAAACTTCTTCGAATATAACGAGATTGGCAAATTAAATGGGGACTTATTGTGACCTACTACTTTGAGACGAGGCATTCAATAGAGAGAAGTAAATTTAACGACTATTGAAATTGCATAAGCAACTCTTCTGCTACATTCCATTACCTGACAGTGAAGATGCACTCAAAGCATATTGACACTTATTAATTCCAGGACAATCGGCAACACCAATACGGACAATGGACTAACTCCGTAACAACCAACTTGAATAAACCCCTGACGCTACATCTCCGCTTGAAACCTGGAAGAACGATATAGGCGAGCTACCGCTCTACCCCACTCTTCTACTGAGACCACCAAGCCCACCATCAAAATAATCTGCCAGAGGTTTTCTTCATATCTTCAGCCTACAGTCAGGTTCCAGTCAGTAAGCTCTATTAACAACCAGACAACAGGAAGCAACTGTGCAGTTAAGATATGGAATCCTTCTCGCCTCCCTCTCACTTCTGATTACGGGCTGCGCCACAATGAGTAAAGATGAGTGCCAAATGGCGGATTGGCAAGCAGTAGGCTTTGAGGACGGTGCAGCGGGCAAGGATTTAGGGTATATGGGCCGGCGTCGTGAAGCCTGCGCGAAACATGGTGTACAGCTTAATACCGGTGCCTATCGCAGTGGTCGCGATGAGGGGTTAGGGCTATTTTGCACAGAGCTGCGTGGCTTTGCCGAGGGGCGCTCTGGAGAAAACTACAATGGGGTATGCCCAGCTGACTTGGAAGGCTTGTTCCTGCGCGGTTACGAGGCCGGCCAGGATATATTCGTAGCGCACAACGCAGTAAAAGAGCTCGAAGCAACAATTCACGACCTGGAATTGGAGCGTGAGCACATCCTTGATGACATTACGGAGATGAGCGCTCTTATTGTGCTTGATGAAACCAGTCGGGATGAAAGGGTTATCTTGTTAGCAGATATTGCCCGACTAAAAATACGCCACACTGAGCTGGGGATTGAAATTAATGACCTGCTTTTTGCCTTAGGCCAGCGTCAAGCAGAGTACCAGGATGTTCTTGCAAGCTCACCTTACCACTAATAACTTGGTAATTTTCATTAGTGAAAGGCGTCTTATTTTAGGAAGCCTTTCTCTACTGCACTGTCGAGTTTCCCCTTTATTACTCCCCATAGCTCTTTACTACCCGCACCAATTCGGCTATTTAGGGAAAATACTTGGCTTTTACTTATTTCATATTCCTTCCACGTGTGCCCCTCATTATGGCAGTTTTGTAATAGTGGTGGCACCCTATCAATCGCCCGAGCAAACCGGGACTCTGCTGTTTCACCAGCCTCAAATTCTTGCCACAAATGCAGACACTCTGCCTTTAGGCCATCTGGCAACTTAGCCAATAAGCGTTCGATCCCCTGTTTCTCATTGGCTTTTTGCTTATCAGTCTCAGCAAAATAAATAATCTTATCGTCAGCATCTATTTCGCCCAGGTCATGGATCAGTAACATTTTGATAACTCGATCTATATCAACCTCCTCATTGGCATAGTCTTTTAACGCCAGCGCAGCTAGACAAACATGCCAGCTATGTTCAGCTGAATTTTCACGACGATTGATTCCGACCGGCCGAGTTTGACGCAAAACACTTTTCAATTTTTCCACCTCTATCAAGAAATCAAGAATCTGCTCAATCTCTCTCATAAAATTCCTTTGTTTATATTTCTTATTCAAATGGCTATTTAGCGAAAAAACAGGTATTAAATTCAATTCAAAATAATCAATTCTATAGCCATGCAGTATTAATTTTGCACACAATCAACGATGAATAAACTTTGACAAGTGAACTTATTCTTTGATCTTTCCTCGCATCGCCTTTACCTGAGAGCGTCGATTTTTGCTTTGCAGCCTTCTCTCTTTTGCTCCGCGACTGGGCTTGGTAGGAATACGCCGCTTTGGAACTTCAGCAGCCTGCTCAATTAGCTGTTGCAACCGAGAGAGGGCATCCTCTCGGTTTTTTTCCTGGGTACGGAAAGTCTGGGCCTTGATTACTACAATGCCATCAGAGGAGATCCGCCTATCTCTTATTTGCAGAAGCCGCTGTTTAATATTCTCTGGCAGCGAGGATTCATAGATATTAAAGCGCAAATGAATAGCACTGGATACCTTGTTAACATTTTGACCTCCCGCGCCCTGTGAACGCACAGCACTCAATTGAATTTCATCCTGAGGTATCTGGATTCGTCGCCGGGTGCCCAACATTTCACCTTTAAGTTCAATTCAAACACATCAGCAAGTGATAAGTCCTTGCATACCTGTGCATTTTAAGCTAACTCCTGGCGATAGAAAAAATACAAGTACAATACAAGTGTACCTATTTACCTCCTTAGGACTCTTCACGCAAATAAAGTGCAATGTGGAGAACGAGGTGAGTAATTTTAAAGTTAGGATGTATTTACCAAAAAAAAATCATCCAGTACTATTGCGCCACTTTTGTAGAGTGTCTCTCAAGGCCACTTCATCCCTAAAGTGACCAAGCAGCCAGCCTCTTTGCCCGTGACTTATTTTATTGTCTGGGTCAAATCCGCTAGTATTGCCACGCTTCCTTGAGGTACAGGAACAAAAAAAATAAAGACGCACACCGTTGTTTCCTCTGGATTCCTCCCGATGTTTCCTCTGGGTGTGCGATTACCGCGACTAGGAGAAAACCATGCCCAACGTCAAGCGCAGCCTCGCGGCCGCTATTGCACTTGCGACCATGACCAGCGCCTCTGCTTTTGCAGAGGAATCAGCTTTCAGCCAGGTTATTGCCTTTGGTGACAGTCTGACCGACGTAGGCAACTACGACGTATTTACCAATGGTGGTGATGCTAACGATATTGCCATCAACATCCTCTCTCAAAATCTGGGGCTGGGGCCTGTGACTGCTTCCTGCTCTGGAATGCAATCTCCTTTCTGCCTACCAGCTGTTGATCCAACATTGAGCCCTGCGGAACTTGAAGACTCAGTTTCAATGCAAGTTACCAGCGGTGCGCTTAATGCCGGTAGTGTTTGGGCTGTAGGTGGCCACAAAGCTGCTGATGTATTAATGAATGTGATTGGCACCGAGAACTATTTAGCTTTCCTTGAAGCCAATGGATTGCAAGATAGCCCAGCCCGACACAACGTCCTCAGTGCGCTGATGCCTCATGTCGGAGCTGATGGCCGTCCAGCCTACCCAGATTCTGAGCTTTTGGGCCTACTGCTTCTAAAGCAGGAAGAAGCTAAGCAACTGGCAATTAAAGCGAAAACTGCACAATTACAAGGTGACTTGGCCGCTGCAGTTGATCTTGGAAAGCAAGCGGAAGCAGCCAAAAATGAAGCCGGGCAAGCATTACAAGCGATTGTTGCCTCCACCGGTACCTCTGGAAACCCACACCCATTAGGCCGTGGTTACCTGGAAACCACCTCTGGAACAGCTGATGCCAATGCCCTCTACTGGGTCAATGGCGGCGGCAATGATCTGCTTAGTGGTTTTAGTAGTTTCGCTGCCGGTGAGATGAGCATTGAAGAAGCTACCGCTGAAATCGGTATAGCTTCCGCCATGCTGGCAACTGCAGCCGGGGCCCTGTCTGGTGCAGGCGCCAACTATATTCTGGTATCCAATGTACCCGATATCAGTAAGACACCTGCTGTTTATGCAAAGATTACCGCTGATTTAAATACTGCTGTAGAAGCAGGCCTCATGACTCAGGAACAGGCTGATGCAAAGCTGGAATCTTCTTTACAGCAAGCCAGCGCAGCCTCCGAAGCCTTTAACGCCAGCCTGCTAGCACAAGCCAAAGATATTGATGGCGTGCTGATGGTCGATCAGGCCGGCTTGCTCAAGGTGGCACTGGAAAACGCCGGCCAGCTGGGCCTTTCCGCTGAGTTCGACCAAAGCCAGTACTGTTACGACGGTAGCGGTGGTGAATGTATTGAGCACCCGGTTTACGGAATCAGCCAGGATACTGCTGACGCCTCCAAACTGATATTCAACGATACAGTACACCCGACGCAAGTTGGTCAGCAGGTACTCGCCGACTACTACACCGCTATCGTTAACGCGGCCCAGGTTGCCGGTCAGTTGCCTGATATCGGTGCCCAGGCGGCCCGCACTCACACCAACAGCCTGGATGAAAACCTGGCCGGTGTTCGTTATAGCCAAGCCCAAACTGGCGTGTTTGTGGGCAGCGTCTTCGGTGACATTGATTACGATAACGGTTTTGCCGCAGATATGAGCGGAAATAGCAATGCTAACCTGATCGGAATGACCTACGCCCTGCGCGACAATCTCGAACTAGGTTTGGCAGTGAGCCGCTCCGATATTGATGTGGACAACGCCCGCTCCGATATCGAGTCCTCTTCCACTAACTACAGCCTGTTCGGCCGCTTCCACCACGATATCTTCTTCGTAGAAGGTAGCGCCACCCTGACGGACGTGGACTTCGACCAGGTGAACCGCGCCCTGGCTCTTGGCAATAGCTTCTCCTCAGAACTGGAAGGAGATACTTCCGGAGAAAACACCACCCTGAGTTTAACTGCAGGTGCCAATCTGTTCAGTTACTCTAGCTTCCAGTTCGGCCCCTTTGTTGGTTTAACTCGTGCAACTATGGAAGTGGATGGCTATACCGAAGACGCGATTGAGGGCTTCACCTATAGCGACTTGAATGGCAACGAGTTTGACCCGCTGGGTATGAACTATGGAGACCAGGAACGTCGTTACACCACCATGCGTTTTGGCGCCTTTGCCAATAAGAGCTGGAATACCGTTAACGCCTACGCCCAGCTCTGGTATGAAGATACTCGTGGTACCGACGAAGACACTCTGGAAGTTGGTGTTAAGTCCATGGCGGGCAATATGAATGCCATGCCCAGCTACTCTAGCGTAGATCAGGGCCTGTTCGACGACGGTATGGGCCTGATCGCCGGTATTCGCTGGCAAGCCGCTGAGTCTATTGCACTGAGCGCGAATGTGACTTCTCGCCCAACGGCAGAGTCGGCTTCCGTCAACGTAACCTACCGCTTCTAGTCCTGCGATAGCCTTTATGTTTATGTGCCTCCCAACTGGGAGGCACACTCTTCTCTCCACGCCCTTCTTCGAAACAGCCAGACTCAACTCTCGCCAACTGCTGACTGCCAAGGCAAAATAAGCGTTCAACTCAATATAACTGTGCGCCCTGAATGTTCCAAATTAAAACGCCCAATCTGGTTTTACTCGAGCTAGGAAATGATGATGCAGAGCTGATGCTCAACCTGCTCAACGACTCCGACTTTTTACAGAATATTGGTGATCGAGGTGTGCGTAACCTTGAGCAGGCTCGCCAATATATCGAGAACGGCCCCGTGCCTATGTACCGACAGCATGGTTTTGGCCTTTATAAAGTGGAGCTCAAAGATGGAACTGCAATTGGCATCTGTGGCCTGATCAGGCGTAATGGTCTAGATGATGTGGATATCGGCTTCGCTTTCCTGCCGCAGTACCGGGGCAAAGGCTATGCCCTGGAGGCCTCACAGGCCATAATGCTCCACGGCCAAAAAGCCTTAGGCCTGTTGCGTATTGTCGCAATCACTCGACCAGATAATACGCCCTCAATAAAGCTTCTGGAAAAAATCGGACTCAAAACTGAAAAGAGGGTCACATTGCCCGGAGAGACAGAGGAACTAATGCTAATGGCCTGGGAGGCTGAGAATAACTGCTCTAAGGCATAGCAACAGATTGTTTCATATAAGAAAGTTATTGACTGTTATTGTCAGGCCCGCTTCCTGGAAGAGTTTCTCTCTTACACAAAAGAGTGCCCCTCTCTATTACCTTACAATATCTAAGGTTTCTCGTTGACATACCCGAAAGCTGGGCTAGTCTCCTTTTACCAACCAGGAGAAGACAGCCATGATTATCGCGACAGATATGCCTGAAGTCAGCAGGTGTGCCGCCACTCAATGTGCCTACAATGCTGACGATGGCTGCCATGCCAGAGCTATCACTATTGGCCACGGGACAGATCCCGATTGCGATACATTCTTTACCAACTCGAAACATACTAGCAGCTCTCGCACTGCCGGCGTTGGCGCATGCAAAATGGAAGACTGTAAGTTCAATGACGATTTCGAATGCTCCGCTGAAAGTATTGAAGTTGGCCACACTGGCAACACAAACAACTGCCTGAGTTACACTCATTAAATTGATCATCGAAAGTCATTCGTAAAAAAAGCCCGACAATAATAGATTGCCGGGCTTTTTTGCATATATATGTTGGCTTCTAAGTTTATGTCTTAGCCAAATTCAATTCACCGCCTGCAAATCAGCCTTTGTTTTCTGAGTGCTATCACTATCTCGTGTCTCCCACACAATACCTTCCACATCTGCAAACTGCTTAAATAGATACTGGTAGTGGGCATCCAATACTTTACGTTTAATCTTCAAGGTGGGAGTTAAGAACTCATTTAGTGGAGTCCACTCCTCTTTGCAGATAAATATAGTCTTGATGCGTTCGTGATGAGGCAAGCGTTCATTTACTGTCTCCAATATTCTTTGGAGCTGTTCATTGACTTCGGTACGAGGCATTTTTTCTGCAGTTTCAGATAGTGTTGCCAACATTACCGGCTGATCCATTCCATGACCAAGCACACAAAGTTGCGCCAGAAGTGTCTCATTCCCAAAGTGCCCCTCTAGGCGACTGGGCTGAATAAATTTTCCTTTACTGGTTTTAAAAGTCTCAGAAATTCGGCCGGTAATATGTAACAGCCCATCCCCATCAATATAGCCCGAGTCTCCGGTATGGTAATAGCCGTCACGGATAACTTCCGCTGTTTTCTCAGGCTCCAGGTAGTAGCCTTTCATGAGGGAGCCACTCTTGAATAATATTTCTCCCTCATCAGAAATCTTCAACTCACAGCCATGGTATGTTTTGCCTACCGTACCCGGTACTGGCTCCTCCCCCGGCAACACAAAGCAACCATAGATAAAGTTTTCTGTCATGCCATAGCCATCGGCAATCTGCATTCCCATACGCTCATACCAGCGCAACAACTCAATAGAAATAGGCGAGGCTCCTGTTACCAGCATTCTCGCCTGGTCCAGACCAAGACCTGTACGCACCTTATTTTTTAGCCAGCTGCTCAATCCTGGTATGCGCAGTAAAACATTTTGTAATGCTGGTGGAATTTTTTCATCTATACCCTCTTTAAACTTGGTCCATAGTCTGGGGACTGAAAAGAACATCGTGGGTCGAGTACGCTGCAAATCCTCAAGGAACGTATCCAGGGACTCGGGAAAATGCACCGGGGTACCCGAGTAGAGGCAGTGAAATTCTACCAGGATACGCTCTGCAGCATGGGCCAGTGGTAAATAAGAGAGAACACGATCAGCCTCATTAAACCCGTAACCCCGAATCATATTTGGTACAACAAAAATTACTGAAGACCAGGTGTGCATAACCCCCTTCGGATTACCGGTGGTTCCAGAGGTATACATAATGGTAAAGAGATCGTCTTCATCGAATACCGGGCTTTCCTCGTAACGTGCACTGGCGTTTATAACCGCTTCGAGTTCCTGATCACAATGAATCTCACAACGCTGAATCGCTACACTCGGCAGAGAGTCTGCAACTTCCTGCAATGCAGCATTGTTATCCGTGGCACCACAGAAAAGTAGTTTTGACTCAGAGTGCTGCAAGACGTAGGACATGGAAGACGCAGACTGCCCAGGGTATAGGGGCACGCTCACCATCCCCGCCAGCATGATACCTACATCCACGATAATCCAGTCTGCACAGTTTTTGGCATGGATCGCGATACGATCCCCAGGCTCAAATTGGCTAAGCAGGTAACCCGCAATCCTTCGGGCTTTGTCCATCACCTCATACCATGTGTATTCTCTCCATTGACGCCGCTGCATCTGGCGGAGAAATACTGTTTCTGGCTCTTCGGCCTCTCTCTTATAGAGGAGCTCCAGAGGCTGGAGGCCTTTCACCTTTTCGTATCGTTCTTCCGGGGTCATCGCTTTCCTCACTCATTATTGTGTTTATTGTGATCTGATGTGTTATTACTGCACCTAAGTACCATATCAGTGCAGTATGTTGCGCCCAGAGTATTTACCCTAGTTACCGTTTAGAACTAAATTACCACTATCGTCAGCCCTGGCTAAGACCAGAACTAAGGTATGGCAGTCGCAACACATAAGAAAGGCAGAATCTTCTTATCCTTATTATTCATCCAAAGTTACTGAAGATATGCGGTTAGTGCAATTCCTTGTGCCACCCTAAAAACAGTTATTTTTTATTAGATAAAATTAGACTGATCAGTCTGTGAGGTAGGTAGGAAAGTTCGCCAAATTGAAGTCTCAATAACTTTGTTGAAATAATCTGTGACTTGTCGACTTAGGCAACTGTACGATTAGCAACGGCAGCACTGAAGTTAAGGAAACCGAGCCACTAGTTAATAAGGCAATCAACATGTTTTTAAACATTAAACTTCAGATTTTAGAGCACCCCTAATTGGTGTAAATATTTGCAGCCTGCCGCCATACAAATGTTAAATTTTTTCCCAGGATAGAAACCTGTACAAATTGATAAACAATTTAAAACAGAGAGACAAACCTACACACAACTTTAAAAGACATTAATATCAAATTTCTTACTATTGTTACCCCAAATAAAACTCCCATTGATATAGCTTATAAAACCTTAGAAAACGAAGAGGCGAAAAAACAGAAGAAAGCATGTGAAGGAGTGAACTACAAACTCTAACAGTTTACAGATGCTGTCCGGAATTTTAAGTAAGAAAAGAAGAGAAACAGCTTTAGAGGTATTCAGTCAAAAGATTTACCAAGGGCAAATGAAAAATTTTCACTTGCCCCTGGTCTGCACTAGCCTACCTTCTCCCCGTGTGCCTGCTTATCCGCATGGTAAGAAGAGCGCACCAACGGGCCACAAGCTGCGTGCTTGAAACCGATTTGTTCTGCATAGCGGCGATATTCTTCAAACTCATCCGGGTGGACATAGCGCTGTACAGGCAAGTGCTCCTTGCTCGGCTGTAAATACTGGCCGATGGTGAGCATATCGATATCGTGCTCACGCATATCATCCATTACCTGGAAGATTTCTTCCTTTTCCTCACCCAGACCCACCATCAAACCAGACTTGGTTAGTACATCCGGGCGGCGTTTTTTATATTCCTGTAGCAACTTCAGGGACCATTTGTAATTAGCTCCAGGACGGGATTCCCGATATAAACGGGGCACAGTCTCCAGGTTGTGGTTAAATACGTCCGGTGCCTCCTTCTCTAGAATATCCAGCGCAACATCCATGCGGCCACGAAAATCCGGAGTCAGGATTTCCACCTGCAGATCTGGTGACAGCTGGCGAGATTCACGGATGCATTCCGCAAAATGCTCAGCACCGCCATCGCGCAAATCATCACGATCCACCGAGGTGATCACTACATAGCGCAGGCTCATGGCGGCAATGGCTTCAGCCAGATTTTTGGGTTCTTCCGGATCGAGGGGATTGGGTTTACCGTGGCCCACATCGCAGAATGGGCAGCGGCGCGTACAAATCTCCCCCATGATCATAAAGGTCGCTGTACCACCACTGAAGCACTCCCCAAGATTTGGGCAGCTTGCCTCTTCACACACTGTGGAGAGCTTTTGCGAGCGCAATATGTTCTTGATACGGTCCACCTCTTTGGAGGCTGGGACTTTTACACGAATCCAATCCGGCTTACGCAAAACGGTATCACTGGCAATTACCTTGACTGGGATACGCTCGACCTTATCACCGTCGCGTAATTTTTCCCCCTGCTGGAGGCGGCGGGTGCGCTTTACCGGCACCAGATCGGGTTTTTCAGCCATTACTTAATTCCTGCTGTTCCGCGCTCAGTTGCGCCAAAGTGTGTTCGTCTAGTGGCTGCCACTCTGCTGAAGGCAGCTCGAGCGTGCGCAACAATTCGCACACAAAAATTTCTGCCACTTGCTTCCAAGTAGGTGTCTCTTGCAGTAACTCGGCCATTTGCACCATTTCCATACCTGCGTATCCACAAGGATTAATCCGGTGGAAGGGGGCCAAGTCCATATCGATGTTGATGGCAATACCGTGGAAGCTGCAACCACGGCGTACTCGCAGCCCAATGGAAGCAATCTTGCTACCACTGCGGGGGCCGCCCTCAGTCAAATACACTCCGGGAGCATCAGCGCGGGGGGCGGCAGCAATGCCAAAGGCCTTAAGCATCGCGACAGTGGCGCTCTCCAGTGCCGTCACAAGGTCACGCACGCCAATTTTGGCCCGACGCAAATCCAGAAGTGGATAAACTACCAATTGCCCAGGGCCGTGATAGGTAACCTGCCCACCACGATCCACCTGAACTACCGGGATATCCCCAGTATTCAGCAGGTGTTCGGCTTTGCCGGCCTGTCCTTGGGTGAATACAGGCTCGTGCTCCACACACCATATCTCATCAGAGCTATTTTCATCGCGGAGGTCAGTGTAGCGAGACATCGCGCGCCAGACGGTCTCGTAATCTCGCTTGGCGAGGTTGCGCACAACGGTCATCAAAGCACCATATGCACCGCTGGGTGCTCTTTCAACTCTTCAAACAGAGCTTTGAGCTGATCTTCACCGGTAGCGAGGATAAAGAATGTCATTGAGGTGAATTTACCGGTGCTACTGTCGCGCAGGGTAATTCGATCTTCATCCAGCCCGGGGGCATGGCGACGCATCACTTCCAGTACAAACTCGTGCGCTTGGTCATTGGCATCCCGCACCACTTTGACCATATAGTCTTCGCAGGGAAACTCAATTTTCGGGGGTTGCTGATTGGGGTCTTGGCTCATACCACTCTCCGAGGTCCGGCTGTCAGGTATTAAGAAAAAGCTTAGGCACAGCCGGGCGGCGATTATACAGCGAGCAGTGTGCAGTGGACAGGGAGTGGCAGGGGGGAAGTAGGCAGAGAGTTCGGGGAGCTGGCCAGGGGTGGCTAACAGCCACCCCTATCTCATAAGCTTGGTGAAGTTAGTTAAAGAAGCTGATCACGAAGCGCTTGATGGAATCCCACATCCGCTTAAAGAAACCGGCGCGCTCCACATCCTCCGCCGCTACGGCTTTCACATCGGCAACTGTCTGGCCATCCAGAGTCACAACAACTTTGCCCACTGGTTGGCCTTTCTTAATCGGAGCCTCCAGCTCACCATCAACAATCAGATCAGCTTTAATACCCTCTTCACCACCGCGGGGGATAGTGACAAAGATATCCTTCTCCACTGCGATACCAACGTTGGGCTCCTTGCCACCCCACACTCGCTCGGTTTGCAGGACTTCACCCTGGCCGTACACCTTGTGGGTCTGGTAATAACGAAAACCGTAAGCTAACAGCTTCTGAGTCTCCGAAGCCCGCTTCTCGTCACTGTCAGTACCCACCACGATTGCAATCAAGCGCATACCACGCTTCATCGCAGAGGCCACCAGGCAGTAACCGGCCTCTTCAGTGTGACCGGTCTTGATGCCATCTACCGCAGAGTCACGCCACAACAGGCGATTGCGGTTGGGCTGGTTGATACCGGAATAGCTGAAATACTTTTCAGAGTAGATATCGTAGTGCTCAGGGTGATTGGCGATCAGCGCGCGGGCCAGGATGCCCAGATCACGGGCAGTAGTCATATGCCCTTCAGCCGGCCAGCCAGTGGCATTAACAAAATTGGTATTTTCCATACCCAGAAGTTCTGCCTGCTGGTTCATTACCTCAGCAAACACTTCTTCACTACCAGAGACATGCTCCGCCAGGGCAATACTGGCGTCGTTTCCGGATTGAATAATAACACCGCGCATCAGGTCCATAACTGGAACCTGGTCGCCAACCTTGACGAACATCTTCGAGCCGCCCTTCCGCCAGGCTTTCTCGGAGATACGCACTTTGTCATCTTCTTTGATACTGCCTTTGAGCATCTCTTCCGAGACAATGTAGGCCGTCATCATTTTGGTAAGACTAGCGGGGGGCACCTCTTTATCCGCTTCGTGCTCTACCAACACCTGGCCGGTATTGGCATCCACAAGTAGGTATGAGGTGGCCGCCAGCTGAGGCGGAGCCGGAATGAGTGATTGCGCCTGGGCCAGGCCCGCACAAAGCAACAGGAAAGAGCAGGCGATAATCCGTGTGATCATAGGTGAGAGTCTCGTTAATCCTCGTGTTCGTAGGCTGGCTGTTAACCCAATATTCATTTTAAAAGATTAATACACGACCATGGTCTGTCACCAAATGCCGTCAGCCAGGAATGTTGACAAAATACAAGAAAATTCGCGCCATTGCGCAGTATTTTGTAAACGGCTATTCAACTGACCGTCACCTATAGTAGCGGTCGCTGACTGCCAGAGCCTAATGCAGGGCTCGTTGAAACATCAGACTTGGCTATTTATTCATATACCACCTGGGGATCACCCAACTGGTTCTTCTGCACGGTTTCCCGAGCGGTAGCCAGAGCCCTCTGCTGAGAAATTGGCCCAATACGCACCCGATAAAATGTCTTGCCACTACGCGTTACAGGACTGACAGAAACAGGATAGTCAATTGAAGCCGTCAGCTGTGCACGGATCTTCTCCGCCTGGCTGGCATTACGGTATGCACCAACCTGAAGAAAGGTATTTTCCGGTAACTGAATCGTCGTATCCTGCGGCAGGCTACGTGTAACGTCACCGGCCAGTATAGTTTCAGTCACAGGAGGCAGAGAGGCCGGGTCCAGCGCTTCTACCTCAACCCGTGCAATCCCCTTATCCACATACCCCAACTTCTGAGCGGCAGTATAACTTAGGTCGATAATACGCCCATGCACAAAGGGGCCACGATCATTTACGCGCACAATAATACTGCGGCCATTATCCAGGTTGGTTACCTTGGCATAACTGGGTAGTGGCAAAGTTTTGTGCGCCGCGGACATGGCGTACATGTTGTAGATTTCCCCATTGGCAGTACGGCGGCCATGGAACTTGGTGCCATACCAGGAGGCTTGGCCCCTCTCCTTATAACCTTTGACCGCACTGCGCACATGGTAAGTAACGCCCCTTACTTTGTAGGGAGATTTGTTTCCGGCTGGGCCAATGGGCTCGCGTACAGGAGTTGGCTCAGGTGTAGCCAGCATATCCACCGGGGCTGCTGGACCGCTATCCTCAACGCTGTCGAAATCTGAATCGGCTTGCTTACCCGGCTGGGTTTGCGGCCCCCCACAGGCCATCAAGAATAAAGCGGCGAGGAGGGCCCCACGCCGCAAACTGCACTGAAACATAATCCCCCCGGCGCGCGGCAACCACTAGTTGCCGTCTCCAAGCCGCTATTATCTGAAACTACTTAATAAAATAGAAAGTTTTTGATTACAGGTGGCGCCATTGGTTCCACGATACTGGCAGTTTTTGCCGGTATGCGGCTATTAAGCTCTGCCTAGGATTTCCCTCCACGCGCTTTGACGATTTCCTGAGCCAACTCATTTACCGCCATAGCGTAGAGGCGGCTGCGGTTATAAGTGGTAATGGTGGAAAAATTATTGAGCCCCAACCAGTACTGCTTGCCCTGCTCTGTCTGCAGGGAGAAGACAATTGCCGGCATTTCCGGAGCAACCTGACTCGTCGCGTTGAAGCCTTTTTCTGCCAGCTCTCCCACAGTCCACTCTGGCAACAGGGTGTCATTGACGATTGTCATATCCGCATTGGGGCGCGGGCTCGCCAGCACGGTAACCGGCTCACCGGGTTTCCAGCCATGTTTGGCTAGATAGTTAGCCACACTACCAATAGCGTCAGTAGTGTTATTCCAGATATCCACCTTGCCGTCATTGCTGAAGTCCACGGCATAGGCACGGTAGCTCGAAGGCATAAATTGCCCGTACCCCATTGCACCAGCATAGGAGCCCCTAAGTGCAAGGGGGTCCATTTCCTGATCCCGGGTCAGAAGCAGGTAATTTTCCAGCTCTTTGGTAAAAAACTGTGAGCGGCGTGGGTAATTGAAAGCCAGTGTAGAAAGCGCATCCAGCACCCGGTAGCCTCCCATATTGCCACCGTAGCGGGTTTCGATACCGATGATGGCAACGATCATTTCAGCCGGCACACCGTATTTGTTCTCGGCTTCAGCCAGGGCTTCCTTGTTCTTATCCCAGAAATCAACACCACCGGCGATGCTCTGTGGGGTCAGAAATAGCTTGCGGTATTCATACCAGGGCTTGGCTTTTTCAGCCGGGCGCCTGATTGCCTTGAGTATCGAGTCTTTGCGCTTGGCCTCACGCATTAATTCCTGCAGCTCTTTGCGGTCAAATTGGTGCTCTTCCACCATGTACTCTACGAATTTCTGTGCATCCGCATTGTCACCATGACCGGGCTCCTGTGCGCAGGCGGCCAGGGCCAGCCCCATCCCAACCAATAGTCCCGAGGTCCACTTCAAAACGACCGCTCCTGTCTTCATCTCGCGTCTCTACACATCCAGTTATTAATGGTCAGCGCAAACTTTCAAAAATGCACTCTGCGCCGTTCTGTCCCTACAGCCATGAGGATACCGAATCCTGCCATCAAGGTAATCAGTGAGGTTCCCCCGTAGCTGATAATTGGCAAGGGTACCCCCACCACTGGCAGTAATCCTGTAACCATACCAATGTTTACAAACACATAGACAAAAAAAGTGAGCGTTATACTCCCCGCCAATAGGCGACCAAATAGGTGTTGCGCCATAAAGCTGATATAAATGCCACGCGCTATAACCAGGACGTAGAGTAATAGCAGCAACAATACACCGCGCATACCCCACTCCTCCGCCAGTACCGCAATAATAAAGTCGGTGTGGCTTTCCGGCAGGAAGTCCAACTGAGATTGAGTTCCCTGTAAATAACCTTTGCCATAGACGCCACCCGAACCAATAGCAGCTTTGGAATTAAAAATATTCCACCCTGCGCCAAAGCGGTCATCATGGGGGTTGAGCAGAGTTAGGATTCGCTGGCGCTGATAGTCACGGAGGCCCCACTGCCAGATCGGCCAAGCCGAAACCAGAACACCCAAGCCCGCAGCACCAATCATTTTCCAGCTCAAACCAGCGAGATAAAGTGCAAACAGGCCTGAGGCCGCAATCAAAATTGAAGTGCCCAAATCAGGCTGGCGCACAATCAGCGCAGCCGGCACTGCCACAATGGCCAAGGCTCCAAAAACAGTCATCAAAGATGGTGGTTGCGCACGCTGGTGCAAGAATGCAGCCACCATCATCGGCACCCCCAACTTCATAATTTCTGATGGCTGGAAGCGGAAGCCGGCAATTTCCAGCCAGCGCTGCGCACCCTTCGCACCAGTGCCAAATAGCAGCACCCCGACTAGCAAGGCGCAGCCCCCTAAATAAGCCCATGGCGACCAACGCCGGTAAAAATCCAAGGGTATCTGGGCAACAATAAACATGCCCACAAATGCCAGACACATAAAAATAGACTGGCGCCGCACATAGTTTATATCTCCACCGGAAGCACTAAAAAGCACTCCCAGGCCAACCGAAGCCAACACCAATAGCAGCACTAACAAGGGCACATCAATATGCAGGCGACGAGCCAGGCTTACCGGCTTCCTGAGGCTGCCATGTGCATCGGACAGCCGGTGGGAAAAATCACGGCTAGCCATTATCCGCCCCCTCAGAAAAACTTACATCTGCGGTCGTATTGACTGCTGATTCGGTTCGCGGCACCCACTCAGCAAATAATTCCCTAGCCACCGGCGCAGCCACCCCACCACCGGCTTCACCGTTCTCTACCAATACCGCAACAGCGATACGTGGCTTTTCCACCGGCGCAAAGGCCACAAACAGCGCGTGGTCGCGATGACGCTCCTGTAGCGCCTCAGAGTCATAGCGAGCTCCCTGGGCGATACCCACCACCTGGGCAGTACCTGATTTACCAGCGACACGAAAATCCAGATCTTTGCCAGCTCGCTTACCTGTGCCATAGCTTCGATTAACTACAGCATCCATCCCCTCAAATACCAGATCCCAATTATCCGGATGAGCTTCCAGGTTGTGCAGTATTTCCGGAGGCTGTTCGGCCCCATTAATAGTTTTCACTATCTGGGGACGATAGTGAGTGCCGCGATTCGCTAAAGTAGCGGTCATAACTGCCAACTGTAGCGGAGTGGCCAGTACAAATCCCTGTCCCAGCACCGCGTTGAGACTATCCCCCGGGAACCAGGGCATGCCTCGCGCACCGCGCTTCCAGTCCCGAGAGGGAAAAAGGCCGGAACGCTCCATCGGCAGGTCAATACCGGTTTTGGAGCCCAGGCCAAAGTGGGTTGCAATGTCGTGCATGCCGTCGATATCCCAGCGGTGTGCCATATCCCAGAAGTAAACGTCACAGCTCTGTGCCATCGCCTGGATCAGGTCCACCTTTTCACCATGCCCCCAGCGGACATGATCCCGATATATACGAGGATCATTCGGCAGTTTATAGAAACCCGGGTCCTTGATTTTGGTCTCGCGAGTGATAAGTCCCGCCTCAAGCCCTCCAAGTCCCATTAATGGCTTCAGGGTTGAGCCGGGCGGATATTGTCCTTGCACTGCGCGATTAAAGAGCGGCACATCAAGTGAGTCGCTGAGGGCCCGATAATCGGCAAAGCTAATTCCGGTTACAAACAGATTTGGATCGAAGGAGGGCTTGCTGACAAATGCCAAAACACCACCGGTGTTAACATCGATCGCCACTACAGCCCCACGGCGATCTCCCAGTGCATCGGAAGCCACCTGTTGCAGGTGCGCATCCAGGTGCAGGGTCAAGTCGGCGCCGGGCTTGGGATCCTGGCGTTCCAATACGCGCAATACCCTTCCCCGCGCATTGATCTCCACATTTTCATAACCCACCTCACCGAGCAGGGTTTTCTCGTAAGAGCGCTCCAGTCCCACTTTGCCGATACTATTGGTACCGCGATAGAGACGCACGTCTTCTTCAGTGAAGTTACTCAGGTCGCGATCGCTAATGCGACCTACATAGCCAACACTATGGGCAAACAAATCCCCCAGCGCGTAATAGCGCACCAATTCGGCCTGCACTGAAACGCCGGGCATACGAAACTGATTGACGCTTATCCGTGCGATTTCCTCTTCGCTCAAACGAAAGCGGAGAGGCACCGGCTCAAACGGCCGACGGCGCTTCATGCGCTTGCGGAATTTAGACACATCGCTATCTTCGAGGCGAATTAAATGACCGATTAATTCAAGGGTTGCGTCCAGATCCTGCACTCGTTCACGGACAATAGAAAGGTTGAAACTGGCCCTGTTGTCAGCCAGTAATATTCCATTGCGGTCGTAAACCAGCCCCCGTGTGGGAGCCACCGGGCGCACCTGAATACGGTTCTCATCGGACTGGGTGCGGTAATCGTCGTAATTAACAACTTGCAGGTTATAGAAACGAGCTACCAAAACAGCCAGTAAGGCGATCACACCGACAATAGCCACCAACATACGGTTGCGAAATAACCGCTGCTCCGTGTGTGGGTCCTTAAGGTGATGGTCGTGAGGCATTAGAATTTATTTGAATGAATTTGACTGGCGCGCGAAAAGTCTAATCGCCTACATTACCACAGGGAATGTACGGAGAGAGAACTCGAATTGGCAAATCTCTCCGCCATTCATCGCAAACACTTTACTTGTGGTAAGGGTGCCCCGCCAAAAGTGTCCAGGCCCTATAAACCTGCTCTGCCAAAACCACTCTAACCAGAGGGTGTGGCAATGTCAGTGGTGACAGGGACCAGCGCTGATGTGCATTTGCCAAGCACTCTTGGGAGAGGCCATCGGGACCACCGATCAGCAGGCTGACATTTTCTCCCAGCAGTTGCCAGTCGCGCAGCTGACCAGAAAGCTGCTCGGTACTCCAGGGTTTGCCCTTCACATCCAGTGCCACTACATGATCGCGCGGACCGAGGGCTGCAAGCATTGCCTCCCCCTCTTTTTTCCGCGCCTTTTCGATCAACGCTGCAGAACTTTTCTGGCCGCGTTGCCCAAGAGGAATTTCCACCATTTCCAAGGATATTTCGCGGGGCAAACGCTTGGCGTATTCGGCATATCCCTCCTGAACCCAGCCGGGCATTTTCCCCCCGGCGGCGAAAATTCGGATTTTCACCCCACTTAGTCCTTGTGAGGGTCACTGCCATCGGCATCATCACGGGTATTCGGTGTCATCGACCAGAGCTTTTCCAGGTCGTAGAAATTACGCACATCAGCCAACATGACATGTACGACTAGATCGCCATAGTCCACCAAAACCCACTCGCCCTGCTCTTTGCCCTCAACACCAATCGGGCGCACACCTTCCAGCTTAAGTTCATCCACCACGTTCTCTGCCAGGGACTTCACCTGACGGCTGGAGGTACCTGTACAAATCACGAGGTTGTCCATTACATCGGAGAGTTCAGATACGTCCAGCGCAACAATGTCTTTGCCTTTCAGATCTTCCAGAGCCTTGAGCGCGATATCTTTAATATTTGTCATAACACCTTGATTCATTACTGGTCACCAATGGCAACCGCTTTTGTATAGAGTTGATGGTCTTCAATGTATTGCAATACGGTGGCCGGCAACAAAAATCGCGGCGACCGACCACTATTCAATAACTGGCGAATTTCAGTCGCCGAGATAGGCAACATGGTCTGCTCGCGCAATACCAAGCTTCCATATGCCTGCTCGCGCAAATCTTTTGCTGCCCCTTGATGGCTCTGTAGCAAGTCCATCAGTTCTGGGTTGCCCCCCGCATCACCGCTTTCTGGAAGATGCCAGCCGGGGCGGGTCACTACCACCAGGTGTGCAAGCTCCAATAGCCTCTGCCAGCGGTTCCACCTATGCAGGGTCAACAGGGAATCAGAGCCCATACAAAAACTGATGGATACGCCCGAACCCAGTTCTTTGCGCAACTCCTCCAGGGTATCCACCGTATAGGTATCACCGCCACGATTTAGCTCCCTCTCGTCCAGCTGCAGCTCATCACAGCCCTGCAGGGCCAAAGCCAACATGTCGCTGCGCTGGCGCGAGGAAACCCCGGGACTTTGGCGATGGCGTGGCTGGTGGCTGGGAAGCAGGCGCATTTCATCGAAATCCAGGGCCTGGCGCAGTTCCAGCGCCATGCGCAGGTGGCCAAAGTGCACCGGATCAAAAGTGCCGCCGAACAGGGCTATCGTATGCCGCTTAGTCGCCAAAATTACCTCGTTACTGGCTCATGAATGAGGGCCGGAATTAACGGCGAATGTGCCCATCCCCAAACACAATCCACTTCTGAGAAGTGAGCCCCTCCAGCCCCACCGGGCCTCGGGCATGGATTTTATCAGTACTGATGCCGATTTCCGCCCCCAGTCCATATTCAAATCCATCGGCAAAGCGTGTTGATGCATTGATGATCACCGAGCTGGCATCCACTTCCGCCAGAAAGCGACGACTGCGCGTGTAACTTTCAGTAACAATCGCCTCAGTGTGTCCTGAGCCGTAGCGGGCGATATGGTCCATCGCAGCATCCATATCTGCCACCACCCGAATGGACAGTACCGGGGCCAGGTATTCTTCACTCCAATCACTTTCTTTGGCCTCTGCGCACTGGGGCAGTATCTCGCAGGTACGGGCACAGCCACGCAATTCCACACCTTTCAGCTCATAGGCTTCTGCCAAACGCGGCAGCATTCGCTCTGCAATCCCCTCCGCCACCAGTAGGGTTTCCATGGCGTTGCACACGCCATAGCGATGGGTTTTGGCATTCAGGGCAATCTCAAACGCCTTCTGTTCATCGGCCAAGTCGTCGATATAAACGTGACAAACACCGTGCAGGTGTTTGATCACCGGTACTCTGGCCTCACGGCTGACCCGCTCAATCAGGCCAGTGCCACCTCGAGGAACGATCACATCCACATAATCTGGCATGGAGATCAGGGCACCAACTGCCTCGCGGTCACTGGTGCCCACCACTTGCACCGCCGTTTCCGGCAATCCCACTTCCCGGAGCCCCTGGGTAATACAGGCCGCGATCGCCTGATTCGAGTGCAATGCCTCACTGCCACCACGCAAAATAGTGGCGTTACCGGATTTCAGGCATAAACTCGCCGCATCAATCGTCACATTAGGGCGGGATTCATAAATAATCCCCACCACTCCCAGGGGTACACGCATCTTGCCCACCTGGATACCACTGGGGCGATAACATAAGTCCTCAACTTCTCCCACTGGGTCAGGCAGGTCCGCAACCTGCAACAACCCCTCGATCATTGCGTCGATGCGCTCATCATTGAGTTCCAGCCGATCGAGCAGCGCCGCATCCAGACCGCGTTCACGACCCGCCTGCATATCCTGAGCATTGGCCTCAGCCAGTTGAATCCGTTGAGCTTCCAATTCTGCGGCAATTGCCCGTAGAGCGCGGTTCTTACTACTGGTATCGGCTCTCGCCATTAGTCTTGAGGCAGAGCGAGCGGCGCGGCCCATCTGTTCGAGTTTGACGCGGGTGGATTGCTGATCAGTGGTATTGGTGGCGGTCACTTGGCGCTCCGTGCGAAATCCGGTCGGCCGCGCAGTATACCCCAGTGGCTATGGGTTGAAACGGCATAAATATAGGATGCCAACGGAAAACAGGTCGCATTCTTACTCCCTCGCCCAGCGGTCCAGGTTCTCGGCGATACTAGCGAGACGCATCAAGGGGTCCTCAACGGCCAACAACTCTACTCGCGCCTTATCCTCTAGGGGAAGCAACTGGGCGAGCTGCCAGGAGAGGGCATCTGCAGAGTCGACACTATCGAACTTGAGTGACAACATCTCGGCACGATCCTTCAGCTCATCAAGCACCGATAGCAAGCCATCGCAGTCTGCGGGAATGGGTTTGGGCTCTTCGTTTGGCAACCATTCAACCTCCCCGAACAATAAACCGTTATCAGCGCGCTCGGTGCTGGCAATGCGGAAGCGACGCCGACCAACCACCTGTACATTTAATAATCCCCCCTCTCCCTGGCTCCAGTCGACAATGTGTACATAGACACCGAGCGGCCATACGGAGGCGTGTCCTACCTCCCCTCCGGAGCGGATCAATACAACGCCGAAGCCGCTATCACTTTTCAGTGACTCGCTGACAAGATGTAGGTAACGCTGTTCAAAGATACGCAATGGCAGGGTGACCCCCGGATACAGGGCCATACTCAGGGGAAAAAGGGGAATCTTTTGCAATGCTGTTCTCACCAGTTAGCTCATTTTGTAAAGATACCACCCACAGTACTACTCCTAGATAAATAGGAAGGGCGTTTTAGCGCCAATCCGCAGAACTGCGACAGAGTTTCCGCTTTATCCAAGTAATTGCCGGTGGCATGCTCGCCCTACACCCATTAAGCTGCTGCGGTTTATCAACCGAATGGAGACTATTGATGCCCAAAGCAACAGCCCGCCATATTCTGGTAGAGAGCGAAGGCAAGTGCCTGGAACTGAAGCAACAAATCGAGAATGGTGCAGATTTCGGCAAAATCGCCGAACAGCACTCCCAGTGCCCATCAGGCCGTTCCGGTGGGGACCTGGGCGAATTCAGCAAAGGCATGATGGTGCCCGAATTTGACAAGGTCGTATTCTCCGAGGAGCTCCACAAGGTGCACGGCCCGGTGAAAACCCAGTTCGGTTACCACCTGCTGGAAATTACCAGCCGCCAGGATTAATTGCTTGCGAATTAATCTACAAATAAAAAGCCGGGCAACAGCCCGGCTTTTTATTTGTAGAGAGGGGAATTCCCTCAGGCCTTGGCTGCGCCCTCAGGAATGTCCACTTCTCCCTTGTCCACTGAAGAGCCAGCACCCAGCGGCTTAAATATCACCAGCAACAACGGCAGCAGAGTGAGTGATCCAAGCAATGCTGCAGACATCGCCAGTGCGGTCAGTAAGCCAAAGTAAATTGAAGGCACAAACTTGGACAGCGCAAGAATTGAGAAGCCGGCAATAATCGTAATTGCCGTATAGAACATCGCGCGGCCAATAGTCGCATGGCTGCGATGCATGGTCTCCAGGTAATTGCCGTCTTTGGCGAATTCCGCACGGAATCGGTACAGGTAGTGAATCGCATGATCCACACCGATACCCACAGTAATCGCGGCGATGGTGATAGTCATCATATCCAGTGGAATACCGGCGAGACCCATACCACCTAATACCACACAAGCAGCGAGCATATTAGGCACCAGCGCAATAATAGCGATCGACAGGGAGCGGAATAACACCAGGAACATCAGCAGGATGCCCACAAATACCGCACCCAGCGTCAGGATCTGGGACTTAAACAGGCTCTGCAGCATATTGTTATACAGCACCAGCAAGCCGGTCTGGTGGATATTTTCCGGCGCTATGCCCATTTCATTGTGGGCGTAGTTGTAGATACGCTCGATCAATTCGCTACGGCGCAAATTCGGATCGGTTTCCATCACCCGCAAAGTGATACGCGCCTGGTTGTTCTCAACAGAGAGATAGGGATTAACCAGCACGCTACTGATTTCAGGCGGCAGGCTGGTGTTGGCTACTGCCAACTCAAAGTCATTGAGCTGACCGCCTTTTAAATCGCGAGCCACCTTAAACAGGGTCGCCAGGGACTGGACCTTGCCAATTTCCGGCTGCTGCTCCAGGTAATCGTGTAACTGTTCCAATTTGGTGAGGCCTGCCACAGTAAACCAGTAACTCTGCTCCCGGGACTCCTCTTCTCCACCGAAAGGATCATCAGAGGCGAAGGGATCTTCTTCAACCGCGAACGGGTCCTCCTCCGCCTCCATGGCAAAAGGATCCTCCTCACCTTCGAAGGCCGGTTCCGCTTCCTCCGGCTTGTCGAGGATAATATCCAGGGTCACTGTGCCACCCAGGCGGCGGTCAATCACCAACATGCCCTGGTAGATTTCAGTGGAGTCATCAAAGTAATCGATAAAGCGGTTTTCCACTTTCAGCTGGGAAATACCCACCACACTGACCACAGCTGCCAACAGGGAAACGCCCAGTACGATGAATTTATGGCGCTCAGCAAAGCTGGAGAAACGCAGGGTAAACGCGTGCGAATTATCCTGGCTCATCTTGCCCTGGCGCTTGGGCAGGATCATCAGGAAGCTGGGGATAATCAGGAATGACAACACCAGGGCCAGAGTTACACCCATGGTCATCATCCAGCCGAAATCAATCACCGGACGGATACCGCTCACCACCAACGACACAAAAGCAACGATCGTGGTCAGGGCAGTGTACAGACAGGGCTTGGCCATAAAGCGCACCGTCTGCAGCACCAATTCCTCGCGCCCCCATTGCGGATTCTGCGCAATATATTCGCGATAGCGCACTGCCAGGTGGATGGTGATCGCCAGGGTAATAATCAGCAGTAGCGCAACAAAATTGGCGGAGATCACCGTCATGCGCCAGTCGAGCCAGCTGAGCAGTCCCAAAATCATCACTGCTGTAGTGACACAGGTAAGTAGCGGCAACAGTACCCAGCGCGGCTGGCGGAAAATCAGTAATAAGGTAAGGATAATAAAGGCGAGGATACCCACACCAAAAACCACCAGATCACTCTTAATAAAGGTAATCATGTCTGAGGTGATCATGGTTACACCACCGAGGAACAGTTCCGCCTCGCCTTTATAACTGGCGAGAATCCCACGCACCTCATCAACCCGTGCCCGCGCTTCCAGCTCCTGGGCCGTTCGGTGTTCCAGATAAACTGCGCTTACCTCTTCCAGACGCTTAGCCTCTTCCGGGCTCAAACCCTCGCTATTGCGCTTGCGGCGCAGGGCGTCGCGCTCGCGCACCAATTCGATACCACGGCTATCCAGTTTCAGGTTGGCAAGCAGCGCGGTCGTCTGGCCATCTGGACTTAGAATAAGCTCGCGGTAAATAGGACTGGAGAGGAACTCCTGCCGAGCCAGGTCCCTGTCAGTATCCGGATTGGACAGGGTGCGAATCTCGTCAGTGATATCGGTTAAAGACAGCTTGGGGCTGTACAACAAGGGCACATCGAGAATGGTTTGTACACTGGAAACGCCATCTACCCCGGCCAGCTCATCGCGCAGCTTGGCGAGAGTCTGCAGAGACTCGTCGCTGAACAGATCACCATCGTTGTAGCGGTACGTCACTACCAGGAAGTCGCCACTGGCGTAGCGCTCGGCAATCTCACGGAAATAGTCCAGGGATTTGTCCGCTTCCAGAGTTAGGGAGTCAGCGGAGGCATCGATCTTAAAGCGGGGCAGGCCCATAGCTGCCACAAGGGTGAGTAAGCCAACAACCATTAACACAGCCACAGGCCGTTTGGTCACCAGGTATTCGTAGCAGGTCTTGAAAGCTGACAGCATAAATTTCCGCTTATATCCAATAAATCAGTGGGCCGCGATGCGGCGCATATTTTGATCGCCCTGGCGGTGAATACGCAAATATAAAATTTGCAATATCACGGCGCTATTGGAAATATTTTCAGGGAGTATCGATATGTCCCAGATCGCGCTCGGGAAACAGCAAGTCCCGAACGCGCCGTTTGAGTTCTTTTGCTCCGGGAAAGCCGCCATCACGCTTGCGCTCCCAGATCAAATTTTCACCAATACGGATTTCAAATACTCCTCCAGTTCCGGGTTGTAATGCAACCTGTTGGAGGTCATCGGCAAAGGTATACAGTAGTTCCTGGGCCATCCAGGTGGCTCGCAGCATCCAGTTGCACTGCACACAGTAATGAATCGTGATGCTCGGTTTCACGGTTCTAGCCTCCCTCCAGTCTACTCACCCCAATGCGGAAGCAGCTTTTGTTCTACCCCCAGCTGGTCTAGTAGTCGTGCCACCACAAAGTCGACAATATCCTCAACTGTGCTCGGCTTTTGATAAAAACCGGGGCTGGCGGGCAGAATCATCGCGCCCATACGAGTGAGTTTGAGCATATTTTCGAGATGAATCTCCGAGTAAGGTGCTTCGCGTGGAACCAATATCAGCTGGCGGCGCTCCTTCAGGGCTACATCAGCAGCTCGCTCAATCAGATTGTTGGAGGCTCCGCAGGCCACTGCTGACAGAGTGCCGCCGCTGGCTGGACAAACCACCATACTTGCCGGCGCTCCTGTGCCTGAGGCCACAGGAGAGAACCAGTCCCGTTTACCGAACAGGGTCAGCTGCCCCTCCTTTGCCGCAAAGCGATCGGCAAGAAAGCCCTGCAGGATATCATCATCACCCTCGGGCAGCTGCAGGTCTGTTTCCGTATTGATTACCACCTGAGCCGCATCAGACAATAACAACCAGACACGCACGTTAGCGGCGAGCAGGCACTGTAACAAGCGCAGGCCGTACTGGGCTCCAGAGGCCCCGGTCATGGCCAGGGTAACGGTTTTATCAAAAGTAGGTTGCTGCAAGGTCAATCCCTCGGGTTTCTTGATGGGAAACCCAGGGGTTGCCCACCGGTATTCTTTTCTAGACTGGGCGATGGTATTTCTGTTCCAGAGCGCCGATCAGGCGCTGGTGGATACCACCAAAACCTCCGTTGCTCATCACTACAATATGGCTGCCCTCACCCGCAAGCTGGAGCGCAGATTCCACTCCCCCCTCAATGGTGTCAAAAACTTTGGCTGGAACCGGGGAGTGGTGGGTGACTTCATCCAGAGACCAGTTCATTCCCTGTGGCTGATACCACAACACCATATCCGCACCGCTACAGGAGTTTGCCAGCTGGCCCTGGTGCACGCCCATTCGCATAGTATTGGAGCGCGGCTCAATCAGGGCGATGATCTTATCTTCCCCCACCTTGGCCCTGAGCCCATTTAAGGTGGATTCAATTGCTGTGGGGTGGTGGGCAAAATCATCGTAAACACGGATGCCTGCCACTTCACCCAAGCACTCCATACGGCGCTTCACCCCCTCAAAACGCCCCAATGCGACGGCACTCAATTCCGGTACAACACCCACGTGTCGAGCTGCAGCCATGGCGGCGAGGCCATTGCGCACATTGTGCATACCAGTGAGTTCCCACTCCACTCGCGCCACCTCAGCCCCTTCAAGCTGCACAGAGAAGCTGCTGCCATCCGCCGCAATATCGTGAGCCAACCAGTCTCCCGTGCGAATGCCCGGCGGGCCTTCAACACCGAAACGCTGTACCTCAGTCCAACAGCCCTGCTCGAGAACCTGTTCAACATTTTCCTCAGCTGCAGCAACAATCAGACCATTGGCCGGTACGGTACGTACCAGGTGGTGAAACTGCCGTTGTATCGCCGCCAGATCATCAAAGATATCCGCGTGATCAAATTCCAGATTATTGATGATCACTGTGCGTGGGCGGTAATGCACAAACTTGGAGCGCTTGTCGAAGAAGGCAGTATCGTATTCATCCGCTTCCACAATAAAGAACGGAGACTCCCCCATACGTGCCGACACACCGAAATTGCCAGGCACACCGCCGATCAGGAATCCAGGCTGCATATCTGCCGCTTCCAGAATCCAGGCCAGCATACTGGCAGTGGTGGTTTTGCCATGGGTACCGGATACTGCCAGCACCCAGCGTCCACCGAGGAAGTGGTCACATAACCACTGGGCGCCAGAGGTATAAGGCAAACCTTTTTCCAACACCGTCTCTACTGCGGGATTACCCCGGGACATGGCATTACCAATAATGACCAGATCCGGGGCTGGCTCCAATTGTGCCGGGTCATAACCCTCGGTGATCTGGATACCCGCCTGCTGCAACTGGGTGCTCATTGGTGGATAGACGTTCGCATCGCTGCCGGTGACCCGGTGTCCTTCGGCCACGGCCAACTGGGCCAGACTGCCCATAAATGTGCCGCAAATACCTAATATGTGGATATGCATGGCGGAAATGTGTACTCCTGCTGGTTGCGGCGCAAGCTTAACACGGCAAATCAAGCCAGTAATTGCCAAATCCCGCACTTGCAATGCAATTTACTCGCTATTCCATTAGACTCCGCCCCCGCACTGGTCGGCCTCATCCCCTGTACGGTGGTAGGAATTTTCCAACAATGGCCGACACCCGATACGAGCTCCCGGAATTCCCTACTAGTACCGCTAATTGAATAGTGAGTACTGGGAAGAATTACCGGATCGGGACACTTCCCTAGATTTCTACGAATACAGGATAACCATGTCGAAGAAGAACGCCTTTTACGCACAGTCCGGTGGTGTGACTGCCGTGATCAACGCATCCGCCTGCGGCGTAATAGAAGCTGCCCGTGAAAACCAGGACAAGATTGGCAAAGTCTACGCGGGGCTGAACGGCATCCTCGGCGCACTGCGCGAGGAACTGATCGACGTGAGCCAGGAAAGTGTGGAAGACATCGCCGCGTTGCGCCACACCCCATCCGGCGCCTTCGGCTCCTGTCGTTACAAGCTGAAAAGCCTGGAAGAAAACCGCGCGGAATACGAGCGCCTGATCGAAGTGTTCAAAGCCCACGATATCGGCTACTTCTTCTATAACGGCGGCGGAGATTCTGCGGATACCTGCCTGAAAGTATCCCAACTATCTGAAACCATGGGCTACCCAATCCAGGCCGTACACATTCCCAAAACTGTGGATAACGACCTGCCGCTGACCGACAATTGTCCCGGCTTTGGCTCAGTGGCCAAATATGTAGCGGTATCCACCAAGGAAGCCGCAATGGATGTCGCCTCCATGTGCGCCACCTCCACCAAAGTCTTTATTCTGGAGGTGATGGGCCGCCACGCAGGCTGGATTGCCGCAGCGGGTGCCCTGGCCCAGGAAGAAGAAGGCGATGCACCGCATATTATCCTGTTCCCGGAAGTGGCCTTCGATAAAGAAAAGTTTCTCGCCAAAGTACAGAAGACCGTGGATGAAAAAGGCTACTGCGTTATTGTCGCCTCAGAAGGCGCCCAGTACGCAGATGGCACCTTCCTCGCCGATGCCGGCACCACCGATGCTTTTGGCCACAAGCAATTGGGCGGTGTAGCCCCGACTCTTGCCAATATGATCAAGAGCGAACTGGGCCTGAAATATCACTGGGCACTGGCCGACTACCTGCAGCGCGCTGCCCGCCATATCGCCTCCGCCACCGATGTGGAACAGGCCTACGCCGTTGGTCGCGCCGCTGTAGAAATGGCGGTAGCCGGCAAGAACGCGATTATGCCGGCAATTATCCGTGCAGAAGGTGAAGAGTACAGCTGGTCTATCGCGGAAGCGCCGCTGTCTGAAGTGGCCAACGTGGAAAAATTCATGCCTGAAGAATATATCAGCGAAGACGGCTTCGGTATCACTGAAGCGGGACGCAAGTACCTGCTGCCGCTGATCCAGGGTGAGGATTACCCCCCCTACAAAAACGGCATCCCCCAGTACACAAAACTGAAAAAGCAGCTGGTGGAAAAGAAGCTGGACACTGAGTTTAAAGCGTAATCTAAAAACTCTTTAGCCCTGGTTCAAAAAAGCCCCCGAATAAAACCGGGGGTTTTTTATTGGCGCAGCTGGAAAAATTACTTTTGTAATCCTGTATCTGACCAAACTGCAAATTCATTACCGCAGGGCTCGGCAAAGTGAAAGCGCCGACCTCCAGGAAAGGAAAAAATAGGTTTTATTACTTTGGCACCGCAGCTCTCGACTTTTTGTAAGGTATCCTCTAGGTCAGAACTATATAACACTACCAGCGCTGCACCGTTGACTGTTGAACTGTGCAGATTCGCCTGAAAAAAACCACCATCCAACCCTGCACCGGAAAAAGCAGAATACTCGGGGCCGTAATCCGTAAATTCCCAGCCAAAAGCTTCAGAAAAGAAAGCCTTGGTCTTTTCCAGATCCTTCGATGGGAACTCTACATAATTAATCTTTTCGTGATTATCCATATAACCTTCTCCCGGTATTCTAATTAAATGACATCCTAATCCGTGATGGGCTTATCTGGCGTGTCCACAACTCGGAAACTGCCATTGGCCACCGCCAGGGGTTGGTCATTATGCATAATAACTGCGCGATCCATCATCAGATCAAAATCCAACATGGCGTAAAGAACAACTCCACTTCGTCCCTGGTAGATATCCGGACGATAAACCAGTGCTGCCATGCGTACTCCCATTGGTGCATACGAATAACTGGCTTTGCCGACCAGTTTGCCCCCCGCAGTAACATAACAACTGGACTCGGTTTCATAACTGACAATATGAGTGGATAAATCGGGAAAATCTCCCCCTTCGGAGTAATGGGTGCCAGTCCACTCCAGACTTAATCCCACAAGACTTTCAAATGTACGTGACATAGAAGGGACTCCCCCCTGCAATCCAATTGGTATGAACAGACTCAAGTATGGCCGTTCTTTCGGGGCGCAGAAATCCAGGAGCTTAAAAATTTATTAAGAGTGATTAATTTTTTGAGGGGAGCGAAATAAAAAGGACCGCACCACCAGGGTGCGGCCATTCGCTTCTAGGGAAAAGCTATCAACTTCAAGAATCCTGGAGAAGCGACGACAGGGAGCTGATAACCCCATCGCCAGGACAACCAGAATATTTATTATTAATCAAAAATTGATATATATCAGCGTGGCCAGGAAATTTTGACTTCACGAGAGGCGCTATCTTCAGCACCATCGCCATCACTCACTGTGAGGGTAATTTCGTAATTTCCAGTTTGAGAGTAACGGTGTAACGCCCAGCGTCCACTACGTTGTACGCCATCACCAAAATTCCACTGATATTGAAGTTTGTTATCGCCATTATATTGACTGCGATCTTCTACCCATACCCAGCGAAAAAAGCGATGTAATTTAAAATTCGCTTGCAGAGAGGCAACGTCATCTTTCACTTCAATAATTTTCTCAATAGTGGATATCGCACCACGATCATCTTTTACCTGCAAACGTACCAAGTAACTACCTGGGATATCGAAACTGTGGCTGGGGTTTTGCTCTGTGCTTCTCGCACCATCACCAAAGTCCCAAGACCAGCTCACCAGGTTCCCATCTTCATCGCTACTGTTGTCGATAAAGTGGAATATAAGACCCTCAGACGCCCAGCTAAATTCAGCCGTGGGGACCAGGTTGTCTGCACCCAGGTCCAGCTCAACGATTAAAGGGTCGTGATCCGATGCTCGGTAAGGCCCCGCGGAGTACAGATTTTCCTGCTGCTCTACGCTTTTATATTCGGTGTTGTAATCCAGCGCACGCGGCTCATCGGCATTGATATGCCAATCCACTGTGGCAGTTACCAGTGGAGCCAGGGAAGCGCTGGCAAGAGCATGATCCAGGTAACCGGACTGGCCGTCATACACATAGGAATAAGCTTCGCCTGCTCCGTACCATTCCAGCAGATCGGTATAACCTGCATCCTTAAGCACGGTAATGGGGTTTTCCATGGCGTAGCTGTTGAGATCACCCAATACCAGCACGCGATCGATGCCAGTTCCTGCAGGGTCGCTATCGATCCAGCCAGCCAAGGCATCCGCAGCCAGAGTGCGTAGGGAGTTCCAGCAGCCCTGTCCATCCCCCTGATCGCTGTTTAGGCTGCCATCACTGGGGCAACTGCCCTTGGATTTAAAGTGGTTCACAACCACGACGAGACGCTCACCGGAGGAAATCTCAGCAAATGCCTGTAACAGCGGTTGGCGATTACCATCGTCGAAGGGATAATCCTGCAGCGTGGCAGCACTGCCGATCGGCATAACACGGTCGCTGCGGTAGATCATACCTACGGCAATTTCATCGTCGCCGAGCTGTGGGAGATCCGGATTTACAAACTGGTAGCTCTGTCCTGAGCCTGCGCTGTTCAATCCATTGACCAAGTCCTGGACTGCACTGTCACTACCGTAGCCATCATTCTCAATTTCCATCAGGCCAATGACATCGGCATCCATACGCAGGATTGCAGAAATAATTTTATCTCTCTGGCGCTCGAACTCTTCCGGGGTGTCAGCACCACGAGCTGTGGGGAAGCCGCCTCCGCTGCCATCGCCATTGAAGTAATTCAGCACATTAAAACTGGCAATACGCAAACTGCCTTCATCAGACAGGACAGGAGCTTCCTCACGCAGGTTTATGGGAGAGAACTGCGGTATCTCAACCGGGTGTACTCGATAGGCACCAAACCCATAAGCCATCACGCCGGTAAGTTCTTCCAGAGTATCGCCACTGCGCAGCGTGTTGTATGCGCTCAAACCCGGTGCCGGATAAGGCATTTCTTCAGGGTTTTGTACGGTGGAGCCATCATCCAGAATAATTTGATTGAGCTCGTTGGCCGCTGCCTGGGCAATAGCCGCTGAGCCGGGAGCATTATTGTGGGTAGGGATGTAAAGTCTGCCGCTGGAAAGAATAATTTCACCATAACGGCCCAGGTTGTAGTGACCATTGACTGTCAGGCTTTGCGGGAATTTTACCAGCATACCCTCGAGCTGCTCCTGCTCTTGGGCTGAGTTAAATGGCATCTGCACATTGGCAGCCGTTACCTCGTAACCGCTACCACAAACGCTAACGCCGTCCACCTGATTCAGCTCGGTAAAATCGTAAAACTCATCAACAATACCGCCAACCCGCACCAGATCTCCAACCTGAACATCCACCCCGAAAGCATTATCGTGGATAAACAGACCTTCAGAGGTCGAGTCCTGGCCATCCTGATCACTGTCCTCTTCCTGCAGGAAGAAGCCGGCAAGGCCGGTATTGGAATCTTGGAAATTGCCAACCACTACGGCTTCAATTTCGTGGCGTTCACCTTCCAGCGAACTTGCGAACCCCTCACCCTGTATCTGGCTGATGAGTGTCGCTGCATCACCACAAGCACCTAACTCGATTCCACCGTTGCCATCGCCACCGCCTGTATCACCCTCAATATGCCAACCCAGGTGGTCGAAGTTGTTCTGGCCAACACTGGACCACTCCTGGGCGGGATTGAACGCACTATTGCCATCGGTACGACCACTGACCACACCCAGGTTACGTATCAGAGTCTGATTCTGGGTACCGACACTGCTATTGCCCCACTGGCTACCGGGATCAGTACCAATTTGACCAATTACATCGACGAAACCGATAGGGCCAGCAAGTGCTACCGCATCGTCACCATTGAACAGGCCACCGCTATAAATCTGGTCGGCCACATCCAGCATGGCTGCATCAGAGCTGCCGTGGGCGAGAACAAACACTTCATCATCACCCAGGGTTCCAGAGAGTGTGATATTTACAGAGGCAGAATCGGAACCATTGAAAAAAAGCTGTATCGAGTAATTACCCAGATCTACAGCCGCTCCGGTACCGTTATAGATTTCCAGTGCCTTATTATTGCCGCTGCCCTCGATATATTCCGAGATTATGAGGTCGTTGGCCTGGACCTCTTCAGCCATCAGTGGAAGACCCAGGGCTGCCAGAGCAGCCAAGCCAAATTCTTTCATCGCCATTTTTCCCAATTGCCGGATTCGCATTTAGCGGCGCAAAGAGTGGCGGGGAATTCCTAAATTTCGATGAAACAAATGTTAAGGTTAAGTTTCAGTGACTCGACTTCGCGACTCATCCTCAATTTGCACTCAACTTGAGTAGCAAGCTCTCTCCCTTTAACAAAAAGACAAGCTGATAGTTGCATTTGTCACCAGACAATATATAGTCACTTATATAATCACTTATATAAATATTAAATTATGGAATACAGCCAATTGGGAACTCGCCTCAGACATTTGCTTGAGCTACTGGATGGCGATGTCAGTAAGAGCTATAGCGCCTGCGGTATAGAAAATTACAAACCGCGGTATACCCCAGTAATGCGCACTCTAATGCAAAAAGGCGACGTTACCATCGGCGAGATAGTAGCCAGCGCTCAACTGTCCCAACCTGCCGTCAGCCAAACCGTTAAGGATATGGTGAAACAGGAGCTGGTAGAAATAGTGAAAGGAGTAGACGCGAGAGAGCGCAAAGTTCGACTGACCCACAAAGGCGCATTACTTCTACCGCGCTTGAAAGCTCACTGGCAAGCCACTGTATCTGCAGAAAAGTCCTTAAATGCAGAGCTACCTCTGCCATTGTCAGATTTGCTGGATACTGCCATCAACGCCCTGGAAAGAAGCCGTTTTCAAGATCGTATACAGAGGCAATTACCCGAGGAGATCAAGAAACAATGAAGCCAGTCATAGCGCTTTTCCTGCCCTTGCTATTCTCTGCCCATTCAGGCCAAGCTGAAGAAAAATGCCAGTTCAATACCAATTCAGTCATCAAAGCGGTATCTGCCGCTGTCGGAGATAAATACGTACTGGCAGATAAAGCTGATATCCTGTCGAAACAAATAGCTGAATTAGCAGACTCCGCCGAATTAGAGCAGTATTGCAACAATACCCAGATATTCTCCAAAAAAATCACTGATAAAATCCGCGAGTTATCCGGCGACAAGCACTTCTACTTGGAACATGTTGGAGACCAGGATGAGTCAAATAACTGGATAGAACAATGGCGAATAGAAGCCCCAAAAAATAATTATGGAGTGAAGAAAATCGAGATACTATCTGGCAATATCGCCTATATATCCCTTTCCTCTTTCCATACTTTTGAAAATGCCAAGTCCACCCTAGGGGCAGCTTTTACACTGATCCAACATAGTGATGGCCTAATTTTGGACCTGCGTAACAATGGCGGAGGCGATGAAAATACTGCAGGCGCTATTCTGGAATCCCTTATCGATACCACTAAGCCGCTCCCCTTTGTAATAGAAAGCAGGGAAAAGAAAATAAAACCAAGTCGTATCACCACTCTACCCTGGCCAGCCTATGGTACGGAGAGACCACTGGTGATCTTGATTAATGACCGCTCCTTCTCCGCCGCTGAAAGTGTTGCATTCTCGTTGCAGCAATTAGGTAGAGCCAAAATTATCGGCACTGCCAGCGCCGGTGGGGCGCACATGATGGATACACCCCAATCCCTACCCTTCGGATTTGAGATCGGCATTCCCAGTAGCCGCCCGGTTTCTACATTGACTGAAGGCCCGGTTAATTGGGAAAAATATGGCGTAAAACCAGACATTGAAGCCAGCGACCTGAAGAGCCTGAAAGTCGCCTTAAGTATTGTTAAAAAGCAATTAAATTCCCAATAAACTTATAAATCAGTACAGTGAAGCTTAACAAATAAAAGTTACCGTCTTTTGTAGAGCACCGCATTTGAAGAACTGATGGCCTCCATGCGACAAAATAAACTTGCTCAACTACAGATGGTCCGCTAACCCCTGACCATAGAAATAGATCACAAGAACTCACAGCCCCAAAAAAGACCTAACTTTTGAGAAATTGGAAATTTTCATTTTTAAGAGATACCAATATCCAGATACAGCACCAACAAAAAATTCAAACTCTAACCCTACAATATATCGAGACTGATGTAAGAGCGTTAAAGATTTCAGCAAATATACCAACTCTATGCAAAACCATGAAAATATCCTTACCCGGACAACTCATAAAAATTATCATTTTAATATAGAACAATTTAGACTCACACCGACAGATTCTTATAAAAAATATCCAGCAGGTGAGTCTAAATGGCTTATAGATCTTTTAAGCATGCAGGATTAGAGGTACCATCAACGCCCACATCATTATTACTCCAGGTGTTTAATTGATTGGTGCAAAACGCATTTTCATTGTTATCCTGCAAATCATCCTCTCCATTCCCTATGGCTGTATTATTTTTAACGGTATTACCTATACTTCCACCAAAAATGGCTATACCATCATCAAAATTCTCATTTACTTTATTATTCTCGATTACATTATTCGTACTACTGCCAGCTATAAGTATTCCGACAAGCCCATTATCAAATACAACATTTCCAGAAATAAAATTTTGATCACTCGTCATTTGAATCCCTTCATTGCGATTAAGGCTAACAAAATTACCCGTTACTGTTGCCCTACCAGAATCTACCCCTAGGCTGATCCCATCATCATCAGTACCCACAATATGGTTGACTGTTATGGTTGTAAACTTCCCATCAACAAGTATCCCATCGCTACCAGTGGCACTAACGTAGTTATTGTTGATATTGTTAAAATCTGCTAGAGGGTTAACTAGTACTCCAGCTCCACCGGCAGAAACACCAAGTCCAACTATTTCATTCCCTGTAATAAAATTATAACTGCTCGAAATTATAATTCCGTTATCGATGAAATCTGTTATTTCAGAATTGATAATGGTATGAGTGCCCTTGCCTGCCACGCTGACACCATTTGGGCAAGATTCAATTTTCCCATTAATCATACTTGCTGATACCCCTTTAATAAGTATTCCGCTTTCCCCTTCGCCACTTAATGGTGTACAAGTAACTTTCCCGGCGCCAAGCATACGCAGACTACCAAATGGGCCAACTATAGTAAGTGCATAAGGATTGGCGGCTGAGAGAGGGCAATTAAGCTCCTCCACAAGCAAGGTAGGGGTATTGATAGTATCGTAACATTCAACAGAAAAAGCATATGAAGATGCGAAAAATCCACAGGTCAATATAGAAGATGTTAACAACGACCTTGATTTAGAGCTCATAATAAAGTCCTTTTACAATTTAGAGAGATAAGTACGCGCCATAAAATAAAAAACTTAGCGTAGCGGCTGACAAAGATTATCAATCTATCAAAATTTATTCTCTCAATTTAAATACCGAGTAGAAATTTACTAAGTCGCGTTAATTACATTTCGCAATTAAACCTATTATTTAAATATCAAAAAAATGAAAATATAAATTTAATGGAATTAACCAACAGAATAGATATATAAAATTTTCTCACCAACTGGTGTATCTAACAGCCAAAAACCTAAATTCGAGCTTTTAACTTACATATTTAGGGATAATTAAGATATTTTCGTAATCACAATTACCTTGTAAACTAAAGAGAAAGTCGCCGCCTGAGTAACTCCTCATGAGTCTAGTGACTGACGCTACCAACCTTAAATAGACATCGGGCGAAATGGACAAACAGGCTTAACTCCGCTCCAAACGGTTAAGCTCTGATCTTCCTTGTTGTCGGTAGGCGCTCCACTCCGGCTCTTAAAAGAGCCCTCCTCTATAGTCAATCGCATTAGCGCTGTGCCCTTGCGTTCCTGGATGTTGGGAGGGCGGACCCGCTCCCATCGGTCAGGCTCAATATCGTTCATTATGACTTTAAAAGCCTCATCGAACTCCCGGGAGTCATGCACACGTTCCCCACGGCAAAACAACACTGCCGAGCGATAGTTGGCACTGTGGTGAAAAGCAGATTTTGCCAGCACCCATTCATCGTATTGTGCAAATGAAATACAGATTGTTTCCCCCGCATCTACCAGCTTCTGCAAACGGCTTTTATTTGCCACATGGAAATACAGGAAGTCTCTCTTCCGCCATACAGTCAATGGAATAATGACCACCTCCCCATTCTGTATAAATCCAACATGGCCGAGCTTTAGCTCATCTACCAGCTGATACACAACTTCCCCTTGATAGCTGGCTCTCTTTGCCGCCCGACGTATCTTGCTCTTTGCAGTGGCAGGCAACTCAGGGCCAAAATGATTGGTAGTGTCCATAGAAACCTCCTTACTAACCGCTGCTCATTTAATCTATGTCGCCAATCTAAGAAGTTACTGGTACTCTGAAAAGGTCCAGTTTTTGCTCTTTCATGGTGCCAGTTTTGAGCGTTCCAGACTTCACTGACCTAACCCTGGATCGGGCCCAACCACTACAGGCCCAGCTGTATCGAATGCTTGTACAGCGCATTTGCAGTGGTCGGTTGAGCACCGGCAGTAAATTGCCATCTTCCCGCAGAATGTCGGCGTCTCTGGGAGTGAGTCGCAATACCATTACGCAGGTATTGGAACAGTTAAAGGCCGAAGGCTTCCTCACCAGTAGATCTGGTCAAGGCGTGTTTGTCTGTGCATCACTGCCGCCACATGTGGAAGCCCCCCAGCGAATGAGCTGGCAATCGGATACTGATCATCCGCCACAGCTGTCAACTTTCGGGGAATCGTTAAGAAATGCACCGCTTGCCAGGGAGAAGCTATTGCCCTTTACACCGGGATTACCGGATCTCGACAGCTTTCCTTTTCATCTATGGAATCGCCTCTATCGGCGGCATCAAGACAGAACAGCACTCATCGGCTATGGCCCCAGTCAGGGCTATCAGCCATTAAGACAGGCATTGGCAGAATACTTACGTAACTCCCGGGGAGTCCGCTGTAGCGCCGAGCAAATCATTATTACTAACGGTGCCCAGGAGTCCTTGAGTCTCTGTGCACAAGTCATACTAAATCCGGGGGATACCGTAACCATGGAAAACCCCGGCTACAGACGGGCACGCATCGCTTTTCAATCTGCCGGTGCAGACCTCCATTTGGCAGGACTAAAAAATGGCTCTCTGGATGTAGAATCACTGACAAAGCACAATCACACCGCCAAGCTTCTCTATACCACCCCTACACACCAATATCCGATGGGTGGAGTAATGCCTGCCAGTGACCGCTTAAGGCTGCTGGACTGGGCAGCAAGCTCTGAAGCCTGGATATTGGAGGATGACTACGACAGCGAATTCTCATTTGTACACAAACCCGTGGCAGCGCTGCAAGGAATGGCGGAGGACACACCTGTACTTTATATGGGCAGCTTTAGCAAAACTCTTCAGCCCGGTATTCGTCTGGGCTATATGGTGGTTCCCAAATCAGTGATACAGGTATTTAACCACGCCAAAGAGATGCTATCTGGTCACTCACCCCTTCTTTCCCAAGCCATAGTTGCCGACTTTATTGAAGAGGGACATTTCGTACGACACCTGCGTAAAATGCGCATCAACTATCGGGAAAAATGGCTGCATTTTTGCGATTTGGCACGACATAAACTTGAACCCCAGGCGCAACTCATCGCAAGTAGTGCCGGAATGCACGTGGTACTCGCCACGCCCGGCAGGAATGACCTAGAACTGTCAAAGAAATTAGCCGAACACCGCATCGGTAGCACTCCACTTTCTTTTTTCTATCCCGACAAATCCTTGAACCATGGCCTGGTATTAGGGTTCGCCAATACCAGTAAACAGCAGCGAGAGGACTGTATAGATCTTCTGCAGCGTTTTTTGACAAACTCATCCAGCTAGCAAACTTTCAATATCACTATTATTGGCAACAGCATTTCTATGCTATGACCAATAGAAAATACTGTTAGTGCACCTCCTATGCACACTCACCCTGCATATGCCTGATCAACCCTAGCCTGAAGTTATCCACACTTTCCTATTGCCGATAAAGACAACAACTGGGATGAATACACGCTGAAATAGCGAACTTTTTTTGGCACAAGTATTGATCTATGGGAATCGAATTCAACTAGGCTAGGGTTTATGCACAATTCCAGCCAAACTTTAGATACTAGCCAAACAAAAACGGCAACCTCGTCAACTGCATGGCTAGCCATGATAAGCCTTTTTTTAGGCGCCGCCTGTATCCAACTGGTCATTACGCGCTACCTTAATGGCGAGGTGGCACCGCAGGCCTTTGCAGCCGCATTAGAGCAGCTTATTCAAGCGGAAGAAGCCCCCACAGCCATTCAATCTTTAGCCATATTTTTTACGCCGCACATCACCAGCCTGACCTACTCACTGCATTTTGCCATTCTACTTGCCGGGGCACTCTTAATATTGCGGATATTAATGCCCCTAGGCGCCCTACTCATGTTTGTGAGCTTCATAGTATTATGGGGCTTTACTTATATGGGCGAAAATAGCTGGTTCTTTGAATTTTTATCACCGGCGTTGTATGCATTAGTCTTAGCGGTAAGCAGCTATGGCCTCACCCCAAATATTCAGAAACCATCCGATCACCCCTCATCTCATCCAACGCCCTATTACCAGCGTCTATTGGGCGGTATTCTGGCACCCGATATAAGCTTTTTGTCCTGGTGCCTCTGGGTGATTGTGGTATCTAGCGTGCTGTTTGCGATATTTTTGATGTCGCGCAATGGTGGCAATCACATACTTCTAGCCAGCCTATTATCCAGTATCACCATTGCCGTCCTAGCAATACTTTCGAAATTTTTAGACCGATATCGCGTAGTCGCACAGACACAACAATCCAATCTGCTGGTAGGGCGTTGGATTAACCTGTTCACCATCACCATTGGTGTTATGTTGATTTTCCAGGTTTATGAAGACAGCTTACTGAACTGGTTTACCGTAGAGGGCTATAGGGGACTGGTGAACTCCTATGTAGAATACGGAAACACCCCGTTATGGTTTCGCAACGCATTAGCCTGGGTTGCAGAGCATGCCAATATTTTTATGCCCATTCAAAGGGTTTTCGAAGTCTCTGCTGCAATCTGCATGGTCATATTAGTTTTTCGTTTTCCTATTGTTCTATTGACCACTGGGCTATTCGCCATTCTCTCCTTTACCGAATTCGGAGTAACCAATGTTTGGCCCCCAGCCCCTGGCAAGCCCCCGGCCTGGGTGTTTGAGCTACTACTCACAACGTTGGTGAGCTTAACTTGTGGCCTCTACTATCTTTTTGATGCTTTGAAATGCAAATCCTGGCGTTACTGGCTATTGGGTTCCAAGGTGTTTGAATCCATATCCAGTCTGGATAAACGTTTATTATTTATTCTATTTTTCATCCTGGAGATAATTGTATTTTCAGTGAGCCCATCCAGCAAAGAAAACGATATAATAGCATTGCACTTGGCAGCACTCGCACTGATTCCTTTATTTTATACATTGACATTATTAGATGTGCATAGAAAAGATAGCAAATATCATTAATTTTTAAGCAGCCCGACTCTACCCCACTTATCATCTCGAAAACAATGCTCAATAAAAATCATAAATCCCCCAGCATCTAACAAATTATTTTGCGCCGCTTTTAAATCAAAATTTTTTCTTTATAAAAAACCGACAGACACATAAGATACCATTTCGCATTTTTAGATTTATTTCTCACAGAAAAAATTGCTAATGGCATGTAAGCCTGAAATCTATTTATTTAAGCACGCTTACACATAAAATTCTCAACTTTAAGTGTAGATAGGATAGAATCTGATTTACCAGCAAGAAATCTTTTTTTTTGGGGGGGGGATTTTTCTTCAGAAAAAAGACGAGCTGAACTCGAAAAAATTCAGGTTAGGCAAGGGTATAAAGTGGATGGTATTAGTTGATGGCGAAGGAACTCCATTGAGTGGTGTCATTACTTCGGCCACACTAGCAGAAGTAAATTTATAACAACCACTACCGGGTGTTATCTAAAAAAATAACGTCTGAAGCATGACAAAGCCGCAAATTCAGACCAGTTAAGCGACAGTTTACCCCGTTGTGGGATTTACCTGACTTTTCCTTATCTTAGGAATAAAAAGGAACCTTCGAAACAAGATGGCAGAAAGCTTAGAAGGTATGTGTGACATTGAAAGCGTTGAGCAAGCTTTTACATGGCTAGGAAATTGCCGTCGTTTAGCCGTCAGGTGGGATCGCTATTTATCTTCTTAAAGGGCTTTCACCATATTACCTATATGTTAGTTACATTAAAGAAATTCTGAAATATATTTTCATAATTATGAAATAAAAATGCGCCCACAATGTGGGCGCATTAAGTTTCTACACTAAATTTTAATTTGTAGTATAACTCCAAACTTTGGATGCATCATCTCCACATTCTACCTTACCGAGAAGCATCGTATCTGTTCTGGATGGATTAGTCTGTGGAATCAAGCAAGTGCCTGTCGATCTATTTTTTATCTGAAAATAGCTACCACCATCAGACAAGGTATATGGACCAATGAAATCCCAGGTAGTGGAGCTCTCTATATTATTACTTAGTCCCAAACTGTTATACCCAAAGCCTTGATTCAAATCTTGTATATAAGAATCCGCAATGCGATCCCAAATTAAGTATCCACCCTCATATTTCGTTACAGCTATGGATCCATAAGCGCAACTACCCAGCCTAAATGCATCAACTTCACCACTTAGATTATCTCTATAATGAGTTAAACATAAATTCTCTCCTCCCGTTATTCCTGAAGGACTAATATCGATAAGCTCACCATCGGCTTTGCTAGGTAAATCGACAGTCTCTAAAGCGAAGAACTCTGTCTCAGATGGAACCAATCCGCAGTTAACAGCAACTAAGCTAGAACTATCGCTATTATAGTCAAGACACTTTCCAGTATATTTATTTTGCAAACGGAAAATACCATTGGTATCCAAATCCATCATATACCATGTGGCTACATCACCAAGCCCGCTTACAAATCTTATTCCATCTTCTTTATCCTTTAAATTTCTACCATTACGTGTTATCCGGTACCCGTCGTTGTATTTTGCCAGCTCATAGAGAAAAGCATTGTCATCACAACCTACTACACCTGATGTTCCAAAGCATACATCTGCTTCTGCATGTCGGATACGAACGAAGGCCTCTTCATCGGGAATATTTACACCATCAACCTCCCAGATGGAGCCATCTTCGCAATTGCCTGCAGCAAGAGATCCAGCTTCATTTACAATCAGGCACCTTCCCGTATTCGCATTTTTAAATTCAAAGTATGGATTAAACCAGGTTGGAGGCTCTGAAAAAAGTTCCCATACTGAATCTGCTCCCAAACCACTGCGTATAACAAAACCTTCTGCATCCTCGCCTTTATCTTTAAAATTGCGATTATCACTGAGCCTGGTTATTTTATATCCATCACCATAAGGCAATAGAATAAAATGATTAGCCTCTATATCACAATATTTATCAACTTTTCCATCTAAATTGACACATGCATCAGTTGGCATATGTCTAAGCCTTACGCCAGCGAAACTCTTTACTGCATACGCATTAAAAAATTCAAATGAATCCTCAGCAATTTGGAATTTTGCTTCCGGCATATCGAAATTGTAACGATCCCATTGATCTGCAACATGCACAAGATCTCTGAAAATCATGTTACGCTCAGCTTCGCTGGAAAATAAACTGATATTATTAAGACTATCTAGATAAATATCACGATTTTCATTACATATAGAATCATTTGAATAATTACGGAAATCATTTAACCATTCATCTCTAAATAAACCATTGCTACAAGCAGTTACAAGAGACCGTCTATAGTCATTCAATTTCGTATTTGTAAAATCAAGAGTAGCTGATGCCATGCCAGGTACAGCACCTTCAGAAATTTTAATACCGACCTTACTCAACAAAGCATTGTGATCAGTACTTTCATTAGCCGTGATAATTTTATCATAAACTTGATAGGTATCAAATCCTGCCCTACAGTCACTCTCGTCACCGTCTGGTATGTTTAAATAATCTTCTACATCTTCTTGCAGCATCTCAATCGAGTACAATATATCCTGAGAGATCATCTCCGTCGGTTCAATATTATTCCAGGTTGGATACTCTTCTCGATTGTAACAATAACGATTGTATTCTTGCCTATGAAGCAATTCTAACTGGATAAGAGAAACATATGTAGGGACGAGCTCATTAATCAGTTCACGATAAGATTCAGGAGTTGTGGCACCGATGTCCACTTTATTAAGCTCGTTTTCCAGATATCCAGACCAAGTGATTGAAAGGGCTTTTAATTTTTCAGCTAACTCTACATGCTTTTCGTATCTTTTGAAAATTGCTATTTCAGTTTTCGCATCTTCGAAAATAGATTCTAATGTTTGTTGTGCGTCAGTGGTAACATTAAGTTCTAATGATTGGAGACGTGAATTTAACTGTTCTAAACAGCCCACAATTTCCGGATCAGCTCCAGGTCTTTCTTGAAATGTCCGCCCTTCCGCAGCCTTAAAAGCAAAAGGAAATACCGCAGATAATGCTGATAAAGGAGAAGCATCCAAAACTTCCTCCATTAGCATACCTGCCATAACGAGCCCTACACCCGCCCCATCGTATCCCACAGTTGATGTAGCCTCTCTGGTGGCATAATCGTAACATGCGCCAGATAATTCGGTCGCATTTACCGACTGGTTTGAAATTGCTAAGGCTATAGCCGCAATCAGCCCGGCTCCCTTTAAAGGTTTCATAACTCGTTGACCCTATATTTTTCTAAAGGAGAAATCAGGATAATCTGATATTTTTAGAAACGTAAGTTCCAGTTTTGAAAAAAATATAGGTCCAGTATCAAATAAAAATCTATCAAGATTACTGTTAATAAATTAGTTACAGATGATACTTTTTGGCAAGAAAAAGATGGTGAGCACTCACTCAAGCCTTTAAGTGACAAACATGGCAGATTAACAATCTGCTTGAGGATAAATGATATCCTATAAAATTAATTTTATTCTTTGAAATTTATCAATGATGAGCATACCTGATTTTAATGATTTATTAATAGACAAGAGAAAACCGATCAAAGAACAACTTTATTATGCTTTGCTCGAGCGAATTGTAAATGGCCGCCTGGAGACAGGTTCAAAACTACCATCTTCAAGAAAAATGTCTGAATATTTATGTATCAGCCGTAGCACTGTTATTCGAGTAATTGATCTATTAAAAAAAGAAGGTTTTTTAACTAGCAAACCATGTAGCGGAGTATTTATTACCGATAAGCTGCCTACTTATGCTTTTGATATTCCATATAAATTTCGAGTTGAAAAATTCAAAAAAAACACCAACTACTTGCCAAGCCTGTCAAACTATGGTGAGTCACAAAATGTATTAGCAATAAATAATTCGCCTTGGCCAGAAACATTGCCTTTTTCACCAGGGTTGCCAGATCTAAAAGCATTCCCAAACCGGGCATGGAATGAGTTATACCGAAAGAATATAGGAAAAATCTCAATTGATCATTTCAGTTGCTCAAGTGGCTACTTACCATTAAGGGAGCAAATATCCAAATATTTATGTAGTTATCGAGATTTAAATTGCATACCAAGTCAAGTCATCATTACCAGTGGTGCTCTTGAGTCATTGAATTTGTGCAGCAGGGTCTTATTAGATCCTGGTGATACTGTACTAATGGAAAATCCAGGCTATAAAAGAGCAAGACATTTATTTGATGCAATGAATGCAAACATAGAGTTAGTAGCATTAAAGAAAAAGTATATAGATATCGAAGATCTATCAAAGAAAAATATGAATGTAAAGCTCCTCTATATTTCTCCGAATCATCAATATCCATTAGGAGGAGTTATCCCCATTAAAGAAAGATATACTTTATTAAATTGGATAACAAAGTCTAATTGCTGGGTGATAGAAAATGATTATCAATCTGAATTTCTGTTCAACAGAAAGAGTAGGGATACCTTGCAAGGCTTAAAAGAAAATACCCCTATAATCTATGCTGGTGGATTTAGTAGAACTCTAATGCCTGCCTTACGCTTAAGTTATATTGTTGTCCCCAAGGAGGTAGCATCAACCTTTGTAAACGCAAAAGCACACATATCTGGTCCGTCTCCTTCCATATATCAAGCAGTATTATCTGATTTCATAAAAGAAGGGCACTATATAAAACATTTACGAGAGATGCGTAATTCTTACTTTGAAAAATGTAATCACTTTTGCAACATTATTAGTAGAGAACTAATAACCTCGGTAAATATTATTTCCAGCAACTCACCAATGGATATTGTAATTCAATTTAAACACCATGATGATGTTGAGATCTCAGAAAAATTATCTAAATACGGATTTGGAAGCACGCCTATTTCCCCGTATTATTATTCAGGAAATAAAAAATCTGGCTTAATAATCAATTGCGCTAACTCGACAAAATCCGAGAGAGAACGCTTTATATCTTGCATAAAGAATATTTTTAAAAATTAATTTTACGCGAAACCACTCGGTATAAATTTTTTTCACAAATAGATGCATTTAATTATTAGCACTTACTCACTGTTCATTTCTCTATGCTACATTCTTTGTTATAAATACACTTTAAATTCACTTGTGATGCTGTATTAAATGTTTAATTGGTTTAAACCTTAATGAAATTAAAAAAATTCACTAATCTTATATTGTCTCAAAAATACCCTTTGCAAAAACAAATTTATAATTTCATTGTAAAGCTTATAGAAGATGGTGAACTGCTGCCAGGAAACAGGTTACCTTCCTCAAGAGTCTTGGCCAAATATCTGGACGTTAGTCGAAATACTATTATTCAAGTAGTAGAGAAATTGAAAAAGGAAGGGTTTTTAGTAAGCGAAGCTCAAAAAGGAATTTTTATAAATTCAAATATCACAATCTATAAGAAATCAAGGGAAGACATTCAAAAAGTCAATGTAACTAATTGTAATGTTAAATCTCTTCCCGGTTTATCAAGTTTTGGTGAGTCAATGAAGAGATTGCCTTTGGTTAAATCACATTGGAGTAGTACGCTTCCTTTTTCACCAGGTTTGCCCGATCAAAATACTTTTCCTTACGATAAATGGCAGAAATTATATCAGATGCATCAAGGCAGGATCTCCGTAGGTGGATTTGGTGATCCAAGAGGTTATGCTCCTCTAAGAGAGAAAATTGCGGAATACTTGCGTATTTCTCGTGGTGTTCACTGTACAAAGGATCAAGTAATAATCACAAACGGGTGTATGGAAGCTGTAAATCTGTGTTCAAAGGTCATATTGAATCATGGAGATTCGGTGCTTATTGAAAATCCTGGGTATCCTCGTGCACATCAAGTATTCAGTGCGCTTGGCGCCAATATAAATTTGGTCGAACTAAAAAATGGATGTACAAATACTGATGATATAAAAAATTACAAATTATCGGGAAAAATTCTATACCTTTCTCCTACTCGCCAATATCCTACAGGATGTATAATGGAATATGAGAATAGGGTTAAGTTACTTGAATGGGCTACAAAGAACAACTGCTGGATTTTAGAGGATGATTATAACATTGAATTTTCAAAAAGAAATAATTTAGTAACCCCTCTACAAGGATTGATTAAAAATTCTCCAACACTTTATATGGGTAGTTTTGATAGAATTTTAATACCCAGTATACGATTAGCTTATCTGGTAGTTCCCGAGCCTGTGGTACCAGCTTTTATAAACATAAAAAATAATCTCCAAGGACCTTGCCCATTATTATATCAAGCAATCTTAGCTGATTTCATGAGTGAAGGGCATTTTATACGTTACATACGGAAAATGCGCTCTCTGTATACTGATAAGTTAAACCATTTATGTTGCCTCATTCACGAACATCTTACTCCTCAGGTTAAAATAATTTCAAAAGATTCAGTAATGTTTATTGTTTTGCTCACACCAGGTATGAATGATATAAAAATTGTAGAGGAACTTTCAAAGTATGGATTTGGCAGCACAGCACTTTCATTATGTTACTTTGGAAAAATAGAAAAGTCTGGTTTAATAATTGGTTGTGCAAACACAACAAAATTACAGCGTGTAGCCTTTACAAGGCGCCTAGAAAGAATAATCAACTCTAAAGACTTTAACTATTGAAGAATTTTTTATATGAACTTTTAATTTTTACCGAATAAGTAAACCTTCTTAAAAACGATTTAAACTTCTCATTCTTTGATGATGCTCGCGGAATTCAATTTGAGCTAGGTATATGTTGCATAAACTACTTCTGCTTGTAGTTTATGCAAAATTATCCTTATCAATATTCTTAATTTAAAACCATGACTTATTACTGAATGCGTAAGAATTATCTATAACGTTTTGACCTATTTAATCTTACTTAATTTTATATATAAAACTTATTTGCTTTCAAATAAATTATAACTAAGAAAATAATACCAGTTTTAAAAAAAGTTTAGGGCCAGTTAAAATAATCATGATACCAGTTGCAAAAAAAACATGGTACCAGTTATAGAAATTTATCCTTTCAAATGTAGAATTCTTATAACACTAAAGGCCAATTGGCATGTGGCGGACTAACCACAATCAAACTGTATGAAAAGTGATCTACCACAAGGCCTATAAAGTGATAATGAATCATCTACTACCGAAATATTTATCCACAATGAGAAAAGCATCTCAATTAACAAGCTCTATGAGTTTTATAAAAAATTAGAGAAATACTCTTATGGTTATTGGCTAGATTAGAGATCTCTAAAGTTTATTAATTAATGGTAGTGCATATTTTTAATACTGCTATAAATTAGCATTCGATTGGAGAGCTCCATAAATACTTATAACAGCAATATATATTATGAAAAAACAAAACGCTATATAAGGTTATGCATGAAATCTAAAATGGTAAATATCATAATTCATAGATAGCAATATAAATGAATCTATTCAAGGTTCCAAGTATATATAAGACTAATGATATTAAAAGAAATTGGTGCTAGTAGTGAGTGCTCCAGATTTTATTGATTTAAATATATCTCGCGATAAGCCACTTCAAGAGCAGTTATATAAAGCTCTTGTTGAACGAATAAAAAGCGGAAGATATCCAGCTGGTTCACAGCTACCCTCTTCACGTGCAATGTCTAAATCTATAGGTGTTAGTCGTAATACTATAATTCATGTTATAGAGCAGCTAAAAAAGGATGGCTTTCTGGTTAGTAAAGCATCTAAAGGGGTATTCGTATCTCCAATCTTTTCAGCTTGTATCGATAAAATAACTAATATCAGTAAGAACGCTAGCAAAACTGAATTATCACTTCCTAGCCTGTCGAACCAAGATAAATTAAGCGCGATAGAAAACACTTACTGGCCAGATTCTCACCCGTTTTCACCAGGGATGCCAGATGTAAAATCTTTTCCATATAAAAAATGGGGAAAGCTTTTTCATAGACATCAAGAAAATATAAAATTCAATGGGTATGGTGATATTAATGGATACCAACCATTAAGAGAATTGTTATCTGACTATTTAAATTCCACTAGAGGAACCTTTTGTACTCCTGACCAAATTATTATAACAAGCGGACGCCTAGAGTCTTTGGATTTGTGTGCAAGGTTAACTTTAGATGCGGGAGATACAGTACTCATGGAAAATCCAGGATGTACTAGAGCCAGATTTTTATTTAACACAATGCATGTAAATTTGAAACCTCTTGAGGTTAACCAGGGGGTTTTAAATGTAGATTATTTAATGAAAAATAAAATAAATGGAAAACTTCTTTGCTTAACACCAAACCAACAGTCCCCGTTAGGTGGAATTATTCCTTTTCAAGAAAGATTAGAAATACTCAATTGGGCTGAAAAAAATAAGTGTTGGATATTAGAGGGTGATTCTGACAATGAACTTTTCAACGAAGGTATACCCGTTGATTCAATTCAAGGCTTACATAGCAGCACTCCTGTAATTTATATAGGAGGGTTCAGTAGAGTTTTACTACCAAATCTGCGCTTGGGTTATTTAATATCTCCTAAGCCTCTAGTGCCTGCTTTCAAGAATGCAAAAATGCAGCTCTCAGGCCCTTGCCCTCTCACACATCAAGTTATATTGGCAGATTTTATACGCGAAGGTTACTTCACTCAACATGCACGTCAAATGAGGAAGAGTTATCAAGAAAAGTTGGATCATTTTTTTGGTCTAATGAGATGTGACCTATCTTCCAGTGTAAATATCATTTCCAAACGTTCTGCTTTAAATTTTACATTAAATATTCCTGGACATAATGATGTAAAGATTTCTGAAAATTTATTTAAAAAAGGCTTTGGTAGCGCTCCAATTTCTCCTTATTATTATTGTGATAACTCAAAAGAAAATGGTCTAGTTTTAGGATGCGCCAATACAAGTTCATGTGACCGTATAAGATTTATTAGCACCCTTAAAGATCTACTAACTTAACTTCCTTTTCACTTATTGAGCCCAATTTATTACAAGGAAAATATCGTCACTATAAATGGCATTACTAACATTTATCAATGTACAAAATATAATCCAGAAAATTCTTAGGTTCTATGGTGAAAATTTTAGATCTTACAGATATATTTATAGATCGAAATCAACCTCTTCAAAAGCAGCTATATAAAGCTCTGCTGAATAAGATTGAATGTCAAGTATTTACGAGCGGGTCAAAACTGCCATCATCTAGGATAATGTCCGAGTCTTTAGGTGTAAGTCGCAATACTATTATTCAAGTTATTGAACAATTAAAAAGTGAAGGTTTTTTAGTTGCCCAGGCAGGTAAAGGGATATTTATATCTTCAAAAACGCCAAACAATATATCTGATAGATCATTCAGTTGTTCGAATAAGGGGCAGTTTTTTTTCTCAGAAAGCACTCACTCTTTACCTGACTTATCAAACTATGGTGAGTCTATAAGATCATCATCATATTCTTTGTCTCGATGGCCTGAATCGCTTCCATTTTCACCTGGTCTGCCTGATCTTGAGGCCTTCCCCCATAATAAATGGTACAAATTATACCGTCAAAATTTAGATAGAATCACTATAAGTGGATATGGAGACTCACGAGGATATTTACCGCTTAGAAAAAGACTTTCAGAATATCTAAGAATATCTCGTGGCGTTCATTGTTCCGAGGAACATATCATTATCACGAATGGTGAATTGGAAGCTCTAGATATTTGCATCAGAGTCATATTGAATAAAGGTGATTTAGTATTGATTGAAAATCCTGGCTATAAGCGAGCTAGATTCTTATTTAAGTCTATGGACGTGAACTTACAAGAAATACAAATTGAAAACGGCACTTTTAATGTAGACAATTTAATTAAAAAAAATTTTGTAGCTAAACTTCTTTTTTGTTCACCAACTCATCAATATCCCTTGGGTGGTATTATGGAGCTTAAGGATCGAGTAAAATTGCTGAACTGGGCTGCAAAATCTAAGTGTTGGATTTTTGAAGACGATTATGAGAGTGAATTTTATTCTCAAAAAAAGCCAGTCGCTGCCTTACAGGGGTTAAGGAAGGATGCTCCAGTCCTCTATTGTGGAAGTTTTAGCAAAACTCTTATGCCGAGTCTAAATTTAGGTTATCTCGTAGTGCCTGAGCCTGTAGCACCAGCTTTTATAGAAGCAAAAGGCCAAATTTCTGGGCCATCTACATTGCTTTACCAAGCGATATTGGCCGATTTTATTGGCGAAGGACATTTTGTACGCCATATAAGAAGAATGCGTAATATTTATCAGGAAAAATGGGTTCATTTTTGCACACTTATTCAGAGTCGATTAAAATCACAGGCACAACTAATTTCTCCCGGTACACCAATGAATCTTGTAATTGCAACCCCTGGGCACGACGATATAAAACTGTCAAAAGATTTAGCTAACCATGGCTTTGGTAGCACCCCACTATCAACTTGCTACTTTGGAAAAATAAAAAGAAGCGGACTAATTTTAGGTTGCGCTAATACAACAACGTCACAACGTGAAGAATTCATATCCTATCTAGAAAGATACTTAATTAAAAAATGAAATATCTTAAGATTTAATTTCAATTATAAGTTTATCAAATCAGGAATGCTCCTGACATTTTTTGTAAGAAGTATTATTTTTTTCAAAATTAATTTTGCCCCAATTCCCCCCCAAAAAAAGAAGTGCCCCCCGGGAAGGGATTGCGAAAAGTGACTACCAGAGCATTCAACCAGTTCTTGAAGACGCTCCCACTGAGCAGGAGAGAGACCCTTTAATGCATTAGTCCCAAGTACCCTCTTAATAAGCACTCTATTTCTAATAAACGCCCAGTTAGAGGTATTCAGTAATACGTTTTCCGCATCAGATATCGAATCACCATGAATAACTACAGGAAAAGGATAATCGTCGTAATTGAAAGTGTTCGCGGACTTAAGGCTCCATTCTAAGTCTTCTACAAATTGGCCATTCTTATACATCAGGCCCGTGCCAATCAATCCCACAGGGGTGGCCCCCAGGATCCTCTGCCGATAAATATCTTTTGGGAGAATAGTATGGCCGTTATAGGTACTTTGATCTTCCAGTGCCTGAAAAAACCAGGGGTATAAGCTCTCCCGGTTTGCCAGCCCTTCTGGTGTCATAGCGATATTTTCAGCATTTGCTTTTGGCAAGAAGCCTGGAACAGCGGGATCTCCCGACATGGCAACAAACATCACTATTGAGAAGCTCTTACCAATCGCCTCCTTCCCAAGAGCTCCTGCAATCTTGCATCCCATACTCCAGCCACAAACGATTACCTCACGTTGTAAGTTATTCTCAGTGACAATCTTGTCAATTACTTCCGCGACCTGCTTACCCCAGTCTGCGATGGTGAAATTGGGATAATATCCATCAAAGGCCTTATTGGCGATGGGGAAGGATATAGCGAGGAAGGGGTGGCCTGAACGATGTACCCAATAACTGATAAAGTCTTCTTCCCTGGCCTCGGGGCAGCCATAAAAGATACGGGCCAAGTGAGAGTTACCCGGCACAAATACCATTAGAGGTTTGGATTTATCTGCAGCCATATAGCGATAAAGAACGGGGAATCCTGCTACAGTGCTCATTACCTCCCCTTCTTGCAACCTGCCAGATTCGGTGTTCCCCATGCCGTTTACCACATCTGAATTATCCTAGTCAGCAGACTTATTCGCTTAAGGGCACCTCTATTTAAGAGATCAAAAAACACCCCAAACTCTTCAGCTCTTGCTCTTACCTTTTCCCCAAACTTCCTCAAGCCGCTGATCCCGCCCGCAGCGAAAGCGGTAGTATTTATAGCGTAGGGGATTGCGCTGATAATAATCCTGGTGGTAAGCCTCTGCCGGATAAAAAGTAGCGGCAGGCTTTATCTGGGTGACAACTTTCTTACCCAGCTCGGCCTCTACTTTCTTCTTACTCTCTTCGGCCAGCTTTTTCTCTTCTTCATTACCGTAAAAGATCTCAGCACGGTACTGATCGCCCCGGTCACAAAACTGGCCACCGGCATCAAAGGGGTCCACGTTGTGCCAAAAAATATTGAGTAACTCGGAATAACTCACTTTGTTTGCATCATATTTAACTTGCACCACCTCGGCATGGCCGGTGCCACCGGCAGAGACCTGATCATAGGAGGGGTTCTTTACATGACCACCGCTGTAACCTGAGGTGGTTTCCAGCACGCCATTCACTTTGTCATACGGCGGTTCCATACACCAGAAACAGCCTCCAGCAAAAATAGCGGTTCGTATATCAGGAGAATCCTGGGCATATCCGAGGGTGGCTGCCAGAAGAATAAACAGAGTAAAAATACCGCGCATAACGAATTCCTATGGAATGTTCTATTGATGGTTACTCTTCTGTCGACTCATAGAGGTAAACTCTTACAGTGTGACACTACCCTGGCAGGCACGCAGGAAAATTTCGCGATATTCCACTGCGTTAAAAGACATGGGATTACTGGCTGCAGACGGGTCTTCTGCAGCCATACGTCCAATCTTATCGGCATCATCGCTACCAATACCAATTTCTTCCAAAGTATGAGGAATACCCAGCTGCTTACGCAGGCCAATAACCCAGTTAAGCACTGCATCAAAGCCGCTCTCAAACATATCTTTCCCGGTCAATTGCAATGAGAGTGCCAATTGTCCCATGGGAACCTCTATGGCTGGCCTGTTCGCTACAAGGACATAGGGCATCAATATGGCATTGAGTAAGCCGTGATGTTTATCGTAAAGGCCACCAAGTGGATGGGCGAGTGCATGGATCGCACCCAAACCACGCTGGAAGGCTGTGGCCCCCATACAGGAGGCAACCAGCATCTGCTGACGTGCTTTTAATTCAGTGCCTATCATATAGGCCCGTGGAAGGTAACTTTTAATCAGGCGCATACCCTGTAGGGCAATTCCCTCAGCCATAGGGTGATACATAGGTGAGTAATAGGATTCCAAGTTGTGAGAGAGGGCGTCCATCCCAGTCGCCGCGGTAATTTCTGGTGGCAATCCCAAGGTAAGTTCGGCATCGAGAATCACAATGTCCGGCAAGATATTAGGGTGGAAAATCAAGCGTTTAATTTGCGCAGCTTCATCGGTAATCACCGCTACACGCCCTACCTCCGAGCCTGTTCCAGCAGTGGTAGGTACTGCAATCACTGGCACCATACCGTTAGGATCGACACGCTTGTAATTATCACCAATATCCTCGAATTCCCAAATGGGCCGGCTCTGCCTGGCCATTAACGCGATTGCCTTGCCGGCATCAATCGCTGAGCCACCACCAAAGGCAATGACTCCATCGCAATTTTTACTCCTTAAAATTTCGACGCCTTGATCAATATTCTCACTATTAGGGTTGCCTTTTATCGCTGAGAAAACTTCTAGTTCTAGGCTATTTTCCCGACAGGGAGTATAGGCACGCTCAATCAGTGGCATAGTGGCAAGACCGGGATCTGTCACCACTAAGGGGCGCTGTATATTCAATTCAACGCAGGCCTTGGCAAGATCCGCTATTCGCCCGGGTCCAACCCAAATATTGGTAGGGAAATTCCAGTTTACCCGGTATTTATCCACGCTTGCCTCTTTATTTATCCAGTCCAGCCAATGCCCTCAATGACTTTCTGAAAACAGCTAATCTGCAACCTGTAAACGGGGCTTTATTGAGTTAACCAGATTAAAAATCAATGTACGGTTTATCGAGTTACAATCTTCCCAGTACCCTATTCCAAAATGATCCTCACCATTTGCCATAGACCAAATCTCTCCACACATCCCTTCATCTTCATAGCTCAGAAAATAGCCGGAAAATTGTCCCAGTTGAATTGCGGTAAGGGCTGCCTCACCCTCGTCGTAGTCATTCAGGAAAGTTTCAGTTTGTTGCTGTGCAGTTATCCCTTGAGAAAACCCTATTTTCAGTTGCGCATTGCTACACCGTTTCCTTAGCTCCATGCCCATTTCTCCATCAACCGTCTGTATGTACCACTTTTCCGGCAGGTCTATTGAATAATTTTCTAGCTCGTATTCCGCGGCACTAATCAATAACGGAGAAAAAAATGACAATACTATGCAACAATGTATGTACTTCACCTCAACACCTCCACCCAAATACCCACTCTATGTAACTTATAACTCACTAACTATTCAACGGTGTGAACTTTCATTGTGATAGATTTAACCACTTCGATTACCGGCGAGAAATCCACCGAATTACAGTCACTTTGAAAGTGTGCAACCAGTAAATCGATTCCATCGCCCAAAAACCATTTTGCCATACACTTTCCTTTCGATTTAAAAGTGACGAAATAACCGGAATAATTACCAATCTGCACTGAAGAAACCGGATGTTCCAATGGATGTTGTTCTAAAAATACGTCAGGATCGCCACCATCTTTTAATAATCCCTCTCTCAGAATGTAGGCCATCAAGTTACCGGTGCCTTTCTGTCGAAATTGAATTCCTATCTTGTTGTAAGGGTCTTCGTACCTTGACCACTCACCGGGAACATCTAAAGTAATATTTTTATAAAGATAAGGTTCCGCTTTTAGCACCAATGAATTGAGTAAAAGTAACCCTGCAACACAACTTTTAATCAACCTCACAGAAATTCCCTCTTTAACGGTTCCCTAGCCTTAAATTTTAAAATGGAAGGACTTGGGTCTAGTTAACTGCTCAAATCCAATCCGGGACAAAGTACACCCCCTTCCGGACCGCTTTACCCCAGTCCAGGCCAACTCTGGGTCCAGGTAATCACACCGATTAAGGAAAACTGTGCCTACCTGTAAATGATCCCCAATTGCCAGGGCGACCTCTTCATCCTGTGAAAAAATTGCTGCGGTGAGGCCAAACTGGCTGTTATTCATAAATTCTAGAGCCTCGCCATCATCATGCACTTTTTGCACCCCCAATACCGGTCCAAAAGACTCCTCACGCATCAGGCGCATTTTTTGGCGTACTCCAGTCAATAACTGTGGTGCCAAATACTGGGTACCGCGTTTATCCAGCGGGAAGTCACTGGTGCTCAGGTGCGTCTTGGCGCCCTCGGCCACAGCTTCGTCTATTTGTACACGTACTAGATCAGCGGCTTCTGCACGAACGAGGGGGCCTAGTGTGGTGTCCGGATCATCCGGGCGGCCAAGCTGATATTTACCAACCAGAGCGACGGCACGCTCTACAAATTCGTCGAATAGTTTTTCTTGAACATAAACACGCTCAATGCCGCAGCAGGATTGACCTGAATTAAAAAATGCGCCATCTACAATTGTCTCCACCGCCAGCTGAAGATCCGCATCTTCCCGTACATAGGCAGGATCTTTACCTCCCAGCTCCAAACCCACCTGAATAAAGCGGCCTGCTACGGTGCGCTCCAAGTTTGCCCCGGCTTCTACCGAACCCGTAAAAGCGATGTGCTGGATTTCCTCCGCGCATGCCAACCTTTGGGTGTAAGCGTGATTCAGGTGTAGAAACTGAAATACTCCGTAGGGTAGTCCTGCCTCTCTAAACGCCTCAACCATTCGCTCTGCACAGAGAGGAGTTTGCGCAGAGTGCTTCAAAATTACAGCATTGCCCGCCAATATTGACGGCACCACTGTATTTACAGCCGTCAGGTAAGGGTAATTCCAAGGGGCAATTACAAGGGAAATACCCAGCGGTTCGCGACGAATAAACCGGGAAAACCCCGGCGTGGCTGACAGTTGGATATCTGCGAGGGCCTCTTCCGCAATATCTGCCATGGCTGAAGCGCGCTCGGCAAAACCATCAATTTCCCCGGGGGCGAAACGTATTGGCCTTCCCATCATCCAACAAATTTCCTCAGCCAGACGATCTTTGCGCTCCGCAAAAAATTCCACTGCGCGGTGTACAATAGCGATACGCTCGATGAGAGGGGTTAGGCGCCAGGCCCGCTGGGCCGAAGCCGCTCGATCCAAAGCCACACGAATTTCAGCTTCGCCAGCCAGCGCTCTTTCCAGGTACACGCTGTTATCTACAGGGGAAATACATCGCAGGTGGTGCATGTTGGAAATCCCTTTAATTAATTTTCACCGGTTTCCTACCAGTGAAGGAAAGACAACTGGGTTACGCTTTCAAAAAGACGGGCAACTGCCCAATTAAAGTACAGATGTGAATGGCTTAAATCAGATTATTTCGAAATACCTATCCAGCTCCCAGTCAGTCACATGACGGCGATATTCACGCTCTTCCCATTCGCGACTGGCCGCGAAGTGCTCAACAAATTCACTGCCAAACAACTCCTTAGCAGCTTCAGAGCTTTTGAAACGCTGGGCTGAATCCCACAGGGTAGCGGGCAACGTTTGCTGGATCTCGGGCGTCAGTGCATAGGCATTGCCCTCAATAGGATCGCTTGGCTGCCATTGCTGCATCACGCCATACAGCCCAGAGCCGAGCGCTGCAGCCAGAGCTAAATAGGGATTGGCATCGGCGGCACCAAGGCGATATTCCACTCGCTGCGATTTACCGTTGCCAGGAATAGCGCGCAGCGCTGTAGTCCGATTCTCAACTCCCCAATTAGCGCCGGTAGGTGCCCAAAAGCCGGGTACCAGGCGACGGTAACTATTTACAGTGGGCGCCAACATGGCCAGAAACTCAGGCATCAGGCGCTGTTGGCCAGCAATAAACTGGCGCATAATTTCGCTGACCCCTGTGGGTTGGCTTCTATCAAAAAATGCCGATTCACCATTGTCCGCACTGCGCAATGAGAGGTGGATATGGCCACTTTGTCCGGGGTAATCACTGGACCAACGCGACATAAATGTCGCCATTAATCCCATGCGTTGAGCCAGGATTTTCATAAATGTTTTAAACAGGGCGGCCTTGTCCCCTGCAGCCTCTGCTTTATCCACTGCAATTGCGGCTTCAAGAACTCCTGGACCCGTTTCCGTATGCAGTCCTTCCAGCGGGAAATCCATGCGCTCCCCCATATCCAGGATTTCCCCGTACAGTTCGGAATGCACAGAGTTGCGCAATATTGAGTAGCCAAACCAGTCCGGGGTGAAAGGCTTCAGATCGCGAAAGCCCTTTTCGCGCACGGAATGCGGCGTTTCATCGAATAGGAAATATTCATACTCAAGGGCAGCAAAGGGCTCAAAGCCCGCTGCCCGGCAGCGCTCCACCACCCGGCGCAAAGCCGCGCGGGGGCATACTGCCTGGGCCCGCTGATCAAACTCAGCCAGAAACAGCAACATATTCTCTTCAAAGGGAATATCTCGACAGCTATCTGGAAGTATCCGCACAGGAACATCCGGATACCCTGTATGCCAACCGGTATAGCGGGCGTTGTCATAGAGCTGGTCTTTTACATCCCAGCCCAGCACCACATCACAAAAAGAGAAGCCCTTATCCAAGGAAGAGAAAAACTTTTCGCGGCTCATATATTTGCCGCGCATGACACCATCGATATCGAAAAGGCCCACTTTGACATGACTGAGGCCGCGCCCTTCGACAATCGCACGGGCCTCCTGAACGGTTTTAACCTCCCTGGCTTTTAGCATTTCCGTCCCTGCCCCGTTGTTGTTATCAATGACTTACAGGATAGACCCGCCAGCCAAATCCTGACGCCCGATATTTCCCCAGGGGCGTGACTTTCAGCTGTGCCGAACTGCATATATAATCCGCGCTCCAAATTTTTCGTTTTACCCAGTTCAGGACCAGCAATGAGCTTCGACAAGATCCCCGCAGGTAAGGACCTGCCCAGCGATATCAACGTTATCATCGAGATCCCTGCCAACTCCGACCCCATCAAATACGAGGTGGACAAGGACTCTGACGCCGTATTTGTGGATCGCTTCGTTGCCACTCCGATGTTCTACCCGGCTAACTACGGCTACGTGCCTCAAACCCTGTCCGAAGACGGCGACCCCCTCGACGTGCTGGTTGTCGCGCCTTACCCGGTAATGGTTGGCTCTGTTATCCGCTCCCGTGTAATCGGCGTTCTGAAAATGACCGACGAATCCGGTGTAGACGCCAAACTGCTGGCGGTACCTCACACCAAGCTAACCAAGCTGTATGATCACGTACAGGAAATTGGCGACCTGCCGGAATTGCTGCTCAAGCAAATCGAGCACTACTTCGAGAATTACAAAGCCCTCGAAGCCGGCAAGTGGGTAAAAGTAGAAGGCTGGGCCGACGCTGAAGAAGCCCGCAAAGAAGTGCTTTCCTCTCGTGAGCGTTACCTGAAGGAAGAAGGCTGAGAGCCACTTCCTTTAGCTAGGCTCTTGGGCACAAAAAAACTGGCTTTATGCCGGTTTTTTTGTGCGTGGAGACTCCCTCAGAGGGAATGATTTATGTTTAGTCCAGATCCCACTTGGGAATATTGACTGGGGCAGCCTCCGCCTCAGCGCGCTCACTCTTATCAAGCAAAAGTCCTTCCGCCGCACGCAGGCTGATATGGTCAGTGGAAACCTCGACCGCAGCCACTTGCTTGCGCTCATGATCTTTGACCAAATTTCCCTCCATGGGCGCAAGCGTCCAATTGGGTATCGGGGAACTGTCGGATTCAGGTGTTTCCTCAGGCTGAACAGCCTGTGTCTGTATGGTTTTGGGCTTGGCGGTTGCTATCCCACTCTCATCCTTCAAGGTTACCTGGGCACCGATTTTGGCCAAAGTGGCTTGAAACTGCTCTGCCTGGGCTTGGCTGAGGCCTTTTCGCAAGATCAGTGGACGACCACTGAAAAGTTTCTCCACTGCCTGCGGGGTGCTCTTAAACAGGCGCGCCATATTGGATTTCACATCGTTCGCAGTAAATCCGTCGATCAGGTCACCGCGGAAAACCAAGCTATAGGTGGCTTGCGACATTACTTAATCCCTGTGTTATTCATCCGGGTCCAGAGTCTGGTCCATGGTAAAGGCAGGAGCTCCCTCAATTCGGCCACCAACTTGGCGCGCTGGCACACCAGCTACCGTGGTGTGATCGGGCACATCGTGTAATACCAGGCTGCCAGCAGCAATCTTGACATCATCTCCCACCCGCACAGGCCCTAATACCTTGGCACCGGCACCAATCATCACTCCGTGACCGATTTTTGGGTGGCGATCGCCGGAGCCCCGGCCACTGCCACCAAGGGTCACAGAGTGGAGGATGGATACATTGTCCCCCACTACACAAGTCTCCCCCACAACCAGACCAGTCGCATGATCAATCATAATGCCGCCGCCAAACTTCGCCGCCGGGTGAATATCCACAGAAAACTGCTCCGACACCCGGCTTTGGAAATACAAAGCCAGGGTGAAACGCCCCTGCTTCCAAAGCCAATGGGCAATTCGGTGGGATTGCAGCGCGTGGAAACCTTTGAAATAAAGAAACGGAGTCAGGTATTGATCGCAGGCCGGATCACGATCGTACCAAGCGCAAATATCAGCATGCATCCGACTGGAGATTGAGGGATCACTCTCCAGAGCGGAAGCAATAACTTCCTGCAGTGAAGTGGCAGTCAGCGCATCATGATCCAACACAGCAGCCAACTGGTCGGCAATTGCATGCTCCAGCGATTTGTGGCGCAGGATAGTATTGTGGAAATAACTCGCCAGGATCGGTTCGCCACTGGCAGCGGCAGCGGCCTCCGCACGCATGGATTTCCAGACATCACGGGGCTCGATCGAGCTGTCGATAATGATTTCCTCGCCGGTCTTTTCCACTTTCCTGTTACTTCCCAATTGTATATGCCAAGGGCTGAAGCCCCGCGAAGCTTGGCAGGAATGTCAGGACCTTTCAAGCGCCGCCCACTGGGGAATCCAGGGGCATAACAAGGCGGCGCCCGCTTCGTTCTCAGAGCGGCATAATCTCCGGATAACAGTGATCCGGGATCCACACAAAGCGCGTATAGATTTCCTCAAGATGCTCACACACGGTGTCACACAGGGCTAGGTCACCGCGGCGCAGCTGTTCCTGCAGGCGCTCAATCGTCAATAGATCCTGCAATTCCTTCGCACGCGGTGCATAACTCAGGTGCCAGCGCTCAGGGGCCACCCCCCCCTGATCTGTGGCGAAGGGGCGAAACAAGCCATAGCTCTGCGCGGAGGCAATACGCTCATCCAGCCAGAGATGAAATGGGCCAAAAATGCCATTGTCCGCCACTTCCTGGGGGGTTAGCTGAACATCGTAGCCCTCCGGGAGGGCAGCCGCATCGATCATATCGAAGTCGGTGCCCCAGTGGTGGCGGGAAGCACCTGGCAATGCCGACCAACGCAATATGGCCATGACCAGCTCTCGCGGTGGCAATCCGGAAATTTCCAATGCCACTCCCTCGCTGTCGAGCACCGGCCTGAGTCCCTGTGCCTTGCCGTTCCAGATCGTGCGCTGGCGCTCAAAGCTACGAAAGCCTGAGGCGATCTGGGGATCAAAGCCTGCCTCGCGGGCATCACGTCTCAGGCGCTGGAAGGCCACCAGGGCCTCGGGGTGCAGCAACTGGCCCGAAGTTGGATCGAGGATGACATGCTCATCGGTGAGTCCAAAGAGCATACGTTGTAGCGGAACAGATAACATTTGACTCCTATAAGCGGGCGATTTTTGTAATGCGGTCTAAAGTGAACAAACCCAAGGTGCCTACTCTATCAAAGAGCAATACGGAATAAGCAGGTCAGCCCGGAATTGTAGGAAAAGCAATTGGCGCTGTCACAAAGGTACCGATGGTTAGGTTTACTGATCGACAATTAAATTATGTTAAGTTCAGCCCGCGATCGATGGAGAGATCGTATTAACTGAACGTTAAACCTTGTAGGGAAAACTGAATGCACCCGAGTCAATCAGAGTTACTGAAACTGAAAAACCTGGGCCTGGCCTCTGTAAATATCCTGCACTCTATCGGCATCCGCTCCCATGAAGACCTGCGCCGCATAGGCCCGGTGGAGGCATTTATCAGTATTCGCAATCGCGGCATCAATGCCTCCAGAGTCATGCTCTACGCTCTACAAGGCGCTTTATTGGACGTCCACTGGAACGACCTGGACCCAGACCTGAAGCAAAAGCTGGCCAGCGAGGCTGACCGACTGCTGGCCACTCAAAACTTAGACTAACGCGAACAGCCCAGATTTCTCCCAACGATTTAACGCCCGGATAGCCCCTGCGGGGATGGAAAGGGTGCTCGGCATGGTATTGCATATCGCCCGACTGTCACACAAAACGCCCCGCCCTATCTAAACTTACTCAAAGACGATTAGATGGAGAGAGCCGATGTTACGCATTGGGCTATTCCTGCTGACTAACTTGGCTGTCCTGGTTCTGGTCGGCATTATTTTCAACCTTTTTGGCATAGGAGGTATCCTCCAGGCCAATGGCGTTGACCTGAACCTCGGCGCCTTACTACTTCTCTGTGCACTATTTGGTTTTGGCGGCTCTTTCATCTCGCTACTGCTTTCCAAAACCATTGCACGGATGACCACCCGCACCCAGATTATTACCGAACCCCGCAGTGCCGATGAACAATGGCTGGTAGAGACAGTGCGGGAACTTTCACGCAAAGCCAACATTGGCATGCCAGACGTGGGGATATTCCCCATGCCCCAAGCCAACGCCTTTGCCACAGGCTGGAATCGCAACAACGCCCTGGTTTCTGTCAGTGCCGGACTGTTACAGCGTTTTAGCCGCGAGGAGGCGCGTGCAGTTATCGGACATGAGATTGGACACGTGGCCAATGGGGACATGGTAACCCTGGCTCTGATCCAAGGAGTCGTGAACACTTTTGTCATGTTCTTCGCGCGCCTGGTCGGTTTTTTTGTCGACCGGGTAATCCTGCGCAACGAGCAGGGACTGGGAATCGGCTACTACATCACCTCTATCGTCATGGATATCGTCTTTGGTTTCTTTGCCATGATTATCGTCGCCTGGTTCAGCCGCAGGAGGGAGTACAGGGCAGACCACGCAGGTGCAACACTGGCTAGCCCCAATTCCATGATCGCAGCTCTGCAGAGACTCAAGGTGGAATCCGAGCGGGGCCACGAAGAGCCACTGCCTGGCAATATGAAAGCCTTCGGAATCTTTGGCAACATGGGCGCACTGCTGGCCACACACCCACCTCTGGATGATCGCATCCAGGTTCTGCAGAATTTCCGTAAATGATTTTCACGCAACTGCACAAGCGCTGTTGTTTCGAATTATCCACAGGTGCAGATTTTATTCTGGTAAAAAAAAGCCTGTGAATACATTGATCCTGCAGGTACAGGTTTGCATAAACGTCGCTGTCTTTTCGCCCCCGGCTCAGGCGAGGTAAACTTTCCAGCAAATTGACAAAGGAAAGACTGCTATCCATGACAGCGCTAAAAACTCTGCCAATTATTTTTTCCTTAATGCTCCTCTGCCTCACATCTCCCCTGTATGCACAAGTCCAGGACTTCGCTACCGATGATGAGCGCAACACCATGCAGGTGTTCAATTTTGCCAGCCCGTCGGTGGTTTACGTTACCAACGAAGCCCTGGTGCGCGATCGCAGGACCCTGCGACTGCATGCTGTACCCAAAGGTGCCGGTAGTGGTTTTATTTGGGACGAACTGGGGCACGTGGTTACCAATTTCCACGTAATTGAGGGTGCGCGCAAAGTTACCATTACACTACAAGACCGCAGTGAATGGCCTGCCCAGCTAGTGGGCTCAGCTCCAGAGAAAGACCTTGCCGTACTGAAAATTGAAGCGCCTAAAGAGCGATTAAAACCTCTTGTAGCCGGTACTTCCAGCAACCTCTCGGTGGGGCGCAAGGTACTCGCCATCGGCAATCCGTTCGGCTTGGACACCACGCTCACCACTGGGGTGGTGAGCGCTCTGGGGCGTGAAATTGAAGCTGCCAATAATCGCACCATCCGTAATGTAATCCAGACCGATGCTGCCATTAACCCCGGCAATTCCGGCGGCCCACTGCTGGATTCCCTCGGGCGCTTGATCGGCGTCAACACGGCCATTTACAGCCCCAGCGGTACCAGCGTGGGAATTGGGTTTGCCATTCCGGTGGATACAGTCAAGAAAATCGTCCCGGAACTGATTGCCCACGGCCGCCTGGTTCGCCCCATACTCGGCATTGAATCCGCACCGGATCAATGGAGCAGTCGTTACGGTTTCGAAGGCGTAGCCGTATTGCGCATAGCCCCGGGGCTTCCCGCAGAGAAAGCGGGCTTACAAGGCATTTATCGCACACGCCAGGGAGGGTGGCAGCTGGGGGATGTGATTGTTGAAGTGGAGCAGCAACCCATCCGCAGCTACGACGATCTGCTCAACGCTCTGGAAAAACATCAGGTAGGTGACGAAATTACTTTGGGTATCATGCGCGACGGGACAATACGCTACACCTCGATTACACTCGCGGCGCCGCAATAGAGCAATAATAGATCCCAGAGCCGACTTTATGCAGAAATACTTCCTGTGCCGCTACGATGAATTGAGCGAGGGACAGTCGAAAGGCTTTTCCCTCGGCGATACCGCCGCCGGAACTGACAATGTCTTTGCCGTGATGAAAGAGGGGGAGGTTTATGCCTATAAGAACACCTGTCCACACCGCGGTATCAACCTCGACTGGCAGGAAGACCAGTTTCTCGACCCGGATGGGGCCCTGATCCAATGTGCCTCTCACGGGGCTCTGTTCCTGATTGAATCCGGTGAGTGTATCGCTGGCCCCTGTACCGGCGATGCACTGACACCTGTGCCTGTGGAATACGCCCAGGACGGCCTCTACGCCCTGCTGCCGGAGTAGGGTTTATCTTGCCGGGCCGTTCCTGCCCGGCCATTCATATCAACCCCCTCAGCGAAATGGCAGTTCCTGCGCGAGGACAATTTCACTGGCGCCTAGTTGCGCCTTGTAAGCGAGCACCTGCACACCGGCTGAAACCGCACTGTCGAGGGCGTCAGCATAGGCGGGGTCAATCTCATGCGCGGCCTCAACACTTTCGATACCACTGTGCTGAACACAATAAAAGAGTACTGCACGCACTCCGTCTTCAGCCAATTTCTGCAATTCCCGCAAATGTTTAGCGCCGCGGGCACTCACTGCATCGGGAAAGTAACCGCGCTCCCCTTCTGCCAAGGTGACATTCTTAACCTCCACATAGCAGTCCCCCTGATCACCGGACAACAGAAAATCAATACGGCTATTCTCATCCCCGTAACGCACTTCCCGGCGCAGGGACTCGTAGCCTTGGAGTTCGCCAATTACCCCGGAGCGTATTGCCTCCTCCACTAGAGCATTAGAGCGCCCCGTATTTACACCGGCCAGGGCGCCATCGGGGGTGGTGGTGATCTCTAAAGTATGGCGGTACTTGCGTTTGGGATTACCCGAGTCCGAATACCAACAAGCGCCACCCTCAACCCAACAGTTCTTCATGGAGCCGGTATTAGGGCAGTGAATAGTGAAAACCTCCCCTTCTGAGGACTCCACATCTGCGAGAAAACGTTTGTAACGACGCAACAGGGTTGCCTTTTGCAACGAGGGGGTAAACTTCACGGGCTGGCACTCTTGTACATTTCAGCGCCACAAAATAGCAGACAACTATTTGTGGCGCGAATCGCGTAGATTTGATAGCTTCCTCGCTCTCGGTCGCCGGGGTATCGGCGGCGGAAACAAGGATTAGCCTGCCACCGCAAGCTTTTTGACAGGTGAAAAAAGCATCAAACAAAAAGATTCCGGTCTAGGCTAGATTGAATTTGGTGGTATCGCCCCCATTATCGGGGGCCCGTATAGAAAGAGAGGCAACGACTATGCCCAAAACTGCTGCGAGCACCGATTCTCTGCACGGCTTTGAGCCCTACAAGGAGACTAAGGGCGAAGAGTACATGAATGAGAAGCAGCAGGAGCATTTCCGCAACTTGCTGTTAGCCTGGAAGGCCGAACTGATGGCGGAAGTGGACCGCACCGTTTCCCACATGAAAGACGAGGCCGCAAACTTTCCCGATCCCGCCGATCGCGCCAGTCAGGAAGAGGAGTTCAGCCTTGAACTTCGCACCCGCGATCGCGAGCGCAAACTGATCAAGAAGATCGACGCCACCCTGGAGCTGATTGACCAGGATGACTACGGTTTCTGTGAAGCTTGCGGGGTTGATATTGGAATCCGCCGCCTTGAGGCTCGCCCCACCGCAACCCTGTGTGTGGACTGCAAGACTCTGGCTGAAATCAAAGAAAGACAGATTTCAGGCTGATCCATAACTAATAGAAATCCGGTGATCCCTAAGGGGCACCCGGCGCGAAGGGGCGGTCGACGGGACCGCCCCCTGTCATTTTGAAAAGTACTCACCCCTATATTGGTCGATTCGCTCCCTCCCCAAGCGGCCCCCTGCACTTTGGCTCTTTGGTGTGCGCACTTGGCAGCTACCTGGATGCCCAGTCCCATGGAGGCCACTGGTTGCTCCGAATGGAGGATCTCGACCCACCGCGCGAAGAGCCCGGCGCGGCCACCCGCATCCTGAATTCCCTGGAGACCCACGGCCTGCATTGGCACGGTGCCGTGGAATGGCAGAGCAAGCGGCACAGATTGTACGAAGAGACCCTGGCGCAACTGCGTGAACAAGGCCTCCTGTATCCCTGTTACTGCTCACGCAGCCAAATCCGCCAAAATGGCGGGCACGACAACCTTGGTTGCAGAGTCAAACACAGTGGCAGTGGTCCCTCTGCCCTACGCCTGCAATGTGCTGGTGACGAGGAGGTATTCGAGGATATCTGGCGCGGGGAACAACACCAACCGGTACGTGAAGACACGATCCTGAAGCGTCGCGATGGCCTGTACGCCTATCAGCTGGCAGTAGTGGTGGATGATATTGCCCAGGGGGTTACCCAAGTAGTGCGTGGCGCCGACCTTTTAGATACCACTGGCGCACAGATCCGTCTGTTCCACATACTCGGCACAACCCCTCCGGTCTTCGGGCACCTGCCTCTGGTAATGGGCCCAGGGGGAAAACAGAAACTCAGCAAGCAAAACCACGCGCCAGCTATCGATGACAATAAAGCGGCAGATAACCTGTGCGCCGCATTAATTTTTCTCGGTTTCCATGTGCCCGAAACACTGAGACAGGAGAAACCAGAACATATTCTGAAGTGGGCCACAGCCCGTTGGCAACGACACCAAATTGATAAGCGCGACCGGCAATTGCACTGAACTGCTGAGACATTTAACATTTTTGCGCCAGCCGCACCCACCTTTTGGGTAATATACGCATATCCCAATAGCGCCTTGCCCCTAAATCCAAGGTGATCCCGGCCACCATTAATGCCTTTTCCCAAACGGGTTTCCAAGACTGTCTATGAGCAATCGCACCCTGTTAATACTGCTCGTGCTAGTGGGCTATGTGTTTTCACCCACCATTTTTACCTGGATGATCAATCCCGTTGGCGCCTGGTATCGCCCTTTTATTCTCTGGTTCGTTTTGATCCTGTTGGCGATTTTTATCCAATGGAGACGCAAATCGAATGAGCTTTGAAATAGCCCATATCGCCCTGATTGGCGTCGTTTATATTGCCACTCTGTTCTTTGTGGCCTTCGCCACCTCAAAGGGCTGGCTGCCCGCACGCTGGGTACGCCACCCACTCGTTTATGTCCTCTCCCTGGGGGTTTCGCTGTCTGCCTGGACTTTCTACGGTATTGTCGACCTGGCCTGGCAGTATGGTTATGGCGTATTGGCCTACTACCTGGGCACCGGCGCTATGTTCTTATTTGCGCCAGTAGCTCTAGAGCCGCTAGCGCGGCTTGCCCAGCGCTACCAACTCTACTCCCCAGCGGATCTACTGGTTTTTCGCTACCACAGTCGCCAGGTAGGCATTCTCGCCACCCTGTTCATGTTACTGGCACTGTTACCACTGGTAGCTCTGCAGATACAGGCGGTATCTGAAACCCTGGCTCTTTTATCCCGGGATAGTGTTGCCGCGCTCGGTTTGCCAGACAGTGGGGTTTCCAGCAAGAACCTCATTGCTTTCTTCTACTGTGTGCTTTTGGCGGTGTTTACCAGCATGTACGGCGCGACCCGCGAACGGGGCGAGGGCTTGGCCAGTGCTATGGCGCTGGAATCCCTGGTTAAGCTGGTTGCTCTCACTGCGGTAGGTGGCTATGCCGTTTATGGTGTATTCGGCGGTTTCTCGGGGCTCGACCAGTGGCTACTTGAAAACAGCGATATGCAACAGCTGCTTTACACCCCCATTGAACAGGGCTCCTCCCACACCTTACTGTTGGTATTTATCGCCACCGCTGTGGCCATGCCGCACATCTTTTATCTCAGTATCGCTGAACGCCCCACAGGCCAGGCCTTGCGTACCGCCAGCTGGGGCTTCCCCCTATTTCTGTTACTGATGGCTCTGCCAATCTTTCCGATTATGTGGGCGGGCTTCGCCCTGGATGTGGCAGAACCGGTGCAGTACTTCTCGCTGGCGGTGCCGAGAGCCAGTGGTTCAGCGCTGCTCACCACGCTGGCCTTTATCGGCGGTCTCTCCGCTGCCACCGGCGCGCTCATTATGATTACCCTGGCACTGTCCACCATGGTAATGAATCATTGGCTGCTGCCCGGTACACGCTGGCACTCAGAGGACAATATGTATCGCCAGCTGGTGTGGCTGCGCCGTGCGCTGATTGCCGCGCTGTTTATTGCCGGCTTTGCCTTCTACCTTCTGTTGAACAACCGCCTCTCCCTTTCGGACCTGGCATTACTGGCGTTTATCGGGTCATTGCAATTCCTGCCGGGAATATTCGCGGTAATTCACTGGCCACGCGGCAACCGGCGCGGCTTTATCGGGGGACTGCTGGGCGGTATGCTGATTTGGGGCTGCGGCCTGATGTTGCCGTCTATTTTCGACTTAACCGGCATCACTCTGCCCGGTACATCGATTCAGATACCTCTAGGAATGTCGATCTGGACACAGATCACCACTCTATCCCTCAGCATCAACATTCTGCTATTTGTCGGGCTGTCACTCTTTACGCGCACCAGTAACCTGGAGCAATACGCTGCTGATCTTTGTAGTGATGACACTATTGCTCAAGCGTTACGATTAGGTCTCGATGTGGAATCCGCAGCAGATTTCCGTTTGCGTCTTGCGGAGAGTCTCGGTGCCGCCACCGCCAATAAAGAGGTCAAGCGCGCCCTCAACCAGCTCGACCTGCCGGATGATGAGCGTCGACCTTACGCCCTGCGCCAGCTGCGCAACAAGCTTGAGGCCAACCTCTCCGGGCTGCTTGGGCGGGTGCTGGCAGGGCAGATTATCGACCGCCACTTCCCATTCCAGAACAGCGATCAACCGGCTAACAAGGATATCCACTTAATAGAAACGCGCCTGGGACGCTATAAACACCAGCTCACCGGGCTTGCAGGGGAGCTAAACAACCTGCGCCTCTACCATCGCCAGATGCTGGAAGAGCTGCCCATGGCTGCCTGCTCCCTGGGCCGGGACGGTGAGGTACTGCTTTGGAATTACGCCATGCAGGACCTAACCGGTATTGCAGCCGGCGAGGTAATCGGCTCCAAGCTGGAGTACCTCGCCGAGCCCTGGCGCGGGCTGCTGGCGGAATTTGCCGAATCCTCTGATGCCAGCCGTTTTAAGCAGCAGGTGAGTCTGGATGGCAACAGCCACTGGCTCAATTTACACAAGACGCGCCAGAAGCGCAGTCGCAACGATCGTGTACGCAACGAGCGCGGCGACGGCCAGATGTTATTGCTCGAAGACATTACCGAAACCCAGGTACTGGAACAGGAGCTGATTCACAGCGAGCGTCTGGCTTCGGTAGGGCGCCTCGCTGCCGGAGTCGCCCACGAGGTTGGCAACCCTGTGACCGGCATTGCCTGCCTGGCACAGAACCTCCAGTTTGACTGTGACAACCCAGAAGTACTGGACACCGCCGACCAGATACTTAGTCAAACCCAGCGTATCAGCCGGATAGTGCATTCATTGGTCAACTTCTCCCACAGTGGCAGTCAGGAGAGCGAGCATGCCCCAGTAGACCTCTATGCCTGTGTGCAGGAAGCAGTAAACCTTCTGTCCCTGCAGCGCGATAAAACTGAAGTGCGTTTCGACAATACCGTACCTGAGGACCTGATCGCTCCGGGAGATAACCAGCGCCTGATCCAGGTATTTATCAACCTGCTCAGTAACGCCCGCGATGCCAGCCCCGATGGCGGTCATATTCTGATCGAGGGCTACATCGACAACGGCAGCGCCTGTGTCTCTGTAACTGACAACGGGCCCGGTATCTCAGCCAAGCACCGAGACCGTATACTCGAGCCATTTTTCACTACAAAAGAACCCGGCGAGGGCACCGGCCTCGGCCTGGCGATGGTATACAGCATCGTTGAAGAGCATGGAGGCCAACTGGAGTTAGTGAGTCCCGCCAACCGGGAGACGGGACGTGGCGCCAAGTTTATTGTGCAGCTGCCACTGGCGGGTTGAGGCGTAGATTGCCAAATTGAATATTTTTTAATCAAAAAGCAATCAATTCTCAGTATTTGAGTTGCATAGAAACGGCGCGCAGGTAAAACTAGGCGCTTATTGAGCATTTTGTAACCAGGCGTAACACATGAGCCACATCCTGATCGTCGAAGATGAAGCCATTATTCGAACGGCGCTGCGCAAACTGCTGGAGCGGCATCGCTACAAGGTCAGTGAGGCGGGGTCAGTACGCGAGGCCCTGAGCAAATACCGCGTAAATGAAGTGGACTTGGTGATCTCCGATCTACGCCTGCCCGGTGCCCCAGGCACCGACCTGCTCAAGCATGCTGGCGAAGTTCCGGTGTTGATTATGACCAGCTACGCCAGCCTCAGATCTGCGGTGGATTCCATGCGTATGGGCGCGGCAGACTATATTGCTAAGCCCTTTGATCACGATGAGATGATTGCCACTGTGCGGCGAGTTATCGGCAAGGCTGAGCAGAGCCGCGCACAGGCACCCTCAGAGAAAGATAATACCGGCACGATTGCCGGCATGATCGGTAGCAGCCAGGTGATGCGAGAGCTTTACAGCCGTATCCACAAGGTCGCGCCAACAGACGCCACTGTGCTGGTACATGGTGAAACCGGTACCGGTAAGGAACTGGTGGCCCGCGCCATTCATGAGGAGAGCCGCCGGGCAGGCAAGCCGCTGATATCTGTTAACTGTGCAGCCATTCCCGAAACGTTGATCGAGTCAGAGCTATTTGGTTACGAAAAAGGCGCTTTTACCGGCGCCCAAAGTGCCCGTGAGGGGCTTGTTGCTGCCGCTGATGGAGGCACTCTGTTTCTCGATGAAATTGGCGAGCTTCCCCTGGAAGCCCAGGCTCGCCTTCTTCGGGTGATCCAGGAAGGGGAAGTACGCCCTATCGGCTCTATCGAGTCACGTAAGGTCAATGTGCGACTGGTAACAGCAACCCACCGCAACCTCCGTCAACTAGCGGCAGAGCGCAAGTTCCGTGAAGACCTTTACTACCGTATCAATGTCGTACAAATGACCCTGGCACCTCTGAGAGAGCGTGGACGAGACGTGCTTGCACTGGCAGAGCACCTACTGGAAAGGTTTTGCACCAAAATAGAGCGCTCCCTGCTCCGCTTATCTCCAGAGGCCATCCAGGCTGTTACGACCTACACATGGCCCGGTAACGTACGCGAGTTGGAAAACGCTATTCAGCGCGCTGTGATCCTCACCGATCGCGACAGTCGGGAGATTAACCACAAGACACTGGATATCGACCTGGACCTGGTGCCTGTGGAAGAGACTGGTGAGATTTCTCGCCCCAGAAGCCTGCACACAGACCCCCGTGAGGACTTGTCACTGGAAGATTACTTCGCCCGCTTCGTGATCGAGCATCAAGACACTATGAGTGAAACTGAGCTGGCCAAAAAGCTGGGGGTCAGCCGCAAATGCCTGTGGGAGCGCCGTCAAAAACTGGGCATCCCCCGCAAGAAAACCCGCCGTAGCGCAGTTGCAGAGGCCTGATGCCCTCTTTCGGGGCTTAGGCCCTCACCGCGGCCCCCAGGTAACCCCCCTCTAAATACTCCCCCTCTACTGTGGGTATACCGCACGCTGTCCCTTTGTGCTCCTCAACTACCACATCGGTAACAAAAGAAGTGTTACCCAAGACGCCCTGCAAGTAACAATTGCCGCACTTTACGTAACGCAATGGACTTAAAAAAAGTTCCATCAAATTTCGTAAAGATTGTAACTTATTGATTTATATCAATTTTTAAAAGTTGGCACACTAAGTGCTTTACCCTTAGTACAAAATTTGAAAACGGCCAACAATAAAAATAAATGACCGTTAAAAGCCCTATAACTACTCACAATAAGCGGGCGAAACACAATAAGAATAATGGGGAGGCCGACAATAAAAGCAATGAGTGGCCAAAACCGTAAGAACAACAATAAATAATAACAATAAACCTTAAGAAAGAATAAAAATAACAACAAGCGCGTTGCAAACTGACTGAATTGTACCTGGGAGAGGGTGTTTGCTTGATAGCAAATTGAGAGCGCAAGGAAGCCGCTGCCTTCATACTGGTAATAATAATTCCCAAATCTTTTCTCCAAACTTCCCGGCACCCGCAGATTGCGGGCGCATTCCTTTGCGTGTGTTAGAATCGCGCCCGCGAATCCAACTCACCGGCAATCGATGCCATTGGCACCCCTGGTTACGGACTTCGCCCCCTGGGCCCGCCCAGGTATATGAGGCCCCAGCAGTGCCGCAGAGAACGCCCTGGTCAAAAGGGGTAGAGACGCGCGGGTACCAAACCTGCTGCCACCGGAAGTGTGGCCTGAGCACCAGCGGGGCTTTTCCGGTCATTTACGAATGGCAGCAGTCAAAATAGACAGCCGTATGCTCAACAATCTGATTAGTAGTATTAAGCGCTGGCGCAAGCCGGCCAACAAAGGCCCCCGGGTCATCGCCCGCAATGACCACAATATCTCCCGCCGAGAGATCAGCCGCGCGGCCCTGACAGTTATGAAGCGTCTACAGGATGCTGGTTACCAGGCTTATATTGTCGGTGGCGGTGTTCGCGACCTGATGCTAGGCGGCCACCCTAAAGACTTCGATGTTGCTACCGATGCGACGCCAGAACAGGCCAAGGAATTATTCCGCGGCGCTCGTATTGTGGGAAGGCGTTTCCGTATCCTGCACGCTCGTATCGGCCGCGAGGTCATTGAGGTAACCACTTTCCGCGGACACCACAGTGATGGCGAAGAGCATGAAGCAAGGCAGTCCGAGCACGGTATGCTGCTGCGGGACAACGTCTACGGTGATCTCGAAAGTGACGCCATGCGCAGGGACTTCACCGTCAATGCGCTCTACTACACCACTAATGGTTTTGCCATCCACGATTACACTGGTGGGGTCGAGGATATTGAAAAGCGCTTGATCCGTATGATCGGCAAGCCCACCACCCGCTATAAAGAGGACCCTGTACGGATGCTGCGCGCGGTACGTTTCGCCGCTAAGCTGGACTTCGCGATCGAGAGCAAAACTGCAGCGCCTTTACAGGAGCTTGCGCCATTGCTGCGCAATATCGCTCCAGCCCGCCTGTTCGATGAGATACTCAAATTACTAATGAGTGGACAGGGCGAGCGTACTTTTGAGCATTTGCACCGCTACCATTTGTGGCAGCACCTGTTCCCGGACAATGCCCGCCAAATTGAGAAGAGCCCCGCTGCCCTGGAGCTGACCAGGCGAGCACTGCGCAACACAGACAAACGTATCCAGGCGGATATGCGCGTCACCCCCGCCTTCCTTTATGCCGCCCTGCTGTGGCCAGCAGTAAACGAAGAGCAACAAAAACTGGTGGAAAAAGGTATTCCACCGGCGCCAGCCCTCGCCCAGGCAGCCCAAAAGATTACCAGTAACCAGCTGGCCCATACCGCTATACCCAAACGCTTCTCTATCCCCATGCGTGAGATCTGGGACCTGCAGCACCGCCTGCCCCAACGTGGTGGCAGCCGCGCTCAGCGCCAAACGGAGCATCCCCGGTTCCGTGCAGCTTATGACTTCCTGCTGCTGCGCGAGGAAAGTGGCGAAATTGAGGCCGGCCTTGGTAAGTGGTGGACGGACTTCCAGCAAGCCGATGACGAGCTGCGTCAGCAAATGGTGCGCAAACTACAGCGCAGTGGCGGAGGTAATCGCCGCGGACGTAACTCTCGCAGTGGACGCCGGCGCAAACCCAGGGCAGCTGAGTGATGGAAAGAGTTTATATCGGGCTCGGCAGTAATCTGTCTGAGCCACAGAGGCAGCTGCGCAGTGCCCTCACAGCAATGGACAAAATCCCCAGCAGCTGCCTACTGCGCTGTTCCAGTTTTTATAGCAGCGCCCCCATAGGCCCAAGCGGGCAACCGGATTATGTCAATGCAGTGGCTGAGTTGAACACATCACTCTCACCGATTGAGCTACTCGACCAGTTACAGTCTATTGAGGCCGCTCACGGTCGCGAGCGCTCAGTGCGCTGGGGAGCGCGCACCCTCGACCTGGATATATTGCTATTTGGAGAAAAGCAAATTGATAACGTGCGCTTGCAAGTACCACACCCACGTATGGCAGAGCGCAACTTCGTACTCCTGCCACTGGCTGAACTGGAGCCCCAGTTACAGCTGCCTAACGGCGATCCATTACAGCAATTGCTGCAGAACTGTCCGCAAAACCGCCTGAATAAAATCTGAGCAACCTCCGATAGCGCGATAAAAGTACTCGACTGAGCGCCCCGCTTAATAGTACTTTGGCGCCTGCAGCCCATCAGGGAAGACGCCCCAACAAGAGGAGTCGAACACGTGGTTATCGACAACAGCGAAACCAATCCGTGTGAATTCGGCCTGTCGGACAGGACTTTGCCGAAATTTATTGCCGTGGAAGGCAATATCGGTGTAGGTAAAACCACATTGGCCAAGAAGCTTGCCACTACCTTCAACTATGACACCCTACTGGAGCTGCCAGAGGAAAACCCCTTCCTCGAACGCTTCTACCGCGACCCCAATAACGCCGCGCTACCGACTCAACTGCATTTCCTTCTGCAGCGGTCCCAACAGATTCAGGCCCTGCGTCAAGACGACCTGTTCGAGCCGGTACGGGTGGCAGATTTTCTGATCGAAAAGGACCAGCTGTTCGCCCAGGTAACCCTGGATAAGGACGAGTTGGCGCTCTACCAGCAAGTTTTCCAACACTTAACCTTAGAGGCTCCCAAGCCAGACCTGGTAATTTACCTGCAGGCACCGCTGGAAGTACTACAGGCACGCATTCGCAACCGCGGTATTCCCGCAGAGCGCGCCATTAGCGATGAGTATCTGGCAACGCTCAACGACGCCTACACCCAGTTTTTCCACTTCTACGAAAGCTCACCATTGCTGATCGTCAACAGTGAGGAAATCGATATTGTCGATAGCCCTAAGGATTACCGTCAGCTGGTCGAGTACATGCTTACAGTGACCAAAGGCCGACACTACTACAACCCGGGAAGTTAATCGTTATGTATGCACCTTCTGAATTAGAGAAGCTCGTCACCGTTCAGACCCTGCGCAAAATGAAGGCAAATGGTGAAAAGTTTATTACCGTGGCCCTTTACGACGCGCCTATGGCAGCCATGGCACAAAAAACCGGAGTAGAAACATTGTTGGTGGGCGATTCCCTGGGTATGACAGTACTCGGGTATGACAGCACGGTACCGGTAACCATGGAGCAAATGATTTACCATGTGGAAGCAGTAGCGCGCGGCAACAAGAAATCCCTGATCATGGGCGATATGCCGTTTATGACCTATGCCACTCCGGAACAGGCTTTGACCAATGCCACCCGCATCATGCAGGCAGGCGCCCATATGGTGAAAATTGAAGGCGGCGCCTGGTTGGTCGATACCGTTAAGATGCTCACTGACCGGGGCATCCCCGTCTGCTCCCACTTGGGACTCACTCCTCAATCGGTTCACAAACTCGGAGGCTACCGTGTTCAGGGCCGCGATGAAAAGCATGCAGAACAGATGCTTGAGGATGCCATCCTGCTAGACCAGGCGGGCGCTGACCTGTTGGTACTCGAGTGTGTCCCAACCGCCCTGGCAAAACGCATCACCGAAACAGTTTCAATGCCTACCATAGGCATCGGCGCCGGTCGTGACACGGATGCCCAGGTATTGGTTATCAACGATATTCTCGGTCTCACCGAACAACCGCCAAAATTTTCCAAGAACTTCCTGGTAGAGGCAGAGGACATCCCCGGGGCCCTGCGCAAGTACGCTGAAGACGTCAAGCTCGGCATCTTCCCTGGCGACTCCCACACTTTCAGTTAATATCATTTGCCCGGACATTAAACAGCCTCGGCACTCTCGCAGGCAGCTCCATCGGAGGCTGCCTGCCCAGCGGTAACACTATGAACTTCGATCAACTACTCCTTGAGTGGAATCCAGGCCAGGACAACATCGCTGTCCCCGAAGGCTGGAGCCAGGGGCGTGCCACCTTTGGCGGCCTGGTAGCAACAATGCTCCAGGAAAAAATGACAGCGGAAGTAGCTGAGGACAGCAGCCTGCGCTCTGCAACCTTCTCATTTGTCGCCCCAGTAGGCGCAGAAGCGGTACAACGCTCCGCAGAAGTTTTACGTGCCGGGCGCTCCGTCACTCAAGTGCAGGGTCATCTGTGCCAAGGCGGCACTGTCGTACTTGCGGGGCTGGCCAGCTATGGTCGAGGCAGGGATTCCTCAGTGAAGGTGGGCGTGGCAACAGCACCAGAATTTAGCAAGCCTGAACAATGCATGGCGCTCCCCTACATTGAAGGTGTAGTGCCGGAGTTTACGCAGAAATTTGATTACCGTATTGCCCTGGGTCAATTGCCTTTTAGTGGAACTCAAGAGAGGCAGTTGGGCGGTTGGGTACGCTTTAAGGATGGCAGTGAGAATACAGTATCCATTAGCCATCTCCTCGCCCTGATTGATGCCTGGCCCCCTGCCACTTTGCCAATGCTTAAAACACCAGCTCCAGCCAGCTCATTAACATGGACAGTGGAGTTTATGGAGCCCCTCCCCAATCACAAGGCATCTGACTGGTGGCAGTATCTTGCCGAAGTTGAACAGGCAGGGGATGGCTACGCTGTGATCCAAGCCCGCCTATGGGATGTCAGCGGCAAACTTGTCGCCCTGTCCCGGCAAATGGTCACAATTTTTGGCTAAAAAAACGAATTAGCCATGCCTATGGAAGAAGTGCCTTAGATCTTTCAATCCTTACCTGCCCCACGAGTTTGGCGCAATTCCATCTTTTCTTTTATTGATTTCATTATTTTTTTCCCAAAAAGTACATTTTGGCGCCGCCATTACATAAAAATAAAATAAAGAAAATATTTTTTACTCCAATTTGTAATCTACGCTTTCCATCATCCCCACCCGCGGAGGGACAAAGCCTCAACTCAAGAGCTTTACAAATCCCTCCACAATTAACTCGCGGTAACAAATGTGGAGAAATCAATAATGATAAAAAAAATATTTATTTGTCTCGCCTTGCTCACCAGTTTTCCAGCCAGCGCAGCAGATTTTGAAGACGTTTGGGATGCTATTACCTCGTGCAACTGGTTCGAATTTATTGGCGATGTCGATGACACCGGCTCGAAAGACCTGGACGGCTACGAGTATGGTGACACCAGCTTTAAAGATGCCAACTCAGGCACCTTTAACATGATTGTGTACAATATGGACGGTTTTTTACAATGTATAGGTGGTAATAGTAAGTCAGATTTCAAACAAATTATTCGCACGTTCAATGACAATCCCAAAGATCTGTGGTTAATGCAGGAGGTTTGGAACAAAACCAAAGCCAACTATCTAGATGACGACGATAAGCTAAGCAACGACACCGTTCCCTATCGTTCAAAACACTGGAAAGGTAGTGGCACCTCTTTTGGCAACGGTCTACTGACTTTTTCTAAGTTCCCCTTTGATCGGGACAATCGTGATGATAACGATTATTCCTTCGCGACCTATGAGGAGGAAACCTTCAATAAGTGCTCAGGCAACGATTGTGATACCGAAAAAGGCTTCACCGTAGCCAAGGTCGAAGTGACTGAAAATTATCATGTGCATATTTACAACACCCATATGGATGCAGGCCATCAGGATGAAGACCTCAGCGCCAAGGCAAAGCAACTCGATCAAATCGCCGATATGATCGTTGCACACTCGAGTAATGCCACCGTTATTTTGGCCGGCGATTTCAATATGGCATTTGATGAAAATGATAATGACTGGCGCGGTGTCAATTATCAGACATGGAAGGCCTTCTTTGAGAAGACCGGAGGCAAGCACGCCTGCCAATACATGCTCTCCGGCAGCGATACCAGCCTGGAGGCCTGTGCCGATGAGCTTCAAAACGACACTGACCATGTAGTGGTTATCAACAATAATCCCAACTACACACTGGAAGTCACCAACTATTTTATCGGGTCCCCAGCTTATTCTGGATTAAGTGATCACGATCCAGTTTTTGTAGATTTTTCCTGGGCAAAAAACTAGCCAGATAAAGAGCTTCCTTCACAGGGGATTGGAGGGAGCCTCAGAGCCACTTTTTCCAGTAAAAAAAAGCGACTTGTCCGGCAAGTGCTATTGCCAGCAGAATACAAAATGCCAGGAAGCCCTCTCGAGCTTGCGCCCATGGAATCCCACCGACATTAATTCCAAACAACCCGGTTAAAAAGCTTAAAGGCAGGAAAATTGCTGCAACCATCGACAAAACATACATACGACTGTTGAGTTGGTCGGAATTACGACTCAGCAGCTCCTCCTGGGCAATCGCCGCCCGCTCACGCACTGTATCTATATCATCGATGTGCCGCTGCAAGCGTTCGTTGATATCCGCCAGTAAGACATGGCTCCCTTCATCAAACCAGGGTACCGACTCCTGCTGCATACGAGTTAAAACCTCCCTCTGCAGACAGAGGTATCGTCGCAGGGCAATTGTCCGCTTGCGAAACTGGACTAAATTCGCACCCAGGCCCTTCACCGACCACTCGAGTAACTGATCCTCAAGCGCGTCAACCTTTTCTTCAAAGTCATCAACCCGGTCTCCCATGCGCAGCACAAGCAGATCAGCCAGGGACACTACCAGTGCTGCAGTACCACGCGGTCCACAACCACTGCGCAGACGGGAAATCAAATCCTCCTCTGCCAACAGGCGTCTTTTACCGGTGCTGATAATACGGTTCTCTTCCACCCAAATTCGAATAGAGACCCGGTTTTCCCTCCGGGACTTGTGCTTTGGGTCCACTCCACACATTGCAAGGAAAAGTCCATCATCGACAGCCAGGGTGCGCGGTCGAATCTCTTTAGCCAACAACGCCTCTACAACCACAGGCTGCAGCCCACTATTATCGCGTATCCAAGCTGAAACCTCTTCATCAGCGCTATCGAAGTGAAGCCACAGCAAGCCCTGGCGGGGATGCCAGGACTCCACTTCAGGCCAGGTCATTTCCCGACCTGAGCCATTCCTATCAAGCAGGGTTGCGTGAATATGCCCAGATTCCATGGACTTAAAATTCCATTCGCTAAACATTCGGTGGAGAAGTCACCCTCCACCGAGGGTTTTAAATAGCGTCAAGTTAGCCCCGTTTCACTGCAGCGATACAAAAGAGGTGGGGCTCGATAATTACTCATTCTGGCTCAGGTGCGCCAGCTCTGCTGCATGCTGTTCCCAGTTCTGCCCATCGAAAGGCTGCACTTTAAGTCCCCGCGGCCGCTCATCCAGACATCGAGCATTGAGACTGTAGCCATCAGGGTTTGAGCGTGGGATATAAAAAGACTTCACCCCACAGCGGCTACAAAAATAGTGCTTGGCAACACCTGTATTGAAGGTGTAGCAGCTGAGCACATCCTCTCCGCTCACCAGCTCAAAATTCTGCGCAGGCACTATCAAGTGCAAATAGCCTAGCTTTTCACACATAGAGCAATTACAAGCGTGAGCTACCAAGGGGTCATCATTGTTACGCTTATGCAGAGCAGTAAAACGCACGGCTCCACAGTGGCAGCCCCCTTGCAGTTTGGTAGTTATTTCATTCATCAGCAGATTTATCTCGGATAAACAACGGCCGCGCGCATAGCAGGGAAAAAACAGAAACGGCTAAAAGGAGGTGGAACCAATTCGTGCGCGCCAGGCCCAGCAGCTTCGAAGAACCAGTACCGATCAAAAGCCCGCTTATTACCGCCAGCAAGGCACCACCACCCAGTAATAGAGCATGGTTTCGTGGAAGTCTGCCAGATCCAACTAGTTCCAATAGGGCCACCAATAACCAGAGCAGCAAACCCAGGGCTGAGTAGAGATCCACTACCGTCGAAGGCATCAAGATCCCACTCTCGCTGAAGCCAATTGCGCTGGCGAGGACCAGCACCATTACCACATAGGCTGGAGCCCGGTTATCCGAACCCCATGTTAGCTCTAGCCGAGCCCAAAGGAGGCCGATGCCAATTAGTAGAAAAGAAGTAAAGCCGGAAAGTCGTGAGAGTGCCCGATGTAGCTCGGTTATACCGGGGTCTATTCCGTAGCGGTAAGCACCGACCAAAGCTGCGAGGGCCATGCACAACAATGCAGCGACAATAATCAAAGCTGCAGATTGGAAACGCTCTCGTGTGAGGTACCAGTATTGATTGGCCATCAACAGGCAGGTGAGCCCCAGTATTAGGTCGAGAAGCCAGAAATTAAGCAAGGTTTTCCCCTTTTTTCTTTGGATTCTAACCTAAAAATATCTTTACTAAATGCCATAAAGGCTCTGCCCCCCTTAAAAAATCCATAAAAAAACCCGGCTCAAGGCCGGGTTTTTTCAGGTCTTTTAAGGCTTACGCCTCTTCGGAACCCTGCTTCTCCTCTGCAGAAGCAGCCTGATCGGCTTTGGCTTCTTTGATAGAGAGCTTGATACGTCCACGCTGGTCCACGTCCAGTACCTTTACGAATACCTTCTGGCCTTCACTCAGGTAATCAGTTACAGCGTTAACACGCTCCTCAGCAATCTGGGAGATGTGTACCAGGCCGTCTTTACCCGGCAGGAAGTTAACGAATGCACCGAAGTCCACGATACGCACCACAGTGCCCTCGTAGATAGCGCCGATCTCAGCTTCCGCAGTGATTTCCTCGATGCGGGTTACCGCCGCTTCCAGGCTCTCACCGTCTTCACCGAAGACCTTGATAGTGCCGTCATCTTCGATATCGATGGAGGCGCCGGTCTCTTCAGTGATGGAGCGGATAGTCGCACCGCCCTTACCAATCACGTCGCGGATCTTGTCCGGATGAATCTTCAGGGTCGCGTAGCGCGGTGCGTTCTCATTCACGGTGGTACGGGAAGAGTCGATCACCTTGTTCATTTCCGCGAGGATGTGCAGACGCGCTTGCAGGGCCTGCTCCAGAGCGGTTTCCATAATCTCTTCGGTAATACCTTCGATCTTAATGTCCATCTGCAGCGCGGTCACACCAGAGGCGGTACCCGCTACTTTGAAGTCCATATCGCCGAGGTGGTCTTCGTCACCGAGGATATCGGTCAGAACCGCATAGCCTTCGTCTTCCTTCACTAGGCCCATAGCGATACCGGCTACCGGTGCCTTCAGCGGAACACCCGCATCCATCAGCGCCAGGCTGGAACCACAAACGGAAGCCATGGAACTGGAACCGTTGGATTCAGTGATTTCGGAAACCACACGCACGGTGTAGGGGAAGCTGTCCGGGCTCGGCAGAACTGCAGCGATACCGCGACGAGCGAGGCGGCCGTGACCGATTTCGCGACGACCGGTAGCACCGACACGACCCGCTTCACCTACAGAGTAGGGAGGGAAGTTGTAGTGCAGCATAAAGTAGTCTTTGCGCTCACCTTCCAGGGCGTCGATGATCTGTGCATCACCAGTGGAACCGAGGGTAGCCACTACCAGAGCCTGGGTCTCACCACGGGTGAACAGCGCAGAGCCGTGGGACTTGGGCAGAGCGCCAACTTCCACAGCGATCGAACGTACAGTCTTGCTGTCGCGACCGTCGATACGGGGCTCGCCACGCACTACAGCGCCGCGCACCAGCTTCTTCTCCAGCTTGCCGAAGTAGCTTTTTACCAGATCGGCGCTAATTTCTTCGGTAGCCAGGGCTTCAGCGGCTTCGCCGCGCAGTTCCGCCAGGCGGGTGCTGCGCTCTTGCTTGTTGGTGATGCGGTAGGCTTCGGCAACCTTCTCGCCAAACTGAGCGTCCAGGGCAGCTTTCAGCTCGGTGTTTTCCGCCGGAGCCTGCCAGTCCCATTGGGGCTTGCCCGCTTCCGCTTTCAGCTCTTCACAAACCTTGATAATGGCCTGCATTTCCTGGTGTGCGTAGAGTACGGCACCCAGCATGATGTCTTCCGGCAGCTCCTGGGCTTCGGACTCCACCATCAGTACGGCGTCTTTGGTACCGGCAACGACCATGTCCAGCTCGGAGGTCTTCAGAGCTTCGTAGCCCGGGTTCAGCAGGTAGCCGTCTTGCTGGGTGTAACCCACACGCGCAGCACCGATGGGGCCAGCGAAGGGAATACCGGAAACAGACAGCGCTGCGGAAGTGCCGATCATGGCAGCGATATCCGGATCCATGTCCTTCTCCGCGGAGAGAACAGTACACATCACCTGAACTTCATTCATAAAGCCGTTCGGGAACAGCGGGCGGATCGGGCGATCGATCAGACGGGAAGTCAGGGTTTCTTTTTCAGACGGGCGGCCTTCACGCTTGAAGAAACCACCGGGAATTTTGCCAGCCGCGTAGGCTTTTTCTTGATAGTGCACGGACAACGGGAAGAAGCCCTGATCTGGCTTGGCTTCTTTAGCGCCGACAACAGTACACAGGACGACAGTCTCTCCCATGCTAACCAGGGCAGCACCGGTAGCCTGGCGCGCAATACGGCCGGTCTCGATGGTGACTTGGTGTTGTCCGTATTGGAAAGTTTTGCTTACTGGATTCACTAGTTTTTCCTATTTCCTTACGGTTACTGGCCCATTCCAGTAACCCCTACATATTTGCCGGGGCCGGGGCTCCAAACCTCCTGCCCAGGGCGGTACGGGGATGTACCGCCACCGACCAGGGTGGCCGGTGCAAGCGCAGCACTTTCATTTGGGTTTATCCCTTAAGGCCATGCTGCGTGTCTGCCAAAAGTGACAACTAAGCCACTTTTTAGCAAGCATTAAAAAAGAATGCCCGCCAAAGGCGGGCATTCCAGGGTCTTAGCGACGCAGGCCGAGCTTGGCGATCAGCTGTGCGTAACGGTTCAGATCCTTGCGCTTCAGGTAATCCAGCAGCTTGCGACGCTGGTTTACCATGCGGATCAGACCACGGCGAGAGTGGTGATCCTGCTTGTGCGCAGAGAAGTGACCCTGCAGTTTGTTGATATTGGCGGTCAGCAGGGCTACCTGGACTTCCGGGGAACCGGTATCGCCTTCGGATTGGCCGTGCTCTTTCAGGATGGCTGCTTTTTCAACTGCAGTCAGTGCCATAACGAATTACCTCGTCGTAATATGCTTTAAAAGATCCGGCTGGCCCGTGCATATTTACAGACCAGCTAATCGCTATTGTGGGCGCAACCGCCCGGCACTTTCACTCACACCGCTTAATTAGTTATCACCAATATAGCGGCTTGTGCTCAGGTGCCACTTACCAGACGCCGAGGCGCTACGCACCCGTCGTCAGTAATTTCTCCCACACCCAGAAAATCACCATTTTCCAGGAAGAGGCGCACCATATCACCTTCCGCACCGATACGATAGACCTGTAAATCCATTACTGGCTGCCCTTGTCGCACATAGTAACCAGAGTCATCTGGCAGTATGAGTTTGGCCAATGAGGAGGCAGGGGAGTCCACTGGTAACAGATGGTGGTCCAGCTCTTCCGCCCGACCCTCACCACGCTCTTCGGTGAGTTCATCCAGGGTCACTGAATCCGCTTCGTCGTAGGGGCCGGCGGCGCTGCGATGCAACTCTTCCACATAGGCACCGACACCCAGGGCCTGGCCCAGGTCTTCGGCAATACTGCGAATGTAAGTGCCCTTGGAGCAGTGCACCTCAACTTCCGCACGGGGCTGGGCGCCCGCTGTAAAGCTCAGCAGTTCAAATTCAAAAATCTCCACTTCCCGCGCCTCGCGCTCCACTTCCAAACCCTGGCGAGCCAACTTATACAGCGGCTGCCCCTTGTGCTTGAGGGCCGAGTACATGGACGGCACCTGCTTGATGCGACCGCGGAAAGCCTCCATCGCTTTCAGCACGGCTTCTTCGGTCAAACCGGAAGCATCTTTGGTTTCCAGTACATCGCCATCAGCATCGCCACTGGCAGTGGTCATGCCGAAAACAAAAGTACTGCGATAACGCTTGTCCGCATCGAGCAGGTACTGGGAGAACTTGGTCGCCTCGCCGAAACAGATCGGCAATACACCGGTTGCCAGGGGGTCCAGCGCTCCAGTATGACCGGCGCGATTGGCGAAAAAGAGTCGTTTGGCTTTTTGCAGGGCGTCGTTGGCGGTAATCCCGGCGGGCTTGTTCAATAACAGCACGCCGTGAACCGGCCGGCCCCATTTTGGTCTGCGGCCCATGGATCAATCTTCGTTAGAGTCGCTATCGTCGTCTTGGTGCTTGCGATCTTCTTTAACCGCCTTGTCGATCAGGGCAGACAGCGCCTGGCCACGCACCGAGGTTTCGTCGTAGCGGAAGTGCAAACGGGGAATAGTGCGAATCTGGATCGCGCGCGCGAGCTGCGTACGCAGAAAGCCTGCGGCTTTGTTCAGCACTTCCACGGAAGTATTAATTTTGCTGCGGTCGTCCTCACCCACAAAGGTGACAAATACTTTAGCAACGGTCAGATCGCGGCTGACTTCAACATCGTTGACGTTGACCATACCCAGGCGGGGGTCACGTATCTCGTGCTGAATCAACTGGGCCAGCTCGCGGCGCATGGCATCGGCAACGCGATCTGCGCGGTGGAATTCTCTTGCCATTGTTTACCTATTGAGAATGGCGGTTTAAAGACAGGAAAACCCGCACGGCCAAGCCGCGCGGGTTTCTCTTTCATCCGGTCCGGAACGCTTTACAGTTCGCGGGCTACCTTGACGATATCGTAAACTTCGATCTGGTCGCCAGGTTTCACATCGTTGTAGTCCTTCACCCCGATACCACACTCCATACCGTTGCGCACTTCTTGCACATCGTCCTTGAAACGACGCAGGGATTCCAACTCACCCTGATAGATTACAACGTTGTCACGCAGTACGCGGATCGGCTTGTTACGGTAGACGGTACCCTCGGTCACCATACAACCGGCAATCGCACCAAACTTCGGCGAGCGGAATACGTCGCGCACCTCGGCAATACCAACAATCTCTTCGCGAACTTCCGGGTCCAGCATGCCGGACAGGGCCTGCTTCACTTCATCGAGCAGGTTGTAGATTACGCTGTAGTAGCGAACCTCAACCCCTTCGGTTTCGGCAGTCTTGCGTGCGGCTGCATCGGCACGGGTATTGAAGCCCAATACAATAGCGCCGGAGGTCAGGGCCAGGTTGATATCATTTTCGGCAATACCACCTACACCGCTGGATACAACGTTTACGGAAACTTCTTCGTTGCCGATATCCGCCAGGGCACCCAGGATGGCTTCCAGGGAGCCGCGCACGTCAGCCTTGATAACAACCGGCAGAACCTTGCGCTCGCCAGCTTCCATATCTGCAAACATGTTTTCCAGCTTCGCAGCCTGCTGACGTTGCATACGCTCACTGCGCTCTTTTTCAGCGCGCTGCTCGGCAACTTCACGGGCCTTACGCTCATCCGCGACAACCATGAATTCATCACCGGCATTTGGAGTGGAGTCCAGACCCAGTAGCTCTACCGGGGTAGACGGGCCAGCTTCCTTAACCTGCTTGCCGTGTTCGTTAGTCATGGCGCGCACGCGGCCATAGCTCTGGCCGGCCAGAATAATATCGCCGCGCTTCAGCTCACCATTCTGTACTAACAGGGTGGCAACCACACCGCGACCTTTTTCCAGGCGGGATTCAATTACAACACCGGTGGCCGGCACATTTACCTTGGCCTTCAGCTCGAGCATTTCCGCCTGTAGGGAAACTGCCTCCAGCAAGTCATCAATACCCTGGCCAGTATGCGCGGATACGTTGATGAACTGGGTATCGCCGCCCCAGTCTTCCGGGATTACGTCTTTCGCAGCCAGCTCATTTTTCACACGATCGGGGTCGGCGGCTTCTTTATCGCACTTGTTCACGGCGACAACCAGCGGTACACCAGCAGCACGAGCGTGGTTTACAGCCTCTTCAGTCTGCGGCATTACACCATCATCGGCAGCGACCACCAGGATTACCACATCGGTAGCCTGGGCTCCACGAGCACGCATTGCAGTAAAGGCGGCATGTCCCGGGGTATCCAGGAAGGCGACCTCGCCCTGGCTGGTTTTCACTCGATAGGCACCAATATGCTGGGTAATACCGCCAGCCTCACCGGAAGCCACTTTGGTTTTGCGGATATAGTCGAGCAGAGAAGTTTTGCCGTGGTCAACGTGGCCCATAACAGTCACTACCGGCGCGCGGGTAACCTCTGTGCCCTCCTGAGCCTGGGCTTGCGCTACCAAGCTATCTTCCAGCTCAGTCTCGGAGCGGTATACCACCTTGTGCCCCATCTCTTCAGCGATCAACTGAGCAGTTTCACGGTCCAGGCTCTGGTTGATAGTGACCATCTCACCCATTTTCATCAGGCGCTTGATCAATTCACCGGCCTTCACATTCATCTGCTTGGCGAGTTCGCCAACAGTAATCGTTTCGCCCAACTGAACTTCGTACACCTGCTTCTCCGTAGGCCGTTTAAAGCCGTGAGTTGGCTTCATTTTCACGCTCGCACGGGACAGGGAGCGCGTACTGCGCTTACTGGCTTCGTCTTCTTCAAATACTTCCAAGGCCTGCTCGTACAGCGCTGTTTTGCTGGACTTCTTCGGCCCGGACTTGGAGCGACGCCCGCGGCGTTTACGCGGCTCATCCTCGGATCGATCGGCCTCAGCCGGAGCAGCAGCCTCGAGCTTGCGACGTAAAGAAGGCTTAACTTCTTCAGTTTTCTCAGCTGCTTTCGCGGGCTTCACCTTGGCGGCCTGTGCAGCTTTTTCCTTCTTCTCTTGGGCCGCACGTCGGTCGGCCTCTACCTTGGCTTTTTTCTCTTCGAGTTCGCGCTTCTCCTGCTCCGCCTGCTGCTTGCGACGTTCCATCGCGGCAATACGCATAGCCTCGATATCGTCTACATAGCTTGAACGGATTGGAGCTGCGGGCTCCGCTTTCTGCGCGGGCTTGCTCTCAGCTTTCTGGGTCACATCTGCCTCTTTTGCAGCCTTCTCTTCGGCTGCGGCCTTCGCTTCTGCCTCTGCGGCAGCCTTGGCTTCCGCTTCGGCTTTCAAGCGAGCTTCTTCTTCCTCAGCGGCGCGACGAGCGGCCTCTGCTGCTTCTGCTGCGGCCTTGGCTTCCGCCTCGGCAGCTGCTCTGGCTTCCGCCTCGGCTTGCAGTCGAGCCTCTTCGGCCTCTGCAGCTGAAACGCTTTCCACGGTTTCCGCGGTGTTTGCTCCCGCTTCAAGTTCAGCCTGCGGGCGCTTTACATAAGTACGCTTCTTGCGAACTTCCACGTTCACAGTCTTGCGGCCTGTGCCAGAGCCGGTTTTCAGTGTGGTCGTGGTCTTGCGCTTTAAGGTGATCTTGCGCGGGCTCGCGCCCTGCTCCCCGTGACTACTTTTCAGGAAACTGAGCAGGACCTGCTTCTCCTCATCTGACACCACCGCAGTCGCAGAGGTGTGAGGCAAACCCGCTTCTTTCATCTGCTTGAGCAGACGGTCTTCGGTGGCACCAACCGATTTGGCGAGTTCGCTAACTGTTACTTCGGCCATTCTCTCTCCTAAAAGTCACTTGGTCGGAGGGGGTTATTTATACGTATGTCTTGTGTCGTTATGTTTAAGCCTGTTCGCCGCTGTCATCAGCGAACCAGGGCTCACGCGCCTTCATAATCAGCGCTGCGGCACGTTCTTGGTCGAGACCTTCGATATCGAGTAGGTCATCAACCGCCTGCTCTGCCAGATCCTCCATGGTAGCGATACCACGACTGGCAAGCTGGAAGGCCAGGTGACGCTCCATACCTTCCATGTTGAGCAGATCTTCCTGCGGCTCCGAGGCATCCAGCTTCTCTTCAGAGGCCAGTGCCTGTGTCAGCAGGGAGTCTTTGGCCCGGGCACGCAGCTCTTCGGCGATATCTTCGTCGAAGCCCTCGATCGCGAGCATTTCCTCAATGGGGACATAGGCCACCTCCTCGAGAGAGGTGAAGCCTTCGTCAACCAATACAGCAGCCACATCTTCATCGATATCCAGGCGGTCAATAAACACCTGCATAATGGAGCTGGACTCTGCTTCCTGTTTATTTTGCCACTCGTCTGTGCTCATGACATTGATCTGCCACTGGGTAAGCTCAGAAGCGAGACGAACATTCTGTCCACTGCGACCAATAGCCATAGCGAGGTTTTCCTCGGCCACAGCCACATCCATGGACCCGGTATCTTCATCCACAACAATGGATTCAATTTCCGCAGGCGCCATAGCGTTGATTACGAACTGAGCGGGGTTCTCGTCCCACAGTACGATATCGACACGCTCACCAGACAGCTCGTTGGAAACCGCCTGCACACGCGCACCACGCATGCCCACACAAGCTCCAACTGGATCGATACGGCCATCATTGGTGTTCACGGCGATCTTGGCGCGCAGGCCGGGATCGCGGGCGGCACCTTTAATTTCAATAACCTGTTCAGAGATTTCCGGTACCTCGATACGGAACAGCTCAATAATCATTTCCGGGCAGGAACGGCTCAACATCAATTGAGGGCCGCGGGCTTCCGGTTGGATCTCCAGCAGGATTGCGCGCACACGATCACCTAGGCGGAAAATCTCGCGTCCAACCAGCTGATCACGAGGCAGGCGCGCTTCAGCGTTATTACCCAAGTCCACAGCAATAAAATCGCGGGTCACTTTTTTAACTGTACCGCTGACCATTTCGCCAACCCGATCGCGGTATTCGTCTACGACCTTGGCACGCTCGGCTTCACGCACCTTCTGCACGATTACCTGCTTGGCAGTCTGCGCGGCGATGCGGCCGAATTCAACATTCTCTACTTGCTCGCGGTAGATATCACCTGCTTTCAGCTCAGTATCTTTCTCGTGAGCTTCTTCCAGGGTGAACTGGGTGCCCAGTTCCGCCAGAGTTTCATCATCAACCACTTCCCAACTGCGGAAAGTTTCATAGTCGCCACTACGGCGATCAATGATAACCTCAATGGTTGAATCCTCGTCGTAGCGTTTCTTCGTGGCCGTTGCCAATGCCGCTTCGATGGCCTGGAAAATAATCTCCTGGTCAACGCCCTTCTCGTTGGATACCGCCTCGGCTACCAGCAAGATCTCTTTGTTCATGCAACTGTGCCTCAAAATCGCCTGAGCTCAGGCTCCTACAGGTTATTTGGTAAATTGGGGAATAATGCTTGCCTTCTCGATGCTGTCGATTGGCAACAGGTATTCATTTTCGCTGTCCACGCGCAAAACTACTTCATCGCCCTCTACGCCGGCCAGCAGGCCTCGCCATTTACGCTGCCCATCCAGCGGCATGCGCAGGCGAACTTCAATCTGGGCACCGGTAAAGCGCTCGTACTGCTCCAGTTTATAAAGAGGACGATCGAGCCCCGGGGAAGAGACCTCTAGTGTGTACTTACCACTGATTGGGTCTTCCACATCCAGTACTGCACTGGACTGACGACTCACTTTCTCGCAATCCTCAACCGAAATACCGTTTTCAGAATCGATATAGATGCGCAGCAGCGCGTTACGACCGTGAGTTTGATATTCAATACCCCACAGTTCGCATCCCAGCGATGCCACCACCGGCGCCAGAAGCTCTTCCAGCAATTCGCGTTTGCTCGCCATTTACGTCACCACATACAAAAAATGGGCCTGCGGCCCACTTCGAAAAATATCCGCAACTTTTCTTGCAGATACGAAAAAGCCCCTGACGGGGCTTTGACCGCACATTTACGCAGCCAGTATGCGTAAATGCAAAATTTGGTAGCGGGGGCAGGATTTGAACCTACGACCTTCGGGTTATGAGCCCGACGAGCTACCAGGCTGCTCCACCCCGCAACAACGAAAGCGCATCAAAGCCTTTACCTTTAGATAAAGGCGAGATTGGTAGCGGGGGCAGGATTTGAACCTACGACCTTCGGGTTATGAGCCCGACGAGCTACCAGGCTGCTCCACCCCGCAACAACAAATGCGCAATCAAAAGTATTTGCTTAAAAGCAAATTTGGTAGCGGGGGCAGGATTTGAACCTACGACCTTCGGGTTATGAGCCCGACGAGCTACCAGGCTGCTCCACCCCGCAACAACTCCAAGAAACAAAGCCTGGTTGACCTTCGTTTCCCTGCGGCGGGACTAACCCAACCACTCAAGAGGCTGCGCATTCTATGTATACAGCCCTGGTGAGTCAAGCTGTAATTGGCATTTGTTTTCGCCTAACGCGTAAAACCCCCTACCTTTTTCTGGCCCAAGCGCCTCCCGAAGATACTTTTATGCTCCGGGTATGCTCCGGGCTTTACTGGCCGCATAGAGATCACTGTAAAACTCCCCTGCGTAGAATCACCTAAAGGGCCACTTAGGGCCATTCGTTGCATATGACAGACAACCCTAAAGGAGGGCATAGTACGAACGACTATTGCGGCTTTGGGAACAAGTGCGAGTTGAACATCGAGCACTACTTCTTTATCCCTGCAATCTCCACTGTCGTCATTCCCACACCCAAAGCGAAAAGCGACAGCTTCACAACAACTAGGTAAACACTCGGGCCAGCAGGTCGGTATCCAGGTACGCAGTGATCTCTACGATTTTCGCATCGCGCATCACCATCGCCCAACAGTAAACCTGCTTGTATTCTACGCCATTTAATGCATGGCCGGTGCTTTCAAAGCGCAAAAATACCTTCTCTCCCTCTGCTGCAAGGTCGACAAAAGTTGTCTTGAGACCATCCTCCAGGTGATCTAATAGCGGGCCGAAAGCATCATCAATTAAAGCCTGCTTGGAGTGAAAGATCCCCGAAGCGCATGTAGTGCCTATCACTGTCCACAACACGTCCTCAGCGATCAGGTCAAAAAGGGGGCCACTGTCACCCGCCTCCCACGGGCGGAACGCTTCGCGAACCAAGTGCTTGTTGGCTTCAGCGATGTTCATGCGCACAGCCCACTCTTTACCAAACGCTAGCCGGAATATAGCTCACTTCGGAAGCTGCAAATCAGACAAAGCCCGGGAAATGGAAATATCTGCCGTGAGCATACGGCTGGGCCGACCATATAGGAGTAATTGCCACTGACATTATTGTCTGGCGCACCTCCATGCCTTACCCCATGCCAGTCGCTCTGTAATTGGTTGCCTTATCAGGCTTTTTGGCGATGAAAATACCGTTTTTTAACTAGCCGAAAGAGTACTAATCGCAAATGATACTTTTTGCTCCCCACAACCACCTGCAAATACATTCGTCTCAACCAACAGGTTGTCGATATCACTTTCGATTACAGTCAACGCGGTGGTGTTCAGATAACCAAGTGCCTCCCAAAGTACCTCCACCGCAAGCTCTGCAGATTAAACCGCATAGAAATAGGCTACCTGCCTGGCCGAGAATCGGCTTCCATGCCCTATTCCTTTCTCGCTCGCAACCTACTCCCGTAGGCACGTATTTCACTATTTCGCACAGGCCTTCGGTCAGTGACGGGTAAGCTGGTGCACTATGGCTCGCCGCACCGGCGGAAAATGTTCGCTAACACGCAATACCGCCTTGCGCAGTAGTTTGGCCGGCAAGTGATCATTGGTGAACAGATCAACCACCCGATTTGTACCCGAGTAAATAGGCTGAGATTCAAGGCGATGTTGAATCTGGTAACGAGACAGCGCTCGAGCTAACTTCGCAGGCTGATACAAACGAGCCACAGTTTCTAATTGGCGACTCAGCGAGTCCGTGCCAGCAAGTCCCAGGTTAAAACCATGTGCTGTCACCGGATGCATCCCCACAGCTGCATCCCCGACCAAAGCAAAGCGCTCCGCATAGAATTGATGCGCATAAACCCCCACCAGCGGATACTTGTGGCGCTTACCACAAGGCTCCACTGAGCCAAGTATTGCAGTGCTCTCACGCTGCACATGAGCAGCAAACTCAGCATCACTTAGCTGCATAATTTCTTCGGCCCGGCTGGCCGAAATTGTCACAACTGCAGAGGAAGTCTTGGGCTCAGATAATGGCAGAAGCGCTAGCGTGGAACCGTAGCGAAAACATTCCCGTGCAATCCCCTGATGAACGCGCTCCGTCCGTACCCGGCCTACAACTGCCACACGGCCAAAATCCCGCATGTCAGCCCCAATCCCAGCCATGCGCCGTACCTCAGAGAAACGACTATCAGCCGCTATTAATAACGCAACAGCCAGATCGTCAGCCCCCTCAATATTCAAGACTCGGCAGTTATCTTCCAAGTGCATACCGGTAACGGCACTGTTGCAACGCAACTGAATATTCGCTTCCTCGCCAGCAACCTCATACAGCGTGCGGCGTATTGCTGAATTGGGTACAATAAACCCTAAGGGACCTCGCCCACGGCTATCAAAATTCAGGCTGGAAGTCGAGTTGCCATCTACCACCGTTGCTGCTTGTAAGACACCGACTTCATCATCCCGCAGGCGTTGCCAGACCCCGAGGCTCTCTAAAATTCTGACCGACTTATGGGTTAGGGCTATTTCTCGTCCATCATCATCAGGATTCCCCAAGGTCTCCTCGCCCTGGCGCTCCAAAAGCGTTACCCTAATGTCGCGCCGGGCCAACATCACAGCCAGGGCGAGTCCTGCGGGACCAGCCCCTACGATAGCAATATCTGTTTGCAACATTCCAACCCCCTAGAGCAAGCCCTTTTCCACAACAATTTTGATATCCGGCAACACTGAAAAGAAGTACCGATTTTACTTCTGGCGAAATGCCCAGCACCGGCCAAAGTGACGCAGACTGTAAAGTGGAAATACCGTTGAAATACTGATACAGATCAGGATCAAGGGGCTATTTAGGGGGTGATTGAAAAATCATTAGTGGTATCGGGCATCCCGCCCATCTTTATCATAGCTGTTTCTTCAGCTGAGCATTTCAATTATTGAAGGGAACTCTAGAATGGAACTAGAAATTAATATAGTCGACGCCTTCACCGAAACTCAATTTGGCGGCAATGCTGCAGCAGTCATAATTACAAAAAGCTGGCTTAGCGAAATGCAAATGCAAGCTATTGCGGCAGAAAATAACCTTTCTGAAACCGCATTCCTGCTCAAACAATCTGAAAGTGAATACCAGATTCGCTGGTTCTCCCCAATAACCGAAGTGGATTTCTGTGGTCATGCAACCCTGGCCTCCGCCTTTGTGGTCTTCTCAAAACACCCCCAACTGGATACCCTAAATTTTTCTGCGCAAGCAGTAGGGAAAATGCAAATTACCCAAAATAGGGAGGGCGAAATCTTTATGGACTTCCCCAACAGAAATCCGGAACGTGTAGAGCATACCCCAGAAGATTTGATCGATGGATTATCCAGCCCTCCCAAACAAGTTCTGCGTAACCAGCAAGCCTACTTTGCCATCTATGACAGCGAAGATACTATTTATCAACTGGAACAAGATGCAGAAAAATTAAAAAAGCTTGCACCTTATGATGTAGTAGTTACGGCTCGATCGAAGGAATTTGATTTTATTTCAAGATACTTCTGGCCATCCAATGGCGGGGCTGAAGATCCGGTAACTGGCTCTATTCACGCGGGGCTTGCTCCCTACTGGGCCGCTAAGCTGGATAAATCGCGACTCACAGCCTTCCAAGCCTCAAAAAGAGGGGGGGTGCTCAACTGCCAAATCAAGGGGGACAGGGTTATTGTCTCCGGCAAGGCGATTCAGTACCTAAAGGGAGTTATTCAAATTTAATATATTTATTTCACTTCTAATTATTTTGAAAATATAGGTATACCCTCAATAGGACTAAAAGATAATAAACCCAATCTATCTACTTATAGAAATAACGGTTCACAATCAACTGTTAAGGAGCAGCTATGAATAAATCAGGATCCTGCCTCTGCGGAGATATCCATTTCGAAGTCGACGGTGACTTTGAAAATTTTTTTCTTTGCCACTGCAACCACTGTCGTAAGGACACGGGCTCTGCCCACGCAGCCAGCCTGTTTTCAACATCGGCTAAATTAAACTGGATCTCTGGGAAACAACAGGTAAAAGTATTCAAGCTGCCAGCCACACGCCATGTAAAAAGTTTCTGTAATAATTGTGGCTCGGCACTACCTTTTGAAGATAAAGAAGGTGGTTACCTGGCAGTGCCTGCTGGCAGCCTGGACTGTGAGGTTTCCATGGAACCCACCGCACATATTTTTATGGCCAGTAAAGCGGACTGGGACCAGAATCTGGACAAGGCGCTCAAGTTCGACGCCTTCCCCCAAATGGATAATATTGAGAATAATTAGTGACAGCTGTCTGACAGGAGCGGCGCTCGCTAGTCGCTAGCCAGCGTCGCTATACTGAATATCCAGGTGCTTACCCCGGATGCCCATCTACACGAGGCTGAAAAAGAACCGGGGTGTAATACAGTAAGAAGAGAGAATAGCCTACAATCCAAGCAATAATCGCTGCAAGAAAACCGCTGGGAGCTGGGGCCCAGAAGATACGAGCCAACGCGGACAATGCCAGTGCAGCAAATGCCAAGGGCATCAAGCGCGGTGCTTTCAACATACGCCCTGTGTGACCAAGGCTGACTCGACTGGTCATAGCCAGAATCAAACCGCCAATACCACCTACAGCAAATGCATGTAATGCGGGACTCTGCCAACCGGGCGCTAAACCGCTCCAGGAAAGCGCTGCAAGAAAGCACCCCAATACCACCAGCCAGTAACTCAAATGTAGTGACCAAACCATAGGCTCACTCCAAATCTTAGTCGGGTGCCAGCGCAGTACGCGCACCAGTTGTAACACACCAAGCACCAGTGCTAACAAGGCCCAAACCATACGGGGTAGATCAATCACTACACTCAACAGAAGCAGCACAGCAGCTATGTGGGTACCCCACTCGATAACCGGTAGCTTATCGCGCTGACTTAGCTGAAAGCGCCTTGCAGTAAAGAAGGGAATCACCCGGCCACCAATCACCAGAATAATTGCTGTAACCAGTAACAGAGCCACGAGAGCTACCCTGCTCTGCGCGCTGGGCAGCAACCAATGACAGGCTGAAAGCCCGGCAAAAGCCAACATAGCAGGCAATACAAACAGATTGCGCCATTGCCGGGTGCGTAATACCCGTGCACCGAGTAAAAAGGCTGCCAATAGGAAAAATGTCACTTCAGCACAAACCGGCATCCACAGTGGTACTGCCGCTATGAGATAGCCCAAGCGAGCCAATAGCCACAGCCCCGCCAGGCCCATTAACTGCCCCCCTTTAGGTGAGGGAATTCCGGTCCATGTCTGCATGGCTGTGCCGAGGAAGCCAACTATCACCGCCGCAGCAAATCCAAATAACATCTCATGGGAATGCCAGGCTACGCCGGCACGTAAAGCTGGAAGCTGCCAGCCAGAAAGCTGCATTTGCCAGATTAGCAGGGCAATCATGCTCCAGAGTGCCCCACCCCAGAAAAATGGGCGGAACGGCATCCGCCAGAAGGGCGCTATGGATTCCGCGCTAACGCGGTCAACGATGGGTATCACAATCTGTTCTCCTTACCTAAAGGGAGGCTATTTCTCCCGAGACAATTAACCCAGCGATCGCAAGGGCTATCCAACCTAAAGGGCTCTCTCGGAGTGATTCACCTTGCTGTTGGCCAGGAACCAAATTCCTGATTTCGCTTTTTCCCATAAAAGCTATGGGGAATAAGCCACCGCAAGACAAATTAACACCTGAGATTCCATTCCGAGGATTAAATGAGAGGATTATTTTTACCTAATTAACAGGATTAGTTAATAGGAAAATGCCGGGGATTTTCAGCCTATAACCACACAAAAAAATAGGTTTTTCATCAAACCGAATAGTCACAAAAAAAATGAAGTGAGTAAAACCACATAAAATACAGCATTAAATAAAACTTAGCGCCTCAAATAAGTTGAAGTTGCACTTTAACCTATTTGGGGTTCTCCCGAAGCTAAAAAAAAGCAAGCCTCTTTCATTATTAGCGTTCAGCCAGAGAAAAACCTCAGTGAAGAAAGAGTCATCGAAGATATGCGGGACAAAGCCTGGTATCTGTCCAGCCTTGTGCCCACATAGACAGATCAGCCTGAGGCGACAGGCCCTCTTTTTGCAGGCTTGCCTTTTACGAACAAAATGCAGACAAGAAGTGCAGCCAAGGCAAGGTATGCATTGACACTGAAAGCCCGGTCAATACCTTCTGCAAGACTTGGAGCCAGGGCCACAATTGTTGTGTTCATTGCCAACCCGATAGCACCACCAATAATTTGGAACATAAATATGAGCGCTGCAGCAAGGCTGGAACGGCTAGACCCTACAGCGGTGACTGCCGCCGTGGTAATTGTGGGGAAAAATAAGCCTAACCCCATTCCGAGGAAAATCATACCGGGCACCAGATGCAAATATCGACTTTGCTCGAGTAAGCCGGACAATAGAAACATTCCCAAGCCCAGAAAAATAGCGGCTGCAGACAGAATTACTTTGGCTCCCATAATCTCAAATAATCTGCCAGCGATATAGGAAACAATTCCGTAAGTCACCATCACCGGTAACAGGCCAACCCCGGACCAGACTGCGGAGAAACCAAGCTCTTTAATTAAAAACTGGGGAATATACAACAACATAGAAACAAAAATTACGGAAAGCAGTAGAGTAGTCATTCCCACTGTAAAAAATCGCCAGTTAGTCGCTACATCCGCTGGTATTAGCGGATCGCTCCTGGTGTTTGATTCAATCCAGGCAAAAGTTGTAAAGAGCAAAACTGAGACCACAAATAGGCCAATTATCAACGGGTTTCTAATACCAGCATCAGTAACAAAATCTAGTGCCAATAACAAAGTCAATAAACATAGCGATAGGGAAACTATACCCCCATAATCCACCCTGCCTTCAATACCCTCTGGCCGATCATCTTCTATTACCCGCCAACTGACAAGCATTGCAATCAGTGCAATCGGGAAGTTGATAAAGAAGATCCAACGCCAACTGAGAAAGTCAGTAAAGAACCCGCCAAGTAGAGGCCCAACTGAATTAGCAAACCCACATACGGTCATAATCAGGCCACCTGCCTGCCCCGCCCGATCCTCCGGCATCAATTGATAAGTCATACCCAGGATTGCCGGCCACATCAAAGCACCTCCCACCCCCATTAAGGCTCGACTTCCCAGCAACATCCAGTCATCGACTGCCAGCCCACCCAAAACAGAGAAAAATATAAAAATGCTGGTACCGATAAAGAAGAGCCTGCGACGGCCAAACATATCCGCTAATCGTCCACCAGTGACAATTAGCACTCCAAAAACTAATGCATAGCCGTTTATCACCCACTGGACAGTAGAAATATCGGAATTGAAATGCTTCTCTATAGCGGGAATTGCCACAGAGAAGGCAGTAAAGTCATTGGCGATCAGGAAAATAGCAAAAGTTAGCGCCGTAAGGCCAATAATTTGTTGTCGGGATAACGGTGTTTTAGGGACAGACATCAGTTATTCATCTTACAGCGCACTTTTTGCATTGGATATTAACCCTTTTAGTCTGGACCAAAAAGAAAAGCACTGCTTAACATCACCTAAGCTTCTTCCCCCCTCTGTTTCAGCAAGTGTTTCTGTCATCTAATAGGTCAACTAAAATCCTACTATTAACAATGCACCCTAAAAATTAAACATATTAAAAACAATCTTTTTTCACCTACGATTATTGGAAGGGAACGCCAGTTCTCTTTAGTTAAGGAAGTAGTGGGCATGCTTAAACGTAAATTTGTATAAGAGGTATTTAATTCTTTACGTACTGATCCAAAATCATTCTTGGAATACATTACCAATAATGTGCACTGGATTATTAGTGGCGCCCACGATATGGCCAGGAAGTACACATCCAAGAGACAACAGAGCATTTAAAGAGATTGGCGAGGTACTTCAGGAGGAAAGGCGACGATGAAGGTAAAACGGACACTAATTGATGGACGTTACGCTGCAACTGAAATGAAGAACACCTGCACCACTTTAAATGGCAGGCGCTACAATAATACCTACTGCTGAATTGTAAAAGTTAAAAATAATCTTATTACCGAAGGTACTGTTTATGTTGACTCGGCACTATTATAGAAAATTTGAGTGAAAATTTATAACTGGCAGCATTTTTACTGCTGAACTTACTTCCCAGCGTATCCCAAATGAAGCCGATGACCCTTCCAAAAAACCCGGCAATAAAACTATTACCGGGCTCGCTGATTGAGTAAAGCCGCTATTTAAACTGCCTCTTATTGTTAGTTCTGGTAGTCAATCGTCATATCAAAGTTGCCTTCCACACACTTTGCATAGTCGCCTTCATTGAGCGCAGAATAGGCTGTTTGATAGTTCACTAATTGACAGGAGAAGCTCTCATTACTGGGGTTATCCGCTGACCATCCCCAATTTTTATCCCAGTAGATATTCAGGGATGCCGCACCACCAGTCTGGAACTGGCCCATATTGGCACATCCTAGCTCTTCATCCGCCGGAATATCCACTCCCAAGTACTCGGTAAAGCTCCGGTAATAATCCATACGGTATTGCGAGCGGTAGTCTTCACTGCCTTTACTACATTCGATAGCGCCATTAACGATATTAGTCGTAACTCCAAAACCTGGAGTTAGATTATTGGCCAGATCAATACTGTTTGGCTCCCAGGTGCCATCAACAACATGCAACATGCTCGGTTTGGGTGGCTGCGGGTATACAAAGAAGAATATGGCACTCGCCAAGTTCAGCCAGGTATCTGCTACCAGCTCTGGGTTCTCCAGCAAAGTGTAAATGTCGCCATACATTGCCTGAGAGAACGGGCCATAATTATAATTCCAGCTCAGCTGTTTGGCGCCTCGGCCAAAGTAACTCTTGTACCCACCATCGGCATTGATTGCACAGGGCCATACCTCTGCAGCCCAGCTACTACCAGAATCACAGGCACCGTACCCTCCGGAAGTTTCCTCTGTCCAACCAATTTCTCGAATCCAGTACAAGCCCTGACGCCATTCCGGTTCATCCCAGGCAGCCGCATGAGCACCGGTTTCCTGGCCAAAATGAGCAAACATAACCGACAGTACCTTGCGGCAAATGGCATCTGAATCGCGGCCATCGGTATATTCTCCGCAAAACGCTGGAAACTTAGCCACCGCTCGCAGAAAGTTGGTATAGGTATACTCATCGGCCCGAACAGGGAATAGGTAATCCCAGGTATCCTCGGAAATAATACTCTCTACGCGCAGCACATTTTCCGGATTGGTATTACGACCTGGTTGAACCGCTTCTACAATCGCGTTATTACGGGTTTCAACTGTATCTTTCACTTCTTGCAGGAGTGAATTATTGGCAAGGGTATTTTCTGCCGCTTCCAATTCATTCTGGCCCATCACATGGCCCGCTGCAGGTGCACAACCCGCCTGGCTGATGGTAACCTCATCAACATCACTAGCAGCAGAGGTGTCGGTTGCGGTCAACTGGAAAGTATAGGTTGTATCACTGTAAACCTCAGATAGCACAGCCTGGGTAGAACTACCTACATAGCTGGACAGTTTTACAGGGGGGCCACTGGTCTGGCTCCAGATATAGCTCATACTGCCGCCGCCAGTGGATTGAGAACCATCCAGAGTGATGGTTCCGCTACAACCAATGCTATTTTCAGAAGTAGAGATAATTGCTGTTACTGAACCATCGGAACCGTCATTCTCTTCGGGCCCACCAGTGTCATCCCCAGCCGCTAAATTCTGTATCGTTAGCTGCGCTTCTTCAGTGCTTTCTCCATCGCTGACAATCAGGCTAAAGACATAACTGATATCATAAGCCGCGGCCGGTAAAGTCACTGAAGTTACAGCGCCGGTGGCGGTAGAAATACTTGCCTCTGGCGAACTGGGGGAAAGCTGGGCCCAGCTATAGCTCAGTGTGTCGTCTCCTCCAGAAGCAGTTGCACTAAGCTGGACTGTGCCACCACCAGTGATCTGGGACTGGGAGGATGAAACACTCAGGGAAATAGGAGTGGAGTCAGTGCCCTCACTATTATCGCCACCGGTATCACCACCATTGCCGTTGCTGCCAGTACAGCCATCAGTTTCTTTTAAAATCCAAGGGGAGTCCCAGGTGTTTTGCGCGGTCAGAGCATCAGAGGGAAGCTGATCTCCATTTGCCCACCATTGGGCAACAAAAATATCAGCGGCATAGCAAACCTCACTTCCCTTTCGGTAATTCTGTCCGGGCTGATAAGTCGCTATTGAGCTGGAGCCATCACCGGGATCCGGGTTGCCATCATCTGTACCACCGTTATCCGAGGCATCGTCACTATTGGAATCATCACTTTCACCACCGGTATCATTATCATCGCTGTTACTGCCCGAGCTATTACAGGCTCCCGCCCCCTCCAGAATCCAGGGAGAATCCCAAGTATTTTGCGCTGTCAGGGCATCGGAGGGTTTCTGATCAGGTGTAGCCCACCACTGCGCTTTAAACAGGTCTCCGGCATAACAAACCTGGCTACCACCGCGATAATGCTCACCGGCAACATAGTCATCGGCTGGCTGAGAGGCCGCCGCACCCTGAGCGCCAATCATCAGTGCCGAAGCTATAGCTGTGCGAATAAAAAGAGGGGTCATAGAGTCTCCGGTTATCTTTTTTAGGGCTTTATTACAAACACCGCAGTACTCGATAGGGACACCCAGCAGAGATCATATGTTATTGCAGTAAAAAATCTTATAAGAGTTTTCGTGAATAATGTGTAACGGCAAATGGATTTGGATAGCTAAAAGTGTGAAACCGCCTTGTTCTTTCCTAGAGAGGCTAAATACAGTGGAGCCACACCTAAATTACCAGTATTAGATTTTTATACATCACTGAGAGTGAGGACACCCTACCCCATTTTACTCTTACCCGTTCTACTCTTATTAGTTCAGAAAATTGAACTCTTAATATTTTCACAAAAACTTAAAATTTTTCTGCGCTCTGCCGATAACACCCCACACAAGCACAGCTGATTCGATAAAGAAGGCAGGAATTGGTTCCCGATTCGCAATACAGCTTTACCTGAAGCAACCACCAGCAAAAAATAATGTTCTACTATAGACACATTAAATAAAACATAAACCCAGAGAGGGAAGATCCAGCAGAGTCACATCAATCATCAAAAGACATTAAAATGAAATTACATTTTTATTTGTTTTTTCTTCTAAAGAAAGAGAGCAGCAAAATCTAACCTGGAAAAGTCAAAAATAAAAACTTACACATTTCTTCCTTATTTATAAATCGTGATCAAAAAACCATAAGACATAACCCAAGCACGATATACTTTTTTCTATACAAGAAAATGCACCACTTTACAGATGAAAACCCGCTCTTCATATCCAAACACTATCGGCCCACATTAACACCTGTCTAAGTCAAGCTTTCTATCTAATAAACCCATACTTACATAAGAGAAGGAGAGCCTAGCACGGCCCTCATCAAGTGAGCTTGTCCAATAAATAACTGCCCCCAACTATAATTCTGCAAATTGTTGTAGCCTGCCTTGCCGCTTTTCCTCAGAGAAATCACAACTGGTTAAACGAAACATCAGGGAATAATCAGATAAGCAACGAGTATCATGAATATCGCCTGGGAGGAATGCACTACAATCACCTGGATGCATAGTATAAGAACCCCGACTTACAAGCTGCTCTTCGCCTTTTACAGTTCTCACCAGTCCATAAGTAGACATTTCAACCTCTCCATGCTGAAGTGCATAAAAAACCCAGCCATTGCCATGATTATGTGGATTACGATATAAACCTTGAGTCTCCACATGTGCCAATAATATAAAGCCAAGTTCTGAGTCCCTATATAGCTCAGTCGTTGCCTCTCGATTTTGGTGTAACTTTGCAAGCCATCCCTCGGAATTTGAGGAGCTTGCCAACTTAGCCAGCACTGCTCGACAGTGAACCACGGTATCCGAGTTCAAACCCATCCAGTATTTACGTAATTCTGCAATATGGCGCTCCAAAGAATTACTTACCATAACTTATCTCCAGTCAAATTTAGGTTTAGCTGGTGAGATCTATCGGAAAATAGATTCCGGTAACGTAAATCTGCAATCGATATTTTGTATATTGCGTACTCTCACCAAACAGGGATAAGTTACAACTTCAAGCTCACTTTAGGTCAATAGGTAAATCACTTATAATTCAGCCAAAAGCCTTAACCCCAAAAAAAACCAACAGGTACCCTATTAGCTGTTGAGAGGGCAAATATAAAGTAATGACTAATCCACAAATTCATAATTTACGACTGACCAGGATAGATACCGTCTGAGCAATAAAGGCTATGACAAGAAACAGTAAAGCCAGCAGGTACACTTGATTAAGGCCGGAAACTACCAGCCCTGAATCAAAAGAACTCAAATATGACAAGTGTGAGGTTTTTGCAAAAACCACACTCATCAACGACGCCCCTGTAAGTAGCCCTAGATTTCTCGATAGATTTAGGAGGCCTGAAATACTGCCTTTTACTTTTCTACTAGCACCGTTCATTGTAAAAGTATTGTTAGAAGACAAGTAGATCCCGTACCCTATGGCCATTGCTATTGAGCAGACTAAATAGCCAGCTACACCATAGACCTGTTGCAAATTAGCCATCCCCAGAGAACCCAGTACCAGGAAGAACAAACCAATAATCACTATGCTTCGCGATCTGAATCGGTCAACCAAACGTCCAGCAATATTTGAACAAACGGCAACGACGAAAGACCCCGTAGACATCACCAGGCCTGTCTGAGAGAAACTCAATCCTAATGCCAAAGTCAGATAAAATGGCCCAACAACCAGAGAACTCATTACCGAAGCAGCTACCAAAAGATTAGTAGCTAGGTTCGTATACAAAACATAACCGCCCAGCGCGGGCCCAGGATCGCTGCCTCTGCTCAGGTATAAACCCAGTACACCGATGGCAGACAATAAAAAAGTCAATATATTGATAATTCCATAATTATCATTCAGGGGCTTTATCGACAGGGTATAAAAAAGAATTGCTGAAAAGATACAGAATGCGGCAAGAATATTACGTGGATGACGAGCTTGTTCGAGAGCTATGTACCTGGCATCCTCGGGAAGATATTTCTGAGCCAGCCAGTATACGATTACACCCAGGGGCACTTTGACCAGAAAGATTGCTTGCCAGCTGGAAACTTCCAGTAGTAGTCCACCCAATACGGGCCCCGAGCCAGTGCCCACCGCCGAGATACTTCCCAGGAGACCCACTACCGTGCCCACCCGAGCTCTGGAATAGACGTCACTGGCAATTGCCATAGAAACAGCGGTAAACATTGCCGCTCCGATACCTTGCAATGCTCGGAAGAGAACCAATACCCAGATATTTGGCGATAGAGCACAGAGTAAAGTCGATACACTAAAAAGCAGCATGCCGTGAACAAAAATTTTCTTGCGCCCCACTTTGTCGCTGGCGCGTCCGGCAATTGCCAGAGCCGCAGTTAGAAAAATCATAAAAGCGACAATGATCCACTGCGTCCGCGCGTAGGTGGTTCCAAGGTCTGCAACTAACTCCGGAAGCGCAATATTAACACTGCTAACCGCCAATGCATTGAGCAGGGTTGCCAGGCATAAAGCGGTCAGGATTCCCCGACTGGAGAGGTTGCTGGTGGCACCTTTGCTGAATGGTTTCAGAAGTCTTTTAACTGCAAGCATAAAATCCCAAGTGTGGTTAGCCAGACACCGATAAAAAATTAGTGTGCTCAGAAAATACGGAGAATCATGAAAAAAATACTATTTGCTCACCTCGTTAACGGATATACCACTTTTTGCTCCGATATAACTGTGGATAAGCTAAGTGTATATAGCGAGTAACTGGTATACATTCCATCCTTCCCTGCACACTCCTTAGCCCCTGACTCCCTGAGTTATTTGTCTTTCTTTTTGATTTAAGACTTGCCAGGGACCACAGTGAAAACTAGGATACAACTTCAAGTCAGCTTGAGGTCAATAGAGATGGATGATCATCGGGAAATAGATATTCGGGAAGTCTCCAAACGTACGGGACTACCCTCCTCAACACTGCGATATTATGAGGAGAAAGGCCTAATTAAGTCTATCAGCAGGCGTGGTATCACCAGGGTGTTTCCCGGCAGCGTAGTGGAACAACTGTCATTGATATCCTTAGCGCGCTATGCCGGGTTTTCTCTCAATGAAATCGCCTCTTTGTTCACCTATGGCAGCAAACCCAATATCGACCGTGAACAATTACTTGATAAAGCTGATGAATTGGACAAAAACATTCGCCGGCTCAAGGCTATGCGCGATGGTTTGCGACATGTGGCTAATTGTCCAGAGGAGAACCAGCTGGAATGCCCCAATTTCCAGGGGCTGATCAAGAAGGCGATGAAACTGCAGCACAAGGAAGACCGTAAAGTAAAATCCACCAAACCTAGTAGACGAAATTAGCTACAGAGAATATCTAAAGGTATAGTGCTTGTACTCAAGAAACACTGAATTCCGTCATCATGCCTGAATCTTCATGTTCCAATACATGGCAGTGGACCATATAAGGCATATCTGGCATCGCTTCCCGTGGAAAACGTACATATATCTCTGCACTGCCGCCACCTGAGATAGGTACCGTATCCTTCCATCCACACATATATGCTGGCGGTAACGCCCCATTAAATTTAACGACTCGGAACTGACAGCCGTGAATATGTACTGGGTGCAGCATCAAATCACTGCCTTCTGAAATACGCCAGTGAAGATCTCTATTGATTGGCACCTTGAATCCTGGCTCGGTAAATGCAAAGGAGACCCCATTTACTGCATTGGCGGTGAGCTGTGCCTTTAACGGCATTGCCGGAGCCTGGGTAACTAATTGCAATACCTTGTCTACTACTGCTGGATCTGTCCGCCCTGTGGCGATCATCTGTGGCAAACCTGTAGCGTTAATCAGTTTATTGGCCTGAGCCTGCCGGTTCATTTGCATCACCAGACGCTGAGAGATAGGCGGCAATGTTTGTGGTATTTGAGGCAACGGTACCAACTGTTCTGGTAAGGTGCCCCTTCCCTCTGCTCCTGCAGGTATCACTCTCAGAAATGCCACAGGGCCATCAAACGGGGGTAAACGCATTACCGGCTGCGGCACAGGCAGGGTGATCAAATCAAAAGGCTTACCATCGCGCGCATCGATCATCAGCTCATAACGTTCGCCCGCCGCAATAGGCAGAATATCCACCTGTACCGGTTCGTGTAAGAAGCCTCCATCACTGGCAATCACATACATTGGGCGTTTATCACTAGTACTCAAGCGATAATTGCGCCCATTTGATCCATCCAGAATACGAAAGCGCAGCCAACCCCGGTGAGTTTTCACCTCTGGATTAACGGCCCCGTTAGTCAATAGGCAATCACCACAATAACCTGCAGCTACGGTTATCTCATTGAAGCGATGAAAGAAACTACCATCTTTGTTAAAGCGGCGATCCTGAATAATCACTGGAATATCATCAACGCCCCATTCTTTTGGCAGAGGCAAAGTATCACTATTTTCATCATCAATAATAATCAGGCCGGCCAATCCCTTAAGCACCAGCTCGGCTGTAGTAGGGTAGAGGTGAGGATGAAACCAGAGCGTAGCTGCCGGCTGGATAATCGGCAGCCTTGCATGCCAGGTCTGCCCAGGCACGATCGGCATATAGGGGCCGCCATCCTCATAGCCTGGGACAATCAGGCCATGCCAGTGGGCTGTCACATTCTGCGTCAACTGATTATTGACACTCACTGTAACTGTCTGCCCTTTGCGTAAGCGTATGGCTGGGCCGAGGAAAGGCCCGTTAAATCCATAGGTAGGTGTGGTTAAACCCTGAATAAAACTCTGTTGATCCGGTTTTACCACTAGATGTATATTCCCCGCTGAATCAGCTCTCAACTCCTTTGGGATAGGCAGTGCCAAACGTTTGCCCCCATTAGGAAGAGAAGACTCCTGAGCCCTTACTTCTGTACCAGTGAATAGCGATGCCGCCATAGCACCAGTACCAAGACAAAACTCCCGACGCGTTAGACGAGACATCCTCCCTCCTTTGGAACCAAGCACATAGATAGCTCTATCCACAAATAGTAGAAAAGCAGGTGCTGTTGGGTATTGAATTGCAGGATAAACTGCCAAGCGTCATTTCAGATTAGAACAAGTAAAAGTATGCCAATTTAAGCGCCCCAGTAAGAACGTATACAAATACAGACAAGAGCAAATCAGTCTTAGAACTCCCATGATTCTGATTGTGGAACAATGACACCTGTCAGACAGCCGGCATACTTAGTCTTGGCTTAGCGAAGCCGCTCGTTTACCCTACCCCCCTTTTGTGCAGTTCCTGGCAAAAGCAGTAGCTGTGTAGTCCTCTAAGCCGGATAAATGTCTTCCCAATATGCCGTTTTTAGTTCTCTCCATCCTGATACAAGTCGCTTTTGTTATTCACGTACTGAAGACCGGGCGCAATACCACCTGGATATGGATCCTGGTCATGCTGCCTTTGGCGGGACTTATTGCCTATCTGATTTTAGAAATATTGCCAGAAATGAATAATTCCCGAAACGGACAAAAAGCTCGTAGAAAAGTCCAGAAACTGATGAATCCAAATCAAGATATCAATCAGGCAGCACAAAATCTAGCCAAATCCAGTAGCATAAAAAACTATATAAAAATGGCGGAGGAGTGCCTTGAGAAGGGGTTGAACCAGGAAGCCAAGGACTTATATCAAAAGAGCTTGCAAGGCCCCTTTAAGGATGACCCTCAGATTTTGTTCGGATTAGCTCGATGTCTATTTTTGCTCAAAGAATTTAACAACTGTAAGGAAACCCTGGATTTTTTGATAGACAAGAGTCCAGAGTTTAAAGATCAGGATGCCCATCTACTCTATGCTCGCACCCTGGATGCCTTACAGATGATTGCCGAGGCTGAACATGAATACGAGACACTGTACAGCTATTATAGTGGGCCCGCCGCAGGTCTTTACTATGCAATCTTTTTAAAAAGGCTTCAACAAGGAGATAAAGCTATGAATATACTGCAAAGAATCCTAAAAAATGCAGATGAAACAAACAGTTTTTACCGCAGCATCCATAAGGATATTCTTAAGCAGGCTAAAGCAGAACTGTCAGGATAAGGCATAAAGCAGGAAATATTCTTACTCCTAAATACTTTGTTCTAAAGAAAGTAATTCTTTTCTAATACTGGAGCTTGGTAAGTGATCCGGGCTGTTGATGTAAACTATCTGGAGCAGCTACCCCGTAAAGAACAGACACGAAAATAAAAAAACAACCAAGCACAAACGAGGACTACTTTGCATTTTAGCTCTAATCAAGGAAAACCAACTACAATCGCAATTTATTGTGATTGATAACTATGTCACACTGGGTTCAGAGCTGCAGCCCGACCTAAGGACCTATCTATACCAAGTGCTAACATATAAAGTCCCAATTATCGGATCCGCCAAAAAACGATATAAAGGGACTCCAGGCAAAGCTGACACTCTACGAGGTAATAGCATCAAGCCATTATATATAAGTAGTTTTGGTGTTGGCCTTACAACCTAAAAACCTCATATCCTACAAGGTATGGCCAATACAGAATACCCTCACTTTTGAAACTGGTAGATAGAGAATGCAAGCACTATCCGGTTAGCTGGTCCAAGGAAAGGATGCCCTAAAAAGTAGTGGCCAGCAGCCGAACATCGACTGCTGGCCATTGCACTCGTACAGCACAAACCCCATCCCCGGCAAACACTCTAGCAGATAACATCATTCCCCAGAGTTTGTTCAACCCTGCACAGGCAGGGAAACATCCACACTCCGACTAACGATTTCTCCATCGTCGGTTCATCCCCGTGGGCACAGGGAAAGTTCAAACTTTGAAGATTTAGTAATCAGCTAATTATTTACGTCGCCAGAAATAGGCGCGATAACTTACCACTAGAATTATGAAAGTGCATTACCCCTAAATAGGTAATTCAACACAAGGAGGGAAATTATTAAAGCCTTAGTCGAGTTTTATCAACTGCCTCCAGACCATTGAGAAGCTCACGCCTTAGGCTAAGCTATTGCTCCCACAGTAAACTGACCCCGCATAGCGGGGAACATATTGGCCTTCATCTGTATTTTAAAAATACTATCGGCTAAACCCCACCCATGTGGGGAACACACCTGGAGAAAATCAATCGGGATTGATTTTATCGGTAAAGCCCTGCCTGAGCTGGGAAATTGACAATACTTGTTTCATACTCGAGAAAGTGTCTAATATATACGCCCTCATCAAAAAAACTCAGCCTGCAAATACTCCACTCTTCTAAAAGTCAAATGCGGCGTATCAGCATCAAACCACAACCAAATGCCTTGGCCGGACCAATACCCGTACAAATCTTCTGTAAGAATAACTCTGGATCAGTCACCAGCAGTTCTCCACGATAATCTACTGAGCAGAAACCAGCACCGCGTCCTTTTTTCGGCAGAAGGTTCCAGCGATAGCCATTACTGTGAAGTTTTGGAGGGTAAATATCAAAACCCATGCGCGAGCCCCTATCAATCAGCCAGTGACGAGAAGCTACCACGGATACCTCCTGGAGCCGGGATTCTATTTGCCCACCTGCATAGAAACCTGGTTTTGCATCCAGTAGGCGCTGTTTCAACTCTCCCTTTCTTCCGCTTTGCAAAAGTGAATGAGTTTTACATTGATCACGTAACCAATGATATTGGGCATCCATCAAAATATCATGACGCTTACCTCGGCCAGCCACAGCCGACTTTCGTGAAATAGTAGGGTTGGCTCGCAGGCGAAACGCCAGCCGATCCCCGGCCTGTAACCGAGGTATAAAAGCTTTACTCTCTACACTAAACAGCGACCCATCTCTAATCGGCTTCTTCCGAGAAAGCAGGTAAAATACTGGCAGACTTCGCTCACTCAGGAGCTGCTCACAGGCTGATTCCTCACGAAACAGAAAACGCTCGCTACCATTGAATAACTCCCATAACATCTGATGGATACCGTAGCTGTTATTTTTCAACAGGGTCGCCAATTGCGCTTGTATGGCTAAACTGGAGGACACTTGAATTCTGGATAAGTACATAGCCACTTCCTTATGAACGCCAGTGATATTCCATACGCGGCTGGAACTGCCAGCGCTTGCGAGATAGAGGTTCGTCCAGGCGACTCAATTGCTGCACAGCTCCCAAGGAAAACTGTTCATCTTCCTGTGAAAAATCCTCTATATCACCCTCCCAGTAGTATTGGCTAGGCAAATCATCAGGTCGCCAGCGCTCCTGCCTTGCCCATGTAAGTTGATACTGCAAGACGTCAGTCAATGGGTACAGATCAAGTGCATGCCGAAAATTCTCAGCCTCTATTAAATGAGCAGCAGTGGGTACCGACAAAGGAAAAGCCTTACGCCCCAGATACAGATGAAACTTGGGGCGAGCCAGTGCCCCAGCCAGATCTTTCAGCGACCAATGCGCGCTCTCTGTTGCTTTAAGAGCGACCAATACTTGAGCATCGGCTAAGTATTCGCGTTGAGACAAGATAGTGCCCAGCCGGCTGCAGCCCACTACCAATTCGTCCCTACGTGTGCGATAACGGAATTTACCGGCACTGTCTGGAGCTTGTATTGTATGAAAGTCTCTTTGCAGAACTCCCGAGTTAACTATTTTTATTGCCTGACAATACCCTCTCGCCAACTCCAACTGCTGTGTTTCCTCTGATCTCTTAATACCCAATGCTGCACCAAGCAAACCTGCAATAGCTGACTTGCTGGGATAACAAGCACTGTGCCTGATTCCACCAACTGCAACCTCTCCCCAGGATGCCATGGCGCCATAAAGGCAAAATACCAAGTGTTCCATAAAGCCACCTATTCGCTAACGAATGCCAGCAACTCTCGCAGGCTACCCTGCCCATTTACGGCATTGAGAATATAGCGGCTGTCAGCACACTGGCCATATACCTTGTCGAAATTATGCAGTTGTCCTTGCAGCGCATCAATCGCCTCCTGAGCGTAATCCTCGCTATAGCGATCCACGGGTTTTAAATAGGCTACGGAAAGTGATCGCGGCTGCTGATCGCCGACTTCAGCGAGCACATAAGAGGCATATGCACGGCTGGCATAACTGTTTTGTTTTCCGGCAGGAGCAATTTTGAGAATTGTTTCAGTCAAGGCTGCAAGTGTACGATCGGCAAGTGATTTATCTTCACCAAGGTTATCAATCAGCTGCTCTTTGTTGATACAAATATAAGAGTAGAAAAGTCCTGCGGCAAAACCGGCTTCTCCGAGGTGAGCTGCACCATTATCCTTACCATGATTATTGAGGTCGTCCACTGCGGTAAAATAATCATCCTCAATGACTACAGAATGTACTGATAGTGCATGAGCCACTTGACAAGCGGCTTCGATATTATAAGCAGGCTTGGAGGCGAGCATTCTACCAAACAGGGCGATATCTACCGCCATATTTTCTCTACGCAGTAAGTCCAGCTCAGATTTTTCCGGCTCACGACCTTCTGCTGCAAGTTTGTGTAACAGATCCTCAATACCCTTTTGCTCAGCCAAACTCAGGTGCACCAGCTGCTCAATTTCGAGATCCGCACTTGGATTATCTTTTTCCGACTTTTTTAGTTTGCCAAATTGTTCCGCTATCCTCTGAGCCCATAGTTTTGCTTTCTTCTCTGCTACTCCCAGCCTAAGTAACTTTTCAAAAACCAAAACACCTTGTCGCTTACTGCGCGTTCCAACTAAGCCATTTTCTGCCTCTCTCCCTAAGGCACGCTGGAATAAATCTGAAGTGCGCCAGTGACGTTTTAGACTCTGTGAGGATATGCGAAGTCGATCATACCCCCCCATTTTGGCAGTTTTTGGTCTCCCTAAATCATCCCGGTTCAGATTAGCTGGTGGATAGGCAGTCAAAACATGTAATTGGATAAACCGACTCACTACTCTCTCCTTGTTTTGAGACGATTGTTCGCTCAAAAGCACTCACGCCAGCTTTGATACCGATAAGAACTCTAAAGGAAGTTCATAATTTGAAAATCAACTCGCTGACTATAAAATATTAAACTTGAGACTAACTAATAATCTAACAGCCTTGCGTAATAGTCCGTTGCCCAACGAACAGCCAATCGCTCCCTTACATTTCGCACCGGTGCCACTCGCCTTTCATGCTGCCAATGCAACAAATCATTAGCTAGACTGGCGATATCTGCTTTTCCACTAAGTAATCTTAGAGCCCTGACCAGACGTCGATAAAATTCAGGAGTGTCTCTACTCCGTTGCAGTTGGGAAAAGCGCATCTCACTCATCACCGGCCGTCCATTTCCTTCATCAACAGTAGCTAGAGAATGAGCAATTGTTTTCGCCACATCTCTAGGAGTATCACTGCTAACGTGAGCAGCCAAAGTCGCTACAAGTGCAGCATCCTCCAGACGAATATCTTCGTTGTTTTGCCAACGGTCGGGCATTGCCTTCAAAAAACGAATGAATGCTGAAGTAACCAAAGCGTCCATTGGTTCTACAGCACGCCGTAGCCGCGCACGGTCTGCGCGTCCCTCTAACGTATTGAGCCAGGTATGCCATGCACGCAGTTTCGAAACATCTTCACTTTTGAGAAATTGATAACTCGCCATCACGCTCTCTCCTTGCTCAAATTCAGCGTCACTATCCAGTAAATTCACTCTGGCCATACGACTTAACTTGGCTTGTAGACCCTCCCTAGCTCCAAAAACTCTTTTCTGATTTAAATCTTCTACAAAATTGTCAAGTATCCACCGATCAAAACTTTCTTCTGCAACAGTTTTAAGAGTCCTGTACCAGCTTGCTATCATATTTTGTGACACAGATTTTAGTTCTTGAGAGTGTGTGGAGAGGATGCTCAGCATTTTGTAAAATTCCGGCTCAGTAATTCTCCAGAAATTTCGATCAATAAATAAAAGATTGCCTTTAGCTTCTTTATATTGAGGAAACCACACAGATTTGATATAAAAGCGCAGTGCCTTTAACACATCTCTTGCCATCTTTATTAGCAAACTTACTTGCTCAACAAAATGCACTTGTTCGTGCTGCTTTACTAAAATTACAGGCATTTGGTATTCGGACCAATAGCGGGCCTTCATGTTGTCCATGTCATATCCAAAGCACCACAAACTCAGATGATTACCACCAGTCTGTTCATTAATTAATTCACCATACTCCTTATTAAAATAATGCACAGTTGCACTGGCACGATCACCTAGAGTATCGTCATGCCATAACAGGCCAAGCCAGCGTTGATAACCGATTGCATCCCGCTGCCCCTTTAAACTGATTGGTGGGCTCTTTTTCTTTGGATTAAATCGATAGGGTGTTAACGGATGAAGCCAAGCACCATCGTAATTGACACCATAGTTCTTGGATATAAAATGACTAAGTAAAGAAGAAGAGTGCTCGCCGCATAAGTCGCATGAGCCAATATGTAATGTCGCCAGATCCAGGCGAATCCTTCGAGGCATGGACCAGTACATTTGCAAAGGGTGTGTATCTTCGGGGTAAGTAGGCATCCCGTTGGTATTGGAAAGTCGTGTAGGAGCCAGCCAAGGAAAAACACTGGTATCCTTATTACTCGGCCTAGTGGGTATTTCCTCCATTGGTAATACATTCAGCCAGAGCTTTTGCCAGAGACTACTTTCATCTGAAGACGACATTAGCAGCGTGGTTAAAGGGCCCCCGCCACGCAGGCTGGTTCTATGCCCCAGCCCACCTGAAGGGGCATTAATCTGCAAGGTTAAAAGAGCAGTGGCAACACAGCTAGGACACATACCTTGAACCTGGTTACACTTAATAAAGTGATCCAAATTTGCCTTACAGGTTTTATTACCGGGCGCTTCAATCAATAAGGAGACAACCGGCTTGGACTCACCAGTAACCAAACCCAGATCCTGCATAAAAGCTGGCTCGGTCCAAGCCATTAACTCAAACACATTTTCATAGTATGAAAAAACAGCTTTGAGTGACTCTGGTGAAGGGGATTCCTGATATAGCCTCCCCCAAGAATTCACATTTCTCGGTGCAAAAGTAGTCTGTAGCAGGCCAATCAGAAACTGATACAAAGCCCCGCGAAAATCTGCACGTACTGTCACAATATCAAGGATCGCATTATCCCGATCCGTAATCTGCCAAGGGGTGACTTTAACTCTTGCTCCATCCTGACGAATTACCGGTATCCATGAGTCACTAATAAGATTCACTTTGATCCTCCCTGATCAAATACTATCCAGTTTTATTGCAGCAATATTACCAATCCTTTTCATAAGGACCAGAAATTACATTCACCTTGATACTTGGAGGTCTCGCTATAAATATTTGATGGCCTATCGGCTCTCACTAATAGACATTCTAAATTTAATTGATTCTTCTCCCAATAAAATGATCTATCTCAATTAATAGGTATTTTTTTCGTTTATTGACCAGGGCTCTTCATTAATTTAGCAGTAGAGTAACTGTCCAGTTCATTAATATTGCCCTCCTATAGAGACCGAAGTCATTATGGTTATTGGATATTGAACTCACGCCCCTTAAAGTGATGCTATTATTTTCACTAGCTCATCGAGGATTTTGGCTGGTTGGATTTATAAGGCTTATATTAAAAGTTTTAAGCTTCTATCAACGGCCAATGTAAACACCCCTTAAATCTTAAAGAATCTCATTAATCATGGCTTCAACAAACAGGCTTAATAAAAATAAATAATTCTAAAACAGGACCAAGTGGCAACCTTAAGAGATTTTTGAAAACGCTCTTAACTTTTATAAACTACGATATACAGACGATCTATCTAAGACATGTGGTTAAGACATTGCCCCCCAGCAAGCAACACCACAAAATTAAGAAAAATAAAATTTATTCATATAATTGCATTATGCAACTATCAGGGAGTAGTGGCGCTCGAGCGCATTGAAAATAGCAGCTTTATTAAGCTCATGTTCTTATTAAGTGCCAAGCTAATTTGAGATACAACTAAAACCCAAGCTCTACAACTCCATACCAAATATTAAGTAATTACTCAAAGATAGGGGGTCTCATCCTTTTCTCAATACAAGGTAATTTTAGATCCTCAAAGGGTTTAACTTGGGTCTTATAATAAGTCCACAATCAGTAACGGATATTACATTGAAACAGAGTCCGACTATAGGATAGCCGGTATTTCTACCGGCACTATCAATCTACGAACTAAAATACCTCGTAAATATAAACTTCTAAATCTACATCTTGGATCACGTCCATATCACCCTGAATATCGACTGTTAAATTATCGCACTTGCCTTCTGTAATTAAGGTATTATCGATAGTTAAGATTACCTCTTTACGCAAATCTGAAATAGGTACGTTGGTGTAGATATTCTTGTTGTCCCTATCAGCTCCTATTGCAATTTTGCTACCATCCTCAGCAATACAGCTAGCTGTCATCCTGATGTCATAAACAAAATCATAGATCTTGGGACGATCCATGGTATAACAATTTTCTCTGGCGTATGAAGAGCGACAAATGACGTCTGGTTTAATTTCTCCTAGACCTGATACGACTGCGGTAATATCAAAGGTAATTTCCTGTCCACTGTCACCGAAGATTTCAATATTTGCAATGCGCCGGGTATCTGAACTATGGGAAAAATCTGTAACACTATGCTTAACACCAGCAATTGCAACCACTTCCGCAAACAATGGGCTGGAGAGCAAAAAAGCCAACACCAATAACATAACTTTAAAACACTTCATTTTTTATCCTTAAAAAATTAACATACGCAGCGGCAGTATAAATACCCTTTTATTTACTAACAAGTAAATATCGAACTCAGTCAGCTCAATTACATTGACGCACTATAAATCAAAGGATTTCAGTTCAATTATCATTTATGGCGCTGGCAATTAAACGCTGAACTTCACCCCTACTTTACTCTTAATAGAATGTACCGCGGTGCCATTTAGAAATAATCAGACTGGGGAGCTAATTTTACTTAGCTAAACAGAAGAGTTCGGGTTGCTCTCACTCCGAAGAGCACATTAAAGTTTGATTCTATCTGCTGACTTGTAAGAAGCCCCAAGTGCGAACCCTGCAAGTCCCTGGCATAGCTACATAATGAATAACGGCCTCACTTCTTGCAGGGAAAATTTACCTATCTATCATTGGGTGCTAGATAGCCACATACTGTTCGCTAAAGCCTGCCGTCAAACTAAATTATTGACTTACGGATTCTTGAAGTGAAAGTACAGTAACTAGTTTCCCAGCTATATTTAGCTCCGCCAAGACAATTGTGGAACTATGAGCAAGTTTGCCAAACTGAACGGCATAGCAACAAATTCAGCGAATATCCCGCAAAACCCGTAGAGCAACATGCATTACATCCCGCTCCTCAATATGACGGACAACAGAAATTTCATCTTGGGAATGCAGGTAGGTGTTAGGCCTTTGCCCAATTTGAAAGAAGGTATTATTTCTTAACCTGGCTCGCACATGATCGGCGATCCCTTCTGCCTAAATCCCTTTTTGATAATTTCATCACTCTTCCACAGCGGCAGAAAAATTTCAGTCTATTCAAATCTCACCTGGTGTTTTTCAATGTGCTTTCTACCAAAAGAGGCACGCCTCCTGCGAATAGCAAATTTATTCCCGCAACTTTTACTACTTCTGCTATAGGCAATCCCGGAGCCAGCGTTCATTGCTTTGCCTGGAATCGGCATCCACGCGGCCAATACTTTACTCCAGTAGATTTGAGCACAAGCACAACCCCTGGCCATCTGTTAGCCACTGGTCCTTGTCGCTTGGTTTGACCTGCTTGGTTTGGGCATTCAGAGCCATAGTGGTGTTACCAGTTTCTAAATTGAACCAGGTAGCACCAAATATAGCACCGGATGACAACGAACAAGAGCGGGGGGCTGTACCCTCCAGATAGCAAAAAGCCCGGATTTACCGGGCTTTCTGGATGATTCCGAACTTCTTCGGATCTTGATGTGGTGCCCAGGGCGGGACTTGAACCCGCACGAGCATAGCTCACTACCCCCTCAAGATAGCGTGTCTACCAATTCCACCACCTGGGCTTAAAATTTACTGCTGTTCCTCATTTTCCTGATCAGCTTCAGACTCTGTGGAGTCACTGTCAGTGGGAGCCTGGGGAACATCACCAGATTCCAAATCTGCTTCGAGTTGCGGGATATCACTTTCGATTTCGGGCAACTCTGTAGCAGGGGCGCCCTGCTCTATTACAGCAGGTATTTGCGGCAGGTCTGCATCGACATTAGCATCGGCGTTCTGACGAGCCAAAAAGGCCAGCCCCAAACTGGTGACGAAGAATACCGTCGCAAAAATTGCTGTCAAGCGAGAAAAGAAATTTCCGCTACCCTGACTACCAAAAACTGTCTGTGATGCACCCGCACCAAAAGAGGCACCTGCTTCCGCGCCTTTACCTTGTTGCAGCAAAATCAAACCGATAATGCTCAACGCTGTCAGAACGTGTACGACTAATACCAATTTTTCCATTTTCTGGAAACTCTCTGCCGGGGTTGAACCAACCCGTTTTCAGTATTCCCTAACCCACCCGCTGTAATCTAGATTGCAGCGTGGCAAATTGCAGCGAACTCTTTCGCATCAAGCGAGGCTCCACCAACAAGGGCACCGTCAATATCAGCCTGCGCAAACAGCGCGCCGGCATTAGCGGATTTTACACTACCGCCATATAAAATCTGCACTTCAGCACCAATATTACCGAGCTGAGCACGGATAAACTGATGCACACTCTGTGCTTCCTCTGGAGTCGCAGTTTTTCCTGTGCCTATGGCCCAAATTGGCTCATAAGCAACAACAGCGTCTTTCCAGGCGTTTGTATCAATAAGATCACTTATCGCCGCAATTTGTGCAGTAACAACCTCTAGAGTACGCCCCTCTTCCCTCTCTTCAAGGGTTTCTCCCACACACAAAATGGGAATAAGACCAGCCCGCTGAGCAGCAACAAATTTCTTCGCTACCAGCTCATTGGTTTCTGCGTAGAGGCTACGGCGCTCAGAATGACCGACAATTACATATCGGGCATTCCAGTCGAGCAACATGTTTGCAGAAACTTCACCAGTAAAAGCCCCTACGGGCTCCTGGCTCATATTCTGCCCGCCGACCCAAATGCTGCCTTTATCCTTCGCTACCTGAGCAACCAAGGGGAGGTAAGGGAATGGCGGACATACAACAACGTCGGAAGTCACTCCCTCCAGATCGAGGTCTGCAAAAAAATGCTCGGCAAACTCTCGGCTGCCATTCATTTTCCAGTTAGCTGCTACCAGCGGTGTTCGCATGTGTGCTCCTTCAAGGGGCGCAAATCTTAGCGACATTGCCGCCAACATACAACCAAAAATATACGACTTTACCGTATACCCGGCTCAGTCCAGCTTACCAAGCTTTCTTCAATTCGGAATCAGCTATTCCCTATCCGCTCAACCACGGAGGAAATCTGTTTTGCCAATTGTTCAACCAGTGCACTGTCGCGTCCTTCTACCATTACCCGAATCAGTGGCTCAGTGCCTGATGGGCGCAAGAGTACACGTCCACTATCGGCAAGCTGGCCCTCTGCATCGCTAACGGCCGCTCTCACGTCCCGGTGCTCAATTACACCATCTCTATGCCCCAGTCGCACATTAATCATGTGCTGGGGTAGCATTCTCATACGCGATTTGAGCTGATGCAAGGGCTCATTAAATTCACGCAAAGCACGAAGTACCTGAAGTGCAGCAACAATACCATCACCGGTGGTGGAGGCATCAGCACAGATAATATGGCCCGAAGATTCACCACCCAGCATCCAACCATTTGCAGACATTTTCTCCAGGACATAACGATCCCCGACTTTTGCCCGCTCAAATGGGATATTGCGCTCTCGCAAGGCCAGCTCGAACCCATAGTTACTCATTAGGGTGCCGACCACCCCTTTACACCCACCAAGGAACTCTTGCTGGTGCAAGCCGATAATAAAAAGCAACTGGTCGCCATCGACGAGTTCACCGTTACGATCCACAAATAGTACTCGGTCACCATCGCCATCGAATGCAATTCCCAAATCCGCTCCCTGTTCCAGCACTGCCTTCTGGAGCTGCTGGGGTTGGGTCGAGCCGCACTCAAGGTTGATATTCATTCCATCAGGACTGACACCCAAGGCTGTGACCTCGGCTCCAAGCTCACGGAATACTTTCGGGGCAATATGGTATGTCGCTCCATTGGCGCAATCCAATACGATCTTGAGCCCATCGAGGGAGAAGTTCCAGGGAGTAGATGCCTTGCTGAACTCGATATAGCGAGCAGCAGCATCATCAATTCGGTGGGCCTTGCCGAGATCCTTTGCGGTCTCCATAGGCAGGCTCAGCGCCGCCTCAATTTCCATCTCTATCTGATCTGGTAACTTGCTACCCTCAGCACTAAAGAACTTAATACCGTTATCATGGTAAGGGTTGTGAGAGGCACTGATCACAATACCTGCGCGCGCATGGAAAGTCCGGGTTAAGTAGGCGATTGCAGGCGTTGGCATTGGCCCAAGCAATCCCACATCCACGCCGGCATTTATCAAGCCAGCCTCCAGTGCGGCCTCAAACATATAACCGGAAACCCGTGTATCCTTGCCAATCAAAATACAGGGTCTGCCCGGACGCTTCTCGCCAGCCATTTTTCCCAGCACCTTACCGGCAGCATATCCCAATCGCAGCATAAAATCCGGGGTAATCGCGCCTTCACCCACTCGCCCACGGATACCATCAGTGCCAAAAAATTTTCTTTCCATAACTCTTCTCAGTAACGTCAAATACCGCTTTTTTATTTTGCGGAAAATACAGAAATTTCCCAGCGGCTCGGTTTAACTTTGTCAGTGGAACGGGTTAGCCTTCGCGGTCAACCATTTGTTGTAAGCGCAACACATCCACGGTCTCTGCGACGTCATGGACCCGCAGGATCTTAGCTCCTCGCTGCGCAGCCATCATGGCGAGAGCCAGACTTCCAGGCAGCCTTTCATCCACTTCACGTTTTAGCAGCCGCCCGATCATTGACTTGCGAGATAACCCGGCAAGGATAGGAATATTGGAGGGGGCCAGCTGAGATAAACCACGTAATAGTGCTAGGTTATGCGCATCAGTTTTTCCAAAGCCGAAACCCGGATCAATGATAAGCCGCTCGCGTACTATTCCCCGGCTTTCACATATCGCGATTCTCTGCTCCAGATAAGCGGCAACTTCCTCCACTACATTTCCATAGGAAGGCGCCGCCTGCATGCTACCTGGCTGTCCCTGCATATGCATCAGGCAAATTGGTAATCCAGTTTGCGCCGCAGCTTCTAAGGCCCCAGGCCGCTCCAAAGCACGAACATCATTAATTAAGCCTGCCCCAACTTCGGCAGCGGCCTGCATCACCGCAGGAGTACTGCTATCGACAGAAATTACAATTTCAAAGTTCGAGCTAATAGCCTCAACAACTGGAATAACCCGATCTAACTCCTCTTGTTCCGAAACCGGGCTTGCTCCTGGGCGGGTGGACTCACCACCCACATCCAGGATGGCAGCTCCTGCCATCAGCATCTGTTCAGCTCGACACAGAACCAGAGACAGGTCCAGGCTTCCGCCAGCATAGTAGCTGCCGCCGTCAGAGAAAGAGTCCGGTGTTGTATTCAGGACCCCCATAACAACAGGCTGGGATAAGTCCAGCGCATGTTTTCCACAAATAATTTTCATGTCAAAGATAAAAAAACGGAATGCCAGAGCGGAATAGGCATACGCCTTATCTCCGATCGGGCATTCCGTTAGTTATGTCCTTGTAATTCTGTTTGGAGCTCAATGCTCGTTCAGCGGGCCGCCCACGGTATTACTTTTATCGGCTTCGGTAGAAGCTTCATGAGTCTCAGTATCCGCTTCGCCGGTAGAGCTGTTACCGCCAGAACCAAAATTATTGTCCTGCCAGTCCCGCGGCTGGCGTACCTTACGGCGAGCCATCAAATCATCAACTTGCTCTGCATCCAGGGTTTCATATTCCATCAACGCATCTTTCATCGCTTCAAGAATATCCCTGTTTTCCTCGAGCAGTTTACTCGCTCGTTCGTAGCAGCTATCAATAATACGGCGTACTTCCTCATCAATTTCATTGGAGGTCTTACCGGAAACAGGGTTGCCCTGCCCTGGCTGTCCACTGTCATCCTCACCGTAGTGCAGCGGACCCAGTTTCTCGGAAAGCCCCCACTTGGTCACCATATTGCGCGCCAAATCAGTGGCTCGCTCGATATCGTTGGAGGCCCCAGTCGTTACGCCATCGATACCCAAAGTCATTTCCTCAGCGATACGCCCACCAAACAGAGAGCACAACTGCGATTCAATCGCACGCTTGGAAAGGCTGTACTTATCTTCTTCTGGTAGGAACTGGGTGACTCCAAGCGCGCGGCCACGAGGAATAATGGTTACCTTATGTACAGGGTCATGCTCCGGCACCAGGCGGCCAATAATAGCGTGACCAGCTTCATGGTAAGCAGTATTCACTTTTTCCTTTTCATTCATAACCATGGACTTACGCTCGGCACCCATCATGATCTTGTCACGGGCACGTTCGAACTCTTCCATAGTCACAGTGCGCTTGTTTGCACGAGCAGCAAACAAGGCTGCCTCATTTACCAGGTTGGCCAAATCAGCACCGGAAAAGCCGGGAGTCCCACGAGCAATAGTCTGGGCATTGACCTTGTCATCCAGAGGCACCTTGCGCATGTGCACTTTAAGGATCTGCTCACGTCCACGGATATCAGGCAGACCCACAAATACTTGACGATCAAAACGGCCGGGGCGCAAAAGGGCATGGTCAAGCACATCAGGGCGGTTAGTTGCGGCAATAACAATCACCCCTTCACTACCCTCAAAACCATCCATCTCCACTAGCAACTGGTTCAGTGTCTGCTCGCGCTCATCGTGGCCACCGCCCACACCGGCACCACGGTGGCGACCAACAGCATCAATCTCATCGATAAAGATGATACAGGGGGCCTGCTTCTTGGCCTGTTCAAACATATCGCGTACGCGGGAAGCACCCACACCGACAAACATCTCTACAAAGTCGGAACCTGAAATAGAGAAAAATGGTACTTTGGCCTCACCGGCAATAGCCTTAGCCAGCAGAGTCTTACCAGTACCAGGAGGACCGCACATCAAGACCCCACGTGGAATGTTGCCGCCCAAGCGCTGGAACTTGGTCGGGTCACGCAGGAACTCAACTAACTCCTGCACTTCCTCTTTTGCTTCATCCACACCCGCAACGTCGGCAAAGGTGGTTTTGATTTGATCTTCGCCCAACAAACGCGCCTTGCTCTTGCCAAAGGCCATTGGGCCAGAGCGCCCACCGGCACCGCCCTGCATCTGGCGCATAAAGAACATAAATACAGCGATGATGATTAGAATCGGGAAACTGGCAACCAACAGCTGCTGCCAGATGCTGGGGGACTCCGGCTCACGACCGACGAACTGCACATTGCTGCGCACTAGCTCATTAGTGAGTTCATCATCAATGATTTGTGGCTGGATAGTCTTAAAGCGGTTGCCATCCGCCTTCTCCCCGGTGATCACCAGGCCATCTACAACCACACTTTTTATCTGGCCCGACTGCACATCCTGAACAAAGTCGGAATAGCTGAGAGCCTCATCCCGTGACTGCGGTTTAAAGTTCTGAAATACCATCAGCAGCACCGCCGCGATGATCAACCACAGTACAAGGTTCTTTGCCATATCATTCAAAGGGATAGCCCTCTCGCTTTCGCACTCAAAATCCGTTCATCCGGCAACGCCGGTCACATCGACACTGATTCAAACCAGTATAGGTGCGGGGGTCAACAGCCCTGCCCCCGATCTTGGTATCGCTTATACCATATCGGGCGCCCAGACCAGAAATACACCGCTCGCCTCAACCGCCCTTAAAACCACGCGCTACCAAGTAGACTTCGCGGGAGCGGGGCCTGGAAGCACCGGGCTTACGGGTCACAACACTGTTGTAGCTGCCGCGTAGATCGCGAATCAGCTCGTCAAAACCCTCGCCCTGGAACACCTTGGCAACGAAGGCCCCGCCGGGTTTCAGAACCTGGCGAGCCATATCCACAGCCAATTCCACCAAATACATGGAGGCGGGCTGATCCACGTCGCGTATCCCACTCATATTGGGGGCCATATCGGAAATCACAAGGTCTGCCAGATCATCACCTAAGTGTTGCAGCAGCTCATTGAGCACTGACTCCTCGGTAAAGTCGCCTTGTACAAAGTCCACTCCCGCCAGAGGGTCCATAGGCAATATGTCAGACGCCAAAACCCGGCCTTTGTGCCCCACCAGCTCCATTGCGACCTGGGACCAGCCACCCGGCGCCGCTCCCAGGTCGACAACCGTCATGCCCGGTTTGAACAAGCGGTCCTTATTGTGCAGCTCCTGCAGCTTGTAGCTGGCACGGGAGCGGTAGCCCTCTTTTTGGGACTGCTTGACGTACTGGTCATTAAAATGTTCACGCAACCAACGGTGGCTGCTCTTAGATCGGCCCATCAGGTACAATGCCTACAATCACTACAGCTTAATTATAAGAGCGGCCACAGACCGCGCATGTCCCAAACGTCTGCTGGTGACAATCGAGGTCTGTGGCTGCTTCCACATCGATATCCACAAAGTGGTAATGGAGTATTGTATGCCTTTAACCGCCGACCGCAAAAAAGCTCTTCGCTCTCTCGGTCACAACCTGAAACCCGTGGTGACTGTAGCCGGCAATGGGCTCAGCGATGGCGTGATGGAAGAACTGGAGCGTGCGCTTGAAGATCACGAGCTGATCAAGGTCAAATTAATGATTGCCGACCGTGAAGTTCGCCACCAGATCGTGGGCGACCTCTGTGCGAAATCCTCCTCGGAACTGGTGCAAGAGATTGGCAAGATTGCATTGATTTACCGTGCGGCGCAGAAGCCGGATGTTAAGAAATCCAACTTATTGCGTTAATTTTTTGGAGCGGCAAATGCCGCTCCAAAAAATCACCTCGAAGCTATCAATACCCTGCTAAACCAGCGAAATTATTGCCTTTCCCTTCCAGGCTCCAGAACTCAACTAATATCCTACTCTGCCGGTGAAGGATCTGTATTATCAGGGATATTATCCCCATCAGTGTCAGGATTAATGGGGTTTGTACCCAGCTCAAATTCCAGGGCATTCGTCAGGCCATCGCCATCGGGGTCTTCACCACGATCCTCTGGGCGACTGGCATCCAGGCCGTATTGGTTCTCCCAAAATGTAGGAAGGCCATCTCCATCAAAATCATGGCGATACTGCGAGTTGGTTGGGAAGCGATCTTCGCCATCCTCTACCCAGTCACCATCGCTATCACGCTCTTGCGGGTTAGTGCCCAGCTGGTATTCCTGCAGGTTGCTGAGACCATCGTAATCTTCATCAAAAATAGCATCAGTGGGATCATCACTACGGAGGCCATGTTCCTGTTCCCATTCGTCCGCCATGCCATCGCCGTCTTCATCACGACTGTAGCGGGCATCGGTTGGCAATAAGTCCTGGCCATCTGCAACACCATCATGATCGCTGTCTGGATCACGCGGGTCGGTGCCGGCTTGGTACTCTTGTAAATTCGTCAGGCCGTCACTGTCGGTATCTTCCACTGCATCACCGGCATCACCATCATTAAAGTGATGCTCCTGTTCCCACAATTCCGGCAGGCCATCGCCGTCATGATCAAAACGATAAGCGGCATTTAGCGGTGCGATATCTTCGCCATCTTTAATACCATCAAAGTCACTGTCACTAAGATCTATTCGGGTGCCTGCTTGGTATTCCTGCAAATTGGTGAGACCATCAAAATCATTATCCTGAGTTGCATCTTGAGCATCGTCATCATTCAAACCACGGCTGACTTCCCAGGAGGCGGGGATGCCGTCACCGTCATGATCCCAGTTCTTATTTGGGTCTAGTGGCCACCAGTCTTCACTATCACGGGCGCTGTCCCCATCAGTGTCAGGATTAATGGGGTTTGTACCCAGCTCAAATTCCAGGGCATTCGTCAGGCCATCGCCATCGGGGTCTTCACCACGATCCTCTGGGCGACTGGCATCCAGGCCGTATTGGTTCTCCCAAAATGTAGGAAGGCCATCTCCATCAAAATCATGGCGATACTGCGAGTTGGTTGGGAAGCGATCTTCGCCATCCTCTACCCAGTCACCATCGCTATCACGCTCTTGCGGGTTAGTGCCCAGCTGGTATTCCTGCAGGTTGCTGAGACCATCGTAATCTTCATCAAAAATAGCATCAGTGGGATCATCGCTACGGAGGCCATGTTCCTGTTCCCATTCGTCCGCCATGCCATCGCCGTCTTCATCACGACTGTAGCGGGCATCGGTTGGCAATAAGTCCTGGCCATCTGCAACACCATCATGATCGCTGTCTGGATCACGCGGGTCGGTGCCGGCTTGGTACTCTTGTAAATTCGTCAGGCCGTCACTGTCGGTATCTTCCGCTGCATCACCGGCATCGCCATCATTAAAGTGATGCTCCTGTTCCCACAATTCCGGCAGGCCATCGCCGTCATGATCAAAACGATAAGCGGCATTTAGCGGTGCGATATCTTCGCCATCTTTAATACCATCAAAGTCACTGTCACTAAGATCTATTCGGGTGCCTGCTTGGTATTCCTGCAAATTGGTGAGACCATCAAAATCATTATCCTGAGTTGCATCTTGAGCATCGTCATCATTCAAACCACGGCTGACTTCCCAGGAGGCGGGGATGCCGTCACCGTCATGATCCCAGTTCTTATTTGGGTCTAGTGGCCACCAGTCTTCACTATCACGGGCGCTGTCCCCATCAGTGTCAGGATTAATGGGGTTTGTACCCAGCTCAAATTCCAGGGCATTCGTCAGGCCATCGCCATCGGGGTCTTCACCACGATCCTCTGGGCGACTGGCATCCAGGCCGTATTGGTTCTCCCAAAATGTAGGAAGGCCATCTCCATCAAAATCATGGCGATACTGCGAGTTGGTTGGGAAGCGATCTTCGCCATCCTCTACCCAGTCACCATCGCTATCACGCTCTTGCGGGTTAGTGCCCAGCTGGTATTCCTGCAGGTTGCTGAGACCATCGTAATCTTCATCAAAAATAGCATCAGTGGGATCATCGCTACGGAGGCCATGTTCCTGTTCCCATTCGTCCGCCATGCCATCGCCGTCTTCCTCACGACTGTAGCGAGCATCGGTTGGCAATAAGTCCTGGCCATCTGCAACACCATCATGATCGCTGTCTGGATCACGCGGGTCGGTGCCAGATTGGTACTCTTGTAAATTCGTCAGGCCGTCACTGTCGGTATCTTCCGCTGCATCACCGGCATCGCCATCATTAAAGTGATGCTCCTGTTCCCACAATTCCGGCAGGCCATCACCGTCATGATCAAAACGATAAGCGGCATTTAGCGGTGCGATATCTTCGCCATCTTTAATACCGTCAAAGTCACTGTCACTAAGATCTATTCGGGTGCCTGCTTGGTATTCCTGCAAATTGGTGAGGCCATCAAAATCATTATCCTGAGTTGCATCTTGAGCATCGTCATCATTCAAACCACGGCTGACTTCCCAGGAGGCGGGGATGCCGTCACCGTCATGATCCCAGTTCTTATTTGGGTCTAGTGGCCATAAATCCAAACCATCTGGCACACCATCAAAATCGGTGTCTTCTTTTCTTGGGTTGGTCCTAAGTTGGAACTCAGCCAAATTGGAGAGCGTATCCATATCCAAACTAGTAAGGGCATCATCTGCTGAGTAAATATTCAACCCATAAGCGCTCTCCCAGTAATCAGGCATGCCATCCATATCAGAGTCAAAACTATCGGCATAAGACCAACTACTGAAGACTGACGCAGTGAAAAGTAAAGAAAAGGAACAAGATACAGAGAATGGTACAAAACGATTCAGATCGCGACGGCGCATGGCTTCCAGCCCCCGATTATTTAAGCCTTATTTCACCTAGCAATTCCCAACAGGTGAACATCCAGATTGAAGTTTGGCGCCAATATATCTCAATCCAAAATATAAAAATACCATTTAGCTTGCACAAAATAAAATCAAATTAATAGATTTATACCAATTTGAAAGAAAAATCCTAGAATTTCAATAACTGTAGGGCAGAAAATAAGAGGCAAATTGTTAAGCGCCCCAAGAATTCAAACCAGTTGCTTTCTTATAAAAATAGCGAAAGAAAGGAAAACGGAAAAGAAAATATATTTTCAGAGGAGTAGAAAAGCACTATTGATTACTGGGTGCACAGTATAGAAAAATGAGAAGGCTATACCTCATTGCCTTCTTCATTTACAGCTATTGAATATTACTTTTTAACTTACAAGAAACTTGTAATTCCCATAGCTTTCCATCAGTAAGACGCTCCAGCAAGCAACTATCTCCATCAGAAACAAGCTGAAATTTAGTTGGCCGGCTATACTCACGACCAATACTTCTCATTTGCTTACGGCCAGGCTCAACAACCAGCAAGCTTTCATAAGTAAGCGCCTCAACTCCAACAGTTACCTGTATACCTCCCATAGCCTGAGAAACAACTCGCTGTAGTTCACTGTGCGCTTGTGGACTCATCTCATCAATCAGAGCGGGTTGAAGGCTTTCAGATACCCGCTGAACTCCACAACCTAAGCATACTAGAGCGATTAATAGTAACTTTGTTGTAATCAAGGCTTTCACTTTTACCTCACCATAATACGGTTACTGCGAGAAATCTCTTTTGGTACACTTACATTTGATTCAAGTAATCGATTGCTTGTACCAAATTCAGAGAACGCTTTCACCGCAACATCACCGCAGTCACCGCCCTCAATATAATTAAGCGCTGCAGCAAATCGCGCCTCATTCACATCCCCCAATAAATGATCAAAATCGTCGTCCACCTCACAACCTGGTAAATCTGCTTCAGTACCAAATGGGCCATTAGGAACAAATCCATCCGAATATTCACCAAATCCCTTGGCATTGGCACCAGAAAACTGGATTGTGAAATAAGTAGTGCCACAATTATCTAGGGGATAAAAACCGTAAGGCTTACCACAGGTGGTCTCACCGATCTGGATTACTTCCACATCCACTCCCCGCAATCCATTAATAATGGCTTCACTGGCTGAACATGTATTACCACTAGTCAAAACAAATAATCGCGGGAGATTCAGGGTCGGGAGCGGATATCCTTTTAAGGAATCATCAGCAAGTCCCAAAGCAGAAGTATGAAATGGAGTTGGATCAAGAGGTGCCCCAGTAACCGGGTTTATTTCTGGGTGTTGATCATTGAACTGCATATGTTCAAATGATTGCCCAACACTATTATCGCCAGCAATCATATAGGCTAATTCAGCCGCAATATCCAGGTAGCCTCCACCGTTGTAGCGAAGATCCAAAATCAGATCATCAATACCTTCAGATTCAAGCTCAGTAATCGCATCAATCAATTCTCCCTCTGCCTTGGCAATATGGTCATTAAACAGCATATAACCCACTTTACGATCAGAGTCAGTGGTTTCCACCTTCACATGCTGCACGGGATCTGACTCAACCTCGGCCGATACTAAAGTAACTGTCACAGGGTCAGAGGCACCCAAAGGTAGTATTTTAAACTCGTGAGACTCACCTGATTTAGCGGGCCACATGCCTTCATTCAATGTATCGACATCGCTACCATTAGCCAGGTCAACGCCGTCAACACTAATAACTTCAGCGCCGCGAGTAATGGCATCCGGCAGGCTGCTATCTTCCTGATCAAGGTAAGCAACTAGCGCTTTGCGTGGCGGTTCGCTCGATATCAATGCCCATTGCACACCATAGCCAATATATATCCCGGACTCGCTTTGAGATAGCCATTCATCCGTCGGCTCAGTGAAGTGAAAACGATCTTTTTCTCGGCCAGAGGGGGTTAAAGCGAATGTTCGCAACTCCTCAAAATAAGTCAGAGAGCTATCAAATCTCGCAGGATCCTTATCTTCGATTTCGTCATACCAAAGATAGAGTTCATTACTCATTGAACGCAGCCAGTTATTTTCATCCTGGCGTGTGCCCAATACATCAGCATAAGCAGATCCGGTTATAGGATCAGTGCCACTACGCGGTGAAACACAACGGTCGGTGAAAGTTGAGACTGGCAGAAAATTACCCTTTTCCCAGGAGCCACCAACAGGAGTAGGGTTCTCCACGCCAGTAGCCCCCCCTTCCGAGTCACTACTCCCACTTCCACAAGCCGCAAGCCCAAAGGCTCCAAGGGCAATAGCTCCCACCAAGGCCAATTTATGCAAATGGATCCCCATCCCCAGACTCCCACTTATTATTTTTCGTGAAGATATGCAAAGGACTGGAGGTTATCATTAATCAGTAAGCCGAGCGATAGCCTAATTATTACTGAAAATAAATAGCTTTCCGTGAGAAAAGAGGCTTGGAGGTACTGTAGTCCCTGGACACCAGTCCTCCAAGCCGGAGGGATTTTTTACGCTTTCCTAAAGCCGGCCAACAACGAATCAGGATTAGTCACTGACCCTGCCTAGCACGCCTTGAAGACTGTCTTTCGCATCCCCAAAAAGCATTCGTGCGTTTTCTTTATAAAAGAGTGGATTGGCAACCCCCGCATACCCGGATGCCATAGAGCGTTTTAGTACAACAACTCTGTGAGCTTTCCATACTTCTAGCACCGGCATACCGGCTATGGGAGAACCCGGCTTTTCTACCGCATCTGGGTTTACGGTGTCGTTAGCACCTATAACCAGTACCAGATCAGTACTGGGGAAATCCGGATTGATCTCATCCATTTCCAGCACTATGTCATAGGGCACATTGGCCTCAGCGAGAAGAACATTCATATGGCCAGGCAGGCGTCCCGCGACAGGGTGAATACCAAAGCGTACCATTTTACCCATGCCGCGCAGGCGATCGGTCAAGTCACTGACTGCTTGTTGCGCATGGGCAACAGCCATTCCGAACCCAGGCACGATGATAATATTATCAGCGGCCTTGAGTTCCTCGGCAAGCTCTTGCTGGTCAATCGCAATAACCTCACCATCAACCTCCTCATCGGAAACTTCACCACCATCTGAACCAAATCCACCGAGAATCACACTGATAAAGGAGCGGTTCATACCACGACACATAATATAGCTGAGTATCGCACCGGAAGAGCCAACCAGAGCCCCCACTACAATCAGCAGGTCATTGCCCAACATGAACCCGGTCGCAGCTGCGGCCCACCCTGAGTAGCTGTTCAGCATGGAAATAACCACTGGCATGTCGGCACCGCCAATCGCCGCCACAAGGTGAATGCCCAATAGCAACGCAATAGCAGTCATCAGGAGGAGATTTATAACCGTCCCCGCATGTACATCTGCAGGTACAAATAAAACCCCCAATACAATACAGGCCAGGATTGCAATTAAGTTCAACCAGTGACGAGCTGGCAGCATTAATGGCTTGCCGGAAACTAATCCCTGCAACTTACAGAAGGCAACCAAAGAACCAGTGAGAGTTATCGCACCGATAAAAACACCGAGATAAATTTCAGTGCTGTGTACAACATGAGCAGCACCGTGCAGAGTAATTCGAGGATCAAGGAAGCCCCCCCAACCAATCAACACTGCAGCGAGGCCAACAAAGCTATGCAGCAATGCCACCATTTGCGGCATTTGAGTCATGGCGACACGCCTGGCCAAGAAGAGCCCTATCACAGCACCTACAACCATTGCGATAGCCACCATCCAATAAGCTCCGGTAGCCACGCCTGAGATTGTGGCAATTATGGCAACTGCCATGCCCACCATGCCATAAATATTTCCGCGACGAGCTGTCTCATGGCTTGACAAGCCTCCGAGACTTAAAATAAACATCACCGCAGAGAAGAGATAAGCCATTGCAATCATACCGTTCATTACACTCTCCCTCCCTTACCGGCGAAACATTTTCAGCATACGGTAGGTCACAAAGAATCCACCGAATATATTAATACTGGCAACCAGTACACCAATAAATGCGAGCAAAGTTACCAAACCAGAACCAGTAACTCCGAGCTGTACCAGCGCCCCGACAATTACGATTCCAGAAATTGCATTGGTCACACTCATCAGAGGCGTATGTAATGCATGAGTGACATTCCAGATTACTTGCCAACCGACAAAAACTGCCAGTACAAAAACAGTAAAGTGGGAAACAAAATCAGGTGGAGCAACCCGCCCCAACCAAAGGAGTAAAACAGCGGCAACGGCCCAAAAAATAAAGATAGACAGAGGCGACCTTCGTTTTTCAGCCTTCTCCTCAGTAATCACCTTCACTTGTTCAGCAGCTTTACTGGCTGCTTTTGGCTGTGCAGAAATTTTAGGTGCAGGAGGTGGCCAGGTAATTTCTCCAGACTTAACCACTGTTGCACCACGGATAACTTCATCATCAAAATTTAGGTTTATGGTCCCGTCTTTCTCTGGAGTCAATTCTCCAATCAGGTGAGCAAGGTTGGTTGAATACAATCTGGAGGACTGAGCTGCGGCACGACTAGGCAAATTGGTATACCCAATAATAGTGACACCACTCCTCTCAATCTTTTCATGCGGCACTGTATAATCACAATTTCCACCCATTTCCGCTGCCAAATCCACTACCACCGATCCTTTCGACATACTGTCAACCATATCGGCAAGCCATAGTTTCGGCGCTGGCTTACCAGGTATCAAAGCAGTGGTAATAACAATGTCCACATCCTTGGCCTGCTCCCGAAATAGAGCCATTTCAGCCTCGATAAACTCCTTGGACATTTCCTTGGCATATCCGCCAGAGCCAGAACCTTCCTCCTCTATTTCAACAGTCAGGAACTCCGCTCCCATAGACTCAACCTGCTCACGCACTTCTGCACGGGTATCGAAAGCACGCACTATCGCTCCCATACTTTTTGCTGTTCCAATAGCAGAGAGACCAGCAACTCCGGCTCCAATAACGAGTACTTTTGCAGGGGGGATTTTTCCCGCAGCGGTAATCTGCCCGGTAAAGAAGCGTCCGAAGTTATGTGCGGCTTCGATGACCGCTCGATAACCGGCAATATTGGCCATGGAGCTAAGAGCATCCATCTTTTGTGCGCGGGAGATTCTTGGGACTGATTCAATGGCCAGGGCGTTAATATTTCGTTCAGAAAGTTTCTGCAGAAGCTCAGCATTTTGCGCTGGCTTCAGAAAGGCAATCAATGTAGCCCCCTCGGGAATAAGAGCCAGCTCAGCATCACTAGGTGCTTGTACCTTTAAAACTACTCCGGCACCTGCCAGACACTGTTGCATATCCTCGCGAATTTCTGCACCGGCTTCAGCATAAGCTTCATCAGTAAAGCTGGCCTTTTCGCCGGACCCCTTCTCCACCGCTATAGAAAATCCCATATCGCGCAAACGCTTTACGCTATCAGGAGTTGCCGCAACACGAGTTTCCCCCTCTGCGGTCTCTCTAGGTATGGCTATTATCACCGCCGTGCCCCTCTTAGTTAGTATTATGAACTTACAGCTACATCTACCTCAAAAAGTATTGGACTGCCCAATTTATAAACAACTCGAGTGTAAACCTCGCAACAAGGGATGAAAAGAGGAATAGTCTGATAGCGGTAATTGGCGAAATTTATAAGACTATTAATTGGAATGGCCTTGTGAAAGAGATAACCACTAAACAATAAACCGTCTCAACTGAAACTGTATTTAATCAACGGCAACTCCCAGGCTCCCCTTGGGACAATCTACTTAGTTTTGTGTGGATAAAAAATAACCCATATGCACATCAAAATTTCCTTCCCTTATTCAGATCCTGGCTATGAAGCCCTAAGATGGCTTTTGCAATGACCGTCCTTAAGACAAATTAGACTTTAGCGACTATTTAAAATAGAAAAATTTACAATTCAAAACTATAAGAATTAGCCGATTTTTATCTGTATGCCATCTAATACTGGGACGGATATCCTTGTAAATATGCATGGAGGTTACAGAAAACCAATAATAAGAAAATTTTAGAATATAACTTTCAGCCATCGAAACTAATCACGGTTTTATGCAGGCTATTTCGAATAAAGCCCCCCACTTGTGCAAGAAATGCAATATACGCAGAATATCGCACCAGGAAATAGCAGTAACAGCCACTCTAACTTCATGGAAATAGAAGAAGATATTTTGTTTATCCCTCCTTGCACGCTTGGCATAACTATTGATTGACACTTGGATAAGTGTATAGAAATCATTTAACGAGTGCCGCAGTAATACAGTGACTAACGCAAGCCCCGCCATCATGCTGGTCGATGACCATTCCGAGCGTGCTCACCTTGTTTGTGAGCGATTACGCGCAGCCGGGTACACTGTTGTTGCCCAGATTAATAGTGCTGAGGGATTACTTTTCCAGGTAGAGAAATATCGCCCCGATGTAGTGCTGATCGATATTGAATCCCCAGACAGGGACATTCTTGAAAGCCTGGCAATTGTCAATCGTGAAGCGCCGACCCCCGTAGCCATGTTCTCCAGTAGTGGCAATGCCGAGTTCATCAGTCGTGCCGTCGAGTCCGGAGTGAGCGCTTATATGGCCGAGGGCATTACGGCAGAGAAGGTAACACCAGCCATAGAAATAGCCATGGCGCAATTTAGAAACTTCCAGCAACTGCGCCAATCCCTGGAGCGAACCCAACAACAGCTAACAGAGAGAAAAACCATTGAGCGGGCCAAGGGATTATTGATGGCCAAGAAAAAACTCAGCGAGGAAGACGCACATAAAACGCTGCGCAATCTTGCTATGAGCAGTAACTCCACCATGCGTGCAGTTGCCGAACAAATTATCCACTATTTCCAGAGCGAGCATTAACTTACCGATGTCACTATCTCTGCGCCCGGAAAAGACTTCAATAAAATTGTTATACCTGCGCCTGACCGACAGTGCGCCCTTAATTATCGCCAAGGAGAAGGGCTACTTTCATCAGCTTGGCCTGGATGTGCAGCTACACAGGGAAACCTCCTGGGCAACCCTGCGTGACAAGCTGATCGGACGTAAAGCAGACGCTGCTGCTATGCTAGCGCCGATGCCGCTGGCACTGAAGCAGGCTCTGCCAAACTGTCGGGAACAGCTCTTAAGCGGGCTTATCCTTAGCTGTAACGGCAATGCCATTACCTTATCGGAAGACCTTTTCCATCGCTTGCAAAACTATTTCAGCGGCAGTTCACAAGCTGATATCGCCGCGGCACTCAAGCGGTACCTACTGGATAATGCAGGCTCCACCCCGGTGAGGCTCGCTACGGTATACCCTTTTTCCAGTCACAGTTTACAGTTGCGACACTGGCTGCGCTCAGCAAATATTGACCCAGACAGGGAAATACAGTTGGTAGTGCTGCCCCCGGAGCAGATGCTGCAGAACCTTCATAGTGGTGTTATCGATGGCTATTGTGTGGGTGAGCCCTGGAATACCCTCGCCGCTCACAAAGGAGCCGGTGCAATCATCACAGCCTGTAACAGCCTACTGCCAGCTATGCCGGAAAAAGTCCTGGCAGTTACTAAAAGCTGGCATGAAGCTCATCCCGCCACACACCTGGCTTTACGCGCTGCATTACTTCAAGCCTGCACTTGGCTTGCCGCACGGGGAAACCGTCGTATAGCTGCAGGTCTGCTATCACAGAAACAGTATCTTGACTTACCCGAAACACTAATTCAGCTCTCACTCAGTGATCAAATCCTGTTCCGCAGGGATGCAGCGATCATTGCCAATCCAGGCTGGCACCTCTTCGCACACAAGGACAATGTTAGTGGCCGACCTTGCGCAGACAAGGCAAGTCAGCTGTTGGAGATGTGCAAGGGCTTTAGTGAAGTATCCCCCCAGGCAGAGAAGGCCTTTAGAGCCGACCTCTACCGGCAAACCGTGGACTTTCTACTCTCAAAAAAATAGTGGCACATTAATTGAATGGAAATATTTCGATGATGCAATTGCCTTCCCTCTGGCGCATCAGCACGGTGAAGTGGTTATTCGCCGAAAATCACGGGCAACGAAGTCCATCGACTACAGTCTACCGGCTGTGGCTATGGGCTTTTTTTTGTGCCTGCGGAATTAGCAAATAAAGGAAATGCGCATGTCCAGTGATACACTCAATCTATTCTCGTTCCGCGGGAAGATAAAAATCCTTCACCTTACCTGGGTGGCTTTTTTTATCACCTTCTTTGCCTGGTTTAACCATGCTCCCCTATTAATGGCAATTGCCAAGAGCTTATCGCTTAGTCCGGATCAAGTTAAAACCCTACTGATCCTAAATGTGGCTCTGACTATTCCTGCTCGCATCGTAATAGGAATGCTGACAGATAAATATGGTCCACGGCTCACCTACTCTCTCCTGCTGGCGATTGGTAGCGTGCCTTGTTTTATTTTTGCCCTGGCAGACAATTTTGTGCAGGCGGCAATAGGCCGCTTCCTGCTCGGGTTTATTGGTGCGGGGTTCGTGGTCGGCATTCGCATGGTATCGGAGTGGTTCCCAGCCCGCCAACTGGGAACTGCCGAAGGCATTTATGGGGGCTGGGGTAACTTTGGCTCCGCTGCCGCAGCTATGTCCCTACCAACCATTGCACTGTTTTTTGGAGGCGATGATGGTTGGCGCTACGCCATTGGCCTTACAGGAGTGATTGCGCTTGTATACAGCGTGATTTACTACTTCTCGGTTACCGACACCCCCAAGGGGTCTACCTATTTTAAACCAAAGAAAATTGGTGCAATGGAAGTTACCAGCACTGGGGATTTTGTCCTCTTGTTGGTGATGAAAGTACCTATGTATGCAGCTCTGGCACTGCTCACCTGGAAACTATCCAGCGGAGTCAACTTAATATCCAGCCTCACTGCAAATCTGATTTATTGCGGACTGGTAGTACTTTATCTATTGGACGCACGAAAAACCTACAGTATTAATCGGGAGGTACTCAGTAACCCTCCTGCACCTGTGCACCGTTATAAATTCAAGCAGGTCGCTGTTTTGAACCTACTCTACTTTGCAACATTCGGTTCTGAGCTGGCCGTGGTCTCCATGTTACCCCTGTTCTTCTCCGAGACTTTTACCCTGGATCCGGTAAAGGCTGGCTTATTGGCTTCCGCCTACGCTTTTATGAACCTGATGTCGCGCCCAGCGGGAGGACTGATCAGTGATCGCTGGGGACGTAAGCCGACTCTGCTGATACTGACTGCAGGCCTCGCTTTGGGTTACTTCGCCATGAGTTTGATCGATGCAGAATGGCCACTGTACCTGGCCGTTGCGGCTGCTATGGCCTGTTCCTTCTTCGTACAGGCTGGTGAAGGGGCCGTATTCGCTGTTGTTCCTCTAATCAAGCGTCGACTTACCGGACAGATCGCCGGAATGACAGGGGCTTATGGCAATGTGGGAGCAGTGTTCTACCTTACAGTGCTAAGCATGGTGTCCTACCAGACTTTCTTCCTGGTCATCTGCGCCACGGCAGTACTCGGTTTTACTGCCCTGTTAATGCTGGAAGAACCAGAAGGACAAATGGCGGAAGTACTTCCCGATGGCAGCGTATCCATGATCGATGTCGCATGACAGCGGTATAAAAATAACTGCGGGACTGAAAGGTGACAGTCCCGCTACCACAAACTGTGGGCAGGGCAATTACTATGGTGCCTTGCAGCTGTTTAGTGCCTCCTGTGCCGGTCTTCGGCAGCATAATGATGACGCCTGCGCGGTCAGGCTTCCGGAAGGAGCCGAGCTACAGCGCCACGGCAGCCTCGCAGCGCTCGCTGATGGAGTTGCCAATGCAGAGGCTGGCGGCGAGGCAGCTCGAGCCGCTATCAATGGTTTTTTTTCTGACTACTACAGTACTCCGGAAACCTGGTCGACCAAACACGCCGTCGCACGTGTATTACATTCCCTCAACAGCTGGCTTTTCCGTCAGAGTGGCGGCAGCACTGAAATCCAGCGAGGATGGCTGACTACTTTCTCCGCCGTTATATTCAAAGGTACCAGCGCTCACCTGGTACATATTGGAGACTCTAGAATTTATCGTCTGCGAAATAGCAGACTGGAATACCTTAGCCGTGATCACAGCCATACCCTTGGCCCGGGGCGTACCTTTCTAAGTCGCGCATTGGGTATGGATGCGCATATTGACGTGGACTACCGCTGTGAAGCTTTACAAGCAGGTGATGTTTTCCTGCTCAGTAGTGATGGTATCCACGATTTCCTACAGGAAGATACTATTAAGGCGCTGCTGCAGAATTTCTGTGCCTACACTCCGCAACAGCTAATTGATACAGCCTTACAAGCAGGATCCACAGACAACTTAAGCGCAATAGTTTGCAGGGTAAACTCCGTTGGCCTACCCGAGTGTGATGAATTGGCAATGCGCAATCGAGAATTGCCATTTGCGCCGGACCTGCGCCCGGGACAGAAACTCGATAACTTTCAAATTCTACAGGAACTGCACGCCAGCAATCGCAGCCACCTGTATTTGGCACGAGACCAGGACACAGACAAGCTCCGAGTAATTAAAACCCCCTCGGTCAATTTTTGTGATGATCCCCTATATATCGAGCGTTTTGTTGCCGAGGAATGGACCGGACGACGAATAACTCACCCTGGAATTATTAAAGTTTTCGCTCCCAACAAAGAGCGGCGTTGCCTTTACCATATTCTCGAATATATTGAAGGCCAGACTTTACGGCAGTGGATGCAATTAAACCCACAACCACAAATCCCCCAGGTACGGGATATCCTCGGGCAACTGGTCAGTGCTCTGCGAAGCCTGCAGCGCATGGAAATCGTTCACGGCGATCTCAAACCAGAAAATATTATGATGCGCAATGACGGGCGCCTCGTAATTATTGATCTGGGTGGTGCTGATGGTCCCGGACTCAGAGAACAATTACACTTATCCGGCGAATGTGCCCCCGGTAGCAAGAATTACACAGCACCGGAGTTCTTTTTTGGTGATAGCGCCAGTCACCGCTCAGATATATTTTCCCTCGGAGTAATCACCTATGAACTTCTCACTGGTAAATATCCCTATCCAGAGCGTCTCGGCAATTATCACTACCATCTGAAAAGTTACAGCCAGATGCAATTTACCAGGGCTTCCCGGTATCGGGACGATATTCCGCACTGGATAGATGGAGCTTTACACAAAGCCTGTGCGGCAGATCCAAAGAAACGCTACATCGCACTATCGGAATTTATCCAGGATTTGCAGGTTCCAAATCCAGAATTCAAGTTGCCAAATAAGCGCCCACTCCTGGAACGCAATCCTCTGCTGTGTTGGCAGTTACTGGCTCTATTATTACTGCTCTCACATCTGCTCTATTTCTTCTGGCTCTAGCTCACAGGATTTGAATAAGCACTTTCAATGCGCAAGAAAATTCCCGCATGCACTAATTTGTCGCAGACATCGTAGACAATCGAGCCAAAACGCCACCATTTCTATAAATAAAGTTGGCATGGAGATTGAATGTATTTAATTACCAACAAAATACTCCCCTATTTCGAGGCAACGGCGCCTGTACTCTTCGGCAGAAGAGGAGGCGCCCTTGCTGCTTTTCCTGGGCCTGCCCCTGCCGAACAAACAAATTGAGACGGCAGGAATGTAAATGAGAGTAAATACAGAGAAACAAAAGCTGATCGTGATTGGCAACGGTATGGTAGGACACCATTTCCTTGAACAGCTGGCCAATCATCAAAAATCCACAAGTTTTGAAATTTCCATTTTCTGTGCAGAACCAAGGCCAGCCTATGATCGGGTTCATCTGTCTGAATATTTTTCTGGTCTCAGTACAGAAGACCTGGCTATGGGTAAAACTGAGCAATACCAGCAATGGGGATTTGAGCTTCTGCTCAACGACCGGGTTGAGGAGATTGATAGAAAAAATAAAATGGTCACCGCTGCCAGCGGCATCACTCGTTCCTACGACCAGCTAATACTCGCCACCGGCTCCTATCCATTTGTGCCGCCAATTCCGGGCCATCAGCACGAGCGCTGTTTCGTCTACCGGACCATCGAAGACTTGGATGCAATCCGCTCTGCTGCCGTGAATGCCAAAACAGGTGTTGTAGTTGGCGGCGGCCTGCTCGGCCTTGAGGCTGCCAATGCATTAAAGACTCTGGGGCTCGAAGCTCATGTAGTGGAGTTTGCACCGGGGTTAATGGCCACCCAGCTCGATGACGGCGGTTCAACACTGTTACGCAATAAAATTGAAGACCTGGGGGTCCAGGTGCATACCAGTACAGCCACCGAACTCATTGAAGAAGTGGATGGTCGCCTATGTATGCAATTTAAAGGGGATAGGAAACTTATCACCGATATGATTGTATTCTCCGCCGGTATTCGCCCCCAAGACTCACTCGCAAAATCTTCGGGCCTACAAACCGGAGAGCGAGGCGGCATAGTTATTGACAGCAGTTGCCGAACCTCGGACCCGGATATTTTTGCTATCGGTGAATGCGCCCTGTACGAAAATCAAATATTTGGTCTAGTCGCGCCGGGATATAGTATGGCGCGTACAGCTGTTGCCCAGCTGGTTGGAGAAGAGGAAAATTTCACCGGCGCCGATATGAGTACCAAACTCAAGCTTCTCGGGGTTCAGGTAGGTTCTATTGGTGACGCCCATGGACGTAGTGACGGTGCTGCCGCTATCACTTTCGTCGATGAGCAGAGCGGCATCTATAAACGCATGATTACCGATAGCACCGGGAAACAATTACTCGGCGCCGTAATGGTTGGCGATACCAGTGAATATGATAGCCTGCTGCAATATCACCTGAATAATATCGAGTTGCCCGAACACCCGGAGCAACTAATTTTACCTGCAGCAGAAGGTGCAACTCCTACCCTGGGTGCAGCAGCCCTTCCAGCAACCGCTACAGTGTGTTCCTGTCATAATGTGAGTAAGGGCCAGATCGTCGATGTTATTGCCGGAGGTTGCCACTCCCTAGCTGAAGTCAAGGAAGTAACCAAGGCTTCCACTGGTTGTGGTGGCTGCACCGCCTTGCTGAAGGATATTGTTGACGACGAGCTGGCCGCACTGGGCATGGAAGTAAACAATCATCTCTGCGCTCACTTCCCCTTCTCACGCCAGGAGTTATTTCACATTATTCAGGTGGAGGAAATTAAAACCTTTGCCGGACTGCTGGAAAGACATGGCAACGGTCATGGCTGTGAGGTCTGTAAACCCACCGTAGCCTCCATACTCGCCTCTTTATGGAATGAGCATATTCTCGAGCAGTCCCATGTCGGACTGCAGGATACCAATGACACTTTTATGGCGAATATGCAGAAAAATGGCAGCTACTCAGTAGTGCCTCGTATTCCCGGTGGTGAAATTACGCCGGAAAAGTTGATTGTTATTGGTGAAGTCGCTAAACGCTATAACCTCTATACAAAAATTACCGGTGGTCAGCGTATCGATCTATTTGGTGCGAGGCTGGAGCAACTACCGGAAATCTGGAGCGAACTGATTGACGCAGGCTTTGAAACCGGCCATGCCTACGGAAAGTCTCTGCGTACAGTCAAATCCTGTGTCGGCAGTACCTGGTGTCGCTTCGGAGTGCAAGACAGTGTTTCCATGGCTCTGCTTGTGGAAAATCGCTATAAGGGCCTTCGCTCACCACACAAAATTAAAATGGCGGTATCGGGTTGCACCCGTGAATGTGCTGAAGCGCAGAGCAAAGATGTGGGAGTAATCGCCACCGAAAAAGGTTGGAACCTTTTTGTCTGTGGGAATGGAGGCATGCGCCCTCGCCATGCAGATTTATTTGCCACCGATCTGGATAGCGAAACCCTGATCCGTTATATCGACCGATTTTTAATGTTTTACGTACGTACTGCCGATAAATTACAGCGCACATCAGTATGGCTCGAAAATCTCGACGGCGGTCTCGATTACCTGCGTGAAGTCATTATTGATGACAAGCTGGATATCTGTGTGGAGCTGGAGGCGCAGATGAAACGTGTAGTCAATACCTACCAGTGTGAATGGAAAACTGCGGTCAACGATCCCGAAAAGCTCAAACGTTTTCGCCAGTTTGTCAATAGTGACCAATCAGATGAAAAAATAATTTTTGTCAAAGAGCGTGGTCAGCCACGACCGGCAACTGTGGAAGAAATTGTGGAAACCGCAGAGTCCGCATGACACCAACCCGGCAGCTTAACCCACCGGCCCGCAAATGATGAAGACTTCACTTTTTAACCTCTTAAAGTCTTGAAAGGAAATTATTATGAGCTTAGCCGCACTGCAACAAAGCAACACAAATTCAATTGCCATAACCCACCCCCAATGGTTACCAATCTGTCAGCGATCAGATCTGGTGAATAACTCAGGGGTGTGTGCCCTTTGGGGTGATACCTCTGTATATCCTACGGAGATGTTCAGTAGAGCCAATAAAATTATTGAACAGAGAAGTATCGCCCTATTTTTTTTACCCGATCAGGAGCAACAGCTTTATGCCGTTGACAACTGGGACCCGATCGCACAAGCTGGCGTAATTGCAAGAGGAATTATTGCGGAAATGGAGGGGGAATTGACTGTTGCTTCTCCACTTTATAAACACCACTTCCGCCTAAGCGATGGAGTCTGCATGGAAGATAGCAATATCAGGCTTGCCACCTACCCACTGGCACTTTATGAGGATAAGGTTTACATCGGCTGCAATAAGATACAGTAATGGCAGTAACGGAATTTTTGAGCGCGCGCCGCTCCTGCACTACCTGCCCCTATTGCGGCGTAGGCTGTGGAGTAACGGTCGACAAGGAAGAGCGCGCGGACACTACGGCTATAAAAGTCAGTGGCGATACCCAACATCCCGCTAATTTTGGCAAACTTTGTGTCAAAGGCGCCGCGCTTGGGGAAACCCTCGGTGAACGTGATAGGCTGCTACGTCCTCGCTTGCATGGAAAGGAGTGTGACTGGGATAGTGCCATGTCCTATGTGGCCGATAGCTTTGCGCAAAATATCCGTGAATATGGTCCAGACTCCGTAGCCTTTTATCTCTCCGGGCAGCTACTTACCGAAGATTACTATGTTGCCAATAAACTGATGAAGGGATTTATTGGCAGCGCTAATATCGATACCAATTCACGTCTGTGCATGTCCTCAGCAGTTGTCGGGTATAAACGTGCATTTGGAGCAGACGCCGTACCTTGCTGCTACGGTGACCTGGAACACACAGACCTTATTATATTAATTGGCTCCAATGCCGCCTGGACCCATCCAATCCTTTTCCAGCGCATGCAGGCAGGCAGTGCAAAACTGGTCGTCATAGACCCTCGTGCGAGTGCTACCAGTGAAATGGCCGACCTACACCTCGCTATTATTCCAGGCAGTGATGCATCCCTGTTTAACGGCTTGCTTAATTTCCTCGCACAGCACAATCAACTTGATCATCAATATATTCAGCAACACACTCAGGGCTTTGAGGACACCCTCGTCGCGGCTCAGCACTGGTCTCTTCAACAAACCGCGCTGGCCTGTGGAATATCTACAGAAAAATTACAGGCATTCTTTCAGCTGTTTGCCGAAACAGAAAAAACAATCAGCTTTTATTCCCAGGGTATCAACCAATCCAGCAGTGGTAGCGATAAAAACAACGCTATCATCAATTGTCACCTGGCTACAGGGCGCATTGGAAAAACGGGAACGGGCCCTTTCTCAATCACGGGACAACCCAATGCCATGGGGGGGCGTGAAGTGGGTGGCCTTGCGAATATGCTCGCTGCCCATATGGAATTCGATATGGATGCCATTGATCGGGTAGGCCGTTTCTGGTGCGCTCCGCAGGTCGCACTGACTCCCGGCTTAAAAGCAGTAGATATGTTCCGCGCAGTGGAAAGTGGGCAGATTAAGGCCATCTGGATTATGGCCACCAATCCTGCAGTGAGCATGCCAGAGGCAGACCGAGTGGCAGAAGCGCTGCGCAAGTGTCCGCTGGTAGTTGTTTCCGATTGTATTGCCGATACAGATACCGCACGGTGTGCCGATGTACTGTTACCAGCTACTAGCTGGGGAGAGAAAAATGGCACGGTTACCAATGCAGAACGGCGTATCTCCCGGCAAAGGCCCTTCCAGGAACCAAGCGGAGAGGCTCGGCATGACTGGCAGGCCATTTGTGACTTGGCAGGTCGTCTGGGATTCGAGGATCAATTCAGCTATTCACATCCCGCAGATATTTTCCGCGAGCACGCTCAATTATCCGGCTTTGAAAATAACGGTAGCCGAGCCTTTGATATTTCCCTCTTTGGGAATATCCAACGCAGTGACTACGACAAGCTACAACCGGTGCAGTGGCCGGTCAATACTGCAAACCCCAACGGCAGTGCACGCTTGTTTGGAGATGGAAGATTTTTTACCGAAAGCGGACGCGCTAATTTTATTCCTATCACACCCCGCTCTCCCCAGCAGCAAATTAATAAGGCCTACCCATTGTGGCTCAATAGCGGACGCATGCGTGACCAGTGGCATACTATGACCCGCACCGGCCGCTCACGCAAGCTGCTCGACCACAGCGAAATTGCTGAGGTTCAGATCAATCCGAGAGATGCCAGGGAATACGGTGTTGACGAGGGAGCCCTGGTAGAGCTGCGCAGTGCGCAGGGCAGAATGTGCGGACGCGCAGCGCTAAATGCCGCACAAAAACATGGAGAGTTATTTGCGCCCATCCACTGGAGCCAAACTCTTGCGCAGGAGTCCAAAGTCAGCGCCCTTACCGAAGCAGTTGTTGATCCCCTATCAGGCCAACCCGAGTTCAAACAGGTACCAGTTCAACTACAGCCCCTCGAATGCCACAGTTATGCCACCCTGATCTGCCCTGATCCAGTAGCCAAAAGTCTATGGCAGTGGTTACAAACACATAACGACAGCAACCTCCTGCACTGGTACAGAGTGCCTTGTGATGGTGGTTATCGCTTTGAGCTGGCTCTGTGCCATCCCCTGGATGGCCGCAAGTTAGGTGCAATGCTATTGCAAGATATCCCCGATATTCACTGGCAACAGGTCGAGACGTTAAAGAGTCAGCGCTGGCTGGCCTATAACGATGAATTCCAACTACTGATTATTGCTAATAACGACTGGCACAACCTACCGGATCGACGGACTCTAGAGCGCTATTTGCAACTCGATATGCCCCAAATTCCAGCTCAACTGCTACACCCTATCCCAGCCGGTGTGCGTATGGTCTGCACCTGTATGCAGATTTCCCGGCCGCAGATCGAGCAAGCAATTGGAAATGGCATCCACTCCGTAGAAGCGCTAGGTCATGCACTCGGGTGTGGAACCCGCTGCGGTTCTTGTAAACCGGAAATATCTGCCCTGATCCGCACAGCGCGGGAAAGTGGTGTTTCCGGACAGGCAGTAGCCGCTACGATGGAGACCGAAGTGGTTAAGTCTGCCAAAAATAAGCACAAAGAACTTAAAGAAAACTACGCAGCTGGCGCCTAGGAAGTCCTTTTGAATTAACAGAAGGGTCCAATTCATCCCCGCAATATCCCCAAGACAATAACTATCTGTGGATGAAATTATTTCCTTTAGAGGCTGACCTGCCGATTTAGAGCAGAAAGGCCTCTATTATGGCGTTGCAAGGGCCCTCTCAAGTTAATATCAACTTTATTCCCTCTACAATTAAGGCCGATATATCTAGCGCGTCATAGCGGAGCTTTTCAATCAAGCACACGGGGTTTCCATGTTCAAAATCGACCATATTGATCACGTGGTTTTACGCGTAAAATCACTAAGCGCTATGCGCGATTTTTATGAAGGAATCCTCGGCTGCAAGATGGAGCGGGAAAATGAAGACCTCGGGCTTTACCAGATGCGAGCCGGCAACTGCCTGATTGACCTGGTTCCGGTAGACCACTCCATTGGTTTAGCGGGAGGCTCAGCCCCAGGAAAAGAGGGACGTAATATGCATCACTTCTGCTTGCGTGTTGATCCTTTTAACCCAAGGGAAATTCACAAATACATGAGTGAAAATAATGTCGAAGCCTCCCCAGTAGAGCAGCGCTACGGAGCCGAAGGCATGGGGCCATCAATCTATATTTCAGATCCCGAGCACAATGTTATAGAGCTTAAGGGCCCGCCAACCACTTAGGGAACCCCGAAACAGCTTGATAATTTTCCAGTCCCGAAGAACAGAAATGTAAAAAACCTGAGATGGCTGATTACTCAGCCAATGAAGATTTTTTAGCAGCTTTCACGGATGGAATAGCAGCATTAAAGAAAAGCCCCTGGAGTATCCCGACATTTTAATCACAAACCACCTATCAAGCTCATTAAAAGCAGTATAACTACATTTTTTTGAAAAAAGTCATTTAGGGATCGGCAATTATTCTAGCCAGCTATTGATATACCAAAATCCTGAGTTAGTATCGCAACACAAAATATGATTATCACAAAAAAACCACATACAATAGTGCACGCTGGCGAAGGGAAATATTGAGCCTCCTATTCAATAATTGATGGCACCCTGAGCATTAATAAGAGTGTTCACATCTATGGCTTAATATACTTGGGACGATTAGAGGATTATATCTTTATTACGCATCCCGAAAGGCCAAATTAAAGCCCACCATTTCAATATGGAATTCTTTCCTATAGAAAAAATGATTTAACTCACTTTGACCATTTATGAAAAAGCTGTTTTCAATCAACTTGCATGCAGCCCCAAAAAGGCTTTTACTGACGGATATCAATAATTATCAACAGGAAAGCTATATGTCTTTACTTTTAGCTATGTTCGGATTTTCTCTGGCCATGTCGATCACGCCGGGGCCAGTCAACATGGTAATTATTTCTTCCGGCGTCAATTATGGTTTTGGCCGGACAATGCCATTTGTTTCAGGAGCAACAATAGGATTTACCCTCTTATTGGCAGCCATTGGCTTCGGTTTTTATCAATTACTGGCTGTTTATCCCAAGTTTTTACAATATCTGGCCATACTGGGTTCGGCTTATGTGATATATATCGGTTATAAGATAGCAACGGCTTCTGATGCAACTATTGATATTGCAGAGCAGACTAAACCGAGATTCCATGAAGGATTTTTGTTGCAATGGCTTAACCCTAAAGCGTGGGTAGCCTGCATATCTGGAGTTGCACTATTCTCGAGTGCAGAAAGCCACTCCAGTTTAATGACCTTTGTACTAATCTACTTCCTCGTATGCTATACATCTTTGGCAATCTGGGCTCTGGCAGGAGATAGAGCTCGATTACTACTAGGTACCGAACACCGGGTAAAAGTATTTAACGGTATTATGGGGGGGCTTCTGATCCTTTGTGCGCTCTATCTCTTGTATACACAGCTCCTAACTGGACAATCCGGGCTCACCAATTTATAGAGCTCTTCTATTTTTGCCTTTAACCCCACTAATTTAGTGCAGGGTTATTTAAAAAAATTTTGGCCGACCAAAACTATGCAAATCAAGAAATGCTTTCATTATATATTGCCATTGACACCCTTATATAAGTTAGTTAGCGCTTCTAGCAATTTTTCTTGCTTAATTTCTGCTAGAAGCCCGTCTCTGAACTCACTATTTAAGAATAGCATCCAAATTCACTATTAAATGAAATGATTTTATTGCTTTGCAGATGACGTAACTAAATATAATGTTTAAGTTCAACAAACGATAGGACTGTGCAATTGGACGCCAAGTAGATAATTTTGGCCTCTATCAGCTCTACGCTTGTGTATGTCTGATTGATTTTGTGCCAGTGAATCAACCTCTTGGCCTAAAAAGTGCGGCTACTCTGGGTGCTGGAATATACAATTTACCTTCTTGCAGATCCTTTTTATCCTGGTACCACTCAGCAATCTTTGCAATAAAATAACATTCAATCCTCATCTGTAGAGAAAAACTATGATACCGAGGGTATGGGTTTTTCAGTATATTTTAATAATCTTGAAGTCAACATTACTAAATTGAAGGAGTTGATTAACAAAATTATTTAATCAATTATCTCCCATAGAAACTTTGAGATTCAGACATTTTTATCAAGTAAGCTTACAATTTTCTCACAATTCAGGCCCTGAGATTATGGAAAATGAAGTCATAGATTATACGGTAAATGGTGATTCCTTTACCGGTTACCTCGCGTGGGACAGCGGTATTAACGAAAAGCGCCCCGGAGTCATTCTGGTACATGAGTGGTGGGGACATAATGCCTTTGTGAGGAAACAGGCAGACCGGCTGGCCGAACTTGGATACTACGCTTTTGCAGTGGACATGTTCGGTACCGGCAAACAAACCGATGACCCTGCCGAGGCGCAGAAATTCCATGATGAGGCCCTCAAAAGCCCCGTGGTTCTGGAAGCGCGTTTTCGTACAGCACTTTCGCTATTACAACAACACGCCGGTGTTGATCCCAATCGCATTGCTGCACAGGGATATTGTTTTGGTGGCGGCGTGGTATTAGCTATGGCACGCCTCGGCCTCGAGTTGCGTGGTGCCGTCAGCTTTCACGGTGCTCTGACCAGCGATGTTGTCGCGAAAAAAGGCAAGATCCAGGCCGAAATACAGGTCTATACCGGCGGTGCCGATGCCATGATTCCGCCCCAACAGGTCGGTGCTTTTGTTGAAGAGATGCAAGAAGCGGGAGCCAAGCTCACACTGGTGAGTTATCCAGGTGTACTGCACGGATTTACCAATCCCGCCGCAACTGAGCGAGGCGAGAAGTTCGGCCTACCACTCGCATATAACCAGGAAGCGGCAATGGATTCCTGGCAGGGCGCCCTGGATTTCTACCAAAAAATCTTCAACTGACAATGTTTGTGCCCGGTAAATTTACTACCGGGCACAAATCGCCTTTTAAATTTCAGAACTCTAATCTTCACTCAGATAGAGAGCACCTCTACCCTGCTCTGCCGCCTGGTCCCCTGGGTTGCGTAACGGGCAGTTATCCATAGAAAGGCACCCACAGCCTATACAACCTTCCAACCGATCGCGCAGCTGGGTCAGCTGGCGAATACGCTGGTCGAGGTCCTCACGCCAGCCTGCCGAGAGCTTGGCCCAATCTTTAGCTGTCGGCGTGCGTCCATTCGGAAGGGTTGCCAACGCCTGACGGATTTCGGCCAGTGGGATACCGGTACTCTGTGCCACCTTGATAATGGCCACACGCCGCAATACATCGCGGGAGTAGCGCCGTTGGTTACCACTGGTGCGCCAACTGCTAATCAGCCCCTTACTCTCATAAAAGTGCAGAGCGCTTACCGCTACATCACAGCGCTCTGCCACCTCTCCAACAGTCAACTCACGCCGGATACTTTGCCCCGGTTGGATAGCAGCTTTGTCATTTTTCGCCTTAGTCACCTAAAGGCCTCCCAAAACCATTGACCTCAATATTACTTGAGGTTTTACACTGCGCCGCGATCCAATGCAAGTAAAGGAAGGAAAGTGATGAACTGGAATCGTAAACAACCGAATCCGACTCTCCAGACACAGTCAGCACCGGGCTTCTTTCAACTGATGGTGGCAGCACAGAGCCTGAGCATCAGCCTGGTCAAAGAAACCAAGCAGCAAGAAAGTCCATCGGCTGCCAATACCGGGATCGGGTTGAATGCCTGCAAGGTCGGGGGCCAGTCATGAAAACTGTTGCTGCGATTGCAGTACCTGGTAATTTTACGGTTCCCACACCCCAACGGCTGACGTTATTGTGCCTCGCAGCACTCACAATTATGTCCGGCGCTACTGTGGCGCCATCCCTGCCGGCCCTGGAAAACTATTTTTCCCAACACCCAGATAGTGCACTGCTGAGCCGGCTGGTTTTGAGTTTGCCCGCCCTGATGATCGCCATATTTGCACCTCTGGCCGGGATTATCTCAGACCGCTACGGAAGGCGCAGACTACTGCTATTGGCGGTAGGTCTGTATGGCTTTGCCGGGACTTCCGCTTTATTGCAAAACAGTCTGGAAGGAATTCTCGCCAGCCGCATTCTTCTGGGGGTGGCCGTAGCCGGCACAATGACCTCTGTCACTGCCTTGGTAGGAGATTATTTCACCCCCAGAGAGAGGCAGGTTTACATGGGGCAGCAAGGCGCTTTTATCAGCCTCGGGGGAGTTGTCTGTCTACTGGCCGGGGGATTACTGGCAGACCTGCATTGGCGTGGCCCTTTTGCCATTTACGGGGTTGCGCTGCTGTTGATTCCCGCGGTGCTGATCTACCTTCCTGAACCCAAACGCAGCTATACACTCAAAAAATCAAAAAGCATTGCAGAAAAAAAAATCTACTGGCTGGGATTCTCCGCCTTGCTCGGTGCTGCCATGCTGAACAGCCTGGCTTTTTTCCTGATCCCAACACAGCTGCCTTTCCTGCTGCAAGAGATCGGTGCCAGCTCTCCCAGTCAAGCCGGAGTAGCCATTGCTGCGGGTAATCTAATGGGCGCTCTCGCTTCGCTGACTCTGTTCCCACGTGCACACAAAATTTTTGGCAAATTTGGAATTTTCGCCTTCAGTTTTACCGTTATGGCCACCGGCATGGGGTTGATTTCCATAGCAGAATCTTTCTCTGGAATCATTATCGCCATGGCAATCTACGGTAGTGGTATGGGAACACTCATACCACATATTTTTTCTACAGGGTTGGAGTCAGCTACAGAAAATATGCGCGGGCGCATTTCGGGAGCGCTGACCGCCAGTGTATTTATTGGGCAATTTTTATCTCCTTTTCTCAGTCAGCCATGGGTTAATCACTTTGGTCTTGCAAGTGCCTTCTCTACAGTGGCTCTAGGGCTATTGTTACTGGCAGTTATAGCCCTGATAACCCACTGGCTTAAAACAAAAACATCCACTGAAATTAAATTGCGGTAGGATGTAGACCCGCCCGACAACGCAACGCCAAAGAAGTAACCGTAACTTTGGCAAGGAGAGAAAGTGAAACCTATTATTTCGATCCAGGGCCTCGGCAAAACCTATGCTGGAGGATTTACCGCCCTAAACAATGTCGACCTGGAAATTCAGCGTGGGGAAATCTTTGCCTTGCTTGGCCCCAATGGAGCTGGCAAAACCACCCTGATCAGCATTGTGTGTGGCATCGTCAACGCCAGTCAAGGCAGTATTCGCGTCAACGGGTTTGACATTCAGTCAGACTACCGCAAGGCCCGCAATGAGATCGGTTTGGTGCCGCAGGAAATTTCCACCGATGCCTTTGAAACCGTATGGGCTGCTGTGAAATTCAGTCGTGGCCTGTTCGGAAAATCCCCGAATCCCGCCTATCTGGAAAAGATTCTGCGGCAATTGTCTTTATGGGAAAAAAAGGACAATAAAATTATTACCCTGTCTGGTGGCATGAAGCGCCGCCTGATGATTGCTAAAGCGCTTTCCCATGAGCCGAATGTCTTATTCCTGGATGAACCCACCGCAGGTGTAGACGTAGAGTTGCGCCAGGATATGTGGGAGATGGTACGCGGACTAAAGGATTCAGGCGTCACCATTATCCTGACTACACACTATATCGAGGAGGCCGAGGAGATGGCCGATCGCGTCGGCGTCATCAATCATGGTGAACTGGTATTAGTGGAGGAGAAAAAAACCCTGATGCAGAAAATGGGTGAGAAGGAACTCAGCCTCAACCTGCCCGAGCCATTACAGAGAATTCCCGATGCCCTTGCCGACTTGCCTCTAAGCCTAAGCGGAGATGGCAGCCAACTGGTATACCGTTTCGATGTCAAAAGCGAAGACACTGGCATTGCGGAGTTTTTGCGCCGCCTCAATGCAGCCAGTATCGATTTTCGCGATCTACATACCAGAGAGAGTTCCCTGGAGGAAATCTTTGTCAACCTGGTGCACGGTGCGCGCAGGGAACGAGAGGAACAGCTAAGCAAGGAGACCCAGGAATGAACTGGTACGGAATCGCGGCGATTTACAAGTTTGAAATGGCGCGCACATGGCGTACTCTGATGCAGAGTATCGCCTCGCCGGTACTCTCCACCTCCCTCTATTTTATTGTGTTTGGCGCGGCCATCGGCTCGCGTATGGGGGACATTGACGGTGTTAGCTATGGAGCCTTTATTATCCCTGGCCTGATTATGCTGGCTCTGTTAAGCGAGAGTATTTCCAATGCCTCTTTTGGTATTTTCTTTCCGAAGTTCTCAGGCACCATTTACGAAGTGCTATCCGCACCAGTATCGGCTTTCGAGGTTGTAGCCGGCTATGTGGGGGCTGCAGCATCCAAATCAATTATTCTCGGGCTCTTGATCCTGCTCACTGCACGCTTTTTTGTGGACTACGAAATTGTCCATCCCTTTTGGATGATCGTATTCCTGGTGCTGACTGCGGTCACTTTCAGCCTGTTTGGTTTTATCATCGGTATCTGGGCGGATGATTTCCAGAAACTGCAAATTATTCCGCTAATGATTATTACCCCCCTGACTTTTCTGGGTGGAGCTTTTTACTCCATTAGTATGCTGCCGGAAATCTGGCAGAAAATTACCCTGTTTAACCCGGTGGTCTACCTGATCAGCAGTTTCCGCTGGGCGTTTTATGGGGTTGCCGATGTAAACCTGGGCCTCAGCGTGGGAATGATCCTTCTTTTTCTTCTCCTTTGCCTGACAACTATCTGGTGGATTTTCCGCACCGGCTACCGGATTAAAACCTGATCAGTGAGATTTTAGGGATGGGGGAGATTCACGAAGGTGGCTGTGCCTGTGACGCCGTGCATTTTCACGCCACTGGCGCTCCTCACCGAGTGAGCCTCTGTTCCTGTAGCTGGTGCCGAAAACGTACCGGCAGTCTAATCGGCGTGTCGGTGTATTTTGACAAGGCCAACGTAGAGTTCATCCGAGGCAAGTTGAAAAGTCACCAGTTAATATCCGATGCGAATCGCTGGATAGAGTGCCAGTTCTGCATCAGCTGTGGCAGTGCCGTTACCTGGACCCTGGAATTTCTGCCTAGGTATCGCGGTATTGCCGGAGGCGCCTTCGACGACCCGGCATTTATTCAGCCAGAACGCTACGTCTACTACCAAAATAAACCGGACTGGCTGGAAATAAATAGAAATATCAGCCACTGCCCGATGATGGCGGGCCGCACCGACCAATATTAGAAATCAACGGTAACCGCGCATAAACAGTGCCACCGCCTTGCGCACCCGCTCGCGTCGCTCCTCCTCTGCCTGCACCTCACAGCAGCCGATCAATACACGCATATGCCGGCAACCCAGCAATATACCCATAAAGTCCTCAGCAGCCTCGGCCGGGTCCTCCACCCTCAACTTACCCATCTCGGTAGCACGGCGCAGCAACTGCTCAATATCCTTCAGAATTTGCTGAGGACCCGCATCGAAAAACAGCTGTGCCAGTTTTGATTCCTGCGCGGCCAGTGCGCACAAAAGCCGTAACAAGCGAATGCTATCTTCGCTGTCCACCATGCTCAGGAAGGCTTGGCCAATGCGCTCCAGTACTTCTGCCACCGAATCCCCCTCCTCCAGGTCGAAAATAGGCAGGGGCATCATCATCTCGCAGCGGGAAGTGATCGCAGCACTGAACAGCGTCTCTTTATCAGAGAAGTGGCTGTACACCGTCAGTTTCGATACACCCGCAGCAGAGGCCACCGCATCCACACTGGTTGCGGCAAAACCTTTGGTCAGAAACAGCTCCTTGGCTGCATCGAGAATTGCCTGGCGTTTGGCCAGATCCTTGGGACGCCCGCGCTGGGCAGCCGCCTGAGACTGTTCAGACATAGCACTCCATATACTGGACTCACCAGTTTAATAAATTTACTATACTCGCCAGTATAACATTACCGGCCGCCCGGCCATGACTCGTCCACTTCTGGACTTACCTTGTCGCCTCGCCGCCGAGGAAGGGAGCCCCTATGTACCGACCGCTACTCTTCACCGCGCTGTCATTCAGCCTGCTGTTGTCCGCCTGCGCGCCATCGGAGCCCACCGAACAGCAAGAAAAACCCCGCCCAGCAGTAATGGTCCAACCCCAGGTGGCCAGCGCACAGATGGATGTATATCCCGGCGAGGTACGCGCCCGCTTCGAACCCGCCTTAGCCTTCCGCATCAGTGGCAAATTGCAGCGGCGCCTGGTTAATGTGGGCGACCGCGTTGAGCAGGGGCAGGCATTGGCCGAACTGGATACCGAGGACCTGCTCCTGCAGCTGGATTCTGCGCGCGCACACCTCACCTCTGCCGAAGCCGACCAGCGCTTGGCGAGCAGCGAGTTAGAGCGTCACCGTAAACTATTGGAACGCCAGCTGGTCAGTCACTCACAGTTCGATGCGGTGGAAACCCGCTTCGAAGCCAGCGATGCGCGTCTGCAACAGGCCAGGGCGCAACTGGATGTAGCGCGCAACCAGGCCACTTACGCAGAACTGAAGGCGCCTGAGAGCGGAGTGATCGCCCGCCGTATGGCTGAAGCAGGCCAGGTTGTCGCCGCTGGCCAGGGGGTTTTCGAGCTGGCCGCCGACGGTGAACGCGAGGTGCGCATCGATTTGCCGGAGCAGGCAATTGGTCATTTCCGCGTCGGCCAGTCACTGACCGTGGAACTTTGGTCGCAACCAGGTAAATCCTTTCCCGCCCTGGTGCGTGAGCTATCCCCCGCCGCAGATCCAGTATCCCGCACCTTTGAAGCACGCGTGGCTTTTACCGATAAAACCACCGGCATTGAAATAGGCCAGAGCGCCAGGGTCTTCGTTCCCAAAGCAGCAGCTACCGATGTTTTACAGGTCCCCATGTCAGCAGTGAGCGCCGATGAAGGCAAAGCCTTCGTATGGGTACTGAACCGCGAGCAGCAAATCCTGCATAAAACCGAAATCACTGTGGGGCCCTATGGCCAGGAGTTTGTACCAGTTTTCTCCGGCCTGCGCGCCGATGATTGGGTCGTTGCCGCCGGCACTCACCTTCTACTGGAAGGACAACAGGTTCGCCCAGTGGATCGCATGAACCGCCCAATCGAACCAGACCGGGCCCTCGCGCGCCAGGACTGATTGGCGGCCGCACTCAGAAAAGAATCTGACCGGGCGCGCAGTAAAAAGGCGCTGCTACGAATTTGCCGAAATACGGCTTGCTCGATAGGGCCGTGCTTCAACACAGAGAAATTGCCATGGGTTTTAACCTTTCCGAATGGGCACTGAAAAATCGCCCGCTGGTACTCTACGCCATGATCGTACTGGGGCTGCTTGGCGCAGCCTCTTACACGCAACTTGGGCAAAGTGAAGACCCGCCCTTCACCTTCAAGGTAATGGTGATCAATACCCTTTGGCCCGGCGCCAGTGCCAAAGAGGTATCCCGCCAAATTACCGAGCGGGTAGAGAAAAAACTACTGGAGACTGGCGACTACCAACGCATCTCCTCTTTCTCCCGCCCCGGCCAATCCCAGGTGCTGTTTGTCGCCCGCGACGATATGCATTCGCGGGATATTCCCGATCTCTGGTACCAGGTACGCAAAAAGGTCAGTGATATCCGCCACACCCTGCCACCGGATATCCAGGGCCCATTTTTTAACGACGAATTCGGCACCACTTTCGGCAATATCTACGCGCTGACCGGCAGCGGCTTCGATTACGCCCTGATGAAAGACTATGCCGAGCGCCTGCAGTTGGCACTGCAGCGGGTCAAGAATGTGGGCAAGGTGGAATTACTGGGTCTGCAGGACGAAAAAATCTGGGTGGAAATTTCCAACACCAAGCTCGCCTCCCTGGGTATTCCCCTCACCGCAGTGCAAAGCGCACTGCAATCGCAAAACCAGGTCGCTGATGCCGGCTTTGTAGATACAGTGAGCGACCGTGTGCGTATTCGCGTGAGCGGCCAGTTTCACTCGGTCGATGAAATTCGCCGCTTCCCCATCACCGCCGGTGGGCGCACCCAGAGGCTGGGTGATATTGCCGAAGTACACCGCGGTTTCAGCGATCCTGCACAACCGCGCATGCGCTTTATGGGCGAAGACGCCATCGGCTTGGCCGTATCCATGAAAGAAGGCGGTGATATCCTCAAGCTGGGCAAACAGTTGGACACTACTTTTGCCGAGCTGCAGGAAGACCTGCCGATCGGCATGCAATTGCGTAAGGTGTCCGACCAGCCTGCGGCTGTAAAACGCGGTGTGGGTGAGTTCCTGCAGGTATTGGCAGAGGCGCTGGGCATCGTCCTATTAGTGAGCTTCTTCTCCCTCGGTACCCGCCCCGGCTTGATAGTAGCGCTATCGATACCATTGGTGCTGGCCATGACTTTCGCATTAATGAATTACTTCAATATTGGCCTGCACAAGATTTCTCTGGGCGCCCTGGTACTCGCCCTTGGCCTGATGGTGGACGATGCCATTATCGCCGTGGAAATGATGGCCATCAAAATGGAACAGGGGCTCAGCCGACTAAAAGCGGCCGGCTTCGCCTGGACCAGTACCGCCTTCCCCATGCTCACCGGTACCTTAATCACCGCCGCCGGTTTCCTACCCATCGCCACGGCCGAATCCGGCACTGGGGAATACACCCGCTCGATCTTCCAGGTAGTCACGCTTTCCCTGGTTGTTTCCTGGATTGCCGCAGTAGTATTCGTGCCTTACCTGGGACATTACCTGCTGCCCAATTTAGCTCGCCATGATCACAGCGGTGAGGTTCAGGACCCCTACCAGAAGCCCTTCTATCAGCGCTTCCGCCGCCTGATCACTTGGTGCCTGCGCCACCGCAAAACTGTCATAGTGGCAACCCTGGCGATCTTTATCGGTTCCCTGGCCTTGTTCCGTCTGGTGCCACAACAGTTCTTCCCCTCTTCCGGGCGTTTGGAGCTATTAGTAGATCTCAAGCTGGCCGAAGGTGCCTCACTGAAATCCACCGAGTTCCAGGCCAAGCGGCTGGAAACCCTGCTGGATAAAAACGACCTGGTGGAAAACTATGTGGTGTATGTGGGCACCGGTTCGCCGCGTTTCTACCTGCCACTGAACCAGCAACTTCCTGCAGCCAGCTTTGCCCAGTTTGTAGTGATGACCCGCAGTGTTGAGGAGCGCGAGCAGGTTCGCAGCTGGCTGATCGAAACCATGGCGGAGGAATTCCCCACCCTGCGTAGCCGGGTATCCCGCCTGGAAAATGGACCACCGGTTGGCTATCCGGTACAGTTTCGTATCTCCGGTGAACATATTGGTGAAGTGCGCAGCCTGGCCCGCCAGGTTGCCGAGCGTGTGCGGGAAAATTCCAAGGTTACCAACGTACATCTGGACTGGGAGGAGCCCAGTAAAACCGTCAATCTGAATATCGATCAGGACCGCGCACGCACCATGGGTGTGAACAGCGCCTCGCTTTCCCGTGCCCTGCAAAGCTCACTCACCGGTATTACCGTTAGCCAATACCGCGAAGACAACGAACTGATTGACGTACGAGTGCGCGGCGATGAGCAAGAACGCTACGCTCTCAGCCAACTGGGCAATCTGGCGGTGCAAACCGACAGCGGCCGCAGTGTCCCCCTCAACCAGATTGCCACCCTGGAGTACGGCTTCGAGGAAGGGATTATCTGGCACCGCGATCGCCTGCCCACGGTCACAGTGCGCGCAGACATTTATGGTGAAGAACTGCCCGCTAATGTTGTAAATGAAGTATGGCCGCGCCTGCAGAATATTCGTGAGCAATTGCCACCGGGCTACCTGCTGGAAATTGGTGGCAGTGTGGAGGAATCCGAGCGCGGACAAAAATCAGTGAATGCCGGTATGCCGCTGTTTGTGTTGGTGGTATTTACCCTGCTGATGCTGCAGCTGCGCAGCATGTCCCTGTCTACGATGGTCTTCCTCACCGCGCCTTTGGGACTGATCGGGGTTACCTTGTTCCTGCTGCTGTTCGGCAAACCCTTCGGTTTTGTCGCCATGCTAGGCACCATTGCCCTGGCCGGTATGATTATGCGCAACTCCGTCATTCTGGTGGATCAGATACAGCAGGATATCGGCCAGGGCTTGAGTGCCTGGGAGGCAATTATTGAGTCCACTGTGCGGCGTTTCCGCCCAATCGTTTTAACCGCCCTGACTGCGGTATTAGCGATGATCCCACTGTCGCGCAGTGACTTCTTCGGCCCCATGGCTGTTGCCATTATGGGGGGATTGATCGTAGCTACCGCCTTGACCCTGATCTTCCTGCCAGCCCTGTATGCCGCCTGGTTCCGGGTGCGAGAGGAGAAAACAGAGACTGAGGTAGAAATTCCAACGGAGTTAAATGGTGCTGAGCCGCAGGTATCCTGATAATCGCTGACACCCTAATAAAAAGACTCAAGTAAAAACCAAAAGAAAAAAGGCCCGGATATTTACATCCAGGCCTTTTTTCATTCAGCAGCTTTTAATCGCCACCATCAACATACGATTAAGACTTCTTGGATTTTGCAGCCAGAGAGTCATACACAATACCGGTCCAAATATCCGGGGTCATAAAACCCTGTCCATACTGATCATCGAAATCCTTGGTGGGCTTGGCAGCAATGACTTGATCGCGACTTTGACCACTATCGACCAATTTCTGAATGCGATCCCTCAGGGTCTCCAGCATATCCCGTTGCACTTTTAACTCCGCAGGATTACTCAGAGGACCATGTCCGGGAATGATTTTTGTGTTTTTACCAGAAAGCGCCAATGCGGTGTCCATAGCTTCAATCATGCCATTCACCGAACCACCAGAAGAAAGATCGATAAATGGATAAGTGCCATTGAAATAGATATCGCCCATATGAATCACATCGGCTTTGGCGAAATGCACAATAGAATCACCATCGGTATGGGCTGGGCCGACATGCTGTACCTTAACCTCATCACCATTCCAGTGAAAAGTGGTGGCATCGGTAAAGGTGATTACCGGTAGTGCTGCTGGCGGTGAGGGCTCAACCTTACGCTTAAAAGCCTCTATAAACTGTTCGGTACTCACACGTTTGCGCACATTCTCATGGGCAACGATCAGGGTACCACTTTTACCCAGGTTTTCATTGCCGCCGGTATGATCGCCGTGCCAATGGGTATTGATCACAAAGCGCAGCGGCTGATCTGCCAAACCCGCCACCGCTTTCTGTATTTTTGCAGTGAGTGGTGCATATTGGTCATCCACCATAAAGGTGCCGTCCTCTCCGACCAGTACTGCGATATTGCCACCAGCCCCCTGGAGCATATATACATTACCTGCCACCGGCTCACTGCTAATTTCGATCTTGGCAAAGCGGCCTTCGGCCAATAGCGGGGTGCTGATTAGAGACGCTAACAGCACCGCAATAGCTGCAATCTGCTTCATGAATATTTCTCTGTTTTTATTGTCATATTGCTACAGTGATATTACTCAATTCAGGACGCCTGCTCTAGCTGCTTAGGCTCGCCCTTTGCTTCCTGACCGGACAACATGGCCATTAATATATCAGGGCGGTCGGTAACAATACCATCCACGCCCAGGTCGATGTAGCGTTGTAGATCGGCCCGCCCGTTTGCTGTCCACACAGAAACATGCAGGTTGAGTTTGTGTGCCGCACGCATAGTACCCGCAGTTACCACATCCAATCCAAAGTGGAACATTGGCAACTGCATTGTCTGATAGTGAGGGGCCAGCAGGCCTTCCGCTCGAATCAATTGAGCAAAATACAATAGTGCCGCTTCCCAGGTCACTGCGCCTGTAGCAACATCCGGACTGAGACGCCTGAACGCACGAACAACTCCATGATGAAAGGAAGAAACAATCACCTGCCCATGCTTTTCCTTCGTCTGTAATACCTCGCTCAAAACCTCTGCGGCAGCGTATTTAGCGCTTTTTAACTCCAGAATCAGAGGAGTATCACCCACTTCCTCCAATGCCTCTTCAATAGTAATAATTGTCAGAGGATTCTCACGATAGGGATAGCTCTCTCCATCGGGGCTCCAATGATAAGCAATATTTAACTCGCGCAACTGGGCAAGGGTCATATCCTCAACAGAACCACTGCCATCTGAAGAGTCTTTCAACTCAGGATCATGTAATAAAACCAGATGGCCATCGGCGGTAAGCCAGAGGTCCACTTCGATACCATCGACACCCAGCTCCACCATTTTTTGTAAATACAACGAGGTATTACCGGGATACAGACCGTTGCTGCAATCATTACCATGGGAAATCACCATAGGGTTACGTGTATGTGTAAGCCGCAATGCCGATTTTTTCGCAGGTCTTGATCTGGCGTAAATCATCAGCACGATCAACAGACCAGCAAAGATCAACAACATAGACATGAATCAATACCATTTATACGCGACAAAGAAACAGTTGCCCTGGCATACCAAACACCGCTTGCAGACACAGTCAATACACAAAATCCTATAAAAGTCCTTATACCACGTAGAATTTCAACCATTGACAGCTGGCTCGGCCATTAGCTCTTCTCCAGCTCTCTCATTATTTTCCGTAGTATTCTCTTTCCCGCCACTGCCCTTATTAGCTCTCTCTTTCCAGTAGTGAAGCAATACTTCCTGTAACCACAAAGGAAAAAAGATCACCAAATCATAAAAACGATTTAACAGTATGCCAGTATGCATTACTGAAGTGGCCAAAAGGCGCAGCCCACCACAAAGCAGACGTAAACTGAGCACCAGGCAGGTGCCTATTACAGTACGCGCAGAGGAGATAAATTGCTCCAATGGAATTGCAGTAAAAGCCAGAATTAAAGGAAGGATAAAACCAAGCCCCATCTGCGTCAGAGAAACAGGCCAATAAGTCCCCATTCCCGCCATCATCGGCAAAGCCTCACCTGCACTGGCAGCCAGCAGCTGGTCATACTGTAAAAGTAATTCACGCGTAAATGCCAAGCAGGCCTCTACCATAGAAAAAAGTAGCAACAGTGCCAAAGCAGCCCAGTTCAAACGACGCCGGATATTATCTGACAAGGTATTGATCGCCGGAAACATCCGTGTGACTTGCAAGCATTCCATCACCATGATTCCAAGGCTCACCTGTAAAAAGATAAGTACGTAGGCGACAATATCTGTAACAACAAAACTACCGAGAAAACTATTACCACCCAATATTTCTGCTACCGGGCGCGCGATTAACTGAAAATTAACAGAAATACCAGCCACCGCCACCATTAAAGCCATGGAAGCAATTAAAAATCGGCCCATGGAAGAGGCTGACAGAAAGCGCACACTACGATCACTTTCCTGCAAAATTTCCTCATAGCGCTCCATGTGTAAGTCCAGGGCTTTAGTACGCCGAATGACCGACTCTACATTTTTATTGATTCTCCCCAGTGTGATTAGCATTGCACGCCAACTGGGCATCATTCGTTTCAGTAACTGATGTCGCTCACGAGTAGATTCCCGATAAGACTCCAGAGCCTTGGATTCCGCCTTTCGCATGGAGTGATTAATCGTTTCCAGCACGTCTGCCACAACAGAATCATCCTGGGCGGGAATTTCTGATACGGAGCGAATAGCACGAGCCCAGTTGGAGGGTTCAGGAGGCACTTCAGCACTGCGTACATAGTCTTCATCGATAGATGTCAGCTGCTCGCACAAACGACGGTGAAGTGTTGGATATTGCGCCAACTCTCTCTTCATTGCCCCTTCTATACGCTCAAATTCCCTTTCGATATGACGCTCTGCCGTCGCCCTGCCAGCTGCCAGCAAAACTTCTCGATTGCGCTCAAGGAGAGTCTGCTCTGCGGTGCCCAATGCACCAGCCGCAAGGCGCAGGGAACGATAACTAAAGCGCGCCAGAGCATATATAGCCCTATGTACCGGCCTCCTGGCAAGGAACATTGCGAAAAGGCCGAATAGGAGCCAAAGCCACAGCGGCAAACTATTGATTAATGGACTCACGATGTTAGCACCCTAGCGACAATTCAATGGCCCATCCTATCAGCTAGCAGTCACACAATCGCCCAAAATGTCACAGTTTATATTGCTATAAGACGACATCACCCTATCAGAGATAAACCCAGACAAAATGGTACCAGGGTATCTATTTCAACAAGATAAACCGGCATCGAAATAGCATTTGCAGCATTAATGTATTGAATTACCCAATAGTGTTTATTCGCACGCCACACCTTCTCAAATTACAATGCCGACAAATTCTCGGGAAAGAGTCCTCCTCAAATATTCACTAACCAGGCAGTATTCCCAGATAAAAAATGACTCAGGAAATCCTCCAAATATTAAGCACCAATAAAGCGAAGCATTCAGAATAAAAAGAGGTAGGACTGAGAAGCTAAAGACGCAAATGACACAGCAAAAAATCACGACCAGGGAGAAGTGTTTTTGGGAAAATGACACTCAGGGATACATGAGAACAATTTTCACAGATAGTTCCACCAATAAAAAATAACTGCGACATTTTCTTAATGTGGTTTTTTTATAACTGAAAATAAGGCATCTATTTTTCCAAGCCGTCCCACCCCACGTCTACACTCCAAACTAAATTCTCACTGGGTGAGTCATTTTCCCTAAGTACAAAAAGGGAATATGCGTAAGCAGGGATGCCTTCAAAAGAGGCATCAAAAGCCAATCAGGAAACTTATGTAACAGGAGTTGATAGAGGATCTCAAACTCAAATTTGGGAAAGATCTATCTGTATCAAGGAGAGGTACGAGGTATATGCCGGTTCTTTTTTTCAGCAATTCCGGCCTTCAGGGCGATCTTTTATTTTCACTTTTTTCTCAGTCTATTCCGCTCCCATGGGAAAAGGCGAGCATAGGAAAACAGCGCCATTGCCTGCAGCACTATGAGGCAATAATTGTTGACTGTTGGCAAATAGGTATTGCCGCCACATCCAAAGAATTTCTTTCCGATCTGAAAAAAATCAGTCATCCAAAAGCTATCCTTATTAACTTTCCAGTGGACTTACCTTTACATATCTTGGAAAAACTGCGCCAAAGTGGTTTCTACCTCCTCTGTGACAGTAATACCAGCCAGGAAAATTTAATTCAGAGATTAAGTACTGCTATTCACAGCTGTGAAAGCAGGCAGCATGGCAGTACCCCAAATCCTCTTCCTCTAACACGCAGAGAACAGGAAATTCTAGGACAACTGACTACGGGTGAACCCAACAGTGTGATTGCCACCAAACTTCACTTAAGTGAACACACTGTAAAAAACCACATGTATAACATATTCCGAAAAATCGGCGTAAAGAATCGCCTGCAAGCCAGTAATTGGGCAAAACTCAATCTCCAGGAAGAGAAAATATGAGGCTAAGCCTGCTGATATTTTTTCTCTGTATGTCAATTGCCTATGCTCAGGATGACACAACCGTCCCTCCTGCAGACACCGACTCAGGCAAACTAGAGGATGAAATCAGCGGGTTTAATATTGATCGAACAATAACGCGAACCGGGCATGATTTTGCGCGTTATCTGAGTGAATACAGAAATCTGAACTATCCAGATTCAACTTACAACTTAACAGTTTACGAGCGCCCCTCCGCACGGTGGGGCAACCTGATTTGGGTAACCTATAACGACAAAATAGTTTTTCGGCGCTTTATCACCCCAAGCACCAACAATATACACCGGCTGGCCGATGAGGCAGCACAGTATATTCACCAAGCGGTACTACAAGATCGCGTAAGCAGTGCGTTCACAGATAATTTTGATTTGGGAAAGGATGAATTCTAATGCAAATCAGATATTTGATAGTTCCTGCTGCCCTGCCTGTGATTATGTTCCTGTCCAGCAGTGGCTATGCCACAGAATTAATTTACGAACCAGTAAACCCCAACTTTGGTGGCAACCCATTAAATGGCACCTACCTGCTACAAAATGCGCAAGCACAGGACAGCCATGATGACCCCGACAAGCCAGACAGTCTGTATGAGCAGCCCAGCGCTCTGGATCGTTTTACTGACTCCCTCGAAACACGGCTTTTAAACCAGTTGCTTACTGATGTGGGCGATGGCAATAGCGGTGAACTAATAACTGATGACTTTATCGTGCAGATCGTTGACAACGACGGTGTACTGACCGTGTTGATCACTGACCGGAGTACTGGAGATAAAAGCGAAATCGTTGTAAGCGGGCTCAACCCGACTAATTAGCATAGTACCCAACTCCGAAGGAAAACTGGCAATGCGTAATGCAATAAAAAAAGCCATAGTTTTGCCCGCCCTGGCGTTCATATTAACACTAAGCGGCTGCTCCGCATTTAAAAGTCTTGGTGATGCCATTTTTGGCCCAGGTCGTACTGAGGCCATGCTCACACCGCGTATGAACACCTACAGGGATTTACTTAACCTGCCAGAACCAAAGGGTAAAATTCTGGCAGCGGTATACAGTTTCCGGGACCAAACGGGACAATACAAGCCTGCCCCAAACAGCAGCTTCTCTACCGCTGTCACCCAGGGCGGTGCCGCCATGTTGATGGATGTGCTGAATGAATCAGGATGGTTTATTGCGCTTGAACGCGAGGGATTGCAAAACCTACTCACTGAAAGAAAAATTATTCGCGCTGGTCTCAGCAAGCCGGATGCCCCTGCAAACAACAGTGTCCCTCTACCTACCTTAATTGCCGCCAATGTCTTATTGGAAGGGGGAATTGTCGCCTACGACCAGAATATTCAAACTGGTGGCGCAGGGGCCCGCTACTTTGGTATCGGAGCTGATGAGCAATACCGTATTGATCAGGTCTCCGTGAATCTGCGTGCTATCGATATCCGCTCAGGCCGAATATTGCATTCGGTATTGACCTCGAAAACCGTTTACTCAAAAGCAATCAGTGCCGATGTATTTCGCTTTGTAAGATTCCGGCGCCTACTGGAAATGGAAGCCGGAGTGACATACAACGAACCCGCACAACTTGCTATGCTTTCAGCAATGGAATCTGCGGTAATTCATCTGATCAGTGAGGGAATTATTCACAATTCATGGGCACTGGCGAACCCCGATGATATCAACAACCCCGTACTGCAATATTACCTGAATGACAGCACGGTGATTATGTGATGAATCCACTTGAGACAGGACGAGCTTAAAAGGCTGAAGCAACCATGCCAAGTATTAACAAGCACCATCTCCCCCTGAGCCTTACCGCTGCCCTCTTTCTCTTTTCAGGGGTTTGCAGCGCCACAGACCTGGATTCCAGCAATGAGCTGGCGATCTCCAGTGAACTGAGCGCCGCCAACCTTATTTCTGTTTCCAATCTCACCGTCATTAACCAGGAAGGCGGTGTAAACCATATCAACGTACGACAGTCAGGGCGAACCAACTACACATCTGCTCATCAGGATGGCAATCGAAATAATCTCTCTGTCACCCAGGCTGGCGAAGACAATGTTATTCTATCAAGCCAGATAGGAGATCAAAACTTAAGTGGCCTGATCCAGGTAGGCTACGAGAACCTAATTGATATCGAGCAGTACGGCATGGGAAATTCTGCCGGGATTTCCCAATTCGGTACGCAAAACAGTGCCCATGTACAAGAAATTGGCATATTGCATAAGGTCAACATCTACCAAAGTGGCCATGGATTACACACGTCTGTCACAGTAACAGGCACTGCGACGACCACCCATATCAGCCAATACGATTAAAACTGGTATTTGATCAATTCTCTACTGGCACTATTTTTTATTGGTTTTCTATCACCACCAAGGTCTGTCTTTCATTAAAAATTGCTTTCGGCGCATTTCACCTAAGTTAATAATGATTAATCCTGCACTGATTTCAACTCTGCTATCGATATAGTACATTCAACTCAAACAAACCCCGCATATCTAGCCAGTCGTATATTTTACTGAAATAGAAATCTCCATAAATTTATCATCTAATGATTCGAACTATTTTCCTAGTTTTTAGAGAATTACCTCCTATAGCCGTCTCGCAGGATTAGGGCAAAACTCTAAACATATCCGATCACTTGTTGTTTACACCTCTCGGACATTACGTCATGCAGGCATTAGGTTGTTATATAGAGATCATCTTCTCTGGGCCAAACCGGCCCTTCTTTACCAAGGTCCCGAATGTTGTACCTGGGAGACACTTGAATTTTCAACCTGGCATTAGAGCAGTACCGCCATCTTAATGAAATTTATCTAGCGACAGGGAACGATCAGTCGCTGGTAGCAGTATTCAGTCACGGATCAATAGTGTTTTAAATTCCCCAGCGGGATAAAACCGTATTGCCGTAATTACCCTTACCTGAAAAGGTACGGAAGTAATTCAGCGTAAATTTCGCTGGTTTATATAGCGTCGGAAGAAAAGGAGTATCTCATGAAGACGTTAACCCCTATCGCAGCAGTGGTCGCCATTGCCATAAGCAGTGGCGCACTTGCAGCAAGTAACACCACAATCCAGAATCAGGGAGGCGTAGGCAATATCGCGACTTCCACTCAAGTCGGCCCAGGTGTTGACAATAACCTGGTAATTCAGACTCAAGCTGGCACTGTCAATACATCAACTGCTCTACAAACTCTTGGCAGTGACCTCAATACTATCAACCATCTCCAAACTGGCGCCCTGAACACTGCTACATCCACTCAATCTGGCGGACTCCTGAACACCGCTTCTATTACCCAGGTTGGTAGCGGTAACAGTGGTATAACCACACAAGCCGCCTCGTCATTTGCATCTACAGCACTTATTAACCAGGTCGGTGATTTTAACACTGGCGTGGTTACTCAAACTGCCAGTTCACTGGATCTTGCTTCAATTAATCAAGCTGGCGACTTTAATGTTGCGACTGTTACCCAGACACTCAGCAGCTTAAATACTGCCATTGCCAATCAAGTGGGTGATGTTAACATCGCCACACACATTCAAACAGGTGCACTCCACACATCAACATCCACACAAGTGGGCACCCTCAATGTTGCTACCGTTTTCCAAGCTGGCTTGGGCAGTGATTCTTTCACACTACAGACTGGTTTCGGCAACGTATCCCTTCATGCCCAAACTGGCTTTTTTAACGATGCATTCACCAATCAGCTAGGCACTATCAACATTTCAACCATCACCCAAGCCGGGTTTGGGCACGATGCAATTGTCAATCAGGTTGGCACCGCCAACTTGCATACCATCACTCAATTTGGACTCAACGAAACCGCTGTTGCCACTCAGGTCGGTACTGGTAACGTCGGCATAATAGTGCAGTAGGAATACCGACCAAACCTTTTGAAAATGGATGTCAAATCACTCGTACTAGGAAGTTAGAGGTTTTACCATGAAGAAGTTAGCCCCAATCGCCGCAGCAATTGCCCTCACCGCAACTGCCGGTGCTTTCGCAGCGAACAACACAGCTGTTCAAAACCAGTTTGGAGTTGGAAACCTGGCCACTGCAACTCAGGTTGGCCCAGGGGTAGATAATAATACCATTATCCAGACCCAGGTTGGCCTGCTTAATCTATCCACTGCATTACAATCTGCGGGAAATAGTTTGAGCACCATCAATCATACCCAGGCTGGTGCCTTTAATGCGGCCACCTCCTTCCAAATTGGTTCCACACTAACTACTGCAAATATTACCCAAGTAGGTGCTGCAAACGTTGGTACAACCACACAGACGTTACCATCTATCGGCAGTGTGGCAAATATCAACCAAAATGGATTTGTAAACTTTGCCAGCACTTTGCAAACTATCAGCTTCTTTGATGTTGCCACTGTAACTCAAAACGGTCTGCTCAACCTGGCTCTGATAGTACAGCCTTTGGGTGCCTTCAATACTGCTGCAGTTACTCAAACCGGTGTCCTGAACAGCGCATTCCATTCCCAGGTTGGTGCCTTTAACACCACTACCTCAAACCAGCTCGGCGCATTAAACAGCGCTACAGCTATCCAAACCGGTTTCTTCAATGATTCTGGCATCCTGCAAGCTGGTGGCTTGAATTTTGCCCTGCATACTCAATTAGGCGCATTCAATGATGCACACTCAAACCAAGTGGGCCTCTTGAATATTGCCACCAAAACTCAGATAGGTTTGGGCCATGATGCAGTAACAACTCAAGTGGGACTGCTCAATAGCCACTTCACCACTCAGATCGGATTTAACGAAACTGCATTCGCCACTCAGGTTGGCATTGGTAATGTCGGTGTAATTACACAGTAGTTCCTTAGAGAGAGAGAAGCTTGTGGCGGTCATTAAATGACCGCCTTTTTTTAAACCCTGATTTCTCTTTGCTTTTATAACCTCGAGGTACGATTACTTTTTTCTCAACGAAATTTGCGAAGCTAAAAGCTCCTGGAAATAGTAGAGGAGGGTGAAAACCTTAATGTCTAATCCCATGGTGTCACAGATTTATTTACTGTATGGCATAAGTATCGTTAACTTATAAAAAAGCCCACTTTATTCCCAGGTTTTCAAGACTTCTGTCCTATAGCCGTAGAACCGCTCCTCATCAAAACTCTACTCAGCATCAAGATGCTGTTCATGAGGTATCGCAAGGTTGATTTCCTGAATGTCAAAAATTGAAGTTCTGTCTTCAAATATTGATTGCAAAACTGCCACCTGGAAATACCCAGAAATTTTTTACAGTGTGAAAGTACTTTGCAGTACCGGATGATGCTGTTTTATCAATTTTTCCGCATTAAAAAGCTTCTCAAGCTGATCAAGATATCTCTCTAGGAGTACCGATGAACAAGTACACACCCTTAGCGGCAAGTATTTTTCTTGCAATCGCCAGTACCGGAGCCGTCGCTGCAAACAACACTGCCGTACTTTTCCAGAATGGGGCAGGAAACTCAGCTACTGCCGATCAAAGTGATCCAACCGTTAACAATAACTTTATTTTCCAGACCCAAGTGGGAAATAACAATACAGTTTATGCAGAGCAAACAAACGGCAATGGCTTAGGGGTGATTACACAAACCCAAACCGGGGATAATAATAACGCCGAATCTTACCAGGAAGGTAATACACTGGGCACCACGGCCACCATTACCCAGATTCTGAATAATCACAATGCGGTAACCGATCAGGATTTCAATACTGGCGGTGCCGCGGTTATTATCCAGTCTGGAGATATGCAGACAGCCCAGATTGATCAAGTTTCTAACACACTAACTGTTGGAGTAGCAACACAGAGTGGCTTTAATAATAATGCTTTTGTATTCCAAATCATGAACCTGGCTGACGTGGCTACTGTTGTGCAAGATGGCACCACAAACCAAGCCAATGTTTTCCAGGTAATGGGTACCGGAGATGCGGCTACTGTCGCCCAATTTGGAGTAACCAATATTGCCACAGTTGCTCAAACATCGGGCACCGGTAACGTGGCCAATGCTACCCAGATTGGCACAATTAACGTTGCCAATATCACACAAACTGGTGGCTTTGCGAATACTGCCACTCTCACACAAAATGGCACCAACAGTGGCACTCTATTACAGAGTAACAGTAGCTTAAGCTCTATTAATGCAATCCAATCTGGCACATCCAATGGTGTAGTACACAACCAGGTATTAGCAACAAACGCTACATCACTATCAACCCAGGTTGGCACCTTCAACCAGTTTAATATCACTCAACAGGGAGGTGACAACTACAGTGAGCTTTGGCAAGTTGGTGATAACCAAGTTGCTATACACAGTCAAACTGGTGACGATAACTGGGCACTAACCGAGCAATTTAGTAGCTTTAACTTTGCAACAGTCATTCAGCCTGGCAGCTCAAACGACTCCTTCATTTTGCAAGGTGTAGGAACAGGAAATGTCACAAATGTATCGCAGATTGGTAGCTTCAATAGCTCTATTGCAACTCAGGTCGGCAATGCAAATATGATCTCTGTTACCCAGCTAAGTGATGGTAATGTTTCCACAGAAAACCAAATTGGGGATGGCAATATGGCCGTTGTTGTTCAGTAGTTCAAACTTGGGAAGGCCGACCTGACAACAGGTTAGCTTTCCCAGCACTTCAATTCCGATCTCTGGAAACACTAGACACTTGAATCTTTACTACCTCTCCACACCACAAAATTAGATTCTTTTATGTATTACGGTTTCATAGCTGCATCTTCCAAGTAATATTGAAATCCAGCATCTCTGGATATGTAAATGCACAACCAAAGGTAAATACCATACCAACAAGTACCATCAACTGGTTTAAGTATAAGAAAAAAGCATCAGCTGGCACTTTTAAAATCCAATACATCACCCAAGCAAACTAAACGACAATACGATAATTTGCATTTAATTAGGTGCCAAGAAAAATAGATTTAAAAATACACATCAATTGAAAAGACATACCTGCCAAGGCATTTTTTTTACGCTCACTTCAGCTAAAGTTTCCTGTAAGGAAATTTTGTAGGCCCCGGCGATGGCTTCACTTGGAAGAGGCCATCTTCGTGTAAATGGATATGAATGGACTCGAGTACACGGTAATACGCAGGAGTACACAGTGAGGAAGGTTACCGTTCTGCCCCTGGCAATTTTGTTGTCAGCCAGTGGTATTGTAAGCGCTTCAGATAACACCTCAACAATTGAACAGAGTGGTAATAACAATTCCGCCACGGCCGACCAGACGGACATAGGCGCTATCGACAACCATATTGAAGTTAATCAAAGTGGCAACCATCATAGCGCTGAAGCCATACAGACCAATGAGGCTGACAGCACCATTTACCAAATTCAGGAAGGTACCCTGAATGACATGTACAGCCTGCAGATGGGTGGCATCGGAAACAATGTACTGATCTATCAATCAGGAATGGACAATCGAGCCAGTACTTACCAGATTTCGGCACAAAATAATGAGGCTATGATTCGCCAGAATGGAATGGGCAATGAGGCGGAAATCCACCAGCACCTTGGTAGTGATAATGTTTCAGTTATTGAGCAAATTGGCGATATTCATGGCGCTCTGATTGGCCAATATGCAAGCTTTAACTCCGAGGCTTATATACTGCAGGAAGGTTCCTATCACGAAGCCTTAATCAGCCAGGAAGGCAGTGGTCACTACGCCAATATTCATCAGGCGGGTATGTCCCACACTGCTGAAATTGAACAGGCTGATATGTATAACGAAGCTGATATAGTTCAAAATGGTGAAAGCAACCTGACTACGATTGTCCAGGTTTCCTGGTACAACAGCGCTTATGTTAATCAGGATGGATTTATGAACCATGCCACTATTATGCAGTCAGGTGGTGGCGGACTTGGTGGCGGACATATGGTGATAGTGAACCAGTCCGGTGGATTGAATAACGCAACGGTGATCCAGTCTGGGTTTTCTGAGTCAGCAAATATTACCCAGGTGGGCACAGGTAATACCGCCATAGTGCATCAGTAATCCAGATATTTCATGCTGAGGAGATTAATTAGCTCCTCAGCCATTCTTATTTTTTGGAGTTAATTTCCGGGCAATAATTTAATTTCCCTTACCATTTAACTCCCAGCTATTTTTTTGGGGAGCTACCCCCATATAGCCACACTTAATTTCCATTATCCCAGACCTACTAAACCGTAGAATAACTGCAAACGTCATCGAAATTGGATACAAGTAATCACAAGCAGGTCACATAGTAAAAATTTTTTATCCGAAAACTAAATCATCCTTGCCATTCACTCAGTAAACTTTAATTTTTCGATAGCTGTCTGTCGCACTTTGACTCCATTCCGCCCACCCTTATCTGCGCAGATTTTAGATAGCCATATTGAATCACCTGGCAGCGTCGCCAAAATCACTATTTTTCCTCTCTCTATTTCTACAAATAAAACTTTATTCCTAGAGAATTAGAACTTCTCTCCTATAGCCGCATCTCACTACAGCTACAAGACTGAAGAGGACGGAACGAACATTTGGACTCCTAAGCAGTATCAAGGATGCCAATTATCATGTATATGTTTTCCCCTCAACTCGATTTTCCATCGATACGCTATTTCATGCGGCCACCTCCTATTGCTGGCCGTATTCCCGATTTACAGTTGCGCTGACTCTGCCGGGCTAGTGCTTTCGCTGTAAAAACCTCGGCACAGGATGACGTGCCATCCCTATCAGCACTTGAACGCTGACCCCAATCGTGATGCTCATTTTTATGTAGTAATGGAGACACTCATGAAATCTTTGACCCCTATCGCTGCCGCAATTACTCTCGCTATCAGCGGTACCGCTTTTGCGGCAGATAATGTTACCGAGCAACTGCAATATGGAAACGGTAACACGGTAAATTCTTTTCAGGTTGGCGCTGGAAGCCATGACAATTACGTAAAACAAGTACAATATGGTGATCACAATGCCGCTGTCGCTTCACAAGGCGAAGAGCATGACAGCGAAGCCATACAATACCAATATGGTGACGGTAACTTCTCCAACATAACCCAAATTTTTGGGCACGATAACCATGCCACTTCCAAGCAGGTAGGGGACCACAATACTTCAGTAACCCTGCAGGTTAACGAGCACCATAGTAAGTCTTACCATTACCAGGAAGGTAACGGTAACGACGCTAAAACGCTTCAAACTTTTGGTGGGTACAATGTTGCCAAAATTAAGCAGAGTGGCGACTATGGCAAGGCATCCATAACCCAGCTGGGTAGCTACAATGGCGAGGTAATTATCAAACAAAAAGGCGACCATGCTGACACCGATGTTATACAAACCGGCGAAGGGAACTACGTCCATATCTATCAGGGTCATGGTGGTATGAACGATGCCGACGTTCACCAGAGCGGTAATCACAACGATGCTCATGTTAAGCAAAAAGGCTGGATGAACGACGCACATATCAACCAGCCGGGTGATTATAACTACGCAAGCATCAAGCAGCGTGGCTATAAAAATGATGCCGAAATTGATCAACATGGCGACCATAATGATGCCAAAACTCGTCAAAAAGGCTGGAGGAATGACGCGGACGTCGATCAATACGCTGATAAAAGCTATGCAAATATAGAGCAGTACGGATATAAAAATGATGCCGATATTCGCCAAGCTTATGGGGAGCATAACGATGCCTCCATTGATCAGAAAGGCTTCTACAACGAGGCGGATATCTCCCAGGCCGGTTACTATAACTACGCCAATGCCAAGCAGATTGGATATGGCAACGACGTCTATCTAGGCCAGATCGGTAGTAAGCATAAGGCGTTAGCAGTCCAGGTCGGTGGATACAATGAAAGCTTGGTCGGCCAGTTTGGCCACTGTGAAACTGCACTGGTTCTTCAGGTAGGCCATGCAAACAAGAGCGTTGTTTTACAATAGAAAACTATCAGAAAGAAAAAGGGCGGCCTATGGCCGCCCTTTTTTGTGGTGAGGGACCTTATTACAGGTGCTCTACCGTATCAATCTCATACTCCACTGCGCCAGAGGGAGTATGCACCACAACCACGTCTCCCACTTCCTTGCCAATCAGGGCACGGGCAATCGGTGAATTTACTGAGATTTTGTGTTTCTTCACATCAGCTTCATCGTCACCAACAATCTTGTAGGTTACTTCCTGATCATTATCCAGGTGAATAATCGTTACTGTAGTACCGAAAATTACCTTGTCGCTGGGCTCAATCGACTTTACATCGATCACTTGTGCATGGGACAGCTTGGCTTCAATTTCCTGGATACGCCCTTCAACAAAGCCCTGCTTCTCCCTCGCCGCGTGGTACTCGGCATTTTCCTTCAAATCACCGTGTTCTCGCGCCTCGGCAATAGCCTGTACAACAGCGGGGCGTTCGACTTTTTTCAGATTATCCAATTCTGAACGCAGCGCATCTGCGCCTTCAACGGTCATTGGTACCCGGTTCAATGTGGGACCTCCATTATAGTTACTACGAAACCGGGCCCTGTGTTACCACAAGGCCCGGTCGGAACTTACGAATTGTTGTGAATGCTTAGGACAGCTTTACCACACGCTGGTGCAAATCCTGCAGGCGGCGAACCTGCAACGGCTGCTCCTGGCGCATGGCCATCGCCATGGCCTGAGCGGCCGCCAGGGTGGTGGTGTAACACACCTGATGGTTCTCGGCACTGCGACGGATATCCGCAGAGTCGCGAATCGCCTGGCGACCTTCGGTGGTGTTTACCACCAGTGCAATCTCGTCGTTTTTAATCATATCGACGATATGCGGGCGACCTTCACTCATCTTGTTGACGGTTGTAACGGGAATATCGTTTTCTTGCAAGACCTTGGCGGTGCCACGGCTGGCAATCACCTCGAAGCCCAGCTCCACCAGATCGCGGGCAACGCCCACTGCATCGGCCTTGTCGAAGTCACGCACAGAGATAAATACGCGGCCGGACTCCGGCAGGCGATCGCCAGCGGCAACCAGGCCCTTGTCGAAGGCTTCCGCGAAGGTGGCGCCTACGCCCATCACTTCGCCGGTAGACTTCATCTCTGGGCCAAGAATCGGGTCCACTTTGGGGAACTTATTGAAGGGGAATACAGACTCTTTGACGGAGTAGTAGTCCGGAACGATCTCTTCAGTAAAGCCCTGCTCTTTCAGGCTGATACCCGCCTGACAGCGCGCGGCCACTTTCGCCAGTGAAGTGCCGATGCACTTGGAAACGAAAGGCACAGTTCGGGAAGCGCGCGGGTTCACCTCGATCACGTAGATCTCGCCGTCCTGGTAGGCCAGCTGGGTGTTCATCAGGCCAACTACGCCCAGTTCGCGAGCCATGGCTTTCACTTCCTCGCGCATACGGTCCTGCACATCCGGCGGCAGGCTGTAAGGTGGCAGGGAGCAGGCGGAGTCACCGGAGTGAACGCCACACTGTTCGATGTGCTGCATGATGGCGCCGATTACAACATCCTGGCCATCGGATACCGCATCGATATCCACCTCAATGGCGGCGTTGAGGAAGTGGTCCAGCAGTACCGGCGCTTCGTCGGAAACCTGTACCGCTTCTTTCATGTAAGTGAGCAGCTCGTCTTCTTTGTAGACGATCTCCATGGCGCGGCCGCCCAGTACGTAAGACGGGCGCACAACCAGCGGGTAGCCCACGTCTTTCGCGGCCTGGATGGCTTCGGAGACAGAGCGCACGATAGCGTTCTTTGGCTGTTTGAGGCCGAGACGCATAATCATCTGCTGGAAACGCTCGCGGTCTTCGGCGCGATCGATCTGCTCTGGAGTGGTACCAATAATCGGCACACCTTCGTTGGCCAGGTAGCGCGCCAGGTTCAGCGGAGTCTGACCGCCGAACTGTACGATTACGCCTTCCGGCTTTTCTTTGGCAACGATTTCCAGCACGTCTTCCAGGGTTACCGGCTCGAAGTAGAGGCGGTCGGAAGTGTCGTAGTCAGTGGAAACGGTCTCCGGGTTACAGTTGACCATGATGGTCTCGTAACCGTCTTCGCGCATCGCCAGAGCGGCGTGTACACAGCAGTAGTCGAACTCGATACCCTGACCAATACGGTTGGGGCCACCGCCGAGTACCATAATTTTCTTCTTGTCGGACGGCTCTGCTTCGCACTCCTCATCGTAGGTGGAATACATATAAGCAGTGGAAGTACTGAACTCAGCTGCACAGGTGTCCACACGCTTGTAAGACGGGAATACGCCCAGCTTGTGGCGGAATTCGCGCACACTCTTTTGGCTCACCCCCAGTAAGTCGGCGAGGCGGCGATCGGAGAAACCCTTACGCTTGAGGAAACGCATATGCTCAGCAGTCAACGCTGAGGTAGGCAGTGACTTGAGCGGCTCTTCAATTTTGATCAGCTCTTCGATCTGCACCAGGAACCAGGGATCGATACCGGACAGATCGTAAACTTCGCCGACGCTCATGCCCATGCGGAAGGCGTCGCCCACATACCAGATACGCTCGGCACCGGGTACGGAAAGTTCGCTGCGCAGACGGCTCTCAGCGCCGTCTTTGCCCGGGTCAATCTTGCTTTCCAGACCGAAGCTGCCCACTTCCAGGCCGCGCAGGGCTTTCTGCATGGACTCCTGGAAAGTGCGACCGATCGCCATTACTTCACCCACAGACTTCATCTGGGTGGTCAGGCGCGCATCGGCCTCACCAAATTTCTCAAAAGTGAAGCGCGGAATCTTGGTGACAACGTAGTCGATGGACGGCTCGAAGGACGCCGGGGTAGCACCGCCGGTGATATCATTTTGCAGTTCATCCAGGGTGTAACCCACTGCCAGCTTGGCCGCGACCTTGGCGATCGGGAAGCCGGTGGCCTTGGAGGCCAGTGCGGAGGAGCGGGAAACGCGGGGGTTCATCTCGATCACCACCACGCGGCCAGTCTTCGGGCAGACGCCGAACTGTACGTTGGAGCCGCCGGTCTCAACACCGATCTCGCGCAGTACCGCGATGGAGGCATTGCGCATCAGCTGGTATTCCTTGTCGGTCAGCGTCTGCGCCGGGGCAACAGTGATGGAATCACCGGTATGTACACCCATCGGATCGAAGTTCTCGATGGAACATACGATGATGCAGTTGTCGTTCTTATCGCGAACCACTTCCATCTCGTACTCTTTCCAGCCGAGCAGGGATTCGTCGATCAGCAGTTCATTGGTGGGGGAGAGGTCGAGACCGCGCTTACAGATCTCTTCAAACTCCGGCCAGTTGTAGGCCACACCGCCACCGGAGCCCCCCATGGTGAAGGACGGACGGATAATCACCGGGAAGCCGAACTCTTCCGGTACCTTCTTCGCCTCTTCCATGGAGTGGACGATCTTGGCGCGCGGAGTTTCCAGGCCGATCGCCTTCATCGCCTTGTCGAACAGGTCGCGGTCTTCCGCTTTCTCGATAGCGTCTTTGTCCGCACCGATCAGCTCGACATTGAATTCCTTCAGGACACCGTGCTTGTCCAGGTCCAGTGCGCAGTTCAATGCTGTCTGGCCGCCCATAGTGGGCAGGATGGCGTCGGGGCGTTCCTGCTCGATAATCTTGGCTACGGTGCGCCATTCCACCGGCTCGATGTAGGTGGCATCGGCCATGGCCGGGTCGGTCATGATGGTGGCCGGGTTGGAGTTCACCAGGATCACCCGGTAACCCTCTTCGCGCAGCGCCTTACAGGCCTGGGCACCGGAGTAGTCAAATTCGCACGCCTGGCCGATCACGATGGGGCCTGCGCCGATAATCAGAATGCTTTGGATATCTGTGCGTTTTGGCATCTTTCTTCCGTTCTACTACCGGCTAAGGCCGGCTGCGCTAAATTTCATTCGTGTCTTGTAAGGAGACTCTAAACAACTCCGTGATGCCTCTGGCTTGCAGAGCGGTTCACAATCAAGGCGCGGCTTCGCAGGAATGTCTAGACCTTTCAAGAAGTCGCAACGCGGAGTGTGAATCGCTATGCAAGCCCCGAAGGGCGGGCCTTGAAGGCCACAGCTGCTGCGTTGCAGCTCTTGCAAAGGGCTACGGCCATTCGCGGCGAGCTGCGCCTAACATCTGCAGCCTTCAAGGACCCGCAGAGGTATTACGGTGTTATTCAGAGTCTCCTTATAACCGCCGCAAAAGCGGCGGTTGTTTGCCCTACCCTGGGCTGGCTACGCCCTTAGGCGCGCTCTTTCATCAAATCGATAAAGTGGTCGAACAACGGTGCCACATCGTGAGGGCCCGGGCTCGCTTCCGGGTGGCCCTGGAAGCTGAAGGCCGGCTTGTCCTTCAGGTGAATACCCTGCAAGGTGCCATCGAACAGGGACTTGTGGGTAACTTCCACATTGTCCGGCAGGCTGTCGGCGTCCACTTCGAAACCGTGGTTCTGTGCAGTGATCATCACCTTGGTGCTGTTCAGGTCCTGTACCGGATGGTTGCCGCCATGGTGACCGAACTTCATCTTGGCCGTTTTACCGCCCACCGCCAGGCCCAGCAGCTGGTGGCCCAGGCAGATACCGTAAGTGGGAATGCCCGCGTCGAGGATTTCGCGGATAGCGGTAATCGCGTATTCACAGGGCTCGGGGTCACCGGGGCCATTGGACAGGAATACACCGCTGGGATTCATCGCTAGCACTTCAGAGGCCGGGGTCTCCGCCGGTACTACGGTGATATCGCAGCCACGATCCACCAGCATGCGCAGGATATTGCGCTTCACACCAAAGTCGTAAGCCACCACTTTGAAGGGCTGTTCCGGCGCGGCCTTGTGGCCTTCGCCCAGCTCCCAGGTGCCTTCATTGAAGGGGTAGGCTTCCTTGGTGCTCACTACCTTGGCCAGGTCCATCCCTTTCAGACCTGCAAATTCCTCGGCCTTGGCCAGGGCTTCTTCGCGGTCGATATTGTCACCGGCAACGATGCAACCGCTCTGTGCACCCTTGTCGCGCAGCAGGCGGGTCAGGCGACGGGTGTCGATATCGGCGATACCAACGATATTGCGCTCGCGCAGGTAGTCTTCCAGGGACTGCTCGTTGCGGAAGCTGCTGGCCAGCAGCGGCAGGTCGCGGATTACCAGGCCGGCAGCCCAGATATCAGCGCACTCTTCGTCTTCCTGGTTGGTGCCAGTGTTGCCGATGTGTGGGTAGGTCAGAGTCACAATCTGGCGGGCGTAGGAGGGATCGGTGAGGATCTCCTGATAACCGGTCATGGATGTGTTGAACACGACCTCGCCAACAGAACTGCCGTGGGCACCGATTGCGCGTCCTTCGAAGACACTACCATCAGCGAGCACCAGCAGCGCGGGAGTTGTACTCTGCATAAAGTTGTGGGGCATGAAGGCCTCCGACGTAGGGACAGCTTTAGTCAAGTTGAACTCCAATCTTCAGAACTGCTTCCGGGCGGGGTTTGTGGGCTTTGGAGCACGCGGCTCCTGACTGGCACGCGCATAAAAAAGCGAGATGAAACATCGCAGCTTCATCTCGCTTTAAAAATCTTTTCACGCGCGGCTCTCACAAATTGGCCGATGCTTGCCACCGGCTTTTTAGTGGGCTCGCGCTGCGCGATCAAGCTTCGCGGCACCGGCCCAAATTCGGGCGCAGATTCTACGCGAATTTACCTCTGGACGCTAGTGCAAAAATACGCCAAGCCTGGCGGGGCGCTCTTCTTTACTCTGGTTTCTGCCCCAGGCGGAACAAGCTGTTTCCCATTTTCAGCTCAGCCTTTTCCAGCATGGTCTTGTTCATGCGCAGGGCTACTTCACCACCGCTATCGGCAAACTCAATCATACCGCCAGTTGCAGCAAAGCGCTGGGCATCACTGATAGTGAGAACCGGGAAGTACTCTACAGCCACCAGGGCCTTGAGTAAGCTGGCACGCTCCATGGCACCGAGTACTACGATCTGGCACTTGCGCGCCTGCAGCATCTCTTTCAGGTCAATCTTTTCCAGCTCCACCCGACGACCGTCGATACGCTGGTTCTTAAAACGCTCCGCCAGGGGTTCACCTAGAGAATCGCCTCCCATCAGGCATACCCTGAAAGGCGCGCGCTGATTGGCAAAAGCGTTGACCGGCCACTGCAGGTTGTAAGCGAAGTGCAGAATGTAATCCACCATCACCCTTCTCCCCAAAGGGGTATCGGAAAGGTTCACTGCCGCCTGCACTACTGGCGCAGCAAGTAAGATTAGAAGTAGAGAAAGACAGGAGAGGGTGCGACAGCTGGGAATTTTCACGATCGTTAAAGCCCTGGGGTTGCGCCATCCGGGGCCATACAATTATCGCCCCAAAACGGTTTTAATCGGCGGAGGCCCACGGTTTGGGACCTACACCGGGGCTCTGGTTGCGCGCCTGCAAAAAGCCCGGCCACCCCTGAAGGTTAGTCTACCGGGCCTGCCAGTGTCGGCGCCATTCCCGCTCCAGCGACAACTACACCACCTGCGGACTGCCTCCACTGCCATCGCCTGTTACCGCCGGGCGCCATTTGAGCGCCTTCTCAATAGACATAATCATGGCGCCAGCCACATCCTTACGCGTGGCACTCTCAATCCCTTCAAGACCAGGAGAGGAGTTCACTTCCAGCAACAACGGCCCCTTACTCGAGCGAATAATATCCACCCCAGCCACCTTGAGCCCCAATACTTTGGCAGCCTTAATCGCCAGGCGCTTCTCCTCCTGGGTGACTTTCACTACCGAAGCAGTCCCACCCTGATGAATATTGGCACGAAACTCCCCAGGTGCCGCCTCCCGCTGAATTGAAGCCACCACGCGACCATCAATGACAAATAAGCGCAGATCCTTACCTTGCGCTTCGCGGATAAACTCCTGCACCAATAAATTCGCCTTCAGGGACTTGAACGCGTTGATCACCGACTCCCCCGCTTTGCGGGTTTCTGCCAGCACCACGCCGCGCCCCTGAGTACCCTCCAGCAGCTTCACAACCAAAGGTGCGCCACCCACCATTTCAATCAGCTCATTGGTATCCACCGGGGAGTTGGCAAAACCGGAGGTAGGAATACTCAGACCGCTCTGCTGTAACAGCTGAAGGGAAAATAGCTTATCCCTAGACTGGCTGATCGCTGCAGAGCCATTCAGGGCAAACACATCCAGGCTTTCAAAATGACGCGTCAGGGCGCAACCATAGAAAGTCTGGCTTGGGCGGATACGCGGAATCACGGCATCCAGGTTATTGAGAATTCGCCCGTCCCGATAGTGCACCTCTGGCTCACTCGGGTCGAGCTTCATGTAGCACTGGCGGATATCGAGAAAGCTCATGCGATGCCCCCGCTCGGCACCGGCTTCCATAATGCGTCGGTTACTGTAGAGATCCGGATTGGATGCCAGTACACCGATACGCAGGCCAGTACCCGCAATATGGTGTTCATCCCGGTAGAATTCATCCAACTGGCTTTGGGGAATCTCACCCAGGCAAAAACTCTCTGAGGGGTCCACCAACATACGCCCCAGCATGGCCTCCCGACCAAGCAACATGCGATACCCCATACTGTCGCGATTAGTCAGGGTCAACTCGATATCCCAGACACTGCCCCCCACAGACATGGATGTGCGAATGACCGGGCGCTTCTCGCTTTCACCTGAGGAGCTCCGCACCAGGCGTTTATCCAGCAGGCGAGCCTCGCAACGCACAGAGGGGCGACGCTGGTGCTGCAATGGATGAGCCTCAAAACTTACCCAGGGTTCACCGTCGCGCTTAAAGGTATGGATGTTGTAAGCGTGCAGACAGGAAGTTTTCGCTCCAGAATCCACTCGCGCCTTAATCGCCGGAATGCCAAGTGCAGGAAATCCGCACCACTCCTCACTGCCGACAATCAGCTTCTTTTCCAATAGCAGTTCCTCAAAAAGGGATTACAGGGTGGCCAATTAGGGAGGGAAACCCAGCGGCCTTTTATAGCTTCGCCCACAAAAATGGCGGGCAAATGAAAATTACAAAATCATCTGGCGGCGCCCCTGCAGGCACCAAAAATATCTGTTCAGGGTGAGATTAGTTCAGCCCCAACACATCGCGCATATCATAGTGTCCAGGTGCGCGCACACTGCCATCACCAGCCAGCCACAAAGCAGCCCGAACCGCGCCACGGGCAAAAGAGAGTCGGCTGCTTGCGCGGTGACTGATCTCAACCCGCTCCCCTTCAGCCAGGAACATCACAGAGTGCTCTCCAACCACGTCGCCACCACGCACGGTGGCGAAGCCGATGGTATCGCGCCCACGGGCGCCAGTCTGGCCCTCGCGCCCATAGATCGCCACTTTTTCCAGGTCGCGGCCCAGGGTCTCGGCGACTACCTCTCCCATACTCAACGCAGTGCCCGAGGGCGCATCCACTTTGTGGCGGTGATGCGCTTCAACAATTTCTATGTCCGCATCTTCCCCCATTACCCGCGCAGCGGTCTCCAACAACTTGAAACACAGATTTACACCGGTGGAAAAGTTACTGGCCAGGCATAGAGGCACCTTCTCCGTATTGGCCAGCACCTGTTTTTTCTGCTCCGCATCAAAACCGGTAGTGCCAATGACAATGGGACGCCCATGGGCAGCACAATAGGCAGAGTTATCCACAGTTGCCTGCGGCGCAGTAAAGTCAATCAACACATCGAAGTCAGCCTTTTCCAGGCTATCCACAACGGCGATACCATTACGCCCGAGCCCTGCGACTTCGCCGGCATCAGCTCCCACCAGGCTGGAACCCGGGCGTACAATTGCGGCGCTTAATTCGGCATTATTCGCAAGCTGTAGCGCCTCTGCCAGCGCCCGCCCCATACGTCCGCCAAACCCTGTAACCGCTATCTTTACTGCCATTCCCACCGCTCCTGTGTGCACCCTTAAGGCCTGGGATTCTACCCTGCACCCTCAGTGGCGCATAGCGAAATAGACCCCCTTTAAATGAAGAAGAGTGCAGACAATAAAAGCTGCTACCAGGCAGCTAACACACCATGGAAATATCAATGGTAATCTTTATTCCCAAGAGAGAGTTTGCTGCCAAAACGCTCTTGACCACCGCTGCTAGTCTTTATGTGATGGGATAAATGGAGCGCCAATATGCGACTTATGATCCGATCTAACCACCTGCCGCATCTACTTGTGGTGGTTATTTCCCTGACCCTGGCTTTTGGCAGCATGCCGGGCTCAGCCCAGCAACAAGGTGCCAATGCGGATTTTTGGGAGAAATACGATGACATAACAGATTGGGTGACGCTGCGTCTGCAGCTCACCCCTGAACAGGAAAAAGTCGTCTTGCCCATCCTGCAGGAGAGTTTTGCGGAAAAAAAGGCAGTATTGGAAGCCTATAGCTTGTTGAGCGACAAAAAAATTGATTTAACCCCCAAACAACGTGGAGAGATCGGCGCACAAATGGCTGCCATCAGCGCTCAAACGCTGAAGGAATTAAAGGGAAAATTAAATCAGAAACAACTAAAGGAGGCGGGCAGAATTCAGCACGAATTCCTGCGTGAATTTGCTAACAGGTTACGGGTCCGGGCAGCCCAGGAGCGCTGACCCAGTAAAGATATTACTGGGTCATTCCAGTGCTCACTCAGCCAGCTCTAGCAACTGAGGGAGCCAAGTGGAAGATTAAAGCTTCATATCCCCAAAGAAGTTCTTCACACCTTCAAACCAACCGGTCTGACGAGGTGCATTTTTCTTTTCGCTCAGGGTATTGGCAAATTCCTGCAGCAATTCTTTCTGTTTGCCGGATAGGTTAACTGGAGTTTCCACTACAACCCGACACAGCAAATCACCGGTAGCGCCGCCGCGTACTGGAGTAACGCCTTTGCCACGCAGGCGGAACAGTTTGCCTGTCTGGCTCTCTGCCGGGATCTTCAGCTTCACCTTACCATCCAGGGTTGGTACCTCCAGCTCACCGCCCAATGCAGCGGCGGCAAAACTGATCGGCACTTCGCAGTAGAGGTTCTTGCCATCACGCTGGAACAGTTCGTGCTCTTTTACCACCACTTGTACATAGAGATCACCGGAGGGACCACCATCGGGGCCTGCTTCACCCTCTCCGGACAGGCGGATACGATCACCGGTATCCACACCGGGGGGAACCTTCACAGATAGGGTTTTGGTTTCTTCTACGCGGCCACGACCGTGGCAGCTGCCACAGGGATCGGAAATGATAGTGCCACGACCGCGACAATTGGGGCAGGTTTGCTGTACAGAGAAGAAACCCTGCTGCATCCGCACCTGGCCAGCACCACCACAGGTGCCACAGGTTTGCGGCGAAGAGCCAGGCTTGGCACCAGAGCCGTGGCAGGTATCACAGGAAGCCAGGGTCGGCACCCGAATCTTGACTGTGGTGCCGCGCACCGCGTCCTCGAGGTCCAGCTCAAGATCGTAGCGCAAGTCGGAACCCCGCGCCGGGCCACCGCGACGGCCACCGCCACCACCACCGAAAATATCGCCGAACACGTCGCCGAAGATATCGGAGAAGCCACCGAAACCGCCGGCACCACCACCACCCATCTGGCCCTCTACACCAGCGTGGCCAAATTGGTCATAGGCAGCGCGCTTCTCTGAGTCCGACAGGATCTCGTAAGCTTCATTAGCTTCCTTGAATTTGTTTTCCGATTCCTTGTCATCAGGATTGCGGTCCGGGTGGAACTTCATCGCCACCCGGCGGTAAGCTTTCTTCAGCTCTGCATCTGAAGCGCCGCGCTCGACGCCCAGGACTTCGTAATAATCGCGTTTCGACATAAAACTATGTTCTCTGGTCCGGCATCAAGAACGGCCAAACTCTTTCTACTTCTCTGTCCCTAACCAAGCTCCGCGTTGCGGAGCACTGCCAAAATAAGAAACATCACTTTTGGCAGCTATCTGAAACAACACAGGGCGCGGGGCCTATTAAGAAGGCGCCGCGCCCCTGAAGTTTTCCGGCAGCCACTGTATAAGCTGGTACCGGAAATGCAAGCGAACGCTTACTTACCTTCTTTTTTGTCGTCCTTTACTTCTTCGAACTCGGCGTCAACAGCATCGTCGCCAGCGGAAGATTGCTGCTGCTCACCCTGCTGAGCGTCTGCACCAGCGGCACCTTCAGCGCCCGCGGCCTGGGCCTGCTCGGCGTACATCTTCTGTGCAACCGGACCAGAAGCTTCGGTCAGCTTGGTGGTGGCAGCTTCCATAGCAGCCTTGTCATTGCCTTTCACCGCCTCTTCCGCTTCAGTGATAGCTGCTTCGATTGCAGACTTCTCTTCAGCGGTGGCTTTGTCACCGGCTTCTTCCAGGGTCTTCTTGGTAGCAGAGATCAGACCATCGAGGGTATTGCGGGTTTGCACCAGCTCCTCAAACTGCTTGTCCGCTTCGGCATTCGCCTCAGCGTCCTGAACCATCTTATCGATCTCGTCCTCGGAGAGACCGGAGGAAGCCTTGATCACGATGGACTGCTCTTTACCAGTCGCCTTGTCTTTCGCGTGTACGTGCAGGATACCGTTGGCATCGATATCGAAGGTCACTTCGATCTGGGGTACACCGCGGGGGGACGGCGGAATATCAGCCAGGTCAAAACGACCCAGGGATTTGTTCTGGGAAGCCTGCTTGCGCTCACCCTGTACCACGTGAATGGTTACCGCAGTCTGGTTGTCTTCCGCAGTGGAGAAAACCTGGGACTTCTTGGTGGGGATAGTGGTGTTTTTGTCGATCAGCGGAGTTGCAACGCCACCCATGGTTTCGATACCCAGGGTCAGTGGCGTTACGTCCAGCAGCAGTACGTCCTTTACGTCTCCAGACAGTACGGCGCCCTGGATGGCAGCACCCATAGCAACAGCTTCGTCAGGGTTAACGTCTTTACGCGGCTCTTTGCCGAAGAAATCGGTGACTTTCTGCTGTACCAGCGGCATGCGGGTCTGGCCACCAACCAGGATCACTTCGTCTACGCCTGAAGCGGACAGGTCCGCATCTTGCAGAGCGATTTTTACCGGCTCCAGGGAACGGGCTACCAGGTCTTCTACCAGGCTTTCCAGCTTGGCGCGAGTCAGCTTAACCACCAGGTGCTTGGGACCGGTGGCATCTGCAGTGATGTACGGCAGGTTCACTTCGGTCTGCTGGCTGGAGGACAGCTCAATCTTGGCTTTTTCCGCAGCTTCTTTCAGGCGTTGCATGGCCAGGGGGTCGCCTTTCAGGTCGATACCCTGGTCTTTCTTGAACTCTTCCGCGAGGTAGTCGATCAGGCGCAGGTCAAAGTCTTCACCGCCGAGGAAGGTGTCACCGTTGGTGGACAGTACTTCGAACTGCTTCTCACCGTCGACGTCTGCAATTTCGATAATGGAGATATCGAAGGTACCACCACCCAGGTCGTATACCGCTACAGTGCGATCGCCACCCTGCTTGTCCAAGCCATAGGCCAGGGCTGCCGCAGTCGGCTCGTTAATGATGCGCTTAACGTCCAGGCCCGCGATACGGCCGGCATCTTTGGTTGCCTGGCGCTGGGAGTCATTAAAGTAAGCAGGTACGGTAATTACCGCAGCTTCTACTTTCTCGCCGAGGAAATCTTCCGCGGTTTTTTTCATTTTCTTCAGGACTTCGGCAGAAATCTGCGGCGGAGCTTTTTTATCGCCTTTCACTTCTACCCAAGCGTCGCCATTGTCAGCTTCGGTGATGGTATAGGGGACCATCTTGATATCTTTCTGTACAACGTCGTCTTTAAACTTGCGGCCGATCAGACGCTTAACCGCAAACAGAGTATTCTGGGGATTGGTCACCGCCTGACGCTTGGCGGACTGGCCCACCAGAATTTCGTTGTCGTCAGTGAAGGCAACAATAGAAGGCGTAGTACGATCACCTTCGGCGTTCTCGATTACACGCGCCTTGTCACCATCCAGTACCGCTACACAGCTGTTAGTGGTACCCAGGTCGATGCCGATAATTTTTCCCATCTGTAAAATCCTCATTTGATGCGCGCCGCCAGCTCTGTTCTGTATGCAACGCGCGAATAATTCCTGATGTCAGCTATATTGGTGCCGGCCAGCGAAATTCAAGGCCGTTCCACTCATTTGCCGTTACGGGGCCTTACTAACCACAACCATGGCCGGGCGAACCAAACGACCGTTGAGGCGATAGCCTTTTTGAAACACCTCTAGAACCGTATTCGGCTCCACCTCCCCGTTGGGTACCTGGGTCATTGCCTGGTGCAACTCCGGGTCAAACGGCTCGCCAGCCGGATCAACTACTTCCACAGAATTTTTCGCCAGGGTATCGACGAAAGACTTGTGGGTAAGCTCAATACCTTCCACCAATGCCTTATTGGATTCATCAGCGTTATCGATGGTAGAAAGTGCCCGTTCCAGGTTGTCCACAACCGGTAACAAATCCTGCAACAATTTCTCTACAGCAAACTTGCGTGCACGATCGATATCCTGCTGGGCGCGGCGGCGGGCATTCTGCTCCTCCGCCTGGGCGCGCAGGGCGATATCCTTCTGCACAACCAGCTGTTCCTGCAGCTTGATAATTTCATCGTGCAGCGCATCGGCACTTTCGGCTTCTTCGTGCAAAGCCTCTTCAGCCTGCTGGCGCTCCGCTGTGGAGGGGTCTTCTATCTCCGCGGAAACCGCCTCGTCTGTAGCTGTTCTGTGCTCGTCCGCCAGCGCTTCCGGCTGCACTCCCTCTGTGATCTGATCTTCTTCGCTGCGCTCTCTGGCCACTGCTTTCTCCGTCGCGTCGACTCTGTCAGTAATGAGTTGGGGCCCGTCCCGCGGGCTCTGGTGGCTATATGGGGCCATCCCCGTACAGTTCAAGTGGTTTTTTGCGCTAGCGCACAGTGACAGGGGAATCTGCGCTTGACGCTATAGCTAACCCAAGGTGAATACTGTATAAATAACCACTAATTGGGCATTCATACCCATCCATATAAAAGGACACAGAAGCGATCTCTATATGTTGCTGCACTTGTCTATCAGCCAATTCACCCTGGTGGACCAACTGGAGTTGGAGTTCGGTCCCGGTACCAGCACCCTCACCGGCGAGACCGGCGCGGGCAAATCCATCACTCTGGACGCATTGGGGCTCGCCCTGGGTGGTCGCGGCAGTGCCGAACTGGTGCGCACTGGGGCCAATCGCGCCGATATTAGTGCCACTTTTGATATCTCCGAGCACCCAGCAGCGGGCCCATGGCTCAAATCCCAGGAGTTGGATGCAGGACAGGAAGTTATCCTGCGCCGCACTATCGGCGCAGATGGACGCTCGCGGGCCTATATCAATGGCCAACCGGTTACCCTGCTGCAATTGCGCGCCCTGGGTGAGCAGCTGATCGACATTCACAGCCAGCACGAACATCAATCTTTACTGAAAAAGGACACTCACCGTCGCCTGCTGGACGAGTTTGCCCAAGTCCAGGAGCTGGCTGCTGAAACCCGCAGCCGCTACAAGACCTGGCAAGACCAATACCGCCGCTACCGCACCCTGGCCAACAGTGTTGAAGAGGCCGAGGCACGGCGCCACCTATTGCAGTACCAGCTCAAAGAGCTTGAGCAACTGGACTTGAGTGAGGGAGAAGTGGAAGCCCTGGAGAGTGAGCAGCGCCAGTTGGCCAATGCCGGTGAAATCCTAAGCGGCAGCTACCAACTGGCCGCCCTTCTGTCCGGCGGCGAAGGCGATATCGCCGAGCAAATTCACCGCGCCCTGCAACTGCTATCGGCCATGCCCGAGCAGGCACCGGCACTGGTGGAAGTGGCGCAAATGCTCGACAGCGCTCGCATTCAGGTGGATGAGGCTGCCGGCACTCTATCTCGGCATATCGACCGCTTTGAAATGGACCCCGAACGCCTGTCAGAAGTGGAGGAACGCCTCAGCGCTATTTACCAGGCAGCGCGCAAACACCGTGTACAACCCAAAGAACTGCCATCCCTGCAGCAACAGCTGCAAGAAGAACTGGACGATATAGGCTCCGCAGACGCCCTGGAGCGACTCGCAGCGGAATGTGAAAAACTGGAGCAGCAATTCCGCAAAACTGCAGGCAAGTTGAGCAAACTGCGGGCAAAGGCTGCCACAGCGCTTGCCCACGCAGTGAATCAACAACTGGGCGATCTGGCCATGCCCCATGCAAAGGTCGAACTGGCCCTGCAAACCCTGGACAAGCCCTGCAGCCATGGGCTCGAGGAGGTGGAAATCCTGATCTCCACCAATCCCGGCCAGCCCCCTCGGGCACTGGGTAAAATTGCCTCCGGCGGTGAACTTTCGCGAGTCAGCCTCGCGATCCAAGTGGTAACAGCACAGACTTCACGCACCCCCACACTGGTCTTCGATGAAGTGGATGTGGGCATCGGCGGTGCCACAGGTGATGTTGTGGGGCGCCTGCTACGCCAGCTGGGTGAGACCCGCAATGGCCGCACAGGCCAGGTAATCTGCGTTACCCACCTGGCACAGGTGGCAGCCAGGGCCCATCGCCAGTACCTGGTGGAAAAACACAGTGACGGTGAGCGGGCCTTTGTGGCTCTGCGCGAACTGCTAAACGGCGAGCGCCGTGAGGAAATCGCACGAATGCTCGGCGGTGCTCCCAGCACCCAATCCCTGGCCCACGCAGAAGAGATGCTCTCCAGGACCCACTAATGCAAGGCTGAGCCAAGCAGGTTCTACTTACCTGTTTGGCTGCCACCCCAGAACAGCCTGACCGCACAGACAGACAGAGGCATCCAAAATCCGGCTGTTGAGCAATGAAATCCCGCAGATCAATAAATAACCGCCATACAATCGGGCAAAATAGCCTGCTTGCGGGTGAGATATGCCGTTTTAGGACAAATTGACCAAATATGACTGGGTATGGCGGCAGAAGTCACCATATACTCAGCCGCTTGTTTAACTTTGTTTGAGTAGTATCGGCCGAGTTTATGCAGAGAACGATTTTTAACACCCCCATTGTCACGCCCCTGCTGCGCCAGGTAGCCAAACTGCTCCTGAAATTGCACGGCTGGCGCGTTAATGGCGACCAGCAGTCACTTAAGCTGAAAAAGTACGTATTGATTGGGGCTCCCCACACCACCAACTGGGACGGCTACTACTTTATTCTCGCCGCGCTCAAACTGAAGATGACCCCGCAGTGGATGGGCAAGGACAAACTGTTCAAGTTTCCCCTCGGCGGACCTATGCGCTGGTTTGGCGGTATCGCCGTAGATCGCAGCAAAGCCAATAACCTGGTGGATGCCACTGTTCGCCAGTTCAAACTGCGCAAAGAACTGGTCATCGCTATCCCACCCGAAGGGACACGCGCCGTAGCCGAGCGCTGGAAGTCTGGCTTTTACCATATTGCGCGCAGCGCCAAGGTGCCACTGGTATTGGGCTTTATCAATTTCTCTAAGAAAGAAGTGGGTATTGGCCCGATTGCCCAATTAGGGGAAAACCTGGAAGCCGAATTGGCCAAGTTGAGGGAGTTTTATGCGGACAAGATCGGCAAATTCCCGGAACTCTACACGCCGCCCTGCCAGCCACAGCAATAAGCAGGCAAGGGAATGGGTGCGGCGAAGGCCGCACCTGAAATAATCTACTTTTCTTTCGCTTTCACATAAAGCACCAGACTGTGGCCTGTTAGCTCATAGCCGTGCTCTTCGGCGATCTGGCGCTGCAGCTCTTCGATTTCCTCATTGTGGAATTCGATTACCTTACCGGTATCGGTACACACCATATGATCGTGGTGATCACCGCGATCCAGCTCAAATACAGAGTGGCCGCCATCAAAATTGTGGCGCACAACCAGGCCAGCGCTCTCAAACTGGGTCAAAACCCGGTAAACAGTAGCCAGGCCGACATCCTCACCCGCTTCCAACAGTAGCTTGTAGACATCTTCTGCACTCAGATGCTGCTCACTGGTGCTCTCCAGCAACTGTAGAATCTTAACCCGCGGCAGAGTGACCTTGAGGCCCGCTTTGCGCAATTCCTGGTTTTCGTTCGACATGAATAAATTTTTCCCGACAGGATTTTATGGATTGTCTTTACTTGTAACAGCCCGCTGCAGAGATCTATACCCGTATAAGACCTCAGAGTTCCGTCTGTCAGCGAACCAACTCTTCGGGTATTATCCCATGCCCTACGGAGTTAGCGGAACCCCGATCACTTCGACAGGGGCAAATCGCGCAAGCGGGGGAACTTTCCTCCTCTCACGGAGCCTATTTCGGTTAACCGTATAAAATTTGTGCGAGAGGTGCCGTGTGAAAGAACATCATAATGGAGCAATGAATGCCGTCTAGCCTGAGATTTATCGCCATCGCCAGTCTATGCGCCTTATTAGGTGCCTGCACACTGGTTAAGTTTCCCGGCGTACACCGCATCGAAATTCAACAGGGTAATATCATCACCCAGGAAATGGTGGACCAACTCAAGCCGGGCATGACCCGCCGCCAAGTGCAGTTTGTTCTGGGCACACCGCTTCTGGAAGACACCTACAACCCCAACCGCTGGGACTACGTCAATCGCATACGCGATAAGAAGGGCCAGTATACCCAGAAGCGCTTTAGCGTTTATTTTGATGAGGACTCACTGGTTTCTACCAGCGGTGACTGGAAGCCGGCGGGCTGGCCCTGAGTTCAGGGCCCCTCCGCATCCTTCTTTTTCTCAGCCAGACGCTTGGCCTTCTCGGCGCGCTGCTTGCGCGCCTCTTTCGGATCTGCAATGAGCGGCCGATATACCTCTACCCTGTCCCCTGGCTGCAATTCATAGCTTTCCGCAGGCGGTAGCCCCTTACTGCCGAGGGGCTGGGCAAATATTCCCATCTTGGCGCTGTCCGGATCTACCTCCGGATACTCATCTGGAATTCCCGAGCGAATCAAAGCTTCCCGCGCGGTAGTTCCCTGCTTTACCAATAAGCGCATCAGGCGTTGCTCGTGAGGCAGTGCATAAACCACCTCCACCGAAATCATCTTTTCTTCTGTCATTGGGGTTTCCCGTAAATCACTTCGGCACGCTCACACATTACTGCCACCATCTGGTTGGCCAGATCGCTGAAAAGCTTGCCGGCAGCGGCGGCGATCAAACGGCTTTTCAGGGAAAATGCCAGGGTGAAAGTCACCTTGCAGGCATTTTCAGAAAGCGGGGAAAATTGCCACTGGCCGGTAAATGATTCAAAGGGACCATCCACCAGTGTCAGGGTCATGCTTTGGGGTCGATCCAGTTTATTGCGGGTAACAAAGCTCTGGCGTATACCCGCGCGCGACAATTCCAGCCGCGCCTCCAATGTCTGTTCATCGCTATACAAAACCTCCGCCCCGCGACACCCCGGTAAAAACTGCGGGTAACTGGTCACATCATTGACCAGGTCAAACATTTGTTCTGCGCTGTACATCACCAACGCGCTGCGTTCAATTTCAGTCATTCCTGCTGCCTAAGCCAGTCCTTCGGGCACAATCGCCCAGGATCGTCGTCTGGCCGCTAATTTTGCCAGCCAGCGCTACTCAAGCAAGACAATTCCTGTAACAATCGCGTTTTTTGCCATCGGGACACCCCCAGTCTCGCTGGAATAACAAAAACGAAAGCTGTATCCGATAAAAAATAATAGCGAGAGTACTATGACCGCCGTGAGAGAGCATTTTGGGTCAAGGCTGGGCTTTATCCTGGCCGCTGCGGGTTCCGCAGTTGGAATTGGTAATTTGGTGGCATTTCCAGTGGCGGCCACCAAGAGCGGGGGGGGTGCCTTCCTGCTGGTTTACGCTCTCTTCGTTTTCCTGATCTGCCTGCCGGTTATGATGGCCGAACTTGCTATAGGGCGCCGCTCCGACAAAGACCCTGTCGGCGCCTACCGCCAACTCTCCAATGGCTCAAACCTGTGGCGTATTCCCGGATGGCTGGCCCTCGCTACACCTTTTATGATCGCGGTTTTCTATTTAGTGGTTACCGTGTGGGTACTCGGTTACTTAATTGAAACCGTCACCGGCAACCTGGCCACACTGGCAACACCAGATTTCTTTATTCACTTTATTAACACCCCTCAGGTATTTATTTACCTGGTGGTACTGATGCTGATCATCAATGCCATTCTCGCTATGGGGGTTAAAGACGGTATTGAACGCGCGGCAAAAACCCTGATGCCGATGCTGTTCGTTATGCTGCTGGGCCTGGTAATTTTTGTATTGACCCTGGATAACGCCATCCTTGGAGTGAAGTACTACCTGGTACCGGATTTCAGCAAGATCGACGGCAACGTGGTGAGTAAAGCCATGGCCCAGGCTTTCTTCTCGCTGTCTCTGGGTATGGGCATCATGATTACCTACGGCTCTTATATGAAAAAGCGGGACTCCATTCCCGGCTCTTCCCGTGCGGTAGCCATTACTGACACCCTGGTTGCATTTACTGCAGGCCTGCTGATCCTGCCGAGCATCTTCCACTTTAACCCGCAGATTGATCCCTCTGAATTGAGCGAGTCTTCCGCAGGCATGATCTTCCTGTTCCTGCCGAAGATCTTCCTCGCCCTGCAGGACAGCATCGGCTATTTCGGCGCAAGTGCCGTAGCTGCGATCTTCTTCTTCCTGGTTCTGGTAGCGGCAATCACTTCCCTGGTTTCCATTATTGAAGTGCCCATTGCCACCCTGCGCGACGAGCGCAATATGGAGCGTCAAAAGGCCATTTACGTTGTCGCCGGAATACAGTTTGTACTGGCCATCGCTTGCGCCGTTTCCTTTGGCATGGTCAACTGGCTTACTGAATTTGTACAGTTGGCCGGCGTCAACAAGTCCTTCTTCGATTTAGTGGAGATCATTTTCTACGACACCATCCTGCCCCTGAACGGCCTGCTGGTATGTCTGTTCGTGATCTACAAGTGGAAGAAAGCCAACTTTGACAAGGAGCTTCAGGAAGGCGATGCGGCCTTCGCCGGCTCCTTCTCACAAAAATACATAAACTTCTCCCTGGGCACCTTTATCCCACTGATACTGCTGTTGATCTTTATCAACACCGTGGCCCTGAAGTTTTTTGGACACAGTTTTATCTAGTCATTAGAAGTTTTCATGGCCAAGAAAAAGAAAGCGCAAACATCCAATACCATCGCCCTCAACAAGAAGGCCCGTCACGACTACTTCATTGAAGAGAAGTTTGAGGCGGGCGTTGAGATGCAGGGCTGGGAAGTGAAAAGCTGTCGTGAGGGCAAGGCCCAGCTCACCGACAGCTATGTCATTTTCAAAAATGGCGAAGCCTGGCTGCTGGGTTCCAATATCCAGCCGCTGCCCAGTGCCTCCACCCACTATGTCACCGAGCCCGACCGCACCCGTCGCCTGCTGCTCACCAAACGCGAGCTATCCAAGCTGATTGCCGCCGTGGAACAAAAGGGACACACCGTGGTGGCCACCGCCCTGTATTGGAAAGGTCATCTGGTCAAATGCGAAGTTTGCCTGGCCAAAGGTAAGGCTATGCATGACAAACGCGAAACCGAGAAAAAGCGCGATTGGAACCGCGAAAAGCAACGTCTGATGCGCGCGACGCACAAGTAGTGCACAGAGACAAATAAAAGAATAATTACGGGATTTATCATGAGTGCACCGCGAGGACAGTTCAGCTCGAATATTGGCTTTTTGATGGCCGCGGCGGGGTCCGCCGTGGGCCTCGGCAATATTTGGGGCTTCCCCACCAAAGCCGCCAGTAACGGCGGCGCCGCCTTTGTGGTGGCCTACCTGTTTTTGGCCTTTGCCCTCGCCTACCCGGCACTGATGGCCGAACTCACCATTGGCCGTTACGCACGGCGCAATATGGTACAGGCACTACGCGCTATCTCCACTGGTCCTGTGAGCCGCTTTTTCGGCAGCCTTACCGGCTTTGGCGGTATCCTGGTGGCCTCCCTGATTCTTAGCTTCTACGCCATTGTGGCCGGCTGGATGGTGGCACATCTGGCCGAGCCATTCGCCGCCCTGTTTGGTGCCCAGGAAGCCGCACAGTGGCTCACCGAAAACAGTACCCAGCGCAATCTGATCTTTACCGCAATTTTCAGTGGCCTCACCATGTTGATTATTGCCAGCGGTGTTGAGAAAGGTATCGAGCGCTGGTCCACCCTGCTGATGCCCTCCCTGATCATCCTGTTGCTACTTTTGATCGCCTATGTACTCACCCAGCCCGGCGCCTTTACCGGCCTGGAGGTGTACCTGATGCCGGACTTCAGTCACTTCACCCCGAAGCTGCTGATTTCCGCCATGGGCCAGGCTTTCTTCTCTCTGTCTCTGGGTGTAGGCACCATGCTGATCTATGGCTCTTACCTGAGCCAGCAGGAGAGCCTGCCGCGCCTCGGTGCCCTGGTCACCCTGATTGATGTTGGTATCGCCTTCACCGCCGGCCTGCTGATCCTGCCCGCCATGTATGTAGCCCAGGAAGCCGGCACCCAGATCTTCGCCGCTGACGGCGCCCTGATTGCCGGGCCCAACCTGATCCTGCAGGTACTGCCAGCACTGTTCGATACCATGGGCGAAGCTGGTGTATTCGTAGCCATTGCCTTCTTTGCCCTGATGGTGATTGCCTCCCTCACCTCCTCCATCTCTATGCTGGAAGTGCCGGTGGCTTTCTCGATTGAGAACCTGGGGATTCCACGCCGTATCGCCACCCCAGCGGTAGGCCTAGTCATATTCGCCATCAGCAGCACCATTATTTACAACTTCGACACCCTGTTTGGACTGGCAGTCAGTATCAGTACTGAATACGGGCAGCCCCTGCTTGGTATCGCCCTGTGTATCTTTGCAGGCTGGATCTGGCGCCGTGACCAGCTACTGGGTGAGCTGAAAAAAGGCCACGAGGATATTGAACACACCCTGTTCTGGAAGATCTGGCCCTGGTATGTGCGCATCGTATGCCCACTGTTGATCCTGGTAGCCTTCGCCCAGTCAATTATGTAATCACTCCTCATACCTGCCCCGGCCGCAGCCAGCCGGGGCTACCCTCCACTTTCCTAACACCGCACCAAAACACCCCCAAACAGCCAGCAAAACATCTAGCACGTAAAAACTTATTGCTGAGGCCAAGTTTGAGGTATACTTAGATGACACACGAGAGTGTTTCTTATCGGGGATGACTTGGATTCGACGCCGGTTACGAAACCTTGGGTGCATGCCGAGATGGCAGCGAATCTCGTAAATCCAAAGCTGTATTTTATTAGTTGCCAACGACGACAACTACGGTGCCCAACTCGCTGCGTAAGCAGCTTGTGAAGCGCTAACTAAGGGTTCGTCCCTTAGCAGTCTTCAGCAAGGTTCCAGTATCGCGCTGTAGACTGTTATACAGAACTGGATCGCCGCAAGCCATACCCGTGGGTAAGCGGTTAAACAACTTTCGGGATCGCCCTATACGTCCTGACCGCCGGGCTGTAATGGGTTAAATCAATAGACGGAGCTAAGCATGTAGAGCCTCTGGCAGAGTGCTGACGGACGCGGGTTCGACTCCCGCCATCTCCACCAAATTGCTGTCTCAGACAGCCCACGAAAGCCCCGCAAACCTAGAGTTTCCGGGGTTTTTGCTTATCTGGACCATCCCAGTTAATCTAAGCTAACCCGTCCAAATTCCATGGAAGGTGAGCTATGCCGCTGTCTGACACCAAGGTCCGCGCCCTCAAGCCCCGCGAGAAGAAGTACATCGAGTCCGATGAGAAAGGGCTGGCAATCGAAGTGACCCCGACCGGGGCCAAGCGCTGGGTATTCCGTTTCCGCCTTCACGGCAAACGCCCGGAGACGGCACTAGGGTTCTCGCCAGATATGAGCCCAAAATATGCCCGCGAATTTCGCGATGAAGCCCGACAGCGTGTTGCCGAAGGTATCGACCCTCGCGATATAAAACATGCCCGTAAGAAATCCGCCTAGAAAACCAGCCGCAACATCCTCACACTATAGCGAGACTTAAAACCCTATCTGGGTTAATGCCCCATTTCCGAGATAAGCCCACCTGAAGTTTGCCATCTGCTAACTGCCATAGACGAATACCATGGCACCCCCGTAGTAAAAGCAGCCCTAAAACTATCTTCCCCTCCTATTCTGATAAGAAGCCATCATTATCTTTCACGCGTAATGAGGGTACAAAAAGCTTTATTCCTGCGATTCCTTACCCAGTTTTTTTAGGGAGTATTATGACAAGTGATTAGTCAAACGCTTCGAAAGGTAATGCGGATATAATCCAGTATCGATTTATCTATCTACCAGAGGCAAATAGAGGAAAATGATTATGTGATTTTATAGTGTGCATTCAAGATAATTGACACCAAGGTACCGCTCATAAACTCAAATACTTAAGCTTTGTATGTGGCTATAGACAATAAATCCAGCCCTTTTTATGGACTCAAAAACTACTCCCATGCAAAGAAGCACTTTCCTGACTTACCATTACGGTAAAATTAACTAGTCGGCCCTAAAAAATGCCGTGAAGTCTTGTGACACTATGGTGATGTAGATATACCATATGGTACTGACCTCCTTGACCAACTTGATCCGTCAGATCCACTACTATTACTCTCAAAAGAAATCCCCTGGATAGATTTTGATCGCACTTTTGGGCACTTTTATTCTGACAAAAAAGGACACCCGAGCATTCCCATTCACCTCCTCATCAGTCTACTTATACTCAAGCATTGGAACATTTGAGTGACGGGAATGCTGTACTTCAATGGTAACGAACCCCCTACTATCAGTCCTTCTGTAGTTTAATATCTTTCCAGAATAAAGCCCCCTGCCCCATAGAATGGCTGCATTTTCGCAGCCGCATTGGCGAGTTCATTGTTGAAAAAAATTTCAAGATGTCGGTGCAACTCCATGCCAATCTTATTGAAGATAAAACCGTAAATATCGATACTAAAGTACAAGAGAAATTTATTTATTACTTACCCATCGGATGGTAAGCTCGCGATCAAATTTATTAACCGCCTTAATAAACTCGCTAAACACAACGGTACTCAGCAGCACCTAGCCTATGCCAAGGAAGAAAAAAAAATGCGACTTAAACTGCGTTTCTTTCACCATGTCAAGAAGCGTTCCAACGCAAAAAGAATCAGCAAAATGGCTGCGTACCATAACGGGTATTTTTTGCAGGAATTGAAAAGAAAATTACCTAAAAGTCTTTTACATCTGTCAGGGTGATTTTGCGCTGCGTGAGTGTATCTTGAAACAATATAAAATGATAAATACAAAATCTACAGCTTACACGAACCGCAAGTGTATTGTGTTGACAAGGGTAAAGATCATAAGCCATATGAGTATGGCAGCAAAGCTTCTATTGTCTCTACCGCGAAAGACGGCATTATTCTAATTGCTATGAATCACCACGAAAAAATTCACGATAGCAAGACCTTAGATGAAGTGATTAGCAAGGCTTATGAAGTCAGAGAATCCAAGATTGAAGGGGCCATATGGGATCGGGTCTATCGCGGGAAAGAAGATGGTCGAGGGTGCGAAAATAATTTTCGCCCAAACCTGCGTTGAAAAGGGATGATCGCTACCAGCGAGAAAAGAATCGGAAAAAATGTCGGCGTCGAGCGGCAATTGAGCCGTTAATTGGACACCTGAAATCTGATTTTCTTCTGTCAAGAAACTTCCTTAAAGGCACCGTGGGTGATGCGATCAGCCTTTTCAAGGCCGCATGCACCTGGAATTAAAAAAATGGATAGTTAAGGCTCTGGAAGCTTTTTATTTCGACCTAAAAAAAGCGCTTTCATCAATATTTTTAGCCTCAAATCCACACTCATTAACAATATGGCTCTTTTACTTACGCCTTGAAAGCTGAGTTTGGTACGAATTATCCCGTAATCCCACGCTGCCCGGTACTGGGGGTGGGTGTTTGTTTTTTTCAGGATCAACTACTTAAATAGGGGGTTTACTATGCGCGTAAAACCGATTCCGCAGTATCTAGCAGCAACCGTCTTGGTTGCGTTACTGCAATCCGCGGCAGCCGATCCGGGTGAAAAAGCTTCAGAGTCTCGTTCTCTGCAGTTGAGCGTGTCCCGCGAAGGTGCGTCTCAGTCGGAGCCCATCAGGCAAGCCTGGCCGGAGGTGGTCAGATATCGTGCAGATGAAGAGGTGCGTATTATCATCGAACTGCACGGGCCTTCGGCTGCGGAGCAGGCTGGCTTTCGTGCATCGGGCGCTATCGGCACACGGCGGGATATGCGCGCTTTCGTCGCCCGGCAGCAAGAGTTGGGCCTGCGCCAGCGGCAAATAGTCGCCAAACTTCAACAGCGCAAACTGATCACGAGCCACAACCACCGCTTTACTCGTGCAGTAAACGCCATCAGCGCAACCGCCAGGGTGGATCAGCTGCCCGCTATCGCCGCAATGCCGGAGGTACGCGCGGTAACGCGGGACCGGCAGGTACGCGCTTTTCAGGCCGGCAGTCTGCAACAAGTACGCGCGCCGGAAGTGTGGGCAATACGCGATGCGCAGGACAGAGCCGTGGAGGGACAAGGGACCAGCATCGCCATTATCGATACCGGTATCGATTACACACACGAAGACCTGGGCGGCTGTTTCGGCAACGGCTGCCGCGTGGTCGGCGGCTACGATTTCGTGAACGACGATAGCGATCCCATGGACGACGACTCTCACGGCACCATGGTAGCAGGGGTGGCCGCGGCGGTAGCGCCTGCTGCCAAGCTCTACGCCTACAAGGTACTGAACAACTATGGCTTTGGCAGCGAAAGCAACATCATCGCCGCCATTGAGGCCGCACTGGACCCGGACGGAAACCCGCAAACGGATGATGCGGTGGACGTGATCAATCTGAGCCTGGGCGGCGCGGGTGGCAACAACTCGGTTCTATCCGTCGCCGCCAATAATGCCATGCGCGCCGGTGTCGTGGTGGTCGCCGCCGCCGGCAACGACGGCCCCTTTCTCAACTCCATTGGCAGCCCCGGTTCCGCGGAGGAAATTGTCACCGTAGGTGCGGTAGATGGGGCGGGCAACCTGGCGGACTTCAGTTCCCGGGGCATGTTCGGTACCAGCCTGGACCTAAGCAGCAACAGCGTCAAGCCGGAGATGCTCGCGCCGGGCGTGGATATCACCAGTGCCAACCTGGGCGGCGGATTCCAAACTGGATCCGGTACTTCATTTGCCGCGCCCCATGTGGCAGGCGCCGCGGCGCTGCTGCGCCAGTTGCATCCGGAACTGACCAGCGCCGAAATCAAGGCGCTGCTGGTCAACCGCGCCTCGCAGGTGGACGGCAAACTGGCCGAGGTGGGCAACGGGCAGTTGGATGCCTTCGCGGCGGCGAGCGCTCGTTTTCTGGTCAGCCCGCCAACTCTCTATGCAGGGCACTTTGGACAGGGCGCTCACAGCCAGAGATCCCTGCAGGTGGCGATTAAAAACCTGAGCGCTCCTGCCGAATTCACAGTTGCTACCGGGGGTACTTTCCCCGCCGGCGCCGACTTGGATCTTTCCACCGATCAGTTCGAGTTGGAAGCGGGTGCGAGCAGAGCCGAACTCGTCGACCTGAATGTCGATCACGGTCAGGTGCCCTACCTCGAACCGCTTTACCTCACCTACGATTCGGCGCTTGAATACTCATCTGGCGAAGAGCGGGTGCGCCTGCCAGTAGCCTTCCATCGCGCGGAGATACTGGCCATGCGTGAATCCGAGGCGCCGGGGAAATTCTGGTCATATTACGCAGTGGTGTTCAATAAGAGCTGGTCTGCCTGGGGGAGCCTCTTCGATTTCGACGGTGCTGAACCGGTTCTGCATATGGCGGTGCGTGACGAGCCGATCAACATTCTGTTCGGTACGGACGTCTTTGCTGATGGAGAGCGGTATGACGTCTGGCAAGCATTTGAAAACCGGCACGTGTCCGATGGTGAATTGGTAGTACCTGCAAGGGTTCGGGGGGCTGGCATTCCCCCTCTGCAAACAGAAAGCGGCAAGACACTCCAGTTTGTGCAACAGGCCCTTGAGGTGACCCACCCCGAACTTCCCGGTTCAGCCATGTTCCAGAGGTACGGTGGGGATATACCGACCACAACCCTGCGTAACCTGCCTGACAGCTTCCGTGTCAACTATATGGGCCTGGCGAAGGAAGAGAACACGCACCCGCAGGACCGCAAGCTGTATATGGTTAAGCACGGCCAACAGGGCATGTCCGAAGACCTGCACTTCGATCTCAGCAATTCCGGCAGTACGCAATTGCTGATCGGCAATCCGTTCTGGAATCGGGAGGGTTATAACGTGGGTTACGGACTCAATACGTACGAGGCCGATCTCAACTTTTGGGAATCGAGCGAGATGACCCATAAATCGTCCCTGCTGACCCTGTATGGGCACGAGGAGGATATCGCCGCTTGGCCCACATTTTTGAATTTGCATGTACCCCTAGGGGACCAAGGGGAAGAATGGTGGACCACGGAGGCCCACAGCAACGAAATTTCCGTCGGCCGCACGGTCTACCGCAAACTGCGGCGTAGCGATGAGGACTTCACTATCCCCAAAGTAATACTGGAGCGGTCCAGTGGAATCATGCTTATGGGCCAGGGTCCCAGGTATTTTGCCGGGGGCCTGCGCAATGACGGCGGTGACCACCGCTTGCTTCCCAACCAAAACGGTCAGCTTACTTCGGGTTGGATAATGGACAGCTGGGGCAACGGCTACCGCCCGGAGTCCAGATACCGTGCCCTGTGCCTGCCCGTCGATAGTGAATTGAGCAGCAATGACTTTATTCCAGAGGACCTGTTCTTCGCCGGCAGCGAATGCACCTCGGTGCAGGTGGATTTCGAGTACACCACGTCTCTCGGTGAAGATGAATACACCTCCAGCGCCCGGGTGCAACTCAACAATCTGGACGGTGCCGCCGCGCCGCGTATCGCTATGCTGGAACTGCTGGATGACGGCGTGATTTCGCACTATGCGCGCCGCAACGCCAAGCTGTTTTTGTCCCTCGAAAGCCAGTTGCCGCTCAACTCTGTGACCACCGAGCTGGCGCTGGGCGGGGGTGACTGGTTGCCGCTGGAAACCGCACCGGTAGACGGTCGCTACGTTGCCCAGCTGCCCGAAGTGTCGGAATCCGCCGTCGCCGATCTGCGCATTGTCGCCACAGACAGTGCCGGCAACAGTATGCAGAACACGATTCGCGGCGCCTTCGTGCTGGGCTTGAATGCGGCAACGGTAGTGGATACCGATAATGACGGCACGGTGGACAGCGAAGATGCCCAGCCCTTTAACCCCCGGTTCCAGCAGGCACCAAGTTCAGGTGTGAAGTTTAATTCAGGTACTGCGGGCGATCGCGAGGCGAGCCCCGGCGAGGAGGATGTGGTGGTGCAGGTATTAAGCCTGAAGACGGACGTGGAGTCGGAACTCAACACCCTGACCTTACAGGCATCCGGCAGCGGGGACGATGGATTGGATATCGCCCGGGCAAAACTCTACCTGGACAACAACAATAACGGAAACCTGGATGAGGGCGACACCATACTTGCCAGCAGTAGGTTTCAAGCAGATGACGGCGAACTGACTTTCCAACTCGACCTGCCGGGACCGCTGGCGCTGGAGCCCGGCGAGAGCCATTTCATCGTCACTTACGATTTTGTGCAGTGAAGGAGCGCAAACTGATGAACGGGAAAAACTTCATACTTAAATCTGCGGTCCCCGCTCTGCTGTTATTAGCTCTGAGTGCTTGTGGCGGCGGTAGCGGCAGTTCGGGTAGCCCCAACAGCACAGACGGTTCTAGCAGCTCTAGCGGTTCCGGTGGTTCTGACGGTTCCGGTGGTTCTGACGGTTCCGGTGGTTCTGACGGTTCCGGTGGTTCTGACGGTTCCGGCGGTTCTGACGGTTCTGACGGTACCGGCGGTTCCGAATCTAAAACCTTCTCCAGCAGTATTACCGCCGTAAATATTAGCCGAAAGGACAGCGGCGATTTGCTGCCGGTATCTGGATTGCCTGCGGAAGGAGCAGAAATTACACTGAGCGAATGAATTACTTTTGTGTATAGGGAGCCTAAAGCCCTTTTTGCTACCTACGAGTAAACGCCAACTGTAGCGTTCCACTTTGGATTCTGTCGCAAACTTTGCGACAGAATCCAACAATAGTCACCCTAAGAGCCGTCCTTGGGCTTTGCACAAAAATATCTTCAGTTGCTTAGAGTTTCGCAATCTTTTCCTCATAGGTGGGGCAACCCCCAACTATTAAACTCTCTTCCCCCTTTCCGGGTAGCGGTCTTCCGCTGGTATTCCCCCTCCTCACAGGTAGTTAGTACCCCACAACCAAGGGGTTATTATTTCGTCAAACTCAAGTAGAACTTTTATCAAAGAAGGGCTTACCCTAATGTTGACACCTATAAAGGTTTTATTCGCGTCAGAACGGGGGCTTGGATACCCTAACTATTGAGCCAGGCTAACTCTCAGGAGCATCAGCCTGTTAGTATCCTATACAGCACACACCAGCACAAAAAAAGCCATCAGTTCCCGTAGTTCGCTCTATAGGAAAGGTTTATTGACGGGTAACCAAGTGCACGAAATATTTAATATAGCTTTATCAAAAAGTTAAGAGATATTTTCAACCGCCATCTCCTCCAAATCGAAAAAGGCCAACCGCAAAGTTGGCCTTTTTTTTCTGATCATACTCCAAGTATCATCAACTATAGCCGAGTAATGCAGCCTATAGGGATAGTCAGTTTCCAGGCAAGTCTGCCACTAAAAAATAGTACCCTTACTAATTAAATTTGTTTCAGAAACTGATCGGTAGTTAGTACTGCATGACCGAATGCTGGCCAATTAATATTTATGGTTGCTTCCATCTCCGCTTCACTAAAAGCAGCAATAGCATCAGAAATTAAAGTCGCATGGTAGCCAAGTTCAACAGCGTATCGACCGGTCGAATCTATACAGGTATTCGCACGATTTCCCGCAATTACTACTCTCTGTATTCCATGCTGCTTTAAGAGTAAATCTAGGTCCGTATTCGCAAATCCACTTGAGGTCCAATGTTCCTGTGCAATCAAGTCACCAACCTGAGGAGTGACATCTGGGTGAACTTCAGCACCAAAACTCCCCTTAATAAACACTTGATTATCTTTTATAGCTTGTTGTGCGGGGTTGAGGAATTTCCAGTTATCGTAGTCATCACCGGTACCTGCATGATGTAAGGCGTAAACGACTTGAATACCCGCATGACGACAAGCATCTGTGAGCTTCTTGAGATTGGCTATTGTTCCAGCCGTTTCAGCTGTACCCTTAGTCATTTCCCAGAGCTTCCCGCCTTCAGATAAGAACTCATTCAGTGGGTCAACGAGCAATAAGGCGGTTTCATTCACCGGATATTTTGACATCAGTGTCCCCTACTAGTTACTTCTTGAAGTATAGGATGCCTTTTTAGAGATATTCTTCCCTAAGAAAGCAAAGCTTTTGCCAATACTCGCTACTAAAAAGATGGCTTTCCACAGTCGAATAGAGGGTTGAAAGCACCCTCAAGGGAGAGAATACTCAGGTGTGGGCAAGTGTTAGCTATCGATGGCGCCATTACAGTATCTGCTCCGACAAGGCCAGCCTTACAAAGCCAACACAAGACGTAACAGGTTTCGTTAACTGGTGTGCGAAGCTAGGAGCTACTTTGATCAATTGGTAAGATTATTTGTGGGGTTTTGGAATGTATACACTCAGAAATCAAGTAAATACGGGCCTGAGGCCAACTTGTCAATTTCCGTCACCCGCCCCACCAAATCTAAAAGTGAAGAATGCGCTAACATATTCCCTACAGACTATGATTCATAGCATCCACAATAACTTAAACAGAGGATTGCCATGAATGAATCTAAACATGAAAATTTTATGCAGACAGCTATCGAGAAGGCACGTACAGGTTTAGCCGAAAGTGGAATTTTGATTGCTCTTCGAATCCCCTAAAGAGCAAATCAGACCTACCAGCTGACTACTATAGATAGACCTTGTAATAAGCAAATGAAATCAAAGAAAGATCAAGCTCAGCAGTAAGTATATCAGGTTCAAAATTACGCTTTACGGCTGGTTCATGCTCGCCAGAACCTCTTCAATGGCCGCTAGTACCTGTGGAAATTTTCTATACCCATCTGAAGCCAAAAAATGTCCCGAATCAGGAATCGATACAATTGTTGCCTGGAGCTGATCAGCCAACTCTTCTGTCAAATAAAATGGGACTATAGAGTCTTGTGGAGAACCAATCACAATTATCTTGCCCGCCGCCAATATCAATTTACTAAAATCCAAATCCGTTTGAGTAAAACCATCAAGCTGCGGCAGATTTGGAATATTAGAAATAAAGCCTGACACGAGTACAAGCCCAGCAATATGCTTCTCTTTTTTGAGAGAATTAAGATAGCTCAGTGTTGCAATGCAGCCAAGACTATGTGCGACAACGATACTATTACTATCGATCTTACCCAACTGATCTGAAAGTGTCTCCTGCCACTCTTCGGGGTTCGGAACCGATGGATTTGGTAGCGACAAAACTTCAGTAGTGATACCACGATCTTGAAGCTCATTTCTAAGCCAAGGAAACCAGTGATCATCTGGTGAACTCATATACCCATGAACAACTGTAATATTTAAATCCCTAACAATCGGGCCTGAGTGCACATAAGTAGATACTGAGATTAATATTGTGACAATCGTGATCCGAGAGAACAAGAACACTGAAAGACTTTTATAACATTTAAATTTCATTGAATTTTACTCTGCCATTACGTTTAAGCTACACTGTAAACCTTAACAGCACTGTCAGAGTCAACCATCAGAAGAGAAAAAATGCGCATTGGTGAACTTTCAAAAATTACTGGTATAAGTCAGAGAATGCTGAGATTTTACGAAACTGAAAAACTGATTACCCCTGCTCGGTCTAAAGCGGGGTATCGCGAATACTCAAAGGAAGATATAAAGCTGATAAAAAATATAAAAATATTAAATGAAAGCGGAATTAAATTAAAAACAATAAAAGAATTATTACCTTGTATAGAGAGCGAGCATTCAATCCCTCGATTTTATGGGTGCCCTGCCGTTAAAGCCTCACTACAAATTGAGTTAGAAAAACTTGATGAAAAAATAGTCCAGCTAACACAGAGTAGGAATGCATTAGCGCAGTATGTTGGCGACCTTCTACCAGACAGGGATTAGCTTTTTTCTTTTATCATTTAGACCAGAGTTATGCCGTTCCCCACCATGAATATCGTGCCACATCGCATTTTCACTCCCACCAGAAAGCCCAGTCTTATCTGGATCTTCAAAATCTGATAACAGCTTTTTGGCACGTTATTTAGCCCTCTCCTTCCTCCGCTTTTCATATCCAAGGGAGCGTTTTTGATCTGTCACACAATACTCATCCAGTAGCAATAACCTCGAGAGCTATGAATAAAGTCTTTGCTACTGCAATATTCCCGTAATTTTTCACCGAAAGGCTTCATTTAGAACATCCCAATAACGGCGCAAAAAATGCTATCAAACAAAAGACATCAACATTTTCCCTGATAATGCCTTCGACTTTGTTGGCTGGTGCCCTTTTGAAGAGTAACTTAGGGCGGGTGGCAATTTTCTAGTAGGCCTGATGTTCGATTGCCGCATCAAAGAGGGCTCGTGGTGTTATCCGGCCACTCGCCTTTTCAAAAAAATCAAACTAATGAAGATTACGGAGCATCATCATGGAAGAGACTCTCACACTCTCTCCCGACAGCCTGCAGCGCCAACTCAAAAAGCAAACCGCGTCCCTCACACTCTCTCCTGACGACCTGCAGCGCCTGCTAGGCAAGCAAGCCATACAATTAGATAGTTCGACCTCTCTCTCTTTCGAATTCACGCCAACACCTCAAACAGACCCACTGCGACGTGACCCCGTCCTTAGCAACCTATTGCAATATGAAGCTCGCATGCTCGAGTGGCTCGGTGAATCTGAGGGCAATGCACGCCAATTCGCGCTCGACCCAATTTCGACCTTTCAGCGGGTGTGCGATCCGCGCCCCGAGCTGGTCGAGGAGCTGCGCGGCCTGTTTGACCGAGAAGAGCCAAGCGACTTAATTGAAGAAGAAATTGAAGAGCAGCAAGGTCTTCAAGAAGTTGAATCCTCGCCAGACCCGGACCTTTCGCAAGGCTGGGACTTGATCAGTGCCTCGACCCAAGGAGCGGTCAACAATTGGATTAGCGAGCTCTTCGAAGGCGACTCCGGCCAATGGTCCTTCAGCGGAAGTGTCGGCAAGGGCCCCGCCAAGGTTCGCTACGAGTTCGCATTTGATTGTCCCGCCTTCATCGCTCCCGAAGACCAAAAGGCGACGCTCGACCTGCCCATCACAGGGTTCATCAAGTTCCCAGGTATCACAAGCAACATCGAAGATGCGCAGGGCCAAAGCCCCGGTCACGCCCGGCTCGTTCTTGACCTCGACAAAATGCAAGCCAGCGCCAGCATCAACCATTATGGGCAAGTCACCGTGACCATCAAGAAGCCCAACTGGGACATGATGGAACTTGACCTCAACGATATTCAACTTTCAAAGTCGATCAAGGGTCTCGACATTACCGACGCGATGAAAGGAGCAGTCGACCAACTCATCTCAAGTTTTGATTGGCCCATCAAGTACACGGTTGCTCAACACACCCCCCTGCCCGCCGGGAACCTGGATATCGGGGTGATGTATACAGCCTTTGATGGCGACTCCGACTCAAACCTGTTCGGACTTGGAATATGCCGTGGGAATCGCCAGCCAATAGACGCGCTTCTACCACAGACTATCCCTAGCAACTGTACATCGGCGCTCATCGTATCCAACGACATCATTTTGACTTCGGTGGCCGCGGCGATTGCTGAAGCAACGCCACTGACCTCATCGCAGCTGACGGTGACAGATACCTACCCCGAGAAAATGTACCTCAACACAGACGTCGAGGATGTGATTGAGGGTGCGCATATCAAAATCAAAGAAAATAACCTCCAAGCGGCGTTCAACAACGATGGCGATCTTGTTATCAGTGCCGACATCAGAGTCAAGCGTGGGGCCATGACCCTGTGGGTCTACCAAACCCTAAAGCTCTCTGCGACGATAAGCTTCAACGCCTACGACGATGTGCTCAACATTCAGGTGAAAACAAAAGCGAAGCTCCCTTTCTGGTGGGCATTCGTTCCGCTTGGCTGGGTCATTCAATTGATCATCTCAATTTTGAGTTCAAAGAAAGGGAGTGTCGACATCGCAATTCCCGGCTTCCAGGTCAAGAAGACGAATTCGCCCGCCTATCTCCAGGTTGGCGGTGACTGGGCCTATATGCCAATCAAGCTTCATTCCACCCCAATCGCGCCTCCAAATATTCAGATGATGCACATCAATCAGCAGCTGGATGAAAACGGCGGAAGGTTCCGGTTTGACTTCAGCAAATACGGCTCAGAAGTGACGAGCTTCATCGTTGCCGCCACCTACTGGTTCTTCAAGTACGAAGGAGGTACGGACCACCAGACTCAAACGCTGGGCCTGTCGCTCACCCAGGTCCACAACAAGAATGCCGTCCTCACCGTCACTCCAGACGCCACCTTGTTCGGCCAGAAGAAAGGTTTAAGCCCCTCAGACTCCCAATTGACATTGTCATGTATCGCAGTAGTCGACGGTCCTAAAGACGGTGTGATCCTACCGAGAACCATCACCGATATCCCCGATGAATCAACCAGCCCATACATCCCCCTCGATGAGCCAGAGGCTTATGCTGCCCTTGGAGGCTGGGCGTGCGAGTACCACAAGGACAACGACCCGAGCGAACCCCCAAAGTCACACCACGTTCGCACCATTGAGCTCGATGCAACCACCGCGGTTCCTAACAACTACGAAGTGGGTATCCAATCGACTGCACAGATGCATGATGACTCGGGCAACAATGCCATTGCATCGATTGATGGCAATCTCATTGAGCTGAGCAATAGCCCCCCTCTGATCGCAAAGTACGTGACAAACCTCCAAAACACGAGTGATGACGTGTATGTCGAGATGGGCCAACCCATAAGCGACGCAGCAGTGTTCCTCTCTGGCTATCGCGTCCACTACGACAGCAGTGACCACGACATCCGGCAAGTCGGCGGAGGTTCGGAAACCTATTCCACGTCAGGCTCGCAGGTCATACTGCACAATCCACACGCACTCATCGGCGACGGCGACTCGGGAAACAGCAAGCACACTCAAGAAAACAGCGAATCGCACGTGTCGTTCCTAATTATCGCAGTACCGGAGTAAATCGCGCGGTTGCTCAGGTGGCCATTACACGCCTGGGCAACCTATTCGTTACCAGAATCCCGCGACGGTGTGTACACGCTCCAGTCTTCTTTGGACGCCGCACCGTCAACGCCCCACGACAAACTGTAGTGGCGCGCAGTTTGTTAGTGAAAAGTAAGCGATGCACGAACTACTTACGATACTGAATACTGTGATTTATGTACCACTGACTTTGCAGCAGCGTTTGGACCCTTTGCCTTCAAAAAGCTTTATGGATACTCCATGATTTCTAGTGGGCAGGTACGGAAATAATATTTGAAATTTTTCTGTAGATTTATAGAGCGAAAGCCCCAAAAGTCGCCGAAGTCCTAGCGAAAAATAATGTGCCTGGAAAAGAACCCAAGCAAACGAACCTTTAATCAGAACTACCCTACTTTATCGACCAGCCACTTCATATTATTGAGATCGCGCGGTTTTTGATCAGTAAAATCAGGCACCTTGGTGTAAAGAACGCATAGAACAATACGCTATGCCCTATGCTTCAAGTACTCTTAACAAATTAAACAGAGTGTTGCCATGAATAAATCCAGGCATGAAACTTTTATGCAAGCAGCGATTGAGGAGGCACGTAAGGGTTTAGCTGCGGGAGGTGTCCCCATTGGTAGCGTAATCGTACTAAATGATGAAATTATCGGCAGGGGCCACAATCAGCGTATCCAACAGGATAGTGTGATCAAGCATGCTGAAATGGATGCATTGGAAAACACAGGGAGGTTGCGCGCTGCCGATTACCAAAAATGCACGCTTTATACGACTCTGTCACCCTGCTCAATGTGTAGTGGAGCCATTCGCCTATACGGCATTAAAAATATTATTATCGGTGAAAATAAAACTTTCCAGGGTGATGAATCATTACTCAAATCTGAAGGTGTAAGCTTGGTTGTTCTTAATAACCTTGAATGTATTGACATTATGAATCAATTCATTGAGCAACACCCTGAAATTTGGCATGAAGATATTGGCGAGTAAGAAACCATTAACTGCAAAGTGTCTTTATAGTGGCCAGCCTATAAACCAAATTATTAGAAAAGATTGACATTTCATTGAGTCTTTCGATGTTTACACTGTGGCTTTCAAGAATTCAATTGTGTTTGAGAAGCTACACGGCCTCCTACTCAGCACCAATCTGACACATTACTGGTCAGCCTGATAGTTGCTAAGCAGGCCCAATCGATGAAGGCTGCAACAGCCACCAGATATGGGCCCTAGCCTGAAGATACCTGAGGCACAACAACTATCCTAGATGGAAGTTTCAGCAGTAAGAGCAGCCCTAAAACTACCCCCTCTCCTATTCTGCCCCCCTGGAGAATTGGGAAAACTTGTGTGGACAGAAATCAGTTGGGGTGCCAAGCACATAGAGCTGCCCAGCGAAAAAGTGAAAATGGGCCAGCCACACATTATCCCTCTTGCTGAACAGGCTATTGCCTTACTGCAAGAACTGGAGCCGCTAACAGGCCATGGCAAATATGTTTTCCCATCAGCTCGAGGCCAGTGCCGTCCACTGTCTGATAACGGTGTGAGGGCTGCGCCCAGGTCATTGGGCTATGACAATGAAACCATGACCGCCCACGGCTGCCGTGCAATGGCCCGTACTCCATTAGACCGCGACACTCGGCAGATTTAATTTAGAATTCGCGTTTTCATCAAGGAAAAAATTGAATGTGGCACGTGCATCTCAAATCAGAGAGGTAGAACACATTCTTCAATGGATTTACGAGGATAAAAGGATATGTCTATCAACGAACATGCAACCAAGGTACAGGTGAGTCGACTGGTTAACACCGCTCTGGCAGCGATTAAGAATAAAGATCCGAGACTTGATCAGACTCTGGTCCACACCTTGGATCAACTCAGCTTAATAAGCCGGAACCTGAATACTGCCAAACATAACGTACAGCACTTTGGTGGAATGATGGCGAGCGGCGCTCATGGACAAAACGCCTACCGAGCCAATCAATCCATGAACTCGAAGCTTAGGACCCTCTCATCACTTGAAGCCTTCCTCGCAGAAGAATGGAAAAAGCTTGGTAAAGCAGTTGACGCTTTTAGGAAACAGCTACCATGGGACGGCAAGACCGAATTGGAACTCCTGGACATGCTTGCGGGAGAAATCGAATCGTTCGATAAATTACTTAAGAAAAACGTTATTCAGGTTCCAAAACACCAGTCCAATCCACATCAAACGATGACCCTTCAAAGAGAAATCACCCAATTAAAGGCAATACCCGCTCATACAGCGCCAAGTATGCTTGTCTTAATTTCCATCGGCCTTCGGTTATTTGCAATGTACGTCGGTTCTAAAAGAGTGACTAGCAATTGATAGTTTCGATTTCCCTTTTAGCAGTTCGCTAGGCGCTGAACGTTTTTCATCCGACAGGATCAATGCCTGTCGGAGCCATCTAAATAAGTGGGGGCAGATCAATAAGGACGGGCACTAATGCCTCTGGTGCGTATTTACTGGCCGGTGGATTAAGACAGGCGGTCTAGTACCGTGATCGAATATCGCTATCCAGAAGAGAAAACCGTTGCCCTGTTTTTTGCTGAATTACTGCAAGATACAGTGGCAATGGATATTTTAGAACGTGGATATGTAATCACTTCAGAAGAAGCCACTCATCTCAGTAAGTTCTTCTGGGCCATGGTTGAGAAATCCGCACAAGAGCCAGAGTTACCTTGCGAGGCCAGCTCTGAATACTGGCTAGAAAAGCTGTACAACAGTTTTGGCGGATACCTTTTCGAAAAGGGTTATGAGCAGCAGTGGGATGATGAAATTGATAATGCCTAAACTTCAACCTCAGAACCATATAATAATGAAAAGCTGCTTTTAAAACTTTTATGGTCTCTGAAAATACTAGCATCACCCTACCTAAGCCTTCTGACATAATGCCTAGCGAAAATTCTCAACTTCCTCTACACCTCGAAAACTCTTTAAAAAGTAGAATATATATCGAGGCTTACACATAGTGATGAAATTTAACGAACATGAACTTGCCATCAAAGATATAGCAATTCACTACTCCCACAAGCTAAAAAACCAACTGGCCGAAGACATTCTACTTGGCAAGAGAGATATCACTTCAGCTGAAGAAACTAAACTACTGACTCAGTTTTTCTGGCAAATGGCAGATCAGGCAGCTAAAGATTATCAAAACGATGGACAACCAGATATTGATGTCGACCTTGAGGATTGCATGGAAAAGCTAATGAATATTTTCATCGGCTATACCAAAAGAGCAGGCTTTAACCAACAATGGGTTGAAGAATCCAATAGGATTAACAGCACTTAAAATTTTTTTCACCATCGAGTCCAATGCCAGCTATTACCGGCCTTTCATCTATCCGTTTCTCTAGCGCTATTATTCTCGGCGACTCAATAAAACTGGCCAACAGTTTCCTACCATCAGTGAACTAAAATCATCAATAATTGTTCTATCTATTTTTTCTTCATAGACATAATAGACAATAAATCTCGGCTGCTTACCAGTGCCTAACTTTGACTCTTCATAAAAACAGAAGGAAAAGTGTTGAATAACCTCATCACCGTCTACATCTTCATAAGCCACAGTAAGAGAGTCCCATGAAGGCGAAGATATACCCTTAAGTAATTCTTTTTGGGCACGCACATTATGGTCCTTGTAAGCAACAGTCAAACCTGCAAGCTGGCTGCTGGACACATGGAAAGACACTTTCGTATCACCAAATGTTTCCGGTAGAGAATACATAAAATCTGCTTTATCCGCTTTTAATACGTCAGGAATTCCTGCCTGCGCAATCATAGAAAAATAGGCTAGCAACAATATTAAAATTCCACTTTTCATCATCCACCTTTCAGCTCTTTGGATAACACCGCCCCACCACATCAAAGACGCAAGAAATTCTAGCAAGTTAAAAATATAAATCACATCAGCTAGAAAAAAATCCTACAGGCCAATATACCGATCACCTGTGAGATATAGAACCAGACAAACAATAAAATATAGGCGCCCAAATAATCTTATTGGATTTTATTAAGTTTTCTTCAGCGTCAAAGCTGCGTAGAATCGAAAGATATTTATCAAGATTCTGGGCACTGATCAAACCGGTTTCTACAAGCCAGCAGCCCAAGATAAAACAAGGATACCGAGAATTTTCTAAAAGACCCATTCCCCAAAGGAGAACGGTAGCGTGACGTAAGAGTAAGTAAAAGGCGCTGACCCAAGGTGCGGCAACACCCCGGGCCAGCTAACCAAATTGATAGAACAGTTATCAAAGTGGCTCCATGAATGGTACGCTAGAAACCCACTCGTCTTCAATAAAAGGTTGCAAATTCAGTAACCTGAGGAGATTCCCCAAGCACTGGGAGTCTAGCGCCCGCCTTTTTTTCTTTTACGCCTACCGTTCTCGCGCCCCTCCTAATGCCCGCAACCGATATTACTTTTCTGGCCTTCCCGTTGCGGGAGGTTTGCCAATGCTTTGCGTCTCATTAGGAAACCAATATGTTGATTTTAAACCGCCGTACAGGCGAGAACCTCAGGATTGGGGAAAACGTCTCAATCACAATATTAGAAGTTAAAGGTAATCAGGTGCGGGTAGGCATAATCGCTCCCAAGACCTTGGCGGTTCACCGCGAAGAAATTTATAGAAGAATCAAAAAACAGCAGGAGCGGAATAATGGGAGATAAAAAGCAGATTCTCCCAGTAGGGTGAGCCCTAACAATCTTGCTTTGGCCCTACTACTTCAAAAACGCTAACTACCGCAACCCTTGTGTAATCGAACAATCTATCCAGCATTTAGGGCTTCCCTATTCCAAAGGTCCTAAATGCTGGACAGAAAACTTTAACACTGCTTAGGCAAGGTCAATAAATGTAACAATTTAGCCAGCTGTACCACTTAATGCAGAAGATACAAAAGCCGGCAAAATACGTTGTTCTATCAAACCCAGGGTTTTGTCATCATCTCTATGGCCGGTGATCGCAATCACCAAATCAAGATCTTCAATAGAGATCACATACTGGCCGCCACCGCCCCAACCAAACTTTGCGACATATTTCTTGTTGCCAACCTTCAGGGGCGTTCGCCAGAAGAAGTAGCCGTATGAAAAGTTGGTATAGTCAAACTCATCATCTGTGGGAACAGCCACTTTACCAGTAGCCTTGGTAATATACGCCTCCGGTATTAACTGGTGGCCGTTCCATTTTCCCTTATTAAGTACCAAAGTGCCCCACTTAACCATACTGCGCGATGTCATCATGGCTCTTGATCCTGCCTGGGGCACGCCGCTTACGGCTTCCTTCCAGTGATAGATATCTATCCCCATCTTCTCCAGTAGCTCTTCTTTAATAAAGTCACTCGCGGAGCCGGGAACTACAGCATCCAGAACCAGCATTGCAATCATTGGGTCTGAGCCTTGATATAAGTAAGTTTGCGAATCAGAAGTGATCGGCTTACTGTAACTTAGATAGATTTGGGCTAGCTTTTTCCCGGTTAACTGCTCAGGTTTTTCTAGTAAGGCATCGAGTTTTTCCTCTGCAATACGGATTCCTGACTGCATGCTCATGGCATGATTTAGTGTGACAAGGTCTGCGCCTTTAGCAAGCTGCTTCCTATCCAATCCTTTCAGGAAGGAAGTGACAGGCTTGTCTAGGTCTTCCATGGTCAAATACCCTAACTGTATCGCCCTCCCAATTGCCAGGGCTGTATAGGCCTTGGTGGCAGACGCTTGTGGGTGAGGAAAATTGACACGACCAAGGGAATAGTAGGATTCAAAAACCAGTTTGTTGTTTTGAGCAATTAGTAGGCTATCGTAAGGTGTATGTTGGTTATCAGCTATTTCTAGTGCCAGCTGTTGCAAACTCTCCTTGATTACATCTATCTCACCAACAGGAATACCGTCTTTTCTATCCGCTGGAGCTGTATCAATAAATGCTTTTTTAAGCTTTGGTATTGATCTCTCCAGGCCTGTGAGGTCACTACCATAGTCGGCCATATTTATTTCTGGAGCATGCAAATCTCCTGCGCCCGCAGTGACGCTTATGCCATACATTAAGCCGATTGCGATTAGCTTTTTCATAATCATCTTAGATCCCAAATTTAATTTTTAATTAATAAGACTCGATATACTATTGACTAGTGTTTCAGCTTATCGGCAAGCCAATAAATACTGCGAACTGATGTCTTTGGGAATGCTGTAGTGTGATTCGCCGATTCGATAACTGCCGGCTCCAGAGTTAAGTTAGCCAATTCTTGGTCCTTTAACTCACTAACGAACCTTTCTACCGTAGCGCCCAGTTCCTTCTCTAATTCTCCGTAAGCAATAAATACGTTTGTTTGCTTGGGTATATCCATCAATGGTTTGTTAGGCTCTGATTCAAGCCGAGAATCCATATAAGTGCCTATCAATCTTGATGGGCTACCGATAATGTAGTTTTGAAAAGTATCCGGTTGGCTTATTAAGGCATAAACCCCAAAGAGCCCCCCGAATGAGTAACCGAAATAAGTACGGTTATCTGGATTCGCGCGGTAATTGCTTTCGATATACTTAATAACGTCATTTCTTATAAAGGCGAGATGCTGATGGGCCTCTCCTTTATAGGTTTTTTTATCTTTATTATCTGAGGGTAGTGCTGGCTTAAAGTCCCGATATCGACTTGACCATTCATTTTCATCAGCTGGCATATCTTTCTGCCAGCCAATACCCACCAAAATGGCATCTTCCAGTGCGTATTCAGTAGTAGCCGATAGTATTTCAACTGCCCATAAAGCGTCTGTATAGTAAATAACCGGATGCTTATTAGTATCACTCTCCTCGTATTTTTCAGGCAGCTTAATAAACAGCTCGTATTCTCTATTATTGCTGGAGTCCTGAATGGGTATTATTTGGGTTGTGGATAACTCCAGGGCCTTATGCTCACCTGCTTCAAGGGCAGCGATAGGTAGCAACAGGAGAAAGGCGACTAGTAAACGCTTTTTCATATCAGTATTTATACCGTTACATGTGATCGGAGAAGCGCTCAATCTAAACAAGGAGCCAGTGAAACACCTGAAGTGCTCCTGATTTTTCGATGACTTTCTACTGCTGGCATAAAGTGCTTATTTATCAATAGGTTACAAGGCGCGCTTTAGATGTGATCAGGGTTTATGCTAGTATCGATAGCAAAAATTCAGCTCAAATTTTGCTCAGGTAGATACATCAATGGCTTCACAATATTGGGTGGGTGACTTCTTTATTGATTTATCCAGAAACCAGATCACCCGACATGAGCAATCACAAACTATCCCCCCAAAAGCCCTTGCTGTCTTAACCCACTTGGCAAAGCATCAGCGAAAGGTAGTGAGCCAGGATGAGCTACTGTCTGAAGTTTGGCCCGATACAATAGTCACACCAAATACGCTGCAAAGAAGTATTGCGCAACTTAGAAAAGCCTTGGGCGAGGATCGAAAGCAGCAGTCTTATATTAGAACCCATGCCAAACAAGGTTATAGCCTGGAATGTGATATTGTTTGGCAAGATGGTGATTCTATTCCACAGGATAAGACAGTATCGGAAGAAAACGCCCTCTCTCCTGCTCCCCCTGCACCCCCTGAGCCTGTAATAGATATACAACCAAGTAATCCGGATTATCAAACCCAGTCAGTTAAACCAAATAGATTCCCAATATTTGCGCTAATCGGGATGCTATTATTGATATTTGTTGGATTTAATTACTCTTCACCCAAGCAAAACGCTCAGCTTATATTTGATCGATTACAGGCAGTAACGGCTACGGATCACAAAGAGTTTGGCCCCTCATATTCACCTGATGGTGAATATATTATATTTAATCGTTATTTGGATAAGCTCTGTGTTAATAAAATCTGGGCCAGGAATATACATACCCAGCAGGAAACGGAATTAACTCCCGAATGGGGTACTTATGGCCGCCATACATTATCTCCGGATGGCAAAAAACTGGTATTTATTTCAGAAGAAGACTGTACCATACCGCTAACCCAGAATACCTGTTACAACCTGGTAAGCCTGGACTTCCAAGAGGCATTAGTAAGTCCGCAACAGCCAAGTGTATTAATGCGCTGTAAAAACTCGGCCATTAAGAATCCGGCATGGTTAAATAACAATGATCTCGCTATTTTGCATAAAGAGTCTGATCGTTGGCGGTTAATCAAATATTCCGTGAGTGATAACAGCAGTCAGGTACTTTATGACCTGGAAGAGGGAAACCTAGCCCACTTTGATTATTCAATCGATGACGATTTAATAGCCGTCACCAGCTATCATCAAGATGGCCGGCTTTATATCGATATGCTGGATTCTAAGGGGGCGCTTTTAACCAGCCATCCGATTGACTATCCAGATGAGATATCTGAACACAGAGCCATTTCCCCTAACTTTTCACCGAGAGAGGATGAGCTAATCTTTAGTACAGGGCGAAGACTCTTCTCTCTCACCTATGATGGCAAGGTCAGTAGAATTCAGTTACCTCTGGACCAGTCTGCCAGCTCTCCAGACTTTCATCCAGGTGGACATAGAGCACTGGTTATTAAAGGGCAATACGATAGTGATATTGCCTTGATACCGCTAAACCTGCCTGGAGCTAGCACCACACCTTCAGAAGAAGATGTCAGCACAATTTACCCAAGCGCCACACGGTCGATTTCCGGGGAGGATGACGGTATTTTCCAACCCAATGGCAACTTGATTGCGTTTACCTCCAGGCGCTCTGGTGAAGACCAGGTGTGGGTGACTGATGGTAGTGATTTACGGCAGGTATCTCAGTTTCCAATCGATACCAATATCGACGGTATCCATTGGTCTGCCGATGGAGAAAGTATTCTGGTAAATGCCAATAACAAGCTCAATAAAATTTTCTTGGATGGCCGTGTAGAGGGCTTGCCCCTGAATGCGCCTGTTGATCAGCTCTTCCAGTGGGACAGTATCGATAATTCAGCGTTATTATCCTTGACGATTAAAGGGGTTACAAAATTTGCAGAAGTCAACTTGGATAGCCTTGAGCCCAGGTTTATCAATGAAAAACCAGTTAGCTGGGCCCAAAGAGCTAAAGATGGCCGGTTGATCTATATGGACCATATGAATCGCTTCTGGCAACCTGGCGCCGCGGAAGACCAGCTTATCGAGAAGCTAACTGATCAAGGTAGCGAAAAGAGATTTGTTATCAAAGATAATGTGATTTACTCAATCAATCGAGACGACCAGCTGTGGTCATACAATCTCGACACCGATAACTTTTCCATTTTGAGGGAAATGCATAGGGATATCGATTACTTGACCGATATTAATCAAGAGAACCTGATGATTACCTATGTTGTTGCCGCTAAAAAGGAGGTGGCTGAGCTTTTCTTACGGCAATAGCATTACGACAATACACTCTTTTTATTTCTAAAAAAATAAGATGGTTTCCTAAAAACCATCTTACTATTCCATCACGATATGATACGAACTTTAATATTGCTAAAGCTCAATTAAAGAACTACATAGCTACCTAAATAATCTCATAAGCTGATCAACTACCCACATATGGAGCTGGCTGTGATTAGATCGGCTGTGCCATGCTGCAATGACTTCAAATTTTGGGGTTTGTGTATCCAAATTGAGAGGAATCACTTTCTTATTGGGCAACAATCTTGAGGGGTAAAAAGCAATTGTGTCAGTGGCAGCAATAATATCTGGTGCGGCTGAAAAGCAAGGTACTGACATTACGATATTGCGCTTTAGTCCTTGCATAGCAAACCATTCATCGTGAGACCCTCTCAAGTTCGGGCGAGAAGGCGAAATAATCAATTGTGGAAGCTCGGCTACGTCAGCCAAAGTCAATGACCTGCCCTTTAGAGGAGATTTTTTTCCTGCAATACAAACATGTTGCTCTTCAAATAACAGTTTGTAAGGCAGGTCATCCGGGATGAAATCAGGGAAAGTGAGCGCTAGATCGATCTCGCCGGCAACCATTAATTGATTTAGGTTATCTGTTTCAAAATCCCTAACAATAACTTTAAGCTCTGGAGCAGATTTACGGACAACCTCTAGTAGTTGGGGTAGTACCGATTGAATCGCATAGTCTGTGGCGCTAATGCTAAAAACCCCCTTATAGGTTGCCGGGTCAAAAGCTATTGGGGTCAGCAGTGACTCTACATCCTTTAAAATGCTGCTGATCCTGCCGCCCAGTTGTTCGGCAATAGGAGTGGGCACCATGCCGTTACCTTGCCTAATGAACAGACGGTCATCAAATACCTCCCTCAACTTACGCAGCTGTTCACTGATTGCTTGCTGAGTTAACCCTACCTTTTCCGCTACCCGCGATAGGTTTCTCTCTTGCAGTAGCGCTTCCAATATACGTAGCTGTTTCAGGTCTAACCGACTTATACCATTCATATTTGTAACCAGGACAAAGAGTAGTTGTTTCTAATTGTATCTTTGCCTATCTATTATTCCCACCATCGTAAGGCACAGCCACATCTGGCTGGGGCTATTTAATAGCCCAAGTAGTTACTCTTCTAATTATCTGGAGATAGATATGAGCCGACCCACTAAGCGCTTTGCTCCTCAGGAATCTTATAAATTATTTATTGGTGGTGAATGGGTTAATAGCAACTCGGGGCGTACGATGGACAGCCTCAATCCTGCTACAGGCGAATTACTGACTCGCATACCGTTGGCCGATTCAAGTGATGTCGATGCTGCTGTCATTGCGGCAGAAAAGGCGTTCCCCATCTGGAAACTTACTTCCGCTATTGAACGACAGGATGCACTGCTCAAAATTGCAGACATGCTTGCAGAAAAGAAAGCATTCTTCGCCCACCTTGAGGCATTGGAAACCGGCAAGCCAATTCGCGAAACTTCAAATATTGATATCCCACTGGCCATAGACCACTTTCGCTACTTTGCAGGGGTTATCCGCTCTCACAGCGACGAAGCGGTGATGATTGATGATCAAACCATGAGCTTGGTATTCAGCGAGCCAATGGGTGTAGTCGGTCAGGTAATCCCATGGAACTACCCTCTGCTGATGGCCGCCTGGAAGATTGCACCCGCTATCGCAACCGGTAACACCGTAGTGATTAAGCCATCCGAGATGACTTCATCCACCCTGCTGGAGCTGACCAAGATTTTCAAGGAAGTATTACCAGATGGTGTGGTGAACGTTGTCACCGGCGTAGGCCCAGAAGCGGGCCAGGCTTTACTGGATCACCCTAAAGTCGCGAAGCTGGCCTTCACCGGGTCTACTGGCATCGGCTATAACGTGGCCAAAGCTGCGGCTGATAAATTGGTACCAGCTACATTGGAGCTGGGTGGCAAGTCAGCCAATATCGTATTCCCCGACACAAACTGGGAAAAAGCCCTGGAGGGCGGAGCCCTGTCTATCCTGCTGAACCAGGGACAAGTCTGTGAATCTGGTGCCCGCCTTTTTGTCCACGAAACTATCTTCGACCGTTTTACCATTGAATTAAAAGCCAAGTTTGAATCTGTAAATGTCGGCGATCCGATGGACCCCAACACACAGATGGGCAGCCAGATCAGTGAAGCGCAAATGAACCGTATTCTTGGCTACATAGATATTGCCAAAGAAGAAGGTGCGAAGATCCTTACCGGCGGTAAGCGGCTGCAAAAACCCGGAATGGAACAGGGTTTTTATATTGAGCCGACAATTATTACCCATGCCGATAACGCTATGAAAGTGGCTCAGGAGGAAATCTTTGGCCCGGTTGTTGTAGTGATTCCTTTCTCCTCTGAGGAGGAAGTTATAGCGATGGCCAACCAATCCGATTATGGCTTGGCTGGCGCTGTGTGGACTCAAGATATCAACCGAGCGTTGCGTGTTGCACGAGCCGTGGAAACAGGCCGCATGTGGGTGAATACCTATCACGAACTCCCTGCCCATGCACCGTTCGGCGGTTACAAGAAATCCGGTATCGGGCGTGAAACCCATAAATCGATGATTGATGCCTACACGCAAAAGAAGAATATCTTTATCAGCCTTAATGAAAAGCCCTACGGTCTTTTTTAAACCTCACTGCAATAAGCTTTTAGCAGGAAAGTAGTTATGAAAAACGAAGCACTGTTCAGTGAAATCAACCTGGGCCCTTACACCCTGAAAAACCGCATTGTGCTGCCGCCGCTTACCCGGTCGCGTAGTTCACAGCCTGGCAACATCGCTAATGACTTAATGGCCAACTACTACGCTCAGCGAGCTGGTGCGGGCTTTATGGTTACAGAGGGCACGCAAATTGAGCCCCGCGGCCAGGGTTATGCCTGGACTCCCGGAATTTATTCACAGGACCAGGTCGAAGGCTGGAAAAAAGTGACCAAAGCCGTACACGATCAAGGCGGTATTATTTTTGCCCAGCTTTGGCATGTGGGGCGTGTATCCCACACATCACTGCAGCCGGGTGGAGGGGCTCCCGTTGCGCCGTCTGCAATCCGAGCAGATGCGGTAAAGGTATTTATTGAGACAGGGCCAGGGCAAGGTGCTTTGGCTGAACCCAGTGATCCTCGCGCGCTGACAACAGAAGAAGTTAAAGAACTGGTGCAGCTCTATGCCCAGGCAGCACGCAATGCTTTGGAAGCAGGCTTCGACGGCGTTGAGCTGCATTGTGCCAATGGTTATCTTGTAAACCAGTTTATTTCTGAGCATACCAACCAACGCGATGACGAGTATGGCGGTAGCCTGGAGAACCGACTGCGTTTCCTCAAAGAGATTGTTGCAGCGGTATCAGCAGAGGTAGGTAATGATCGTCTCGGCGTTCGATTTGCTCCGCTGTTTGAAAGTACCAATGAGGACCGTGTTTATCTTGGCCTGGTGGAGAGTGACCCACACACAACCTATATCGAAGCTATCAAACTATTGAACGAGGCGGGAATTGCTTACCTATCTTTAGCAGAAGCGGATTGGGATAATGCACCGGATTTACCTGAGAATTTCTACCAGGAAGTACGAGAGATCTTTGGCGGGCGCATCATGTATGCCGGCAAGTATTCCCCAGAGAAGGCTTTGCGGGTGCTGCAGGCGGGTAACGGAGATATCTTTGGTTTTGGCCGCCCTTTTATTGCCAATCCGGACCTTCCCACACGTATTCGCAATGATTGGCCTCTTAATAAGGTTGACCCGGAAACCATGTATGGCGGTACCGATGAAGGCTATACCGATTACCCTTCTTACCAGCCATAATTTTTAACAGTTCCTTAACAGGACATAAAAAAAGCCCCAGTAATTGAAGGTTACTGGGGCTTTAAACTTACTCGTAAAACTTCTTGGATTCCTGAGGTAATTTTCAGTGTTTTTCCAGACACTAAAATAACTATTAATCCCTTTGGATACCTCGACTAAATTGTGATTTACTTCGAGATAATTATTAAAAACTAAAAGTCCACTCGGGCATCCAGTTCAAAGCCCAGGTTTCCAGGACTTTATCAAAGCCACTCAACACCATAATCCCAAGCAACAAAAGTATGGCACCAAGTGCTACTTTGCCACCAACAGCAAAAGCGCCAACTGATGGTGATAAGCGGCTATAAATTTTCCGTGATAGCCCGCCTGCCACCAGTAGCGCAGCACCGGTACCAAGCCCAAAAGAAAACATCACCATAAATGACTGGCCTAGTTGCTGGCCCATGGAAGCAAGCGCGATTGCTGCACCTAGCGTGGGACCTACGCAGGGCAACCAGATAATTCCTGTGAGAAAGCCGATACCAAACTGTCCGGCCCAGGCGCCATCACCAGTAATGCTCGCCCCTGCGGTAACTTTCGCCAAACGCAAGGTCACCCAGTCGGAAAGGGGTTTGATCAGTAGAATAAGGGCAACGGCCACAAGCAGGATTGCAGCAATATAGCGAAATAGCTCTGGGTCCAGCCCTAAAGAAACCAACAGGAAACTGAGTACAGTTCCAGCCAGGGCAAATGACAAGCTGAGCCCTACGGCGAGCGCATAAGGTCCCCAGCGCCCAGCACTGCTGGAGGCGCCAACCACCATTGGCACCAGCGGCCAAACACAGGGGGAGAGAATACTAAGTGTGCCCGCAATCAAGGCCAGGGGGATGGCGCTGACTTCAAGCATTTTCGCCGCAGGCCTTAACTGAGTTAAAGATATTCTGGCGAATAACATCAGCGCGTGTTTCAGCAACACTGAACCATACCTGCTTGTCCCCACGATAGAGCAGCAGGGTTGACTGCCTCGGCGCACGGAAATGCTTTACCCACTCTTTTTGCTTGTCGAAATTCACATTAAGGATTGTGAGGCCGCACTGGGGGTTATCTTCCTGGAACTGCGCAAGAATTATGCCCTGCTTCTTACAGGTAGGGCACCAGTCTGCCCGTACATCAATCAATACGGGTTGCTTGGCAGCTTGCAGCTCTTTGAAGCGCTCTTCGGAGAAGGGCTCTCCTGCTGATGCGAAGGGCACGATAAGAAGGAAGGAAGTTACAAGCAAAGTGCGTAGAAATAAGTGAAGAACTTTCATGCTAATCATATCCTCAGTATAAAAATGCACACCCCAGCGGAAAGGTAAAAATTGGGTGCATTGCAACCTTAGTCGGCGTAGGCCGCAAATTATTACAGTCCATAATGAGGAACTTCTTAACAGATACTTACTATAGAGCCGTCCACACTTACCATGGCTTGGATACAACACACTCCAAAAGCCAAGCCAGCTCAGGATTCAAAGGAGAGCCAAAACGCCGGATAAAAGAGAAATCCAGGGGGTAAGACGTGAAAATGTGCAGCTAATCCAATCGCTCAAGAAATGACTCAAAGCCCCAGATTCGTCTTAAAAGCTGATTATCCGCCCCTGGCTATAAAGTAGAAAAACGCAAAGATTTCGTCATGCTAAGCCAGGAATGCCAAGTACATTTCAAAGGCCTCAAAACCAGGCTAAGCAGATCCTCCTACTCTCTAGGAAAGCATGCACATTGGAACTCTGAGGATTCTGGCCAATTAATCGTTGGGAATGGGGAATCTGTAGGTCTCAAAAGTTAACCTAATTTATTGAGGGATGAACATAGGATACTAAATTAGCGGATTTTTTATTTCCGGCCAATCTTTTTATGTATCACCATTAATATCAGCGGAATCACCAGCCAACCCAAAGACCAAACCACAGGGCTGATGAATGCAAGTCCAATAGTAAGTACTGCGACGAAGGGTTCAGTCGTTGCGCTTTTGAAGACGTTATCTTTTTCATTGCTGGTAAGGGATGTGTTAGCGAAGCCCATCTTGCGGGCATACTGCCAGCCTGCGAGCCCGATAAATCCCGATAGCGCAAGGCATACACTCTGGCCAACGGTGGACGAGATGCTCACTAATTTAGGGTCATTGATCGCAAAATAGAGATAAAAACATACGACCACCTGCTGCAATAACACCAGCGAAGTATGGATATTATTGGACTGCTCAACGGGCCCAAGTAATTTATGCGTCAGATTCCACTGTACGAGCGTTAGTCCTACGGCAATAAATAGGCGGAAAATCTCTTGGGAATTCTCCACTAAAAGACTCAGAAGGCCAAATTCAAGCTTTATCCAAGCCATATCTTCTCCCGAAGGAAGATATAAAACGAAGTTGACAAATAAGAGCGCGTAAGCGACATCAATGAAATTTTCAAGTCGCCGCAGGCGGCAATGCCTTATTGCAATAGTTCCAGTATCTATATGGCGCATCAGGGAGACCAGACTTTTTAGCCACAGTGAGTCTCGTTATAGCAGACACCGGATGCTGTATAGGTGCAAAAAATAGACTGAAAGCCAGTAATTTTTACGCCTCCCAGTAAAAAGAGACAGAGAAAAGGGCCGGCCTGTTATTTGCTCTTAGATAACTTTTCGCCTGAAGAAGATAGTTCGATTAATGATCTAACTGGTACTACTGCCATCATTATTACGCTAAAAGCTGATAGCCGGCCAATTTTGGTTGATAAGCAGACAGATCGAGCACAATTCAAACAAGGCAATACTATTAATCGATTGACTTCAAACAGAATCTACATAAGATCCTACGAAATTAACCCGGATAAAGATTTAACAACCATTTGCATAGCTATCCGGTCGCTGGGTTTGGTCAGTAGACCTCCTGACAAGATCCCCACTTTTCCAGTGGTTAAACGAATACAATTTTTACAGCCAGCAGAAAAAAGTATAATTATTTTTCTAGAAAAATTGATGATGCAAAAAAGTTTATTGAACTCAATGCCGGTAAAAATACCTTCAGCTGCAAACCTTACCGTATCCAGTATGAAAACCAGCCTAAGTAAAAATCTCAGAGCTGGCTTTTGAAAGAATTGGCACGGTATCCTGAAGCAGTCAGATTAGAGGCTGAAAACACTCAATCGTCAGAAAAAATAGCAAGAGGAGTGACAGTGCTCCTTATCCATTTATCTTGGACAGCCCAACCTAAGCATTGCTTTGAATAATAAGTCAATAATACCCAGCAACCATATAAAAATGGGGTAATTATGGAAGGTGAATTACTTTCACTTCGAGCCGAACTCGCCCTGCTGGAGCGGGACAATCAACGCCGGCTGGAGACCTTCGAACGACGGCTCTCCGCCCTTGAGGCACAGCTCAGGCGGGACGATACAGAAACCAAAGAAGCCTTGGTAGAAAGTACTGCTGAGTTAGAAGACGAACTGGCCCTGCTTATGGGCACACCCTCCAAGCCCCGCCAAACCATTCAGCAAGCTCATTCAGCAACCATACCTTCAGCAACGGCAACTCCTACCCCGAAATCTTCTGAATCCAAATCAACGCCTGAGAGAGCCGGTAAACCATCAGTAGCCACTCCATGGTTACAAGAAGGCCTGGCCAGCCTATTGGCACCAACCCTGGAACCGCTCAATCGCGTGTGGGAGCCCCTTGCAAACTTTTATCGCCATTACCAGCGCCAGGGTAAAGCCCCGGTATTCTTTATGACCGCTGCCGGCATACTGGCACTGGTATTTGGCTTCGCATACTTGCTGCAGTTCTCTTTCAACAACTATTTGGGCCCGGCCGGTAAGGTGATCTTGGGCTTTCTGGTTGCGGCAGCAACCACTTTTGGCGGTGTGACTTTTAGCCGGCGTATGCCCCATATGGCGGACTACGGCTCTGGATTAATAGCGCTCGGAGTGATTCTTCTCTACCTGTGTGGGTACTTTGCCGGGCCTTACTATCAGTTGCTGCCTGTTCCTGTTGGAGTCGGCCTGTTGGTGGCGACAACAGGGCTCTCTTACTTACTGGCCCTATTATTTGAGACACGAGTGGTGTCTATGGTGACCCTGCTGGGCGGTGCCACCATGCCTTTGGTGGCGAATCATTTTGATCCTTCCGCACTTGTTTACCTCAGCTATTTATTGGCACTCGCCCTGGCGATGCTGCATTTATCCAGGCAGATACGCTGGCCACAGCTTGCGATCGTCACTATGGTACTGAGCGCAGGCATGTTGGAGTTTTCGATCTCAAACCTGGATGAGGCCGTCCCAAACTGGGGACCATTGTTGATATTGCACGGCTTCTTTTATGGCTTTGCCCATTACGCCTTGCGGGGTCTAAACGCTGAATTGATAGAGTCCAAAGGGCTGGAGCGAAGGCGCCTGATTATTATTGCCGCAAACCTGGTGCTGTTTATCCACATCAGCTGGTCGCTCGCACCCAACAGTAACGCACTGGGCATTGTGTGGCTGCTGAACCTTCTACCCTGGATGGCTCTGGCCATTTATTCACGCTGGCTGTTTGGCTACAACGCCATCAGCATTTCCGCCCGTGTTGTACAGAATATGGCTCTACTACACGGTGGATTACTGGCAGGCTTGGCAATCCTTGCGTTGTGCAGTCCCGCTTTATTGGGGATTGTCTGGTGCCTAGAGGGATTGTTGCTGATTTTTCTCGGTGCCCGTTTTGGTTTTATCAGTGTAAGAAGCGAGGGTTACATCGCCCTATCTGCAGCTGGCATTACCATGCTGTGGCAAGCTCTGACCTGGGTAGCTGGCGGAGTTGTTCCCGCACCAATGTTGCTGTCATTAAGCGCAGATGCTGGTTGGGGTAACTGGTTGGCGCTCTGTGCGGCTGCCTTCGCATTAACCCGACTGTTGCAGCACTGCGCAGATCGGATTACTCCTAGAGAGCACCATTTAACCTCTTTCGCAGATAACGCTTTTGTGGTGTTTTTATCCGCAAGCTTTCTGCTATCTGTTGGCATCCTCTGGCCCCAGGGTATGTGGCTGCTTGCCTTGCTACCGATGGGCTTTTTAATCTGGCACGGCAAGCGTACTGGCTCAGCATTTAGTGAATGGTTTGGACTCAGCCATTACTTACTGCTGTTTATCCCACTACTCGCGAGTGCATCGATTGTGGGTAACTTGCATTTCTACGATCAAATACCTTACGGAAAGATCGCTAGTGTAGAGGCCTTCCTTAGCTTGTGGATGATTGCAGCTCTGTATAAACACCTGGATATGCAATCCACTGGCTTCTCTCTGGCACTCAATTTGCGCAAGCTGTTTTACGCTCTGGTGCCAATATTTTTCCTACCAACAGTACTTTATAAGGCCAACGACTACTTCCCCATCGCCGTTTGGCTGTCTGGCGCTATCGCCCTGGCACTTTATACACACCTGAAACTGGAGGTATTAAAACAGGAACTGCGCATATTGATCGCAGGCGCAAGCTTTGTAGCAATAATCAGTTGTGCTCTGCAGGAGTTCGCCAACTGGCAAGGGTTTGCCTTGAGTGGGTTGCTGTTGGGGCTGGTATCAATGGCTGCACTGTTGTGGATCGGCCAGGGATTGCGGCGGAAGCCAGTCGGCCAGGATTGGCGGTTGGCCCTACATCGGGCACTTAAGCCACTCTTTCCATTGGCCTTTTACTATCTCGCGGCAACGCTACTTATTATTAGCTACGCACTAAGCCGTGACTTTGCACTGGCACTTTTACTATGCCAGCTGTACTTCGCCGGTCTGTATATTTTTAAACCCCAATTAGCGCCGCTGCGCAACCAGTTGACCCCCCTTTATATGCTGAGTCTGCGCCTGTTTGAGTTTATTACCTTGTTGCAAGTTGCAGCGGTCATTGCCAATTCCGCTAAAGCGCCAACGTTGGGAGTGTATAACCTGGTGGCCCTGGGAATTGCTTCGCTGCTGGTTTATCAGCGCTTTTTCGCCAATAGAGCCGTATGGCCCGGCCGCAGGCTGTTTAACCTGTGGGTGCTGCACCTTACAGCTATTCCAGTTTATATTGCCCTGTTGGCACAGATACTGGAAACCATGTGGCTACCGGCATTATCTTTTGCCTTGGTGTTGCATGCAACGCTGCTGCTGTTCCAGACCCTGAAACCAGATACCCAGAAGTTACTGAAGCTTTCACTCATTTTGTATGGCACTGCCGCACTAAAAATTGTGCTTTGGGATATGCAGGACTTTTCCCTGATACAAAAGATTGTGGTCTGTATGCTGGTGGGGCTATGCATGCTGGGGTCTGCATTCCAGTATCAGAAATTTCTGACCCCCAGAAATTGAAAATACCAAAAATACTGATTAGCTTATCTCAAAAATGAAATGGGCCTTTTTAGGCCCATTACTATTTACAGTTGTTAAATTATTTATGATTTGTGTGAGGTTATACAAGAACTCCATATGCTCTATCTTTTGAAGCAATACTTACAAAGGCTTGGCACAGATCACCCTCTATATTGCTGCTAAAGACGTCTTATCACATCAAAGAACGCCTTACCCCAACCGCCCATTTGCCGGCCAACTACACTGAATGCGTAACTCCATTTCGATAAAATGCGCAGGGAAGCGAGAAATGAAACGGCTTCAGTTGGCAATAACGCTTTTTGCCGCCTTACTCATTAGTAGCCAAGCTTTGGCAGAGTATAAAAAAGGAGACTTTATTGTTCGTGTTGGCGCCGCCGCAGTTGATCCCAATGACGATTCCGACAATCTGCGCCTAAATGGCACCATACTGCCTGATACACGGGTTTACGTGGATACCGGTTACTCCGTGAGCGTTACGGGCACCTGGTTATTCGCAGATCACTGGGGACTGGGGCTTTTGGCAGCATTACCATTTAAACATGATCTCGACGTGCGCGGCCTGCCCGACCCGGTGACTGGCGAACCTCTCGGACGGGTGCGCCTCGGGGACATTAAACATCTGCCTCCTACCCTTACCTTGCAATGGTACCCAGTATGCACAGAATCCTGGGTGCAGCCTTACATTGGTGTCGGAGTAAATTACACCCACTTTTTAAGTGAGCATATCAATCGTGCGGCTCAGAATTACTTTGAAGCTGTACTCGGTGCAGAATCACGAGCAAGACTCAAGCTGGATGATTCTTGGGGCCTGGCTGGGGAAGTTGGAATAGATATCGCCTTTGGCCAGGATAGCCGTTGGCTGTTTAATGCCGCTATTTGGTACCTGGATATTGATACCGATGCAAATATCCGCTTCTATACAGGTGCGGAAACTTACTCCCGTATCAATGTCGATGTGGACATAGATCCGTTTGTTTTCTCGGTCGGTATCGGTTACCACTTCTGATTTGGAGTGCCGGGAATCCGAAAGAGTGATTTTAACGGTTTCTTTTTTATGCCAGTCTGGGCATTAAAGAAATAAGTTATGGACTTTCCTTTCAGTCTGGCGGTAGCTCGCCTCTTCAGTAATCCACTCTCATTTTAATTGATCGAGCAAGCACTTCCCGTTGCGGCGTTCCGATAGACTCAACATTCATTCTATTTTCCCGAATCATACGGCCCGTTTTAAGCAATTTTCATCCTGTCCCTGCTCGATAAACTGCTCCCCATCGATAGAGGTTGCCCATCCCCTGGGGCACTACTTTAGAACTCACAGATTGAGGAGCGATACCATGACCACTTCCGCCCTGAGCACAATTCAAGATACCAACTCCATGTTTCCTGCTATTACCGACTTGGCTGGCCGTATAGGCCTGGCTGCGATTTTCTTACTGGCAGGTGTTAATAAAATTCAAAACTACGAGGGCAGCGCCCAGTACCTGGCCTACGGCGGCCTGCCTGAATTCCTGCTGCCACTGGTGATACTGTTTGAAGTAGGTACCGCCCTTGCCTTGATCGCAGGCTTTCAAGTTCGCTTGGTTGCATTAGCCCTAGCTGGATTTAGTGTGATTACCGCCGCCTTGTATCACAACAATCTGGCTGACCAGATGCAATTTATTATGTTCTTCAAAAACATCGCCATGGCCGGGGGCTTCCTGTTACTGGCTGCTAATGGTGCTGGACGATGGAGCCTGGACGCTCGCAGACAGGGAGCCAAGCAGTAATTCCTCATAAAATAGACGGCAGAAACCCCGAGAAAATCGGGGCCTGCACTCACTCTTACAGGCTTTTAAGAGGTACAAAATGGGACTTTTAATCAGCGGAAAATGGCAGGACCAATGGTATAGCACCAGCGAGTCTGGTGGCGCCTTTGAGCGAGAGGCGGCCCAACTGCGCAACTGGATAACCATTGATGGTAGCGCAGGGCCCAGTGGAACTGGTGGCTTTAAAGCCGAGCCCGGCCGTTATCACCTCTATGTATCACTTGCTTGCCCTTGGGCCCACCGCACACTGATCTTTCGCAAGCTGAAAAAGCTGGAAGGGCATATCGGCGTATCGGTAGTAAGCCCTGATATGCTGAACTCTGGCTGGAGTTTTAATATTGAAGAAGGCAGTAGTGGCGATCCCCTATTCAGATTCGATTACCTGCATCAAATCTACACCCACAACAAAGCCAATTACAGTGGGCGCGTAACTGTGCCGGTGCTATGGGACAAACAGCAGAACTGTATTGTCAGCAATGAATCTTCAGAAATCATACGTATGTTTAACAGCGCGTTTAATCTGATTACTGGCGATCAAACAGACTTTTTCCCACGGCAAAAGCGCGATGAAATTGAGGTTATTAATCATGAGATCTACGAGAATATTAACAACGGAGTTTATCGCTGTGGCTTCGCTACCACCCAGGCCGCTTATGGGGAAGCCTACGACAAATTATTCAAATCAATGGACCATGTGGAAACACATCTGAGTCAACAGCGCTATCTTACCGGTGATCAAATCACTGAAGCAGACTGGCGTTTGTTTACCACACTTATACGCTTTGATGCAGTCTATCATGGGCATTTTAAGTGCAACCGTCAGCGCTTGGATGACTTCCCTAATATCCGTAACTATGTGCGCGAGCTGTATCAATGGCCCGGTGTAGCCGAAACTGTAGATTTTCACCATATCAAGCGCCATTACTACTTCAGCCATACTTCGATTAACCCCACCCAGGTTGTACCGGTGGGGCCCGCTATTGATTACAGTAGCCCCCACGACCGCAACAGGTTCCCCGTAAGATAAATCTTTAAGCCCGGCCCCACCTCAGGACTAACCCCAACCTCGGCCGCTCTGCGGCCACTTTTACTCAATCATGGGCAATGTCGTCGCCACCCATCTAAATTTTCGAACAAATCTTTCTATAATTCTGACTATCATTCGATTCTGGCGAACATTAGAGTAGCCCTTCGACAACTTATCCTGCCATAGGCATCAAGTTAAATGATCAACGGGAGAAGGCACCCATGCAGAAAACCACCCTGGAGCAATGGCGTATGTTTAAGGCTGTGGTGGATGCGGGAGGTTTCAACCAGGCCTCTTCAGTGGTGCATAAAAGCCAATCGAGTATTCACCATGCGGTAGGGAACCTGGAGACGGCACTGGGTGTAAAGCTTTTTGAAGTAACCGGGCGCAGAGTTGCATTGACTGAAGCTGGCCAGCTGATGTTGCGCCGTGGAAAGTACTTACTGGATGAAGTATCCCGTATAGAGGCAATTGCGGAGTCTCTTAGCAGTGGTGTGGAATCTGAGCTGCGTATCGCTGTAGATGGTGCCTTCCCCCAGCAAGTGGTATTTAAGGCTCTCGAAAAAGTATCCGGAATATTCCCACAAACCAATATTGATATTGTCGATACCATTTTATCTGGCACTAATGAGTTGTTACAGGAAGGTGCTGTAGACCTGGGTTTATCACCAATGACAATGACCGACAATCTCAATGAAGAAATCTGTACGATTGAATTTATCGCAGTGGCATATATCAACCATCCTCTGCATCAATTCAAACGAAAGTTAAACTATGATGATTTAAAATCTTACCGACAGATTATTGTGCGGGACTCAGCCACACAAACCAGCGTCGACTCGGGGTGGCTTGGCGCTGAACAGCGCTGGACAGTAAGTAGCTTGCGTGCATCTACAGAGCTGATTTGCCAGGGAATGGGGTATGCCTGGCTACCCATGCCAATTGCCGCCCCGCTATTGGAAAACGGAATGTTAAAACGTCTTTCACTGGAAAAAGGCGCATCCCGCACAGCCAGTTTTTATTTGAATTTTAGAGATCAAGACAGCCTGGGCCCCGCTGCGCGTGAATTTATAGGGGAATTACGGTTGCTGACACTAAATATGCCCACTTCGGAAAATTCACTTTAATAGAACAGCGAATCCTTATCTATCCAATATTTCTCTGGTGCAGACTTGAATAAAATAAATAAAACCATTATTCAAGTACTTGGATCTTGTTATGTACTATTTTAGACCGGCGCAGGAACGAGGAACTGCCAATTTTGGGTGGCTCCAAAGCAAGCATTCTTTCTCCTTCGGACACTACTACGATCGCATGCATATGGGGTTTTCTGTATTGAGGGTAATCAATGATGATACCGTCCGTCCCGGTGCAGGTTTTGATACTCACGGCCACAGGGATATGGAGATTATCTCCTATATCTTGGAAGGCGCTATTGAACATGTCGACAGTAAAGGGAATCGTTTTGTGGTCCCCGCCGGAGAAGTGCAAAGAATGAGTGCCGGAACAGGCATCACCCACTCAGAATATAATCACTCAACATCACAGAGATTAAAGTTCCTGCAAATTTGGATTCAACCCAACCGCCAGGGCATCAAGCCTGGGTATGAACAAAAATCAATTATTCAAACGAAGAAGCTGACTCCCCTGGTTACCCCAGATGGACGTGATGATTCACTAACCATGCAACAAGATGCCAGTTTGTATCGACTTCACTTGAAGAGCGGAGAAAGTGTGGTTCTGGATACCCGAATTCGCCCCGGATATTTACATGTAATTGAGGGGAGTGCCACTTTTAATAGCAATCATAAAATGATGGCAGGAGATGGCCTTGGATTGTTTAAAGAGTATATACAATTACAGGCCGGTATAGATGGTATAACGGCCTTGTGGTTTGATCTGCCACATCAATGAAAATTTAGTAAAATAAAGTCAACTCTTGAAATAAGGCAGTTCGAAGTAATCATCAGCGGCAATATATATTTTTTCAATCAGGCGCAGTAATCGCCCTACCTGCTCTCTGGCCGATTCCCTCCTAAAATAGATCGAGGCAATTGGGGATCAATTGATGGGTGCAGTTGGCGACACGGATAGTCGCGATAGCAGGCAAGCCGAACCGGGGAGACTTATCTCCCTGCTCTCTCCCGTGCCTCCCACTATTTTGACACTGATCCTGTTGTTCTACATGTCAGATATATCTGCCGGTCGCGAAATTATTTTTGGTGTGACCTGGGTATCTGACCTCGGTGTATCACTGCAATTTTTTATTGATGGTCTGAGCTTTCTTTTCGCCCTACTCATCAGTGGCATCGGCGTATTTATTACAATTTATGCCGCATCTTATTTACGCGGACATATGCAACTGCGCCGTTTTTATCTGTATCTCTACCTATTTATGATCGGAATGCTGGGTCTGGTGCTTGCCGGTGATCTGATGACTTTATTTGTATTTTGGGAAATCACCACTATCGCCAGTTACCTGCTGATTGGCTTTAATAACACCAGCGCCATTGCACGCCGCTCAGCGCTACAGGCCCTATTGGTAACCACCCTTGGAGGCCTGTGTTTACTGGCCGGTTTTATACTGCTTGGTTCACTCACAGGCAGTTTCGATATGGTGCAGGTACTCGCTTCCGGGGAGACAGTACGCGCAAGTTCACTATATGTGCCAATCCTGATGCTGATATTAATCGGATCTTTTGCCAAATCCGCACAACTGCCTTTCCATTTTTGGCTTCCCAATGCGATGGCAGCTCCGACCCCTGTCAGCGCCTACCTACACTCTGCAACTATGGTAAAAGCAGGCATTTATCTATTGGCGCGCCTGCATCCAGTTCTGGCACAGACAGAAACCTGGGAGTGGATTTTGACCTGTACCGGTGCGGCTACCGCAGCAGTGGCTGCATTGGCTGCTCTGCGCCAGACCGACCTGAAACTTGCCCTGGCCTACACCACCATGATCGCACTCGGTACCCTGACTATGTTCCTTGGTTCCGATGCCTCTGCTGCAGTTGCAGCCGCTATCACCTTTTTAATAGTGCACTCTTTTTATAAGGCTGCACTGTTCATGGTGGTAGGCATCATTGATAAGCAGACTGGCACCCGCAATATGATCAAACTTGGTGGGCTCGGACGTGTCATGCCTATCACTTTTTTTACCGCACTGGCCTCAGCACTTTCTATGGCAGGATTCCCACCATTTCTTGGCTTTATTGGTAAAGAATTAAAATATGAGGGAGCGCTGGCTGTGGCATCCGAACCAGCTCTCGTATCCACTGCCGCAGTATTCGCCAATGCCGTCACTGTTACCGTGGCTGGTATGGTTGCTTTAAAACCCTTTCTGGGAAAATACCCACACAACCTACCCAAAGTCCACGAGGCATCGCCTGGCTTATGGATAAGTCCACTAATTCTCAGCTTTCTGGGACTTACCTTTGGTCTTGCCCCGGATCTCGTCGGTGGGGGACTTGTTGAACCTGCGTTAACTGCTGTACTGGGTATTCCAGAGAGTATCGATTTACGCCTCTGGCACGGGATTAATATTCCTCTGTTAATGAGCATATTGACCTTTGGTCTTGGGGTCACTATGTATCTGGGCTTACGCCACCTGCGGGCTTGGCTGGCATGGGATTTCAAACATGCGCCTACCAGTGCCGATCTACTGTGGGACAAGTCCCTGGAGCTGTTGAGGTCCTTTGCGGCTTTCCAGACCCGGATATTGCAAAACGGGGTTATGCGGCGTTATTTGACGGTCATTTTTGTGACCGTTTCGATATTCCTTTCCTATGCCTTGTTACGATCGGGGCAATTCCCACTGGAATACAACTGGCCGCGTCTGAACCTGAAAGAATGGGCCGCCCTTCTACTTACCGTGGGTGGAGCTTTTATGGCGGGTACAGCACGCAAACCATTAATTGCAATATGCGCTCTCGGGGCCCTGGGTGTTGGAGTTGCATTAATCTATCTGTTCTTTGGTGCTCCGGATGTAGCTATTACCCAGCTCCTGGTTGAAACCCTATATTTGGTATTGGTTGCCGCAATACTGCCTCGCCTCCCAGTATTCAGCCCCGGTAGAAAAATCCGCTTTCGCCCTAGAGATGCCCTTTTGGGTGGCATGGTCGGCCTGTTGGTGACTTTGAGTATTCTTGCCGTATTACAAACACCCTTCGATAGTCCTACCAGTGACTTCTTTGAGCAGGCCGCAGTGCCCGAGGCCCATGGGCGTAATATTGTCAATGTCATCCTGGTGGACTTCCGCGCGCTGGATACCTTCGGAGAAATCATTGTGGTATTTACTGCTGCCGTAGCGGCAGTAACGCTGCTGGGCCATCAATTACGGCGGGGGCCACAATGAACTCTCTGATATTGCAAACAGCAACCCGAGTGCTTGTGGCGCTCATTCTGGTTTTCTCGGTATATATGCTCTTGCGCGGCCACAATTATCCTGGAGGGGGTTTTATTGCCGGGTTAATTGCCGCTTCGGCATTTGCACTCTTTGCCATAGCCTGGGGTATGGAAGCAGCCCAGCGAGCACTGCGGGTTCCTCCCGGAAACCTGGCAATGAGTGGCGTATTGATTTCGGCACTGTCCGGTATGCTCGCAGCTTTTAAAGGAGAAGCGCCTTTCTCGGGCCAATGGTTTCAACTTATCGGCGATAAAAACTCGGGCGGTATCTCCATCAGCAATGTACTAATTTTTGATATTGGCGTTTACCTGGCGGTACTCGGCGCTGTACTCACCCTGATTTTTGCCCTGGAAGAGGCTGGTTAATATGGAGGGTCCCCTCGCACTTGTGGTTGGCATATTGATTGCCACCGGAGTCTATCTGATGCTGGCCAGGGATCTGCTGCACTACCTGTTCGGATTAATACTCATCAGTAATGCCGCCAATCTGGCCATATTTATTACCGGTAGATTAACCCGCGCGGCTCCGGCCCTGGTTCCCAAAGGGCTGGAAGTACCGCCTATGCCTGTAGCTAACCCCCTGCCCCAGGCACTTATCCTGACTGCCATTGTAATCGGTTTTGGTCTGTTGGCCTTTGCCCTGGCACTAATCGCCCAGGCCTATAAAGTGCTGGGTACCCTTGATGTGGACTCCATGCGCATTGCGGAGCCGGTGAAGCCCAAGAGGAAAAAATCCCCTTGAGCTGGTTACTCGCCCTGCCCTTCCTGATTCCCATCTTCACCGCACTTGCCGCTTTTCCAGCGCGCGGGCGCCCTTTGCTCTGCGGCTCAATTTCTATTTGCGGCTGTGTGCTGATGCTGGGAATAGCAATCGCCATTATGATACTGGTGGAAACCGGCGGTCCGCGCGCGGCCCAAATGGGGGATTGGGCGGCTCCCTTTGGGATTACCCTGGTAGCTGATCGTCTGAGTGCAGTAATGTTGCTAATCAGTGCAATTGTAGGGCTCTGCGTTTCATTATTTTCACTCTCAGACATTGATGAAAAACGGGTAAAGCTGGGATTTCACAGCTTCTTCCAGCTTTTATTGGCAGGCGTTTGCGGAAGCTTTATTACCGGAGACCTGTTTAATTTGTATGTCTGGTTTGAGGTGATGCTAATCGCCTCATTTGCCTTGCTGGTTTTGGGGGGAGATCGTATCCAGCTGGATGGCGGTATTAAATATGTCGCGCTGAATCTTGTGTCCACCCTGCTGATGCTCACATCCATTGGTATGATTTACGGGTTGACCGGCACCCTAAATATGGCACAGCTGCATATATCCCTGGCCACGGTCGACAATCCGGTGGCTGTATCTGCCCTGGCGGTATTGTTTATCAGTGCTTTTGGGATCAAAGCAGCTATCTTTCCATTATTTTTCTGGCTGCCAGCTTCTTATCATGCTCCCCCTGTGGCAGTAACCGCTGTATTTGCCGGGCTGCTTACGAAAGTTGGAGTCTACGCGCTGATAAGAACCTTTACCCTGATTTTCCCTACAGACCTGGGCTTTACCCACAATATCCTTTTGGGGGCAGCATTACTCACCATGCTAACCGGCGTACTGGGCGCTGCCGCCCAATATGAATTTCGCAAAATCCTTGCATTCCATATCATTAGCCAGATCGGTTTCCTGGTGCTTGGGCTGGCTCTCAACTCCCCCTTGGCACTGGCCGGATCAGTGTTTTACATGGTGCATAATATTGTTGCCAAAACTAACCTGTTCCTGATCAGCGGTACCGCCCAGCGCCTTACAGGCAGCTATGAATTGAGCGAAATCGGTGGTGTTTATCAAGCCAGCCCTCTGCTTTCTACCTTTTTCTTTATTGCCGCTTTCAGTCTTGCCGGCTTTCCTCCCCTGTCGGGTTTTTGGGCCAAACTATTGTTATTAAAAGCCAGCATGGACCAGGCGGCTTACCTTGTGGCAGCTGTTGCGCTAATTACCGGCGCTCTAACCCTATATTCCATGAGTAAGATCTGGGCAGAGGTTTTCTGGAAGGACCACCCCAAAAGCTACTGTAGCAATTTGTATGAGATACCACGTACTGAGAGGTTACAGCGCCTGCTACCTGTTGCCCTGTTAGCATTCATTACCTTAGGGCTGGGGCTGGTTCCAGAGCCTTTTATTGATTACTCCCTAGGGGCCGCAAATGAGCTTCTGGAACCCCGGGAATATCTGGATGCGGTTTTGGGCGAGGGTTCCGCCCAGTACACAGGAAACCACTGAGTATGCGCGTATTTTTACTCAATCTGTTATTGGCCATCAGCTGGTCCGCACTTACCGGTAATGCGACACTGACGAATTTCTGTTTTGGTTTTTTAATTGGTTACTTGGCACTGAGGGTATCCCCCAGTTTACCCGGGGGAAGTAAGTATTTTTATCGCCTGCCGCGCTTCGCCCACTTGTCCTTTTTTTTCATTCAGGAGCTGATACTGTCCAGCCTGCGTGCTGCCTATGAGGTATTTTCACCCAAACTAAAGAGCCGCCCCATGGTCGTGCGTATCCCCCTGAAAATCACTGATCGCAACCAAATTTTTATTCTCACTAATTTAATCTCGCTAACTCCGGGAACCATGGTGCTGGAAATTACCAAAGACCACTCTGAACTTTTGGTTCACACCATGTTTGTGGATGATCCGGAAGCTTTTCGCGAGGAAATTCACCAGGGTTTCGAAAAGCGGGTACGGGAGGCCTTTTCCTGATGCCAATTACTATTGCCGACATACACTCCCCCATTATTGTAGGGGCGATTAACATCTCTTCACTGATGTTACTTTTGGCCCTGGCAATGTGCTTTTTGCGAATATTTTTTGGGCCTACGTTAGCCGATAGAGTTGTTGCCCTGGATGTATTAAATATTCTCGCCGTCGCATACTGTGCACTATTGGCAATTGCTTCAGGACAGCCTGTATACCTGGATGCGGCTATTGCACTGGCACTTGTGGCATTTCTGGTCAGTGTGGCCTTCGCGCGTTTTATCGAAAAAAGTGGCAAGAAAACCGTGATTCACGAAGGGGGCGGTGGTGGTAGTTTTCGATGAGGTTTTTATTGCAGCATTGATACTGGTAGGAAGTACTTTTGGGTTCAGTGCCGCCCTGGGATTACTGCGCATGCCGGATTTTTACACTCGCATGAGTACTTCCGGTAAGGCTGCTACCCTGTGCTGTGGTCTTTTACTGGCCGGAGTAGCCACCCTGTTCCATGATACCCAGGTTACGGCACGGGCGGTGGCTGCAATCCTGTTCCTGCTACTCACGGTGCCGGTGGGCGTGCATATGATCGCACGCGCAGCCTACCGGGTTGGTACCCCTATGTGGCGGGGAGCATCAGCCCGCCCCCGTTTCAAAAATCCGAAAAGGGACCTCCGTTAACCGAAAGTCCTTTCGAGGAGCCCCTAAATTAGTGGCCCTTAGAATACAGTTCAGCGATAACTGCATCACTACGCTGGGAAAGTCGATGGGAACAGTCATCAACAAGGATGACATGCCCCATCTTGCGTCCCTCTCTCAGGCTTTTGCCATAAAGCCATACGCCTTCATTTTTCTGCGAGGGTGATTTATTCACTCCGAGCATATTAATCATGGCAGTTGGGCTGGAGCATTGTGTATCCCCCAGCGGCATATCGAGAATGGCGCGCAGGTGGTTGGCAAATTGACTGGTCTCTGCTCCCACCAAGGTCCAGTGGCCACTGTTATGGACCCGCGGCGCTATTTCGTTAACGATCAATCCCTCAGTTGTCACGAAACATTCCAGGGTCAGCGCGCCTACATAGTCCCAGTCACGCATCAGTTTATCCAGGTAGGATTGGGCCTGACTCATTAGCTGGAAGTCATGAAACGGCGCCTTTGAAACCAGAAGAGTGCCCTGGCGATGAAGGTTTTCAGTCAGGGGATAGGTTTTTACTTCCCCGGATACAGAGCGCACTCCAACCAGGGAAACTTCACAGGAAAAATCCACCGCTGCTTCCACCACGCAAGCTTGGCTCTGAGCTTCTTCGATAGCATCTTCAAGTTGCGCCTGGTTTTTAACCCGCCATTGGTTTTTCCCATCGTAGCCATTTTCACAGCTTTTAATAAATACTGGATAGCCCAGGGTGCCAAGGGCGCGACGTAATTCATCAGCCCCCAGCGCCGGTACAAAGGACGCCACTGGAAGACCGCTCTCGGTCAGTGCTAACTTTTCCCGCAGGCGGTGCTGGGCTTTTTCAAAGATATGGGGATCGGGATAAACCGGGCAAAACTGCTGTAACTTTCGCAACAAGGCCACATCCACCTGCTCTCGCTCGGCAGTAATTACCTCTGGCCGGCCCAAGGCTTGATACAAAACCTCCCCGCTCTCATGCTCTTCAAGCTTGACCAGCTCTCCAAGCCCTTCGACACAGCTGGTGTTTTCCCCTTCCTCGGCGAGGAAGCTGAAAGTGATACCGAGGGGCTGGCCCTCCTGCGCCATCATCTGTGCCAGCTGCCCACAGCCAACTATAGCGATATGTCTGGTGCGCTCACTCACAGTGCCTTACTCCACAGACAGAGGAACTTGCTCACTTTGCTGCTCCCGCCAGGCAATCAGGCGCTGCTGCAGACCTGCATCGCTCAATGACAACATCTGTGCTGCCATCAGGCCCGCATTAAAAGCGCCGGAAGCGCCTACTGCCTGAGTGGCAACGGCAACACCCCGTGGCATCTGTACAATCGAAAGCAGGCTGTCCATACCAGTCATAAAACGGCTCTCAACAGGGACAGCAATCACCGGCAGCGGGCTCATGGCAGCAATCATGCCCGGTAAGTGCGCAGAGCCACCAGCACCAGCGATAATCACCTGGGTACCTTTTTTATGTGCCTCACTGGCAAATTCCACTAAACGCTGGGGGGTTCTGTGGGCAGAAACTACGGCGGTAGCGAAGGGGACCTCCAGCTCTGTAAGAGGCTTGGTCGCATTGGACATGGTGGCCCAATCCGAGCGCGACCCCATTACGATGGTGACTTTTTCAAAAGGCAGAGACTTCACTTGCAGTTAACTCCAGTGTTGGATGAAGGCCAGATAGACGGGGATCGCCACCAGCACGTTAAAAGGAAATGTGATTGCCAGAGACAAGGTGATCGAAACACTGGCATTAGCCTGGGGCAGAGCTACGGCCATCGCTGCAGGCACTGCGATATAGGAAGCACTGCTGCCCAACACCGCTAGCAGGAAGACGCCTCCGGCAGACAGACCGAGCAGGGAGCCGAGAACTCCCCCCGCAACGCCACCCATCAAAGGCATGAAGATGCCGAAGCTGAGCAGGAATGCGCCCTGCCCCTTTACGTCTCGGAGACGCGCCGCGGCTACCCGCCCCATCTCCAATAAGAACAGGGCGAGAACGCCGTGAAATAATTGACCAAAGAAAGGCATGACAGATGCAGTACGCTCTCCAGCCCAGGCACCAATAACAATACCGCCAAGAAGCAAGAGAACGCCCTGGTTACAGGTCAGCTCGTGAAACAGCTTGCCGGTGCCAGCGTCTTTAGCAGACTGCCTCGCCAGCAGAATGCCCACCACAATTGCAGGAACTTCCAACAAAGCGACAAACAGAGGGAAGTAAGCCTCGTATTCAATACCGCGTGAATTGAGAAGTGCAACAGCCACAGCGTAAGTCGCGACACTGACGGAACCATAATGGGCAGCTGTGGCTGCGGCATCGAGGCGGGACCACTTGCCAATCCAGTGAAGGACCGGGAAAGCCAACAGAGGTAGCAAGGCACCAAAAGCCAGAACAGCCAGTGATTGTGGTACCAGGGTAGCGGCAGAATAGGTACTGAGTGCCGCACCACCCTTGAGGCCGATAGCCAGCAACAGGAAGATCACACAGCTTTGGTAGAGGCCAGTTGGCAAGCGCAGGTCACTGCGAACCAACTGTGCCAATGCACCCAGCAGGAAGAAACCTACAACAATATCGAGTTGCATTTTCAGTACTTCCGGCGCTGGGATCGTACTGGCTGTCGCTCCTGTCTGGCGATATCCACCCTGATTCGCCGGCGGCTTCGACTGGTAAACCAGTAACCGACGTTGGCAAGTAACACCAGGAGACCAACAGCCATGAGGGCTCCGGCTACGATACCGGCCAGTGTCAGGGTCCAGCCAACAAACATGACCAGTAATCCAACAGACGCGCCAAAATATAGTTGTGACTTATGCATCAAAGAGGCCCCCGCTGTTTATTAAGTGGGCGCATTATCGATAGGACTATTGATAGATAAAAATAGATAATTATTATGTTATCTATCAGCAATCCTCTATACAGGTGCCTTGTGTCATCCAGCAGAGCCCACGCCCGCATCGGAACCGCACGACAATTGGAAATCCTCCTCACCGTGTTCGAGCAACGCAGCATTAGTACCGCCGCCAAAACCCTGCACCTGACCCAGCCCAGTGTGTCTATGCAACTGGCCAAGCTCTCCTCCGCAGTGGGGCTACCCCTCTACTATTCTGTCGGCAAACAAATCCACTTCACCGAAGCAGGCCTGACATTGGTGGAAAGTGCCAGAGAGATACTAAAAAGCTATGAGTACCTGGAGCTGAAACTGGCGAAACTCCGGGGCCTGGAAAGCGGTAAACTCCAACTGGCCGTTGTCACCACAGCCAAGTACTTTATCCCCCACCTAATTGGGGAGTTTTATGAACAACACCCACAGCTGGATATTCGCTTTCGTGTAGGTAATCGCCAACAAATCATTGATTATACTGGGGAGGATGCTGATGATTTTTATGTATTCAGTCATCCCCCGCAAAATCCCGATTTGGAACTGGTGGAGTTTTTACCCAACCGCTTGTTGGCTATCGCCCCAGAAAAACACCCGCTTGCAAACAGGAAAAAGATCTCCCTGAAGGAGTTTGCCAGTTGTCCTTTCCTGCGTCGGGAAGAAGGTTCCGGTACACGTCATGCAATTGAGCGCTTCCTGAGAAAAAGGGGGGTCGATCTCAATGTTCGTATGACAATTGAAAGTAATGAAGCCATAAAACATGCAGTGATGTCTGGTCTCGGCGTATCGATTCTCTCCGAGCATACACTTGCCTTTGGCGGGCGTGCCGGCCTTGCCATGCTGAATGTAGAAGAACTGCCCATTATCACTCATTGGTATCTCGCCCGGCGAAAATCCCGCCCCCTCTCTCCTGCTGCAATAGAGTTTCTGGATTATGCCCGTAACCTGGAAACTGTGCCGGAAGAAATTGGAAGCCCCAAAATACTTCAATCCAAGTAATTAACCTTCCCCAACTAAAACAGGGAGGTAGAGGAATAAATCAATCTTATATTTACTGGTGTCTACAGAAGAGATTGTTATTCGTACGATCCCTGCTTTTCTATTTCCTTTAAAAGTCATGCCTTAAAGTTCGTCAAATCCCCTGCGGCCGGCCCGAATCCTGCTACTTTTGGGATACCCGCCGGCAACCTCAAATAAATCCTGGCGGAAAAATCACAACGGCAGAAAAGAAAGAAATTTCCTGCGCAAGTACAGAATTTTTATAGAGGGACATAGTGATGAAACTTAAGGGACTAAGTTGCACCGCAATTACGTTTCTTTTGACCTTTGGTGCAAACTTTTCTCATGCCCAAGAGGACTGGCGTGACATAGAGTGGGGTGACTTTATAGTTAGGTTCGGGCTCAGCTATGTTACTCCCAATGATGCAGCTACATCACTGAAATATCGAGTTCTTCAACAGTGGGATCTTTACAATACAACCTGGGAAATGGACACCGCGCAAACCTGGCAGATCTCAGGAGTTTGGCGCCCCACAGATCGTTGGGGCTTTGAACTGATGCATATTAATAACGCTTCATATGACGTAACCCTGGATAACTTCACAGGCAATCCGGGCCGTGACCAAATCCAGTTAGGAGATTTCAAGGCCTCTAGCACACTCGCTTTCGCAAACTGGTATTTCTTGGACCCTTCCTATTTCACCCGTCCCTATGTAGGAGCTGGGATTAACTATACCAATTACCATACAGTATCAATCAGCCGCCAGTTTAATGAATATCTGATAGATTCAGGCATGGCCGTTGCACCTGGATCATTTAATATGGGGCACTCTTGGGACTGGGCGCTACAGGCCGGGGTGGACTTCAATTTGGATTTTCGCCAGTTTCAGTATCCACTAATAATTAATCTTGCAGCGCTTTATTACATGTCTGATACAGATCCCACAGTGGATTTCCCCACCGAACTGGGCAGTGATCGACTTTACGCCCACTTTGATTACGATCCATGGGTAATCAATATTGGCGTGGGAACCAAGTTTTAAAAACACCTCATTAATTGCAGCTATTAGATTCACCTGTTGAATTTTACCAGTGGATCACAGCAGTCAGCCTACATGAGTCAATAGCTGTCTGCTCCCCGTATATTATTTATCGGAGTCATTGTGGTCATCAAACATAAATTAAACCAGCTGCTCATTATCTTTAAACCTCGATACCTTATTTCATACCTCTTATTATTCTTACCTTTATTATCGATCCATCCTGCTGTAGCGGAGTGCACTCCGGGAAATACCGGTTCAGATGGCCCAGATCAAATTACCTGTGATGAAGATAACGATGCTGAAGACGCAGACGTTAATGCCTTGGGAGGCAATGACACCCTAAATCTAAATGGCGGCAACCTCAATAATGCCTATGGGGGATCCGGTGACGATGAAATCCATATTCTTGGGGCCATAGTGACCAACCTGGTTGATGGTGGCGATGGCGAAGATACTATTGTCTTGAACGAACGCAGTAGTGATGTTGGCACTTATCTTGGCGGTGGAGGTATTCACGGCGGTGCCGGCGATGATGATATTCAAATTCTGGACGGGTTGTCTTTCCATGTTTGGGGTGGCGATGGAAATGACAAAATCACCTTGGATGGTGGTTTTATTTTTAATTACCTGGATGCCGGCGAAGGGGACGACTATATCCACTGGGATGAGGGGCTCAGTAATGAAATTCGAGGTGGCAATGGCTCAGACACTCTGGTTATAGATTCCTACTCCTTCGAGGGCGACGCCATACTTAATGGTGGTGATGATCTCAGCGCTGAAGATGGTGATATTGATACTCTGATTTTCAAGCTGGATTATCGCGTAGATGGAACCCAGTTAGATAATTGGGAGAGGGTTGTTATCTGGGGTAGTTCTAAAATGATTTTTTCCGGCAGCCTCAACGTCGGCGGAGGCCAGGATAGCAATGGCAACCCTCTGGGATTGCACGTCAAGTGGGGAGGGCAAGCTTTTTTTGATACTGACGAATATACTGTGACTGGCAATGTTGCCAATGATGGAACTATCGATCTGGTTAATCAAAAATTCAATAAACTAACAGTAAAAAAAGATAGTAATGGTAACTATGGCCAATATATTGGCGGCAATGGCCGCCTATGGATGGATGTAATCCTTGAAGGTGATAATGCGGGAAGTGACCACCTGTTTATTGAAGGCGAAGCCAGCGGCACTACAGCAGTTACAGTTTTTAACCTTGATGGACAAGGAGCCCGCACCGAAGGTAACGGCATTAAACTAATTTCGGTATCAGAATCATCTACGGACAATGCTTTTGTGTTAAATGGTGATTATGTCACCAAGGATGACCAGCAAGCAGCTATTGGCGGAGCTTATGCTTATACCCTTCATCACAACGGAGTTTCAGGTAACAATGATGGTGACTGGTACCTGCGCTCTGTAGTAAATGACTCAAACAAATTTCCACAAGGTGGAATGACTCGCTGGCAACCCACTGCGGTATTATATGAATCCCTACCACAGATACTTCGCTCCCTGAACCTTCCCACCCCCTTACGCAGTCGTGTAGGAAACCGCTTTTGGGTGGGTAGCAGTTATAAAGATCTTCTTAATACTGATTACAGTAGTTCAGAAGAAACTGCTATCGATAGCAAAGGCCTGTGGATACGTAGTAGTGCACGTTATATTAGCGCCTCACCAAGCCAATCCACCACCTGGGCCAGCTGGGATCAAAATTATTTTCAATTGCAACTGGGAGCGGATTTACCCCTGAATGTTTCAGTCCTGGGCAGTTCGCCAGTTGCAAGTATGACCTTGCATTATGGCAATGCTAAAAATGATGTGGATTCATTCTTTGGCGATGGTGACATTGATGTCAGAAATTATGGTGTCAGCGCATACTTAACCTGGTACAGCTACCAGGGCTTATATCTGGATACGCAATTAAAACTGGACTGGTTTGACTTCGATTTTGATGCCTACGATCTACGTACTCTGCATAACAGTGGCGAAGCCTACGGTTATGCCATATCCATAGAGGGCGGATGGAGCTTCAAATTATACGATTACTATTCCATTACTCCTTTGGCCCAACTAATTTATACCTCTGAGGAAGCAGAGGATATCGAGGATACTTACGAAGTTCTCGTGAGTGATATCAATAACAATGGTCTTTTATTGCGCCTGGGTACCGCATTCGAGAAAAGAAAAAGCCAGCGCAAATCAAGCCGGAAAATGTATGGTTCGCTACCTTTGGAGCGCTTTAGCTTCTATATGACACCAAGCTTGATTTTTAATCTCGACCAGGAAACAGATTTGCTTGTTTCAGGAACCCGCCTATATCAGGAACCGGACAACTGGTTTGGTGAGCTTCGTATGGGCGCCAGTTATGAAGAGTGTGGAGATCATTGCTCAATATACTCAGAAATATTTTATTCAAGTAGCCTGGAAAATCTTGGGGATAGCTTTGTTGGTGGCCTGGAACTAGGTTTCCGCTATAAATGGTAGCAAGTACCAATTATAGCGGCTCATTATTAGCGCTTTTTATTGCAGCTTATCTAGCAATTGATATTCAGAAAATACCTTCTTTAACTTGCAATCATTGCCAGATTTCCTTTTCAGGTTTGTATTTTTTAAGCCAGATCCTTGGGCACCTGGTATTGTTAAAAACCGATCCCGCCAGTGACGGTGATCCGACACACGGACTGCCTTAGTTCCCTGCCTGATACTCATCGCCTTTAGCCAAATATCATCCGCATCAGGGCAAATTTTGAGGAATTTCTCACTATCAAACGCATCTTTATGCAAAGCATGAGGGTGATAAAGTACTCCTCCAACCCCGGTTGGGAATACCATATGGGAAGGTTTGGTATTGGAGAAGCCACACCAGCTTTCCCTCTTTAATCGCCATTTCTCATAGGGAAGTAGGTTTCCAGTCTTATCAAGGGTGATTTGATGGGCACGATGACAATGGATATATGAGGGTTCCCGTAAATAAGCCTGGTACAGCATATCAACCATGTCCGGTGGGTATAAGACATCGTCATCTACAGTAATTATTAAACTATCCGGGAACTGATTAAATGCGTAAAAGTATTTTTTATAAGAGCCAAGATCACCATCAACAAAAAAGATCTGAAGACCTCTCTGCTGCTGCTTCAGCAACATCTCCGGCACTTTTTCATCGGGAAAATTTTCTCTGGACAACCACAGAGCTATAGCGTCAGCCTTGAGGGATTGTTGGAATAAACTTTCCACACATAAATAAACATCATGGATACGTCGACCGAAGGATGTCAACGAAACAACGATTTTATCTGGCTTATTATTTCCTACCCCCTCTTCAACACTGGTTAGAGTTTGCTGGCTCAACAGATGACTGCGAACCAGAGACTCCAACTTTAAGTTGTTATTTAAATCGTGGCTTCTGAGCCTTTTTTTCAAAAAGTATTGAAGCATGTCATGTAACCGAAAAATATTTTTTTTGACCATCAAGGTAACCAAAATATGTCACTCTTCTGGTTACCTCTTATAAAAAATAATATACATCAAGGTGTACATGAAAAATGCTCAACAGTATCAAATTTGGAACTATGGTCCATTAACATAGATAAAAGAACTGTTGATACGCACCTTAAATAGAATAACTCACTGATTCGCGGCCATATTTAGTCAACTTATTCACAATAGCCAGGATTTACCCTGTCCAGTTTGCGCAGAAGTCCCGGCCACGCCAGCAAGCCTCCCTGGCTACCTGTAACCATGTCTCCCTCACTAACGATCTTATCCACAATTTCCTGGGGAACTGGGGTCAAAGGAGGATTACCGGCGAGCGCAGCAATTTGTATTTCACAGGCACGCTGCAGGATAAACATGGCGAGGAAGGTATCTGCAATGGTGGAGGCGCAGGTTAACAGGCCATGATTACGTAGGATCATGTAGTTCGCCATACCCAGGTCAGAGACCAACCGCGCTTTCTCATCTTCACGCACGGCAATGCCTTCATAATCATGGTAGGCAATGCTCGATAGGGGAAAAAGGGATTGCTGGGAAATCGGCAACAGCCCTTCGGCATGTGCTGAAACTGCCACACCCGCAGTAGTATGGGTATGCATAACACAGTGAGCATCCTCTCGAGCCTCGTGAATGGCACTGTGGATAGTGAATCCCGCGGGGTTCACCATCGCACCGCTGTCGTCAACCTTTTCCCCACCCAAGTCGATTTTGACCAGACTGGAAGCGGTAATTTCCTCGAAAAATACTCCAAACGGGTTAATCAGAAAGTGAGATTCGGGGCCCGGAATACGCACGGAAAGATGAGTGAAAATCGTATCATCCCAGCCGTAATGAGCGATTAGCCGGTAGGCTGCAGCCAAGTCGACACGTAATTGCCACTCTTCCTCACTGACCTTTCCCTTTAGTGAAGGCATGATTTCCAGTTGCATGATGCTCTCCTGTTTTCTTATTCGAGCCTCGATTCTGGATGAGCCTTACCGCAAAGACTGTCAATTTGTTTACACTTGGCGAATGAATACTATTGCGGCCATTTTAGATGCCTGTCCTCTGCTCTCCGGATTGCCAATTGAGGCCATGGAGCAGCTTGCGCAAGGAGCACAAGTACGGCGCTTCGGCACTGGGGATATGATTTATCCACCTGCCTCTTTACTGGAACGCCTGTCAATTATTGCCGAGGGGCAGGTACGTATTTGCTCGAGTAATATTTCAGGGCGCGAAGCCACACTTGCCATACTGGATTCCGGAGCCTGGTTTGGCGATACGGTATTTTGCCCTGGTACTCCCCGAGTATTTGGCGCCAACGCTCACAGTGACTGCACTATTGTGGATATTCAAGGCGAACAATTACGCAACTTGATGCGCCGCCATCCAGAGGCTTATCCAATAGTATTGGAACAAGTAAGCCTCCGCTTGTGGGCAGTAATGTCGATTATCCAGGACGACGTCCTGCGGGGTACCGAAGCAAGAGTTGCACGGCGCCTGTTCTTTATGGCACAGATGCATCACGGTAAGGATATTAGTGGCGCAGTGAGCTTTCGACTCACCCGTGAACTACTTGCCAACACCATGGGCATGACCCGGCAGGGAGTTCATCGCGTACTAAAAAATATTGAGTCTAAAGGGCTGATCGAGTCCTCTTACGGTCACATCAAAGTACCAGACTTAAGCCGTCTTCATGCCTATATTGAAGAACTTGATTAAATCACAGCCCGAGCAAACATTGGTTGGCCAGGCTATGACTGACAGAGTTTCTACCCAGCCTCTCCAATTTCTTCAGCCTGTTTATCTCCTGCCCCTTCCATCTCCCGGGCTTTCTTGCGGCCATAAAGAGCCAGCAACATGCCCGATGGGAACATCAGGACGCCATAGACCGCAGAGGGCACCGACATTTCACTGGAGTGTAGAAGAGTCAAGGTTACCATCAGGCCAATAGTGCCATTTTTAATACCTAATTCAGTAGCTACCGCCAAGCCCTCACGGCTAGGCAAGCCACAAAGCCGGCTGGCCATTAAACCCAACAAAACACCCAGAATATTTAACAGGACTACTGAAGGCCCGGCCTGGGTCGCCAGCTCATCAATACGATCGCGCATGCCCCACACAAGCCCTACCACAAGAATCAGCAACACCAACGCGCCAAAGATGCTGACAATACCCTCTGCACGGCTGGCCAAGTGAGGATTCCAGGCTCGCACCAACATCCCGATAACTACCGGCAGCAATACGATGACTGATAACATCACGACAGTTTTCGCAAACGGCAGCACTATTTCCTGTTCAGCACCGAAGTAGGTTCGCAGTGCATAGTTGGTGAAAAATGGCAGGCTGAGGATAGTGATCAGGCTTGCAGACACAGTAAGAACAATAGACAGGGCTACATTGCCACGGGCGAGCAGGGTGAAAAGATTTGAGGTAGTGCCTCCCGGACATGCCGCGATAATAACGAGACCTACGGCAATCGCAGGGGGCAGGCTAAGAAGCCAGCACAATGCGAAAGCAACAATCGGCATCAGGAGAATCTGGGTGATAGTACCCACCACCAAACCAGCGGGTTTCACAGTTACCTGATGGAAATCCTTGGCCGTCAGGGTCATCCCTATTCCGACCATAATAATAAACAGCGCAATCGGCAGACCGATTGAGATCATGGGTCCTGATTCCACACTAGCCTCCTGAGATTGTTATTATTTTGGTAACCCGGTTAGTAGGTGGCCACTTGATAGAGCGACACGCATGAAACACCTATGTAAAACCACTATTTCGAGTTACCAGATTTTATTTCGTATTTTTATTGTTTCGCTGTGCGATATTGAACCCTAGCACAGTCCACCGAAGAGTGCCGCCTCTGGTACACTGCCCAGCATTGATTTCAGGGCAGTCACACTTTTTATGTCACAGATTTTCCCTAGTGCACCAGTGGATCACTGGTCCAATTTACTATGGGCTGTGGGGAGTCCGGGTATTACTGGCTCACTTGAATCAAGTTTTTTACCCACAACATTGCCATGGTTGCCGGAGAAAAGACGAAAAAGGCTACTGGAGTATTTCGCTCAGTCACAAGTCAACAAGAAACTTTCACCGCAACTCGAGGCATTCCTGCAGCACTATAGCGAGCGCAAACCCACATCCCGATTGGGTGTGTACTTTGAGAGGCTGTGGGCCTTTGTCTTTGAACATCACCCCGACTACCAACTGCTGCACCACAACTTACCTCTGCGTATCGCTGGTAAAACATTGGGTGAACTGGACTTTGTGGTACGGCACCTCCCCAGTGATACTTGCGAACACTGGGAGGTTGCAGTGAAATTTTACCTGCAGCTACCTGGCCATTTTTGGATTGGCCCTGGGCTCAGGGATCGTCTGGACATCAAGCTGAGGCGTATGGCGGAGCACCAGCTGCCATTAATCCGGTGCCCTGAGGTAGTGCACCTTCTGCAAGATCTAAATTTAAAAATTGAACAGCAGTGGGCCTTGATACCCGGACGTTTGTTTTACGCATTGGAGGGCCCTGCTAAAGCCAGAGGGAAGCTATCAAAACGACAAATGCAATTCTGGTGGGCCGACCCGGATAGCTTCAACCTCTACTTAAGCACTTTCCCTCAATATCAATCTTTACGCTGGTTTTATTTACCTAAACCTACCTGGCTGGCTCCATTGCAACCGGACCTCACTAGCGAAAGTCACTCTGATGAGCTTCCGAAGGCTTTGGACAAAGCCCCTGTTGACCGTCCTCTATGTGTTGCGGCAAAGGATAAAAGCGGGGAAGTCTGCCGCGGATTCATTGTTCCAAAACACTGGTATCCAGAGGCACTGGCAAGCCTGACTGGCCACTGAAAACAGAGGTGAGTGTGGTGTACTCAGCGAGCAGCCCAAACAGCCTCTATCCGAAATATCCCTCCTAAAGTTGTCTCCTTTCCTTCCCTGTAGCTCGCCTAAGGCAAACAATTTCCGATTACTTATTGACATAGATCAATTTATATTTACAATTTTCAGAAATTTCTGAAACTTAAGAATTCCATGAAACTTTCCAGTCAAGCCCAGGCGTTCGTACTGCATTTCGGCGAGATGGGCAGCCGGTGGGGCTTTAATCGTACTGTCGGTCAGATGTTTGCGTTGCTCACTATCCACCCATCGCCCCTCAATGCAGAGCAACTTGCCCAGGCTCTCAAAATCAGCCGTGGCAATGTGAGTATGGGGCTTAAGGAGTTACAGGCCTGGCGATTGATCGAACTGCACCACCAGCCGGGAGATCGCAAGGATTACTTCACCGCAGCCGGTTCAATCTGGGACCTGGCACGCACAGTCTTTGAAGAGCGCCGAAAACGGGAACTAGACCCAACCCTGAGCCTACTGCGCCAGCTGTTGCTCAATGAGCCCCAGGATGAGCAGGAAGCCCAGGCCCAGGAAAAGATCCAGGAGGTCTACAGCCTATTGGAGTTACTGGAGGAGTTTGCCAATACACTGAGCAAACTGGAGCATGATGACCTGCTTAAATTGATGAAGCTTGGCTCAGGCATCGTCAAGCTGCTGGAACTCAAAAGCAGACTTACAGGGGGAACGTCAAGCTCCGACTAAAAGTACGCCACGGCAATAAAAGAAATACATAGAAGTAGTCAGCCCGGGGATTGAGAAATCCAGCGGGCTACAGAAAAAGCGGTATAAGGATATACCGCCGCCGACCCAGCGTCGGTAACCGCTCAAAAAATTACTGGCAGGTCCATACTTCTGCATTGGTGTTTTTTCGGGCACCCCCGGGTTACTCAGGAAGAGTACCCGGTTATCTGGTTAAAAATAGTTCCGACCAGCAGAGGCACCCATGCTAGATACTCTGATCCTCTCCAGAATACAGTTTGCCGCCAACATCAGTTTTCATATTTTATTTCCCACTATCACTATCGCTCTCGCCTGGATTATCGTCTTTTTCAAGCTCCGCTATGACCAGACGAATAATCCTGTTTGGATGCGCGCATATCGATTTTGGGTGAAGATCTTTGCCCTGACATTTGCCCTTGGGGTTGTCAGCGGTATTACCATGTCATTCCAGTTTGGCACCAACTGGCCAGGCTTTATGGCTCAAGTCGGTAATATCGCAGGGCCATTACTGGGTTATGAAGTACTCACTGCTTTTTTCCTCGAGGCCACATTCCTCGGTATTATGCTGTTTGGCATAAACCGCGTTCCCAGCAAAGTTCACACCTTCTCGGCATTTGTTGTAGCCATAGGCACAACACTCTCCGCCTTCTGGATTATCGCTCTTAACTCCTGGATGCAGACCCCTTCTGGCTTTGAAATGCGCGACGGTGTCGCTTACCCAGAAAGCTGGCTCGCAATTATTTTCAATGCCTCTTTTCCCTACCGCCTGACACATATGCTGCTGGCTTCGGGATTAACGGCAGCCTTCTTTGTCGCTGGAATCTCTGCCTATCGCATTCTGAAAGGCGACCCCAAACGCGCCCCGCGCCTGGCATTGAAAACCGGTCTGGTGCTGGCGGCAGTTCTCATTCCTATCCAGATTTTTGTGGGGGATTTACATGGTCTCAATACCTTTGAGCACCAGCCGCAAAAAGTGGCAGCTATGGAAGGTGTATGGGAAACGGAGAGAGGTGCGCCCTTACTGCTATTCGCAATTCCTGATGGCGAGGAGAAAACCAATCACTTCGAGATTGCCATCCCCAAAATGGCCAGCCTGATCCTAACCCACGAGCTGGATGGCGAAGTACGAGGTATTAATGAATTCCCAGGAGACCACCCCCCAGTAGCGCCGGTATTTTTCGCCTTTCGCATTATGGTGGGTGTAGGCCTGTTGATGCTCGCCGTGGCCTGGGGCGGCTGCTACCTGTTATGGCGGCGAAAAGAACTTCCTCGTTGGGCACTGAAAACCCTGGTGGGAATGACCTTTGCCGGCTGGGTAGCGACACTTGCCGGCTGGTATGTAACAGAGATCGGTCGCCAACCCTGGCTTGTTACAGGTGTATTAAAAACCGCTGACGCAGTCACCCAGCTACCTCCCTCTCATGTCGGCTTCTCGTTAACTCTTTACCTGATTGTCTACGTGATCCTTTTATACGCCTATATACACACCCTGAAAGTAATGGCCTTGAAGTCAGTCAAAGTGGAGGAGTTTGAGACACAAGAACCGCTCGCAGGAGGCAGCCTGACCAACCTGCCTCATTCAACCCAGAAGTCGACAAAGGGGGATTCACAATGAGTGAGGGGGCAACTTCCGCTGCCTATTGGCTGCCCGTAATTTTCATTGGCCTGATGGGGCTCGCAGTACTCGTGTACGCTATTCTCGACGGCTACGACCTGGGAGTCGGTATCCTACTTCCTATGGGCGAAGAGGATGAGCCTCAGCGAGACACTATGATCGCCTCAATTGGCCCCTTCTGGGATGCCAATGAAACCTGGCTGGTACTGGCTGTCGGCCTGCTGCTGATCGCCTTTCCAATCGCCCATAACCTGGTATTGATGCACCTTTATATTCCCGCGGCAATTATGTTGGTCGGGCTAATCATGCGAGGTGTGGCATTCGACTTCCGTGCCAAGGCCGCCGTAGGACACAAACTCGCCTGGGACCGAACTTTCAAAGCGGGCTCCCTCACCACCAGTCTCTCCCAGGGCTACATGCTGGGGCAGTATGTCATGGGTTTTACACCCGGCTGGCAGGCACAACTGTTCTCTGCCGTCAGTGCATTGGGTGTTACCGCCGCATACAGCTATATGGGCTCGGCCTGGCTGGTGTTAAAAACCGAAAATGAGCTACAGGCGCGCTCGGTGCGTTGGGCACGCAGGGCCGGTCGCGCAACCCTGCTCGGTGTTCTCTCGGTATCGGTAATCAACCCCTTGGTCAATCCAACCGTCTTTGATCGCTGGTTTACCTATCCGCTGGTAATGTTTGTGCTGCTGATCCCCACCCTTTGCTTCCTGGCCTTTATCTTTAATGATGTCCTGCTGGCAAGAATGCCGAAGAGTAATGACAGACATAGCGCTCTTCCCTTCACTATGGTGGTGATCATCTTCTTGATGTGCTTTATCGGCTTAGCTTTCAGTTTCTTTCCCGATATCGTGCCGGGACAGCTGAATATTTGGCAGGCGGCCAGCGCCACTGCATCACTCAAGTTCATTTTGGTTGGTGCGCTGATTGTTATACCAGTCATTCTTGCCTATACCGCTTTTTCTTACCGGGTATTTCGCGGCAAAGCAACCGAGCTTCACTATCACTGAAGAAATAGTTTCCACTTTCAAGGGGTAGCAACATCTATTCAAATAAAATTTGGTAGCGCGGAACTACCCCACAAATCAAACAAAATCCCCTTGCTCGCCGAAATTGGTACGATAATAATCATCAATTCCAGAAGACAATTTTTTACAAGGAAGTAAAGCGCATTTCTGGCGCTTTCAGATTGCGCTTGTCTAAGGGGGAGGTGAATTTGAACCAAATCGATCGACGGGCTATCAGCCGGCGCGACACTGCTAGTCCGCGCAAACCACAACGTAAGAACGGCCGCGAGAAATACGAGAAGCTTCTCGATGCGCTGGAAACCTTAATCGCTGAGCAGGATTCAACCGATATCAGCCTCGCAAACCTGAGCCAGGTAGCCGGGGTTCCTGCAGCATCTGTCTACCATTTCTTTCCCAGTGTGGATGCCAGCCTTACTGCCCTGGCAGAACGGCACTACAAGTCTTTCGGAGACGTAGTGCTGGGCCATTCAGACTTTTCACCTGCGGAAAGTTGGCAGGATATGCTCAATCAGCTGTGTGATCTGGTACGCAGCTACTATGAAGACAATATTTCTGCACTGAAGGTACACTACGGACCGCAATCCAGCTGGGCATTGCGTCAACTGCAAATGGAAAATAACTGGCGTTTGGCAGACACCTTGATAAAGAATCTGTCTCGCGAGTTTGAACTGCCTCCATCGCAGGATTGGCGCGACCGCTTTATGTGTGCGATCAATATCAATGACTCTTTCTGCTCCCAGGCTTACTCGCGTTTCGGAAGAATAACCGATGAGTCCGCGGCTGAAGGTAAGCGAGCGGCAGCCGCATACTTGAAGCTTTACCTGGGAGAACTGTTACAGAGGCGCCAACTGCGCTTCGCTCCGCTGGAGGCTTCGGCCTAAACAGCGTACAGGCCTCTTTTAGTAGAGGATTCTCAATCCACTCTTGCTTAAAAAATAAACCCGGCAACAAAATTGCCGGGTTTATTTTTGCCCATCACTTATTCGCCACATCCTATTCTTCAATTCCAACAAACTCAAAAACAAATAACCATCACAACCCAAAACCCCTAAATCATTAGCTTTCCAAAAACGAAGGCCTATTTGAAAAAGAAAAATATCATCAACTTCCCAGGTAAAATAAATCACGGAAACTTCTTTAAAAATCACTCGTTTATTACTACTTATTCTTGATTTTTCATCGATATCTGTCATCACAAATTGCCCATTTCCGCCCTAAAAGGGCAGTATTCAATCGACCCATTTGTGACCATCTGGACCCGAACTAGAATTCGTAGTGAAACTCTTACTGGATCAAGTGGAGGTTCTCATATGCCCATTGCCGCGCACGAGCTGGAATCGGACTTCCCAGAGTATGCAGAAACCATCAAGATACTTCTAAGGGATGACCTGCAATTCAAACTGGAGAACGACCTCTACCGAAAACTTGATAAACAAATTCGCGGTCTTCAAGACAGCGGGATAGGCACTGATGACGACCACTACTCCAGCCTAAAAAAACAGCGTGCTTATCTTAAGCAGCATCTCTATAACCGCATCACAGGAATGATTACCCATCATTAATTTGCGATGGCTATTGTCTGGACATTGCCGGCGCCATTCAGCACACTGAAATCACAAGCAATCAGAACAAGTTGATGGCGCCATGCAACTCTACCTGACTTATTCCTCTCCCTTTTCTCGAACTGCCCGTATTGTCGTTCATGAACATAAACTCCAGTCTGTTATCACTGAGCAATTTTCCCATCCATTTCAAAATGAACAGGAATTAATCTCCAGCAATCCCCTTGGCAAAGTGCCCTGCCTGAATCTGGACAATGGCAGTGCCATTATGGACAGCGAAGTTATTTGTGCCTACCTGGACAAACAACTTGGAGATGGCCACCTGAGTAAAGCCATGGAGAATGACTGGGATCTGCGCACACTTTACAGCACGACCTCAGGATTGATGGAAACCCTGGTGCAGCGACAAATGGAAAAACTGCGTAAGCACGAAGGATTGCACTCAGAATTCTGGTGGCAACGTTTTAACGACGCAATCACCAGGGCACTGGACTTCCTTGAGTCAAATGTATCAAAGCTCCCCAAACAGCTCAGCCTGATCCATATTAACCTTGGCTCAGCCCTGTCATATCTGGACTTCCGTCATGATGATTTCGATTGGCGCAATGGACGACCACAGTTAACTGCCCTATCGGAAAACCTTGAAGCTCGTGAAAGCTTTCGTGCCACTCACTTGCACGAATAACCTTAGTTTCCACCCTCAGGCCAGGTTTCAATTCCTGGTCTCATAAATTCTTCTCTAAACTGTCATATCCTATCGATAGCCTGAGCGCTTTTTGAGGCGCCGCCATGTCAAATAGATCGAAGAGCCCTTCGTGGATACTTCTACACGGCGCCGCTATTGTGGCGGTAACCTGTAGCCTTTTCAGTGGATTGCGTATTGCAACCCTGGATAAGCCTGCGCTTATTACTATTGCAGAGCTTCTCCCCCAAGGAGAGGTCCATACTGTTCACTTTGTCTCCGCAATTTTACTTTCCCTGGCCGCTGCAGGATATTTGATCTCACGCATCCCCTATTTTCGAAACCTGTCTGGAATATCGACGCCCAAGCCTATCAATTATCACAGACTAGTTACCTGGGGTGGTGTTTCCCTGCTTATAACTTCACTGTTGAGCGGTTGGATGCTGTTTAACGGCCTGGGCCCACTCCCCTGGCTTCGCTCGATTCACTTTTGTAGCGCCATCGGACTTGTCTTTTATATTTTTATGCACGGCGGTGTTTACCTTATGCAATTTGGCTTGCGTGCACTTCCATTTATCCTCAAACCATCACTGCCCAAAAGACAATACCTTCCTTTAGTTTCACTATCTCTAGGCACGTTCTCCCTTGGCTTTCTTTTAGTGGGAAGCTGGTATTTAATTCACGGATATTCCCATCACCCCCTGGCAGTCGCCGGGATTTCACCAAATACCATCATCAACATCGATGGCATGGCCTCAGAACCACAATGGCAACAGGCTCAAATACTCACCTTACGTACTGATGGTGGGGCCAATTTTTATAAAGGCCGCTCCGATGTGCAGTTAAAGGCCCTGCAAAATGGTCAGGAAATTTTTTTTCATATCACCTGGCAAGATCCCAATGAGAGCCTCGCCCACCTGCCCTTGAAAAAAACTACAGAAGGTTGGGAAATCTTGCAATCAGGCTATAAGATATTTGATGAAAAACGTCATTACGAAGATAAATTCGCAATACTCCTTTCTGAAAACTGCTCTTTCGCCGCAGCTGGCACCGCCCATTTGGGACAATCCCCACTGGCTGATAAACCCGCAAACTGGCACGGCAAGGGCTACCATTACAGTACCTCCGAGCAGGTGCATGACCTCTGGCACTGGAAGGCAGTACGTACCAATAAGATGCACCTGGCTGATGACAACTTTATCGGCAAACCGGATAAAGTGCGTCCCGGTGCACGTCGCTATACCGCAGGTTACCAGCAGGATAGCAAAGAGTCCGGTGCTTATAGAATGAACTGGAAGTGGTATTCTCCCACTACAATCACCCCCAAGCGCCTACCTGCAAAAACAGATCAGCTGGCTCCCTATCAGTATTCTCTCCCCCACAGTCAAAGCCCGGATTGGACTATTTCCTGGTTCGATTACCAACCCTATTCTTCAAGTCACGACCAATTCCCATTGGGTACCTTGATGCCCTCGGTGCTGTATACCTCCAATCGCTTTGAGGGCGACCGTGCAGATGTCCGCGCTCGTGGTATCTGGCGCGATGGCCACTGGTCCCTGGAATTGGTGCGCAAACTGGATACCGGCTCTTCCCAAGATATTCCTATTGTGGACGGCATCTGCATGTGGGTCTCCGCCTTTGACCGTGCACAAATTGCCCATACTCGCCACAGCCGCGCCATTCAACTCAGCTTTGATAAAACCTTATGATACTTCGCCTACTTCTGGTCTTCGCTCTACCTTTCACACTGGTTGCGGCAGCAATAGTCCGTGCCCCACAAAATCCTGAGCCACCGGAACATTACTTGGTCAAGGTCAATATGCAGGGGGAGTTACTCGGCGCCTGGGAAGGTCCCTGGTCCTGCGTCTGTGACAAGCGTAGTGGTCTCTTATGGGAAGTAAAAACCGACAACGAGGACATCCACGATGGACGCTGGACCTACTCCTGGTTTATTGATAGCGAAGGCGTTGCCAATAATGGCGACTGCTACTTTGAGCTGGACCGCTGCGATACTGAAGACCTGATCCGGCACACTAATCGCGAGCGCCTGTGTCAAGCAGGCAACTGGCGCCTGCCCACTCTCAGTGAGATCAATACGATTATCAGCAAAGACAATAAACCGGGCAGCCCGACAATTGAGTCCGAGTACTTTCCAAAAACCATGCGAGGCGATTACTGGACCAGTGAAAATAAACAGAAACTGAGCGGTATTTACCGCTATTTAACAGTCGGCGGTACTGCTGTGAATTTTATTGGTGGGGACAGGGTCACAATTCCCTATCGTAATGCCGCATTCGTCCGCTTGGTAACCAGTCGTTCAACAGCCTGTCACAAAGCTCCTCAATAATGCCTGCGCGTTGCTGCCATGCAATCCACCCCCCCTCCAGGCCGCGACGCTCTCACAAAAATGGTCCCAATTTCCAAAGGATTTCTCTAATGAGACGATATTTTGGCAGTGCTCTTACAATCTCGGCGTTATTACTTACAATGGGTGCCAGTGCCGCAACTAAACATTACAGGCTCTCTTGGGATGGTGATGCTTCCAGCAGCGCAGTGATTGGCTTTTCACCTGACGGCAGTAGCAATAACCCCTACCTAAACTATGGCTACTCCACCGACGAAAGTAACTGGAATAGTGCCTATGTCAGCAACAGCGAAAGCTTCGATGGCGGTATCACCAGTCACTTCGTGCGCTTACAGGATTTAAATGCAGACTCTCCCGTATATTTTCGTATCTGTGATCAAGATGGCTGCGGGGATCGTTTTTGGTTCCGAACTGCACCTGCGCACAATTCCCCATTTGTAGTGGTTGCCGGCGGTGATACCCGAACTGGCCATACCACCCGCCGGCAGGGGAATGAGCTGCTCGCAAAAATTCGCCCCCTCGCCGTTATGCACGGTGGAGACTTTACCAACGCGAATAGTGCATCGGAAATGCGTGAGTTTCTGGACGACTGGGAGCTGACTTATTCCAGCGATAATATCGATGGTTACAGTTACAAACGCATCTACCCGTTAATTCCCACACACGGCAATCATGAGGACGATAATTATTCCACCATCTGCCAGGTCTTCGGAGTGGACTTTAATGGCGACGGTGACTGCTCTCCCAGCGACACCTATGGTGCTGTGCAGGTTTCTCCCCTATTGCGTGTATATACCCTCAACAGCCAGTTCCAGAGCAGTGGCTGGTCCTCCTATGCAACTGCCATGAATAACTGGCTTGAAAGTGACTTATCAGCATCAGGCAGTGCAGCCAGCTGGCGCTTTGCGCAATACCATAAGCCTTTATTTCCCCACTACACAGGCAAGTCTGACAACCCCACCCTGTTCAGCTGGTGGGCACAGCCTTTCTACGATTACGCCATGAACCTGGTAGTGGAGTCCGATACCCACCTCACCAAACTTACCGAGGCAGTCATCCCAAGTGGTAGTAACTTCTCCACAACCACTTCCGGCGGCACTGTCTATGTCGGGGAGGGCAGCTGGGGGGCTCCGGCCCGGTCTGCCAACGATGCCAAGTCCTGGACTATCGACATGGCCAGTATCCAGCAATTCAAAGTAATTCAGGTGAGTGCAGAGGAACTGGTGGTGCGTACTGCCAAATTTAACGATACCGCCAGCACCTTATCGCGAGAAGATCGCACCGCAGATCCACTGGTATTACCCAGTAACGTGAATTGGTGGAGTGCCAACCGTATCGGTGAGGCCATGACTTTAATACGCAACAGCGCGGACCGCAGCGTTATTTCTGAAGATGGCAGCGGCAGCAACAACTTTATATTGCCAGTGACTGACGATGTGTTTATTTCTTCACGCTACTCATCCAGTAATTTTGATGGGGATTCCGATGGGCTGCTTGCCGATGGCAGTGACTCCACTTTTGGTACCCTGTACTCGCTGATCAAGTTCGACCTCTCAGACCTCACCGCCTGTAGCTCGATCAATACCGCCACATTGGAGCTGAATGTCACCAATAGGTCCGGCAATACCTACGGTGTTTACCTGGCCGCAAATGATTGGCAAGAGGAGTCTGTAACCTGGAACTCCGTTGGCGGTTCCTCGGTGCGCGATGACCTGGCAGAGAGTTTTGTCCCGTTCTACACAGGTGTTGAGCGAATCGACCTGACTTCTTCAGGGCTTATAGAAAGCTGGATAAATAGTGGCAATACCGGCCTGGTTATCGCTCCCCGCTCAGGCAGCAACGGGGTCGACTTCACCTCCAAGGAAACCGGTACCTCGGCGAAGTTAACGGTTGAGGCCGACTGCACCACTATTGCCGGACCTCTACCCAAAGCTGTAAAAACCGATGATTTTACTTTGCTATGGCGTAACGAGATTAAAGTTCCGGTCAAACTTATCGAAGAGCCTGCCGAATTTAATCAGGGCCAGGGGATTGCCACTCACCTTCAAGCGGCCCTCCCTGATCATGGTGGGCGCACCTACCAAGCCGCCAAACATCAAACGCAGATCGGTACTGCTCAAGGCGAGGCTGGCTGAGGGATCATCACTGTGCCGACCGGGATAGCCATGTAACACCCCGTTCTGCACCACGACCAGGTATTTCTCGCTGGTGTCGGTCATATCAATATTCAGGCGGATCTCCGCATCCGCCGCTTTCTCTCCGTTTAGTCGCACGGCCATGGCATCGAATAACAGCTGCAAGGGCACCCTGGCGACTATTTCTTCAGCCGGCAATACCTCTTCTCGAAATTCAACACCATGACGCAATTCTTTCGCACCTGAGAGGTAAAAATTGCGCCAAATACCGGATTCTGCCTGGTAACCCAGCTGCTCCAGGCTGTCGGCTAGCAGGTAACGGGCCTGGTCGTTATCCGGCTCGGCAAAAACCAAATGCTTCAGTACCATGGCCACCCAGCGGTAGTTACCGCGAGCAAAGTCCCGCCGTGCCCGCGCCATAATGCTTTCCTCCCCCCCCATATATTCCACATAGCGATGAGCCGCCTCTTCCTGGGGAACCGGGTGCAGGTTAGCCGGATTGCCATCGAAATAACCTAAATAGCGATTGTATACAGCCTTGGCACCGACATTAACCGTGCCGTAATACCCTCGGTTAGCCCAGGCCTGTGAAAGGCTTTCAGGCAATTCCAGCCTCTCAGCAACTTCGATCATGTCATAGCCGTGATTGGCGAGGCGCAGCGTTTGGTCGTGGATATATTTGTACAGGTCCCGCTGCTTGGCGAGATAATCCATAGCCTCCCCTTTCCCCCAGGTAGGCCAGTGATGGCTACTGAATACTACTTCTGTCTCCCCACCAAACTTCTCCATCGCAAATTCAATGTAACGACTCCAGGCCAGGGCGTCTCTTGTTTTGGCACCACGCAGGGTATAGATATTGTGCAGTGTATGGTTGGCTATTTCACTCATACATAACGCTTTAAACTGGGGAAAGAAAAATACCATTTCAGTCGGCGCTTCCGCCCCCGGAGTATTAATAAACTCAATCTCCACGCCGTCAATTTTCATTTGTGCACCGGCTTCAGGGATTACAACCGTTGGTGTGGCAATGCCATGCTCACCATCGGATACCCGGTTGCCAAGCCCTGAAGAAACAAACCCATCAGGGCTTGAGGGCAAGAGGTCACCAAACTGGTATAAGGCGCGCCGTTGCATCACATTGCCAGAGCGCACATTCTCGCTGATCGCTTCCTCTGCAAATCCCTCTGGAGCAATAATATCAATCGAACCACTCTGCAGTTGCTCAGCCGTCAGGACCCCCGTCACCCCGGCAAAATGATCCGCGTGGCTATGGGTAAAAATCACCGCGCTGACCGGCCTCTCTCCCAGAGATTTATTGGCCAGGGCGAGCGCCGCAGACGCAGTTTCCGCAGATGTCAGGGGATCGATAACAATCCAGCCGTTATCCCCCTTTACCAGGGTCATATTCGCCAGGTCCAGGGAGCGCACCTGGTAGATACCATCCACCACCTTAAACAACCCATTGTTCAACGCGTTGAGCTGGGCCTGCCGCCATAAGCTGGGGTTTACCGTATGAGCAGAACTACCTTGCAGGAACTGCATCTGGGATAAACCATACACCTCACGTCCCTCAGTATTTTTAATCTGGGCGCCGGGAATAGTGGCAATAAATCCTCGTTTGGCCAGTTCAAAATCTGTCTTATCAGTAAATGGTAAGCGATCAGAAACTGTTTGGTTGTGGACGATAGTTGCCTTCGAGGCAGGCTTTATTTCAGCATTGAAGATATCAATACCGGCTTCGGGTTCACTGCCACAGGCAATGAGGAAAAGTGATAACAATAATATCAATGAACGCATAGAGGCTCCCCCAGGCTGGTTACGCATGACACTCCATTTCCATACTTAAGACAGGAGAGGGTAACCAGATACAAAATGGTCCCCCACTCTAATTCCCTGAAACCTCGGTGGAATTCTGCCAACGAAAGACAGAAAAAGTCACACCATTCAAAAGGAAAGCTATTTGTTGTTTTTGCCGCCGAAATTTAGTTGGCGCAAATTAAGCCAAATCCGCTGTAAGAACCTTGATATTCAAGCGACGAAATAAGTAGTAATTTATATTTCTTCAAGGCGGCAGAAAAAACCGTTACGACCAAGTCAACAAACAATAATTTCCAGCGCCCCTATAAATCAGCTTAAAAATGAAATACGCGAAATTTAACCCTGCTCTTGAGCAACCCTTCACGATTAACAAACAGGATTTAACCAGACGTTGAAAAGACAGGCATATACTGTGCGCTGGCACTTGAGATAGCAGAATAAAGGTAACCAAGTCGCCAATATAGTCTATATAACCCTTTTGACTCCGGCAGTGAAGGACTCACACCCGGTATAGAGCCGAGGTCTGCATTTCAAATGGTATGGAGATAATTTCAATGCTAATAAAAAGACCCCCACTCTGTGGCGCACTGATAATCGCCATGTCACTGCTGACGCTAAAATCCTTTGCCGCCAATGAGGAGGAAGTTGTGACTGATCCTGTAATTCGCCAAGGCCCTGTGGAGGGTCAGCCAAAGTCCAATCAGTTCTGGTGGCCCAACCAGCTGGATCTTAGACCCCTGCGCCAGCACTCACCCAGGTCCAACCCCATGGGGGATGACTTTAACTACGCAGAAGAATTTAAAACGCTGGATTTAAAAGCAGTCAAAAATGATATCGAGGCCCTGCTCAAAACCTCCCAGGACTGGTGGCCTGCAGACTTTGGCCACTACGGCCCATTTATGATTCGCATGGCCTGGCATAGTGCAGGCACTTATCGTATCGACGATGGCCGGGGTGGTGCCGGTGGTGGACAGCAGCGTTTCGATCCCCTTAACAGCTGGCCAGATAATGCCAATCTGGATAAAGCTCGCAGGTTGCTCTGGCCCATCAAACAAAAATACGGTCGCAAGCTGTCCTGGGCAGACCTGATGATTCTCACAGGCAATGTCTCACTGGAATCCATGGGATTTGAAACTTTCGGCTTTGCGGGTGGACGTATCGATGACTGGGAACCTGACCTGGTTTACTGGGGGCCGGAAACCGAGTGGCTCGCAGACGAGCGCTATACGGGTAACCGCCAGCTGGAAAAGCCGCTCGGTGCGGTACAAATGGGGCTGATTTATGTCAACCCTGAGGGGCCGAATGGCAAACCCGATCCGGTAGCTGCCGCCGTAGACATTCGCGAAACCTTTGGCCGTATGGCCATGAACGATGAAGAGACAGTGGCACTAATTGCCGGCGGTCACACCTTCGGTAAAGCTCATGGAGCCGTCAAGGCCGACTGCCTGGGACCAGAGCCTGCCGCAGCTCCCACAGAACAGCAGGGGCTCGGCTGGAAAAACAAGTGTGGTAAAGGCAATGCGGATGACACCATGACTTCTGGCCTGGAAGGTGCCTGGTCTGCAGCACCAATTACCTGGAGCCAACAATACCTGAATAACCTGTTCAACTTTAACTGGGTAAAAACCAAGAGCCCTGCAGGCGCGGTACAGTGGATACCTGATGATTCCGCTGCCGCCAATCTTGTGCCTGACGCCTTCGATAAAAACAAACGTCATGCGCCAATCATGTTTACTACTGATCTGGCACTGAAGTTTGATCCAAGTTACAAGGAAATTGCCCAACGCTTCCAGAAAAACCCTGAGGACTTTAAACGCGCCTTTGCTAAAGCCTGGTTCAAACTGACCCACCGGGATATGGGACCCAAAGCACGCTACCTGGGTATTGAAGTACCCGAGGAGGCCCTAATCTGGCAGGACCCCATTCCCAAAGTGGATTATCCCCTGGTCAATGACAGCGATATTGATAACCTTAAGTCGGCAATCCTCAACTCTGGCTTAACGATTCCTGAACTGGTGAGAACTGCATGGGGATCAGCTTCCACCTTCCGCGGCTCCGATATGCGTGGCGGAGCGAATGGAGCGCGCATTCGCCTGGAGCCACAAAAGCAGTGGCCGGTAAATGATCCCGCCGAATTGGCAAAGGTGCTGACGCAGTTGGAAAAAATTCAACAGGACTTTAATAGCAATCAATCCGGCGGCAAGAAAGTCTCGCTTGCCGACCTGATCGTGCTCGGCGGCTCCGCTGCCATTGAGAAAGCCGCTGCCGAGGGTGGAAACAATATCAAAGTACCCTTCAGGCCTGGCAGGGCTGATGCAAGCCAAGAGCAAACCGATGTGAAATCTGTTGCGGTACTAGAGCCCACCGCCGATGGATTCCGCAACTATTTCGCTAAAGATAACAGCAGAACGCCCACGGAAATGCTGGTGGATCGCGCTAGCCTACTCACCTTAAGCGTGCCCGAGATGACAGTCCTGGTAGGAGGAATGCGTGCGCTCAATGCCAATACCAGCGGATCTCCCAACGGGGTTTTCACCGATCGCCCCGGTGTACTCACTAATGATTTCTTTGTTAACTTACTGGACATGTCCACCGAGTGGAAGAAGTCTGAAAAGTCAGAAGGGCTTTATGAAGGCAAGGATCGTAAAACTGGCAAAGATAAGTGGACTGCCACCTCAGTGGATCTGATATTCGGTTCCAACTCAGAGCTACGAGCAGTGGCTGAAGTCTATGGTTCCAATGACTCCCAGGAAAAATTTACCCAGGATTTCGTCAAAGCCTGGACGAAGGTGATGAATCTGGACAGATTTGATGAAGTTAATCGATAGCTAAAATCTATTTTTTAATTAGTCCCTATTATCCATACCGGGCAGGTATGCCCGGTATGGATTTTGAATTAAGCCATAGAGTATTTCTATACATCCTGAGTGATCGGAAATTTTGCTCCTCTGTAAGTTGGCCCCTAAAAACAACTTCAAAGAAAAAATTAATCAGTAAAAAAGCCAGGGCTAGCCCTGGCTTTTTTACTGATTTACAAATCAATTATAGAAATTTAGCTTCTTTAGTCTGCCTTAACTATCATCGCGAAGGTGTTGATCAAAGAATTCCTTAATCATAGTGTACTGATGAATACGAGTTTGCTTGCCACGTAAACTATGCTTCTTACCTGGATAGGTCATAAGTTCAAACTGTTGGCCATTATCCTGCAACTGTTTAATCAGACGTGTAGTGTTGGTAAACAAAACATTGTCATCTGCCATCCCGTGATAAATCAGCAGAGGACCTTTCAGTCCATTCGAATAGGGAAATACAGAGGAAGCCTGGTAGGCCTCAGCATCTGTATTGGGATTACCCATGTAGCGCTCGGTATAGTGAGTATCATAAAGCATCCAATCGGTCACAGGAGCACCAGAAACGCCAGCTTTAAAATAATCTCCGGCCTTAAACATACTCATTAGTGCCATGTAGCCACCGTAACTGTGGCCATAGATACCAATATTATTGCTATCAACAAAAGGTAGTGTGCGCAGGAATTTAACACCTGTTACCTGGTCCTCTACCTCCGGGCCTCCCATATTTTTGAAAATGGGATTTTCAAACGCTGTACCCCGGTTTGCAGAACCACGGTTATCCAGAGAGAAAACGATGTAACCCTGTTGAGCCATAAATTGGTTGATGTGCTTGTCCCAACTATTGGTTACTACCTGAGCGTGGGGACCACCATAAACAAATACCATGACCGGGTAACGTTTACTCTCATCAAAATTGGCCGGCTTATATAGGCGGTAATTAAGCTTATGTCCCTGTGGAGCTTTGATAGTGCCAAACTCCGGAGTAATCCACTGCTCCATATAAGGAAATAAGGGATGCCCTTCAACAACAGCGTTCTCCTCCAGCCAGGTTATCAGCTCGCCACTTGAGCGGTGTAAACTTACCTGTGGAGGAGTAGTTATGCTGGTGAATTTATCGATGTAACCTGAACCATCCTCAGCAAACTCAATACCGTGCATACCACTGCGTGTGGATATTCTCTGAATACCCCCATCACCTTTTATTGGTACACTATAAAGGTGCCTTTCTATGTCAGAATCCTTACGGCCACTGAAATACACAACATCTTTCTTTTCATCCACAGCTTCCAGCTCATCAACTATCCAATCACCAACAGTTAATTGCTTCTGTAGTTTTCCATTTAAACTGTACAAATAGAGGTGCTTGAAACCATCTCGCTCAGATGACCAGATAAATTGGTCACTGTTTTCCAGGAAAAATAAATCATCGCTGAGGTTTACCCAGGTGTCACTGGATTCTTTTAACAGATTGCGGGTCTTGCCGTTATTGAGATCAAAAACACGAAGCTCAAGTTTCTGCTGATCCCGAGACTGCCATTGAAAAGTCAGTAAATTATCGCGAGCCCAATCTACTCGGGGAATATAAATATCCTGCTCTTCCCCCAGGTTTACCCAACGGGTTTTTCCAGACGCCACCTCCATCACACCCAGGCGAACCTTAACATTAGCTCGCCCTGCTGCGGGATAACGCTGGCTTATCATATCGATGCGATCTGCATATATCTCGCTGCGGATCACTTCATCTACAGGGGACTCATCAACCTGTAGGAAAGCAATATGGCGGTCGTCTGGAGACCACCAATAACCTGTCATACGATCCATTTCTTCCTGGGCAACAAACTCGGCCATGCCATTTTTGATAGGCCCATTTCCATCGCTGGTTAGCGCACGCTCTTTACCACTTTTCAGGTTGACGACAAAAATATCCTGATCACGAATAAAAGAGACATATCGCCCTTTCGGGGAAACACGAACATCGGTCTCAAAAGCTTCGGTTTCAGTCAAGCGCCGCGCGGATTTCTTATCCAAATTGTAATAATAAACATCTCCTGCCAGCGGAAATAACAAGGATTTCCCATCCTCAGACCAGCTGTATTCCATAATACCGCTGCCATAGATTCTTTGACGCTCACGTCGGGCTTTTTCCTCATCGGATAACACTTCATCGCCGCTGTGCAGGCTGTCAGATTTCACCAGGATACGGGACTGCCTATCGGCAATGTTGTACTCCCATAAATCGTAGCGGTTGTAATCTTCATCCCGTCCCTTCAGAAAAGTTACCCGACTACCATCGGGAGAGTACTCAAGGGCACGGGGCGCTGTGCCCCCAAGGGCCGGATCGGAGAATATTCGTTCAATAGTCAACGTATCCGCGGAACAGAGTCCCGCAAAGGTTGTGCAGCTAAGCAGGGCAAGCAGTTTTCTTTTCATAGAAGGGCTCTTTGTTTTAGTGTTTTATGCTAGGCGCAAATCTGCGGTGAGAAGGGCGTAAGACCGCTTTCTCTGCAAGCAACAAAGTCCTTGAATTCTACAATGTAATCTCCAGATAACGGAGGGGATCGAGCTCTCCTTCTGAATTTAACAGAGTGACAATCAAACCTTCTGTAATTGCCTTCCTTTACCGTCATTTACTCTGCACCAAGTATGTTTACAGTGCCTGAAGACAGTCTTGGAGCTGGCTTTTGCGAAACAAAAACAGTGAGAGATGTACCTTGTTTCTTCCATTAAAACAATTCTCACCTCCTTCCATAACAACTCGATCCCAAAGCGAGACTCTTCCCAATGACCACCGCGAACCCAATCACAATCGATTCACTTTCTTATCTAACTTTGAGGCAGACCCTGTAGTCGGGGCAGGCAAGATGATAGAGGGACCATCTAAGTGTGCGACGGTGAAAAGCGTAGGACCCTGCCAAAATGGGCAATTTAAACCCCAAAATAAGCAATCAAATAGCACAATAAGCCGTATATTGAACTCAAACCCCTGAATAAATTTTATTTTGAAAGAGTATTTTGGATTTCAGTGAACCATTGTGTGTGGCCGAATATTACTGGAAGCTTCTATCGAGATCTAAAATCGACCATACGCCCAGTATCATAGGTTGTCGGTGCCGATCTCCCCGTCTAAGTAACCTTTCCCTGATCCCCAGCTTGACACTACCAAAACAAAACACTCTCCCTTGCATTCCAAGACGATCGGTCATATATTGAACATTAGTTAATAGACGACCGGTCTAATTTTAATGGCTCGACCACGTAAAAGCGGAAACACCAAAGAAGCATTGTTAGAAACAGGCACCGCAATGCTGACCAGCCAGGGATATCACGGCACTGGTATCAAGCAGGTGCTGGATACAGTAGGCGTACCCAAAGGTTCGTTCTACAACTATTTCCCCAGTAAAGAGGCCTTCGTAGCCAGCATTATTCACCGCTACGGCCAACAGATTGATGCGGAACTAGCGCAGACGAAATTAAACATGGATCAGGCACCCGGCTTGATCCAGCTTTGGTGCTGCTTTCAAAACCGTGTTCAGAACAAAGTAAAAGTTGGCCAGTCTTGTGCCTGTCTGCTCGGAGCGATGTCGGCCGAGGTAGCCCAGGCCAGCCCTCTTTGCCGTGAAGCCATTGAGTCTGTAGAGCACAGGTGGCTGGCAAATCTTCAATCGATATTACATTTGGCCCAAGATCAAGGAGATCTACGCAGTGACGTCCCCGCCGATAACCTTGCGACACTGTGTTATAGCGTTTGGCAGGGCAGTATTCTGCAATACCAGGTATCCGGTGATCCCAATGATTTACTCAGACAACTACGGACTTTTTTTAGCACCTTGGTGACGCAACAAGGAGCACAAACACTGGCCAGCATTAAAACTTACAGGCAGGACATTCATTTTGAAAAATAGCACTAGCGCCTTAAAAAACACCGATCGAGCTACACCTCTCGCTCGCCCACTGAGTATTCTGCCGGGAACCAGTGTGAAAAACCGCTTGTTTAAATCTGCTATGAGTGAGCAATTAGCGGATCCCAATCATGCCCCCACCAAGGAGCTGATTCACTTATATCGCACATGGTCAGAAGGGGGCACAGGTTTACTGGTCACCGGTAACGTCATGGTTGATCGTACCGCTCTGGGTGAACCGCGGAATGTGGTATTAGACGAGGAGTCAGACCTTTCTCTGTTCCGGAAATGGGCCGAAGCCGGGCGCCAAAACGGTACGCAAATCTGGATGCAATTAAATCATCCAGGCAAGCAAACACCCAACTTTTTAAGCACTGAACCCGTCGCACCCTCTGCAATTCCACTGGCTAACGGCTTAGAGAAGACCTTCAACTGCCCTAGAGAACTCACCGAAAATGAAATAGTTATTATCATTAAAAAATTCGCCTGGGCCGCCGCACAGGCAAAAGAATTTGGATTTACCGGAGTTCAGATACATGCTGCTCATGGTTATCTGATCAATCAGTTTCTATCCCCTCACCACAATCGGCGAAATGATCAGTGGGGAGGTACCTTAGAAAATCGCATACGGTTTTTACGCGAGGTATATAGCGCTATTCGCGAAGCGGTTGGTGAAGATTTTCCGGTAGGCGTAAAACTCAATTCAGCAGATTTTCAAAAGGGTGGATTCAGTGAAGAGGAATCCATGCAGGTTCTAAAAGCCCTGCAGGATGAAGGTATTAACTTAATTGAAATCTCCGGTGGCAACTATGAAAACCCAAGTATGGTTGGTGCCAATGTGAAGGAAAGTACTATCAAGCGAGAGGCCTATTTTATCGATTATGCAGAAAAGGCACGAGCACAGCTGCAAATTCCCGTCGTAGTCACCGGTGGCTTCCGTTCCGCAGCTGCCATGGAGGCCGCCCTTGTATCAAATGCCGTGGATATGATTGGCCTTGCCCGCCCATTAGCGGTTGACCCACGGCTATCGCACAAACTTTTATCGGATGGCAACCATAAGATAACATTGAAAAAGCTCACCACAGGTATTCCCAACCTGGATTTTATGGCTATGCTGGATGTCACTTGGTACGAACAACAGCTGGCCCTTATTGGCAAGGGAAAGCCAACGAAACCAAATATGAGTGCTTGGACCTCAGTATTAAAAACGCTGACTGCTGTCGGATTACTTTCTTTTCAGAGGCGACGAGCCTGATAAAACTTTATTGCGCCTGGGAGTACTATAGTTCCTCACCGTAAATCACAGCAGATAACTGAGACAATACAAGGACGTACCCCCGCCGGCCAAAACCAGGGTGAGTTCGTGAAAAACAAGTAGTTTTAAATGCCTGTAACAACATTTTGTTGTCAGATTATGGCTCTTCTACAGGTCTTTGTAACTGAGGACACCTTCCTAGCGCTTCAGAAAAATCAGCCTCTCCAGCTGCCGAAGAGACACTGTGCACCCTAAAATCAAACCCGAAAATTTACTCACTATCTCTCCTCTATAAATTGCCATAGAACTACAAAGCCGCTTTATTTTTGACGCTCTTATCCCATTTTCAAGCCATAGATCACAGTAAAAATAATCTGGGCAGGCCTCTACGCACATTTAAAAATACAGGTTTCAAGAGTAACTTATTCAGGTAACAAGAAAATAACCTGTAAAGGCCCTTAAGAAAAGAAACACCTTATTGAAGTAATTGGCCTTAACAATTGTTTACTCTGCTTAACCGACATTTGTTCGGGGCGACGGTCATACTTGAACCGAATTACTCACAGGATAACAACAATGAAGGTTCAACTAATTGCCTTTATGGCGACGACCCTGCTCATCAGCGGTTGTAACTCCACCCCAGAGGCTCCCACCACAGAATCTTTTGTTACTAATATTACTGAAGTAGGCCACAAGCGCTTTGTATATAAGGCGAGCCTGGGGACCAGGCCACATGGCCGTGGAGGCCAGAACTCTGGTGGCACAGGTATAGGAAGTGGAGCCAAGCCGCCGGGAGGCAAACACAGCTCAGGTAAATCTGGACGCAATAAGTCAACCTCAGGCGATATTAGGAAAATGGCTATGGAGCGGATGGAGCTTCTGCTAATCGAAAGCGGCTTCTGCCCTAACGGCTGGTTCCTGATTGAGCAGACATTCCACCAAAACCAGGCAGAAGTCCTCGGTGAATGTCGTGCAGCTGCACCTCAATAAAGGAAAATACCCAGGTAAATTCAATCAATAGCCAGTAACACTGCAACCGGGCCATTCTCCTATGCTCGGTTGCAGCATTGCCCTGCGTGTATTAACTGCCGATTTAAATTGCAGTTTTATGCCGCTTCAATAAGTAATCCGCGTGGAAACGCAGATGCTCTTCAATAAATGAGGCAATAAAGTAATAGCTGTGGTCGTACCCTGCATGATGCTCTAGCCGAAGCGGGTAATTACAAGCTCCTGCAGCCATTTGTAAAGCCTCAGGCCGCAGCTGCTGCTCAAGGAACTCATCATCATCGCCCTGGGATACAAGTATCGGCACATGAGTTGTAGCTCGCCCCAGCAGTACACTCGCGTCGTACTCCTCCCAACTAGTGGTATCTGCCCCCAAATAAGCTCCCAATGCCTTCTCACCCCAGGGACAGGCAATAGGATTACAAATAGGACTAAAAGCCGAAATTGAGGTATAACGCTCAGGGTTGCGCAAGCCTATTACCAAGGCTCCGTGCCCACCCATAGAATGACCACTGATTGCACGACGCTGACTCACCGGGAAGTGAGCTTCAATAAGTGCAGGAAGCTCATCCACAATATAATCGTACATTCGGTAGTGCAGCTTCCAGGGTTGTTGAGTGGCATTGACATAGAAGCCAGCCCCCTGCCCCAGATCATAGGACGGATCATCGGCCACATCCTTGCCGCGAGGGCTCGTATCAGGAATAACCAGTACGATACCCAGCTCTGCGGCCAGGCGCTGGGCCCCCGCTTTCTGGCTGAAGTTTGTATCGGTACAAGTGAGTCCAGATAGCCAATAGAGCACCGGATAGCGATATTCAGGGTCAATTTCCGCTTCCTGTGGCAAAAAAATAGAAAAGTGCATTGGGCAATTTAAAACATCGGAATCATGCTTATATTGCCGTTGTGAGCCATCGAAAGACCTGGTGCTGCTGACAAGTTCAATAGTCATGGTAACTCCGCTCAAGCTTCACCATAGTGAATAACACTGCGTATACTTTTACCTTCATGCATCAAATCAAATGCATGGTTTATTTTTTCCAGCGGCATGGTGTGGGTAATAAAATCATCCAACTTAAACTCACCAGCGAGATAACGCTCTACATAGTCCGGTAATTCCGAGCGCCCCTTTACCCCTCCAAAAGCCGTGCCTCGCCATACCCGCCCTGTTACCAGTTGGAAGGGGCGAGTACTAATTTCCTGTCCAGCTCCTGCCACACCGATAATTACCGACTCCCCCCAACCTTTATGGCAGCACTCAAGGGCAGAGCGCATTACGTCTACGTTGCCGATACACTCGAAGGAATAATCGACACCACCATCGGTGAGGTCGACGATCACCTCTTGAATCGGCTGCTCATAATTCCGGGGGTTAATGCATTCAGTGGCGCCGAGTTTTTTTGCCAGGGCAAACTTCTCCTCATTCACATCTATGCCAATAATGCGCTCTGCACCCGCCATTTTGGCACCAATCACGGCGGATAAACCAATCCCGCCAAGCCCAAAAATAGCAACGGTCGAACCCGGTTCTACTCTGGCAGTATTCATTACCGCGCCCATTCCGGTAGTGACACCGCAGCCAAGCAGGCAAACCTCCTTCAACGGCGCTTCCGGATTAATTTTTGCCAGCGAAATCTCTGGAAGGACTGTGTACTCCGAAAAAGTGGAAGTACCCATATAGTGATAAATGGGTTGTCCGTTGATAGAGAAACGCGTGGTGCCATCGGGCATCAGCCCCTTACCCTGGGTAGCCCTGATTTTCTGACACAGATTGGTTTTACCAGACAGGCAGAATTTACATTCGCCGCACTCCGGCGTGTACAAAGGAATCACATGGTCACCAACTTTCAAGCCAGTAACCCCCTCCCCTACTGACTCGACAATACCTGCACCCTCGTGGCCGAGAATCGCAGGAAATACTCCTTCAGGGTCTTCGCCAGACAGAGTAAAGGCATCGGTATGACAAACTCCAGTAGCCGTCAGCTTGATACGTACCTCTCCCTTCTGGGGAGGCATCACATCAACTTCCTCTATAGAAAGTGGCTCACCTGCCTTCCAGGCCACCGCAGCTTTACAGCGAATAGTCTCCGCACCCATAGTATTTTTCCTTGGTCATGCTCATTGAATTCAGCAAGGGGCCAGGATAGCCCGGCGCTGGAATAGAGGCAAAGAGGAACAGGGTCAAGGGCAAGCAGATAAAAGGGGGGGGGCTAGGTCCAGCTTCACGGATTGGTTAGTTTTCCACCAGCTCTAATACCTGGGCCTTAAGCTATTTCTCTTTGTCGTTTACGCCACTGTAGTGGTGAGCTGCCATGTAAGGTACGAAAGGCTTTGGAAAAAGCACTGGTGTCGGTATACCCCAAGCTCGCAGAGAGCAGCCCAATATCAATACTGGAAGCGCGCAGATGCCACCGGGCGGTCTCCATACGCGCCTCCTGGAGCAATTGTTTGAAAGAAGTACCCGCCTCACTCAAACGTCGCTGCAATGTACGCACGGGCGTATCCACCAACTGCGCGACCTGAGCCAGACTGTGCTGCTGGGCTCCCAGAGTTTGCAATATCAAAGTACGTATCTGAGAAGCAATATCCCCCTCATATCCCTTGATCAATCCTTGGGTAAACTCTTCAAAATAATTCACCAGGCTCTGGCTAGGGGCATTGAGGGGTCGCTGAAGTAATTCAGCATTAAATGTCAGGCAATCGCCCTGTTGGGCAAACAGGACTTCCGCCTGAAAATAGTCCCGGTATCGTTGCCTGGAAGAAATTGGGGCATGGCAAAACTGTACCTGTAGCGGGCGGATATCTTTACCGGCCAATTCCTGAAATAAGCGGCAGGCGGCACCCATAGCGAGTTCGCTGTACTGCTCCGCAGCGCCAAGCCCACCAGAATGGCTGACTCTCTGTGCCATCAACAGACCATCCCGCTCCGATATTCGCCAGTGATCCGCCTGGTTATGTAGCACCATGTAGCGGTGGCTCACTGTCAGGGCAGCATCCAGGCTCCCTTCATTGAGTAATAGCTTTCCCAGTACCCCAAGCATGCGCAAACCCTGCATCTCTGCCAAACGCAAACCAAAATCTTCACACTGCAGCTCTTCCACACAGAGATTCAGTAAGTCGACAAGGGTCGCGATAGAAATAAGGATATCCGGGCGGCGCACACAGTCTGAAGGTAGGCCAACGCTTCTCAGGAGGGCAGCGGGATTCCCACCCATTTGCGGCACCAGAGTATTGAAACCCGCAAGTGTGCCGCTGCGAATCTCATAAGTGGGCTTCATCGTTCCATCCCCACAGCTTCAACCTCTGCTTTATTGACCACTATCTTCCACAGTGTTTAGCCACGCCATCAATATGGCCCCGGATCGCGAGCACACAGGAAAAAAGAAATCGGGTAAATTAGAACTGGCATGATATCAGGCCAAATGCCTTCGGGTAACAGAGTTACTTATGGGGATAAATATCCTTACCGATAGAAAAACTACGCAGCTAAAAGAGATGTCAGCCGCTTTTCTTCACAAATTTCGTCAGAATCACGATACGCTGCCCCTCAACACGTCCCTCAATATGCTCGGGGTTATCGGTAAGGCTGATGCCGCGCACAGCAGTACCGCGCTTGGCCACAAGGCTGGAGCCCTTTACATCCAGGTCTTTGATAATGGTGACATTATCACCGGCCTGCAGTATTGCACCATTGCAGTCGCGATGCACGAGTAGCTCCCCCTCTTCCGGAAAAGTACCCGCTTGGGCCCAATTAACCAGGTCATCATCCAGGTAGAGCATTTCGAATAAATCTTGAGCCCAGGTCTCGACAGATAGACGCTTTAGCAGCCTCCAGGCCAATACTTGCACAGCAGGTTCCTGACTCCACATACTATCTGCGAGGCATTGCCAGTGGGCACTGTCTAAATGTGCTGGGTTATCCAGTTGCTCCCGGCAAGTCTGACACAAAAGCACCTGTGGGTTTGCCTGACCCACTGACTCAGCTACCTCATAGACCGCTAGGTTTTCCTGTGCCTTGCAGAGTTCACATTGACCGCCACTGCGCTGTTGCAACTGTTCCTGAGTGATCATGGTTGACCTCAAAAAAGTGCGCAGTATAAGCGCTAATTCGCCCATATGGGCAAACGACGTGGCTATCGAAAATTTGGAATAGCGAGGTGAAAAAAGTTAGCCTGGAGAAATGATAGGGGAAAGGCGCATAGCTCTAAGACCGGTATCAACAGGGACCCACGGCCCCTGTTGATAATACTTCGCTAGTAGCGAGCTCTAATGGTGTGCTGAGATCGCTGAGGCAAAATGGCCACCCTGCTTACTGGCAATGGCCGAAGTAATATCACCCAGGCTAAGAATACCCACCATACGCTTTTCACTGTTCAGTACTGGCATACGGCGAAGTAGCTGCTGCTCCATTTTGTGTACAGCTGAGAGGAGGTCATCTTCCTCCCAACACCACTCAATGCCTTCAGTCATCACGTCGCGGGCAGTTAGAGAGGACAAATTACCACCCTGCACTACACCTCGACATACAATATCGCGGTCAGTAACCATGCCGATCAGACGATCATTTTCTCCAATCGGGACGGCACCTATATCTTCATCACGCAGGATCTTCGCCACTTCCTGTAGCGGGGTGTCTGGAGTACACCAGGTAGCTCCCTGGTGCATTGCCTGTTTTACTTTCATCACGTACCTCCGCCAATTTCTTAAATATATTCACTGGGTGGCGGCATGGCCGCCACCCATTAGAAAATCAGTGCACTTCAATACGCTTTCGTTGTGGGGGATGCCCCTCATGCTTGGGCACCGTCAGGGTCAGAATACCATCCTTAAAGTTTGCGTCGATCTCACTCTCACGCACATCATCACCCAGGTTAAAACTGCGTAAAAACTTACCGTAGCGCCGCTCTTGACGAAGCACACGGCCATCTTTTTCTTCCTTCAGTTCGCGATGTACTTCTGCCTCAAGGGTCAGGACACCATTTTCAAGAGTCACATTGATATCGTTCTTACCAACACCTGGCAATTCAGCGCTTATTTCATACTTGTTTTTACGTTCACTCACGTCGATACGCGGAGAGAAGAAACCCTCCCGCTCATTGGTAATGCCACGGCTGGGTGAGAGCATCTGTTCAAACATATTGTCCAGATCCAGTAGGGACCCTCTCGGTATCAGACTCATAATCACAACCTCTTTGCTTCCACTATGTCGCAGGAGGCGCAAGCCCGCTCCTCGGACCCGGCTTGCGCCTCTCACATCTTGACTTCATTCTAGGTAATTCAGCGACACTCGGTAGGAATAAGTGCCCACAGTAGCCATCGCAAATAGCATTAAAAAATATTTTTTATTTACTTTTTATCTATATGGGAATTGCTGGATATCTTGCAGTTAAGGATATTAGTCAGTGGCATCGAATTTAACTACGATAATTACAGGTAAATTAAAGAGGATAAGCGCATGGCTCTAGCATGGGTCCTCGTGGCCAACCAGTCGCAAGCCAGGATTTTCGAAGCAAAAAAACGCGCCGGAAACCTCCACGAAATCGAAGCTCTCCTCCACCCTGAATCCCGCTTATCGGGCCGCGATCTCGAAAGTGACGCCCCTGGACGCACTTTTGACAGCCGTGGCAAGGGTCGCCACACCATGGGTAATTTTTCCGATCTACGCCATCGCAACGGTGAGAAATTTGCCAGAGAGATTGCTCATACCTTAGAGCGGGGGCGACAGGAGGGACGCTACGAAAAACTTTATATCGTAGCCGAGCCATATATGGTGGGTAGCCTACGGGATGCTCTCAAGACTCCAACCCGCGCTACCATTGCGGGTGAGACCGGTAAGAACCTGGTAGAAAGCCAACCAGAAGAAATTCGGGCCCAACTGCCCATCTGGTTGTAATTAAATTTTGTAGCAGAAAAATAAGGGGCTACTTGACTAGCCCCTTTATTGTTTTTCTGGAAAAATCAGGCTCTGCCGCTATCGGCAAGCAATTTACCAATCAGCATATCTTTTTCTCGCCACAGCTCATAGACCCATTGATTGAATTCAGCACGAAATACCTGATCATTTACGTAGTCCGCAAGAAAGAACCTTTCCGGAATACGAATCTGCTCAACACGAACAATCACCCTCTTTACTTTCCCACCAAGGAAATCAGCAAATGACGGGATACCATCCGGGTAAACTATGGTTACATTTAACAGGCGGTTTAGTTGCTTACCCATACTTTGCATTGCGAAAGCGATACCCCCGGACTTAGGCTTGAGCAGATGGGCAAAGGGAGATCCCTGCCTGTCGTGTTTGTCTTGCGTAAAACGTGTTCCCTCAAGGAAATTCATAATACTGGTGGGGGTTAATTTAAAGCGTTCACAGGCTTTTTTTGTCGCCTCCAAATCCTTACCGCGCATTTCCGGGTGCTTCTTCAGGAACTCCTTGTTATAGCGTTTCATAAAAGGAAAATCCAACGCCCACCAACAAACCCCCATCACCGGAACCTTGATCAACTCCTGTTTTATGAAAAATTTCAGGAAAGGAATTTTTCGATTGAAAATGGACTGCAACACAAAAATATCCACCCAGCTCTGGTGGTTTGACGTCACCAGATACCAACCATCCTTATCCAGCGACTCATCGCCCTGTACGTCCCACTGGGTTTTCTGGGTGAGCTTCATCCAGCCTTTATTCAGAGTGAGCCAGGCTTCAGCACAAGAAATAAAAATGATCGCAAAGAACTTGCGCAGCGCAGCAAAGGGCAAAATCAATCGCAGGACCACAAAAAATAATATGGGTATGAAGCACACAATGGTGCCAATGGCCAACAAAGTCGAGGCCAATATCAGCAAAACAATCGAGGGAAGAAAATTTAACATCTTGCGATTCTTTAATAATTGAATAACGAATGAAGTAATTTACCGCAGCTCCCTCAAAGAACCACATAGTTTCACTCTTGAGCTGACCGAGGCTAACCGGTCAATTCAAGCACTTGGTAGACCACTTCCTGTGAATAAATCCGTTTTACCGGACACACTTATAAGTTGCCAACCTCAATCATCATGGCTGTGTACATTTTTAGATTCAGACGGAATTGTTCCACAGTGATAAATTCATGCTCAGAATGGCCTGTATAAGCATTGCCCGGCATGGAGGGACCAAAACTGACTGCATTCGGCAGCAGTTTGGCATTGGTAGAACCACCTATGGCGACAGGCTTGGCATCTTCCATACCAGTAAAATGGCTGAAAACATCCAGCAATGGTTCAACATGAGGCGCATTGTCTACCCGGTAGGGATTACCCAGGGAAACCTGAGTATCGGCAAATATTATGCCGGTCCGTTCCTGCCAACTTGATAGTGCAGAATGAATTTCTTTTTCCAGCTGGGTAGCACTTTTACCCGTGGGGCGGCGCAGGTTCAGGTAACTGGTGAGCCCATTTTCAGTGACTTTCACCATGGTAACAGAAGCAGTCATTGGCCCCATAAATGAATCGTTATAGGCGATATCCCCAAATTTCTCTGCCTCAATACCAGTGCCTACCAGGTCATTCAGGTAACGTACAGTTGCTCCAGCAGCATTAGCCGGCCATTCGTGCACACTAAGAAGATCGGCCAGGAAGGCAATTGCATTGACTCCATGTTCCGGCTCAGAGCTATGGATGGCTTTTCCACGAGCAGTAACAACTAGCTTGTTTTCACTTTGCGATATTTCAAAAGTCGCTTGGGAGTGTTTGGCTGCTCTGGTGCGAACCGCCTCAACCAGTTCCGGAGTGACATTAGCCAGGGTGGCTCGGGCTTCGTCCGGCACTTGGCTGCGGAAATAACCACCGGAAAAATCCTCAACATAGGGCTTGGCAAAGTCCGCCGGCAAACTTCCAATAGTGCTAACCTGTATTTCACTCCACCCTTTTTCTGCGGTCACTACCGGGTAGCTAGCATCAATAGTGATGTTGTAAGCGGGAATTGGGTAAGTTTTCAGAAAGTGTCTCAAGGGCTCCCAATCAGACTCTTCAGCCAGGTAAATAAGAAGCTCTATCCTGCGCTTAATAGGCGAGCCCTGGTCCTTAATTGCCTTCATGGCATAGAGTGCAGTTGCGATAGGCCCCTTATCGTCTTCACTGCCTCGGGCAATCAGCTTGCCGGGTTCACTTTCACTATCGAGATAAAAAGGGCTCTTTTGCCACTTCTCAGGGTTTGCCGGCTGTACATCCCCATGAGTAACAATACCGACCTTTTCAGGTCCCTCACCCAAGGCCACTACCAGTACATGACCATAGTCCTGGTATTCAAGCCCTAGCTCCTTCGCTTTTAACTCCAGCACCTTTTTAAATCCTACAAAAGCGGGGTTATCAGCCAAGGGGGTTTCCTCACTTGCAACAGTCTCGAAGCGCACCAGGCTCGCGAGGGTTTTTGTCATGGCCCCTTCGTATTTTTCGACTGCGTAGTCCGCGGTGTCCTGAGCCAGGGAAGAAACTTCAGCCTCTGCTCCAGCAGATAAAAAAGCTGGTAAAAGCAATAACAAGAGAACAGGCTTCAACCTCATAATTCCCCCAAGTGAGTAAAAGCGCCATTGTACATCTCCTCTTATTAGCATGACTCACCTTTTCACCCCAGTCCCAGTGGTATTTATCACCACACGACAACCACCCATCCCCGGCTTGGAAGTACTGACTGCTAAACTATTCAGTGACCATGGGCCCAAACGGGTAACCTAAGCCTGTCTCCCTTTGCTTGCATTCCCATTTAATGAGCCAGCCAGATCCCTGGCTTCAGGGAGGGGGTAAGAAGCAGGCAAAGACTTCGGACTATCTATTTCCTAAAATCCTTACCCCACCCGGGAGTAGTGCATGGGAACCGCGATTGGCAAACATTTCCACCGCAAGCAATGGCTGAGTGTTCAACAGGCTGTCAATCACTTGAGCGCCCTCTCGGAGGAGCCCCTAACCAGCGCTCATTTAGCGGACCTTGCTGAGGAGAAGCTCCTTGACCTTTACTGGTATCGCCCTGGGCAAAAGTTAATGTTCCTGGATCAAATCGGCAGCCGCGAACTGGTGGAGCCCCTGCGCCTTTGTACGGATAATCAAAGTGATTGGCGGGCAATTGTCGGCGTATTACGCCACAACCCCGCTCTGCCAGCATATGAACAAGATACCCCCCTGCTTGAAGACGCCCAAGGTAATCGCCTTCGGATTACTTTCGATCATCATCAACTACCTGAACCCTATAGCAGCCGTTGGTATCCCAACCTGGCTGAACTGGTACTCAAACGCAGTGACCTGGAGCAGCTGGAACCCCGTCTGTTCTCACCTCAGGAGGCCAGTATCAACCTGGAGCGCGACTTGCTACTCGACGTTATTTGGCAACTGGAACAACTGGCCCTGGATGGCGAGGAGCACTCTACTAGCTGGCTGGCTGAGCAGCTCGCCAGACGCTCAACATCCCTGGACCGTAATGCCTGTGAAAGGGTTCTTCTAGCCGCAGAACGCGAGCGGACGCAAAGGCAGGCGCATTAGTAAAAATCACTCGAAATACCAATACCACCTGAAGTAACCACTTTTGACCTCCCTCGCAGAGTCTCATTCCAACCATTGGTCATAAGCGACAAAGGCTGTACCCTAGCGCCAGTCATAATAAAGCAATACCAGAGATCTCCGGAGGTAAGCCGTGCAGGCACGGAATAACCAGACTCGCTATGGCTGGGCTGCCATCGCTTTGCACTGGTTGATGGCACCAGCCATCATCGGTCTTTTTGCCTTGGGTTGGTGGATGAGGCAGCTGTCCTACTACGATCCTTGGTACCAGCAGGCGCCAAATATTCATAAGAGTATCGGTGTGTTGCTATTACTGCTGCTGGTGTTACGGCTCTTTTGGCGCCTGATCAATGTTACGCCACAAGCAGAACCCAATACGCCACGCTGGCAAACACTTGTGGCTAAGGGAGCACACCAACTCATTTACCTCCTCCTGTTTGCCATTATGTTTTCCGGCTACTTGATCTCCACCGCTGACGGGCGAGCCATTGAGGTTTTTGGCTGGTTCAGCCTGCCGGCCACTATTCAAAGCATTCCCAACCAGGAAGATATGGCCGGTAGTGTGCATGAAGTTCTGGCTTGGAGCCTGATTATTCTGGTAGCCATTCACGCCTTGGCAGCACTGAAGCATCACTTTATCGACCATGATTCCACCTTGCTGAAAATGCTAGGACTATCCAAAGATTCTGAGCAATCAGAAGAACAAGCCCCCATCACAACCACAAAAAAGGAAACAGTCTTATGAAGAAGCTCACTGCACTTTTATTCGCAGCCCTACTCGGCACCACAGCCCAAGCCGCCGAATATAAAATCGATACTAAAGGTGCCCATGCTTTTGTACAGTTCCGCATCAAACACCTAGGCTACAGCTGGTTGTATGGCCGCTTCGATGATTTCGACGGCTCTTTCTTTTACGACGATAAAGCGCCAGAGAAATCTTCGGTTAACGTCAATATTGATGTTACCAGCCTCAACAGTAACCATGCTGAGCGCGACAAGCACTTGCGCGGGACCGATTTCCTAAACACTGAAAAATTCCCCTCAGCCACCTTTAAAAGCACCAGCTTCGAACCTCTCGCAGATGGCAAGGCTTTGTTAAAAGGTGAACTTACCCTGCACGGCATTACCAAGCCAATTACGATCGACGTAACCAATATTGGCGGTGGTAAAGACCCCTGGGGCGGCTACCGTCAGGGCTTTAGTGGCACTACAGAGTTCGAACTGAAAGACTTTGGTATCGATTACAATCTGGGCCCTGCCTCCCAGAAAGTAGAGATGATTCTGGATATTGAAGGCATCCGTATCTAAGTCCAGACACAATCGCCCAAATACATACAAAGCCAGGGCTCCATAAGCCCTGGCTTTGTTATCACCAGTCTCACTTATCTTTTCAGCCCATCAATTTAAATATCCATCACGAGCTATTTACCAGTGCAAAAAATTAGCATTGTGACAACTGTAATCTAGTCCCAAGTAGCACCTAACCGGTCGATTCAAATTTGAAATTGCGTACTTATTAGGCAGGGTGGCAGGAATTGCCGCTAAGTTGGCATTCTTGATTCGCTGTGATTCTATTAGGTTAGTACCAGTTATAGCTTGGATTTTACTGTAGTAAGTTTGTACAAGTGCTGCTCAGATAAAGATGGCCTGTGGCTTCGAGAGCTTAGCTGGTAGCCCTGATAAGAGAAAGAAGTGCAAATTTTTATTCGATTTCAGCCTCCCCCAAGCTGCAAATAGCAGTAGAAATTCAAACCAGTCCACACTGAGCAAGCACAAATGATTACGGCGCTTTTGACGTCAGAACAACTTTTCAGCGAAAATAGCGGCAATTAGTATCAATCATTGCAATCGTTCCTTAGATCGGTATAAATGGAACGATTATACAGAGCAACTTCAACCTCATAGTGACCACTCACTTAGAGCAGGATTTTAGCACCGGATAAGCTGCCCATCACACTGCCAATATCCGTGGCGGTAGCGGCAATCAACTTGGTTTACTGCAGCTTTCTAGCTGGCGCTTAAAGAGATAAACCTCATTACCTCAGGTTTTCTCTTACTCACTTGAGTAAGTGCTTACCATGTTTTAAGCCTGCTGGAGCCAGATTCGCAAGAAGTTTGAGCATTCTTGCCAGGGTAAAAAGGACAAAAAAATGGCTTGCCTACAGCACCCAGATAGGGAACAACCAGTATATTTAATGGCCCACCACACTATTGGTCGCCGCCAGGGCGCAGTGGACACCCGTATCACCAGTGCTGAGATTTCCGGTATTCACTCGGCAATCCAATGGACCGGCACCCATTGGAATATTCGTGATCTCAGCCGCAACGGAACCTGGCTCAACGGCCAACAACTGGTTCCCGCCAAGAGCTATCCACTACAGACAGGTGACAAGATTTGTTTCGGCCGGGCTGACAACCCAGCCTGGATTATCGAGAATCTTGATGCGCCAGAGAATCTACTCATTGACCTGCAAACCGGGGAAGCACAACCTCTTGAGCAATACCACTTGCTCCCTGATGAGAGTGAACCATTGGCAAGCTTACACTTCAGTCCCGTAACTGCGCAGTGGCAATATGAGTTCACTGGCAATTCCGCTGAAGTCGGCAACAAGAAGCTAGTGAACCATGGCGACCGCATCGACTGCGGCCTTAACAGCTGGCAGTTATTTCTGGCAGATAATCAAGGCGCCACCAAGGAGCTATCCCTACAACAGCTGTCGATCACCGACTTCGGCCTGCGCTTCTCAGTCAGCTCTCACGAAGAGCATGTTCAGCTACAGCTGCAGCGAGAGGGAATGAAGCAATCCCTGCCTGCACGGATCCACAATTATCTGCTGTTATACCTTGCCCGAGCACGCTTCAGGGACATGCAAAACGGCCTAGATATGGATTCGCAGGGCTGGGTCTCGATCCAAGTAGCTACCCACGAGCTGGGTATTACTGTCAATCATCTGAACACCCAGATCTTCCGTGCACGCAAACAGATTTCCGAATCCCTGCCGGACGCAGTTGATACTTCAAACCTGGTTGAACGCCGCTCTTGGGAGATCCGTATTGGCTGCCACCAGTTTGAGATATATAAGGGTACCCAGCTGGAGGCAAAAGCAGAGCTAGGAGAAGCTTAAATTTTGAAGGAGCCAGGGTTTATTAAGTTAAGGACCACTTTACTATTAATTTAGTTACCAGAATGGTAGAACTGAATCACCAAGATACAGACAAGGCTTACATTACAGGAGCTACTACCCCCTCTGGGTGACCATCTTATATGGTAAAGGCACTCTTCAGCACCGGGGGAATAAATTGTTTGCTACGCAAAGCAACGGTAGGCATACATGATACTCAACTCAACAGATTCCATTAATAAACATAGTTGAGCGAAGATCAGTAACCTCTGAGTACAAATAGCACCCAAGGGCCATTGGTAGGAAGCTTCAGGCACATTGGGACTGGAAGGCCATATAATGCCTTCCAGAAATCAGGAGCAACTCCTCTCTAGCTGTATATACAGCACAGCATTGTGCCTAGCTTACAGTACTCGAATCAGAACTGTTTAAAATTAAGCCAGCATTGACTCGTCAAGTACCAATATTAATTGTACTACAAGCATAATAGAGTCTCTCTAATAGAGCTGATCAAGCCAAAAAATATGGAATAACGTGAACCATTTCCTTCAGAAAGGAGACAGATAGCTTCACGAAAATGTACTATCAGGTAGAATGGCCTATCCATCCGAGAAGATCAAAATACAATGGACGTAGTTGCGCTGGAGAAAACTGAGGAATACCAAGGCCGTTACAGGGTTGAGCGCACTCTGGGAGCTGGGGGTATGGGAGTTGTTTACCTCGCAGAGGATATCAAGCTGGGGCGCAAAGTTGCGATTAAGCAGTTACGCTCAGATATGACTGGCAACTCAGCAGAAGCTCGTTTTCGTAGTGAGGCACAACTCTTAGCCAGGCTAAACCATCCCAATATCGTACGTTTATATGATGTGATAGAGGAGGAGCACAAAATAGCCTTGGTAATGGAGCTAGTTGAAGGCGTGACCCTCAAGGAATGGATACGCGAACAAACATCCACACTGCCAGAGAAGCTCGACTTGCTGATGCAAGTATCTTTAGGCCTTGGCAAAGCACACTGCCTAGGTATTATCCACCGAGATCTTAAACCAGAGAATATCCTTGTTACTGTAGATGGTGTTGCGAAAATAACCGATTTTGGTATTGCCAAAGCACTGGACTGCGATCAACAGCTTACCAGGGAGGACCACATAGCTGGCAGCGTACAAGCTATGTCCCCTGAGCAATTACAAGGAACTCCCCTGGATGCGCGTAGCGACCTATTCAGCCTTGGCTGTATCGCCTATGAGCTTCTCTGTGGTTGTAAACCTTTCGAAAGAAAGGATATAAGTGCACTGGCTTTTGCCCAGCAAATCATCAATAAACCTCATATCCCACCCCAAAAATCCTGGCCAGATATTCCAAAGCCCCTTGGTGCTCTTTTAGATAGACTATTAGGGAAACATCCGGAGCAACGGCCAGACTCAGCTCTACAGGTGTATGAGGCCCTGGAAATAATTCGCAAATTTGGAATTGACGCTGACACTCATCAGTATTCTGATACGGTCACGCAATTATTAATAAAACCTAGAAAGAAATATAAACGTATTTCTACCCTTATTGCCGGACTAGCCTTACTCTTCGCCGGGGGAGTTTGGGGCTGGCGCTCACTTACGCAGCTGACACCGCAATATATTGCAGTATTACCAATAGAGATCAGTGGTGAAATTTCAGGTGGTGATAACGCATCCACTCTGGTAAGAGCTATGGTTCGCCAGGCATTAACGAGCACTCCAGGTGGTCTTGAATCCAGCGCTTTGGTAAATTTCACTCCCGATGAGAACAGCTCTCAGGAGCAGCAACTAAAAAAACTACACGAAAAAGGCGTCACCGATGTCTTATTCGCCCATCTCGATTGTATGCAGCAACGCTGCAACATTGAATTACAAAGAATCAATCCTGAAAATAACCAAGTAAAAGAACAGGCCTCTTTTTTATTCCTCAGCGAGCACCGCCAGGAGTCTCAATATACTATTAGCAACAGCTCTTTAGCACTTTTTCCAAGTGGTTATCAAAAGCAAGTTAGTGGTAAGGTTAAAATGGAGTCAAGTGATTACAACTTGTATCTAACCCTGCTAGCAAAATTAAATAAAAATGATACCCCCCTAACCGAAGAAGATCTCGATCACCTGGAAGAATTAATTGGCAAATACCCCAGAAATGTGAACCTTTATAAGCTCTATGCTGATTTCGCAGCAAGGATATTTATCATAACAAACAATAACAAGCTGCTAACATCCACTATGGGAATTCTCTCTAGTGCTGATATTTCCGGGGCAGATGAAATTACTCTACTTGAGGCTCAGCTAAAGATTAGGTCTATTGATGCAGACAAAAAAGGCTTTGAAACAATACTTAAGAAACTCGAGAAAAGAGGCTACCCTTCCGCCCACCTATTTGCCGAAAGTTCGCGATTTCATTTTAGTAATGGCAGCTACTCTGAAGGGCTAATTTATGCTCAAAAGGCCGTAGCATTATCACCTTCAGCAAATCACCTATACTTAGTTGCAATCACCCAAGTAGCCAGCGGTGACTACAGCTCCCCAAAAGAAGTATTAAATAAACTATTTGAGAGCAACCCTCAATACTGGCCTGCTTATGCCTTACTGGGAGTTATAGAACTAGAAAATGGCAACCTTGATACGGCACAAGCTGCCATACAAATGGTTCCAGAAGCTCATAGAAGCTGGCGTACAAAATCTAATCTTGGGACTATATTTTTTCTTCAAGGTAATTACAGAGAGGCCTTGAAAATTTACCTAGATATCCTGGAGAGTTCGCCAAGCAATATTCAAATGATCAGTCAGGTCGCAGAGGCATACGCTATGCTTTCTGACCATAAAAACGCAGAAAAGTTCTTGAATAGGCTCCTTCAAACTACAGAAGGCAAATCTGATTTTCGCTCTCAAAGATATAGAGCTGTTGCTTTAGCGAATCTAGGGCAGGTTTCCCTTTCTATAAGCATGATAAAAGAGCTCCTCCAAAAAGCTCCAGATGATACCTACGTAAAATATTCTGCAGCCCAAGTATATGCCATTGCTCAAGAGTGGCGCTCTGCCGGTTACCATATAGAACAGCTGTTAGCACAAGGGATGAGCGCAGTGTGGTTCATCCTACCTGAATTTCAACAACTCTGCGCTCAACCCATAGCAATAGAAGCCTCTCTTAACTCTATTTGCCAGTACCCGAAGCCGGAACGGGGTCAATACCCGCTTCCGGATCACCGGAAACAAAATGCATTCCCGTTTCAGGATCAACACACATCCACAAAAAATTAAACCGATCTGGAATACGATCCTTATCTTTAATTTTTATCACCAGCTTAGTGTAATCTCCATCTACTTCTTTGGCTCGCGCGCGAAATTGATGGCGAAAATCAGGACTCAGCGCGATAATTCCATCAAGTTTATGGTTTTGCTGGTAACGAACAAACTCCAACTCTCGACCTGGAACTTCTGACAAATCCAGGGAAACTTTCAGGGTAAGCACTCCACCTTTATAAATTTTAAAGCGCATATTCCCAAAGTGTTCTTCCGGGTTAACTGCATTGTAAAGAGGCCAATACTGAGGCTCGCCATCCTTCTGCTCTCTGGGCCGTAAAACCAGATCCAGCTTTAACCCTTCTTTAGGTACCTCGCACTCCAGTACGGGTAAGTCGGCACAAGCGACCATTATTCATCCCTCTCGTAAGAATTTGTTATTTGGTGTAACCAAAAGACGTTTTATCTCATGTAAACTACGTCTGTGACTGCGCAATCATAACCGGTACCGGTTTAAAAAAAAGCCGGCAGTACTGATACTACCGGCCCGGAATGATGGTCCCAACCATCGACGGTTACAACAACACTATCAAGAGCAAAATTTGGCATCCGTGCCCCGGGCAAGCTCATCCAAAAGTTCCGACTAAGACTCTGCACCTGTCGGTTCCAGCTCGACCGTTCAGCTTGCGCTGAATCCTTTTAATCCCACGCTTGCGAAAACGTGAGAAAACCAAATCCATCCGAAGTTATGTTGCGGGGGCTGCCGATCCATGGCAGGGGAACTGCTTAACAATCTCCCGCCCCCCTCAACTGGAACCTACTTTACGGATTTGAGAATTACAGGTCTATCACGCCCAATTACAGAAAATTACGCGCCAAATGTTTTATACGTCGGCATAGGCTGTTAGAGTCGCGATATAACAAAAAGCATCGCTTAGTGAGGATACGATGGAAGCGAATCTCGAAGATGTAAAAATTCTCTCTCCCCGCCGCAACAGTACTGAAGCCACAAATATTGAGGAGTTGGCGCGTGAACAATTACAGCATTTCTGCATCGATTCAGACTCAGAGCACGGCCAATTACTGGAGCAAACTGCAGCACTGCTATATCAGGCCCAGGGCAATCTGAACCAACTGTGGAGCCAGGTTACAGACACCCTGCAGCGCTTGGATCGCTCAGATAAAATTGCTTATTTCAATGCCAAGCGCTTTATGAGTTTCCAACTGGCAAAACTGCTGGATACTCTACAAAACCCATTGCGGGCTAGCTTTCAAAGTCTGCAGGGAGACGATTTCAATATCACCACACGTGGTGGTTATCCACTATTCGACAATATTCCAGCGATTTTTTCCGCAACCCCGGTGATCGCACGCACTGCCACCTACATCTATGCCTGTACCGAGTGGGTAGATGACGCCTTTCGCGGCCGCGAACCCAGCCACGACATTTACTCACGCCTGCTCAACCCGACTTCTATCTCCCTCGCCAATGCCATTGTGGACCTAGAGTGCGGTCCTGCAGCAAACGAATATATGGCCTGGAACTTTAACTCTGGCATGGCAGCCATTGATGCACTGCTTTCCAACCAGCTGCGCCGCGACGATATATTGATTGTCTCGCGTAATATCTACGGCGGCGTACACCAGCTGCTTCAAGATTTTTACGCTCGAAAAGACAAGCTAGCAATCCAGCTGGTTTGGTTTGATGGCACTAGCGGAGAGGATTTTAAAAAGCTTTTAAATGAGACCCAGCAGAATTATGCCGATAATCTTGCTAGGGGGGCGAAGATCCACACCTATATCGAATCACCCTGTAATCCACACGGTATCATGTTGGATGTACCGGGTATCTGTAAGATGGCACATCGGGAAAATATCCTCGTAAGCCTGGATGCCACCTTGGCCACTCCCTTTCTGTATCAACCATTACGCCGGGAGGACCGTGAGGAGCGCCCGGATTTTGTTGTGCACTCCTATACCAAGGATATTGGCGGCACCGGCGCTGCAACAGCTGGCGTGGTTATTGGGGAAAACCACCGCATGTTTATTCCCAAGGGGGACAGTGCCAAAGGGCTCAACTGGGACCAGTGCATGTTCTGGGATGTATATTATATTAAAGGCGCTTTCCTGGATGCGGATAAGGCATGGGAAGTGCACTGCGGCATGCGTACCCTGGAAATGCGTATGCTTACCAAATGTATCAATACATTGAGCCTTAGCCATTTCTTTGCCAGCCACAATAAAATCCGCGTGAATAGCCACGCGGTAGAGAGTCACCCGAATTCAAAAATGCGCGAGTCATTAATGCGCTATGAGTTCCCAACACCGTTGTTCAGTATTGATATGGAGGCGGCACAGATTCCCACCGCGGCCTTCAAGAGCTTCTTTGATGCATTGGAACCGGCCTTTGGGCAAATGGTGAGCCTGGGGCAAACCAATACCATGGTACTCTGCCCTGCACTTACCTCTCATTCGGAGCTCTCTCCTGAAGCGATGGAAGCAGCAGGCATATTCCCAACCACCATCCGTATTTCAGTGGGGGATGAAAATATGGCACAGCTCGCAGCCCACGTGATTAATTGCGCACGTCTACATCTGGACCCTGTGAGTCCAGGGTTCAGTGACGGCTTTATCTCTCCGGAGGAGGCCGATGCACTCTTTACTCACTTCTATATGCAATCCCACCAGAAGGTAGTGGAAGCACAACCGAAAATTGCCGATTACCTGTAAAGGAAATTGATTTAAGGGAATGAATGAAAGTGGCGCAGCCGGTAACTACCGTTGCGCCGCGCTTGTTGCACTACCCTATATCCCGTAGTATCACTACTTCTGTCCATAATTTAATCAAACAAAAATGCCGAAAATTTCCGCATGCCTTCTGGCCTGGGTACTTTGTTGCCTTTCTGCAATGGTGCTGGCCCAAGGATACGAGCAGCTTTACAGCGACTACCGCGGCAGCCTCTACCAGATTCGCCTGATCGAAAAATCCTCCAACTCCAAAGCCGGTCTCGGTTCCGGGTTCCAAATCTCAGCTGATGGGTTACTTGCCACCAATTACCATGTAGTCGCTCAGGCCGTCAGTGATCCTGAAAAATACACTCTGGAGTATCTATCCACTGACGGCACTAAAGGCACACTGGAGTTGCTGGATATAGATGTAGTGAACGATCTGGCCCTACTGCGCCAGGACAATCCAGGTAAGGAGTATCTTCAACTTGCCACCGACACCCCCAAGAAGGGTGAAACCATTGTTTCACTCGGCAACCCTTTGGATCTGGGTATGACACTGATTCCAGGCACCTACAATGGTATTGCCGGCGGCAGTTTTTATGATCGTATCCACTTCGCCGGTTCCATCAACCCAGGAATGAGTGGCGGCCCAGCAATCAATACCCGAGGCCAAGTGGTAGGTATTAATGTCGCCACTGCTGGAAATCAAGTGAGCTTCCTGGTACCAGTAGATAAGCTATCCACGCTAGTAGAGCACTACCATCAGCGCGACGAAGCCCTGGACTTAAAGGCTGTGACGTACCAGCAGCTTGTCGACAACCAGCAGCGAATTATCAACTCCATCCTGCAGGCCGACTGGAAACGCCGTTCGCTTGGTGAAGCAAAGGTAGTTGGGGAAATCGTGCCGGCCATTAAGTGCTGGGGCAATACGCAGGATGATGACGATAGCCCTATAAAGCGCATCGACAAGGGCTGCACTGGGCAAGATGTTATTTTCCTTTCTGACGAGTTCAATACCGGCAGAGTGGAGTATGAATTTTTCTGGCTGGAGGCCGACAACTTGCTGCCTGCACGCTTTTACGCAGAATATGAACAACAAATGAGCACGTTTTATCCTGGCAACAGCGCTGGCGAAGAAGACGTAACTAATTTCCACTGTCGCCAGGGCTTTACTTCGCAACCGCGTACTGGCAATGGCCCGGTATCAAAACCAGACCGCAGTAAAAAACCACTGATTGCGCGTACCAGTTATTGCGTAAGACGTTATAAAGATTTTCCCAATTTATATGACATCTTCTTTCTGAGCCTCAGTGTGGACCAGAAAAACCGTGCACTGGTGAGCCACTTTACCCTCTCTGGTTTTACCCAGGAGTCCGCCGACGCCTTTACCGAGAAGTTCACGAGCGAGATCCAATGGCACTGATTATTGAAGAACTCAACCGTGCCCATCGGGTACAAATGCGTTACTGCATGGATGGGGAAAAATTCACTCTGGGTCGCGCTTTCAGCAACGATGCTATCCTAGAAGATATTCACGCCGATGGCCGCCACGCTGAAATACGCCATGAAGAAGACGGCAGCTACGTTCTGCATGACCTTAATTCAGTTAATGGCAGCCAGCTATTAGGTAACCTGCAGGACAAGTCGGTCAAGCCTGGAGAAATCTCCTCACATCAGATTACCTCTGGGGATATAGTGCAATGTGGCAAATCCCGGCTGCGCCTGTTCTACTCTGATGATGCTGTGCCAGCAGCTACCCCACTGCACTCTCTGGAAAGTTTGTTTTCAGGCCTATCCCGCCCCTTGAACGCCATATTGCTAGTATTGGCTGTGGCCTGCTCCACGGTGCTACTCAGTTACCTCAACTATGCACGTAGCTATGAATGGACACTTGCCATCAATATATTGGCAAGTGCTACCATCGGCCTGGTGATTTATGCCGGTGCATGGGCTTTCATTGGCAGAGTGGTAAAACATGAAACCCACTTCTTTGCCCACCTGTCTATCGCCGCTATAGGCGCCCTAAGCTATACCGTTTGGGAGTGGTTCAGTGGGGTGTTGAACTACAACTTCGCTATCGGCGATATGATGGAGGCTCTCGACTTCCTCGTGCTCGCGATCATTCTGCCAGCCATGCTCTGGTGTGCCTGCTACCTGGCCACCAATCTTGGACGCGGCTGGCGTTGGGCTGTATCGATGGTATTACCCATCGGCTTTTTAGGGCTCAGCCTGGTTGAAAGCCTCAGCAAGCTCAATGATTTCAGTGAGGCACCGGAGATTTCCACCGAACTCAAGTACGATAATATGCTGCTACGTAGACCGGTGCCGATGCAGGATTTTATCGCCGGCTCAACAGCACTATTTGATATTGCCATCGAGAAAGAAGAGTCGGAACCGGGGAACATGGACAGCTCTACCGAGGAAGACACAAGCAGCAACGCGGAGGTTGGGCAATGAACAAGTCATTTTGGAGCCCTGGACTGGAGCAACTGGAACCTTATACTCCAGGCGAACAAGCCAATAGTAAAAACCTGGTCAAGCTCAATACTAATGAGAACCCTTACCCTGCCTCGCCGGGGGCGCTCTCACTATTAGCACAAGGCGATTTCGCTGATGCTCTGCGTCGATACCCGGATCCGGAATCCCTTGAGTTACGCGAAGCTATTGCGGAGCGCTACGATCTCAATAGCAATCAAATATTTGTAGGCAATGGCTCAGATGAAGTCCTTGCGCTGAGTTTCTACAGTTTTTTCCGTCGCAGCGACCCTCTGCTATTCCCCGATATCACCTACAGCTTTTATCCGGTGTACTGCCAGCTTTTTGATATAGAACCTAAAACCATCCCTCTACGCGAGGATTTCACCCTTGCTGTAGAGGACTATGCCGGTAATGCCGGGGGTATCATTATTCCCAACCCCAACGCACCAACTGGCCGCTACTTACCACTCGATCAAATCAAAGAGTTATTGCGCCTGCATTCAGAACGGGTAGTAATTATTGACGAAGCCTATATCGATTTTGGCGGAGAAAGTGCCACCCAGTTGATTGATCAATACCCTAATTTATTGGTGATCCACACCCTATCCAAGTCCTATGCCTTGGCCGGCCTGCGCCTCGGTTTTGCAATGGGACAGGAACATTTGATTGAGGGATTGCTTCGCGCCAAGAACTCCTTTAACTCTTATCCAATAGACTCCATTGCCCAACAGGTTGCAACCGCCGCAATACGCGATCGCGCCTGGCATGCAGATAACTGCGGCAAGGTCATCGCTACGCGCCAGCGTAGTGGGGCAGCCTTACAGGAGCTGGGCTTCCAGGTCGTGCCTTCCAAGGCAAATTTCATTCTGGCGAAGCCACCGGAGCCAGGGGCTGAAGCCCTATACCTGGCACTGCGTGAGCGGAATATCCTGGTGCGCTACTTCAACAAGCCCCGTATCAGTGATTACCTGAGAATTTCCATTGGCACAGATGATGAAATGGACCAGCTTATACGGAACTGCAAAGAGATACTTGCGTCACAGAGCTAGCAGGCAACCTGTCTATACTCGTCGGGTCCGCTTAACTGCGATCCGACTACAGTGACTTACCGGTAACATGGGAACTATGTACTTTCCATCAACGTCCCCCTCCATCAAACACCCCAGGTTGATTGCCCGCGCCCTGGCCATTACCTCAATCGTTCTCAGCAGCATCGCCCAGGCCAACCCCTGGGAAGAAACTGAAAAGCCCAGCGCTCAGGCGGCCTCCAGCATTGGCACCTACACCAATGGCTGCCTTGCGGGGGGAGAAACCCTGCCCTTGCGCGGTGAGGGTTATCAACTGGTGCGCACAGGCCGCGAACGCCATTTTGCGCACCCGGATACTATCGCCTTCCTAAAAGACTTTTCGCAAAGTGTGGCACAGAATGATCTGGGCAGAATCCAGATTGGCGATATGTCCATGGCCCGCGGCGGCCCCTTTGGCAGCGGTGGGCATAGCAGCCACCAAACCGGCCTGGATGTGGATATCTGGTACTCCCAGGATCGGCGTGCTGCCAAGCGACCACTCACGCAGTGGGAGCGCGATAATATCTCCGCTATTCCTCTGGCAGATGCAAAAAAACATCGCCTTATTGACGAAAACTGGGATGAGCGAGTCCCCAAAATCCTGCGTATGGCAGCAGAAGACCAGAGGGTGGAACGTATCTTTGTACATCCCACAATCAAGCGCCAGTTGTGTGAAGTTGTGGGCAGGGATAACGAATGGCTGCGCAAAGTGCGCCCCTGGTGGGGACATAACTATCACTTCCATGTACGCTTGGCTTGCCCCGAGGGAAGCAGCGATTGCAAACCCCAGGCACCGGTGCGAACAGATCCCTGTGGCAACGACCTGGACTGGTGGTTTAGCGAGGAATTCTACGCAATACTAAACGGCACCAAGCCCCAACCGACAAAGCCCAAACCTAAGACGATGCCGCAGCAATGCCAGCAGGTACTATTGGCACCCCCTGCCGGCACCACGACGGAATAAATCTATGATCAACACTTTGCTTATCTGTGGCGGTGGCGGCAGCGAGCACGAAGTGTCCCTGCGTACCGCGGATTTTATTGAAGCGCAGCTGACACAAGCCGAAGATATTGCCCTGAAGCGGGTGGAAATGGATGCAAGTGGCTGCCTCACCGATAAACAGGGCCGGGTTTACCATATCTTTTACGACCGCAAGATTCGTGATGAAGAGGGCAATGCCTGGAACGTCGATTACGTTATTCCCTCCATCCACGGTTACCCCGGTGAGACAGGCGACCTGCAATCCCAGCTGGATATGTTTGGTATCCCCTACTTCGGGTCCGCACCTGAAGCCAGCAAAATTTGCTTTAACAAAATCAAAACCAAGATGTGGCTGAGTGCGCTGGGAATAGACAACACACCCTATCTTTTTTTGCACAGCATGGAAGCTGAGGAGCTGAATAAAGCTCACGCAGCGCTGGAGGAGTGGGAGGCGATATTTGTAAAGGCCTCCAACCAGGGTTCCTCAGTAGGTTGCTTCAAAATTACTCGCAAGGAAGAATTAGTAAGCGCAATTGAAGAAGCCTTTACTCTCTCCCCCTATGTTTTGATAGAAAAAGCCTTGAATGCGCGTGAACTGGAAGTGGCGGTCTATACCTTTGAGCAAGAACTAATCGCCACTCGTCCCGGCGAAGTACGCGCTCCATCAGATACTTTTTACACTTATAAAGAAAAATATGCTGCTGGCAGCCGCGCTGAAACTTTTATTGAAGCGGAGGGACTGAGCGAAGAACAACTGGAATGGATTCGAGAAGTTTCGATGCGTACTTTTAAAGCCTTAAAGCTAAAAGATTTGTCCCGTATCGACTTTTTCCTGACCGATAATAACGAGCTTTACCTCAATGAGGTAAACACTTTTCCAGGTATGACACCCAACTCCATGTTCCCAAAAATGATGGAGAACTATGGCCACGATTTTACCGAATACCTGACAGGCCTGATTCGTGCTGCAGTATCTGAATCGATACAGGATCGGTAGTTAGAAAATAGTTATTAACCGTTCGAAATCTGAAAAACCAAAAGGGGCAATAGGCCCCTTTTTATATCTGACATTTATTTTACTTTTCCAATCTATCTGCCAATCAGAGGTGTAACCATCCCTGCTGCCTGCGCCGAGAGAACTGACCACGCAAGAATTCCATTTGGTCACCTCGAATACGCTCACTGTTAATTAGCGCCAGGTATTCCGCCGCATTTGGGCAAAATGGCAATGCCAATAATTCCATATCAATGTCTTCCAACAAATGACTTCCTTTGTGCTGATTACAACGCCTGCAAGCTGTTACCACATTTTCCCAGGAATCCAAGCCTCCTTTGGATACAGGCATAACATGATCACGGGTCAGATCGATAGATTTAAAGGGCACGCCACAGTACAGGCAGGTGTGAGCATCACGAAAAAATAGCGCCCGGTTTGTCAGTGGAGGTCGGATGCGCGGGCGCGCCATTCTGGCACCACCACAGGCAATGATTGCCGCCAGATCCAATGTGGAACGCTTACCGCTACGATTGAAACCACCACGTACCCGCTGCACAATCCCCCCGAGTGACCATGTGACCAAATCCCGCACATACAGGCAGGAAGCCTCCTGCCATGTAAGCCATTCCAGTGGCTGCCCTGCCAAATTCAGGCGTAAAATTCTTGCTTGCATGACCTCGCCTCCCCGCAGTCAAACGGAAAAACCCGACTCGTACCGAAAGTCATCACAGCCAGCAGGCTAAATAATTTTAAAAATTGGCTGTTTGTATACAGGCAACCTTGATAGGCCGGATAGAAAGGTTTGGGATGGGATTCAATCTGTAAGAGAGATTTCAGTGTTGAAAAAATAAAAACTATGACAGGAAAAGTGCAATAACCTGCAAATAATTTCACCGACAAGAAAACAGCACCCCAACAACTCGATGATGTCTGGGGCAAAATGGGCACTGCTGAAAGTAGATTACTGAATGCGCCACCCTCCGCCAGCCCGAGCAATTTTGGCCGGCCTATCATTATTAAAGCGGATAAATATTACAAATTCCAGACAGCTGAAGCCACCATCAAGAGTAAACTCACTCTCTTAAACCGTCCGAGGAGTGGAACAGAAAAACATTAATAGATTTTATTTAAATAAAAATGTGAGGAAGTTTGGGCACAATAATTAAAACACCGCCCAGGCAATCCGGCCCGGGCGGTGCGTCTCACAGGATGGTGCCCATATCCTTAGGGCGAGCGGCGCAATCCATTTATCCTTTGCCGCAGAGGTGCAGTCCCTTTTGCGTCCCTGCCAGTTAATTATGGACATCAAGCGAGAAAAAAGTAGGGGTAATCTGCTGAAATTTGTGTAAGACATATCTCACAAAGTGAAATATTTCCTTCACAAAGGAGGGGGAGACCCTGTAGACACGCTGTGGTAAAACAAGGGTAATTAGGTGAGCGCGGCCACTATAAACACCTTTATTTCAAGTGCAATCCAATTAGGGAAAATAACGTTGAAATATACGCTAATTTTTTTGCTTATCTTTACCACTGTAGTTTCAGGCGCCTTATCCGCAGTTGCTTCAGGAATAAGTGTTCCTTGGCGCCAACTTTTTGGTGGCATTAAAACTACCGAGCAGCAGGTTTTAAGTGGGCTCTCAAACGCTCAGGGATACAATCTTCAACTATTTGCCGACGATGTTCCCGGGGCACGCTGGCTGGTGATCACCCGCTCAGGCGACATCCTCGTCTCGCAGCCAAAAAAGGGACAGGTATCTCTGCTATCCCCAGACCGTAACGGCGACGGACAAGCGGATGCCCAGCGGGTATTAATCGATAACTTAAACCGGCCCCACGGTCTAGCTCTATATGAAAACTGGCTTTATATCGCAGAGAGCGATGCCGTTGGGCGGGTTCCACTCGATCATTCCGATGGGCGCCTTGCTGGAAGTTACCAAAGGATTATCGAAAACCTGGAGGACAGCGGTCACTGGACCAAAACCATTGAAATGGGTCCAGACGGCTGGCTTTATCTGAGCAGCGGTTCCAGCTGCAACGTCTGCATCGAGAAAGACCCACGGCGCGCCACGATAATGCGTATGCGGCCAGATGGCAGTGACTTTAAAATCCTTGCCACTGGACTGCGCAATAGCGTTGGATTCGACTGGTCCCCAAAAGATGGCGGTTTATATGCCACAGACAATGGCCGCGACTGGCTCGGCGACGACCTCCCACCCGATGAGCTCAACCTAATTCGGCCAGACAAGTTCTATGGCTGGCCCTATGCCTATGGAGACCGGATACCCGACCCAGATTTCATTGGTGATGAAAACCCGACAGTAAAAGAGATGATCGCATCCTCAGTTCCTCCGGTACACGAATTTGCCGCACATAATGCGCCATTGGGTATTCGCTTCCTGCGCAGCCCGGAACAACCGGAAGACTACCGGGGGGCAGCTCTCGTAGCCCTGCACGGCTCTTGGAATCGCAGCGTCAAAGACGGTTACAAAGTGGTATCCCTACACTGGGATGAAAGTGGGGATATCACCCAGCGGGATTTCCTTTGGGGGTTTCTCAGTGACGATCGCAAAGAAGTTTCTGGTCGACCAGTGGCCATTGCTGAAGATAGCCAGGGCTCAATTTATATTACCGACGACTACGCCGGGGCGATTTACCACCTGTCTCCCGGTAGCATGCTAAAAGCCTCGGCCCCCTATCCTCTCAAGGTCACTAATAATACTCCCAGAAAACCACCTACAATAGACTCCGACGCCGCTCGCGAAGGCAAAGCCCTCTACCAGGATCATGACTGCGCTCATTGCCACCAACAACAAGTGCCCTTGAAAGAACTGAGCAAAAAATACACTTTGGAGACACTTGCCAGTTATTTCGATGCACCGACGCCTCCTATGCCTAGATACAACTTTACGGATCAGCAGAAAAAAGCACTGGCCCATTACCTGTTATCTCTCGAGGCCCTGAGATAGCTCATCTACTAGGAAGCGAGTGCACTCTAATTGACCCTTGTCGCGCCAGCGGCTAAGGTTGCCTCGGAATTAAGAGGCGATGCTATGGCGGCAAAGAAAAAATCAGCAACTTTTGAAGAAAGCCTGGAGGCCCTGGAAGAATTGGTGGAACGCCTTGAGGCCGGAGACCTGCCTCTTGAAGAGGCCCTGGCTGACTTCGAACGTGGAGTAAAGCTCACCCGTGAGTGCCAGAAAAAACTGGCCAGCGCCGAGCAGAAGGTCAAACTGCTGATGGAAGAGAGCGGTAATATTCGCGAGCTACCATTCGATACCGATGATTCCGCGGATGATGCCTGAGTGAGTAGTAAAACCGCACCCGTAACACTGCGGGCCTTTCTCCATGATGCAGCCACAAGGGTTGAAGCACGAATCAAGGAAGTCCTCAAGCAACCTGCCCCCAATGCCGAAAAACTCTTTGAGGCTATGCGCTATGCCGCATTGGGCCCAGGCAAACGCCTGCGTCCGGCCCTGGTATATGCCAGTGCCAAAGTCTTTTATGGAGTAGATTTTGATCCAGCTAAATGTGATGCAACCGCGGCGGCCCTAGAGTGTATTCACGCCTACTCCCTGGTCCACGATGACCTACCAGCAATGGATAACGACGATCTGCGCCGGGGCCGCCCTACCTGTCATATCGCCTTTGACGAAGCCACAGCAATCCTTGCCGGCGATGCACTTCAAACCCAAGCATTTGAACTGCTACTGGCAGATAACACTGAGCCTGCACTCAAGTTACAACTTTTACAGGAGCTGACGACAGCGTCTGGCAGCCGGGGAATGGTTGCGGGCCAGGCTATCGACCTGGACTCTGTAAACAAAACCCTTACTCTGGAACAACTGGAGCCTATGCATCGCCTGAAAACTGGCATGCTGATCTGCGCCAGTGCACGAATGGGTGCTCTACTCGGTGGCGCCAACAGTGTCCAGCTACAAACTATTAGTCACTATGCGCAAGCTATTGGCCTGGCTTTCCAGGTACAGGACGATATCCTCGATATCACTGCAGATACTGAGGTTTTAGGTAAGCCCCAGGGTGCAGACGCGCTGCTGAACAAACCTACTTATGTCTCCCTTCTTGGCGTAGATGGCGCTCGGGAGAAGTTGCAGGGACTGCACAACCAGGCCCTTGATGCCCTGGTTACACTGCCTGGCGATACCTCATTACTGCGAGAGCTCACTGATTATATCGTCCAGCGCAGCCACTAGAGTGGGGCGTCCGTCCCCCTTTGGGATGCAATATGCCTGTCACGGGCATACAATCCCCCTCACTATCATTATCTGTAGCCATTGATACGATTGATGCTCGAAGACATTCCACGCTCACGCCCTCATACGCCGCTGCTCGACTCTATCGACGAGCCAGCCCAACTGCGCGCGCTTGACGAACGCCAGTTGCCCGAACTCGCCAACCAGCTGCGCGAATACCTGTTGTACTGTGTCGGCCAAACCGGCGGACACTTCGGCGCCGGTCTCGGCGTGGTGGAACTGACTATCGCCCTCCACTATATCTATAACACTCCAGAAGACCGCCTGGTGTGGGATGTAGGCCACCAGACCTACCCGCACAAGATTCTCACAGGTCGCCGCGAACAGATGCTCACCATGCGCCAGCAGGGCGGCCTATCAGGCTTCCCCAAGCGCAGCGAGAGCCCCTACGACACTTTCGGAGTCGGTCACTCCAGTACCTCTATCGGCGCGGCCCTGGGTATGGCCCTGGGCTCCCCCGATGAGCGTAAAGTCGTAGCGGTTATCGGAGACGGCGCCATGACCGCAGGTATGGCCTTCGAGGCGCTCAATCACGCATCTCATACCGGTCGGGATATGTTGGTTGTTCTCAATGACAACAGTATGTCGATCTCGAAAAACGTCGGCGGACTGGCCACCTATTTTGCCAAGATCCTTGCCAGCAAGACCTACCTCAATATGCGCGAGGGCAGCCGCAAGATCCTGTCTGCGATACCCAAGGCCTGGCAGCTGGCACGACGTACAGAAGAGCACGTCAAGGGCATGATTACCCCTGGTACACTTTTCGAGGAACTGGGATTCAACTATGTCGGCCCACTGGATGGCCATAATATGCACGATCTGGTGCACACCCTGCGCAACCTGCGCAGCCAGCCCGGTCCCCAGCTACTGCATATAGCCACAACCAAGGGCAAGGGCTTCGGTCCGGCGGAGGCCGACCCTGTCGGATACCATGCACTGAACAAACTGGAACCGGAGAGTAAAGTTCAAGTTGCAGTGCCAGGTAAAAAGAAGCTGCCCAAATATCAGGATATCTTCGGCCAGTGGCTGTGTGACACTGCCGCCCAGGATGAGCGGCTTATAGCTATTACACCCGCCATGTGTGAGGGCTCCGGCATGGTGGAGTTTTCCAAACGTTTTCCACAGCGCTTCCAAGACGTAGCCATTGCCGAGCAGCACGCTGTTACTCTCGCCGCCGGCCTCGCCTGCGAGGGCCAAAAGCCGGTTGTGGCCATTTACTCTACTTTCCTGCAGCGCGGCTATGACCAAATGGTGCATGATGTTGCCATCCAAAACCTGGATGTCACCTTCGCCATCGACCGCGCCGGCCTTGTTGGTGAAGATGGCCCAACCCATGCAGGCAGCTTCGATCTGACCTTTATGCGCTGCCTGCCCTATCTCGCCATCGCAGCGCCCAGCGACGAAAACGAGTGCCGCCAGTTACTGTATACCGCCTACTGCCACAATGGCCCCGCCGCTGTGCGTTATCCGCGCGGTACCGGCATGGGCGCTACGATCGAAGAAGAGATGCGAGAGCTTCCCATCGGCAAGGGCCGTTTACTCCGCGAGGGCAGCGGCGTGGCGATATTGAATTTCGGTACCCTGCTAGCCCCCGCTATGGCAGCTGCGGAGCGCCTTGGCGCCACTCTCGCCGATATGCGCTGGGTCAAACCATTGGATGAGTCGCTCATTGACGAGCTGGCGGATAGCCACCAATTGCTGGTGACCATCGAAGAGAACACCATTGCCGGTGGAGCCGGCAGCGCAGTGCTTGAGTACCTTAATGCTACTGCCAGAACCATGCCTGTATTGCAGTTAGGCCTGCCAGACCAAATTATCGAGCACGGTAAGCATAAGGACCTGCTCGCCGGAATCGGTCTTGATGCTGCCGGAATTGAAGAGCAGATACATCGCCGGCTGCAGATACTTAACCAACACAACTTCAAGGGGCGCACGGCAGCGGCCAACTAATCGGGTTCGTTCCAGGACCTTCCCAGTCCAACGAACCAATAACTTCAATAGTGTGTCCAGCTTTATTCAGGTACTGCGGGCGCGACTGGGGCTTTTTACTGGCCCTTTTTCTATCAATTTCTGCTTGGATTCGGGGGAAAGATGTCGTTTTTTAAAAAAGCCCTTGTCACTTCCATAGGCCTGCTTGCCAGTTTCAGTGCTACCGCCATGGACCAGAAAGCTTTCAGAAAGGCCTTTAAAGCCCTTCCCTCTGAGAATGCCTCGGAGCAGTTGATAGCTTTGCAAGACTTCCGCTACCGGTGGATTATGGAAAGCTATCCCAGCATGGCCACCTACGAAGGCTACCCCGGACAGAATGACCGCTGGGTGGACAACTCAAAGAGAGGCATCGAAGTTCGGCAGGAACAGACCCGTCGACTTTTAGGTGCTACTCGCAATCTAGATGCCAGCGAGTTGCCCGAAAAGCAACAACTGGACTACCAGTTGCTTTACCAGGATTTACTCGGTGAAGTAAAAGGCTTCCAGTTTCCCGATCACCTACAGCCTGTGACCCATATGAGCGGTATCCAGCGCAGCGTGCCAGCTGTGCTAATTAGTATGCCGCGCCGCTCGGTGGCCGATTACGAGGATATCCTGGCTCGATTGGAGAAGCTGCCAACCCTGGTTGAGCAAACCCAGGAATTGATGCGTGAGGGACTCAGGAGGGAAATTACTCCACCACAGATTACCCTGCGTGATTTACCGAGGCAGATCCGCGCCCTGATTCCAGCAACTCCGGAACAGAGCCCGCTGCTTAAGGTCTTCGCAGACATGCCAAAGGGCATTCCGGTTGCCAGGCAACAGAGCCTGCGCCAACGTGCTCTGGATATCTACAACAAGCAGTTAATGCCGGCCTGGCGGAAAATGGCTGAATTTATCGAGCGTGACTATATCCCCGGTGCGCAGAAAAATATCGCTCTTAGCAGCCGCAATGACGGCCTGCGCTGGTACGCCTATAAGGTTGAGCAAAACACCACTACAGAACTAAGCCCTGAGGAAATCCACCGCATAGGGTTGGCCGAAGTCAAGCGTATCCGTGCAGAGATGCAAGCTGTCATGCAAAAGACTGGCTTCCAGGGAGACTTCAAGGCCTTTACCGAATTCCTGCGCACTGATCCACGCTTTTACCACACCAGCCGTGAGGCCCTGTTAAGAGACTACCGGGATATTGCCAAGCGCATCGATGGCGAGCTGCCCGCGCTGTTTGGCACCCTGCCCAGATTGCCCTATGGAGTTAAACCCATTCCCAGCTACTCGGAGCAGTCACAAACCACGGCCTATTACCTGCCAGGCTCCAACGAGGCTGGCCGCGCAGGTATTTTCTTTGCCAACACCTACAACCTGCCCAGCCGGCCCAAGTGGGAAATGGAGGCGCTGACGGTACACGAGGCAATGCCTGGCCATCACTTACAGATTGCCCTGGCCCAGGAGCAAAGTGATATTCACCCACTGCGACGCATGGCTCTCTATACCGCTTTTGTGGAAGGCTGGGGCCTCTACTCCGAGAGCCTCGGATATGACCTGGGTTTGTACAAAGATCCCTATAGCGAGTTTGGTGCACTGACCTACGATATGTGGCGCGCCGTGCGCCTGGTTGTAGACACCGGCATGCATCAACTGGGCTGGAGCCGTGAGCAGGCAATTGGTTATTTTATGGAAAATAGTGCCAAGCCTCTGCACGATGTCACCGTGGAAATTGACCGCTACCTGGTTTGGCCAGGACAGGCACTGGCCTATAAATTAGGGCAGTTAAAAATTAAAGAGCTACGTGCAAAAGCAGAAGAAGAGCTAGACAATAATTTTGACATCCGCAGCTTCCACGACGCCCTTCTTGGCGCCGGCGCGCTGCCCTTAAATATTCTCGAGACACGAATGAACAGCTGGATTGAAAGTCAGGGCTCTGCATCGGCTCAGGCAACTCCCCCAGCAACATCGCAAGCATCGGCGGGCTAGAGAAACTAAAAGGGCAGGAATTCCCTGCCCTTTTTTATGACTGAAGTCTCCGCTAAAAGCCCTCTAATCACCACTCGGAAGATACTGACAAATATATTGAGCGTGGCTCCCCTGGAAAGTATCTGTCCCCAACAAAGCTGCTGTAGTCCGCTCGCTCTGCGTAGGCCTTATTGGTAAGGTTTAACGCCCTTATAGAAAGAGCCCAGCGATCAAATACCCACTCGGCCCGCAGGTTCAACAAATTGTGCCCGGAATATTCATGCTGATTTTGGGGATCTGTGAAGTAGCGCGCCTGATGTAACCATTCCAGCTCAGCGGTTATCTCTTGCCGGGGTTGCCATTGCAGGCGATAGCTACCGAAAGCCCTGGGGGCTGAATCCACAAGATTGCCATCCAGTAACACTCCCTGCAGCTCTCGCTCATCACGGTAGCGGTGCTCCGCATAACTGGAGGATGTCTCCAGTCGCCAGCTCTGGGAAAATGCATAGCCAAGCGCCATCTCCACACCGCGATGTGAGGTTTTCCCACTGGATTGGTTAAAGTACTCCGTATCCCGAAAAATTACATTGCGCTTGCGCATTCCATAAGCCACAAGTTCATAGGAAAGGTGCTCTTTAAGAATTCGCACCCCCAGTTCAATACTGCTGATTTGTTCAGAATCCAATTCGGCAACAGTTTGTTCTCGCTGTAAACGATAAAGTTCTGTTGCTTGGGGAACCCGATATCCTTGGGCCATATTGACAAAAAACTGCAAGCCAGGTTTGAGATCGTAAGTAGCTCCTAGTTTGGGCGACCAATTCTGGAAGCTGTCTTTGCGGTCTTCTGGCCGGCTAAACCTACAGCCACCAAAGCCACAAGGGAGACCATCCTCGGCCGTACGGCCAGACAGCATTTTATTATTGTAGTCATACTGTACCGATTCTAAACGTACGCCGCTGTAGAGCTTTAAAGTATCGGTAGCATTCCAGGTAGCCAAAGTAAAAGGGGCAACGCTGTAAGCATCTACTTGATAGTCATAGTGCTTACCTACGGGGATAGTCTCCCGTAAAAAACCCGATCCCTCTGTTGGCTCTTTCTGGAGTTCTCGTAAATAGCCTTGGGTAAATTCCATATCTAGCCCCATTACTATTTCCAGGTTGCCTGCCCTGGTAAAGAAATAGCTGCTTCGCAGGCCGATACTCTCCTGGCCATTTTCTTCCAACGCCTGCCCCGGTAAATAGTGCTGTAGAAAACGCATATCTGTTTTTCTAAGATAAGGGGCCAGTGATAGCTTTTTCCCCGAGCCCAAATCAATATCGAGAATAGAGTAAAGCCGTACCGCGGAGGCATCGCGGAATGCTTCTGGGTTCGGGTTTTCCCTGTCCCTCCGATCATCCCGATAGACATTGTATCCTTCGATATAACCCGCTGTTTCCTGATTTAAATTCGTGACTGCCAGACGAGAACGGATCTGTGTCTGCGCTGTAGAAACAGAGTGCAAAAGACTGAGCTTTTGCTGGTCATAACCAGAGTGGTCCCTATAGCCACCATCAGATGCCAGGGAAAGATCTGCTCGTACTCTGCCTTCGTTAGAAAGATCAGATTCAGCTGAAATACTGGTTCGATAGTAATCATGGGGGCCACCTTCAAAACCTAAAGTTCCAGAAAAGGCTTTTGTATTTTCTTCAATTTCCGGACTCAGAATATTCACGACACCATGCATAGCATTGGAACCATACAGAGTGCCGGCTGGTCCGCGAATAACTTCAACTCGCTGTGCCACTTCACTATGGGATTCAAACAACTCATTTATATTGCAGAATCCATTTGCCCGCAGAGGGATGCCATCCTCCATTGTCAGCACACTGCCACAGGCTCCAGCCCCTGACAGTACTGGCGAACGCAATGCGGGCAAATATTCCAGACCGTTGCCTCTTGCCACATTGGCCCCAGGGACTCGCGCTAAACTTTGCTGGATATGATTGTGCTTAATCAGCTTTAATTCCTGACCGGCAACCATAGAGAAGCTTTCAGGATACTCCTGAAGCTGTTTTTCAACACGACTAGCTGTAACGACGACAGATTCGATATTCGCTTGGTCGGACCAAGCCACCTGGCTGACCGACAATAGTATTAGCCCCAGACTCCTGATTTTTTTTAACATGCTTCCAGCTTGATTCTCCTTCGATTACAGTCAACCATACAGGACCTGGGCAGAGTTTTCCCATTCTCTCCCTTCCCACTATCAAATTCCCCTTTCCGCCTTAGCCTATCAAGCTCCCAGTCAAAACCTGTGCCAATGTAAAAACACGCAGTAGCGACACCCCACCGGCATATTAGTCGATCAATTTTCTCTAAACTCTTAAGTAAAGTGGCAGTTAGCTATTCTCCGACCTAACCTCCAAAAGGAGGATGAAATAGGAATTTTTTAAAAATTACGTTTTAAGAGGAAAAGCATGGCCTGGTTCTACCTATTGTTGGCTGGTCTTTGTGAGATTGGTTGGGTACTGGGGCTGAAAATATCCCAGGAGGTATCTACCCGCCTGCTGGGTGTTGTAATGGCTGTTGTGTTTATTGGCCTCAGCGGATTTTTACTGTGGTTGGCCCAGCGGGAAATCCCCATTGGAGTTTCCTATGCGGTTTGGACAAGTATCGGAGCGGCCGGTGCCTTTCTGATGGGAATCGTTTTCTTTGGTGAGACGGCCAGCCTCGGTCGATATCTCGGGGTACTGCTAATTATCGTCGGGGTTGTCACATTAAAACTGGCTCGCTAGCTTACATAACAGTTTTGAAGGGCAGCTAATGCTGCCCTTCTATCCCTGGTTGCATACCACTTATAAAAATTAGAGATTCAGGAGTTACTTTCCATCCTCCCCGTGATACTTGCGCTTACGCGCCTGGTTTTGCACAGATCGATACATCTGGGATAGCGCTCTCTCCCCCGCCCGTTTCTGCGCCAGAGTTTGACCGTTACGGCTTAGTTCCTGTTGCAGTTTTTGCCAATTGCGCAGGCGCCGCCCATCCAGCGAACCGCCCGTTATCGCCTCTTGTACCGCACAGCCTGGCTCTGACTGGTGCCGGCAGTCAGAGAAGCGACACTCCCTGGCCAAGGCCTCAATATCGGAGAAAGTCTCCGCCACGCCACCTTCAACATGCACCAACCCCAGCTCCCGCATTCCAGGGCTATCGAGTAACAGCGCCCCCCAACTCAGGGAGTGAAGAGAGCGTTTCCGTGTGGTGTGGCGCCCTTTGCTGTCAGCTTCACGAATGGTCCCAGTCTCAGCCAGAGATTCGCCAGACAGCGCATTTAGCAAAGTGGACTTACCCACTCCAGAAGAACCTAACAGCGCGATAGTTTCCCCAGGTAAGCACCACTGGCGCAGCTGTGCCACGCTCTCTCGATCCAGGCTATTTACCATTGCAACAGGTAATTCACCGAATGGGCGCAATGCCTGAAGAAAAGGGGCAGTATCTTCACACAGGTCGGCCTTAGTCAGTATCAGGTGGGGGCGGCAACCGGACTCCCGTGCCAGAGCCAAATAGCGCTCAATACGTGAGAGGTTAAAGTCCTCATTCAGGGACGAAACAATAAAAACACTATCGACATTGGCAGCGATCATCTGCACCTGATGCCCCCCAGGTGCCATGCGCTCAAACTGGCTGCTGCGGCTCAACAAACGCACAAAATATCCACTGCTCTTCTCTAACAACAGCCAATCCCCCACCGTCGGCAAATTAGCAACAAGACTCCCGGTTAGGGGAAGGGACACAGCCCCCTGCTCGCCGGCCAATTCCAGGCGACCGCGGTGTACAGCCATAACCCGCAGCGGCAAACACTGTTCGAGTTCTTCGAGCGTCACCTGCTGTTGGAAAAAAGACTTCCAGCCGAGCTTTTGTAGCGGAGAAGCTTCCCGCTCAATTTTGATAGATGGGGATTTAGTGCCGAATCTGTTAACAGACCGGCGGGTAAAGTGAGATTTACTCAAGATTGAAACCCTCTGGGCGCAACAAAGCACCAAGCGACCGCAGATACGCGGCCAACAGAGCTTTCTCAGGGAAAGCCCGACGTCTAGGAATCTATCGCCGGGCGTGGGCAGCTGGAGGCTGCTACTGGACCCGACGGAGGGTTGCAACAATCATCAATCATCCTCCGCAGTTATTGAGTTCTGGACTCCGCCATAGTACCTGGCGGGTTATGGGCAAATTAGCACTACCCGGGGATAGGAGCAAGGATAATCCCGGGAAGCCTCTTAGTAATTGCCCCGCCACAAAAAGCAAAGCCGGCAAAAGCCGGCCTTCGAATCCGATTACAGCGAGTGCATCACCTTTCTCGACTCACCATAACCCGATCAGCTGAGTATAGATCCGGCTTTTTCTTTCGCCATCACGTTTACTCGAGAAGCATCTTCTCCTGCGGGTATTTCCACCAAGTGACGAATCTATAAAGGTTTTATGACACCCCCAACCACCTCCCCCAGACCTCCACCTCCTCGGGGTGGGAGGCCGTCAATGCGTGACTGCGATTCAATACCAACTGAGAGAACCGCAACAAGTACAACAAAAAATGGGAAGCGCTATGCCAACAACAAAATTTACAGGACCCGGCACAAGGGCCGGGCTGATTCTGGGGGCTGTCTTCTGCTCCATCCAAATACCGGTGTGGGCATCTGACACACCAGATCCCACAGAGGTCAATATTCCCGGCAACCTACAAAGCCAACTGGGCTGCGATGGCGACTGGCAACCAGGTTGTGTCGCCACCCTGCTCCGCTATGACAGCGAAGACGACAAATGGCAAGGCAACTTTTTGATACCCGGCGGCAACTGGGAGTACAAAGCCGCTCTCAACAATAGCTGGGATGAAAATTATGGCTGGGGCGGCCAGCGGGACGGCGGTAATATTTCCCTTAGCCTGGATGAGGCTCGCGAAGTTAAATTTATCTACGACCACGAGAGTCACTGGATCACCGACAACCACAATAGCGTGGTCGCCACTGTAGCCGGCAACTTCCAATCCCTGCTCGGGTGCCCGGGAGACTGGCAACCCAGTTGCCTGCGCAGCTGGATGCAGGATGCCGATGGAGATGGCACCTACACCTTTATCACCTCAGCGCTGCCTGCCGGTTCCTATGAATTCAAGGTAGCCCTGCACGAAGGCTGGGAGGAGAGCTACGGCAACAATGGAGCCAACGTCAGCTTTACCGTGGCCGCCGATTACGACGAAATCTATTTTGCTTTTGATTCGAATAGTAAAGAAGTCACCGTCAGCAGTGATGGCTTCGCCAAGGGTGACCTGAGCAGCGATAAAGCGCACTGGGTGGATACCAGCAGCTTTGCCTGGGATATCCAGGTGCAGGAAGGCACCAAGGTTAAATTGCACTACAGCAACAGCACCGAGCTAAAACTGGAGGACGGTGATATCCGTTCCGATGGCACCATCGATCTCACCCCTCTCGCCACCCTGCCCGACAGCGCCCAACAAAAATTCCCGCACCTGGCCAGTTTCAGTGCCTGGCAATTGCCGGGGCAGGCTTCCACTAGTGATCTGGTAACCCAGCAGCTCGCCCTCGCCGCTTACGATGCGGAGGGCACGTTACTGGATGCGACTGGTGTGCAGATGGCAGGCGCGCTCGATGATCGCTTCTACTACGACGGTGAACTCGGTGCCCGTGTCGGCGAGGAGAATATCCAGCTCGATCTTTGGGCTCCCACCGCACGGGCAGTAAAGCTGCACCTGTTTACAGACTCCAGCAGCGATAGCGCCGATCAGGTGGTATCCATGCTGCGCGATGAATCTACCGGGGTTTGGAGTGCCGATATCGATAAGCAGTGGGACCGCAGCTTTTACCTCTACGAGGTCGAGGTGTATTCCTACTTCAGCCGCCAGATTGAAACCAACCTGGTCACCGACCCCTACTCCCTGAGTCTCTCCATCAATAGCGGCAAAAGCCAGATCGTCAACCTGAATGACCGGGACCTGATGCCGCGCGGTTGGGACCGCCTGCGCAAGCCCAAGTTAACCCAGCCGGAAGATATCAGTGTCTACGAGCTGCACGTACGCGATTTCAGTATTGCGGATCAAACTGTCCCCGAAGCAGAGCGCGGCACCTTCAAGGCTTTCACCCGCAAGCACAGCGACGGCATGCGCCACCTCAATAAACTGGCCCGCGCCGGCCTCACCCATATCCACCTGCTGCCGGCCTTTGACTTTGCCACAGTAAATGAAGATCACACGCAGCAGCAGCAAACCCCGGACCTCTCAGACTACGCATCGGACAGCAGCGAGCAGCAGGCCCAGGTAGATGCGATTCGCGATACCGATGGCTTTAACTGGGGCTACGATCCATTGCACTACACGGTCCCCGAAGGCAGCTATAGCAGCGCTCCCGATGGACCTGCGCGCATTCGCGAATTCCGTCAAATGGTGCAAGGGTTATCTCACTCCGGCCTGCGACTGGTGATGGACGTGGTTTACAACCACACCAGCTCCTATGGCCAATACGACAACTCCGTACTCGATAAAATCGTCCCCGGCTATTATCACCGCCGCAATCTGGAGGGCGGTGTGGAAATGAGCAGCTGCTGCGCCAACACCGCCAGTGAGCACGCCATGATGGAAAAGCTGATGATCGATTCCCTGGTCACCTGGGCCCAGGCCTATAAGGTGGACAGCTTCCGTTTCGATCTGATGGGACACCACAGCCTCGACAATATCCTCAAGGCGCAAGCGGCATTGCAATCACTGACCCCGGCAGCCGATGGTGTCGATGGCAACGCTATCTACTTGTACGGCGAGGGCTGGAATTTTGGCGAGGTGGCTGACGATGCTCGCTTTGTACAGGCCCGCCAGGGCAATATGGCGGGCAGCGGTATAGGCACTTTTAACGATCGCCTGCGCGATTCCGTGCGTGGCGGCAACCCCTTCGGAGGCTTTGAGGAGCAGGGCTTTGGTACCGGTCTGTTCACCGACAGCAACGGCAAGTTTGAGGGAGAAGATGAGCGTGCCACACTGCTAACCCTGACAGATAAAGTCCGCGTTTCCCTCGCCGGCAACCTGGCGGATTATCCTTTTGAAGATGCCAACGGCAATATCATTACCGGCAGCGAGCTGGTCTATAACGGCCAGCCCACCGGCTATACCGCCGACCCGCAGGAATCCATTAATTATATTGCCGCCCACGACAACGAGACGCTGTTCGACGGAGTACAGATCAAAGCCAGCGACAGCGCCGACTTGGCTGAACGAGTGCGTATCCAGGCATTCAGTAATTCCCTGGTTCTGTTCGCCCAGGGAGTGCCGTTTATCCACGCAGGCCAGGATTTCCTGCGCTCAAAGTCGATGGATCGGGACAGTTACAATTCCGGTGACTGGTTTAATGCACTGGACTTCAGCCTCGCCACCGATAATTGGGGTATAGGTTTGCCTATCGCCGATAAAAACGAAGATAACTGGTCCCTGATGCAACCTTTACTGGCAAACCCGGAATTGGCTCCCGAGCGCCGGCACCGCTTGTGGAGCTCCGCTCTATTCCGCGAGCAGCTGGCGATTCGCAACAGCTCTCCCCTGTTCCGCTTGTCTGATGCAGAGTCCGTAGAGGCACACCTCAATTTCCTCAACACCGGACCCGGCCAGATTCCTGGGCTGATTGTGATGGAGTTATCCGATGCCAATGGCAACATCGATCGCCGCTTTGAACGTATTGTGGTGCTGTTTAATGGCGATGACGAATCATTAGAATTTAGCAGCGAAAACCTCATTGGTGAGTACCTGTTCAAGCACCCACGTCAGCGTCGCTCTGTAGACTCACGCCTGTACAAAGTGAAATTTGATAGGAGCAGCGGCACCTTTACTCTGCCCGGCCGAACTACCGCAGTATTTGTGCAGCCACGCCGCAGATATTAATTCTCCACAGATTAAAAAAGGCCGGATTTTCCGGTCTTTTTTTGGATTTTTTAGAAACTTTTTTCCGGCTCTCACCAAGTAATAAACCCATAATTGTCATATTCCGCAGATTGATTTAGCTTGTGCTTAAATAATAAATAGGTACACAAATCATGAAGCGTTTCCTTCTCTGCGGTATCGCAGTGACTCTTTTCTCTTCCTCAGTGCTGGCAGAAACCATTATCCACGCAGGCACACTCCTCGCTGTTCCCGGTAAAAAACCTTTAAAAGAGCAAAGCGTAATAATCGAGGATGGCAGGATTACTTCCATCAGCCCTGGTTATGTGAACAGAGATGATGCCGAAGTCATTGATCTTAGGGAAAGCTTCGTAATGCCGGGCTTAATGGATATGCACGTTCACCTGCAAAATGAGCTGGGCCCCCAAAATGATTCCGAAACCCTTAAGATGTCCATGCCACTGACCCAAATGCGCTCGCAAATGTTTGGCATGCGTATTCTGAAATCTGGTTTCACCACTGTGCGCGATGCGGGTAATAGCGGTGAAGAAATGTATGCAATGCGCGATGCAATCAACAATGGCTGGGTAGATGGCCCACGTATTATTGCAGCCGGCGGAGTGGGTATTACCGGAGGGCATGCAGATATCAGTGGGGTCAGCCCCGAGTTAATGGCGTTGCATGACGACAAAACCAGAACTGTATGCGACGGCCCCTACGATTGCCGCCGTGCGACCCGTCATGCGATCAAATACGGCGCTGACTTTATCAAGATTACCTCTACCGGTGGTGTACTTACCGATCGCGCTACAGGTACCGGCCAGCAGATGGAAATGGATGAGCTAAAAGAGGTGGTCCTGGCAGCCCAGCGTATGGGGCGCAAGGTAGCCAGTCATGCGCACCAGGAAGAAGGCATTATTGCCGCATTGGAGGCTGGTGTAGACAGTATTGAGCACGGAACCTACGCGGGCCCCCGCGCCCACAGGCTATTTAAAGAAACCGGCGCCTACCTGGTTCCGACCCTTCTCGCCGGTGATACCGTGGTACAGCTGGCAAAAAATACCGATGTTTTATCTGAGGCTCAGAAGGAAAAAGCCATACGTGTTGGCACGGACATGCGCGGCAATTTCCGTAAAGCGGTCGATGCCGGAGTAAAAATTGCTTTCGGCACCGACTCAGGTGTATCCAAACACGGCATCAATGCCCGCGAGGCGGTCCTGATGAGTGAAGCCGGTATGGATAATATGGCCATCCTGCAATCCGCTACCGTTAACGCCGCCGACCTGATCGATATGAGCGATTCACTGGGCACCATTGAGTCCGGTAAGTATGCCGATATTATCGCCACCGATGGCTCGCCACTCGATAATATCGATGAACTTTTAGATGTGGATTTTGTGATGAAAGGGGGCAAGGTCTTTAAGAATTAAAAGCCTCTGAATAGTTTAAAACCGAGTTTGAAATATCCGAACTCAGCTTTAAATAATTTCTACAAAATAAAAAAGGCCGGATAACTCCGGCCTTTTTTATTGGGATACTTAAAGAGAAGTGAAAGTTAGTTTCCCTCTTTTCCTTCTTCATCCTCATTTTCAATCAAATGACCAAGCTTACCTTTCTTGGTGGACAAATACTTGGCATTGTGGGGATTGCGTCCGGATTGGTGCGGCAAGCGCTCAGTCACATTAATCCCCAAATCCTCCAACGCTTTTACTTTGCGCGGGTTATTGGTCATCAGACGAATAGCATGGATTCCCAGGTGCTCGATCATCGCTTTCAGAATAGAGTAATCCCGCATATCAGCACCAAAGCCCAACTGCTCGTTGGCTTCCACCGTATCCGCACCACAATCCTGTAGGTGGTAAGCGCGAATCTTGTTTAAAAGGCCGATGCCACGACCTTCCTGGCGAAGGTAAAAAATCGCTCCGCGCCCTTCCATCGCGATGCGATGCATCGCATGCTGTAACTGGGCACCGCAATCACAGCGCAGTGAGAAGAGCGCATCTCCGGTCAGGCACTCTGAATGAATGCGGGCTAACAAGGGTTCATTGGTGTCGAAATCCCCCATAGTGAGCACCACGTGCTCTTTACCGGTTTCCACTTCCTCGAAACCGTGCATCTCAAACATTCCCCAGGATGTGGGCAGCTTTGAGGACTCTACATATCGAATGGTCAACTTAATACCTCTTCAATTCAGTTCCGAGCACGCAATACCAGTACGCCACTCTGCTGTTCCATATCTACCCGCCCCAGAAAACTGTTTCCCAAAAGGACGACACGGGGAAAATCATCAGAGTGCACAGTGGCCGCGACATTGTGCAGTTTAATACCGCCGATAGTGACACTGCTGAGATTTATCAGGTATGCACTCGTCATCCCATTTGCAGTAGAAATGGGTATTTTTCTAGCTGAGCTGAGGTTCAAACCCAGGCGCCGCGCAGTAGGATAATTGATTGCGATACTGGTTGCTCCAGTATCCACCATCATCGGCACCCGCATTCCATTCACCCAAGCATCTGTACTGTAGTGACCTCGGCTATCAGCGGAGAGCCGCACCTCCGCCTTATCCGCTTTGGCATAGCTCGCCGCTATAGGTGCATCCAGGGTGAGTTTCTGTTCTCGACCAGCAACATTGATACGTGCGTGGCTGCTAGTTGTCTCCAGGAGAAGGACGCCTTCAGGGGATTTATCACCACTTTTCAAAATTCGCTGGCGACCATCGATTTCCAATAAGGCTCTATCGCCGAACAGGCCTCTCAATTGTACCTGCTGTGCTCCTACCTCGGCGGTAATCAGAAAGCCAAATAAGAACAGTATGTAGCTGCGCATCGCGTCTTCCTTATCCCGCTAGGCTCCCAGTATCCAGGCAGTCAGTTGCAACACCAGACCTGCGTAAACGGCAGCAAGTATATCGTCCAGCATAATCCCGATGCCACCTCGCACTTTCTTATCAGCCCAATTGATGGGTGGGGGCTTTGCAATATCAAATATGCGGAAAAGCACAAAGCCATACAGGGCCCACGCCCAACCTGCAGGGGCCAAAAACATGGTAAGCCAGTAACCCACCATTTCATCCCAGACTATCCCACCGTGATCATGGACACCCAGCTTGCGAGCAGCTGCACCGCATAAATAACAGCCCAGCAGGCCCGCCAGAAGAACAATCCCTAAATACCAGGCTGGCGACAACCCCTGCATTAACCACCAAAATGGAATCGCAACTAAAGTGCCGAAGGTGCCAGGCGCCTTTGGAGCGAGGCCGGAACCAAAACCAAAGGCCAGTAGCATGGTGGGGTCACGCAGGAGCTGGGGAAAAGTCGGGTTCTTTCCACTCATAGTGTTTGTATCCAAGGCCTCTAGTGGCGTTCTCTACTCATTAAAAGTGCCAGTTCAAAAGTGTTGGTAGCCCTTTGACGGCGCTTGCCAGGGCTCACCATTGTGCCAGCAACGCACTTCGGCAGCGCCAGCACTTAGAGTCCCAATAGCAGTCACTCCTAGCTCCAGCTTTTCCACTGATTCCACCTTTTCCGGGGGCACAGTAAAACAAAGCTGGTAATCATCGCCACCACCAGCAGATAAAGAAAGGGCATTCGCACCAGCAAGTGACTGCGCTATGGGAGAAACAGGCAGGCGCTCCAGATAAATATCAGCGCTGACGTGGCTGGACTCACAAATATGGGCCAGGTCTGCTATCAAGCCATCGGAAATATCTAAAGCGCTGCTGGCGAAGTCAGAAATCGCTGCCGCAGTGGCGAATTGCGGCTCGGGAAAATAAAAGGCGTGCTCAGCCTGATGTTGCACCTCAGCTGGCACCCGCTGATCACCGAGAATTACCGGCAGGGCAGCAGCTGCCGCCCCCAGAGGGCCACTAACATAAATAGAATCTCCACAACCGGCACCATCACGGCGCAATGGCCGGGCAGTCTGTCCAATCACCTGGATAGTAATCGACAGAGGACCGGCTGTAGTGTCTCCTCCCACCAGGGAAACGCCAAACTGCGCAGCGGTTTGCAGTAAACCACTGGAAAATTTGCGCAACCAGTTAGCGTCACTTTCAGGTAAGGTAAGCGCCAGAGTAAACCAGAGTGGCCGGGCATTCATGGCAGCCAGGTCACTGAGGTTAACCCGCAGCGCTCGGGCAGCTATCGCCGCCGGGTCGGCCTCGGCGGGAAAATGTCGACCCGCCACCAAAGTATCCATAGACGTAGCCAATTGGCCCTGGCTGGGAACCTGTAGCAAAGCGCAATCATCACCAATTCCCAGAACCACACCCTGCCCTTGCGGAGCACTGGCAAAAAAGTCACGAATAATTTCAAACTCGCCCGGAGCAGCTCCCATTTTCTGCTTCAGGCTTTCTTGTCCGCCGCCACTTCTGGCGCACGCAGATCCGCAGCTGTTTTATCCAGGATGCCGTTAATGAATTTGAAGGCATCGGTAGGACCAAATTTTTTCGCCAAAGCTACAGCTTCGTTAATGACAACTTTGTAGGGCACATCAATACGATTTTTTAATTCGTAGGTGGACATACGCAGAAGGGCTCTGGAAACTGGGTCGAGCTCATCCACTTTACGGTCCAGGTGCGGAGTGAAAGCACTCTCAACTTCGTCCAGATTCTTGGCAACACCGTGGAAAATATCGCGGAAATATTCCACGTCGGTCTTGCTCATATCGTTGTCAGCATGAAACTCAGCTTCAATCGTATTAAGGCTGGCGCCGGCAATCTGCCACTGGTAGAGCGCCTGCATGGCGTAGTGACGCGCCTTGCGGCGAGCGGATGCAGTTACGGTCATTGTTTTTTCCGGTAGATACTTCACAGAATGGGGGTGCCGGCAAAATAGGCCGGCACTTCGGCAATTTAAATTTTGCCGAGCAGGGAAACCATTTCCAGAGCCGTCTCGGCAGCCTCACAACCCTTGTTACCAGCCTTGGTGCCGGATCGCTCAATCGCCTGTTCGATAGAGTCCACGGTAAGCACACCAAAAGTTACCGGGATACCGGTATTCAGTGATACCTGGGCCAGGCCCTTGGTGCACTCGCCAGCCACATATTCAAAATGTGGGGTGCCGCCACGAATCACCGCTCCCAGGGCAATAATGGCATCGAACTTCTTAGTCTCAGCCAATTTTTGAGCGGCCAATGGGAATTCGAAAGCACCCGGCGCATAGTAGATAGTGATATCTTCATCCTTGATGCCCTTGCGACGCAGGGTATCCAGTGCACCATCTTTCAGGCTCTCAACGACAAAACTATTCCAGCGACTGACCAACAGCGCATACTTGCCAGTGCTGCCGACAAAATCCCCTTCGATCACTTGAATATTATTCATAATTTCCAGTCCATATTTCTTTCTATAACGCCGGTACTTGTCGACGTTACAGCTCTATTTACTCTTCGGCGTTCAGATACTCTTCCACTTCCAATTCAAATCCGGAAATGGCACTGAACTTAAACGGTGCACTCATCAGGCGCATCTTGCGTACCTTGAGGTCACGCAGTATCTGAGAACCTGTGCCCACCTGCTTGTAGACCAGGTCCTGGCTGGGGCGCTGCTGCTTGCCGCTGATCAGCCAGTCGATACTTTCCTCAATCTCTTCGGTGGTTTCGTTGTGGCAGATAAGCACCACAACGCCTTTACCTTCTTTCTCAATACGCTGCATTGCGCGGCGGAAAGTCCAGGGGACAAATTTTTCGTCGCCTCGGCGAATTGTGAGTACATCACGCAGTGTATTGCCCACATGCACCCGCACCAGAGTCGGCTCTTCCGGAGTGGGATCCCCTTTAATAAATGCGAAATGTCTCTCCCGTCGTGCTTTATCGAGATAGGTGCGCAATTTGAATTCACCGAATTCGGTACGCACTTTGCGCTCATTAACACACTCAACGGTCTTTTCATTCAAAGCGCGATAGGTAATCAGGTCGGCGATAGTACCGATCTTGAGATCGTGTTCCTTAGCAAACTTTTCCAGATCCGGGCGGCGCGACATAGTGCCGTCTTCATTCATGATCTCAACGATCACAGCGGCGGCCTCAAAACCCGCCAGACGCGCCAGATCGCAGCCTGCCTCGGTATGGCCGGCGCGGCTCAATACGCCACCAGGCTGGGCCATAATCGGGAAAATATGGCCGGGTTGTACGATATCACTGGGCTTGGCATTCCTGCCCACTGCGGCGCGTACGGTGCGCGCTCGATCTGCAGCAGAAATACCGGTAGTAACCCCCTCAGCAGCCTCAATAGATACGGTGAAGTTTGTACTGAACTGGGCACCGTTTTCCCGCGACATCAGCGGCAGGTCCAGTTGCTCACAGCGCTCCTTGGACATGGGCATACAAATCAGTCCGCGGGCATGGGTAGCCATAAAATTGATGTCTTCGGCGCGTACCTGCTCCGCCGCCATCACCAGGTCACCTTCATTCTCACGATCTTCATCATCCATCAGGATCACCATTTTGCCCTGGCGGATATCATCGATCAGTTCTTCAACCGTATTTAATTCCATTGTTAACTCTGGATAAATTTATCAATTGCTAATTGAGCGGCGATCCCTGCTATTCACTCCCACCCGCCCTCACTGGCGCGGCATGCCGGGATGAAACCGGCTAGCGCTTGTAAAACCCATGCTGGGCGAGAAACTCAAGAGTCATACCCTCATCGCTGGATTTGGCTGCTTTATCACCGAGTAACAAGCGCTCCAGATAACGTGCAATAAGATCTACCTCGAGGTTGACCCGGGTACCTGCCCTGTAGCTTCCCATAATGGTTTCCTGCAGCGTATGCGGCACAATCGTCAGCTCAAACTCTGCACCATCCACCGCGTTGACTGTGAGGCTGGTGCCGTCAACAGTGATCGACCCTTTGTGCGCAATATAGCGGGCCAGATTTTCCGGCGCGCGCAAACGAAAGCGCTCGGCCCGGGCCTCGGATTTGCGCCACACAACCTCACCAATGCCATCCACATGGCCACTGACAATATGCCCACCAAGGCGGGTTTGCGGGGTGAGAGCTTTCTCCAGGTTAGCTCGATCGCCTTTTTTCCAGCTACTGACACTGGTGACGTCGAGTGTCTCTGCAGAGACATCCGCCCAGTAGCCATCGCCAGGCAGATCCACTACTGTCAGGCATACGCCATTGGTTGCGATACTGTCCCCAAGCCCGACATCGGTAAGATCCAGCTTGCCACTCCTGACGCGCACACGCAGATCTCCCCCTTGGGGCTGCAGCTCGGCGATTTCACCCACAGCTTCAATAATTCCGGTAAACATCAGCGCTCAATATCGGTAGTTGCAGTGATACGCCAGTCGTGACCGACGGCGCGCATATCAGTGATCGTGATCGGCAGCACCGAGCCCATACGCTCAATTGGCAGCTCGAATAGCGGCCGCGCCGTGCTGCCGAGCAGCTTGGGAGCCAAATAGACTATCAGCTCATCTACATGGCCGCGATACAGGAACTCACCGGAGAGGGTCGCACCACTCTCCACCAGGATCTCATTACATTGGCGTCGCGCCAGCTCCTCGAGCAGAGCGAGCAGGTCCACCCTCCCCTCTTTGTCCTGTGGCAGAATGATGACTTCAGCACCTGCCCGTTCCAGGCGCTCGCGACGCTCCGGGTCCGCACGCTCGGTGGTGCACACCAGTGTGGGGGCATCGCCCTGTAAAATAAAGGCTTTTGCCGGGGTGCGCAGCTGGCTATCAACAATCACCCGCAGTGGCTGTACCTCAGCTGCCTGTTCAGCAACGAGCAGCTCAAGGGCCATTTCATCGGCGCGCACATTTAGGTTTGGGTTGTCGAATCGCACTGTTTCTACACCGGTCACAATTGCGCAACTGCGTGCCCGTAAACGCTGTACATCGGCACGCGCCGCAGGTCCGGACACCCACTTGGACTCACCACTGGCCATCGCCGTACGTCCATCCAGGCTCATCGCAGATTTACTGCGCACGAGAGGAAGCCCCAAAGTCATCCGCTTGATAAAACCCGGATTGAGCGCGCGGCACTGATCCTCTAAAAGAGGCCCCTCCACTTCTATATTGGCATCGCGTAGTTTTTGTAGCCCCTTGCCACCCACCCTGGGGTTAGGATCCTGCATTCCGTATATCACACGAGAGACACCAGCTTCGATCAAGGCCTCTGTACAAGGGCCAGTGCGACCAGTATGGCTACAGGGCTCCAAGGTCACATAGACCGTAGCACCCCGGGCTCGCTCTCCTGCATCGCGCAGGGCTTCAATTTCTGCATGGGGCTCACCAGCACGTTGATGCCAGCCCTCGCCGACAACAACACCCTTACTATCGGTGATCACACAACCCACACGGGGGTTGGGCATAGTGGTATACAGCCCACGCTCCGCCAGTTGAATAGCTCGGGCCATCAGGGATTGGGGTGTATTTACAGCCACTTGAATCATTTCCGTTGGGTTTCCTTACTGGTCAGGCGCTCAATCTCTTCACTGAAGTCACTGACATCCTCAAAGCGCCGATAGACCGAAGCAAATCGCACATAGGCCACCTGGTCCAATTCCCGCAGCTGCTCCATAACCAGTTCACCAATAGCGCGCGCCGGCAGTTCGCGCTCACCAGTCGCCTGCAAAGCATGCTTGATTTGAGATACTGCAGATTCTACCCGCTCAGTGCTGACCGGGCGCTTTTCCACCGCACGCTGAATACCCGCACGCAGCTTATCCTCGTTAAACGGTTCGCGTTGACCGTTTTGTTTGATTACCCGCGGCAGAAGTAATTCCGCTGTTTCAAAAGTGGTAAAACGCTCGTGACACTCAAGGCATTCGCGCCGGCGGCGCACTTGGTCGCCCTCGGCCACCAAGCGGGAATCGACTACTTTGGTTTCTTCTGCGCTGCAGAACGGACAGTGCATGTGGGATCGTCCCCAGGGGAGTGGAAAATGGGCCGCAGTTTACCACAGCCGTTGCACTGTGTGTCTGCGCGACGCACCGCACCGGTGCAGTCGGCCAGACAGGTTAAGAACGGGCATGTACTTCCATAAAAAAAGCGGCCAACAAGCCGCTTTTTTAACTGGAAGAGCTATCAGGCCTTCTTGTACACAGGAAATTGCGCACAGATTTCAAGAACCTTCTGCTTCACTTCGGTAATAGTGGACTCTGCATCACCCTTTTCCAAGGCATCGAGAATGTCACAAATCCAATGAGTCAGTTGCTGGGTTTCCTTCACACCGAAGCCACGGGTAGTAATCGCCGGGGTCCCAACACGCAGGCCGCTGGTGATAAATGGAGAGCGCGGGTCATTGGGGACTGCGTTCTTGTTCACCGTAATGTTTGCATTACCCAGGGCCTCATCAGCATCTTTACCAGTGTATTCTTTACCAATCAGGTCCACTAGCATCAAGTGGTCATCGGTACCACCGGAAACGATATTGATACCACGATCCAGGAAGGTCTCCGCCATTGCGCGAGCATTCTCTACCACCTTCTTCTGGTAAGCCTTGTATTCAGGGCTCATCGCTTCTTTAAAAGAAACCGCTTTGGCTGCAATAACGTGCATCAGCGGGCCACCCTGACCACCGGGGAATACGGCAGAATTCAGCTTCTTCTCAATTTCTTCATTGGCGCGCGCCAGGATAATGCCTCCGCGTGGACCGCGTAGGGTTTTGTGAGTCGTAGAGGTTACTACATCCGCATGGGGAATCGGCGAAGGGTACTCTCCAGCAGCAACCAGGCCAGCAACGTGTGCCATATCGACAAACAGGTAAGCACCAACCTTATCTGCAATCTCACGAAAACGCGCCCAATCCATTACACGGCTGTATGCAGAGAAGCCGGCAACAATCATCTTAGGCTTGTGCTCGAGAGCCAAACGCTCCACTTCCTCATAATCAACTTCGCCAGTTTCCGGGTTCAACCCGTATTGGACCGCGTTGTAAATCTTGCCTGAGAAGTTGACTCGAGCACCATGAGTCAGGTGACCACCATGGGCCAGACTCATTCCTAAAACGGTGTCTCCTGGCGCGCATAACGCCTGGTAAACCGCAGAGTTAGCTTGAGAGCCGGAGTGAGGCTGCACATTGGCATAATCGGCACCGAAAAGCTCTTTGGCGCGCTCAATCGCCAAAGTTTCCACCTTATCCACATACTCACAGCCACCGTAGTAACGCTTACCCGGATAACCCTCTGCGTATTTATTGGTCAGGCTGCTGCCCTGGGCTTCCATGACTTGCGGGCTAGTGTAGTTCTCGGAGGCGATCAGCTCGATATGATCTTCCTGGCGAGAGTCTTCTTCCCGAATGGCTTCCCAGATTTCGGGATCGTAAGAAGCGAGTGTGACTGATGAATCAAACATGGTGTTCCCTCGGTAATGCGGGCTGAGTAGAGTTTTGTGTAGCTCGGTACCACTTTGCTCAGGTCTTACAGCTTGGCTTCTGGCGCCAATCGGGCCACATGGACTACTCAAAGAATCCTGAGCATTTTAGAAAGGCGCGCATTGTACACCAAGGGCAAAGGGATTGCGCAAAAACGAAAACGCGGCCATTTGGCCGCGTTTTCTTTTAGCCATATCGGCTTAGAACCTCACAATCAGGGAGCCAGACCAATAATCCACATCCGCCTCAATAAAAGTGTACTCAGTTTCAAAGATGACTTTCTCTGACAGCTTGAAACCAGCTCCGATACCAGCAGAGGCACCGCTGTCGGAATACTCACCAAAGTAGTCTACATCCAGTTCCTCATGGAGATAACCCAGACGCCCTTTCATGTAAATATCACCTTGCGTGCGATAAGTAGCATATAGCGCCTGCGTGGCGAGGGAGTAGTTCTCATCTCCCCAGTAATAGTCATACTCACCCTCAACCAGAGAGTCAGTAAGCTCAACTTCAATTCCCCAGCCTGAGTTCGAGGTGTAACCAGCGCGGATACCGGCATTAAGGGGACTATCTCCACTGGCATCAGTATTCATCACACCGAAAACACCACCGACATATGCACCTTCTGCCTGTGTAGTCGCTGAACAAACCAAAGCCGCAGCTACAGCCAAATCCTTAAAATTAAAACGCATCATCTTCCCCCTACCTCTGAAGATATAAAAACGGGCGGATTATAGGGGGGCATGCAATGTATGCAAGCACTTACTTAAACGCACTATAAAAAGCCAAGTGTGAAATAGAAAAATCACTAGAAGTACTTAAGACGCGGGCGCCAAATGTAAAATTAGGCCTCGCTACAATGTCACCTGTTGAAAAATTAAAAGCGATAACTAAAAGCCCCGGACAAAAATCCTACATCTTTTTCGAGGATGGTGTACTCCAGCTCAAAATTACTACTGGCACCAAGAAGAAATCCAATACCTGCCCCAGCAGTAATACCAAAATCGTCACTGTTATCACTGCCCACGGTGACATCCTCATATAGCAGCCCCAAACGCCCTTTGAAGTAGATATCACCAAGTGTTCGATAAGTTGCATAGCCAGCCAGACTATACATATCCACATCCACTTCTTCCCCAAGGACTTCTACCTCACCACTTATCAAGGAGCCAATATATTCAACTTCAACTCCCCAGCCCGATACCAGGGAGTAGCCAGTTCTCAATCCAACCCCCGTGGGATTATCAACCCCCTTGAAGTCAAAATTCATTGTCCCGACAGCAGCCCCCCAATAACCCCCTTCCGATAATGCCGCAGAAGACAATAGTGAAAGAATACCGGCGACTATAAATTTTGTAATTTTTTCCATGGATATTCCCAAATTTGCCAAACGCTTAACTAATTAATAGTGAAATAACCACTCTTATCCTGTCCACCATCCAAATATCTATAACTATATGTCACTTAGATCAATACAAGCGGCATGAAATAAATAGTCATACTCATGAAAAACATAAAATATCTATTCAAATTCTTATGAAGAGCAATCAGTCGAAGATTAGCGCAAAAGAAAAGAGCGGATTTGAATTGAAAGTAGGCGTGGATTAGTAAACGGTCAAATTAATATCCATCAATATTATTCAAAATAATACCAATGACTGACTAACCAGTAGATTTAACCGACAAAAACAATGTTCCAAATTAATATTGCTTTCAATCATTACACATAAGGAGCGGGGGAAGCAGTAAAAGAATAGGTATATTGCATTATATTCCTCTCTTCATCCTACAAACTTTTCCTCACTTGATCCAAATCAACTCTCGCTTGCTCATCCCAGCAACAATATAGCCAGAAACTGATCGCGGAGGTCTGGGATGAATACCATCTATCGGCAACTGTGCTGTGACCACAAACATATGCAGCAAATGCTCAACGCTTTTGAGCAGTTATTGCTGGATCTATTTGGACGCAGCGACCGCGACCCCAACACATTGACGTTAATACTTGATGCGCTGGATTATTTTTCGGTCTACCCAGATAAATACCACCATCCAGTTGAGGACTTGATACTTGCCCGTCTCCTGACCAAACCAATACATGGGCGGGATGCCATCTATGAGGCACAAATGCAACACGAGCAAATTGCAGCTGCAACCAAACATATGTGCGCACTATTTTATGCTGTTGCGAATGATGCGATGGTAGAGCGAAGAGTATTACAGGGCGCCAGTAACAACTATTTACAACTTCAGCGCAGCCATATCAGCCTGGAGAATTCAGCGATTTTTCCCCAGATAGAACAATACCTAGACGCTGAAGATTGGAAGCAGATAAACAAACAAGTCGCGGAAATCAAAGACCCGCTTTTTGATGAGAATGCAAAAAAAATCTACGAATCTTTGCGTAACTACCTGGTACAACCAGAAACCGCAGAGAAAGCCCTCGCTTGAGGTGTAAAAAAATTACTACTAATGAATCAAAGGAGGAAGCATGAAAACTAAACGCCACGGCATTTCAATTGGCATGGAGCGTATTGATAATGATTTCTTTCTCTATATCAAGGCAATTGGCCAGTTGACCCATGAAGATTATGAGCATATTACGCCATTACTTGAGTACGCCCTCGAAGGCGTAAAAAGCCCACAAGTACAAATGCTAATTGACCTCAGGGATTTCGAGGGGTGGGGATTACATGCAATTTGGGACGAATTCCAACTGGCATTAAAACACGGCAATGAATTCTCCCGGATCGCCGTACTTGGGGATGAAGAGTGGCAGGAAATCGCCACCAAAGTAGGAGGATGGTTTATGAGTGGTGAAGTGCGCTACTTCGAGGAGCAGCACAAGGCCATGGATTGGCTGTCACAGGCAACAGAAGAAAAAGTTGAAAAAAGTGAGGCCAGGGAAGATTTAGCTTTCTCCACACACTCCTGATAAGTAGTGGATTAAGGGGGCGTTTTCGCCCCCCTTTTTTTGTCACTAATTTTAACTATCCACCTCGTGCATGAAAAAGTGACCCAACCCTCTAGGAATAACTACTCTACATTTTCATTATCAAAGCCACAATGAGTTCCGGCTACTTCACTAAGCCCAAGTAAATCCACAATTTTTACAACTCTGCCATCCGCCTTAATCAGCCCTTCTTTCTGGAAGCGAGAAAAAATCCGGCTGACTGTTTCAGCGGTAAGACCGAGGTAATTGGCAATATCTGTCCGCGGCATGGAGAGGATGAATTCGCTGTGAGAATATCCACGACTGGCATAACGACTGGATATGTTGATCAGTAAAGCAGCTAGACGCGTATCCGCCGAGCGTTTACCCAACAGCATCAAAATATCATTTTCCTGACGTAACTCCTCGGAAAAAATACTGTAGATTTGTTGCTGTAATGCCGGAACTTGTTGCGCGAGTACTTCCAATTGCGCAAACGGTAAAAGACAAACACTACTATCCTCCAAAGCTTCAGCATAACTGGAGTGAAGACGCTTACTGTAGGCATCAAGACCAAGCAACTCTCCAGGAAGAGCAAAATGGGTGACTTGGGTATCCCCATCTGAGGCTATTACGACACTTTTAAAACTACCGGAACGGATTGCGTAAAGATTTTTAAATGGATCGCCTGACCGGAACAAAGCCTCACCAGCTTTGACGATTTTTTTCCTGCGGGTGACTTTTTCCAGTCGATCAATATCCGTCTGAGACAAGCCAGCAGGAAGGCATAGACGCCTGACTGAGCAGTTACTGCAACTTACCGCCACTGATGAATCTATCATGCCTAAGCGACCGGTTAACAATTTGCGGCAATTGTACCCACTCCTCCAACAAGCGTCTTTAGCTGAATTTCAAAAAACAAAAAGTGAAAAAAATTTCCTATCGGACATTCAGTCAAGCGTTCAATTTCCTTAAAAATAGCGTGTAAAAATTTAAGAATTATTTTTTACACAAAAGAATCACGGCTGACCACTAATATCTTTTCTGTATGCTTAGCCTTTCTGTCGTTTAATAAAAAACCCGCTACTAGAACTACCACTTTCAGTGAACTGATGACCAGCCAGACAGCATGGCATGCTATTCACAACCATCCCTTGCTGTTTTTCCCTGTTGGATCTATTTCGGTTTTGAGCTTACAAAACTCTTCTGCCCATGCAGAGGTGCGAATACGCACCGGTGCCTTCTTACTCTCTATGATCTCCAAAACCACCTGTGCAACTTGGTCAGCGCTCTGGTAACGCCTTGCAGTTTGTTCTGGAGTCCGCTTGTGGATACGGGAGAAGTACGGCTCGAATTCCCCCCCATAGCCCCCTTCCGGCATTCCTTCATCCAGCTCCAACTGCGAGAGGATACTATTGGCAAATTCAGAGTGGATACCACCTGGCACTACAGCACTTATAAGATAGAACCGCCTTGGTACTGGGTACTACCCAAGGTAATTCACATCCATTATCCGTTGGGGTCTCCTCGTCACTGGCCATTTCAGTCGTTTTGACAGACCCAGCGCCAGTATTAGTGACCAGGTTATCAATCCGGCCCTGCTCCCTGACAACAGTCTCAACACAGCGCTGCACGCCCTCGATGCTCAGAACATCCAGTGCCAAGACCCTGAGACTCCCTCTATTTCCAGTCCTCTCTTTCAGGAAGCCTGCCTTGGTGAGGTTACTCATGGTTGTATAAACGATACATTCCTGCGCGGACAGTTGCAGAGCCAGATTGAAACCCAACCCGGTAGATGTCCCACTATTCAAAGTAACCTTTCCCATTTATCGATTCCTAGAATTTAATACAAATGTAAACCAACCAGTGTATTTTATGGTATACCAAAAAAGTAAACCGATTCGTTTACCTTGTAAATAAACAGAGACCACTGCTCCACTTTTCAGCTACCAGTGAGAAGCTGATACCATTAGCCGCAATTGAAACGGCATGCCTTATGGTCCATGTCCCAAATCCCTGCCCAGGTAAAGTTATTTCTATGAGCATCGCTGATCCAGATTTTATTAAAGCCCTGCCCAAGGCAGAGCTTCACCTGCACATTGAAGGCTCCCTGGAGCCAGAACTCATGTTTGAATTGAGCAAACGGAACAATATTGAAATCCCATTCAATAGTGTTGAGGAAATCAGGGCTGCCTATAAATTCCATAACCTGCAGTCCTTTCTGGATATTTATTACCAGGGTGCCTCAGTCCTGATTCATGAGCGTGACTTTTATGACCTGACAATGGCTTACCTCGAGCGCTGTCAGGAGGATAATGTTGTACACACAGAGATTTTTTTTGATCCACAAACCCACACAGAAAGGGGGATCGATATCGGCGTGGTCATTCGTGGAATCCACAGTGCCCTCAAGGATGCGGAAAATGAATGGGGTATAAGCAGTCATCTGATTCTCTGCTTTCTTCGCCACCTGAGTGAGGAGGAAGCTATCACAACCCTGGAAGCAGCCAAACCTTACCTCGATTTCATTAAGGGGGTTGGCTTGGACTCCTCAGAACTTGGCCACCCACCAGTTAAATTCCAGAATGTTTTTGCTATGGCCAAAGAACTGGGCCTGGAGCGTGTCGCCCATGCAGGGGAGGAAGGGCCGGCAGAATATATTAAAGAGGCTCTCGATATACTCGATGTTAGCCGTATAGACCATGGGGTTCGCTGTGTGGAGGATAAGGCTTTGATTAATCGCCTTAAAGAAGAAAAAATTCCACTAACTGTATGCCCCTTGTCCAACACTGCACTTTGCGTCTACGATGATATGAGCGAGCATCCGATCCTCAATCTGCTTGATCAAGGGCTCTGCGTTACAGTAAATGCCGATGATCCAGCCTATTTCGGCGGCTATGTCAACCGAAACTACCTGGCTCTAAGCGAAAGTCTGGGGATGACCAGGGAGCAGGCAAAACAACTGGCTCTAAATAGCTTTAAAGCCAGTTATATTTCCGAAACACAAAAACAGAAATGGGCGAAAGCAATTGCTTCAATTGAGACAGTCGCAGAGCTTTAATTAATTTTCTGTTCCAATTAAGGGATTCTTGAGGGGCAACCGAATATTCAGTTGCCCCTCATATTAATCCTCATCGTAACCGCAATGGGTCCCAGCCAATTCACTGAGCCCAACCAAATCTAATATCTCCACCGCCCTACCACTCACTTTAATTAAATTCTCACGCTGAAAACGTGAAAAAAGTCGGCTAACTGTTTCTGCAGTCAATCCCAGGTAATTCGCTATATCAGTTCTTGGCATAGACAAAACGAATTCACTGTGGGAATAACCGCGACGGGAATAGCGACTGGAAATATTAATCAGTAGAGCCGCCAGGCGAGTATCGGCTGAGCGCTTGCCGAGTAACATCAGAATATCGTTTTCCTGACGTAGCTCCTCGGAAAAAATACTGTAGATTTGCTGCTGCAGGGCTGTCACCTGATGGGCCAATAACTCCAACTGGGTGAACGGCAACAGGCAGACACTACTGTCCTCAAGTGCCTCAGCGTAGCTCGGATGAACCCGACTGCTATAGGCATCAAGTCCCAGCAATTCTCCTGGCAAAGCAAAATGAGTCACCTGCGTATCACCATCAGCAGCAATCACAGCCGTTTTAAAACTACCGGAGCGAATCGCATAAAGGTTGGCAAAAGGGTCGCCAGAGCGATAGAGGGTCTCCCCTGCTTTTACTATTTTCTTTCGGCGAGTAACCTGCTCCAGTCGATCAATATCCGCTTGAGATAATCCCGCGGGCAGGCATAAACGTTTAACGGAGCAGTTACCGCAACTAACCGCTACTGAGGAGTCAATCATACTAAACCAGCCGGTAAACTAATTTGCGGCAATTGTACCCGCTGTAAAAGCGATCGTCTCCTGTAGTTACTTAAAGAACCCGGGAATATTGCGCATCGGTATGCTGATTATGTAAATAAATATCGAAAGCTGAAGCCACATTGCGTACAAACCACCGCCCTTGATCAGTAACAGTAATATTGTTTTTATCCTGGTAAATTAGACCATCCTCAAACATAGGCTGCAGGCGTTGGAGCTCTTCATAAAAATAATCATCAAAAGGAATCCCCACCCGACGCCCGGCTTCGTTTTTGTCCAGGCGCAGACGGCACATTAACTCTGTTATAGCCCACTGGCGCAAACGGTCTTCTTCACTCAAAAACCATCCTCTGCAAGACGCATTACCCCGCTCTCCTATAGCCTGGGCATACTCTTTCAAGCGATGCAGGTTTTGCCAGAAACCATCTCGGCTATAGCTAATCGCCGAGGCCCCAAGCCCCACCAAGGCGTCGGCAGGCATCAAGGTATAGCCCTGGAAGTTTCTTTGCAGCATCCCGCTATGGGAAGCCTTTGCCAGCTCATCTCCCGGGCGAGCAAAATGGTCCATACCCAAGAATTCATATCCAGCGCGTCCCAGGTGCTCTACTGCGGCCAATTGCATAGCCACTTTTTCTGCGGCTGATGGAATAAGGTCAGTATCGATCAGGCGCTGCGCTTTAAAACGATGGGGCAGGTGTGCATAGTGATAAAGTGCAATTCTGTCAGGCTGCAAATCCAATACTTTATCCAGGGTACTGTGCAGGCTGTAAAGATTTTGTTTTGGCAGGCCGTAAATCAAATCATAGGAGATAGACTCAAAACCCCGTTCGCGCGCCGCAACTGTCAATTCAGTAACCTGGTCAGCGCTGCATATACGGTTAATTGATCTCTGCACTTCGATATCAAAGTCCTGGACTCCCAGGCTCAAGCGGTTAAATCCGAGTTCCCGCAGGGTATCCAGCGTCTCCAGTTCCAGGGTACGTGGATCGGCCTCAATACTGTATTCCACCCCATCGCCAGGATGGAGGTTAAACACCTCACCCAGCCCTTCCATCAAACGCCGCATATCTCCATCACTGAGGAAGGTGGGAGTCCCGCCCCCCAGGTGCAACTGGGTTACCGGTACCTGCGCTACCTTGTCTCGATACCAGCGAGCTTCTCGTAGCAGGTTGTCAAGGTAGCTGGAGGCGAGGCCATATTGAGAGGTAATAACTTTATTGCAAGCGCAGAAATAGCAGAGTGAACGGCAAAAGGGGATATGAACATAAAGAGAGAGGCTGCGAATATCCTGCAAAGCTTCCCAAGGCCTAATATTGCCATCCAGTGGTTTGAACCGGTCTGCTGTAGGATAGGATGTATAACGGGGGCAGGGCCCGCTATAGCGGGACAGCAACTCTTCTGACAAGCCACCCATGTTACTTTTGGTTTCCTGCATCATATTCCTACAACCTCAATCAATCGTTTGCGACAGCCCCCCCGCACAAACTAAAAGGCAGCCACCGAGTTCCTTTTAAGAAAACCGCAGCGACTGCCCCATCCCAAACTAGAGTGTCGCTACCTTAGAAGCGGTAGCCCAGACCCGCCATATAAACCAGCGGATCGATATCCACTTTAGCGGTGATATTACCCACACCCGGTACCTTGACGGTGGCATCGGTATCGATATCCATCCAGAACACGGAAACATTGAACAACCAACGCTGGTCAGCGCCAAAAGCGAAGTCGACGCCAGCTTCTGCAGCCAGGCCGAAAGAGTTATCCAGGGAGAGCTTGGCGTCCCCAGTGGCATTAAGCAGCTCTTCAAACTTCGCATCTGCAGTGCTACTAATTTCCTCATCGAAGAAAGCGGTGTAGTTCACACCGAGACCAACGTAGGGCTGGATTGTGGACTGAGTATCCATCGGGTACCACTGCACTAACAGAGTCGGCGGCAAGTGCTTGGTTTCCCCCAGCTCAAAAGTGTCTCCGAGGCCTTCAGCTTGAATTTCATGAGTGAAAGGAGTTGCGGCTACCAGCTCCACACCCCAATGATCGCGGAACATATACACACCGGTCAGGCCCAATGCAGAGCCATTATCCACATCAACACCAGTATTCGGGACAGCATCCCCATTGGCAAAAAGTGTGCTGGAACTGGTGTCGGGCGCTACAGTGGCCATACCACCACGCAAAATAAAGCTACCCTCTTCGTAGGCCAGTACTGGGGCAGAGAGTACGGCGGTCAAGGCGGCTGCTGCATAAGCAGTTTTACGATTCATCAACTTCTCCATATAGCGATTTGGCATTTTTCCCGACTCAGGAAGGGCCCCCTCCAGGCACAATCACAAGTCGCAGGAAGGTTAACCCCTGGCTACAAAAACGGGCTTGATCCAAATCAAGCTGTCGAATTTAGTAGATTTAAAACCAGCAGTTCACCAGCTGCAGTCATGTAACCGGGCTTGAAATCAGGGCAAGTCCCAAGGCGGGCGGAGGAAGATAGCGAGAGCGGCGCGGCTAAGGAATGGTGACAACTGAGCTATTTGATACCTCTTCTCTATTTTGCGAACCAGTACCAATTTTTAGCGTTAGGTGACAGGCATACCTCACCGGTGCGCCTGTCATTTTGATACAGTTCCCGGGTCTTGCTTGGGCACGGAAAACCTATATCAATTGAACACACAATTTACCAGGTCAGGGTTCCAGCGGGCCTGCGGAACATATTCTGAATACTGGAGAAGTCGAGCTGTTGATTTTCTTCACTCGCCCCGTGAAGCTGATACAGGTTTTTGGCCAGCGCTCCCATAGGCGTAGAAGAGGCGCTGGTGGAGGCCGCATCCATTGCGAGCCCCAGGTCTTTCAACATTAGCGCTACACTAAAGCCACCTGCATACCCCTTTGCTGAAGGTACATTTTCCATGGCGCCAGGATAGGGGTTGTAATTGGAGAGCGACCAATTATTGCCTGAACTCTCCTGCATAATCTCACTGAGGACCCTGGGGTCCAAACCTTTATCCACACCCAACTGTAAAGCCTCTGCAGTGCCGGTCATATGAATCGCCAACAGCAGATTGTTACAGATTTTGGCTACCTGCCCCGCACCAGCCCCACCCGCATGAAATATTTTCTTTCCCATAGCCTCTAGAACTGGCCGGGCCGAATTCACAACTACCTCATCGCCACCGCACATAAAGCACAGTGAGCCAGCTGCCGCTGCCGCAGTCCCACCGGAGACAGGTGCGTCAATCGCACGTAATCCTCGCTCATGCGCAGCGCTACTCACAGTAGAGGCATCTTCCGCGGATATCGTTGAGCAATCGATAACCAGGGTGCCAACCGGAAGTTGTTGCAAAAGGCCCTGATCACCGAGGTAGAGCCCTTTGACAGCCTCACCACTGGGTAACATCGAAATCACAACATCCGCACCTTCAGCGGCCTGAAGTGCTGTATCACAAGGAATACAGCCATCCTTATGGGCTTGAACCAATGCCGCGGAATTTAAATCGAAAGCAGCTACTCTGAAGCCTGCCTTTGCCAAATTGGCAGCCATAGGGCCACCCATATTACCCAGACCAAAAAAGGCTATTTTTTCCATAAAAGCCACTCCGTGTTTTGTTGTTTATATTCCGGGCATAAAGCGGCCAGGACGCTTGTAACAGGCTTTCTACAAATCTATCAACGGATGATCGCTATCCCAGGGACCCACAAAGCAATCTGCCACTTGCTGAGAATTCATTTCCCCTAGGGATGCCGGTTGCCATTTAGGTGCGCGATCCTTATCAATCAACAGGGCACGTACCCCCTCCTTAAAGTGTCCGCTAGCGCAAAGATTAACTGCCAGATTCAACTCCATACGGAAAACATCGGCAAGAGACAAATGGCGTGCCCTGCGCAACTGCTCCCACACTATCCAGGGTGTTAATGGCGAGCCTCCCGCCAGGGTAGCAGCAGCGCGCTGTAACCATTTATCCACTCCCTGATACGTAGTGACAGCCGCACAGACCTCCGGCAGAGTCGAGAAATCCGTGAGCTGTTGAATTTGATCATAATGCTCGCGCAACGCCGATTCCGGCCGCTGCAGAGGAGATAGTTCGAGCCCTTTAAGGCAATCACCCACCAGCTGATGATTCACGGTGCAATCCGCAACAAAATCCAGCACCGATAGGGACTGTAAAACCGACTCACGCTGGTCTTGGGCAATAATTCGGTCCGCCATCCCTGCAAACAGGGCGTCGGCACCATTAAACTGGGCACCGGACAGGCCGAGGAAAAGCCCTAGACGACCGGGCATACGATTAAGGAACCAGCTCCCCCCCACATCGGGAAACAGGCCAATGGTAATTTCCGGCATCGCCATTCGCGTAGTTTCAGTCACAATGCGATGGCTCGCACCAGCCATAATGCCAATACCGCCTCCCATCACAATACCCCCACCCCAGACCACTATCGGCTTGGCATAAGTGTGTATCTTGTAATCCAAACGATATTCACGGGAGAAAAAATCAGTGGTATAGCGATAATCCGGCACTTCACCATAAGATGTCGACTGCTGATATAGCGCCACTACATCACCACCGGCACAGAGGGCCTTATCGCCACGGCCCTCAATCCAAACCGCCGCTATATCATCGTCTTCAGCCCAGGCGTCCAACTGGGTGGACAGCAGATCAATCATCTGCAGATTCAAGGCATTCAGTGCCTTGGGCAGGTTTAGGGTCGCGACCGCCAATGCGCCGCGCCGGGAAAACAATACCGGGGAATCCTGATCCATTGTTATCCGTCTTATTGCTCTTGTACTAGTTAGCGTCGCAGTTAAGCACATATCAGATTCGACGTCAGCCACACGCGAGTACAGCGGTGACAGGTACTAAGGTGCAGTTGCACTTTTTACGCAAACTGATAAGTTGCGCGCAAAATCTGAGCGATTGCAACACCCAGTTACGGAACCCCAAATGGCTGAATACGTATACACCATGAACCGGGTGGGCAAAGTAGTGCCCCCCAAACGCGAAATTCTGAAGGACATCTCCCTGTCTTTCTTCCCCGGCGCCAAAATCGGCGTACTCGGCCTCAACGGCGCCGGTAAATCCACCTTATTGCGCATTATGGCGGGGGTCGACCAGGACTTTAACGGTGAAGCCCGCGCCATGCCGGGTATTAAAGTCGGCTACCTGCCCCAGGAACCGCAACTCGATGCCAGCAAGACCGTGCGCGGCAACGTAGAAGACGGTGTACGCGAAGCCATCGACGCCCTCGCCGGCCTGGAACAGGTCTACGCCGATTACGCCGAGCCCGATGCGGACTTCGATGCCCTGGCTAAGAAACAGCAACAGTTCGAAGATATTATCCAGGCCTGGGACGCCCACAACCTGGAGCACCGCCTGGAAGTCGCCGCAGACGCCTTGCGCCTGCCGCCCTGGGATGCAGACGTCAACAACCTGTCCGGCGGTGAGAAGCGCCGTGTGGCCCTGTGCCGACTGTTGCTGTCCCGCCCGGATATGCTGCTGCTCGACGAGCCCACCAACCACCTGGATGCGGAATCCGTGTTCTGGCTGGAGCGCTTTCTGCACGACTTCACCGGCACTGTGGTAGCCATCACCCACGATCGCTACTTCCTCGACAATGTTGCCGGCTGGATTCTGGAGCTGGACCGCGGCCACGGCATCCCCTGGGAAGGTAACTACACCACTTGGCTGGAACAGAAAGAAAAACGCCTGGAGCAGGAGCAGCGCGGCGAACAGGCGCGCGCCAAAGCCATGCAAAAGGAACTCGAGTGGGCCCGCCAAAATCCCAAGGGCCGCCAGTCCAAGAACAAAGCCCGTCTGTCCCGCCTGGAAGAAATGCAGTCTCAGGACTTCCAGGCCCGCAACGAGACCAACGAAATCTACATTCCGCCCGGTGAGCGTCTCGGCGATAATGTGATTGAGTTTAAAGAGGTGAGCAAAGGCTTCGGCGAGCGCCTGCTAATCGACAATCTGTCTTTCCGCGTGCCCAAGGGCGCGATTGTGGGTATCGTCGGCGGTAACGGTGCCGGTAAGTCCACCCTGTTCCGTATGATCAGCGGCACCGAGCAGCCGGACTCCGGCGAAATCAAAATCGGTGAAACCGTTAAGGTCGCTTACGTTGAACAGGGCCGTGAGAATCTGGACGACAGCAAGACCGTATGGGAAGCCATCTCAGACGGCCACGATATGCTCAAGATCAACAGCTATGAAGTGGGTTCACGCAACTATGTTGGCCGCTTTAACTTCAAGGGCAGCGACCAGCAAAAACGCGTAGGCGAACTCTCCGGTGGTGAGCGCGGACGCCTGCACCTGGCCTACACCCTAAAGCAGGGCGCCAACGTACTGCTGTTGGACGAACCCTCCAATGATCTGGATATCGAAACCCTACGCGCCCTGGAAGAAGCTCTGCTCAACTTCCCCGGCTGCGCCCTGGTAATCTCGCATGATCGCTGGTTCCTAGACCGCGTCGCCACCCATATCCTCGCCTATGAGGGTGAGAGTGAAGCGGTGTTCTTCGAAGGTAACTACACCGAGTACCACGAAGACTTTGTGCAGCGCAAAGGTGAGGATGCAACACCTCATCGGATGCATTATAAAAAGCTTAAGACTTGAGAATAAAAAAGCCCGCTTCTGCGGGCTTTTTTAATTCACATACAAGAAGTGCAACATATACTCAAGTAAAATAAAATTCTGGCCATACATCAACAAATATAGGCGCCTTTTTTGGTGACTAACCGCTCATGAGAAGATATATAAACCTTGCCTTATTCATATTGTCGACCTCTAAATAAGATTTAAACATTGTCAACTCTATAATTCTGTTTAAAGTACTATTAGTTAGCTAAAATTATGGCTCAACCGCCAACTCTAACATACGCATGATATTGAGAAAGCATTACCAGCCTAAAATAAAAATCCGACCATTTAATCAAAAAAACCTTACAATTCTGTACTTTTTATATCAGCTCAAAATATATATAAGATTTGGACACATCTGATCCAGCACCCAAAAAGATAACCGAAATTATATTTTTAAAATGTAAAATTACTGGAATGTTACTATCTTTCCCAGAAATAAATAAAAACTTACAAACCACCTTACCAAATTAGTAACCACCACACCCTTGAAAAACCAACTCATATAAAAAGAACCAGTTTCCCACTTATTGTTCACTGAGAATAAACCAATACATTTAACACTAAACGAATCATACTTACACTTTCAATACTATTTTGAAGTTTCAAGATAGAATAAAAAACTCTAGAAAATAACCTCTCATATATAAACAAGTCATGATCTGAGAGATAACGAGAGTTTGTCATTCTAGTGCTAATTAGATAAACTCGATAATATTTTGGCTGCCCCCTTTATGAGCCCTTATAAAATAAAGGTAAGGATGACACCAAGATTATTAGAAAAAACTCTTTGAGATTAACCGAACCTAAAAATTTACCTTTAATTAAAATTTAATGTAGAGTCAGCAGAAACACCAAGAGAAAGACCTTGTCGGCAAGAAAATATGGTTAATATATAAAAACTGCAATAAATCCAAAAATTATATTGGCGACCGAAGGAACTTCAACGAGTATTCAGTCGCATCGGCAAGCTAAACGCCATGAAGAAACACTTAATTCAAAGTGCATTGATCACTTAGGTCTAACTTAGAATTAAGACATCTTTAAAAGTCATCCACAAAGTCAGAAACCTAGACTAGAGATGTTGTGACAGCACTGTGATGCCGCTGAACACACCAAAAAGCCTGAACATAAGTCTCATATGGCAAACTTTAATTTGAACCGCAGTTACTTCCCTAATTGGGAGGGGGCTCTGGTATAGCCTCAGGACCAGCTTGGATATCAGTTTCAAAAAGCATTATTATACTCCATCTAGGAATTGACATTAAATTACAATTGGTTAGAGGCATAACCATGTACCGATACACAAATGGTACGGACCGAAAGCTAAGCCTCTAACCCTAAAACTGCTAAATATTCTAAACCTGATCTGTTGGCGGCTCTGGACTTGCCTCTGGACCAGCTTTTATATCTGTCTGACTATGCATATCATATCTCCTTTTACTCTTTAATTTGTCAAAGTTGCCATCATTCATTACTGAATAATGGACTATAGCAAGCTTAACTCGAATTTAGCTTTTTAGGCCAATGTTAATCGATAATTATGGGTGAGCGATCACAACTAATGTATTCGAATATTTTTTTATACAGTTTATCACTTTACGTAAGTTACCAGGATCTAGAGCAGCCAAGCTTTCATCCAGTATAACCAGCTCGGCATCCTGTAACAAAGCTCGAGCAATAAACAACCGACTCATCTCCCCATGTGACAACTTCCATCCCATCTCTCCTACGGTCTGCAGTATCCCCGCAGGCATTTTATTTAACAGGGGAGTCAGGCCCAACTCATCACAAACTGCATAGGCCTTTCGCAAACTCTCTTGCGTTGGTGGCCACTCATTCCCCATCAACAAATTAAATAGGAACGAGTCACCAAGTACATGATTTTCATGGAACTGAGGGGAGGAAGCTACGATTCGACGCCATTCATTCAAACCAAAACTGGCTCTATCGTACCCATTTAATAACATCAGTCCGTCACTTGGCTCATGGATACCTGTAATAATATTCGCTAAAGTAGATTTGCCTGACCCTGAAGCGCCTTGCAGTAATATACGATCCCCAGAATATATATTCAGTGTACATCCGGCCAGTATTGACCTGCCTTTTCCAGAATAGCTGAAACACAAATCCTTCATGGAAATGAAAGGTTGATTAGCTGTAAGCGTTTTCACACTATTTGCTTGCACGGTCCGAAACAAAGTGTGTGGTTGTGGTATTTCAAGGGCAAATAGCTTTCGTACGTTTTCCCAAGCTAAAAGGGCACTCAGAGCACTGGTGAAACCACTCATACATTTAAGCACTGCACGGTAGCCGAGTAGCACACCACCAAAGGCCACTGCTAGCTGAGCACTACTCACATCACCACTAATGAATACCGGTAACAATCCCACTACCCCAAATAAGAGCCACATGCGCGGTAAAAGAGCTACTAAGCGCACCATGGTACTATCTACGTCTGTAGAAGCTTGTAGGTAATTACTCAGCTCCCGATCTTCACCACGATGCCAATCCACCGGAGCTTGCTGGGCAAGGCGAGTGCGATGACCCAACATCTTTTCAATTAAGCGATCTGTCATTGATAGCCGCTGGACAACCCAGCTGCGACGACTTTGGTACTGGGCACTCCCCAGGACAATCGCCACAATGAAAAACAAAGGCAAAAGCAATAGATATATATGCCCTCCTGCACCTATCAACAATACAAAGACAGCCATAAGTAGCTCTGTAGCCCCTAACACCAAAAGGAAACTTCCCTGTAACGCGTTAGACTCAATATTTTCTGCATCATAAACACGCCCTAATACTTGGCCAGTGCCCATATGGCGCAAACGGTCTGGGTTGATACGCAGGGCGCTAGCAAGTAATCGTCGTTTTAGGAGTGCTCCGCTTTCTATCGATATAGAACCGCGTAGATGTAAGGTAAACAATGACAGAGGAACTTGAGAAGCCATCAACAATATCCAGGCAATAAGCCAGCCCGTATCGATATAGCCACCCAATACGGCACGTCCAATGACCCACCAGCTAGCCAAGAAAAAAACCATTTGTGTTGCGTGGCAGGCCAGCATGCCTAAAAATTGCCAGTGCTGGCTTCGCAAGCGTAACTGTTTCCAAACAGAGCGATGTGCAGGCTGGCGCAGTAACCAGCAACCTTCAATGCGCACCCCTGCCAGATTCTCTTTAAGTAGAGCCTCGGTCGCACGCGCGCGTCGTCGCTCCCCAATATTAATACCATCAAGTAAACGCGCTATACGCTCACGCTGGAAGGTCACTTGTCTATGACTGAACTGGGCCTCCACCTGACTAAGAGAATTTTGAACCACTTGCAACGTTGGGGTAAGTAAACGCAATTGACGGCGATTCCCCCCACATAAGGCGGCAAAATACTCATCCTCACCAAAATTTAAGCGAACCAATGCAGGTGAAGCCTGTAACAACATCTGGCTCAACTCGCTATAACTACAACTAACTTGCTCGACCTGTATATCTAGAGCTTCCGCACTCGCTTGTAGACGAGTGTTCGTGTCCAACTCATTATCTGTTGAAGAGTAATCCAGTATTTCCGGCTCCAATCCACAATGCCGGGCTAACGCCTGTAAGGCAGAATCTAGTTGAGAGGCAGGCCAACAACGGGAGCGGAGTTTGTCGCTTGAAATTTCAGAATTCATGGACCACCTCCGCGGACTGCCTTTCTTTTGGCTGTATCAGCTCCTCTTTCTTAATGGGCCTTTCTACCTCTGACAGGCTTCCTGCAGCCATGCGCAAGTAGCGCCAATCACTACTCTGCCAACACTCTTCCCATGCCTTTTGTTCAGAAACTACTAACCGCGCATAGTGGGAATCCCTACGGGATTTCAGCTTTTTAGGTGCGCCGTCCTCTATAATACGCCCATCCTTTACTACCAGCACACGGGGAAAATCCTGCGTCTCAGAAATATCGTGGGTAATGCAGATCAAAGTGGTATCTTTCCAAATTTGTCGCACACGCCCAAGAAGTCGCTGACGCTGTTCACGATCCAAACCTCGAAAAGGCTCATCCAAGATTACGCAACAGGGGTTTTCCTTTCCCAGGGCTCGCCCCAGGCGTACGCGTTGGCCTTCTCCACCGCTAACAAGTGCACCACTTTCGCCAAGGGTACTTTGTAATCCATCTGACAGCGAAGCCACTAGCTTGAGTAGATCCGACTGCTCAAGAATTGGATACAAGGATTTATTAGGGCTGTTGCCGTAATTCAGGTTATCAAGGAGGCTACTATTCCAAAGCTGGATAGCGGGGTCTACCCAAGTACAATGCATGCGAAATTGAGCCAGAAGCTGGCCTTGCAGTTTCAAGCCATTCAAAAGCAACTGTCCACTGGAAGGTTTATGCCACCCTAACAAAAGACCAGCAAGACTGGACTTTCCCGCGCCGGATTCACCAACGATAGCGACATGTTCTCCTGGAACAATATTCAGGTTAATACTATCAAGAATGGTACGACCGCTGACCTGGACACTGACATTTTCGAAGCGGAAATGTGCCGGTTGCGTCAGGCAAAAGCTCTCTTCTTTATCATTGTCATCCGTTACTCCCTCCTCTGTTTTATCATTTACCGCCAGTAAAGGTTCCAAGGCGCGCAGTAAAGTATTTCGCTGTCTTGGATACTCCCGCATTAATACGGCAATATCTTCTCCCATAGGTGGAAGGGCTAAAACCCAATAAATCAATAGCAATAGATCAGGGCTCGCTCCACGAACTTGGATGCAGTAAGCCACCAGGGTACAGACAAGTACACAATTTATAATCATCTGCACCGCCTGGCTGTTTAATTGCAAATGCAGAGAAAGATAACTGGACTTCACCCACTCGGTAAGTAAGCTCCCATGCTCTTTGCGCACTGACTCGGCAGCACCATGAGTTCGAATCGGAACAAGCCCTAAGAGCGCATCCATATAAAATCGAGCTAAGGCACCCGCATGTGTCTGGACACGCATGTGATGATCGTTAAGTAAAGGCTGGAACACCAGGGGAATCAATACCTGGACAGCGACCATCAGAATTACAAGCGGCGCAGCAGTCGGCGCAATCCATATAATTCCAGCAGCCGTAGCAAACAAAGAAACTACTTTAAAAAGAATACCACCTCCCAGCACAGGGAGTTCTCGTAATGCACTAATACGGTGACTGCGCTCGGCAGTATCTGAAGTTGGGCGACTCTGAAAAAAGTGATCCGGGATACGCGGCAATGCTGTGAGAAAACGCATACGAAAACGGTTTTCCAAGTGCCTCCCAATCATCAGTTGAATCTTTGCTGCAGGATACTGAATGAGAACTACAGTCAACATAAAACCCAGCAATAGCACCACAGTACCCGTCCGCTGTATTTCAGTACCCAGCTCACTATGGATATCGATCAGCCCCCGAAAGAGCAACGCTTCGGCCATTAAGCCAAATACGGCTCCCATCATCGCCAGGATAACTATGAGTGGAGCGAGTAAGCCATCATCCCGCAACATTCCAAACAGCTCCTGCAATGGACGAACAGGAGGCTCCTCTAAAGCTCTGGATAAGTTCTCAGAGCTTGGTTTCACTTCAGCATCTTTACGTAAGCCTTTAACACTTACTATTACTGCACCGCTGAACTCCAATTGTTCTGGAAACTGTTCGAAAGGCGTATTTAAGTCAGTACCAGGTGGACAATGAGGACGAGCACACCAATAACTCTCTGGCACCAAATTAAAAGCATCAGCAGAGCTTTGGGAAAATTCATCCACCAGCTTTTGTAGTATCCCACTAACTTCGCTTCCTCTGCGTAATGCCCCAGAGGACACCAGGGCGGTCAACATACGGACAGATGCATCAAGAAACGCTAAAGGTAGCCAACTGTCTGACTTCAGTGCAAACTGACAAAACTTCGCACAGAGTGATTCGGAAATTTTTAAGCGAACTATTCTTGTGCGAAGGGGATTCATAAAGTCATCTCCTCCCGCCCAGGCGCGCCACCCCTGGGGGGGAACACGCATAGTATGAATATGCAATTCTTCGAGGAAGCGATGAACATTGGGCCAACATCGGCCACTGGCTGGGTCCATTACCTGTATAACACTACCGTGATTACGCCAGGCAACAACAAAATGAGTATTCCCATTAGGTAAACGCACAACCACCAGCCCAGGTAAATAACCAGGAATATCCATTAGCAAGTGGTCTTTTGGTACGACCATTTGAGCCGCATCTAATCCTAATTCAACAGCAATTTTTTCCAGCGTATTTATAGAAGTACCATCCACATCGGTCTGGCAAGCATCGCGCAAGTGGCCATAGTGGACATTGACTCCAAACCCCTCCAACAGGCTTTTCAGAGATGCCGGACCACAGTCCATATTAGATGTCTGTACAATTTCAGGCACTAGCCAGCGGATTTTCTGCCTCACTGAGAAAACCTCGCATTGATTAGCTTACTATCTGGCTCCCCTGTCAACATATCTCCAACTCGCTGTAGTAGCAGTTGATAAGGAGTTTTTATCCCGGTAGCAACTTCTACTCTCGCGGGCAGGTCATGCATTAATGGTAGTTGTTGGGGCACTTCGCCTTGAAGAGATAGCTCGACCAAAATTCGATCTCCATGAACAGCACTGGCAACCCTCTCTACACGAGCATGAAGCTGCCCATAGCGCGCCCAGGAAAAACCATCTAGTTTAACCCGGGCACTTTGCCCTTCACGAATATGCCCTAAAGCCATGGCCGGAGGAAAAAAGGCTTGCACGCTAATCATGCCTTTTGCTTGCATTGTGGCAATCTGTTGGCCAGCAACCAGAACCTCTCCCTCACGAATATCCGCTAAAGAAGCGAGCTTACCCGAAATTGGAGCACGTAACTGTTGCTCATCCACAGCCAAGTTACTCCGCTGTATGCGGGTATCCACCTCTGCAAGCTTACTTTGAATATCCGCCCGACGCTGCTTTAACTCACTAAGAGCAAGTTGATATTCACTGGCAATTTCCTCAGACCGATCAACGGTCGCCTCAATTTGGGCTTCTGAAGCCAGAGTTGCCATAGCCATTTGCTGGTAAGTTCGCTTTGCTGCCAAATAATCCAATTCAGAGCTTTGCTGTTTTTTCAATAATCGCTCATAACGATCTGCCACATCAGCCTGTATCCTCTGATTACTTATCTGAAGTTGGTGCTGCTGGCGAATGAGTTTTAACTGCCCGTTGAGAGCTTTATTATCTTTTTCAAACTTTTTATCCAGAAGGGTTTGTTCCCGCCCGATCGCCTCCAGCTGTATTGCAAGGCTCTGGGAAATTTTATGATTCCCATCCAAATCAAGATCATACGCAGCAGTATCAAGCTGTACCAATATATCTCCCCTTTTGAGGATATCCCCCAGAGAAGCCTGGATAGACACTACTCTCCCTGTTCTTTGGGTGCTCACATGTACGGTATTTTGCTCCTGCTCAAGCCTGGCTTGATCACTAACGCTGTATGTAGTGATATCTTTTGTCAGAAACCAAACTATCCAAGCCACCATCAGCGATATACCAAGAGCTGTAGCCCATGCTAACGAGTAAAAAGTATCCGCAGAGATAGATCGAGTTGTATTAATGAAGGGGGTTGGCAATGCGATTCACCTAATTTGTACCAACTATGGCCAGTACTATTTATATTTCACCTTTATATGCGTACAGCCTTTGACTGTTTATCGCGGAACCAAATCTAAATGCCCTATAACAGATAGTCAAATTCGATAAATATTGAACTATCCAGCTAACTTATCGCTGTCTTTCTTGCCTATATGATCAAAAATCCAACATTGAACAAAAATAAATTCACATTTATCAAATAGTAAAATTCTAAAAATTTCTTATAGAGACGACCTACTGAAGTACTGTTATTAAAGTTAGAAATTAAAAAACATAACTTACTTTTATATTTTTAATCTAAAGCAGCCTATTAAAACCTAACCTTACAGTCATTTTCCTAACTTGTATGCCGCTCCCCTACTCGAACAACTTCTCCCCAACCAATACATAAATGAAATCGATAGAACAGAAAAACACGTATATTTTTTACACCTCACTAAATTAATCGTCATGGAATCTTTAGGGCAAAAAAACCTATGCGTTAGTACACGGACTATTCCTTGGTGGCTGGTGTTGGTGGCGGGTTGCCCAAAGGCTGGTCGCAACTTGACACCGCACCTTCAGCTCCACCCCGACAGGTTTGGATGAAAAGCACCGTCTAATCCACCCCGGCATTGGTATCGAAACTTTTATTGAATATATAGTCAGCGTCATTGAATGGGAGGAGCTTGACAATATCATCTTGGTTGGCCGTAGCTTTGCCTGTATTACTGGTACAGCTGAGGCAGACAGAGTCAGGAAGCGGATAAAAAGCTAATCTACCTAGATGCAGCAGTTGCCCATAATGGGCACTGCTTCTATGAACAGTGACCAGATCCGAACCAGGCTATGAGGCTGGCCCAAGCTAAGCTGGCAAGGGGTACTGAGTGTTTCCTAACCATACCTGCCCAGTCATTTAATATTATAAAACCCAAGGATATAGCCTGGGTTGAGCGCAACCTGACTCTCCATCCGGTAAAAATCTATCTTAACTCAATACATCTAAGTAAGCCGGAAAGATCTGGGCTGCCTATATGTTACTTGTACAAATCCTGTACACTCCTCTCGCGCACAAAGTCGAACATGGGCAAAAAGCTGGCTGGCTGGCTGGCTGGCTGGCTGGCTGGCTGGCTGGCTGGCAAATGATAGAAATCACCACAGGCCATAGCGCCCCTATTACTAATCCTGACATTGTTAGCAGTCTTTTACTAAGCCTATAGCCATGCTTTATTAACACCTATATTCTCACCTGTTCGATACCCTCTTCTTTTTCCAGAGAGCGCCAAAGCAGCATTCAAGGTCAACAGCTATAATGTAATCAGCTGAGATTTTCATATTGAGAATTATTGAGAAATGTATCTATCGGCTAGCCAGTCATGAAGTTATATCAGCCTTATATCAGCTTAAAGCATCTAATCAACATCACCCTTTCTGGTAGAAGCACATGCCCAGCTGCAAGATATTTATAGAGTCCTCAAAACTGGTTCCAGATTCTGTGCCAGCCATATTTAATGAAATTCTTATCGAGGGGCTTGAAGCCAAAGGAGAGCATGCAGTTACAGCGGTGGTTGAATCAAATTATGTAGAGCCCGCTGGCTGTTATATCGAAATAATATGCGGTAAAAAGCCTGCACGCACACATGAAATATTGCAAAAACTTGCTATCCGGATCGATGAAACAGCAAGAAGGATTTTTCAAATCGAAGATCCTATTACAGTAAGAATTTTATTGTTTGATGAAGACTTAATGTCGGGAATCAACTAACATTTTGACCACAAAAATAACTATTAGAAAAATTAACAATCAGCCAAAACTATAAATAGTAACACCAGAGGCCGCCTCCTCTTCAGCTGAAGACAGCCCCTACTAAAAATACTCCTATTATTTTAAAAGCGCGCACTTGCTCCAAAACGTAAGTAACGAGGAGTTTGATAAACCTGATTGATATCCCAATTCGGATCAGCAATCCCTGGGCTCAATTCGGCAAATTCATATACTTCAGTCTCAGCATCTGCATCCAGAAGGTTAAAAATTTCAGCTCTTAATTCTAGATCAGCTAAACCAATTCGAGTAGTATAAACCAATGATAAATCTATTTGTTTAACCCAACTAGTTCGTCCACTACTGCCACGCTCTGCTTTTATCAAATTACCATCGGAATCCGTAAGATAATAAGTATCCCCATAGGAAGGAGTACCATTAGGATGCCCCGTACCAAAAGAGTTAATAGGTCGCCCTGATTGCCAAAGTAGATTGACCCCTAAGAGTAGGCTTTCCATTATTTGATAATTACCATATATTTTAAACTTATGGGTACGATCATTAGGAAGAAAGCCATCGGCTCCATCCATTAACTCAGGGAAATCGAAGTCTTGAGTTATTCCCGCATCATCTTGTGCATTATCTGACTTTACATAACCCTCAGTATTCCCCTTACTTTCAGACCAGGTATAGCTCGCACTGATTCCCCAGACCCCATCAAATCCTCGCTTGGTCGAGACCTCCAACTCTTTATATTTTCGTTTTGCCTCAGGGTAAGCTAATAGCTCTGCAGGAAAAGTTGTCATCTCCAGCTCGCCAGTTCCGTACCTATCATAAGGTATAGTAATATCATTACCTGGATTAGCTAGTACATATCCATGAGCATCTCCAGTATGCTCATAACCCAGAGCATCAACAGCATGATCAATACTCACATCATCAATATGGGATTTCAAATCACGGTAAGTGGCCTTTAACCCAACAGTCCAATCACTGTTTAAAACCTTTTCATAACCAAAAATAATTTCATCCTGATACATCGGCTCTAGATCCCGATCCGATAGCTGCGCGCTATCAGGAACTTCGCCACTGGAAGTTATCTGAGTGGAGCCTATTTCTTCAGAGAGAGGGATACCATCGGTACCTACATTAGATGGAGCAACAGTGACGGGGTCATAATCCCCATCAAATATAAAGTACCGCTGTATCCCTAATTCACCACCAGACAAACGCACATTGGTATTTGAGGCAATCGGCATAAAGTACCGCCCCCAATTACCAAATAAACGAGATTCACCATCGCCAAAGGGGTCCCAAGAAAAGCTTAGCCTGGGCGCCCACTGATCATCAATTTCAATAAATACATCCCCCTCACCGTTATAATTAGAAAAGGTCTCATTGCGAAGCCCTGCACTTATAGTAAAGGTGTCAGTGATATCCCAAGTATCCTCAATGTAAAATGCTTTAGACTCCACTTCAAAGTCACCTGACACTTCCCCCAGGCGATATCGAACAATGTGGACATCTGATCCATCCCCATGAATATCGGGAACGATCCCCCCATTTGATAGTTCTGCACCTGGCGTAAAAGTATAATATCTATAGTAGACACCTCCATCTGCTCGCAACCCAGTACCCGAATAAGTTTCTGCAGAACTTGAGGAGTTATTTTCTTGATCATAACCAAATCGTAAGGTGTGATCCCCTAAGACCCATTCAAAATCTATACGATCAGCAACGCGCTCATCACCACCAGTTTGAGGCCTGGCACTAGCCTCACAGCCAGGAAATGTAGAAGAATTCCCCGGTATTGCTCCATCACTTGTATCGACAACATATGGGCATTCTGTATCGGTAGTGCTCGTAGTGGTTAGGGAATATTCATTCTCACCATGGAGAAGTGATACACTAAAGTTATCAGTTATTTGCCCGTCGTATCGAACAAGCCAGTTTTCTCCTCCTCGCTCATCCCACACTGTACCTTTATATCCTTGATCATCCTTATTGTAAGGGTCATAGTTTAATTGCCTGTTCTCTCTGGTGCGCTCATCTGAGAAATGTACGTAGGAAAATATATGATTATCAGTAATATTCCAGGTTAAATTTACTCCCCAGAAATAATCACCAATCTCTCTATCATTGAAAGTACCCGGATCAGCCCTTGTTGTAAATTCTTCAATCGTTTCCTGTTGCTCATATAAGGCATAGAAAAATAGTTTATCAGGAACTATCGGCCCACTGACATAATAGTCAGTCGTATATCTTGATTTTTCGTTTTCGGAATTTAAATCATAAAGAGTGCCATCAGTGGATATTGTATTAGGACTAGTTGAGCGAAGGTCCGCAGGCTCGTAATAAGCAACCACTCCATATTCAAATTCATTACCTCCCCTTTTAGTAACAGCATTCAGTACCCCACCAAGTGAACGACCAAATTCAGCGCTATATCCCCCAGTTTTTATTTGAAACTGATCATAAAATTCAAAGGGTACTGAAGAACCACCAAGTCCATTTCGGAAATTTGTAACATTGAGACCATCAATATAATATGCATTTTCACCTACAGAGGCGCCACCAAAAGAAATCAGATCCTTATCTTCCCCAAAGCCGGAATCCCCCAGAACTGTCCCAGGTGCCAACAAAGCTACCGATTCAATGTTACGAGCAACAGGCAGCATCTCTATATCAGCCAACCCAATATTAAGTGAGGATTCCGCTGTTCCCCTACGTATTTGCGGAGCTACCTCCCCAAAGACTACAACCTCTTCAAGATCACCCAGTGACAAAGGTATATCCAAGCTGGCCGAACTACCAATCGAGACTAAAACCTTCTCAATAACCGTAGGTTGGTAACCACGTTTTTGCACCGTAACTTTATAGGCCCCACTGGGAAGGTTAACTCTGAAATCCCCATTCACCCCAGTAGATATTGTTCTTTTAAATCCATTCTTCTCATTCTCGATAATAATGGTGGCGTCAGTTATCTCAGCTCCATTATGTCCTAAAATTGAACCATCAATCGTTCCATTAACATTTCCTGCAGCTATGGCTTGACTGCCCAAAATCGACAGGCTAATAGATGCAGCTACTATTGTCTTCTTGAATAAGGTCATAAAGCCACCCTTTTTATTGTCAGTTTATTTATAATTTATCGGCTTTTATATCAGGCTCAAAATATCTACCCCGCTACCACAGCCTCCAATATCAAACCAAGTAGATGTTCCACTCCTTCTAAACAACCAGTTATAAACTCATCCGACCCGTAGAAATCCTAAAATGGGATCAAAAGCAAACGTCCACTTTGAAGAGACTGAGACACACACTATTCCTTCATATTTTGTAAAACAATCTCTTTAGCTCTGCATTTGTTACAAATCAGAGAGAATCACGCCAAGAACGTGCTAACCACTCAATAACCAAATAAAATAGATAACTGAAAATGTAATTTGTCCCAGAAAATTAAAAAGATTCTGGAATTTATAAGCTTGATATGGAAACCCTAACAATCACCACAAATAAAAAATGATTATTTCTTATCAAATTCAAAAAAATTCATTATTTGCATCAAAATCAATACATTACTGGCAAGGTTGCTTACACAATATCTTCTTATTCAAAACCCAAATTTGATTTTGCAATCAAAGGATATATATCTTGACCAAGAGTGATGAAAATAAAAAATTCTGCGGTAGGGTTAAAGTGATGAAGAGGCAAGATAAGAGGACGAGAAACCCGCCCTCTTGAAATATATTATTTGCGCAAGAACTCCAACATCCACTTGGCAACGACATTCTCATGGATATCATTTTGTAAAGAAGCCTGCCCCTTCTGCACAACTTCTTCGCCGAAAGCTTCCCGGCGCAACTCCATCAAGCTATTGGAATAGGGCTTTGTAAACTCTGGGTGAGCCTGAAAGCTGAGCATGTGGTCATCCACTTGCAACATAGCCATAGGGCAAAACTCGCTGGAAGCCAGCACACGGCCGCCCGGGGGAAGCGCTTCAACTTGATCCTGGTGGGTAACCAACAAACTAAAGTTATTCAGCGGCTCAGACATCCAGGAGGGAGTTTCCTGCATCTCATAGGTATGCACTCCCAATCCCCAACCTTTGTCAGACTTGCGGGTTCTTCCTCCCAGAGCCTGAGCAATCAGCTGGTGTCCAAAGCAAATGCCAATAGTGGGCTTCTTTACATCGTGTAACTTGCGCACAAATTGCATCAGCGGCGGAATCCACTCTTTATCATCATAAACACCGGTTTTACTACCTGTGATCAGATATGCATCTACTTCATCTATCTGCTCCGGGTATTGACCGTGCTGTACCTCGTAGGTAGCGAACTCCAACCCTGAATCCTGACTGCGCAATAGCTCGGCAAACATCTCTGGATACTCGCCGAATTCGCCCACCAGCTCCTTGCGCACATCGTCGGTCTTTAACACTCCAATTTTCATTATTTCACCGCTGAGTTGACTGCTGAGTGTTGGGATTATGGCATATTCAAGAATGACAGGTCTCTTAAGCTGACCTGTTAAAAGACTGTCACAAACTCACAGTTTTGGTGACCGAAATAGAAGTGCCGTTTCTTTAAAACACCCTCCCCAGTGTATATCTGACTGGTGATTACCGATCCACCCGTAGGGAACATTCCCCCCTCAGGCATTCTTACCCACAGGACTTTTGTGTATGATCGCGCCTCAGCACATTTTTCAGCCAATTATTCGGCTAACGGACGCTCCAGAGGCAATTAGGAGCAGCCGACACCAAAATGATTGAGGACAAACAATGACCACAACGACCTCCCCCAGCGATCAGCAGGATAGTTCGCCTGGGCGCAAGACGGCTTTTACTCGCTTCCTAGATGTAGTGGAGTGGCTTGGTAATCTGCTTCCCCACCCCATTACCCTGTTTGCACTTTTTGCCGTTGGGGTGGTAGTACTCAGTGGCATAGCTTCCTACTTTGGCCTGTCCGTCGCCGATCCCCGCCCTGTGGGCGCAGCTGGCCGTGACCCAGATGGAGTCATTGAAGTCTTCAACTTGATGAGCGGTGACGGCCTTAGGATGATCGTCACCAGCCTGGTGAAAAACTTCACCGGCTTTGCCCCTCTTGGAACAGTATTGGTCGCTCTTCTCGGAGTAGGGATTGCTGAGCATTCGGGCCTGCTGAGTGCCGCAGTACGCGGCTTGGTACTGCAGGCTTCCAAGCGCACTGTCACAGTGATCGTGGTCTTCGCCGGTATTATCTCTAACACCGCCTCAGAACTCGGATATGTTGTGCTGATCCCTCTGGCAGCCATGATCTTCCACTCCCTGGGCCGTCATCCCCTGGCGGGTTTGGCTGCTGCTTTTGCCGGTGTCTCTGGTGGTTACAGCGCCAACCTATTACTGGGCACTGTGGACCCACTACTCTCAGGCATAACAGAATCAGCAGCCCATATGATTGACCCGACCTACAGCGTCGGTCCGGAAGTAAACTGGTTCTTTATGATCGTCAGTACTTTCCTGATTACCCTTGTCGGCAGCTGGGTCACAATGGCAATCGTAGAACCCAAGCTGGGTAAGTATGACCCAAATGAAGCTTCGGTAGATTTAAGCCAGGACAAGCTGGGCACTTTGACCGATGACGAGAAACGGGGACTTAAATACGCGGGTCTCGCTGTCTTAGCCGTTTCCGCTCTATTTACTCTTTCTGTTGTACCTGAGTGGGGAGTTCTGCGTAACCCGGAAACCGGCTTGGTAGCCGGCTCCCCATTCCTGAAAGGTATTGTATCCCTGATCCTCGTCTTCTTCGCCATCCCTGGCTTTGTTTACGGCAAAGTGGTTGGCACCATGAAGAATGACCGCGATGTGATCGATGCCATGGCCAAGAGCATGAATAGCATGGGCATGTATATCGTGCTGGTGTTCTTCGCAGCACAATTTGTTGCCTTCTTCAAAGTCACCAATCTCGGTACTATCTTTGCTGTACTGGGCGCCGACGCTCTACAGAGCATTGGCCTGACCGGGCCACTGCTGTTCCTGTTCTTCATCATGATGTGCGGTTTTGTAAATCTGATGCTCGGTAGCGCATCTGCCCAATGGGCTGTAACCGCCCCGATCTTTGTACCCATGTTGATGCTGCTCGGTTATGCCCCCGAGGTTATTCAAGCGGCCTATCGTATCGGTGACTCTGTGACAAATGTGATTACGCCAATGATGAGCTACTTTGGCCTAATCATCACCTTCGCCGCCCGCTACAAAAAAGACCTAGGCATGGGCACCTTGATCGCTACTATGATCCCCTACTCTATTTTCTTCTTTATCGGTTGGACTGCCCTCTTCTACATTTGGGTTTTTGCCCTGGGCCTCCCTGTTGGTCCAGGAGCCGCAACCTATTACGGCGGCTAAACCATACACTCCAGAGCCCGCCCTATGCGGGCTCTTTTTTTTACAACCCCTTGTCCTAATCCTAACTACAGCCACCAAAGAAAGTACGAATGTCCCAATTTCGGGCAGGCAAGGCTTCTTGCAGAGAACATATTTAACGAAAACCGATTTCTGACAAATTTTTCTGAAAAACTATTATTCCCAATCGCTTAGTCGTCATAAAACAAAAAATGCATTTATAAGAATTTAAGGAATATTTTTCTTAAATGACCAAGCATACAGGTATTTTTTTTCATTAGGCGACAAGGTTTAAATCTACATATCGATTAACAGTCTTCAAAAGACCTAAAAAAAACAAGTAATATAGATACTTGTAATAACGTTAAGCGGAGATCAATACGCGGATTATCGCCACCAGCGCCTTGCCCTGATCGAACTATCATTCACTATCCGCTCAGGATGAGCACCATGGTTGTGCCCTGCACTGGCCTTATTCTTATAAGGCAGTGACTGTTATTGCCCATCCATCCATTGACATATCCGGACGTCAAAACAGAGCAGACTTCCGCCGACAAGATTGTCCTTATAACAGACACAGTAATAACCCTTAGAAGAAAACCATAAATAACGTGCCACAAGGCTCCGTTTTTTATTATCCCTGGGTTCTGCTAACAGTCGTTTCACTAACGCCAGATTGAATTATTTAACTCGGAACAAGTTCATAACGTCATTTATCCGAGTGGTATACAGGATTCTAAGAAATTGACTCAACAAATAAGAACTACGCTGTTAACGGGCTTTTATGAGTTGGTGAGCCAATTTAATGGCAGCCCTGAGGCCTTGCTAATAAATGCCCGAATAAATCCCCAGCAAGTTGAAAGCCTTGAGGGTTACCTACCCTTGAGATCCGTAAACGACCTGATGAACAGAGCTACGCATCAACTCAACTGTGCAGATTTTGGACTGCGCCTTGCTTACAGCCAGGGGGCGGCTGCATTGGGATCGCTGGGAGCAGCGGTACTGCAGTCCCTAACTTTGGGGGAGTTCCTCAACGCAGCAATTAGGCAGCTCGGAGAGCCACCCTATAACCTGCGTGTGGAACTTCAGAAAAAAGGCAAACACACATATCTTTATTTTTATTGCATAGACGACCTCCAAACAGAGGAGCGGGGAGCCCCCGCTATTGCCCTGGAACAGTGCCGAGAATTTCTCCTCGGGGTCTCCATGGTCGCATTACAGAATCTTTGCGGAGAAAACTTCCAATTGGAAGCCGTGCATCTGCAAACAGAGCGCCCCCTGCATGACCAGTATGAAAATTTCTTCGGTGTCCCGATACACTTTGGGCGGGAAAAAGATGCACTTATCCTGAGCAGTAGCTCCCTATTACACCCCACTGAAAAGTGTAACCCGAGCCTACGTCCACTGCTAAAGACATATATTGAAGAGCTCCTACAACAGGGGGAAGCCAGTCTGATAGAGCAAGTGCAGCAGCTTATTTATTGCCTGATGCCGCTGAAGCGTTGCAGCCTGCAAGAAGTTGCTAACCAACTTGGCATGCACAAGCGCACCCTGCAAAGGAGGCTGCGTGACCGCAATCTCGTATTTGAAGATTTACTGGATCGCATTCGCCGTGAGCGTGCCGAATACTACTTGAGTACCAAACAGCCGCCCATGTCACAGATATCCAATATGTTGGGATACCGTGAGCAGAGCTCTTTCAACCGCGCCTGTTATCGTTGGTTTGGAACCACGCCGATGCGTGTGAGACGCCAAATGATAGCCAGCATCGCTGCCAGAGAAGTAGCAGAAACCGAGTAATTGGACCCTTCACCAAAAATGGCAGGGTGCTTATTGTGATAACATCACCCTGTCGGCCTCAGCGCATTAAGCTGTAAATATATAATCAGTAGGTGCTAATAATCAAAACCAGTTGGCTCAATCCTTACCCGCAAGGTTTAGGCCTATGCCTGCAGTTGCTTCATTACCACTCAATACCTTTACGTGCTGCGAGACCACTAGCAAAGGCATGCTTTTCCGCGCGCATTTCACTAACGGTATCCGCAATATCCCTCAAATATTGTTTAGCACCACGGCCGGTAATAATAACTGACTGTTCCTTGGGGCGATCCCGTATAGCTGCCAATACTTCAGCCTTATCCAGCCAGTGAAAATTTAATGCATAGGTCAATTCATCCAAAACAACCAAGTACACGCTTTCATCACGCATGGCCATCAACCCCTTCTCCCATAGCGCTTGTGCTGCGGCCTTATCTGCATCAAAGTTCTGGGTTTCCCAGGTAAAGTCCGTACCCATCTGGTACCACTGCAAAGGGCGGGAAGATCCCATCAATAAATTCTTCTCCCCGCACTCCCAAGTACCTTTTATAAACTGTATGACCACCGTAGAGAAAGCATAACCCAGAGCCCTTGTTACCAACCCCATAGCTGCTGTGGTTTTACCTTTACCATCACCAGTATATAAAATTACAGTTCCACGCTCATCCTGCGCTCTAGATACCGTCTCATCAACGATCTGCTTGCGATTCCGCATACGCTCCTTGTATTGTCTACTTTCATCCTGAAATTTAGAGCTCATAAAAAAACCAATAAATATTTAGGCACATAACTATGTAAACAAATTGATAGCAATATTTAAGTCAACTTAAGAAAACTCAAAATGACACCCCAAATCAAAGTGTCCTGCCATAGTACATGATGCCCACCTTCAAAAATTCCCAGGCGAGATTCATTTATTTGCTGGAATAAAGCCTTCTGGTTTTCAAAAGGAGCGATTCTGTCATAGCGACCACCACAAATAAGTGTCCCAACCCTGAGCTCAGGCAAGCGTTCAAAGGTATCATGTCCCTTTCTTGCCTGGAGCTGTCGAGAACGGCATAAAGCCCCTTCCGGCTTATTTATAGAGATCTCACAAACTTGCTTGTAGTAATTCCGCAGAGGTGTGTAGAGCGCCGTTTCTATTTGTTCATTATTGGAACTCGGCATACGGCTATCTCCAGCCGAGATGAAAAAGTTAACTTTTTCCTCGACGTTCATTGCTTCGATATCATATTTATGGAGAGGAAATGAAGCTCCTCCCGGCCCCCCAGAACTGGTGACTATCAAAACGAGTCTCTGCACAGCTTGTGGATAGAGAAGCGCAAACTCCTGCAATACCATTCCACCAAAAGATTCGCCAATAAACAGTGCATCCTGCCAACCTATATGCTCCATTAAACGCTTGAGATCCTGGGCATAGTCAAACATCGTAGGAGAGGCATCGGGAGAATTGGATTGCCCAATTCCTCGTGGATCAAAACTCAGTATTTCAAAATGTCGTGCCAATGGAGAATCAAATACAGTCGGATGTACTCTGAGATCACTGAGAGTACCGGGATGGAATACCAGGCGAGGACCATTCCCGCGAAGCTCAAAGTACAGGCTCACGCCATCCTGGCTAAATACCGACATACAGTTCCACCATCAATACCAGATAGCTGTAGTAAGAATAACTACAAAGGTATAGTTCAGCAGCAGAAAGTGAGTGACAAAGAGATTCACCTTAATCCCAATAAATAGGGAAATGGCACCTTTTCCGGGTGAAAAGGAAGAAAGGCCTGAAATAGCAGCTATAAACCACTTCACCTCATTTTTTATAAATTTACCTGCTCTCCACCATATACACACCAGAATCGGTAATGAAGCCGATGTGAGACTTTCCACTTTTACTGCGACGTGAAATGGCTGGCCACTATAAAGACAGACTGGATTCTGTTTCAAAAATATTAACGAGCCTCCTTTACCCAAATAAAGTGAAACATCCACTACTGGGTAACAAAGCAACAGCAAGTATGATAGCGCGACAGTCCGACCATAATGAACAGACCGGTCAAACACGCGGTTAAACATGAAGCTCTACCTGGTACCAGCGCCCTTGCTTACTTCCACATTTCTTTACATAAATTCCACATTCCTTGCGCATTCCTGAACTATGTTGGCTCTCATCGGTTAGTGAAAAAAGCCTCCTTCCCAAGATAAGGCTCCACACCAGTTATGAAATACTGATAGCAACAATCCACTCAGTCGAATCCAAAAAGGAGAGCACTGTGAATAAAATTCTGATTCCCATCGCTATGCTAGCCATCGCCTCTACAGCAACGGCACAACCTCGCAAACCGCCTCAGGAGGCCTTTGATGCATGTAATGAAATGTCGGAAGGGGATTCCTGCACCGTTGAAACTCCACGAGGTACATTGGAAGGCACTTGCCGTATCCCTCCCAAGGAAGAGCAACTGGTCTGCGTACCGGCAAAAATGGAGGGCCACAGACCGCGCAGGGACAAAGAAGCGGATTCCTAATAAATTTTCCGATCTGTCAGGGGCCGTGCAGTTTTAGGTTGTCGTATGAAAAAGTGGTTATTACTAACTCTTGTCTTTGTTGCCCCGACTGCTCTAGGTCATTTACCAGAAACATCAACTGAAGCCTGCCATAGCCTCACTCCCGGTGCCAGTTGTGCTGTCGGGCATAGTATTGGCCAGTGTTTTAACTTAACAGAGTCCCAGACACTCATCTGCCTACCGGAGAGATTGAATATTGCCCAGGCCCCCTCCAAAGACCGTATTGCAGGCAGACCTCCCACTCGCAAACACCTAGCAATACAGTCAGATGGGTTGCAAAGCACTGTTCCTGCAAATCGTACGCCTATCGCCTCCAGTGTGGTGACGGTGTCTGTGCAGGGCCCCTGGAGAGTGATTGAAGCCAATGGTATCTCAACACATAAAACAGGCGCTTTTCCCAACGCAGGTAATCCACACAGAATTGAAGCCCAGCGCTATAAATACAGAATTCCAGCCACCCCCAAAGTGGCAGCACAAGTCACACCCGTCACACTGCAGAATTTCGGCATCGGCATTAACGGTGTGCCTTTTGATCCAAGTGCAGCAGAATGGTATCTGGGTAATCGTGGCCCTTGGCGATATGAAGCGTTATCAGGTGCAGTCCTCTTAGGTGTGGATGATAACTTTGCGCATGTGCAGCCTAGCGGAGCCTACCACTACCACGGCCTGCCGACCGGACTTCTGGCACGCTTGCAAGTAACCTCTGAGCACCACTCACCGCTAATTGGTTGGGCTGCAGATGGCTTCCCAATTTATGCCTTGTACGGTTTTCAAGATGGCCAAAATAGTGAATCCGGTGTCGCAAAAATGCGGTCCAGTTATCAAGTGAAAGCTGGGCAGCGTCCTGCTGGCAGCAATCAGCCAGGCGGTTACTATGATGGTACTTTCATAGCTGACTACGAGTATGTGGAAGGCTCAGGCTCCCTTGATGAGTGCAACGGCCGTTTCGTGCGCTCCCCCAACTTTCCCGAGGGCACCTACGCCTACTTCCTCACTGAAGAATGGCCAATTATTCCGCGCTGCTACAAGGGTACGCCTTCAGAAGATTTTCGCCGGGGCCCACAGAGAACACCCCGCGACAGAGGAGCGGGAAGGAGATTCGGCTGACTCAACCAAACCTGCCAATTTATTTAAACAATACGTTTAAAGGCGATCGCTAACCGGGTAACAGTTGAATCAACAGCAGTTTCTCCTCAAACAACAAATTACAATGATTTGCTGAAAAAATTTAGCAGTTTCAGCTCATATCTATAACGGAAAGGGCTTCCGCCAGAGTTTTTACCGAGTGCATTTCCATCCCCTCGATATCATTTTTTAAGCGGTTTGCGGCGGGCACTATCGCCTTGCGGAAACCGTGCTTGGCCGCTTCACGCAAACGCTCCTGGCCTGAAGGCACAGGTCGAATCTCACCAGACAGGCCCACTTCACCGAACACCACCAAATCTCGGGGCAGAACGCGGTTACGGAAACTGGAAACCACAGCCAATAACAAAGTCAGATCAGCACTGGTTTCCATGACCTTAACCCCACCTACCACATTGATAAATACGTCCTGGTCGCCCACCAATACACCACCATGTCGGTGCAGCACCGCCAACAACATGTTCAAACGGTTTTGGTCGAGCCCCACTGCCACACGGCGCGGATTACCCAAACTGCTGTCATCCACTAACGCCTGCAACTCCACCAAAAGTGGGCGAGTACCCTCCCAAACAGAAGTTACCACCGAACCCGCGGCGATTTCCTCTGCGCGCTGCAAAAAAATAGCGGAGGGGTTGGAGACTTCTTTAAGACCCTGTTCGGTCATAGCGAACACCCCCAGCTCATTGACCGCACCAAATCGATTTTTGTGCGCGCGCAAAGTGCGGAAACGGGAGTCGTGAGTACCTTCAAGTAAAATGGAGCAATCGATAATATGCTCCAGTACTTTGGGGCCGGCGAGGCTGCCATCTTTCGTGACGTGGCCCACAAGAATCAGTGCCGTGCCGGTTTGCTTGGCGTAGCGGGTCAGGTAGGCTGCACTCTCCCGTACCTGAGCTACCGAGCCTGGTGCGGACTGTACATCGCTCATATGCATGACCTGGATGGAGTCCACCACCATCACTTGCGGATTCACCTCCCTGGCCGCCAGGCAGATGCGCTCTACATCAGTTTCGCTAAGTAGTTGCAGGGAGTCTGTAGGCAAGCTCAGGCGCTTGGCCCGCATAGCCACCTGCTGTAAGGACTCCTCCCCGGTGATATACAACGCTGGCATGGAGATAGCCAAATGACACAGAGTTTGTAGTAGTACCGTGGATTTACCGGCTCCGGGGTGTCCACCAATCAGCACCACCGAGCCCGGCACCAGACCCCCGCCCAGCACACGATCTAACTCAGAGGCGGAAGTGGGAATTCGCGGTAATTCGCTCAGGTCAATTTCCGAGAGCTTTTGCACCTTGCCAGCACCAGCAGTGCCGGCATAGCCGCTCTGCGCATCGGTAAAATTGGCTGCACGGCTGTCCTTATGTTCAGGCCCAAGCCGTACCTCTGAAAGGCTATTCCAAGTACCACAGGCACTGCACTGCCCTGCCCATTTGGTGTAGTCCGCACCACATTCATTACATACATAGGCAGTTTTGCGTTTTGCGGCCAAGGTTATCTCCCGAACAGTTGCCCGAATAATTTGGCGTACAGTTTACCCCTTATCAGGGAACAACGGGCAGCGCTGAGCAGACATAAATGACTCACCTGTATCGGTCCAACGCAATGGCACTTACTTCCTTAATCTACGCCGTCTACGCGATTGATCTAGATCAATTCCCTGGGTCTCCACCGAGATAATATCCGCCGCTGCCTGTACCCACTAATGGGGAGGCATTCAATCACACTGACCAATCACCAAACAGGAAGTAAGCATGTCGTCTATTTCTCTTCGCGGCGCAATTCTAGCGCTCGCCTTGGCCTCGACCTCCGCCCTGGCAGCAGACCACGAAGTTAAAATGTTGAACCAGGGCAAGGATGGCATGATGACTTTTGAACCAGCCTTCCTAAGCGTTGCCTTGGGCGACACAGTAACTTTTCTTCCCACTGATATGGCCCACAACACCCGCTCCGTATTTTCCCCAGCAGAGGGCGCTTCCTGGAACGGCACTATGGGGGAAAAAGTGACTGTAACCCTGAACAAAGAGGGTGTTTACCTATACCAGTGTGACCCACATCTACCACTGGGTATGGTTGGGGTAATTCAGGTCGGCGAAGCCGGCAACCTTGAGGAGGCCAAGAAACACGCCGAAGGGATGAATGATCGTATTGCTGTAAATAAGGAGCGACTGCAACAGTACCTCGGCTTGGTGAAATAAGGAGAGCCGCGGCGTGGACATCCTATTTGAAAAAGGCCACCACCTGGTTGCGCGTTTCTGCGATCTGGTCAATGAGCAGAATGGCAGCGACGGCGTTCAGGCCAACCAGTTTGTAATTCGCCGCGGTACCAAGGGAGCGCTCATTGATCCCGGCGGCGATCTAACCTATACACCCCTGACTATCGAGCTCAGCCGCCACCTTAACCTGAGCGATCTTGAATACATTCTGGCCTCACACCAGGATCCGGATATTATCGCCTCGTTGCCGCGCTGGATGCTGCATTCCCGCTGTAAGGTGGCAGTATCAAAACTTTGGTCGCGCTTCTTGCCACATTTAGTATCTGGCTTCGTAGCCTCTCGGGCGGGCAGTGAGAAATGGCAGGACCGCATAGTACCGCTCAATGATAAAGGCGAAGTACTGCCTTTTGCCGATAGTGAAATCTGGGCCCTGCCCGCTCACTTTCTGCATTCATGTGGCAATTTCAGCTTCTATGATCCGGTTAGCCGTATCCTGTTTTCCGGAGATATTGGTGCCTCCCTCGGTGGCGAAGAGGGAGAGGTGTTAGATTTCGACACACATATCCCATCAATGGAAGGTTTTCACCAGCGCTATATGGGAGGCAATTGGGCCTGCCGGCTTTGGGCCAAGATGGTGCGTGAATTAAACCCGTCTATGATCGTGCCTCAGCACGGCGGCTATTTCTCCTCGGACGAAACCAAAAACCGATTCCTAGGTTGGCTGGAGAAGCTGGAGTGCGGCCCAGATCTATTGCGCCATCAAGATTTCCGCCTGCCCCTCGGCAAGTCCTGAACCCAGAGATATTGACTGGTGGCGCCTGCAACGCCACCAGTGTTTCACCTCATTAACCAACACCCCGGTCACTATTGCGCCCCTAAGTGTCAGCTCATACACTGCGTCCCTGTACTTATTCAGGCCGAAGCCATGAACCCCGGATTTTTACGCTCACTGCTACTGATACTGCTCCTTGCCTTTGCCGGCTTGGCTTCGGCGGTACCTTGTATTGAGCGTGGTGAGGTAGCATCGGCCTTAATGAGCGCTGATTCCAACGAACAGAGTCACTGTTCCTCAGAGAAGCCTGACGACTGTAGCAATGAGCACGCCGGCAATTGCAGTATTGAGTGCGGCTGCTGTCCTGGGCTTGGCAATAACCTCGCTGCCCCTTCTGATAGCAAGCCCATTTTTATTACGCAGAGCTCGTGTAATACAGTCTATTTCCGTTTCAACGTCCCTCCAGAGCCAGATACTGAGTTGCGACCTCCTATTCACTCCTGAATTGCAACAGGCACCACAGGGCTCTCCTGACCCAGACAATCCACCAGGAAATTTTTCACGCGCGAACAGATCTCCGCGTGCCCAGAGCCCCGTGCATTTTTCACATGACGCGTAATCAATTTTGAAAACAAGGAGACTCTCCATGTACCGAACTTTCCTGGCTGCTATAGCCTCTATCTTTATCCCCATGGCATTGAGCGCCTGTGCCGAGTCTATTGAATCACCGGCACAAAGCCCCAGCCTGACCACCTACAAGTCAGCCACTTGCGGTTGCTGCAAAGTCTGGGTTGATCACGCTCGGGAAACTGGCTTCGATGTGGTAGCGAAAGATGTCGATGACCTTAACAGCGTCAAAAAGCAGCATGGAATTGAACCCCGCTACCAGTCTTGCCACACCAGTGTGTCCAAGGAAGGCTATGTTTTCGAAGGGCATGTGCCAGCCAAAATGATTCACCAATTTTTGGAGAATCCACCGAAAAATGCCCTGGGGCTGGCAGTTCCCGGTATGCCCCTGGGAAGTCCTGGCATGGAGGTAGGCGATCGCTTTACCCCCTACCAGGTAATGCAAATAAACAAAGATGGCAGCAGCGTGGTTTATGCCGCGATTAACTCTGCCGGAGAACAGTTCTGAGGGCTGTCGATGACAAACCCCCCATGGTGTGGTGCGATCTCGCGCCGCACCTTTGTGACCGGCCTTACCGCCGGCGCAGCTCTATTAGGCTTATCTAGTCTTCCCCTCTCCGCCAGAACGAGGGTGCCTCCACCCACGATACTAAGTGGCGAGCATTTCTCCCTGAAAGTGGGCCAAAGACCGGTCAACTTCACCGGCCAACGACGCAACGCTATTTCAGTTAACGGTTCAGTTCCCGGCCCAGTTCTGCACTGGCGTGAAGGGCAAACTGTCACCCTGAATGTGTTCAATCAGTTACCCAAGGATACTTCGATTCACTGGCACGGTATCAGAGTACCGAGCAATATGAATGGAGTGCCGGGGCTCAATTTTTCTGGAGTTAGGCCTGGGGAAAACTTTCGCTATCGTTTCAAGGTAAAACAAAGCGGCACTTACTGGTACCACAGCCACTCCAGCTTCCAGAGGCAACAAGGACTCTATGGAGCCATCGTCATTGATCCAATTGACGAAGACCCGGTGGCCTATGACCGGGACTATGTGGTGTTGCTTTCCGATTGGAGCGACGATTCCCCCCAGCGGATTTACTCTAACCTGAAGAAAGATGGCCACTATTACAACCGCCACCGCCGCCGCACCACCACAGATCTTTGGCGAGATGTACGCGCAAAAGGTATAGAGCAAACCTGGCGCGAACGTCATCCATGGAACTTCGCTGGCATATCTGATCGGGACGTATCTGATATCACCAGCGATACCTACAGCTACCTGATCAATGGACAAACCCCGGAGGACAATTGGACTGCCCTATTTGCCCCCGGAGAAAAAGTACGGCTACGTTTTATCAACGCCTCAGCCATGACAATCTTCGACCTGCGCATTCCTGGCTTGGATATGACAGTGGTCAGTGCCGATGGCCAGAATATTCAGCCTCTGCGGGTAGATGAGTTCCGCCTAGGCACCGGGGAAACCTACGATGTGGTCGTTAGGCCTAAAGAGGACAGAGCCTACACTCTGTTTGCCCAAGCGATAGACCGCGGTGGTTTCGCTCGCGGCACTTTAACGCCAAATCAGAAATTCACTGCCGAAGTTCCCTCCATGGACCCAATCCCAATACTTGATGAGCGCGATCTGGGATTCACTCCTGCCAGTGGCGCTAAAGCCGCCGGCAGACAGCCTTCCGCTGAAGAACGCAGTGGCAAACTGGCCCCCGCCGGCCAGGGAAGCAATAGCTCTATCATTCACCAACCAACAGAAAAAGGTCATGGCGTAGCCCTGCGCGCGCTCACTCCAAAAAATGGAGTGTATGATCCCGGCGTGGGACTGCGTAAACATCAGCAGCGCTACAACCGCCGCGTACTTTGTTACGCGGATCTTCGCAGCCTCACTCCATCGTTAGGCCAACGCGAACCGCAGCGGGAACTGCAGTTACACCTCACCGGTAATCCAGCACGTTATCTATGGTCAGTTGATGGCGTTAAATATAGGAATGCCACACCGATACTATTAACCTATGGCGAGCGCATTCGTATCACTCTGGTAAACGACACTCTGCTCACCCAGCCCATGCACCTGCATGGTTTATGGAGTGAGCTGGAAACCGGCGATGGAGAGTACCTGCCACGCAAGCACACGGTGATAGTGCAGCCCGGCGCCAAAATCAGTTTTCTGGTAAATGCCGATACCCGAGGGCGCTGGGCATTACACTGCCAAATGCTCTATCGCGCTCACGGCATTTTCCGTGAGGTCCGTGTGGTATGAACCACCACACAATAATAAAAGCCACAACAACAGCCCTCATTGCCCTATGCTCCGAGCCGAGTTTTCAAGCAGCTTTAGCCCAAAATCAGGAAGATCTGCACCACAGCATCCAGTCTCGCTCCAACGAAACTACCGTTGGAGAAGGTAATGGCATCGCTGGGGAAGAAGATAAACCTACAGCCAAGTTCAGTTTCGACCAGTTCGAGCGGCGCGGCCAAAATGGCGCAGCAATTGAAGGGGATTTCAGTTATGGAGGCGACATTAATAAGCTGGTGCTGGAAATCGATTTCGAGCGGGGAGGAGGTGAAACAGAAAAAAATGAGCGATGGCTGGTCTACAGCCGCGCTATTTCCAAAAACTGGAATTTCCTCTCCGGCATACGTCACGACCTCCAGAGAGAGAGTACCAGCCGTAACTGGCTGGCGGTTGGTTTAATCGGAGAAACACCTTACTCATTAGAAATGGATGCGGTGTTATTTCTTGGGAAAAGTGGCAGCACAGCTTTCCGTCTGGAAGCGGAATATGAGGCCAAACTCGCAGAGAAAGTCACTCTGATTCCGCGCCTAGAACTGAATTTTTTCGGTCAAAATGACGAAATCGCCGGTAGTGGTACGGGATTATCTCAAGCAGAATTAGGTTTGCGCCTTCTCTATGAGATTCATCCCAAGTTTTCCCCTTATGTTGGGGTTCATCATGAGCGAGAAGTGGGCAATGCAGCGGACTTTGCCCGTGAAGAAGGAGAAAAAGTATATACTACCGTGTGGGTTATCGGTATTCGTGCTTGGTTTTAATCCCCACCCTACCAATAATTTCTTTCACAACAAACTACTGTTCGTCGAGAAAATTCAATAGACATTCTAAATAATTCATCATGGTAGTTTAAATACACGACATTTTCTTACTCATAGTGGATTAACAGACAGACCTCAGTAAAATCGAGAGTTTAGACAGGCAATATACTTATAATCATTATTAATTCCCTACAATTTACAAACCTAAAATCTGTAAATTATCAGCGTCATAAATATCTTTTGCGGTGGATAAACGAAAATTCCATATCAGACAAAATGAGGTTAAAAAGGGCTAAAGGTGTCGCACTTCAATCCTACAGCTCAGTGCCATATTCCTTCATCACACCTTTGCAAAGATTTTTTTGCACTCACCACCGTAGATTTAACTAGATATCTGACCCTCATATGGAAGTCCTGCCAAGATATAAGACAACCTCTTTCACATAAAGCACCAATAACACCAGTAATTATTTTTTTATTACTAATAGGAATGCAGCCTGCCAAAGGACAGTCTCAAGGAGATTTACATCACTCTATCCAGTACCGCTCCACACTGAATGATACGAACATAAGAGAAGACAAGCCGATAGCCAAGCTCAGTCTTGACCAATTCGAATTACAAGGCAATAACGGAGCCACCATCGAAGGTGACTTCAGCTATGGCACAGATGAAAGTAAGATATCAATAGAGGTTGATTATGAACGCACCAATGGAGAAACTGATGAAAATGAATTATGGGGAGTTTATAGCCGCTCAGTTTCTGCCAACTGGAATGTTCTTACCGGAATACGCCATGATTTTCAGTTAGAGAACACCAGCCGTAACTGGTTTGCCATTGGAGTTATTGGCGAAACGCCCTACTCTTTCGAAATGGATGCTGTACTTTTCTTTGGTAGAAGTGGTAGCACAGCCCTTCGTATAGAAGGGGAGTATACGTTCAAAATTTCAGAAAAAGTGAGCTTAGTACCACGTGCTGAGCTAGATTTCTTTGGGCAAAATGATGCGAGTGTGGACGGTGGTTCTGGTCTATCCGAAATAGAAATCGGCGTGCGCTTACGTTATGAAATTCACCCCAAGTTTTCCCCCTATATTGGCATTCATCAATATCGAAATACCGGTAATACGGCTGACTTTGAACGCGAAGAAGGAGAAATGGTATACGATACTGTATGGGTTCTTGGATTTAGGGCTTGGCTATAAGGCCGAAGAGTACTATTCTCCGAATGCCTAGTATCTACACTAAACCAATAAGCCCTCTAAAATCTCATCCTCACGAATATCCCAGCATCAACTCAAACCGCCCCACACTAAGTTGCGAGTAAGAAGAACTTTTAAGGGTACCCAAAGGAAATCAATAGACCAGAATACAGACAGTCAATTGACGCTCTAATCTACCTTAAATATTTCTCTAACGCCGATGCTGTATCCTACCGCGGGAACTCTTCAGTGATTTTCGCCATTGAATTTTTTCTTTGGCAGTTTAAGGCAAGGGAAATTACGCGTCTCTAACCTGCGCGCGATTTGCTTCCAAGCAACGAAAGTCATCAATTGCTGGAAACCCAAAAAACCTATAATACCACTATCAAAATAATCCTTAAAAGCTAAGCCTTTTTGTTATTTACAATACCTTTAAACACTCTGCCCGATAACTTCAACAACATCGCTCGGCTCAATAGTCTAGGAAGTAAAACAAGCGTCCACTTTTGCTTACCCGAAAGCACATAACTTTTCTTTGCCAAGAATCCATTGATTCCAACCAGAGCAACGTGCTCAGCGGTTTCATATAAATTTTCATCAACGCTTACCTTATTATTTGCCACCTCAGCAAAATTTGTCTTGGTTCCACTGGGGCAGAGGCAGGTAACAGTGACTCCCGTTCCAAGCAGTTCATTATGTAGAGCTTCTGAGAAATTTAACACATAACTTTTAGATGCAGAATAAACCCCGGCATAGGGTACTGGCATTAAAGCTGCACTGGAAGCCACATTGATAATCCCCCCTGTATTTCTTGACTTCATTTCAGGAAGGTATAAATAGCATAGCTCAGTTAAGGTATTAATATTAAGCTGAAGTAAACTTCTGTATGTCTTCAAGTCAAAGTCTTGGAAATTCCCCCATTTACCGAATCCTGCATTGTTGACTAAGATATCTATTGCCAATCCCCGCGATTGGGTTTCGATATATAGTTTCTGTGCGGCACCTTCCACGCTTAAATCAATTTCAATAATATCCACTTTAACTGAATATCTCCCTTCAATCTTCCTGGCTACCTCCGATAAAGCCCTATAGTTACGGGAAACTAAAATGAGGTTCGCGCCTTTCTTTGCACATTCATAAGCAAAGGCTTCGCCGATACCAGAGGAGGCGCCGGTTATCAATACAACTTTTTTATCCATCTGTATGTTCCCCTTGTAAGAAATTCAACTGAATTGCCATAATCATGGTTGCACAACCAATTCAACCTGTCCTTCTGCAATAAACTTCCTCCACCAGGGAAGAGTCGGAGCCGGCATACGCACATCAACCGGGGCACCAATAATGGGGGTCAGGATCGCCGCCCCATGGGATTCTGCAGCAGCTAGCGCTCGCTCTAGAGGTTCAAACCAATCATGCAGGGCAAGATCAAAAGTGCTGTTATGGATGGGCACCATAGCGCGACCACGCAGATCCAGGTGAGCCTGCACACTCTCTTCCGGCATCATGTGAATTTCACTCCACAGATCGTTGTAGGCACCAGTTTCAATCAAGGTCAGATCAAACGGGCCCAAGCGTTCACCTATCTCCCGAAAACCACTGAAATAGCCGCTATCACCGCTAAAGAAAATTCGGGCATCGCGCCCGGCAATCACCCAGCTGGCCCACAGAGTCTTATCACGGTCAGTAAGGCCGCGTCCGGAAAAATGTTGAGCCGGAGTTGCAGTAAATTGCAAGCTGCCAACAGCATATGACTGCCACCAGTCAAGCTCGGTAATCTTGTCTGATGCAACCCCCCAGTCCCGCAAATAATTGCCAACCCCCGTGGGAACAAGAAATCGTTCTACTCTCTCATCCAGGATACGCACGCTGGCTTTATCCAGATGATCGTAGTGATCGTGGCTTATTATTACGGCTTTTAGTGCTGGTAAGTCCTGCAGAGACAGAGGTAGCGGGTGAAAACGCTTCGGTCCCATCCACTGCACTGGTGAGGCTCGCTCACTGAATACCGGGTCAGTGAGCACGTATTCTCCATCGAGACGGATCAGTACTGATGAGTGTCCCAAACGATAGACTGTAGGCTGATTCTCGTTACTGGTAAGTACTTCCTTTGTAATCGGCTGCAGAGGAAGGGGCGCTTTCGGTAACGGCGCAGCCCTCTCTGCGCGAATGTAGGCACCGATAATCTCAACAACCTTACCCATCCCGGCTTTATAGTCGACTTCTGAGTTTTGAAACTTATTCGGCTGAGTAGCACAGCTGTTAAACAGACCAACGGACATACCTACCACTCCTAATAATAACCACCAGTGTTTTTTCATAGATACCACCAAGTAAACTATACAGTGCAGTTTATTGCCGACAGATACAAAAGTAAACTAATTAGTGTAAAATTAATTGTGAAGTAAGATTCACCGCCAGGCGGATTTCCTAGTGCAATCAGAAGTACCGAGAGTCATATGAACGAAAAGAAGCCAACCAGAAGTGAGCTGAAGCGCCAGGCCATTATTGATGCCGCTAAACAAGCTTTTCAGGAACTCGGTGTTCAGGGTACCAGCATGGATGAATTGGCAGCCCGTGCTCAAGTATCCAAGCGCACTGTATACAATCACTTTGCCAGCAAGGAAGCGCTGGTTATGTTTTTGATTGGCGAACTCTGGCAGCAGGCAACCCAACCCCCTGGCTGCGAATACAATCCGAACAGCGACCTCCATACACAGTTGCGCGCCCTGCTCGAGTTGGAGATTAAAACCATCTGCAACCCCCAGTATATTGAATTGAACCGAATGGCTTTCGACTACTTCTTCCACCAACCGGAAGCCCTGCGCAAAGAGATGGAAAAGTTCAAAGCGAATGAAACCGGCGTACAGCGCTGGATAAAATCTGCTTTAGCCGATGGCCGTTTGAGGCAGCTGGATCTAGAGATCGCCAGCGGCCAGATACACAATTTGATAAAGGGAAGTTGCTTTTGGCCACAGCTGCTCCAGCTTTCTGGCCAACCGACCCCTACTGAGCAAGAAGCTCTGGCCGAGCGCACTACAGCTATGTTTTTGAGTCATTATCGAGCTTAAAAGGTATAGTGTTAAATATCAATGAAAGCACTTAGCTCCTCCTGGGTCCGCCTATAGAAATTATCTAACCCACTAATCGTAAAAATTTTAGTGGCTTAGTTTCTCGCTATTGAAGCAAGAGCAGGCGCTATGGCAGAAACCCGCTTCAATATAAATGTGGCACTGGAAGTTTCCCGAGATATAAATTGATTATGAGAATTATTTCGTTAAGAACAACGGGAAGATAAGATATTGATATCAATAGTTAAAATCAGCCTTTTCATGAAATAAATCTAGAAGCCCCTAAAATTCATAATGGGAAAAATGTATTAGCATTTCACCTAGATAAGGCCGCCTACTCCACCCACTACTAGATTAATAAACTTAGATACGGCCTATGTATTCGATATAAAGTTGCTACGAACAAAGGGAATAGACATATATGATCAGAGAGTACAAATTGAGTGACTTGGACATCATTTTAGATATTTGGTTAACAGCCTCGATCAATTCACACAGATTTATCTCTTCTGAGTTCTGGGAATCACAGCTGGAAGATATGCGCGATATCTATATCCCAAACTCAGATACCTATGTCTTTGAGAGAGACAGAAAAGTAGCTGGGTTTTATTCCCTCAATGGTAGTTCATTGGCTGCAATCTTTGTTTATCCACACGTCCAGGGTCAAGGTATAGGAAAGCAACTTCTGTCTCATGCAAAGTCTCAACGGTCTCATCTGACACTCTCCGTCTATAAAGAAAATACACCCAGTTATCATTTTTATCTCTCTCAAGGTTTCCTACCAATAAAGGAACAACTAGATAAACATACGGGACATATTGAATATCTAATGAGTAATAAAGCACAATAAGCCACCCTACTGTCTACCTTTTTTGAGCCTCACTTCGGATAGCTTCTATTTATTGCACCAATACGAAAAAAATGAAGCAATGACAAGGACGATGCTATGATTACACTTCCACAGTTAACAGAATTACTTGGCTGGGCATCAATAATCAATATTGCCTACCTTCTCCTGGCAACAATAGTTATTTCTTTTATGAATAAGTGGTTATCTTCTATTCATAGTAAGCTATTTAGATTAAAGGCTGGGGAGTTGAACTCCAAGTACTTTGACTTCCTGAGTATTTACAAAATCGTGACACTGGTATTTATCGTGGCGCCATATATCGCTCTGAAAATTATGGGTCAGTAATTATCCAAACAAACTGCCAAATTTCATTTAAACCTCAAGAACCAATAAAATGCCTACCACAGATCTAAAGTCAAAACTTGACGCGATATTCGACAAGCATGTACAGGCTGAACTTGCCGGCGATCTCGATGGAACCCTGTCCACTATGGCGCCCAATCCTCATATCGTAAATATACCAACCATGCTAGGTGGTCAAGGCCCTCAGAGCATCCGTACATTTTACTCCAAACATCTTATAGGGCAGTTTTTTCCACCCGATGTTACTTTCGAAACTATTTCTAGAACATACAGCGAAGAGCGACTCGTCGATGAGTTGATCATATCATTCACTCATACTATAAAGATGGACCACATGCTACCGGGAATTGAACCAACCGGAAGGCGAGTTGAAGTAATATTTATTGTTATTGTGGGCGTTGAAAATGACAAGGTAGCTTACGAGCATATTCTGTGGGACCAGGCAAGTGTTCTGGTCCAGCTTGGCCTATTAAACCCAGAAGGTCTTCCGGTTGTTGGCGCAGATGCCGTAGCAAAAATCAGAAATCCAGCCTTGCCGGATCCTTTTTTTAATGGCTCCTAAAAAATCAGTATTTGCGACCCATTCATTTCATGTTATAGATGTTGCTTATCTAAATTTTCCAGGTGTATTAGTTGAGCATTGAGCCTAGCCTATATTTTTATCTTAATATTCTTTTAGATATTATTTATTTTATATAGAGAGCTATTTTAAAATCATAAAATGTACCCCCCAATTTACTGGTAAATTCTGCGGTAGATTTTGTTCATTAATGAAATAGAGTCATAAATAACACTACCTAAGGCTAAGAATCTCGCACCCTCTGGCTTAGAAAATTTTATTTCTTTACTTCTGAGAGGTCCTTTACAACTCTCACATGCTGCATCATACCGCCATCTTCATGATATAGCAGGTGGCAGTGTAAAGGGTATTTACCCGTAAAGTCTTTAAAACGGGTTCGAAATTTTACATATCCATGTGGAGGCACCTGGAAAGTATCGCACCAGAATGGCAGCTTCAGTGTATGGTGCATCGGGTCTTCACCTACCACTTCAATAACATAGTAAGGATTGACATGAATATGTATCGGGTGAGGAAACTCACTCTCATTGACCAGAGTCCACTCCTCTATCGCATCTAACTCAACATAGTGGTTTACCACATCACAACCACCAAATGGCGCATGATCAATACTTACATTTAGACCACGGAAATATTTATCCGGATCATCCAGCGTATTGGCCTGCAAGGTCAATCGCCGTGTATTAGTGATCTCATCATCTGTAATAGGCTTTAAAAGATCAACCTTAAAACTCTCAGGAAATGGAGGTGGAGCACACCTTGACGGAGGCTTGCTGGGAGCGTAAATAGCAGTACCAATCTCCTCACCCTGCTCAATCGCGATAACAAACAACGGGCTATTATTGTGGTACTTGTAGTGCGGCATCTGCTGAAATTCAATGGCGTTATTATATACATAGAAATGCGCACCGGGCGTTGCAGCCTCACTAATTTTGAGAAACAAGGAAGCGCGATTCGCGGGACCCAAACTTACGCCATCCTGCAGGCGGTAGTCTTCTGTGGGATTCCCATCAAAGCCGTAAATGTACATCTGCGCGAACCAAGGGCAGTCTATGTCTATTGACGTGCGAGTGGTTGCATTGAGGAGACGCAAGTTCAGTAACTCTCCCACCGTCGCATGTATCACTGGGCAATATTGACCATTCACAGTAATGCAGTATTCACTGTCGGGGAACTTGGCAACCTGATGTTGGTCCTCCACTCTTCCTTTTTCATCTACCGCAATATTTTGAAATACCAATACATATTCCTTAACACCCATCGCCTCCAGTTCATCATCAAAATCGTCACGTACAATTAAGGCACCAGCCATACCACTTCCGACTTGTATCGCGACAGAGCCGTGTTTATGAGGGTGATACCAGTAGAGGCCGGGCGGGTGATTTTTTGGAATATCATATTCATAGGTGAAATTTTCACCCGGCGGAATTTTCATACAAACATTATCACCTGGAGACTCTGGGGAAACGTGAAGTCCGTGTGTATGCAGGTTATAAGTATTGAATTCATGAGGAAAATTGATCATTCCGGAATCACCCTCTTCCTCTTCAGGTGGCAGCTTGTTATTGGTTTGAATTGTCAGATGGCTACCGGGGCGTATTTCAATGGTCGGCCCAGTAAGGGTAAACCCAGCTTCCCGGGTGATTGAAGATGAAAATACGCGTGTCCAGACAGGAGTTTCATTTTTTTTGTAAAAACTGAAGACATTGTTCTCTTCGTACTGAACATCCAATTCAACACGTAGATTCCTATCTGCCTTACTCATCGAATATACCGGTGGGTTTACCAGCGGCTCTAAGAAAGAGATATTCTTTCGATTATTCACGGTATCGCCTCAAATCCTTTTAAAGGCATAGAAAATATTAATACACTAGCATCACCGATATAACCGCTCTCTTGGTTATAACTTCTGGAAAAAAGTTCTCTATATAGTATCCCAACCTGGGATCAACTTATCCAAGTATAGAGTTCAGTGTAGGCCACTGAGTGTCTATCAAAGAATGACATCTATATAAGCCTGGAATGAAACAGGTAAGAGAAGTAATCTACGCTTTAGCCGATCTAATTACGAGTATAAAAAATCCCCATCAAGGAGCCTTTCTCCAAAACTTACAATTTATCTTAGGCATATCCCAATTACGACCTCTATCCGGTTCATACCGGCGCGCCATACGGCTCCAGTGAGAACAGTATCGAGAGTTAGGGATTAGCTTCATTCGATCCTCAATCATCAGCAACAACAACTGAGATTTAAGTAACCAATAGGTGGTCATCTAAAGAAAAATAGCCTTGGATAAAAAATCTTTTAATCTGAATAGAGAAAGACCAAGCATACCGAAGTCTTGATTACCTTTGCGAACAAAACAACAGAATCTATTCATAATACTTATAAATTTTACTTTCAGAACCAAACTCCAAGGCTGATTATTTCAGTTAAAAGATAGGCATAAATGAATTGTTGAGATTTTATTCGGCTAAGAAACCTAGAAAAATTTCCCCTGGCTACTTAATTTGAGAATATCTGCTTACTACATTATTGGCTCTGCATCCTTGCGACCAGGTTCCATCTTTGAATTTTACGGCGCTGTAAAAGTAAACATTAATTTCATCAAATTACTATTCCTTTGATGTTTCTACAGCTTGATTACTTTGACATATCTGGTGCCTGAAACTGATCATAATGATCAAATTCGCAATAAACCAAAGGTCTTTAATGATAAAAATTCCACTGGATGCTAGAACCCACGGTTTTTCCCAGCTCCCGGGATAACTAAGCAGGAACGTTTGGGTAGTAACAAAAACAGCCCCACAAAGTAATACTCCAGGCCAGAAGAGTGCCCTAACATGAATACCTATAGCCAATATAACCAAGGCAAGCAGATCATAAACGCCAATAATATTGGATGCTTGCTGGACACTGAAAAAGTTATACAACCAGGACATCAATGGGGAACTATTCACCAGCCCTTCGATACCTTGGGCCTCTATAGCGGTGAATTTCATTCCTCCAATCCACAATAGAACCAGGCCAACTGGTAGAAAATTCAGCCATATATATTTCCTTGAAGGTGCAGATTTATAGCTGAGCCAGGTCAGCCCTATTATGATCAGGGAAAAATATTTTATGACTCCCTGCCCAGAACCTATAGCAGGAAAACCGCCAAGTGCATCAATCCAGTGTGTGCTGCCAAAAAGGCTCAGCAGGGGCACTATGGATAGTGCGATGATCAAGAGCGCCAAAGGCAGGATAAATTTTTCTATAAAGATAGATAGCACAGAGAGTAGGGCAGCTATGGTGAAGATTATCGCAACAGCGGTGGCAATTCGTGAAAGTCCCGCGCCTCCTTCGAAACCATAAAATGCCATGATGGATCCCAGCCCCCCCTGCTGACCGGAGAAAAGCGCGGCTGCGAGCAATGCGAAGGAAATAGCCAGGAGGGCAAATGGTAGTTTCCGCAAACAAATATTCATCATTCAATGACCTGGAAGTAATTAAACTTTCAAGGAGCCGCCTTACGGCAATCTCCCATTCCTTATGCCTTGCCAGCAGGAGCAGCCTGATGGCAGATGCTTTGAAGGAACTTACTTACAGTTGTCGTCACGACTTCGGGAATTATTACAACTCCAACGTCTTTCACTTTGACTTAGCAGCCAGGCTTAGTCACAACTGAGCCTACTCCAGAATCAGGGTGCCTCGGTACATCTGCATCTGACAGGTAAATGGATATTCCCCAGGGTTTGCTGCCGGCAATATAACCGGAGTATCCCTGTGCAGAGTAAGCTCAGCGCTGACTTCCAAGTCTGGAAATAACACCCACTCCGAGCAGGGACTCGGATCTTCGCGAAGAAAGTGCAAGGTTGCAGCTCGGCCCGCCGGAAGGCGAATATGATCTGGCTCATATACCCCATCTTTGACCAGTATTTGCAACTTATCTGCGGTGGGCATGGCTTTGTTGGCTTTGCGCTTTGGTCCTAGCCAAAACCACCAGACAATGCCAACAATGAGCAGCAATCCCACCAGATTAACGAGTATCGCTCCCATTAGCGCACCTCCGAAGGTTTGAAAAAGCGCAGGCGATTTGCATTACTAACAACAGTTAGCGAGGAAAATGCCATTGCAGCTCCCGCCACAATCGGGCTTAGTAGCATTCCAGTTATTGGGTATAAAACCCCCGCGGCGATAGGAATGCCCAGTGTGTTATAGATAAAGGCACCAAACAGGTTCTGCTTGATATTGCGGAGGGTCGCACGGGATAGCTCTACAGCGTTGGCAACGCCGTGTAACGATGAGCGCATCAGAGTGACATCTGCACTCTCAATTGCAACATCGGTACCTGCTCCAATAGCAAAACCCACATCTGCACGAGCCAGCGCCGGCGCATCATTGATTCCATCACCTACCATGCCCACACGTTCACCACCTTCTTGTAGCTCGGCGACAATGCGCTCTTTATCCTCCGGTAAAAGATCTGCATGAACTCTATCGATCTGCAGCTTTTTGGCGACTGCCTCTGCACTCCCTTTGTTATCACCAGTCAGCATCTCGATTCTTAGTCCCAGCTTGCTCAGGCGCTCTATGGCTGCTTGAGCATCATCACGAATAGGGTCAGCTACAGCAATTATGCCTTGCAGCTCTCCGTCCACTGCGGCGTACATTACTGTACGCCCGGCCTCAGCCAAGGTATCAGCTCGGCTCCGCCAGGAAGCCAGGGGTATATTTTCTTTGTGCATTAGTTTGCTGTTACCGAGCAGCACCTTCTTGCCAGAAATAATCCCTGTCACACCGTGGGCAGTTATTGCGTGGAAATCACTGGGAGACTGCAGCTGCAGTTCTTTTTCTTGGGCCGCGCTGACTATAGCTTCAGCCAGAGGGTGCTCAGAGCCCTGCTCCAGACTCGCGAGCAGTTGCAGTAATTCATCACTGTCACCATTGCATTCGATATCGGTAAGGCGTGGTGAGCCTTCCGTAAGGGTACCTGTTTTATCAACAACCAGGACGTCCAGATTACAGGACTGTTGCAAAGCTTTACCATTGCGTACCAGCACTCCATTTTCAGCGCCCTTCCCCACTCCCACCATTACGGATAGCGGAGTAGCGAGCCCCAAAGCACAGGGGCAGGCTATGATCAATACCGAAGTAAGCACCACCAGCATATGGGCAGCTTGGGGCTCTGGGCCGAAGTTAAACCAGATGAGAGCCGCAACAACAGCAATAATCATAACCACCGGTACAAAAATCGCAGAAATTCTATCGGCCAGGCGTGCGATGGGTACCCGCGACCCCTGGGCGTTTTTCACCATTTCAATAATCTGCGCAAGGCGTGTATCGGCTCCGACTTTTTCCGCAAGAAACAGCAGGCTACCGTTTTTATTGAGAGTACCTGCTGTCAGGCTATCCCCTTCGTCTTTTTTTACCGGGACCGGCTCACCGGTGAGCATAGACTCATCCACCAAGCTTTTGCCCTCGAGAACCCGGCCATCCACAGGAATTTTCTCCCCCGGACGCACACGCAGCTGGTCACCTTCCTGTACCTGCTCTATCGGGAGATCTACCTCTTTACCATCTCGCAAAACACGAGCCGATACATCTTGTAGTTCCAGCAACTTTTCCACCGCGGCACTGGTGCGCCCACGGGCCCGCACTTCCAGGGCCTGTCCCAGGCTGATCAGGCCAATAATCATGGCACTGGCCTCAAAGTACACATGGCGAGCAGATTCTGGCAACAGATGGGGAACCAGCACCACCATCATCGAGAAAAGCCAAGCTGTACCAGTACCCAATGCAACCAAGGTATCCATAGTGGCACCGTGGTGGCGCAGCGCCTTCCAGGCCCCACTAAAGAAATGACCGCCGCAGAAAACCAGCACTGCCAGGGTAATCAGTCCTGTTGCACCCCAAGCGAGCTGCTCATTGAGGGTGTTCACAGATACTTTATCGGTAATCAGACCCCAGGCCATCAGCGGTACGCCCACCCCCAAGGCGAAGGCTGAGCGCCACAACAGCTGGCGATAATGTTGCTGTTCGTGGGCTCTTTGCTCGGCGCGCTGATCACGCTCACTGCTCTTTGCTATCTCGGCGTCATAGCCCGCGGAACGCACCGCCTCAATACAAGTCTGAGGTTCTGCTTTGCCGTGAACGATAAGGGTTTTGTCAGCAAGATTTACCCTGGCATCCTCTACACCACCAGCTTGCCGTACCGCACCTTCGATCTTGTTTACACAGCCGGCGCAACTCACGCCGCTGAGGCGGAACACCATTTGTGCTGAATGCTGCTTCTTGGCCATATTGCTCTCCCTCAAAACCGTTTCTGGCGACAAAGTTACAACCTTCCCGCTAGGGTAAGGCAACAGTTTGCGCCAGCAATCCCTTCTTTTATAGGGTTCGGCCGCCAATCTTCAGCTTAGTGTTTTGCTCAAAGACTTGGAGCTACGCACAAGGCGAGTGCAAAGGCCGCGCAAGCCCTTCTCCGGGGTGTTATTATCGCGCCATGAAACACCCCCTGCTCCCTGAAAGACCCCTGAGTATCTCACCGACTCTGGCTGCAACCGTTGGCCTGGAGGAGGCTGTATTGCTCACAGCGCTCGGCGACTTGACGCCTTTCCTACCCTTGGAGCCTTATGGGGGGCGGGATTGGTACACAGCACAGGGAGAACAGCTATACCTGCTACTACCCTTTTGGCAAGCAGCGGATATCCAGCGTGTGGCTACCAGCCTGCGTAACCAGGGTGCACTGTTACTCGGTGCTGCCCCTTTTGGCAGTAGCGAAATCCTGAAATTTGCCCTGCCGGGAGAATACAAACACCCTATAGCGACACCGCCAACTCCCCAGGTCCAAATCCCACCGAGCCGCAGTGCCAATACTATTGCACCAGGCTGGCAGCCCGATGCAGAGACCATGGCGCGTATCAGCCAGCTGGGCATCCCCGAACACTTTGTGCGCGAGCAGTTACCGGAATTTGTAACCTACTGGCGTGAACGCGCCGAGCCGCGACACTCCTTTGGTTCACTATTCCTACGCCAGGTTAAAGGCAAGTGGGAGGCTTTTCGCGCCACCGCTCAACGCAAGCAAGCCCTGCCGGATAACTGGCAACCGAGCAACGACACCTTGCGAAAACTGGCCGACGAGGGTGTGCCCAGTACATTTGTCAGCCGCGGCCTGCAGCGTTTCCTCGATTACCACCGCTCCAGTGGCAAACAATCCATATCCTGGGATCTGGAATTCAATGACTGGATCATGGAAGACTGGGAAAAGCAGGAAACCCCATTTATTGAAAAGCGTAAACCCACCGCGATGACCCGTGACTGGCAACCCAGTGAACATACCTGGGAGCAGTTACAACGCCTGGCCATTAATCCGCGCTTTGCCGCAGAGCTACTGCCAGAATTTATCTATAAATGGACTGAGCGAGGTGGCCACAGCGCACGCTGGGGGGAGCTGTTTATTGAATACGCTCGAGAGGAGTGGGCCTACTACTGCCAGGGTATTGAGAAAAACCCTGTGGCCAAACCTATTCCACGCAACTGGCAACCTGGGGGCGACTGTCTGAGTCACCTGGTGAATCAATGCGAGATCGACCGAGATTTTGCCCTGTCGCTAGTAGCGGAATTTATTATTTACTGGCGCGGCCAAAACGCCGCACGCAAAAGCTGGGACGCCGTTTTTGTGCGTCACGCACGCCACCAGTGGGCGGAGCGCAACAAATTGGCAATAGGAAACTCTTATGGCAACCCACAAGACTCCAATAGCAGCGCAAACCAGCGCACCCGCGACCGATCAATCGGCGACATACTCACAGACACAAACTGGTAGTGGACAGAGCCAGGAACAAGTCAACGAAAAGAAGCGTGCAATCAACGAAGTATTCGCACTGTTTAAGTTAAACTATCATAACCAGTTCAGTGCTGCCTTCCCGGACACAGAAACTCTACACCATGCCAAGCGCCTATGGCTGGAAGCTTTACTCTCATTTGCCCCCGAAGACATTATGCAAGGCGCAAAGCGTGCGATCCTCCAGAGCGAATACTTGCCCACAGTGCACAAAATGCTGCAGCTCTGTGCCGCCGGCGAAAATGGCCTACCGGAATCCCGCGCGGCTTACCGTGAAGCCTGCAATGCTCCCAGTCCAAAAACCAATCATAGGTGGAGCCACCCTGCGGTTTATCATGCCGGACGCGAGTCTAATTGGTTCTTTCTCGCCAATAATCCCGAATCCGTAGCCTACTCCGTATTTGCAGAGCACTATCGCAAGTTTTGTGCTCGAGTGTTAGAGGGAGAAAAGCTTCCGGCCCCGGAGCAGTTGAAGCTGGAGGAAAAGCCCGGCACCCCACTCTCCAAGGAAGAAAATGCACAAAAAATGGCGGAGCTACGCGCGGAACTGGGAATCTGACCTAAGACCAGGATATTTTTTGTAAGCCGGCAAATCCATGTCGGCGGCAACTTCTGGCTCCACATTCTCCTAAAAAGATAACAGAAGAAATTGTTTAGAATTTAACATTTAGATACACCAAAATCCCTCAATAACAATTAGAGGAAAGTATTCCTAAGATACTTAAGGATCATTAAAAAGGACCCATTAATGAAACTAAAAATCTTACTACCCATCCTTATCTCATCTTTCCTGCCACTCCAAACCTTTGCAGTCACGGGCCATTCTCACAACCTCACCAGTATTTCTGATGAAGATGTTGCACATCAACGTGCAAACCTGGCAAAGAACACACAAGGAAGAGGTTTTGGACCCCAATCTCCCCGCGATATTGACCTCATTGAAGGTAGGAATACCATTTCTTTTAGTTTGGCCCCTGCCTACTCCAGCATGAATCTTTGTAATATCCACTTTCATAAAAATGCCGAACATAAAGGAGGGGAATTTACTATCTTTGCTGGGAATGGAAATGGCCTTGGATACGACACTGGCTTTAAATTTTCCGGAAGCCTGTCAGCGGCTGAGCTAGCAGCTATCAATCAAGATATTTGCCCCAGTGAACATGGCGGATTGCGCCCAGGTGATACCATTGAAGTTCACTATGTTCATTCATCTGCCAAAACCATACCTGGCCCCTCCCTGGGCGCCTGCCTGAATGACTCAGTCAGGAACCCCCAGTTACGGGTTGAAGCTCAGGTTTACGTACTGGTGAATGACCACAATGCCCTTGATTTCAGAGAACTGACAAAGCTCGGAGAGCATAAAGGGTTTCATCAAGCAGTAAATATTCCAGCTAACACCGGACTGCCAATTCAATATCCAGGCTCAACAACTGGCCCTGGATATAATGAACAAGGTTCTCCTTTCCAAGTAACCTGGAGTGTCAGGCCTCGTGTTGCAAAGGTCAATATTAAATCAGTAGACAATTGGTGCCGTGAAAATGTATTCAATGAAGATCATGCCCACGGCGTAAGAAATCTTATTACAAATCCAGACCTTCTTTCTGGGATTAATCCATAACCTTGATCAAAGCACCGGAATATCTATAGCTCTAGCCTAGGGAGTGCTTACTTAAATAAGCACTCCTAAAATAAGCACTCCTAAAATAAGCAACCAGAGTCTGGAAATGTGTTACGCCACACCCTAATTTAATACGCTCGCCCCAACACCTTCCAACATATACAACTTATAAATTATTAAATCTCACTTTAAAAAATCATCATCCCATAATATCGATTTGGAGAAGCATTCACCACGGCATACCGACAAACTGAATCAAAAATCATATGACAAACACTGTATCTATACACAGCAAAATGACACTAAAGTAATTTTACTTTCTTTACGAAAGAAATTTCATGCAAAGCCTTGACAAATAAACCATATAGCCACCTAACTTTCTGTATGTTATTTTTATGGATACCGAGCCCCTATGTGACATCCATATGCAAAAAATATTAGCTTTATCGACCATATTGTTTTTTGGCTTTATTTTGTGGGTAATTTACTTAGCTAACACAGGCAGCAGCAGTATATTTTTTGAACTGGTGAGAGCTATCCCCTACGGGGATAAAATCGGGCACATAGCATTATTTGGCACACTTACATTAATCTTGACGCTGTCTTCAAGGCAAAAATTTTACTGTCTGGGCTCCATACATATTTACTATGGGGCGATAGCAGTATTTCTTTTTGCTTTAAGTGAAGAAGTCACACAGGCCTTCCTCCCCTCCAGAACCTTTGACTTCATTGATTTAGCAGCTGATCTTATCGGTATAGGTACAGCGAGCATTACGGTTAATCTCTTACAAAGAAGAGAAAAGTACATTTGAATACGAATGGAAAAATTTACTTTTACCATCCTTTTAAAAAAATTTATTGATGAGCGGCCATCTGACAATTTCGGATGGCCGCTGGAAATAGAAGCGCAAGCAGAACAATAAAACTATCAGTTTGCTGTAGCGGAAGATAGATTCAATATATTTTCAATTTTCTGCCAGGAGACCAGCTTAAAGTTTTGCCTACCACTTGGCATACGGTTTCTTCCATCCTGAACCACTAATAACCCCATTGGGAATTCAGTACCAAGGTTTGCACCAGTTACGGCCAGGCCATCAGTCTCTGAGCTGGCATCTATACCTAACTCCCTGTTCATGTCCACACGGAAATTACCGATAAACTCAGTCCCAGAGCGATTGAATAATGCATAGCTGTTGTTCCCCTGGCTAGATGCCACCAGATATCCACTATCTTCATGCAGATACAAGGCCAGCCCCTCTACATCAGCCACTAGACTTTTAGTATTAACCTCCGCTACAAGTTTGGGCTTACCCATCCCGGCACTGTATCTGTGCAAATCCAGCTTCCATATTCCCCTGTCTTCTTCACCGTAGAAAAGCTGACCATTCTGGGCATCGACAACGCACCCTTCTACCTGACCCTCGACAGCTAAACGGGATACGTGTTTAAGTTGCCAATTTCTAGCATCTTGACCCAAGTGAATATCCAGCTGATGTAGCTCTCCCTCCTTATCAGATACCCAGACGCTAAGCCGGCTATCCATATAATAAAGGCACAAGCCATAGGGGTCCTTCATATTCAGTTTCTGTAATCCCAGATATTCAACTTTCCCTGATTTTTCTATGGCAAATAAGTCAATACCCGGCGTGGAGCGGTTGGAAGCTGCTGCAATTGCACTATAAGTAGGATGCTGTATTTCGCTGATATCTACATTATTCACTCGCCCTACGGCAAATTGCTGCACCAGTTGCCCGGATAAACCATAGATATTTAAGCCATGTTTTTTATCAGTGCCCAGAATTAAGCTTTGCTCAGGGTGAAGCCGATTCACCCAAATAGCTGGATCATCTGCAGCGTCTCCAGCTGAAGAAACCGGCTGTGTTTGGGCACTGGCAGGAATACGCGGTATGAATTCATCCACCAGTTGCAGGTCAGGATGTTCAGGAGGATTGAGAGGTTCATACTCAAAGTACAGAAGGGAATCTACTTCCTCATCCAAAACCACAATATTTTTGCCTATAACGCCAACAGAAGCTGGATAATAATTACTATCAATATAGATAGTCTGAGCAGGCCCTTCTTGTAAATTTTTTAATTCATAGCCTTGCAGGCGAGCATCCGCTGTTAACCATAAATAATTGCCAGAGTGATCAATCCAAAGGCCGCCAAAATCCTCCCCGAGTTGATCTGCTTGCATGAGTAATTTTCTTTCCTCATCCTTTTCAGCATCAGCATTCATACTGATAATACCGATTGGCGGCTGGGAGAAGAGCAGCTTCCCATTAAAGGGAGCGACTGCACATGCATTCACCTGCTCACCAAAATACAGGGGGCGAATTTCTACAAGCTCCCATGTAGAAGGTCCAGGGCTTACCAGGTATTCGTGCCCTAACCCATCATCTCCAATAGTAAATAGATGAGTACGATCATTATTCTGATAAAAACACAGGGCGCTTTGCGGCGAAATTTCATCACGGCCGCCAAGATACTGCAAAACTGGTTTGCGATCGATCCCTCCCTTTAACTTGTAAAGTTTCACCTCTGCAGATAGCTCATCATAGGCTGCCACAAGGAGGCTGCCTTGTGACAAACTTTGTATAGCCAAAGTTTCTACCCGGCCAGGAGCAGATACCAGGTGATCTCCATTGCTATCTAGTAATAAGACGCCTTTATTTTTACTGGCAATTAATAGTGCACTCTTTCCCGGAAACTGAACGGGTAACATCTGTTCAGCTCCAATGCCCTGGAGATCGAGTTTTTCTATCGGCTGCACCTTTTTGACACGTAAAACCTGATCCCAACGAGCATCACAACCTCCGAGAATACTACTCAGTAAAAGGCAAATTAGGAGGTAGTACTTATTTTTCATGGTAATCCACCAGTAGAAAATATAAACCCCGTTACTAAATAGGGGGTTGGCAATACCTATTAAAATTTTAGAAAGTGCTATAACTCAAACCCAGTGCATAGGTTGGACCATACTCCTCATACTGGCCATTAAAGCCTGAATTATGTGCGTAGTAAGGCTCATCAGTGAGGTTCACCCCGGTAAAGGTCAGTTGCAGTCCGTTATCGAAACGATAGCGTGCGGATAAGTCCAACTGTAGATGATCATCCTCATAGCGATCAGCAGTAGAATTCTCCAAATCCACCTCCAATAAACGCTCGCTTCGATAAGCAGCTGATAACCGCATGCTAAATGCATCGCGCTCATAACCCATCACAAAATTAGCCACCAGATCTGCTTGCGAAGGCAAAGAAATCTTATCGTTACGCTCCCTATCTGGCCCCAGGCCCAAGCGTGCTTCAGAGTCTGTCATAGTGGCATTTGCGCGTAACAGGAACCCGTTTTCGAAACCCCTGGTCCAAGCCAGCTCCATACCATTGAGACGGGCGGAATCACCATTTACCGGTTGTAATACTTCAGCCTCGTCAACACTCAAATTCCCCACATACTGACTGTAATCCACAACACTGGAAACATCGGACAGGACAATGAAATTGTCGATACGCTTGTGGAATAACCCCAGGGAAAGCATACCCAAATGGTCTGCATAGTACTCGGCAGAGAAGTCCAGATTGCGCGACTGGTACGGATCTAGCGCAGGATTACCGGCCTCCACTTCCAGCTTGTCATCGTCATACTCTATCTTGGCCGGCGATGGGTTCAGGTGTCCGAAGGATGGGCGCGAAAGAGACTCACTATAAGCCGCACGCAAAACAATATTATCGTTGTAGTCATATTTATAATTTACACTGGGAAAGAAGTCATCATAATCGCGCTGATAGCGTATCCCAGCTGCATAAACCTCGTCGGCAATTTCCTGTGCACCGGGTACCGGCTCTTCAGACTCGACAACTTGCACACCCTCAGCGGTAAAGTCTGTGCGCTCGTAGCGAACCCCAAATACCAGCTGCGACTGGTCAAACTCAATCGTATTCATAACGTAGAACGCACTGATATCTTCCTGCATATTGTAATCGCGCGCGGAAGACAAAGCCGTTTCAGTTTCATCAACTTCAAAATCGTCAATATGACTGTTAATAAAGTAATTTAAACTGCCGCTACTAACCCCAGGGCCAAAGCTATCCAAGCCGTAGTCGATGTCATTGCGAACAAAATCTGCGAGGGTGTAGTCTCCCGCAAAATCCTTATACACGGTCGCATTCAAGTCTCCACTCTTCTCACGCTGTCGCTCGTGTATGCCAAACTGGATAACTGATGGATTACCGGCCCACTGAATTTCCCGGCTAATGTCGAAACGCAGGCTCAGCTCTTTATCCTCTGTAAAGTTATCTTCAATGACGAGCTCATCCAATTGATAACTGAACGGGTCTAAAACTCGCTGCGCATCTTCTGCGCCCACTGCCATACGCGGCGTTTTATCTGCCTCTACATAGCCAATGCGCACTGGCTCCAATGCAAAATCTGTATCGCGTCGGTGAGGTTCAGACTCCTCCGCATGGGAATATCCCAGTGCATAGGAGATATCCACCTGATCAAAATTATGCTCACCACCGAAAACAGAGGAGATGATTTCCTGCTCTTCCAGCCGGTCCTTCAAAGATTTTTCCAGTGCAGCTTCCTGCCACTGTGCGGAGTTCCTTGAAATAGTTTCCGGCTCATCCCGCCCGGCATCCAACTTCCAGGAGTTGCGCTGGCGAATTTCCTTGTCGGAAAATTCTGAATAGAGATTGTGGAAGTACATACGTGAGCGATCACTAAGATCCAGATCGAAGTTGGCAGCAACACCTGTTCGCTCACGGGTAATGGAATAATCACGCTGTTCAATCTCTGTCGCACCAATGCCGGTAGTACCATCCTCAGCCGTAAATTCCTGCCAGGTACCATCAGTCTCAATATTTTCCGAACCGAAATTCCGCTCTTGATGGCTGAGGGCCAGGGCCACACCAAAGCGTCGATCGCCACTCAAATCAAAGACATTGGTTATAGTGGCTGCGACTTTGGGACTATTTTCCTCCTGAAGTTCACTGTAACTGTTCTCAGCACTGAACTTATAGCGACGGCCATCATAATCGAGCGCATTAAGGCTTTTGATTTCAATAGCGCCGCCAATAGAGTCTGCACTCATGTCGGGAGTCAGGGTTTTAAAAACCTCCAGGCTGGCGAGTAGGTCTGAGGGAATGACATCCAGGGCGACCGCGCGACTATCTGTTTCCGGGGCCGGCAGGTTAATTCCATTTATTGTTGCCGCGTTCAAGTTAGGATCAATACCGCGCACACCCACAAAGCGTCCCTCCCCCTGATCACGGGCAATAAAAACCCCCGGCATCCTCTGTAAGGCTTCAGTAACATTGGCATCTGGAAGCTCACCGATTGCATCAGATGTCTGCACTGCAACCAGCTTATTCGCATCCCTCTGGCGATCCAGGTCACTGCGCGCGTTACTTGCCTGGGCAGTGACGACCACAGTCTCCATAACCTGTGAATCCTGGTTTTGGGCACTTGCATTTGCGCTCATAATTGCAGCGGCAAGTGCCGTAACTGATGTACCTAGCAGCCGTAAACTGATGATCTTATATTTCATAAAGCACCCACTCCCGTCATTGCCAGTGGCGTATTAGATTGGGCGCAGACTAGTAGGCGTTTATGACCCTTCAGTGACGTTTTTTTTAAGCTGTCATCAAGCTTTCAGAAAAAATTGTAAATATCTGTGCCAATCAACCAAAGGGCCAAACAATCAGGCCTGAAAAATGAGTTATAGAGCAGTGACTCCGGTCATAGACTTTTAAGCAGAAATTCCCACTTAACCAATGAGATTCGCCGAGCCAGCGATCCAGAACCAGTAACCCAAAATGGAGTGGAGTATGAGCGACCAACCCAGTAACCCAACACGGCGCAAACTGCTCAAAACCTTGGGTACTGTGACCGCCGCGGGTACAGCAAGCTCAGTATTACCCGGCTGTATTGCGGAACACAGCGCTGAAAGGGAAAGCCTTACTTTTTCTGAAATTCCTCATTCGCTGGATTTCCAACATCACCTGCCGGAGCACTACAGCGCCGATATCCTTTTGCGCTGGGGAGATCCAATTCAGGAAACCGATACTCCATTTCACCCGGAGAAACTGGATGCCGCAGAACAGCGACAGCGATTCGGCTACAACAATGATTTCATTGCATTTATGCCTCTGGCTGACAATGTCGAACCTTCACGTGGGGATTTACAACTGCAAAGCGGCAATAGCAACCGCGGACTACTGTGTGTAAATCACGAATATACTCAACCCCACTTAATGTTCCCCGGCTATAGCGACGAATACAGTGCCACTCGTGGGGTTAGTTCTGAGCATGTCGCCATAGAGCAGGCGGCCTGCGGTCACTCCGTGGTGGAAATTGAGCGCAATAGCAACGGGTGGCGTACCGTGCTGGACAGTCCCTATAACCGCCGAATAACCATGACTACCGCCATGGATATCAGTGGGCCAGCGGCAGGAAACAGGCGATTGAAAACCGCAGCCGACCCCAGCGGTACCCAAGTGCTGGGCACCATAGGGAATTGTGCCGGGGGCAAGACGCCTTGGGGTACTGTCCTTATTGCTGAGGAAGGGTTCGGTGGCGCTTTCCAGGGTAACCCACAAGAAGTCGAAGACCCCAGGGAGGCCCAGAACCACCATCGCTTTGGCATAAGCCCAAGAAACCGTAATTTGGGTGACTACGATCGCCGCTTTGACATTCAAGCGGAGCCCAACGAGCCAAACCGTTTTGGCTGGATGGTGGAATACGATCCCTATGATCCCCAATCTAAGCCGCGCAAGCTCACTACCCTCGGCCGCTTTGAGCACGAGGGCTTCACCCTGGTGTGTAAACCCGGTCAGGCGGTGGTGGCCTACGGAGGCGATGATGACGAACACCAGTTCGTTTATCGCTTTGTCTCCAGGGGTATTTATCAACCTGAGGATTACCAGGCCAACAGGGAACTTCTTACTGAAGGCACTCTCTATGCCGCCAGGTTCGATGAAAATGGTCACGGGCAGTGGTTAGCCCTGATTTATGGCCAGGGATCTCTAAACAGCGAAAATGGTTTTCACAATCAGGCAGATGTACTGATCGATGCACGGCGTGCGGCAGCCCTGTTAGGCGCAACCCCCATGGATCGCCCCGAAGATGTGGAAACCAACCCCCATAACGACTGCACTTATGTCATGCTGACGAAGAATAAGAAGCGCCAGAAAGATGAAATCGATGCTGCCAACCCTCGCGCTAAAAATGTTGCAGGCCATGTATTGGAAATAGTACCACCGGGTAAAAATGGTAATCGTGACCACACCAGTGATCGTTTTCAGTGGCAACAGTTTTTACTGGGGGGAAACCCAAATGCAGAACGCCCAGAAGAGAGAGGTGCCTACGGCCAGCAGGCCAGCTACAACATTTCCGCCAATGGCTGGTTTGCCAACCCGGATAATGTCGCGTTTGATGGCCACGGCAATATGTGGATTGCCACTGATGGCTGTGAGCGCTTTGGATTCCATGATGGGCTCTGGGCCATGGCGACAGAAGGGCCCCTGCGCGCTGCACCAAAACACTTCTTCGGCTGCCCCAGAGGTGCAGAGGTTTGTGGACCGGAATTTACACCCGATGGCACAACCCTTTTCATAGCAGTGCAGCATCCCGCCGAAGCGCGTAACTCCACATATGAAAATCCCATACACCGCTGGCCGGACAATGACCCCAAATTGCCACCACGTCCATCCGTATTGGCAATCTACAGGGACGATGGTAAAGAGGTTGGCAGCTAACTTCACAATCAATTAAGACGGCGTCAGTATTGCTAAAATTAACTCTAAGTATATTTTTTTACCGGCTTGCCGCCTGTAGTCTCTCCTAAGAGCGCAGGCTTTGTGGTTGAGGTTAGCCATGCAAACTAAATTTATCGCTGCTTTACGCCACATTGGCGTCACTCTGGCAGTTGCTGCTGTATGCCTGCTACCCCAGATCAACGCACAAACCTCTGAGTCCACCATTAATCTGCGCGGCAGTGGAGCCCGTTTCCCCCACCCAGTCTACGTCGACTGGTTTCGACAGTTTACCCATCAGGATAACGATATATTCGTGCACTACGGATTAAGTGCCAGCACAGATGGTATCCGGGATTTCCTGGGAAATACGGTAGACTTTGCTGCCTCAGATATTGCCATCGAGATTGACAGGCTAGAGGGCTTAAAGGGAGGAGCCGTAGTACTACCTGTCACCGCCATTCAGCTTGTATTGATATTCAACCTGCCGGGCATTGAGGCGTTAAAACTTTCCAGGGATGCCTATGCAAATATCTTTTTAGGTAAGGTCCAAACCTGGGACCACCCCAGTATTGCTGCCAGTAACCCTGAAATACAGTTACCTAACACTGAAATAACGGTGGTAACTCATACTGAGAGTTCTGGCGCCTCTTATCTTTTCTCCGGGCATCTGAGTAATATCAATGATGAATTTCGCGAAAACATCGGAATAAGCCAAGCGCCTAACTGGCCCAGACAGCCCGGTTTCGAGCGGGCCGCAGGTAGCCAGGGAGTGGCGGCTAAGGTCAGAGCGACCCCAGGTTCCATAGGCTTTATAGACCACTGCTTTGCCGAAGTTACCAATCTCCCTGAAGCACTGCTGGAAAACCGTTCGGGGAATTACATTGAGGCCAATGTAGAGAGCGGCACTGCAGCATTGGAAGAGGTTGAATTTCCTGAAGGCAAGCTACCAGGCAGTAACGCCCCTAACCTGATTGCCTGGGTTTGGGATCCCGCTGCTGAGGGCGCCTATCCAATTACCAGTTTCTCTTGGCTATTGCTTTACGCGGAGCAGGACGATAGTAAAGCCAAAGCTCTACGCAAAATGCTGTCATTTATTCTACATGCCAACTCCCAGGCAAAGGCAGGTGAGTTGGGGCTGGTGCCCTTACCGGAACACGTTCGGGAGAAAGTGCTGAGCGCCATAGATTTTGTCCAATAAATCAAAGATGTATTTAGATTTATTTCCCTTGAAATCAACTTATATTAACTCAGTGGTGACACCAAGCTCCCTACCCTCCTGCTAAAATTGAATTTGAAGCCAAGTTTTACCCGGCTCGCCATCAGGAATCGATTAAGGTACTGGCGGCCCTTTAGTTGAGGTTTTCCATGCTATCGAGGTATGCCACTACTTTATACCGCCTGGCTGCCACTCTTTCAGCCGCTATTTTTGGCGCAATTTTCTCTCTTTCCTCCCTGGCCCAAGTACCGGAAAACCCTATCAACTTACGTGGAAGTGGCGCAAGTTTCCCGTATCCCATTTACGTGGAATGGTTTCGTCAATTTACTCATCGAGAAAATAATATTTTTATTTTCTATGAAATGAGCAGCAGTGGCGATGGTATCAGGGACTTTCTTGGACACACAGTGGACTTCGCCGCATCCGATGCAGCGATTGATGTTGATGAATTAAGACGTTTAAAACAGGGCGCTGTGGTCTTGCCGGTAACCGCCGGAGAGGTGGTACTGGTATTCAACCTTCCAGGTATCGATAAGCTGAAACTTTCCCGGAAAACCTATACAGGGATTTTCCTGGGTAAAATAAGAAACTGGGATGATCCACTGATCGTTGCGGATAACCCCGATATCACATTGCCCCGAACACCGATTAGCGTGGTCACGCGCTCAGAAAGTTCTGGTACCTCTTATATTTTTTCCGGTCACTTAAGCAGTATCAGTGAGGAGTTTCGTGAGAAGGTTGGCCTGGATAGAGTTCCCAACTGGCCTAAGCTTCCCAGCTTCAAGCGCGCACCGGGGAATCAGGGCGTATCTGCCAGGGTAAGAAAAATCCCTGGTGCCATCGGCTATGTCGAGCATGGCTTTGCCGAGATCGTCAACCTGCCAATCGCAACACTGGAAAATCATGCGGGTAACTATATCGAAGCCAGCGCAGAAAGTGGTGCTGCAGCACTAAAAGAGGCCGAATTTCCCAACACCGAACTACCAGTAAGTGGCGCTCCCAATTTGATCACCTGGGTTTGGGACCCCAAAGCGAGGGACGCTTATCCAATCACCAGTTTTTCCTGGCTATTACTCTACTCGGACCAAGAAGATGATAAAGCCAAGGCCCTGAGGCAATTACTGGTATTTATGTTGAGCAGGAAATCCCAGTCGGAAGCGGGCAAACTTGGATTAGTGCCACTGCCAGAGAATGTACGATTAAAAGTTTTAAATGCTGTTACCTTTGTGCAGTAGAATCCGTTACAAATTTAAATAACGAAATTGAATTTAAGACGATTAATATAAACAGCATTAAACTAGAGCGCGTCAGGCACTGGCGCCCGCTGTGGAAAACTCCAATATCCTATTGCGCCCTGTTCTCTTCGCTTGGTAAAGGGCGCTATCTGCCTGCTGTAACAGTTCCAAAATATCTTTATGCCCTTGCAGACAAGCCACCCCAATACTCGCGGTAAAACTTACAGGTCCCTGAGCCGATTTAATAACAATTTTTGCAATATCTCTATGTACCCTCTGCGCAATACAAACTGTGCCCGCGACATCCGCACTCACCAACAGCGCAAATTCCTCACCACCAATCCGACCAAATACATCCACCTCACGCACATGCTGGGCTATTACTCGTGCTGTCGCACACAGCGCCTGGTCACCAATTAGGTGGCCGTGAATATCATTTATGGATTTAAAATGATCAATATCAAGCATCAACACACCCAGGGGAATCTGCTTGCGCTGGGCTAGTTTTATTAGTAAAGCAGCTTCCTCGAAGAAGCTGCGGCGATTGTATATTCCAGTGAGCGGATCTGTACGCGCCTCTATTTCCGCCCGCACTTTTGCTGCTTGTAACTCCCTTGTGCGCAGCTGTATCAGGTGCTCAAGATCTGTTTTGGAAACTTCCAATTGTTGCAAATATTTTTTTTCTGCCTGGTCTTTTTGGGTGCGTAAACGCTGCACCATTAATCCAATCGCAGCCATAATGGCCATCATTTCCACAAATGAAGCTACTGGAGGCCAGTAATAGTTGACCGGATTATGCACCACAAAGCCTAAATCACGCATAGCCTGCACCAGTAAGCCAAGCACCAGGGTGGCCCAACCTATTGCAAATACCGCGGCAGCACTATTACCCTGCCGCCAGCGCACCAAGGCAATTGGCACCACAAGTGGATAACATAACAATGCTACTGTCATGGAAATCTGGGAGGCAGATTTCAACCCCAGCAATACACAAACTAACAGGAAAGCACTGTTAGCCATCATTACCTGTAATAAGTAATCCAGCCTGGGAGTATAGCGCCTGGTTTCCAGGAAAATCCGCGCAAAAATTAGGCCTGTTAAAATCGCGATAGCTCCGCTAATAGTGGTATATCCCCAGTGAAATCCACCACTTACCAGATATTGATGTGTATAACCAAGTACGGTGCCCCACACCAAAATTTTACTGGCGCAATACAGGGAATAAAGGTAGAGAATATTTTCTTTAACCGTAATTGCCCCAACAAACGCAAATAGGGCCATGAGGAAATGGCCTCCGAAAAGGAAGGCTATTAAACTAATCTCGCCCTTGCTATTTTGTTGCAGCTTTTGGGGGCTCCAAATTCGCATACTGGGAAAAACCACTCCCAGCTCACCGGAATCAAATTTTACCAATAATTCCTGTGTAGTCTTGGCTGGCACAATAATTTCAAAAACAAATCGATTGTGCTCTACCTGGCGAGTGTCAAATGGAGCATATATGGATAATTTGGCAAGCTTCCGATAAGGTCCGGCACTGGATAAAGCACGGGAATACACCTGTAATCCCAGCAACTGATGATCCACATACTCAATATGTAATTTGGCTGGCTGGTTTGTGCTATTGCGCAAAGCAAAATGCGACCAGAAAGCACCGGGTTGAATACCGGTTGAGCCCGCAGTTCTCAAGGGGGTAAATGCTCCACGTTCATAGGCAAGTAAAGCATCCGCAATATCACTGTGGCCACCTTTATCATGCCAAGTCTCGTGGAATCCTGTGAGCTTACTTCCATCCTCCAACTGTGATACTTCAATTGGCACATGGGCCCAGGCCAAGGCTGAGGGTAGAAACAGGCAGTTGATAAGTATCAGAGTTAGCGACAATCGGGCAGAACGAAGGTACCACTTTAAGTTTATGGGGCATCGGAGATACAATAACCGCTGTCTTATTATACTTTTCTTCATGCTCTTGGCACGTAGGCGATACAATTCCGCTTTTATAATGTCTTCGACCGGCTCAGTAAATCACAGCCTCTCACGCGGAGAGTCATCTCCAGTTCCGGCAGCAACCGGCTTCAGTATCTTTGGCCACTCCCTGCTGAGCTACTGTCACTTTTAACTCCTCCCATCACGAATACTGCGATGGAACGCCAGAGCTATACAACCTTCGAAACCGTAAAAGATGACGGAGTTCTGACCAATACCATTTAACATCCGCCAGAAAACACTCAAGGCCTAACGGTGATGAGACATCCAAAGTAATAGTTATATATATCTGGACTTAAAGAGAGTCTAGATTCCAACAAGTGACAGGGAAATTAAGCGGATCACCTAACGGCATGGCGTCTTATGTACCCCACGAATGGCCAAACTCAATCACGGCCCTAGAGATCATCAGACAAAGAAGAGAAGCCGATATAGAGAAGACCAAATCTGGCTAACAATAAAATTGAAGCTTATTTGAATTAATTGACCAAGCTTATCTCCTACTCTCTCAAAAACTCCATTTTAGCCTGCAAACATACCATTCATGCCTCCACTGAACTCCCCGGTAAAAACACATTACATAACAAGTATGTATTGGTAGATGGTCATTAATTAATCTTTATCCAAGTGGCCTAAAAAAATCACTATGTTTAATAATATTGGTTGGACCGTGAATACAAAGATAAAAGAAATCCAAGTCAATACTTTTACAGGGTTTGATCGTGCAAATACCTGAACAGATTGAATACCTTCTCAGTCAGAGCTTCTCGCTATCGACTAATATCAAATCTAGAAAGATCCTTAAATATCTATATACGCTTCAGCTTGGTTTATTAGCTTTATCTAAACCAGTTGAGGCAGTGCCTTCAATGACAACACCAAACCACAGATGAACATAAGGGCAAACATATAGTAGTGAAAACACTGTGTGCTAATACGCAATATTCAACGTTTCACTGGGTAAACCCCTATGCCCCCCCCAATACCTATAGCAATACCCTAGGTAAGTAACTCTTTGGTAATAACTCTAAAGCTAAGGTAGGTCAGTATTTTTGTTCCCTGTAACACCAGAGTGTTCAAAGCTTTGGTGGCAAGCAGATTTTCCTTATCAATACCATAATTCAAAAAAAATGGATTTTTTACTGGCCCGATAGCCCCGATGATTCCGGATAAAAAGGGAGTAACAAGTCCCAGTATAAAAAAGTAAGGAAGGCGCATGGGAAACGAATACTTTGTCTTGCCCAAACGGTATTGAAAAACAGTAGACATTAGAAAGACTCCAACAAAAAATTGAAGCCACAGGGGGTGCATCTGAGAACAGATATAGGCCCCAATTTTGGCCTCCAGAATGCTACCGGGCATGATCCAGCAGGCCACCTTCCAGTTGATATAGGACCAAAAAAACAAAGCCCTGAAGGGAGCAGCATCACGCTGCCAATTGTGGCAGTCGGTGCAACCAAGTGAGGACCCAGGAGAAAACCTACCATTGGTACTAGCAACATGGCCCCGCCACCGGCGGCCAGAGTACAGACATACCAGGATAGAGCGCCAAAAACCAGGAGAGTTGCAGCTATCATTAGTTGGCAGCCTCAACCACTCAAAGCACTCTCCTGAAAGTATCCATCCAAAACCACAGCCGACAAACCCAGCCAACAAATACAGTCCAGAGAGGCAATCAGTAAACCGGTGGTCGCCAAAGCACCCCTCAATGCTGCTATCAGGGGGTGCTCAGAAAGTGTATGCCGATTAAATAGAGAAGAATTGCTGGATGCCCACCAAAACACTTGTGGTGGCCACAGAGGCGAGAATTAGGCCCATCACCCGACTGACGATGCTGGCACCAGCATCACCAATAAAGCGATAAATCCAGTTAGCAGTCAGTAACAGTGCAATGACTACAGCGAGTACCGCCAGCATGGCCGATGCGGTGTTTAATTGGTGAAGTAAATCAAAGCGGTGATTATCAGTCAGCACTACTGCGGCAAGCATGGCCCCTGGCGAAGCAATGGACGGCACTGCCAGCGGAAATATGGCAGTCTCATGCCCTTCTTTGACGATTTCCTTTTCCCGCTCGGGCTTACCCTCACCAAAAATCATTGTGAGGGCAAATAGAAATAGCACTACACCACCTGCAACCTGGAATGCGGATAGAGGCACCCCAATGGCCTCCAGTAGAAACTGACCTGCGATCAGGAAGAACAGCAGAATACCAGCCGCCACCAGTACAGAAAGCCAGGCGATTTTACGTTTTTGCCACTCTGCATGGCGGGAAGTCACTGCAATGAATACCGGCAGGGTACCCACCGGGTCGATTACAGCAAAGAAAAAGACAAAACTACTGATCCAATCGTTCAATTGGTACTCCGGCGTGCCGTGCTACTATCCGCTTATTCCTTGCCGCGGGGAGACCGGCAAGCACCACAGCAATATTGCCCGGGCCATCCCCGATGCCATAGGGAATGGCCTCCGCGGTGGAAAAGCTTAACCTGAAACTCAGTAAAAAAGTCTAGTGCATGACCAATCACTCACCGACCGCCCGCCGCATCGCGAAGACCATCCTGAATGGTTTTGATGCGTATTTTGCAGACTACCAGAACATCACCCTGGGCGCCAAGGCGCGCTTTGAGACCGCCTCCTGGCAAGCCGCACACCAGGCCAATAAGGAGCGCATTGATCTATACAAGACCAAGGTCAATCAGGTGCTCAAGCTGGTACACTCCGTCACTAGCAAAGACACCAGCCAACTGGATCTATGGCGGGATGCACGCGCAACTTACGCACAACTAATCGCCAGCCATAGCAATTACGAAATCGCGGAAACATTCTTTAACTCAGTGTTTTGTAGCCAGTTTAAACACGCCAATATCCACGATAGCAATATTTTCGTTAAACCTTCCCGCCCCCCGGAAGACAAGCCGCTGCGGGATTACAGTATCTATATCAGCTATAGCGGGCGCGCCGGCCTGGAAAACATGATTGAGGATATCCTCAAGGATTTCAGCTTTTCTGCACCCTGGGAAAATATGCAGCGGGATATTGAAAATATCTGTAGGGCGCTACGTGGACGCCCCCTTGCAGACCTGGAAAATGAAAAATTGCTGCGCGTGGATATGCTGGAGTCAGTTTTCTACCGCAATAAGGCCGCCTATCTGGTTGGGCGCATGATATTCCATGGTGAGGTAGTCCCCCTGATCCTCCCCTGTCTGAACAACGGTCGGGGCAGTATCTTTGTAGACACCTTGCTGCACAGCAATGACTCCGCCAGCATTATCTTCAGTTTCACACGCTCCTATTTTATGGTGGATGCACCGATTCCTTCCCGCTTCGTGCGCTTTCTCTCTACCATTATGCCTCTAAAGGAAAAATCGGAACTGTATAACTCCATAGGCTTCCACAAGCATGGCAAAACGGAGTTTTATCGCCATATTCTCGCCCATATGAAAGTGAGTAATGACAAATTTGTGATTGCTCCTGGCATCAAGGGCATGGTGATGAGTGTATTTACGCTACCCTCTTATCCGGTGGTATTCAAAGTCATCAAGGACCGTTTTGATCGCCCCAAAACTGTCACCGAGAAAATTGTGAAGGAGAAGTATAAGTTTGTTTCCCGCTCAGACAGGGTCGGGCGTATGGCTGACACCCAGGAGTACACCAATTTTATTTTCTACCGTAACCGCTTTAGTGATGAATTACTGGAAGAACTACAAAAACTCGCTCCCTCCAAGCTGCTGATCGATGACAAGTGGGTAATCATCAAGCATCTCTATGTAGAGCGGCGTATGGAGCCCCTTAACCTCTATCTGCAAAATGCCAATGAAGAGGAAACAAGAGAGGCTATGGAAGAATACGGCAATGCAATCAAGCAGCTGGCCGCTGCCAATATTTTTCCCGGCGATATGCTACTGAAGAACTTTGGAGTCACCCGTCATGGCCGTGTCGTCTTCTACGACTACGATGAGCTTTGCCCTCTGACAGAGTGCAATTTCCGCAAGATCCCCGAAGCACAGACCGCAGAGCAGGAGCTGGCGGATAAGCCCTGGTATACGGTAGATGAGGCAGATGTTTTCCCCGAGGAATTCCGCCTATTTTTCTCTGGCAACCCTGTTGCTCGCGCAGCCTTTGAGAAGCAACACAGCGATCTTTACGATTACCGCTATTGGAGACGACTACAGGACCGTATTCGCGCTGGACATGTGGAGAGCGCCTTCCCTTACCGGCGCAAGTGGCGCTTCCACCGTCGAGCACCGGCTATCGCAAGGAAAAAGTAAGTGCTCAATCTGTGACTATATTGGTAGGAGGTATTTCCTATTAGAACAGGTGATAAGTGCGCATATTTGCATGGGCCACAACCCCAGTGGCCCTGGCTTTATTATTTGCCAAGGGCTGCGGTTATCTCCCCAGCGAAATGACCATTGCCGGGAAAGAAAAAGCGCCACCGCCCCACGCTCGCATCACAGGCAAACCCCAAGTGGTCAGCTGTGCCACCCCAGCCAGGGGGTTTCGCCCAATCGCTTTTGATGCGCTCTACACCTTTACAGGCGATGAACGCCAACCATTCCAAGAGAAAACCAGTATTCCGGCGCAATTTGATGTGGAAGCCTATGTATGGGGCAGTGAACGCTGTGCTCCTAGCGCCTTCTGCAAGCGCGGAGACTATTATTGGCTAATTGGTCGCGGGCCGGGAAATGAGTTCAATACCTGGGTGGTTACACCTCAATACCCGAGGATGATTATTCAATCTCCTTGTTACGAATGGCTTCGGATCGGACAGCGCTATCGCTTCTCTTTTAGCCGTGGGAAGCTGGTAGGATTCAGCCGAGACTAGGTGAGTGCTGATTACTGTGGGCGCTTTTTAAGGTAGCGATAAATAGCATCTTGAGAACGACACCCCTTACGATCACTATTGGCAATTCTGGTATTACTTTGCTTTGCATCCATAACCCGGGCCTTTTGATTGTCACTCCATTGCAGCTCCAGTATTTTCCGTACAGTCTCACGATGCTTACTATTGGTCAGGGGAAAAGTAACTTCCACTCGATGATCCAGGTTACGGGTCATCAAATCTGCCGAGGACAGCCACATAATCTCCTCACCACCGTTGTGGAATATATAGACACGCGCATGCTCCAAGAACTTATCCACCAAACTGATAACCTGGATATTGTTGGAGAGTCCCGCAGTTTCACATACTAACGAACACATACTCCGCACAATAATTCTAACCTGCACACCAGCAGCACTTGCACTATAAAGCCGCTCTATCATCTGACTATCCACCAAGTTATTGCATTTTATGAACAACTCGGCCTGATCACCTCTTTGTGCAGCTTCGATTTCCCGATCTATTGCCCCCAGCAGGGCTGCGCGGTTGGTCAGTGGGGAAACCGCGATATGCTGGAATACCGGGCGACGTCGAGTACGCTGGATAAATTCGAAGACATTGTAAACATCCAGGCCCAGATCCTGGTTATTAGTTAACAAACTAAAATCACAATAAATTCGCGCGGTACTCTCATTAAAATTACCTGTTCCCAGATGACTGTAGAATTTATCCTTGCCCTCTTCCCGCCGAACAATAGAGATTAATTTGCAATGAACTTTTAATCCGGGAACGCCATAAATTACCTCCACTCCCGCATCGGATAACTCCTTGGACCAATGGATATTGGCTAGCTCATCGAATCTCGCACGCAACTCAACTACTGCAATCACCTTTTTATTATTGCGCACTGCATTTATCAAAGCAGCAACCACCCGTGAGTTTTTTGCAACCCGATATAAATTGATACGAATTTCCCGCACCTGGGAATCTATAGCTGCAGAGGCCAGCAAATTGGTGATTACACGAAAATCATGATAAGGGTAATAATAAAGTCGGTCTGCACTGCGAATTTGTGCAAAAGCACCCCCATCACTCGGCAGCGTAGGCAGTGGCACCAACGGCTTGTAGGTATAACGCCCAGAGTCCGCTGGAAATTTCATCAGGTCTTTGGAATTGTGGTAGCGGCCACCTGGTGTATAAGTATCGTAACGCCCCATCTTTAATTTTTTTTTCACCAAATTAAGGAGCACTTCGGGCATTTCTGCATCATAGGCAAGGCGCACTGGATCAGCACGTTTACGTCTCTTGAGTGATTTTTCTATACGATCTACAAGATTCTGGGTGATTTGCTCGCCCAGCTCCAGCTCGGCATCGCGACTGATCTTGAACATGAATGCCTGCGCCGAGCGAATGGGCAACACTTGGCGAAACACCTCTACCAAACAGGCCCGTATAATATTGTCCAGAACGATATAAACCTTTTCCCGCTTACCTTCACGGGGTGGAATCACTACAAAGCGAGATAGAGTATTAGTGGGAATTTCCATAGCGGCATAGCGCCGACTGCCATCTTTTAGGCGGAGGAAAATCGCAAAATAAATACTCGCCTCATTAAGTAGCGGCATAGTATCGCGGTCATCAATAAAGAAAGGCTCCAGCTCAGGCAACACTTCGCGATGAAAGTAATCCTCTACAAACTTACGCTGGCGCTCGCTGAGCTTATTCTCCCTAACCACATGGATGTTATGTTTATCGAGATCAGCCAGTACTTTGGCGTAAGCACGTGCATAGCGCCGCTGAAGACGTAACACTCGCTCATTAATTTGCCCCAATAGTTTGGCAAAATGCCTCTTCTGTTGTTCACCAACGGCAAAGGCCGCGAGGCGACGTACATCCGCTACACGAACCCGGAAGAATTCATCGAGGTTATTGGAGAAGATCCCCAGGAAGCGCACCCTCTCAATAACGGGTACTGTTTCATCTTCCACTTCCTGCAACACCCGCTCATTAAACGACAGCCAACTCAACTCTTTGGGGTATAGGGGCGTATCGTTAAACATCGACAATCTGCCAAACATCTCAGCCGCAAATGAATTTCCCCATCCCAGAGGGCTTGGAGTGAGCGTGTCCCAAGCAGTCAATTTAGAAGGCGCAGTAATAAGCGGAAACGAGGCACTACTGCAGAAAAGAGGATTTACACGCTTTTCGCCAATTTCAGGGGCGTATTCCCGCCAGATTGAAACAATCTAAGTGGGCACAGGGTTATACAGTTAATAGTAGAGCAGTTTGCCGTCTCAATTAACGCGGGTGCCAGGATGTCGATGCAATCACCAAGTGAACGCTACGCAGCGCTCGACCTGGGTTCTAACAGTTTCCACCTGTTATTGGCGGAATTTCGCGGTCAGCGCATGGTGCGCCTGCATACAGACCGTGCCATGGTGCGCCTGGCTGAGGGACTGGATGCCGAACGCAATCTGGATCCAGCGGTGTCGGAACGTGCATTGGCAGCTCTCAACCGTTTCCAACCCGTACTGGATAAACTACCGACCGATCATATTCGTGTGGTAGGCACCAACACCCTGCGCGCTGCAGCGGCCAACGCAGACGGTTTTCTCGAAGAGGCGGAATCCATCCTGGGGGTGCCAGTGGAAATCATCAGCGGCATTGAAGAGGCTCGCCTGATTTACTCAGGTGTAATGGCCGCCGCTGACGGTCCACCCCGGCTACGCTGCATAATCGACATCGGTGGCGGCTCCACCGAACTGGTGCGCGGTAGTGAGTCCCCAGAGCAATTGCAAAGCCTGTACATGGGCTGTGTTTCCTACAGCAAGCGCTACTTCGCCGATGGCATTATTAGCAGGCAGACCATCAATCATTTCAAGCACGCTCAGCGCGCTGCACGTGCGGAGCTTCAGGAACTCCAGCACATGGCCACCGAAGCTGAAGTAGTAGGCTGCTCAGGTACCATCAAGGCGGTATCTCGAGTACTGAACGGTGGCGAAGTAGAGGATATCAGGCGCGAGGATATTGATCGCCTGGCGCAAGAGGTGGCCCAAGCCGAGCATATCGCCGATTTGAATTTGCCCTATCTCGATGAGGAGCGCCGCCCTGTATTCGCTGCGGGCCTGGCAATTTTGCACGCTATTTTTTGCGAGCTGGATATCCAGCGCATGGAAGTCTCACCTTACGCAATACGCGAAGGCATAGTGCACGACCTGGCTGGCCGCCTGCATGGAGGGGACAGGCGCGCGGATACAGTGGCCTGGGTAATGCAGCGCTGGCAGATAGATGCCAACCAGGCTCGCCGCGTAAGTGATACTGCCCTTAAGCTATTACAGCAACTGCGTCCCGGATATCCGCCGGAAGGACGCCAGCGATTGCGCTGGGCCATACAACTCCATGAAGTTGGTTTGGCCCTGACGCACAGCAGCTTTCGCAAGCTCGGCGCTTTTATGATCAAACACGCTGATCTGGCCGGGTTTTCCAAGGGTGAACAGGAGCACTTGTCCTATCTCGTGCGCAACCAGCGCGGACGAATAAAGCACCCCAAAGAACACTACGGCTTCCACCCCAGCCCCGACCTGCTTCTGTGTCTGCGCCTGGGCTGTATCATTCACCGCGATCGCACCGAACGCACATTGCAAGGAATCAACCTGGCCGACCAGGGAGATGCCTACCGCTTGCAAATTGAACGTGAGTGGCTGGATAGCAGCCCGGCTATTGAGGAGCTGCTCTACCAGGAAGAACAGCATTGGCAATCACAGACACGCCCATTGCGCCTACTAGCGGTATAGACACCACTGTGAATAGTTATCGATACCGGTAACATGCCCGTTAATATCAATTTTTATCCTAAGCCCAGAATCTATGAAGCTCAGCGAAGTTACCCTCAGCCACCACTATGCAGATCTGGGCGACGCCTTCGGCACGCGAATAGATCCCACCCCCTTCGATCACCCCCAGTTGATCGACACCAATCCAAAAGTCATGCAGCTACTCGGTATCGATGCATCTGAGATAGAAAATGCCGCATGGGCGCAACTGGGCTGTGGCGCCAAACTATTTCATGGCAGCCGCCCCTTTGCCATGAAGTACACAGGTCATCAGTTTGGGGTCTACAACCCGGACCTGGGTGACGGCCGCGCATTGCTGCTGGGAGAAATCGAAAATGCCGGACGGTGTTGGGAGCTGCACCTTAAAGGTGCCGGCAAAACCCCCTACTCCCGTTTTGGCGATGGCCGCGCGGTATTGCGCTCCACTATTCGCGAGTACCTCGCCGGTGAGGCCTTAAGCGGCCTGGGTATTCGATCCACCCGTGCACTATGTATTGTTGGCAGCGACGAACCGGTAACACGTGAACAGATTGAAAATGGCGCCATGCTGATCCGAGTGGCCGAGAGCCACGTGCGCTTCGGCCACTTCGAATACCTGTTTTACACTAAACAACTACAAGCCCTGCAACAGCTCATCAGTGAAATCTGCCAGCGCTTTGTGCCAAATTCACAAGGGCTCGGTGTCCGCGAGCAGGCTGAGGCGATGCTGCGATTTACCACTATGCGCAGCGCCGAACTGGTAGCTGGTTGGCAGGCAGAGGGCTTTGCCCACGGAGTGCTCAATACCGACAATATGTCGATTATCGGCGATACCTTTGATTTCGGCCCCTATGCCTTCCTTGACGACTACGACCCCACGTTTATTTGTAATCACTCAGATCACACAGGCCGCTACGCCTTCGAACAGCAGCCGGGTGTCGTATTGTGGAATTTAAACGCGCTCGCCCACGCCCTGTCCGGATTTGTTGACGTGGAAACATTGCGTGATTGTTTGGAGCAGTTTCAGCCCCAGGTCACCCGCACCTATGCTGCACGTATGCGCGCCAAGCTTGGGCTCACCACAGAAGAGGATGGCGATCCAGCACTCTGTGCAGATCTACTAAAACTGTTACAACAGGGTGAGGCGGACTATGCCCGTTTCTTCCGCGCATTGGCACACTATCGCGGCGAACGCCCAGCAGCTGGGTTATGTGAATGTATCGCAGCAGTTAAACACGATGCGCTGGATCAATGGCTGGGGCATTACGATCGACGCCTGTCACGTGAGAATAGTAATTCCCGCACGCGCAACCGCGCCATGTTAGCAGTAAACCCCAAATATATTCTGCGTAACTATTTGGCACAGAAAGTCATCGAGGCAGCCGGACAAGGTGATTATTATCCCCTGCGTACTTTGCGCAATTTGCTGCAATCACCGTTCGAGGAACACCCGGAGCATGAGGCCTGGTCTGCCAGACCACCTGAATCCGGCAAGCGTATTCCCCTAAGCTGCTCCTCATAAAGCGGCAAAACTGGTACGAAAATCAGATAAAAAGCGTTTAAATGCGGCTAACTGCCGGATATATGCGGCTAATTTTTGCCCGATGGTGACTATCCTCCTGCCGCCAACGATGACTTCATGTAAGATCTGGGTCACCACTTAACAGAGGAACTCCTACAGATGATCAAAAACCTGCTCCTGGCCGCTTTCGGCCTGATGTTCGCCCTGCAGGCCAGTGCCGCAGATGTTGTAGGCAAGTGGCGCACTGTCGACGATGAAACCGGCCAGCCCAAGTCCATCGTGGAAATCTACGAAAAGGATGGAAAGTACTACGGGAAAATTGACCAGTTGCTGATGAAACCCAATGACACCGTCTGCGAGAACTGCCCCGGTGATCTGAAGGGTAAACCTCTCGTTGGCATGGATGTGATCACCGGCATGGCGAAGAAGGGTGATAAATACGAAGGCGGAGAGATTATGGACCCGGTCACAGGCAAGGTATACGACTGCAAGTTCTGGCTGGAGAACGACGATACCCTGAAGGTGCGCGGTTACCTTGGTTTCTTCTACCGCACCCAGACCTGGCACAGAGTTCAGTAATTAAATATTAAGAAGGCCCATCTCGCGGGCCTTCTTAATATCTGTTCTGGCAAGGAAGCCCTTCCCCTGCAAACTTTTCGTTTTTACAGGACCACCCTGCCACTCTCATCGGTTGAGGCTCGGGCCGAAACCACCTTGGCATCCTCGCTGGTGTCGATACGCACCTTTGCACTCATACCGGCCCGTAACTGCGGCGCATCCTTTAGAGGATAGAGACGCAAGCGCACCGGCACTCTCTGTACTACTTTCTTCCAATTGCCGCTGGCATTCTGGGGAGGCGTCAGGGCAAACTCGCTACCACTAGCCGGGCTCATACTGTCCACCTGGGCCTGCCATTCGAAATCAGGATAAGCGTCGAGGGTCACCTCTGCCTGCTGACCGGTACGTACCTTGGCTAGCTCAGTTTCCTTAAGATTGGCTTCCACCCAAAGACCGCTAGACCCAATCATATTGAGCAAGTTAAGTCCGGCAGTGGCCATCTCCCCAACCTGGGGCACGGTATTGGCGATGGTGCCATCTACTGGCGCAATAATACGCGTACGAGACAGTTGATAGTTGGCCTTATCCAACTGTGCCTGGGCCACTTTGAGATCCGCCTGATCTTCCAAAGCAGAACCAGGATCGCCTCCCAGCTCTGCCCGCAGGCTGGACAGTTTTTCTGCATTGATAGTGATCTGTGCCCGAGCCCGCTCCAATTGCTGGCGCGCACTATCCAGCTCCGCTTCAGAAAAAGCCACTTTGCCTAGCTTTTCATTGCGCTCCAGTTGGCGCCGGTAAAAATCTGCATCTTTGCGCGCCTGCTGTAAGGCGGCATCGGCCTCCGCATATTCGGCACGGCGGGCCAGCAAGTCATTGCGCACCTGTGACAAACGGGCTTCTGCCTCGGTGACCGCCAACTCAAAGGCGGTGCGGTCGATCTGAATTAACAGCTGGCCCTTGCTCACCACTTGGTTGGCACTCACCAGTACCTTGGTGACCACACCGCTGACTTCTGGTGCCAGGGAGACTTTTTCCGCCTTCACATAGGCATTCTCTGTCTCGACGATATCGCCACTGCCAAACAGGCTCCAGCCAACCGCCAGCGCAGCAAGCACCAGGACCAGTATGAGCCCCAGTTTGCGCTGTGTGGTTCGATCCAGGTTTAGATTCAGCTTGTCAGTCAAATTCAATCTCTTCGCGTGTCAGGTTTTTGCGCAATCGCTCCAACAACGTTTGCAGCTGTATTACTTCCTCCGGGGAAAAACCATCCAGGGCTTGGGCGCGAGTCTCTTTTTCGAGCCCATCCAACAAAGCCATGGCCGGTTCCGCCTGCCCGGTCAGGTAAATACGAAAGCAGCGCCTGTCCTGCGGGTCAGGGCGCCGCTCTACCAGCCCTTCCCGCTGCAGGTTATCGAGTTGGCGCGCCAGGCTAATCGGCGCCATATCAAGGCACTCAGCCAATTCTGCCTGCTTCTGCCCCTGTTGTCGCACCAGATGCCACAGCACCTGCCAACGGGAGCCGCTGAGACTATGCCCCCTGGCTCGGCGGTCAAAGTTGCGCCGCAGTAAACGCGCCGCGCTGTGTAGCTCCAGGCTCACCCCAGTCGCAATATCCTCGCCCTGCGTATCTTTCCCTGACATGCCTAAGACTCCCTTTTTGAGGGCGCTCATTATAAGCCTGCTTATTATTTCATCAATGTATCAGTTATCAATACGGGATTAGCAATAAAAAAGGCGGTCAGAATGACCGCCTTTGCCAGCACAGGTGGACTTCAGCTTACTTTTCCAATACCTCAATCCGATCGACCTTCTGGAATCCCCGTGGCAGCTTATTACCACGGCGACCGCGCTCGCCGCGGTAATGATCCATCTCTGCGATCTTAATCTTGGTATGACGCTTTCCAGCGTGGACAACCAGCTGGCTCTTACCCTCCAGCACGGCAACACCCACCACAACTTCCTCACGGCTCGCTGCGCGGGCCGAGGTGATATTGATAATCTTATTACCCTTGCCCTTCGCCAACTCAGGCAATTCAGTGACAGGGAATACCAGCATACGTCCTTCCGAGGTTACTGCCGCCAGCAGGGCCTCCTGTGGATTTTCCAGTAAATGAGGTGGCAGCACCTGCGCTCCCTTGGGCAGGGTCAGCATGGCCTTGCCTGCCTTATTGCGCGACTGCAGATCCGAGAGCTTGGCAATAAAGCCATAGCCGGCATCGGAGGCCAGTAAAACCCGTTGTTCGTCCGGCCCCATGAGCAGCCCCTCAAAGGTGGCACCGGAGGGTGGATTGATTCGCCCGCTCAGCGGCTCGCCCTGCCCTCGCGCCGACGGTAGAGTATGGGAGGCAATGGAATAGCTGCGCCCTGTACTATCAAGTAACAGCGCCGGCTGGTTGCTCTTGCCTCGTGCGGCGAAGCCGAGACTATCCCCAGCCTTGTAACTCAATGCCGCCGCATCAATTTCATGGCCCTTGGCCGCGCGAATCCAGCCCTTTTCGGAAACCACAACAGTGATGGGATCGGAAGACAGTAACTCCGCTTCGCTAAACGCTTTGGACTCTTCACGGGCAACGATGGGGGAACGACGCTCATCACCAAATTCTTTGGCCGCCGCCAATAGCTCTTTCTTGATCAGCGTCTTCAGGCGACGTTCGCTATCCAGAGTTTTAGTTAGAGTATCACGCTCTTTCTCCAGCTCAGCCTGCTCACCACGAATTTTCATCTCTTCCAGACGCGCCAACTGGCGCAGCTTGGTGTCGAGAATGTAGTCTGCCTGGATATCCGTGAGCTCGAAACTCTCCATCAACTCCTGTTTGGGTTCATCGCTGGTGCGGATAATTTCGATCACCTCATCGAGATTGAGGAAGGCGATCAACTGCCCGGCAAGCAGGTGCAGGCGTTTCTCAACTTTGTCCAGGCGGAACTGTAGGCGGCGGCGGGTGGTAGTTGCCCGGAAAGTCAACCACTCTCGCAGGATCTTATCGAGGGACTTCACCTGGGGGCGGCCATCGATACCGATCATATTCATATTGACGCGGTAGTTGCGCTCAAGATCGGTGGTGGCGAACAGGTGGTTCATCACCGATTCCATATCCACCCGGTTGGATTTCGGCACAATTATCAGGCGCGTGGGATTTTCGTGATCCGACTCATCGCGAAGGTCATTCACCATAGGCAGCTTCTTCGCCTGCATCTGCTGGGCAATCTGCTCCAGCACCTTGGCACCACTCACCTGGTGGGGCAGCGCGGTAATCACGATATCGCCGTCTTCCTTGCTCCATAGGGCGCGCATCTTGATAGAGCCGCGACCGGAAGTGTAAATCTTACGAATATCATCGCGCGGCGTAATTATCTCTGCTTCAGTGGGCATATCCGGGCCGAGAATATGCTCACACAGCTCCTCTACTGTGGACTTGGGGTTTTCCAGCAGCGCCACAGTCGCGTTGACCACTTCGCGCAAGTTGTGCGGCGGAATATCTGTAGCCATACCCACGGCAATACCGGTGGTGCCGTTCAATAGAATATTGGGCACCCGTGCCGGAAGAACACAGGGTTCATCCATGGTGCCGTCAAAGTTCGGCTGCCAATCGACAGTGCCCTGCCCCAATTCCGACAACAGTACTTCCGAATATTTACCCATGCGCGACTCGGTGTAACGCATGGCGGCAAAGGACTTGGGATCATCCGGCGAGCCCCAGTTGCCCTGACCGTCGATCAATGGATAGCGGTAACTGAACGGCTGTGCCATTAACACCATTGCCTCATACACGGCACTATCACCGTGGGGATGGTACTTACCGATCACATCGCCGACCGTACGCGCGGACTTCTTATACTTGGCGGTATTCTTCAGGCCCAGCTCGCTCATGGCATAGACGATACGCCGCTGCACCGGCTTTAGGCCGTCTCCGATATTCGGAAGGGCGCGATCCAGGATCACATACATGGAGTAATCCAGATACGCCTTCTCGGTGTACTCCTTTAACGGCAGGCGCTCTGTGGCCTCATAGACAGAGGTGTCGGTCATACAGCACTCGTTATTCGATTCGGAAGGAGCGGATTATGGCGGACTGGGGCGGGAGGTTCAAAGGGAAGCAATGAGTGTTAAAAAGATATATCGCGGAACTGGAGTAGGAGTAGGAGTAGGAGTAGGAGTAGGAACTAGCTTCCACTTCTCAGCTAACCTAGCAAAGCAGTACAAACCACTGAGTCAAATTCACACGACAGATGTATAAGCATTTTAGAATACTGGCAGGAAACTAAAACCACTAACTACAAAGTAGTTAGCAAGTAACCCCTGATATGCCTCAACTAAAATTAGAGACACTGAGTATCGGCTCACTTGAAAAAATAGCGCTGGATGTACCGCCGGGAGAAGTCATCTGCCTATCCGGCTCCTCCGGCTCCGGTAAAAGCCGCCTACTCAGAGCTGTGGCTGATATAGAGCCCCATAATGGCAAGATATCTCTTGATGACAAAGAACAGAATAAAATACCTGGCCACCAGTGGCGTCGCCAAGTCATGCTGGTACCGGCACAGAGTGCCTGGTGGTATGAGACTGTCGGTGAACACTTTAATAAACCGATGGACGAAGCCTTAAAGGTATTCGGGTTTCCCGCAGAGGCCACAGGGTGGCAGGTGAGCCGGCTCTCTTCGGGAGAAAAGCAGCGTTTGGCGCTTATTCGCGCTCTCTCCTATGAACCAAGTGCGCTTTTACTGGATGAGCCCACTGCCAATCTCGATGTGGAAACCACGAATAAAGTAGAAAAGTGGCTGCTTGCTAAGATTCAAAAACATCAATACCCGGTAATCTGGGTGGCCCACAGTAAAGAACAGATACAGCGAGTGGGCAGCAGGCATTTTGAGATTCAGGGAAGCCATCTTGTGGAGCGGGAGATATCACAATGAGTGTGATCGACCTGACATGGTGGCAGTTATCGCTGGCTGCGGCGCTGGTGGTTGCCCTGGCAATTTGCACCCATATCGCACGATTACAGCTCGGCAAGCCACTGATTGTCGCGGCAGTACGCACTGCGGTTCAATTGGCGCTTGTCGGAGTCATACTGGAAGCCCTGTTCGCTGTTGGCACCCTGTTATGGGTCAGCCTGCTGGGATTGGCAATGTTATTGTTTGCCGGGCAACAAGTCGTCTCACGGCAAAAATATCGCCTGCGTGGAGGCTGGAGTTTTGCCATTGGCACTTTATCCATGCTGGTTTCCGCATTTAGCGTCACAATACTGAGTCTAGTGGTGCTAATCGGTCCTCAGCCCTGGTACCAACCTCAATACTCTATTCCCCTCCTGGGAATGCTTCTTGGGAATACCATGACCGGCGTTGCCCTGGGCCTGGATCGACTAACAGAAAGTATGCGGCGCTCAAGCGATATTATTGAAAATCGCCTAATGCTGGGCGAAACCTGGCGGCAAGCCAGTATTGAATTTCGCAGAGACGCAATGCGCGCGGGATTAATGCCAACAATCAATTCGATGGCTGCAGCCGGCATTGTATTTCTGCCAGGTATGATGACTGGGCAGATACTAGCTGGTACATCCCCCACAGTCGCAGTGAAATATCAAATTTTGATTATGTTTACTATTGCTGCTGGTACAGGGTTTGGTACTTTTGTCTCTGTTGGTATGTGTGCGAATCATCTCTTTGATTCGAGAGAGAGGTTATGTATAGATAGATTAAAGGAGTTAAAATCACCTTGATTTAATCTAAGTTACTCAATAGCAGCGCAAGTGTTACAAGACAAATTAAAATACCTTTATTTAGAGTATTAATTGAGTCTGAATTATTATCAAAATATTAAAGCCCCTTTAAAGGTAACCTTCTGGAAAGGTAATTTTCTGGAAAGGTAACCTTCTGGGTATTACTGATTGCTGTGAGCTGAGAATCCCCGACAATATCCCAAGACATACATTCCAAGAATTAAATTCGCCCACGACTTCGATATTTCCATCTTTATTCATAATATCAAAGCCAGGAGTTGCTTCCCGAAATACAGTGGCACCACCATAGGTCAATTCAGCAAGGGGCTCAGACTCACCACTAATATTGTAAGAAATAGGAAAACCAAATTCGACACTTTCAATTTTACCCCAATAGGCTCCCCCAGCTGCAATACAAGCAGAGTCAGTACCCCAACCCCAAAAAACTGGAGCATTGAATAGATTACCTGAGGCTGGTTCCTTGACTGTGCTAAATTCAATAGCCATATAGGTTTCGGGCCCAAATATGCGTGATAAAAGAAACAGTTTCTCTTGAAATGCCTCTAATGCACTTATGCGAAGACCAATCCGTTTCTCAAGGTCAGGATGTAAATAAGTCTGCTCGATGCCATTAACTCGATCGAGATAACCAAAAACATCCGTCTTAATAGGAAAGGTATCGGTATACTTGTCTGAAAAATTAGTACCTGAGTCAACTAGCTGTAGTTTCCCATGGAATTCCAGCAACCCATCGGGAGTACACAAATGAAAAAAGACTGGAAAAGGCGTTAACGCTGGCAAACAGCCAGCGTTTTCAAATTAATCACGTAGCTTTTTATGGCCGACCTAAAAATAAAACTAGAGCGGCTATAATCAAACCAACTAACAAAATCCAAACCCCTCTCAACATCAAGGAGCGTGCATATTCTGCCTCTTTATAGCGCAGCGCATAGGGAATACCGGTGATTGGACCCAAGAAAATGGTAATGATACCCCAAACCCAATGCTTGTTACCCAATGCTGTAAGGGCTGCCATTAGTCCCCCAAACCAGCATAAGGTAACACCGATCACACACACCACAAGTGCAATGATTGACCACCACTGGTTGGCCAGGAAAATTTCTACAATTTGAGTTTCTGTCATGGTGACCTATTACTCCCTATTACTACTCGGTCATTAGAATACCTGCTCCCCGGTTGACAACTCTCTGATTATCCATCCAAGCCAGGGAAAGATACCCCCAGTAAGGCGGCACCTATGAATGGCATATAATAACCTTTAAGCGGAGCAAATAGTCTCCTTAAATAAAAGCAAGAAAGTTGGCAAGCACTTACTCTCCTGAAAACTCAGTCACAAGCTCTAGTCCCGTAATATTCCTGGTCTCATTGGCAAAAGCATAATATTCCGGCTTTTCATCGATAAAGATCTGATGAGTCATTTTTACTTCTTTAGGTAGATTTAAAATTCCCGCTGGTATTGAATACTGCTGGGTTTCTTTTAAACGGTAAAAAAGATGAGATCCACATTTGGAGCAAAAGCCACGCTCTGCCCAGTCTGAGGAGTCAAATACGGAGATATGCTCCTCTCCAGAGATCTCAACATTGGTTTGGCAGTCCACCGCCAACAAAGGACCACCACCCCACTTTTTACACATTCCGCAGTGGCAGACACCCAAATTTGATGATGGTAACGAGGCCTTAAGGGTAACAGAACCACACAGACAACTTCCTTGTACTTGATTAGTACCGCTCATATTACATCCCCTCTGTAATGAACAACTTTATTATCAGTGTCAGTATTTGCCAGCAAACACTGTCATCAAAAGAAAACTACACGCTTGGAGGGAATCACACAAGGGTTCCGATGAATACTTCTGGACTAAAGATCACACTAAGATCTCTATAAGTTCTCATTTATGAGACTTGGTTCTAACCAAAGTTAGTTATATCTTCCAGCGAGCTTCATAAATTATGAGTCACTTTTCCTATCTTAGACCTGAAGCCTCCCCCCAGGAAATATTCAGTCACTTACATGGTGCAGGACCATCAATATTAAAAACATTTGAAGCAGCAATGAGAAGCCCCTCAGAACTATCTCGTGGAGAACGTGAATTAATAGCAGTATTTATTTCCTCCTTGAATGGATGTCGATACTGCTATCTATCCCATGCAGAAGTCGCACGCGAATATGGAGAGGCAGATGAACTTATAGAAGCTGCGCTTTCAGGTGTTATCACTCAGTTTCCCCAAAAGCTGCAAATAATTTTTAGTTTCGCTGCGAAAGTGGCTGAAAATGCTCATTCGATTTCGAAAGAAGATATTGCAGATGCTATTAGTGCTGGATGGAAGGAGCAAACAATATTAGATGTTGTCTTCGTCGTATCCTGCTTTTCTCTAGTTAATCGCTTAGTATCCGCCGCAGGTATAGAACCCTTATCACAGCAAGGTAATATAGAGGCAGGTAAATTTATTGCGCAACAAGGCTACTATCAAGATAACAAGTCAAAGTAATTTTACAAATCTTGATTAATTTGAAAACTCGACTCTGGGCTGGCCAAAATCTCTTCCATTGTAATCTGGTGCGCAGGGGATCAATTCCGCCGCTGGAATGCCTGCATCAATAAGATATCGCTCAACTTTTCGACTACGCTCTTGTGCCAGCTTCTCAAACTCTTCACGCAAGAAAATAGGGGGGTTATGGTAAAAATCAGCAAGGAGACGGCGGCTACCTCTTAGGCCTACGGTAGACTCAGGATACATTGCGCTCCAGTCTCTGGCATTAGCTATACCGCACACTCCGGGGCGGGCCTTCGGATGTTTATGCAGTACAGTTACCATTTGCTGTAATTGCCCCATAGCCAAACTACTTAATTCTGAGCTGCCAGGAGCAAACTCAATTGAATCAAAGTCTTTTGCCATAAATCGTCCCCACGCCAACTTAACCAGCAGGTAAATTCCATAGGGAGTTAGGTAGCTTAACAAAGCATCGAAGATGGCTTTTTGCAGTAATTCACTGAAGACAAAGGATAGAGAAAACTTAGGATCTCGAATATTACCGGTTACAGGCATTCCAAATTTCACATTTCCCTGGCCATCTTTCAGCAACCATAAAGCCACATTTAATGGGATAATTTTTGATTTAACGGGCAGCTGGTCATCCTTACGAACACGACGCACTTTGATTTTTTCTAGCTCAACATCAGCAAAAGCATTCAATTGATTTTCCCGCACATGAATGCTAACCACCGCGTCCATTTGTCCTTGTAATATCTTATAACCAAGTAACTTAGCCATATAGGGAGTGGCCGGAATAAGATTTACATTCTCCATATACCCCGTTAAATCAGCATCCCATATGTTCTCCCCTAAGTAATCGATAGTTCCCCCCAGTTGAATGTCACCAAAACCACCAGGCCTGCCATTAGCTACCAACACTGCCGGTGGGTGTTCGCCGAGATTGCTAAAATGGCTCAAATTTAGATTGATATCACGTACGGGCAGCCGAGCTCGAAACTCGTCCTGCCGATCAACCCAGGTGAAAGTGCCATGTCGAAGATGAACATCCCTTATATGGTAGGAAAGGGGGTCATTTTTTTCTCTCTCAACAGAAAGTCTGTTTACCCCTTTAAACCCTCTTAGCTCAGCTATTTCTTGCTTTATTGGGAATCTACCCCGCTCATCCCGCACTAAAATAAACCGCGGCTGTAGAAAATCAATAAATTCTACATTTAGTAATTTATAACGCCTATCGAAACTAAATCCTTCAATATGCAGTAATCTAAAGTCCCCCACTGTGCTATGTCGATGATACTCTGGCTCAACTGGATTCCTGTTAAAAAAGTGAAAATGAACCGCTTCCCCCCAGGAAAATCGCCACTCCTGAGCACTGATCGCAAATTGTGAAAGCGTTATACTCTCCCCCTCCACTAGCAGTTCACCTTGGGGAGAAAAAAGATCAATTTTTTTCGCCTTTAGTAAATTGAACTCCAGGCCCTGTCCAGCTGTAAAACCTCCATCCAGTTCCAAATCCCCCAGCCTGAAACAATGATCTCCCTCATCGAAATAGCCGTTGGGTATACAACTGGCAATATTATTCAATTGCAACTGCTGTACATGTACTGATCCAGAGCTGAAGCGTAGTTGTCTCACCCGTAGACTTTCTGTTTTTAACAGCTGTTCCGGTAGTGCCTGCGAAAATCCTGCTGCATGCATCTGTATATTTGCCGAACTAATATCGAAGACTTTAAATATTCTTCCGGAAAGCGTATTTTTACTTACTACTTTGCCAAGTTTCAGCCGTTCTAACTGATAACAAGGCGCTATCTTTCGGTCTTTAAGTAATCCTGCCGGAAGACAACCACTTATGTTGCCAACTTGTATCAGTGATTTCCCCTCGAAGGAAATATTATCCAATTGCAAGTTAGGTACCCTAATCGGTTTAGTATTTCTACGCACTAAAGACAATCCACTTAGCTCCATTGAACCCTTAAGAGAAAATGGTCTACTGAGTGATATTTTTTGCACACCAGGCATCAGGAGCTGGTCGAGCCCATAGCAACGTCGCGTATCCCCCGGGCTAGCCTGTTTCAATAGATGAATATTTACCTTCCTGTCGGAGTCAGGTAAACAGACCCTGATATTTTCCAGGCGAAAATTCGTAACGGAAAAATCTCCATCACCATCCCAGGTCATGCGCTGCCAGCTCATCTGTTGCAAGCCAGCCTGCAAGTAATTATTCCCTTTTTGCCAAAAAGCAACTGGTGCAGTTTGCATAGGTCCAAAATCCAAAAGAGCTGTATTTTCATTTAATCCAATACGAACCGGTCCTCTATTGAAGCGCAATCGAGGAGTTTCAATGCAATCAGCCAGCTGAAACCTATTTGCCTCACTAGGTAATAGCCTGTGCAAACCACAGATAAGAATGTTATCAATTTCCAGATGGTACAGATCGAGTGTATTGTGCGAGAAGGCGATTTTATCGACGGACAGCTTTGAGAGCTGCCAAAGTGGTTCTCCTGTTCCTATAGAAGTAAATTCTGTCTCTCCAATAGATAAGCCGCTACTACCAACTGAGTATATTTCTTTACTGAACACACAATGTGGCAATCGTTCTGCGGAATTTAAATGGCTAGGCAAGCAGGCAAATAGCGACTCTATGGATAAGTCCTGCATTTCTACCATAGAGTCTTGTGTGTTATTGCCAGACCATAGAAACTCCAGCTCAGGTATGGATAGTTTCTGGATTTCCAGTAATGGAATATTGCCACTTCCCAAAAGCTGCAGTTGCTCAATATCGCTGTCATCCAGATTACCCGATACCCGATCATGCCCAGCCTCCAGTTTAAAGTGCCCTCCGAGTTGCACTGTTTGCAATTCCACACATCGCAGCTTTTGGGTCAAAGTACTCTCTAAATCTGGCAGGCAGGCATGCAACTGGCCGACTGAGCTTTCGGGTAAGGCAATATAAGTGCTAAACGTATCAGCAGGAACAATACGAATCCTGGCCAATGGCAAGTTAAGGTCGGCCAGGTTAAGCAGGGGTCTGTTCTGTACAGTAGCTGCAGTGGCGCGGCCAATAGAAAGCTCCGCAGTGGCAAAATCCAACCCCCCCAGCCAGGCCAGCACAAGGGGGCGCTCTTGTTGCAGGTCGCGCACATCAAAGCAGGCTGGCATTTCCTGCGCTGCTGCTGACGAACGGTAAATCAATTTTGCCCATTCAGGGGGCAAACACCCATCCAATCGAAGGAGGGAGCTGCTCTGTAGCTTGAAATTAGGGGCACGAATACTGGCCAATGCCATACTCAGAGCCTCTCTCCCTGTTTTCGATTCCCTCAGGCGCCCCTTTTCCTTACCGTAATCCTCTTGCCCCACAGCGCCTTCCGTAGCTGAAAAGGCATTGGCCCATGGGTCCTCAACAGGTTCACGGCGAAAATACCCTTCACCGGTGCTGAATTTTTGCAGCAGAAGCCCCTTATTACCTCCTCTAGACTCTCCCAATAACAGCCGTTGCACTCCCAGCTTACCAAAGATGGCATAACCATCCTCACCACCTTGCCAGGCAAAATTCCCACGTCCATCCAGGCTATTCAGTTGCGCACAAAGTGGTTCCCAGCCCGTAGGCAACAATCCTCGCGACATGCAACCGGAAAGGGACTCGAGGGAAAAATTCTGAATCGAATAAGGTGTGTCGACACCCAAGGTATCAATTCCACGCCACTTTAATTTTTGCAATTGCAGCTGTTCTTCACCGAGTCCAGACAGCTTGAGCTGAGCAAGAGATAATGGTCCACTGGCAAAGCCCCAGGGAATTTCTAGTGGGGAAGAGCCGAAGCGTAAGGCAGCTTTTTCCTTAGCCCGCAAACCGACCAAACGTACGCAGTGATCCGGTTTTTTCCACATATCGCCGGGGACACAACCATTGGCAGTTCCCACCGCCAAGCTGTCCACAGCTAGGATGCGACTGGTGACATCAAATTCCAATGAACCCAATGCTGCTTGCTGAGCGGTTAAAGGCTGGCGATGGGGTTGAGCAACATCGAGATAGCGCAACTGCTGCGCAGCACTGGTTCCGGTTGTAATTTTAAGTCGATGGCTCCAGTCAAAAGTGGTTGGTTCAGGCACCTGCAAAGTGGTTGCGCGGATACAAAAATGATGATTGTTATCACGCAGGTGCTTAGGGCACCAATCAAATGCAGTAGCCCGGCCCCTGCGCCAATGTATCCGCTTTATTGAGCGGACAAAATCGAAGTCACGAATAGTGATGGTTCCAGCGCGCCAATCCTGCCAACGCTGATTACTCTGCCGGAGTAAGACGCCCTCCCCACTCGCATAACGCCAATGTGCCAATCCTTCACGGCCAAACCCAAATCTAAGATCACCTTCAACATTGAGGCGACGCGCAGCAGCGCAGTGGCCAACCAGGCGCTGTAAGCCGCGAATTGCATCAGCCCACTTCTGAGGCGGACAGCCAGAAAAAAGCTCTGCTTGAAAGGATTCCGCTCCGGTACGCAAACTTGGCCAACGGAAATCTCCTTGCTTCAAGTGCAGATGCGCCAAAGTAGTATTGTAATGTGTCGAATTTTTTTCCCTGGCCAACAATTCCTCTAATTGGATATCTGTAGCTGCGATATTGACCTTGAGGGGCACATCTCCCTTGCGCCACAGCCCCAGCAAAAAATCCTCTATTTTTGCATCGCCAACATAGGCACAGGTCGCAGTTGGCCAGACAGGCCGGTGGCGATAACAGAGTTCACTATCGCGTATCCTGGCCCAGCCGATACCCATTTTAAAATCACGATCCCTGCGCTTCACCTCTCCCAAGTCCCAGCCGCCCACTTCCCATTCCCGGTATTTTTCTCCGGGAACGGATTGCAAATCCATGTAGGCGCCACTTACCGAGGCGCGTGGTAAGTGGGCTCGCCCGCGCAGCAACTGCCACCAGCTGTAATCCAGTGTTACTTCACGTGCGGCAAACCCCCTTCCTTCACGATTGGAAGCACGCACCCCTACAGCCAGCACAGACAAATCTAGTAGGGACACCCGGAAATAGTCGGCATGAAAATCCAGGCCCCGCTCAGCCAGCCAGGCATCTGTTTTATCTCGCACGAAGTCCGAGGCGAAGATAGAAAAGCCTTCCAGTAGCAATAAGCCACCAACCAACCACCAAAGCAGATGGCGAAACTTAGTGTATTGATGGACGGGCTCTGGTGGCATTGGGAAAATAGCGCCGCAAAAAATAAATTAAGCGCAAGCTGCAACGACAGCCAAGCCAATAAAGTAAAGACCAGCACCTGTGTATTTTTTTACCCTGGCGCTTCGATTCGCGATAATAGGAGCCGGTGTCGTGCTATAGGTCTCACTTCAACTCATGCTGTCTACTATTTATCCAGAAGTGAATTTGCACGGCGGAAGAATTTGGCAGGCGATCAGGTTATATATCGCTGCGACCATTCCATTAAGTGAGCAATGAGTGAAATGCAGGAGCACCCAAATTACCAGGATATCGTTCTGGTCGGCGGTGGCCACGCCCATGCCATAGTGCTGCAAATGTGGGCTATGAACCCACTACCAGGCGCGCGTCTAACACTGGTTTCCCCACAAGTACAAACCGCCTATTCAGGCATGCTACCTGGTATGGTAGCGGGCCACTATTCATTGGATGACACCCATATAGATTTGATCCGGCTATGCCGTGCGGCTGGGGCTCGCTTTGTGCAGGCCTGTGCGCACCATATTGATCCCGAAGAACGTAAAATTTCCTTGTTGGGGCGCCCGCCACTGGAGTATGACCTACTGTCACTGGATGTGGGCGCGACTCCCGCACGGGAGCTGCCGGGTTCGGAGTTAGCAATCCCAATCAAGCCCATTGGGCACTTCTATCCTTTTTGGCAGAAACTTTTACAACATGTGCATAAGACCCGGGCACCGCTAAAACTCGGCATTGTCGGCGGTGGTGCTGGTGGCTGTGAACTGGCCATGGCAATGGCCCACGCACTGGAGGAGCAAATTTATTCCGGGCGTGTGCAGGTACACCTGATTCACGCCACGGAAAGAATCCCCCAAGGCTATCCACTGCTTGCACGCAAGCTTGCAGAGCGCGAACTCGACCGTCTCGGAGTACAGCTGCATCACAACTGGCCTGTTCAGGAGATTACAGAACAAGGCGTACGCAATAAATGCGGCGACCTGCTGGAACTCGACCAGGTACTCCTCTCCACTAATGCTTGTGCACCGCCATGGCTGGCTGATTCACAGCTTGCCCTGGATGAAAAGGGCTTTGTGCTGGTGGATCGCAGGCTGCGTGCCCAGGGCCGACAGGAAATTTTCGCTTGTGGTGATGTGGCCAGCTTTTCAGCAGAGCCACTGCCCAAAGCCGGCGTCTACGCCGTTCGCCAGGGACCAATTCTATTCCATAACCTGCGCGCCACTCTCACTGGTCACCCGCTAAAGAGCTATCGCCCGCAAAAGAGCTTCCTGAGCTTGCTATCCTGTGGCGGCAAACGCGCCATCGCTGTACGCAATGGGATTGCCGTCTCAGGTGACCTGCTATGGCGCTGGAAAGACCATATTGATCGCACTTTTATGCAGCGCTTTAGCGACCTGCCCGTTGCTATAGAGGAAATGCCTGAGGCCCAACCCCGTGAAGTAATAACCCAACGCAACGGCATCTCATTGTCGGGTATGCGCTGCAACGGCTGTGGTGCCAAAGTCGGCGCGGAAGTTTTACGCCGCGCCTTACAGAAATTGCCCCCCCAGCAGTCAGAACATCTTTTACGTGGCGTGGGCGATGATGCCGCAGTGATGGACCTGCCCCCAGGCCAGTTGCTGGTCCAAAGCTCAGACCAGTTGAGGTCTATGGTGGCGGACCCCTGGTTGTTTGGACGAATTGCCACACTGCATGCACTCTCAGACTTGTTCGCCATGCATGCGCGCCCCGTCAGTGCACAAGTGCTGGCAACCCTGCCTACCGCCGCAGCAGAAATTACCCAACGAGATTTACAACAACTATTGGCCGGGGCCATTTACGAACTCAACCGCCACAATTGCACCCTATCCGGTGGTCATACTGCCGAAGGCGCGGAGATGCAGTTAGGGCTCACGGTGAATGGCTTGGCGGAACGTGAGCAGTTACTGGAAAAAAGCGGAGCTCGCGAGGGAGATTGCCTGGTGCTGAGCAAACCCCTCGGCATAGGCACAATTCTCGCAGCGGAGGGTATGGGTGAAGCTGAGGGGCGCTGGGTGCAGAAGGCCCTGGAGTGCATGCTGCTCAGCAATGCGAACGCAGCCGAAGTACTTGCCCAGCACAGCGCACGCGCCTTAACAGATGTTACAGGATTCGGCCTGCTCGGCCATCTGCTGGAAATGCTCGACGCCGATAAGCTTGGCGCCACACTAATCGCCGAACAACTTCCGCTGATTCCGGGTGCCGCTAAGTGTATCGAGCGCGGTTGGCTCTCCAGTCTGCAGCCACAGAACGCACGCGCCTACCTTTCTGTGGAAAACCCTCAAGAGTGGCAATCCCTTCCACACTGGGCACTGCTCGCAGATCCACAGACCAGTGGTGGACTGCTCTCCGCCTTACCACAGGAACACGCTGAGGCCTGTGTGCGTGACCTGCTACAAAGCGGCTGCAGCCAGGCTGCAATCATTGGCGTTATCACCCACACTGATGGAGTGAAGCCCAGTGTGCGCCTGCAACGAGAAGGAAACTGGCGCCAGCTGATAACTCGCGACAATGAGGCGGTGCAAAGCCAGGTTTAAGTTGCCTCCAATACCGATGAGAGAGATACTGGCGCCAGAACAAGCGCCGGCAACCAAGTATTCCGGCGAATAGGTCTTCACAGATTGGGGAGTCGGCTTTTTAGCAATCGACAGGAAGACCAATCACCATGAAGAAAATCGTGATTGTTGGCGGAGGCGCCAGCGGCCTCCATCTGGCCACACGACTCGGACACTACTTCAACTTTACCCGGGGGCTGCCACGACGGCGTAAAACTCCCGCCGTACAAGTAACTCTGGTCGATAAAAATCGTACCCATATCTGGAAACCCCTGCTCCACCAAGTCGCTGCCGGCGCACTTGACGCCAATATGGACGCGCTCAATTATCAGGTTCATGCCCGCGCTAACGGTTATGAATTCCAACTTGGTGCACTGGAGTCCCTCGACAGGAAAAGACAAGTGCTGACACTTGGCCCTGTCAAGGACGACGACGGTGACGAACTGGTGCCGTCACGGGAGCTGGAGTACGACTACCTGGTGCTGTGCATCGGCAGCCAGAGTAATGACTTCAGTACTCCGGGAGTCCGCGAACACTGTGTGTTCCTCGATAGCAGCGAGCAAGCACAGAAATTCCACCAACAGTTGCTCAATCATTTTTTGCGCTTGGAAACCCATGTCGAGGAAAAACTGCAAATTGCTATCGTCGGCGGCGGTGCTACCGGCGTGGAGCTGTCCGCAGAGCTGGTAGATGCCAGTAAGTTAATGGGAAATTACGGCCGCATTCGCTCCAATGCCATTGAGATAACGGTCATTGAAGCCGGCCCACACCTACTACCAGCACTACCCGCGCGGCTGGGCAATAACGCCGAACGGGAATTGGCAAAGATGGGAGTGCGTGTGCTCACTGGCTGCAACATCGCCAGCGCCAGCGCCACGGACCTGACAACCCGCGACGGAGAGAAAATTCCTGCAACGATCCGCGTCTGGGCTGCCGGGGTAAAAGCCCCCGAGTTTCTCACCCACCTGGATGGCCTCGCCACTAATCGCCTCAACCAAATTGAAGTGACAACCACTCTGCAGACCCAAAGCGATCCAAAAATATTCGCCATGGGAGACTGTGCCAGCTGTATAGATGGAGATGAACAAAGAGTGCCACCCCGCGCCCAGGCTGCACAGCAGATGGCTACTCTGACTGCCGACAATCTGGTCGCCCTGATTGAAGACAAACCGTTGGAACATTTCTACTATCGCGATCGCGGCTCACTGGTCTCCCTGAGTAAGTACACTGCGATAGGTAACCTGATGGGCGCCCTGGTAAAAGGCAGCCTCACCGTAGAGGGGCGCATTGCCGGTTTTGCCTACCGCTCCCTCTACCGGATGCATTTGGCAGCGATTCACGGCTGGCCAAAGGCCATGCTGCTCTATCTGGTCGGCCAGGCCAATCGCGCGGTCAGCCCACGGCTAAAATTGCATTAGATCAAACACTCTGATTTGACTCACCACAGGGATTCGTAAATTATCAAGGCGCAGGGGTGCGCCTTAAGAAATTCAATATAGGCACTTGCCCCCATGCTGGTAGCGTAATTTTTTTGCGATCGACATAGTATCCAGCCGCATACCTATTCTGAGAATAAGAAAAAAACCGATAAATATGCAGTATCAAAGTATTGTGGTCCTGACTGGTGCCGGAGTTTCAGCGGAATCCGGGATTCGCACCTTCCGCGGAGCCGATGGCCTGTGGGAAAACCATCGTATTGAAGACGTTGCTACGCCGGAAGCCTTCGCTCGTAATCCCCGCCTGGTGCAGCGCTTTTACAATGAGCGGCGCCGTCAATTGCTATCGGGTGAAATCAACCCCAATAGCGCCCATCATGCACTTGCAAGACTAGAACAAGAGTTCTCAGGAGAGTTCCTGCTGGTCACACAGAATATTGATGATCTACATGAAAGAGCCGGTAACAGCAATTTGATTCACATGCACGGGGAGCTTCTGAAAGTGCGTTGCAGTACTAGCGGGCAGCTGTTTCCTATCGAGTCAGACCTGGATACAAGCGACCTTTGCCACTGTTGCGCCCTGAGGGGCACCTTGCGGCCCCACGTAGTCTGGTTTGGGGAGATGCCCCTTCAAATGCGTAGCATTTACGATGCCCTGAGTCGGTGCGACCTATTTATCAGCATAGGTACCTCTGGCAACGTTTATCCCGCAGCGGGCTTTGTGGAATGTGCCAACCAGGCAGGTGCCCACAGCGTGGAACTCAATTTGGAGCGCAGCAGTGTTGGCGATGCCTTTGCCGAGCACCGCTATGGGCCCGCCTCTGAGGTCGTGGATTATTTTGTGCGAGATCTATTGGGCTAAATATCCTTACGGTTCTTCCACAGCTGCTTCAGTTTTCGATTTACGCTCAGCTTTAGCACTACTATCGGCACCATAACGCTGTAACAAAGTTGTCACATCTCCGCGATTGCGTATCACGATATAAAGCCGATCGTACTCATCCAATTCCCTGATTGGCCGCCCCTTATCACCGCCCAACAGCTCCACCAGCTTTGGAGTTGTATTACTGTGACCCACAACCAGCACCCGCTTACCGGCCTGATCGAATTGCCGTGCAAATTCCTTCAGTTTACGGGGATTATACGTCTGAATCGGCAAACCCAACTCCGCAGCTAGTGGCTCTGCGGTCTCTTTGGTACGGGCATAGTCAGTACTGTACACCGCATCAATACCCACCTCGCCAAGTACGCGTGCCAGCTGCTTGGCGCGCTGCCGCCCAGCTTCCGTCAGGTGCGGGTTTATTCCACTTTCCAGGCCCCGCTGCTTCTCAGCATGGCGCACCAAATAGATAACCTGGCTATCAGTAATTGCAGTTTCACTCTCAGCCCAAGCCGCCATTCCAAACAGGGCCAGGAGTGCACAAGTAAAGCGAACCGTTAAACGGGACAACACGGATTAATACTCCCTATCAATAACTCAGTAAGACGTTATGCAGGCAATGATAGAGCAAGTAAATCGGAATGCGATAAAACGCAGGAGTATGCGCTCAATATGTAAAGAAAAGTAAATATATAGGGAAGGATATCCGGTGCCAATAAAACGGCACCGGACTAGCGATCAAAAAGAGATTAGATCTTCCACTCTTTTACAGTGTCCAATCCATACTCATCGATCCACTGGCTTAAAGCCTTCGGATTACGCTTTTTCTTTTCCACAGTGGCACCGGTATAAGGGTTGCGGTAGTGGCCGGTTTCCAGCTTGGGCTCCGCAGACTTACTGGCGGGCGCTGCACGACGACCGCGACGGGGAGAATCTCCCTCTTTCTTCAGGTGACGGGCAACACGGGACTTAAGAGTCTGAACAAAGTCCTGAGCATCCTCATCACCCAGCTGGCCAACCAGCCATTCAACAATTTGCTGACCGCGGGCGACGAAGAACTCTTCCTCTTCCATCTGGTATTCCGCAGCCAAATTAACCAGCGCCTTATCGAAAGCGATTACGCCATCTTTTTTACGTTCTGCCTGGGCCATTTGCTCCTGCAGCTCTTCGATTCTCGCCTGGTGTTCGGCGATTTGTTGTTCAAGTTGTTCGTATTCCTGAAACATTCAATAAACCTCAACGACGGTTATTAAAAAATACAGAGGAAACCCTGTGACGGCAATCGACACAGAGTCGAGTCCCGGGTATTCGAAATATAAAAATTTGTAAACAACAGCGTTAACCGATTGAGTGCGGTTAAGAACTGTAATATTCGACACATTACGAACGGGCCGAAACAAAAAAGTAGATACCGCTGCGCAGGTGGACTCCAACGCTAGATATAATCGGCAAATACATTATTTAAAACTAACCGAGTTCAGCCAAAATTGGTGATATGCCCGAATGGCTGGTTATATTTCTCGGCTGAGGTCGCGAATAATAAGCTTTCGCCAATAAATATCAACTGTTTACACACTGTCATTTGAATATAATATGGATCTTCGCCCGTATCGCTACTAAAAAGTAACAAAGGCGGGGATATCTCCCTCAATGAAGGGATATTCAACTGTTCCTGTATTGGCTATATTGTACCTGCAGTCGCCAATTGCAAATTACTATGCTGGTCATTGCAATAGAGTTCATTGCCAAAAACTATTGGATACTTATTGTCAGCTATGTCCAATCCCCACAATATCCATCATATGCCCACACTTGCGGCATTAATGACGCCCTTTCCCTACCACATTGATATCGATGCCACTGTCGAGGACGCTTTGGCTGTGATGGAGGAGCACAAGGTACGCCATTTACCAGTTACTCGAGCGGGTGAACTGGAAACTGTTATCTCCAGGGGAGATATAGAACGCGCTAATGCACCCGGCCATCGCCTGGAAGAGCAGCAGCTATACGTGCATGACCTCTGTGCACGGCGCCCCTTTATCGCCGATATCCACGACCCTCTCGATAAAATCCTGTTGGCCATGGCCGATACCGGGATCGGCTCGGTATTGGTAATGCGCGAGGGAGAACTGGTGGGTATTGTGACAGTGACCGATATATTGCGTTTTTGCAGTAACTACATGGCGGAGTTAGCCCAGCCGGTAGACGATTCCATCGCCTGATTTCGGTAAAAAAGCAATTTCACAAGGGCCAGACCCACAACAGCATGGGGATACTGACTAATACGACCAGTATCTCCAGAGGCAGCCCCATGCGCCAGTAGTCACCGAAATCAAATCCTCCCGGTCCAAGGATTAATGTATTGTTCTGGTGTCCGACCGGAGTCAGAAAAGCACAGGATGCGCCGATGGCCACTGCCATCAGGAAACTGTCCGGGTTTACTGCCAGCTGCTCCGCAGTGCTGAAGGCGATGGAGCACATCACCGCCGCAGTCGCGACATTGTTCATAAAATCCGACAGGGTCATGGTGACAATCAAGATCAGCGCTAATGCCACTACCGCACTGCCCTGGGCCAGATTATCCAGCAATACCTGCGCTAACAGGTCTGCGGCACCAGTGGTTTCTATCACGTCCGCTACTGCAATCAGGGTACCCAGCAATACGATTACCGAGCCATCCAGGGACTCATAAATATTTCGTAACGGTACAACCTTCAATGCCATAAACGCCAATACGCAGGCAGCAAATGAGATCGCAGCGGGAATTAAACCAAAAGCAGCTCCCCCAACCGCCAGTGCCATAGCAATTAGTGCTATGGCTGACTTTTCCTTATTCGGCATACTGATATCCCGCTGTGCCAGGGGGACGCAGCCCTGCTCGCGGGCGAAATGGTTCAAGTTGTCATCTGCCCCCATCATTAACAGGGCATCTCCGGCCAGTATCGGGGTAGAGCGCAACCTACGCACTGAGCGACGTCCCCGCCGGGAGAGAGCTAACAGGTGAATCTGGTAGCGCGCAGACAGATGTAAGAATTGGATAGAGCGCCCAACCAAAAGGGAGTTGGGCATCACCACGAGCTCACGCAGCTGCATTTCCTCACGGTGATTAGAATTTTTTTCCTTCTCTGCCGATTTCTCTTTACGCCCAGCTGTGGCTTGACTCATTTTATCTTTCAATTCTTCTTTATCTTTCTGCACACTCTCCGATTCCCCCACCATCTTGAGACCGAGGCTCGACAAGCTGGCCGCAAGGGATTCGGGTTCAGCCTCAATAACCAGAATGTCTCCGCTGTGCGCTCGGTGCCAAGGGGTAGCTGGCGAAACTCGGGCATCGTTATGAACAATCCCTACAACCTGAGCATCTTCAGCACCAAGCAGTTTTCCAATCTCGCGAAGGCTCTTACCTGCAGCGGCACTCTTTTCGCCTACAACCGCCTCGGTAAGGTAGGTACCTGTGTCAAAACTGGAGGCTCCAGCCTGACTGCGCCCCGGTACTAAGCGCCAACCAATCAGACCGATGAACAGCAGTCCAACGACCGTCACTAGTAGGCCCACCGGAGTAAAATCAAACATACCGTAACTGCCAGCACCTGCACTGGCACGAAAGCCCGATACCACCAGGTTCGGTGGGGTGCCAATCAGGGTAGTCATACCGCCGAGAATAGTGGCGAAGGAGAGCGGCATCAGAATTTTGCCGGGAGCTATATTCTGTTTCTCAGCCATATCGGCAGCCACTGGCATCAGCAACGCCAAGGCACCAATGTTATTCATAAAACTCGACAGAAATGCGCCGAGACCGGTAAGCAATAAAATACCCAAGGTGATATTGCCGCTACGCGGTACCACTCGCTGTGCCAGAGCATCCATTGCCCCGGTGTTTTGCAGGCCTCGGCTGATGATTAACACGCAGGCTACAGTCACCACCGCAGGATGTCCAAATCCGTTAAAGGCATTCTCAGCAGGTATTAAGCCGGTAAACACACAGGCAAGCAGGGATGCCAGTGCCACCATATCGTGTCGCCAAGGGCCCCAAATAAACAGCGCAATGGTTACCGCGAGGATGGCTAAAATAAGCAACTGGTCGAGAGTCATAAATTAGGTATGTCCTGAACACGGCATTCGCGAGAATTTCGTCGCGATGACTTATTCAGGGTATACAAGGAACAGTATCGAGCGAGCAATTGAGTGTCAGAACACTGATAGAATCAGTGCCGCTATTTCCAAAGGCAACTCTGTCAGCTTCACCCTTAAATAGACGTGATAAGTAATCACACATCCCTATGCGATATTAATTATTGATTCATCGATGCGTTAATTCGCCAGGGAAAAAGTGACCGCGCGCTCCTCCAGCGGGTAAAAGATTGTACCCACTTTGATACAGACCCGGCTGGTACTGCAGGAAAACCAACCCGTATACCCTGTTACCTGAAGACTCCTATGACTGCTCGCCATCTGCTGTAGAAGGCGTTGGGCCCAGGGCCTCAGCTCCTTACCATCATAACCAGAGCCACAAGCACAGACATGCAGGTTAACGAAGTTAGCCGGTAAGCCTTCCTTGACCAAAGTGCTCGCCAATTGGGTTGGCGTATAGGTTTTCCACTCACCTCCCTGCCATTGCGCCATACCATTTACGTATACTTTCTTTTGTTTGTTATTACCACTATTGCGTTGGGCCCCAATCATCTTTCCATCGGGTGCACCTGTGCCATGGGTAACTATGTAAAGAGTGTCAGCTGGGGTAAGTTTACTGAGACACTTATCCACCCATCGGTACATAGCCTTGCCAACTCCGGAAGTCACCTTATTGGCGAGGATCTGGTTTGCAGGAATATTCCAGGCACCGGCCAGATCTTTTGCAAATTCCTGCATTTCATCGCTGTTAACTGGAATGTAGATATATTTTTTTGCCATTTCTTACATTTTCCCTGGAGTTGCGCATACTTTTCCAAATTACACACTGAATTTCCACTCAGGCTGAGTGAAAATGCCACTGGCAATCAGGAGAAACATTCATCCCCGGTAATATTCAACGCTGACTCTGAACAGGAGCCAGGAAAATCAATAATAATTTTCCCTCCTGAAATTTACGCACATTAATGAACCACAAAAAAATCAGATAATCAATCCTAAATTCAGGTTAGAGGTTGTACCTACCCCGTAATTGTTTTTCATCCTTTAACTTAGCAGCAATCCAAAAACAATCAGTTGCAATCCCTATTTGAAGACAGGGGAAATTCACTCGCTATATTAGTTTTACACAGCACCAGCTAACGCTTTTATAATTATTTTTTACCATATTTTTTGGACCTCCTTATTTTGTGCACAACCTACCACAAAATTCACCTTTGACGACATATCTTGCTCTACACTTTCACGAGCTGCCAATTCTCCAATATGATGCTTTTTACTGATGACTGCCTGGGCAGGAAAACCTCAAAAGATAAGAATCAAAAATAAAATTAGGGGAACATAAAAAATATGACAAAAATAGAAGAGGCGGACGCTCAGATTAACTTTTGCACATGATGTAAATATCAGGTTACTTCCAACTAACGGCCTACTACATAAGTTACATTTTCAGACAGATAAATATTATTACAGTTTATTGAAAATTTTTTCTAAATTACACTTCACGAATAAAAATTCACGCACAATCAATTTTCCCGTAAAGAGTTTTTCTCTCGGCAGAAATAGATTGATTGACAATAAGGCTTACCTCTCCATATTAGGGAAAAGTACAGTCTCTAATAAGTTGGTTAAAACTACTAAGCATTTATACCCTCAAATAAGCTGGTAACAGCAAAACCTGCTGCCTGTTCCACACTGGCCTGCCCCTGACCGATCAACCACCAAGCTGAGTAAACCTGGGCATCAATTATTGAACTTATCCACTCGATGGACAAATCCTTGCGAATGTCGCCATCTTTTTGCGCCTGTTCTATCAGACTCGTTAAATCATCCATCTGCTGACCATAATACGCCAGCACTTCTAAATCACCCTCTGCGATATTCCACAGAGATAGCAGGAAATGATAACTATCTGCCAGGGGCATCAGAGCCTCGAGCCCCCTGCGCACCTTTTCCCGAGCCGAGAGCTTGCAATCTGTATAGATGGGCCGCAGAACCTGGCTGGTTAACTTAAAACACTCTCTGGCTATCTCCAGGATCAACTCCTCACGGGTTTCAAAGTGCCGGTAGAGGGTTGCCCTTCCCACCCCGGCAACTTCGGCTACTTCTTTCAGGCTGGCTTTTGGGTTCTTCATCAGTAGCTCCTTGCCGGCTTCAATAAGGCGGGCTCGGGAGCGACTGACTCTGGAATCATTGGTATTCATAGCAACCCTTTTTTTGAGACACAGTTGTCTCATTAATGTCTGACGGTTATGATACATAAATGTCTCATAAAAATTTTACACTGTGAGTGGCTCCATGAGTACTGATGATGAAGACTTGTTATCCGAATATCGACGCACGGCCAATTCCCAGCTTCCTAACGCCCACTGTTTGCCCTTCGGGGCATATACGTGCGAGACCATATTTCACAGGGAAATGGAGAGCATCTTTGAAGGGGGTTGGGTGTTTGCTGCTGCCGAAGCAAGCCTCTCTAAACAGGGAGATTACTGTGCCATTAATATTGGACGTATACCTGTAGCTGTGATTCGTGGGGCAGATGGACAGCTGCGGGCTCTGTCCAATACCTGCCGGCACAGAGGCACACCATTGCTGGATACCGGCTTGGGCAATGTTAATAAGCGCATAGTCTGCCCATATCATGCTTGGAGCTACAGCCTGGAAGGTTCTTTACTCGGAGTACCCTTCACTGGAAAACAGGAGGTGAACAAAGCCAGGCACTGTCTACCTATCTACCCGGTAGAAACCTGGAATGGCCTGGTATTTGTAGATGTCAGTGGTCAGGCACCCCCCCTCTCAAAACAGCTTTCCAGCGTATCGAATTACCTGCCAATCCAACAGCTTGACGTTTTTGATGCATTCGAGCCTGGCAAAACCGAGTATTGGTCTGCCAACTGGAAAGTGGTGATGGAAAATGCCATGGAGAGTTACCACCTGTTCAAAGTACATCGGAAAACCTTAGAAACAGTCACACCAACCCAAGATGCCTACTACACCGCGGGCTGCAGCAGATGGGCCCTGACTGGAGGCACAATCAAGTCCTTTCTTGGCTTTGGCAAGCCAGAACATTACCAACTACTGATGCTGCCTCCTAACTTTGTTGCCATTATCGATCCTGTCTCTTTTAGCTGGATGTCCGTTATTCCACGCCATGCGGGTGAAACAGAGGTCCAATCCGGTTCACTGATTTACAACGACCATGGCAGCAATCGCTCTACCCGTAAATTTACGGACAGATTCTTTGCCGAAGACCAATGGATTTGTGAACGAGTTCAACGAGGTATGAACTCATGCTCTGGAAAAGGCGGCACACTAGTTGAGGCAGAGCGCATTGTTGTGGATTTTCACCACTTTCTTGCTTCGCGCCTATTTGGCTGTCCCAGTATCCCTATTTATCGAACATCTACGAGCCGGGAGAGTAGAAATTGAAACTTTGTCATGCCTTACTTTTAACAGGTGTTATTGCCGGCTCAGTGACTTTTCTTGCCTGGGCCCAGCCTTTAGCTCCTGAAACAAGAGCACATATAACCAATGCAGCGAGTGAACCAGGAATTGCCACAAAATCTGATGCTAAATCCTTAGCGCAATCAGGTTCAGAGATTCTTCCAAAAAGAATCTATGGCATGACCCGCTTCATTGCTTTGGAAAACGCTGGCAACTTGGTTGAATTACTATTGCAGCGCGAGGATGTATACACTCGGCTTAAACCGGGCCCTCATAAGATATTTATTATCTACCAGAAATTTTCGAAGAACTACCATGAAGCCCGGGTAACGGTAGGGTTACCGAAGGAAAGCTTCTTATTTCTGAGCAACGTCAGTGAGCCCATACCGGATGGTGATGTCACCCACATTGGAGGAAGCACGGATACTTCCCCAGATGGACTTGAAGGGCACTGGCAACTGGTTCACTTTGGCCCAACACTGCAAGCAGTCATTGAGAAATATACTCTGTCAGAAAACGGGATTGTTCGCTCTGTTGATATTTATCAGGTTAATGAGAAACAGTGACATGAACTTTTTAACTGCAATGTTTACCCAGGAACAGATTGAACACTTAGAGGTGTGGGTGAATGATGGCTTCTTTTTACTGGCTATGGTGGTATTTGTATTCGAACTGCTACGTTATGCTCTCAAGCGCAAACTGACCCTAAACATGCTAGGTGATTCGGCTAGCAACTTCATTACCCTGGCTGCTTTTATTGCAATTACCTCATTAATTGCTGCGCTTTTTTATGTGGCCGCATTTTTCTTTGTTTTTGAAAATTTCAGCGTCGTCCAACTACCCATTACCGGCTGGACCATCATGGCCTGCCTGATCCTTGCTGATCTGGCTTACTACTGGGAGCACCGCTTTGCCCACAGAGTCAATTTGGCCTGGGCTTCCCATACAGTGCACCACAGCTCACCCTATTTTAATATTTCTGTAGCCTACCGATTTGGACCACTGGATGGCTTGTTGCCTTTTTTCTTTTACCTGCCATTAGCCATGCTCGGGTTTAATCCACTTCTCATTTTCTTTAGCGAAATGATTGTGCAGGTTTACCAAACATTACTGCATACTGAGGCAGTTAAAAAACTACCTAGACCGATCGAATGGATTTTAAATACCCCATCCCATCACCGGGTGCATCATGCTGCTAATCGTGAGTATCTAGATAAAAATTATGCCGGTATTCTAATTATTTGGGACCGGATTTTTGGAACCTTTGCTGAGGAAAAATCAACTGTGCGGTACGGGGTTTTTCCCAGAATTAACAGCATCAACCCGTTTACCATCTTTTGCCACGGCTACGCCAAGCTATTCCGGCAGCTCTGGCAGGCTAATAGCTGGAAAGCACGCTGGCATCTATTGATAAAATCCCCTGAGTGGATATGGAAACATCACCAGAATCGCAATAGTTTTCAACAAAATTAAATACTGTGCACCAATAAAGGCAGATTTTTCTATCTGTTAACTATAAATTAAATGGTTCTATCTCATAAACTATTTTGACCATTTTTTGATAAGTGATACTCACGAACAAGCCTGAACTAGTTAACAAAGACAAAGCGATAATTGCACCCTATTTATTCTCATAACTTAATCTGGCATCAATGTGGCAGAGTATTTCTCCTAAAATCCCAATAGAGAAACAGAAGTAAAAGAGATCCATTTTATTACGCTCAACAATTTCTCAGGAACAGCCCTGCCACTCGCTATATTTGTTGGATATTCCATATTACATACGGACTATTAGTGCTTTTTTACCATCGACAACATATCTTATCTTCCATATCTCAGTTTTCCTCACTCCGGCGAATGACTTTCAAAGCCAGGATATTCTCTTCAGGCATCTGGTTCACAGAAGCGGCATCAAGTATCTTATCGATATTCCCCATATTAATAGAGAGGCTTCCATTGCGGCAGGGTACATCCAATTACCGAGAAATTTTCCTCCGTGATACTCCACTACTGGATGTGCGCGCACCGGTAGAGTATCAGCGTGGGGCCTTCCCCTCTGCAGAAAATCGTCCATTACTGGATGATCACCAACGCGAACTCATCGGCACCGAATACAAACGGCGAGGACAGCAGGCCGCCATAACCCTTGGATGGAAACTCGCCACTCAAGAGGTGGTACAGGCACGTCTCACCGCCTGGGAGGCTTTTCTCGATGAGCACCCACAAGGCTATCTCTACTGTTTTCGTGGTGGCCTACGCTCACATACTACTCAGAAACTGCTTCGCGACGCAGGTTTTGATTACCCTCTGGTAGAGGGTGGTTACAAAGCTATGCGCAACTACCTTCTTGGTGAACTGGAAATCCAAAGCCGGCAGTTATCATTTGCTGTTATTGCTGGCCATACCGGCAGTGGAAAAACGGAACTGATCCAGTCGGCCAGTCGAGCTCTGGACCTGGAGGGCATAGCCAAGCATCGTGGTTCCAGCTTTGGTCGCACCGGATACAAGCAACCAACGCAGATCAATTTCGAAAACCAAATCAGTATCGACTTACTCAAGCTGACACAAACCTCTGAAAGGGTTTTTATCGAGGATGAAAGTCACCTCATCGGACGCTGTGCCCTCCCCCCCGCCCTGCAAAGCGCAATGAAAGCTGCACCACGTATACTGGTTGAGGAACCCGTAGAGAATCGTGCCCGCCGTATCGTGCGCGATTATATCAGTGAGGCCTTACCACGTTTTGGCGACACTGAATCCCCTGCTGCGGCACTTGGAGCGGATCTGCGTGACAGCTTGGGGAAAATACGCAAACGCCTAGGCGGGCTGCGCTATCGGCAATTAGACACACAACTGGCCGAAGCCAATGGGGAGCTACAGCGCAGTGGCAACAGCGACGCCTATATTCCATTGGTGATGGCACTGCTGAAGGAGTATTACGATGGGAGTTATAGCTATCTGATGAAGAAGCGTGATAGTGAAGTCCTGTTTCGCGGTACCTACGCTGAAGTGAAAGCCTGGTTGGCAGATTCGGAAACTCTTATCCCCAATTAACTTTCACCCAGCACGATTACCGCAATAATCAGAAGCTACATATCAAGCCTTATGTGCCAACCGATTCAATTTAAAGCGACGCAGCATTATCCAGTCCCGAAGTCCGCGGGGCAGCCAGCGTGCCAACCAGGGCAATAAGCTACTGCGGTTTCCAATGCGTACCAGAGTTCGTGGCCGCTTTCGAAGTAACTCACGCACCAACTTACGTGCAAGCGTGCTGGCCAGAGTGGCATTTTGCTGCGACTCCTGTGCGCGGGAGCGCACGGCCTCCTCCTGGCGCTTATATAAAGAGTCCGGCGGCAGTAACCCGCGCAGTGATACCTCTGCATGACGGCCAAATTCCGAGGCGATAGCCCCCGGCTGCACCGTCATCACGCGAATGCCAAAAGGCTTTAACTCGAGACGCAGTACTTCGGAAAGTGAGTGAAGGGCAGCCTTGGAGGCACAATAAGCACCAGAGAAAGGTGTCGCCAGTACGCCGGATACCGAACCAATATTACAAACAACACCCCCCTTGCCGGCACGCATTAACGGCACACAGGCGCGGATCAGTGCAAGCGGTGCGAATACATTAGTGCGAAACTGATTTTCCAGGGCCCGAGTATCCAACTCCAGCAAAGGCCCCATCTGGCCATAGCCGGCATTGTTGATCAGAATATCGAGGCGGCCATAGGCGGCTTTAAGAGCGTGAACAACGCGGTTTATATCCGCCTGGCTGTTTACATCCATGGCTTCAGTGGCAATGCCCAAATCAGCAAGCTCCTGCAAGCTCTCCGGACGCCGCGCCGTGGCAATAACAATTGTACCGCGACGATGCAACGCCAGGGCCAGCTCACGCCCGATACCGCTGGAACATCCGGTAATCAGTGCGACTCGGTCTGGCGCCACATAGCCCCGTCCGATCTGGGCCAGGCTCTCAGCTGCAAAGCCCTGACTTGAAGTGCGAAAGCTGGATACTGGCGGTCTGTTCACGGGGACTACTCCGTTAACTGTTCCAAAACCTCCGGCTGAACTTGTGGGTGCTCAATCAACCCAAAAATATTGCCGTAGGGATCGAGAAAACTTGACATCAGCACGCCCTCGCCAACATCCACCACATCGCTATGTTGTCGCGCACCCATGGTTCCGAGACGTTCGACCTGTGTGGCCATATTCGCAACCGCCCAATAAGCGACCACGCCATCCGCACGGCTGATCGCACTGCGCGCGTCTGGATTCAAGCCCAGTTCACATTGGCCAATTCGAAACCCCACATAACACTCACTATCAAAATAGGGTTTCTGCTGCAGTAATTGTGTGTACCAGTCTTTGGCTTCAGCAATATCTGTTACACCGTAAATAACCGTGTGCAAGCCGAGAATCTGCCCCATTTGAGACACCCTATTGTGTGATTTTTATCCACTGATGGGGCACTATGGCGCAGCTTACTGCAGTTCCTGCTCCAGCTGCTCCAACAGGTCGAGTGGTTCCAGCTCCACTCCCTCCAGTTCAACATTCCAATTCAACCCTACCAGCAGCACGTCTTCATGCATACCGGTAAGCCAATCGTCCATAAACTCTTCCAGATCGATAGCTACAGCTTCATACTCGGCCCAATCACCTTCACAGTGCATCTCAGCAAATTCACGCTGCGACCAAAACGGCATTACTTCAGTCTGTGCACGTTTTTCTGATTCACACAGCGCAAAACCCTCTTCCCCCTGTAGTGCCCAAACACAGCCCTGCTCAGCAGCCTCAGGCAAAAAGCGCGCACAGTTCTCTTCAAAATCATTCGTTAGGGGTGCACTTTGCATAACATCTTCGCTTAATGGATTTGCCAGCAGTGTACGTTAGTTTTCTCTTCGCACCAATGCAGTAACCTGGCGTAATTTTCCCGGCCTGGCCTTAGCGAGGCTCACCAGCCATTTTTAACTTATGCATAAAACCCAGCTAATTTTTTCTTTATCTCGAATATTTTTGCTTAGACAATTATCGGCTTAGGCATCCCTTTCAAATACCGCCATAGATTCAACGTGATCGGTATCGGGAAACATATCCATGACACACGCCTTTGTCAGGTGGTAACCGAGCTGTGTCAAGGCCCCCGCATCCCGCGCAAGGGTTGCAGGATTACAGGACACATAGACAATTTTCTTTGCATTAAAACTCGCAATACTCCGCACAGCCTGCAAAGCACCACTTCGCGGCGGGTCCAGCAGAATCTTATTAAAGCCGCCCTGGGCCCAAGGCTGATTTATTATTTCCTCATTCAAGTCTGCTGCGTAAAATTGCACATTATCCAAAGTATTCAGCTCGGCATTCTCTACACCGCGACGGGTGAGTGCCCCCACGCCCTCAATGCCAACCACCTCGCCGGCACATCGCGCCAAAGGCAGGGTAAAGTTCCCCAGGCCACAGAAAAGGTCCAATACCCGCTCATCGGGTTGGGGATCCAGCCATTGCAGGGCTCTACTTACCATTTGGCGATTAATTTCGAAATTGACCTGGATAAAGTCCAATGGCTGGAAACGCATGGTGAGATCAAACTCTGGCAGCGCGTAACTGAGGAAGGCCTCCCCCTGCTCCGGCCATAAACGTCGAACTGATGTCGAATCACCAGGTTGTATATACATGTGTATACCAGATACTTTTGCGAAGCTTATCCAGCGCTCTCGGTCATCTTCCGATAACGGCTTTAGGTGGCGCAGTACCAGAGCCGCAACATCATCACCCACAGCCACATCCAACTGAGAAAAATAGGCTTTGCCATCGCAGTCAGCCACAAGCTGTTTTAACGTCGGTATTTGTCTGGCAATTGCCGGGTGCAGTACATGGCATTCATCGATATCCGTCAGATCATTACTGCGTTTTTCACGGAAGCCAAAAATTAACTCTTTCCCCCTACGGGATTTTAACTGGCGAATGCCGATACGTGCCTTGCGCCGATAGCCGTAGGATGCAGCAACCAAGGGCGGTAATATCTCTTTGGGCTCAATACCAGCAAAACGAATAAGTTGGTCCAGCAGGATTTTTTGCTTCTCAATAATCTGCGCACCAATTTCCAGGTGCTGCAGAGAACAACCTCCGCAGAAGTTGATATGAGGACAGCAAGGCGCGCTACGCTGAGGTGATGCCTGCAAGATTTCCACCGCTGAGCCCTCATCGAACCGGGCCCGACGAGCGCTATAACGAAAAAGTACTTTTTCACCAGGCAAAGCGTTATCGATAAATACAGTTTTCCCCGCAACGCGGGCAATGCCACGCATATCATGGCTGAACTTCTCTACGCAGGCTTCGGCCTGCGCCGGCAAATTTTTTGTCACCGGCTTGCGCGAGGTAATAAAACGCGGTTTCTTGCTCATGTTAATTAATTGAAGAATTCGAAAGATCTGATTTGTACTGATATTTTTTACACAGTGAGGCGGTGGCCATTATCACGGAGCCAACGGCGCAATTCTTTGAAACGGGGACAAACACTTTGCACCAACACCCAAAAGTCACGGCTGTGATTGTGATGTTGCAGATGGCAGACCTCATGGGCAATGAGGTAATCCACTACAGGTTCCGGAGCCAGACAAACCAACCAGTTGTACTGTAGCTCTCCACGGATACTGCAGTGCCCCCACTTGCTTTTAGTACGCCGTACCCGCACTGAAGAAAATGTCAGCCCCAGTCGATCCGCCACCAACTGGGACTTTTCCGTTAACAGGACCAGTGCTTCGCGCTGATACAAGCGCTGCAAAGCTCCTTGAAGTTGCTCCTGTTCAGGAAATTGGGTGCGGGTATAAAGAAGGATTGCCGCTTCACCAATTCCTGCAGCTTTAGTACTAGAGGCACGCGCAAGTGGCAATGACCTGCCGAGCCATGGAAATCGCTCACCAAAAGCATATCGGTAACGCGGCACCTGGGATGCCCGCTGACTGGCGGCCAGTAATTGGGCTCGCACCCACTGAATATTGTCCTGCAGAAACTGATGGCCATGGCGAGCTGCACAGCGCTGAGGGATACGTACCTCTACCCCTGACTGCGCCAATATCAATCCCAATCGCTTGCGTCGGGGTGAACGCACCAAGCGATAGGGAATATCCTCAAAAATAAATTCATCCGCCTCACTCATTGGAGGCACCCCAAAAAATTTGGCATCTGCTAGCCACCGTGAGCCACCACCGCCATGGTGATTCGGGAAATACAGCTTAACTTGCCATTGGGTGCATAAATCAATATTTCCCAAACCTGGCTGCTTCGTCCAATATGCACAGGCTTAGCCCGGCCAGTAACTTCACCCTCCGGCACCGGTCGCAGGTGGTTGGCATTAATCTCCTGCCCAACACAGTAGTATTTATTGGGATCCACCAACAGGTTGGCACCAATAGATCCCAGAGTCTCTGCCAGCACCACATTAGCACCACCGTGTAAAATCCCAAAAGGCTGGCGTGTACGGTGGTCCACCGGTAGTTTACCCTCTAAGTAATCTTCACCAATTGCCGTAATTTCCAAACCGAGATAGCCGGGCATGCAGTTAGCACTGCCCTGATTAATCTCTTCCAAGGTCGGAGTACTGTGCCAAATTGCCATGAAAAACTCTCTAGAAATGAAATCGTAAAGGTGATCATCTGAGTTTAACCACTCGGTAGCACACCACCGTTAAACTCACCAATAAAAAAAGGCGGAGGAGAAAAAACCACGGGGATAAAGACCGGGGATAAAATAACGAGGACCGAAAAGCCCATAGCGATGCAGCTCCAAATCCAACATGCGTAACTCCCACTCGAGCCGACTGTGCTGGAAATACAGGGCGCGGCGCTGGCTGTCACTGTCAGTGTGCCGGAGGGCATAATGCAGAGAGTAAAGCTCCCGCTCTAAGTTGTCGCGACGCCACAATAAGTTTTGATACTGTTGTTCGATACGGTATTCAACGAGTCCACGCTGGTAATTTTCGACGAAGAGATCAGCAGTAGGGCCTGTACATACCCCTTCATACTTGTACCCCCGACGCCCTTGCCGATAACCATTATCCGGGGTGCAGAACTGCTCTATACCTTCCTCATGACCGCGCAACCAAGCCTCATTATCCACATAGATTTCGTAACTCAGGCATTCCTGAGCCAACTCCTGCACCAGCAGCGGGGAGCGTCCGCGGGCACCGTCCTGAACGCCACGCTCATACCAGAGCCCAGCGCGGCACTCATCTTCGGAAATTACTGCACAACCACTTAACACAGCAGCAAAAATAAGTAGGTATAAACTCACTTTCGTAGACATAGGGTCGGCCTCCCGTATTAGTTACTGTTCTCCCACAATAAAAACTCAGCCGAAACGTTTATCAGCTACGAAGGGGTTGGTTTTACGCTCCTGGCCAAAAGTCGACATAGGGCCGTGCCCAGGTACAAAGCGTACCTCGTCACCGAGCGGCCACAAGCGCTCCTTGATCGAGCGTATCAGAGTATCGTGATCTCCCTGGGGAAAGTCTGTGCGTCCGATAGAGCCCGAAAACAGCACATCCCCCACCAGGGCAAGGTTACTGGGACGGTGAAAAAACACCACATGGCCCGGCGTGTGGCCGGGACAGTGATAAACTTCGAGCTCTTCCTCACCCACAGTAACGGTATCACCCTGCTCCAACCAACGATCCGGAGTAAAAACTTCCACCGCGGGAAAGCCAAACATCTGGGCCTGCATGGGCAGCTGTTCTATCCAAAAATTATCATCTTGATGAGGGCCCTCAATGGGTAATTGCAGCTGCCCGGCTAGCGCAGCTGTCCCCCCCACATGGTCCAAGTGGCCGTGAGTAAGGAGTATCTTCTCCAACTTGAGGCCGCGCTCCTCTACAGCGGCAAGGATCTTGTCAATATCACCGCCAGGGTCCACTACCGCAGCGCGCTTGCTGTCCTCGCACCAAAGCAATGTGCAGTTCTGCTGAAAGGGAGTAACCGGGACCGAATGAAATTGCAGCGACATAGGTATCCTTAATGGGATCAGTTACAGGGAACAGAGATTATACCGTGAGTACCCGTTGAGATCGCTGAGCAGGTGCCGAACCTCCACGCTGTCCGTTTTGCAGCAGCGCGCGCAAGTCCCCAAGCAGCTGTTGCAGCACCAGGTCACTGGACCAGTAATCTTCCAGAGGCAACACCTGTGGACCTTGGCTACCCATATGGGAATCACTTAGTGGACGCGTCTCATAATCTTTATACACGGCCTGGTTATAAGTAGGACTCAGTGGCTTTAGGGGCCAACCAAATAAATCATCGGGGTGATAGAAGTTCTTCCAACGAAATCGATAGCCGCGGGAGTCCGCGGTGACCGCCTGGATCTGCTCACGCCCCCTGCCAGCACACCAGAGCGGATTACTGGCTCCGAGGGTGTACCAGTAGCTCAGGGTCTTCAGTCGCAGGAAGCGTTCTCGCGCAGAACCCTTACGCACACCTCCGGGACCACCATCACGCCAAATTCCATGGCCAACACTCGAACGCTGGGCATCCCAGAGGTAATTGGAAAAACTGACGCAACCGAAAGAATGACTTAATAGCACCACCGGTGTTCGCTCACCGGCCGCTGCTGCAGCCTTTTGCAACATGCGATAAATCGCCCCTTGGGTTTTCTCATAGGCTCCATCACGCTGCTGGATATCTCCCAATTGGGCTGCGCCCTGGGCCATAGTACAAAGCAAGAATTTGCGCGCGCGCAGATAGTCCATCTCGCTCTTGCACATCCCCTGGAACACCCGATCTGTATTGCCCTGAAGGGATTCCACTGCCGTCAGGGTATCGCAATACAAGCGCGACCAGTCACCGCCGAGAGCATCTTTTAACGCCGAGAATAATGGGCTCGCAAAATCCCTGGGGGCCACCCCGGCTCCCGCAACGGCCAGGACTACAATATCTGCCATATTTGCCTCTTCTTATTATTTTTGTTGAATTGGCATCAGACCCTCTGCACACCCGACAGTGATCCAAATTGAACTCACTGCGTAAAAATATGTTGCGTATTTTGGCAAAAATAATCCGGTCAGGAGGACCGGAAATTGCCGCTATAACAATGCGCTAGAAGGTGATTAATCTGGTCGGTAAGACCAGTTTGCACGCCAGCTTTCGGGGGCAAAGGGACGTGCCCCTGCCGGCGGCTAATCTTAAGGGATCAGTGTGACTAATTTGATCCGCCCAGTAATATACTGCCCAAAGTCAAGTCCGCGCCAGTCTTAATCGAAACAAATCTACCAATTCTACCCCTGCCCCCTGTCGCAGCGCTGTCACATTAGCGCTTTCCTGGTGCATAATAACCTTTGTACAAAAATCAGACGTTTAAAACGATCCCGCCCGCAGCGATGCTATTAACCTCCAAATACAGCCTGCCGGATTGCCCCGAGCACACACTGGCGCGCCCCCGCCTGCTGTCGTTACTTAACGACGGTCACAGCGACCAGTTGCTGTTGGTAACTGCACCGGCGGGCTACGGTAAAACCACACTTGTCACCTCCTGGGCCTCAGGCCAGGATAACCCGGTGGCCTGGTATACCCTGGATGCCAGCGACAACGAACCGAATCAATTCTGCCGCTACCTTGTGGAGAGTGTGCACCGCGCAACCGGCAACGGCGTACCCCAGACCTACCAGTTGCTAACAGCACCCCAGTGTCCGGACCCAACCTCTGTCGTCAGCCATTTGCTGGCTGAATTGCGCGGACTGCCTTGCGAGCTGCGCATAGTGCTGGACGATTATCACCAGATCGATAATCAGGTAGTACACGACACAACCCGTTTTCTTCTGCGCCACGCCCCCGCCGGTGTGGGCGTCGTCCTCACCAGCCGCAGCCAGCCGCCCCTGGGGCTCGCTACCCTGCGTGTACAGGGACGCCTACTCGAGCTGGGCAGCGATGCCCTGGCACTCACTACCGAGGAAATCGCCCAGCTGCTGAAGCAGCGCCTGCCATTTAACCTGGACGCTGATCGCGCCGCCCAACTACAGCATTTAAGTGAGGGCTGGCCCCCGGCTGTGCAACTATTCACGCTCTCTGTACGCGACCGCGAAGAGGTCGACCGTTACCTGGCAGAACTGGAGCAGGGCCATAGCCATATTCTCGACTACCTCGCCGAAGAAGTACTGGAACGGCTTGAACCCCAGCTGCGTGAGATGCTCGCATGTACCTCAATCCTCACCCGCGTCAATGCCCAGCTGGCAGAGCGCCTGAGTGATCGCAGCGATGGCCAGCAAATGCTGGAAAGTGCGGCCAGGCGTGGGCTCTTCCTACAGGCACAGGATTCCAGTCGACGGTGGTTCCGTTTTCACCCAGTGTTTGCGCGTTTCCTGCAGCGTCAACTGAGCGACCGAGATCAGTTGCAGCATTTACACACCATTGCCTGCGACACCTGGCAAGAGCTGGGCCAGCCGGTTGAAGCCCTGCGTCACGCCCTCGCCGGTGGTGACCGCGAACGCCTGCGCCAGCTGCTGAACGAGCAGGGAGAGCGGTTACTGCGCGGGGGCCAGTCCCGCCTGTTGCGCGATTGCCTTGAATGGCTGGGCGCTGAAGAGCTACAACTCAATGCGCGATTTACCCTGCTTTCAGCCAAGATGGCGCGGGAAAACTTTGAGTACGACCAGTGTGAGAAGAACCTCGCCGCCACTGAGAGCTGGCTGCAACGCCAGGATCCGCAGCAATGGCACCAGTATGAGGGTGCCTTTGCCACTATGCGCGCCCAGGTCGCTATCGCCCGCGGCCAAACCCTACAAGCCAAGGAATACGCTGAGGAAGCCCTGGGGCTGTTGCACCGTGAACAGCTGGGGGAGCGAATTTCCGCATTACTGGTGACCGGCGAAACCAGCTTCTGCCTGGGCGCATTGGAACAAGCCCTTGCACATATGCAGGAAGTGGAAGCCCTGGCTATTGCCGAGAAAGATATTCCCAGTGCCGCGTGGGCCATCTGCCAGCAGACCGAGATCGCTTTCGCCCAGGGTCTTTTGAAAAAATCCGCCACCCTGCAGGAAAAGGTGTACAACCTGGTGCAGAAACACCACCTTTCCACCCTACCAATTTCCGAGTTTGTCTGTCGCCTGCGCGGCCAATTGCAGTGGGAGTGTGGAGACCTGGAAGGCGCCGAGCGCTCCGCCCGCCGGGGAATGCAAATCAACCGCAAAGTGGGAGAGCACTGGCTTTTGCCTGAATACACCCTATTGCTGAAAATTGCTCAGGCGCGCGGCGAGAAAGAGGAGTCCCAGGAATGGCTCGACCGTATTGAGCGCCTGCTCTCAGGCGAACGCTATCATCGCGACTGGGTTGCCAATGCCGACGCCACCCGTATCCGCACCTGGCGCGCCCTGGGCAATCAACAGGCTATTACCACCTGGCTGGAACAGACTGAACCGGTAGCCGATAGGCCCAGCAATCACTTTGAGCAATGTCACGGACGCAACCATGTACGCGCATTGATTGAGCTACATCGCTGGTCTGACGCCAATCGCTTGCTGAGCCGCTTGCAGCAGGTCGCCAAGGAGTGCGGCCTGGTGACGGACCGTCTACGCAATCGGGTATTGGAGTCCCACCTGCTTTGGCTGCGCGAGCGGCACGGTGAAGCAGTGGAAGCCATTTCCGTGGCGCTGCAGTTGGCCGCCGGGCGAGACTTCCGCGCCAGCTTCCTGCAGATCGGTAAACCACTGATCGTCATTCTGAAGGCCGCCCTGGAGCAGGGGCTGGAGGAGGCAGAAGCCACCAAGGCGCAGGAATTGATTCGCGTGACCCAGCAACAGCCTGAACTGGATGGTGGCATTCGAATTGAGCTGGATGACACCATCATCCGGGAGATTCTCGCCAGCGATGCGGTACCCGATTTTCTGCGCCATTCGCCACTGACTCCCAGGGAGTGGCAGGTACTCAATGCCATTCACTCGGGGCTATCGAACGAGCGCATTGCGCGTCACTTCAAGGTGGCACCCAGTACTATCAAGACCCATATCCGCAGCCTCTATCAAAAACTGGATGTCAAAGACCGCCAAGAGGCCATCGCCCTGGCCGAGCAAATGCTGCGTTCAGTGCAGGATCGTCCCTGAGACCACTCACAGCACAAGGATGTACTGACGCATTCTCACCGCAGCTCACTATAATTTGACGACACACCCAGGGTGAGTCAGATATTAGTGTGTCCTCCAACTACTCTCCCCCAGCGCACCACAACTCTCAGCCTCTCCCCCCTGGGTGGGGAGGAGGTAGACCACTGCACGCTACCCCATACTCGGCGCATCCTTCCAGAGTGGGCCTGTCCCACCCTTCAAATAATGAAACAAGGCAGTAATCCATGAGCGGCAACAGCACAGAATGGTGGCGCAATAGTGTTATCTACCAGATTTACCCCCGCAGCTTCTGCGATGCCAATGGCGATGGTATCGGCGATCTTCCCGGTATTACGCAAAAACTGGATTATGTGAAATCTCTAGGCGTAGATGCCATCTGGATCTCCCCCTTCTTTAAATCCCCGATGGTGGATTTTGGTTATGACGTGGCGGATTATCGCGATGTAGACCCGATTTTTGGCAAACTCGAGGACTTCGACCAACTGATCGAAGCAGCCCATGAGCGCGGCCTGAAAATTATTATCGACCAGATCCTCAGCCATACCTCAGACCAGCACCCCTGGTTCAAAGAGAGTCGCTCCAGCCATGATAACCCCAAGTCAGACTGGTATGTATGGCAAGATCCCAGGGACGACGGCACCCCGCCAAATAACTGGGTATCCGTATTTGGTGGTGGCTCATGGCGCTGGTGTACCCGCCGCCGCCAATTTTATCTGGCTAACTTTCTCAGGGAACAGCCGGACCTCAATGTGCACAACCCAGAAGTGCAGGAGCAGCTGCTAGCCGACATGAAGTTCTGGCTGGACCGAGGAGTGGATGGTTTCCGCCTGGATGCAGTGAACTTCATTTTCCACCAGCAGGCCCTGGCTGATAATCCAGCGCGCCCACTCAGGATTGACGAAAAAGGGTTGCCGCCGGTGAATCACTACGATTATCAATGGCATCAACACGATAAGTCCCAACCTGAAAACCTCGTCTTTTTACAACGCGTGCGCAAGCTGATGGATCAGTATCCGGGCACGGTTACCGTGGGCGAGGTGGGCGATGACAACACCCACAAGATCATGGCCGAATACACCACAGAAAACCGACTGAACATGGCCTACTCCTTCGATCTGTTGACCGAGGATTGCAGCGCTGAATTCCTGCGGGAAACACTGGAGAAAAACCGCGAGGTAATTGAGAGGGGTTGGCCCTGTTGGTCCATCAGTAACCACGATGTACCCCGCTCGATTAGCCGCTGGAACAAAGGCTTCAGCGATGAATTAACCCATGCGCGCGCCCCGCTATTCCTGCTTATGCAGCTGACCCTGCGCGGCAGTGTTTGTATATACCAGGGGGAAGAACTGGGCCTGCCGGAAGCGGATATCGCTTTTGAGGATTTGGTCGACCCTTATGGCATTAACCTATGGCCTGAATTTAAAGGTCGCGACGGTTGCCGCACGCCTATGCCCTGGTTGCAGGGGGGCGGCGAAAGCGCCGGCTTTTCCGCCAGTAAACCCTGGCTACCTGTTTCAGAAGATCACCAGCGACGCGCCGTCAGCATCCAGGAAGATAGCCAGCACTCCATGCTGAACCAGTTTCGCGCCCTGATTGAATGGCACCACACATTGCCGCCAAGCTTAGCGACAGCACAACAGGCAGTGATCAACACCGATAACGAATTATTGGTATTTATTCGCCGTGCCGCAGGAGAGGAACTCCTTGTTGCCCTGAATCTAGGTAAACACAGCGAGCAATATACCCTGCCTGAAGAGTTTACTGGTGCCCAAGACATTACCCCAAGCCTGTTTAAAAACCAGTGTAACAACAGCACCTTAACCCTGGATCCTGCTGGAGCCTGTGTACTGCATCGGAAAAAACCCGATTCGTAACCCGCTAACCCAGGAGGTTTTTTGACCGGCAGTTACTGCTGCTGATCGCTATTTTCAGGAAAATAACAGCACCTCTCTCAGGTATTTTGTGTTGCTTTTCTGTGTCTCTGCAACGTCAGCTTATCCTTTCGACGTCTGCTTCCTCGCCGGCCCCGTGCCGGCCTTTTTATTCCCCATTGAAAATCCTCGCAGGCAGCTCTTACAACATTTGGCTTCGACCCTGCTGCTAAATTAGATATTTGCAAAAGTACAAATTAACTGCCCTGTAAAATTACCCGGAATTTATGCTCAACGCCTGCGACCAAATGGAATATGCCCGTGCCTGAATCTGGGCCAGGAATTCAAACTGCGAATACCTCGTCGGTAGTGGCCAGCCAGGTAGATCTGCAAAAGGCAGAGCTTGGCGACGTCTATTCTGCACTCAAAACTACACCTAAGGGCCTAACCCGGAGTGAAGCTACAGCTCGGCTTAAGCAGTACGGCCCCAATACGATTCAAGAGAAAGAACAGAGCGCACTCGCCAGGTTCTTCCGTTTTTTTTGGGGCCCCATTCCCTGGATGATCGAAGCCGCCGCTTTACTTTCCGCACTTATTGGGCACTGGCCGGACTTCGCTATCATCATGGCACTGCTTCTCTACAATGCCATTGCCGGATTCTGGCAAGAGCATAAAGCCTCCAATGCCCTCGCCGCCTTGAAAGCCAGTATGGCTCCACAGGCCGAAGTACTACGGGACGGCAAATTCCAGACTATTGCAGCGGCCAACGTGGTGCCAGGTGATATTTTGCGTATAAAGCTTGGTCAAGTGGTACCAGCTGATGTGCGCTTTATCGACGGCAAATCTATTAGCATCGATCAAGCCGCTCTCACCGGCGAGTCCCTGCCGGTCAGCAAAAAAGTGGGAGATATTGGCTACTCAAGCAGTATTGCAAAACGTGGAGAAATGAGCGCTGTTGCTATTGGCACCGGCCGCAATACTTTCTTTGGACGCACCGCAAAATTGGTCGCAGGTGCAGGCCAGGAGGCCTCGCACTCACAAAAAGCCGTCACTCATATTGGCGACTTCCTGATTGTGCTCTGCCTGATATTGGCGATGTTACTGGTTGGGACCCAGCTGTATCGGGATATAGTAATAGCGCCCAACTGGCACTGGTCCGACATTATCAACATTTTGCGCACAGTATTGGTGCTGCTAATCGCCTCCATTCCGGTAGCTATGCCCTCAGTGATTACTGTTACCAATGCCCTGGGTGCGTTGGCACTATCGCGCAAAAAAGCTATTGTTTCCAAACTCGAATCTATTGAAGAACTCGCCGGTGTAGATATCCTTTGCTCCGATAAAACCGGCACTCTAACGAAAAACCAGTTGAGCTTACATGATCCAAAATTATTTGATGCTCAAAGCAGCGATGAACTTATTCTCGCCGCAGCTCTAGCTTCAGAATCCGCTTCCAGTGACCCCATCGATCAGGCAATTTTTGCCGGCCTTAAAAATAAAAATCAATTAAATAACTTTCGACTAAAAGAATTCACTCCTTTCGACCCCGTTACTAAGCGTGCTCAGGCGCAGGTCACAGACGATAAAGGACACTTACTTTCTTTTTGCAAGGGTGCCCCCCAGGCGGTGATGGCACTGTGCAATCTCAACGGTGATAAAGCAGAGAAAGCAAAATCCTGTGTAGAGGAATTAGCTTCTCACGGCCTTCGTTCACTGGGAGTGGCACGCTGTAATAATGGAAATAACTGGTCTTTTCTCGGAATTCTTTCCCTCGAAGATCCACCTCGGGATGACTCTAAACAAACTATCAGCAGGGCGCGGGAACATGGGCTACAGGTAAAAATGATTACTGGAGACGATGTCGCGATCGGTAAGGAAATCGCCTCCCAGGTAGGTATCGGCCAGAATATATTTGCAGCAGGGGATGTATTTGATCAATCGGAAAATATGGACCACCTGCCAAAGAAAGTGGTTGACTGTGTAGAGCGAGCTGACGGATTTGGCAGGGTATTTCCAGAACATAAGTATGCCATTGTAAAAGCATTGCAAGGGCGCGGGCATCAGGTAGCTATGACTGGTGACGGTGTAAACGACGCTCCTGCCCTTAAACAGGCCGACTGTGGTATTGCCGTCAGCGGCGCCACCGATGCCGCTCGCGCTGCGGCTGCTATTATTCTTACCGCCCCAGGATTATCGACCGTTGTCGATGCTATCGACGAAGCACGAAAAATATTCGAACGTATTATTAATTATGTGCTTTTTCGGGTTTCCATGACATTGGACATCATGGTTGTTGTGGTATTCGCCACCATTCTTTTTGGATTCTCTCCCCTTACCCCCGTAATGATTGTACTTGTCGCATTACTGGATGATATTCCCATAATGACCATCGCCTACGACAATACCTTACTGCCCAAAGAGCCGGTACACTGGGAAATGCGTGATCTGCTGCTTGGGTCAACGATTATTGGAATTTTTTCTATTGCACAAACAATGGGCCTCCTTTTAATTGGCATGGAATGGCTACAGAATAGCCAGTGGCAATCCTGGATATCACTTAGTAAGGAACAAATCCAGACAATTATTTTCTTGCAAATTGTCGCTGGTGGTCATCTGCTGCTGTTTGTAGTGCGCTCACGTAAAGCTTTCTTTAGTAAACCATTCCCAGCAATGAAACTGTTTTGTGCGATTGTCGGCACTCAAATCCTGACGGTGCTAATGTGCGGATTCGGCTGGCTGGTTCCCGCCATCCCTTGGAGTATTATTGGCTTGGTATGGCTATATATGATCATCTGGATGTTCGCCCTGGACTTGGTCAAAAAATTACTCTACCGCCGCCTGCAGGACATTTGAAAAGAGTTTAACTTTTTCTCAATTCACTGAATGGGAATAGCCATGGATTGTTTTAAAACCTTTCAGGTTAAACCTGGCAGTAAAGTCAAACTGGATAAAATAGATCCAGGATTCAAAGACTGTTACAACAGTCGCGAAGAAGCCAATCCAATAATAGAAAAGCTCGATAGGAGAATTCGAGCCCAGCAGTACCTGATGTACGCAGAACATAAGCACTCATTATTGATCTGCTTGCAGGGCCGGGATGCTGCGGGCAAGGATGGCACTATCAATCATGTATTAGGTGCTATGAATCCCCAGGGTTGTAACGTAACCAGTTTCAAACAACCATCTAAAGAAGAAGCTGCTCATGATTTCCTCTGGCGATGCCATAAGGTAACACCGGCTCAGGGCCATGTGGCTATTTTTAACCGTTCACACTATGAAGATGTCCTGATTCAACGGGTTCACAATATGGTACCCAAATCGATATGGTCTAAGCGCTATGAGCATATCAATAATTTTGAAAAACTACTGGCCGACCATGGCACCCTGATCCTGAAGTTCTTCTTGCATATTGATGCAGATGAACAGTTAAAGCGTTTCAAGCAACGTATTGATGATCCCACAAGGCATTGGAAAATCAGTGAAAATGACTACACAGAGGCAAGCTACTGGGATGCCTATACCAATGCCTTTGAGGATGCATTAAGTAAATGCAGTACGGCTTATGCTCCGTGGTTTATCATCCCAGCAAATCACAAATGGTTTCGTAACCTAGCAGTAGCTTCTATCGTTGCAGATGCTATGGATGCTCTGAAGATGAAATTCCCTGCCCCCACTGTCGACATAGACAAAATCAAGAAAAAATATCACAGCCTGGATAAGATAGATATAGAGGAGGGGCTGGTAAATGCCTCTAAAAACAAAAAGCAGTGAATCTCAGCCACACAGGCTAATTACCTTGCACGTTCTTTGTGGAAAATAATTTCTCAAAAGCATCATAGACAGCCAGATGTAAAGCATCACCGTGATCCAGCTGCTCAAAATAACCAAAGTGCACCCTGGCTTTATTTTTCTCACTATCTAACTTAGTGAATAGCGACCTTGTCAATCTCTCCATAACCTCACCCTCTTTCCCTACGCCGACATAAACTAATTCATCAGCACAGCAATCTTTTGGAAGATCAGCCAATAATGATCCTCCACTCCACCAAAGACTTGGACTGATGATAATATAATTGTCGAAGTGTTCTGCACGCCTAAATAGAATTTCGGTAGCTAGAAGTCCTTCTAATGACTGACCTATCAAGGTAGAATCTCCTCTCACCCGATAGTGACTTTCAACCAGTGGCCGCACTTCCTTATCAAAAACTCTATAAACTGATCTGCCCCCCTGAAGATGGGAATTCCTTACGATCCCGGGATTCCGCAGAGGGGAAGGTAAAATCCCGCTTTCTGCCTACATTCACAACTCCAACAAGAATCGACTCAGGAACCATATCAATCCAGAAAAAGGAACCAAACTGTAACAAGGCTGCAATATGAATAAAATCTTCATTTGTAGACCCATCCAAAAGATATATTACTGGATAGTCCCTTTTTGGTTCTCTTTGATCACTCTCCGCTAGGTAAACATTCAGGCTACGCTTTTCATCCGATATTTTGGATGGAAAACCTATAGAATCTCCAATAACCAAAGGTGGTTTTTTAAAATCCTAAGGTCCCAACAACAGCTGACACCAGTGAAGTACAAAAGAAGATAAGCTATTTAGCTATTTAGCTATTTAGCTATTTAGCTATTTAGCTATTTAGCTATTTAGCTATTTAGCTATTTAGCTATTTAGCTATTTAGCTATTTAGCTATTATTTTCATAATGGTAAAAATAAATTTTATTATTGAGTAAGGCGACATTAATCACTAGATTTCCACCCAAAATCATACAGCAATCAGTATAAAATTAACTATCGAAAAAACTATTAGATAGTACTACTACCCAAACAATTTTTCTGCAACCGGACTGATATATCCAGTCCGATTATATGTCACAGACTGCTGCATGGTTAACTACCTCAGCATTCCTGCTGAGCATTAAATTCCCTTTTCTTGGCCTCATACCACTCCTGCATCACTTCAGGACTTTCCATCAGATTCTGCTTTTTTGCATGACTTGTAAGTGAAGGGGATCCTGTTTTTGATACATCTCGACACCATGCCTTTTACTCATTTCCGCCATCTCTTCAAAGGTGCTGGCGCGAAACTCCAGGTCACAAGCATCTCCTAATTGTGTACACGTCATTATTCTCATTGGGATATCCCTCATTCAGTGATGGCCTTTTCAGCTCCAATCAACTTAGAGCTCAGGCATCTTTTCAAATTTAGAGAGGCCTGGGTCCATATAATCCCAGGAAGCACCACTGCCCGAGTACACGACCATGGATGGTCTGAACTTTTCCAAGTCGTGCAAAGTTCCTGCCCGCAAAAATTCAAACTGGGGCATTCCACTATTTTCCGCAGATATATGGGAGCCGCAATGAGGACAGAACCCTCTTGTTATCAGGTTGCCACTTTCCGCATACTTTTCATGGTATGTGAGCTTGCCAGAAATATTAAGACTATCTTTTGGAACTGCAATATTCGATATGTGTCCTGCACCACTAATTTTCTGGCAGTCCGTACACTGGCAATGCCCCGCCATTACAGCATCACTATCACACGTATAACTTACAGCACCACATAGGCACTCCCCTGATAAATTTGACATTTTTTCCTCCATAGTAACTTACGATTTTGAAGTTATTAAATCCTATAAGCATAACTTCATTTTTGCAAGTTACTGTATTACTATTTATCGCATTGAATCGAATGGAACAACCGTGACCCCTGATAAGAACTTTTTGCGCTCCGGATGTCCGATAGTGAGTGGACTGGATGTATTTGGTGACAAATGGACCTTGGTAATACTCAGGGACTTGATTTGTGGAAAAGAGACTTATACCGAACTCGCTAATTCACCAGAGAAGATTCCAACAAACCGGCTGGCCGAAAGGCTTAGAATGCTGGAGTCGGAAAAAATTATTGAAAAATCCTTGTACCAGGAAAAACCCAAGCGTTACAAATATCTGCTAACAGAGAAAGGCCGAGATATTTTGCCGATCCTCCAGGAAATTGCCCGATGGGGCAATAAATATATTGAAGATACCTGGGTTCCACCTAAATGGTTTATGCAAGAAGAAAGGTAATTTAAAGCAAAGTAGAAGTTGTTCAGCTGTTAGACTGATTATCAGTCATCCAGAGCAAGAATTAGCTTTGTCACAAAAGGTAAATACCACAAGATCATATACGGTATACAGCGCAAATAAAGCAACCAGGAGCCGCATTGTGAATATGAACATAATCAACCTTTGCACTACTGAACATTTTTTTAGCCCAGCTTCCAAATCAACCCCCTGGCATACCTCTGCCGCCACCATTAAATCATTACAACAGTATGCCCTTAAAGAGAGCAGTCGGTGCTTCAACATTTCTGGAATTTCATTAACATTCAATTTTGTCGGTTTTGCACCCTCCCCAATAAAAACCGGACCTGAGGCACAGTAAAAGCTTCGTTAATTGAAATGTACGAATGGTATACAAAGTATTCGTTCACCAACCTCAGCATCTAGCAGTGAGATCCTCAGGGATAACCAAGGCTGGCATCTGCGAATTTCCAATCCATATTTTTAAATTTTAGATGAGGTTCTGAGCAGTTATATAAGTGATGTAAATTCGCTGGATCAAGACCTTTAATTTGAAAATTCACGCCAATTTTTCCCTAACTGATAATTAGGCCAATAAGCATAGTTTCCAAACAAGCCTTCGGCAGGCCAATTTCGGAAGTGCAATAGGTACCAATATAATTTGCAGGTAAACCTAAAATAGGATTATCCTTGAATGCTTCATTAGAAATGGCGACATCTATGTATAAAAAACAGCAAGCCAAACTGTAGCTTCTTCTGAAGAGGTCTCCAATACCCGATGCTTTCTCCCCGCTGTAATCTCGACAAAATCACCAGCCTCCAAGCGCACCTTCTCTCCGCAATTAAATTCAATCAATCCATATCCGGATAAAACGATTACCCACTCGTTCTGCTCCTGATTATACCAACCCTGTTCAGGGGAGGATTGCCCATAAGATACGATTCTCTCAATACGCATATCCCCTGATTTCACAATGTCTGTAAAGTGCTCCACAGATGTATCTGCAGGTAAGTGAGCGAATATATTTTTCATCCAGGCCAACTCATTATTGATTAGTCGAGGATACATAAGGTAGCTACTTGTTCAAAATTATTCTTTCCAACCAGAGAAATACTCCACCAAGTAGTCAATCGCCATTCTTGCGCGTAGTGGCAAGAAGCGACGATTCTGGTAGACAATCCAGCTACTGGCTCCCCTGCTCCAGAAAGGTTTAAGAATTGGCTTTAACAAACCTTCCTCAACAACTTCACTAAAACTGCCCTTAGGCATATAGGCAATACCTAACCCCTGTTTACAGGCTTCTACAACGGTATGGGCATTATTACTTCTCCAGCGCCCCTTAACCTTCACAACCTCTTGTCCTCCATTTACTTCAAACATCCATTGATCATTATTTGTCACAATACAGCTATGTACTTTCAGTTGACCAGGGCGCTCGGGAATGCCGTTTTGTCTTAAATATTCTTTGCTGGCAACTGCCATCATCTGCCGGTCTGCAAGCTTTCGAGCTACCAAACCGGAATCTTCCAGGCGACCATAGCGAATGGCAAAGTCGATACCATCTTCAACAAAATTAACCATCCGACTATTGAAATCCATATCAATATTTAATTCTGGATGCTCTACACCAAATTCCATCAGGGCCGGGGCGACATATTGCTCGGCAAAGAGGCCAGCACAGCTCACCCTGAGGGTTCCACTGAGCTGGAACTGCTGCTGGCTTACCTGTTCATTCGCCTGTTGCAATCCAGTCACCAGTTCCTTACAGCGCTGGTAATAGACTGCTCCAGCCTGGGTAAGGCTGACCAGGCGTGTGGTGCGGGCCAGAAGGGCGCAGCCCAAACGTTCTTCCAAACGTGAGACCTGCCGACTGACATGGCTGGTGCTACACCCCAACTGCTTCGCTGCCGCAGAGAAACCCTGGCTTTCCGCCACAGCTACAAACTCGACCAGGCCGTCAAAATTTTCCATATTTCAAACTTCTATTATTGCTATATAGCAAAGGTATTTAACCGAATAGATATATTATCAGCAGATTAAGGACAATCTACAATCCCTCCCCACTGAATGCTTACCAATAGAGGAAACAGACATGAAGAAAGTACTTATCCCGGTTACCAATCACGCCACCCTGGGTGAAACCGATCAAGCCAACGGCACCTACTCACCCGAACTGACCCATGCCGTTCATGTATTTAAGGAGAATGGCATCGACTACGATATTGCCTCAATCAAAGGCGGCAAGGCTCCTATTTACGGTACGGATATTGAGGGCGATGAGGTAAACCAGAAGATGCTGGACGATGAGGATTTCCAGAACCGTATCAACAATACCATCCCCGTAGATCAGCTGAATATTGACGACTACGATGCAGTATTTTATCCAGGGGGATTCGGCTTGCTCTCCGATCTGGCAACTAATGAAGAATTCGCCAAACTGAGTGCTGAGCACTATGAAAAGGGCGGCATCCTGGCGGCAGTCTGCCATGGTCCAGCTGGCTTCCTGCCCATCACCCTAAGCAACGGGGAAAAGCTTTTGGCCAGCAAATCGGTAACGGCTTTTACCCGCGAAGAAGAGATTGACTTCGGTACTATTAACGATATTCCCTTCCTGCTAGAAGAGTCTCTCGTTAGAACTTCGGCCCGGTTTAACAAAGTCCAGCCCTGGCAGGAGTTTGTTATTGAGGACGGACGTGTAATCAGCGGCCAAAACCCAGCTAGCGCACACGGCGTAGGCTTGGCCATTGCCAAGCAACTTGCCAGCTAATAGGGCTGCGGGCCGGTCCAAGTACCGGCCCACAACCTTGAGTAGAGGTTCCAAAAGTGCAAAATGCAATTTTTTATCCGTCCTTAATGCTCCTGGCAGGTGTCGGTATACCGGTAATGGCAACACTGAACAGTGGTCTCGGTGTTAAGCTCGGTAGCTCAGCCCTGGCAACGACACTACTGTTTTTTGTTGGATTGGTAATCTCCTCAGTTTACCTCTTTAAAACGGAAGGGATCCCAGGCGAGATTTTTCACAAAGGCATTTCCTGGTATTTCTACCTCGGCGGGATTTTAGTCGCATTTTATATATTGAGTGTCACTTGGGTATCCCCAAGATATGGAGTGGGCAATGCAGTATCTTTCGTTCTTCTTGGACAGCTGCTCGCTATTAGTGTTATCGATCACTTCGGATTACTTGGGGCGCAGCAATCCAGCCTGGACACAAAGCGCCTAATTGGACTGGCCATGATGGTTATTGGTGTTTTGCTAGTAGTTAAACGCACTTCGTGACCTTTTAAGCACAATTTAAACCTTTGGAGTAGAAGCAATGGCTAATTTATACGTTATGGCGCGAGTCACAGCCCAGCCGGATAAAGCATCCCCGGTATTAAAACTGCTAACAGAACTGGCAAAGGAATCTGAAAATGAATCCGGCTGCCTATATTATAAAATACTGCCCGCCACGGATCAGAGTAATATATTTACGACTCTTGAACTGTGGGAGTCTGCGGAAGCTGAGCAGCAGCATTGGAACACAGACCATTTGAAAAATATACTATCCCAGCTAGCCCCACTTTTAGCAGAAGAAGCAAGAATTGAAAAATACACTGAATTATAAAATATAAATTAAGTTAACTGACTATGGAGTTTTCACTCAATAGGTAAAAGCAAGTCCACAGCATCTGATTAACTATGGACTTGCTGGGCTTTTAAAGGTAGGCCTTTATCAATTGGAAAAGGGTAATAATGGAGCGGCTATCAAACTAGTTGTTTCCAGAACTTCTACCTAAAAGTTCAGCCCAACTAACACGCTCTGCTCGGTAAATTGTGGTATCAACAACCTCCACCTCCCAAGCAGTCTCAGGTATATCTCCTGATGTCACTTCTATCAAGTGCGCATTGCGATCACCACCTGTACTTGCACTTCCTGGGCCCCCAGCACATATTAAGATATTTCCACCTATAAGCTCATCGACATCTCCAAGAGATGCAGTATATTTAGGCGCAACAAATTCCCAGGTTTGCTCCGCAGACATAGTTTCCGTATCTAATCGAAATTTAACTGCGCGGCTGTTGTAAATATCTCCACTTAATTCAGACTCATTTCTATTGTCATAGACTAATATTTCTCCATCGCCAGTCTTCATTGCAGCATGCTGGGAAGCCATCCAGCTTCCATTATCAAGGGCGAACAACTTTTCTGATAGCTCTTTAGAAACTACTGAGTCCCTCCCCATAATCCAGTTAATTTCACCACTCTTATGGTCGATACTGACCACCCAACTTTGGGAACGGCTGGAGAGAAGAATAGAATCATCTTCAGCGATATAATGCAGTGCATTAGAGTGAGTCCAATCCAGAGCCCCATTGGATAACACTCTTGCGGCCAGATCGCCTGGGAAACGGCCTGTATCCAGGTGATCAAAAGCAGACCACTCCCATACAATGTTACCCTGGGTATCGAGCTCTATAATTGCGTCTCCCTGTAATAAAGTTCCATTGATTGTTTCGGTTTCATTGCTCAATAGCAGTATGTGACCATTTTCTAGTAATAGAGCATCATGATGGTAAGGGGGCAGCTCAATAGAGGATAGGGTTTCCCCTGTAAATGAAATAGTGCGCGCCTCACCACTCAATAACAACAGTAGGCGTCCATCATGCAGATTTCTCGCTATCTTGGTACCTGTTGCAGGCAAATCACCATGTAAGTACCAGACAAGCTCGCCCTCTTCATCAAATCCCCAGAAAGTACTACCAGTATTGCCTGATGGCGCGAAAATGGTAAGCCCCCCTTCACCCTGCTCATTTTTTGCAAGAAGATTTACCTCAGGTACTCCAGTGGGTTGAGGGCCCGTCTTAAACTCCACAGCCTCACTCAATATATTTTCACCAGACTCAAATACAGCTACTGCTGTAAATTGATAAGTCGTATCAGATCGCAAACCGAGCACTACTCGGTTATGATCAGTCCCGAAATCAGTATAAGCCGTACGCCTTCTTTCTGTATCAGCAGAGTTGAATCTGATGGCCACTCTCGCATTAGACGCTGTGACTACACTGGCATTAACCATCAGACTATTATCAGGATGAGGGCTCAGTATTAACTCCACTGCCCCCAGAGTTGTTTCATCCGCCTGACTCACCTCTGCCCTGGAAAACCCGCTAAGGAATATATAAAATAATAAAAAAAATTTCAGTAATACATTCTTCTTATACATGTTCTGCTCCGTTTATTTATGGAAACCCAACTATTCAACGGAACCCAAGGGATTTGGTTTACATAAGATTAATTTTTTACTCTTCCATAAGCAAATACCACATTCATAACAATATCTATTCGAACATTTTCATAAAAACAGGAAAAAGTTTAATACCATCCCCAAAAAACAAATAACATACGTAAATCAGTTTTTAATATCGGCAAACAAAACTTTAAGCCAGCATAAATCTTCTGGGCCCAGGTGTGCTTTTTACGCCAGCTTTTATTAGAATAAATATCTTTATATTAATGAAAAATTGCTTTCTCAGTTAATCCTCTCCAGTGCTTGCCATCCAATTCTGGAATTGATCCACTAGCCAGATTAGGGTCATTCAACGGATCATGTTGTTCTTGCGTAGTTCTTAAAGCCAATTCCAATTCCTGTAAAATTGGATTGACAACCTTGAGAGTACTAGCCTCAGAAAACTTTAGGGCAACGTCTTTCTCTGCTTTTGCTATGGCTCTCTTAGATTGAGCTTCATCAATTTTCTCACCGACTGGACGCAATCCAAATTTGTTGACTATCCCACCTACACCGGGAACCAGTACTTTCGCTGCCAATCCAGCACCAACAATAGGATTGAAAACCGCCGCCACACCACCAATGAGCAACATTCCCAAAGTCATTTTTCTATCTAAAGCGTCAATATCATCGGCAAGCTTGGCTTAAGGATTTCTGTGCTTTTCTTTATGCTCAAGTGAAAATTCCACGGCAGACTCCACCATGAATTTACGCAGGCTGCCTTCATAATATTCATTGGAGAAGTGAAAATACGCCGCTTAGGCAGGTCATTAACCTCTGGGGTTTCTTTGGGCAGACACCGCATAGTATGCAAGGTAAAACCTACCTCTGAAAGTTCAAAAGGAATTACAAAGTAGTGTTTTTCATCAAAGATCTGAGCAGTTTTATTATTCCTCTCGGAAGAGGCAAAAACAGGCAGCTATTCAATCAACCCCTGAACAACCTTAACACCGGAAGTAAAGCCCTCAGGAATTCACGAAGATAAATCATCCAGTATATTCTTGCTCTTATTTAGATACTTTTTCATAATTATTCTACTCCCCCCTTTTTACTACATCACGTCTCCATCTCTACCAGTTATCCGGAGAATATTTTTCTATTCCATGAACTTAAGTTTTCATAAAACCCCTTTCGCTCAATCTTTTCTGTCAAAGGATAATCGGTAGACAAAATAGGGGCACCGAGTAGTCCGAAATGGTATCAGCTTTATTAGTTCAAACGCTGACCAACAAGCTTGGCACTAACAAAGAAGTCCCTTATTCCATTTTGGTGTGATTGGCCCAAGATGGCGACCTTAACATCCTCTTGACCTGTAGTGGCAAATACCACTGCTAACCCATCCCGCAGTAAATGCCGAATATAACGGCAATCTGCACTGGGGAATCACTCACTGTTGTCTTATCCCGCTTAACTGGGAGCCTGTCTCTCGCCCTGGGATTAGTAACAGTAGTTCGCAACTGCGGTTGTTTGCACAGCCCACGGGCAATTGAGAGGTGTGTAATGCATAACCGACCTTCGCTGCAAAATCATCGAACTATACATACACAACGGAAAACACCCCTACAAAAAGTGCAGGGATCTCTACGTAAAAACTCTTCATTCGCCGCCGCACTGGTGGTTGTAGGATCGGCAATATTAGCTCCCCTGGCCTATGCCGTAGATTACTCCAATCCCCACGCCCGCCAAGGCTCGAGATATGTCTCTCACCAGGGACATGGAGGGCACTATGGCGGGCATTCCAGGTACAGCAGGGATTACAGATACAGAAGGGATTACAGGGGACACTCGAGATACAGCAGGAATCAAAGGGGATATTCAAGATACGGCCGATACCAAAGGGCACAACCACGATATGGCCGATACCAAAGGGCACAACCACGATATGGCCAGCATATGTGGTTCAAAGCCCATGTGCAGGGTACGCCACGCATTGTGATCGACCTTAGTGACCAGATAGCCTACTTCTATAAAGGTGGGCGCCTTGCCGGTATGTCTCCTGTCTCTACCGGCAAACCCGGCCATCGCACTCCCACAGGCAACTTCCGTATTTCTGAGAAGAAATATAGTCATCGCTCAAACTTATACGGTCACTATATCAGTGCCCGTGGCCAAGTACTGCGCAGCAATGTGGATGTACGCCGCCATCGCAAACCCGCCGGGTCTCGCTTCCGCGGCGCATCAATGGATTACATGATGCGGATTAACGGCCCGGTCACCATGCACGCCGGTTATGTACCCGGTTACCCGGCCTCCCATGGATGCATCCGTATCCCCTGGCATATGGCGAAGATTTTCTATCGCCACGCTAGAGTTGGAACAAAGGTATCCGTCGTACCTTAGGCAAAATTGGAGCGCTATAAAAAGGCGGACTTAACAGTTCGCCTTTTTCTTTTATTGGGAAACTTTTGCCCCCTTCCGCCTTGAAACTTCCATGCGGGTGAAATAATCATGAGCAGCTCGATTAACATGTCGCGCCAGCAACAGTGTAGATACCATGGTAGGTACGGCCATCACAGCGTACATGCCAATAATAATACTGTTAACTGCACTCAAGGACGCCACCGCCCCCAACACAATCAGCACCATATAGAGCCCGGTATAAAGCCCCTGCCAGCGACTGCCAAAAAGAAACACATAGCACTTCATACCGTAGTACCAGCAGGTAACGATTGTACTAAAGGCCAAGGGAAACACCATAAACAGCAACAGAATGGGCCCCAACTGGCCAAACACCTGAGAAAATGCCTGTGCGGTCAGAGTCACACCAGCCACACCCTCACCTTGCTGCCAAGCCCCGGTAAGTAATATTACCAGGGCGGTACAGGTGCAGATCAGCAGGGTATCCACAATAGGCCCCAACATAGCAACCACGCCTTCGCGCACCGGCTCGCAGGTTTTTGCCGCACCATGCGCCAATGATTCGGTACCGATACCCGCCTCATTAGAGAAAGCCCCTCGGCTTACGCCGATCGTGATCACTGTACCAAGAGCACCACCGGCAATCGCTTGGCCACTAAACGCATCACTAAAAATAAGGGCAAATGCCGCTGGAACCTGCTCCCAAAAATTTCCGATTACAATCAGGGTCAAGGTGAAATAAAACAGCACCATCCCTGGCACAATTCTCTCGGAAAATTTGCCAATACGCTGGATTCGCCCGGCAATCACGTACGCTGAGGCAATAGCGATTAATAAGCCAATAATAAAATCAAACAACAGAGAACCACCCGGTGCTACCCAGCCCAGCGGTTCGGCGAAAGACTCTCGCAATAATTGAGTAGTCTGGTTGGACTGAAATACCGGCAACATGCCGCACAATCCGGCCACAGCAAATAAAACAGCCAGTGGCATCCAGCGTTTACCAAGACCTTCACGGATGACATACATGGGACCACCCTGCAACTCCCCATTCGTATCACTGCCACGAAACATCACGGCGAGGGTCGCGGTATAAAATTTTGTAGCCACCCCCACCAAAGCGGTAACCCACATCCAAAAAATGGCCCCCGGCCCACCGGCGGTAATGGCAATGGCCACACCGGCAATATTGCCCAGCCCCAGAGTACCGGAAAGTGCTGTAGATAGTGCCTGGCTATGATTTACCTGGCCTGGATCATTTGGGTCATCATAGCGACCACTTAACAGCCCGATACTGTGCCCCAAATGACGATAGGGTCGGCCGCGAGAATAAAGCAGTAATGCCAATCCGCCACCAACTAGCAAGACAAGCAGCGGTGGCCCCCAGACAAAATCGGCAAAGATCTTTAGAGCTTGTTCGATTACATTAAAAAAGGACATAGGAGATTGTAATTTTCTGTGAGACAGAGCCAGTCTAGGTAGACAGGCACCAAACTGTCAAAATCCAGGGGCTCCCCCAGAGTTTCTGGCCAATCCATTCAGATAGACTAACACCAATAAAAAAGCCCCTGAATAAGGGGCTTATTAGCGGAAAAAGGGATTTAATTTAAGCTGTAGTACCAGCCCGTAATTCAGTTTCCGATTCTACAGTTTCCCGCACAAAAAATACTGATACCGCACCGAGCAGCATACTCACCCCGGCCAAAACAATAATGTAAATCGCCTGGTTGTCGAACACTGACTTCAAGATCAGCCCCGCCACCAAAGCAGAAATTATCTGGGGTGCAGCAATTGTGAAATTAAAGATTCCCATATACACACCGGTTTTATCTGCCGGCAGGGTGTCGGATAAGATCGCGTAGGGCATTGCCAAAATTGCCGCCCAGGCAATACCGACACCAATCATTGGCAGTAACAAACCCAGTGCACCGCTGGGCACAGAGACCTGGGTGATCAGCAGATTCACCTCGGTCGGCTCGCCACCCTGAAACAGCAAGAACCCAATATAACCCAACCCTCCCAGCGCTAAAGATAGTGAGTAAGTCAGTCTGCGCCCCAGCAGTTGAGCCACCCTCGCCAACACAATCGAAAACAACGCAGCAAACAGCGAATAGGCAGCGAAGATAATACCCACCCAGTCACCCGCCGCACCCTTAGCTGCGGCGATATACGTGGGAATTTCACTTACAGTTTCAAGGTAAGCGGGATCAAACCACTTGGCTTCCACTCCCCAAACATGCTGGGTAATCGCTGGGGTTGTGTATACCCACATAATAAACAGGGCGAACCATGAGAAGAATTGCACCAGGGCCAACTGGCGCATAGTGCGGGGCATACTCAGCATCAAACGGAAAAAGCCACCCAAACGTTGTAAAAGTGTCCCTTTCTGTTCCCGCTCTTTTTGCAACTGCTCCGCATCAAGGCCTTTATAAGCATTGTACTGCTCCGGTGGGTATTCCTTGGTACGCACAACTGTCCAAAGCACACTACCCAATAATACTGTTGCACCTATATAAAAAGCCCAGATCACCGAAGGGGCCACTTCGCCGGCACGGGCAGTATTTTCCAGGCCGATAACATTGGTGAGGATAAATGGAAGCATAGAGCCAAAAATGGCACCGATATTAATCAGTAGGGATTGGATGGAATATCCCAAGGTGCGCTGCTCTGAGGGCACCATATCTGCCACCAGTGCGCGGAAAGGCTGCATGGTGACATTGAAGGCGGCATCCATCAGTGCCAGCATTACACCGCCGAACAAAATTGGCGCCACCAGAGCTACGACAATTCCAGCATTGGGCATAAACGCCATACCCAGAGCTGCGGCAATAGCACCAAACAGGATATACGGATTGCGGCGCCCAAAACGGCTCCAGGTACGGTCCGAAGCAGAGCCCACGATAGGCTGCACAATAAGCCCCATCAGCGGAGCCACTATCCAGAAAAGTGACAGCGAGTGTAAATCCGCTCCCAAATCAGACAAGATCCGGCTGGCATTCGCATTTTGCAGGGAGAAGCCAAACTGCACTCCCAGGAATCCGAGGCTGACATTCCATACCTGCCAGAAGGGCAGGCTCGGCTGTTGGGCCCGGGGCGCGGCGGCGCCGTTTACTGATTGGGTCATTGGGATCACCGCATCTCTATTTATGCTTATTTTGCCATTCTGTCACGCCAACCTCAGGTCTCCATCCTCCCCACAGGGGGAGGATGCAAGCACTAAATAGTGCCTTAGCATAGGCTTGGGTCCCCTGTGCCCGCACAGGTCCTGCAGCCACAAATAGTCAAATAATCAACTGAAGTTCCGCGCGATGATCCCAAATCTGCCCCTTCTGCGTCTAATTGCCCTTGCCAGCACCCTCTGCTTGAGCGTACTCGCTGTAGCCGGTGAATCAAGAAGTTACCTGGCACATCAGCAAAGCAAAGACTCACTTACCATACAATTAAATGATGGCGAGGTCTCCCTTACACCGGTCGGCCCTTCGGCACTCTCCCTGCACTACCACAGCGAAGGTATCAAACAGCTGCCTTCTTTTGCTATTGACGACAAGCCGGAAAGTTCGTTCAAGGCCCAGTTGCGGGACGGAGAGGACAAGCTCATCTACCAAACTGGCTCCCTTACAGCAATTATCCACAAGTCTCCCTTCCGAATTGAGTACTTTCGCGGTAAAGAGCCAATCCTAAGTGAAGAAAGCGGCTTCTTTGCCACCGAGACAATGCGCGGATTCCGCTTTGCACTGTCGCCAGAGGAAAAACTACTGGGCGGTGGAGAGCGGGTTATGGGGATGGACCGTCGCGGTCAACGCCTGCCCCTGTATAACCGTGCCCATTACGGGTACACCACCGAATCCAACCAGATGTATTTTTCCCTGCCTGCAGTACTGTCCAGCAACAAATACATTCTGCTGTTCGACAACTCTGCCACCGGCACCCTGGATCTGGGCGCAAACGAAGAAGATATCCTGCAATTTGAAGCCGTAGCCGGGCGCACCGCTTACATCGTGGTAGCCGGTGAGACTTATCCACAGTTGCTGGAAAATTATGTATCCACCACCGGCAAACAGCCCCTGCCACCCCGTTGGGCCCTGGGTAACTTCGCCTCCCGCTTTGGCTATCACAGCGAAGCCGAAGTCCGCGCAACCGTGGATAAGTTTGCCGAAGAAGATTTCCCCCTGGACGCCCTGGTGTTGGATCTCTACTGGTTTGGCCCGGATATCAAAGGCCATATGGGCAACCTGGCCTGGGACAAGGAAGCCTTTCCCGAACCAGAAAAGATGATGGCAGACCTTAAAAAACGCGGCATCAATACCATTCTGGTGACCGAGCCTTTTGTCCTCTCCACCTCCGAGCGCTGGCAGGAAGCCGTGGCGAATAATGCCCTGGCCAAAAACCTGGCCGGAGAGCCCAAGCGTTTTGATTTCTACTTCGGCAATACCGGCTTGATTGATGTCTTCTCCGAAGATGGCCGCGACTGGTTCTGGAATATTTACGACGGGTTATTGGAACAGGGCGTAGCCGGCTGGTGGGGCGACCTGGGTGAACCGGAAGTTCACCCCTCCGATACCGTTCACGCAATCGGTATGGCCGATGAAATCCACAACGCCTTCGGCCACGCCTGGGCACAATTACTACACGAACGCCAAACGGCAAAACACCCTGAACGCCGCCCCTTTATTATGATGCGCGCCGGTTTTGCCGGCTCCCAGCGCTACGGCATGATCCCCTGGACCGGCGACGTTGCTCGGGAATGGGGTGGCTTACAGCCCCAGGTGGAATTGGCTCTGAGTATGGGCTTGCTGGGCTTTGGCTACACCCATTCAGACCTGGGTGGCTTTGCCGGTGGTGAGAAATTTGACCGTGAACTCTACATCCGCTGGTTACAGTACGGCGTATTCCAACCGGTTTACCGCCCGCACGCCCAGGAGCATATTGCTTCCGAGCCAGTTTTCCACGACCGCCGCACCCGCGACATCCTGCGCGAATATGTAAAACTGCGCTATCGCCTGCTGCCCTACAACTACACCCTCGCCTTCGAAAACAGCCAGACCGGCATACCGTTGATGCGCCCGCTGTTTTTCGAAAACGAAAGTGATCTGTCCCTACTGGACTACAAGGATGCTTACTTGTGGGGTCAGGATTTCCTCGTTGCCCCAGTCGTGGAAGAAGATGTGGATGAGGTCGCGGTAAAACTGCCCGGCGGCACCTGGTTCGATTACTGGACTGATGAACAATATTCTGGCGATCAGGCCCTGGTAGAAGTGAACCTGAAAACTATTCCTGTACTGGTGCGGGCCGGCGCCATTATTCCCACCATTGACGGTATTCACAGCAGTCGTGATTACTCCAGTAAAAACCTGACCTTGGATTACTACGCGCACCCATCAGCAGCAAAATCTGAGCGCTATGTTTATGAGGATGATGGTGCTACCGCGCAAGCTTTTGAAAAAGGCAAATACGAGAAGCTGCATTTCTCAGCAGAAAACAAACAGCAGGGTTTATCCTTTTCCTTTAGGCGTGAAGGCGAGGGCTATACCGGTATGCCGGAGTCCCGCAAGGTCACTTTAAAGATTCACAACTGGCAACAAGTGCCCGTGCAGCTCAATATTACCGGCAAATCCCTGCCTATTTTCGACAGTGAAAAAGACCTTGCTCAGACACCCCGTGGGGCCTGGTACAACAAGCGCAAGCAGCAACTGCTGGTTAAATTTGACTGGCATAAAGAACCGCTGGATTTAACGCTCAAAAATCAATAATTCAGCAAACCGCTGTTCACTGACTAAAAACTTTTAAAGTCATCAGGAAACAATGAAGAAGTTACATTCCCTGTTTATTGCCAAACTCATTTCGGCTTCATTACTAGGTGCTGCTCTATTCGGCGCTGCCAGCTGCAGCCAGGAGAGCGGCCCGGAAGAAATACAGCCCGCTGAAAAAGTTGCAGAGAAAAAAGCGGTTATCTACCAAGTGCTGCCGCGCTTATTTGGCAACACTAACAGCACCAACAAACCCTGGGGCACACTCGAAGAGAATGGTGTGGGTAAGTTCTCCGACTTTACCCCAAAAGCACTGAATGAAATCCACGCGCTGGGCGCCACCCATATCTGGTACACCGGTGCCCTGCACCACGCGCTCGTTGGCGACTATACGGAATACGGTATCAGTAACGATGATCCAGACGTGGTTAAAGGCCGCGCCGGCTCTCCCTATGCCATCAAGGATTACTACAGCGTAAACCCGGACCTGGCCAATAACCCAGCAGAGCGATTACAGGAATTCCGCGCACTGGTGGAACGCAGCCACGCGGCCGGTCTGAAAGTGATTATCGATATAGTGCCCAACCATGTAGCCCGCGCCTATCACTCTCTCGATAAACCCCAAGGCGTACAGGATTTTGGAGCTGGCGACAACACCCAGGTCACCTACGCCCGCAACAACAATTTCTACTATGTGGTGGGCGAAGACTTCCGCGTGCCCGTTGCAGAAGACAGTTATCAGCCACTCAATGGCGAAGTCAATGATCTTGTCGATGGGCAGTTTATAGAGAGTCCAGCGAAATGGACCGGTAATGGCGCGCGCAGTGCACAACCTGCAATGCTCGACTGGTATGAAACGGTCAAAATTAATTTTGGCGTTCGCCCCGATGACAGCAAGAATTTTTCTGAGCTACCCCAGGAATATGCCGAGCGCGACTACCGGGCCCACGCCCAGTTTTGGGCAGACAAGAAAGTCCCGGACACCTGGGAAAAATTCCGCGATATCGCCCACTACTGGCTGGACTTTGGCGTGGATGGATTCCGCTATGACATGGCCGGTATGGTACCGGTAGAATTCTGGAGCTACCTGAATTCCTCCATCAAAATGCGCAACCCCAACACACTGTTACTTGCCGAAATCTATACTCCGGAGCGCTACCGGGACTATCTGCACCTGGGCAAAATGGATTACCTCTACGATAAAGTCGGCACCTACGACGCTATTCGCGCGGTCATGGAGAACAAGGGCAGTACAGATAAAATCGCAGAGGTGCAGGCAGGCCTGGTAGATATTTCCTCTCATATGTTGCGCTTTATGGAGAACCACGACGAGCAGCGTATTGCCAGCCCACAATTTTCTGGCAACCCAGAGGCAGGCAAACCTGCAATGCTGGTATCCGCCGCGCTCTCTCCAGCCCCTACCCTGGTTTACTTTGGCCAGGAGTTAGGAGAACCCGCCAACAAAGATGCCGGCTTCGGTAAAGCCAGCCGCACCACCATTTTCGACTACTGGTCAGTACCCAGTATACGCCGCTGGAATAATGAGGGCGCTTTTAACACTGCTCTGCTGACAAAAGAAGAAAAAGAATTGCGCAGCTTCTACCAGCGACTGCTCAACTTCTCCAAGCAAAGCTCTGCCTTACGTGGTAACTATTTAGATTTGCATAAATACAATCGCAAGCAAAGTACTGGCTATGGGGAAAAGCAATTTTCCTTTGCCCGCTGGGACAATTGTGAAAAACTATTGGTAATAGCCAACTTTAGCAGTCGACATTCTGAATTTGATTTTGTTTTACCAGAAGAGTTACTTCGTAAATGGAATTTGAAAGATGGAGTGTATCAGGTTAAGGGCCAGATTTCTGATAGGACGATAAATCTCCTAATAAATAACAGGCTAGGGAAGATTCACTTTAAACTAAAACCCTTCGAAAGTAACATATTCCACATTTCAAGTGCATCACCTCAAAATTCACCAACAAATATTTAGTGAAATTATATCGGGGAGTGGACACTCCCCACAAATTCAGAATCGATAAAAATCATATTTCTGGCTACTTCTTTTCTGGAAATCATTCACATCCCCCATTTAAAACCAGATATACGCATCGAAAAACTGTGAAGCAGTCAACAATTATTTAAAGAAATAAAAAATTATTTATTTTGCCTCCCATTACAAATAACATGCATCGATTCCAATAATATTAGCTAATAGAATACTAATAACTGAGACACTCGAACCAGTTACAGGGAAATCATGTTGATTATTGCTGCAGATACATGGAGGACAATGTGAGTATATATATTAATAAACCCTGGATTAAACTCATTAATCTGGCAACTATGTCTATAATATTGACCGCTTGTGGAGGAGGGTCATCCAACAGTAGCTCTAATAGTGAGCCCTCCTCAGGTCAAGGGGATGGAGCAAACAATACTCCCCCTGTAATCAATAGTTTATTACTATCACCTGAACAGGCATATAATGATACACCCCTCTCTATTCAGCTAGATGCAACCGACGAAGACGGTGACCAGCTGGAAGTCAGTTATATATGGAAAAATAACGAAGAGGTTATTGGTGAAGCAACCAATAGCAACCTTGAACCTGCCTACTTTAACCGCGGCGACAATATTCTTGTAGAAGCTTCTGTCACCGATGGCAAAGATACGGTAACGCAAACCGCATCTATTACTATTCAAAATAGAACACCGGTTATCGAGAACCTAAGTTTTATTAACTTGCCTGTTTTTACCCAGCCGGATCTACAAGTTACTTCAACAGTCTCTGATGAGGATGGTGATCAGATAACCTCCACGTATCGGTGGTCAGTTAACCAAAAAGAAGTTATCGGTGTAACAACAGATACATTACCTTCGGACTACTTTTCAAAAGATGACCAAATAACAGTAACATTAATCGCCTCAGATGGCGATCTAGCTACCGAGCTATCTGCCAGCACTGAGGTACAAGATTCCCTGCCTGTACTGACTATTGTCAATATGCCGGAAACCGCACAATATGGTGCTGAAGCCACTTTTCAAATAGTAGCTGAAGATTTTGATAACGATCCATTCACGCTTGAATTTCAAGCACGCCCCAATGGTATGGAAATGGATGAAAGTGGTATGGTCAGTTGGACGCCAACTGGGCCTATGTTCGATACGGAGATGGATGTCACTTGGGAAATTCTACTGACCCAATCAGAATATTCACATAGTGAAAGCAGAACAATTAAAGTACTCGACCAGAATCGGCAATTTCCACTTGCAAGAGGCCATTCAAATATATTTTCTAAGATTCAATTATCAACTGTTGGAGATTTTGATGGAGATGGAGCACAAGAAGTATTATCCACCAGTCAGAACAGCAGGCGACTTTCTATCTGGGGATATGACGGTTCTGATTTCGCAATTAACTGGGAATACCCTTTCTCGATAAGCAGCTATAATGATGGTCTTTCACCCGCATCAACTATTTCATCTGTTGCCTCTGCCGACTTCGATGGCAATGGCCTAGATGAAATATTGGTAGGGTTAAAATATTATAACTCCTTGGTAGGAGACCCGCCCCAATTAGGCCTGTATAAATTCAATGAAAATTTTAAGCCTGCGAAAATTTCAAGTGTTGATGGTTACGATATTCATGAAATCAAGGTTTACAATCTGGACAATGACCCAAATTTAGAGATCATTCTATTAGTCCAAACCACAACCTCCCCTTTTCCAGTACCTGACGGTTATCAGCGCAAAGAAAAACTAGTCATTCTGGACAGCACAGATTTTTCAATTAAATGGCAGTCAGAATCACTAGCCCTAGGGACTAATTTTACCATCGGTAATTTAGACCTTGATGATGAAATGGAAATCGTAACCGGTAATGGCTTTCTATTGGACCGTGATGGAAATAGTTATAAAACAGCTTGGCACTATGAGAATGGTTTTACTAGAGAATGGCGTAGTATAGAAACAGCAGATATAAATATGGATGGGGTAGAGGAAATTATTGGAATTCACCCGGACACCGGATATCTTACTGCGTACGACACTATAACGAAAAGCATAATCGCTGAGAATCCGGGTTCCATAGATTATTTTCGCATCATCCAACCTCCAGAGGAAACGTCTGCAAGGTTTGTGACGACATCAGGTTCGTTCCCAGTAGTATATTCCTTTAGCCCAGATACTCTCCAATTTACCAGCTTATTAACAGGAGAAAGAACAATACCTAATCAATTCTCCTCAAATGTGATGATTTTCAATATGGATGGAGATCCAGAACTGGAGTATCTTTATTACGATGGAAAGAATTTGGCAATTTTCTCAGAAAATCCAGGGGACTCTAAGCTCCAGTTAGAATGGAATTCAGATGAAAGAGCACCCAACTTCCGCAGCTACATGCTTCCTATAGAACAACATGAGTCTAATACTTCTGAGATCCACGCTTTAGTTCTTTCGAATTCCCTAGATGAACCCACATATGTATTTTCTTTAGACTCAAGCAACGGAAAAACCTCTTTGAGCCCAGAAATCTATCTTCCAAAAGGCGATGATTATGACACTCAATTAACACTTTTAGACTTACAGGATGACGGCATAAAAGAGCTAGTTTTCGTAAATAATGAAAGGCCTGGAATTTATGATTTCTTTTCAGAGTCAATAATATGGTCTGGAGAAGCCACAGGGTCAGATCCAAGGCACATGGTAGTAGGTAAACTTGGCAATAATACGGAAAGCAGCATCGTAGTCACGAATGAGGACTCATCTCTTCAAGCCTATAATGCAAACACTTATGAATTAATTTGGAGTAATACATCTGATGGTGGCAACCATCTAGAATTATTCAATATCAACAACAGTGGGAAGATGGGTATTGCTGTCTCAAACTACGACAAAATAAGTATTTTAACTGAAGAAAATAGCTACCAATCCCCAGTATTTCAATTCCAAATTAACGATACTCCAGATGAGTTTAGAGACCCAATATTTTCAGAAAATATTGAAGACATATGGTTCAACCCTATAGAAACGGGGGATATAGATGGAGATTCAATTGATGAAATTATTGTCACGATGGGTTTAAGACCCGAATACAACCACCATTGGATGATGATATTAAATCAAGATTTAAGTGTGAGAAGTGTTGCTTACCTTCCGGATGTCGATCGGGTTAATGCAATACAGATACAGAACTACGGCTTATCACACAGAAACATTTTATTAGCTATAGCTAAATTCAATACAGTTTACATTGCGGAAATGGACCCCAAAACTGGAAAAACCATCAGCATATCACCCGAATTGGCATCCTCTCCGTGGAGGCACATGAATTTTACAGACACCAATAAAGATGGAATTTATGAATTAACATGGTTGTCGGGGGAGCTCACTATTAATGTAACTCGATAACCTAAACTATTCTTTTCTGTATATATAGACAATTTAAAGCAAGAAAAAATAAAGCAGGCCTAATGCAAGGCCTGCTTTATTTGTTCATCTATAGACCATCCACATTGTAAGTCATCGTTTGATCATTAATCCGCACCGTATAAATTCCTGTAACAGAGATGTAAATATCAGAACCATCCCGCTCAAGAATTTTGTCGGTATTGTTATCGCCGTAGTTTTCACTCCAGTCACCATTGACATCAAATTTAAAACGCTGCTGGGATTGACCATCGAAGTTAACCGAAATTTCCCAAAGGTTATCCGCCACTAACTGCATTGCCTCAGATCCCCAATTATTTGGCGTTCCACGGAAATATAGGGAGGAAAAATTAGAGGCGTGGCCGCCACAATCCACACAGGTTAGGGAGTAACTGAGTGTTTTATCATTCACTTCAACAAGATAAGTACCAGCCACATTGGTATAAATATCATTGCTGCCCTGCTCCAGAAACCCATCGGCATTGTTATCCCCGTAATTTTCATCCCAGTTAGTACTTACATCAAACTTGAAACGCTGATTACTACTGCCATCAAAAACGACTGTTGTACGCCAGGTATTATCCGCTACCAAACTCATGGCCTGAGTGCCCCAGCTATTGGGCGTTCCCCGAAAATGCAGTGCAGTGAAGTTTTGTGCATAGCCTCCATTGGGATCAATCACTGTAATAGTCGCAGTGTCACTATCCGTCAGGTCATCGTTATCCGTTACCGTCACTGTTTCTGTATAGGTACCAGCACTGTCGAAACTCAGGGAAGTACTGGCGTTGCTGCCACCACTACTCCAGCTATAGGACACCACACTGCCATCAGTATCGCTAGAAGCGCTGGCATCCAGAGTGATACTTTGATTGATCGCAACGGTAACTGCTGAGGGAGAGACAACCGCTACCGGTGCCTGCTGGGAGGAAACTTCAGTAAGGGTATAGCTCAGGCTCTGATCATTGACTTCGATTCGATAATTACCACTTACAGAAGTATAAATATCTGCACCGGTCTTATCCAAAGTACCATCGGCACCATCATCGCCGTAATTTTCGGCCCAATCACCATAAATATCCAGTTTAAAGCGCTGGTCCGCCTGACCGTCAAAGTTCACTACCAACTGCCAGATATTATCGCCCACCTGTTCAAATGCTGTACTGCCCCAGTTATTGGCAGTACCGCGGAAGTACAGGCTAGGGAAGCCAGGTTCAGCGCAATCGTCACAAGGTGTTACTAACTGGCCACCATGAATTGCCGCAGCAGAGTTGGCAGCCACATTAAAGGTAGCATAGCCATTGCCATCCACAGTAATCACATCACCACTGCATTCATGATCGTCCGCCAACACATTGCAGTAATCCCCCGCGGGCATGCCGGTGTAGAGACTTTGGCTCAGGGAGCCCCCCTCATTATTGATCACCACAAAACCCTTGTTGCCGCGGCCAAAAGCAATCTGGTTATTGCCATTGTCCCACCAATTGTTCATGGCAGTACCGTTGGTATAGTTACGGAAACCTACCATATTGGCGATATTGCCCCAGCGGTGTTGACAGACCCAAGCGCCATTTTGACAATTATTCGGGCCATTGCTGGGAGGACCAATATCAGTATCGGTAAAGTCATACCCCGACATTACCTTGGGATAACCGTAGGGATGAGCCAACATAAAGACATTGGCCAGGTTGTATTTGGCCCCATCGTGATAAGTCAGATTACCACCACCACCATGGCCTCGCTCGCGGTCGTGGTTATCGATAAAATGTACCGCATCGCCAGAAGGGAGCAGCCCCCAGCCTTCACCAATAGTGGCAAGATTTTTAATCTGACCATTGAAGTTACTGGCCACATCGGTGCCATATTTGAATTCGGTGACACTGCCTAAAAAAGTGTAATTGTAAGGCTGAATTTCCGAAGCTTCGCCAGCAGCACCAATAACCTCAGAGAAGACCCAGGGGTTGCCAGCTTGATTCACAATGGCGTGCAAATCGCTTGGGGACATATGCTTGACCGCATCTATACGAAAACCATCAATTCCCATGTCTTTTAATTTACTCAAGTAACCAGCCAGTTTTCCCTGTACATAGCTGGAACCGGTATCCAAATCCGGCAAGCCACTCAACCTACAGCTCCATACGTGATTGGCATCATTGTAGTTATTGATGGTGCAATCGGAGTGATAGTCGTTATAAGAAAACTCCGGATGGTCCAGCAAGGTCCACTGAGTGCCGCCCCAACCGGTACCACCGCCATTCCAGGCCGCCGTATGGTTAATTACCGCATCGGCGTAGACTTTCACACCTGCTGCATGGCAACGGTTGATCATGCTTTGCAGTTCCTGCTCAGTACCACTTCGACTGGTTAAATTTGTATAAGTCACGGGCTGATAGCGCGCCCACCAGGTGGATAGGCTGATATGCTCATTGGGCGGAGATATTTGCACCGCATCAAAACCCTTAGGCCCGAGAAAGTTCTCACACTCACTGGCGATATCATTCCAGCTCCACTCGAATAAATGTACAAAAGCGGTACCGGCATTAACATGGGCACTAGATAGTGTACCAAGCACAAGGCCCGTACTGGCCAGTAGCCTTTTTAGGGGAAATGGATTGTTCATTATTGCTTTCTCTTAGTCATCTTTTCGCTGTTATTTTTTTAATCCAGGTATCTGAGCCCTCAATCACACAAACGGCAGGTCAAGGGAGCAAGATTTCCTGAATTTAAATACCAAAGTCACCAATTTAGAAACAGCAAGCCTTAAAGCTCAGGAGAGCCTCCCAACAGAGATAAAAGAAGCTAATGCATAACAATCAATATGAGGTTCAATTTACTAAGTACTCACAGCAAATGCTCACCAGTTGAATCCAACCAAGCGAATGACTTGCATCAGTGAGTGCAAATGATTGCCGGGAAATGACAACCTGAGAGATAACTAAACCTAGTTATCGTTGTTATATTTAACCCTAATAAGTGCTTCTAACCCAGTGACTCCAGTACAATGGGCCACCCTCCATGAAGAATGACCTATAGCAGAGTAAAGAAGTGGTACTAATGCATACATCCCCCTTCAGGGGGGCGTAGTAGCTTTATCTGCAGAGGTTTGAAATTAGCGACAAGTGAAGCTCTGCACTGTTCAAAAAACAAACTTAGCTTGTCGACCGGCTTTCCGCTAAGCGCCAAGCCAGGCCCAACTACGGACGTTAATGATCACAAAACATGTGAGAGTCATACTTCTCTTTTTTAGCAGCCTGCTTGGCACGTATGCATTTGCATACTCAGGCAGTGAAACTTCAAAAATGTCAGAACAATATAGTTCTTCTGATGCTGTCTTTCTGGCAAGGCTTAGAACTACAAGTTCTTCCTAGTTTAAGTGGGAGATAAGTGAGGTAATAAAAAGCTCCAAGCCGCAATTATCAAAAACTATTGAGCAAAGTATAATTTCCTGTGACCCACGGCTTAAGGAGGAACAAGAATGACTTTTATCCACCAAAGGAAACGAACCCCTATACTGAGCAGGTGCAGCTTTAACCTTCAAGCTGAATGTCTCAATAGGGACTGGCGTAATAAGCTATCGAACAACCATTAACATATCTAAACAAACAGGCATACTAACGCGTGTGTTTGTTCAAAGCGTTAAAACATGACAAATACGGTGAGCTTAAAGAAATTCTCTCTGATAGTTTTTGTCTCTTGTATTCTTTCAGCATCCTCTTTTTATGGTTACCTACTAATACATGATCAGATAAGTAGCTACATCAGGTTCGAAGGTAGAGCAGGGAGCAATCAATTTATTGAGTACAAGCCAAATAGCTTCCACCTTAGGGCACAATTAGAAGAATCTAAAGGCAACATAGAACAAGCATTGCTAAATCAGCTTCATCAAGATTTTGAGGAATACCAGGGATCACTATCATTATGTAAAGTTAGGCAAATTTATGGTGACCCTACCTACTCTGTTTTGGCAGAAATAGACTGCGAATACTCCCAGTGAGTTTTAACAAACGGCTTTTCTTGCCCCTTCGGGAGTTGCCCCGCTACATTACGCTTAATTACCGCAAATTCAGGGTGTTAAGAAATTTTTCACTGGAAGAGAAGGTGTCAATAAATCAATGTAAAATGCCTAACCAAATAGATTGCCACTCCCTGCTGAACTAAAATATACGGCACCATGCACCCTAGTATAAAAACAACGGCACTAAAATAGGTAATCACTTCTAGATATGTTGGACTTGCTTCTTAACCGTCTAAAGCAAAGCAACTGCCCAGTTATAGAAGCCTTCTCCCGCAGGGGAGCTATTCCCCAAAAGATCTGCACAAGTCGCGAGCCTGTCCAAATCAGTAATTGCAACTATTGCCAATACCTAACAAATACTGCCATCACTAATAGCTGAGTAATGTATTTCAGCCAGATAGCGATTATTGTATCGATAGCCCCTGAGGATAGCCCTGCTGGCAACTCAACTTGATCTAACTCAATACGTGCTTCCCCCATTGCTTCATTATGCGCCGATAACAGGGCCAAATGGCGCATATTTCTACGTATTTCAATAACAAAATCTCCGCGCCACTATCGCCCCGTGATAGATTAGACCCAAGAGTCAACTGCATAAGGCAGGGACCAGAAATACCCTTTGATCTGGAGGAAAGATGGAGCAGCAAAGCACCGTATTCGTGGTAGTGGATCCCAACGATGAAAAGCATGTAGCTCTGGAGCGAGCTCTGACCACTTCCCGCGGGCGCAATCCACAACCGCGCCTTGCAGTGTTTGTAGCCGTTGATGGTGAGGCTGTAGATACTCGCGCAGTAAACGACCACCTCTTTCGTGATGAATCCTGGTTTCGCGAGCAAATCCGCGAGCCTATTTCCGAAGCAGGGTTATCCTGTGAAATTACTGTATGCTGGTCCAGCGACTGGCAAGCAGCCATTGTGCAGGAATCCAAGCGCTACAATGCGGAAATGATCTATTTGCCGGTACACGCAAAATCCAGCCGCCGCTTTACTTTTGCCGAGTCCAAGTGGCAGGTATTAAAAACTGCACGCTGCCCAGTGGTTCTAATCCGTCCTGGCGCCAAGGAAGAGCGAAAAGTGGTATTGGCCACCGTGAACTACCAGGCTAAAACCCTGGAACAGCGCCAGCTAAATCGCCAGATCAGCGAGCGGGCTACTTATATTGCCGGTCACTATGGTGCCGAACTGCACTTGGTAAACGCCTACCTGGATTCCATGCTTTACCCGGATCGAGGTGCGCTGGCCAAACTCGCAGACAAAACCGGAGTACCAACACACCGCATTCACGTGAAGCAGGGATATACCAGTGATGTGGTGGAAACTATTGCCCGCGAGATTGATGCGGACCTGGTGGTAATGGGAACCCTGAACCAGTACGGTGAAACCGGCTCCTTCCTGCGCGGTAACACCGCCGAACGAGTGATCGGCCAGCTAGACGTGGACGTGATGGTGTGCAACCAGTTCACTACCACTGACATGAAACACGATTGAGCGGCTTTAATAAAGCCCTTTAAGGCCTGGCAATCGAAAAATTGCCGGGCCTTATGCTTGCTATGATTTCTTCGGCTTGGCCGAGAGCAGCAGTAACTCAGCCTGAGTATCAAACATTACCCTACCGCTTTTAACCCTGGCACGTTTGCCGGAGTAGTAGTCCGTCAGCTCAGTGCCATCAGCAAAAACCCCCACTACAGAGACAGTCTTTTCTCCACGAGGCAGATCCATAGCAACTACGACCGATTGCTCGCCGGATAAGGTACGAGCGAAGGTGTAAGGTATATCAGCGATTTTCTTGTGCACACCAGCACCCAGCGCCGGGTGGGCTTGGCGGAACTGGCCGAGCTTTTGCCAGTGAGCCAATAATTTACGGGTCTCAGGCTTTTTTAGGTCATCCCAGTTCATCCTGGTACGCATGGAGGCATCTCCATAGGCACGATCATCGATCATGGGGCGAGCCAGTTCATCGCCGTAATAAATCTGTACCGCACCGGGAGCCAACATCAACTTGGTAGCAGCACTCACAGTTTGCTCGCGCTCACGATCAAATGAATGGTGATCATCGTGTGAACCCAAGTAGTTGAGTACCCCTAAACCTTTCAAGTCTCCGTTATTTAGTGCTGCTGAATAGCTGGAGAAGATCTCCTCAGCAGATTGGCCGGCAACTTGGGCGAAGTCAAAATTGATCAAACTGTCGAAGCCATGCCGGTAGAAATCCACTTTCTTATCATTGTAATTGTAGGCACGCCCAACTGTGGGACCGAAGTTATTAACCCCAAAGTGATAGACCTCCCCCACCATAAAGAAGTCACGGTCATCAAGTTTCTTATGCGGGTTTCTGGCTTTCCATTCCGCCAGTGCCAGATCTGCTTCTTTTCTCAATACTGCCCAGGCTTCTGCCTCTACATGTTTTACTGTATCCACACGAAAACCATCCACCCCATACTCACGCACCCAGTCTGTCAGCCATTTGATCAGATAGTACTTGGGCGCACGGGGATAACCTGTACGCTCGAAGAATGCATCCAGTTCACTCTGCTCCTGCTCCAAGCGTCCCTCATCCTTCCACTTTTCAAGCAACTGCGGCGGTAACGCCACAGCATCTTCACTTTCCGTAAGAATATCTGTGAGGTTCTCGTGTATCGCACATTCAACATTCCCGGCGTAATCAGACCAGTCACACTGCTGACCATTTCTCAACCAGGAAGCCGGCCATTTCGCGTCTTGTTCCGTAACAGGCCCGGTATGATTAATGATCACATCCATTAGTATGCGAATACCGCGGTTATGGGCGACTTCAATCAGCTCCGCTAACTCGGCCTCAGTACCGAAGTTTGCATCCACAGCGGTCCAATCCTTGGGCCAGTATCCATGGAAAGCATAAGTGCGCTTATCGGACTCGTTATAGCCGTGGATATTCTCAATCACCGGAGCCATCCAGATAGCATCCACCCCGAGATCATTAAAATATCCCTCCTCAATTTTCTCTATCACCCCACGCAGGTCACCGCCCTCAAAGCCGCGCAAATAAGCTGCGTCAGCTTTCCGTTCGTAGGGGAAATCATTTTTGGTGTCGCCATTCAAAAAGCGATCCGGCAACATAAAGTAGACAGTAGCATTACGCCAGAAAGGATCTACCGGCTCGACAGCTACAGCAGCTTGCGCGGCTCCCAATAGCAAGGCCATCAAAAAGCTGGTCAATTTATACATTATTTCCTCTTGTCTCACCGCTCACTATTTGCCCATTGCACTCTAATATGCACAGTAAAACACACATCCTCCTGCTAGGGGGCGTAGATTCGGGCTATTGCGACCGCAGCGTCCGGTTAATATCCCTTTTTCACCATAAGCCTCATGAAAGCACAATTCCCCTTTGCGACTGGCTGCAACGGAGAGTAATGTAAAACTCATACACCACGGAGAAACCGCAGGGCTTTATCGTGGTCCAACCGTTACATTCTGATAGCAGCAAAAAGGAGGCAGGGAATGTCGGAACACCAGTCTAGGCAAGGGTGGATCATCGGAATTATTGTGGTGATTGTCGTCGCCGCGGCAGCCTATTGGTTGTGGACCGGCGAGGAAAAGAAGAATGAAGTTCCCATCACCAAAGTAATCGAAGAGCCCCAAACCACCCCCGAACCGGAAACAATGGCGCAGCCAGAAGTGGCCGCACCCATTCCAGAACCCCAAGAACCCGCACCGGCAGAAGAACCCGGTAGAGAACCCCCTCCTCCACTCAACGAGAGTGACAAAGCCGCTTATGATGACCTGATGACCCTGGCACCAGATAACGCACTATCCCGCTGGCTGGTGTCCGAGGAGGTAATCCGCAAATGGGTAGCCGCTGCCAATGCAGGCTCACGCGGCCAATTGATCCACAAGCATCGCCCACTCAAAACAATTCGCGGCCCGATTATTGTCGATGGCTCATCTATGGAAGGCTACCAGTTATCTCCGGATAACTATCGCCGCTACGATCAACCCGTGCGAATTTTCGCCCTGATGAACACCGATATGGCGGTAGGTCTCTATCAATACTGGTATCCGCGCTTGTCCCAAGCCTGGGGTGAACTGGGTATCCGCGATAAAAGCTTCCACCAAGTAGTACTTGAAGCCATTGACCAAGTGCTAGCAGCACCGGAAGTAGAGGGCCCTATCCAGCTGGTACGTCCGTCGGTTTACTATAAATTTGCCGACCCTTCACTGGAAAAACTGCCCGGTGTGCAGAAATTGATGATCCGTATGGGTCCAGATAACGCCACACGAGTTAAAGAAAAACTCAAAGAGCTAAAGGAAAAGCTACAGGCCATACCAGTACAACAGCCCCAACAGGAACAAAACCAGTAATTTCCATAACCAGCCTGTGCCAACCTACTGGCACAGGCTAATAAAAGCCCTCTCTCAATATCTTATTCGCCCCCTGATCTCCTTCTTACCGATAAAGCCCCTGCTAACAAGCCTATAGAGGCCCACTTTGAAATATCTTGCCCCCGGCAGGCCGCTGGCTGTCGCACTTATCCTCATCGATTCGGTCGCGCACGCAACCCTGGAAATACATTTTGCACCGGCTCCAGAATGGGTAGTAGAGCTGGCACCAGCAAAATCCGGGCGGCCACCAGAAGACAATGAGCGTGTGCATTTATCCAAGTCCCAGATACTGCACCAGGGACAAGAACAGAAGTATTATTTCCAAGCCACTATGCAGCCACTGTACCAGCTTTAGGTCAGTGAAATTGTGGAGCACAACTGGCCAATGGGAAAATATTGAAGGGTTATTTAAGCAAGCTATTGAAGCAGATTTTCCCGCTGCTTATTTTCATTATGGCAGTTATCTGCTTGAAATAAGCGATAAAGATCATAACAGCAAGGGGATTGAATATCTGAATAAATCCGCCAATTCAGGATTTCCTCTCGCTCTCTAACTGAGTGCATATATCGCCAAAAACAAATTGTATGACCAGAAAAAAAATGGACAGCTAGCCCCGAAAAACTAAGAAGCTACCATCAAATGTCGATGCATCAAAGATCAGTTTTACATGGGCGCTCTGAATGCCAATGGAAATCTAGTACAGACCAACCACGAAAACGCCTACGACCGGTAGGCTCTCTGTGTCAAGACAAATAATCTGGGATGCCTTACCAGCACTGCCTTAGGGCTGGTGTAAAACAGAACTATCAGCATGCAGCGGAAAAGAATCAGTATGCTGTAATACAGGGTTCTGTCAGGGCCAGTTATAATCTAGGTTCACTCTATCAGGGTAGTCAGGAGGTGGAGCAGGACCTCGGGCTGGTAATCGAGCTCCTCACTCAGGCAGCAGAGGGCGGCTCGGCAGTGGCAATGCAAAACTTGGGCTTGATCTACTCAAATCCCAAATATAGGCTAAAGGGTTACCTCAACGCTCTCCAATCGTTTGAGCGAGCAACGGAAAATTAATTTTCATGAGGTTATTTTAATCAAACTCGCATGCTTGAAGAATGTCTAGAGGTAGACAGAAATCAGGATCGCGCAATAGAACTCTATAAGAAGTCTTCCAGACTTGGGCATGCTACTTCATCTCTTAAACTAGCAAAGGTATACAGTAAAAAGTATTCCAATGGCAGAGACCAAGCAAAAGCATTGCATTATTTAAAAATAGCCATAGAACAAAGCGAGAATAAAACCATAAGACATACTTTAGAGAATGTGTCAGAAATCACAAAGTTGTGATTTTATAGATTTAGAAACAATAATCAGTTATTTATCTACCGAAGATCATTAAAAAATTACTTATAGTTCCAGCACCTTAATAAGATGAGCATCCTGCTTGTGATACTCCCCTCACACTAGCACCTACCCCCCGTTGGCTCATATGGACGGAAATCAACTGCTTCAAACTCTAAGGTTGTTCATAATTTGTAATGAAACCTTAAATTCATACCCGACGTCACAGAATAACAATTTACCCTCCCTATAATTCGATTCAATTTTCATCAACTACATTCGAATTAATTAAGAAATTATGAGAGAGCCATTAAAACTACTAACAGTCTTCAGTTTATCCGTTTTCTTGACAGCCTGCGGTGGCGGCAGCGGTGACAGTGGCCAGAGTCCGGACGATGACAATGCCAATAACCCCGTAAGTGATGGCAGTGGCGATAACGGTGATTCCAATAATGGCAATGACGGTTCAGACAATAGCACTGGCGGCAATACAGATACTGATACCGGCAATGACACAGATAGTAACGGAGTAATCAGTGGAGGTGAGGGTAGCGTCACAGAAAATGTTGAAATAACTACTTCAGGTCAATTGATAGATAGCGGCAACACAGATCAAACCTTTGAGGAAACTGGCCTTCAAGGAAAATATGGCAACCTGAAAGTCTCTTCAGATGGCAATTGGAGCTATACCCTAGAAAGTAATCTGGCTGATCCACTAAATGCAAACGAACTGGTTACAGATGAATTTTCTGTTGGCATTGGAAGCACAGAAAAAACAACAACTATTACCATATCAGTCACAGGTACTGATGACGCTTACACTTTTGATCCCGGCTCTCCCTTAGCTACTATGATCGTAAATAGCAGAGAGCATGCTAACGGAACTATGATGATAGAGGATGTCGATGGTAATACTCCAGAATTTCCTGAGGAGACTATTTCAGGTAGCTATGGTGAGTTCAAACTTCTAAAGAATGGAGATTGGGAGTTTACGCTAAACAACAATGCAGATAGCCTGAAAGAGGGTGAAACAGCTGAAGATACCATTGCATTTCAATTAACAGACGGGACAGAGCAATCTGTTACTTTTACCATAGCCACTATTGACCCATCAGAGAGTAGTATAGTATTTATTTTAATGAACTTCTCTGATGGCCTGGCAACAGACCAGGGGGATCTTACTCACATAGCGAATACTGTCTTCAATGATAAAGATTCACTGGATAATGCCTATAGAGAAAACTCTTTTGGGCAGTTAAAGTTCCTACGCCATAGAATCAACGATAAGTCTCTACAGCACTACTGTTACGGCGAACCAGGCAATGAGGATACCTCTGTTGACTGTGTGGTCTTCAATATTCCAGATAGCGAGAACGGCGGTACATTAAGCATTGCAGATGCAGTTGCCCGTGCCGAGGCCGGCCAGGAAGGGGAATATACAGATGACGGCTTCACATGGCGTGACAAAGCCTACCAGTGGGCTAGTGATAATCTCGTTGACGAAAATAACCAGCCACTAAACTTACGCAACTGGCGTCATCAGGTCTTCATTTATCCAAACGCGTCTTACAAAGCTGGTCTTGTAGGAGCTGGTGTTGCCAGCGTTGGAGGGGGTATGAGCCTTGTTGCCTCTTTCTCCGATCAAAATGTTATGGGACATGAACTAGGTCATAATATCGGCCTAAGCCATGCAGGCCTGGATAGCAATAATGATGGTGATACTAACGATAGCGGAGATAGTGAATATGGCACTGATGGCTCATTAATGGGCAATCGTTCTCGATCAAGATTATTTGGCAGTGCGCATCGAGAATATATGAAGTGGTATAACCTCTTCCCTGAGTACACAACAACAGTTGAACAAGTTTCCAGCTCATCCCAAGATGTGGAAATCGAAGCCATTGAATTAACTGCTGGAGAGCTTTCTGGCTCTCTTCCCCAGCAATTAAAAATAGAGAGTAATGGTAGCAGCAATGGACAAAACCACTATTATGTTAACTACCATGTAGCTCACGATATACTGAATCCTAGGCCTCACTTTGAAGATTCAGTAACCGTTCACTATCTCAATGGTAGAACGTCCAACCATGTAGCAGTTTTAGAGCAGGTTGGTGATAGCTTCACTGACTCAAAAATCGGACTCACAATTACGTACAAATCATCCGACTCAATCAAGAAATCTGCTGTAATCACAGTGAGTTACAACTAATTACCTTAGAGAAAGTTAACAAAGTATTGGAAGGATAAATAATATGCTTAGAGTTTTGACACTGATCACAGGTATAACACTCGCCGTTTTTGCTCAAGCAGAGGAGGTCGTAACCGGCACTTTGGAAGAAATTATTTCTGAAGACTTTGAAACGGGAAAGGTAGAAAGACGCTTTTCCCTCAAAGATGAGCAAAGTGGTCATTATTACTTTATTGAAGCTGAAGAATTAAAGCGCAAGGGTATGAAAACTGGGGATCGAGTAAAAATTCGCGGTGAACGCGGAAAAAAACGGATGCTACATATCAAGGAGACCCAAAAACTTGAGACTGAGGGAGAGGAATAAGTTAGCCTGTCGATTTACTATAGTAAACACTGACTATTTAAATTTTTCTCTCTGGACGCCTACATATAGTGCGCCCAAGAAGTTACAGCTTTATACTGACCTCCAGCCCCGCTTTACGCGGGGCTCTTAACATCCCTGGATTGCAATGCATCTACGAAACAAGTAACTTCAACTGTTGAATATGTGAGGTAAAATTTAGGGCACAGCGACGATTAAAATCCATAATTTCTTCAATTTTATACTTGTTCGCCAACTCATTACCTGGACGTAACTGCGCCTGTCCCGGGTAAATTCCCTTGCCAGTCAATAGGCAATTCCAGGATACATTCGGGAAATAGACATCCAGTTTTTGATCCAGTAGTTCATCAGTAATATTCTTGCCTGCCATCCAGGACATCAAGATTGAGCGCAGGGAGGGAGATATCTTTTCATTAGTGCCATTGGCAATCCAATAATCCGTATCTGTTCTCGAACTAATACGGTAGTGACAGACAATATAGTCCCGTACCGCATCAAAACGAGCGCTGATACGATCATTAAAGTCAGCCCTATACTTATCTGTATGATCACCATTGTTATAGGCCTCTATAAAGCGCACAACGGTTTCCTGAACCATATCCAACGCCGTTGCCTCCAAAGGCTCAATAAACCCTTGGGAGAGCCCCACTGCCAGGCAGTTCTTGGCCCAGTGTTCGGCAACCCGACCCACCTTGAACTTTAATCTACGCGCCTCGACATCACTGTCCAACAGTCCCAAGTGAGCGCGAAATTCCGTTTCCGCCTTGTCATCATCGACAAAGCGGGAACTGTAAACATAGCCGTTGCCATTGCGATTAGTCAGTGGGATTTTCCAGGCCCAGCCATATTTCATCGCAGTAGAAATAGTGTGCGGTGCATACTCCCTTTTTTGGTCTGTAGCAAATACAACCGCAGAGTCGTTAAACAGACTCTCAGCGCTACTAATAAAAGGAATTTTCAGGGATTGTTGTATGAGACTTCCACGAAAGCCGGAACTATCCACATACAGATCCGCTTTGAGTACCTCACCATCAGAAGTTTTCAGGTGATCAATATTCCCCTGTGCATCGAGCATGGCGCCAGCCACTGTCGCCACCTTATAGCGAACCCCTTTCTTTTCTGCAACACGCCGCAGGAACTGGCCCAATAAACCAGAATCAAAATGGTAGCCATAGGCAATTTCAAAGGGGAAGTTTTCCGATGCGACTGGAGCTAATTTTTGCCGGATCAACTCAGTTGCCAGAAAGAAGTGGTCCGGGTGCCCCTCCAGGTCAACGCCTTTCCTTCGCAGATAACTATTATGAAAAAATGCCGGGATAGTAAATTGGTCCGGCTGGCCGACAAAGGGATGAACATACTCGGTATAGCCCGGTTTGACCGACCAATCCCTAAAGGTAATACCGACCTTGTAAGTAGCGTTACAAGCAGGCATCCACTCCGATTCGCTAACCCCTATAGTCTCCATAAAACCCTTTAGTGGCGGAGTTGATCCCTCCCCCACACCGATAATTCCAATATCCGGTGATTCCACCAGGGTGATTTCAAACCCTTTATTCTGCCAATGGGTCGCCATCAGATTGGCGGTTATCCAGCCAGCGGTACCCCCGCCAAGAATAATTATTTTTTTACATTGATTGCTCATGGCGACTCTCAAAAATTCGGCACCGCACTTGTTTTCGGGCCATTTGATATTCCAAAAAAAACCGCCCGGCAAGCGTAGCTCAGCGGGCGGTCTCTTATCACATCTCCGGTTTTACACCGAAAGAATCAGCGATACTTAGTAGCTATAGTTCAAGCCGAGGTAGAACTGACGCCCAAACTCAGTGTATTCACCGAGAACGCCATCTACTCCGTAGGATTTCACATCAGCCTCATCAGTAAGATTGTTCGCTGAGAAAATCACATCGATACCATTATCAAATGCGTAGGATATCTGTGCATCGACAGTGGTATAGGCTTGTGCTTCCACAGGTGTGGAGCTACCTGGTACCGGCATATTCAGGATAAATTCATCCCGATAACGAACATTGACGTGGGAGCTGAAATTACCGATGTCCCAGAATACTGTAGTGCTCCAGACATTTTCAGAGAGGCCCGGCAACGGCAGGTTTTCACCATAGAGGTTACCGCCACTCACTTCGGTTTCACTCTCAGTATATGAATAGCTGGCGGTCATACCCAAGCCAGCCCAAATACCTGGCAGCTGATCAAAGGTTTTGGTACCCGCAAGCTCGATGCCTCGAATATAACCACCCTTGTCGTTGTTCACGTAAGTCTCGAAAGCGCCGGCTTCCAGACCCACGGGAATTTCAATGCCCAGGGAATCAAACAACGCCGTTCGATCTGCCTGGCTGTCCAGGTAGATATACTGCTTTTCTACGAGGCTTTCGATATCTTTCCAGAAAATGGCTGCAGTTACCGCGCCGCCATCTTCGAAATAGTGCTCATAAGCCAGGTCAAACTGGTTTGCACGGAAAGGATCGAGGTAGGGAGACCCCTTGGTCCAAACGTTGTACTCCGTAGCGCCATCGTTGTTAACACTGTTCCAGGAGCCAGCGCCGCCCTTCAGCTGCCCAACCGGCGGACGGCCCATCACTTTAGCTGCAGCAAAGCGAATGTAGTCCTGCTCGGTCAGCTCAAAGTTCAAGTTAAGGGAAGGCAGGGTGTCTGTGTATTCGGGGCCGTACTCAACATAGTCGTAGCTATCTGAAGTTACACCCACGTCATCAGTAATTTCGATACCATTGCCAGCACCCACATTTTGGATACCGCTGGACTTCACATCGGTTTCAACAACCCGTACACCGAAATTACCAGTTACTGGAATACTACCCAGCTGGGTTTCAATATTGGCCATCAGGTAGTAGGCAAAAACTTCCTCTTTCACAGCACCGGACTCAACGAAAGTCCAGTCCTGGCTAAATACCTTTTTACCTTCGTAATTACCGGCACCAAAAATGCTGGAAGCCAGGGCATCCATATCGTTGACTACGAATTGTGGTATCCCATTGGTGGATTCAACGCTGACATAGCCGTCCAGTAGTTGCGGCTCACAATCGATGTCGGACAGGTTATCCGCACAGTAGTCATTGAATTGACCATCGCGGCTACCGTACAGGAAAGCACCACGCTCAGAATCGAAAGTACGCTCAGAGACACGGAATCCAGTCTCAATAGAGGCAATCGCTCGCCACTCCAAATCAAACTTGTAATCGAACTTGAAGGCTTCAACTTTATCGGTGTACTCGTGGGGGTACTCTTCGTAGCGCGACAAACGCATGGTATCCAGATCGGTGAAATCTACACCGGAGAAAACGCCTGAGGGAATACCGTCACCATTAAGGGAATAGGCAAAGCTCTGGCCAGCAGCTTCTTCCCAGGTCTCTAAGTTACCATTGTCATCGTAGGTCAGGTCGTAAGCGTGCATGGATACAATCTGATCCTTGCGCGTCTTGGTGCCCTTACTATAGGAGTAGTCAACGGCCAGAGTGTGGCGGTCACCAAAATTCCACTCCAGGTTCAGGCCAATACTATCGCTATCCGCCTGAGTGGATTGATCCTCAGAGCGGGATTCAAACCAGGGGCTGGAATCGTAAACAGTTTTTGGATCGGTAATAATTACCGTTCCATCGGTAACCACTCCGCCGTTTACTTCCGTATCGGAAAGGGTATACATGTCTGTATTGGCCAGCCCACCAACCGTAATACCGTGGCGAGTATCCACACGCTCAAAGTCAGATTTGAAGTAATCCAACTGGGCCTTGAAACCATCGGTAGGCTCAAAAACGACGCTGGCCAGGTAACCATTGCGGGTATCGGTACCATCACCTGACTGCCATTGGAATGCGCGCGGCAAGGCATCTGCGCTGCCGTCACCATCGTAATCGCTTGCCGGCGGTTCATAACCGATCTGGGCGTCTGCACCCGTGCGGGACTTTACAAAGCTGTTCGGCTGCTCAAGGTGGGAATAACCCAAAGCGACGCCCACCTTGTCATCCATAAATTTACCCATGTACGACAGCGTGACACGCTCACCGAATTCGTCGGCACCGACGTCGTCGGCTGCGTCGTTAAACGACATACGCACATTGGCATTAAAGTTGTGTTCTTTCTCGGCGTCGAGAGGATTGGCTGTTTTCAGCTCTACAGAGCCCGCTACACCACCTTCGATATGAGAGGCTTTCGGAGTCTTGTAGACCGCGGCCTGATTAATCAGCTCAGCTGGGTACTGGTCAAAAGATATCCAGCGAGTACTTTCGGTATAACCACTGGTAGAGGCCTGCTCACGACCATTCAGGGTGGTCTGCAGGAAGTCGCCGTTCATACCGCGGATATTTAGCTGTGAGGACTGACCGTTGGATCGCACGGTGGTTACGCCGGGCAGACGGCCCAGGGCATCGGCGATTGATTGGTCGGGAAGAGATGACAGAGCGCCCGCATCTACCACATCGGCCACAACATCGGCGGCGCGCTTGGCTTCAACGGAGTCCAAAACGCTGGTGCGAATACCGGTAACTGTTACCTCTTCCAGTGTTTCCTCCTCTTGCGCATAGGCCCCAACCGAGGTGGACACGGAGGCCGCGATGGCAGCAGATAGCAAAGTGGGTCTGAGCGCCCCTTTACCTTTATTGGATAGACTCATCATCTTCTCCCTGGACTTATCGTTATGTTGAGACCCTGCATCCTAGGGCGGCCCCTAATCCATAACATCCTCCCCCGAGGGGGGAGGAGGTGGGAGAAACTGTGATTTTGTTCACAGGGGCGCATCTCTACACCCCACACTTTAGTATGTTGGCTATTTATACAGGAAAATCACCCCTCAAGCTGTACCGCAGCGCCAATCAAGGCTTGGTAACCGGCTTTAAGTGCATAAACAGGCACAGCCTCCATCCACTGGGCTACCCGGCCCTTATTCAGAAAACGTTGCTCGAATTCACTCTCCGGCAGCAGTTCCGCAATACGTGGCAGTATCCCACCACCTAAGAAGACACCCCCTCGGGCCCCGATATACAACGCCGCATCCCCAGCCGCACTTCCAAGGAAATTCAGGAAATCCAGTAAAGTTTCACGGCATACGGGATCTGTTCCGCCCAATCCGCGCGCGCTAATGTCGGGAGGGCTCAAGTCTTCCGGTTCCTGTCCATTCAATTCGCAGACCGCACGATAGAGGTTCACCAAGCCATTGCCCGACAGCACCCATTCATTAAAAATAGGTGCGCGGCTCTTCATCATGATTTGCAGAAGCTGTAATTCTCGCTCAGTGGATACTGTCAGATTGGCGTGGCCGCCCTCTCCAGCAAGGACATGATAGCGGCCATCTGCCTCAGCCAAACCTGCTACACCAAGACCGGTTCCCGGCCCAAGTACAGCCATTGGCGCACCCCGCAGCCGGGGAACATCTCGCAATACTTCATAATCGTCTTTTCCCAGACGAGGCAGGGATTGCGCCAATGCGGCGAAGTCATTGATCAGTTCGAGGTGCGGAAAGGAAAACTCCCTGGCCAACTCTCCTGCATCAATACTCCAGCCAAGGTTGGTCATATAGACGCGGCCACCGGAGGCGGTCTTTTCTAGAGGGCCCGCGGCCGCAATACACGCCTTCTCAGGCCGGGGGCCTTCCAGTTCATCAAGCCAGTGTTGCAGGGCGGCATCAAAGCCCTGAAACCGCTTACAGTCCACTACTTTCAGATCTTCAAGCTGGTAACCAGCCGCCACCGGTTTGGCAATGGCAAAGCGGGCATTAGTGCCGCCGATATCCGCTACGATACTTGTCATATTTATCCCTATGAGATCCCCCCAAAAAAGGCGATATAAGTTACGGTGTCAGAGAAAATATTGCCAGCCCCAAAAGTTTGCCAAAGGGGCTATCTCAGCCCGGAGAGGAACCGGATAGTCGATAGACTGGCCATATTTGCGATTAGGCACTTAATAACAGCAAAATCTAGACTGCAGGGCTAGATTTGGTCAAACAACCGAACTAGCTTTATACCTCTTTAAGGGCTTTCAGCGCTCTTGAGGGGCTACTCCCTTCACCGACACAGCAAAGTCCTGCATCTCCTTTTTACTGTAGCGACTCAAAACTCGCTTTTGCGATGCAGGTTGAAACCGGATCCCCACTCCTTCACGTCTTGCCAACCGCGGCCGTACAGGGCGAGGGCAAAATCCACCACCGCAATTGGGGCAGACATTACTCAAAACCTCTTCAACACAGGATTTGCAGAAGGTGCACTCATAAGTACAGATCATTGCCTCAACAGAATTTGGCGGTAGATTTTTATCACAACATTCACAATTCGGCCTCAGCTCCAGCACTGGAAACACTCCTTTATTATTTTGCCAACTCCACTAATTGATCATCTATCGAAAAGAAAAACCAACCCATAATCAGATAGACATGTCTGTTTTTATACTGAAAATTTTTCTCATAAAAAATAACAATAAATTTCTCTTCTACTTAAACTCGTTTTACAAAAAGTCCTCACTTTTAAAATAAGCGAAAAGCAGTTAAATACCTCTCTCATGCTCTATGACCAGAACCCTTGCCACCCCTAAAGGATGTACGAGATGTTCTGTACCTTCCCACGTATAAAATATACCCCTTGCATTAAGCACTCCGGAGCATACCTTACCTTCACGCTTGTAAAATATTTCCACGCTTCCATCCATAACCGCAAAACCTCCTGTCCGTCATTTACATGCCCAACATAAGATTTGTCCATCCAGTGCAATTTGGTAGTAATTCCCTTCATATTGACAATTAACTTTGATTGCCAGGCCTTCTCTCCAACAAATTGACAACGCTTTACAATTTCCATCAGATATAAAGTTCCAAACTCAACAGAGAGACAAAGATTAAATAGCCGCTGAAATTTATTACTAGAAAGGGGTGCCCCCAATCTCCTGTGCCTGTTTAGGACGCTCAGTCTCATCATTATAGTTCTCAGCAGCATCGTCTATTCTGCGCACGCCAAAAGTTACAGTAGGAGGAATGCCCATGCTCAGATCAATATCAGCAACACGATAATTACATCCCTTGGCCCTCAGAATGGCATTCACTTTCTCCTGTTTTTCTACCGCTTTAATAACCGTATTGGCAATCACTTCATCACTACTAAATGCGGTCACAGATTCATTGACCTTGTCGCCAAGTTCCCTGGCTTTATCGAAAATACCCACATCTGTTCCCCTTATCATCTTTACCTATAAAATGAATAAGATCATAGGGAATAACTCAACTCTTAGGAACTGTCTCCAGGCATTCAGCTGGGATGGGTTGCACTACCCAAAGTATTACTTTTACCCAATATCCCTTTACTTATAACCTGATAAAAGTGTACAAAATTGTTTGAATAGTAAACGGTAATCTGACGAATCAGTCATTAACCTTATTATCACAAAGGTAAAATTTATACTGAATATTAGTGGGGATTGTGAAACTGAGAAGTAAAGGTTGACTAACCAGCCACCTCCAGAACTATCCTCTACAAACAAAGCGGGACGAACCTTACCCTGCAGTATCAACGGCTATAGACATCCTGAAACTCTATATTTTACTCTGTGCCGCTCCATGTCTTGCCCCCCCCTGGTCGTTATGTCAATATGATTTTTTTGATGTTTGGTAACAACGCATGAGTGGACGCAAACAGTTCATTGAGTCAGAAGTCCTCGATAAAGCCATGCGCGTCTTTTGGGAGAAGGGCTACAAAGGCACCTCCCTGTCCGACCTTGAATCAGCTATGGGTCTGAATAAATCGAGCATCTACAACTCATTTCACAGTAAAGAAGAGTTGTACGGTCGCTGCTTGGAGCATTTCCACTCCCAGTACGCCTGCGACGCAATGAACACCCTGGACCACCCGGATTTTAACATTGCCATGGGCAGCTTTTTGGAGATGCTACAGGCGGGTATGGAAAGCTCAGAAAATCCAGAAGGGTGTATTGCCACCATGGCAGCTATGGAAGTTGGCGCTAGCGAGGGGTTTCTCGCCGACCTGGTGGCCAAAGGTACAAATGAAATGCTGGAGCGTATTGAGTCCAGAATGCAAAAAGCGGTAGAAGATGGCCAGCTGAAGGTTGATACCGACTGTGGTGCTCTTGCAGCACTGGTGATGGCTGTAAGCCGTGGCGTTGTAGCCTTGAATAAAGGTACTGGTAACAATATAGCGGGCAAACGCAGTTACCAGCAGCTCACTGCAATACTGGGCCAATACACCAAGCCCTAATCATCTTGCTGGCTGAAGCTATTTTACGCTGTAATTACATTGCCCTGAGTAACATAAGTAATTTACTTCGGCAGTATACCTTGTAGTGGTGCAAATTCGTTTAGCTCTCTAAATCTGCGCTCGGCCAATGGCCCGGGATGCAGACGTGGTATCCTCGTCCGATCTGTTGCCTCGTTTGCCCGCTCAAAGGCTTGCAGAAATTCCTGGTCGCTATTCAAATGCCCCTGTTGCCTTAGAATTACAGACATTCTGGCGATCTTATTAAGGTCTACCGTGCGACTAAAACGGCGAAACCCTGCATAACTAAAAATTTGATCGACATGGTCATTACTCATGGCTAAGAGCTGATCCATCAACGCAAATAACAGTGTGTTGGCATCCAGCTGGGTTAACAAAAGGGTAATCTCTCCTGTTTCTAACTCCGGTAAATCGCATCCATTTGACAATTCTATAAAAATATCTACAAGCTACTGCCCTTTGTAGCGCATTTCCATATTCCACAGTTGAAAATTCGCTCCAGCATATTCAACCTGCTGTAAACAATTTTGTAACACATTGGTAATTTCACCTTCATCAATAGGTGAATCACCCAAAATAAAGTACTCAGAGTTGCGCGCTATTTACGAAAAATTATGATGGTTATTAAATGGCGTGCTGGTATGACAGCCTACTTTCAGTCAAAAGCGCTCACGTATTTCATGCTCTCGCGCTTTTTTGATCGCCAGAAAAACAGTTTGAATAATTTCTGAAGTTGGCAACTCCGGCTCTACCCGCCACTTACGCCCATATGCAATTTTGTTTCCCCAACCCTTACTCCGGTAGTTATCAGGACCAATAACACCAACTTGAATAAAAATTCCCCCGGCATCCTGGTCTACGAATATCGGATAATTCTCCGAGCACTCAACTTCGGGTATTAACTGTTCCACAGTTTCCCCAGGTTTGTTTGTAGACCAGATAATGCTGTGGAATGCAGTGATTCCCATTTTCCATGGCGAACACTGGGGGCATATTCGATGGGGGACTCCCCCAAGCCGGGAAGAAAAGAAAATTCCTTTAGGTTTATCTTTAGGTTTATATTGTTCAAGGTTCCAACATTTCGATGATTGATGCCGATCACAGGTTGATATTCTAAAGCCGCACTCTACACTGGGAAGCGCAAAAAAAACCGACAGTATGTGGCGAAAATTCACCACTAGACAGCCCCCTACAACTTCTGCTTATCGTAAAAAACACCCTTCCAAAACTGATTTTGGAAAGGGCGCAGGGGGGTTCCTGTGAAAACTATTTTTTAGAAATAGCGACGCAGCTCCAGTTGTAAATAGTCGTCGTTGCGTAGGCTGTAAGTTGGATCCCCCTCATCGGCATTACCGAAGAAACGGGCCTCGGCCTCCAAAAGCCAGCGATCGTCCAATCGATGAGTAACTTCCAGGTTGGTAAAGCGGCTGCCATTATCCAGATCGGTACTTACTGCCAGCAGGAACTCAGTATCCTGTGTATTATTAAGAGCGTAACGAACCCCTACCGCTATATCATTTTGGTTTGCAGTAGACCAAGGCCCACGGCGATCATCAAATTGATATTCCATCAACAAGCCAAGATCGGCCACAGTTTCACGAATACCATATAAACTATATTCGAAACCGCCGACAGCAGCTGTCTGACGATCTTCACCGCGCGGCTTAAAAGAAATGGCTTCAAACTTCCACAACCAATCACCTCGAGTAGTCTGGATATCCACTCCTGTTTGGTCTACCTGAGCATAGTAAGGTGTGAGCAAGCCATCATTGCTCGGCAACAGCAGAGGATCCCGATTTGTACCAGAAAAATGACTTAACCCCAGATCCCAATCTCCAAGCACATGACTGTAGCGTAAGGCCCAATCTATGTGTTTTTCTTCCCGGTCAGACTGGTAGATTGCCCCACCCTCATCAACAGGTAGGGAAGAACGCAGCCGTCCCTCACGACCAGCAAATTGCCGCTCGCGAAAACCCAATAAGCCATAAACCTCTAAAGTGCCCCAATCACGTTCCATCAGAAGGTTCACCATGGGCTGGCCTAACTTGTCTTCACCATCGATATTTTCCAGAGCATCGTCCTGATTAATCATATCCACTAAATGCAGGGTTTCAGTAACCCCCCAAAAAACCTTACGCACACCAGCATAGAGTTCAAAACTATCATAGGCCTTCCACCAGTACAGCTCACCGAGATCACCATGGCTGCGCTCGCCATCCTCGCTATCCCAACGACCAAAGGCACTGGCTACAAAGCGCTGGTTACCATCGTCAAGGTCCCGATAATACTCAAGACTTAAAGATGCGGAAATCCCTGCATCACTCTGGATAGAATCTGCTGGGTCCGCAGTAAAAGCGCGAGCCTCCAGGCCCGCGTAACCGGTTAACTCATTTGCCACTGGCGCCTGACTCAATGCAGCCATCAACGGAAAAAAGGCGAGTATTTTTCGGTTTGCCATGGGCACGCTTCCTACTTCGCCCTTGACAGACTGTTTTTGGTAAAGTCACGATCGGTAAAGCCGTTGCCAAAAACCCAGTCGCTATACTGCAACACAGTAGATTTACCGGTTTGGTGATTTACCATCTCCATTTTATTTGCGCGCCAGTATTTATCGTCATACTGGTTGTAATCGGAAACCGTAAGAGTCTTCATCAGGTCTCCTTTACGATCATAAAAATCTGTCCTCCACGCCCGATATTCTTCCATATCAATCCAGATATGCTGGATGGAGTAACCGGATTTAGGATCTACCGGGTCCAATTCCAAAACAAAGTGATCTCGCCCATCAAAAGTCTCATTGTGCAGATATTTGTAGGTATATTTCTCCACTTCTTGAGAGGCAATATCCTCATAGGCAAATTCACTACCCATAAACGGGCCGGATTTATTGCTGGAGGAAATACGCTTAACGCGTTTTAGTGCAGGTAAGTAGAGCCACTGATCATCGGAACCCACTTTATGGGTAAAGGACAAAAATGCAGTGCCCTTCACATCTCGCGGGTTGTCAAAAATTACCAGGGATTTATCTCCATCATCTTCCTGCTCAAGTGTCTTGGTACGCATAGAGCGCATGCTCGCCTCACCATATTTATTTCGTAAAGTCATTGTGAGGTTGTTACTGATATCACCGAATCCTAAGTCGCGGCGATCGGCCTCTTTCGCAATTTCCAGGCCTTTCTCTGCGGCCAGGTCCAGTTCATTAGCAGCGACTGAAAAAGTAGCCAGTGCCAGTGTGCCGGCAAGCACTCGAGTCAGAAATTGTTTTTTAGAGCGGTTGGGTTGCATAGTCTTGCTCCTTACTTTCAATAGAGGGGATAGCTGGGTCATATGCCTTGGCATCAAGTTTCATCAGAAGAATCGGTAATAGTAGGAAGTCCGCCAGTAAGGCCATCAGAATACAAATTGCAGTTAATATGGCCATGGAGGAATTCATACCGAATGAAGACTGAGCCAGTACCATAAATCCGGCAATCAGAATCAAAGAGGTCACTACAATTGCCACACCCACAGAAGAGAAGGCGTAGCGCAGCCCATCTTCCACGTTGTAGCCGGCACGGCTGCGACGAAGATATTTACTGAGAAAGTGCACTGTATCATCCACCACAATACCCAGTGCCATACCAGTAACCATGGTTACCGCAACATTGACCTCCGCTACCAGGGCACCCCAGAGGCCAAAAGCCAAGCCAGCGGGTAACAGGTTGGGTATCAGGCTCAAGGTGCCGAGTTTTACACTGCGCAGGGCAATACCAATAAGAGCGGAGATCAGCACCAGTGCCACCAGAGTACCCACCAACATGCCCTCCATATTACGCTCAGCAATATTCGCAAACATGATGGCCGGACCTACTCCGTAAGCAGTGAGGCCAACATTTTTTTCCAGCCAATTACTGCCGGCGTCAGCCACTGCTTTGAGCTCTTTCGACTTCAGATTGTCGAGGGTTACGACTACCTGCGTGGAGGACTTGGCCACATTAAGCTGGTTATTCAAGTCCAGACCATAAGGCAAGGATAATTCATACAACAGTAGATACTGAGCTGCCAGCTCCTGATCGTCAGGCAGCTTGTAATACGCCGGATCATCACCATGCAGGTTTTTGTTCAAACGTTTGAAAGTATCGCCAATCGTATTGACATGACGCACGCCAGGTTGGGTTTCCATCCACTCGGTAAAACGATCCAGCTTAGCGAGGAACTCAGGGTTACTTACACCATTGCTATCGCCAGATTCCAGGGAATAGATCAATTGATAAATACCAGACAAGTTTTCATTGATGTAATCGGAGTCAGCCCGGAACTCTACAGATTCATCAAAGTAACCAACGAAGTCATCATTGATTTCGTTACGCGGCACCATAACCAGTAAAGCCAGGGAGATGATGACACCAACCAGAAGTATCGGGCGTTGGCGACTTATAACAAAATCTCCAAGGGCATCCATAGAGCGGCCAATCTTGGATTCGCTGACACGGCTCTTGACCGGCAGAATCGCCATCAGTGCGGGCAGAAAAGTGATTGACAGGAAGAAGGCCACCATCACACCCATAGCAGTGATATTACCCAGATCATGAAAAGGGGGCGCATCGGAAAAGTTCATTGACAGAAAGCCGATCGCTGTAGTGATCGACGTAAGAAACACTGGACCCATGTTGAGCTGCAGGCTCTCTTTAATAGCCGCATGCTTACTGAGGCCACGGCGCATAGCAGCAAACAAGCTGACCAGGATATGTATCGAATCTGCCACCGCGAGGGTCATAATAATGGTTGGAGCGGATACAGAGGGAGGAGTCAGTTTAACGCCGATAAAACCAGCCAGTCCCATACCTGCGGCCATGGAGAAGATAATTACTAATAACGCGGCAAATGTGGCACTGACACTGCGCACCAGCAAGAAAACTACAGCAATGATGACAAGATACATGAGTGGAATCAGAGTACTCATGTCTGACTGAGAAGCTTCAAAGAAGGCATTACTTAGCAAAATGATACCAGTCGCATAGACTTCAACATCATACTTAGCTTCAATCTCTTCCATCAGCGCTTGAGCCGCGGCAGCTGCCTCAGGTGTTTCATTCATGGATTTCTGCGGCAGCTGGAAGGTAATATTAATTCCAGTCACAGAGCCATCACTATTTACCAGACGCTCTTTCAAGGTAGGATCCGCAAGAGCTGTGGATTTAATGGAAGCTAATGTTTCGGTATTGAGCCCACTGGCATTTTCCACCAAATCCTGAACTAAAAGATCATCTTCCTCAGCAATGGTATGCTGGAAATTAGTAATAGAATCCACCCGCAGTGCATAAGGCAACAACCAGGATTTTTCGGTCATTTCTTCCACCGCCGCTAGGGCACTCGTGGAGAAGGCTTCGCTACTTTTAGGCACTATGGCAAAAAGAATGTTGTCATTCTTGGTATAAGTACGCTGAATCTGTTCATAGGCCTGTAACTGAGGATTAGCATCACTAAAGAATGCTCGGTAATCGTTGTTAAAACCGAGGAACCTAGCACCACTTACCGCGAGAAAGGTTAACAACAGGGCACCAATAGCGACCAGCCAGCGATATCGAATGAGCCAGTCCGCATAGCGGCCAACCCAATTCGACTGTAATTGGGGGGAAGACATAAAAGCAGCTCCTTCAAACTACCTGATAGAGAAGAAAAAATAGTCTTTAACCAGTATTAATAGATTTCATTTCCCCATGCGGATTGAGGAAATTAAAAAGTGGGCAACAAATTCATTAAATAATTCAGTGTAATTTTATTAGCATCAAAATAAATGCGGACCTATATATATTAACTTTTAATTGAATTAACCAGCCAATTTTTTTATTGGCACAAACCCACCCCTCCCAGTTAAAGGATGACTATAAAACCTTAAAATTAATTTAATAAGAATCCAAGAAAAAATCTAATGTTGTAAATAACAAAGCTATTCCTAGTTAAGCCAAAATTTTTAAGTCCTTTCATCCCCCATTATTAAGAAGAAGAAAAAAATCCGGGACAGAGGGTGCGCCTTTATATTGGTTGGGCAATCTCCATCTCTCAATACATGCCTTCAAGTCCTAATGAAATTAGTAAACGGGCACACAATGCACTCTGTGAAATAAGCACTTTTCCCTTCCGATCCATTAGAGTTCGGATTTACTAGTCATTACATAGCAAACACACTTAAAAGACCGGCCTCTAGTATCCATTCGAGCATCGCATGCCCTCTTATTATTTCTGTGGCTGTATTGATTCCCACAAGCTCTGCCAGCAATCTTGAACCGCTCGGTTCATCTTGTCAACAAATTATGATTGCCTGGTAGCATGAGAGGATTGCCTAAAAATACGACCACCTAAGCCTCATCAGTCGGACACTGATTGAATTAGTCATCGGAGCTTCAAAGCCTATGAGGTTAGAATCCCAATAACCATAACGATAACCAAGGAAATATGCTGTGAAGAGATTACTCCTGCCCTTGGCCATCGGCGCCTCGCTGCTGGTCACTCAAATATCTGCTGCCGACACCAAACCCCAGCAGTTACTGGAAAATACCGAATCCAAGGTTATTGAGTGGCGTCGCCACCTGCACCAGAATCCAGAATTGGGTAACCGCGAGTTTGAAACAGCTAAATATATAGAAAAACATCTCCGTTCATTAGGGCTGGAGGTAGAAACTGGCATTGCCCATACCGGGCTTGTTGGGTTTCTGAAAGGTGCCAAACCAGGGCCGACAGTAGCGCTACGCGCCGATATGGACGCTCTACCGGTAACTGAAAGGACCGATGTTCCTTTTGCATCCAAGGTGAGAACCACTTACCAGGGCAAAGATGTAGGCGTAATGCACGCCTGCGGCCACGATACCCATGTCGCCATGTTGATGGGCGCCGCTGAAGTACTTGCCGGCTTACGTGAAGAACTCGCCGGCAATGTACTCTTTATTTTCCAGCCTGCCGAAGAGGGGGCGCCAGATGGTGAAGAAGGCGGAGCCGAGCTGATGCTCAAAGAGGGAATTTTCAAGAAATACAAGCCAGATGTTGCTTTTGGCCAGCACGTTACCTCCTCACTTCCTGCTGGCGTAGTCGGTTACCGCTCAGGCCCCTTGATGGCCGCCGCTGATGAATTCCGCATCACTATTAATGGCCACCAGACTCATGGCTCCCGCCCCTGGGGCGGAGTGGACCCTATTGTTGCAGCCGCGCAGGTAGTTATGGGTACCCAGGCAATTGTCAGCCGTCAGATAGATATCACTAAGGAACCAGCAGTTATCTCTTACGGACGCATTGATGGCGGTGTGCGCAATAATATTATTCCGGATAGTGTTTATCTGAATGGCACCATCCGAAATTTTGATATGGATAATCGTGCGGAAATTTTCAAGCGCTTGAAAACAACAGCTGAATTAATTGCTGAGAGTTCTGGCGCTAGCGCGGATGTAGAAATTTTGGAAGGATACCCTGTAACTATCAACAATGCGGAATTAACTGAAATGGCTCTCCCCATTTTGAGATCCGTAGCGGGTGACAAGCGGGTGATAGAGATACCTAAAGTTACTGGTGCGGAAGACTTTTCCTACTTCGCCAATGAAGTGCCCGGTTTTTACTATTTCTTAGGAGTAACCCCACAAGGGCAAGATCCCAGCAAAGCCCCCAGTAACCACTCACCTCTATTCTATGTGGATGAAAGCGCTATGCGTAAAGGGACTGAAGCTCTAACCTTACTAACCTTGGACTACATGGCCAATTATAAACGACGGTAATGGTAAGCGAGCCTCCATTGAGGCTCGCTTACACTATTTTTATTTTACGCGCTTTCCGAGCGCCCCCTTGCTGGACGGCGGCGTGGTGCACGTTGGAGCCCTTGTGAATCGGAGCGGTCTGTTCCTTCAACTCTATCTCGCCCCTTGCCATTATTTCTTGAGCGAGTCCCAGCATTCCCACCATTATCGTTATTACTGCGAGAACGGCTTTTCCCACGCCCCTCATTATTACCGCGGCTGTTTGCGCGATTACCTGAACGACTGTCCTTGCTGCTTCGGCTACCACGGCTGTCGTTATTGCCGCGAGCGCTCTCTCTGCGTTTTTCCCCACCAGAACGGGAGGGCTGAACTCCTCTGCGCTTAGGGGTGCCTGAGGCCGGCAGCTGATGATCTGGCTCGAAATCCTCAATTTCCTCACGAGGGATCGGTTTACCAATCAAGCGCTCGATATCGCGTAATTGCTTGATTTCATCGGCGCTCACAAGAGACAAGGCTTGCCCCTGAGCCCCCGCACGCCCTGTGCGACCAATACGGTGGACATAATCCTCGGGGACACTCGGCAGATCAAAATTCACTACCTGAGGTAATTGATCAATATCAATTCCGCGGGCCGCGATATCCGTTGCAACTAGGATCTGCACCTTGCCAGCTTTAAAGTCCGCCAGGGCCCGGGTTCTGGCATTTTGGCTCTTATTGCCGTGAATAGCAGCTGCCAGAATGCCATCTCCTTCTAGCTGCTTCACAAGTCTATTGGCACCGTGCTTGGTACGACTAAATACCAGTGCCTGATGCCAGCTATTCTCCCGAATCAGGTGACTAAGCAGTTTTGTTTTTCTAGCTTTATCCACAGGGTGCAGCTTTTGGCGTACCGTTTTTGTGGTGGAGTTACGAGGGCTGACATCAATCTCCAGCGGGTCCTCCACCAATCCTTTGGCAAGCTGGCGAATTTCTGGGGAGAAGGTTGCAGAGAACAGCAGATTCTGGCGTTTGGCCGGCAGAATCTTCAACACTCGCTTAATATCATGGATAAAGCCCATATCCAGCATACGGTCTGCTTCATCCAATACCAGAGCCTCTAGCCGATCGAAACGGATTGCCCCCTGGTTGTGCAGATCCAACAGGCGCCCGGGAGTCGCCACCAGAATGTCGGCACCGCCGCGCAAGCGGGATATCTGGGGATTTATCTTAACACCACCAAATACTACCGCATGACGCATTGGCAGGTACTGGCTATAGCTCTGCACATTATCGAACACCTGAGCGGCCAGCTCGCGGGTTGGGGTAAGTACCAGCGCACGCACATGCCCCTTACGGGCACGTTCACCGGCACTGAGCCGGTGCAATAGTGGCAAAGTAAAACCGGCTGTTTTACCTGTACCCGTCTGGGCCGCCGCCATAATATCACTGCCCCTCATTACCGCAGGGATAGCCTGCGCCTGAATGGGCGTAGGCGTACTGTATCCCTGCTCTGCAACTGCACGGGCAATATCCTGGGCAAGCCCCAGATCTTCAAACAACATAAAAACCTCAAACTGCGCTCCAGGCGCAAGCAAACACATTCGCACCACAAGGGTGCAAATTTAAAAATCGGAGTGGGCATACAGAGCTTGTTGGTGCTCAATGCATACAGCCGTCTATTCACCGGTCGTCCGGCGCGCGGCATTCAGTAGAAAGTTCCGGGAAGAATTTAAGAAATGTTCCTGGGAGGGCACCGGTGAAATACCGGCCTACAAATGACGCAGCTGAGAAATCACAGCGCGGGCACTATAACATAAATGTACTGACTGTATAGTTCTATCTGTTAACACCCAGGCTTCATAGCCTTATACATAGGGGTTGTTAGGGAAACGCCCAGCGCGACCGTAATATAGTTTTGCGTTCGCAACGCGAGCGTCTATCTTTTTGATATCCACCCCCGTTGCGAACTAGAAACAAAGCTGCCAAGCGCAGTTGGGATTTTTATTGATATGTCATTTAACAACAGAGTTACCCCGGAACGAAAAATAGAATTAATCACTCTCGGCAACGGGCGCAGGGTATCAATCCGCCCTATTTGCCGCAGTGACGGGCAGCTGGAGAAAGAGCTCATTGAGGACCTCTCCCCCCAAACCCGACGCGATCGCTTTATTGGGGGCAGCTGTAAAGCGAGCCAGCAACTGATTGAACTGCTCACCGACAACGACCATCAGGTTCATGAAGCTTTTATTGCCCTTTGCAGTAGCGACCACGCCCAGAGAGCGGTTGCCACCGCACACTATGCAGTAGATCCAGACGGACGAGCCTGTGAGTGTGCCGTAGTGGTTAGTGATGATTGGCAGGGCCTTGGCCTTGGTAGACTGATGTTAAAACGCCTAATTCACTGCGCCCAAGAACAAGGCTTAGAGCGTATCTACTCTATTGAATCTGCCGAAAACAAACGCGTTCATTCTTTCGCAAGGTCAATGGGCTTTGTTTGCCAGGCCGACGCTCGAGATTACACCTTACTGACTTATACTCTAAATCTACAGCCGGCAGCGCAAACTATCGAATTTGAGCAGAAGTCAGAAGATAACCGAATTAATCTAAACTGAAATACCATCGATTAGGGGCTGCCTGGTATGGCTTGGCAGTCCTTCATCGACCTATTACCTTGGCCGAATCTCCAAAAACATAACGCACTGACTAGCCGGTCAGCAATATATTCTTTCCAATACCCGCAATCCAAGCATTAACAGCTACACATTAAACAATCAGCCTTTAAGCTGATAAAAAGTCAAACAACGATTAAAAAAAGTAAATGAAGCTGAAAAAAAACTATTTCTATTTTCGTACTATGTTTCTGCATATCATCCTGCTCTTCAAGTATCCCCTCGTATATTAATAACTCAAAAAGCTTCCCACACAATCGCTTAGTTACTCAAGAACAGATTCAGCTATGGGGATTCAATAAGAGTAAATATTGCCAGGGAGAAACAATCTTTGTGTTAACTATTTTCATGCAACTGCTTTGATCAATAAGAAAATTAATTATTCTATTGAAGTTGAATCCTACAAGTCTGAAAGTACAGTTAATCTCAAACTTAACCGAAATGCTTTGGAAAGTTCTTTTTCAGGTACTGTAATACTTCTACATGGATTTCGCGCTTCAAAGGAGTTCATACTTAGCTCAGCGCTCTATTTTCGCTTTCTTGGGTTTGACGTAGTAATCCCAGACCTTCTGGGTCATGGAGAATCAGGTGGCAAAAAAGCCTTTGGAGTGGGCGACAGTGAGATCGTCAACGCTTTGGTCGATAACCTTATCCAAAAAAGCATTATTAAGAAAGATAATCTCTATTTGCTAGGCCATTCAATGGGAGCCCTAACCACTGCACGAATCTCTGCCTCTCGCCAAGATATCAGCGGTCTTATTCCAGAAAAAAACTTCCGCGAAGGAGCTACTCGTGCACTAGAAAAAGCCAATATCTATCTCGACGACACAAGAATAAAAGCACTCCTAATTTCCTCCAATAGTTCAACGCTTCTATTCCTCTCATCATCAGACCCTATTGCCCCCTATAGCGAATTTAAGGACTTAACAGATAGTAATATAAATTTGGTCTTACTTAGGGAGAGAAATCATCCCAGCATGGAAGTGATCGGAAAAAATGAGTATGAGCTACTTGTTAATTGGCTAAATTAGTATGGTGAGGATTGCATGCTTAATATATTTTTATTTCATCATAATTTCAGCATTCAGTGATACTTTTTGTATCACTGAATGTCAAATAAAAACTAAAAGTAAAAGTAAGTAAAATCAATTCAACAGCTATTCAAAAAAATCATCACACGCTAGTGGACCACTAAACTCCAGCAAGGCTTGCGGCATTGTGACTGTTTCAACAAGATCTCCTTTTTTATAAAGCGAGAAATTTACGTTAGCCTGCATAGATTTCATATATCTCTGCTCCCCACCAAAAATAATTACAGAAGGAAATTCAAGAGGATAGAAACTATTGATATCAGCCTTAGCTTCCACAACAAGCTTATATCTTATCTTATTGAGTTCAATTCTCATAAATCCAGAACATGAGTCTATCACCCTTTTAACAGATAAATTATTAAACGCAGGATAGAATATCAAATCGTGCTCATCAGAAATATACCGACCAGCCCACATTTCAAAGTCAGAATTACCAAGCTTGGCTCCAGTAAACATATAGTAAAGTTTATCAGATAGCCCCATACTGTATGCCATCCCCGCACTGGACTCTTTGTCATACCAACCTTTGTCCAGCTGGGCATACCCTACTCCCATCAGTGATTGTGTACCATCGTGAAAGCTATACTGTATAGGAGTCCCTACCGTGTATAGAAACCATCGCCCCCCTACCCCTGGAATCTCAGGAATAATACCAAATGGTGTTTGCCCCGGATTCAAACCATGCCAATAATGATGGTGTTCACCATTCCATCGCATACTGAAATTAAAATTTTCATGGCTCACCCAAATAGCTTCATCATCAGCCACAAGGACTCCGGGCACTTCATAATAAAACTTACCGGGATCACCCGGGTGAGTTAAAATCACCTCATCCAAAAACAAATCATATTTTACAGATTCTCCATTTATTGGCGTAAAAGCCAGATGAATATAGGCTTTTGGAATGGGGTCAGAAAAATTTGGAGCAATATATGTCTGAAAGCTGACCTTGAAGTAGCCTACATCAGGAACCGCAATATTGTAGAACCACTGTTCGGCCCAGGTCTTATCTGAGGTTGGGTTATGAGCCTTTACGTCATCTAGAGTTGTTGCGTACCCTTTTATATGTGAAAAAATCAATACTGAAGCAAATAGAAAATATCTTAATTTAATAAAGCAGCGCATAGCATTCTTCCCATGAGAAATACTGTAGACCAGCAATATAACTGACTATCCTTTACAAAAAATGTAAATAGTAATAAATGTCAGATTGAAAAGCCCACCGAGCTAGAAACAGCTAAGCCGGTTTTTTGGCGAACAGGAGCATAACAGTCTTTATCAACCAGATAGGATACCCACCAACATTAGACTGCATAAAATGAGAGAGAGCCCACAATTAAAATCAAAATATTTTTTATATTGAATGCTATTACATAATTTTAACAATAATTAGTGAAATCAAGGGATATCGGCCCGACCAAAAAACCTAGAATCATTAAAACTGGTTAATTTTAGGTTCTATTTAAATAATATGTGGCGGATAATTTCTCTTTTATTTTTGAATCACATCTAAAATAAGAAAATCCAATTCCCAGCCTGACTCTCTTAAAATGGATAGATCTATTCCTCCCAAACTCCCAATCTACATAAATGGTACATGGGTAAACTCTAACAGCAAAAAATGGCTAGATGTCACCAACCCCGCCTCAGGGGATACACTCTGCCATGCACCATATACAACTTCAAAAGAGCTACAAAATGCAGTAATTTCTGCCACCGAGGCATTTAACGACTGGAAAGATACACCAGTTTCCATACGAGCTCGGATAATGTTGAAATATCAAGCTTTATTGAAGGAAAACCAGGAATCACTAGCTGAAATACTGAGTGAGGAGACTGGTAAAACCTTTGAAGATGCCAAGGGCGATGTTTGGCGTGGTATTGAAGTGGTCGAACACGCAGCGAATATTGCCAGCCTGATGATGGGCGAGACCGTTGAAAATGTCGCCACTGGTATAGATTGCTATTCCTACCTCCAGCCAATAGGTGTTTGTGCCGGAATAACTCCGTTCAACTTTCCTGCAATGATTCCCCTCTGGATGTTTCCCATGGCAATAGCTTGTGGCAATACTTTTATCCTCAAGCCATCAGAGCAAGACCCGATTACTCCCTGTAAGCTCGCAGAACTCTTTGAGGAGGCCGGTGCGCCGAAAGGAGTTTTACAGGTAGTACATGGAGGTAGTGAGCAGGTAGATTTCCTACTGAAAGATCCAGGCATCAAGGCAATATCCTTCGTTGGATCAGTACCCGTAGGTCGTCATATTTATCAGACAGGTACTCAGCACTTAAAGAGAGTCCAGGCATTTGCAGGAGCTAAAAACCATATGGTTGTTATGCCTGATGCTAACAAGAGGGCTGCAATCAATAATATCGTCGGCTCCTCTGTTGGTGCGGCAGGTCAGCGATGCATGGCAATTTCAATCGTGGTGCTAGTAGGTGAAGCACAGCAATGGATACCTGAAATCCGTGAAGCCATGGCCAAAGTTAAACCGGGCCATTGGACAAATCCAGACTCTGACTTTGGCCCACTGATTTCTCCAACAGCCAAGAAACGGGTATTGGGGTATATTGCGAAAGGAAAGGCAGAAGGCGCAGACTGCCTGCTGGATGGTTCCAATATATCAGTCGAAGGTTACCCCAATGGGAATTGGGTAGGGCCAACCCTGTTTGCTAATGTCTCTCCAGAGATGTCCATTTACACTGACGAAATATTTGGGCCGGTCTTATGTCTCGTCAATGCGGATTCACTGGAAGATGCTATCCATCTGGTCAATTCTTGCCCCTATGGTAACGGTACTTCAATTTTTACTTCCAGTGGTGCCGCCGCTCGCAAATATCAGCATGAAATTTTAGTGGGGCAGGTAGGAATAAACGTTCCCATTCCTGTCCCCCTACCTTTCTTTAGCTTCACTGGCTGGCGAGCCTCATTTTACGGGGATCAACATGCCTATGGAAAGCAGGCCGTGCGCTTTTATACGGAAACGAAGACGGTAACTGCGCGGTGGTTCGACTCCGATATCGAACATGCGGAGCATACCAATATGACTATACAGCTCAAATAAATTTAAAAGTGCATTAAACTACGTTCAGTTAAGGAGATCATCGTGGCCACATCAGTCGCCTTTTTTGGATTGGGGCATATGGGAGCTCCAATGGCATCTAACCTGGTAAAAGCTGGATTTCAGGTCAAAGGGTATGATCCCGTTACAGAGCTCCTCGATAACGCAGAAAAGCAAGGTATAGAAAAGTGTGTATCTCCACATCAAGCAGTTGTGGGTGTAGATTTTATTGTGAGTATGCTACCTAATGATAGTGCCGTCGAATCACTCTATCTTGATGAAGAGAAATTACTGGAGCAAATTACCGAAAATACATTGGTAATCGATTGCTCAACTATTTCGACAAAGAGCTCCAAGAGACTTCTTGCTTCTGCTCAAGATAAAAAGTTACATGCTATTGAAGCTCCTGTATCTGGTGGTGTCGCCGGTGCAGCAGCAGGTACGCTTAGTTTTATGTGCGGTGGAAACCATAGCGATGTCGAGCGAGCAAGGGAAATTCTTCAGCATATGGGGGCCAATATCTTCCATGCTGGTCCCGCAGGCGCAGGACAAACCGCAAAAATCTGCAATAACATGCTACTGGCCATTCATATGATTGGTACAGCCGAGGCCTTGCAACTCGGGGTAGATAATGGCCTCGACCCCATTGTACTCAGCGAGATAATGTCGAATAGCTCTGGGGCCAACTGGTCACTGCAAAAATATAACCCCTATCCCGGTGTAATGTCTGATACCCCCGCAAGTAAGGATTACACCGGTGGATTTATGGTGAAGCTGATGTGTAAAGATTTGGGACTTGCGCAGCAGGCTGCAAATAACAGCCAAAGTTATACTCCACTTGGTTCCCTGGCCCGTAATCTTTACGGGCTACATGATCTTGCAGGCAATCATGAGCTGGATTTTTCCAGTATACAGCGAATGTTCCAGAAGACTTGATAACTACCTGAAATCTGCTGGAATTAAGTACGAATGCGTTTCCTCAGGAAAAAATAATCTATTTAGAAAACTAGACCTAACTGTTGTAGGCCCCTATAAAAGAGAGGCCTAAATTATACTTGGGATTAACTATTAGCGCTCTTGTCCTGTAGGTGCTATCTGGATTTCTCTGATAGTTACTTGTTGAGGCTGTGAATACATAAATAGTGCTGCGCGTGCTATATCATCTGCATTTATTGCGCCACCAATAGAATCCTTCCACTTTAGATAGTCGTCAATAATTGCCTGTGAAGTGGTATGGCTTACAAGATCAGTTTCCACTGCACCTGGACTTATTGTCATCACACGTACGCCACTGGATGCGACCTCTTCTCGTACCGTCTCACCAATGGCCGTAACCGCATATTTGGTCCCACAATAAGCAGCGTGGTTAATAAAGGTTTTCACTCCTGCCAGTGAACTGATATTGATAATACTGCCACGCTTTCTGTTTTTCATGCCGCCAAGTACTGCCTGCATACCATTTAGAGTTCCAAGCACATTCACATCAAACATCTGCCTCCATTCAGTAGGGTCTTGGGTTTCCACATTACCTAAAAGCATCATACCGGCATTGTTAATCAAACAATCAACAGGGCCAAATTGATGTTCAGCTTCTCTAATTGCTGCTTCAAGGTCCTCTCGATCGGTGATATCTACCTTCTTACACAAGGTATTAGGTAGATTAAGGGATTCCATCTTCTCCAAACGGCGCGCCAACAGTAGAAGGGGATATCCAGCATCTGACATATGCCGAGCGATGGTGGCGCCGATGCCTGAGCTGGCTCCAGTAATCACAATAAGTGGTTTGGTCATAACAATCTCTCTTTTCTTTTCCATAGCCGGTCTATCTTTCGGCACTCATTTGATGGACCAAGTATAGGATTTACGACTATGATGATTATCCTCACCAATCTGAAAACATTGTTTGGTTTTAATGAACAAACTATCCTGGCGAGCCATCAGGGCCTTTTTATCTGTAGCAGAATATGGGAGCTTTACTGCCGCCGCCGAGCACCGTGGGTTTTCCAAGGCCAATCTGAGCCAGCAAGTATCTGAGTTGGAAGCTGCTCTCGGGGTCCAACTCCTTTACCGCACCACCCGCAAGTTGCGACTGACGGAAATCGGTGAGGGCTATTACCAGCGTTGTAAACTGGCAATGCAGCAGCTGGATACTGCCGCGGAGTGGGCATCTCAGAGCAAAGCAGGGATTAAAGGCAGTATTCGGATAAATGCTGTTGGCGGGGTGATTGGTGAAGAGCTTATTGCGCCACTCGTGATAGATTTCCAGCGTAAATATCCCGAAGTGCGGGTTCACTTAGACTTTTCCAGCGTACGTGTAGACCTGGTTGAAGAGCAATACGACCTGGTCATCCGTATGGGTACGCTGCCGGACTCATCGCTGATAGTGCGCAAGCTGCATAATATTAAAACCCGGTATGTCGCGAGCCCCGACTTTTTAAGTACCCACGGGCCTATAACCAAACCTTCTGACCTTTCCCTGGTGCCTCTGGTTTATGGCAGTGTTGACCAATGGGTCATGACACGAGGTAAAGCCCAACAGGTTGTTCAAGCTAATCAAGGAATTAAACTCGTCAGCGGCCGGGCTATGCATCTCGCATCATTGGCTGGCCTGGGAGTGACTCGCTTGGCAGATGTTTATGTGCAAGCAGATATTGCCGGGAACAGGCTTGTAGAAATCTTACCTGGCTGGTCAGAGTCCACGATATTGTCTATGGTGTGCCCACCCCTGAAGCACCAGCTAATAAGAGTTCGCAGTCTTATGGAATGGCTAAAAGAGCGCTTCCCTAACGCATATCAACTCTTACTGGAAAATGGTCCGGCTGGTTAACTCCGCACCTGCTTATTTTTCTTCTTGTTTTCAAAAAAAATTCTATTAAAAATTTGTCTCGGAAAATATTTATTCCTCTGATTTATCAGCTCGCTTAATCGCCTCTAACTCTTCCAAAGTTAACGACTTATAACCACGTAAATAAGGCCATCCAAACCCCCACCGAAAAGGTGTAGGCAAAAAGGGTGTCCCACCGATACGGACTCCCACCAACATTAGTAGCGCAACTTCGTCCTCACCAGTACCAACAACACAAGCTTTTAATTTTTCATCCGCCAGCTTGCGCTCTTCATAGGTACCGCCTTTCCAGTAAGCGTAGTCATGAGCCAGGCAACAGCTCATCCATAGTTCTCCATGCTCAACAGTCCCATCAGGAAAAACACTACAACCATCTGTTTGAAAAGGTTCTATTTCCAAAGCCCATAATGTAGATGAATAAAACAATACGATTATTAATAGGTACTTCATAATACTTTAATTTGATCAGCAGCAGACACAACCTACCCAACTAACTCCAGAATAGGATGAACTATATTTTATAACATCCTCCTCCAGTTAGGGGGTTTACCATAGAAATAAATGGGAGCTTCTAAGATTTTCCTGCGATCAATTCTTCCAACCAGTTGGCTACAGGTACCGGTTAGATAAATAAAGTTTCAATCAATTCTCATTGGGCTCGAGCCTTGCCCACAAGAGTTTCAAAAAAAATCCAAAGAGCTTGCTGGTGGAGCTGGATAACTATGCTGTTCACCCAATTCACCTAAGGCAGCAAGAATAAGTGTGTCACCAATGACCTGGCGCACTCGAGCAAAAATCAAAGTAGCACGAGAATACCTGCCATGTGAGGACTCAGCGCTGACCAGGCTAAGATTTGGCTTATGGCTATGGACTTCGGCGCTCTGATATCGCTATCGCTCATAGGAGATCAGCCCTTCCATAGCAACTCTTCCCTGATAACGTTCCAGCATCAACAGCTCTATATACTTAGCTATGGATTCCACCAAGAAGGCTCTATCTCATTTAATCCCATTTCAAACCAATGGCCAAATCATTAGCCAAACCGTTAGCCAAACCATTGGTATGCAGTTTTATGAACTGCACGGCGATAGGCCTGACTGCTATCTTACCCTTTATTTGGCACCCTTATCTTACAACTACCCCTGAATATTCCTACATTAAGTTTATTACCATCAGAAAATCATAAACCTTTCGACACACTAAATTTGCTTGTGGTCTTGATTTTCTGGTTAGTCACCACTCCTTTAATTTTGGCCTTCGAGCGAGAACACAATACTCGGAAGCTCGCTGAACTGACAAATGAACAGACCCAGACTGAGCTAAGAATGTTACAACAACATGTTAATCCCTACTTTTTTTAATACACTAAACAGTCTATATGCATTACGCTTAATGCAGTCGAATCAAGCGGCACCGATGCTGCTGATATTATCTGACCTTCTACGCCATTTGGTGTATCAGGGTCAAACAGCTGAAGTAGTACTAAAAGATAAACCTGCCTATTTACAAAATTATTTTGAACTAAAAAATTAGGAGTAGAATTTCTCTACAGGATTGGAATAGATATAAATTACCAGAGGAATCAAAAAAAATTCCGCCTCTACTACTGATTATACTAGTAAAAAATACCTTTAAACATAGTGCTGAAATCAGCCACGATAAATGCTTTGATCACATCCTTTTATATGTGCAAAGTAACAAATTAATGTTTGAATCTATTAATCGCGCACCTGATCAATCTATCAATAAGAGCACCGTAGGTATTGGTCTGGAAAATATTAAACATCGTTTACAATTAAGACAACCAAAAAGTTTTACCCTACAAAGGGTAGTTGCAGGAACAGCATTGGCATGCTCAACTAACAATACAATTATGAAAACCTGAATTATAAATGATGAACCATTAGCTCATGATATCCATATACACCAAAGCCATATACATGTTGATCTTGAAATAGCAGAGCAGTGTTATAGGGCTGCTGAAGGACTTTCTTTTCTAGCTGATCAGGAATTTGATCTGATACCATTGGATATTCACATGCCTGTTTTATCCGGCCTGAAAATGATTAACATACTGGCTAACCGCCCTCAGGTTGCTCTTTGCACTGCTTATCAAGAATACGCACTTAAAGGTTAAGAATCAGATGTAACCGACTATCCGTTGAAATCAATCAGTAATGAACGTTTTCCCCAAGCCATGGATAAAGTCAGACGTCATTTTGGAGAGTCAACACCGCCAGTAAACCTAGAACATATAAATTGTATCGTAGAAAGAGTAGAACAAAAAATCCTAAATATTAAATTATAAAAATACTTTATTTTGAAGCTTACGAAAACCATGTAAAAATCTGGCTTGGGGATAATATTTGCTTACCGCATCTACCAAAAAAATTTGGTCAGAACTCTACCTTATGGGCACTTTGTTTAAATACATAAATTAATTTTACCTATTAATAAAAATTTTTTAGCCTAAACAGAAAAATGTCATATCGGCCAAAAAAAGCAGTGAAATTTGGTAAAAAACTTCAGCAAAATACTATAGATTAATGGTCATGCTAAGTTCATTCATGACTGCTCCACAATAAGAAAATTAATATAGACAAACCTCAATATGCCATCCGACCGATTAGAACAATAGTATAATTATAAAAATTATTACAATATATTCATAAACCATCATTTTTTCTAAAAAATGAAAATTTGAATTTCACATAAAGCTCTTTTAATTACAATTAAAAATTTGTCCGATAATCTTAAGTCATCTTTCTTTTCAAGTTGCCTCTATCAATACACACAAATAAATTTCTGCAGATATCTTATTCCGAGCAGCCTTAGCAAATCTATAAACTTCTTCACTTATAACTAGCATCTCAGCAAGAGACTTCACATCTACTTATCTTCATACTATAAGTAAATAAATATAAATATTTAATCTTCCTTGGGAAGCGGTACTGCGGTATCTAATATCGTTACCCCATTCAAGCTATAGCCATTTATATCTGGGTAATCTACTTGCATTCTTTTAACGAATTCACTAACCAAGAAGTCTAACCCAACGTCTGAGATAGGTCCACGAACACGACCAAAATTACTGCAATGTAGAGTCCAAGCTTTCTCTGCCTCTCCCCCACTAACAGTATAATTAATTAAAAGTAGCTTTGGACCAAAACGATTCCACAACATATCACCTAAATTAACAATCTGTAATAAGACAATAATTATCATTATGCCTAATACTGTAGCATCCATTTAAAACTCCTACATATAACTTTTCAGTAGATTAGATTTACTCTTCAGTTGAAGGCCTTTTCCAATGAATAAATTTACTTTTAGCCTCTGTAATTATGGCCACTCGTTTTCGTTTCTGACGCGCATCTTTACGTCGTAGGCTGTCACAGGATTTGCATCGACTATCGCGACCACTACTATTTTGGGAGTTTAAATAGTAGTTCTCAGGAGTTTGCCAGTAGCGACATATGCAACACTGTAGGCGGCCTTGACTATCTGTCTTCCGGCGAGGGCGCCCTACTGTAGGGTGTTTAATCATATTAGGAAACTGCCTATGAATTTATACTTATTCTGCATGCCAGGTTTTAATCCGTGGAGTGCGAGGTTGGCGCTGCTCAAACGCTGTCTTTTTAAAGTTTGCTGCGTTAGCCTTTCCGAACAACATGCCAACTAACATCCAGCGTCCAGTATTGAGATACTCCACATATTGACGACGACTCATTTGAATAGACTTGGCTCTTGCAACTTGAGTTTCAAGGCCCGGCTTGCCAGCATGTAACTCTAACTCTACGACTTGACGAGCTTCAGATAGAAGCTGCCCTAACGTCATTAGACAGCGATCTACTTCTTCTGCTCGAGGGCATTGATAGCCATTATGCGGAGAAGTTGATCGTATTATTTCACCACCACTAGACATAAGTGCAGCAATTATATTTCCGCCTCCTGATAACCCTTGGGGAAGGCCGTCATACCCTGCGGAGCTCCATTGCAACCACTCCTCTAAGCGTTGCTCTAAAGCTTTTTTTAGTTTGTTATCTAATTGCGCCATAAATTTATAGTCCCAATCCTGTGAACAAGGGCGATCTATAATTTTTAGAATGTCACTCTGATGTAAGTAACTATTAATAAATTATTTCAAGTTTCAGTGATATCATTTTTTCATTGTCAGCGTGGATAGTTTTTTTATTTAGCCGGTATGACCTTTTTTCCTTTATTTAAGGATCGAGAATTTTCTTAATACGACAGTTGCGCTTTAGTTCTTTGTATTTGTTGTTATTTCAACTATAAATATCTCCCTACTAACAATTAAGCCAGGAGGAGTTTTGTCAAAGTACAGAGGCCAACAGCTGACCACCCCACATGTTCACTTAAAGTGAACATGTGGGGCAATGTACATTTGAAACGTACTTTTATCAACATTTATTTCTAGATTTTTTGTGTAACGTTCATCTCGAATGGGCTTACCCCTCACAAAAAGGGTAATTTTTTGCTAGATGGAGCTGTAGACTGAGTTATCAACTTCTCGTACAAAAGTACATGCTCTATAGTTGCTTAGTGAGTTCTACCGATTAGAATGTGCCTGTGCCTTAAAGGAAGCGACGTTCGTTCCCCGCTGAAAGGTTCATTTATAATGGACTTATGATAGTGGTTCACCAACAGACAAAATGAAGCATGAAAACAGTGAAAACTGGTAAGAAGAGTGAAACTTTGAAAGATCCCAAAGGCCGGGGAGCTAGTGAACGTTTACATAAGCTCCTCACTCAAAAAGGTTACCCCGTAGGGCGTGGTCGATTGTCTAGCTTCTGCAAGGAGTTCGGTATTGGCAAGACTACAGCAGCAGCTTGGCTTAACAATGATGTATTGCCTAGAGACCGAATTGAGCAGCAACGCATCGCCAATGCACTGGGAAGTAGTGTTGGCTATTGGGCGACGGGTGAGGGCGAAACAGAATTACGACAAATTGACTTTCTGCTAGTTGGTAAGTGCGTCAATGCTATCGTGGTCTATTTACGCGATGAGTGTGATCTGGATCCGGATACTTTACCAGACGTGGTACTGGCTGATGCATACGGTAGCTTGTATCGTTACGCCCAGGAGAACAATGGCGAAATTTCCTCAGAGTTAGTCGCCAGGGTTTCTGTTCAGGTACTTGCGAAGCTGGCTCAAAAAAGTTAAACATCAACCTCAGAAAACTACTATTACACATACTTAACTAATAAGTAATCACCTATTATCGAGAGAGGTGTATTAGCTGATTTTGAAGTTATCCCACTTATAAAGCAGAGAATACTTACCGTGAATGAAAACTATTTCTCTGACCATAAAGCTAATAATATAACTCTGATACTTACGAATTTTCAGCAAGCTATGGCTGTAGCGCCGCTTGAACTTGCGTTGTGTAACGCTGGTTTTTCCCAATACTGTGGGTAGCCTGATCCACAGTCCATACACCATCAATTTGCTGGTGGAAGTTACTTAAGCGCAGAGGGGTTTTGGCTCTAAGATTGGGATTTCCATCCAGGGTAAATGACAGCTTTCCGCTCTGGCGGTTTAGATTACGTAGACGAGCAGCAGCTGCAGTTTCCGCATCTGTTGGTCCAGATCTCAGTTGTGGTAACCGATCTACCGCCCCACTGCGATCGCCGATTAATACCAATTGCTCTGTAGCGGTAAGCGGGTCATGCCAGCGAGCTTCAACACCACTATAGAGATTACGATCGGGTAGGGTAAATCGCCAGTTCTCGCATGTATCTGAGTTAATTTGCATCTCAAGTAACTTCTTACCACTGGCACTTTTGGCTTCATCTACTGGAACAAAAATCAGACGATCCTCTACCAGCTTGGCTATAGCCTGCATTTCCAGTGCAAGACGAGTAAGTAAGTTCATATCACTTTCGTTGGTTTGATCTAGATGCTGGAACTTGTGCTTTGCTAGGGATTCAGCCACAACTGGAGTTAAACGGTTATCTTTACAGATTTCTGTGATTAGCTCCTTTAAAGTGAGATTATCCCAACTACGTGATTTATGCGTCTTTAATTTATCACGAAAGTTGCTACCACGGGCAGTTATAGTCATCTGACGCAGCGGCCCACTTAATTCAATCTCATCTACAACAAACCTTGGTAACATTTGTAAGTCATTGCCATAACCTAGCTGAGCGGAAATTAAAACACCCTTTCGCGGTATAGCTAGGCGACCTTCCGTATCATCCAAAATGACACTAAACGTATCAGAAGTTTGGCCTGCCTTATCCACCCATGTGAAGCCTAGAGCTCTTTGGTTGAGTTCACTTCCCTCAATACCATCCACCTCTATTACAAAACGCGGCTGCATAGAAAAACCTCTAATCCCATAAGTTAATCATTGGACTTTTTACCTTCGCATCGCTCAATTCTGGCAGAATTATACGCACGCCCTCTGGCAACACTGAAGGCAAAAGGGCTAACTTAGGATTTGCTTCTAGCACTTCCGGTACGGCGGACTCTCGGCCATAGTAACTTTTGCAAACTTGGTCCAGGACATCCCCAGCTCTTGTACGGTAATCAGTGACCATACTTTGCTCCGTAATACGTCAAAGAAATAGAAAACTCCACACAGCGAGCCACTCCATCTGCCAATGGATCTTTGTCGGTGCGCTCTATACTGGTAATTGCCCAAAACCCCATTACTTCACCCATTCCGGATACAAGCTGTAAAGGCTCTCCTTGAGCAGCAGTATCTGCCATTTCTTGAAGTTGATTAGGCTTACCAAACTCTAAAGGATAGATTGTCCCACTCAGAGTAATGTCACGTGTTCCCTGCCCAGTAAATTGAGGCTGTGGATACCCCCGAGGACGGTTACTATTCTGCCAGTTGAATTTCCATGCCTGGCGCAACTGATCGTAACCAGCGGTCTGTAGAGCAAATGGAAAGTCTCCTAATTTCAGCATAGTTTCTGATGGAACGTCTCCTAATTTCAGCAAAGTTTCTAATATATTCATCATGTCGCCGCTCCATTCATTATACCCAGGTCAAACATTACACTGCGTTGCTGAGCTTCTTGGCTTCGTTGACGTTTATCCAGTTCTTCACCTACTTTGCGTCCTATGGACTCTTCATCTAACCCTGCTGAAGGGTAAATATTGATTGGAGAGTTAATACTGTTTTGTACCATGATATTGCTGCCACCTCGAGGTCGTACATCTGCTTGCATGTCTATTGTCGTTGGCTGATTTTCAGGATTCTCTTCTTTACCAAACAGCTTTCCACTCAACCAGGAGGCTCCACGAAATAGCAAAACTAAAGGACTTTTACCCAATATTTTGAAGGCAAAGTCTTTGATCTTGGTTAGGGATTTACGTGCACCTTCAGGTAGCTTATCCCATAAACTACCCAAAGTTTTATCGCGAATCTCTTTAAGCCAATCTCCAAACTTACCAACCGCTGCAACAACTTTGTCCCAGTGCACCCAGAGTAAGGCTACGGCAGCAACGATACCTGCAATAATAATCCCAGGGAGTGATAACAAGCTAATAAAAGGCAATATCGCAACAGTCATTATTCCAGTTAGCACAGCACCAATAGACTTAGCTATTCCGCCAAATTCACTAAATTTACTGACTAAAGAGCCAACGCCTTTAACCACTTCGATTAAACCTAGAGCAAAATTACGGATAAACTCTTTAGCTTCTGGTTTTTGTAGCCACTGCGTAAAATCCTTGAACATACTCATAAGTGTTGGCATCAGCTCAGTAGCAAGAAGGTTTTTAAAGCCAGTAAGCGTAGTGGTCAATTTTAGCCAGCTAGTGTTAAAATCCGCTGCAAGCTGAAGTTGTTTACGGTCTAAAACATTACCTGTCGCGTTAGCTTCCTGGTGCATCTGCTCAAGCCCACTACTCCCACCGCCTAACATGTTGACCATGTCGATACCTTGAGAACCAAAAAGTTTATCCGCTATAGATATACGCTTACTTTGACTTTCAATAGTCACCATAGCGTCCGCTATAACTTTCAATTGTTCTTCAGGTTTCATCTGGGCCAGGTTCTGTGCATCCAAACCCAGATCTTTAAGTGCAGACGATGCCTTCACATCACCCTTCGCAGCCGCAGTAATACCTTTGATCATATTCTGGGCGCTCATATCAAAGGTTTTGGCAGTTATGCCTGAGCGCTCTGCGGCAAAACGATACTGCTGCAATCCCTCTACAGTGAACCCAAGCTTGTTAGCGGTATCAATCGCTTGATTACCTGAGTCAGCCGTACTTTTTACAAAATTGAAAAGCCCTAAAGCTGCGGTGGTTGCACCTGCTCCTATGCCTTTTAAGTGAGAGATGGATTTTTTAGCTATGCCAGGTAGACGCCCGAGGGATTTAAGGCCTGCCGAGCGTCTTTCTAAGCGCTCTAATTTTCGATCCACATTAGCAACACTGATACCATATTTTTGAGCCGCTGTGGCTGCTCTCCAAAGCTCCTTACGTTTACGCTCAACAACCTGACGAGCTCTCTCCCCTTTAATACTACTGGCCTCGTAACGCCTTTCCAGTTTGGAAAGACCATCTCGTTGCTTTTTTAAACCCTCGGCCGCAGCCATTGCTTCATCGGTCTCGTTAATAGACTTACTAAAGCGTTGCAACATTGTCTGGCCTTGTGTAACAGCACTTTTAAATCCAGACGTTAAGGTGCCATCTAGGCTCACTAATAGGGAAAACTTGCTCATGGATACGGATCCAAAGGGGGTAAATTAGATAGATTGCCTCGGTACAGCTTCATCTTTAGGCAGATGATCAACCCAACTACTCAGTTCCTCACAACTCATATTTGAGAGTTCTGTGAGACTCCAGCCAGTCCAGCTAGCCAGAGTTATTAATAGTCTTCGGATAGCAGAGGCGCTTAGGATAAAAAACCTTCATAGGTCTCATCTAGTTTTTTGAAGTCTGCAGCATCCATATCTTCAATGACTGCGGGGGAGACTTCACAGAGATTGGCATAGGTTTCAGTCGCCAGCTCACCATCTCCCACCGGCTGGCGTTTGCGTTCTGATTCTTTTTGTTTACGCTCAATAGCTAGCAAGTCACGCACCTTGGGACGCCGCATTTGCAATTCGGAATAGATAATACCTTGATATTCAACTGGAAAATCCAGCTTAATTGCGTTCTCGGACATATTTTCCTCAAAAAAAGCCCACAAGCATTAAGAACTTGTGGGCAAGTCAATTTAGAGAGTGATAAAAAAAAAGGGAATTGAAAATTCTTAAGAGCCTGGGTTATCGGCCAATAGCAGCGCGAAGCTCTGCCGTCTGGTCAACACCATCAACAACACGCTTGCCATTTAGCACGTCAATTTCAACGACTTGACGGCCATCAATGCTCACAGAGTAATAACGCAGTTCCGCACTGTATTTCTGTTTGTTCATCTCACCGGGCTTATGAGAACCTGCTTCATAAGTACGCACCAGCCCTCGCATCTTAATAACCACCGGTACCACCGAGCCATCGGCTTCACTTTGAGCTGCCGCGCGTAGGGTTAAGGGTGTACCAGCTTGTCCTGCTTGACCCCACTGGGCCAATGTTTCGGCATGGTAGCCTGCCAGGGTCCAACTAGCTTCCAGTTTCTCGACCCTGCCCATATCTATCCCAATAGCGGCCCCTAAACCGCCCCCGTTATAGTCTTCAGTAACGACTTTGAGGCTAGGTGCTTCAAACTCCTCCACCAAACCGGCATACCCCTTACCATCAGCAAAGAGCTCCATATCTTTAAAAATAAAACCTTGCATTTGTTTCCCCGCTCAGTCGAAAATAATATTAAATTAAGCTACCAGATCGGTTAGGTAGCGATTAGTGCTAGCAACTTGGAAGCGGATACTCTCTGCGATACCAACAGGGGTATATTCTACGTTGAAGTACACTCGTCCAGCAGCCAATTCACTTGTACTATTAAGCTCTGGATCTGGGGTACAAGTGCCTCCATGAATTGCTCCAAGCAGAGTCAAGCGACGTAAGAAGTTATTAACACTTTCTGCGACATCTTCAAAAAAGGTTCGATTTAAATTACGATCTACTGCCCAAGCAACACCTTCTTGAATACTGTCATCAATTGCATCGGCGATACGTACATGCGTTTCAAATGCCCACTTGGGATCTGCAGAACAAGTACGGTTTCCCCAAAGACGAAAACCACCTTGGCGAATTACTGTTGTAATCTCATGTTGATTCAGTAGATTAGCGCGGCTATTAGGGTCACCTTGAATGAAATCTACAGGGCGACTGCTACCAACAATTCCTGAAATTTCCTGATTGGAGATGGATGCCCAAAAACCTTCTTCGCTATCTCGCTTAGCACGGATACCTGCAGCAATCGCCGACAGAGGGACTCGTTTATTATCTCCACTGGTCTTATCAAATTTGAGCACGGACGGATCAAAAATCTGTAGACGCTTACTGCCGAAGTTAGTTCGAAATGCTTTTGCGGCAGCATCATCGGTGTCAGGGGCATCAATATATGCAACGCCTTTAACTCGATCAGCGACGACGTTCATTTCACTCGCGACTGCCGAATCAGACGAAAAGCCTGGGGCAATCACAATACGGGGGCGCTCCCCCACGGCACTTTCCGCACCACGTAATGAATGTAAGCCAGTGTACTGGCCAGCACTTTCGCCCCCAATAACGTTTGCACGAGTGGAGGAATCATCAGGGCCTTCTGCTACCCTTACTACTACAACTAAAGCGCCGGCCTGATCTAAAATGGCATCAAGAGCATCAGGTAAACTGCCTTTAGCAGTACCCAATGTATCCAAGGCTGATGCTTGCAGTTCAGAACCCGCAATCAATACGGGTTTGTTGAGAGGGAAAGGTTCATCGGTACCGCCAGACATCCGGAGTGCTGGCTGCGGCGAAAGAACACCACTACCATCACTATCACCGTTTACCACAGAAAATAGTGCTGAAGCCTCCGCATTTGCTGCTAATGCCGTGCGAACATTATCAGCTGTACTAATAAGCTTGCTACTTGAATCTGTGGCGAGTGATACCGTTACTGATTTACCATTAATGTTAATGGAGAGAACAGCATCTGCGGTATTTGGATTGACAAACTCAATACTGATGACATTGCCCGTATTACCAGGGCTTGCTGCCGTAAAAACAAGCTCTGTATTTGCTTCAGTAGTGCCAATAGTCAGAGAGGCATTGGTTGCTGCCGCAGCATTTGGGGCCGTCCCCACAATACCAATACAACCCAGTTTGACTAGGTTGATATCGCGTGCGCCGGCGTCACTATGGGTTACCCCTACGCCGTGTAAAATGTTGGTGCTCATAGAATAGCTCCTGCTTTTAGTGATCAGTTAGTAGAGACATCAGCTGATAGCCAGTGCCGCCAGTTCATCAATAGTTTGTTGTGCTTGGGCCCCATAGTCTGAGCCCTCCGCAAGCTCCAAAATCTGAGCCTTACCACGTAGGCGGAGATCGCGGATTTGGTCGAGTGCCTCGAGCCAGACACTATGTTGGAATTTAATTTCTGCCACTGCTTCTACAGCAGTTTGTCCGGAAGTATCCATTTGTACTTGTACAGCTAGAGGGGTGGGGCCAGGAAATCCATCAACCTCATAAGCTATTGCTACTTCATAAGCTCGGCGACGTTCTTCATGCATAAATTCACCGGGCCCTAGGAGTTGAGCACGTACTTGGCCGGCAAAGTGATCGATGCTGATTAAAGCATCGGCACGTCTCTGTTCCTCACTACGGGTATCAACCTGCAGTTCTGCCCATAGAGTGGCATGGTCAGCAATTACCTGCTGAAAATCATCGAGAGTTAAAATTACATCATTAGGGCGAATGGGGTCTTGCCATTCAATCTCTCCCTCTACGCCATCGAACTGTACTGCGTGCACTGCATCGAGAATATCGTAGTCAGCCAAGTCCATTTCCACAGTGTTTCCATCCACTGTAACTAAGCTCTCGGTAGCCATAATCGTCAGTTGCATTATCTTTGCCTCTAGATTTATGGTGCTATACGCTGTACATAGGCCAGCGCATAATAAGGAGGTAAAATCGCCACAGTGTGCTCATGGCCATCATGAGTAGAGGCGCTTGCCGTGTGGTTATGTGCACCACCACCACCACTGTAGCGGGTATAAGTATTGAGCCCGTTATCCCAAGTACCTCCATCCCACTTAAGTATCCATCTTTGCTGGTATGTTCCGGTACTTCCGTTCGTGTAGGCACCTAGATCATGATGATGCCGGTGGCTAGGAATTTGTGATAAGGTCAATGTGTGGTTATTAACTGTTATCGCGTGGGAGTGGGCACCATTCTTACTTGTCCTTGCTGATGTGGCACCACCAGTCGCCCCAACTGAATAATTGTCCCCAGCGCCAAGTACAAATCGGTTACGCAAATCACGTGTACCGTTACTGCCATTACATAGCTTGTATCCAGCTGGCAAATCTTGGATCTCCCCGCCCCAGATATAAATTAACTGACCAGGAAATTGCTTATTGATATATCCCTTTAATGTTTCTGGAGTGACGGCCTTTTTCTTTTCATTGCCAATGTCAACCTCACTCTGACTGGCCAGCGCTACGATTCCGCTCTGGCTAGTACCAGCTGCTACTGGTTTATTATCATTGAGTTTATTCTGCAGTGTCTTTGGAGTAACCACGAGTGTTGAGCTATTTCCATCATCCACAGCCTCCTGGGTAGCCAAACGGGTAAAACCATCTCGATTCGTAGTTGCATAAACATGACTGTGGCTGGAAAGAGCCAATACAGACAAGCGCTGATGGAGCGTTTTTGGCGTTACCACTTTATCATCAACGCTCCCTATATTAACTTCGGCTTGAGTCGCAATAGGAATAACGCCCGCACGTTCTGTGGTAGCTGTTGGGTTGCTAAAGCCTGTATCTCCAACGGAAATATTATCCGCGTTACTACCAGATAGTTTGATATCTAGGGATAACAGGTAAGTTGAATTGGCTCCTTTATTCCCTACCGGGTCGGCTCCAGGGCCTACCGAATATACGGCATAAAGTATTCCCGTATCGGTATACAAGCCAAACTCATTAACATCATAGATATCACTGCTCTCATCTTTTAAGGTGATATGCAGCATATCATTGGCAACTTCTACGTTACCGGATATGGTAGGCAGTCTTTTAAATTCTTGTTGCAACCCTGTAGCGCTGGCATCCGGGTTCCAGCGCCCTGTACCCAGGGCAATCTTTGACAGTTTTACCGGTAAAGTACCGGCGTTATTCTCATCCACGATGGCCTTCTGGCCTGCAGTGGTAAGTACTAGCGCGAGTGTCACGGGTTTACTCCATGCACGGGCGAGCCACTCAGCCAAAAAATACCGAGTGACTCGCGGGCAGATTTATGGGAAAAGTGTTTAGGTCGCGGTAAACCGCAAACGGTCAAATACAGCAGCTCGCGCTAAACCTACAGATAAAGTCGTAGCACTTGCCTGTGTCCCCAGTCGCATAGTGAAATGGGAACGAAGCGGTTTAACATACGTTACCGCTTTCACAATATCTTTCTGAAATTCAGCACTCACTGGTTTACCAAATGCATCCACAGCATTTAGTACCAGATCAAAAGTATGAGGCTTACCTGGAGGATCAGTTTGAAACCACTCAACAATTGCTACATCTCCACCAAAAGCTGCAGCTGCAGTTTCTACTGCAGATCGAGTACCTTTTGTTGTATGTGTAGTAAACGCTGAGCGAATTACGGCACGTTTGGTAGCGGTAGGCCAACTATCATTCCATGTATCCACACTATGTTGCCAGGCTAAAAAAGGTAGGAACGTTGGTGGACATTTATCTGGGTCATAAAGTTCTGTAATGTTTACCGGTATTGCATTGAGTCTGGTAGCAATAACAGACTCTACAGCTAGCTCCAACTGGCTCGCATTGGGTGGCAATAAAGTGTTATTCAAGATTTACCCTCCATTAGTCAGCATAAAAAAGCGCGTTGGTCACAATATATTTTGTACCCTCTAACACTGGTAAAGATTCATGTAGCTCCGAGGGTGGAAACAGCAACAAATCTCCAGTAGTCGGAGCGATATTCTGACCACTTTGCAAAAATTTTAGCTGTCCACCTGAATAGTTGTCGTTCAAATAAAAGACCAGGGTGAATACTTTGCGCCACCCAAGATAATAGTGCCCCGCACGAGCCCCATGATCAGGATTTTCATGAAAACTCAGCGGACGAGGATTATCCTCGTGAGCCCGTAGGTATTCACCCATTTGGTAACGAATTACACGAGATTCATAGAAGTAACGCTGAGGTCCTCCACTTCCTAAGTATTTATCTAAAGTACGTGTAGCAGCCGCTATCAATTGATCCCTTACCCAAAGCAGGGGCTCATAGCGCTCAACCCAAGTTTCTGAACTGGTTCGTGAATCACCGACAAAATTATCTGATGTATAACCAACTTGACCCGATCGTAGCCAGCGACCATGTTTCTCAGCAGCCTCAATAATTTCTGCACATATTGCTGGAGGTAGAGCTCCCTGGTTAAAGCAGGCTAACTCATGCGGCAGCATGGGATTCTCCCTTTTTTATGCCTATTAGTTCAGCCTTATCCGCAAGAATATCCTCACAAGCAGAGAGCCAATTTAACAAAATATACTTATTATCATTTTCCGGCGGGAATGCCTCATGGAGGTAATTATCAGATACTGGAAATACTACCGCGCTCCCGGGATTTGTATTACAGCAGACATTCTGCTGAGGGAAAAACAGCTGCCCACCATAAGTGTGATTTAGATTAATGACCATAGTTAATTGACGCCATTCACCTGGTCGGCAATGGCGTAAGTCAGAATGCAACCGAAAAAATCCGGTTGGCCTATAGCGTACTATACGCGCAGGCTCGGCCACTAAGTAAGCCTCTACATTCGCTACATTTTTTCGATATAATTCGGCAATATCTTGGTAGAGAACTTCCAGTTTTTTTTCCAAATCGGTCAGCTCAGAATGCTGACTAAGCCAGATCTCATGACAGCGGCGACTACTGGGGACCACTACATTTCCCACGCCGTTCCCCATTACTACCCGGCCGGGCGTGTTAAATTTTACTGATTCAGCTAGCTGGATAATCTGCTCACATTCAGTTTTTTTAAACACATCGTGGACGTAAATAATTCGGGGATCCGTAGTACGTTCTATTTCCATCGAGTTCTCCTACGGAATATGTATTCCCATACCTACGCCTATACCCATACCAACTGTAGAATATTTTGTAGCTTTCAGGCCAATAACGTCATCAAATAGGTAACTACCACCAATTAATTTTATACGTACCCGCACTCCGCATGTGTAGGATCCATTACTGGTTCGATTGCGGTATGCATAGCGAGTACCATTAATAGTCCCCACAGAACCTACTGACGGCGAAGCACCAGAAATATCGGAATTGTCGCCGGATACACTGGCATTATCGAAGCGCATCTGGAATTTATCACCTACAGTGCTACTAGCAGGCTTAATCCAGGCTCCCTGACTAACGGGAGAACTAGACTGACTTTCCAAATATATGTATCCGTTGCGGGCAATTTCTAAACGTGCTACCGCGTTAGTCGGTGAGCCCGCTGACGCTGAAAAACTACTTGGTAGATTACCTGGGAGAAACTGGTAATGGTGAAAGGTTATCGTAACCGTATTACTGTAGACAGTACCTACACCATCGGTCACCTTGCAACGGTATTGGCTGGTTGTTATTTCTCCTGTATCCGAGCGGCTAAGAGTCACGCTCCTTCCATTAGCGGAAACTGACAAAGTGGTACCACTGACCTTTTGCCAAGTGTAAATAAAATTCCCAGTGCCATTGCTCGGTTGGCTACATGTCAATGTAGTACTGCAACTTACTGAACCCGTACCGGCATTTTGCTTGACTGTGGTACCAGATAAAGATGGTGTACCCATAGCTACATAATCGGTAGCACTATAGAAATCTGCACTATCAGCAGCACCTGAAGTCGGAATATTATTATTTTGTGAAATATTCGGTACAAAACTACCGCCTCGATAAAATTGTGAAGTATTACCGGCACCACTCTGTCCAAATACACTTTGTAGATTGGCACTACTAGCCTGGCCGCTACTGGGCATAGTTGCCATAATTATCCCCGCTATTTAGTTTGATCTCGCTAATTTTTCTGCAGCTCTTTTATCGTTTTACTACATTCTTTAATGATCTCAGCCTGCTGTTCAAGTCGTACTTCCTGGTCTTTACATACTTCAACGAGTAATCCCGTCACAACGTTATAATCGGCCTGATCATATCGCTTACCATGCTTCCTGAACTTCGATTTGTAAACAGTACCTGGTAGTGCTTTACGAATATCGGGGCTCATCAAACCGCCAGAACCACGACCACTGTCTTTCCAATCGAAAAGAACGCCATTAAGTTTTTTCAATCTGGAAATTGGCTTGTCAATCGTGCGTACATTGGTTTTAAGAATTGGGTCTGATCCAACTGAACTAGACTGCCAATACACATGGCCATCAGCATGGAAATTACCATTGGAAACATCGAACAAATATTTCGTTGTGGTGCCTGAGCGAATATATAAGTCACCAGTATGTAGACTCAAATAACCGTGGCTTCCGCTATGCATCATACGCATATCCGCACTGTTACCCCAACGAACCTCTTTGAGGTCCTGCCATTCGGTATGTCCTGTTACATTATCATCAGTATCAGCACGAATAAGCTGTGAACCATGTAAATTATCTAAGGTGTCCGCATTCCCCGCACTAGTAGCACTGGTAGCGCTATTGGCACTAGTGGCATAGTTAACGTTCAAATTCAATGAGAGATCGCCATTTGCATCAAAACTTGCTGAGCCACTGGCATTACCGCTGACTGAAACAGTACCACCGGTTTTTATCGCACCGATTTCTGCTGGGGTAGGCTTTTGCCCTTCATGATAGATTTTTTTATTATCGCCATAAGTCAATCCGCCAGATTGTTTTATATAAGCTGCGCTAGGTTCCGCAGCCTGCCAAACGGCCTCATCATTGTAGGTAGTAGATACGCCATTAGATTTCGTCGCGCCAATTTCGAATACACTTACTCCGAAGTGATCAACAGCCTTCTGTACCCACAGCTCAACCGGCTGACCATACCCCGCACTAATCAGCCGAAAAGCGTCATCTTTAAAAGCTCCACTATGGTTAAATGCATAGGAGATACCGCTATCGGACACTAGGATATTTGGTGCGGTCTGCTGAACGACATGGACACTCACCATTGTATGACCACGAATAGATGAACCATTAGTTGTCAATAATAAAATCAATGTGGCATTGGCATAATCAGAATTGGGCATATTGAATGTAGCAATTTTCGCCCAATAATTTGCACTGCTCATTCCCGCATTCTTTAAATTGCAAACCCGCCTCCCCAAGCCCTCTACTGGAAAGGGGCCGGTGTTTTCTTTTACTCCATCGGTATAGGTAATTCGCAAGGTGCCATCAACTAATACTTCCATACTGGAAATACCGCGGCCAGTATCGCCCTTGGGACCAGCCAAGTTACCAATTATGGACCAACTACCAACACTCTTTTGATAAAGAGTTTTATTTGGGCTATCCAGCTCCACATAATACTCGCCATTTCGGCCCAGGCTGTCTGCAGGTATACCATTACCAGCGAAAATACCCAGGCCTTGTTCGCCCTGAATTCCTTGTATACCCTGGTTACCCTTATCGCCCTTATCTCCTTTTGGGCCTTGGGGGCCCCGTAGATTACGCAACTTCGCCCAACTGTTATCACTTTTTCCATACAGGTCGGCACTATCATAGTCCAAGTATTGATCGCCATTGTTACCGAGGCCCGCAGCAGGTATACCACTACCCCAATGAATTGTTGCGCCTTGAGGGCCAGTTGGGCCGGATGGGCCCGCTACACCGCTCTGCGCCAGAGTTAATGTCTGGGTGATTTCGCTCATAATTTTCTAATGGTTAAACAGTGACGTGCGGCGTCACAGTGACGCAGCCATATATCAGGCATTTGCACTATCAGTTTTGGGTTTTAAAGAGAAGTTGTAGAGGGCTGCAGGCCAAGCAATTATCAGCCTCGCAAGGGCTAAGTGTGCATAGCAAGGAGCAATACCCTCACGACTAAAGTCTTGAGATTTTTATTTTTGTCTAGCTAAAAATTAGCACTGCTAACTTAACTTTCGCTAGGTATAACGGCATAGTTAATACTAGTTTTCAATCCGGCTTTGAAGACTTTTCATCATATGCTGGAGTTTATTAACAGTTTTACCTTGGTCCTTGATAGCTTTAAAGTCATCACTCTGCCGCTGCAATCTATTCTCCAAGTCTTTACACACCTCAACCAACAAACCAATGACCGCATTATAATCGGCCTGATCATATCGCTTACCATTCTTCTTAAATTTGGATTTGTAAACGGTACGTGGTAGTGCCCTACGAATATCCGGGCTCATCAAACCGCCAGAACCACGACCACTATCTTTCCAATCGAAAAGAACACCATTAAGTTTTTTCAATCTGGAAATTGGCTTGTCAATCGTGCGTACATTGGTTTTAAGGATTGGGTCCGATCCAACCGAACTAGACTGCCAATACACATGGCCATCAGCATGGAAGTTACCACTGGAAACATCGAACAAATATTTCGTTGTGGTGCCTGAGCGAATATATAAGTCACCAGTATGTAGACTCAAATAACCGTGGCTTCCGCTATGCATCATGCGCATATCCGCACTGTTGCCCCAACGAACCTCTTTGAGGTCCTGCCATTCGGTATGTCCTGTTACATTATCATCAGTATCGGAACGAATAAGCTGTGAACCGTGTAAATTATCTACGGTGTCCGCATTCCCGGCACTAGTAGCACTGGTAGCACTATTGGCACTAGTGGCATAACTAACATTCAGATTCAGCGAGAGGTCGCCGTTTGCATCAAAACTTGCTGAGCCACTGGCATTACCGCTGACTGAAACCGTGCCACCGGTTTTTATCGCACCGATTTCTGCTGGAGTAGGCTTGTGCTCCTCATGATAAATCTTCCTATTTTTTCCATAAACTAGCCCGATAGATTGTTTGACATAAGCTGCACTAGGCTCCTCTGCCTGCCAGCTAAAATCGTTATGATAAGTAACCGTCACTTCATTAAGTGCGGCAGCCACTTCGTGAACACTCAAAGATACAAAAGAATGCTTCTTTCTCACCCAGAGTTCTACAGGCTGACCATATCCATTAGATATCAATTTAAACGAATCATCTGCAAAAATTTCACCATGATTTGCAGCAATATATACCCCAGACTCTGCCGCCAAAGTATCGGGGCTGGCTCCCTCACGAAACTTTACAGTGATCACGGCCGCGCCATGTACTGCTTGATCCCCACAAACTAGAGCTAAAACCAGACCAGCATCAGCTGTACCTGTCGTAGTTCTTAACGTTGCGACTTTGGCCCAGTAATTTGAATTATCAGCTCCTGGATTTTGTGATAGTGCTACACGCCGTCCCAAACCCTCTATCGGAAAGGGGCCAGTATCTTGATTCGTACCATCAGTGTATGAAACTCGCAAGGTGCCATCTGATAATACTTCCATATCGGAAATACCTCGGCCAGTATCACCCTTTGGACCAGCTAAGTTACCGATTACAGACCAATTACCAGCACTCTTTTGGTAAAGGGTTTTACTTGGGCTATCCAGCTCCACATAATGCTCTCCATTTCGGCCCAGATTATCTGTAGGTACACCATTACTGGCAAAAATACCTAGGCCCTGTTCACCCTGAACTCCCTGGATGCCTTGATTGCCCTTATCCCCCTTATCTCCCTTTGGCCCTTGAGGGCCACGGAGATTGCGCAGCTTTGCCCAGCTATTATCACTTTTTCCATATAAGTCGGCACTATCATAGTCGAGATATTGGTCGCCGTTGTTACCGAGGCCCGTGGCAGGTATACCACTGCCCCAATGCATTGTTGCACCTTGAGGGCCTGTTGGGCCGGATGGGCCCGCTACACCACTCTGTGCCAGAGTTAATGTCTGGGTAATTTCGCTCATAGTTTTCTCATAGCTAGACAGTAACGCGCGGCGCCACAGAGACACTGCCATATATCAAGCGCTCAGCACTATCACTACTGGGATTTAGAAACAGATCGTAGATAGCATCGCGCCAGGTAAAACCAGCGGTTACGAGACCCGGAATTTCAATTTTTAGCTGGCCATTATTTGGGTCACCGCTGTCGCCTCCCACCTTCAGCCCATCTAAATTGTCTAAAGATAGCAGTAGTGTTTTATCATCATGGTTATCACGTATTTGTAGACGTGCCGTGTAGCCAGTCAAGTTACGAGGTGTGCCTGGTGGAGCTTCAATAGTCATTAGCAAGCCATAGCCAGCCCCTTGCTCCAGTTCAATATTGTAATTAGAGCCGTACATATTTACCCCCGTATAATTTCAATACCTGCACACCACGCGGTCTGATGTGGTTCATTGAGGATATCGAATTCTGGTTCGTGCAATTGCACTCTTTCTATACCCTCTTGATGCAATACTTTGGATAACCCCGATCTGGCTACAGTAAGGCCCAAACCATGGCGTTTCTTTGCATAAGCAATTGCGGCCTCTTCAGCACGTTGATATAACGCTTCATCCACAGGTCCTGGCATTGGAGTCAGAGTTGCACTAATAGAGTACTGTTTAATTTCAGGCTCTATTATCTCTACCTTATCAGTTAGAGGACGTATGGACTTTTCTGATAAGGCATTATTCACAGCTTCAAGTAAATCCGGTGAAGCCGAGCCATTACCCTCAGTGCTGAGGATAACCACATGTACCACTCCATCACTAGGACTGCTTGCCAATGCATCTTTTACGCGGGGGTCAGCTGCAAGCGCATGGCTCTTATAGGAGCCTTTAGGACCAGCAGTGGTGAGGCCCTCGAAGGCAAGAGGAATTCGCCCGCGGTAGCGGGTGTCATCCTCACCTTCTAGCCGGCGAGTCTTGTTGTTCTCTCCCAGCCGATCCAAATCTCCATCAACCGCAAAAGCAACCATGACGCCCCGAGCCGCATCATTGACTCGCTGACGAGTGAGCATCTCTCGGTAGGCAGCTACTTGTAATAAGCGAGCTAAAGGCTCGCTTTCCATTTGTACATAACTAAGATTCATCAGAGAATCCGCTGGGATTTTGAAGTAAGGTGCTCCATCATCAGTAACTAGGTCTGCCCTCACTGTTTGTGGCTTAATCACCTGCCCCATTTCATCTAGTAATAGAGGGGAGGCACCATCAAGCAGAGCTACCATTTCGCCATAGATACTTTCAAAATCTAGAGTTTCCACTATATTTGGTGCTGGTAAGCGACTGATGTCCACTGCACTTTCTGTTGTCATATTTTTATATTCTCCAGAGTTATAAACTCGCCGCTGTCCACCATATAGCCGGACAGTTTCATAGTTATACCGCTGCTCTCCATACGTACTACCTGCATTTCTGTACTCTGAAAGCGAGGTTCCCAAAGGCTTAAAGCCTCTGCTGCATTGGAGTAGATATCCACTATGGTGGAGCGAGTTAATGGTGCATCCAAGGAATGGAAAATTTTTGCACCATAGTTCCGACGCATTAATCTAGACCCTACTGGAGTAGTGAGAATGTCGGTGATTGACTGACGCAAGTGCTCCAGCTCTGTGATAGCCACACCACTACTACTATCCATACCGTATCGCTGCACGCTTCCCCCTATTGTGGTTTCTCAGTGGGGCTACCCACCGATTTCACTATATGTGTATGCTTGGGTAGGCTGATGCCATTACTGCTAAGGTCATCACCGGTATGCTCAACCTTTCCTTTCATTTGAATTTCAGTCCCTTCTAGCCTGAGACTTTCGCTCTCTAAGTTAATATTTTTCGCTTTTAAACTTATATTCTCAGCTTCAGCAACAATCGAGCCCGCCACTTTCAACTGGGTATTACCATTTTGATACTCAATCATGTCACCATTGGCGAATGTGCGGCGAAAAAGGTCGGCAGTATCGCCATTAGCTGGTGCTTTATCGCTATAGATCGCTGGTAAAATCACACCTGCACGTAGCTCTCCACTAGGGCTTAATACTGCAACCTGTTCACCAATACTCGGTGGACGCCACTCGGTATCATTAGTCCCAGCCGCTGGGGCAAACCAACGTAACCAGGTTGTTAGGTTTTCTCCTAAGCGCACGCGAGCGCAGGCTGTGTCATAGTCCACCTCCTCCACAGTACCGAGACGTACTATATTGTCGACCCGACGCTGTAACTCACCAAGCTGCTGTAGAAGTGCAGTTACTACTTCTGAGTTCATGCCTCGCCCACCTCACCAATTTTGGTATAGTCATCGCGATGCTTTAAGCCAACTTTTGGTTCATAACCCACATGAACTTCTACCGGCTTAGGTATTGGCGTAAGATCATGTCGCCGGTCTTCTCCGACCCATATTTTCTGAGTAAACCTTAAGGTGTAAGCAGCAAGAACACCGTCACCAGTTTCATTAAGCTGCAAAGGCTGAAGTCCTTGGAAATTCAAACGTCCAGACTTTTCAATTAACTTGGCTTGTGAATCGGTCAAGTGCTGCTCAAATACTAGGACTGTTGAAACCGCAAGATCTCGAGCTGCTCGGTTATTAGCCACCAAAGTAGTCAGATTGCCTACAATGACTATAATTTCCCATTCTACTGAAAGCGGCTGCACGCCATTATTAAAAGCAGCTATTGGTTCACTAGAAACGAGTCTTAACAGTAAGGCTGGAGTGCTATCAGGAATCTCACTACTACCTACCTGAAGTTCCTTTATTATTTCTTCACATTTAATTATGCCGGGAATACTTTGTAATTTAAGTAAAATATTGTCAGATATAGTGTTAATACTGGTCATAAATGTGCATCTCTTATCCGACCTCAAGGAGCAAATAAAAATTAGATCCAATGTGAAATTCAAAAACTAAATCTGAACCACTGAAATTTTAAAAACCAAAAAAAATAAATAAATTTGAGCAACACAACCCAAAGGAATTTAAAACTTTTGAATCTAAAATTTTTCGGCCACTAAATAAATTTAGCTATCTTTAGATAAACCCGAAGGAGAACGGGCCATATGATAGCGAGCTATCGCTTCGCTGATTTTATTCGGAGCAAAATAAAAAGTAAGAATTACTCCTACCGGTAATCCCATTTTCGAGGCTGCTGAAAAAGTAATTTCAGCAGCATTAGCGAAACTTTGATTATAAGGCTCAAATGCTGACCACACACATTATCAAAGCTACGAGACTTTCTAGCAGCCAAATAAACGTAATTGATAACGCTAATAAACGCCGGGTAAGGTTCTGGCCAGCAGTTACCTGCTGCCACTTCAGCATCCAATCTAATACTCTTGCTTTGAAATCAGCTTTTTCCTCTTCAGTATAAACTAAAGCATCACCGGTTCTAATTACGGCATCGACACTCTGTTCGATAACATCGCTAGTATCCCATAATCTCTTCCATAAACTCATGATTTAAGCCCCAATTTAATTCCCCACAAGCATGGCTCTCGAGATAAATATTGATAAGCTGCTTCCGCCGCTTTATCATAAACTTCGTTTAGAGTTAAGAATCCGGCATTAGTTGTCTCTATATATGGATATTCCTTTAGTGGCTTAAATAGCCCTTCGCCATTACATTGCCAGACTGTCATAGTTTCGCTATTAGTAGATACTGCTATCATAAATTCTTTTGTTGGCACCACTAATACAAGTACTTCTGATGAACCTATAGACTCTAAGGTAAGGGGGCTCTTTTCAGTTTTGTTCATATTTGTGTACAGGATTTCGCATTAAGAAATTCTTAACTTGGTTCACATCAGCTCCCACTTGATCAATACTATTCTGTAAATTCTCAAATTTACGGTCAGTTTTCTCTTCCAGGCGACGATTAGCCTCATCCAGGCGTGCAATATCATTCTTGTGGTTGTGCTCTAATGCTTGCCATTTGCTCCAAAACATTCCAAAAGAAAAAACTGCCCCACATAGCATAATTACCAAACCAATAGCCACCGGTGTATCACGGTCGATCGCTTGAGGTTGATCACAACTCATAAATTCCCCAGGATACAAAAAAGCCCCAGAATTTCTGGAGCTTTCTCAATATTCAGATTAAACGACTTCGAAAAATATTAATCGAAATTAAATTTACTGTCTTAGCTTCTGCTGGTCTTACCTTACCCACACTACAGAAACCTTATCGAAAAAATCTGTAATCACCAAATATATGACCCTTTTAAATCGAGCCTGTAATTTGACCATGGACTAATAAACAATTTAGGCACGCAATAACGACCACAAAAGCATACTTCAATACCTGTCATTCTCCTCAGAGCATATAGACAGAAAATTCAAACTATCAAGTCAACTGCCACCAAAGCAGCACTGGTGACAGCTATCAATCAAGCATAATTAATTAACACTTTTGGAAAACCAAAAAAATCTGAGAATTTGTGACGCAATCGATTAACAGCCGCAGCAGCTATCGTCACATCTCATTTTCCTACCCTCACCTTTATGGGCTTACTTCGCCCACAATGCAGAAACTTTAGCAAACAAATCCGTAACTGCAAAATACATGACCCTTTTAATAAATCTCAAAGATTATATCTATATTGCAGCGTATAACTCTACCTAAGAATGCAATACGACTCTTATGAATACCCCTCAATAACTTCCATTTTCTTCAGAGGATATAGATGAAAAAATTGCACCATATAGATATCAAGCCAATAGCCGCAAAATTAAATTTTACAGCTCTGGCCTGTTATTCACGAGCTTACCTTGCCCACGATACGGATACTTTAGCGAAAAAATCCGTAATCACCAAACACATGACCCTTTTAATTCAGACCTCACTTATAGAATATGGAAGGAACAATAGATTAACAGCCAATAAATTCTTCACACTAATCAATATGTAAGCAGGCATTGCAGTAAGAAGAGTTCAAAAACTGAAGCTAGCTTGATAGCTTGATAGCTTGATAGCTTGATAGCTTGATAGCTTGATAGCTTGATAGCTTGATAGCTTGATAGCTTGATAGCTTGATAGCTTGATAGCTTGATAGCTTAAGCCTAACTTACGAAAAACTAATAAGTGCTAGAATGAGTCCTCACCACTAAATTCCTCCATAGCTCGCTAGGCTAGAAACTTCTTGTGCCCAGAAATTTAGACCTCAAAAAAGTGCGTCAAGGCTTCGCTCTATACCTGCCAAACACTTTAGGCCGTTTAGTGCTCGCACCGGTTAAGTTTCCGATAGCTGTGCGCCATTGTTTATTCCTCCTCAATCCCTCATTGCTTATAAATTTCCGAAGGAGTCTTGAATATCTGGATATCCCACCATAACTATTACCTCGAATTTGACAATTCTCTTGCACAAGTCACAAAGCGACGACAAATAATTATTTCAGTAATATTTGCAATAAATTGCTCAGAAATTTTTTACAAGATATTTCGCCATAATACGAGATAAAATAGGACCTAATAGGTTGAAGCGTTTTATTTAGATTAATTAGGGCTAAATATATCGCAACAACCTGAAGTCGAGAAAAGGTAATGCTTTAAGGTAATTTGATTTGTTTTACTCTATCTAACTTTGTCATCGGGTACAGTTAAGCTTTAATGTACATGCCTCGCATTTTCTACAAAGATCTGCACGTACGGATGCAATACAATGTAAGGTGCCCTTTGTTTTAACCTCAGCTTTGTAGGTATCCTCAGACAGTGCTTCGAATAGCTGCCGTTGAATAGAAAGGGCTTGTGTCATAGTGGCGCCCTTAGCTAGAGCAATTTTTGCTGTTACTCTGGCAGCTACTCGCGCAGCTCGATTTTTAGTGTTTATACCCCCATTTTTTTCCTGAAATTGGGTTATTTTTCTAGCTTCCATGACAATCCTCTCACTTTATTGTCGTAATACAACAAACAAGAGAACAATATACCTATTGAGGTCTATCGTAAAAATCCCTGATGGGTCAGACTTGAACCGGTTTATTAAAATAGATTCGACATAGATACGATTTCATGAAAGTTGCACTATCGTATAAATGCTTTTAAGGAGAATGGTGGTGAATCGCTTACCCACTAACTGGCTTGAGTTGAGCCCAGGGTTGCGCTTGGCTCAACAGCGTCGAGCGCTGGGTTTGAGTCTAGTAAAAATGGCTGCGATCTCGGGTATCAGCGCAGAGCGCTTGCAGCGTATAGAAAGAGGCAATGGCAGGTTGGCTCCTGGAGAACTATTGCCTTTACTGGGCGGCTACAATTTGAGCCCCAATAGCTGGCTGGTCGGTATGGAGAAAGTGCCATTATTAGGCATCGAAGCCAGCCCGCAATTCCAACAACACCTAAGCCTGCTAGACCTGGATGAAATGGAGGCTGTAGAAAAATTTGTGTTCAACATCACCGCGGGACGTAATGCCCAGCCGTGAACCCACCAGGGAAGAGCGGGACTATATGGAAATGTTGGCAGCGATAGCGAAATCTCTGCGCTTGGATGCCGGGCAGGGAATCACCGCTACGGCACGGGCTTTGGGGATGAGTCTATCGAGTTACAAACGTTTAGAGCGCAGTGAATACCTAGCCAATGGAGCGGATTTACAGCAGCTCGGGCGCTTATATGGGCTTGATGCCAACCTCTTAGTTTATGGGGTAACCTTAGTCGGGCAACCGCTTTCTGGTGAGGCGAAGTTAGCGCGCACTTGGCAGCGTCTACTATATCGTCTACGCGCACTGGACATTCAGACTCAGGGAGCAGTAGGGGAATTAGTGGCAGATCTATATCAGTTGCACCTAAAGCGTGGTGGAGCTCCAGCCGAGATAGCTATAGCAAGAGATCAGCGACGCTTACAAGCATTATTAAAATCAGAGTAAGGGCTACTAGCTACAGTATATTCATCTTGTCTTGTCGCTCCCTGCGATGCATCTCAACCAGTACCCTTACGGCTGCGCGTGCTACTAGGTCCTTGCTAATTTTGCCTTTGTTCTTCTTGGCATCGGCATAAAGTTCGCTGTAGGAACGTGTAAGGATTTCATCATCTACAGCGATATCTACATCCCCCCCCAAGGCCTCATCCAAATAACACACTACTTCGTTAACACATTGGCCAGCGAGTACAAAGTCTTTGACAGTTTTTGGGGGGGGGAGATCGGAGCATAGAGAATTACGATCGGCAGCATAGGCCCACCAAATAGCATCTGAACCCAAAGCTTCGGCGATATCATCCATTTCCTTGAGGTCGCGGGGGAGAATATCCTGACTGAGCCAGCGGGTGGTATTTGCCTTACTTACTCCAAATCTGCGTGAAAATTCCGCGCTACGTCCCGATCCTTCAGGAGGAAAGCCAGCTTTATCTAGTAAGAGATTCAAACGCTCACTACATCCCTCTGTAGCCACTAAGTATTTATCAACCATTTTCCCCTCTACCTATTGTTGAGCTGGGTAAAAACCTTATGGCTATCTACCCTGTCATTGCGCACTCAATTGTTTTCTATGTACTGCTAATACGTTGACAGCTGTAAGTGATACACGGTCCGGATCAATGTTTCCGCTATTACTACATGCATACTCGTAAAGCTCGATATAACCGCAGTTCAAAGCCTCTCCTTCAAGATCCAGCGGTCTATCCATCAGGTCTGCCAATCGTTTTAGAAGTGCATTTGCACACCGGCTAAAAAGTGAAATATCGAATACCTCTTGCACAGAGGACTCCTCTTCTCCTTTACCTATTGCCCACCAAAATGGATCTGTACCCAGAGCATCAGAGATTCGTTTCAATTCTGTCATATCACGAGGTACTTTATCGTCATTAAGCCATCTGGTCGCGTTAGCCGTATTTACCCGAAACTCCCTCGAAAAGGCGGCTACACGCCCCTTACCGTCTGGTGCGAAGCCTTTTGCATCCAACAGTCGATGCAGGCGCGCGCTACTCCCGGCAGTACCTAATGACTTCTTTTTGCTCAAGTGTATTTCCTTAGTACTGCAAGTATCACTTGCGAAGTAATCTTTGACCCGTCTTCTGTAGCGTGACTTTTCTTTTCCAAACCGCCCAAAGTCGATTGATAGTGGGCCTTTTGTACTGAGAAATGATCATACCATAAGTGTCACTATAAATTGTCAGAATAAAAATCAGGCAATTAAGCCTAAAATTACACAATGAAAGAAATAAATTTATCAAATTTTGGTGAAATAATATCCATATAGCAGGTTAGACAGGTTGCAACAAGCACCACATGTGGAGTATTGTTTTTTAATCCACAAGCGATACCTAAGGGAAAGGGACTGTGAGTTTAGAACTAATGATGCGAGTCTGGAAGCTCGAAAATCTAAATAGTACCGAAAAATTTGTTCTTCTAGCTTATGGTAGCTACGCCAATGAAAAGGGTTGCTCCTGGCCGAGTAAAGAAACTGTTGCCCGTCGAACTTCATTATCCAAAGCCACTATAAAGCGCACAGTAGCTCGGTTATGTGCCAAGGGTCGCCTAGTAGAAATGCCCTTACACATGGGGTATGGCGCAGATAATAAAAGACGCAAAGTACGGGCGTATTTGGTTCAACCCGAAGGACTATGCAACGACGAGAGCGTGGAGAAACTAGGTGCATTAACTGGGGTTCCAAAGCACTGGGGGCAGAGTGAGCCAGGTTCATTGAGCTCCCAAACTAGGAGCACCGAGTACCAGGAACACCGGAAAAACGCGTCAAGTGGGGTTACTGTTAGCCCCAATAATATAAAAAATAATAAATCTATAAAGTATATAAATCGACACAGAGGAATTATCCTTGATAACTTGCCTGATTCTATTGACCCAGAAATTGCTCGGGAAGTTATAGATCACCGAGAGAAACAGAAAAAACCACTAACCCAAGGCGCATTTAATCGACTGATAAAAACTGCTCTGCAAGCACCCCAGATCGCAGGTATAACAGCCAATGAAGCCCTACAAAAGATTCCCGATCGTGGCTGGTACGGACTGGAATTGGAGTGGCTGGTACCTATGCAGTCAAAGATGTCCCCTCGCACATCAAGCAGCAACCGCCGCTCTCGTGATATCCCCATCGCCGACATGCTCAATGACCAATGGTAGGTATGCAAAATTATTTATTCAACCACCATTACTAAGCTTTTGAGCCTCCACAATGCTTGATTTTTTAACTCCAGCCAATAGAAATTATTTTTCTTATAAAGAACTGCAATGTCGCTGTAACAACTGCATAACAGAGCGCCACCAGGGCGATACTTGTGTGGGCAATGCACAGAACATGAATCATGAATTTATGCAGCATCTAAATCGGGTACGTGAGAGAGTGTACTGTCGCTCAATGCCAATTTCCAGCGGCTACCGTTGCAGTCGCCACCCTGTAGAGTTGCGCAAGCGTGAGCAAGCCAAGCGAGATGGAAAACCATATATTCACGGCGATCATCCCAGTGGCGTGGGTGTAGATGTAAGAATATATGGTGCTAATGCCCATGATTTGATTGAGGCACTGCACATTTACAATTGGTGGCATAGCCAAAGAGGCATGCCGCGCCCTTTTACTGCTATTTGTCCCAATCAGCGCGGACCATACACAGGACGCTTTATTCATATTGGAGGGAACACTGATTTCCCTGGGCGCCCGCGCCCCTGGCTATGGACCTATTGAGGGGACCGAGATATGGAAACAATATTTGTCATAAATTCCCATCTATATTGAATTTCCCTTATTTACGATGAAAACCAGTATGGATTTAACCAATTTTTAAAAAAATAAACTTGTTAGGAGACAAAAGAATAATGGACAGATTTGCAATTTTTTACGGCAGCTATAATCTGCAGATGGGTGGAGCAAAAGATTTTAAAGAGTCTCACCCAAATAAAGAAGAGGCACGGAAAAGAGCAGAGGAAATTGCCAAGGAAAATTTCTTTGCTAGCTGGGTTCAAATCTTTGACAAAGTAACCGATGAGCTTACCATCTACAGTGTGGTTGATGGTGAACTCAAGGAAAGGGACTGCGATCAATATTTGGCTACCCCCAAGTAAAAATAAAAAAAGGCCAGGAAGCACTTATCAAGTACATAACTTAGATGGATCAAATTAAGCAAAAGCTGGAAATTTGTCTCTTGAAAATAAGCGTTTTACTCAGCTGATCAAGGCAACTAAATTTAAAAGTAAAAATGGAGGCGATCGCATGAATGAAGAACTAACGTAAAGATAGATATCCTACTATTCATCATATTTAAATGAAATGGTACTATTAATGACAGATCCTTTTAATTTACGAGCAGGGATATTCCCTTCATGAGATATTTAGAGCTTCCTTGCTCAGACAATATACGTTAGTTTAATGCTTTCCCCCCAAATTTATAAGATGTTCCTGCACTCCAATAAATTATTGCTACAAACTAAAAAATTAACTGTAGATTGTAGGAAAACATTATAAAACCACTATCTACAGCTACCAGAAACCGGCCCTTACTATCAAAAGATAGTAATTCATTTTATAGGGAAAAGTTATAAAAATTTCCTTCTAGCTGATTTTTAGCCAACCACTCCCCAACAGCACGAACTAAGTAAATACACTCACAAGTTAGCGTATTCCTTACCATGCGGGGTGTCACAGAAAGATAAACCATCAAAGCTATGACTCATCTGGGAGCGAGAAACTCATGCTTAAGGCTAATCTCTAGGAAATTAGCCAAAGTCTACAAACTTCATTGATAACAATCTGGCATAAGGGAGCTTTGCTGTTGTATCACTTATGTTGGCAATCGTGGCGTCCATCCGGATACCAAGACATACGCGATATACCCGCACCGAACTGGGTTAACTGCTCACCAGAGTCGGTCTCGGTGTTCGTGCGCCATACTTTCCAATAGCCGTCGGCTACGCCCAGATAAGCAATATCATCGGCAGCCCCCAGCTGCGTGAAACAGCTAAGGCACAATAAGAAAACCCATCGACTTATTTTTTTTATAAACATCGAACTTCTATCTACTCAACGATACAGATTCACAACACCACGATACAAAGTGCTCTCACCACTCTCCGGCGAAGTCGCCTGAATAGCAAAGGTATACGCACCTTCATCACCGACCAGCACCGCATTGGGATCGGATTCGTTATAACCGCGCCACTCCACTTCGTGTAACAGCGCATTGTCCTCACCATCTTTTGCACGCATCAGCCGTTCATCGACCAGCACAATGGCAGAGGGGTGGTCGGGGTCGACAACACCCGGCGGCAGTAGGCTAAAGGTGACAACGGCATCCGTGCTGACCTGATAGGCCATACGTGTCAGCTGTTCGTAGCTGTGGCTGACTCGGTAGGGGTCTGATTTAACTTCAATACTTGGAGCCGCTACGGCACCGGTAATGCGTGGTGCAATGCCTGCGAGATAGATAGCAGTACTACGTACTAGCTTGGGTGTCGGATAATAGATAGCAGCCGAGGATTCTACGATATGTCCTTCAGGATCACGCCCATTCCAATAAAGCCAATGATTACCTTGGGGATAAAATACATCTTCAAACACACTGAAGGCAGATTCGCCACTTGGTGTGACCTGCATACTCACCAAGCCCGGTGTACGCAACTGCACCAAAACCTTATAGAGTTCGTTAGCGTAGACATCATAGAGGGCGGGCACGGTACCCTGGACGTAACCCTCACCATTGGGTTTCGGCAAATCGTAAATAAAGTCATCGAGCCCATCATTTGCACGCAGTACAACTCTATACAGGCCCTCAGCCTGAAGCTCGTTCTGATTGTCTCGCCCATCCCAGGAAATTGGATACACACCGGCCTCAACATAACTTTCGCTAGCCAGGTAGACTAGCTTATCGTCGGAATCCCGGTGGATCTCAATGGTGACATTGGCAGGGCGGTTTAGGCTGAAACTACCTTGCGCCCGCTCGCCCTCAAGTGGATGGAATTTTACTACTTGCAGGGCCACATCACTGAGGCGCACCGCAGGTAGGTCAGTGGCTGAATCTCTATACCCACTAAAATTCACCTGTGGCGATGAACTGTCATCAGCATAGATTTGTGTTTGTATGGCGACCTCATCCGCCGTGCCCCACCAATTATCACTGACATCCAAGTTAACGTTTGTCGGCTCGCCAAAATTGGTGGCATAGAGATCATAATGATTATTACTATAAAGGCTATTGCCAGTGATCACCGGTCGTGGGTTGTTAACCGCATTGCCTCCTCCGTCGATATAAATACCATAATCATTGAACGTGATTTCATTGCCATCGGTAATCAGGGGATTACTTCCAGCACGTACATAAATGCCGTAGGTATTAAAACGGAACAGAGAATTGCGCACCGTACCTTGGCCGCCGTTAAAGTCGAGCCCGTACTCAGCCCCCTCTACTCGGGCATAGTTTAAATCGACGCTGCCGCCGGCAACCACTTCGATACCATACCACTCCCCTGGCGTGGTCTGTATTGAGAGCGGCGCAAAGTCCACTCTAGATTCCACAGTGCCCTGTACAAGCAAAGTGCCAGCAACCTGTAACTTTAGATCTGGAGCAGACTTTAGGTTGGCACCAGCCTCAATAGTCAAGGTAATTCCTGGCTCCACTCTTAAGCTCTGTAACATCAAATAGTCATCGGCGGATAGAACAGTATCCTCCGCGATAGAACCAAATAAAGTTACAGCATCATGAGCGAGCTGACCGTTTTCACCATCCAGGTAACCACTATAGTTTACAAGTGGTAAATACGGTTGATCATTGAAATCAAAAATAGACTCAACGATCAGCTCTAGTTCAGTACTTCCCCACCAGTTACCGGTCGCATCCAGAGTAGTCGATGCTCCATCGACATAATACAAGATATGGTAGTTGTATGAGCTGTTGTCATAGAGGCTGTTGCCGGTTACGACGGGAACGGGATTTTGCGCGGCATCTGTATTGTGCCCATCGGCATTAATACCCCATTGATTACCAGTGATCACGTTGCCTGCAGTGATCTGTGGGTCGCTATTAATGTACACATCAATACCTTCGCGACTACCACTAATCTTGTTACCAGTAATCTTCGGAGCGATGCGTGCCTCGGCGGATGCCGCTATGGTTTTAATACCAGTGTAATTATTCAAAAGCTCGGAGTTGCGCACTGAGCCATCGCCGCCGTTAAATTGAATACCGATAACAGCACAGTGCACTTCGGCATATTCGATGTTTGCGGTCGCACCCGCAATCACCTCAATGCCTGGCCAGTCTCGCCGCTGGGTATTGTTACCATCACAAGCCTGGTCGGTCGACTTGAACACAATAGGCGAGGCACTGCTGCCTTGTGCACTCAAAGCTCCTTGAACACGCAACGGAAAATAGCCTGCAAACTGGAGTTCCGTGCCCGCACCAATACTTAAGGTTGTACCCGCCGCAACTTCCACACGCCCAAGTATCAAATAGCTATCTTCGAGCAGGACTGTATCCTCTGTAAAATAGCCAAGTAGTGCCTCTCCTTTATAAACAGGTTCGCCCTCAGGGCTGTCGAGGAATTGACGATAGTCGATAATTGGAAGGTAATTGGAATCCGTCCAGTCGTAGATTTTTGCAGCGATTTGGCTAGGATCTGTCTTGCCCCACCAGTTGCCAGTGGCATCCAGGGTGGTCGAGGACCAATTGGCAAAATACTGGGTGTAATAGTTGTAAGAACTATTGTCGTAGAGGCTGTTGCCCGTCACCACTGGTGCTGGGTTTTGCGCCGCGTCGCCGCTGTTTCCGTAGGCATAAATACCATACTCGTTCCCAGAAATGACATTACCGTTACTAATTTGCGGATCGCTGTTGTGAGATACATAGATACCATAGTAACTGCCACGAATCGCACTGCCTGCAATATGTGGGGAGATGCGTGCCTCTACTGATGTGGCTTTGGTACGGATGCCGGTGTAATTATTCAAGAACTCGGAGTTGCGCACCGAGCCATCACCACGGTTAAAGTGAATACCGTTTACCGCACAGTGCACCTGGGCGTATTCGATTGCCGCTGTAGCCCCTGCGACAACTTCAATTCCCGACCAGTCTTGTCGCCGCGTATTGATGCCATTACAGGCCTCTGCCACCGGTCTAAACAACACCGGCGCCTCTGCTCTACCGTTGACTGCCAACTCTCCTCTGACCAGCAACGGGTATTTGCCGCCAAACTTGAGTTCTGTGCCCGCTGCTATTGTGAGCACCGTATTCGCCGCAATTTCTACCCGCCCAAGCACCAGAAGGCTATCTCCAGACAGGGTGATATCTTCAGCGATGGAGCCAAGCAACGCCTCTCCCGTGTAGGCGGGTTCGCCCTCAGGGCCGTCGAGGAAGTTACGGTAATCCACGACCGGATTGTAAGTTGGAGAATCTGTCCAGTCGTAGATTTTTGCCTTGATTTGGCTAGGATCTGTCGTGCCCCACCAGTTGCCAGTCGCATCCAGGGTGGTCGAGGACGAATTGGCAAAATACTGGGTGTAATAGTTGTAAGAGCTGTTTCCGTAGAGGCTGTTACCCGTCACTAGCGGGGCTGGGTTTTGTGCCGCGTCGCCGCTGTTTCCGTAGGCATAAATACCATGTGTGTTCTCGGTAATCACATTGCCAGCGCTAATATACGGATCGCTGTTGTGAGACACATAGATACCGTAGTAACTGCCGCGAATCGCACTACCGGTAATTTGTGGGGAGATGCGTGCCTCTTCTGATGTGGCTTCGGTACGGATGCCGTAGTAATTATTCAAAAAGTATGAATTACGAACCGAGCCACCACCTCCGTTAAAATGAACACCTTTAGCTGCACAATGTATCTCGGTATGACTCAAAGTTACGCTAGCGGCCGGTCGAATCTGGATACCACCCCAATCTAAACGTTTAGTATTCGTACCATTACAGGAATTTGTAGTTGGTTTAAATTTAACTAACTCTTCGCCCAACCCGGCTACTTGCAAATGACCAAAAGCGGTTAACTTGTGGTTACCATCCACAACGACTTCGACCCCCGGCTGAATCCAGAGAGTGGCGCCTGCTAATACATTCAGATCATCATTGAGAACATAGGGTGAACCATCGCCTTTGGTCCACACTAGGGTGTTAGAAACATTCCCAGACCAGTCCCGAACTAGGGTATTCGTATAAGTGGTAGTCACACTGTTCGAGGCAATACTTTGCCCTATATCTATCTCAGCAATTGCGTAGATGGAATTATCACCATCCTCCAACGGCACCCATGTAGAGAAAACACCACTATCATCGGCATCAATGTTTCTTATTACCCGGCCATTGACAAAAAAACTGACCGTTGACCCCGGTTCTGCGGTACCTGTCAAAGTGATAGGATTTATCAGACCATCAGTATTGGGTAGGTTTAGTACCGGAGCAACAATATCTGTGCGGACCTCTAGCTGCCCATCGGTGTTGTCACTATCGCCGGTATTTAAATATTTGAGAGCTTGCGTATCAGAAACCTCTGCTGAGGTTGTGCTCCTTACGCGGATGAGGTTTTCACCCTCACTCAGTGTCACACTCAGCGCAAAGTCACCGGTAGCGTTAGTCTGCGTTTGCGCAACAATCGCACCGTTGACCTCGATATCCAAGGTATCGTTTGCTTGGTCAGAAAAACCAGCAATATATTGGCTGGGAGAATAAACCCTATCCGCTGTGGGATAGATTAATACCTCAGCATAGGCAGCCACAGAAAATACTGCGAGGGACGACCAAAACACAGCCAATATACTGGCATTTATAACTTGCATAATCGCCCCAGTGAAACTACACCTATTCATTACTGCCCACCCCTGAATCACTCCATTCACCTTGTGGTATTGCCCCACACAACGTGCTAATCACTTGAAAACCCCTAAGAAAGAGCCTTATAACGCACTGGGCCTTATTCAATCAATAAAACGTACTGCATCCATGCGAATATGAGTTTTATTTTGCGAGCCGGTAGTCCTTTTAACCGAATCGGCCCGGCAAGCAGTAAAAGAACCGAGATACTCAGTATTAATATGGGATCTGTCACAAACTTTCTGTATGGCTGAAACGCACCTATAGCCCGGACACAATTATCCTGCGAGTCCCATAAATTGTCGATAGGCCGGGATATCTTCCTAGCCCAGCCGCCTTTTCGGATCATATGAGCAGTCTCAATCCCATCGAGAGTGGCTACCGCTGAATGAAAGCCAGAATCCCATCAGAAACAGATAGATATTAATGTTGGCCTGGCCCGCTAGATTGGCTCCGCTTTTGTCTTTGACTACCATCTCTGGCAACCCATTGATGCCAATAGATTGCTCAAAGAAGTGTGTTACTGCAGCTTCACTTCGGGTTTCTGAGAGTATGAAGTCAACGGCCTCACCGGATTTATCGACTGTCCGATACCGGTATACCCACTTGCCCCTAACTTTGATATAGATCTCATCCATACACCAGGAGGTGCCTACCTGGCTCTTCTTCTTTCGGGCCACTGCGGCAATTTGCGCGGAGTATTTGACAACCCACTTGTTCAGGGTGGCGTGATCAACCGTAACCCCACGCTCCTGGATAACCTCTTCCAAATCGCGATATGAATCTGTATAGCGTACATAAAAGAGTGATGCTCACCTCTTATACCTCTTAATAATGGATAAAATCAAAAAGTTGAATCCACAATGGAAAAGAAAAACTAAAATCAAACCTATAATAAATAAAGTAAAACCCCCATACTTACGAAAGTATAAGTGATAAGGGATAAGGGATAAGGGATAACCATCAACATTACAGAAACAACCGCGATTAATGGAGATAAATATTTTAACCTAGAGTCATTTAAAAACTTAAACATATTAATTACCAGGCACAACTCCCATTTTTTACCGAATACCCAGTATCTGTATTTTAAGGGCATAAAGTGTAAGAATAAATAATCTTATATCTAGGCCATTGACCATAACTACGATTAATATCACCTCAACAAAAGTTAACGGGCTGCAATCAAATTGAAATGGCACTCGCATGATAACTGTGTCCGTGCCACAGGTGTGTTTCATCCATACGGAAAGTTTGCGACAGAACCCGTTTTTTGTGCTGAATGGCTAGCAGAAAAGGAAAAGGCCCCAAGCTCGGGGGATTGGAACCTTTTTGCTACTTAGGGAAGCAGCACATCAAGATGCAAGGCCACTATGCCCTTGTGTGGCCAATTTCGCAATTGGCTCCACCCTAGTAGGTAAGAGTAAAGAAAACGTGGGCTTTCTTTACCTGCCTGAAGGAGCCTGGAAGACAACGGATTTACAGGGTAATTCCGGTTAAGTTACTCGGTAAATATTTCAAGGTTAAGTTGTTGTGTAGATTGTCGAGTAAGTTAACTTATTGTGGTGATTGTCAGCCTCACAATCTGTTCAGCTGACACAGAGTTTTGAACACCCTCAAACTTTGCGACAGAACCACTTAGTCGGTATCAAATGTACAAGTGTAACTAAAGCAGATTGCCCCACCCACTCTTCGCTGGAGTGACAATAGAAATTCAGGGATTTCTACGACTGCAGATTGCTCCGCGGATGAAATTGATACAAAAAAATCACAAATAGCCGTTGTTGGTGCAGAAGCTACAAGGTTTTCCAGCAACATTACCTTTGTTGACTCATCAACAGGTAACCGAAGTACTTTTTGACTTCTATCCCTATGATTCGAACCAGACCTAAAGTTTATCCCAGACAAAAATCTACCCGCCAATTCAGAGAGCTCAACCTCAGAAAGCCCAATAATTCGAAAAGAGCACTTAGGCTTCAAAGACATGGTTATATCCCCTTGTATTCTTTAGCTACATCCCGTAACACATCGTATGGCAAAGTATCTCCGCCCCTATAACCGTTATCAGGTTTCCACTCTTCTAAAAAATCACCGAAATCATCTCTATCGTCGATCCCGTACTCTTTACAGATATCATTTAACTGTTTCTTTTCCCGCTTTTGTTTATTTTGTTTTTTAGTTGGATTAAAAATTTCATCATGTTCTTTGGGGTGCTGAGTTCTGTGCTCGGTGTAAGTATTTTTTTGTCGATTTTTTTTAGCTTTATCAAGCCAATCTGGAAATAAACCGAGGGGGTCGAAATAACGCAATGGATTATTTAATACGTAAGAGTAAGTATTTATACCACCTCTCAGACCGATAGGATCACTCTGCAAGTACCGTCCTGTAATGGGTTCATAATCCCTAAAGTAGTTGTAGTAGTGCGGTGCTTCCTCCCCCTTGATCTGTCCAGGGAAGCGCAAATTGACTTCAACCAGGTTAAAGTCACCATCCGGATCAGCGTTGGGCTCCGCTTGTCCAAACGCATCGCTGTCCCAACGCCACACAATCGCGCTGTCATTTGTACCAATACGCGGTGTATTTAAGTGATCACTGTGCAGGTAGGTAAGTGTTGTGCTCTGTACCTGCCCCGCACTGAGGCGCGTTTCGATCTGGGCAACGGGCATATCGCCGAGGTAGATATAGTCTATTTGACGGTGGACGGCTCCGCCTGCACTGAGATTGGTTTCGCCCAGGTATTGACCTGTTAGGCTGTAGTGCAACAGGCTGTCTTCAGCCTTGTCGGTACGCACTCTCTGGCCGATGGCGTTGTAGTAGTAGGTTCCTTTTAACGTGCCGTCTTCGCTGTAGGTCTTGAGGCGATTGGCGTGGTTATAGGTGTACTCATAGGCTCCGTCACCACTGCTGATGGTGTTACCGGCGTCATCCAGTTCCCAGGCCTGTCCGCCTTTTGCTTTGAGACGGTTGGAGTTGCTTTCATAACCGTATGTGGTGCCTACCGGTGATTGACCACTTTCGGTAAACGTCTGCTGGGTGCGGTTGCCTACCAGGTCATAGGTAAAGGTATCCTGGCCTGCGGTAAAACTGCCATCGGTTAGGCGATAGAGGTCGTCATAGATAAATACCTGGTTCTTACTGCTGTCCAGGTTGTCAGTAATGCCGGTGATATTACTTACCAGGTCATAGGTATAGGTCTGTGACTGGATATTGCCTATACCACTGGCATCAATCGATTGCAGGCGGCCATCTTGGTCGTAACCATAGCTCTGGGTAGTACCGTTGCCGTACTCCATAGAGCCAATGCCCATCATGGAATCGTACTGGATATTACTGAGAATCGTCTGGGCCTCGGCCTCGGCGTTGTCCTGTATGGTGACTTTGGCAATACGACCGAGTGCACCACGGATGTAGCTGACAATACGTCCAGAGGGATAGGTGATACTGGTTACCCGTCCTTCGCTGTCGTAACCGTACCCGGTTGTGAAATCCAGCCCGGCAATCGTATCGCCCTGCTGAGTAATTCGGCCCAAGGCATCATAGGTCAGCACGGTGGAGCCGGCATCGTTGCTGTAGCCGGTCAGGCGCCCGCGGCCCTTATTGCCACCTTCGATACTGTCGTAGGTAAAAGTGGCTTTTTCGCTGGGACTAGCGGGATAGTCGATGCTGGTAAGTCTATTTAATGCATCGTAGGTCAGTTTGCTGACAATACCGCGGGCATCGGTGCTGGAGGTCAGGTTGCCGGCAGTATCGTAGACGTGGGTGCTGGTACCGGTATCCGGGCTTACCAGCTTGAGGAGGTTGCCAGCCAGGTCATACTCATACAGAGTACTGTTGTTGCGAGGATCGATCACCTCGGTGATACGGCCTGTCGCGTCGTAAGCAAACTTAGAACTGGCCGCCAATCCTTCGGCATCCTCAATACTCTCTGCCAGCCGACCCAGGCCGTCGTAGCGGTATTGGGTTTTAACACTGAGGGCGTCGGTGAATAAGGCCAGGCGTCCCATACCATCGTAGGTGTAGCTGGTCGTTTGCTGCTCGGCGCCCAATCTTTGCTTCAGGCGATTGAGTTGATCGTAAATGCCGCTAGAAGTCTGCTTAAGATTTCCATCCCGATCTACAATCTCTGTTTTTAGATGATTACCCTGTGAATCGAGGGTGTACTTAATTTTACTGCCTTCAGCATCCTCTACTTGAGTGAGGCGATTGCGCTGGTCATAGCTAAATACCAAGCTATTGCCATCTGACTCGGTGACCTTGGTTACGTTTCCGCGATCATCGTAGTCATAAAGCGTAACGATATCGTCGTCGCTACTGTTGTCATCGGAACCGAGTTGGGTCTCCTCAAGCAGCCAACCACGGGGGTGGTAGCGATAGTTAACTCTAAGATCGTTGGCATCGAGGGTTTGCGTCGGCTTACCGGTAATATCGTAGGAGAGAAACTCTTTCGTGTGATCGAGCGGATCGGTAATCTTTTTGAGATCCCCCTTGCGGTAACAGTTGCCACCGGTATCACAACCACTCTGGTCGATGTTGTCGTAATAGGTAAAGGTTACGATGTCCTGCACATCTGTGCGCGGGCCGTCAATTTGTTTGACCAGGGCGCTATCTGGGCAACCGGCTTCGCCGTTACAGTAAGTCAGGGTGGTAACAGCATCGGTGTTGTCGTCCTTGCGCTGTTTGATCGTAGCGATATTGGTGGGTATACCTTGAGCGTCGCGCACAAAGGTATATTCCGTGCGGAATACCTTGTCGGGATCCTGACTGGAAACCTGCTCTTCACTGGCTAACCAACCATTATCATAGGTCCAGCGCTGGGTAATGAGTTCACCACTCGCTAAGGTGGTGCTGGCACTGGTCTTCTGCGCTTGGCCGTTATAGGTGTAATCGGTGGCCGTGAGCAGGGTTAAGTCATCGCCCTGCTTTTCCCAGTTTTCGGTGCGGATACGGTCTTTATTATCGTTGTAGACTTGACGAAATTCGTTGCCGAGGGCATCGATGCGCTTTTGCAGGTAACCCGCTTCATCGAATTCATAGGTGCGCTTGCGGATATCGAGCACGGCACCGCTGGCACTCTTGACCGTCTCGGTGATCTGGGTAGTCCCAATCTCAACGTAATCCAGCTCAATAACATTCTGCCCTTCGATCTGCTTGATCACGCGGCCATCATCGTCGTAGGTGTTGCTTACCCAGACGGCGCCGGCACCTTGCTGCAGACTGCTGATGCGGTGTGCATCGGCGGGGTCTTCGTATTTAAAGCTGTCCCGGTAATTATCGAGCCCTGAAACCTCAACCAGGTTGCCGCGGGTAGCGCTCTGCCACTCGTCGTGGCGGTAGTCGATACGGCGGCCGTCGCTGGCAATGACATGAGTCAGACGCCCGCTCTGCTCGTTATAGAAAAACTCCACTGCAGCACCAGTGAAAACACCATCTGCACCGAGTTCCTCAATGCGAGTAAGGCGCGGCTGATAGGCCACTACCATTGGCTTACTCGGGTCGATGCTGTAGGGCGAAGTGCCAGTTAGTGGCAGGCGCCCGCGCTCATCGTAACTCAGTCGATGGCGCTGGCCTTTGCGATTAACAACCGCTACCAGGCGGCCATCTGCATCGAATTCGTCGCGCTTGCCGTTAGCGTAGGTAAAGGTGTAGCTGCCATCACCGTGTTCTTTCAGGCTTCCCTGGGGGGCGTCCCGCGGGGTGACATAGGCACCACCGGTAAATACAAAGGTATCCCGACGCCCGCAGCCGGAACGTATAAGTACGGAGCCATCCGGGTACTCAAACAGGCGACGGTCATGATCGAAGGCCCAGCCGTAGCCGAGGGCATTGTCGAATTCCGAGCGGCCGTCAAAACGGCGCACCAGGCGGATGGGATAACTGCTGCCGACTTCGAGGTCGGTATTGATCAAGTAAAAAATCCCATCGTAGGTGCGGATGGGGTCACCCTCGGAACTGCAGTCACTGTCACAGGAAGCACTGTCACTGCGCTCACAGGGCGGTGGCTCCGGTGGGCCAGGAGGGGGATCACCGGCGGAGTCGCCGCCAAAGTCGTGTGCCACCGCTGTGTGCATCAGCAGGCTCGCACAGAATCCGACGAGCACAGTGTGAAGCTTTCCCCAACTGGTCATGCTGTAATCCTTTTTCTTCTTTGTGGCGACTCATGGGCCGCATCAATTTTTTACTGCGATCGCCTTAAATAGCGATGCACGCAGCGACACCGGTGTGCCGACTGCGCTTAACACACTCTGTAAGAGGTGTCGGGTATTCAGTGTTTACTTTGTGCGCGGTATTGGGCGTAAGCCTGGTCGGCTTTATCCTGTTGCCCCAACTGTTCAAGAGCCTGACCGCGGCGCAAGTGGATCTCTGCCCGACCGGGGTCCACCGCAACGGCCAGGTCGTAGGCTTCCAGAGCCTGTTGCCACTGTCCCCAGGCTCTCCACAAACTGCCCATGAGTAGCCAGCCCTCAACATTTTCGGCATCGCGATCTAATAGCAACTCAAGTTGTTGGTGGCATCGCTCTAACTTACGGGTGCGGTAATAGTGATTTGCCAGCATCAATAGCTGTTCATTACTGCGCTCAGCGAGGCGGGTGTATTCAATAGCTTTAATTCGTTTGTGATAACTCTGCTCCGCTGCCTGTGCGGGCGAGAAAAGAGCGACAGCCAAAAACAGGAAAAATACTTTCATGGTGATAAATTCCTTTTTTTCTTATTTGCCTAACGTACAGGCTCTGGAGATTTTGGTTGTACCCAGACTTTTAAGGTTGCTGTACCGAAATTGCCTTCATAACCCCGTACATTCACAGTGATAAAATGCTCTCCCTCACTGACCCGGCGACTGTCCCACTGCCAGGTCATCGGCAGAAAACCCACTTCATTTTCAAAGGCAAAAATGCCGTCCACATAAAAGACCGGTTCAAAGCGCTGTGCCAACAAACGCTCGCGGTCTTTCTGCGCAACATCCAAGCGCAGTGGCACCTTGCCGGAAACCAGCCAGCGGCCCTCACTATCCCGCTCGGCTTCAACACCGAGGGTCAGGCTAGTTTCAATATCGCCGCGGCTCTCTAACGGCTGATCGGTGTGGTGGTACATACGCTTGCTGCGCTGACGCTGTTTCACTTTTTCACGCTGGTTATCTGCAGGAAGGTCGGCAAAGTTAACTCGCTGTGGCTTGCTCCCTGCAAACAGGGTATTTTCTGCTAGCCCATAGGCAGTAATGGCGAGATTCAGCTGAGGGTGTTCATCGATTTTCAATACCTGGGACTCGTCCCAGCCGTCCCAAGACTCCGCTTGCGCACCAGCGGGGCGCGGTGCCCAATCGAGCAGGGTACGCAGCAGCGGCCCACCTTCTTTCAAGCCGACGCGAATACTCACCCGTGCAGGCTGACTCAGGTGGTAACGAATTTGACCGGTCTCTTTATCCCAGTGTACATCCCTGACCTCGACAATCTCACCGCCACTCAAGTCGGTCAAGTCATGGGTGACACTACGCACATCCGTGGAGGCATTTAGGGTGTAGCTGTAGGCCTCTGCCGGCACCGGGCGCCCGCGCAGATCTAAACCATCCCAGCTCAACTGTTGCTGGCCGGCCTCGACTTTTCCGGCATCCACTACACGCACCAGACGATCGCGACCATCGTATAGTTTCAGGGCAACAAGCGCGGGCTCATCCAGGTTAAAACGGACACTCGCTTGCTCTCCACGAAGCGGGTCGAAGACCTGGTTCTCCACACTCACTTGAGTGATTTCCAGGGCCTGCGTAGCCACACTCGACAGTGCCAAGGCTGCGCTATAAGAGAAAAGTTTTACCCAGTTCGATCTGCTCATACTTCGTTTACCTCACTGATCTCGCTGGCCCGACATCGCAGTCGATCTATTAGTTTTTACTGAGACCTGTGCAACCCGCTGGAGCGGGGCCCACACAGGTTGACGTGCTCCCGCCTCGCTTTGGGTCAGCGCCCTAACACTTTTTGTGGCAAGGTCGTACAGCCAGATATTCATACTCCCGCCGCGGGTTGAGTGGAATACCAATTGATCCCCTCGCGGTGACCAATTCGGGCGCGCATCCAGGGCTGGATTCTCGGTAAGGCGCTCACTGCGACCATCGAGTTGACGCAACCACAGTTCATAGTTGCCGGAGCGATTGCCAGAGTAGGCGATGGCACCATCGCCGCGTACCGCGAGATCGAAGTGATAAAGTGCACCCACGGTGAGCTGTTCGGTCTTGCGCGCCGCGACATCGACCTTCCAGATATCGTGCACCTGGCCACCATTACCTGATAGGAAATACACCGCCTTACCATCTGCCGACCAACTGGGCTCATGCTGTAAACGCGGCATTGAGGTCAGTTTGTCCAGCTTGTTACTGGCAAACTCGTACCGATAAATATCGTTGTCATCGATACTGCTGGAGGTACTGAGTGAGAAGGTGAAGCTATCTCCAATAGGGCTAACCACCGCATCCAGAATATTGGGCAGCGGCGCTTCAATCTGAGCCAGTGCTTTGTTGCGAACATTCAACCGGTACAAGCGACCATCGTGCAGATTTACCAGCAGATGGCGCCCATCCGGATACCAAGAGATACGTGATACATCCGCACCGAACCGGGTTAACTGCTCGCCAGAGTCAGTCTCGGTGTTCGTGTGCCACACTTCCCAGTAGCCGTCGGCTACGCCCAGATAAGCAATATCATCGGCAGCCCCCAGCTGCGCGACGCAGCTGAAGCAAAGCAAGAATACCCACCGACTTATTTTTTTTATAAACATCGAACTTCTATCTACTCAGCGATACAGATTCACAACACCACGATATAAAGTGCTCTCACCACTCTCCGGCGAAGTCGCCTGGATAGCAAAGATATACGCACCTTCATCACCGACCAGCACCGCATTGGGGTCGGATTCGTTATAACCACGCCACTCCACTTCGTGTAACAGCGCATTGCCCTCACCATCCTGAGCACTCATAAGCTGCTCATCAACCAGCACAATGGCGGAGGGGTGATTGGGATCGACAATGCCGGGCGGCAGTAGGCTAAAGGTGACAACGGCATTGGTACTGACCTGATAGGCCATGCGTGTTAACTGCTCGTAGCTGTGGCTGACCCGATAGGGATCGGATTTTACTTCGATATTGGGGGCTGCTGTGGTACCGCTGATATGCGGCGCACCACGGACGAGATAAATGGCGGTGCTGCGAAGGGGTTTAGGGGCAGGGTAATAAATTCCAACTTCAGATTCGACAACATGGCCCTCCGGATCGCGCCCGTCCCAATAGAGCCAGTGCTGGCCCGTGGAATAGAACACATCTTCGAACACATAGAAGGCGGATTCGCCACTCGGGATGACCTGCATGCTCACTAGGCTCGGATCTCTTACATTAACAGAAATTTTATAGAACTCGTTGGCGTAGACATCATAGCCGGCAGGCACGGAGCCGGACACGCTGCCCTCACCAATAGGTTGTGGCACATCGTAGACGAAGTCGTCGAATCCGTCGCTGGCACGCAACACGACGCGATATAAACCCTCGGCTTGTAGTGCGTTTGAAGTATCACGTCCATCCCAGGATATTGGATATTCGCCAGCTTGAACAAAGTTTTCGGTGGCCTGATAAACAAGTGAATCGTCTGCATGCCGGCGGATTTCAGTGGTCACGCTGGCAGCGCGATTTAAGTAGAACCCACCTTGCGCCTGCTCACCATCCAATGGAGAAAACTTTGTCGTTGTCAGAGTCACATTACTGAGGCGCACTGCGATTGGGCTGGAGGTCGCCTCCCGGTAGTTGCTGAAATCCACCTGCGGAGAAGTGCTTGCGGAATTGTAAATTTGCCTCACTATTGATAACTCATCCGCCGTGCCCCACCAGTTGTCAGTGACGTCCAGACTGACGTTTGTGGGATCACCAAAATCGGTAGTGTAGAGATCGTATTTTTTATTGCCGTAGAGGCTATTGCCGGTGACGACCGGTTGGGGATTATTGGCCGCACTACCATCCCCTTTTACGAATATACCGTAGTTGTTGAGGGAGATTTCATTGCCGTCACCAATCTGGGGATTGCTGCCAGCACGCACATAAATACCGCTTGTATTAAAACGGAACAAGGAATTGCGCACGATGCCCTGGCCGCCGTTAAAGTCGAGGCCGTACTCGGCGCCCTCTACGCGAGCGTAATCGAAATTGACATTGCCGCCAGCAATTACCTCAATGCCATACCACTCTCCAGGAGCAGGAATTATTGAGGGCGGTGAAAAGACCACGCGAGAGGTTGCGTTGCCCCTAGTAACCAAGGTACCTGCCACCTGCAGTTTCTGATTCGGCGCTGCGCGTAAAATGGCACCGGCTTCCAGTGTCAGAGTCACTCCGGGCTCCACCACTAGGCTCTGCAACATCAGATGGCGGCCGGCGGGCAGAACGGTATCCTCTGCAATCGCCCCTAATAAAGTAAGACCATCATATGCGGGCTGGCCGTTCAAACCATCCAGGTAGCCACCGTAGTTCACAAACGGTAAGTGGGATTGGCTACTATCCGTCCTATCGTATATTTTCTGAGCAATTGAGCCAAGGTTATCGGTACCCCACCAGTTGCCCCTAGCGTCCAGACTGATCGAGAACTGATAGTTAAAATTTACGGTGTAATAGTTGTGAGAGTTATTGTTGTAAAGACTGTTGCCGGTCACTACCGGTATTGGGGTCCGCGTCGCATAAGTGAGATCCCCCCTAGCATAAATGCCATATTTATTGCCGGTAATTACATTGCCACCGCTAATCTGTGGGTCACTGTTCCAATGGACGTAGATCCCGTTAGTGCCGCCGCGAATCGTGTTGCCGGTAATTTCCGGGGCGATATGCGCTCCGGCAGATTCACCATAGGTATGAATGCCGGTGCTGTTATACAAAAGCTCGGAGTTGCGCACCGAGCCATCACCACCGTTAAAGTAGATACCGTTTGTAGCACAGTGAATCTCGGCGTATTCAATTGTCGCCACTCCTCCAGCAGCCACTTCGATGCCCTGCCAATCTGAGCGGCTTGAATTTGTGTCATTGCAGGCGACAGCTGTGGGCTTAAAGGAAATCGGCGAGGTCTCGCTCCCCTGTGCCGTTAATACACCCTCAACCAGTAATGGATAATTACCAGTAAACTGGAGTGCGGTACCCGCACTGATACTCAGAGTTGCACCCGCAACAACTTCCACCGAGCCGAGTACTAAATAGCTAGCTTCGGACAAGTATGTATCTTCGGTGAAATAACCAAGCAGCGCCTCTCCCGCATAGGCCGGCTCTCCCTCTGGACCATTGAGAAAACCTCGGTAATCCACAAACGGTAGGTGGGATGAGCTCTTATCCGTCCTATCGTATATTTTCTGAGCAATTAGATCAGGGCTATCGGTACCCCACCAGTTGCCCCTAGCGTCCAGACTGATCGAGAACTGATAGTTAAAATTTTCGGTGTAGTAGTTGTAAGAGCTATTGTTGTAAAGACTGTTGCCAGTCACTACCGGTATTGGGGTCCGCGTCGCATAAGTGAGATCCCCCCTAGCATAAATGCCATATTTATTGCCGGTAATTACATTGCCACCGCTAATCTGTGGGTCACTGTTCCAATTGACGTAGATCCCGTTAGTGCCGCCGCGAATCGTGTTGCCGGTAATTTCCGGGGCGATATGCGCTCCGGCAGATTCACCATAGGTATAAATGCCGGTGCTGTTATACAAAAGCTCGGAGTTGCGCACCGAGCCATCACCACCGTTAAAGTAGATACCGTTTGCAGCACAGTGAATCTCGGCGTATTCAATCGTCGCCACTCCTCCAGCAGCCACTTCGATGCCCTGCCAATCTGAGCGGCTTGAATTTGTGTCATTGCAGGCGACAGCTGTGGGCTTAAAGGAAATCGGCGAGGTCTCGCTCCCCTGTGCCGTTAATACACCCTCAACCAGTAATGGATAATTACCAGTAAACTGGAGTGCGGTACCCGCACTGATACTCAGAGTTGCACCCGCAACAACTTCCACCGAGCCGAGTACTAAATAGCTAGCTTCGGACAAGTATGTATCTTCGGTGAAATAACCAAGCAGCGCCTCTCCCGCATAGGCCGGCTCTCCCTCTGGACCATTGAGAAAACCTCGGTAATCCACAAACGGTAGGTGGGATGAGCTCTTATCCGTCCTATCGTATATTTTCTGAGCAATTAGATCAGGGCTATCGGTACCCCACCAGTTGCCCCTAGCGTCCAGACTGATCGAGAACTGATAGTTAAAATTTTCGGTGTAGTAGTTGTAAGAGCTATTGTTGTAAAGACTGTTGCCAGTCACTACCGGTATTGGGGTCCGCGTCGCATAAGTGACATCCCCCCTAGCATAAATGCCATATTTATTGCCGGTAATTACATTGCCACCGCTAATCTGTGGGTCACTGTTCCAATTGACGTAGATCCCGTTAGTGCCGCCGCGAATCGTGTTGCCGGTAATTTCCGGGGCGATATGCGCTCCGGCAGATTCACCATAGGTATAAATGCCGGTGCTGTTATACAAAAGCTCGGAGTTGCGCACCGAGCCATCACCACCGTTAAAGTAGATACCGTTTGCAGCACAGTGAATCTCGGCGTATTCAATCGTCGCCACTCCTCCAGCAGCCACTTCGATGCCCTGCCAATCTGAGCGGCTTGAATTTGTGTCATTGCAGGCGACAGCTGTGGGCTTAAAGGAAATCGGCGAGGTCTCGCTACCCTGTGCCGTTAATACACCCTCAACCAGTAATGGATAATTACCAGTAAACTGGAGTGCAGTACCCGCACTGATACTCAGAGTTGCACCCGCAACAACTTCCACCGAGCCAAGTACTAAATAGCTAGCTTCGGACAAGTATGTATCTTCGGTGAAATAACCAAGCAGCGCCTCTCCCGCATAGGCCGGCTCTCCCTCTGGACCATTGAGAAAACCTCGGTAATCCACAAACGGTAGGTGGTATGAGCTCTTATCCGTCCTGTCGTATATTTTCTGAGCAATTAGATCAGGGCTATCGGTACCCCACCAGTTGCCCCTAGCGTCCAGATTGATCGAGAACTGATAGTTAAAATTTACGGTGTAATAGTTGTGAGAGCTATTGTTGTAAAGACTGTTGCCGGTCACTACCGGTATTGGGTTCCGCACCGCATAAGTGACATCCCCCCAAGCATAAATGCCATATTTATTGCCGGTAATTATATTGCCACCGCTAATCTGTGGGTCACTGTTCCAATTGACGTAGATCCCGTTAGTGCCGCCGCGAATCGTGTTGCCGATAATTTCCGGGGCGATATGCGCTCCGGCAGATTCACCATAGGTATAAATGCCGGTGCTGTTATACAAAAGCTCGGAGTTGCGCACCGAGCCATCACCACCGTTAAAGTAGATACCGTTTGTAGCACAGTGCACCTCGGCATAGTCAATGGCCGCCGTAGCCCCTGCGACAATTTCAATTCCCCGCCAATCTGAACGTTGGGTACTGGTGCCATTACAAGATTGCGTCGATGGCTTAAATTGAACTAGCTCTTCGCTGAACCCCACCACCTGCAAATGCCCAGCAATAATCAACTTGTGATTACCATCCACAACGACTTCAACCCCCGGCTGAATCCAGAGGGTGATATTTGCTGAGATATTCAGATCGTCATTGAGGACATAGGGGGAGCCATCGCCTTTGGTCCACACCAGAGTATTGGGCAGATCCCCGGACCACTCCCTTGCTAGGGTGTTGGTGTAGGAGGTAGCCACGCTGTTCGAGGCAACGCTTTGCCCTGCGTCCGTCTCAGCAATCGCATAGATGGCATTGTCACCATCTTCCAAGGGCACCCAGGTAGAGAAGACACCACTGTCATCGGCATTTATGCTTCTTGTTACCCGACCATTCACAAAAAAACTGACGGTTGAGCCCGGCTCTGCAATGCCACTTAGGGTGATCGGATTTGTCTGACTATCTGCAGTGGGTGGATTCAGTAGCGGGGCCACGATATCACTGCGCACCTGCAGCTGGGTACCAATGTGGTCTGCCTCCCCGACAGGGGCATATTGAATGTTCTGTAGATTAGAAGTCTCTGCAGAAACCGTGTTCAGAGCACGGATACGATTGTCACCGGCAGCCAGCGCCACAACCAGTGCAAACTCACGGGTTGCATTGCTTCGCGTTTGTGCAACGGTCGTGCCATTGAGCTCGATATCAATGGCTTCGTTGGGCTGCGCTGAAAGCCCACTAATATACAAGTCGGGCGAATAGACTCTTTCCGATACCGGGTAAAGCAGGACTTCTGCCTGAGTGCCGACGGACAACCCTGCGATAGACATCCAGAATACGGCCAGTAGGCCAGCTTTCGCGAGCTGCGCAACCCCGGTAAAGAAGCTGCGCCGTGTAACCTCTCTTAATCGACCCTGGATCATTCCATCAACCTTTTATTGTCGTCCTGCATAAAGCATCGATACAAACCGGGAAATACCCCGGCCGACTTATGAAGCGGCCCCGCCCAACCCTCAACAGACCGATACCAACCACTAAACGCTTGCGCTCGTTCACGCTTGGCGATGAACGCTTACCCTTTTTGCTCAAACGCTGTTTTTATCCCGAAGGTAAAAACACTCTTAAACCGGACCAGCCCAGCCACCAGTAACAGTGCGGACACCGCCAGGAGAAAACCCTGCATTAAGGGCGCGCGGGTTTCAGTTCCGATGGACAGCGCGTGAATAAAAGCCAGTGGCAATATCACTACCCACAGGGTGTGCCCGATACGCCACTTTCCCTTTCCAGAGGCCAGTTTCCATCCAGCAAAGACATTCAGGCACAACAAGCCGAATGCAATCAATCCCAGGCTCACCTGCTGGCTGTAATATCCGTGAGTAAACTTTGGTAATAGCAGGCCCCAGGCTGGAGCCTCCGTGCGCACTGATACAGCAGCAAAGAACAGAGAAGCGTGCAGCAATATCAAGGAAAAGGTCAGCACGCCGAGCACCTTGTGGAACCTAATGTTCCAAAATGATAGCGTACCCGCCCTACAACTTAGGCGCTTAGCCAGCGCCAGTAAGCACTGCAAACCCAACAGACTGATCGCTACTAATCCAGCGAGTTTGGAGAAGACGTACAGCTTTTGCCCAGGTGGTAGGAGGGTCGCAAAATAATCGGTTGGATTACCGACAGAAGACCACCAAGTGATCAGGGGGATACCGATCGCGATAAACACGATAAGCAGTGCACTCCACTTTGCTATAGATGCCTTCATGTACTCTCCTCTGTCCTGCTCCATGACTGCCCCCCTATCAAGAGTCAAACCCTGGGCAGCGCCCTGTGGAAACACAACTATTTAGTAGCCTTAAGGCCTCCTCACTCTGCATAGCCTTGGAGCCCACCGTTGGCAGCCCCTGCGTAACCCAGCCTTTAATACCGTAGGGCTTAAGGATGACGGAGTTCTCGATGCCCGCCATCTTCAACGCCTTAGCCATTTCAAAGCCTCTAAAATCTTTAACACAGTAACTAACGACGTAGTCAGCTTCATCCAACTGCTTCACTATCTGATCATCGAGTTCACGCAGCGGAATATTTAAGGCATCGGGGATATGGGCCTCAGCAAACTCTTGCTCCTCCCGCACATCAACAAAGACAATCCGTTTACCCTGCTGCATTTGCATAAGAAGATCGGCAATCGCCATCTCCTGGACCGGCGACTTTTCTGAGGCGTGCACCTCAGCATCACAGGTCATTGCAAGACTATCTTGTCGCAAAGGCTTCTGTTCTTCTGTGCTTTGGGAGAGAGCGGAATACACACGATCAAAGAATTTCAGATAGCAGTCAGCGGGAACGGTGTCTCGACCATAGCTTTCCTGTAAACCTCGAAAAGCGGACTCGATCACCTGTGCCTCTGGGGTTTTATCCGCGCCCCAGAAGTTCACTTCAATATCGCGGATGATATGTACCAGATTGAGAACCACAGGATCTTCAACCGCGTAGGTGACTTGAGTCACTTCAAAGGCAGTCTGGTTCTCTATCCTGCGGAGATCAGATTCAGGGGTATCGAACTCAATGCCCGCAGGCAAAGACTCTCCCTGCTCGACAAACAGCAGAGAAGCTTCGGGATTGACATGACGAGTTAGTAACCAAGCTGTCGCCCACTTATCCGGGCCCAACCCATACTCACTGACAAAAGCCTGTGGAGTTTCAAACTCAGACCTAGAGCAAGCGGTGAGACACAGGCAAAGTAATACTGAAATGACTCGAAAAATACTGCCCAAGTGGAAACTTCCTTTTAGCAATAACATACGTAAGACAACAAAGAAGCTTAGATCTATCTAAACCTATAAACGCTATCGTAGGCTAGCGTGAGTAACCTTGCCGGGCTTTCTACCACAGCAAAAATTACTACACAACAAGCAATATAGAGAAAATCACTCAAGTAAACTGATTGGGAAACATTCTTTTGATATGAATACAGGGAGGGGCAGCCCAGGATTTGTTTATTTTTTCTTTTCAATTTTCTGTATAACTGCAGCAGGTTATCTACATTTCCTCAAGCCAGAGTGAATTTTATAGAAATACTGAATGATAATTTTACTCCTAAAAGAGTAAAAATTTTATCCAATCTTACGCAATTAAAAAGTAAATTACAGCGATCCCTTATTTTACTGAGACCAGCTGATTTTATAGCTTAGGCTAATCGTTACCAAAAGCCTAACTCATCCCCGCCCCCTTATTTGGGCCTCCTATACCATTTCGATTGTTCACGGCTCCTCTGTAGAAAAAGACACCATCAAACAAAATGAGCTGTATATGCATGGTAGGCACCATCTCTACAGTCAACTTCTAGCCATAAAGGCAACGACTACTACATTATCCATGCCACCAATACATGGTGCCTGATTATTTGAATGTGATAGCAAAGCCGCCCAAATGAGTAGCTACTCGTATTAATATTTAATATAAGCTTGATTCTGGCGAACGGTTATGAACACGTACTGGAAGATAGACCGCAATTCTAAGGGGCGAGACTTTTTAGTCGGCGACGTTCACGGATACCTTAGTCAACTAAAAGTCCAACTGTCAGGGCTCAGCTTTGACCCCAATGTTGACCGCCTATTCTTTCTGGGCGATATCGTCGATCGTGGCCCAGAAAGTGCTGCTTTGGTCGAGATGGTTGATCAACGCACTTACATTAGTATCCTTGGAAATCATGAAGCAATGACGATTGCAGGATTCGAAAACCCCACTTCTATTCAAGTGCATCTTTCGAATGGTGGGGCCTGGTTCTATAAGTTATCTCCTCTTAAGCAGAAAACGATTGTAGAAAAACTAAGGAGCTGGCCTTGGGCATTAGAAGTAAATGGAGGTGATATCCGGGTTGGGCTCGTTCATGCTGATGTACCTAACAGCAGCTGGCTGGTCATTGAAATGTTACTTAACGATATTAGTGATGCCTGGTCAAAAGGAGCTTCATTGGCTGAGCCAAAAATTGAAGCGGCCGCCCAGTTACTATTTTGGCGAAGGTCGCTAGCCACTCGTCTATATCAGGAAGTTTTGGAACTCGGGACTAACAAAAGAACCGTATCTCAATACAAAATTGACTTTCTTCGTCAACTTAGAAAGCTAGAAAACATAGATTCGAAATTAATTCGACCCTTTGAAATTACAGGGATCGACTACGTGTATATGGGACATTCGTACGTACCCATACTAACCACGGTGGGTAATTGTTACTTCTTAGACACCTACCGCGGATATGCAGGAGACAAACTAAGTATCCATTGCATAAACACCCAAGTGCCTCAATAACTGCGCCAACTACCCACCTTTAGTTGTGCCCCAACATCTCAATTAATTGATTCATGCCTGCAATTTAGCGATATTGGCGCTTCCTCTCGAGGTTAAATTCATTTAATACCACAATACTCTTACATCTATAACAGGCAGCCCTATAAGCTTTACCTTTGTATATTATAAATCTAGTTAGCAGCTCCACTATACTTAACATTTAAACTAGGCCAGAATTTTCCTTTTGGCCGGCTGAATATCAAATACATTCTTACCAGTTGCATCTTTATATTTATCATAATCAACCTCCATCCTGCCAAGTATACCTCTGGGCTCTAATACTCCTGTACTATAACTTTTTCCACCCTTGTAAAAATTTTTTAGTTCATTAGAAGTAAAAATTGATGACTCAATGATAAACTTGCATAATTGCCTATCTGAAAAGCTTAGAAAACTTACTGGGTAAACAACATAGTTATCCGTCATTTCATTACTTGCAAATAGGTTGCTTTTCACACCTTTAATATAGGAATATAAAAATGGACTTAGAGAGTATGACTCTGAAAGTATCCAGTTCCATGTAGTCGAGCACATTTTTATTAAAAAATTATATCTAACGATCTGAAGTATCAAGACTACTCGTAGCAGTTTTTCCTGAGGTTTATTCTCGAAATGCAGCTTACTAATAACACTCTCTAATCTGGAAGGTATAGATAGGCCGGCTACCAGCTGAATATCAAGATAACGCTCAACGTCTATCTCCCATAAAAATCTGCTCTTCAAAAACCTCTGAACTCTACCCCACAAACTAATCTCGTCAATAGCAACCGCCATTTCAAAGTGTAGGTCCGATAGAGAACAACCCATTTTTATACGAGATTCCAAAATCGCTTTAGTTATTTTGCAATTATATTTGAATGCATCAATATCAAAATCATTAGTCAAGCTAGAGACTGAAGTTCCATACGGTATACTTTTAACTTTTATTAAGGTTTCACTATGTAAGTGACACACCTTATAGCAACCTTCTCTCCAATAAAATCTGACATATGAATTCTTTTCCCAACACTTACGGCAAATCTTATTATCTGACACAGAACGTTTAGGTGGGGCTTCATATAAGTTAAGTTCTGATAAAGGGAAGTACTCTCTAAGAACAAACTCCAATGCTACTCGGCTTTTATACCATTTCAGATTATGGCGCTTATACTCTACATTAAAATCACTTAACTTCTTCCTTTCCTTTTCAGAAATATCATACCCGCCCGCTATATCTTTATACAAATTAATAAGCGAGACGACCAAGACCTCAGAATCCCTATAACCATTCCAGTAAGCTAATCGCCCCAGATAGTCAGGAAAACTTTCATCAAAATATTTTCTCTTTCTATAAATCAGATTCATACTATTTTTTCAAAGCCTAGCCCCACTAACCCAACATTTATTTATCCGCTCTAATCCTAACTATGACACACCAAAAATATATTATCGAGTTTTAATTAACCACACACCAAGAAGCATGACTTGAATGTAAAATGCTTTGTAAAATATATATTACTTGAACTCCAGCAATGGAGGAAAAGTTAATTCTTACTACGGAAAGCACATCACTTGTGAAAAATTTAATTAATAATAGAAAATTAAATATAATGTCATTTTCCTTTGGCTAGCTCTTTCTTTATTGCAGCTACTAAGCTTCCGTCTTCAATTCCCTTGAACATAACCTCTATAGATTCACCTATATTAGATTCCTTTATGATCGAGATCTGTCCCAATTGGTCAGTTAAATATGACAAAATAATTATTTTAGCTCTTTTATAAAACATGTTGTATAAATTCAAACACCACTCTCTAGCCAACCGATTAGATTGATTGTTAACCTCTTCTTTGTAGGTTATAAATGCTCTATATTTGCCACCGTTGGATTTGTAAATATCAACTAGACGAGGGCCTTCTGAAATTAGATAACTTAAATATAACCCCTGCTTTTTCCTTGATAGATTATTTGATCTTAAATATATATCCAGAACACCAAGATCTTTTTTGCTGAAACCTCTAGATGCTAGCTGTAGTCTATTGCGCTGAATAAGGTTGGGAAATGTTAGTGGGAGAAACAAATCAGAAAGTGTTACCCATCCATGGTTTTCATAAAAGTGAATGAGGTATTTACCTTCTCCTGTCTTTTTCAGCCCATAGATTTCCAGATAGGAAATTTCTTTACCTGAATCAATTTGATCTGAAACCATTTCCATTCTTATTAAGGCATCCTCATGGCGAGGCACATCCATCATCCACTGATTATTGATTTCGGTATTTTGATCATATGTTTCTTTAAAGAAAGCAATTATCTGCTCTTTGCTAAATTGTGATTTATAAGTGATATCAGAAGCATCTCCCGCAATGGAAGCTAGGCATAGAACAAAAAGAATAACCCTCAAAAACCACCTCCCCGGCAAGTATCTTATTTTGCACATCATTAGTGCCCAGTATTTTTCTAATAATTCTAATACTGCTTATCAGAAAATGGAGCAATAAGGAGCGTCACGATATAGACTTAAGTGCTGAATTAATTGGGAAGTGTCACCTTTTATAAATTAATTTTTACCCATTAATGTTAATGTGCCGAACTCTATTTATTGCTTGATGTTACGATTGATGTTTAACTCTTCTTGTATGATTTTTGTACCATAGCGCCCCCCAAAAATAGTGAAAAACCATACCATCAAGAATAAATTTTTTTACTTCTTCAGAAGCCACATAAATATCCAGAAGGTAACCCAATCGATCTTCGTCAATCAATTCTGAGCTTTCACTGCTAAGTCAGCTTTGAATTATCTCACTTTTTGAAAAGCAATAAACTGCTTCATGCTTGCATGATTTTTCACTTTAGAATTTATACTGTATTCAAGTTCTCCTCTCTGCATAGCCAAAACAAGCCGGACGATAGAATAACCCTGTCGCTGAACACCAGCCATAGATATAGCGGCTGATGCACACTCAGACTTACGAGCTTTTTTCCGTAGATTTTCAATCAATGAAAGGCTTTGCTCCTTATTAATTACCCAGTCTCGGTTTAGGCCATCTGGTTTCTGGAGCGTATGTATAATATCCGCATCCAATAACTTTTTTAATTGGTATCGAGTTATCTCAAGTACTTTACATGCCTCATTCATGCCCCAATTTGTTGACAATTCATTAGCAAGTGATTCAACCTCCTCCCGTCTATAATGCTTTTTTCCCTTAAAAATTACTGATATCAAACGACCCTGTTGAACAAGTTTGTCAATCCTTTCTGTTCTACATCCTAAAATTCTGATGGCATCTTTTTTCGAAATAATCTTACGAGTTGTAGAAGTCACCTGTATTCTTGTAATCCGTTCAGGTTCCAATACTCCAGGCCAATACTCCTGAATATAGTGATTGAATTCTGCTTTTATTCTTGCGACTCCCTGATTATTTTTTTGCCGATGTAAACGTTCATAGATATCTCGAAAGTGTTTATTTAATCCACCTTGGCCTTTGTTGCTCATTGGATGATCAATATACTGGCTGAGTAACGCATAAAAACTATCAGGCCATCCATGAAGCAAATGCCACACATTTATATAAATCTGACTTAATTCAAGATTTTTCATTGCCACAGGATTAAATGAATCACCCAATAAGCGAGTTTGATAGTGTGCAATGAAATGTATAAAACTCAACGCCTCCCTTAATGACATCCCTTGCAATACAATTGGAATTTCTCTGCTTGATTGTCTGCCAGAAATTAACGACTCAATATAAACTGATTGTTCTATTAGACTTAGTTTCGCACTATTAAGGCTAGGTTTAATGCAATTGACTTCGCCATCAAATTTATTCAAATGATGACGGTACCAGCTCAAGTACATGCCTGAATTGGGATTCACGTCTATTAACATTTTTTGATGCTTAGAACAGACCACTACCGGAAGCAATGCCCATTGGTACTTACAATATCCCAATTCTTCCAAGCAGTCTGGACACACTTTGGGGCGCTTTACAATAAGATTGGGAGTATCAATGATTGGTCGGAATGATCGATAAATAGGGGCTAGCTTCGAATAGCCTGCTATCAGGCCAAGAGTGGCTAGAAACGCCCTTGTATTAAATTTTCCTGTAAGAATCTGGTGAACAGGAACACGATTGTTTTTCCACTTAAGGCCAGCATAGTGTAATAATTTACCAATGTGGTTAAAGCCATTTTGTTCTGACAAGCGAACTAAGTAACTGACCAAGCATTCTTCTGGCTGGATGAAGGGTCTTGATAGTAACATCGCCATTCCTGTGTACCTAACTAGGAAATTTTTCTATTTGCTACATAATCAATAACTTTGGGAGTAGGTCATAAATATTGGATTACTCATAATACTGCATTAACAATAACTATTAGTTTGTACACAAGGAGACTAAAAATTTTAATTTTAGTTATAGTGTCGGAATTGCTTCTTCAAACACAAAATTTTGTTTCATAAAATTTCGACATTCCTACTTTCTTTAGATTGCTTATACAATTAATTAAAAACATAAAAATATCTTATCATCTGGATAACATTTAAAATATTCTTTCTGAGATTATGTACAGCACAAAAACAATATTATCTCACACTCTTAAAATATAGCTTGCAATAAATTTATATCACTATCTTTATGGGCGATATTCTATAATAAGCCTTAAGCAGCTCCTTCAATCATGTAGAGTCTTTTATTAGGAGCAATACCATATATAGCATACTCAGCATCTACGATAGAGTTCTTGTTTGCTCGATAACCAAAATGCCAATCAGAGTGTATAATCAGCTCCCTTAACTCTAGTTTATCTAGAGGCAATATAAATGGATTTACGTTATTGGTTACGCCATATTCCCTCAAAACACTTGCTAATAGGTTTAGATCAAAAGGTTTACCTTCCATTTTGGAAAGAATGTAAGCATCACCAATCAAGTTTGCTGTCGCTCGCAAATTCCCATCTGTTGCAGCAAACACTCTATAAGCATTTGCAATATCCTCTAGCTTAATTCCACTTGAAATACCATAAGCATCTGATAATAGTTTCAGGAGGCGTCTATAGTTATCTCGCTCAGTTTTTTGACTTATTCGAAATGGCGGGACAATATGACGGTATGCGATACGTCCTTTAAGTTGGCGGTTTGAATCTACAAGATACTTGCTCCAAGGCATCCCCATAAACACAATTGGTACTTTCGTATCTTTTATTAGATCTTTGAATATATCAGCAATACCGGTTACTACTTTTGCACTACGGCGCTCAATAATTACCTGAATCTCATCAAGAATAAGAAGTTCTACACCAACCACACGTATCAAAGTAATTAACCGTTCATAAAGCTCACCTTGATTTCTTGCTCCCATCCCCTGCTGAGGATCGCCTATAGCGACCAGCAATGACCTCAAGAATTCTAAGGGAGTGGAAATAGCCTTTAATTCAAAATGAAGAACTGGAATATACGTTCTCTCATCCTGCTCGACTATGGGGTTCTTATCGACATAGTATTCCGCTAATGCACTTTTTCCACTTCCAGACTCTCCCGTCAACAGTAAGCAAGAAGCAACATCAAACTGTTGCTTCTTAAGTCGAAGAGTATCAAATAGTTTGAGCATCTCTGTAATGAACGGACTTTTTATAAATGGACGGATAGCATTTACTCTCTTCACTTATCTATGCTCCAGCCGTCCATATCGAGATCATCATCTTCAGAAGCACAATCAATATCGATAACCTGCTTAGTGTTGTCGACCACCAATTTCATATCGCTAACACCAATTTTTTCAGAACGTGCAGCCTTAGAAGTAGTTATCTGTGTTTTGCGCCTGGAATTTCTTGCATGTAATTTTTCACGCTCCTTCGACAGCTTAACTCTTGCCCGCTGAAGATCTAAATCATCTAATTTTGATTTACCCACAGCTTTTACCTTCGCTCTAATTTTGTCATGCTCAAAAGCTGATAATCCCGATGCATATTCAAATTTTTCACATTCGACCTTCAGAAAAATTTTATTTACATCATCACGAACCAGGATATATCCAATATCAAAAGGATTGTACCGAACATTTACGGTCCCAGGTCCATCTCTTCGATACAAATCCCTAAGTTGATTTGAGTTATAATCCAGTGAAAATATTCGAATTCCACCTTTCCTAAGCTCCCTAGTACTTGAAGCCATGAGGAGGGGGGTCAAATCCATTTCCTCCTCAACAGGCACAGGAAACTGTTGCTCTGAATTAACCCATAACTCATTTGGTGTCACTCCAAGCTGTGTAATTGGCTCGTTGTGATAAACTTCGATAAGCCATTTCACAAAATAACTTTTGAACTCAGAAAATGTAATTTTAGCTTCCTGCCTTCCATCGTATGTATCACCACACTTCCCAGCCTTTCGTACTACACCAGGCAAATCATCCAGTACCATTGAATTTACTGTGCCAAAAAATCGTTCAACTTGACTTTTATAGTTCGCCTTCCGTATCGGGCAGTATTGAAATACTGATCCAATTTCATCTGCCACAGCACAAAAATTCTTCCCCCAGAATTCATTACCATTATCAGTAACTATTGTTGTCGGTATTCCATGAGCTGGCCAGGATGCATCGCTGCCAAGCGACTCCAAGAATTCAGTCTTTGGTAAAAATGCATTGATGCAAGCAATGGAAACTGAGGCATAAGATGGCTTTTCAAATGAAAGCTGAAAGCCGAGTACCATATGTGAGTAGTGATCTATTAGAACTGTAATGTTGGGTCTACCAAGTAAGGTCTTATGATCATCATGGAGAACGTGGATATCTAAGAGAGTATGATCTATTTCTACTCGCTCTAAGACTCTTGTAGTTTTTATTCCGCTTTCGGATCCAGCTAATTCAGCTTGTAAAGCTCTAACTCCTTGTCTTGCCTTCTGCTTATTTTGATAAGAAACCTCTAAAACTCGGGACTTTACCGTATGGTAATTTGGCACTTTTAATCGTTCATTAGGGAAGTCTAAATTATGCGAGAGTATTTTCTCCTCAACATTGCGATAAATTGAAGCCATTGATGGCTGACTTGGGGAAAAATACCGTTTCGCTGCAGAACGAATTATCTCTAGAACTCTTCGGTCTATTTTAGGTTCTCGATCCCCTTTAAATCGATGCCTTGGATACAAGCCTCGCATTTTATTGCCAGACTCTACAAATCTTTTGTACCAACTTCTAACAGACTGCCAATGGGGTGGTTTCTCGCCAATCTCCCCTGCAACTTTGCGTATTGTTGTTCCTGCATTTTTTTCGGTAATTTTATTTATACCGTACTCTCTAAGCCTTTTAATGTACTGATATTTTCTATTTGTTTCCTGCTGCTCTTTTTCAGTAAGATCTAAAAACTTTAAGTCACCAAAGTCTCGTGTCTCAGCGAGTAGTTTCAACCCTCCAGATGAATAGATTTCATTTAACTCCGCTTTAGGTATTCTTGAGATTCGGTCAGTTGCTATATCAGCGAGTACGATTTCACTGCTGCCTACAGACCTGATCATCGCTCGTTTACACGGAACTTCATCTCTAAATTCAATGATGACACCTTCTACCCACAGCTCAACAGACATCGAATGTCACCTCCGTTGTCTCACTTAGGTGTTCGGAGCTTATATCAAACTTTAAATACCCCAATGCCAGCCAGGAATAGATTTCCCTCAAGCTGGCTTTACCCTTTAGCTTCGTAATCATGCGAGAAAGGAGCATTGTATTGCCAACACTTTCAGCGCACTGATACAAGTTACGCATATCTTGTATGGGGCGCTTTCTATACTGATAGAGCTTTTCATAATTTGATAGCAAAGGCTGACGAGTAATCTCCATCTCATCAACCAACAGAAAACTTATATTAGGATTTTCAAGTGAAGCTTCAAAACTACTGAAAAGTTTTTGATACCATTCCCTTTGAGAACGCTCTAAAGGCTTAACTTCAACATATTTACAAGCGCCTGATACATAGTGCACTTCGAAATCTGGTGTATATTTTCGTTCTTCACCATCTACGAATACACTAAATGTTCGCGGCTGAGGGAAGTAGGTTTTAACTCTCGAATCAAATTCGAGATGGAAACAATACTTTGATTCCAAAATGGACTCAACGAGGATTGATTTTCCGCTGCCCGACTTAATTGCCGGAAATCGAACGATGTTCTTAACAGCGGATTTTTTCAGCTTACGGGCAGGAGATCGCATTTTTTACATATATCCTGAACTTTCATGCTCAAATTATATGGTTTTTATAGCTTTCTCCTAAAAACTTTATAGAATATTCCTATAAATTTATAAACTTTCCCTACAATTTACATTAACCGACCTCGGCAAGGTTCCCTTTACTCTCCAGCCACTGCTTGCGATCACCCGCACGCTTTTTGGCAAGTAACATATCCAACAACTGATTGCTGTCATCACCGGCATCTATATAAAGCTGTACCAGGCGACGGGTATTGGGATCCATTGTGGTTTCACGCAGCTGCATAGGATTCATTTCACCTAGGCCTTTAAAGCGAGTAACCTGGATCTTGCCCTTTTTCTTCTCTGCACTGATTCGATCGAGAATGCCCTGTTTTTCTGATTCATCCAGCGCGTAATAGACATCTTTGCCAATATCGATACGAAATAATGGCGGCATTGCTACATACACATGGCCATTGGTCACAAGCGGGCGGAAGTGTCTCAGGAATAGGGCACAAAGCAGAGTAGCAATATGTAATCCATCTGAATCGGCATCTGCAAGAATACAAATTTTGTTATAGCGCAAACCTTCAAGGTTATCGCTACCGGGATCTACTCCCAAGGCTACAGCAATATCATGCACTTCTTGGCTGCCCAGGATTTCTGCTGAATCAACCTCCCAAGTATTCAGAATTTTTCCGCGCAAGGGCATGATAGCCTGAAACTCACGGTCACGAGCCTGCTTGGCGGAGCCACCCGCAGAGTCCCCCTCGACCAGGAAGAGTTCACTGCGGGAGGTATCGGCACTGGAGCAGTCTGCTAATTTGCCGGGCAGTGCAGGTCCCTGGGTTACTTTTTTACGTGCAACTTTTTTGGCGGAGCGCATACGTTTTTGCGCATTGCTGATGCATACTTCAGCGAGTTTATCGCCCTCTTCCGTGTGCTGGTTCAACCATAGGCTAAAGGCATCCTTAGCCACACCGGAGATAAACGCAGTAGCTTCGCGAGAGGACAGCCGCTCTTTGGTCTGACCTGAAAACTGAGGGTCAGCCAGCTTGGCAGAAAGTACGTAGGAACATTGGCCCCAAATATCCTCAGGCCCCAACTTAATACCGCGAGGTAACAAGTTGCGGATTTCACAATACTCCCGCATGGCATCCAGTAAACCTGCTCGCAGCCCATTCACATGAGTGCCACCCTGAGCGGTGGGAATCAGGTTTACATAGGACTCTGCAGTAATTTCTCCACCTTCAGGTAACCACTGTACTGCCCAGTCTGCAGCTTCTGTAGATGCAGCAAAACTACCGACAAAAGGTTCTGCAGGCAGAATTTCCCATCCTTGGTTAGCCGCAGCAAGATAATCTTTTAGTCCATCTTCGTAGTACCATTCGTCCGACTCCCCGTCCTGCTCATTGATAAAGGTAACGGTGAGCCCAGGACAGAGCACAGCTTTGGCACGTAGCAGGTGGCGTAGGCGCACCACGGAAAATTTTGCGGAATCAAAATACTGCGGGTCTGGCAAAAAACGAACGCTGGTTCCGGTAGTACGCTTGGGGCAGTCACCGACCACTTCAAGATCAGAGGCTTTTTCTCCATCCTTGAAACCGATTCGATGTACCTTACCATCCCGCTGGATAGTCACTTCAAGCACCTTCGACAGGGCGTTGACCACGGACACACCCACACCATGCAAACCGCCAGAAAACTGGTAGTTTTTATTGGAAAACTTACCTCCAGCATGCAAGGTGGACAAAATTACTTCAACACCTGGACGCCCCTGCTCGGGGTGAATATCCACGGGCATGCCACGCCCGTTATCACTAACAGAGATCGATTGGTCTTTGTGTAAGACGATTTCGATTTTATTGGCATGACCTGCGAGGGCTTCATCGACACTATTATCGATGACTTCTTGGGCCAAGTGGTTGGGGCGGGTAGTATCTGTATACATACCGGGGCGTTTGCGCACCGGATCCAGCCCTGTGAGAACCTCAATATCTTCGGCGGAATAATTGGCCATAATTTAATTAATTACTGCTGATTAAATAAAAATTCAACTATAGGATCGCAATATCGTGCGAACCCCTGAAAGCTGTGATCACCACCGTCTTCGATAGTTTGACGCTGGCCCCGATAAAAGTCCTCTGCATCACGGTAATCGAGTGTTTCATCACCTCGCTGGGCTAAAAGCCAATAGCGACTGCTCAAAGGGCTGGGCAGCTCAGCTTCCAAATGCTCCAAAGTATCTACGTCCCCCCTACCAAGGCGATAGTCTCGCTGTTCACCACTATAAGGCCGTAATACCTGCCCAATATAGGCGGGCATAAAGCGGGACGGTCGTACTGCAGGGTTGATAAGTGCTGCTGGCAGGTTAAAGCGCTCTCCCAGATAGGTGCACCAAAACCCTCCCATAGAACTTCCCACCAACCCAATAGGGCCACAATCAGCAGACTTCAGGAAACCCTTTAATAAGCTAACCAGGGATTGCTGTGCAATTGCCGGATAAGGAGAGATTTGTGGCGCACAGAAAATAATGCTCGGATGATCAGCACCGAGCTGTTCGCGCATCAACTGACACTTAAAAGATTGCGGGGACGATAGAAAGCCGTGCAAGTAAATCAGCAGCGGCCTTCCCTTGGAGTCTTGTGTTTGCATAGGCGGGGATTATAGCGCCCTTGAGAGCCTGTGGGAGCGTAAGCTCCATACCTACCCGCCGAATATTTCACATTATCTACAGTAGAGCCTTATCGAGGCTGGCAAAGGCCCGGCGCATATCTACACGCATATCAGACCAAAAAGTTACGCTTGTAAAGCGCTCAAGCCGCCCCCCCGGCCCGTTCGTACCAAAGTTTTCTCCAATATCCCGCCGGTCGCGAAAGCGCATCACCGCATTGCCATCGCGGTCGTAGAGAGTTCCTACCAGTACACCATAGGCACTCTGTTCAGTGTACACACGCCACGCCCAGGGTGAGGGGTCCAATGGAGCAGCCACTGAAAATTTTTCCAGTGACATTGCCAGGGTGTAATCGGCCTCTGACTGCTCAGAAACCAGCACACCATTGCGCGCACTAAGAAACTTATCCGAGAAAGTTTGTGCCAACAGGTTATTAAGGCGCTGCAGATCCCGTTGGTCCAGCTCATAGTCCTTCTCGCGATAATTACTGCGTGGCAAAGTGGAAAAACGCTTGCTGTATTCAATTTGTACAGAGCCGACATAAACCTTGGCGCCACTGAGATCCAAAGCAAAAGCTGCTGATACCTCATCCAAATGGCTGGGACGAGGCTCCAAACCATCCTGCTGTACCTGAACAGAGCTACCTTCAGCAGATGTAACCTGTATTGGTTGCTGGGTACAGGCTGTAACTATTAATGCTGTACCCAACATTGAGCTAAGTAATAATTTTTGCATTTCTAAACTCCTGACTTCCCGATGTTATCAACCCGGCGAATGGAGCTCGAACACAGCGATCAATTACCACACTTTTTAGGCTGCTCATTGCAGCGTCACACTTGTATAGCTCTGATTTTCGCCGATCAATCCCTATACCAATGATTGGACTTGCGCCCAATCCAGGGAATTTCATTGTACGGCGACCGGGGAGGAAAGATAGTAGTTAGTTCGTTAAGAATGGTTTTGTACTATTCAACAATCAAGAGACAGAAGACAGGCAACCCGCTACAGCTAATTGGTATCGGGTTGATGCAAATCAATAACCTGAAGAGGCAAGATCCACATAATATTTAGAGATGGCCACGCGCTCCACGCCAGTGGTGTAGGTGCCATCATTGTGCAGCTCAAACCAACGATAGCCAGGCATTTCGTCATCTACCGCGAAAGGGCCGCTGCCAGGGGTGAACTGTACCGAAGTAGACGGCGTTGCGTGCAAGCCGATCTGTCCTCGGTTGCTGTCAAATTGCTGGTGTACATGGCCCCACACCAAGGCTTTAACTTGAGGTGCTTGATCCACCATCTGTAAAAGTTGGTCACGCCCCGCACGAAGCATATGGCCATCAATCCATTTACTGCCCACAGGAACAGGCTGGTGGTGCATCATAATCATCACCGGATGCTCTCGAGTTTCCCATAGTAGCAGTTGAAGGCGTTCCAGTTGTGCCTCACCCAGTCCACCACATATCTGGCCCTCCACACTGGTATCCAGCAGTAATAATCGCCAATTACCCAGTGCGATCAAATCCGTGCTCCGATTGGGAGCCAACTGCCGCATACGTGCACTCACATCATGATTGCCGGGAAGCCAGTACCAGGGAATAGGAATGGTGCGAATTTTTTGCAAAAAGCGACAATAGGAGGCCTCCGAGCCGTTCGCACTGATATCACCGGTGGCAACCAGGGCTTGAGCACGGGGTTGTTTGGCGATAACTGTCGCCAAAACCTCGTCGAGTGTGTGGCCGGTATCCAGACCCAGCAATTGATAATCGGGCCTGCTGCCGATATGTGGATCTGTGATCTGGATCAAACGGTGCGATGTCGCCCCAGGGGGAGACTTCGACTTATTGTGTTCGCGAATCACTTGCTCACCTTGTGTTCACATCCATGTGCTCTACTGCAGAATCAAAATCTCCGGCCATCCAGCACCAGATCAAATTCTGCGCGACCATTTGCGAGACAGTACTCAAGCCATTCGCCGAGATAACGGTTCGCCTGAGGTCTCTCATCTGCGCGTTGCATACGGGGATTCGGGTAAGCGGTATCAACTCCTTTACCACCCACCGGCCCGCGACCATTGGCTGTGATTACCTCCGCCATGCACGCATCGTGATAAAGACGTACAGTTAAGTCCGGGGGTTCCAGCCAGCGGCACTTACTGAGGCTTACCTCCGCGCTCAGGGACACTTCCGTCGTGTACCTAGATCGCGCCTTCACTCCCAGTATCAGAGTGCCTCCGGGCAATTGATAGCGCCACAACTCCCTCTCTGAAAGCTGTGGCAGCAATTTGATCAGACGCAGGTAGTTTGCATCGCAGTCGGCATGATATGACGGCAGATCGACTCTATACACTGCACTTTCATTGCCATTTGGCGACAATTGTTGCCGTTTGCGCTGTCGCGCCTGTGCCTCGCCCAGTACAGCCATTATCAACACTCCGATTCTATTGCCGCCGTGACTCAGATCTCAGTTTGCCCTTACAGCAGGTAACAGAGTGCAAGGCATAATGACCGGTCAGGCAGTTAACGTCATCTTTACTAGTTTTTCCCGGTTTAACTCCAGCCACTGCATGCAAATGATAGTGGGTGCATTATCGATAGGGTTCTCCCCTGGAGCATAGTCCCCACCCAAAGTCCTAAGAATCAGATCCCGGGTAAACACCCTTAGGTGTATATCTTCATTCTCATCTTCCAGGCCAAAGTACCCCTCTGCAGAACTCAAGTCCACTAGCCCACAGTAAAGGTGTAATCGCTCTGAACTGCCCCCTACACTGGGCATATAGCTGTGGATAAAGTGCAATTCCTGCACTTTCAAACCAGCCTCTTCCTGCACCTCGCGTTGGGCCACATCCCGCAGATCTTCTCCCTCCTCAACCATTCCGGCGACCACCTCCAGACACCAGGGCCCAGCTGAACGCTCTAGAGCACCCGCGCGAAACTGTTCAGTTAATGCTACAAGGTCCCGTTCTGGATCATAAAGTAGTACTCCGACAGCAGGCCCACGGACAAACACCTCGCGTTGAAATGTGCTGCTCCAACCGCCGCGAAATAGCCGGTGGCGTAGCCTCAAGCGCAACATGGTGAAAAATCCCTTGAACACTGTTTCCTTGGAAAGGATTTCCACAGAATCCGCAGAAAACTCAGGATACAAATCGTTTTGACTACTTTTTCTTGGCATTGTTCGCCTTCCTCTTTGCGATACAGGTCTTTCGCACTCTGGGTAGTACAGGGCTATATGGACCCGAGCCAGCTGTTATACTCTGCGCCCACCGTAACAGCCTCTGAACCAAGCGGCCATACGAATTATCTCCCTGGATTTTAGAGAGTGCGCCACTATGAGAGTGCTCAATATCGCCTATCAGCAACTGCGTCGCTACGGCAAGACACGGGTCAGCTGGGCGCAGAAATTGACTTTTGGCCTGATCAAAAATGATCACAACACCCAAGTATTCAGCGATCGGGATGTAGCCGCATTTGAGGCCCCGTTTGGCATCCGCGACCTGGGTGTGAGCAAAGCCAACCGCCGTTTGTTAGAAACCGTAGAAGCATTTGAACCGGACTTGGTGATCGCAGGCCATTGCGACATGATCGGTAACGATACCCTGAGGGAAATTAAAAAGCAGCAGCCCAACTGCATGATTGCGCACTGTAATAATGACCCTCTGTTTGTCCCCAGTAATGTGGAGCGAATTAAATACCGCGCGGAAATCGCCGATGCAGTTTTCGTGTCCACTGGGCGCCGCGAACTGAAAATTTTTGAAGGCTTCGGCGCTCGGGTTTACCACATGCCAAACCCAGTAGAGACATCGATCGAAAACCTTAATAATGCTGAGCGCACAGATCTGCCCATCGACTTATTGTTTTGCAGTAACAGCAACAATTTTACCAAGCGCCTGCAGATGGTTAAGAACCTCAAGGATGCCTTGGGGGACTCATTGAATTTTAAAACCTATGGCAGTTTTGGTGAGCCGCCGGTCTGGGGAAGAGATTACGATCGTGCACTCTCCCAAACTAAAATGGGGCTGAACTTTAATCGTCAGGATACCCACTACTGGTATTCATCCGCACGCATGGCACAACTTGCCGGTAACGGCATACTGCAGTTCACCAGTGACAAATTGCACTTTGATGAGTTACTACCGCCAGAGAGCATCGTTTATTTTTCAGAAGAGCAAGATCTACTGGAAAAAATCCGAGAGTTTCAAAATGATGATGCCAAACGCCGTGCCTGGGCAGCAAAGGCCCGGGAATTTTTCCATACGGAAATGAACTCCAAGCTCTATGCGCAGTATATTGTCGAAGCCACAAGCTTGCAGCCATTTAGCCATGACTATGCCTGGGCACGCGATATCAACCTGGATGGCACCCTGAAATAACGGCACTGCCAAACCAATCACACTTAATATGTTGGATTTATGAGTAACAAGCCAATTCGAGTGGCACAAGTCCTCGCCGGCGCCGAACACGGTGGTGCGGAAAATTTTTTTGTACGCCTGGTAAGTGGATTAAACCCAAGAGGGGAAATTAACGAGAAGGCATTTATTCGTAACCACGACCATCGCGTACAGGCACTGCGTAACAATGGCGTTGAAACTGAAGGCTTCAAGTTTGGTGGCAAGCTGGATTTTCTCGGCCGCAGAATTTACCGGGAGGCCTTGGGCAACTGGCAGCCCGATATTGTGATGACCTGGATGGGGCGCGCCACGATTATCACCCCCAATTCAAAAAACTACTTACTGGTTAGTCGCCTAGGGCACTACTACAATCTTAAGTACTACCGCCATGCAGATTACTGGATCGGTATCAGTAAAGGCATCTGCCAGCATATGATTGATGGCGGTATCCCCAAAGACCGCATTTTTCATATCCCCAACTTTGCCGACGAGACTCCTGTAGAACCTCTACCACGCAACAGTTTTAATACTCCGGAAGACAAACCCCTGATTCTCGCTGCCGGACGTCTGCATATCAATAAAGGGTTCGATGTTCTGCTGCACTCCCTGGCACAGATTCCCAATGCGACACTGTGGCTAGCAGGTGCTGGGCCAGAGGAGGCCAAATTAAAGGCCCTGTGTCACAGGCTTGGCCTGGATCAGCGGGTACGCTTTCTGGGCTGGCGCAACGATGTCACCACCCTGATGCGCACTGCCGATCTATTTGTGTGCCCATCACGCCACGAGGGATTGGGCTCGATCGTAATGGAGTCCTGGGCGCACCGCTGCCCAATAGTAGCAACCAACTCCCAGGGGCCGGGTGAGGTAATTACTGACGGTAAGAGCGGCCTAATCACTCCGATCGATGATGCAGACGCACTAGCTAAAGCCATTAAATCAGTACTGGACAACCCTGAGTTGCGCCAGAGCCTGATTGAAAATGCGTCGGAGGTCTATGCAAATGGCTATTCGAAAAAGTTTATCGTGGACTCCTATATTGAGCTCTACGATAAACTAATGCACCGAGGGCGCCCTTAATGAACAAAAAAAGCCACCAATTTATGGTGGCTTTTTTCACATCAGGCCAAAATTTTGGCACCTGCTACTGATAAGCCTCCGGTAAATCCTTCAATAAGGCGCTCACACCCCGGACAATGAGACGCTGGCGCTGCTCAATGCTATCTGGGCGAGTCAGTAGTTCACTGGCACTTCCACCCCAAATAATTTCCCCCCCTGGGCGACCAATCCCCACACTCATAATCACCAGAGGGGCATCAGTAAGCGGCGGTAACTCTACAACCTCTTGGGGCGCATTACTGTCAAACTGTTTATCCCAACTGGGGTCCCTAGTATCCCCGGAAAAAAACTCATCAACAACGGCAACCTGGTAGTCGACCACCATATCGGCTTCCTGGTCCTGCCCCACCTGACGATAACCTCTTTGCTGCAACTGCGCCGCGACTGTGCCACGCATTTCTTCATCCAACTCCACCAATTGCGCCGGCGCATCGGGCGCATCCCCGAGCGGCGTTACTCCCCATTTGTAGGTGGAAAAAGCCACCGGCTGGGCTCCTGTATTTACTCGCTCCACCTGCATCTCCTGGCATCCTGCCATTAATAGCAATGTCACCAGACCCGTCATTATGTAACGCATAAATACTCCTTAACTTTCATACTTATTTAACCGGTTCAGAAAAATCATAGAGTTCTATTTTGGGACTCCACTTATACCATTCAGGTTCAGCTTTTGGGTACAAAGGATAGTGACTGCCGCTCTCCACCTCGAAACCCATGAAGGGCGCTTCCGGCGTCGCAAAGGCAACCCCCCCTTTTATCAAGGCTTGAGCGGATTCTGTATTGACATTAAGACCGCTCCTCAAACCAAAATTCACCTCTACACCACTGGCATTCCAAAACACAGTGTGCTCACGCACTAATGGTTGATACTGCGGCTCGATATGCACATAGATGTAAACTCGGTCAGCCAATTCTCCCAGGGAAAAACCTGTAACCTCACCCACCTGGACCTGCCGGTAATAAACGGGACTCCCAGCTACCAGAGAGCCGCGCCTCGCGGCATCCAGTATCACAGCTAACCCCGGTCGGCTCATGGTATCGGCAAGATCCTCTTTAGGCGCTTGCAGCTCTGCATAAAACTCCGTTTGCATGGGCCCCAGGCCCGGCTCTAAAGCCAAATAGCGCCCGGTTATCAATGTATCCAGGTGGGCAACTTTACTTATGCCTATCTGTGGCGACACCACCCAAATACGTGTGCCTGCACGGGCAAAGCTTGCACCACGGTGATAAAGCTTGGCACGGGCATGGACCTCTCCGAGGCCTGCGCCAAGACGTAACCGAGTAATTTCCCCAATTTGCACACCTTTATAGCGCAGAGGGGCCCCAACTTTCAGCCCTTCCGCACTGGGAAGGTTGATTCGTATTTCAATCCCTTCTTCAAGTGCATCCTCACGACTGCTGTACAGAGGAAATTGATCACCATTTTGCACTGGTGCTGATTTCGCACGATCCTCACGCCGGATGCCAAAAGCAACGCCCCCACGCAACAATGACATCAAGGAGTCCGCCTGTACTTCAATCCCCTCACTAAGACTGGCACTGGCGCGCAGACCGCTGACATTCCAAAAACGAGTACCCTGGTGTACCAAGTGCGCATAGCGCGGCTCAATTACCACGTACACTTCAACCCCCTCACCATCTCTACGCAGCTCCATTCCCTGCACCTTACCCACTTCGATACGCCGGAAGTACACAGGAGCTCCTCGTTGAAGTGAACCTGGGTTGCGTGTGGTGAGACGCAGGTGTAAACCGGGTACGCGGGGATCTCTTGGCGGTGCCGAGGCACGTGCCGTAAAAATACGCTGGGATCGGTTTCCCCGGCGAAGATCTACTTCGATGCGATTGCCCTGAATCAGCTTGTTAAGGCCGCCAGTAAAGTCAAATGTGGGGGGGGCTAGCCAGAAACGAGTATTTTCACTGAGGAGGTCATCAGTTACTGGGTCCATCAACACTTTGACTTCTATGCCATCCATACGCTTGTTAGCTTTTGCCCTGCTGACTTCACCTACTTGAATCCCCTGGTAATACACTTTGGTGCTGCCAGGCGTAACATCTACACCGCGATCAAAATTTAAAGTGACAGAAATCCCTGCATCTGCAGCAGCAAAATTTTTATATAATTTAAATTCTGTGCCATTTACGGCTAAGGGGGATTGACGCTGAGATTCCGGGGTATAAAAGCTGACACCGCCGGCAAACAAGGCGGCAAGAGATTCCAAATTAATGCTAATTCCGCTGATGCCACCTTCAATTGAAATACCTGAACTGTTCCAAAAACGGCTGCCCCGGTGAATTAGATAGGCATATTCACGGCGAATAAACAGCTCGATACTGACTTCATTACCATCCTCTTCAAGGCTGTAATCCGCTACCTGGCCCACCCTTAACTGGCGGTAATAAACAGGAGAGCCACGGCTCAATGAGCCCAAGCGGCGGGATTTGAGCACCACGCGCAGGCCATCTCCGCGAATAAATGCCGGGGGCTGGTCCAGCGCAACAAATTCGCGCTTGCGTTTGCCGCTGCCAGATTCAACTGCAATATAGTTACCTGATAGTAATGTCTCTAAACCACTGATACCTGTGATGGAAAGCTCCGGTTTCACTACCCAGAATTCAGTCCCTTCAACTAGCAGATACTCTGCACTGCGATTGAGGCTGACCTCCGCCAACACTCCATCAGCACCATTCAACTCCTTAGCATTGGGTACCAGGCGTACATCCTGCACAAGGCCGATATCTACACCGGAATACTTCACGACGGTCTTCCCCTTCACCAAGCCATCGCCAGAGTGAAACAGGATGCTCGCCTTTACATCTCCCTCGGCCACGTCCTGGTATAGCAGCCAAACTGCGATCAGCCCCGCCACCAAAGGCAGAATCCAAACCAACGGTAATCCCTTACTCGCGCGCACCACCCCCCGCTGGGCCCCACCGTTTAAACGTGCCCCTTCAACACCACTATTTTCAGGGGGCAAATTATCAGCCATTTTCTGCGGCACCCCGATGTGCCGTCTCCGGTGCTACATCCTTACTGTATAAGTCACCATCATAAGCATCCCAAATAAGTCGGGGATCAAAAGAACGTGCAGCCAACATAGTAACGATTACCACAGAGGCGAAAGCGGTGCTGCCAGGACCCGCCACCACCTGAGCAATAAATCCCATATCGACTAATGCCACCAAAATGGAAATCATAAAAAGATCCAGAAGAGACCATCGCCCAATACCGGCAACTACCCGATAGATTTTCATTGCCTGGGAAGGCACAAACGTTAGGCGCAGTTGCATCTGAACCAGCAATAAAGCCAAGCCCAACAACTTCATTACTGGCACAGCAATACTTGCCACAAAGACAATAAGCGCAATTCCCCACATCCCGCTGTTATATAGCTGCATAACGCCACTAATTATGGTGGTTGGGTCGCCGGCACCGAGGTAAACCACCGTCATAATCGGGAGAATATTTGCTGGTAACAATAATAGGGCCCCGGTAATTGTTAGTGCCCAGGTAAGCATCAAACTCCCCAAAATACGCCTGTGCACCCGCCCACCACAGCGAGGGCATCGGCAGTGCCCACCCGTAATTGGCAAAATAATTAATTGATGGCAGCTGAGACAGCTTGTCAGGCCCTCATGAATCCCTTTGCGAGGGAATTTCGAACTCATGTCAGTTTCTCCCGCTGAGCACGCCGAAGTGCCAGCCGGTGCCAAATGGCATTCTGGTCAAAACTGAGTGAAGAGAGATTCGCAACCAGCATCATGGCGCCAAAGCAATACAGCCCCGGTTCCACATCCATTTTCCCCAGATCCCTTAATTTAATCAGCGCTACAAGAATGCCGAGCATATATACATCCAGCATCCCCCACTCTTTGATATGTTGGTACCAGCGCACCGCAATAGAAACCCAGCGATCCAGCAGCCCCAAAAAACTGCCGCAACAAACAAATAACAGCAGCAGAAATTTTCCCAAAGGAGCCAGCACACTGCAGAATAAGACCAGTGACGCCAACCAGATATAGCCAGCTTTAAATAATGAATAAACACCATTCATCAGGGTATTCTCGGCACCAAAAGAGAATAACGAGAATTTAAGGAGCGGGAGACTCGCTGAGGGAATAAATAGCAGTAGCCCAGTCAAGCTTAAAGCAATGGTGTAGTAGACGCTGTGATTGGCATTGCGATGCAGAGTGCAACCACAGCGTGGGCAAGTCAGCTTTTGACCGGGCGGTGCCAACCCGCCAGTCAGCAATAGATCGCACTCATGGCAAGCATGCTGCCAACGTATCTGTTTATCATCACGCAGCTGTTCCATGTGCGAGAGGTCCTTGCCTTATCCTGCACAATTTTTGCCGCATCCAAATGCTTCGATGGCGCGTCTATTGCAATATAGGGCCATTGCCCTATTCAATGCTGCCCTGACATTGCCAGGCAGTTACCGGTAAACGCACATTCGCGTCGGTTTAACGAAGATATACCAAAAAGCCGAAAGCGTCGCCTCGACGCTCAGGCTGGCCGCGGGTACACTCTCGCGACTGCTGATTGGGGAGACTGGCAGCACAACCTAACTTTGCGAGCCAAAGGAATCCACCGAGTACCCAGAACTCGAGTGCCGCTCCAGATACTTTTTAGAAGCTTGAAGACCGCACCCGCCACAGGAAGTTGAAACAGATGAAAAGAAGTAACCGCACAGAGCCGCGAGGCCGCCAGTTGCGTCCACTGAAGAAACTACTCGCCGCCGCCCTACTCGGATTCGGTGCCATGCAGGCCCAGGCCGACACCCTGTGGGATATTTATACTCAGGCGCTAGATAACGATCAGCAACTTGCCGCCGATCGAGCCACCTACCATGCAGGTATTGAGGCAAAGAACCAACTGCGAGCACCGCTATTGCCGCAGGTAAATGCCAGATTCGAGGCCTCCAGAGTCCATGAATTTAACATCTCAAACGGGGCACAAATTCTTGAAGATGGCCCCGTTGATGGTGATCTAGTTGACTTTAACCGAAGATCAACCGGGACCTATCAAAATAGGGTGTACAATGCCACACTGACCCAAGCAATTTTTGACGCCCCTGCTTGGTTTGATTACCAACGGGGTAAAAGATTAACCAAAGTTGCTACTGCAGAATTTAGTGCCAATCAGCAAGAAATGATGCTTCGAGTCGCCACAGCCTATTTCGATGTACTACGCGCCTATGACATCCTGGAATCCGCAGTGGCCGAGGAGAAAGCCCTAGCCAAGCAGTTGGAGCAAACTCAGCAGCGATTCGAAGTGGGCCTAACCGCAATTACTGATGTGTATGATTCCCAGGCGGCCTTCGACAGCTCTGTAGCCCGCCGCTTAACCGCTCAAGACGAGCTGCTCAGTAACTTCGATGCCCTATCAATCCTCACCGGTAGCTATCACGATGAGGTTGCTCCTCTCGTAGATACCTTCCAAGTCGCACCTCCAGTGCCGGCTGAACGTGCAGACTGGGTCGACTTCGCTTTGGCCAATAACTTCGACTTGAAAGCTGCACGACTGAATGCCGAGGCGGCCCGCTACAATGCCCGTTCTGCCGCCAGTGAGCACCTGCCCACTCTTACCGGCTCCCTCTCCTATAACAAGCTCACCTCAAACGGCACTGAACGTGTGAGATTCAGAGACGAGACTCGCCAATCAGATACTGAGTTTCCCAGGGACTTGGACGACCGTGATTCTGTAGCCGCAGTCACACTGAATATACCGATTTATACTGGTGGCCTTTTGAGCGCCAATCGACGTGAAGCGCGTAACTTATCCTTTCAAGCACAAGACCTGCGCAACCTGGCTGAACGCAATACTATCCAAAACACCCGCACCCTACATCGTGCAGTGGTAACAGATGTATCCCGTGTGGCAGCCCGACAACAGGCTGTGGTCTCCGCAAAGAGTGCATTGGATGCCACTCAAGCCGGCTACGAGGTGGGTACGCGTAATATCGTAGATGTGCTTTTAGCGCAAAACACCCTTTATTCAAATCAAACCGAATATGCCAACGCCCTCTACGACTACATCATCAACACCTTAAGCCTTAAGCAGGTAGCGGGTCTCCTTTCACCACAGGATCTACAAGAATTGGATGTTATGTTGAACCCGGCCAACAATGTTCACCGGGTAGCGGAAGCCGGCCCAAGCGGTTCCAAGTAGCTAACTCGACTCCAAAGAAATGTGAGCAGCTCCAAGAGAGCCGCTCACACTTTTCCTGAACTCGGCATCAGCCTGTCTATCTCTTCCAGCAGGCGCTGCAAAGCCCCACTATTTTGCTTCGCTACTGCCCTAGCTCGTTGACCTAAGACCTGTCGCTCCTTATCGTTCAGTAACCACTGCTTTATCTGATTACTCAGTGATACAGCATCCGCCGCAATTGCCAATCCGCCAGCATTCTTTAAAAGATCAGCCACGGTCGCGAAGTTATGCATGTATGGCCCGGAGATAGTCGGTATCCCCCAGGCCGCCGGCTCAATCATATTGTGCCCTCCCACAGGGACCAGGCTCCCCCCCACAAAAGCCACATCACAGGCACCATAGAAACGCAGTAGCTCACCCATGGTATCCCCTAAAAGAACCTGATCATCCGCTTTTGGAGCACCACCACTACTGCGCCTTGAAACCTGAAAGCCTCGCTCCTGACATAAACGGGCAACATCATCAAAACGCTGAGGGTGACGCGGTACCAAGACTAAAAGCAGATCTGAAAAGTCCTTAATCAGGGTAGAGAACGCATCCAGTATGATCTCATCCTCGCCGGCATGGGTGCTGGCTGCCAGCCAAACCTTACGATTTAAAGAGCCGCGCCATTGGTGGGATAGCGCCTGCGCTTCGCTGATGAGGCCCAGGTCAATATCCAGGTCAAACTTAATATTGCCGCTGGCCACTACTTTCTCTCGAGGCAGGCCCAGAGAAACAAAACGTTCAGCGTCTACTGGGTACTGGGCAACAACTTTATCCAAATTGCCCAACATTGAGCGGGTAAACCCAATAAATCGCCCATAACCCCGGGCAGATTTCTCACTCAAACGTGCATTGGCAAGCAATGCAGGGATCGCCCTCTTTCGACATAAACGCAGAAGGTTTGGCCACAATTCGGTCTCTACAATCACCAACATAGTGGGGTTGAGAGCTTCCAGAAATGGATTGAGGAACTCGGGTAAGTCATAAGGTAGGTAATAATGGAGCAGGCGGCCACCCAAAATCGGGCTTAAGGACTTTGTAACCCGCTCGGAGCCTGTAGGGGTACTCGTTGTAACCAGCCAATGCCAATCAGGATAGCGAGCTGCTAATTGAGCAATAACGGGGATCGCAGCGAGGGTCTCCCCCACAGATACGGAGTGAACCCATATTAATGGAGCTTGACTATAGCGTTTTGGCACCCGACCCAGCCGCTCCTCGAAACGCTGACGATAAGCTGGCTGGCTACGGCCGCGCCACCATAACCGAAAAAAAATAAATGGAATGGCTAAGCGAAAAAGCCAGTTGTAAAGGGTCTGCATATATCCAGCTGTCACCAGTTGGCAATTATTTGGAATCCGAGCCGAAGCTCCAGCCAGCTATCTTACAGGCAGAGAGTACAACTTGAACTTTTTATGTGACTTACTAGCAGTCCACAACCCGGTAAAAATCTGAGCGAGCCCCAAACACTCCACAGGCCATGCCTACAGAACGACATAGGCGCAACCAAGGCCGGGAACCCAGGCGGAGCCCTCCAAAAACCAAGCCAAACAAGCAGAGAACCCCTGCAACCATAAGTTGGAATATCGCTGAAAGTAAAATTCCTAGCCGACTGCGCCCAGATTGCAACTTTTGCTTTGCAAGCGTGATACCTGCTGAATATTTGCGACGGGAAAGCCAGCGTAAGTTCGCGCGGCTTATTGGTACAGGTTCGAATACTTTTGCTTCAGCGCAATGAATGATGTCTCCACCCTTGGTATGCAGCTCAGAAAAGAACAACACATCCTCACCACCTCCAAAGGGATCCCGCTCATCAAAGGACAAGCTAAACTCACGAATTATTTTCATTGGAATCAGGACATTATTGGTGGCACAGTAGGTGAGGTGATCACCTGTTTGCCTCTTCCTTCGAGAGAAATATCTTGAGTAATAAGCCGGCACTGAGTCTGGCAATTCCCGTATCACACTACCATTCACTACCGTGTAGCCACCAAGCTCTTGAGCAAATCGAAACAACTTGACCAGCCAGTCTCGAGCCACCCATTCATCATCATCAATAAAAATAAGGTAATCCGCATTTTTGCCCTGTGCCTCTTGAATACAGCGATTGCGGGCAATGGGAATTCCACGGCGTTCTTCAAGGACGTAAAGAATTGGGAGGGACGAATCTGTTGCGAAGGACTCCACTACCGCCTTCCCCCCCTGCTCCTCAGGGTCATTATCCACTACTGTCACACTTACATCTGCATCTGCAGGTAAATCAAGCTCGGCAAGACTTTGCAAAGCAACGCGAAGTTGCTCCGGCCTTTTGCAGGTGCAGATACAAATGTCTAGCAGTGGTCGCAATTTAAACTCCACAAACAACCAAATATTAAATCAGGGCGTTAGCAATAGCAGCGCAGCCTATACCCCTCTATTTGGCATGTCTATAATATTTGACTTTTAGTAAGCCTGTAGTCAGCTCATCAACTTATTGTCCGTTGAGCTAGACAGTCTGAGTAATACCTAGTACACACTTATGTCGTGAAACAATCCATGAAAGTAATGCAACTGCTTCCCGCTTTAAACTCCGGGGGAGTCGAGCGGGGTACGCTCGACTTGGCAAGAATGCTCATTCAAGCCGGCCACACATCTATCGTTGTATCTTCTGGGGGCACCATGGTTCCAAAATTGGAATCCGAAGGGTCCAGGCATTTTACACTGCCTATCCACAAAAAGTCCCTAAGTAGTTTGCTACAGGTTAGACCGTTAAGACAACTTATCGAATGGGAAGCTCCAGATATATTGCATGTTCGATCCAGGGTCCCCGCCTGGCTCACTTTCTTGGCTTGGAGAAAACTAGATATCCAGTCGCGGCCACGCCTAATTAGCACCGCCCACGGCCTGTATTCAATTAATCGCTACAGTGCCATTATGGCCCGCAGCGAGCAGGTAATCGCAATATCCGAGTGTGTGAACGATTACTTACATGATAATTACCAAGCCTATCTACAACGTCCCCCAGAAGTGATCTATCGCGGAGTTGATACCGAGGAATTCAATCCCAACATCTCGGTTCCAGCTGACTGGAAAGCGAACATTGAGAAGGAATATCCAAATCTAGCGAATAAGCAATGGCTTCTATTGCCCGGCAGGCTGACTCGCTGGAAAGGTCAAGAGGATTTTATTGAGCTAATCCAGCGTTTGATCAGTAAGCATCATGATATTCATGGGATCATTCTCGGTGGGGCTGAAGCTAACAAGAGCCACTATGAAAAGGAACTGAAACAAAGAGTAAGAGAGAAAGGAATAGAGGGGCACCTTACCTTTGTCGGCCATCGTAGTGATATTCGTTATTGGTATAAGGAATCTCGTCTCGTGTACAACCTATCCAAACGACCTGAACCATTTGGACGTACCGTGATAGAATCTGCAGCTATGGGAACACCCGTAATTGGATACAACATCGGTGGCCCCGCAGAGTCTCTGCGTGTTTGCTTTCCACAAGGGTTGGTAGAGCAAAACGATGCTGAAGCACTTTATAATCGCTCACGGGAATTGCTAAAAGGCCCAAAACAAAAAGCCTCCCTTTCTGAAGACTTTACCCTCAAGCGCCAAGCAGAACATACCATCGAAGTCTATGAAACCATGATCAAAAAGTCGCCCGGAGCCTGATATAGTGATTGATTTAGGCTACAGTAAGCCTTTTGCCAGTGGTGGAAACCGCTTTTGCTACCGCCACCCAGAGAAACCTCTGCTCTGCATAAAGGTTATGCGCCCAGGGCGCACCGCAGAATTGCTCGGACGAGCACCATGGTACAAAAAGTGGCGCGGTGAAGATGATTTTGATGATAATTTGCGTGAACAAGAAGGCTATTCGCAAAAAGCTATCCAGCAAAATAAAGAAGGCCTCTGGCAACATTTACCTCGCTGGTACGGGATACAACAAACCAGTCTGGGCCCCGGTGCAGTAACAGACCTTATCCTGGAAAGCGAGGGCAACCCAGCCCCTACCTTGCGCCAATATCTGAATAAGCATGGCCTAAACAGTGAAATAAGATCTGCCCTTGAACGCTTTGCAGCATGGCTCTTGGAGTATGGTGTACTGACCAAGAACCTGATTGCACACAATCTAGTTGTGCGCAGGGAAAATGAAAAATTAGAAATTTATATTATTGATGGCTTGGGTTGTGCATCTTTTTTGCCCTTGCCTCAAATTTCTGACTACTTCGCCAAACGCTACATTCAGCGGCGAATCCGGCGCATGTGGCTTCGAGTTGAGTGGGAGATTTCAGATAAGAAAACCCCCTGGAGGAAGTTTGAGTCTCAAGGCCTCAAACACTAGCGAAATGGCAAGTCGCAGCGGCGGAGTAAAGCCTGGGCACATAGGAGATATTGATCCAAAGGCTCTCGTCGCTTTTGTTTTGCCACCTCAGCTACTTGGTCACTAATAATTCCCTGGTCTACCAACCTTTGCACCGCAGCCCTGACTTTATTGGATCGTGCTCGACTTGGCACACGTATAACACCCACCTGGGCACTGCTCTGTAAAGATTCAAACAGCATAGAGATACTGTCTTCACTAACCCAAATTTGCTCAGCCGCCGCCATCTCTTCTTGTAACCACATGGGGGAGCAGGTACGCCAATCCACCATCTGGACATTGTCTACCAATAGTGAAGTAATCGTGCTCTCAGGAGTTCTGCGGCTATTGGACAACTGCCATTTAAGAGGTTGTTGAAGTAACTGATCCACTTGGTGATGAATAGCACTGTTATCCCATGAATAGTGACTACTTGGTCCCCCCAGTAATATTAGCCCCCGCCCAGATTTTTTAGACCCTTGTGGCAAAGGGCCTGTCAGTGCACCCTGACTGAGAATCACATTATCTAAAGGAGGCGGGCGGTCGTGCTCTGGCACTATCGAAAAGTCAAACCAGCGAAATGGCAACTGTGGGAGGTTAATAGCTACTGCACGCCCCCCAAAACGGTGACGTGCAGCTAACATAGGCAAACGACTTCGGCGGCCAGTTCCAATCAGAAAATCCGGCTTAGGGAGCTTGGGAATCTCACCGGCAGTTCCGAAAAGGATATTAGAGGCCGTAATGGAAGTGGAGATATCAAAGCTCCTAACCTGGCCCACGAAACTACTTCGCAACCCAGTGATCAATGCCGCACTTTGCTTTTCGTGTGCGCGGTTACCATCTAGAAAGCACCATATTGTCAGTTGCAAAAGAAATCCTTGATATGCAAACAGAGGCCAATTATTAAACAAGTCATCAACTTACTGGCACCAATTGCTAAAATCTTGTAGATGCTTTTACAGGGGCCGCCACTGTTGAACCCTCACCTCTTCCAGTATAACCTTCCAGCCGGTTGTGCGGATGCTTAGAACCCTGCACATCTAAAACTTATCAATGCACTAAATATATTACCTATTTCGAAGATTGTATCCATCTTAAGCTCCCCAGAGTATTGCTATAGCATTTACCGTTGGCAACCCATGGGCAGCTTCAGCAAGCCTTGTTTGCCTAAAGCAGAAACATTATCAACTACACACTTAGTTATGTCAGAAACTGGAAGTAACTCCAATCCACTCCCTCCAGCACGTTACCGAAGGCAAGATTCCAGGTGGGTCTCTATACCGCTCCGCATAGTTTACTTGGGGCTATTCCTTCTGCTTTGCGGTTTTTACCTGACTCCCAAGGTCTCGGGCGTACAAACAAGCTTCTATTTAACTTTACTGCCAGCGACACTTTTTCTGCTGCCTTGGAGAAAAGACTATTCGTTCATATTTTCATGGCAATTTGTTGCTTTTTGCAGCCTTCCTTTGATATTGGCACTATCCACTTTTTGGGCCGATGGTGCGAATGCTGATGTCGTGCGAGAGGCAACATACTACTGGAAGCTGGTACTCTATTTAGCGGCTTTTTACTGTGCGATATATCTATTATTAGAACAATATGGAGATAAAATTTTACGAAACCTATTACTTGCAATAATTTTAGTGGGATTAGTTTCCGGGATCGCCTCATTAATTGCATATGGTATTGATGGTGGGTTTCAGAAATTTTACCGTATAGGTGGAATATCTTTAGAAGGGAATATTGATAAAACCGGCATGCTATTTGGCTTCCACGCGTTGTTCTGCTGCTATGGAATCAGGCACTCCTCTCTATTTTGGCGCTGGCTATCTTGGACTGGATTAGTGATTTCCTGCACCTATATTTTTCTTTCACAGACCAAAATTCCGATAATAATGGCAGGGGTTGCTATTCTACTCTCAGCAACTCTAACTCCTTCGCGTATATTCAAAATACTTGTGGCACTGGTACTTTTTACTGCTATACCCTTTGCCTACTTTATTATGTTTGGTGACTTGCCGCTATTCCATCGAAGCGTCGCCTATTCAGCTCGCCTGGAACTATGGGGCAAAACTTTCGAAGAATTTATGCTTTCCCCTATCGTTGGCTCAGGGCTGGTTCACAAGCAATTTATCACGCTAAATCATGTACTGCCTCATCCACATAACTACCTCTTGGATGTGGCTCGCTTTACAGGCCTACTCGGCATCGCAGCTTGTGCCTGGCAGGGGCTAGGCGTGCTTTACACTGTCGCAACCAAGAAAAACCTACTTAGTTGGGTTCCAGGCTTATATGTTGCCTGGTTCCTGTTCGGTACTTTAGCGATGCTAATTTACGCCCAACAACCTTTGGTCAAACCTAACTACATCTGGTTCTTCTATTGGGCTCCTCTCGCAATCCTTTTGGCCCGCAGTTATCTTGAGCAAGGTAAACTCAGGCCCTCGGGCTCTGCTTACCAGCAGATCTACCAGAAACAAACTCCTCCAAATATTGAGTCAAACTGATGAATGTCACCGTTTTCGGCACCGGTTACGTAGGTCTGGTGCAAGCTGCTGTACTGGCTGAGGCCGGCAATAAAGTAGTCTGTATTGATATTGATAATGACAAAGTCGAGCGTCTGAAACAGGGGCATATCCCTATTTTCGAGCCAGGCCTTGAGCCGATGGTGAAAAGTGGGATCAACACCGGCAATTTGTCATTCTCGACCAATGCCGCTTATGGTGTTGAACATGGAGAGCTTATTTTTATTGCGGTCGGCACGCCACCAGATGAGGATGGCTCCGCCGATCTTAGACACGTCCTAACCGTTGCAAAGACTATTGCGCAACATATGGACAGCAAAAAATTTATTATCACAAAGTCAACGGTGCCCGTAGGTACTGCCGACAAAGTCCGCGCGACAGTCGAACAGCAGCTAACTGGCCGCAATAGACCCGATTTAACATTTGATATTATTTCAAATCCGGAGTTTCTCAAGGAAGGATCTGCTGTCTCAGATTGCATGCGCCCTGATCGCATCATAATAGGCACCTCTGAGGCCGAATCGGAGCAAAAGCTCCGCCATCTATACGCGCCATTTAATCGCAATCACGAGAAGATTCTCGTTATGGATGTTAAAAGCGCAGAGCTGACCAAGTATGCGGCTAACTGTATGCTCGCTACCAAAATCAGCTTTATGAATGAGATGGCAAATATTGCCGATAAAGTTGGTGCTGATATCGAGGCCGTGCGCAAAGGTATCGGCTCTGACCCACGGGTTGGCTATCACTTTATTTATGCTGGCATCGGTTATGGCGGCTCCTGTTTCCCAAAAGATGTCAAAGCCCTGATTTCTTCTGCACAGCAATTAGGCTTGTCGGCGGACATCCTCTCTGCAGTCGAATCACGCAACGAACAGCAGAAACACTATCTAGCCGAGAAAATTGTGGGACATTTTAAGGGGAACCTGAAAGGGAAAACCTTTGCGCTCTGGGGCCTTTCTTTTAAACCCAACACCGACGACATGCGAGAGGCACCGAGCCGTATCCTACTAGAACGCTTGTGGGAGCAGGGTGCACGGGTTCAGGCTTTCGATCCTGAAGCCATAGAAGAGTGTCGCCGTATCTATGGAAATCGAGCAGACCTAAAACTCTGTGCATCAAAAAATGAGGCACTGCAAAACGCCAATGCCCTGATTATCGCTACAGAGTGGCAACAGTTCAAAAGCATCGATACAGATGAACTGAAAGCAACTTTGGTTTCTCCAGTCATTTTCGATGGCCGCAATCAGTATGAGCCAAGCGAAATGCAGGAAGATGGATTTGATTACTATTGTGTGGGAAGGCCTGATACCAATGCAGCCCCATAATAAATAATATAATTACAAGTTTGATGAGTAATAAAAAACCCGGTTTTCACCGGGTTTTTTATTATCTCTGACCAGCATCTTAAGCAATTCGAATATTTACTTCAGGTGCATCAGTGACATCGCTCAACCACCCCCGATGAGCGGCGCTACGTCCCTGAACCACATCGAAATAGAGACTCTGTAAGCGGCCGGTGATCGGCCCGCGCCGACCACTGCCAATTGAACGCCCATCTAGAGAGCTGATCGGCAGTACTTCAGCCGCAGTGCCCGTAAAAAAGGCTTCATCGGCAATATATACTTCGTCCCGAGTAATCCGCTTCTCCACCACCCTGTATCCGCATTCCCTGGCGAGTTCAATTACAGTATCGCGGGTAATTCCATCCAGGCAGGAGGTAAGCTCCGGCGTATAGATGATACCTTCGCTAACGATGAAAAAGTTCTCTCCACTCCCCTCTGCCACATAGCCTTCTGGGTCTAATAGGAGCGCCTCATCACAACCGTTGCGCACAGCCTCCTGTAGAGCCAGCATAGAGTTGATGTAATTGCCATTGGCCTTGGCTTTACACATGCTGATATTGACATGATGGCGGGTATAGGAGGAGGTATTCACCTTGATACCTTGTTCCAAGGCCTCCGGGCTCATATAACTGGGCCATTCCCACGAAGCTACGATGACATGGGTTTTGAGACCCTCAGCACGTAACCCCATTCCCTCGGATCCGAAAAACACCATGGGCCTCAGATAGGCCTGATGCAGGTTATTCTCCCTCACTACCAAACGCTGAGCTTCATTCAGCTCATCAACATCGAATGGCATTGGGATATTCATAATTTTTGCAGAGCGAAATAGTCGGCGGGTATGGTCCAGCAAGCGAAAAATACTGGCGCCTCGGTCAGTTTCATAAGCCCGTACCCCCTCGAACACTCCCATCCCGTAGTGCAGGGTATGGGTCAGTACATGAACGCGTGCATCACGCCAGGGGACCAGCTCACCGTCAAACCAGATAACGCCGTCGCGGTCGGCAAAAGACATGGGAAACTCCTACAAATCCTGAAAAACAGTTTAATCGGGCAGCAGGAGGTAGCCGGCCTTTAACCGAGCAATTGCTGCCAGTTTGTTTGAACGGTCTTTCTTTCCGCTGTGAATCGGTCATCGCTCACAATCCCTGGCAGTTGTTGTAGTGCCAGGCGATGACCCTCAGATCGGTAGGCTTTGTAGGCGTCGATCAGATGTCCAGCTTGTTTGGCTGGCATCAGGCCCGCGTCAATCAGACTTTCGAGAATGCGAATATTATCGGTATAACGCACTATCGAGGGCGCAGTTTGCGCCCAGGCCAGAGCAGCATATTGAACCAAAAACTCAATATCGACAATACCTCCCGCTCCGTGTTTCAGGTCGAACTTTTGATCATTGCTCTTATCGAGATGGGAGCGCATTTTATTTCGCATTGCGACCACTTCCTCGCGCAATTTCTGCTCATTTCTGTGCTCGCAAAGCAATCTCAAACGAAGCTCCTGGAAATCCTCACACAGGCGGCTGCTACCCGTCACCGGCCGGGCGCGCACAATTGCCTGGTGCTCCCAGGTCCAGGCACTCTCACGCTGGTACTTGTCAAATGCCGCCATAGAAGTGACCAGTAGCCCTGAATTACCAGAGGGCCTCAGGCGAGTGTCCACCTTATAGAGTGGTCCGCTCAATGTGCGCGTTTGCAGAATATGGATCAGGCGCTGCGCCAGACGGGTATAAAAACGCTGGTTATCAATGCTGGTATCCCCGCTAGTATTGAGCTGGGGGTCTGCATCATGCACAAACACAATATCCAGATCAGATTCATGGGCCAACTCGAGACCGCCAAGTTTACCGTAGGCGATAATGGCAAAACGCATATCCTCTACGGTAGCGCCTGCAGGCAAGCCGTATTTGTCCACCATCTGCGCCCAGGCCAGATGCAAAGATTGCTGTAGAATTGCCTCAGCAAGCCAAGTGAGGGAGTCGCTCACTCTCATCAGCGGCAGAGCCCCACTTACCTCCTGGGCAGCAATACGCAGGCTTTGACTCTGCTTGAAGTAACGCAACGCTTCCATCTGTTGCTCCAAATCAGCAGGATCAACGCGCAATAGTTCTCGACGCAGCTCATCTGCAATATCCTCCGCTGTAGCCGGCGCTAACAGGCGACGTGAATCCAGTAATTCATCCAGAAGTATCGGGTGGCGTGCGAGCTGCTCTGCAATTCGCGGGCTGGCACTACAAAGCCGCACTAGCTGGCTCAGTACCGGTGGGTTTTCATTGATCAAAACCAGGTAGGCGCTGCGGCGCAGTACTGAGCGCACTAGGGGCAGTACTCTAGCAAGCACCAGCAGCGGCTGCTCCTGTAAACTGGCTGCCGCCAATAGCAGAGGCATAAACTGGTCCAGGCGCTCCCGGGATGAAGCAGGCAATGCGATCACCATTGGTGAGTTGGATAGCTCCCGCAACAGATTCAGGGCCTCCCCAACAGGGGCAAAGCCAGCATCCGCCAAGCTCTGCAGGTTGATCTCCTCACTTCCCGGCTCATTACAGCTGCCCCAAAGCCCCTGCCATTCCTCCGCTACACGCGGCTCAGCGATCTCCTCCGGAGGCGCGATTACAGTATCGAATTCACTTTCGACTACATTGCGCACCGATGCCAACTCCCCGAAGAGTTGTCCCCAGTCATCTCGCCCCAGGGCATAAGCAAGCCGCTGACGTTCCTTATCATCTTGGGGTAATGCTTGAGTTTGCTGGTCTCGATAAGCTTGTAGCGCGTGCTCAACCCGGCGCAGTAATAGATAACAGTTTGCCAATTCAGAGGCTACACCGGGCTCTACATGCCCATCACTTTCCAATAGTGGTAGGAGCTTCAACAGGTTGCGTTCACGCAGTGCCGGTTGGCGGCCACCGCGAATTAACTGGAACGCCTGGGCGATAAATTCGACTTCGCGAATACCACCTCGACCGAGCTTGATATTGTCTGTTAGACCTTTTGCACGCACCTGGCGTTGAATCAATGCCTTCATCTCCCGCAGCGCATCGATCGCACTGAAATCGATATAGCGACGATAAGTAAACGGGCGCAGCAGCTCCATCAAATCTGCCGCAACTTCCTTATTACCGGCCACAGGTCGCGCCTTGACCATGGCATAGCGCTCCCATTCGCGTCCCTGGGTCTGGTAGTAGTCCTCCAGTGCAGCAAAATGGCTCACAAGCGGGCCACTGTCTCCATAGGGGCGCAAACGCATATCCACACGAAACACAAAGCCTTCGGCATTAATAGCATCCAATGATTTGATTAGTCGCTGTCCCAAACGCTGAAAAAACTTCTGGTTTTCCACGCACTGTTCGCCATCTGTGTGGCCGGGTTCCGGATAGGCAAAGATCAGGTCTATATCTGAGGATAGATTCAGCTCTCGCGCACCCAGCTTGCCCATACCGAGCACTACCATAGATTGCGCACGCCCTTCTCTATCCCGCGGCTCGCCATAGCGCTTTACCAGCTGGGAATGGTGCCATCGCAGCGCCGTATCAATACAAAGCTCCGCCAACTCACTCAGGCGCAGGCAAGTCCGTGGAATATCCCACTGGTCGGCAAAATCGCGGAATATCACCTCCGCGGTAGCGCGATTGCGCAGAAACCTCAGTGCGCTGTCGAGGCTTTCATCACTATTGAAGTCTGGCAGTGCAAGCCCAAGATCCTCGGCTTTTAACAGCTCAACCAAGAACTGAGGTTGCCGGCAGCAATGACGGTGAAAAAACTCAGAACCGATAAAGCTTCTTGCCAATCCCGGCTCTAGGGCCCGCTCTTCTGTAAGCCTCTCCACCTCATCACTAAAAGCAGTGCCCGCCTGTTCGCACCAATCACTCCACAATGAATCCAGCTGGTGTTTGAGTGGCTCGGGGCAATTGGCGTGGTCGAACATGGGGTATCAATCCTTAGAGCAGCTATGAGGCTGGTGTGCCTGCTCATTTTTTCCTAGGTCGAATTCAATTTTGAAGCGAGCAGCTTAGAACAGCTAGCTTCTTAATACCTCCACCTATTCTTCACCAGCTAGGCAATCCAGCTCCAAACTTTAAAACGCAATGTCTGGCGGCGGAGCTACACGCAACACTTCCGCAACGGTAGTCAGGCCGGCTGCCACTTTTTTGGCACCTGAGAGACGCAAGCTACTCATACCCTCTCGCATTGCCTGACGACGCAGCTGCTGCAGATCGCAATCAGGGGTAACCTGTGCTTGGACAGGCTCACTGAACGGCAGTATTTCGTAAATGCCTTGACGTCCCAAATAACCGGTATTACGACACTCCAGGCAACCTATCGGTGCATATACCTTTTCCGGGAGCGGAGCCTTCCATGGGCGCACCAGGGAATGCCAATCGGCCTCTGCTATCTTATCCGCACGCTTGCATGACGGGCACAGGGTGCGAACCAGTCGCTGCGCCATTACCCCGAGGATGGTCGATTTAAGTAAGTAGTGAGGTAACCCCAGGTCAAGCAATCGAGTGACCGCCGTAGGGGCATCGTTGGTATGTAAGGTGGAGATCACCAAGTGCCCGGTAAGCGCCGCCTGTACCGCCATCTGCGCTGTCTCAAGATCGCGGATCTCCCCCACCATAATGATATCCGGGTCCTGGCGCATCAGGGTCCGAATACCTGCGGCAAAATCGAAACCGATAGAGTGGTGCACCTGGGTTTGGTTGAAGCTCTCTTCAACCATTTCAATCGGATCTTCCACCGTGGAGACATTCACCGCGCTGGTAGCCAACTGTTTGAGGCCTGTATACAGAGTGGTGGTCTTTCCCGACCCCGTAGGCCCTGTTACCAGTACAATGCCGTTGGGACGCGACAACATTTTTTGCCAGCGGGACAAATCTTCACCACCCAAGCCCAGGTCACTGTAGGAGCGCGCCAGCACTTCGGGGTCGAAAATTCGCATCACCAGTTTTTCACCAAAGGCTGTAGGCAACGTAGAGAGGCGCAGCTCCACTTCACTGCCATCGGGTCGCTTGGTCTTGATACGTCCATCCTGGGGCTTTCGCTTCTCAGCCACGTTCATTCGCCCGAGAATTTTCAGGCGGCTGGTCACAGCAGCATTCACCTGATCTGGCAGCTCGTGAATAGGGTGCAGCACACCATCGATACGGAAACGGATTCGCCCCACTTCCCGCCTTGGCTCGATATGGATATCACTGGCGCGCTGGTCGAAGGCATGCTGCAGCAGCCAGTCGACAATATTGACGATATGTTGATCGTTGGCCTCGGGATCCTTGAGGTTGCCGAGCTCCAGCAACTGCTCAAAATTGTTCGCAGTAGATGTACCTTGCAGGCCGCTGGCCCCAGAAATGGAGTTGGCAAGGGAGTAGAACTCCACGCAATAGCGCTTAATATCTGCGGGGTCCGCCACCACTCTCCGTACCATACGGCCACTGGTGTGCTCCAACTGCTCTTCCCAGCCCCTAGCGAAAGGCTGTGCAGTTGCAACCAAGAGTTCTTCTGCTCCCGCTTCAACACATAAGATCTGATGGCGCTTGGCAAACTGGAAGCTCATCACCTCGGTCACCGCACTCACATTCACTTTAAGCGAGTCAATATGATAGAGGGCATGAGAGGAAATATCTGCTAACCAGGCACTGAGAACTTCGCTGTTCAATAGGGCTCCGGGGGCTTTCCGGTTGGCGAGGTCGCAGCTTGCGATGTAGCTGAGAGGGTGCATTTGTGCCTGCTCAGCAGTACGCGGAGTACCTACAATCCGGTTAGCATCCTGCCTGCTCACATAGCCCTGGCTGACAAGGTCATCCAGCAGCCCATGTAAGTCCAGCAGCCTGTCCGCGGCTTTGCTCTCTGCCATTGGTAAACCCCCTTTATTCTCATATGGCGACGCCGCATTGTAGCCCCATCCTCAGGGTACAACAGTGCATCGTTAACGCACTATTACCGAAGTTGCTCCGATTGGGGTACCATGCCGCCGTTTCGCACCCTGAGCAATGGAGCTAACCATGGCCCTGTCGAATATTGCCAATCTGTTTGGCCGCTCTCCAATCAAGCCGATTGAGAAGCATATGGCTACGGCCCACGAGGCTTCAGCCGATCTGATTCCGTTTTTTGACGCACTGATCAAAGGTGATCTGGAAGAGGCGGAAAAAATTCAACTGCGCATCTCTGCCACAGAAAACCGCGCAGATGACATCAAAAGAGATCTGCGCCTGCACCTGCCGGACAGCCTGTTTATGCCGGTCTCCAGATCCGATCTGCTGGAGCTGTTGCACGCGCAAGATGAGGTTGCCAACACCGCGCAGGATATCGCCGGGCTGGCAGTGGGCAGGAAAATGCAAATCCCACAAAGCCTGCAGCCGCTCATGGCCACTTTTGTTGAAAGTGCTGTGGCGACCTCATCCCAGGCACTGCGCGCCATTAACGAACTGGATGAGCTGCTGGAAAGTGGTTTCGCCGGCCGTGAGGTCACCATCGCAAAGCGCATGACTGAAGAGCTGGACGAGCTGGAGCGCAAGTCAGACAAGCTGGAAATTGAAATTCGCGCTGCGCTTTTCGCCATAGAAAAAGACTTACCGCCGGTGGATGTAATGTTTCTCTACCGCGTTATTGAATGGATCGGCGAACTAGCCGACCGCGCCCACAGCGTGGGCAACCGATTGCAGTTGTTGTTGGCACGTTAGGGGGTTCAGCGTGGAAATTATTAGTCAATACGGCCATATTCTGTTGATTTTGGCCTGTGTCGCAGGCTTCTTTATGGCCTGGGGCGTTGGTGCAAATGATGTCGCCAACGCCATGGGTACATCTGTGGGCTCGCGCGCACTGACTATCAAGCAGGCGATCATTATCGCCATGATTTTCGAGTTTGCCGGTGCTTACCTAGCTGGCGGAGAGGTAACTGCCACCATTCGCAAGGGTATTATTGACTCGGAAATCTTTGCCTCGCAGCCAGAGTTGCTGGTTTACGGCATGCTATCTGCCCTTCTCGCCGCCGGCACCTGGTTGCTAGTGGCGAGCATCCTCGGCTGGCCAGTATCGACTACCCACTCAATCGTTGGTGCAATTGTCGGCTTTTCTGCAGTTGGCATCTCTGCCGACGCTGTGGCCTGGGGTAAAGTTGGCAGCATTGTAGCCAGCTGGGTGGTTTCTCCTCTGCTAGCTGGCACTATCTCCTTCCTGTTATTCCGCAGCGTTCAGCGGCTGATTCTCGATACCGAAGATCCATTCAATAACGCTAAGCGTTATATTCCCTTCTACATGTTCGCTGTAGGCTGGATGATCGCGATGGTGACCCTGACCAAGGGCCTGAAACATGTCTTGAAAGATGCCAATATCCAGCTGACATTCGTGCAGGATGCAGGCATCGCAGCCATTGCCGGTCTTATTGTGGCGGGTATCGGTATTGCCATGCTCAAGCGCGTGAAGCGCGACCCCTCCGCAGAATCCGAGAATCGCTTTGCCAATGTGGAGCGAGTCTTCGCGATTCTGATGATCTTTACTGCCTGTGCCATGGCTTTTGCCCACGGCTCTAACGACGTGGCCAATGCAGTAGGCCCACTCGCAGCGGTTGTAAACACTATCCAGAGCGGTGCGGTAACCGCCAAAGCCACTATGCCCTCCTGGATTCTGCTCCTTGGTGGCCTGGGAATTGTTGTGGGTCTTGCCACTTACGGCTTTAAGGTAATGGCCACTATTGGCAAGAAAATTACCGAGCTGACTCCGAGCCGCGGTTTTGCCGCCGAGCTGGGGGCTGCCGCCACCGTCGTTCTGGCCTCGGGAACTGGACTGCCAATTTCCACCACCCATACCCTGGTTGGCGCAGTTCTCGGTGTTGGCCTGGCACGTGGTATTGGCGCCCTGAATCTGCGTATGATCACGACCATTGCAGCTTCTTGGGTAGTAACTTTGCCCGCAGGTGCCGGTATTGCAATCCTGTTCTTCTACTTGTTTAAAGGTATATTTGGCTGATAAGCCAGTCTTAGGCTTTAAGAAAAGTCGATTAGAGGGAGGCCCCAAAAGCCTCCCTTTTTTATTGCCTCTAATTCGCCATCTACCTGTTTGAGCTACGCTGTTGCAACGCAGGGCGAGATAGCCTGCCCTTTTATCAGCCGGGAATTCCAGCCTCTCCAAGCAATTGGCCTCCACTGCAATGAAGACAACTAACACATGCCAATGGACTGTCGGAACCTACCTCGCGCAGAGGTTAAAAGATGCGGGAGTCCGGCATTATTTTGCTCTACCTGGCGACTATAACCTGGTACTGCTGGACCAGCTATTGATGCACAGGGACTTACAGATGATCAGCTGTTGCAATGAGCTAAATGCAGGCTATGCCGCCGATGGCTATGCACGTGCCACTGGTGGGCCATCAGCGGCGGTGGTCACATTCTCCGTTGGTGGATTGAGCATGATTAATGCCGTTGCAGGAGCCTATGCCGAGGACCTACCGCTAATCGCTATCTCTGGGGGCCCAAATACCAACTCTGAAGCTGAGTGGGAATACTTGCATCACACATTGGGCAAGGTCGACTATAGCTATCAGCGAGAGATGTATTCCCGCATAACCGCAGAAACCGTGATCATCCACCACCCCTCACTGGCACCCGCCGCTATCGATCGCGCAATTGATACGGCAATGTTGCGCCGCAAACCGGTATACATTGAGATCGCCGCAAATGTCGCCAATGCTCCAACTTCCGCACCCATACCCCGCGGTTTTGCCAGGCGCGCTACCAGCGATCCCGATTCCCTCAACGCTGCAACCAAGCATGTTGCCGAATTCCTTAATGCCGCTGAGAGACCGGTACTGATCGCCGGAAGTAAAATCCGTGCAGCCAATGCCCGCATCGCCCTTCACGATTTGGCCCAAAGCTGTAGTTACGGCGTCGCCACCATGCCCGATGCTAAGGGCATAGTGTCTGAGGCACACGAGAACTTTATGGGGATCTATTGGGGGCCAGTGAGTACGCCAGGTTGTAGTGAGATAATTGATACCTCCGATGCGCTATTGTTCGCAGGACCACAATTCACTGACTACACAACTACCGGACACCAACTGGGTTTTGAAAAAAGCCGGGCAATCTTCTGCCACCCGGCCTCAATACAACTCGGGGAGACCTGTTACAGCAATGTGCACATGAACGACCTGCTTGAAGCTCTTGTAGGACAACTCAAACCCAACGATGGTGCACTCAAGGCCTACCGAAGAGTCAGCAGTCCAAAACACATTCCTCAGCCAGGCAAAGCCAAGACTCCACTATCTATCCGGCAACTGTTTACACGAATACAGAAACTGCTCGACCGTAAAAGCACTTTGCTGGTGGAAACAGGGGACTCATGGTTTAACGGTATGGAGCTATCCCTGCCTGAAGGTGCACAATTTGAAATCCAGATGCAATACGGGAGTATTGGATGGTCAGTAGGGGCGACTCTTGGTTACGCACTGGGGAAGGACAAAGGCCGCCTTATTTCCTGTATTGGCGACGGTTCTTTCCAGCTGACTGCACAAGAAATTTCCACCATGATCCGCTATCAGGTCGACCCGATTATTTTCCTGATCAACAACGGTGGCTATACCATTGAAGTGGAAATCCATGATGGCCCTTACAATAAGATTAAAAACTGGAACTACGCCCAATTAGTTGAAGTATTTAGTGCGGGAGAAGGTGATGCCTGGGGCTGTAAAGTCAGTACCGAGGGGGAACTGGATAAAGCTATTAAGGAGGCTAAAAGCCGTAAAGGGCTCTGCCTGATAGAAGTGATCATCGACCGCAACGATTGCAATGTGAATCTGCTGCGCTGGGGGAACCAGGTTGCGCGTAATAACGGCCGTGCAAACCGAAGCATGTAAAAAAACCAGGTAAAATGAGAACTACGTTCGCGCTCAAGTAAGAGCATTAGTCGTCCAGCCTTAGCCTCTATTTACAAAACCTAAGTGCTCTATAGCACCGCTTCCAATTGGCTAGCACGCCGGTAATACTACTTTTCCTGAACATAATAATGTCCATTACTTAACTTACGTCTTATCCATGCCACTGCTACTCTTTGTCACCTTCCTTTGGGCCCTTTCCTTCAGTTTGATCGGGGTTTACCTGGCCGGCCAGGTGGATAGCTACTTTTCCGCAATGAGCCGGGTATTACTCGCCTCCCTGCTATTTTTGCCGATGTTGCGGTGGCGTCGCTCAGGCACTCGCATTGCCTTAACCCTTATGACTATTGGTGGTGTACAGCTTGGGCTGATGTATTTGTTTTATTACCAGTCATTCCTTCTTCTGAGCGTCCCGGAAGTCCTGTTGTTTACCATATTTACTCCTCTGTATATTGCCCTTTTATACGACCTCCTCAAGAAACGAGTCTCTTTATGGAATCTGGCAATCGCACTATTAGCAGTTTCCGGGGCAGCTATTATTCGCTGGGATAAACCGAATGGCGACTACTGGAATGGATTCGCCATGGTCCAAGGGGCAAATCTATGCTTTGCACTGGGCCAAGTAGCCTACAAGCAGTTCATGCAGCACCGACAGCCACTTGAGCCCAGGCAAACTTTCGGCTGGTTTTTCCTGGGTGCCAGCTTAGTTACCGTGACAGCCTGGACACTATTGGGTGAAGCCAAATATCCGCAAAACGAAATTCAGTGGGGTGTACTAATCTGGCTAGGGCTGGCCGCATCAGGGCTTGGCTACTTTCTTTGGAACAAAGGCGCTACCCAGGTTTCCGCCACAACTTTGGCAGCTATGAATAACGCCTTGATTCCCGCGGGCTTATTGGTAAACCTGTTAATCTGGAATCGAGAAGCCGATATCACAAAACTGGCAGTGGGAGGTGGTGTAATTACCGCAGCCGTAATAATTAGCGAATGGCGCAACAGGAAAAGGGAGATCCACTATGGCGAGTACCGCAGTACCTAACCTCAAGGAGCAACTGCGCCAGCTTGTTGGCACTCCGAGTATCAGTGCCACAGATCCAGCGCTCGATATGGGGAACCGACCGGTGGTGGAACTATTGGCAACCTGGCTGGAAGCCCTCAATTTTAAAGTGGAATTGTTGCCCCTGAAAGGCAACCCTCTCAAGGCCAACATGATCGCCACTTTGGGCGGCAGCTCCGATGGCAATGGCGGACTGATTTTATCCGGACATACCGATACAGTGCCTTATGATGAGGGCCGATGGCAGTCCGATCCTTTCAAGCTGATAGAGCGAGACAATCGCCTATACGGCCTCGGTAGTAGCGATATGAAAGGGTTCTTCCCCCTTGCCATTGAGGCGGCCAAGTCCTTCTTAAATAAGCCTCTGCGCCAACCCCTTACGATTCTTGCAACGGCCGACGAAGAGACCTCAATGGCTGGGGCACAGGCATTGGTCGAAGCAGGGAAACCCCACGGGCGCTTTGCGATAGTAGGTGAACCCACCGGCTTGCGCCCTATACGCATGCACAAAGGGATAATGATGGAGGCAGTGCGAATCACCGGCCAGTCCGGTCACTCTTCCAATCCCAGCCTTGGCGCCAATGCCTTGGAAGCCATGCACTCAGTAATTGGAGAGCTGATGTCTTTGCGAGCCGAATGGCAGCAAAAATACAATAACCCGGGCTTTGCCGTACCTGTCCCAACCTTGAACTTGGGCTGCATCCATGGCGGCGACAACCCTAATAGAATATGCGGCTCTACTGAATTGCAATTCGATGTGCGCCCACTACCAGGCATGCATCTGGCAGACCTGCGCGCTGAACTGCAAAAACGTCTAGCCAGCTGTATCGACAACGACAGAATTCGCCTGGAAGTGATTTCCCTATTTCCAGGTGCACAACCTTTCGAGCAAGAGCAGAATTCTGAGCTGGTGCAGACTGCAGAAAAACTCTGTGGCCATACCGCCGGAAGCGTCGCCTTCGCTACAGAGGCTCCCTACTTGAAGAGCATGGGCATTGACACTATTGTGCTGGGTCCAGGTGATATTGACGTAGCCCATCAGCCAGATGAATACCTTGGGCTAGAGCGTATCAATCCCATGGTGGATATATTACGCAAACTGATAGCCCGCTTCTGCCTATAAGCACAGCACCCTAACTCGGCATACAGCAGGAGTCTGGGCACTTCGCCTGGAGTAGATAAAACCTCCAATACTTGTCTTTAAGCTGGCAAGTACCTCAGTAAACGGAAAGGCATTAGTGAGCGACGATAGCGCCTCCCTCAACTGGTTCCGCCATGCGGCACCCTATATTAACGATCTTCGCGGTCGCACCCTGGTGATTGGAGTCCCTGGTGACGCCCTGGAACACACCAATTTCCGTAATTTAGTGCATGACCTAGCGCTACTCGCCAGCCTCGGCGTGCGCTTGGTAGTCGTTCATGGCGCCCGCGCCCAAGTGAACCGGGCCCTTGCTGAGAGCGGCATAGAGAGCCGCTTTCACGACAATAACCGGGTCACCAATCGAGAGAGCCTGGAGATAATTAAAGCTGCGGTGGGTAGATTGCGATTTGATATCGAAGCCGCATTTTCACAGGGTCTACCTGACTCCCCTATGGCCCGCTCAGCTTTGAAAGTGATTTCCGGTAACCTGGTTACCGCACGGCCCTGCGGAGTGCTTGATGGTGTCGACTTGGGCTGGACAGGTACCGTTCGGAGAATGGAAGTCAATACCATTGAGCAAGCCTTAGACCAGGGTGCGCTGGTATTGCTCTCTCCACTGGGCACTTCGCTGACAGGGGAACTGTTCAATATCAACTACCTCGACCTGGCAGCGGAGGCAGCGCGGGTATTACGAGCAGAGAAGCTGGTACTGTTCCGCGAACCTGCCCAGTTAATCTTGGACGGTAACCCGGTTCACGAACTCAGTATTGTACAGGCTGAACAAGTTTCTGCTCGAGTACGAAGCAAAGCTCTAGGGTGTGCCATACGCGCCTGTAATTCCGGGATCGCTCGTACCCATTTGCTCAGCTACTGTCAGAATGGCGCTCTTATCCAGGAGCTGTTTCGCCGCGAGGGTGCCGGTACAATGATCTACCGGGATAGCTATGAAGTGGTGCGCCGTGCGCGTATCACCGATGTTGGTGGCATTCTCGGCCTTATTCGCCCGCTGGAGAAGCAGGGTGTCCTGGTACGCCGCTCTCGGGAAAAGCTCGAAGCAGAGATTGAGCATTTCACTCTGGTAGAAGTCGATGGGACCCCGGTGGCTTGTGCTGCTCTCTACCCGATCAGAGATGACAGCGGGATCACATCAGCAGCGGAAATTGCCTGTGTGGCCAGCCATCCCGAATTCCGCGGCGGTGGCCGTGGCGCCAAGTTGATGCGACACCTGGAGCGTCAGGCCCGCACCCTAAATGTCGATGAGCTCTATGTGCTCACCACGCAGACCGAGCATTGGTTTATTGAGCAGGGGTTTAAGCAAGTGGCGATCAAGGACCTGCCCACATCTCGCAAGTCTCTCTACAATATTCAGCGCAATTCGCGGATTCTGCGTAAACGCATCACTGCCAGCCCTCCTGCATAAACTGCTCCATCCGCAATTTTCATCCTAGTAAGTCGCGCAACTTGATCAATTTGCGCGAAAATATCCCAGATATCGGATTTTTTTGATAAGCTGACGCTCTAATTTACACAGCCGGATGCTTGTACCATGCCCAGATATCGTTCCCGTACCTCCACCGCCGGACGCAACATGGCCGGCGCCCGGGCACTGTGGCGAGCCACAGGAATGACCGACGCCGATTTCCACAAGCCGATTATCGCCATCGCCAACTCTTTCACCCAGTTTGTGCCGGGCCACGTACACCTGAAGGATATGGGACAACTGGTGGCAAGGGAGATAGAGCGAGCCGGTGGTGTCGCCAAGGAATTCAATACCATCGCCGTAGATGATGGCATTGCCATGGGCCACGACGGCATGCTCTACAGCCTGCCCAGCCGTGAGATTATCGCCGATTCAGTAGAATACATGGTCAACGCACACTGTGCTGATGCCCTGGTATGTATATCCAACTGTGACAAGATCACTCCGGGAATGCTGATGGCCGCTCTACGTCTGAATATCCCGGTTATTTTCGTATCCGGCGGACCAATGGAGGCCGGTAAAACCAAGCTGGCCGATCATAAACTGGATCTTGTCGATGCGATGGTGATCGCTGCTACGGATACAGCAACTGATGAAGAGGTTGCAGAGTACGAGCGCTCCGCCTGCCCTACCTGCGGCTCATGCTCCGGCATGTTCACCGCAAATTCTATGAACTGTCTGACTGAGGCACTGGGCCTCTCACTGCCAGGCAATGGCACCCTGTTAGCCACCCATGTGGACCGCAAAGAGTTGTTCCTGCGCGCAGGACGAGAAATCGTTTCGCTAACGAAGCGTTACTACGAAGAAAATGACGAGAGCGCCCTGCCTCGCAATATCGCCAACCGCAGTGCTTTCATGAATGCCATGGCTCTCGATATCGCCATGGGTGGCTCGACCAACACGATATTACATCTACTCGCCGCTGCCCAGGAGGGCGATATCGACTTCAACTTACAGGATATCGATCGACTCTCCCGCGAGGTACCGCAACTGTGCAAAGTCGCGCCTAACACAGAGAAGTACCATGTTGAGGACGTCCACCGAGCCGGTGGGGTAATGGCGATTCTCGGCGAATTGGAATCTGCTGGGTTAATTGATGCCTCCCTGCCCACAGCCTACGGTGGCTCATTAGCGGATGCACTAAAGCAATGGGATATCTCTCGCACCGATAAGCAATCGGTGCGTGACTTCTACCGGGCTGGTCCCGCAGGAATTCCCACACAGACCGCATTTAGCCAGGCCTGCCGCTGGCCAACTCTTGATGTCGATCGCCAGCAAGGCTGTATTCGCTCAGCCGAGCATGCTTATTCTGCTGAGGGCGGGCTGGCAGTTTTATTCGGCAACCTGGCCCCTAATGGCTGCGTAGTGAAAACTTCCGGCGTAGACGAGGCGCTTTGGCATTTTGAAGGCCCGGCTCATGTGGTTGAGAGCCAAGAGGAGGCGGTTTCGCATATTCTCAAGGGCAAAGTTCACAAAGGTGAAGCCGTGATAGTGCGCTATGAGGGCCCCAAAGGCGGCCCCGGTATGCAGGAGATGCTCTACCCCACCAGCTACCTGAAATCCAAGGGATTAGGGGAACACTGTGCATTAATTACTGATGGTCGCTTCTCAGGCGGAACTTCCGGCCTCTCTATCGGGCATGTATCACCAGAAGCAGCTTCTGGTGGCACTATCGCCTTAGTGCGAAATGGAGATCCAATACATATTGATATTCCCGCCCGAAAAATAGAGGTCGCGATTAGTGATAAGGAGCTCGAGAAACGCCGCCAGGATATGGTCAGCCTCGGCCCACAAGCCTGGAAACCGGGTGAATCTCGCCCCCGCAAGGTTAGTAAAGCTCTTAAAGCGTATGCGTTACTCGCCACCAGTGCCGATCGGGGCGCGGTGCGAGAAATTAATTGACTAAAAACATGAAGTAAAACGGCCCTCTTTGAGGGCCGTTTTTTTATTTCATTGCGCCAACTTATAAGTAATACGATTACGCACACCATAGCGCTCTACAGGCTGACCGTCTTCCATTTGCGGCTGGTATTTAAATCGCTCAGCCGCTGCCAGTGCCGAGCGATTGAATACATTGGTAGGCTTCCCAGCGCTGTCGAATCCCCCAACTACCTGGGCATCACGCACCGCTCCGGTTTTGGTTATCGTAAACTCCACAACTACGTAACCCTCCATGCCTCTGCGCATAGCCACACTAGGGTAACGCGGTGCGGGCTTATAAACAGGAAGAGGTTCTCTCGATACAATAACCGGGTTACCCCCAGTTTCAGCAACCGGCGGAGCAACCGTTGGTATGGTATCTATAATCTCTACGTCTCTGATCACCTCAGTGCGCTGAATTGGTGGCGGAATATCCTGAGGGCTGGGCGGTGCCTGGTACTCTTTAACCGTTACCACCTTTTTCTCAGTGATATCTATTGGTTGAATCGTCGGTAACGGCTTAGCCACCGGCTCCACAAAATTAGTGGAAATCAACTGGCTCATTAAAAAAATCAACCCGAGAGTTATCAGGGCAGCATAGGCCAAACCTTTGGCATAGCCAGAAAGCTGATAGGTAAGTAGAAATTCAGGGCTGGAAATTGGCGGGCAAGCTCTATCCATAACACCTCTCCTATTATTGTTAGGGTGCAAAAACGGCATCTGGAGTGCCGAAATGGAAAAAGCTGATCAGCTGACTCTAATCATTAGTCAATTCACGAAAAAATGCAAATAGTCCATTAATACAGGTTATTTAGCCTGGGCAATTGAGAGAACTCTAGAAAAGAAAAAAGGCCATACATTTCTGTATGGCCTCCTAAAAAAAGGTAAATAATTGAAGGAAATTAAATCGCTAACTGCTCTTCACGCTTTTTCTCACCCTCAACGTAAGCGATCCACTGCTGCGCAGACTTTTTAGAGCGCTCATCTTTTGAAGCTTTCTTGAGACTTACCAAAGCTGCGTCATAACGTTTCAGGTTAGCATTAGCCATACCCATCACGATGTGCAGCTGATCGACACGCTTAATTTTGCCTTTTGCAAAAGCCTTCTTGCCCATCGAAATGGCTTTCTCATTCTGATCCAGATCCAAATAGATACCGGCCAAACGTGAGTAAATTTCCCCTTTGTCAGACAAGCTAGCTGCAGCCTCCAGCTGAGGGATTGCTTTTTGCAGCTCCTGAGCCATCTGGTAAGCCTGGGCTAAAGTCTCCAGGTTCTTAGCTGTTCGAGGGATCTTCTTCTCTTTAATACCTTTGGCAATAACCTTGGCACCTTTATAAGGCATTTCATGCCCCATAAAGAGATAGCCCATGTTCAGTAAATCCCGATCTTTCTCCAAAGCACCAGCAATATAAGCTGCTTCCATCATATGAAGCTGGTCTTTGTCACGCTTAAGCTCACCGTACATAGCTGCAAGAGTTTTGTAGTACACCGGCTTCGGGTAATACTGCACTAATTTTTCCAGAACACCCGCTACTTTTTTGTAGTCGTTGCGCTCGAAATACACAAACTGCTGCAACCCGTACCAGCCTTCCTTCGGTACCTTGCCCTCTTTCTCATACATGGATACCGCTACGTTGATATCCTTCAGTGCCTTAGCTTGGTCACCAACTTGGTTATAAGCCTGAGCACGCAATGCATAAGAATCTGCAGTAATACGATCAGAAACCTTGAACCACTGGTTCAAGTAATTGATCGCCTGCTTATAGTCTTCGGTTACGAAATAAAGTTGGGCCAAGGTAAACAAAGTGCCCACTTCAAGTGCTACTGGCAGGTTTTTTTCACCCTGACTCAGCACTTTCTTGAAGTAAGGAATAGCCTCTTTGTAGCGCTCGGTACTGTAGTAAACCACACCAAAGAAATTGTACATCTGTGCTATTTCATAGCCATTGTACCGTTTCTTGCTCGCATCCATTTCCTTCAGCGCAGCAAGAGCACCCGCCCAATCCTCTGCATCTGCAGCTTCCTGGGCCTTTTCCAGTTTTTTATACGCCGCTTCGCGCATTGCCGGAACTTTACGGGTCTTTTCTTTACTAGGCTTTTTTTGCTCTTGAGCCTGTGCCGAGGCGAAAGATGCGGAAACACCCGCTGCTTCAAGCACGGTAACACTGACTGCTGGTGCCAAGACCAGGGGCAGCGCTACTGAGGTGCGCAGAGCGAGCTTGGACAAACTTTTGCTAATGCTTGTCAACTTCATAGTGCTTCCCCTTAGTTTTTGGCCATATTAAAGCTGATCTTAGTCCTTACATTGGGAACTTCGGTCGGCTTGCCATCGACTACCCGCGGCTTGTACTTGTATTTCAGTGCAGACTTAAGCGCAGCTCTGTTGAAAACAGAAGTAGGCTTACCATCTAGCGTGAAAGCTTCAATTACGATGGGGTCACGTACAGAACCGTTTGTGGTCACCGTATATTCCACAATCACATACCCTTCCATTCCGCGCTGCAGGGCGCGTCGAGGGTACTGAGGCTGCACCTTAACAATTGGCAGATAATCCCCCTCACCAAAGCTGAAGCCCGACAACTTGACGCCGCCACCTGCTCTAGGGGCAGCAACACTGATACTGGTATCAATATTCGGGTCTTCAAACTCAGGCTCTGGCATCTCCGGCGGAGGCGTTTCTGGCTCCTCCGGTTTCACCGGTTTGGTCGTATCGTACTGTGTTTCGATCTTCTGCTCAGGCATCACCACATCGGCAACTTTGAATTGCTCCTTTTCCTCTGGAGCCTTCATGTTTGCCTGAATCAGCTGATGCATGGTGAAGATGAGGCCGAAGGTGGTGGCTACCGCCAACGTACCTGCCCCAAGAAGTCTTACCGGATTCATAGCTGTTAACTCTTTTCTGTCGCGACCGAAACTTTCTTGATGCCAATTTTCCTGGCAGCTTCCGCAATCAGGGCAATCTTCTCAATACTCGCTTCCTTATCGGGCTGAATTACCAACCACCCTTTTGGGTTTTCCGAGTAGAGGCGCTCCAGGACAATTCTCACCTGGCGCTCATCAACCTTATCTTTGGCAATCCAGATCTCATCACTGTCGTTGATCGCTACCAGAATAGAGGCGGCCTTGAGTTCAGCGGTTGTCGCATCCGGCTTCACAACATCAGCACCCGGTTCTTTAATAAAAGTCGCGGTGACGATAAAGAAGATCAGCATGATGAACACCACGTCCAGCATGGGCGTGAGGTCAATAGCACCCGCTTCTTCTTCTGCCGTATTTTGTCTTTTGCTCATAGCAACTCTCTTAGCGAACTTTCCCGCGAGGGGCTCCAAGGGAGCACCCTCGGTGAAAATATCTGGTTGGCTAAACCTTCACAGCAAATAAGCTCGCCTATTCGCTTATGTGTGCTTAGTGGTCCATCGTCAGATGGTCTTCCAGCAGCTGAGTCTCACGCTCTGCTTTCCGGGCAAGGTAAGTGTTGGCAAATACACCTGAGAGGGCCGCAACCATTCCCGCCATTGTCGGGATAGTTGCCATGGATACACCACTGGCCATCTGCTTGGCGTCACCACCACCAGTAATCGCGAGAACATCGAACACATTGATCATGCCCCAGACCGTACCCAGCAGCCCGAACAAGGGCGCAAGGGCAACACAAGCCTGGATCATATCCATATTGTCCTGAATTTTCTCGGATACCCGGGAGATCATCGCGTAGCGGATCTGGTGGGCCCCCCAGGATTTGCGCTCACCGCGTCCCTCCCATTGGTCAACCACACCTTGAACATCAACCTTCAACGCTTTGTTGAAGTAAAAGACCCGCTCAAAAATCAGCGTCCACATAAAGAAGGTCAGGCCGGCGATCAGGAACAGTACTGGCCCGCCCGACGCCATAAAGGCGTTGACGGCGGCCCATGCGTCGATTAATGCGTGCATGTTGCCGCCTCCTCTTATTTACGCTCGGCGTTTTCCGCCACGATACCGGCACTCTGCTCTTCCAGAATATGCAGAATACGCTTGGCGCGGCCGTTAACGATGGTGTGCATCAATACAGTCGGGATAGCAACACACAGACCGAGAACGGTGGTAATCAATGCAGAAGAGATACCACCAGCCATAGCTTTAGGATCACCAGCACCGAAGATAGTAATCGCCTGGAAGGTAATGATCATACCGGTAACGGTACCCAGCAGACCCAGCAGCGGAGCTACCATTGCAATAATCTTCAACAGGTTGAGACCGGATTCAATTGCTGGGCGCTCTTTCAGAACGGCTTCTTCCATCTTCAGCTCTAGAGTCTCGCCGTCGACACCTTTGTTTTCTTCAGCTACTGCCAGTACACGGCCCAGTGGGTTATTCGTATTAGGAGTAGCTGAACGCAACTGAGCACTTACCTTGGCACTAACACCGGTCAGAACAATCAGGCGGAAAATGGCCAGCAGCATCGCAAATACACCAACTGCAGTGATGATATAACCTACGATGTCACCCTGGTGCCAACGCTCAACAATATCCGGGCTGTTGATCATGGCTTTCAGGTAGGAACCACCGGTAGGACCAGTCGGGTCAACACCAAATGCACTGAAGCCAGCTGTGGAGGCCTGCAGGCTTTCTGCCATACCCTGGAACTTGGCATCCGGCTGACGGATCAACTCAGCCATTTTGTAGGCTTTATTCATCTCCAGGTACTTGCCGTTGGAAACCAAGTTGAAGTTACCAACACGCACAACTTCCTGCTGAGCCTGTTCTCCGCTAGGCTTGATCACAGTTGCGTTGAACTTAACAACCTTGCCAGACTCCACGGTCTCACGCTGAATCTCAAACCACAGGCGTTCGATCTCTTCGATAGTGGGCAGCTGAGTAGCGCTGTTCATCTTTGCCAGCAGGCCATCAATAAACTCGGTACGGCCAGGATACTGGGCAGATACCAGAGAAGAGCCAACATTCGCTCTCAGGTCTGCTGCAGTAGAGGACATATGGCCGAATAGCTCTTTCAGGGAGCCCAGACGCTCGTCCAGCTGCTGGCGCTTCTGGTCAACAGCAACTTCCTGTTCCTGGTATTTCTTTTCCAGCTCGGCAGAGCGCTTTTCTTCCGCCGTGCGAGTGTCTTTGGCCTTGTTCAGCAGAGATTGCTGATTAGCTTTCTGACGACGGAAATCAGCTTCACGCTGTTTGTGCTCTTTGGATTCAGCAATTTTGGATTGTTGAACCATTTTCAGCAGATCGTCGAGGGAAGCTGCTTTCTCTTGGGCAACAGCAGAGAAGCTGATCAGGCCAGCCGCTGCTGCAACTAATACGCGTTTGGCAATAGAGGATTTCATTGCGCTGCCTCCGGAGCCGGGATCGGCATGGTCATGATGTCGATAGTGGCCTGCTTCTTGGCGATCTTCAGGCCATTCATGAGGGCGCGGCGATATTCGCCAGCATCGATTTCAACCCAGGCTTTCTGGCCTTTATCGTAGGCAAGAGAGATCTCGGAATCGGTAGTCTGAGCCAGCAGAGCGATACGGCCGATCTGCAGCACGTTTACTTCGCGCTCCTGGCCATTTACATTCAGGGAATCACCGTAAGTGTCAATCTTACGCGCGTACTCCGCTTCGAAGTTGTACAGCTCCAATACCTGACGGAATTTCTCCGCAACAGTAATATCGGAACGGTCCATATTGTTCTTTACACCTTCGAGGTTCGCCATGCGCTCGTCCAGTTTGAACGGGGCATCCAATTCGATGAACTGCTCCAGACCTTCCAGCATGCGCAGGATCAGCGGCTGGATTTGACGTTCAATGACAGTAACGTTGGCAATAGATGCATCCAGCTCATTGATAACCTGGAGCTGGTTGGCCAGCTGCTTTTCCAGCTGACGGTTGTATACGCGCAGACCATCGATTTCTTTATTGACCACCTTGAAGTCCTGCAGCAGGCTGCTAGTTTCTTCGGCAATCTTGTCGATGCGCTTTTGCGATGCCTGGGCCGCAGTGGTTTTCTGCTGGCCGACGGCGAGTACGTTATCGAGAGTATCCGCAGTGGCTACGCTGCCGTAGAGCGCGCCGGCAGACAGCGCAGTGGTCAGCGCCACAGCCATGAATCGCTTGGTTTTCATTAGACCCCCCAGTGGGTTCAATATTTCACAACATGGTCGCGATGAGTTAGCTGCCACAACGCGGTGTCCTTTTGTTTTAAAAACATTGGTTAGAAGACAGCTAAGAGCCGCACATTGTAAACAGCCGATTTGATTATTCAAATGCCGATTGTCAGCATCGGCCCGCATGGGTAGCAAGGTAACAACCGGGTAACAAAACCGGGTCACTTGCACACATTGGCGGCGGTGTTCCTTGTGTAGGCTGTCGCAGAATTTAACAGATTGATCAACTTTTAATCAAATTGTTTTTATTTAAATCTGTCGTACTGAACTAATGCGTAGTTGTACTCATTCTTGTCTGAAGCAGGGTAACACTCCCGCACCACTTCGACCCATGAGTCGTCAATCTCTGGGAAGAAGGCGTCCCCTTCCACATCGGCATCCACCTCGGTGATATAGAGTCGCGCTGCCATTGGTAGGGCCTGGCGGTAGACCTGCGCCCCACCGATCACCATCAATTCAGCCGCACCTGCCAGTGAGGCCCGCTCACGGGCAAGGTCCAGGGCGGACTCCAGAGAGTCCACCACTTCGACACCTTCAGCTGCCCAATCACGATTGCGGGTGATCACGATATTGACGCGACCCGGTAGAGGTCGGCCGATAGACTCATAGGTTTTGCGCCCCATCACTACAGGTTTGCCCATAGTCGTGCGCTTAAAGAACTGCAGATCACCTGAAATACGCCAGGGGAGCTCATTGTTTTTACCGATAGCACCATTGCGCGCTATAGCCGCAATCAGGGCGATAGATGTATCCATACCTCTCCCCTTAAACCGCGACCGGTGCCGGTATATGCGGATGAGCTTCATAGTTTTGCAGCTCGAAATCTTCAAAGCGGAAGGCGAACAGATCTTCCACATCGGGGTTTAGTTGCATCTTTGGTAGCGGCAGAGGCTCACGCTGCAATTGCAGCTCAACCTGCTCCAGGTGATTGGAGTAGAGATGAGCATCACCAAAAGTATGAATGAACTCGCCCGGCTTAAGGCCACAAACCTGTGCCAGCATCAGGGTTAGCAGGCTGTAGGAAGCAATATTAAAGGGGACTCCGAGGAAGATATCTGCGCTGCGCTGATACAGCTGGCAGGACAACTTACCCTCAGCCACGTAAAACTGAAACAGCGCGTGGCAGGGAGCGAGCGCCATACGCCCCTCGCGGGCATTATCTGCCGGGGAAATCCCCTCATCGGGAAGATCTGCCGGGTTCCAGGCACTGACAATCAGGCGCCGGGAATCGGGACGGGTTTTTAATTGGTGTACCAGCTGTTCAATCTGGTCGATTTGACGGCCATCCGGTGTCGGCCAGGAGCGCCACTGATGGCCGTAAACCGGACCCAGGTCACCATCTTCTGCGGCCCACTCATCCCAGATTCTTACCCTATTTTCCTGCAGGTAACGGATATTGGTATCCCCCCGCAAGAACCAAAGGAGTTCGTGGATGATCGAGCGTAAATGGCACTTTTTCGTGGTAATTAGCGGAAACCCCTCCGCGAGGTCACAGCGCATCTGATACCCAAAAACGCTTAAGGTGCCGGTGCCTGTACGGTCACCTTTTTCCGTGCCGTGATCGCGCACATGGCGCATTAGATCGAGGTACTGCTTCATCTATTGCTATGCTCCGCCATTAACTTGGGAACGCGTCCGCTTATTGCCATTTTTACCACTACGCCCCTCTGGTAGAGGCTGGGTTCGGTAACTCCACACCAGCAGAGCGATACCGGCCAAAATCATCGGCAGGCTCAGAAGCTGGCCACGGGTCATCCAGCCAAAAAGATCGAAACCGATATGACCATCCGGTTCCCGCACAAATTCCACGAGGAAGCGGAATATGCCGTAAAGCAGAACAAACATACCGCCTACGGCAAGGCGTGGACGCGGTTTACTGGAAAACCACCAGAGCACAGCAAAGAGCACAAGCCCTTCAAGAAATGCCTGGTAAAGCTGGGAGGGGTGCCTGGACAGCAGCTCAGGATCGCGGGGAAATACCATGCCCCAGGGGCCTTCAGTCGGCCGGCCCCAGAGTTCCTGGCCGATAAAGTTGCCCATCCGGCCCAGTCCCAAGCCAATAGGCACCAAGGGAGCCACAAAGTCGATTAGCACGGGGAAGGTTGTACCAATTTTACGGGCGTAGAGAACGGTAGCCAGCATCACTCCCACCAGGCCTCCGTGGAAGCTCATGCCGCCCTCCCACACTTTAAGCAGCGAAAGCGGATTCTCAATCAATTGCGGCAGGTTGTAGAAGAACATATAACCGAGTCGCCCGCCAACAACTACGCCTATTGCACAGTAAAGAATTAAGTCTTCGACTTCTGATTTAATTACCGGAGACCATGGTTTGGTGCTGCGACGCAGTGCCAACCACCAGGCTGCGATAAAGCCGAACAGGTACATCAAGCCATACCAGTGCACTTTTAATGGGCCAATAGCGATGGCCACCGGGTCTATTTCAGGGTAAGTCAGCATGGGGGAATCGAGATTGTTTGTTAAGCGCGTATTATGGTCGCAAAGCGCCCCGCAGCGAAAGGGGCGCGCCCTTCCCCACCTCCCAGGAAGCCGCTATGTGCCTACTACTGTTTGCCTATCGCTGCCACCCCGAGTACCCACTCCTGTTGATCGCCAATCGAGATGAATTCTACGCTCGTCCTACCGCCCCAGCAGCGCAGTGGAACACGGGAAGCTTGGTAGCCGGGCGGGATTTGGAAGCTGGCGGCACCTGGGCAGGCATATCCCCCGGCCGTGTCGCCGCAGTCACTAATATCCGCGAACCCGGCACACCCGAACCTGACAATGCGCTTTCCAGAGGGGAAATTCCGGTTAATTTTTTGACTGGCATGAGTACACCAGAGCAATTTGCCAGGACCCTTCAAGGGCCTCGCTACCGCGGCTTTAATGCGCTGCTATTTGACCTGAGAGCAGAACACCCTCTCACCTGTGCCGGCAATCGCCACACTCCATTTTTATTTACGGCAGGGGTTCACGGAATTTCCAACGGAGCACCAGATGCCCCCTGGCCCAAGGTCGAAAAGGGAAAGGCCGGTTTAGAACGGATTGTACAAAATATCAAGGGCCCAATTTCCGGCCATAACTTCGTAGAGCCAGCCCTCAGCTTGCTTCAAGACAGACAAAGAGCTGCGGACGCAAACCTTCCCAAAACGGGGGTTGGCCTTTCCCTTGAACGAGCCCTGTCGTCAATATTCGTACAGATAAACCATAGGGAAAAACTTCTGCCAGCCGACACCAAAACAGATAACTTGACTGGAGGTTACGGTACTCGCGCCAGCACCGTAGTCGCTTTTAATCGAAATGGCGCCAGCCAGTTATGGGAACAGACCTTTGAAAATGGTGAGCCGCAGGGACCCTTGCGTCACTTTTGCCTCGCTCCTCCAGAGCCATAAAAACCCCATGAAAAACTGTGACTTAGCCCACTTTTCACATTTGATTAGCCGTATCTAATCGTACAAGCACCCACCCACTAATGGAATTATTTCCACCAAAAAGAATAAATGTGCATGGTTGATACAGCTAGATTGTCGCTTTTTTCTTTCACACTTAATCTAAGAAGAAGCAAACGCCAAGCAAATTCCTCATTTGTTGCCATACTTACTTTCACAGACTGAAATTGGTTGATATTCGCGCAAGTGCGGCGCCAATTGTGGTCTAAATAAGAGGATGTCGCGCGGGACGCATGACAAGTGCGAGTCAACGCTGAACACCAAAATGTTTCTGGATGGGCTCGCCACAGGTTGGGAAGGTATGAACGATCTGGCGCCCGGTATTATCCGCAAGACAACCCCGGGCCCCTGCAGTATCGCTGAGGTACCATGTCTTATTTCAACCCTGAGCTCCGCAAACGAAAATCCATTCTGCCCCTACTAACCCTGGGCACTCTTTGTGTCTCTATTCTCTATTATGCCTTTGCCGCGAACCAAGAAACGGTGCCGGTATTGCCTGAAAACGCCGTACGACCTCACTTGGTTCACTGGCTGGAAGAAAACCCTGACGCTTGGCCAGCCCAGGATCCTATATTCAACCCTGCCGCGGTGCGCAGAATTTACCAGCGCACGGATTACCGTCTACTGTGGTTCGATAACTACAACCTGAGTGAAAGCGCCAACGATCTGTTGAAGCAACTCACAGCAGCCAGCTCAGGCAATCCCAGCAGCATGGTGGATTACCGCTACCATCTCGGTTATTTCGACCGCACTTTGAGAGACACCCCCCAGCGACTGCAGATGGCCGCAGTTCTCGATATCCTGCTCACCGACGCGTTTGTCTCCTATGCCCAGGACACCCAACTGGACCGGCTAAGCCCCAAGAGTCGACCGCGTCGCGGTATCACTCCTGTGTTCCGTGATGACCAGGGATTTCGCATGGTTGCTCTGATACAACCCAGCCAGCGAGAGACCAATGAACATCGTGGGCGCAAACATTTTCGCGGCTACAACCGAGCGCGCATTATCGGCAGCACCCCACGCAGCCGCCATTACTCACGCGATTACGAAACTGACCGCGATCGCAATTATTCCAGCTCATCAAGCGCCAATCGCAGCTACAACCGCTCACGACACAGCTCTTACCGAGATAACAATGTAAATGGCTCTGGAGCCGGGAGTAATGGCAGCCGCGTATATTACAATCAAGGCCGTAATGCCAATGGTCGGGGAAGCGAGGCGGTCCCGCGCACGGAAAATAGCGAGGGGCCCTACTTCGAGGAGAATAAACCCTACGGTAGTGATGCATATGCCTTGAGAAATGAGCTTGAACGGCTGCGCAAAATCTCTGCTAGCGGGCGCTGGCGTCCCATTCCTCCAGGACCTGTTATGACTATGGGAGCACGCCACCCCCATGTGAGCCACCTGCGGGATATGCTCTCCCTATACGGTGACTATTCCAGTCGCTACAGTTATGGGGGCGTCGACCCCAACCGATTCGACCGCGGACTGCACGAGGCAGTGCTGCGTTTCCAAAAGCGCCATGGTCTTAAACCCGATGGAATTGTGGGCCGCGGCACGCGCAAACGGCTCAACCTCTCCCCTACTGCTCGGGCAAAAATTGTTGAGATGAATATTCTCCGCAGGGAGGAGTTGCCGGCCAATCTTGGGGAGCGCTTTATCCAGGTCAACATTCCCGCTTACCGTCTCCAATACGTGGAGAACAACCAGGTAAAGCTGGCCATGAATGTAGTTGTGGGTAAGAAAAAACATGCAACGCCTGAAATTACTACGAGGGTTAGCAAAGTAGTGTTCAATCCCACCTGGACTGTACCACGCAGTATCCTGGTGAATGAGATCCTGCCCAAAGCGCGCAAGAACCCCACCGGCATGGAAAACATGGGCTATCGGGTGGTTAGTGGTAGAGGGGAGTATCTACCGCTCACATCCCAGAATCTCTCGGCGGCAGGCGCGGGTTCCTACCTGATGCGCCAGATGGGTGGGGAGGAGAATATGCTCGGCCGGGTGAAATTTGAAATCCCCAATAAACACGATGTCTATCTGCACGATACGCGCGCGCGCAAATTATTCTCGCTGACCGACCGGGACTATAGCCACGGCTGTATCCGGTTGGAGAAGCCACGCCACTTGGCTGAGGCGTTATTGCGTCCACAGGGCGAATGGGATCATTGGCGTATAGACAAGCTAACCGTCGGCGAGGAAACCACCGAAGTAGACCTGAGGCAACTGGTCAAGGTGTATATCACTTATTGGACCGCCTGGGTGGATGGCCAGGGCAGGCTGAACTTCCGCCCTGATATCTATGACAAGGACGGACTCAGTGATAACCAGTTCTAAGTTATCGGGGCGGTCCCAGGGCCGCCCTTAGCCTCGTGAAAGTAATACCTATATACCTTTTCCTGTGAGTACCAGCAGCATCCATTCCCCATAATTATTTAGAGTTTCACGGTCACAAGTTACCACTGTGAGCAGAGTGATCATTTCCGGTGATCCTTCTTTGCTTACAGGGGTGACTTATGGGTGTTGGCTTTTTCCCTTCTCGTTTGCGTGTTGCACGAAAACCGATGTGGTGCGGTTGCGCAATAATATTGGCTGTTGCACTGGGCTTTGAGCAGTCGATAGCAGTCGCCGCGCCAGGAAACGCCAAAAAAGATGATTCGATTGAGGGCGTTTCTGGCAGTGATCCTTTTTCCCCTTACGGCCGTCAATATGCCTTGCTAAGCGAGGAGCTGGCGCGCTACAGCGCCTTAGCGGAGGGGGAACAGTGGAAGCCCCTATCTAAAGGGCAACCTATAACTCCCGGAAGCCGCAGCCCTAGGGTCGCGCAGCTCCGCAGCCTGTTGATGCTGTATGGCGATTACCGGCCAGAAGACTTTGCTGAAACTACCGAAAAAGGCAGCCTGGAAGCTGATGTCTACGATAAGCCCCTGCAGCAGGCAGTACGCCGGTTTCAAAGACGCCACGGCCTGAAAGCCGATGGACTTGTGGACGAACGCACTCGCAGTCGTCTCAATACCAATCCTGCCAAACTGGCACAAATCCTGAGCGCCAATCTTCAGCGCTGGGAACAACTGCCCAAAGACCTGGGGCCACGCTATATCGTTGTTAATATCCCGGAATTCAGCCTCCGCCTGATCGACGGTGATCGAGAGCAGTTTCGTATGAAAGTGGTAGTGGGCAAACCGAAGCACAAGACTCCACTGATCGCCACGCGTATGACCCGCCTGGAATTCAATCCAGTGTGGCGTGTGCCGCCGAGTATCGCGCTGAAAGAACTTTTGCCAAAAGGCAGCTCGGCCCTGAGCGCCAAGGGCTACCGACTGGTCAACCACCGCGGCAGGGCTGTTCCCTTTACCAGAGGTAATGTCGCTGGCGTTCGCCGAGGAAAAGTAACGCTGCAGCAAAAAGGTGGACCGGGCAATGCACTGGGACGGGTCAAGTTTGTTATACCCAATCGCCAGGCAATTTTCCTGCACGATACAAACAGCAAGCACCTTTTCAAAAAAAACCAACGCGCTTTCAGTCATGGCTGCATTCGTCTGGAAAAACCGCTGAAGTTTGCCCGCATGATGCTGGCTCAACAAAATCGCTGGAATAGGGCGCGCATAGACCGGGCACTGATGAGTAGCCGCACCCATGGCGTACAACTGAAAAATCCTCTTCCGGTCTATATCGCCTATTGGACTGCCTGGGTGGATGAGCATGGACAGCTACAGTTCCGACCGGATATTTACCAACGTGATAAAGCCGGTGCGGGGACAAACCGTGGTTAAGCACAAGTATCACCACGGGAGTTATTTATGGTCAAGATTCCCCGCCATCTAGGCCTAGCAGCCTTACTCAGTTTGGCTATCGCCTCTGCGACGCCAATACACATTGCCATGGCAACTAAGGAATCTGTGGCTCTAAACCCAGTCAATATCAGTAATCAACTGCGCTCTGAAGCCAACCATTATCGGGAGATTGCCAAACGCTGGCGGCCCATTAATGAAGGGGGCCCTCTTCAGGCAGGGGATAAAGACTTACGCGTGCTGCAATTGCGCAAATTGCTTGAACTATATGGAGACTATCGCGGGCAACCGGGACCTGCGTCAGCCCCTCAGAAGGATCACTTGCGCTTCGACAGCGCCCTACAGTCAGCCCTTGAAAATTTTCAGCGCCGCCACGGACTTCCCGCCACCGGGGTTGCCGATAATGAAACTCTCTCCGCCCTGTCAGTTTCCCCCGTTGAGCGCGCTAGGCAAATGACCCTGAATGCGGATCGCTGGGACCAACTATCCCTTCCCGAGGATGGCCGCTATATATTGGTCAATATTCCCAGCTACCGATTGCAGTTGGTCGAGAATGGACAGGTTAAGCTGGACATGAAAACAGTGGTTGGCAAAAGTAGCACCCGTACACCGAACATGCACAGCCGTATTACCAGTGTCGTCTTCAATCCCACCTGGACAGTGCCGCGAAGCATTCTGATTACCGAACTCCTCCCCAAGGCGCGACACAACCCCGCCGCCATGCACCGTCGTGGCTACCGAGTAGTTCAATATCGTAGCGGAGCCACATCACCAATTACCGATGAAAGCCTCGCCCGTGCAGCCGGTGGCCACGCCACCTTGCGTCAGGTGAGCGGTCCTGACAACACCCTCGGCAAAGTAAAATTTGTTATTCCCAATAAGCAGGCAATCTTTCTACACGATACTCAGGCCCAGAGCCTATTTTCAGAACAACAGCGAGCATTCAGCCACGGGTGTGTACGGCTCCAGCAGCCGGAAGAGTTAGCTTACTCACTTCTTGAGTCTCAGGGATGGGACAGAACTCGCGTTGCTCAGGCCACAACCGGCAGTGAGGTCCTCAATGTTCCGATCAAGCCCGCCCCACGGCTTTTTATTGTCTATATGACAGCCTGGATAGATACCCATGGGCGCCCACAGTTCCGTCAGGATATTTATCACCGCGATAAACATCAGGCCCCTCTGAACTAGCTCCACAAGTGAGTCCGATTTTTGACAACCTGAAAATTATCTACGCTTTAAAACCTAAAAAAATAGTGAAATAAACGCGAACAAAATTTTAGTCATCTGGGCTAAACGTTTTTGTAATGAAAGAAGCACAGCGCTTTTACGGTATCTTTAGGAAAAATCTCAATTCTTAAAAAATCAGATTCAAAAGCCCCATAGCGCTAAGATATGGAATTGAACAACTTGATTTTCTTTCTGGTTATTTAGCTAAAGGCTCTATTTCGACTAAAAAGTCCAACACACATTGAATACTGATAGAGTTACAATTCTCAAAACTGTAAAAACGGCTGCAGCCTACGGTAGTTTTTAAGTACTGAAAAAAGAAGGTCGCAAAGGCAACTTTAGCCACAAACCCCAGCTAAGATTTATAGCAATGGGTAACCGAGATCGCAGAATTCTATAGCTTTGCAAGAATTAAAAAAGGAGTACTGTGGCCAACATTCTTATTTAATAAAAATATGAAGCATCCTGCAGAACTTTTACTTACACCAATCAGGCGCACTCTTATCCACAACCATCACATCGGGATAAAGTATCTATCTGAAGGATATGTAGGAATCATACCCTCAATGTTGTATATACATGTATATACATTCAAAGGGGGAGGGGTAATAGATAGAGGTGGACTTTCTCCCATGCTACATAGGGCTTTCTAACAACCTACCAGCAGCACTCTTCGTATATTTGAATAGCTCTCAAAAGAGTAGGTAATAGGCCTCTTACCGTGTCCGAGCCCCACTTTTCTATCACTTTCCCAGCCCTATGGAACCTAACAGTCGCAGAAAAATGTTTTTTTAACGTTGGCAACAAAATGACAACGCTGTCTCATTGCTAACAGGTATCCTTGAGTTATTTCTGGAAAATTTCCACCCGCCGGTAGCATAAGAGAAAAAATTTACCAGCATAGCGGTATGATTATTTCCGAATTAGCAGCTGCAAATTTGTAACAACTGGTTATTTTTTGTACATTTTCCGCCGTACCCGGATGCGCTATCCGACGCGCTCCGAAGAGAATTAACGACGAGGCGGAATTATGAAGAATCCATCCAGACGTCGATTCCTGGCAGTGACCTGCGCAACTGCGGCGGCGGTCAGCGCCGGACCGACTTTCGCTAAAGTAGGTAGCTCCCGCACCCTGAAGATGCGCAACCTGCACACAGGGGAGAAGCTGGAGGCCGCCTACTGGGCTAACGGAGACTACAGCAGCAATGGCTTGAAACAATTCAACAAATTGCTGCGCGACCACCGAGCCAACGAAGTGACTCGAATGGACCCGAAACTGTTGGATATCGTGTATAAGCTGAAGGAAAAGTTCAATTACACAGGTACCATCGAGATTATCTCGGGATACCGATCGGCCAAGACCAACGCCAAGTTGCGTGCTGCAGGCCGCGGAGTTGCCAAGCGCAGTTACCATACTCGTGGTATGGCCCTGGATATCCGCATGCCGGGCGTCCCACTGTCAAAACTGCGACAGGCGGCACTGGCTCTAAAAGCAGGCGGTGTTGGCTACTATCCGAAAAGTAACTTCGTCCATGTAGATACTGGCCCTGTACGTCGCTGGTAAGACTGAGAAAGTATTCCAAATCAAAAACCCCGGCCATTGCCGGGGTTTTATTTTGATCAGTTCCCTATCGTAGGCAGGGATACCGGCATAACATCCTTTTCCGATAACGGAACCTGGGTTGTTCCTGCCATCAAACCCGCCATACGTTCAAGCAGTTTACGCGCCCGCACCAATTGCCCCGGCTCAGCCAGCTCAAACGGATCCTCCATCTTCAGCAACAAGGCCTCAAAATCCGAAAAAGTCTCTTCCAGTGCACTGACCTGATGACGGTCAAGCAATACTTCCGCCATGCCGCCACCACCGGTAGGTATCCAGTTGGACTGTAAAGTCGCCATGATGCCCAACAGAGCCTGCTTAGAATCCGCAGCCCGACCACTTTCCACGTCACTCTCTGAGCCCTCGGGAAGGCGCCGTAATACTTGTTCATCAATTACCTGAGTATGCGCAGCACGAATTTGCTGCAGCCGTGCCACAGGCCCCAGAGACAGATACTCACGTGACAAATTATTGGCTGAAGTCGGCCAACGGCGCGCGAGACCGGCCATATCCTCTTCCATACCCTTGGCAATCAGCCGGGTCAGTTCGCGGCGACGATTCACCGCCAGCGCCTCAGGTTTCTCACCGTTACTATCGGGGATAAAGTCCTCTGCAGTGCGCTCTCCCGTGGGCCCCCAAAGCATGACTTCCAAGGCATGAAACCCCGTACTGGCTTCCTCATGGGCGGTAAGCCTGTGTTGCTTACGTAAATTAGCCAGGGTCAGCTCGATTGCAGTGTCATTGACAATGCCGCTGTCTGAATACCCTGGCACCGTATCCAGGTAGCCAGCCTGGGCTGGCCAACTGTCCAATGCCAGCATCAACTTGCGCCCCTGGCTACGCAAGTCCACCGGGGAAAACGCCAACTGTATATAGGGAAGGGTTGCCGCAAACTCCCGGTGTGCATCCAGCCAGGAGAGCCTGGCCTCTTCAAGCTGGTCCTCACTGGGATTTGCCAGTAGAGCTTTAACTGCGCGCTGTAAAGTTTCCACTGATGCATGCGTGTGGAGTACCTGGGCCTGTCCCGCCTGCCAAATTGCCAGAGAAAGGTCTGAGGCCGCCTGTTCACTGATCTGTTGCGGCGCCACATCCCGAAGAGTCTTGGGCGGTTCCACGGGCTCCTTCTCACATCCCAATGTGAGCGCCAAGCCACCGAGCAAGAGCACCACAACCAGATACCGAATGCTATGTCCGTTCACTCAATTCCTCATTATTCCCATCACCGCAAAGATCTTGGCTACGCAATTCAGCGGCTCTCCCGCAAGCTGATAACTGGCCAACCGCGCGCTTCTGCCTCTACACGCAGGCGCGCGTCGGGATCTACAGCCACCGGGTGCTCCACTTCGGCCAATAGGGGCAGGTCATTAATGGAATCGCTATAAAACCATTTCTCCCTGCTTTCAAACTCTGGGTTATGCGCCAGCCATTGGCGCAGGCGCAGCACCTTGCCGGCCTGGTAACAGGGCTCTCCGACAACCCGCCCAGTAAACCGGCCCTCTAATTCTTCGGGCTCTGTAGCCAACAACGTGTCTACTCCCAGACGCGCGGCAATGGGCTCTACCACAAAACGATTAGTGGCTGTGATAATCATAATGTGATGCCCTTTGCGGCGATGTTCGCCGATCAACTCCTGCGCCGCAGGCAACCACAACTCACTGACCACTTCCTGCATAAATTCGCTCTGCAGGTTTTCCAGTTGACCGCGTGAAATCTGCGACAATGGTTCCAAAGCGAATTCCAGATAGGCAAAAATATCCAGATCACCACGTTGATAATCCTGGTAGAAGCGGTCATTGGTGGAGCGATAGCGCTCACTATCCACATGCTCCCGATCCACAAGGAACTCGCCCCAGGCGTGATCACTGTCTCCACCGATCAATGTATTATCGAGATCAAATATTGCCAGATGCACCGCCAGCTCCCCCGTAAACTATAGATTCCCAAAGGGTATTTCACCGCCATGGTTAGGCCACCATCAACGTAGCGGCAGTCAATTTTACCTCGCACTTGCCCGTATCACACGGACTACGTCACTGAATTGCTGTAAACCCACCTCTGTGGAACAATGCGGGACAAGTAAGTGCTGCGCACGGCAACACACAACAGTATTGAGGACGGTATTTTGGGCGACGGCAAGCCGGCACAAGCCGGGCGAAGAAACCGCCGTAGGCCCGCCAAACAGTCAAATCGCACCGATAACCCCGCAGCCAACAACCGCAACCGGGGCCAGGGTAGCGAAAACAGCAGCAATATAGATACCGAGGGTTTCCGCCCCAATGTCGGTATCATTGTGCTGAATGTCCGCGGTCAGGCACTGTGGGCTAGGCGGGTAGGTGGCAAGGACGCCTGGCAATTTCCCCAGGGAGGCATAAACCCAGGCGAAACCCCAGAACAGGCGCTATATAGGGAACTGTACGAGGAAATTGGCCTTACTCGCGATCAAGTCAGTCTGATTGCCTGTACTCGTGGCTGGCTGAGATATCGCCTGCCTCAGCGACTGATTCGTCGACGCTCTGAGCCACTGTGTATAGGGCAAAAACAAAAGTGGTTTTTGCTGAAGCTGGAAGCGCAGGAGTCCTCTATCAGCTTCGATAATGGCTACAAACCTGAATTCGACCACTGGCGCTGGGTGAATTATTGGCATCCACTGAGTAAAGTAGTCACTTTCAAGCGCGAGGTTTACCGTCGTGCTTTGACCGAGCTGGCCCCCCAACAGCTTCAGCTGGAAAGACGCTGGCTGCGCGACAAGGGTGAGTGACCCGAAACCTGCTCCTGGTGCGGCTCCGCACCTCCTCTGGCCCCAGGTTAGCCCTGGGCCTATAAATTTCTCCGTTGATTGGCGAGGACAGGCCATTGCTCGGATCTTTACGTAGTATCGTTCAAGAAGTAAACACCGCCAGAGACCTTCCTGCGGTGCTCGAAATTATTGTTCGACGTGTGCGTGAAGTGATGCATACCCGGGTCTGCTCCGTATACCTTCGTGACAAACAATCCGGAAATTATGTCCTGATGGCCACCGATGGCCTGCTCCCAAGTGCCGTGGGTCAAGTGCACTTGGCGCCTGGCGAGGGCCTTGTGGGCAACGTGGTTACCCGCGAAGAGCCCATTAACCTGGAAAAGGCCGAAGCTCACCCCGCCTTCCAGTATTTTCCCTCCACTGGCGAGGAGCGCTTTAGCGCTTTTCTGGGCACGCCGATTATTCACCACCGCACCGTACTTGGTGTTTTGGTTGTCCAGCAGGAGGAACAGCGCCGTTTCGATGAGGGTGAGGAAGCCTTCCTGGTCACGCTGTCCGCTCAATTGGCCGGGGTTATAGCGCATGCGGAGGCCACCGGTATGCTGGCCACCATCCGTAGGCAGCGCCAGGAAACCCATTTCTCCGGTATTGCCGCCTCACCTGGCATTGCCATCGGTCGTGCACATATTGTCACCCCCCAGGCCAACCTGGCCACCGTGCCCTATTCCCTGTGCTTGGATATTGAGGACGAACTCGCCTTATTCCAGCAAGCACTCAGCACTGCCAGGGAAGAAATCCGCGAAGTAGGAGAAAGGCTCAAAGGAGACCTGAACCGCGAGGAGCGTGCGCTGTTCGACGCCTATATCAGTATGCTGGACGATAACTCTCTCGCCGTTGAAGTCTGCGACCGTATCCAACAGCAATTGAGTGCCCCCAGGGCCTGGGCCGAGGTCATGCTCGAACATGTAAGGCGCTTTGAAGCCATGTCCGATTCTTATTTTCGCGACAGGGCAGCCGATGTTCGCGACCTGGGCTCCAGGGTTCTCGCACATCTGCATCAACGCCAGCAGAGCGAGCGAGACTACCCGGATAACACCATTCTCGTGGGAGAGGAGTTAACAGCGGCTGTATTGGCTGAGGTCCCACGGGAAAAGTTAATCGGCGCCGTCTCTGTAAAGGGCTCTTCCAATAGCCACGTAGCTATCATTGCCCGGGCCATGGGCCTGCCTGCCATTATGGGGGTGCAGGATCTCCCCTATGAGACTATCGATGGTGTCGATATGGTTGTGGACGGCTATCGGGGCGACCTACATATCCATCCCGGCGCGGAACTGAAGCGCCGCTATGACGATATTGTGGAGGAGGAACACCAGCTTGCCCGTAGCCTCGACCATATGGCCGGGCTACCAGCGGAAACAGCTGATGGCCACCGGGTTTGCCTGCTAGTTAATACCGGGCTAATGGCCGATGTAGTGCGCTCCCTGGAACGAGGTGCGGAAGGCGTGGGCCTATTTCGGACTGAAGTACCTTTCCTGCTGCGCGACCGCTTCCCCTCTGAGGAAGAGCAGCGGGAAATCTACCGGGAACAGCTGGAGGCCTTCGCGCCCATGCCGGTCACCATGCGAACCCTGGATGTCGGTGGCGATAAGGCGCTGGCCTACTTCCCTATCGAAGAAACTAACCCCTTCCTCGGCTGGCGCGGTATCCGCGTTACCCTGGACCATCCGGAAATATTCCTGGCGCAGGTGCGCGCCATGATGAAAGCCAGCTTAGGGCTCAACAACCTGCGTATCATGTTACCAATGATCAGCGGGCTCAATGAACTGGAAGCTGCGCGCAGGTTAATAGAACGCGCCTACGGAGAGCTGCTGGAAGAAGGGTATGAGATTGAAATGCCGCCGGTTGGTGTCATGGTGGAAGTACCTTCAGCCATTTACCAGATTCGCGAGCTGGCCGAGCGCGCCGACTTTATCTCAGTAGGTAGTAACGACCTGACCCAGTATCTGTTAGCGGTAGACCGCAACAACACACGTGTAGCCAATATCTATCACGCCCTCCATCCCGCGGTGCTTCGCGCGCTACAGGAAATCGTCACCATTGCACATGCAGAGGGCACCAAGGTGAGCATCTGTGGAGAGCTGGCCGGCGAACCCGGGGGGGCGCTGCTGTTAGTGGCAATGGGCTATGACAGACTATCGATGAATGCCACCAATTTGCCAAGGGTAAAGGCTACCTTGCGCGCTGTGCGCCAGGCAGATACCGAGCTGCTTCTACACCAGGTGCTCAAAATGGATTGCGCTGACGAGATTGAACAAACCGTGAGCGCCTTTTTGCAGAGGATCGGCCTCAAAAATATTCTGCGCCCAGCAAGTGCACGGCATTAAGTCCGATACTCTTCAAACAAAAAAGCCGCTGCATTTGGCAGCGGCTTTTTTGTTTGAGAGCAGGAAGTAATTACTCCGCTGACTCCTCGCGATACGCCTCGGCATCCAACATATTGTCCAGCTCACTCACGTCACTGGGCTTGATACGGAAGAACCAGCCATCATCATAAGGGGAAGAGTTCACGGTTTCCGGAGAGTCTTCCAGAGCCTCGTTCACCGCGACAACCTCACCGGAAACGGGGGAGTAAATATCGCTGGCAGCTTTCACCGACTCGACCACACCAGCCTCATCTCCTGCAGCCAGGGTGCTGCCAACTTCGGGGGTTTCAACGTATACCACGTCGCCCAGAGCATCCTGAGCGTGATCGCTGATGCCGATAGTTACGGTGCCATCCTCTTCCAGGCGCGCCCACTCGTGGCTGGAGAGGTATTTCAGTTCATTGCGGATTTCGCTCATGCTGTTATCCCTTGATTAAGCATCTGAATTTATTGTCTTGCCAACGCGTACACCTGCGGGCGACGCTTAAATAACCGATTTGCCATTGCGCACGAAACAGGGCTTCACCACCCTGACTGGCTGCAGCTTTTTGCGGATTTCCACCTCAGCGGTATCGCCAACACTGACCGGTACCCGCGCCATGGCAATGGAGTAACCCAGGGTCGGCGAGAAGGTCCCGCTGGTAATGATACCGCGCTCTTCTGTACCGTCTACCACCACCTGTTGGCCCGCCCGCAGTACACCGCGCTCCTCCAGGACCAGACCAACCAGCTTGTGCTTAACGCCCTGCGCTTTTTCTTCTTCCAAGACTGCACGGCCAATAAAGTTGCGGCCTTCCGGCTCCCAGGCGACGGTCCAAGCCATATTGGCCACCAGTGGGGAAGTCTCTTCATCCATTTCGTGGCCGTAGAGGTTCATACCGGCTTCCAGACGCAGAGTATCGCGAGCACCCAAACCACAAGGCGCTACGCCAGCATCGGCGAGAGCGCGCCAGAAGCCGCTGGCGTCCTCACCCGAGAGCATGATTTCCAGGCCATCTTCACCGGTATAACCGGTGCGCGCCACAAACCAATCACCACGGGCCACACTTTCAAATACTTTCAACGCATCGATTGCCGCAGTCCAGTCGATACCCAGGACTTCCTTGGTTTTAGCGATTGCATTGGGACCTTGGATAGCGATCATTGCAAGATGAGGACGCTCTGTGAGAGTCACATCAAAAGATTCTGCCTGCTTGTTCATCCAGGCTAAGTCTTTGTCGCGGGTCGCGCAGTTCACCACCACTCGATAACCAGGATCACGCAGGTAGACGATCAAGTCGTCGATTACACCGCCTTGGTCATTGAGCATACCAGTGTAGAGAGCCTTGCCAGGCTTGCCGTCTAGCTTGGCCACATCATTGGCCAGCAAATAACGCAGGTAGTCGCGAGCAGCGGGCCCATCGACATCTACTACGGTCATGTGGGAGACATCGAACATCCCCGCATCGGTGCGCACCTTATTATGCTCATCCAGCTGGGAGCCGTAGTGTAGCGGCATGTCCCATCCACCGAAGTCCACTATTTTGCCACCCATGGCGACATGTGTGTCATACAAAGGCGTTCTGTTTCCCATCTTAATTCTCAGTCCGTCAGGTTCCGAAGCGGCGTATTCTAGCGGCTTGAGTACAGACCTTGCCAGCAGGCTATCCGCGGCGACATTTATGGTCAGCAAGCTTAGCAGCCGCCGGGACTAAAACCTGCGCAGAATGCCGGAGGCCGTCAAAGATTCCGCTGGTGCCACCGGTAGTAAAAAAAGTGGCATGAAGAGCGGATAGATTAGTCCCGCGGACGCTCACTCTCCTTATTGCTTTCTTCTGGTTTTTTCTCTTCTTGAGCCGATTCGTCCACCTTTAGACCATATTTTTTGGAGCGCCAACGCCACAGCCGCTTAGCCAACTCCTGGCGATCAGGGGTTTTATCAGCCTCATCGACAATCTCTTCACCGAGCAAGGTCTCAAGAAGATCCTCAAGGGTAATCAATCCCTCAAGGCCACCATACTCATCCAGCACTGCGCTGATCTGCACCCGACGAGATAGCATTTTCTGGAAGGCCTGATAGATCGTGGCAGTTTCTGGCAGCATCAGCATCTCACGGCGGAAATCCTCCAACTTACGCTCGCGCTCTCCCTTGGCATAAGCAAGTAAAAGCTCCTGTTTAAGTACAAAACCTACAACGCAATCTGGATCGCGATTTTCATAAACAGGGATACGCGAGAAGCGCCCTTTTTCAACTTCCTCATAAGCCTCAGCCAATGTTGCATCCTGGGGCAGGGAAAAAACCACGGTGCGTGGAGTCATCACCTCTCGTACCGAGTGATCCCGCAGGGTAAAAAAGAGATTGCGTAAAATATTGGACTCACGCTGTTCCAGCTGGCCCTCAGCCTCACCAATCTCGGCCATAATCGCAAATTCATCGCGGCTAAAGCCGGTCAGGGTCGGCCCATGGGAGAGACCGCGGGTTAACATTTCAGACATTTTGACAAATGGATAGAGCAGCCAAACCAGCCCCCGCAACCCGTAAGCAGTAAATGGTGCCAGTTGACGCCAATAAACCGCTCCCAGGGTTTTGGGGATAATCTCAGAAAAAACCAGAATTAACAGTGTCAGGATCGCAGAGGCAATTCCCAGGTATTGATTGCCAAAAACCGCCGCTGCCTGGGCTCCAGCCCCGGCAGCACCGGCGGTATGAGCGATGGTATTCAGGGTAAGAATTGCGGCCAGGGGCGCATTGATATCCCCCTTGAGTTTACGTAGCAGAGGGCCGGCCTTATGTCCCTCGCGCTCCAATAGTCGCACGTAGGGCGTTGTTACACTGAGAATGACGGACTCGGCTATAGAGCACAAAAATGAGAAACCGAGAGCGATAAATACATAAGTAATTAAGAGAAGCATATATCCCTGGTTACAGAAAAACTGGAATTGAATTTTTGCGTACTGCCAACGACACAACAAGCCTGTAACAAGCTAAAAAAGCAAAAATATTATCAAATGGGCCAATAACAGCCGGACAAGGCCCCACTTATCAAAACAGGAACAACAAACGCAAGTGCACCTTAGGGAGCGGTTCAGCCTGGAATAAACTTCCGCCCCCCGCCCACAACGCAATACACTAAAGCAACGACTAAGCCGCTAACGAAGCCCCCTATATGTGCTGCGTTTGCAACCCCGACTCCGGTGAAAAATGTCACAACCCCCAAAGCGCATAAAACCAGCCAAGCCAAAGCCACGGTGATAATACCTACGGGAATATCACGCCATGCTGGCTGAAAACGCTGCACTACCAAAGCAAACCCTACAAGGCCATACACCACTCCAGACATACCACCAAAAAGAACCCTCGGCTCCCACAAATACTGGGAAAGATTGGAGGCGATAGCCCCGATAAGTACCAGCAACGTATACATGAGGCTGCCACCCCGGGCTTCCAATGGCCGACCTAATATCCAAATACCCAAAGCATTGAACAAAGCATGGGGCAGGGAAAAGTGCACAATAGCTGGTGTCAACAACCGCCACCACTGCCCATTTTGTAGATGCCAGGCAAGAGTGGAATCTGAGAGAGGATTGCCCGTTTGATCCGGGTAGATCAGCAAAGCACTGGAGAAATTATTCGCTTGCAGAAACCAGCCAACAAAACATAGTGCAATCAACAAGAGGCTGACTGGTGTCTTATCCAGGGGAAAACTTGGTAACACTGAGACTTGGTTATGTGCCTGTTCAGACGATACATTTCTTTTAGGTTGATGCGCTGATTCCGTCTCGGGATCATTCACTTCAACTGCCGAATCAGGCGCACCATTTGGCTGAGCAGCTTGTAACTGGACCCTGTCGAGGTCAACTTCACCAGCATCCCAGCGCTGCAGCAGGGGTTTAAGTACTTCTGCTAGGTTGCCATCAAAGGTCATTATCTGCTGCCGGTTTTTCTCCTCAACGATTCGCAACGGCAGTTGATAACGTTGAATAAAATGCGCCAGTGCACAGAGATCCTTCGAAAGAGGAAAGGAATAAATAACTAACCACTGGCTCAAATCGGTAAACCCTTCTAATTGGATTGCCTGACATCACTCATTCCAACGGGCCCTTTTGCACTTACCGGCGCTATATTTTAACAGCAATTACAAGGGGCAAGCTCTCACTACACTGCCATGGCCCGCAGAATGATACGCTTTTTTAACATGGGGCTGGCGTCCACCATACTCAAGCCAGTATTGCGCAGCCAGCGCCAGTGCAAATCGCCAGCACCAAACAGAGATTTAAACGCACTCATGGCTTTTAAGGTTGCAGCATTATCCCCGCGGCGACGACGTTCGTAACGCGCCAACACCGAGGCGTGTGCAGGTTCCAGCCCGCGGGACAAGGCACGGTCTACTTCATCGGTGAGAACACGCACATCCTGGAACCCAAGATTCACGCCCTGTCCAGCCAGAGGATGGATACTATGGGCCGCGTCCCCAACCAGCACGGCACCGGGGCCATGATAACGCTCCGCATGGCGAGCACGCAGAGGAAAAGAAAAGCGCTCACTCACTGATTCGACTTTACCGAGCCGACTTTCGAAAGCTTTTTCCAGATTCAGAGCGAAGGCCTGGTCATCCAACATCAGCAGCTCCCGAGCGAGTGGGTCATCCGCCGACCAGACAACGGCACAGTGATTGTCATCCCCGAGTCCAGCTAGTGGCAGGAATGCCAGGGGGCCACTCTGCAGGAAACGCTGCCAAGCGGTATGGCGATGAGGCTTTTCGCAGCGAGCGACACATACCAGGGCTGCCTGATGATAATCCGTATCCTGGCAGCGAATTCGGAGCAGGTCTCGCACTTTAGAAAGAGCGCCATCGGCCCCAATCAGCAGGCGGGTGCGCACTATCTCGGCCCGTTCACGCAACTCTTCTATGTCATTAAGCTGCTCACCACGCGGCTGTAAGTGCCAAAGCCCACAGTCTCGCCACCAACTTTCCAAACGAAAGCCATTGACCAGCTCCACATTCGGCAGTGCCTCAAGCCGGGCCCTCAAAGCAGCAACAATCACATTGTTTTCAACAATATGGCCGAGATTTGGTAATTGCACATCGCGGCTGTTAAACCTTACTGAACCGGTGCCGTCGGCATCCCAGACTCGCATTTCCACATATGGGCAGGCGCGGCGCGCAGAAATCTCCGCCCAGGCACCAACCTCCTCAAGTAACTCCCGTGAAGCTTGAGTTAAAGCCACCACCCGCGGCTCATAATTTTGGGAAGGTTCCGGCACAGTCCCCTCGGAGGCCTCCAGCAGGGCAAGACGCATATCCGGGTGGCGCACCGCCAACAGTGCGGCCTGGGCCATCCCCACCATACCTGCGCCAACAATGGCAAAGTCCAAACGGTGTCTATTCATATTCAAGCCAATTCCGCTGTTGCACCCTCACAAGGGCACCGTTAAAGCCCAAATCCTGCCGCCTGGCTGACAAACTCCGCTCTCAGCGGCGGTACCAGTGTAAGGCCGAGCAAACCCATTTGGCGCACAACTTGCTGAAAGGGGTTCTCTGATGTGAATAGTGACGGTATTTGGTCACTAAACCCAACAGTCAATTGCTGGTCAAAACTGCGACATCGACCATAGGCCCGCAGGCGATCCAATTCTGCTTTTGAACCCTGCGCAGGTTGATCTCCCGCTAAAGTCTGTGCCAGGGCATAGCAGTCGCGCAGAGTCAGGTTAAACCCCTGCCCGGCTACCGGGTGCAGGAAGTGCGCGCAATTACCAACCAAAACCAGGTTGCGGCGCCATTGCTCCCGCGCTAAGGACAGACTGAGCGGGTACCCCTGTAGGGCTCCAGCCCGCTCAAAACGGCCCGCACGCCAGCCAAAATTTTCTTGCAGACGCAGCAGGCGCTCCTCCTCCGACAGCGTAAAGAGGGCCACCGCCTCACTCTCTGGGCAAGCCCACACCAGTGCAGCGCGATGTCGTCCCTGTCGTTGCTGCAAAGGCAATAACGCCATAGGCCCCAAAGCGGTAAAACGCTCAAAAGCGACGCCACCATGGTCCCGCTGTAGACCAACAGTAGTGACCAGGGCCCTCTGTTGGTACTTTACCGTATCAATTTCTATACCCAACTGCCGACATAGGGGCGATTCCACTCCATCGGCAATAACCAGTAACCTGGTGGTCAATTTATATTGAAAGCCCTGCTCAGCGGCACTCCAATTCAGGTGTGCCCCTGCGGAATCCATTCGAACCCGGCTGACCCTAGCGGGAGCCAACAATTGCACCGCTGTATCCGCCAAAGCGCGATGCAGGATCGGCCCAAGCGCAGCATTCTCAATCACAGCACCGAGCATGCCCTGGAAGCTTGCTTGCTGCTGTGTATGGGTGGACAGAGATGCGCCAAAAGAGTGGCCACGGTCACTCACTTGGATACGCTGGATGGGCGCACAATATTCACGTAAGGCGGACCACAAACCCAGCTGTTGGAATAACTGTAAGCTGCCAGCGGCGATAGCTGTGGCGCGGGTGTCAAAGCTGGGCAACTGGACACTGGCAGAGGCATCAGGTAGCGCTCTCTGTTCCAGCAGTGCAACACTCAGCTGAGGGCAAAAATGTGCCAGCATAAGCGCCAGACTGGCACCGGCCATACCCCCACCAACGATAGCCACATCAAATTGTTGACCTGCCTCAGTCATAAAACTCCCCCAGGCTCTCTATCCATCAATGTAAAGGGCCCGTAAGCCGCAAACTCTTAGTGCTATTTTTAGCGGGTCAGTAAATCCCGCCCATGACGCATTGCATATTCGATCTCTTCTACAGACTTTGGCGCTGCGGCGGATAGGACTTCCACCCCTTCGCCAGTTAGGGCCACGTCATCTTCAATGCGAATACCAATTCCCCGAAACTCTGTTGCAACGCTCTTGTCGTTCAAGGGCACATAAATACCCGGCTCGATGGTCATCACCATGCCGGGCTCCAACTGGCGCCAGGCGCCATGTACCCGGTAGTCTCCGACATCGTGTACATCCATTCCCAACCAGTGGCCTACCCGGTGCATATAAAAGCGCTGGTAAGCACCTGCTTCAATCAAACTCACTAAGTCGCCTTGCAACAGCCCCAGATCTACCAACCCCTGAGTAATTACCTCAACGCTAGCTATATGAGGCTCATCCCAATGGTTGCCGGCCTGTACCCGCTCGATGGCAGCCAGCTGCGCGGACAAAACAATTTCATACAGTGCTTTTTGTGCGCCATTAAAACGGCCATTCACCGGATAAGTTCTCGTGATATCCGCCACGTAACCGCGGTACTCACAGCCAGCGTCCACTAACACCAGATCGCCATCACTCATCTTTGCCTGGTTGCTGCAATAATGCATAACCAAGGCATTGCGACCACTGCCGACAATGGTTGGGTAGGCCGTCTCTCTTGCACCAGCATCGACAAAGGAATGCAGCAGGGTCGCCTCCAGTTGATATTCATAGAGGCCTGGCTGGCAGCGTGCCATGGCTCGGCGGTGTGCTGTAGCACTGATTTCTGCCGCTTGCGCCATCAGACGCAGTTCCTGCGCGCTCTTAATCAAGCGCAACTCACGCAATTGGTAATCCAAGTCCACCATCTCCGGGGCACCCTTGCTGCCTGGAGCCTCGGTAATATTTTGCAAATAGCTGCGAATACGCCGGTCGAGGTGGGCATAGCGTCCCATGGGAAAATAAATACGTTCACGCCCTTCCAGCAGCCCAGGCAAAATGTCATCGAGATCACCTATCGGAAAAGCATCAGATAAACCAAGCCGCTGCACAGCCTGTTCCGGGCCAAGCCGCGGCCCATCCCACATTTCCTTTTCCGCATCGCACTCACGACAAAACAACAGGGTTTCGCCCTGGGTGCGTCCCGGCACCAGAACCAGCAGGGCTTCAGGCTCTTCAAACCCACTCAGGTAGAGAAAATCACTGTCCTGGCGGAAGGGGAAGAAAGTATCGCGGGATCGCAGTTGTTCACCAGCAGAAGAGACAATCGCCAAGCTGTCTGGCGCCAGTTCAGCCATCAGACGGGCGCGACGACGGATATACTCCGTCTTGCTGATTACCGCTTTTTTTCCGCTATTGGACATTAGTGTACAGTTGGACCGCTATCGGATTGCTTGCCGCGCACTTCGGTGAAGATATTGAGTACCGCGACGCGCACGTACTCCTGTAATTCCAGCAGCTGTTGTTCGTTCTCCTCACTCTCCTCTACATGATCGGCATCTACTTGTGAAATTGCACCAATGTCCTTCAGAGCTTCATCGCTGGTGGGAAGCAGCTTCCCCTTGGCACTACCAATACCGAAACCGTGTAAAAAACCTTCGCACCAATGCCCTAGCGCAAGAGTACGCGCGACAATATCGTCATCGTCACAGAGCACCAGTCGGAAAGAAAAGTCGGTATCACTGAGCTGCTTTTGGCTCTCTTTCGCTAATTGCAGAAAATCCTTGTTTAAATCCGCCGGCACAGCCTCCAAATCGAGAAGTTCCGCCAGTTCATGCTGCCAGCGTTTTTTGTCCGGCTCCGCACCTGCAGCCAATATGCCACAGATAAAGCCGTGCAGTTCACTGGGATCCGCCTGGCCGCCGGCCGAGAGAATAGCATTAGCAAGAAGCTCAAATCGGTTGGTTTCTGATGTCATAGTTACCGTGCAATTTTTCTTGATCGGGATATATTCAATGCGTGCAATAGCAGCAGCATGGAAAAGAACTTGTGTTTTCAGGACAATTTTGTGATTGCCCGCGCAGGTGGAGCGATTGACCCACCTTTTCACCGGCAATATAGTAGCGGAATCCCTCGCAGTCTGTCGTGTTGCGAACCCAGACGTCGACCCCAAACGCAGGAAATATGGATAAGCTGCAAGCGTTAGAAAGCACTGTGGATTCACTGATCGCCCGCTGCCAACAGCTGGCCGAAGACAATCGTGAACTGCGCCGGCAGGAAGCCGACTGGCTACGCGAGCGCCAGCGCCTGATAAAAAATAATGAGGCCGCCCGCTCGCGGGTCGAAGCTATGATTAATCGTCTTAAAGGGCTAACGCAAGATTCCTGATGTCTGACTCCGTACCAACATCTGAAACAGTCACCGTATCTATTCTGGGCAAAGAGTACCGTGTGGCCTGTGCAGACCACGAGCGCGCAGGCCTGCAGGCTTCCGCGCACCTTCTGCACGAGCGCATGGCGCGTATCCGCTCAACGGGTACCGTTATTGGCATTGAGCGTATCGCCGTTATGGCCGCACTGAATATTGCTCACGAATTGATCCAGGCCAAAGCGGAATTGAGTAGTATTCCTCTCCAGGAGGAAATGATCGACCGCCTAAAGGACAAAGTACAAAATGCGTTAGGTGAGATAGACCCGGAGCGGGAAACCCAGTCACCGCAAGGATAAAGGTATACGCCTTCCTAATTACAGGCACAACAATTTCCTTTAAATTTCCAGTTAACACCCCCCCCTGCCCAAGTTATAATTAACCTATACCCTGGGGTGTTGGCCAGCAGACTATGTCCTTGAGCCGATAATCTTACCCCGGTGGTTTCCAGCGGGTGCTGGTGCGCAGGTCCGCCATGCAGCGGAAAGCCTTATGTACTCCGGATCCCACCACCTTGAACCTTACGGTTCAAGGCTCCGTCTACAGCCGCACACTCGGGGTTCCTATTTCATCTCCAGTCATTCCCCTACTAATGAGTGAAAATAAAACGCAACTGCGCCAACGTATGCGTGCGGGACGGCGGGGGCTCAGTGCTTATCAGCAGCGTTTGCATGGTCGTGCAGCAATTACCTTATTGAGCCGAATACCACAGATAAAACGCGCCCGCCATATCGGTATGTTTTGGCCTATGGATGGTGAACTGGATGTTCGTCATTTGTTACGGCGTTATCCCAATAAGTATTTTTACTTGCCGGTACTGCCTGTAGAGCCACATCCGCACCTCGGCTTTAGGCGCTGGGCTGGCGAACCATTGTCATTCCGAAATCGCTTTAATATTCCCGAGCCGGTACGCAGCCCCAGTCGAGCACCGAATTTATTGGATTTGGTACTGGTACCGTTGGTGGCCTTTGACCCCAGCGGCGCCCGCCTGGGTATGGGTGCAGGCTTTTACGACCGAACTTTCGAACACAAACTACTGCTGCCGGGTACCGGGCCACAGCTGATTGGCGCTGCCCACCAACTGCAATGCGTGGAGCAATTGCCGACGGACAATTGGGATATACCTTTGGATATGGTGGTGACAGAAAAGCGTATCTATCGCTGCCGTTAATGTTGGAGTTAAAACAAAAAAGGCCGAACACTTTAAGTATTCGGCCTTTTTTGCTGTTTCGTGGGCAGAGCGCCCCCCGGCATCAGCCTAACGGGTAACCACTCCCTGTTGCAGAGCAGCCGGTGGCTCAGATTCCGAGGCAAATACCTCGGTCAAACCACTGGTGCTCAGCAGAACGCCCGCGACAAAGACAACCACAGCGATTGTCAGCGCATCGGCTTTCATTGGGACCATCCTGTACAATCAATTTTTTTGTTATATGCGTTTCGCCTCGCATATGACCTGAGCCATAGCAAAAGTTCCACGATCAAAGAAGATACTGAAGAATCGGCGTGATAGTAACTGTTTATTGGATAATTTATGCGTTTTTTGTCGCATTTTTACGCAAAGGGGTTCGACAAAGCAGAAATTACAGTCTACACCCCAATAACTTCTGAGACGCTTAACCCAATTAAAGGTTTCTCTTCACCTCAGCTACCCAAGAAAAAGCGGTAAGCTGGATTTTCCGTTTCATCCCAAAAGGGATATTGCAGCTGCTCAAGTAAATCCAAAAGTTCTGTGCGAGCCTCGGGCTCGACTTGCAACCCAACCAATACCCGCCCATACGCAGCACCATGGTTACGATAGTGGAACAAGGTAATATTCCAGCGGCCGGCCAAGTGCTCGAGAAACTTCCGCAAGGCTCCGGGCCGCTCAGGAAATTCAAAGCGGTATACAACTTCATCGTGTAATCCAGGTACCCGCCCACCCACCAAGTGGCGAATATGTAACTTTGCCATCTCATTCTCGGTAAGGTCAGTTACCCGATAACCGCCCTCTTTAAGCTTGTCGACCATCTGGCGCCGATCGTTATCGGTAGCCACCTGCAGGCCAACAAAAATATGTGCCTCTTCATCTCCTGCATAGCGATAATTAAACTCGGTAATAGCCCTGTCACCTAAGTCACGACAAAATCTCAGGTAGCTGCCTGGGCTTTCGGGAATACGAACCGCAAGTACCGCCTCGCGCTTTTCGCCAGTTTCTGTGCGCTCGCTAATATAACGCAGCCGATCGAAGTTGATGTTGGCTCCGCTACAAACAGTGGCGAGAACCGAATTGCGGCAATCAATCTGTTCAATAAACCTCTTCAGCCCCGCCAACCCAACAGCCCCAGCCGGCTCGGCGATAGAACGGGTATCCTCAAAAATATCTTTAATCGCTGCACAGATCTCATCGGTACTCACGGTGATCACACCATCCACTGTTTCACTTAGAACTCGGAATGTCTCCTCACCAATTTGCGCTACGGCAACACCATCAGCAAACAACCCTACTTGGGGTAGGCGCAAACGCTCTCCACTTTCCAGGGCAACTTTCAAGCATGCGGCATCTTCAGGCTCCACCGCATAAACCTTTGTTTCCGGCCTTACATACTTGATGTAGGTAGCCATGCCGGCAGCCAGCCCACCTCCACCCACGGGAATAAATACAGCTTCAAGGTTGCCAGAGTATTGGCGCAGCATCTCCATAGCCACAGTTCCCTGGCCAGCGATCACATCCGGGTCGTCATAGGGGTGTACAAAAACCAGGTCGCGTTCCTTCACTAGTTTCCTGGCACGCGCGGCAGCCTCATCAAAGGTATCCCCGTGTAATACCACTTCAGCTCCGCGCATTCTCACAGCATTAACTTTGATCAGAGGTGTGGTCTTCGGCATCACAATCGTTGCACGCACCCCCAACTGGGCTGCACCCAATGCCAATCCCTGAGCATGATTGCCAGCCGATGCCGTGATTACCCCACGAGCACGTTGCTCAGGGGGCAGTTGTAACAACTTGTTATAAGCACCGCGAATTTTGAAGGAAAATACTGGCTGCAGGTCTTCCCGCTTGAGCAGAATGCGGTTACCCAGGCGGTGGGATAGCTGGCGCATCGGTTCTAATGGCGTCTCGGTGGCGACATCGTAAATGCGCGCGTCTAAAATGCGCTTGATATAAGACTTGGGCATGATGTGTATCGGCTGCCGTTGCGATTAATTTCTATGCACGACTCAGGAAAGCCTAGTAGCGTAAGCACTGGCAAAACACTCCCAGCACGCGCAACACCGGCAGGCCAGTCTAAGTCTTGATCAGCACAATTGCCAACAATTTGGCCTTATTGCGCTTTTTTTTGTCGAAAGGTAAAAATAAAGCATAAATAATTGCACAGGAAACTATCCAGAGTATGACCCAGGATGAACTGAAGCAGGCCACTGCCCGCGCCGCTATAGACTATATCTCCCCTCGCCTGGAAGCTGACTCCATCGTCGGAGTGGGCACAGGCTCCACAGCCAATTTCTTTATCGACTATCTGGCGGAGATCAAAGGCAAGTTCGACGGTACTGTCGCCAGCTCAGAAGCCTCGGCACAAAGGCTAAAATCTCATGGAATTCCGGTCTATGAGCTGAATAGTGTAGATAGCATCCAATTTTATGTAGACGGTGCCGATGAAGCTAATCCGGCACTGGAACTAGTCAAGGGAGGCGGTGCCGCCCTAACTAGGGAGAAGATTGTCGCGGCTTGTTCCGATGAGTTTATCTGCATCGCCGATGAGAGTAAGTCTGTAAAGATCCTTGGAGACTTCCCACTGCCGGTGGAGGTGATTCCCATGGCGCGCTCCCTGGTAGCCCGAGAGCTGGTCAAGCTCGGCGGGGACCCGGTTTACCGCCAGGGGGTTATTACCGATAACGGCAATGCAATTCTCGATGTGTACAATCTAAAGATCGAACAACCTGTCGCACTGGAAGAAGCAATCAATAATATTACCGGTGTGGTTACCAATGGCATCTTTGCCAAGCGCCCAGCAGACTTGCTACTGCTCGGAACCAGCACCGGGGTCAAAACCATCACCGCCTAACTGTGCAGTAAATTTATGCAAGAAAATAATAAAAAAAATGGGATTCTGGTGGCGCTGCTTGGCGCCACTGTCCTGAGCGTGGGCTGCGCCACTAGCCCACCCAGTAACCCTGACAATATCTGTTCTATTTTCCGCGAGAAAAAAGGCTGGTATGACGACGCCAAGGCGGCAGAGGAGGAATGGGGCTCCCCGGTTGCAGTGATGATGGCAATCCTGCATCAGGAATCGCGCTTCGTACATGATGCGCGCCCACCGCGCAGCAAGATACTGGGCTTTATTCCCGGACCCCGCCCCTCAGATGCCTATGGTTATGCTCAAGCACTGAAAAATACTTGGCGCGGATATCAACGTTCCACATTTAGTTATGGTGCGGACCGGGATGATTTTGGCGATGCCATAGACTTTGTCGGCTGGTATAACAACACGAGTGCGCGCCGCTGCCAAATCCAGTCCAGAGACAGTTATCACCTGTATCTGGCCTATCACGAAGGACACGGTGGTTTTAATCGACGCAGCTTTAAAAATAAGGCCTGGCTCAAGAAGGTGTCACATAAGGTCTCCGCGCGTGCCCAGCGCTATCAGCAACAACTTAATAGCTGCGAGCAATCCCTAAAGAGGCGCAAGAAATTCCTCGGTCTTTTTTAGGTCCAACCAGTCGAGATCAAAAATTCGCGCGAGTGGCGGGGAAAGGCGCCACGTCCGCGCCGAAACTGGCTACCCTGAAACTAATGTCCCATAGCTGAAAGCACTAAGCTCTCACCTAGTTCCGTACATAACGCCCATTGCCCTAACGTGACGCTGGGTGCTCCCTCTGAGAAGCAAAAGCGTCCACCGACTTTGGAGTGCCCAATGAAGCCCTTTGCCAAATTCCTAACCCTATTTGCCCTGCTGCTCACTGTCCCATTCGTCGCTGCACAACCCGCGTCCCCTCAGGCTAACGCCCCGAAAACGAGTGCCCCCAAGGTATCCTTCAGTGAACCTCAGCTCAAGCAGTTTGCCGACGCCTACCGTTCTATTGTCATGCTGAGTCGGGAATATGCCCCAAAACTTAAGGCTGCTGCTGATATCAAGGAAGCCGAGGCTCTTAATAAAGAGGCCCAAGGCAAAATGATTGCGGCAATCGAGAAAACAGGCTTATCCAAGAGCAAATACCAGGAAATAGCCAACAGCATTAAATCCAACCCGGCACTGTTGGAGAAAGTTAATAAGATACTGCAACAAACCCATACCAAGCCGCAGCAATGAATACAGGCGGCACATCAACCTGATGTGCCGCACTAGTCATCCAGGGTGATTTCCAACACCTGGCAAATGGCCGGCAAATTACTTTTCACCCAGGCTCGATCAAAAGACCCCCAGTCTCGCATCAGATAATAGCCATCGTTGTGGCGCACTCCCTCCTGGACGAATTCCACTCGGGTTCCGTGACCAGGCAGCCCCTTGGCGATTATGTCCTGCACTGTGCGGCGCGGCCAACCAGTCACCTCTTCCAGGGCCGGATTATTCGGGCGGGGAATCTGCTCAATTAAGTATGCAATCAACATGCGCCGACAGATTGTCGGATTCAGCTGGCTCTCAACAGTTGCGGACGGCATTTGGCCACTCCCTCATTGGCATGTAGCTTAATTGTTAACCTCTATGACCTTGAGGTCTAGTGATTAGACGACCTCATCCTCTCCCGCCGCAGGCCTTTTTCCAAAGTAAGCGCTTCCAGCGAGCTACCCGATAAGCACTACAACGAAACGGGATGGAATTTTTCGTTTAAACCTAAATAATGAATAAAAACATGTAATTAGCAGCAGAGATTTCAATATTAGAAAAGAGCATCAGGCACATTTCGCGCCATTCTATTGATCGATAGAGGTCACCTCCCTTATCACTTTGTTACTCCCACCGGCGATAAACCTGACTTTCTGACGCGCATTGCGCATAATCCATGCCTGCACTTGAGCGAAAATATGCAGCTTACAAAATAAAGTTGAGGGCTGAGAGAGTGGAAACTGAAAACCCCAAACTCCACGAGGACCCGGGTATACCTGCCACGGTCGTGCGCGCCCAACTGGTTGGTGCCCACAAAGCAGGATTGGACTGCTTGCAGATACTGCACGACAGCGGTATAGATCCCACCCTGCTTGAGGACCCTGATAACCGCATCAGCCGCGATCAGATGGCCAACCTGCTACGCAGGGAATGGGATCTGCTGAATGACGAATCGGGGGGCTTTCTGGCTCGTCCGTGGCTGCCTGGCACCTTCGCCATGATGGGACATGCCTGTATCAGCTGTCCAAACCTGCGTCGTGCCCTTCTGCGCTCCGGACGGTTTATCAGCATGGTCAGTGATGACCTGCATATCAAATTGGTGGAGGATGGCGAGGAAGCTCGCTTGATTATCCATCACACTAATGACAAGAACCTGCCCAACCAGATTTTTGTCGAGTCTATCGCAGTTATATGGCTGCGCTTCTTTAGCTGGTTGATCGATCGCACCATTCTCCTTGAGCGCGTTTTACTGGCCTTCCCTCAGCCGGATTACAACGAAGATTACAGTGAAATGTTTCCCTGTCGGCATTATTTCAATCAAGCCGAGACCTGCCTGGTATTCAGTACTCGCTACCTGCAAATGCCACTGGTGCGCGATGAACAGCAACTGGCCGAATTCTTGTCCCGTGCTCCCGAGTGTCTTCTCACCCAATACAAATCTGACCACAGCTTCACCGGCCGCATTAGGCGTATGCTGCAACAACAAAACAGCATAGAAAACCTATCCCTCGACGATGTAGCCGCGCGCCTGTATACATCCCCACAGACGCTTCGCCGAAGACTCAAGGAGGAGGGTAATAGCTGGCAGGACATCAAGGACTCAGTGCGCCGAGATATGGCTGTGTACCAGTTAAAACAACAGGAGACTGCAGTAGCAGAAATTGCTGAGCGACTTGGCTTTTCCGAGCCCAGCGCCTTCAACCGCGCCTTTAAAAAGTGGACAGGCCTTGCCCCCGGCGCCTACCGGGAAAAATTCCGCAATGATTAAAGAAAATCCGAAAACTAAATTCTCTTTGGCTTAATGCAAAAATCAGAAAACTAATTGCCCCAAAATACAGCCCCACAAAATTAGCGGGGCTTTTTGCTCCTTTGACTTTCACAAGCTCTGTTATCAATTTTCAGTTGCTAAAAGTTACCACCCGCACGCTGATACGCTCATTACTCATCTTTCTCTGTTCTCTCTTCTCAGCTTCATCCTCTGGGACCTCCTTGGCAGATCCCATACCGGTAGCGGTAATTCTGTTAGCCGCGATTCCCTTCTGCAAGAGTATCTCCCGCACTACATCTGCACGCTCCTGGGAAATCTCCTGTTCCTGGATTTCATTACCCTCACCCTTTACATGCCCCTCAATAGCAATGCTCAGGTTCGGGTTTTCCTGCATTATTTTTGCCAGAGCATTGATATCAGGTGCCGAAGGATCGAGAATCTTCGCAGTCCCCCCTTCAAATTGAACCCTGAGTGGAAACTCCCGGTCAGGCTCCCGGGCAAAACTCTTCAAATAGTCGCGCAGGTTGCTGGCAAAATCATCCGGTCCAAGTTCCGCCTGGGCATTGCTATCGGTTAATGGGGAGTCTCCAACGGGCTCAGAAGGCGATTCCATAAAAGCCTGCTCCTGAGAAGTCAAAGAGGGGCGATTCTCAGGCGCCTCCTCCCTTCCCTTATCCATGCACATATTCAGCGCATAAAGAGCCACCAATACAAGTAACAGCGGAAAAAACCAGCTGCTGAAACTTACTGGTTTACGCTTTTCACCATTACCATGCAGAGCTTCTGGGCGGGGTTCTTGTGGTTTGGCATGGCCGTGAGTAATCAGTGATGCGCCCAATTGATCAAAGCTGGGAACATTTAGGGCTTTGAGCAATGCATCGGGGACTTTGCCCTGGAGAAATTCACGTTGGCCGATCAGGAAAGATGCCAAATCAGAAACATCCATTTTGTGCATCTTTACTTGGCCATTCAGTAAGGATGTAACAATTGGCAGGGCCAACTGGAGCAGGCGGCTGCCATCGCCACTCGGCAATGTCGATGAAGCCAGTTTTTTCACTTCTTCAGTACTGGTACCAAAAACCTTTTGCAACATTCCTGCGCCGGTTTGCAAAATGGCACCGAGTTTGTCTTTGTCAGAAAAACTCTCTGTTACCGTCGAGAGGTCCAGTGCCTCGTTATCGGTAATCATATTGAATAAATATCCCATACCGGTTTTGCTGCTGGCTTTATTCAGCATACCGGCCAGGGAATACGCGATACCACTATCCAGTGCCGCTTGGCCTTTCTCTGCCGGAATATTGAGGGCCGAAGCCAGCGCACCAGTGCCCGAAGCACCCAACTGGCTCGCTGCTATTTCCAGTAGATTTTCTGCCATAGCCAAACCTCACTGCCAGTATTCGCGCAATCTGCCAATGGCCTTCTCGGGTCCCAGTACGCGAAAAATTCAATATCATTCAAATATTTATTGCGTAATTACCAGGCCTGCGCCCCCAGATTGCGCCCGTATTTTCTCTTTACGAAGCAAATTGATCCGCCAAAAAATTTTTGGTGAACAATAAAAAATAGAGCGCCTTATTTGAGTGTACGGCAGCCGAGTCACCGGGTTAGTTTGATTTGGAATAATGAATAAAAATTATCTTCACTCACTTGATAACCACAGCAGACATCTGCGTCACCGTCCCTGTCGTCTTTCATCATTGCACCTAATCTGCACGTAACTATGGTTATACCCACAATCAAAAATAAAGAGGCGAGAACCGTGCCCACAACAGAAGCCTATATTTACGATTCAATCCGCACTCCCCGCGGAAAGGGAAAATCCAGCGGAGCACTACACGAAGTCAAACCCATCACCCTGCTTTCCGGCTTACTGCGAGAATTACAGGGTCGCAACCAATTGGACACCGCCAAGGTCGATGACATCGTCATGGGTTGTGTCACAGCAATCGGCGATCAGGGTGCAGATATTGCTAAGGTGGCCGCTCTCGCCGCTCAATGGAACCAGGATATTGGTGGCGTCACCCTCAACCGCTTCTGTGCATCCGGTGCCGAAGCCGTCAATTTGGCAGCAGCCAAGGTACGCTCAGGTTGGGAGCACCTGGTCGTGGCCGGCGGAGTGGAATCCATGTCCAGAGTGCCAATGGGCAGTGACGGCGGCGCCTGGGCCCTGGACCCTCAAACCGCTATAGACACCAGTTTTGCTCCCCAGGGTATCGGCGCCGACCTGATTGCCACCCTCGGCGGTTTTTCCCGCGAGGATGTGGATAACTTTGCCCTCGAATCACAGCGCAAAGCTGCTGCAGCCTGGGAAAGAGGCGCCTTTGCCAAGTCAATCATTCCAGTACTAGATGAAAATGGCCTGCTAATCCTGGACAGAGACCAGCTTGTGCGGCCCGACACTTCCCTTGAGGGCCTGGCAAACCTAAACCCATCCTTTGCCGGAATGGGGGACCTGTGCTTCGACAGCATTGCCATTTCCCGGTATCCACAAGTGGAGTCAATTCACCATGTACACACTGCCGGTAATTCCTCAGGGATCGTCGATGGCGCTGCTGCAATCCTGATTGGCAGCGAGCAGGCCGGTCGCGATCTGAATCTGACACCGCGGGCGCGTATCATTTCCGCAGCTGTTGTTGGCAGCGAACCCACCATCATGCTGACGGGCCCTGCACCGGCCACACGGAAGGCCCTTAAGGCTGCAGGCCTAACCCCGCAGGATATAGACCTCTACGAAGTGAACGAAGCCTTCGCCTCAGTAGTACTCCGTTTCCAGCACGAGTTGGATATCGATCCACAAAAGCTCAATGTGAATGGCGGCTCTATCGCTATGGGCCACCCACTGGGAGCCACCGGCGCCATGCTGATTGGCACTGTGTTGGACGAACTGGAACAGCGGCAGCAGCGTTACGGCCTTGTGACCTTGTGCGTGGGTGGTGGTATGGGCGTAGCAACCATAATTGAGCGGGTTTAAGGGGGACAAAAAAATGAAATCTATTCGCCTAGAAAAAGACAGCGACAACATTGTCCACCTGATTATGGACAATCCCAATGCGTCGGCCAATGTGATGGACAAAGACTTTACCGACTCTCTCCAAGCCGTAGTGGAACAACTGCAAAAACAGGACTACAAAGGCATCATTGTTCGTTCAGCTAAAAAAACTTTCTTTGCTGGTGGCGACCTTAAATCTCTCTACTCTGCTCAACGAGACGACGCCGAAGCATTTTTTGCCTCATGTGAATCGCTAAAAGCCAACCTGCGCTGGCTGGAAACCCAGGGCAAACCGGTTGTGGCTGCGATTAATGGTGCCGCACTGGGTGGCGGCTGGGAAATTGCCCTTAGCTGCCACCAGCGGATAGCCCTGGATGACGGAGCAGTTAAAATCGGCCTTCCCGAGGTCACGCTTGGCCTTCTTCCCGGTGGTGGTGGCTGTGTACGGATGCCCCGCTTATTGGGTATCCAAAATGCCCTGCCTTTCCTACTCGAGGGCAAGCAGGTGCGAGCAAAACAAGCCCTGGAAGCCGGTCTGCTTCACCAGACAGCCAGCGACGCAGATGACTTGTTAAATAAAGCGCGTGCTTTTATCCAGGCCAGCAGCGATACCCAGGTTTTACAGCCCTGGGATAAGCCCGATTACCGCATGCCTGGCGGGGATGCCAAGAACCCCAAAAATGCCCAGCTGCTAATGATCGCCCCAGCCATGCTGGAAAAGAAAACCCGTGGATGTCTACCTGCTCCCGAGGCAATCCTCGCTACCGTAGTCGAGGGCGCACAGGTAGATTTTGAAACGGCAACACGCATCGAGTCACGTCACTTTGTCGAACTCACATGCGGGCAGGTGGCGAAAAATATGATTGGCACATTCTGGTTTGCTCTCAATGAGCTGAAGGCCGGTGCCTCCCTACCTCAGGACACTCGCAAACTGGAGACTCAGCCTATACAAAAAATTGGGATCTTGGGCGCCGGCATGATGGGCTCTGCAATAGCTTATGCCTGCGCCAGTAAAGGGGTCGAGGTAGTCCTAAAAGATGTCTCTATGGAGGCCGCCCTAAAGGGTAAAAGCTATGCGGAGAACTCTCTGCAAAAGCGCCTGCAGCGCGGTCGTACCGATGAAGTGCGTATGCAATCCATCCTGTCCCGTATCCTCCCCACCGACAACGCGTCTGATCTAACCGGCTGCGAACTGGTAATTGAAGCAGTCTTTGAGGATCGCGAACTAAAAGCCAAAGTCACCCGCGAAACGGAGGCAGAGTTAAGTAACGACGCTGTCTTCGCATCCAATACGTCAACCTTGCCCATTACTGGGCTTGCGAAAGCGTCAGCACGTCCAAAAAACTTTATTGGCATGCACTTTTTCTCCCCCGCCGACAAAATGCCTCTGGTGGAAATTATCTGCGGAGAGGAAACCGGTGAGGAAACTCTGGCCCAAGCCTTTGCTTTCGTATTGCAAATAGGCAAAACCCCTATTGTAGTTAATGACAGCCGTGGCTTTTTTACTTCAAGGGTATTCGGCTGCTTTACCAATGAAGGGATTGGCATGCTCAGCGAGGGCGTAAACCCCGCCACTATTGAGAACGCTGCTTCCCTAGCAGGATTCCCGGTAGGTCCCTTGGCAGTTAGCGATGAGGTTTCCTTAACACTAATGGGAAAAATTCGTCAGCAAACTATCAACGATTTACAAAAAGAAGGGAAAACAGCTCCTACTCATCCAGCCGACGCCGCGATAGACCATATGTTGGAACTAGGCCGTGCCGGTAAAGCTGCGGGTGGCGGGTTTTACTCCTACCCAGAAGGCGGCAAAAAACACTTATGGGCAGGACTACATCAGGAGTTCCCGCTCTCTAATCAACCGCCAATAGAAGATATCAAAGAGCGCCTGCTATTTATCATGGCGCTAGAAACCTTGCGCTGCTATGAAGAGAAAGTACTGCGCAGTGTGCGAGATGCAAATATCGGCTCCATTTTTGGTATTGGCTTCCCACCCTGGACAGGTGGATCCCTGCAATATATCAATCAGTATGGCGTTGCTAAGTTTGCCCAGCGTGCGCAGCAGCTTGCGGAAGCTTATGGAGAAAGATTTTCTCCTCCGGCAGTATTGATAGAACTGGCAGAATCCAGGGAAAGCCTGAAAGACAAAGAGTAATTCCAGAAGCAGTATTTACGTACCTTTCAAACCCGTGGCCCGCAAGGTGCCGCGGGGTCAGTATTTCTGCAACAATACCTTTCTCACACAAAACCAATACAAATGAGACTATTTTAATACTGATCTAAGCACTTACTATTATCCGAAGTTCCAGATAATAACGAATAAAGATGGAGTAACTGATGATACCGAGAACTGTTTACAACGAAGAACATGAGCAATTTCGCGATACAGTGCGTAAGTTCCTCGAAAATGAAGCCATCCCCTACCATGGCCAGTGGGAAAAAGATGGGCAAGTCGATCGTGCTTTATGGAATAAAGCTGGAGAGATGGGTTTCTTATGCCCGCAAATTCCAGAGGCTTATGGCGGCTTGGAACTGGACTACGGTTACAACTCCATTCTCGATGAAGAAGTTGCCCGCGCCGGATTGTCAGGTATTGGCTGGGGACTTCATTCGAATATAGCCGTGCCTTATATCATCAAATATGGTACAGAAGAGCAGAAGAAAAGATTGCTGCCCAAGTGCATTAGCGGTGAGATAGTTACCGCAATTGCCATGACTGAACCCGGCGCAGGCTCAGACTTGCAGGGAGTGAAAACCACAGCCATCAAACAGGACGATCACTACCTGCTCAATGGCTCTAAAACATTTATTACCAACGGCCAGCATGCTGACCTCGTCATAGTAGTTGCTAAAACTGATCCCAGTGAAGGGGCCTCTGGAGTTAGCTTACTATTAGTGGATGCAGACTCTCCAGGGTTCAAGAGGGGCACCAACCTGGAAAAAATTGGTATGAAAGCCCAGGATACCTCCGAGCTATTTTTTGATGATGTAAAGGTACCGGTAGAAAATTTGTTGGGAGCCGAGGGCCAGGGATTTATCTACCTAATGCAGGAATTACCTCAAGAGCGCCTCAGCGTGGCCATCTTTGCAATGGCCAATGCTGAAGCCGCCCTGCAGTGGACTCTCGACTATGTGCGAGAGCGCAAAGCTTTTGGAAAACCTATCTCGGCTTTCCAGAATACACAATTTAAATTAGCTGAACTCGACAGTGAACTCACTGCACTGCGTGTTTTTGTAGACCGCTGTTTGGAGCTACATTATGAGAAAAGGCTCGATGTCGCTACCGCCGCCAAAGCAAAATTACTCAGTACTGATTTTCAGTGTAAATTACTTGATGAATGCGTTCAGTTACATGGCGGTTTCGGCTATATGTGGGAGTACCCCATTGCCCGTGCCTGGGCGGATGCTCGTGTCCAGCGTATTTATGCAGGTACCAATGAGATCATGAAACTGATTATTTCACGCGAACTCCTTCGCGATACCTGATCACCAGTAGCCGATTAGCTGCCTGCTTATCGGCTAGTCCTCTCACAGTACAATGCACTATCGCTAATAACTTCTGATCTCGAACTACCACGAGACCAGATTATTCACATAATCATATAAAGATAAAACAGGCTTGCGATGCTATGAAAGATCAGAATGCCCCCCTGCAAGGCCTCAAGATACTTGATTTCTCCACCCTTTTACCGGGTCCCTATGCCACTATGTTATTGGCCGATATGGGGGCTGATGTTTTACGGGTCGAGTCCCCAACGCGTCCAGATATGTTGCGCAGCTTCCCACCCATGGTTGATACTAAGCATCCCCTTTCAGCGGCGCACGCTACAATCAATCGTAATAAAAAATCCCTGGCACTTGATCTAAAAAAACCGGAAGCAAGGGAGGTTATTCGCCGTTTACTTGGGAAATACGATATTGTCATTGAGCAATTTCGACCCGGTGTTATGGATAGGCTTGGATTTGGATATGAGTCCCTTCAAATCATCCGCCCAGATATCATTTATTGCTCAATCACCGGATACGGGCAAACAGGCCCACTGAAACAGCGCGCCGGTCACGATATCAATTACCTGGCTCGCTGCGGCCTAGCCAGCTATTCAGGCAGGAGTAAAAGCGGCCCCAGCCTAAGTGGTATGCAAATTGCCGATATTGCTGGTGGTTCGCACCACGCGGTAATGGCGATTCTGGCCGCTGTATATAAGCGTCAGCAAACCAATAGCGGGACATATATTGATATCAGCATGACCGACTGCGCATTTGCCCTAAATGCCATTAGCGGAGCTAATGCCCTGACTGAAAGTTGTGATCCGAAGCTGGAAATGGAACTTCTTAATGGTGGTAGCTTCTATGATTATTATCAAACTGCGGATGATCGTCACCTGGCCGTGGGTAGCCTGGAACCGCAATTTGCTGAGGCATTTTTTGTAGGCATAGGTCATCCAGAGTGGGAAGACCGTATATTTGATGAAACTCAACAAAATCAACTTAAACAAGATATTGCCAACATCATTATCCAGCGTGAGCTTATAGAATGGATACGTGTTTTTGAAAAAAGCGACGCCTGTGTAGAACCCGTGCTCAGCTTCAATGAAGCCGCTGAAAGTTCTCTAATGCAAGAACGCAAAATGCTAAGTGTGGCATTAACAGCTAACGGAAACAGGGTCAAGCAAATAAATACCCCTTTTCATTTTGGCAATGAAAAAAGTCAACAACATATAGCAGGCGCAGATCTTGGTGAGCACAGCAAAGGTATATTATTGTCTTTGGGATTCACCCAGGACGAAGTAAAGCAAATCTGTGCTCAAAGCACTTCTTGCTAAAGACTCAGGAATAACTGGTCGTCTTTAGCAGTTCTCAATATGGACAAGCTATGACTCATAGAAATAAAGGGCTTACAGGCTAGCTAGTGCAAACTAGCTCTTAATCATCATTTTATGAAAGGAAGTACAAGTTATTAACTATTTTCAGTGTCGATTTGTTAATCAGCTCAACAATCACTGGATCTAAGAATCAGGCTCACAAAAAACAGATTCTTCCGATCACACCTAATAATGCGCTCTACCCTCTCAATTGTATTTATGGTACTGCTTGGGCATAATTTAACGTGATAAAAATAACCCTAGGATTCGAGATTTATGACAAATCCTTTCTGGCGATTTATCGCCGCCCGGAGGGCGATTTTTCGCAAGTCCTCCTACCTTCGCGTTACCGGTTGGCTTGAATCATTTAAGCGTGGCTACCCTTGTGATGTAGATGGCAATGCTCTTCCATGGATGAATTATCCTGTAATTCACTTTCTCAAAGAGCGCCTAAGTAAAGATATCAATGTATTTGAGTTTGGAAGTGGTTTTTCAACCCGATTTTATGCCGAGCGGGTATCTTCAATACAAAGTGTGGAAGACAATCCCAAGTGGTTTGAAACAATGGCTAAGCAATTACCAGATAATGCCAAAGTCATTTTGCAAGAGGCGGATGAAGATGGAGAGTATTGCCGGTCAATCAACAAATTTGAACAGAATTTCCAGCTTGTGGTAGTGGATGGACGTGACCGGGTAAACTGCTTTAAACAAAGTTTATCTCGCTTAACCGGTGACGGGGTCATATTGCTGGATGATTCATCCCGCAGTAAATATTCTCCAGCTATTGATCTTGGAAAATCTGCTGGATTTAAAGTTCTTCACTTTGAGGGGATTAAACCCACGACAACAGGTTTACACCGCACCAGTTTGTTTTATCGATCGGAAAATTGCCTGGGTCTATAATCAAGATCATTTAGCTCCGAAATAAAGTTAGTTACAACTTATCTACTCAGCCTAAAAAATAAGAAAACTATCAATGTCTCCCCATTTTAACTGGGGAGACAATGGATTTGAGAACTTCATCATTCTCAAACGGGACACCGGTTGAGTCAGAATACCTGGTCAGCATATTGAACCAACTTAACAGAAAGATTGCCCTGCATGCCATGTCATAGGTTCCATAATGATCCACAAAGGCCTTCACTGAATCTTCAGACATTTTTGCGTTATTGGTTATTTCATCACAGGCCTTGCAAAGCACCTGGTGCCAGGTTTCCAGAGGGCCTAAATCATCAGAAAGCACTATATCAACAATTTCTTGAGGGAGTGCAGCGGTCTTTCGATGAAAATTTATTTCATACTGAGAATCATTATCCTTACAAATACGATAAAGAATAATTTCCCGATCATCATCCGGCAAATAATCATCACTAAATAACGCAGAAACTACCGAATATATTTCGGGTGCAATTCCAGTCCTAGCTAGCATTAATGCGATATTGACAGGTGGTAAACCCTGCAATAACTCTTGAGTTTTATTGTCGAAGTCCTGTACTGAAGCCAATGGTATTCTGCTCATAAGGCGCTCCACAAATGACTACTTGGACAAATTAAAAAGTTTATTTTTATAATCCATCCCGAGCGACCATCGTATTGTAGGACCAACTGAAAATTAATCCCTTTTTCAAATAGTTACTCACATATAAATTATAAAATGACTGCAGCGGTAAAAATATCTTTTGTATAACCGGCAACTCACTACCAGGCTAACTGTTTAAGCCCGAAGAATAAGCAACAATGTATTCCCCTCTGGAAAAAAGTTCTTGAATCATCTTCGATGATTCATTAGGGTATATGGTTAAAATAAGTATCCACGTCCTGAATCTCCATATCTTATACTTCGATTGGAGCCATTTACGCCGATGAATTAAACCCGCACTCTATTGCGGTCCCTTTTAATCCTATGCAGGTGATTAATCCTATGCAGGTGGCGTAATTTCGACAAGAATATATCTTCCCTGAAAGTAGAAATACGCTGCCCAATTCGATCATCGGAGGGCATATGATAGCTATTTGTACTATTGAAAACCTTTCTCTAGCATTTGGAGATACATCTCTTTTCCAAAAAATGAATTTGGAATGACCTCCCGGTATGATCGGTCTAGTTGCGCCAATGGTTATGGTAAATCCACTTCTAAAAATACTCTGCGGGCAAACCTCAGCTGATAGCGATAGGGTATCCTGGAGAAGGCCCTACCACATGGTACAATAACCTAATGATCATCCTGAATTAAAGATCGTCGATTGTCTCGAACAAGGAAAGCTGTACGATATTTTTTAAGGTTAGAACGGGGGCATAAATCAGAAAATGATCTGATATCTTTAGCAGACTATTGGCACCTACCTCTTACTTGGCAGCACCAGCTAGAAGAGGCAAATATTATTGCTCCATTAGATACTTCCTTAAAAAAATTGAGCGGTGGACAGAGAGCCAGATTACTCCTTTCCCATGCATTTTCACTTTCAAATAACTTCCTGCTTATAGATGAACCTAGCAATCACCTTGATGAGAATGGATGTAAATGGTTACGAGAAAAAATAATCAAGCATATAGGAGGAATATTAACAGCCTAAGATTTTATGGAGATGAATGCAGCACTTATATACAATAAAAAGAAGTGGAAGAAACTGCTCTACTTCAAAAAACAGAGGGTAATCGAAAAGTGTTAGACCAATTAAATAAAGTTAGACAGCAAAATATTAATAAATATGTCATTAGGCAACAGCAGGGTAAAAACAAAAGGAAACCTCAGAGTATGAGTCTTATGGATGCACAGAAGGATCGTGCAGAAAAAGGCCCTGGGAAATTAAAGCGTAATCTGGAGCAACGCCAATTACTGTTAGAAGCAAAGCGAGATGGGATAAAAAACATCTACAATTGATTCACAAAGATTAAGACTACCGAAACTAACTCTCATTAATTGGAATTCTAGAAAGACGATACAATTACATATCGAAGATTTACAACTCCCTTATGGCTCTTATAAGAGGCCCATATCTTTGACTCCACGCAGAGAAGACCGTTGCAGGAGTTCCGGAATATATGGAAGCGGGAAATCTACATTATTAAAGGTCATCACTGGTCAGCTAAAAGCGCGAGGTGGTGTTTACAGAAATCATGATAGTTTTTGCTATTTAGATCAGGATTTCAGCATTCTCGACAAAGAATTATCCGCCTTAGACAATCTATCCAATTTCTATCCAGGTAAAAAGGAACCTGAATGGCGTACCATACTTGGAAGCCTGCAAATAAGAAGAAATACGCCTCTGCGCCCCCTGAAGTGCCTAAGTGGAGGTGAGCAACTCAAAGTGGCGTTAATTGCAGCTACACGAGGCATTACCACCACGCTACTACTGGATGAACCGGATAATCACTTGCATCTGGCGTTCCCGCCAGCTATTAACAGATGCCATTGCAGAGTTTCCTGGCACGATTTTATTGGTCTCACACGATTTAAATTTTATTGATGCTATAGGTATCGACAGTCAACTTATACTGGACTAAGAGAAACCCCATTAATTACCCAGCAAAAGAGAACACTAATTTTGAATACGCTTCGCTTGATCCTTGGGGACCAGCTGAATTATAAACACTCATGGTACAGAGAAAAGAATCAGAAAATCATATACTTCATGGCCGAAATGCGCCAGGAGACAGACTACGCCGCTCACCATATTCAGAAGGTAGTCGCTTTTTTTGAAGCTATGCAGAATTTCGCTGAATGGCTAAAATCACGCAACAAAGAAATTTTATATTATCAATTACAAGATAGAGAGAATCAGCAAGATCTTTCTAAAAATATAAAACAGATAATAAAAAAATATGACATCAATAAATTTGAGTATCAATTACCAGATGAATATCGCCTTGATAAACAACTAGAGATTCTATGTAAAGAAATACATATTGAATCTGAGACATATGATAGTGAACACTTTCTCACCAAAAGAACAGAGTTAGGTGATTTCTTTGATGGAAAAAAAACTCTTCTAATGGAGAATTTTTATCATTACATGCGCAGAAAGCATAATATTTTGATAAAAAACACAGGAGAACCTGAAGGGGGGAAATGGAATTATGATCAAAGTAATCGAAAGAAATGGAAAGGCGAGATTACAATTCCTAAACAATGCCAAATTAGAAAAGATGTAAAAAAAACACTGAGGAGAATAAATAAATCTGGAATTAAAACCATAGGAAGTATTGACCCAATAAACTTTCCATGGCCAAGTAATCGAATAGAAAGCCAAAAAATGCTTCGGCATTTTTGTAAATATTTATTACCCTATTTTGGCGATTATCAGGACGCAATGGACCCAAATGAAGTTTACTTGTTTCATAGCCGCTTGAGTTTTTCTCTCAACACCAAGATGTTAAGCCCTTCAGAAGTTATTGAAGCAGTAATTTCCCACTGGAGATCTAATAAAAAATCTATTCATATCAGCCAAGTAGAAGGGTTTGTTCGCCAAGTACTTGGGTGGCGGGAATATATGAGGGGAATCTATTGGAGAGAAATGCCTGATTATAGTAAGGAAAACAAACTAAATAACTCCAGTCCACTTCCTGCCTTCTACTGGGATGCGAACACGGATATGAACTGTCTTCATCAAACTATAAGCAACAGCCTTCAAAATGCTTATGCCCATCATATTCAACGTCTGATGATCACCGGTAACTTTGCGTTACTAACCCAAACAGATCCAAACCAGGTAGAAGCCTGGTATCTGGGAGTCTATATCGATGCTATTGAATGGGTGGAAATGCCGAATACTAGGGGGATGAGCCAGTATGCGGATGGAGGCCTATTAGCAACAAAGCCCTATGTAAGTAGCGGTTCTTATATTAATAAAATGAGCAATTACTGCAAAGATTGCCGATATAAGGTTAAGGAAAGAGTAGGAGATGATGCATGTCCATTCAATAGCCTTTATTGGTACTTTCTACTTAAAAAAAAGAAATACCTTAATGGCAATCCAAGAATGGCAATGATGCTCAGCACATTGGATAAAATGACGAATCAGGAGAAAAATGATATTCAGAAACAGGCAATTAGCTTTCTAAGAAAGCTCTATTCTTAAGCAAGGCTGTCACTTTAATTTAATTAGTACATTTAGATCAGTTAGCTCCCTATAAAAAATCTAATCGCCATACCTTACATGTGTGAAATGTATCACGATATCACCAATGACTTATTACATGTAATTACATTCCCACCACCTGTAACTTGTACGAGGATACTATTCATCCGCACTCTAAACTAATTCCACTCTGGCACTATTTTTTTATCCCGCATAGATACACAGAGAATTTTTTTGCGTATGAGCGTCCAACCTGAATTTCAAATATTTTTGAATAGAGGCGCAAAATAACAAATACCTTTTTAGTATTTTTTTAGATAAATTTATGCAATCACTCTTTATAAAATAGCTTTTAAAACACAATGACATTGATAAGGAATCATCGATGAGTACTCTTCCCGAATCTGCCAGCAGCATGGGACTACAACCATTTGGACAGTCGGGTACTGGCCGCTCAATTATGGCTAATGGTCAACTACATGGACTGTTAGAAGGGTACAAAGAGCTTAGCTCTATACCAAGCAGCGAGGGATATCATGCTCTAGCAATTACCAGCGCAGTTAATAGTCTTCGCGGTGGCGTGGCTCCAGTTAACTCTTTTCTTAAAGAGGGTAGCTCTACACGTCGCTGCGTTATAGGGGCAGGCTTTGAAATAGAATATGAGCTAAATAATTATTATGGTGGCCCACAAACTGATGTGGTAATTATAGATATTAGACTTACCGGAGATCAATCAGAAAGCAGAAACCGAGCTGCTTTGTGGAATGCAAATTTTTCATCTTCAGTTGATAGATGGATATCTAAAGATGCCCCTGAGTACATATTGGAAAAATCATCTAAAGTATCTGGATCAAAAGAATCTCCTTTTAAAATCGGAATCAACGGCTATAGCAGGGACTTGGATCACGCAATCAACATTTTGCCATCACATATAAGCCGTGGAGATACTAATAACCTAAATAAGTTGAAAGAAAATGGTTATCTTCTATTTTATGTACCACAAAAAGGTGCGCTTAAATCTGGATGGCGATGCGTAAGAAACTTAGGAAAAAGTATCACCAGGGAAGATCTAGAGGCTGCACGAATATTAGCCAACCATATGAAAGAAGCGCATGATAAAAATTATCATGTTGAGTGGACCAGCCATAGAGGGGGCTCTAAAGTTCTTACTGAGGCAATGAAGTTACTGGCTCAGAGACAAGTAGATCTTGCTGGAAAACAGAAGGTATTTCTTAGTGACCACACATCCAGCCAATATGCTGCGGATGTAGTTCGCCGTAAAATTGGCATGAATACAGATGATGCAACATGGAATAAATCTACACCGGGAATTGCCCAGTTAATAGGAGGCAAGAACCTTGGTACGGCAGATTTAGCCATATCTGCAAATACCCTTTTTAAACATACAGAGAAAGAGAATCGTCCAGGCCAGGCTGTTGATACTCTGCACCATGGGAGAAAACTATATAAAGCTGGTAAAAAAGCAGTGCTTACGGGTACCGGTGCATGGACGATAGTAACTACCCTATCGACCAAATTTGGAATATCCTTTACTATGGCACAAACTATAGTAGGCTTACTCGGCCTCAGTGCAGCACAAACAATTTTATCCAGTATACCGAGCCTTAATGAAGGCTATCATAAAAGTGCAGCCGAACCTTCCAAACAATTGGCACAAAAGCTCTTTTCTAAAAAATAGGCATATAAAAAATGCTGTACAATAGAAGTAAATACCCTAAAGGGCCTGACTTTCAAAAGGCCAGGAAAATTCAAAAAGAACTGTCAGGCTGTAAAACCTCTTTTTTGGCACCTCCGCATTCTGACCCCTATTCCTCAATGGGAATCTGGGAGTCAGAACCTAATATCATTGACATCAATGACTTATCAAAATTCAAACCCCTAGAATGGAGGTTGAAATCTGGTGAGTTAAGGTATTTTTCTGAAGTACAAACTCTGTGTATTTATTCAAATAGATGGGGCTTCAATGGCTTACCCATTATTCAGGGACAGCGTGGAGATGTCAGTTTTTTTATAAATGTTAATTTAATAAAAGATTTACCCGTTAATGAAACTTTATTCCACAATAGAGTATTGGCCCAAGAAACATTCAGAATTTTTGATCTTACTTTTCTACAAAATTTACACAAAGGAAGAAAATCCACCCCTTTTGATCTGACTCCGTCTAGATGGCCATCTTTTTTAGGTCCTATCAACTTTCAATGGGTTAACCAGGGGGGCAGCGATTGGCTTTATTTCGAGAGCCAACCCCTAAAAGATGACTTGGAATTGATTAACTGGAGTACTCCCATTACAGAAAAGCACTTGCTTAGCTGTCAATTCTATATTAACAGATCTTCCACGAACGCTGGAAATGCTTATCGTATAAATCAAAGTGTACAAAGAGAAAATTACTTGAGACTGACACAAGAAATCATGAACACTTTTGAAATAGAGCTAACATCCAACCATAAACAGAAATACAAACGCACTCAGTCTCTTTTGGATGCTAATGAGAAACCCATCTTAACTTGCACCAGCAAACAAATTGATAATGCAAAGCATGTCCTTCAGAGTTGGAGTGACCTAGAGTTTATAGACAGTAAAAAAAATAGTGAAGATGATCACAAAGCGTCAATCGAAGAGGTTACAAAATTTCTTGAGGATCGCATTCAACCAAAATTAATGCCAAATAGCTATCCAGCCGAAGAGGAAATACAGATATCCTCTCGAATACCCCCGAAAGAAATCCAAAAAATTTTAATTGGTGAAGAATAAAAGAATATAGATAAATATACCCAAAACAAGCTGATTGAATTACGACTACAGCTTTATAGTTTTTATATTTTATTTATACCACATAGTCAACACTGGGATAATCTATGACAATTACCACTAGCTATTCGCCACAATAGTAAACTTAAGATCACCGAGTGTCACCAAGAAATCCAACGGGACCAAGTTTCCTCAAGACAAGGGGAATTGAAAAAGATCTCTCCGGCTGCCGGCTAGCCTTTATGGCCCCTCCAAGCCAAGATCCTTATTCTTCTATGGAGAAGAGGGGAAGCTGAACCTGATTCGCAGAATATTTTTGACATTTCCAATTTTCGCTCAATTGAGAAGCCTATAAAGAATGGGAAACGAGAACTTTTCTCAGGAATTAATTTTTTGAGGTTATATTCAAATCGTTGGGGTTTTAATGGTTTACCACTGTCACTTTTAAAGTGTGGGTATTTTAGTTTTATTATTGATGTTCATACAATGGATGACTTACCTATCAATAATAGTCTTTTTAACACTAAGATCTTGGTTGAAGAGACATACCGGTATTTCGACTTAGCTCAGCTGCAAGAATTACACTAAGGTATTAAAGAAAATCCATTTGATCTTACACAATATAAGTGGCCGTCTTACTTAACGCCATTAAATAGCCAGTGCATTCATCAAGGTGGAATAGATTAGTTTTATTTTGAAAGTCAGCCCCTTATTAGTGGATAAGATATATTAAGTTGGTTTACTGCTATAGATGAACGAATCAAACCCAGACCACTACCTTATAGTTATTCGCTAGACAACCTAATGAAGATCACTTCAAGGCTCCCTTTGAAGAAATACAAGTTGGCTATGAACTTGAGAAGTAGGAGAATGTATAAAGATTGGCAATCTGCCAGAAAGAGAATTTTTTAACCAGCCCGACAGTTAATTTTATCGAGCTGGTTTAGCTCTATACTTTGAGAGCAAGCTGAACTCTATTTAAACATCAGCTCCGGATTCACCATAGTCTTCATCTCCAAAACATTTCCGTTTGGATCTTCGATAAAGAAGGTTTCCTGCTCATATTCATTACCGACAAAACGGCGATAGGGCTTATCCAGATATTCGAGGCCGGCGGCCTCGATACGACCTTTTAAGGCTTGGAATTCATCATCTGGTAGATGAATGCCAAAGTGAGGCACTGCAACTTCGCCCATATCCACTTTGTGGCGCACATTCGGCAATTTTTCTTCGCTTTGGTGAAGGGTTAGTTCATTACCCCAAAAGTCGATATCTACCCAGCGCCCCTCTTCACTATTGCCAGTTTTACACCCCAGAACATCACAGTAAAACTTCTTTGCCGTCTCCAGATCTCCTGCAGGAATTGCAAGATGCAGACAATTGGATTTCATATAGCCTCCCACTACTGATCGCCCCTTACTACCTAACAAGTTGACACCATATAGTCATAAGCCAATGTCAAAATGATTAGATTACTTGAGCAACCGATATACACACTCGGAGCCAATTGACCCCATTTTTTTATTTATTTGACCAGGCGAAGTACAACGATAGCTACTTTCACCTGGGAGGATAATCAGAGCTTTCAACCACTCTTTACGTCTGCAAATACGCATCTATTTATAAGGAGTGGTAAGCGCAGAGACCACCTATGATCAAAAAATCACCGACAACTAAATCTAGGTCACAGCCAATAAGCAAGCTTTGAAAAATCCTCCTAAATGAGGGGTGCACTGTAACACAAGTGTTTCGAGGAATAACCGATAAAGTCTTCACTAAAGAACTCTAAGTCAATCTCCCCACCAATATTTATATTTCAGAAGGGCAGCCCTTAATTGATGGGGACTTCTATAGAATCTCGGCCAAAAATCCCCCCTCCTTCCTTTATATAAAGAAACTATTCATAAGTGCACCAACTTGGTGCTTTTACTCTATAAACCTTTACTATTGAAACCAGCTGGTCAAGACCTGAATTAATCACCGCGAACCTAACTACCCTGGTAATCAGACCAACTCCTCACTAGACCTTTTTTCCACTCCTCGTATGTGAGAACAGTAAAAGATAACTTTATTTTTCTATTACGGATTTCTTTGGTACAGGTTTGCTTTCCCTCTGTTTTAAAGCCGCAATTGCTGCAAAAAAAATACTGGAAAACAGTCGGTAAATTCTGGTACATTCCGCGACTATTTTTTAACCAACTCCGCCGACCGGAATGTCGGCCGCCAGTGCGGTTTCCGCCTGTCGCCGTAACAGAGGTAATAGAATGAAACCAACCAAGCCCCTGCTACTAATGGCCACCGGCCTGTTGTCTGTAGCTGCCCAAGCTGAAATGACCTGGAGCGACAACAGTCTGAGCCTGCTGTATGGCCGCGACTATGAAGTGAACTACAGCCTTTCGACGGATGATTCCGAGCGTTCCGTAGTAACTTTTGAGCACGCCAGCGGCCATAGTTGGGGCGATCTATTTATCTTTGCCGACTACCTGGACTCAGAAGAAGGTTCCAATGAACTTTACGCTGAAATTTCACCCCGCCTAAGCCTGGGGAAGCTCAGTGGACGTGAGCTGGCCTGGGGACCTGTGACCGACGTACTAGTAGCTTCCACCGTTGAACTGGGCAATATGGATGACCCGGACGGCCTCACTGCTACCGGCCCGCATTTCACCAATACCCTTGTGGGCCTTGGTTTCGATGTGGCAGTTCCAGGATTCTCCTTTGTGCAAGTGAATGCATATCGCCGCGACAACGACGACAAAGCCAGCAACGAACAGCTGACCCTCGTTTGGGCCATGCCGTTTAGCCTGGGGGATGCCAGCTTCGTGTATGACGGCTTTATTGATTGGACCAGTGCTTCTGAGGATGCACACCCCAGCATGAACTTTACTTCCCAGCTGAAGTGGGATGTAGGTGCCAATTGGGGCGAGCCTAAAGCCCTATATGCCGGTATCGAATATGTACATTGGAATGACAAGTTTGGAATCAAAGATGGTTCCTTCGGGGTTGATTCCAATGAGCGTAACGTAAACCTGTTAGTAAAGTACCACTTCTGATATGAAACCCACTGATATCCAAACATCGGCGACCACAGGGCCTGGCATCTCCCAGGCCCCTCTGCTGGAAAAGCTGTTTAAGCTGTCCGAGCGCCAAACGAATGTTCGTCGGGAAGTGATTGCCGGCGTTACCACATTCCTAACCATGGCTTACATCATTTTTGTAAACCCCAATATCCTGGCGGCTGCCGGCATGGATAAAGGCGCCGTATTTATGGCGACCTGCCTGGCCGCAGCGATTGGTTGCCTGATTATGGGACTTTACGCTAACTATCCAATTGCCCTGGCACCTGGAATGGGACTAAACGCCTTCTTCGCCTACGTAGTAGTCGGCGAGATGGGTTACAGCTGGCAGGTGGCCCTGGGTGCAGTGTTTATATCAGGGGTGGTATTCCTGCTACTCAGTATCTTTAAGTTGCGGGAATGGATTATTGACAGTATTCCTCTTTCCCTACGGCAGTCACTTGCCGCCGGCATTGGCCTGTTCCTGGCCATTATCGCTTTGAAAAGCGCAGGTATTGTTGTTGCGAGCCCGGCTACTCTGGTAACACTCGGGGATCTCAAATCTATTGAAGCCATGCTCGCAGCTCTGGGCTTCTTTATTATCGTGGCCCTCTCTTACCGCCGTATGCTCGGCTCCGTGATGATCGGTATTCTCGCCGTAACAATTATTGCGCTGGCAATCGGCAAGGTTGAGTTCACTGGCCTGGTATCCGCGCCGCCGAGCCTGGCACCCACCTACCTCGAACTGGATATTGCCGGTGCCTTCGAAGTTGGCATGATCAGCGTAATTTTCGCTTTCCTGTTTGTAGACTTGTTTGATACCGCAGGCACCCTTCTGAGTGTTTCTGACCGGGCCAAGCTGTTGGACAAAAACGGTAAACTTCCGGGTATGGGCAAAGCCCTGATGGCCGACAGCTCCGCCTCTGTGGTCGGCTCTGTTTTAGGCTCCTCAACCACCACTTGTTATGTGGAGAGTACCGCTGGTATCACTGCTGGTGGACGCACCGGTCTAACCGCTGTGGTTTGTGCCGTACTGTTTTTGCTGGCAACCTTCTTCTCACCACTGATCGGCATGATTCCCGCTTATGCAACCGCCGGGGCTCTGCTGTACGTTGGTGTCCTGATGACTTCCGGCCTGTCTTCTATCGATTGGGATGACATCACTGAAGCCGCCCCAGCAGTGATTGCTGCGGTTATGATGCCGCTGTCTTTCTCTATCGCCCACGGTATTGCATTGGGCTTTATCGCCTACGCAGTCATTAAAACACTGAGTGGGCGCAGTAAAGACGTCAGTATCAGTGTCTACGTGTTAGCGGCACTCTTTGTTGCCAAGTTCGCCTTTTTCTGAGGGGTACATAGATGAAAAAGCACTTTATCAGCGCACAGCAACTCTTAACGGATTCCTACGCGCTTGCGGAACAGATCTATCAAAGCGGCTTTCGCCCTAATTATATTGTCGGTGTATGGCGTGGTGGCGCTCCGGTTGGTATCGCAGTACAGGAATTGCTGCACGTGATGGGTGTGGATGCAGACCATATCGCAATCCGGACTTCGTCCTACCTCGGCATCGGCGAGCGTGACAAGAAGGTTCGCGTTCATGGCTTAAACTATCTGATCAAGCGCCTTGAGTCACACGACTCCCTATTAATCGTGGACGATGTGCACGATTCTGGCCTGAGTATTGAGCAAACTATCGAAGATCTGCGTGCGGCCTGTAAAAAGAATACACCGGAAATTCGAATTGCCACACCTTACTACAAGCCTAAAAACAATAAGGCTAAACGTGTGCCAGACTACTTTATCCACAAAACTGAAGAGTGGCTGGTTTTCCCACATGAAATTGACGGCCTCTCCAGGGAAGAAATCCTGGAGAACAAACCAGAACTGGCGCCCTATGTAGACCGGATTGCCACCGCCGTTTAACCACGGCCAAGACCGGGGGCCGAGCCCCCGGATCTTTTACTTCCCTGCAACACCTGCCCCCCTAACCTCCCAGTAGTGCCTCCCAGCGGCAATCAAGCCCTACCCCACCACGCCCATACTCCAAACCTTTCTTAATAGCGCCCGCTTATGAAACTAAAGTTAGTTTCAGGCAATTTATTAAATAGAAAATTTGGTCCAGAATTAATTTAATAGAGCAGAAGTCGGAAAATAAAAATGAACGACAAACTCGCAGGGCTAACCCAGACACAACTCGATTCCCATTGGATGCCCTACACAGGCAACCGTCAATTTAAACGGGATCCCCGAATAATCATTGCTGCTGAGGGCTGTTACTTCACCAGTGCCGATGGTCGTCCAATCTTTGATGGGCTCTCGGGGCTTTGGACTTGTGGCGCTGGACACAATCGTCCAGAGATTACCGAGGCAATTAATCGCCAACTAAAAACTCTCGACTATGCCCCTGCATTTCAGTTTGGCCACCCTTTATCTTTTCAACTAGCTGAGCGAATCACCCAATTTATGCCTGTGGGCCTGAACCGTATTTTTTTTACTAATTCGGGCTCAGAATCAGCAGAAACTTCATTGAAAATTGCTCGCGCCTATTGGCGCAAAAGGGGCTTAGCGGCAAAAACCAAGCTTATCGGTCGGATAAAAGGCTATCACGGGGTTAATTTCGGTGGAATCAGCGTGGGTGGTATAGGTGCCAATCGGGCAATGTTTGGCCCCACACTCGATTCCGACCATTTGTCACATACCCTTTTGCCAGATAACCGCTTTTGCCGTGGACAGCCACAACAGGGATCACATTTAGCTGATGAGTTACTCGATTTAATTGCCCTGCACGATGCCAGCAATATAGCAGCGGTAATTGTTGAGCCTATGGCCGGCTCGGCCGGTGTACTTCCACCCCCTGAGGGCTATTTGCAACGCCTGCGCGATATCTGCAACGAACACCAGATATTGTTGATTTTTGATGAGGTTATCACCGCCTTTGGCAGAATGGGGACAGCCACTGGAGCCGAGTTTTTCGGGGTTGTGCCGGATATTCTGAATACCGCTAAACAGCTTACCAATGGCGCTTTTCCTATGGGTGCCGTCGCAGTACAGCAGGGTATATACGATACATTTATGGAAAAAGCGGGGCCAGACTATCAACTTGAATTACCCCATGGTTACACTTACTCAGGCCACCCTGTAGCCTGTGCCTCTGCGCTGGCAACTTTGAATATCCTCAAGCAGGAGGACCTGTTCAAACGGTCCGCCGAACTTGCTTATGAGCTTGAGAAGTATATTCACCAGCTCAAAGGACTCCCCCTGATCCATGATATCCGCAATTGCGGACTGGCCGCGGGCCTAACCATTCAACCTGCTCCTGGTGAGCCTCTACTGCACCCCTTTCGAATTGCGATGAAAATGTGGAGTAAGGGCTTCTATATCCGCTATGGAGGAGACACGATTCAACTGGGAATGCCTTTCATTTCCAGTAGCGAGGAAATCGATGGTTTAGTCAATGCCCTAGCAGAATCCATCCTCGAAGTAGCCAATGGCAAATAGCCCTTTCTCAACATTGACCTTATTCCTCATCAGCCTACCGCACAAGTCCGACACCTCAGCGCACAACCCTGGCTGCTGGAACTGTAATAACTACCCCCCTTGTACAATGACATTTGGCGCTCCCAAAAAAAATTTGGCCCTAGCTATATCACACATGCTGGAATGAGCGGAACACCTACTATTAGTAAAACAAAAGCAACAAAAAGTAAGACGTGAGAATACAATGATCAAAACCAGTAAGCTGATGCCGCCCAAGCTCACTGCTGCTCTGCTATGCACAGCTATACTGGCCGCCTGCGGCCAGGAATCCAGCACTTTACAAGCACAGAAGGAAACTACTTATGTGCCGGTACACAGGGCCAATATATCGGGCCTCTCTGAAGAATATGCCAAATTACGTAAACAACAGGTGGTCGAGGTTGATTACCGCTTGAGTGTCAACCTGGATGGTACTGGTGAAAGTTATTTTGGTACCGTACACGCTGATATCCAGTTCAAAAAAGCTTTACAGCAGCCTCTCACTATTGATTTTGCCGGTGGTAAAGTCGAATCGGTAAAAGTTGATGGCAAAGAAACTCCGTTCGAATATAACGGCCACTTCATTACCGTTCCCATATTGCACCTGCCAAATCGACAGCACGCAATTACAGTGAACTATCAACACCCCTATTCCAATAATGGCTCCGGACTACACCGCTTCGAAGATCCAAAAGATGGCAAAGTCTATATGTATACTGACTTTGAGCCCTATGATGCCAACCGGCTTTTCCCACACTTCGATCAACCAAATCTAAAAGCTCGTTACACTCTGGATGTTACTGCTCCAAAAGACTGGGTAGTTATCAGCGCGGAGAGGGAAAGTCGAGTAGAGGAGCAAGGAGAGCTGAAGCATTGGTTTTTCCCTCAGTCGCAAAAATTTTCCTCCTATATTTTTTCTCTTCATGCAGGCCCATACCATATCTGGGAAGATGATGCTGCCGGCATACCACTACGCCTGATGGCCCGCCAAAGCCTGGCAGAGTATGTTAAAATCGAAGATTGGTTTACTTTTACCAAGCAATCCTTTGAGTTCTTCCAGCCATATTTTGAAATAGATTACCCTTTCAAAAAATACGACCAGATCCTTGTTCCTGACTTTAACGCCGGTGCCATGGAAAACGTAGGTTCAGTTACTTTTAATGACGCCTATGTTTCACGCGGGGAAAAAACCCAGGCACAGCGTATGGGCCTGGCAAATGTCATTGCCCATGAGCTGGCTCACCAATGGTTTGGCAACCTGGTAACCATGAACTGGTGGGATGATCTATGGCTCAATGAGAGTTTCGCCACTTATATGGCTAACCTGGCCCTGGCGGAGAACAGTGAGTTTACCAATGCCTGGGAGAATTTTTATCTGGGTACCAAACAGTGGGCCTACCACTCAGATCAACGCCCCACCACCCACGCTATCCAGCTGCCCGTCAAGAATACTGATGAAGCCTTTGCCAACTTCGATGGTATTACCTACGGTAAAGGTGGCTCGGTGTTGAAGCAGCTACCCTACTATCTGGGAAAAGAGGAGTTCCGTAAAGGGGTCAGCAATTACCTGAAAGAGCTCTCCCACCAAAACTCAACACTTGACGACTTCATGGGGCATCTGGGAAAAGCCTCCGGGGTTAATTTAGATATCTGGCAACAGCAATGGCTTTACCAAGCTGGTCTCAATACCATCGAGGCCAGCTTTCAATGTGAAAATAACCAGATTAGTCATTTGACCCTCACTCAGACTGCACCGCAAGAGTATCCCACCTTACGAGAACAGCGTACGCAACTTGGCCTCTATCGTATGGATGGCGAAAATATGAAGCGCTTCGCCACCTTGCCAGTACTATATAGTGGTGCCAAAACTAATGTGGAAGATGCCAAAGGGCTGCCCTGCCCGCAAATTCTCTACCCCAATGAGGGGGACTGGGCTTTTGTGAAAGTAAATCTGGATTCGGTAACGCTGAAGAATATGGCTCAGCATATTAATGCTATCCAGCAGCCTTTTGCTCGTCTTATGATGTGGCAAAGTCTGTTTGATAGCACTTATGATACAAAACTTCCTTTAGATGAATATATCAGCTTTATTATCAGCAATGGCGCAGTGGAACAGGATATTAATGCCATCCGGCTCAATGCCCGCTATTTAAGTTTTGTCTACAGCTACCTTAACCAAATTCCGGTCGGAAAAGAGCGCCGCAACGAACTACAACAGGCGATCGAAGACTTTGTCTGGACACAACTTCAAAAAGCGGCCAGCAGTAGTGACCAGCAGAAAGTTTGGTTTGATACTTTTACCAATGTAGCCCGCTCTAATGCAGCACTGGATAATGCCAAACAGTTGTTAATGGGGGAGCTCTCCGTTAAAGGTTTAAAACTAGATCCAGATATGCGCTGGGAATTAATAAGCTTGCAGAACCGTTATCTTTTTGCCGACTATGAAAAAGCCATTGCCCGAGAGTTGAAACAAGACAACTCTGACCGATCAAAGCTCAATGCTATAGCGGCTGAAGCCGTTAGGCCCTCACCGGCAGTTAAACAGAAATGGTTAGATAATTTGATCCTAAATAGAGATAAGTTCAAGTTGAGCGAACTTCGTACAGCCACTTCATCTCTGTTTACCTCAGAACAGATTGAGCTTTTCAACACTAATAGCGAACGAATATTTTCAGCTTTAGATCAGATCAATAATGAAGATTCCTCAGAGTTAATTAGTATCTATGCATATATGCTCCCCCTTATGTGCTCGAAAGAAGGCGCCCAAAAACTTAGCGATACTCTGAAGGAAAAACAACAGCTCAAACCTACGCTGGTCAAGGCATTAAAAAATCATCGCTATACCAGCGAGCGTTGCATCAAAATGGGGCAGGCTTTAGTAAAACGGTAGCAAGGTTGACCCTAATCACACAACTTGCCAGCTAAAATTATTTTAAGGGCTCTCAGAGCCCTTTTTTATTCAATTGGATTATCGAACTGATATAAAATTAGTCCTCAGCTTATATCTAGCGGTACACTCCCTGAAAAAGGTAAAGGATTTCAGGTATGAAAATTTTTGTAGAAAAAGATAATCTTGTTGATGGAGCTATTGCTAAGCTCTTGAACTCTCACCTACAGGAAATGTATAGGCACTCCCCAGCTGAAAGTGTTCATGCATTGGACCCAAAAGCCTTGCAGGATTCAACCATTACCTTCTGGAGTGCACGTATCAATGGAACTCTGGCCGGATGTGGAGCCCTCAAGGAAATCGCACAATTCCAAGGGGAGTTAAAATCGATGAAAACTAGTCAGTCCTTCCTGCGTATTGGAGTTGCCAAGGCAGTACTGGAAGAAATACTTAAAGAAGCCAGGCTTCGGAGCTATAAAGAAGTTAAGCTGGAAACCGGAAGCGGCGCAGCATTTGCACCCGCAGTGGCACTTTACCAGCGGTATGGTTTTGAGCCTTGTGCACCGTTTGCCAACTATAAAAGAGACCCACACAGCTTGTTTTTCTGTAAAAAATTATAAATACCATTATCTATTAATAATAATTATGCCTATTTCCAGAAGAGATTTTTTGAAACTCACAGGATTTTCACCTCTGGTGTTTGCTGGGATCAGTGTTGACAACTCATTAGCAAATGAGAAATCAATTCCTTTTTTAAGTCAAATGCCCGGGCTGAAAACGCCTATACAAGAAATTTATCCCGCCGTCTTCAATAATGAAATCTATGTTGCCGGTGGCTTTATTCCGTCAACCACTCCCGCTTTTTTCGGCCTTTCTCCGTCAGAGGAGAACTACATTTTTTCCCCTAAACTGCAAAAATGGCGAACTGGACCATCACTTCCCGCTCCGAGGCACCACCTCGGCATGGCCAGTAACTCAAAATACCTATACGCTATTGGTGGATTCACTGGAAAAAAAGGGAACGCCTGGCAGCCCCAAAAGACTGTTTGGAGGCTATCCGAGGCAAAAGAGCAGTGGAGCTCTGCACCATCACTTCCAGTACCAATAGCGGAAAGTGTGCATGTCTCACTCTTGGAGAAAATCCATGTTATTGGTGGAAAGTCCCCCAATTCTGAATCCAAAAACCGAGACAGCAAAAAGCACTATCTATTAGTTGATAATAAACACTGGGAAACAGCGGCACCCCCAAGTATCAATAGGAACTCAGCAGCAGGTGCAGGTCTCAATAACAGAATTTATGTTGTGGGTGGTCGGCAGGTTGGCGACAGCACAAAAAAAGCTAAAAATCTTTCGTATTTTGAAGTTTATGACTCCAATCTTGACAAATGGGAAAAGATAAGGCCATTGCCACAAGCACTTGCTGGTCTTACTGCAACGCCACTTAACGGAAAAATCGTCGTTACCGGAGGTGAGGCATTTGGCCCTAATGGCAACTGGAAGACAGGTACGGTATCCAGTGCTATTTGGATCTATGATCCACTCAGCGATCAGTGGGGTAAAGAAGCGAAACTCAATGAAACACGTCATGGTCATGGCGCCGCTACTATAGGTAACAACCTCTATATTATTGGCGGCGCCGCCAAAGTAGGCCCACAGGATACACTTGGTTCCATGGTAAAATTGAGCTGGAGAGAATAACTGATTTAATCACTAGATCCCGAAGGAAGAACTATGTTAAGTAGAAGAGATTACCCTTTCCTACCAAAACCAAAAGGCCCAATGACTCATGCAGTCATTCATGAAAAGAGTCTTTATATCTCCGGCCTTACGGCCATGGGCACTGACGCTCAGGCTGAAGACTTAACTGAGCAAATACGAGAAATTCTCTCTCAATTAAAAAAAGTTCTGGATTATGAAGGGCTTACTAAGTCAGACCTAATTAAGCTTACAATTTTTATAAAAGAGATAGACAAATTAGGTATAATCCGAGAGGAGTTATTTTCTTTTTATGACAGTCACTATCCCGCCTGCTCATTGGTAGAGGTTTCCAATCTGGTGCATGCAGACCTTAAAATAGAAATTGAAGCGGTAGCAGCAATAGCATAAACCGTTCTGCGGGGAGGTCATGGGCTGCTATTGTGTATCCATATAGTGCTGGTTACGCTCAACACCTAGGTACCCAATATATCTGTCCCTGATTTCCCGCACATAATTTACCGGCTCCCTACCACGCACATAGCCAAATCGACTGCTTCGATAATACTCAGGTTGAGACAAAAGTAGCATGGCCTCCTCAACGTGCCCAAACCACTGGTTAGGGTCCAGTTCCAGCCTCTGGGCAAGATTTCTGGCATCTCTCACATGACCATGGCCCGCATTATAGGAAGCCAGGGTGAAATATATTTTCTGGTCGAGAGGTAGGTTTTGCGGGAAGCGATCATCCAGCCAATCCAGGTAGGATACACCTGCTCGAATGCCATTTTCCGGATCATATAAATTACCAATACCCAGCTGGCGGGCTGTGCGAGGAAGTACCTGCATCAACCCCTGGGCCCCGGCAAATGAACGTGCCTGAGGATTAAATTGGCTTTCCTGATACATTTGCGCGACCACCATTCGCCAGTCGCGGTCAGTATTTTGAGTATATTTTTGCACTATAGGATCAAATGGCGATAATACATCCGTGCTGCGCAGGCGCTGTCCCTGATGCTTAAGGATACGCTTCTGTTCTTTAAAATACTTGTTATAGGTAACATTGAAAAACAGGTCACGATTATGTTTTTCTAAGAACGTATTCAAATGCTCCAATAACACCGGTTGCTTAGCACGAACACCCCAAGCGATATCGCGATCACCAGGAAGTTCGCCGACTACTCTAAAATCGTTACGATAAGTGCTTTCAATTGCCACGAGATGTGAATCGACAACAGTGTAGGGGAAAGCTCCGCTGGCCACAGAATCAATGAGAAATTCCGTTGTAACGCCTTCAATACGTTTTATCTGAAGAGGTAGCAGCTCCTGTGCATGCTGTTTTTGCAGTAATTTCACCAGGCTATCGTGATAACTGGTTTGCGGATTTACCGCCACTATCTGCCCGGCCAGCAACTCCTCCAGTGTCAAGTTGTTATTTTCACTTGCGCCTTGGGGACCGGCCACCAACAACTCCTTGACTGCCATAACTGGTCGGGAAAATACTAACCCCTGTTGACGCCGACCCTCGGTAATTGTAAGAGATGCTGCAATCATATCTCCCATTCCTGCCTGTAGCGCATCAGCTAGGTCCATATCCGGATCTGGCACTATCATGCTGAGACGCAGCTTATGATCACGGGCAAATTTCTTCAGTAAATCATAATCGAACCCCATTAATTCACCGCGCCAAATAAAGTAAGAGGCGGGATGATTACGAGTGAGCACTCTCAAGGTTCCACTCTCCAGGATCTCCTGCCAATCACGCAGAGCCTGCTCCCTCTTCTGGCTGGCCAATACCAATTCAGCCGTAAAAAATTCATTCAGTTCTCGACGGAGGGCCACAGAATCACGTCGCACCGCCCAGGCGATAGCTCGTTCAGAGTTGAGCTTGGAACTACTGATCAGTTGTGGATAAGCTGGAAGAAACGCATCAACCTGGTTGCTGTCAATGACAGTCGCCTGATATCTCCCCTCGGCTACGGCGGTTAGCAGCTCTTCATGCTCTACCGGGCCATCCAGATAGGTAACTTTATAGTTCTGCGCATCCTCGCTATGAATCAACGTCTCAGCAAAGGCGCTGCCACGCCTCACAGCAACCTGTAATGGCCTATTCGGCACGGGTTGTAACCCATTATCCCGCCGGGTTACCAATAACTCACTGACAAACTGCAGGGGGCGTGTAAAGGAAACCACAGCCTTTCGCTCCTGCGTTCGGGAAAAATTGCTGGCAATGACATCGCCACGACCTTCAATAAGTGCCGGAATCAGTTGCGCGAAGTTGTCCACATACACCCATTGAGGTTGAAGGCCCCGACTGTGGGCAAACTTTTCCGCTAACTCCCTCCATTCACTCATAGGTAGCCCAATACGCGGCAGCGAGCCCTCTTGGGGCCCCCTCGGCGCAAGCAGACGCAGGACGCCTCTCTCCTTCAAAGCAGGCATATCCCCCAGGTCTACATAGTTTTCAAAAACCGGAGCTTCTACCAGCTGTGTTTGCCGCTGATTTGGCGCAGGCTGTTGGGAAATTGCCAGATCAGTGTCGGCAGTGTCATCGACAGAGGCCTGTCGCTGCTCACAACCTAAAAGCAGAAATAGTGAGATCAGTAAAAGGAAAATAAAAAGCAATCTTCTTTGCACAGTGCACCTTTTAGCTTTTATTAGGCATCGTACTACGCTTCCTGCGCGCTGCAGTTTGCGCTTCGCCATCTGGAGCGGCCGCTGTTAGGTAAATCGTACCAGCTTAAGGTGAAAGATCCCCCCCCAAAAAAAAAGCCCGGCAAACTCAATTGCCGGGCAAATATACGTTGGCGAATGTAGGTTGTCTCTTACACGGAGTGACAAGCCCTCTCTTATTCGATGAGCCTCTTATTTTTATTAGATGGATTTAGGTTTGCCCTGTAGCTCCGCCAATCTCATTTTTATTTGTTTGTTCTCATCCTCATCAGGGAGTTCGAACATCAGCGGTTTTGCCACTTTCGCAAAGTACTCCGCATCTTTCTGTTGGTATAGCTCTTCAGCCAGCCACTGGGCAATATGCAGCTCACGAGGTGCACGAATATAGGCCTGCTCCAGCTTTTCCAGATACTCTTCCCGGGGGTAACCCAGCATTTCCATAGCCATTGCCAGGCCGAACCAATGGGAGGCATTTTCCGGTTCTTTGTCTACCAGGTATTTAAATTCCTCACGGGATTTTTTCAGACTGCGAAGGTCACGCGCATGGTTTGGAACCGTAGCCTGTTGGTTAACCGTCAACCACGCGTGCGCACTCAAGTACCAGGGCTGCTGGCGATCGCTGCGAGGCACACTGGCGAGTAAGTGGCTGGCTTGGGGGAAATCCCCTATGCGCAGATCCGCACTGGCTTTAATAGCGGCCAGTTGGGTGCTGTAAATGCCGGCGTGGTACGCATAGGAAAGAAGGTCATCCAGGGCCTGCAGGTTGTAACCAGACTGGGCGATAAACCCGGCCAGGATATTCACGGATTCACGCTTGGGCAGACGTTTGACTTTAGGCTTGGCCTCTTTGAAGTGCGCGGGGATTTCACCACTAACCACTTCATATTCACCAGAATCGAACGCGGCAACATATGCTTTTTCAAGCTCTTCAACCGACATGCCCAGGGCCTTCTCCAGTGATTTCACCGGGTCAGCGCCGTCGTTATAGGCTTTGACGAACTGCTTAAATTCTTCCGACTTATCTCCCTCCATCATCAGCCAGTGAGACAAGAGCCAACCGCTGGCATACACATCGGCTTTCTCCTCGGCATCGGTGTTATAAACAGTTGCACGCAAGAGCCTATCCAGGGGCATCAGGCCTGCATACATCAAGGTTTGGGCGCGTTCCTGCGGGATTTCACCCAGCTCATAGCGGCCTTTCTTGGGGAAAGACATGGTTGCCATAAACTCGGCAAAGCCCTCGCTGTACCAATAGGGGAAGTGGATGGTATTGCCGTTATAGGAAAGGAAGTGAGTGTACTCGTGGAAAAGGAATTCACGGGCCTTAAGTTGCTTCTTTATGCTGCGGCCATCCAGATTCACCAGGGCATAGCTACCTTCGGCGGAAGTATCGAACAGGCCATTAGTCATTTCAGCTAGTTCAGCACCCACCAATCCAGCATAAGTATCCCTGTCCCCCGCCGCATAAATGGTGAGTTTTGGGGTATTTGGATCTACCTCCAGAAGCTCTGTAGCCACTGCGCGATAGCGTTCCAGGTCAGCGACCAGGGTCTTTACCGCTTTGGGATCACCATCGGTAATGACTCGAAAATTTTCACTATCCACTTCATACCAAATTTCCTCCCCCAGGTAGCGGGGAGCAGCATTGGCGGTCAGTACAAATCCGAAACAAAGTACTAAGAAAACAGCTGCGCGAGAAACCATAGTTCGGGCCACCAGTCGTTGTTAATGAAGCCCTCCATGGTCAAATAGTGAAGCCCATACACTACCGCTTTTAATTGATTAAAAAAAGAACAATTTGATCACAAAACATCACCTTTCATATTTTTTTGTGACTTGCCGGACAGGGTATTCAGTAGTCAAGTTGCAGAAAAACTGGAGGGGATAACGACAAACTAAGAGACAAGCGTCTCAATTTTGGCCCTTCTGGCATACAAATAGAGGACAAGCTTCTATATATTGCGCTGTTGACCATTTTCTAAAAAATGGTCAAAAAAATAATAATTAATCTGCTTTGATGAGAGAAACATAATGAAAACTGCACCACTACTGGCGCTGCTTGGCGGCGCCTTGATGTCAGCCCATGCCTGGTCGGCACCCGAATATATTTCCGATCTGGATATTACCTCTTTTGATGGAACTGTACTCGATGCCAATTTGTTTGTGCCTGAAACCCCAGCACCTGCAGAGGGCTACCCCACCGTCATCTTCACCAACAGCTGGGGCCTTGAGAAACGCCAATATCATTTCCAGGCCAAAGAGCTCGCAGAGAATGGCTATCTGGTATTGAGCTACTCCACTCGTGGCTTTGGCCACTCGGGCGGCCTGGTAGACGTAGCCGGGGAGAACAGTATTGCCGATGTTGGTGTTCTGATCGACTGGTTAGAATCCAATTATTCTGTAGGTAAGCTGGGAATGGCCGGTATTTCCTATGGAGGTGGCATTTCCCTGCTAAGCGCGGCACAAGACCCTCGGATTGATGCGGTAGCTGCCCTGTCCGGTTGGGCCGACGTGGTTGAAGCCCTCTACCCCAATGAGACCGTTAACCTGGTTTGGGGTAGCTTGCTTGTTACTACTGCTTTCGACAAAGAAGCTGAACTGGAACAGGTCTGGGGTGACCTCCGAAGCGGTCAAAATTTGGAGCAGGTCATCGAGTTCGGTGCCAAACGTTCGGCTATCAGCTACATCGATCAATTGAACAAAAACGGCACTGCAGTACTGGTATCTAATAACTTTGCCGATTATCTGTTTAAGCCCAACAGCATGACTGACTTTTACTCCCTGCTTGAGGGCCCCAAAAAGCTGATGCTGAATCCTGGCACCCACGCCATTACCGAGACCCTCTCTGGCAACGATGGCCATATATGGTCCACCAGCTTCCGCTGGTTCGATCACCACCTGAAAGGCGAAGACAACGGCATCAACCGCGAGCCTAAAGTGGATATGACAGTGCGCATCAGTAATGAGCTGGAGCACTATGAAGACTATCCGGTAACCCAGGAGAGCACCACTTGGTATCTGCAACCACGCTTCACCATGTTTAACAGTGGCAGTATGGAGAGCGGCAAGTACGATGGCTGGAGCTGGAGTAATGAATTCCACGGGGGCTGGGATACCTTTGCTGGTACCGGTATCCCATTGATTTCCGATGCCCTCGAAGGTTTTGGTATCCCAGTGTACGCGCCAATGATGGCGATCAACGGTTACTATGCCATTGAGTACAAGTCACCAAGACAATCAGAAACCCTGCAAATCCGCGGTGCTCCTAAGCTGGAAATGTGGATTGAACCCAGTAAGGAAGAGGTTCAACTCAACGTACACCTCTACGATGTCAGCCTCTTTGGCCTTGGCCGCCTGATCACCCATGCACCAATTACAGTGCGTACCGACCAGCCCGGTAAGAAGCAAAAAATCGAAGTTGAGTTATTTACTACCAGCTATAACGTACCTGCCGGCCACCGTGTAGTTATGGCCATTGATACCCAGGGCCCTATCTATAAGAAACCGGAAGACACCAACTACACCATCACAGTGCCTTATAGCAGCAGTAAGGTTTCCAGCCTGACAGTTCCGCACCTGTAAGAAACCCTCCCGCAACAAGCCCGGCAGATCTCCCGGCCGGGCTTTCTTCTCGCGGTTGATCAAACCACTTCAGGACTAGGCGTATTTTTCGCCAAACCGTTACAATGGCCTCTTTTTAGGCAAAGTACCCTCTCCCTATGAACAAGAAGATACCACTTGCCCTGTTGGCCGCGACTTTACTGTCTGTAGCCGGCTGCAATCCAGAAGAAAAGGCCGCGCAAAAACCCGAACTGCAGACCAGCACCTCGGCTGTAACCTTGGACTTGAGTGATGCCCCAGAGGGCAAATTGCCACAGGGAGTGAGCCCCACCGCCTACCGGCTAGACCTCAACCTGGACCCTCGCCAGGATTCCTTTAGCGGCAGTGTCGCTATCGATATCCAGCTGGCCAAGGCTGCCAACCATATCTGGCTACATGGCAATAACCTCGGTGTAAGTGTGATTAAGGCACAGTTGACTGATGGGCGCGAAGTCGCAGCTCAATATCGCCAGGTACTAGACAGCGGTGTGGCCGCTATCGAATTTGCCGAACTGTTACCCGCCGGCGAGTTCACACTGCTTATTGACTACAGTGCCGACTTTGATCGCAACCTGGCGGGCTTGTTTAAGGTTGAGGAGCAGGGCAGCGCCTATGTCCTGGCCAAGTCCGAGTCGATCCAGGCGCGCAAGTACCTGCCTGGCTTTGACGAGCCAGGCCTCAAGGCGACCTTCTCTGTCAGCCTGACTGTACCTGAAGGCTATGCCGCTATTAGTAATGGGCCCGAGCTAAAACGTGAAGCCGCAGGTGAAGGCATGGAGAAGGTGACTTTTGCTGCTACGCCCCCCATGTCCACCTACTTGCTGTCTCTATCGGTAGGGCCCTTCGATATCGTCGAGCGCCCGGCCATACCACCGAGTAAATATCGCAAAGAGCCTATTCCACTACGTGGTTTTGCCCGACAGGGCCGTGGTGGCGATATGAATTATATCCTCGATATCACCCCCGAAATGGTGGAAACCTTCGAGAACCAACTACAACGCCCTTACCCCTTCAAGAAACTCGACATCATCGCAGCACCCCAATGGCCCAGTGGTGCTACCGAGTTATCTGCCGCCATCACCTATCGCGAACAGCGCATTCTGGTAGGTGATAATCCCGCCCCCGGTGCCCGCCTGGCCCTGGTGGAGGTACATGCCCATGAAATCGCCCATATGTGGTTTGGCAACCAGGTAACTCCGCCCTGGTGGGACGACTTGTGGTTGAAAGAAGGGTTTGCCACCTGGGGAGAACCTTTGGTGCTGCGTATTATGGAGCCGGAAGGTGGCCACGACCTGAATGCCGCGACTTACGCCATTGGCGCTATGCAGTTGGATTCCCTGGCTAGTACTCGCGCTATTCGCGAACCGGTGACTGACAACAACAATATCCGTAACGCCTATGACTCCATCACCTATTCAAAGAGTCTCGGTGTGATCAATATGGTGGACAGCTATTTTGGAGCCGAGCGTTTTCGCCCAGCCCTGGGGCGCTACCTGGAAACCTTTAGTGATGGGGAAGCGGACTCGCCATCCTTCTACAAAGTTATTGGCGAAGAGACCAATACTCCAGAACTGACAGAGGCTTTCCGCAGTTTCGTTGAGCAAAAGGGTGTACCTCAGCTGGAGCTGTTGCTGGATTGCACAACTCCGTCCCAGGCAAAACTGCATGTAAGCCAAAGCCGCTACAAAGCCCTGGGCTCTCCCATTGAAGAGACCGGGCAAAAGTGGAACATCCCATTCTGCTTCAGCAGTGCCGGCAGTGAACAGCAATGCCAGATACTGACCCGCAAAGAAGAAACCCTGGATATTGCCGTCAATACCTGCCCGAGCTGGGTAATGCCGAACGCCCAGGGCAGCGGGTATTATCGCTGGAACTTGCCTGAAGCCCAGTGGCAGGCCCTGCTCGAACATTTTGCAGAATTCGCACCCACTGAACAGCTGTCCATTATCGACAGCGCCTTTGCTGCCTTCGAGGCCGGAAAACTGCCAGCAGCTCAGTTACTTGAAGTTGTACGCCAATCTGCAAGAGTAGAAAAACGGCAGGTCATCACCTTGCCACTAAACTACCTGCGCAAGTATCGGGAGAGCTACTTGGGTGAAGTGCAGCACTCTGCATTCCTAAACTTTGCTCAAAACCTGTATTTACCGCTACTAAACAACAGTGCCAACAGCGCTGAACCCGATCAGCAAATGCTGCACAGTGAACTGCTCGGCTTTATGGCATTGGTCGCTGGCGATCCAGATACGCGCAAGCAGTTAGTGGATAAAGCCACTGCATTCACCGGTTACAAAACAACCCGCGACCCTGAAGCGCTGGACTCCGACCTCTATGGTCCTGCGTTAACCGTAGCCGTACAGGATGCTGGTGATGACTTTTTGTCGCACTTGATCAAAGTACGCGGCGTGCTGGATGATCCGCGCTTCGAGAATGCCAGCGCCAGTGCCATTGGCAGTAGTGACAGTCCCTCGCAATTAGAAGTCGTGCAAAAGTTGGCCCTCAGCGAAGAAATGGGACCCCGTGAAACCTTCACATTGATTCAGTACTCCCTGGCCCAACCTGAGGTACAAGAACAAAACTGGCAGTGGCTGCGCGATAACTTTGACAAGGTTGTGGATAAAATTCCGGCCCAAATTCGTCGCCGCACCCCGGCTTTTGCTGGCGTTTTCTGTGATGCAAAACGCTTGCAGGAATTACAGCAGTTGTTTGCTCAACACGGCGCTCTCACTCCCGGTTACCAACGCAGCCTGGCACAGACAGAAGAGCGTATACAGCTGTGTATGGCACTGGAGAAAAAAGGGCAGTCCTTGATGGAAGCTTTGCCGAGGTCAGTGGGCCTCGCCCAAAATATCTGATACAGCCGCGCTAATTTATATTGCGCCTTTTATTGCAGTATTAAATATCCTCATAGCAGGGAAATTTTTTCTGCCAGTGCCGGGAGGGGATTACTCTCCCGGCTAACTTGCCCAAAATTTCAGGATTCACCTTTATTGTGCTTACGTAGTCGGAATGCCAGCCAAATCATCGGCAGACCAAAAATAATTGCGTAGGCTCCTATCAACCACACCAGCGCCAAGGCGCCTGCCCCCGGACTCACCAGAATCGCAATACCGAAGATTACCGAAAGCACACCGATGGCAATCAGCAGCCACTCATTGTCAATTTCCTTGCGCAAGCGAATCGCACCGACAATCTCAAAAATTCCACGAACCAGAGCCCAGGCACCAATAAAAATTACCAGTACCAACGCTGTTATTTGTGGATACATAAAAGTCACTATACCTGCTGCCAGGCTGATTAAACCGGAGACGATCAGCCACCATAGGGGGGTAGACTTGTGTCTCCCCATCACCGCCGCAACCAGCGAGAAAATCCCATCCAACAAAGCATAAATACCAAATAGGAAAACCAGGGTCAGCAGGGATAATCCCGGCCAGATGAAAGTTAGCACCCCGAAAATTACCGCAATTAACCCGCGTAATAACAGCAGCCACCAATTGGCCGAGAGGACCTGCAATATAGGCCCGGAGGGGAGAGAGGAAGTATCAGTGGACATAGAGCAGTCCCCGGGTAGAACATCTATTTTAATTTAAGCGCCACAGTCCATGGACTACCAGTTTTTCGGGAAAATCTCCGCAGAAAAACAGCAAAAAGATGCTAAAAAGCCAATTGCCTTCTCATAATCTGGAGACTTAAAGCATTGGGGAAACTACCCATTGGATAAGGGCTGTAAGGAGGGAGGCGGCCCACGAGCGCGACCATGCAGTCGACTCTGCAAAGACTGAGATCGCGCCGCAGGCCGCTATTTCCAGTGTAGCCGTAACTGACAAATCAGGTTATTGACCAAACTGGATTAGAAGTCAGGTGTAAATAGCACAGGGAAACTCTCTCACTGCGGGGTTTATTTTTCTGCTAAGCAGAGGAAAGGCTTTGGGAAATGCAGTGAAAGTAGCCGGCAGCCCGAAGGCTGCCGGAAGAGTTGATCAGGACAGCTCGCCAATCACACCACGCAGTTTATCGACAATTGCATCAATCTCGTGCTTTTCGATAATGAGTGGTGGGGACATACACAGGGCATCACCAATACCTCGGGCCATCACTCCTGCCTCCCAGGCCATGCCAGATGCTTTGGCCCCGAATTTACCCTTCAGGTTTTCCGGCGCACGCAGTTCAATCGCACCAACCAAGCCGTAGTTGCGCACATCAATCACATTGTCCATATCCGCCAGGCTGTGCAAGGCATTTTCCCAATGCTGGCCGATCTCACCGGATGCACGAGTTAGCAGGCCTTCGCGCTCGTAGATATCCAGGGTTGCCATACCTGCAGCACAAGCTACTGGATGCGCGGAGTAGGTGTAGCCATGGAAGAATTCCACCATACCCTCAGCGGCCGCATCCATAATGGTGTTGTGGATATCGTCTTTCACAAAGACCGCACTCAAAGGCACTGCCGCATTGGTAATACCTTTGGCGGAGGTGATCATATCCGGGGTCACGCCGAATTCGATGGAGCCAAACGCGGAGCCGGTACGGCCCCAACCGGAAATTACCTCATCAAAAATCAGCAACAGGTCATGCTGGTCACAAATCTCACGCAAACGCTGCAGGTAACCTTTTGGAGGTAGCACCACACCGCCAGCACCGGCAAACGGCTCGACGATTACCGCAGCGATTTGATCTGCACCGTGGAAGGCCACCAGGCGCTCCAGGTCTTCCGCCAGTTCCACACCATGCTCAGGAAGACCACGGCTGAAAGCATTGCGCTCAATATCCAGGGTATGGCGCATATGATTGGCTTTAACCGGCTGACCAAAGCTCTGGTAATTCGGAGCGATACCACCTACAGAGATACCACCGAAGTTCACCCCGTGGTAACCCTTTTCGCGGCCGATAAACATGGTGCGGGTGCCTTTGCCTCGTGCGCGCTGGTATTGCAGGGCAATTTTCAATGCAGTCTCTACCGCTTCGGAACCGGAGTTGCCGAAAAATACATGGTTGAGGCCATCTGGAGTATGCTTCACCAAGCGCTCGGAGTACTCAAAACCCAGCTCGTGACCGAAATTAAAAATAGAGCTGTAATCCAGAGTTTTTGCCTGCTGGTATATTGCCTCAGCAATTTCGGTACGACCGTGACCGGCATTGCTGCACCAGAGGCCAGCGGTTGCATCAATAATCTGGCGTCCACCCTTTTCGGTGAGATAAATACCCTCAGCGCGCTCCACGATCCGCGGTGCGGATTTAAAGGTGCGATTGGGGGTAAAAGGCATCCAGAAAGCGTTGGTTTGCATCTCAGACATAAACTGTATCTCCGCAAGTTCCCTGAAATTTCAATGTATTCGGATTTGGAAGCCATTGGCTCCCGCTAATCTCTCAAGGCGCTTGTGCAATTTCAGACAAGCGCGTGGCATAACCGTTCGGACCTGTGGGTCAAGCACCGAAGCAGCAGTATTTGGTCTCGTAGAATTCGGCCATACCCTCAACTCCCCCCTCGCGACCAATACCGGACTCCTTGGTGCCGCCAAAAGGTGCGACCGTAGTGGAGAAAACCCCGGTATTGCAGGCAATCATGCCGTATTCAAGTGCCTCGACCACTCGGTTAGCGCGACGAATATTCTCACTCATTACATAAGCGGCCAGGCCATAGGGAGTATCATTAGCACGGCGAACTACATCATCTTCCTCGGTAAACTTCTGCACTGCCGCAATCGGTCCAAAATTTTCTTCCTGAGCAATGCGCATATCATCAGTAACACTGGTGATCAGGGTCGGGGCAAAATAGTTCTCACCATTTGGCAGCTGCTCACCGCCAATTTCAATCTTGGCGCCAGCCGCTACCGCATCCTGCACCAGGCCCTGAACGCGATCTACTGCACGGCGGAAGATCATCGGGCCCATATTCACCCCCTCTTCTGTGCCGTGGCCAATCTTCATTGCAGCCACTTCAGCACGCAGTTTTTCTACGAACTCATCGTGCACAGATTCGTGCACATAGATACGATTGGTGGCTACACACACTTGGCCGGCATTGCGGAACTTGGTCGCTACACAGGCCTTCACCGCGGTATCGATATCTGCATCATCGAAAACGATAAAGGGGGCATTTCCACCCAGCTCCATGGACATCTTCTTCACCGTGCTGGCGCACTGGGCCATCAGCAGCTTGCCGACAGCAGTGGAACCAGTGAAAGTAAATTTGGCCACACGGGGATCCTGGGTCAGTACTCTGCCGATGCCCGGCGCATCAGTGCCAGTCACAACATTGATAGTGCCCTTGGGCAGGCCAGCCTCTTCTGCCAGCCGACAAAGAGCCAGTGCGGAAAGCGGGGTCTCGAGAGCGGGTTTGATCACCACGGTACAGCCAGCTGCCAGCGCAGGCGCCGCTTTGCGGGTAATCATCGCATTGGGGAAGTTCCACGGTGTAATGCAGGTTACAACACCCACTGGCTGGCGGATGGTGCTCAGACGCATCGCCGGGTTGTGGGTAGGAATCGTCTGGCCGTAAGCGCGGCGGCACTCCTCCGCAAACCACTCGATAAAAGAAGCGCCGTAGAGAATTTCACCCTTGGCTTCCGCCAGGGGCTTGCCCTGCTCCAAAGTGAGGATACGCGCCAAATCATCGCTGTTATCCATAATTAGCTGATACCAGCGCTTAAGGATGGCGGCACGTTCGCCGGCGGTGCGGCGGCTCCACTCTGGGAAAGCCGCGTTAGCTGCGGCTACCGCTGCCTCTGCATCTGCCGCTGAACCATCGGCTACTTTGCCCAACAACTCGCCATTGGCCGGATCACGCACCTCTGCGGTGCCCTCAGCATCCCGCCACTCTCCATCGATATAGTTCTGAAACTTCAACAGGTCTGGATTCGCCAGTTTCACCGGAAACTCCTGATAATTGCGTGTTATTAATAGTATTGCGGCGATTTTGGCCGCAGCTAGGAGGGGAGAATAGTAGTATTTTTGCAACTAAAATTTATATTTATCAAACTTTATCTCAAAGCAGCTAAGGCCTTTCCCCTTACAGCTGCCTAGCAATGCTAAGTTACGGCAAAAATTCGTGGAAAACACGGGAGAATTCGGCAAATGAGCAAGGCAAAAAGTGCTCTGGGTGGTCGCCTCAGCGATATGGATCTCCGTCTGCTGAGAGTCTTTCGAGAAGTAGTGCGCGCCGGCGGTCTGGCACCGGCAGAAGTAGCACTCAACATCGGGCGCTCCACCATCAGTGTTCATATCTCTGACCTGGAGACCCGTCTGGGTATGCAACTATGCCTCCGCTCTCGCGGGCGTGCCGATTTCAAACTGACACCAGAGGGAGAAACCCTCTTTCAGGCAATTTTGGAACTGGATGGGCATCTGGATGCCTTTAGAAGCCAGGTTAACGCTATTCAGTCCCAGCTTACCGGTACCCTACGCCTGGTGATGCCGGATGACGTATTGGAAATCCCCCAGCTAGACCTGCCCGCAACCATTGCTCGCCTGAGAGAACAGGCCCCCCAGTTACACCTGGAGGTCCAACTGGCCGCACCCCAGGAGCTGGAGTTGGAAATCCTCGCCGGCCGCGCCGATGTTGGCATCAACCCGCTGCATTCACACAGGCCGGGTTTAGACTACCAACCTCTATTCCAACATCAATCCACCCTTTACTGTGGCGCCAATCACCCGTGTGCCCAAGCCAACAAAATTAGTGAAGAGTTACTCACTCAGCAGGAACTGGCCGCTCCCAGCCATGCTGTTTTATCTGGTGCAGCTCATCTCTATCGCCTTTTTCCCAAACGCTCCACCGCCAACCATATGGCAGCAAGACTCGCCATGATTCTCTCTGGATCTTTTATCGGGTTTCTTCCTGAGTATCTTGCACGTAAATATGTTCAAGCACATCAGCTCCTGCCCCTGTTATCAGGGAAATTTCATTACCGCATTCAAAATGCAGCGACTTTCAAAAAAAGTGCAGCTGAGCACCCCACAATCAAGCTGTTTCTGAGAGCACTGGTGATACGTGAATAATTAATCAAGAGTATCTGATATACCCATTTAGTTAATCTGTATTATCACTCTCCTAGAATTCACGACATCCAAGTAAGGAAAATTCAATGAGGGAAACAGAAAAGTTTTACTTTTTTTGGAAGCATCAGTTTGGGCAGTGGACACTGAGAGATATATCAGATATCGATGGTCAAACCTACAACTGCTGCGAACAGTATATGATGTACAAAAAGGCAATACTTTTCGGCGATATTAAGACCGCTGATAACATCCTCAAAGAAGAAAATCCATCCGAGCAACAAAGGCTAGGTAGAGCCGTTCTAGGTTATGAATCAAAAACCTGGGATCAACACAAACTTGGGGTAGTTTGGACAGCGAACTATCTGAAGTTTACGCAACACGAAGACTTAAAAGAGAGGTTACTTGGAACGAACAATAAAATCTTAGCTGAGTCTTCTCCTCATGACTTAATTTGGGGTATAGGCCTGAGTTCGGATGACAACAGAATATTGAATCCAGATAACTGGACCGGGAAAAACCTACTTGGTGAGATTCTTATGTCGATAAGATCAATAATCAAGCTCAACACCTTAGGACAAATCACTAGGTAATTTATGTTCTACTTAAAAAATAGTTACCAATAATACATACTACTATTCCTTACACCTTAGTGTTAATCTAAGCATAATTGCTTTTAGATCCACCAGGGAAGAGCTGTGATCGACTTCAAAAACTCCTCTGTCTTCAAACTAAAGCCCATTGATATCTCCTCTGCCAGGGATGAATTTAATAAGTTCCTGATAGATGGTGAATCCATTTTTGCAGGCTTCAAGGCAATAAGAGACCAGGTAGTATTCACCAACAAGCGTATTATTGCAGCCAATGTGCAGGGATTGACCGGATCTAAAGTAGATTACACATCCTTGCCCTACAGTAGAATTCAGGCTTTCTCAGTTGAAACTGCAGGCACATTGGATATGGACTGTGAAATTGTGGTTTATCTCAGCGAAGTTGGTAAGGTCGAATTTGAAATCAAAGGCTCCTTTGATCTTGTCCAGTTCAATCAACACATCAGCAAGTATGTACTCGACTGATTGACTAAGTGAACATTAACCCACTATGTTTTGGCTTGGTTTAACCATCACCAGGACATAAGTTCTTAAATTATATCGATTAAACAAATGAGAGGGAATTTCATGTCTCAAATTTGGTTAGAAAGCCTGATTACCGAAAATGCACAGCAGGGTTTTGAGCTGGCGATGAAACTATCCAGAATGGGAGTAAAATATACTCAACCTTCTGACGAAGTAAGAGGAAAACTAAGGGCCTCCTATGAGGAAAATGCCGATAGCCTGATCGCATCCTCCCAAGTTGTTGCTATCAATTTCCAGACTGTGGCGGCGGCGAATAACTACTGGCGTAGTTAATAAACTCCAGTGCGCTTTGTGATCAAATAGCCCAGGTTTATCGCCAATAAGTACACAGAGCGCATTTATAACCTCTATCCCACACAGGTATATCAAGAATAAATTTTCTTCAAATTCACAATCAATTTTATATCAATCGTATTTCATCTATCTAAACCTTATTATTCCTGGACTATCCATCAAGTCTGCAAATAATATTCAAGCTGGACTGATAGTTATACAACATATTAATCGAATAGATAAATTAATCAGGATTAATACCGGTAAGATAGTAACTTGCCGCAAGTGAAGGTACCAGATACCCAGAGTGTCAGTGTATGCTTCGATATTTATAATAGTCAAATGGCAGGTATATTATCCTATCCCTCTAACAATCGATTTGGTGGTTTAATTAAGGAGTATCTCCAGAAGATAGAACCCGCCACCAACAATTTACTGATAAATCATCTTTCCCAGTTTTCTGCCTCTTATTTTTCATTGCTACTTCAGGATATAGGGAGCATTGTCAGTCGGATTCAGGCAACCATTTATCAACTTTATATTATTTAAGGTCCAACTTCATATAATGACAGATGACCTGATCCATTATTAAGCAGCTTCAATAAATATCAAGAACTCTCTGCTTTCATAGCATTACATCCCTATAAAAAATTGAGAAGCCATTTGGCACAATACCAAAAATACCACCAGCAAAAATAATTTAAACGGTGCATCCAAACACTCAGGATAAAGCGTCTAAGCCACAAAGCACTTGATTCTAAATAAGAGATTACATTGATGATTGATTACGAGCTATAAATCTGGCATTTTCTAACCAGATGCAATAAATTTTTAATGAGTATAGATAGGATACTAAAGCTAAGTATGAGAACTCTGGGAAATTTTCTTTGGTTTATATTAGGTGGTTTTGTTATGGGCCTCTGCTGGTGGTTTTTTGCTCTAGTAGCATTTATCAGTATTATCGGTATTCCCTGGGGGAGAGCCTGCTTTGTTATGGGTAAGTTTTCATTCTTTCCCTTTGGTCGTGAAGCAATATCACGCAAAGAACTAACCTTAAATGAGGACATAGGTACCAGCGGGTTTGGCTTAGTGGGTAATATTATCTGGTTCCTATTCGCAGGTATCTGGCTGGCTATTGGCCATTTGGTTCATGCTCTTGCCTGCTTTTTAACCATTATTGGCATTCCATTTGGAATCCAACATCTTAAGCTTGCCGGTATTTCCTTATCTCCAATTGGCAAAACCATTGTAACTAAGGAAGTTGCCCAGGCTGCAAGGATGAAAAATGCCAGCGCAACTGTTTCTCAAATTCGAGGTAACGCCTAGCTTCTTCTAAAATATAAATTTCCCAACTTAGGTGCCTAATCAAATGGCATTATAAACATTTACTTAAGACAAACGTATCAAATAGTTTATGTTGAAAGGCAGCAAAAAATTCTTTTTGCTACATCTCCTTGTTATTCTGTAGCGTCTAATGATAAGCAATTCTCATCTTTCTATTATATGAAAACAGGGAGTAAACAATGAGAGCAATCATCTCAATTATATCTGGCATATTTGCTTTTGGTGTTAGCTCTATAATCTATGCAAATCATAAATCAATACCAGCCGACCTGGAGATACAACCTGTCCAGGTAATGCTATTTGGTGTATTTCATTTTCACAACCCAGGATTGGACACAGTAAAGTCAGAGGTGACAAATGCACTGACACCCAGTAACCAGGACTATTTGGAAGAACTCACCAGCAAACTTACGGATGAACCCCCTACCCATGTATTAATTGAATGTCCATCAACACACCAGAGACAAATGGATCAGAAATTCAATTCTTATAAAAATGGCAGTCACGAACTTAGTGTAAATGAAAATCAGTAACTGGGATTTCGTATAGCCGTAAGTCGGGACTGAAAAGTGTCATATGTTATGATGAAAGAAATGTTCACTAGAAAGGTGCTGAACTAAGAGAGTATATGGCCAAAGAAACTCCAGAAGAAAGAAAATTCATGAAAACTAAAAAAAAGCTCAGCAAAGAAACTTCCCAGAGAAATAAGAGTTTATCTTTAGGCCAATTGCTCGAATTTCATAATAATCCCATAGAAGATAGAGATAACATGAATCTCTATATCATGGGAAATGATATTGGTGTGGGGCAGGAATTTATCGATGCCGATGCAGCAACCAGCTCGTGGCATCACAATTTTCGCATGTACGCCAATATACAGGTTCAAGCCAACCGGGAACTAAAGTAATCGCTATCGGTGGATCTGGCCATACCGCTATTCTAAAGCCCCTTCAGAAGGTTGACAAAAGTCGCCACCCTTGGGATGTTAATGAATACCTGTAATAATTATTTAAAATAGCCGCTGGCAAATAAGGATAACAATGAAAAATTTTATAAAAATCTTTAGCAGTACAATCATTTTAGTATATTGTTCTGCAAGTTGGGCTGCGGAAAAAGAAGTATTATCCAGCCCTGAAGCACCGACAGCTCAGGTAATGTTATTCGGTACCTTTCATTTCGCAAATCCTGGCCGAGATACAGTAAAGCTGAATGTTATTGATGTGCTAACACCTGAAAATCAAGCCTATCTGGAGCAATTAACTGAAAAACTCGCAAGCGAGTCCCCCACCCATGTAATGCTTGAATGTGACCCGAGCATCCAAAACAAGATTGATAAAAAATTTCAGTCTTATCTGAATGGACAACATAGGCTTGAAGTCAATGAAAGTCAGCAGTTGGGCTTTCGCATTGCAGCTAAAGCAAAGCTAAGTGGCGTTATCTGCTATGATGAAAATCAGGTGCACTGGGATGGGTCCAAGCTCATGAACTATATGAGTACCAATACACCAGAAAGAAAGAAAATATTCGATACAGAGATAGAAGAGTTCGGGAATTTGTCCAGCAAGCAACACAAAACGCTAACCTTAAGACAATTACTCCAGATCGATAACTCTGTTGAGAGAGACAGAAAAAATATGAACCTATATCTTATGGTAAATGATATTGACTCTGGTGAGGGTTTTTCAGGGGCAGATGCATCAGTCAGTTGGTGGCACAGAAACTTTCGAATGTATGCCAATATCCAGACTAAGGCTCAGCCAGGAACCAAGGTTATCGCCATTGCAGGCTCAGGTCATACCGCCCTTATGAAAACACTTCTGGCCACTGATCTTCAGCGCGAAGCCTGGGAAATAAACGATTACCTGTAAAGCTATCCAGCTTTGGCTCATCCCCCAAGGGGGGTGAGCCAGGGTTCCCTAGTTTTCCATAGAGTTGATTTTCAAATCAATGGATTACAATAGGTGGATAATATGCTTCCTAGCTTGCGTATTTTACTCGCTCTTCTTTGCTATCTAACCTTTACATTTTTCTCTAAGGCCTTCGCAGAGGCGCAGCTGGCTTCCGGCACCCTGGAGACATTGCCCAGCATTTCCTACGAGGGCATTGCAGATCGTCCAGTACAGGTATGGCTGCCAGATGAATACCCAGCCCAGGCTCCCTATGCTGTTCTGTATATGCATGATGGGCAGATGCTTTTTGATAGCCGCACTACATGGAATGGGCAGGAATGGGGTGTAGACGAAACGGCATCCCGCCTGATCGCAGAGGGCCGTACGCGACCTTTTATCGTGGTTGCACTGCACAATAGCGGAGATGGCCGCCATGGTGATTATTTCCCGCAAAAAGCGCGAGATCTAATGTCTGAGTCTTCACGAAGGGTGAAGCACCCTTTTAATCGAGCTGAGCTGCGAGCTGACCGGTACCTGGAGTTTCTGATAAAAAGGGTAAAGCCTTATATAGATACAAACTATAAAGTCAGTCGTAACCCAGAGAACACTTTTATCGCTGGTTCCAGTATGGGAGGACTGATTTCCCTTTATGCGGTGTTGGAGTATCCACAAGTATTCTCTGCTACTGCAGCAATTTCCACCCACTGGCCAGGCATCGGTCCCGAAGAGACACTCCCTGTCGCAGAATCCATTCGCAAATACCTCCGGGAAAATCTACCTGAACCGGGAAAACATCGCTTTTACTTTGATCATGGCACCGAGACACTGGACCGCTTTTATCCGCCTCTGCAACAGGCTGTGGACAAGATTATGCGCAAGCGAGGTTATAACGACAACAACTGGCAGTCACGGGTTTTTGTAGAGCATACCCACGATGAGAAGTCTTGGAATGCCAGGCTGGATCATGCCCTTATTTTCCTTCTTGGCACGGAAAAACAGCGCGACTATCAATAACCTCTGCCTACCTCAAAATTTTTGGCAATTGAATCGCTGGCGATTGAATAGCTTATGAGGGATATTTGATCGCCACAAGTCTTGCCCAACTACACTTTGGGCAGGTGCAGTTCACAGGGCTTCAACTTCGGGGTTCAGTGGACCTCTGTGGAAGATCACTCCTACTCTATGCGATGAATCCTAAAAGTCACACAGTTCTACTGATACCCGGAATTTTCGACCGTGGATCTTCCCTGCTACGGATGCAACACGCTCTGGCGGATGCAGGATTCGACACCCATTACATTCACCTGCGTTATAACTCCGGCTGGCACGGTATGGAGCACCTTTCTTCACAGCTGATGGCGAAGATGGAAAAACTGGTAAAAAAAGGAGCTACCTGCACCTTGGTAGGATTCAGCATGGGAGGTATTGTTGCACGCTATTATCTTCAGTCGATGAATGGTATTGGCAGGGTACATAAATTTATTTCTATCGCTTCCCCTCATCATGGCAGCTATTGGGCCAATTTCCTACCCTACAAAGGTGGCAAGCAATTACGCGTCGGAAGTGAATTCCTGCGAGGGTTAAATCAGAGCATCCATATGCTGGAAACAACAGATCCAGTTTCCATCTGGACAAAATATGATGTCACCATTATGCCCCACAGTAGTGCCAAACTCGGAATAGGCACCTCCTATGAAGTCCCTGTAATTCTGCACCGATTAATGCCCATGAGCAGTAAGGTCATCTCGCTAATGAAGAAAGAGGTTATCAGCGGAATGGAATAACTTGTATTCCTCTGAACAATGACTGTGGGAGCCAGAGATGAGCGATCCAGAACAAAAACCTATTCGTCCGGAAAGTGCGATACATGGTTACTATCATAAGTTTGAGAGCCTGATCGCCCTAATCCTTACCTTTATTATTGTGATTATCATAATTGTCGCCATCAGCCGTCTGGCTTACTCGGTCTATTCCATGCTAATAGTAGGCATGAGAGACCCTCTGGATCACAAGGTATTCCAAACCATATTTGGCGAAATCATCACACTGCTGATCGCCCTTGAGTTTAGCCGTACGTTACAATATGTGGTCACACGTCAACAAAGCAATATTCAAACTACGGTTGTTGTATTGATTGCCATATTGGCACTTGCACGTAAATTTATAATCCTGGACCTGGATAAAGTCAGTGCTGGGGAGCTTTTAGGATTGGCTGCTGCAACTTTGGCTCTGGGGCTCACCTATCTGATATTAAAGGTCAGAAATAGAACTGTCTAAGGATCACTTGTCACTAAGAAATAGAAAATAAGCCAAGTCCTTTATCTTCTTGGCTTATTTTTCAATTTTTTAAGTGCTCACTTGAGAAATAATCACTGACTATCTTCACGCAGGGACTGGTGCAGTTTGACCGGTGGAGTCTGTCGCTCCTTTTTGCTCCGCAGACGTAAATTAAGCATTTCCACTGCCATGGAGAAGGCCATGGAAAAATAGATATAGCCCTTGGGCACATGCACATCAAAGCCCTCTACCACTAAGGTGAGCCCCACCATTATCAAGAATGCCAACGCCAGAATTTTTACCGTGGGATGGCGATCGACAAAGTCACCAATTGGTTTTGCCGCAATCAGCATAACAATTACCGCTAAGACAATAGCAATTGCCATAATGGAGATTTCATCCACCAGCCCCACCGCAGTAATTACTGAGTCGAGAGAGAAAACTATATCAAGTATTGCAATCTGTAGCAGGACCATACCAAAACCGGCTGTGCCCAAGCTTGACGCATCGGTTTCGGCACCCTCCAAGCTATTGTGTATTTCATGGGTGGCCTTACCAATCAAGAACAATCCACCCCCAACCAGAATGATGTCACGCCCGGAAATTTCCACTCCAAACGCACTAAATAGTGGCTCCACCAAGCCCATAATCCAGACAATAGAAAATAACAACCCCAGGCGGGTCACCATAGCAAGGGTCAGACCAATAAAACGGGCTGGTTCCCGCTGTTTGGGCGGTAAGCGCCCGACAAGAATGGAAATAAAAATAATATTGTCGATGCCCAATACGATTTCCAACGCTGCCAGTGTAGCCAGCGCAACCCAGGCCTCCGGGTTACTTACCCACTCGAACATGAAGCAATCCTTATTTGTGATTATTGTTGTTCTGCAGTAACACCCTGAGAAAATATTAAACTGCACTGCTCTACCTGAACACGCATTCTGCTGCGTGATGCAAAAGCTATTTTATTCCCCCTCACGTAACCAAGCCATGGCATCGGCTTCATTTTCAAAGACCTTGTATTCCCCTCCGATAAACCAGCTCCCTACCTTGCCTGCTACCTTCATCCAGCGCTTGTCTGAAATCACTGCAATTCGATTGAACTGGCGCCCATGGGCCATTCCCAGCTTGAAGTCATCCCAGGCGGCTCGCGGTTCCCAACCCTGTAACTCACTGGCATCCATTAAGCAATCGATTTTTGGATGCTCAACCCCCTCAAGAGCCGAGTTGAGCATCGGCACCATCGTCTGGTAATCCTCGTGGGTCAGCTTTCCGCGCGCTCGTAGGGTAAGAAAAAAATGGTTGCCGTTCTGCTCCAGACCAATCGAAATACCATGGGGTTGGTCACTCATAAGCTCCCCTTCTCTGCTTGGAGTCAATTTTTAAATTACCAGAGTCAAACCTAAGTAAATAATGGTAGTAGCCTCTAGAGACTGATTTCTTCATACCTCTTTTCCTGGAGATCCATTTCCAAGAGGGTCACAGAGTGATCTTGCTCCGATAAAACGGGCACGCCCCTCTCCGGCCTTCAAATTCTCTAAAACTAAGTCCATTAACGGTTATGATGACGAGAGTAAGCTTGCTATTGGCAGGCGTGGTACCGGAATTTTTTTGCTAATAAATCGGAGTGATACATGAATATCAATAACACCATTCATTTCTACCGTCCCTCACCTAGTTTACGCCCCTCCAATAAACCAAAGGCTTCACGATAGAGGTTAATCGCTCTCTCCAGATCGTCTGTATCAATATTGACTTGTACTACTTAGGTGAATCCATCTCCCGGCCCAAATTCCGACAATTCAACCCGCTACCGGTCGGGTCTTGCCACATTGCCAGCAATAATCGAATGCCGCACCATTTTCCTCCCCACACTGTGGACAAGGCCAGCTTGTTTGTTCTGCCTCTGCATCCTTTAATAGCTGGCATGCACGCTCGTAATCTCGATCCCGCTCCAACCAGAGTTCTGGCCAGGCCTGATTTGGTGCCAACTCCCCAGATGCCCCCTGGGCATATTCATTTTTCAGCTTTACTGGAATACCTGCCACCTCAAGCCGACTCTTAGCCAGCTCCACCAGCAGGCGATTTTCATGGGTATAAATTAATTTCATAACAGTAGAGGCCGCTAAAACGGCCTCCAGAGTAACCCCGCCAGACGGCTGAGCCAAATTAAAATAACCTGCTACTCCACAACTTCAAATGCACAGTTCACGACCTGACAGTACTCTTCGTGGGGCACAGTAATAATTTCCAAAACAGAGCCCAGGGAATTTAGAGCAGCCCTACCATTCACCAAAACCCGGCCAGAACGACTGGCAATATACTCAAGCACAGTGCGCCCCCTGGCATTCCTGTATACCGCCAGGCGCTGGCCCTTTTCCACCACATCACCATGTCTAACGAATAATTGTACCCAGTCATTGGCACGGACACGCATGGGGCTGGAACCTGCTTGGTTCGCATATACCCGCTCAATACTGACTAGCCCCGTAACTTCTCCAGCGAGAGGGGCCTCCGCTGCCCATAAATGTGTCAGTCCGCTAACAGCCAGAATAACGATCAACAGGCAGACTCTTTTCAATACGATGCTCCTACACCTAGTTAACTCCACGGGCTCTGACCCACGCTATTACGCATGTCGTCAAAGCCTTTTTGAAAAGGACGATAATTTAGGTATAGCTGACTGGATAATTCACGCCAGAGTTAGCGTGGATGGGAAAAAGAAGAAATAAAAAAGGGCCGCAGTTAGTGGCCCTTTTCAAAATCTGTGCTACTGGAACCCTGCCAGAGGGAACCTAGCCCAGATCAATCCAAGTGGATTTCAGTTCACAGTACTTATCCAACGCATGCAGCGATTTGTCACGGCCATTACCTGACTGCTTAAAACCGCCGAAGGGCACGGTGATATCCCCGCCAAAGTAATTGTTGACCCACACAGAGCCCGCATAGATCTCACGGGCCATACGATGGGCCCGGCCCAGGTTATTGGTCCAGATTCCCGCTGCCAGACCGTAAATGGAGTCATTAGCAATAGCGAGCGCTTCCTCTTCGCTCTCAAACTCAATAACCGACAAAACCGGCCCAAAGATTTCCTCGCGGGCGATCATCATATCGCCGGTCACACCGCGGAATACGGTGGGCTCGTAGTAATAACCACCGGCCACCTCGTCCACTGGTTTGCCGCCACATACCAGTTGGGCGCCCTGCTCCAAGCCTTTAGCGACATAAAATTCAACAGTATCGAACTGGCTGCGATCGATCAGTGCGCCCATTGCGGTATTTGGATCTTGAGGATGGCCAGGCTTAAAGCGTTCGGCGGCCTTACTCACTTTTTGAATGAACTCATCGGCGATGCTTTTTTCCACAAGCAGACGTGAGCCGGCGGTACAGGTTTCCCCTTGGTTGTAGAAAATAGCCAGCGCTGCAGCATCGGCAGCCTTATCCAGGTCTGCATCGGCGAAGACAATATTTGGGCTCTTTCCGCCCAGCTCCAAGAAAGTGCGCTTCAGGTTTGACTGACCGGAATATTCAGTGAGTGTCTTACCCACTTCAGTGGAACCAGTAAAGGTGAGGCAATCGATATCCATATGCAGGCCCAACGCCTTACCCAAGCTGCTGCCCGGCCCCGGCAACACATTCAGTACGCCATCAGGGAGACCCGCTTCCTTGGCCAGACAAGCCAATTTAATTGCAGTCAGCGGAGTATTGGAGGCCGGCTTCAGGATCACACTGTTACCGGTGGCCAGGGCTGGCCCCAACTTCCAAGCGGTCGTAGACAGTGGGAAATTCCAAGGCACAATTGCCGCCACCACCCCCAGGGGCATACGAGTTACCAGGCCAAGCTCGTCGGGGCCTGTGGGGGCGACTTCATCGTAGATCTTGTCGATAGCCTCACCACTCCAACGAATAGTGGTAGCTGCTCCGGGAACATCTACAGCTATGGTGTCGCCAATGGGTTTGCCTGCGTCCAGGCTTTCCAGCAAGGCAATTTCCAGCAAGTGCTCTTCGATCAATTCAGCGAAGCGCACCATGATTTTCTTGCGCTGCATCGGCGGCATTTTTGACCAGACACCGGAGCTAAACGCCTCGCGCGCCACACGCACCGCGTGGTCCGCATCTTCAGGGCCACAACTGGCTATCTGGGCAAGCTCTTCGCCATTAGCAGGGTTGTAGGTGGCACGGGTTTCACCGGAGAGGGCGTCTACATAATGCCCGTTGATAAAGGCTCGACCCTCGATCTTCAGTGAGGCCGCCAGGGCCTGCCATTCCTGCAGGTTTTCGGGGATTTTATTTTGCGCTGACATGGCACACCTCGTTTGGGACAGAAAATTTATCTGGGTTATATCGAAAATGTGATCACAAATCAAAGGGGATAATGGGCCTGGGGCCAGTCTTCCTTCAAATTGCGCTCACAGATCAGTGTGGTGAAGAGTAAAGCAGCTGAATGTAAGCAGCCTTTGGAGCTATGCCACCTGGGTTTCCACCTGCAGCCAGTCATCCTGTAACTGCATCATCAACTTGTCACCGTGCTGCAACTCACCAACTCCCGCGGGAGTACCAGTCAGAACGACATCGCCAGGTTCTAGGGTAAAGAAACTGCTGATATAGGCCACCAGATCGAGAATCGGAGTGAGCATATGCTCGGTCTTGCCCCGTTGGCGCAACTCACCATTTAGCCACAGGGAGTAACTGAGCTTGTCCCAATCCGGCAGCCAGTCCAGTTTTACAAATGGTGAAAGAGGACAGGAATTATCAAAGCCCTTGGCCTTCTCCCAGGGGTGTCCCGCCTTTTTGAGCGTCGCCTGCAAATCGCGCAGGGTTAGGTCCAATGAGAGGCCCAGCCCCGCGATTGCAGGCGATACTTCTACAGCATTGGCATTACACAACCTCTCACCAATCAGCAGCGACAACTCGCCTTCAAAATGACAGCTGCCACGCCCAACCGGCATATGAATAGGTTGGGTCATATCCACCGCTGCGGTAGCTGGCTTGATAAAAAGCAGCGGTTCATCTGGTACCGGATTATTGAGTTCTGCAGCGTGGTCTGCATAGTTACGCCCTATACAAACGATCTTTCCAAGCCGGAATGGGACATTGGTGCCACAGGTAAATTGGTGCTGATACATAAATAAACCAGATAGTTAGGATAGGTATTTCGAATAAAACGATATAACCAGCATGTGCTATGATCGCGCCTTCGCCTGTCTCCCGACACCCGAAGAAGTGACCCAACCGGAATAAACGCACCAGTTATTGCGTTACTCGCACTCAGTGAAGAGATAGTTTATGGCTCCGCACAATACCGATCAAAAAAAGTCCCTGCAAAAAGACAAAATTCGCATCCTGCTGCTGGAAGGCGTACATCAGTCGGCCATCGACCTGCTCGCCTCCCGTGGCTACACCAACGTGGAGTTCCTGAAAACTTCACTGCCCGAAGACCAGTTGGTTGAGAGGATCGCGGATGCCCACTTTATCGGTATTCGCTCGCGAACCCAGCTAACCCGTAAGGTACTGGAACACGCCTCCAAACTGATTGCGATCGGCTGCTTTTGTATCGGTACCAACCAAGTTGACTTAAAAGCGGCCACCGAGCTGGGTATCGCCGTATTTAATGCACCCTATTCCAACACCCGCAGTGTGGCAGAGCTGATCATCGCCGAGACGATCTTTATGCTACGCGGTATTCCAGAGAAAAATGCCATGTGCCATCGCGGCGGATGGCTCAAGTCCGCGGTTGGTTCCTTCGAAGCCCGTGGTAAAACCCTCGGGATTATCGGTTATGGTGCCATTGGCTCGCAGGTGTCGGTCATGGCAGAGGCCATCGGTATGCGAGTGAAATTTTATGATGTCGTCACCAAGTTGCCGTTGGGTAACGCCAGCCAGGTAGGCTCTTTGGGGGAATTGCTGCGCGAGTCCGATGTGGTTTCCCTGCATGTACCAGAGCTCCCCTCTACCAAAATGATGATGGGGGCTGCGCAAATCGCACAAATGAAGCCCGGCGCCATCCTGCTAAACGCCTCTCGCGGTACCGTGGTGGATATTGAAGCCCTGGCTGAAGCCCTCAACAGCAAGCACCTGGCCGGTGCCGCCATAGACGTATTCCCAGTAGAGCCCCGTGGCAATGACGATGAATTCCTCTCTCCGCTACGCGGTATCGACAATGCCCTGCTGACTCCCCACGTGGGCGGCTCCACCATGGAGGCCCAGGAGAATATCGGCACCGAGGTAGCGGAAAAGCTGGCACACTATTCCGATAACGGTACCACCACCAGCTCGGTCAACTTCCCTGAAGTGGCACTGCCGGGACATGTAGGCACTCACCGCCTACTGCATATTCATAAGAATGTGCCCGGTATAATGAGCGCGATCAACCAGGTATTTTCAGAGAATGCGATCAATATCTCCGCGCAGTTCCTGCAAACCAACGAAACCCTGGGCTACGTGGTTATCGACGTCGATGCAGAGTACTCCGACTTAGCCTTGGAAAAGCTGAAGAATATCCCCGGTACCCTGCGCTGCCGCGTACTCTTTTAACATCTGCCCCAGCCCCCACAGTTCCTGCGGGGGCTTGGTATCCGCATAGCTTGAGCCCGCCTACCACCTGTCTCTCAACGCCTTCAATTGACCGATAAAGGGATTGATCCCCACTGGCGGACACTTCTACAATAGAAGCCTCTATTCTGTTGGTTCGGCCTCTCACGAAACCCCTCGTGTATCCAGGTCTAACCCGATTTTTCGTTCTTCCACAGCAGGTGTCCCCTTGCGCAACAACGATACCGCCACTACCGGCTTGCTTGCCGGCATTGCCGCCTTTCTCATTTGGGGGCTGGCCCCAATTTACTTCAACCAGCTGCAAGGTATTCCCGCGGCTGAAATCCTCGCGCACCGCAGTATCTGGTCCCTTGCACTGGCGCTGCTGATTATGCTGCTGCTAGGCAAGCTTCCCGATCTCGTCCACACTCTGCGCGATGGTAAGAAAATGCAGGGGTTAGCTCTCACCACAGCGCTGATTAGCGGTAACTGGCTGGTATTTATCTGGGCCATTAACAATGGACACCTGCTGGAAAGCAGCCTCGGCTACTATATCAACCCCTTGATCAATATTGTCCTGGGTGTCTTATTCTTGGGAGAAAAATTGCGACGGCTGCAGTGGTTGGCGGTAGCGCTTGCAGCCATGGGGATTGTCCATGAGCTTTGGCAGTTCGGCCGCGTGCCGGTTATCGCCTTATTCCTGGCTGGATCTTTCGCCCTCTATGGCCTTGCACGTAAACGTGCACCGGTGGAGAGCCTTACCGGACTAGCTATAGAGACCCTGTATATGTTGCCGGTAGCGCTGATCTACCTGCTTTGGAGTGCCAGTCCCACCAGCAACCTGTTAAATAATGGCTGGGAACTGAATAGTCTGCTGTTGTTAGCCGGCCCCGTCACCCTGGTGCCACTGCTGCTTTTCACTATTGCAGCACGCAGGCTGAATCTTTCCACTGTGGGGTTCCTGCAATATATTGGGCCGTCACTAATGCTGGTGGTCGCCACCCAAATACTTGGTGAGCCATTTAGCGAGGGCAAGCTGACTACCTTTATGTTTGTGTGGCTGGGCCTTGCACTTTACTCAATTGACGCACTGGCACAGAGGCGCAAACTCCATTTACAGGGCAAGGCCACACTCTAGAGAGTGAGTGCGAGCAAGTTTCCCCACCGAAGTGTGTGAAAATGGCGGCTACCGATAAGGACTAAATGCCGCCATACAGCAAAGCCCAAACCTTTCGGCCTGCAAGCTGCCTCTACCGAGCCGGCAGCAATTACTCACTGTACTGACTGCGACGCTGGTCTGGACCCTATTGCTTGGACTCTACTGGGGAAGTACTTATGGAGAGGTACTTATGCGGAGTTACTGGTGCGTGCCAACAGCTCGGCACTGGCAACACTCCTGTTTTTTACCTGTTGGAATACTGGCCAAAAAGTTACCCCAATCACTGGCCCGCTGGGCCATTCAGGTTATTGGAGTTTATCCATTCCCTTAGCCCTGCTCGCGGTCTATATAGGCACTACTGAGGAAGAGGCCCTCATTTTGGCAAAACCACAACCAGCATCTGAGGTTTCTTGTCATTATGGTAACCAGCAAGCTGTTTGCTCTCTGGATCGCCATGTCGGCCTTACTGCGCCAGCAGGATATAAAACTACGTGAACAAGCCAGGCAATTTGAACGTGAGAGGGGCGCCCTGGAGCGATAGACATTGGATAGCCGGTTGCGATTGTTACAATCCCAGGTAACACTGCACTTTCTTTTTAATACTCTCGCCAATATTCGCAAGCTATAAGAGTCAGCTTCTCCCCGGGTACCGGCACTGCTAGATAGCTTGATCAGCTATCTGCGCGCAACTATTCCACAACTGGATTCAATCAAGAGCGGTCCCTACTACAGACTTACTGGGCCCTTATGAAAATACGCATGCCCGATCGTCTGCAATTTTCCATAGTTACCGATAATAAGGTGCATCAACTACCCTGCCCGCCCCTGGCATTATTGACCCTAGTAGAAAAAGAATAAAAGATTTCTGAAGTGCTTACTTAAATACCGTTAGAGAATCTTGCGAATCCGCTGGATCCCAAACCATTCACACAGGTGCATCGCTCAGTGGTTAAGACACCCTGCCTGGCGGTGCGTAGCAGCGGCAAATTGTTCTTAATTGATGCAGGAGAAGGCGCCGCTGCTCGTATAGGGCAGTTAGATTTAAATCTCGCCCAAGTAGACCCCATATTTATCACCCACTGGCACTCCGATCATTTTGGTGGGCTTGCAATGGGAATCAATGAGTCCTGGTTTGTAGTAGCTAATTCACCTTTTAATATATATGGCCCTTATGGTATCTATAATACTATGGAGGGCATCAGGAAAAGTTTTGGGCCCGATATATTATTCAGGTCATCCAATCGACAGGGAATTCTAGACCCCATATTAGCAGTCGCTACACCACATTTAGTAAACATTGCTGGGGAACAGACAGAAATTGTTCAGGATATTTGGCACCATGGAAATACTTACGTTTCGGTTTTCGCCGTACATCATGAACCGGTATTTCCCGCTTTCGGTTATGAAATCCGATTCGGCCCCTGCAAGGTAATTGTTACCGGGGATACCCATGTATTTGATACACTGGAATCAATCGAGCGCGATGCTGATCTTCTCATCTCCGAAGCGTTAAGTTATGAACAGTACATCAGTAAACTTAAGCAAACCGGGAATAATCGCAGGGCTCGCCTACGCTATGAGAAAGCCGATCAAATCATCCATTACCATTCTAATACACTGGATATTGCCAAAATGGCAACTAAATCCGGGGTTAAATCCATCGCTCTCACCCACCTTATACCTCCCCCAGTGACCGAAGAAGATAAAAAGGGGTTTGTCACCGGTATGAGCAAATACTACTCTGGTCCAATCAGGGTAATGGATGATCTGGACGAAATAGTACTATCCGATAGTGGCCGCGGCCAAGGCAGAGTAGAGTACCTTTCAGATGAAAATTAAATCAGGTCTACAAATGACGGAAATATACCGGTTACTATTATCTTATTTTATTCAGACCCTGAAGGTGAGCCCACAACTATCTTTAAAAATCCGGATGATAAGAGAGATTAAACCTGTAAATTCTAAACCAAGTAGAAGGGGGAGTTTCAGTCAATTTATTCACTTCGAAAATATCCATACTATAACCAACCGCTGCCATATTTAAGGTAAGCGATTGGTTATAACAGCTGGAAATTTTCATTCTACCCGATGGATCGCACAAATCTTGTTACCATCTGGGTCACGCAAGTAGGCAATATAAAGCTTTCCTGCCACCCCCTCTCTTACTCCCGGTGGATCCTCACAACGAACACCCCCATTTTCGAGCCCAGCCGAATGCCAAGCATCAGTCTGCTCAACACTAGTAGCAGTAAAACCTATAGTCCCGCCATTTGCATGACTAGCCGACTCACCATTGATCGGCTTGGAGATAGCAAAAACCCCAGTCTTAGTGAAATAAAAGCAACGCCCCTTCTCATCAATGATCCCAGGCTTATGGCCTAGTACTCCCAAAATTGCATCATAAAAAGCCTTGGCTTTCTGCATATCATTGGTACCAACCATAACATGACTAAACATTGCGCCCTCCTGTTTCTTACTAAGTGGCAAAGTCTTAGGCCGTATATATTTACAATTTATGTGCTGGGAAACAATAACCAAATCTACCGAAAAAACCTAACCCTTAAGTAGAATTGTCATTTATTTCTACCAATTAGCGGCCAACGCTTTATCCCTGTATATCGCCATCCACACCCCTAAATTTAGCTTCCTTGCATCTACTTAATTCAAGCGGCTAGAGGCAGAGTTATTACTCCCACCAGAACCAAACTGTAAAAAACATTTACTACCCTAATTTTTAACATCTTAAAATTATTAACGGACTAAATTTAACCCCTTGGAAATTAGACAGAAGAAAACTCCATACAACCACCATAAGCAAGGATTTTCCCTATAGCAAACATAGTCACCTTCACATTGAAATAATATTTCCCATCAAGCTCATACTCCACAGCAAATATTCTGGGGCTAATTATTTTTGGCAGTGGAATACCAAAAATTCTTGTTTTTATAAATTCATAGGCCAATGTCCCACCTACCTCTACAGGGTAGAAATACATCCGTAAAGGCCCCATCTGTTCAACCAGCAAGTCTCCAGTGGATGCAAACTTAGAGTTCAATATTAATCCATCGAAATTACGCATCCACAAAATACCATCCGAAGTGTGGTGGCACTCTACACGAAGTGGACAACTGTGATTTTGTTTCGGAAACCTGAAAAGGGTGCAAATAAAATGCGCAAGTAGTCTCCCTCTCTCAACATTCACCTCCCCCTCAATTACTTTTTTTCCAGTATGAAGTTCTTTAATAAGTGGAGAAAGCCTATCGTAGGAAGGTCCCATTTTCTTTGAAAGAATATTTGTCATTACTATTACTTAGCAAGTCGATTAAAATTCTACTCAATAGAAAATCATTAGCTTTTTAAATACACAGTCGTGGCGGGTAATAATTGGCTAAAAATCTAAGCTAAAAGTCTCTAGAGTAATCTATTGATTCAACCAGTCATCCAGTGCCGCCAATATCTGGTGTCGATAAGGCTGGGTCTCATTGATCATTTGATGACGGGCCCCACGAATCAACACTCGATGGCAGTGGGGGAATCGGTCCCGGATTGCACGCATATCGTAGCGCCAATCAACAGTTCCATCTCCCGTACCCTGGACTACAAGAATTTTACGGGGGTTACGTGCAGTTTTGGGAAATGTTCTTATCCAGTCCACCATAGCACCAAGCCAACACATGGAGATCACCTGTGACTGCAGAGGATCGCGTAGTGCTTGGCGTCGAGAGAACTCCGCATCATGGGTATTGATATTAAACTCACGACTTGGCTCACTGATAAACAGGCGTCCTAAATAATACTTCCACTTTACAAAGTGCCAATTTGCAGGGCGCACAAGGGGAGCCAGCAGAAAAACTTTATCCAATGGCTGCCGACGACTGTACTGCAAATGTGCTAGTAAGGCCGCACCACCAGTGCTCTGCCCCAAGGCATGCCAAGGCTTGGGTAATTTCCCCTCAGCTACAGATAAAAGCTGATCAAATACCTGGCGATATTGTAAAAAAGTCTGGATAGCTACTCGCTCTCCGCTAGAGAGGCCATGGCCGGGAAAATCAAATATTACCACATTCAGATTTCGCTCAAGCCCGAAGCGAATGGCGGGCCCATAAATGCCAGTGTGATCAAAATAACCATGGCAAATAAATAAGGTGCCACGAGGGTTCTCAACTAACCAATACTGGGACACCAACTCAAAACCGGCGGCATTGAAAGTGCCAACTCCAGTTTTATGGGCAAGGGGAAAGTGTAAATCGTAAAAATTTCGGTAATCCTGCATTTCCGTCAGCAATGGTGCCGCATCATTGGCAAAGTCTAGGTGCGGCAACTTTTGACGCAGCGCCGTATAGTCCGGGCGCTTAATCACCGGGCTGCTTTCGTAGGTGCTGATGTCTTGCAAGGTTTCCATTGGACTAATGGTACTGCATTTTTGCCGGGGTGGAAGTGATGCTGTGAACGGACAGGGAGCTTAAATGCAAAAAGGCGGGCTTTAGGCCCGCCTTTCATCGCCTTCAGAGAGAGTAACTGCTTACTTAATTTGCGGTTCCAACTCACCGACAGCATAGCGTTGGCTCATAGCATCAAGGCTCAGCGGGCGAATCTTGCTTGCCTGGCCAGCGGTACCGAAAGCTTCATAACGCGCTACGCAAATGTCTTTCATCGCCTGCAAAGCGGCTTTGTAGAATTTACGTGGATCGAACTCGGATGGGTTCTCAGCCAGGAAGCGGCGGGTCGCACCGGTAGAAGCGAGACGTAAGTCGGTATCAATGTTGACCTTGCGTACGCCGTATTTGATGCCTTCACAAATCTGTTCAACCGGCACGCCGTAAGTTTCAGGGATTTCACCACCAAACTCATTGATCACCGCCAGCCATTCCTGGGGTACAGAAGAGGAGCCATGCATCACCAAATGGGTACCCGGGATACGCGCATGGATTTCCTTGATTCGATCGATAGCGAGAATATCCCCTGTGGGCGGACGAGTGAACTTATAAGCACCGTGGCTGGTACCACAGGCAATTGCCAGGGCATCCACTTTGGTTTTTTGCACAAAATCTGCCGCTTCTTCTGGATCAGTCAACAGCTGGTCATGAGACAGTTTACCTTCAGCACCGACACCGTCCTCTTCACCCGCCATACCGGTTTCCAGGGAACCCAGACAGCCCAACTCACCTTCAACAGAAACACCGCAAGCATGAGCCATATGAACCGCACGCTGTGTAACATCGACGTTGTATTCATATGAAGCTGGAGTTTTGCCATCTTCGCGCAGGGAACCGTCCATCATTACAGAGCTGAAGCCCAACTGGATAGAACGCTGACAAACCGCCGGGCTGGTACCGTGGTCTTGGTGCATTACCACCGGGATTTCCGGGAACTCTTCAATAGCGGCCAGGATCAAGTGGCGCAAGAAGGGTGCGCCAGCATATTTGCGCGCACCGGCAGAAGCCTGAACGATCACCGGAGAGTCGGTCTCTTTGGCCGCCTCCATAATCGCACGCATTTGCTCCAGGTTATTGACGTTAAATGCGGGTACGCCGTAACCGTGCTCAGCGGCATGGTCCAGCAATTGGCGCAGGCTGATAAGAGCCATAGTTAATTCCTTTCTCGTCTACTCGTAGTAATTTTAATTTTTTGCTTTTATCACCCACCGGTTAACTCAGGCAGGCGTTATTCCGGTTTATCTCAGTCGTCAGCACGTGACTCAAGTATCGCCACTGCCGGAAGCTTCTTACCTTCTACATACTCCAGGAAGGCACCGCCGCCAGTGGAGATATAAGACACCTTATCGGCAATACCGTATTTATCCACTGCAGCCAATGTGTCACCACCACCGGCGATGGAGAAGGCACTGCTATCGGCGATGGCCATGGACAAGTGCTCGGTACCAGCACCGAACTGGTCAAATTCGAACACACCTACGGGGCCGTTCCAAATAATCGTCTTGGCATCTTTAAGGATCTCTGCCAGCTTTCCAGAGGACTGAGGACCGATATCAAAGATCATATCGTCCTCAGCTACGGCATCGGCAGACTTCGTCTCAGCAGCAGCTGCTTCGCTAAACTCTTTGCCGGTGACAACATCCACAGGAACAGGGATATCGCACTTTTGCATCAGGCTTTTGGCTGTACCCACCAAATCATGCTCACATAGGGATTTACCTACTGGTTTACCGCTGGCAGCAAGGAAAGTATTGGCTATACCGCCACCAACAATCAGCTGGTCCACCTTGTCAGCCAAACTCTCCAGCACTGTGAGTTTGGTCGATACCTTAGAGCCACCAACGATTGCTACCAATGGGCGCGCCGGCTCGGCCAGGGTCTTTTCCAAGGCATCTAATTCAGCAGCAAGAAGGGGACCAGCGCATGCAATCGGGGCAAACTTGGCAACTCCATGGGTAGAGGCTTGGGCACGGTGGGCAGTGCCAAATGCATCCATAACAAAGACATCGCACAAAGCAGCATAAGCTTTGGCCAGCTCTTCACTGTCTTTCTTTTCACCCTCGTTAAAACGCACATTTTCCAACAGTGCGACCTCACCATCAGCCAGCTCAACACCTTCCCGCCACTCCTTGATCAGGGCCACTTTACGATCCAGCAGTTGACCAAGATGGGCGGCAACCGGGGCCAGGGAAAACTCCTCTGCATACTCGCCCTCAGTCGGGCGTCCAAGGTGAGACATCAGTAACACTTTGGCGCCAGCATCAATAGCGGCCTGGATCGTCGGGAGTGCCGCACGGATCCGAGCATCAGAAGTCACCTGACCGTCTTTTACAGGTACATTCAAGTCCTCGCGTATAAGTAGGCGCTTACCCGCCAGGTCCAGATCTGTCATCAGTTTGACCGCCATTCGCCAATCCTCTCCTACTTCGATTAACTGAAAATATGGGCGCGGAGTATATCAACAGCACTCCACCGTTGCCGACAGGAAAACCCGTAAAAGCGCCGTTAATTCACCAAGAATTCTGGCTTGGAGAGGTGCTGGTACAGTCTCCCGGTTCATAACAGGTAAAGACTCAGCCCATATCGATGCAATCCAGGGCATAAAAAACTCAAAAGGCTCTCTGATGCAGACACCATACGCCAAATAGGGCAGCTCGAAACGATGAGCTTGATGCACAACCCATACTCCGAGGTGTATCTAGTCAGGGGAAGTCAGCCAGCCCATTTTACCCTGCTGATTTGCCAAATCCTCTGCTGAATGGCCAAACTCAACTCTCGACTAAATAGTCAGATCTAGAGTCCAAGAACTTGTCGAGCAGTAACTAAATTATTGATACATCAATACTTTTCGCTTGGTAACGGTCCCGCTAGAATCGCTGCCCCCTAAAGCACTACTACACAAGATCCAGCCTGTGGTACGCCACCGGCGGAAAAACTATGGAGATCCAATAGGTATGGAACGATCGGACAGTGATATTGTTTTCCAAAGTTATGGACGTTGCTGTAATAACGAACAATTCTTTGTCGACTTTTACGACCGCTTCATGGGTAGCTCTGCTGATATTCGCAATCTGTTTGCCAATACCGATATGAAGGCGCAACGACACCTGCTACGCAATGGCATTATGCAGCTTGTCCTCTATTCTCGTGGAATGTCAGACACCAAACTGCGCGCACTGGGAAAAAGTCATGATCGCGATGGCTACAATATTCGCCCTGAGTGGTATCGGTTATGGCTGGATGCATTGATAGCTACACTGCGCCAACATGACAACGACTTTTCCCCGGAAGTTGAAGCCGCATGGAACCGGGCGATAACACCGGGTATCGATATCATCCGTCAAGCATACTAATACCGGTTTTCTAGCCAATCAAAGTATCTACTTTTCTACTACCAACCCACCAGGTTTGCCAACTCCCCCTCGAATAGATATAAAATCCTAATCGGAAGCCCCTTGCCATATGCAGGGGGTAGGGAGTGAACCAATTGGTTTGGCCCCTCCCAAAGATCATCACCAGAATAAAATATAAATAATAATTTCTGGTTTATTATTTCTAGAGCAGCCAATCTCACTAGTTCTCCACCATTGTTGGCAGCCACTTAGGATGATTCGACAAGGAAATTTCTATGAAAATTGTACGAAAGTACAGTGTGCCTTTAGCGTTATCACTTGCGATATCTGCTTGTGGTGAAGCCCCGAAAAATAACGAAAGTGCTCAATCCAAAGTTGAGTCAAGCATTACTGTGCCTAAGAGCACAATTACCCCCTTAAATATCAAATATGAAAAATTTACCTTACCGAATGGCCTGCGCGTTATTGTTCATGAGGACCGAAAAGCACCGATTGTATCCGTGGGTGTCTGGTACCATGTAGGGTCTAAAGATGAAAAACCCGGGCGCACCGGTTTTGCCCACCTATTCGAACATTTAATGTTTAACGGCTCAGAAAATTACAACGACGAATACTTCAAACCTTTTGAGCTAGCAGGTGCTACCGGTATGAACGGTACCACTTGGCTAGACCGTACCAACTACTTTGAAACAGTACCAAGTAATGCCCTGGATATGGCTCTATGGATGGAGTCTGACCGTATGGGCCACTTGCTCGGAGTAATCACCCAGGAAAAACTTGACGAACAGCGCGGTGTGGTTCAAAACGAAAAACGCCAAGGGCAAAATCAACCTTATGGCAAAGTTTGGGAACGTATGCAAAAAGCAATATACCCAGCTGGCCACCCCTATTCCTGGACCACTATCGGCTCTATGGAAGACCTAAATGCGGCTACCCTGGATGATGTCCATGAATGGTTTAAGCAATATTACGGCGCAGCTAACACTGTACTGGTATTAGCCGGGGATATTGATGTCGAAACAGCTAAAGAAAAGGCCAGTAAATATTTTGGTGATATTCCTTCTGGCCCGCCATTAATCAAAAAGAAAGCGTGGATCGCTAAACGAGATCAGTCTAGCCGCGAGCAGATGTTTGATCGCGTTGCTCAACCGCGACTCTATAAGGTCTGGAATACACCTAACCTTGCTCATGAAGATGCCAATGCAATTGCACTTGCAGCAGCGGTACTTGGTGATGGGAAAAACTCACGGCTGTATAAACGATTGGTATACCAAGATCAAATTGCCACCGATGTCAGTGTTGGGGTACATGAGTTTGAACTGTCCTCAATTTTCCCAATTACTGCAAATGCAAAGCCCGGTATAGAGCTCTCAACAATTGAAAAAGCCATAGATGAAGAGTTGCAGCGCTTCCTAAAAGAGGGCCCGACTCCAGAAGAGCTGTCCCGCATTAATATGAGCGAGTACGCATCCTTCGCTCGCAACTTGGAACAGATAGGGGGCTGGAGTGGCAAAGGAGTTATTCTTGCACGCGGTGAACTCTATTTAAACAATCCCAATGCCTACCTAGAAGCACTGGGAGAAAAACAAAAAATCACTCCACAGCAGGTTCAGGTTGCCGCGCAAAAGTGGCTTTCTAGTGGCGACTACAATTTAGAAGTCCACCCATTCCCTGAATACACAACCGCAGAGACTGGCGCAGATAGGTCCAAGTTGCCTGAAACCGGCGACTTCCCCAGTGTCCCATTCCCCAAGTTGCAAACAGCCGAACTTCCCAACGGGCTCAAAATAGTGTTGGCTGAGCGTGACTCAGTACCAGTCGTAGACATGCGCCTTCAATTTGATGCCGGCTATGCCGCAGATCAAGGTAGTAAGCTTGGTACATCAAGTTATGCGATGTCTATGTTAAAAGAGGGTACAGGCAAACTAAACGCACTTGAAATCAGTGCAAAAGAGGAAATCCTTGGAGCACGTATTAGCTCATATGCAGCTATCGACACTTCAACTATTCGCTTGAATGCATTAAAAGTAAATATTGATGATTCCATGGATTTATTCGCCGACATAGTAATGAACCCAGCTTTCTCTGATGATGAAATTGAGAGAAAACGCACCCGCTGGATTGCTTCTATCCAGCAAGAGAAAACTCGCCCAATGGAAATGGCTCTACGTAGCCTGCCGCCGCTTCTCTATGGTAAAGATCACGCCTACAGCGCACCACTCACAGGCTCCGGTACAGAGGATTCGATCACGTCACTGAACCGGGATGACTTATTGAATTACCATCAAACCTGGTTACGCCCGGATAATGCCACTTTGATCGTTGTGGGTGATATTACTCTGGATGAATTAACCCAAAAGATGGAGCGGCACTTTGCTGATTGGCGCGCACCAGAAAACCCATTACCAGAGAAAAATCTATCTCAAACTGCACACCCAGAAAAATCTAGTATTTATATTATCGATAAACCTGGAGCCGAGCAGACAATTATCATTGGTGGCCTATTGGCCCCCTCTGAAAAAATAGCAGAACGCGAAGCATTGCATGTGATGAATGATATCTTTGGTGGCACATTTACAGCACGTCTCAACATGAATTTGCGTGAAGACAAGCACTGGGCCTATGGTGCCTACTCCTTTATGACTGGCGCTAAGGGGCAGCAACCACTGATGGTTTACGCACCGGTCCAAACTGACAAAACCAGCGAGTCTCTCAAAGAGCTTCAGAAGGAACTTTACGCTTATATCGGCGATAACCCTGCACGTGAGAAAGAACTTGAAAAGATTAAAAGCAAGCGGGTAAATGAATTACCCGGGCGCTTTGAAACTATTAGAGCTGTATCTGGTGAGATTGTTAGTATAGTTACTTATGATCGCCCCTTGGATTACATGGATAGCTATGCAGCTAAAATTCGCGGTGTAGACCTTGAATCTGTGCATAACCTTGCCAAGCAAACAATTAAACCAGATCAATTTACCTGGGTGATCGTTGGAGACAAGGAAAAGATAGAAAATGGTATTCGAGAACTTGATATTGGTCCAATTACCGAACTAGATAGTGAAGGGATGCCTAAACTAAAGTAAGCAATTAGTATTAAAAATTAATTCAGACAGTCAGACTCCTGATTTAGAGGGGTCTGATTGCGTTAACAGCCCACCTCAAAGCAATCCATTCCCCCATAAGTTACCACTGCCTATAAGCCAATATACATAACGTTTTAGAACAAATAAATCTCAATGAATCTGGCGTCAAATCTCAATTTTTACTTTCAAGGAAAATTAAATTCAGAAAGTGCTGTTTTTTATTTCTCAAATAGGAAAAGGTTGTTATTTTCATAACTGGGAGGGGCGGGATTTACTTCCTTAAAGGATTTTACCCTTCCACTAAAAAAATAAATTCTGTTAAAGGAGTGACAAATGAAAAAATCTCTTCCAGCACTTGCCAGCAGCGTCCTGGCTTTATCCTTAGCAACCTCCGCTATGGCCGAAGAAAAACGCTATATCGTCACATTTAAAGACGGTAAAGAAGAAACGGTTAGGTCTCTGGTAAAAGAAAATGGCGGCCGTAAGGCTTTGGAATTAAACCGGCACAATGCCATGGCTGCTCATCTACCTGCCGAAGCTGTAATGGCCCTACGCAGAAATCCAAATATTGCATTTATTGAGGAAGACATGAAGCGTTATGCTTTATCCCAGGAAACCCCCTACGGTATTCCTATGGTACAAGCAGATCAGCTTACTGACCTACAGGCAGGTAATCGTACAGTCTGTATTATTGACTCAGGCTACGACCTGGCTCACGAGGATCTCTCTGGCAACGCGGTGAATGGTACCAATGATCCCGAAGGTACAGGTAACTGGTACGAAGACCAGAGTGGTCACGGCACACATGTGGCAGGCACTATCGCCGCTATGAATAACGACTCAGGTGTTGTAGGTGTTTTACCTAGTAGTAATATCAATCTACATATCGTTAAAGTTTTTGGGGCTGATGGCTGGGCCTATTCCTCTTCACTAATCGCCGCCGCAGAGGTATGTGCAGAGAATGGTGCAAACGTTATTAATATGAGCCTAGGCGGCGATAGACCCAATTTCTTTGAAAGACGTGGCTTTGACAGCCTCAACAAACGCGGCATTTTGTCTGTTGCTGCTGCAGGTAATGATGGAAATACTCGTCATAGCTACCCGGCATCCTATAGCTCAGTAGTTTCTGTAGCTGCAATCGACAGTAACAAGCAAATTGCTGGTTTTTCCCAACAGACCAATCAAGTTGAGCTTGCTGGCCCAGGGGTACAGGTTTTATCCTCTATTCCTACAGGTAGCGGCCAGGCTGCCTCACTAGAAGTATCTGGTGTTGAAGTAGAAGCTGCAGCTATGACAGGCACTCCCATTGCCACTATCAGCGGCGCGCTAGAGAGTTGTGGCACTGCCGAATCAGCTTGCATCAGTGCAGCAGGTAAAATCTGTCTGATTCAGCGCGGCAATATTAGCTTTGCTGAAAAAGTCCTTAATTGCGAAGCTGGTGGAGGTATTGGAGCCGTCATCTACAACAATGAACCAGGGCTGCTATTTGGCACTCATGGAGGAGTTGAGACCCACATTCCTTCGGTGGGAATCTCTGACGCTGATGGGGCTGCACTGCTAACACAACTGGGGGCGAGCGCTACTATCGAAACCGAAGCGATGGACTATGCCTATTTTAATGGTACCTCCATGGCAACTCCCCATGTGGCCGGTGTTGCGGCTCTTGTTTGGAGCCACTTCCCAAGCTGTAGTAACTCCGAAATTCGTGCCGCGCTATGGGCAACAGCGGAGGATCTGGGTGAGTCCGGCCGGGACAATGCTTATGGCTATGGCTTGGTACAAGCCAAGGCAGCTTATAATTATTTACAAGCGAATGGTTGCGCTGGATCAATTTAATCTCGTCTAAAAATCTCAAAAAAAAGAGGGGGACTACTTCCCCCTCTATTCCGATCGTTAAAATATTTTCTAGAGTTTAAGAATTTTAAAATTTGGAGATTAGCCACCTTCAAACAACCACATTAAAACGCAAAAACTTAGCAACCTATTTTCTTACATGTCAATAAGATACAGGCGTAAAAATAAAAATGGTTTTTAGCAAAAAAATTAACACACCTCTATTCTTTGCATAAGTATATAAAATGCATTTATAACTGAAAGATATAGATTCTTAACCAAGCTTTATATTTTATAGAAAAAACTTACGGACTGGAAAATAAGAATCAAAACATTGCCACGAATGAAAAACCGATATCCGCAACACCTAAAGATCTATCATGAGATTAATTATAAAAACAAGTAAGCACTTATTAACTCAACAGTAAAAGCTAGCGACTAGACGAATCAAACAGCAACTATCTCAATTATTTTTTCCAGAAAACCAAATTCAGTTTTTCACTTTGCAATACATTCATAAGCTGGCATACAATCACTTCACCAAAAACTAATATTTTTCTGAACCTCCAAAGATAAAAATAATTCTCACACAGATTAAATCATCGAGAAAATAACTAAAATAATTACTCATTCAGGAGCAAATAATGAAGAACATTGTATCACTGGTCGCTACAAGTGTATTGACTATGTCCATAGCAAATCACGCGAATGCCGAAGACAAACGCTATATTATTACCTTTAAGCAAGGTAAAGGTGAAACAGTAAAGTCCCAAATGCGTGCGCGAGGTGGACGCAAAGCCCTGGATATCCGCAGGCAAAATGCCATGGCAGCACACCTTCCTGAGAAAGCACTGCAAGCCTTGCGAAAAAACCCAAATATCGAATTCATCGAGGAAGATGTCAAACGGTACCCAATGTCCCAGCAAGTACCCTTTGGCATACCCATGGTACAAGCAGATCAGCTCGGGGATACTCAAGCCGGCAACCGAACTGTCTGTATCATTGACTCTGGCTACGATATAGCGCATGAAGACCTTTCCGGTAATGCGGTAACCGGTAGTAGCGATCCAAGTGGCGCCGGGAACTGGTATGAAGATCAAAGTGGTCATGGCACTCATGTCGCCGGCACTATTGCAGCAATGAATAATGACACGGGTGTTGTTGGTGTCATGCCAAGCAGTAACATCAATCTTCACATTGTCAAAGTGTTTGGTGGTGATGGCTGGGCCTATTCATCCTCCCTGATGGCTGCAGCGGAAGTTTGTGCGGACAACGGTGCTAACGTTATTAATATGAGCCTTGGTGGAGAGCGATTTAATTTCTTCGAAAGGCGTACATTCAATAGCCTGAACAGCCGTGGCATTTTATCTGTTGCAGCAGCAGGCAATGACGGAAATACGCAGCACTCCTACCCTGCCTCTTATGATTCTGTAGTTTCTGTTGGCGCACTCGACAGCAATAAAGAGATCTGGGCATCATCCCAGCAAACCAACCAGGTAGAGCTCTCCGCACCTGGAGTACAGGTCCTCTCCTCAGTTCCGACCGGCACCGGAAGAGCCTCCTCTTTGAACGTGGCAGGTGTTGAGATCGAGGCTGCACCTATTTCAGGCTCCCCCTTGGGCGATATTACAGGTGCACTCGAAAATTGCGACACCGGTGAATCTGCCTGTAATAGCGCTTCAGGTAAGATATGTTTGATTGAGCGCGGTAATATCAGTTTTGCAGACAAAGTATTGAACTGTGAGGCCGGCGGTGGTATTGCCGCGGTGATCTACAATAATGAAGCCGGTTTACTCTCCAGCGCAACTCTGGGTGAAACCGTCACCAACATCCCATCTATAGGCATCTCTGATAGCGATGGCAACGCCCTACTGGGACAACTCGGAGCCAGCGCTAGTTTGGCTAACCAAGCCAGTGATTACGAGTACTTCAATGGCACTTCTATGGCAACTCCTCACGTAGCGGGTGTTGCCGCTCTTGTTTGGAGCCACTTTCCCAGCTGTAGTAATACCGAGATACGTACAGCCCTGACTGCAACTGCAGAAGATCTGGGGGACTCCGGTCGCGATAATGCTTATGGCTATGGATTAGTACAAGCCAAGGCGGCTTACGACTACTTGGCAACGAATGGCTGTACTGGTGCAATCTAGCTTAAAGCAATAAGCTCAGGAAATTGGAGAGAGGGGCAGCCCTCTCTCTAACAGACCAACAATAATTTCAACTTTAGAAAAACCCTATTATTTAATACTTTGAATCTATATTTTTAACAGCCCCTTCCGATAGAATTTTTTTACTAACCAGCTGCAACAAAATCCCAATACATTTTTCCCGAATGGTGTCCCTAATAATACGAACTGCAGGTGTAATTGTTTGCCTGCCAGGGCAAACAAGCCATAATTCGGTAGACTTAGGTAAATAGTTGGCCATCAAAGGGACCACTTTTCCATCCAGTAAATCTGAAGACATATCCAGGCAGGATTTTATCGCCAGCCCCTTACCCGCTACACACCAGCGGCGAACCAAATCCCCATCATTGGAAGAGCAATTACCGCTCATTTGTACCTTGAATATCTTTTCTTTATGAGAAAATTCCCATTTATTATGAATGATCCCGTGTAATTGATAGAAAAGACCATTATGGCTAGTAAGATCCCGGGGATGCTTAGGGATACTCTGCCGATCCAAATAATTGGGAGCTGCACACAGTAAGCGCGGCACATCACAAATTTTGAAACCATAAAGGTTTGCATCCCCCGGTGGCCCATAACGCAGGGCGATATCCACAGGGTCACGATAAAAGTCCACTTGGCTATCGCTGATATTCACTTTCAAGTTTATCCCCGGGTGCCTGTCCTGAAATTCATCAAGCCAGGGCGAAACCAGATTACGCCCAAAATCCGAGGAAACACCAATGCGCAGGTCACCGCTAACTTCCGCACTGCCCTCCTTTAGATCTTGTTTGGCCAGATCAAGCATCAACAATGCTTCCTCACACTTCGGAATAAAGCGCTCTCCTGCGCCCGAAAGCCTCAGCTGCCGCGTCGTCCGAATAAACAAGTCTGCCCCCAGGGCATTCTCGACACGCTTAACTGCTGCGCTCGCCGTTGCCGTAAGCATATCGAGGCTTGCCGCAGCGGCAGTAATACTGCAAAATTCAGCTACTTTAAGTATGACTTTTAAGTCTTCAATCAGCATATTATCAATTATTTTTTGATAAAGATTCAAAGATTGTAGCGTTTTCAAAAAGTAAAGCTACTTCTAAAATACACTCACTTCATCAATACAGCCGTAGTAGTCCGAGGCAAAACAAGGCCTCTGAAGAGGTATTTGTATTGATATCAGGTAAAAACGATTGATAAAGATGGGGCTGCACTTAAGCAAGCAACCATTATAAACTTTTAATCAAGAGGATTTCGGAGCTACATCATGAGCAGACTAACAATAGTTGCCAATATTAAAGCCAAAGCTGATCAGGTTGACCTGGTAAAATCTGAGCTTTTAAAGCTGATCAATACCACACGAACAGAAGAAGGTTGTGTGAATTACAATTTACACCAGGATAACGACAATCCTGCTCATTTTCTTTTTTATGAAAACTGGCAAAGCCGCGATCTGTGGCAAACCCATATGAACAACACCCACTTACAGGAGTATATGGCTGCCACAAAAGGTGCTGTAGAAGAATTTACCCTGAATGAAATGACAGAAATAGATAATTAACAAAAAACTTCAGAATATATGGCACCGAGAATAACTTGGTGCCACTTTTACAATCTTTTATCTATACTCTTAGAGCAACTTTGAAGATTAACTCGTGCCAACTGATAGAGAGCCAATCATAATTAATTAGCTAATTACCAGATCACTTATTTCCTGCCACCCGCTTTACCTGATCACTAAATACAGCATGCTGTAACCCAATCGTTCCCAGGGCTTCAACCGGCAAGAAAACCTTGTTGTTGGATGCCGCCATCTTATCCAGGACCTCCAGGGTCCGATAGGAGAGATATTTGTCAGTCACTGATTTAGCCAATAAATCATTTACTTCTTTCTGTCCGATCGCCTTCTCGCGGGCAATAGCTCGATTCATTTTCTCTCGCTCCAAATCCCGCTCCATTTGGATCTTCTGGATCTCAAACTGAGCCTTCTCCTGCTCAATCAATTCACGTCGTTCTGCTGCTCGCTCCTTGGCTTGGGTAATCACTTTGGGAAACTGTACATCAGCAATACCTAGGCGTTTAACGACAATTGGAGTGCCCTCCAATGCTTTGGAGACTTCATTGAAAAGCTCGTGGCTGAGAGATTCCCGGCTGGAAGCGATCTCATTAATAGAGTACTTGGCTACAACTGCACGTATCACATCTCTAATTACCGGTTGGGCATAGGTACCATATACATGGTTAACTGAAATGTTGCCATTCACCGGTGGAATTCGATCAAAGACATGATCAATCGCTGCATTATTAATAGCCCCGGTCATGCGGATATCAAAGCTCATATTGAGTTGATCTTTGGGCATAAAAACCTTGAATTTTTCCACATGCCCAAAATCTGCAATTGTCATGGTGACAAGCCTGTCGCAGTAAAAAATGCAAATATCTAAGCGGAACTTGGAAGGGGGTACCACCTCTGGTTTATAACCATTCTTAGTAAGAATTTTACCCACATGTGCTGGAGGCACCTCAACTCGATCCGCGCATGCCGCCAGAAGCAGCAATGATGCTATTAGTCCCAGTACAGATAAATAACGCATATTTATTCCAAAAACAAATCAACAAAATAATCAAGATATTGCAACCAGATAAAAACAGCAAGACGCACTAGAAAACAAAAATATGATATTATCCCTCAACATGAAATATGGGTCAGTCCCATTTTGATTTGGTACGCTATAAAAAATACTGTTTACTTGGTGGGCAAATGCAGCTGGAATTTATCACTGCCACTTTTTTTAATCTTGGCATAAATCTGATCTACACCTTACTCGCGCTATTTATCGGCATTGCCGCGCTAATTACTATCGATAAGAAGCTCTTGCGCACCGTAGATATAGAGGGTGAACTCAAGAATGGTAATATCGCTGTATCCATTTTCGCTTCTACAATTTTAATCTTTGTGGCCATCATCATCTCCTTTGGCCTGAAAGGGTAGGAGGAAGCTCCATGCGCAAGTGGATAGCTCCGCTATTGATTGTTTCAACACTGTTAATGTTGCCGGAGGTGTTACGCAATACAGTGCAGGGCCAGAAGATAAAAGGTGTTCCAGGTGAGCCACTTGCCTCTAATGGTAGAACTTATGGTGTAAATACCAGCCTTATTGAGGATCGCCAGTATGGGGTTGTAAAGGTTACTGGGACCAGCTACCCGCTGGCAGAAGAGACAATCCAGAAAGTAGTCGCCAGGCGAACACTGGAAGAAAGCGCCCATGTTTCCATTTGGAACTGGCAGGGACTCGAAGCGGTAACTGCATCAGCCAGGGGCCTGGATCAGCAACACCACTTTGCCAACAGCTACCTCGTGGGTTTTAAACCCTTTAAAACTCGACAACTATGGGTACCCCTGTATACGCTGGCTATGAATAAACAATACCAGTATGACCATCAACAATACGCCGGACTGTCTGATATCTGGCAGACATCCCGCCAGGCCTATTACCAGAAACGCGGAGACTGTGAAGACCATGCCATTTTACTCGCCGACTGGCTGATTGAATTGGGTGTGGATGCAAGGGTAGCGCTGGGTACCCACAATGGCCAGGGGCATGCCTGGGTGGTTGCCATCGTAGATGGCCAGGAGTATCTACTGGAGGCAACCAGCAAGCGCCGTCAGACCAGCTGGCAGGCAATGCCATTGGCTGCTTTGGCGGAAGGTTATGAAGTGGAATTTCAATTCAACCGCAACTTCTTCTGGGCAAAGAAAACCACAGCCCCCACCCGAAAATATCGCGGCAATCACTGGATCAGGAAATCTCAGTTTGTACGTAGTTGAGAAGTGAGAAATAAAAGCCCCCCAATGAGTATTGGGGGCTTTTTCAAACACTTTTTTATTTCCCACTATCTCAATTAAATTGGCGAACCCGGTGGCATCGCCTTGATATCTTCGGCTTTTACTTCCAGCTCACCACGCATAAAAGCCTCGATACGTTTTGCCTGGAAATAGTAGTGGGCACTGTATCCTTGCGGATCCTCACCAAAGAGCTTTTTCTGACCCAGAGCCTGCTGAAAAGTGGCCAGCTCAAGCTGGGCCTTGGCCCGCACAGATTCGGCTGCTTTCCTGTCACTGGCAAGCAACATTAAGCGCTGTATATAGACATGGTTCACTCGCTGGTGAATAACTGCCTGCAGGCCCGAATACTGCTCACTCTGCAGTGCCATAGAAGTGAGCTGATTCAACACCTGTGTAAAGCCTGGAATTTCGCTGCTACGGGCGCTTTGCTGATTCATTCGCGCAGCCCGCTGAGGATCCATAAGAATTGAGAGGGTATGGCCAGCTGCCGCTTCACCGAGTGCCACCGTATCAAAGGCAACACCGGTATAAGAAGGGAAGCTCTCCGCAGTGCGCTCATAGCCATAAGATTTGGGCGGAATTAATTGTAATACCTGCTCCGGCAATGCCAGGAACTCAGGGGAGAGAGTCCCCAGTAAAGTATCAATGGCCTGCTGCTGACGCTCTGCCGGCACCAGGGTATAGCTATTTTGTTCAGCGTCGTTATAGAGGTAATCGTAATCCAGGCCACCAATCAATTTACCCACGGCTTCTGCCTGATAGCGATGCCCGTAATAAACCGGCACCAGTGTTTCCTCCAGATCAGAGCGGGGAGCAGATTTCGGATTGGCTGCAGTAGAAAAGTTGTTCAGGGCATGGCGGCGCAACTCCACCATACGGTCAAACTCAACCAGTGGATCATTACCATTATCCCAAAGATGGGATACCGCATGCGCATTGTTGATTGCACGGGAATCCGGATCTGAAATAAAGCGCAATTTTTGCTCCTTCGCCTCTCGGATCACTGAATCCAGGAACTCCTGTTCATCTTTGCCAGTGCCATAACCATAGCGAACTGCCAACTTATCCCAAACACCGATTCCAGTGGCATAAGCCTTATCCAAATCCATATCAGTGTGTACCAGAGACACCAATGGTGCCGGGTAGTCCATCACCGATGCACGCCCCTTAGTGCTGGCAGCAAAGTTGTGAGCCAAACCCAGCGTATGGCCAACCTCGTGGGCAGACAACTGACGTATACGCGCCAGAGCCATCGCCTTGAGGGACTCTGTATCTGCAGATTCGCCGACATAGGGTTGCAGTAACCCCTGGGCTATCAGGAAGTCCTGGCGCACACGCAAAGAGCCCAGGGTGACATTGCCTTTGAGAATCTCTCCGCTACGAGGATCAAAAACCGAGTACCCATAAGACCAGCCTCGGGTAGAGCGGTGCACCCAATTGATGACGTTGTAGCGTACATCCAACGGATCTACATCCTCGGGCAAAATCTCGACCCGGAAAGCATCTTTATAGCCCGCCGCGGTAAAGGCCTGACTCCACCAGCTCGCACCTTCGACGAGAGCACTGCGCACGGGCTCTGGCACCCCCGAATCCACGTAGTACACAATCGGTTCGACTACCTCATTACTACCCGGCTTCTTCTCCAGGCGATGACGATAGATAAAGCGCTGGTCCAAGGGTTGGTCAATAGCGCTGGCGTAATCCCGATATGCAAAGGGAAAGTAGCCACTACGGCTATGGAATTGGCGAGGTTGGTATTTCTTGTCCGGCAATTCAATCAACGAAATATGTTGGCGCAGGGTTACCAGGGTTGGAGTTGGTACCACTTCGCGCAGATATTTACCTGGTTTGGCACCGGTAAAAGTCAGCTGCACTTCAAATTCGCTGTTTTTGGGAAAATTCTTTGTGCGCGGAAGGTAAACGGCGGACTTTGACTTATCCACAGAGTAATTACCCTGCTCAGCCTGCCGGAGGCGCACAGCAATACCATGCTGATCGCTCAGCAGGAAAGGGGTAAAGTCAATCAGAACACCATCACTGCCCTGTGCCATCACCTCAAAGCCCCACAGCACCGAGGAGGCAAAAGCCTCCTCCACTGCACGACGCTCGGCAGGATTACTAGAGGTGGCACGATAGCGGGCATTTAGCTGGTGCAGCAGCACCTTGTTGCCAACTCGCTGGAATTTTACCAGGCGGCTCTCGCCAATCTGGTTGCGATCCAGTCCTACCGGGTTCGAACCAAGCCCCTGGGCCAAGCCAGTGAGGAGTAAAAACTCGCGCTCAAACTCCTCCACTTGTAACAGTACACGACCAGTACTTACATCCCAATAGAAGTCATGATATCCACCGTATTTACGCATATCCGCTGTGTAATCGACAATATCCTTCGCCTGTACAGTTGTGCCACACAACACCAGATACAATGCCACCAAGAGCCTACCTAACGACATTTCCTACCCTCATTTTTATTGAATTTTATAGCGTGCCTCTGCGGCGACACAGCGGACACCTGGACCGCCGGCAAGGTTATCACTTAATTCCAAAGCGATAACTCCCAATATCGCTTGAAAATCAATCAGATAATTTTTTCAGCTTACCGCATCTGTTCCCCACAGAAGCAGCGTCAAAGGGTGAAAGGTTAAATAACAGAGGCACTTGATATGTGGAAACCGCTCGCAATCTCGGCTCTTATCGGTCTGGGCACAGCTGCCCAGGCGCATGACAAAATTGAAATCCATACCGATGACTGCAATGTATCACTGGACTACTCAGTAAGTGTCGGCCCAGATTTCTTTATAGTGACGCCGGAGGATGACGACCAGCAGCTGGTGTACTTCAACTCTCCAGATCGGCTTCTGGTGGATGGCAATCAAACCTCTCTCACTCCCCAGCAGCAACTCCTGATGCAGGAATACCGGCAACAGTTGCATGTGGCCGGGCGTGATACCCTGTTGATTACCCTGGAGGCGGTAGATATCGCCATGAATGGCTTATCCATCGCAATTACCGCCCTAGCAGGCCCAGATCACCCGGATACCCTGGAACTCCAGCAGTTTTCTGCAGACCTGTTGCAGCGTACCGAAGAGCGCTTAAACCGCGAAGGAGAAATATACCAGCTGGGAGCTTCCGAAATCGGAAATTTTGTCGACGAGACTATTTCAACGGAATTTGAACCTCGTATAGAACGATTGGCCAAGGAGTCCGCTGGAACCATTGCCTGGCATGCCCTGAAAGCGGTATTTACCGGAGGTCACAGCATCGAAGAACAAGTGACAAAAGACGCAGAACGAATGGTAGAACAGCGTGCAGATGTGATTGAGCAGAAAGCAGAACAACTTTGCACGTCACTGGAGACTATCGATCAATTAGAGACAGAAATACATAAAGCTATCCCAGCTCTAAGTAACTACGATTTGGTGCAGACAAAATAAGCTTCATCCCCCCAACTGGGCCGCTCTGCGGCCTTTTTTTATCCATTACAAATCCTATCGATTGCCTTTTAAAGGAAAGCTAACCCTTATCAAGTGATAAAGCAATTGAAATTATATTTCAAAATATAACCCCAAAGCCTCATAACCTTAGTCCAACTAATATTCTTGTTCTTTAGCTAGCGAATTTTTATTTCAAGAGGTGGTGAAAATTAGGGGTACTAAAGATATTTTAGCTAGCAAGGCTTTAAAACTGCAACAGTTACCAGTGTACGTTTTCTCGGCAGCTATTCTCAGCCATAGGGAAAAGTTAATGTTAGGGAAAAGTGGATTTTTTAGCCAAATACCAACTCGATTGAAAGCTTCAAAAGCTTGCAAACGATTAAAGTGGGTTATGATAAGAAATCAGAAAGGCGAATATTCTGCAAATAAATACACATTGGATATTTCATTAGAATCAAAAATAGTTTCTTATACAACAAGCAGCCAATACCCTATAGTAAAGTAATTTTTATCCAGTAGAATTTATAAGAAAGTCTTGATTCAGGATTCCACAGTAAAAAGGCACAAACAATATTCGGCTAGTATAATTTCCAATCAATCATGAATTGAGAGCTTGAACTCGACCACATATTGGCTTCCCCCAGCTCTCAAATCAAATTATTTTTACTCTTTACTAATTTTAATTAGCACTTACATCTAAATAGGCGGGTAAGCCTTCTTGACCAGCATGGTCTATCGCAATAATTTTATATCGATAATTAGCACCCTGCTCCACATCAGAATCCTTATAGGATAATTGACGTGTTTTATCTATAAGCTCCTCGCCACGAAAGATCTTATAGTGAAGTACGCCACCATTTTTGATGGTTTCATTCCAGGATAATTTTACCTGCTTATCAGAAACTGTATATTTAAACCCTGTAACTTGAGCGGGCGGTGGATGGTTACCAAAAGTACAGGGTACTATATCCCTACCTAAGCCGTCGGTACATTGATCAACATACTTATCTCTCTTTTTCGAGGCATTCCAGTTTGTTGACTTTCCACCAGTACACATATTGTCAACACAGAAAGGAATATCATAATTAATACAGGTTCTACAAGTATCAAAACCATAGTTATCAGTGAAAGGTATCTCAGCCTGATTCAACGCAGGGAAATAATTACAGACTAAAACATGTGCGCCATCATTGTAGGCAGGGTTATTGGAGCCTATAACACTATCGCACTCTGCCACAGCACAGCCTACATAACGAGTTTCCCCATGACATACTTGGGCCCAATGCCCGCAGGTGTCATCGTGACATCGCATCGCATCCCAGTCATAAGCGTGGCTTTCAGCATACCAGGATTTAACTGATCCGCCCCAATGGTCAGCATCATATTGCGACGCTGGTGGGTTAGATATGTAAATTGAAACATTTTCTCCAATTGCAATATTACCAACAGGAAGAACGAAAGAAACTTCGTCTTTAACTTTCTCAAAAGCCTCTCGAATACCAGCAGCTCCATTTAAGTGACCAAAGTAACAAGCTGATGCTCTTTCTTTCGCCACTTTAGCCAAGGCATTATCCCAGAAAAGAGTCTGCATATTACCGGCGCTTTTGGGGGCATTGTCCCCCTCACCGGCCTCACCCTTAGCACATCTCTCACGATACTCATTATGGGTATCCAGCATTACACGCTTCTGTTCCACTGAGAACTCAAAGGATCCATTGCCATTAGGATCAACAGTAACAACAGAAAAAACAACGGATTGTTCTGCACCATCAGTTAATGTGAAAGTGATGGTATCTGTGACTGCATCCCCCGCACTGAGACTATGTGCTTTGTCATTTAGGGTATATTCCCAATCACCAACACCGGTAATCCTAAAATCACCGTAATTCCCAGCACTGCTACTCTCAACAAATCCCGGGGTATTGCCGTCGACATCTATGATTGTCAGAGTACCCTTGGCATCTGCACTGCTCCCCACGAGCAAAGTGGCAAGAGGGGATTCGGGGCTAAAAGTGTAAACATCATCAGCACCTGTCACCTGAATAGTAATTAATGTAATGTCATCACCTGTTCCAACACCAACCATAAATTCATCAATTGCCAATTCATCAGCACTCAAGGGGTCAGCCAGGCCCGCATCCAGGGTATAGCTCCAGGTACCATCAAGAGAAACATCAAGCAGACCGTATTTTCCCCATTCATTAAGCTTTTCAAAAGTTTGCTCGGCATCAACACTATCAATCAACTTGCCAGAGGTAGAAGTCTCATTATCCTCGCTAACGCTACCTTCACCACCACTAATGGGATCGGGATCGGGATCGGGATCGGGATCGGGATCGGGATCGGGATCGGGATCGGGATCAGGATCAGGATCAGGATCAGGATCAGGATCAGGATCAGGATCAGGATCAGGATCAGGATCAGGATCAGGATCAGGATCAGGCATGCCACCACCATTATTATCAATGATGCCAGGATTATTATCTTTCTCACTATCAGAACCGCCTCCGCCGCCCCCGCAGGCAGTCAAGAGAACGGACAAACAGATAGCTGTTATTAGCTTGAAGGAATCATTCATGTCAGCCCCAATAACATGTTGTACTTTTTAGAAAATTGGGGCGAATTATAGAGGGGCGTTTTCGGCATTCTGTGAAGCATGGCATATATTTTATAGCAGCCTAATCAGAAACCATCTGATCGTGCAGAAAGCTGTTTAATTAATGAAAATATAATTTTTTATTCATTTATTCTTATCAGGACTTGATTTTCAAAAAGCAAACAAAGCGCTCACCTTAAAGTTAACTACATGAATATTAAAAGCAATTTATACTCAACAGATCAGATGTTTACTGGCCTCTATTAGACAAACAACCCAAATACGATTTCAATCTACCATCAAAATAAAAAATGAACTCAAGACAGGCATCCACTGAATTTTTAGTTGGTTTCTAATTCAACACAAATCATTGCAACCCTTTAATAAATTTAATTGTATCATCGGCACTGATTTTTGCATTTTCAACATGGGCCATATGCCCGATATTTTCATAAGTTATCAATTGGCTGCCAGGTATTTTGTCTGAAAAATAACGACCCACTTCCAAGGGAATAATTTGATCATCTGCGCCCCAAATGAATAGAGTGGGAGTTTTTATATTTTCAAGACCATTAAGCGGTTGAAAATTTACACTGGCATTAGCCACCAAATTAAGAGCTGTTCCCCGGTTTTTTTCATAACGGGAAAGTAGGTATATGCGCTCTACCAATGTCTCTGACAAAGCGTGCGGATCGTAAAACATCTTGGAGTGCAGTATTCTACGTATCAGACCACGGCTACCCAGATGTGAGACCAAGTGTCGCCCCCAGTGACTGATAACAAAACGAGCCATACCGGTTGGCATCTCCAGTCCCTTATCACACCTATAGCCTCCAGGCGACACAAGGATTGCAGCCTCAACAGTGTCTGGATGTTCGATCAGATAACGTAAAACACTATTGCCTCCGAACGAGTGACCAATCATCACGAACTTCTCGAGTTTCATTGCCTCGATAAATTTCGCAATAAAATCAGCAAAATGCTTTGGTGTATAAGTTCCGCCCGGAAGAGGGTCAGTCAAGCCGTGTCCGGGTAAGTCCACCAGAATTAAATGATAATCTTCAGAGAGAATCTTAACCCAATCATTCCAGGCACTAAGCGAATCCCCACCACCGTGAAAGCATAAAAGTACCGGATGTCCCTCTGGTCCTATTTCTCGATAATTTACTGAGAATCCATTTTCCATTGATAACTGATTAAAGGAGTATTCGGATAACTCATTTCGGCTCAGGCTGGGACTAAAAAATGCCATCCAGACAAGCCAGATCAAAATCAACAGGAGTATCAGAACAAGCCAGAATATCATAGTTCGCTAGGGCCTCCCTGGCCCGCAACAGTGCAATCTATATACAGAAAAACCATGTCAGATGGAATGTCAAAAGGAGATTTTTAGTACTATCTTAGTCATCTTAAATAAAGTCGTCTGCCCTGTATTTCATCTGGAGCCAAACATAATCTCCAAGGCCCCCAGATAACCTCAAATCCATATCGTGTTGATCTATTTCTACAGTTCCTATCTATAGCTATAGTTCTTTATATAAGAATAGACCGCAGGCTGGGATAAGCTTCCTTATCGCTTTGGGAGATCAGGCGAACTCCATTAGAAGTTCCATTTTGCGCCTATAATCTCCCTGGTTACCTCGCGAATGGACTCCAGTGATAAGGCAATATCCCTCTTATTTATTGCCCATGAAGAGACACTAAGGCGCAGTGCCAATTTTCCCTGCCAGACTGTGGTGCCAAACCAACATACTCCCTCATCTTATATTCTTTGCACGATACGATGCATGTCGTCCTCACCTCCAATTGTGGCCACAACCTGATTCAAAGCGACATCATTGAGCAGCTCATAACCCATTTCCATTAATCCTTGTGCCAAATGTTGAGCATAGGAACAGCAGCGCTCAACCAGATCTCCCACACGATTACTTCCCATCTCCCGGATCGCAGCCCAAACCTCAACACCGCGCGCACGGCGAAAAGATTCCGGTACCATATCCTTGGGCGGTGGTTCAGTACCAGCTTGTAAGTAAGGCGCCTGAGTTGTCATAACCCGGTTTACAGCCCCTGCATCACGACAAATTGCCACGCCACAATCGTATGGCGTGTTCAGCCACTTGTGACCATACACCGCCCATGAATCCGCCAGTTCGATATCGGCGGTCAAATTAGCTTTAGCAGGAGAAGCCGCCGCTCATAAAGCAAAAGCGCCATCCATATGTATCCAGGCTACAGCTTCACGAGAAGGACTGACCCGCCTTTCACGAATTTTTGATAAATACTCTTCAGCACATTGAATTGCCTAAGATAAAGCATTTAGGGATTCTTGGTTATCAGTAGTTTTATTGCTATCCATACTATCGTCACACAGTATTTCAATAATTTTCTTCGGCTATTTTTAGCATACGAAGAAAAACTGCAATTGAGTACTTATATAATCCAGTACTTGTAGAAAAGGATGGGAACTTTAAAAAAGATAAGAGTGGACAGAAAAGCTAAAGATAATTTTTGCAGACAAAGTCCCAGGTTTGCTCATAAAGTAACTGATGACCGCTGGGGTTTGCGTGAAGACCATCCTCAGAAAGTAGCTTATACAGTGGCCTGTTACGCCATAATTTATCGAAATCCAATATTGGAATCATTTCTATAGCCGCCACTTCTCTCACAACCTGAGTATAAAGCTTGGCATCAGATCTAAAAAAATAGCTATCACTATTGTGAAAGGGCGTAGTCCGGAGTTCATCAAACGGAATACCGGTCATTACAAAGGTTGGAGCGATCATTTTGGAGGTTTGCAAAAGCTGCAACATAGCTTGGCGATATGAGTCCAGAGCTATGGCAGTCTCTTCCATTACTCCTCCTACCCGGCAGATATCATTGAACCCGGGATATATTCCAATTAAATGGGGCCTCCTCAGAGGCAGCTCGTGGGAAGCTCTAACAATAAGCGAGGCCACCGCCTCACCAAACACACCGAGAGAATAAACAAGATTCTTGGGGTTTAAATCTTCAAAGCGAAGGCGAAATCTCTGTACAAAACCACCCAGTTCTGAATCTCCTCTTCCATAGACAGAACTGGAACCAATAAAGATAATTTTTCTAGGTATCTTTCTCGCCATATAAGCCACAAAACTGACTCTATGTTTTAATTTGTTGTCCACATCACATAATGCCCCAGAATTACCCTGCGGGCACATTTAGCATAGGAAAAGATAATGTCAAAACGCAAAGAAACCAAGAGTATGAAAGCACCTGAAAAAAACAATCATATGCTTTGAGCTATATGATATGAATTTTAAGTGATTGAGAAAAATGATATCAATGGAAAAAGAGGCCCCATACTTATTACATTTAAATGGTGATGAAGCTCTATTTAAATGTCACACTTAGTTGAGGGCCTTTAATATCAGATACGTACCGTCCAGAACAGGCGGATTACATTGGCTGAAAAACTATAGGCAGGTTCACTTCCCGGAGTAATAGCCGTACTATCACCATGCACCGTAACATCGAGGAAATCCTCGTAGTCAAACAGGATATGATCCCAATATAAGTTTATAGTATTCCTGCGATTTAGCAGGGACCAGCGTTGTGGCAATTCATAAGATACACCTACGCCCAGTGCTAGCGTGGTATAGTTACTCAATTCTTTGTCACGTGCTCGGAAATTGGTAGCATTCGAATAGGGAAACAAGTCGCTATAAAAATCAGCGCTGGTTTGCTGGTAATAGCGTATCTTACCTTCAAGGATCCATTCATCCTGCTCTTCTAGCGGGTGAGTGTAACGAAACTCGACATTATCCGCAGTTATTCCCCAGCTATCCGCATAGCGGCGATACTCACCTTTTATTGATGCACGGTAAGGTAATCGATATTTTAACCTAATAGCTGCCGCATCACTATTTCTGGTCCTTGGATAGTTTTCAGGTTGATAACTAAATCCCTGTGAAACTGTTGGATCAAGAAAACGCACCGTTCTGTAAGGATTATTAAGATAACCTTCATCGGTGACCGTCTCTACGCTTAATTCAGCAATTAATTTTTGTGTAAGAATCTGATTCCAGCTCACCCCATAGCGACGGTGTTGGGCTTCATCAGAAAAATACTCATCATCATTGCGAAATACTTCATCACTACCATAGCTGACACGCAGATCAATAGTACTCAAGTCTCCAAAGAATCCCTGACTAATACCAAAGCCAACTGTTTGCGCCTCATAATCACTCTCCGAGCTATTGGTATAGCCGAAATTAATGGTGGTTTTATCCACCAAATAGTCCACCCCGAGAGAGTACTGATCACGCCTTTCAGTATATTCACTAGCAGTTGCCTCAACATCAATTGAGGCCCCGGAAATCATATCCACATAGTAATTTGCGGAAAAGGAGACATTGTTGCCAATATTTTTACGAATCAACACCGAGGGGCCATCTATGGTAACCCCCCCGCCACTATAGGCATGATACAGGTTATCAGCTCGCTCCTCAGGTAACACAGCAGCAGAAGCATAAACGGGGAAAATTAACCCTAAAGCAAGGCAATAACGCAACAATTTAGTTACAACCACATCCGCCTCCACTACCACCTTCCGCTCCCCTAGCCGCTTCCCGGGCTTCATACACATGGTTCATGTAGCTGGCGGCAACTGGATCTCTCTCAAAACCCATAATTGGATCCGCCAGGTACTGACGCTCGTAAGGAGCCACCCAGGGCGTTACTGTGCAACCACTGAATAGCGATACCGCCAACAGCGGCAACAAGTAGCGCAACATGATATTACTCCCGGATTAATTCCTTAATGATTTTCTTATATGCCGCTTCATCGCCATCACGATAGCCTTTATGGATATGACGAACATTCCCATCTCGATCTATAAAAACCGTGCTCGGCATAGCGTCAATACCATACATTTTGCTCACCTCACTGGTGCTATCGAATAAAATGGGGAAATTCACCGGTATTTTTCCCAATAACTTCTCTGCATCAGATCGGTGTGCATCCACATTTACACCCCAGACTTGGAATCCAGCCGCGGAATAACGCTCGTGCAACTGGTCCAGCAAAGGCATCTCCTGACGGCAGGGCCCACACCAGGATGCCCAAAAATTCAGCATAATCACCTCACCACGCTGCTCCGCCAAACGCAGGTTCGCACCTTGATTAGAAGCTAAAGTAAAGTCTTTAGAAGGCTCAGAAGCACTGGCGCCTGTCGAAAATACAAGCAGCGCAAATACAGCAACAATTCGTAACATATAAAAAATCCTTATTGTTAATTTTTAAAACAATCAGAAAAATACAGTAAGTCCCAATTGGGTAGACAGGTTATGAGTAGTTTGCGCCTCACCAAATAATTCGTGTTCAAATACGTGATCACGCACATCAAAGCGTAATGCCAACCAATCATTTGCCAATAAGCGCACTCCGGCACCGAAGTTATAAGTAAAGTGCTCTTCATCGGCAAAAGAGGTATTACCGGCACCACTCACCAGATAAAAATCAGTATTAAATGCCCAGTCATCAGAAATAAAGTATTCCCCTTGAAAAATATTCCAACCTAAAGAAAAGTTGTAATAGCTCAGCTCCCGTTGTTCATCGGTCAACAAAGGAGCGGCACCACTTAAACGCTCAAAGCTGGATTCACCCAACTCAGTCTGCGCATAAGTGCCTTCCATAAAGAAATCTTCAGTAATATGGTAAGAAACTGACGTGCCATAGAGGGCATTGGAGCCAAAATCTTCTACATTGATAACCCCGGCAAAGACACCCAGTTCAATATTCTCACTGTCTATCAGTGCATCACGTACCTCGCGACGCTCCAAATCTGGAGAGACAATATCTGTTATAACTTCCTCACCTTGTTGGGCAACACAGGCATGAGCACTGAATAGTGCGGATAGGGTTGCTGTGCCTACAGATATACGTCGAAACCAAGTTTCCACTCGACTATCTCCTGATTATTTTCCCGCGAGGTGAGCAGGTAGTGATTCGTGTATTCCGCCTTAACGGCAAAGCGGCGCGATAGATAAGTTTTTATCCCTATGCCCGCCAGCATTACTGTGTCCTGGCGATCTTCAGTTGCGATAATAGTCGCGTTGGGTGATGTGATATTCAGGCCGGCACCAAGCAAAAAATAAGGAGATAGTCGCCAGCGTGGGAACGGCTGGTGTAGTACTGCCATTTGATACACTTGGCTATCAGAAAATTTACCAACTGCTTGAGTAGCACGCAATTCAGTAGCCAAATTAGAGGTAAACTGGTAGCCGAGTGTTGTTCCCAAGGAGTTGGCACCTGCAAAATCGCCGTAGGAAAAACCCAAATAAAAGTAACCCGCTTCCACATCCCTGAAATCTGGCAGGGGAACCCGTACCAACTCACCCTCCTCACCATAAATTTCCTGCAGATCCGCAACTCTTACCCAACCGGTTTTATTGCGCGACGCCAATACTTTTACCCAGTCGGTACGGCGCTTAAGCAGCCAGATTTTTTCACCATATTCAGCCACATGAAAAATCGGATAGCCTCGGCCAGGCCCTCGATAAATATTGATAAACGCATTACCAACGGTAACCCGTTCAGCGTCATCAGGTATATCGCCCATCACATCAATAGCAACGGGAATTATCGGCTCCGGGTTTTCTTCTTCTGCCGGGAATTCCTCAGGTACCTTTCCCGAAGATATTTCCACCTCCACACCCTCGACCACTTGCGCCACTTCACTCCCTTCTGCAAACGCGAAAACTGAAAGTAAGTTGGCTCCCAATAGTAGAGAGAAAATAAAAAAGTATTTCTTAATAATGGACATGGATCAGTCAGCCGGTGCAGCAAAAGGATCGTTATAGTACTGAGCGCCGATATCCAACCATTCAGCAATCAGGCGTAATTCTGCCGGCTGCAAGTAACCTGCGTGCGCCCCCCCGGAGGAGAACACTGTGAAAAACGTACTTTCTGCTGCAGTATCAGCCAGAACTGAAGTACTTGTTACAACGACCATCACCGGAATAGGATCACCATTGGCATCAAGTATTAAATTGCCATCTTCATCAGTTTCAAATACCGGATTACCCTGATTATCCGTCTCCTGTCTCAGCCGCGGAGTTAAAATTCCATCGACAAGATCCAAGATAGGACTATCAACCAGCAGTTCGGCATAGGAGGTAAACCAAGCATCGTTCACAATGGATGCACTGGCGGTCAGATCCAGTTGCGCAGCAGGAACTCGCGTAGCGCCAGCGGCATCTACTGGTGAGTGACAGGCAGTACAGGTGTTATCACTAATCACCGTGCCGACATTATCTACAACTTGGCGTGGCAGCTCCCAGATTGGCTGGATATGCTGTTCGTAGTGAATAACACTACGACAACTGCTATCCCAATTATCCAGGCAGGCCAGCGGTGCAGGGATTTCAGTCAATAAATCAGCGTAAGCCAGAGAAACATCAGTATCTTTGGCACGAACTGCTGGATCGGTCCACACGTCAGAAAACTGTACGTCTCCCGTTAATCCAGCCTCTCCAATAACCCGAGCCAATAACTGCGCCATGGTTTCACCCATTTCCGCTTGTAGCGCAGGCTCAGTATTAGCGAAAGGCGCCGCAGAGGTTGGTGCCCCACTCCAGGCAGATTCCAGCTGCATATCCACGCGACCATGAGCATTTTCACTCTCACTGGTATGGCAGCCCACACAGCTGCGTACCTCACCGGACCGTAACTGCAACCAGTTATTGTGCTGCTCAAAAATTCTCCTGCCCTCGGCATCTACCACTGAAATTGCAAAGGGAATATCGGCAGGTATTTTGACTCGTACCGAACCATCCGGTTGGATAGGCGTATACCCCAGGATTTCGCGCATACCCTGGCTACGGTTACGACCAAATGCCGAGCCATCAAAATCCAGAATGTCATCATCTGGAATCGCTACAGCTTTTACAATACGCAGGAAACGCGCGGGACGTTCATCAGCGCTGGTCAAAGCCGGATCAGCGAGCACTTCTATTCCGGCTATATCCTCACCATCAAAATCGTAGACGCTACGGATATCCAAAATACCCACAGATTCCTGCACCAGATCGCCATCCACATCCACCCCGGGAATTGGGTCAGGAATATAAGCTGGCTCTGTACGGGGCTCCAAAGTCACCCCCTCGGAGATCATTATGCCTTCTTCTGCGACAATAATTGGCAATTGGGTACCGGCCTCATAATCATAGATCCACAAGCCGTAAAGAGGATCAGCTAATACCAGCTCCTCTTCACCCTCCAAACTTTCCGGACAAGGACGCAGCAGCTCCGTCTCTTCCTCCACAATGCGACATTCGCTCCAAGATACCAACAGTCTGCTGGTACCATCGTAGAAAGGCCAAGCTGTGGAGAATGTGCCATGGGGAGAGAGTGTCCCATCAGTAACAACCTCAGCAAATGAGACAGAGGACTGGCCAACCAGCTCACCCTCACCACCGGCTTCACTGTAGGCTTCGCTGTAATTTACCCCATCGATAGCTACCAGATCGCCGCCGTAACTTATTCCTGCGGGCGAACGCAGGTTTACCAGTAAACGTCCATCTGGCATCTCACGCGGCCTGGAGAAAGTGGCAGTAGAATTTTCGGTGCCGGTTTCCTGGCTGTGATAACCATAATGGAAAGACAGATCACTACCATCTGGTTTAATGGTATAGAGACTTAAACGGTCTACACCGGCGGCATTATCCCAGCGATTAAACAGGATACGCCCATTGTTCAGTACTGTGGGATTAAGATCGTGGCTTTGATTGAAAGAGATCTGACGAATATCACTGCCATCTGCCTCCATCACATGTAAAACAAAAGCAGGCTCATCCTGATCATCTGTCAAAGCAGAAAATTGCGGCTTGTTATCATCCAATAACAAAGCGCGGGCACGACGTTGGCGACTAGATGAAAATACAATACGCCCATCTGGCAGAAAAGCCGGGGCAACATCCTGCCCTTCCTCAGCAATAAGGTCGGACTGTATGACTCTTTTCAGCTCTTTGGTCTCAAGGTCATATAACCAAATATTCCAGGTGGGCTGCTCATCGTCATCAACATTCTCCAATTCAGGTGCGCGCATTGCGAATATCAGGCGCTGCCCATCGGCGGAGGTATTCAAATCTTTAACATCGTAATCGCCGATAAAAATCTCTGCGGTAATTACCGTCTCAGCAGCACTCGCTGTAGCGCGATCCTTCAGGACCAGCTCAGCACCGGGGAAAAAATCCTGGGGTTGGTATACGCTGTCTGGCTCCAGAGCCCCTTCATCATCCTTATTAAGTTGACGACGCACAAAGGCAATAGGGTAATCCACCACTACTGGATCTTCCGCCTGTTCTCCACCACTTGAGGAGTTGCCACCACCACTACAAGCGGCCACGAACAGCAATAGTGGCACTGCACGCAAAAATTTCATTATTTTTTATCCACCCGGCATAGGCACCAGCAATATGCCGGTAATATTTGCTGAAGGCCCTACATTATTTTGTGTGCGGTTTTTACCGCTAAGGGTAATTCTCGCAAGTTGCGCACAAAAAGTTTGCCAACTGGGACGCAAATATTGAAAGTCATTCTGACAGTGTTGAAATTCGCTTTTAGTATGCCTTGCTATACCCCACTGACCCCATCAATAAAATAATCCAATGAAAAATAATTCGTCTCGAGCGCATGTGATCCAGCTCACAGTGGTAGGCGCAATAATCGGGGCCGGCCTTTGGAGTGGCTCCGCTCTCGCCGCTTCCCAGGATCAGGCCCTACAAATTCACAGCCGTATCACCGGCACAATTCCCTCTGAAAGTGTATTACTGGATATGGCTGAGGATATTGCTAATGGCAATCCTACTAGCGCTGCCTATACAGCCATGCAACACGAAGATTTTTACAATGTGACCCTGAAAAATCTCGCCACACCCTGGACTAACGAAGAGCAGGATGTGTTTGCGCCATTAAACGATTACAGCGCAACCGTTATCGGTATGGTGCGGGACGATATGGATTTTCGCCAATTGTTGTCGGCAAATATCCTGTATACCGGGAATGTTTCCGGACTGCCGGGTTACAGCACCAGTAATAACGATCACTATGAAGCTCTTGAAGCTGGAGGTTATTCCCTAAAAGATAATCTCGCACAACAGAGCCAGTCTTCTCTCAATGGACTTCCTGCCGATGCCACCGCAGGGGTGATCACAAGTCGCGCCGCAGCAAAAGCCTTTTTTAGTGCTGGCACCAACCGCGCCATGTTCCGTTTTACCATGCTCAACCACATGTGTCGGGATATGGAGCAGGTGCAAGACAGCACACGTCCACCAGATCGGGTTCGCCAGGATGTGAGTCGCAGCCCCGGAGGTGACAGTCGGGTATTCCAGAACAACTGCGTTAGCTGTCACAGCGGAATGGACCCTATGGCCCAAGCGTTCGCCTACTACGATTATGTCTACGATGCGGACAATGATCCGGAGGGGGATAACGGAGCACTCGACTACAACACCGCAGGGGATACAGATCCCGAAACCGGCAGTCGTGTGAAAGCCAAAAACCATATTAATGCAGCAAACTTTCCCCACGGATACCAGCTTCCCGACGATCGCTGGGACAACTATTGGCGTGAGGGGCCCAATCTTCACCTGGGGTGGAGTAGCGCCCTCCCCGGTAGCGGTAACGGAGCAAAATCTCTCGGTGAGGAGTTGGCCAACAGCCGTGCTTTCGCCACCTGCCAAGTCACCAAAGTTTTTCGCCAGGTGTGCTTACGTGAGCCCGAAGATGCCAGTGATCGCGCACGCATAGAATCCATCACTGACGATTTCAGCAGCTCCGGTTACAAACTGAAGCAGGTGTACGCCGATGCTGCAGTTTATTGCGCGGGGGACTAATAACAATGAAAACTTTAAAGAGCCTGCAAATATCAACCCTTTTATACACAGCGGCATTTGTTGTCGCTTGTAGTGGCGGCAGTGGCCAGGACACAGAGGAACAGCCAAATACCAACCAATCCAATAATGGCGTCAACTATTCAGGGCCAGCACCTGAAACTGATGACGTCAATCAGTACAAGCGCTATATCTGGGATAACCTGGTCGCACAGAATCGCTGTGGTAGTTGCCATATTGAAGGTGCACAGAGCCCTCATTTCGTACGCGGTGACGATATTAATGCAGCCTACGATGACGGGCGCGAACTGGTAAACCTAAGCCTACCGGAAGAGTCGCGCCTGGTGACCAAAGTGGGCGGCGGACACAACTGTTGGCTTTCCAGCGACGACGCCTGCGCTGAAATTATTACCAATTATATTGAAGAGTGGGCCCAAGCCAGCGGCGGCCTCAGTAATACAGTCACACTAACCCCTCCTATAGAACGCGATGTGGGCGCGAGCAAGAGCTTCCCGGTCTCAAGTAGTAACTTCGGTACTACCGTTTACCCGGTATTACGTAACTACTGTGCCAGCTGCCACAGTGAGGATGCCGCACTCGCACAAAAACCTTACTTTGCCAGCTCCGATGTCGACCTCGCCTATGAGTCAGCAAAGAGCAAGATGAATCTGGATACCCCTACGGATTCACGCTTCTCCGTGCGCCTGGGAAGTGAATTCCACAATTGCTGGGATGACTGCTCCGATAACGAAGCGGAAATGACTGCAGCCATCCAAGCCTTTGCGGACAGCATCGCACCTACCCAGGTAAACCAGGACTGGGTTATCAGTAAGGCTCTGCGCCTCACCGATGGCATTGTCGCCAGCAGTGGTGGACGCGTGGAAAATAATGCGATTGCCCTGTACGAATTTAAAACCGGCAGCGGCACTACGGCCTATGACACCTCCGGCGTAAACCCGGCTATTGATCTAGCTCTTTCAGGCGATGTGGAGTGGATTGAGTCCTGGGGTTTGCAGCTGAAAGGTGGTAAAGCCCAGGGGGCGACAGCGACCAGCCGCAAGTTATACGAAACCCTCACCGCCACCGGCGAATATTCCATTGAGGTTTGGGCCGCACCGGCCAATGTAACCCAGGAAGGTCCCGCACGTCTGGTGACCTATTCCGGCGGTGACGATATTCGCAACTTCACCCTAGGCCAGGCGCAGTACAGTTACACATTCCAGAACCGCAGCGACAGTACCGATGCGGACGGTATGCCAGCTCTGATGACTGATGATGCCGACCAGCAAGTACAGGCGAGTTTGCAGCACGTGGTCGCCACTTTTGACCCGATCAACGGCCGCAAACTCTTTGTAAACGGCGCTGATACCGGGGAGATGGACCCCACCGAAGCGGGACTCTTGAGCACTTGGGACGACACCTTTGCCCTAGCTGTTGGTAGTGAAGTAAGTAACGGAAATAGCTGGCAGGGCTCTATCCGCATGCTGGCAATTCACTCTCGCGCGCTCTCTGCCGAGGACGTTGCCACCAACTATGAAGTAGGTGTGGGAGAGAAATACTTCCTGTTATTTAAAGTTGAAGAGCACACCGGCATCGCCGAGAGCTACGTGATGTTTACCGTTCAGCAGTTCGATAACTACGCCTATCTGTTCAGTGAACCTACTTTTATCAGCCTGGACGAAAGCGTAGATCCGAAAGGTATCGCTATCGAAGGCATGCGTATTGGTATTAATGGTCGCGAAGCGGAAGTGGGCCAGTCCTGGGCCGAGTTCTCCACAGAAATTGATGATAGCTATGTACCGCTCCAAGGCCAGCAACTGTCCAGATTGGGCACCATTATCACCCTTGATAAAGGCCCACTATCGGACGAGTTCTTTCTCACTTTTGAGCGTATCGGCAACGCCAGCTTTACTCGTGTAGAGCCCACCCCTGCAGCGCCACCGGAACCGGCAGACCTCGAGGCTCAACCACGTATTGGCCTGCGCCGCTTCGAGCAGATTAATGCCAGCCTGTCTCGCGCTACCGGTATTTCCAGCGCCCACCCGGATGTGATGGAAACCTGGGAAACCGTGAAGCGCCAGCTTCCAGTCTCCAGTGACATCACCGGATTCCTGGCGGCTCAGCAAATGGGTATCACCCAGCTTGCTGTGAAGTACTGCAGCACCCTGGTGGATTCCAATGAGCGCAGCAGCTATTTCCCTGGTTTTGATTTTAGCGCTTCCGCTGGTACTGCTTTCGACAGCGCCGACAAACGAGCACTGGTGATTAATCCATTAATGGAGAGCCTGCTGGGCCACGAAATGAACTGGCACGACGGCAGCCACTCACAGCTGTCTAGCGCACCAGATCTAAGCATCGTGGAAGCGGAATTAAACAGCCTGATCAACACCATGACCGCCTGTGGCAATGGATGTGAAGCGGGGCGGACCGAGACCACGGTCAAGGCCGTATGCGCAGCCGCCATGGGCAGCGCCATGATCCTGATTCACTGATTAAAAAAACGGGCTGTCGCCCAGGTACGGTTTTAAACGCTGTACCTGGGAGGATCAATCACAGCCTAGACCAGATTGTCGAAAGAAAATTTTTAACAATCTGCTAAAAATTCAAAAATAATTTACCGGCACATCGGATAAAAAATCCGGAAAGACTATGAGCAAGAAAAAATATTTTGAGCTGGACCAGCCCCTACGCCACCCGGACCACCACCGCCCGGTAACCCGTCGTGATTTTCTAGCCCAGGGCTTCCGCGCGGGCATGGCGACAGTATTAGGTGGCTCGGTATTCAGTATGTTTGCCAACCCGCATAACGCCCACGCAGCTCTGTCCTCCGATCTGGAAGACCTGCGCAAGAGTAACGGCGGCCCCTGTGATGTAAGCGCTTTCGGCGCCGGTAAAATCCCGTTTATCTGTTTCGACCTCGCCGGTGGAGCCAACATCGCCGGCTCCAATGTATTGGTAGGCAAACAGGGTGGCCAGATGGATTTTCTCGGCACGGCCGGCTACAACAAGCAGGGTCTGCCGGGCGATATGATCCCCTCTGCCGGAGAAGGGTTTGTTAACAACGACCTGGGCCTCGCCTTCCATAGCGACAGCGGTTTGCTACGCGGAATTTTGGAAAAAGTGGGCTCTGGCACTGCCGCGGCTACCAACGGTGCAGTAATCCCGGCGCGCTCGGAAAACGATACCGGCAACAACCCCCACAACCCCATGTACGGTATCAATCAGGCCGGCGCCAACGGTTCCCTGTTGGCCCTGATCGGCTCCCGTTCCAGTGATTCCGGTGGTAACTCCATGTCTCCGTCGGCAATGATCAATCCAGAGGTACGCCCCACCAAAGTGGACAGGCCTTCTGATGTTACCGGCCTCGTGGATGTGGGCGATCTGGTGGGACTGCTCAGCCAGGAAGACACGGTTGCAGTGATGGAATCCATGTACCGTATTTCTGATGCCAAGCTGGGTAAGGTAAACACCCGCGTGGGGGCCGATGCCATTATCAAGGACATGGTGCGCTGCGGTTATATGAAGAGCGCCGATCTGGCGGACCGCTTCGGTAATCCCGCCGATCTGAACCCCGAAGCCGATCCGGATATTGTCGGTCCCTCCGGCATTTTTACCAGCGCTGAACTGAGTGGGGATGGGGAATTCCGAAAAACTGCCTCAGCAATGAAACTTGTGGTGAATGGCTATGCCGGTGCCGGCACTATCACCATGGGTGGCTACGACTACCATACCGGCGACCGTGCCACCGGCGAGATGCGCGACCTGCGTGCCGGCCGCTGTATTGGCGCCTGCCTGGAGTATGCTGCACGTCGCAACCAGCCACTGATGATTTATGTCTTCAGCGATGGTTCGGTATTCTCCAACGGAATGATCGACGACTCTGTCGAAGGTCGTGGCAAGGGGGTGTGGACCGGAGACGATCAGCAAACCGCTGCTTCCTTCTTCCTGGTATACAATCCTGCGGGGCGTCCGCAATTACTCGGTGGTAGCGCCGATGAGCAGGCAAGGCACCAGCAGCTGGGTTATATGCGTTCCTCCGGGGATGTGGAAACGTCCTCAAGCCCCGCCGCCAACAACGTCAACCTATTGGTAGAAACTGTAGTGTTGAACTACCTGGCCCTACATGGTGAACAAGGTAATTTTGCCAGCCTATTCCCCAATCATGGGCTCGGTAACAGTACTCTCATGGACAGCCTGACCGCTTTTGCCCCCATAAGATAATGTGATGCCGAGATGTTGCGTTTTATTCGATCTCTCCTGTTTGGTGGTGCCGCCCTTTGTGCGGCACCAGTATTGGCCGAGTGGCACTATGCCGAGCGTGCAATCATGGGCACTGAAGTCCGCCTTCAGCTCTGGCACGAGAATGCCAGTGAGGCTGAATACCTGATCGAAGAGGTGATGACGGAATTCCATCGTCTGGATAACCAGTTGTCACCTTACAAAGCAGAAAGTGAACTATCCCTCGTCAATCGCGAGGCAGGTAGAATAGCGGTCAATATTTCCGATGAGCTGCTTTCTCTGGTGGATAAGTCTCTCTGGTTCAGCCACCTGACCGATGGAGCCTTTGATATCAGCTACGCTACTCTCGGCAAACACTATGATTTCCGCAACGGGAAACAGGCAGACTCCGCCCTTACCGATTCTCTAATCGAGGCGCTGAACTACCGCCACTTACATTTGAATAAAAAGTCCAAAACCCTGCGCTTTGGTCACAGCGAAACAAAAATTGACCTGGGTGGAATTGCCAAGGGGTATGCTGTGGATAAAGCCATTCAAATTCTCGAACAGGCTGAAGTCTGCTGTGCCAGTGTCAGCGCCGGTGGCGATGCACGTATGCTAGGCGATAAACGCGGCGAACCTTGGCTGGTAGGCATTCGTCACCCACGAGAAAAAAGCAAAAGTGCCGCAGTAATTCCCCTGCGTGACATTGCCATTTCAACTTCCGGTGACTACGAGCGCTTTTTTATCGATGAACAGCAAGAGCGTATTCATCATATTTTCAATCCAAATACCGGGAAACCCGCAGATACAGCAGTTGGAGACAGCGATAAGTTAATCAGTGTCAGTATTATCGGCCCAAGGGGTTTTGATACCGATCCACTTTCCACTAGCGTATTTGTCCTGGGTAAGAAAAAGGGACTGGCGCTCATTGATCGCCTGCCCCAATTTGAAGCAGTGGTTATCGACAGTAACAAACGTCTTTTCTTCAGTCAGGGACTGGCAAACCCACAATAATCGTTTCAGCGTCGTAAAAAATTTGCCAACGGGATCACACCAGATAGCTGCGCCCCTGACATAATTTGCGCCCATTACACAATAAAGCCAAAAGCAAGCGAAAGGCCTTCCATGGGACGCGTTCTCCAGTTGTTTATTTTCTCACTCGCTCTCTTCACAGGCGCAGCGTCTCAGGCTCAGCAAGAGTCTTTTTCCGCTGAAAAGCTGGAAAATCTAAAGCGCGATGTTATTAAGTTAAACCGGGATTTGTTAATCCTGGAAGAGGACCTGCTCTACCCCGCACAAAGCCAAGTGGCTTTTTATGTTTCTGTGGATATCGGTCACTATTTTCAGTTGGACGCTGTTAAATTACATATCGACAATAAACTCACAGCTAGCCACCTGTATACCGATCATCAGCGCAGTGCCCTTGTACGCGGTGGTATCCAACCCCTACACAAAGGCAACCTAAAATCTGGTAACTACACCATTTCCGCTTTCTTCACCGGTCTTGGACCAGAGGGACGCGAGTATAAGCGGGGCGCGACTCTAGAGTTGGAAAAGACCGATGAGCCCGTTGTTATCGAATTGCGCATCTCAGATAAAACCGGCAAACAACAGCCGGACTTTGAACTCATTCAATGGCCCACGCCCTGATTACCCATGAGCTACCGGCCCCTCTCCCGCATAATATCCCTCAGTGTCGCTTTGCTAGGTGTCAGTTTGCCTGCTTATGGCACCGAGACCGAAGTTACCTCGGAAGAAATACCGCCTCAGGAAAAGACGCAATCCGAAGACAAAAAGTATCGCCAAGCTCAGGATATGTCCTACGGGGCAACCCTGTATGAGTACTTTCAAGGCAATAATTTCGATGCCCTCAGCACCCTGCTTGTCGCCAAGCAACGTGATTCAATTAAAGTTCACCGCGACAGTGCCGCATTGATCGAAGGGGGAATCAGCCTCAGTTTTGGTCTGCATCGACACGCTGCCGAACTTTTCGAGCTACAGCTTCATACCGGCAATCAAAATACAGATCCCAAACTTCGCCAGGCTGCCTGGCTGAAGCTGGCAGAGCTGAACTATTTGCAGGGTGACTTTTCCTTAGCGGCAAAAAATCTGGAAAAGTCTGGAGCCATAGATTCCTCCACCCTTCCCCTTAACCTGGCCTTGCGCAGTGAAGAAATCTCCACTGCCCAGGAATTCCTTAAAAGAGCCGATCTGCCGCTGTCAGAGCGCCTACTCGGACACATCAATCTAGGCGCAGCCTTAGCCCGAAGAGGAGAGTTAGTTGCCGCCGCCGAGGAATATCGCTTCGCAAGCACACTGGCGACTGAGCAGGATGAACCCTCAGAGGATATCCTGATACTCGCGGACAAAGCGCATATCGGCGCTGGCTACGCTATGGCATTGTCAGAGCAGTTTTCCCAGGCCCAAGCTGAATTTTCCCAAGTGCGCCTGCACACCCCCTGGGCAACCAAAGCTCTGCTTGGGCTCGCTTGGTCTTCGATCAACAGCGAGCAATACCAGGAGGGGGTAGATGCCCTGCGTTTTTTATTGGCAGAATACCAACACAGTCCCGCCGCACGGGAGGCAAGGGTCGCCCTGCCCTATGCCTATGAAAAGCAGGCTGAACGCAATAAAGCCCTAAGCGCCTATAGTGATGCAGCCACATATTTCGAGAGCACATTGCAGCAGCTGCAGCACTTACAGCGGAAGCTGTCTTCAGAACCGCTGGCGGATGCCAGCCAATTTAGTCAGTCACAACGCTACGGCTGGCTACAACTGGCTCAAGCCGCACCCTTACTGCGGGACAACCAGCATTTTCTCTTACCCATTTTACAGAGCGATCAATTCCAACTGCGCCTGTCGGAGCTGCGCGACCTGCAGCAGATGGATAGGGTACTCAATGACTGGTCACAAAAAATTCCACAATTGCATTCATTGATCGAAGAGCGTCACCAAAGGCGCTCCGGCATCATCGGGCAGTACCAGAGCGCAGAGTTTGACCAGCAACTGCAAATCGCCAAGCAACACTACCGCAATCTCAACGATGCCCTGGCCCAAATAGAAGGGGAGCGTGACGCACTGACTCTGCTCGAAGCTACCAGCAACGGGGAGGGTGGAAATAACAGTGAGATATTCGAGATGCTGGAGATACTCCAGGGCGCTGAGCATCGCTATCAACTACTGCGCAGTAACGGTAAGGGGTCCGACTACCAGGGCGAGACCCTGGCTAAAGCCCGTGGCATTTTATTATGGCAAGCCAGCGAACAGTATCATCACCACTTGTGGCAACAGCGCAAAACTCTGCAACTACTCGAATCCAGCTTACGCGATGGTGAGAAGCAACTAGGTAAAACCTCTGTAGAAGTGGGCCGCGCACCGCAATTGACCCAGCTAACAGAGCGTCTGGCTAGCACTGCGGCGCAATTATCCGGCCAACGCGCAGCCATAGCCAAAACGGCTTCAAAGGTTGAGGCTGCCCTACGCCGGGATATTATTGCTGAGCTGGAGCGAGAGCAGTCGCGGATTCACAGTTACCAGGCCCACACCCGCCTCGCTATCGCGCGCTTACAGGATGCCTCCATGCTAGAGGCCGCCAGCCAGCCTCCGCCAAAAAACCCTGAGAAAAATACTCAGGTGGAAACGCAAGATGGCGAAAATACTCACGAAAAAGGCAAAGCCACAGTAGAGAAAATAACTGAGGAAAAGACCGCAGAAGCTCTATTGCCCGATAATGAAGGGGGGCAGAGTGAATAGGTTTGGTTCCAGAAGCTTTTCCCTGCGCCTGCTCACTGCCGCTATCTGCTGTATCAGTACCGCCTGCAGCAATCAGTCCGCACTGACACTTGCAGATCTGCCCACGGCCACGGCTGCTTCCACTGAAGAACCTGTATCAGCTCCCCCTGAGTTGATATCGGTTGATCTCGCCACTCTCGTGCAGAGCTATCAACAAGCACTGGCCAGCCAGCCAGACCCGCAGATTCGCGCACAGATTCGTTTGCGCCTGGCCGATCTGGAAATGGAGCGACTGGAGCAACATCAGGCGGATAACCCGGAAGTTTCAGTCGGTTTTGCCAGTGCGGTGCAGCACTACCAGACACTCGCCAAAGAGAGCCCCCGAGACGACTATATTCTCTATCGTCTGGCGCGAGCTCGTGCTATGGATGGCGAAATGCCAGGCGCACTGCAAGCACTGGAGCGCATCGCCCAGGGCGCACCTGAGTCACCGTTTATGGGGGAGGTTTTATTCCGCCGAGGCGAAGCGGCTTTCAATCGCAAGGAGTATTCGGCAGCGGCACGGGACTTCCGCGCATTGCTGGAGAAGGGCGAAAGTCCATTTTCCGATAATGCCCGCTATATGCTCGCCTGGTCAGAGTTTAAGTCCAGCGATTATCGCCGTTCCACGGAGATATTTCTCGAGTCTCTGGATATTCTGCAGCAGCGTGCCAGCGAAGCAGAGTTACCTCTGGGCCAGAAGCGCCTGCGCGAGGATAGCCTTCGTGGCCTGGCCCTGAATTTTAGTTACCTGGGCGGTGCCGAAGCTATCGAGTCCTTTAATCCCGATGGTAAGCCACGAGGTTATCAGCACCTGCTGTACAGCGCTCTGGGCAATTGGTATCGAGAAAAAGAGTTATTCCGCAACAGCGCGGATACCTATCTGGCTTTTGTTAAGCACTACCCCAATAGCACTGAAGCGCCATCATTACATTTGCAAGCTATTGAAACACTGCAAAATGGCGGCTTACACGATGAGGTGCTTCCAACCAAGCGGGAGTTTGTACAACGCTATGGTATTCGCAGTGAATATTGGCAGCAGGCAGAGACAAGTCAGCGCGAAGCCCTGGCACAGTCACTGCGCCCCTGGCTTGAGGAGTTAGCCCAATTTGACCACGCGCGCGCGCAGGAACTTGCTCAGTTAGCGACCAAGGCACCGGCTAATAAAAGTAAACAAAAACAGCAGCTAAAAGCTCAGTCTCGCAAAGCTTACCTAGCGGCAGCGGAACTCTACCGGCAGTTTTCACAGACTTTTCCACAGGACCCCCGCACTCCACCAATGGTCTTCCTGATGGCCGAATGTCTCGAGCAGGCTGGCGACTACGCTGGAGCCTGGCGCGCATACAGCCAGGTAGCCTGGGAATATCAAGACAAGAAGCATGGTGCGGAGGCTGGTTATGCAGCCATTCTTAGCTCGGCACAAGTGCATAAAGAAACACCGGGGCAGGATGCCGAGCAAAAAATCCTGTGGCTGGATCGCAACATTGAGGCCAGCCTTAAATTTGCCCAGAGCTGGCCGCAGGATAAAAGAGCCTTACCAGTACAACTATCTGCCGCAGATAAGCTGCTACAACAGTCACGTTTTGCCGAGGCTATTGCCGCCGCACAAGCTGCAGATAAGTGGCAGCCACCAGCGAATAAGGCTCAGCAATTAAATATCGCGATGATCCTGGCTCACAGTCACTTTTCAATGAAAGATTATATGGCTGCGGAAGAAGCCTATACCCGTGCGCTGAATATACAGCCTAAGGATAGCCATTTGCGCGAGGACACACGCAAGCAACTTCAACTTTCCATCTATCGGCAGGCAGAGTTGGCACTTGCGCAACCAGCACTCACCGAGGATGGCAGAGAAATTCCCAGTGAGGAGGCGTTGCGCCACCTGCTGCGAATCAGGGAGAGTGGACGCAGCGAAATTGCAGCCACCGCCCAGTATGACGCGATCAATTACCTGATGGAATTACAGCACTGGCAGCGTGCCAGTGCTGAACTTGCTGACTTCCGGAGTTTCTATCCTGCACATCAGCTGGCACCTACCCTCGCCGCCAAGGCGGTAGTTATTTTTGAAGCCTTGAAAATGCCTGCCGCTGCGGCCGGCGAATTACTGCAACTTGCACAAAATGACCCCGACCGAGAAGTACGTCGCCAATCCTTATTCCTCGCGGCGGAAAGCCTGCAAAAAGCAGGTGAGCATCAAGGTGCCATTGAGAGTTACCGTAACTACAACAAGCTCTGGCCAAAGCCTGTTGAACAACGTCTGGAAGCGCAATATCAGTTAGTGCAACTGTACGGGCAAACCAATCAACCTAATAAACAGAATTATTGGCTACAGCAATTAGCAAAAAATTCAGAAAAATCCCCTCGGGGCCGCTACCTGTCCGCTTATTCCCAAAGCGCATTGGCAGAGCAGAGCTATGAAAAATTCGCTTCATTAAAATTGCACTTGCCGCTAAAAACCAGTCTCGCCAATAAAAAGCGCGCGATGAAAACCACCGTGGCCGATTATCGCAAGGTTCTCGAGCTGGAAATTGCGGAATTCACCACCCAGGCCAATTTCCGTTTAGCTGAAGTTTATCGACAGCTCAGCCATGACCTGATGGAATCTCAACGCCCCAAAAACCTGAATGACCTTGAGTTGGAGCAGTACGAAATCCTACTGGAAGAGCAGGCCTTCCCCTTCGAGGAAAAGGCTATAGAGCTGCATCAGGCCAATATTCAGCGCACCAGTGATGGAATTTACGACGACTGGGTCAAACGTAGTTTTGCCTCACTCGGCGAACTGTTACCCGCACGCTACAAAAAACCGGAAGCAACCCTGGAGTGGAGCCATGCACTGCATTGATTTGCGCAATTGCCCCAGTGGTATTTTTCGCCTCACAGCAACACTACTGATTCTGGCGACACTCAGCGCCTGTGGCAGCCTTCCACTTGGTAAAAATGCTCAACAGAAGGACGCCTCAATTGAGCATGTAATTACCGAAAACCCCTATTTGGCGGATGCCAAGCGGGTTCCCAAAGAGGCCAGCGTCGCTATGGCTCAGGCACACGAGAGCTTTAACAACGGAGATAGCTCAACCGCAGTGCAGCAGCTACAGCAGGTCATTGAACGCTGGCCAGAGCTCTCTGGCCCCTGGCTAAACCTCGGGATAGTACAGCAGAAAAGTGAACAGGCCGAGAATGCGGAAAATAGCTTTCGCAAGGCGATTGAGGTCAATGACGGTAATGTATTTGCCTGGAATCAGTTGGCTGCACTACTACGCGACGCTGGCCGTTTCGAAGAGGCCGAACAGTGCTACCTGCAGGCGCTGAACCTTTGGCCCGACTTTAGCGATGCGCACCGCAATCTGGGTATTCTCTATGACCTCTATCTAAACAGGCCGGAAGAGGCATTACAGCAATACCGTTTGGCCCAGAGCAGTCGAGAACAAGAAGACAAATTACTCGGCGCTTGGATACTGGAACTGGAGCGTAGACTCTGATGCGAGATAAATTAATCATTCTAATGTCCGTAATATGCACCTGCTTCACCGCCCGTGCCGAAGAAATCACCACATTGGAATCCACGGTAATCGGCAGCCAGGAACAGCCCAAGGTGCTGTATATCATCCCTTGGAAGCAAGCCGACAGCCTGCAGCGCCTTGATAGTTCTCTGGCTCAAAATTTTAATACCGTTTTCAAGCACCAGGAGTTCTCAGAATTGAAACGGGAAATTCAACTGCTCAGTGCCAAGCCGGTTATTGAAGCAAAAAATGAATAGAAAAAATAATAATACTCATCAAGCACCACAAACTAATGTAATCGTGCTTTTTTGCTGAAACTCAGCACTCCAGTGGAGCAGGGATAAGCCACCACAGGTATTTCACTTATCAGGAGATGATTGTCGAGCCCTCATCAGGCCCCACAATATTCATCAGTATCATGTCCGATGTCCATGGAATGGCCGTTTGGCAAAAAAATATCGCTAATTAAACACTTACTTCTGTGGAGACACTCATCATGGAATTTACTCAGGCGTTATTGCGCTTTTTCCAGACTGGCGGCCCTTTTATGTACCCTATTGCCCTGGTGCTGGTTATCGGCCTCGCCATGGTAGTGGAACGCTGGATTTTTCTTTCCCGCGCTAAGAGCGCCAATCGCCGCGCTTATCTGCAGGTATTACCACTGCTACAAAAACGCAGTTACCAGAATGTATTACAACTGGCCCGGGACAACGATGCTGCGATGGGTCGCATTGCCGCCGCCGGTATTAATACCCTGCAATTCGCCAAGCGCGAAGAAAATATTGCATTGGCAATCGAAGAGGGCATCCTCGAAGCAGTACCGCGCCTGGAAAAGCGCACCAACTACCTGGCTACCCTGGCCAATATTGCTACCCTACTCGGTTTGTTAGGCACCATTATGGGCCTTATCGCAGCATTCACCGCTGTAGCCGCTGCCGACCCTGCGGAAAAAGCCACTATGTTGTCTACCAGCATCTCCGTAGCAATGAATACCACCGCATTCGGGCTTATCTCAGCAATTCCCCTTCTGCTATTTAATTCCATGCTACAAAACAAGACCAATGAAATTGTAGATAGCCTGCAGATGGCCGGAGTAAAGTTCCTAAACCTGTTGACTATGGGCCGCCCACAAAAAACGGAACAGCAGCGCGCAGTGAATGCCTGAGGGCTCTCGCCATGTTGAAATTAAATATTCGTCGCCGTGGACACGAGGAAGCAGAGCTGGACATCACCTCTTTTATGAGCCTGATGACTATCCTGGTTCCTGTACTACTGCTCAATATGGTGTTTTCCCATATTTCAGTTTTAAAACTCAATCTTCCTGGCATCAGTGATGGAAGCAGTAGTGCAACTGAACAGGAAAATCGACAGTTGGAACTGGTATTACGCACCGCACATGTTGATATCAATTACCCGGCCGGGCAACTAGTCAGGCGAGTGGAGAATACCGATGGTGAACCAGATATGGAAACTGTTTCCCTGATACTGCAGCAGATAAAGCGTAACTTAAGGGAAAAATCCATCGAGAAAGACGACTTGGTCATTCTTTCGGAAAAAGGTACATCCTATAAAACCCTGGTGGCAGCAATGGATACCGCACGCAGTTATCGAGCAGTAGTTGCCGCATCAGTCGTCGATGCCGAGTTGTTCCCACAGATTTCCCTGGGCGATGCCCCCCAGCAAACAACCGTAGCGGGGAAATAAAATGATGCTTAACGCAGCCGCCAAATTACAGGAGCGGCGTCAGCGACAGAAACGACAGCAATCGAAGCTCAATCTGGTTTCTCTAATGGACATTTTCACCATCCTGGTATTTTTCCTGTTGGTGAACTCCACTAGCGATGTACAGGTTTTGCAAACAGACAAAACCATCAAGCTACCCAAGTCCACTTCCCAGCAAAAGCCGGAGGTCACTACGGTTGTGAGGGTCAATAACCAGCAACTATTCGTTGGTGATCGCATGATCGTGGGCATTAATAATATTGATGCTGGTAAGGAAAATATTGAACCCCTCTTGAAGGAACTGGAGTACCGCGCCGAACGCGCCGGTGAACTCAGCGACGAGCAAAAGCAAAGGGGACGCTCGGTCACCATTATGGGCGACGAGCAGGTTCCCTATGAGTTACTCAAACAGATTATGCAGACCTGCGCCCAGGCAGATTACCGCGATATCTCTTTTGCTGTAGAGCAGACAGCACCAATAGATCCTGCGGGGGTGGAAAGTTGATATGAGCACTGCAACCAGCCGCTATGCCCCTTGGCAACTACAGGAAACCCTGTTGCCCTGGTCTGCTTCCAACCAGGAAGACCAGCGCTTTGTAAAATTCCTGCGTGCAGGGCTTATTGTCTTCGCCGTTTGTGGTTCCGTCATTACCTTTGCTCCAGTGCCGGAGCTGACCAGAGAACAGGCAGAACGAGTGCCACCACAACTGGCCAAGGTTATCCTGGAGAAGAAGGAACTCCCAAAGCCTAAGCCCAAACCCAAGGCCAAACCCAAGCCTGAGGAAAAAAAGCCTGAGGAAAAAAAGCCTGAGGCAGAGAAGCCCAAAGAAAAACCGGAACCAAAAAAAGTCGAGAAGGAAAAGCCGAAACCGGCTCCCAAACCCGAGCCCAGCAAAGTAGAGGCACCCCCTGTTGCCACTATACAAAAGGCGCGGGAAAAAGCGGCGAGCAGCGGCATCAACGCCCTGGCCGACGATCTATTGGATATGCGTGAGAGTTTTAACACGGGTGAGGTTACCCGCGGTCAGCTCAGTGCCGGTAACGCCACTGCCGCACAAACACAGCGCAATATGATCAGCGACAAATCCAAAACTTCGAGCGGCGGTGTCAGGGCCGGGAGCATCAGCACTGACACGGGAGGCGTCTCACTGGCGGGCCGACAAACCACCCGGGTTGAGCAGGCCCAAGCGAAGGGCTCCGCCAAGCAGGCAGCCAGGAGAGTCAGGGGTGAGAAGTTGGCGCGAACCGACAATGCCATTCGCGGCATAATGGAGGCCAACAAGGCGGCAATCAATGCGATCTACGATCGTGCCTTACGCCGTGATCCCACCCTGCAGGGTAAAATTACCGTGCAGCTGGTCATTGAAGCAAACGGCACTATTTCGTCCATCAAGTTGATAGAGAGTGAGCTGGACAACCCCGCCCTGGAGCGCAAGCTGCTGGCGAGAATCCGTATGATTAACTTTGGTGCTGCGGATGTTAAAGCCACAACCCGCAATTACTCTATCGACTTCCTGCCATCCTGATCGGGATTATGGATAAATGACATTGGCACAGCGCAGCAAACCTTTAAAGCTTGTCCGCTGTGCCAATTTCTCTTACGCACTGATTAATTCAAATCTGCAGCGTATTGTCGCAGTAGATGCAGAGGTACTATCTTCAGAGCTTTCACATGGGTACGCTGTAAAAAAACTCTCGGTGCCCTATCCTGCTGCTGGGCCTCCAACCAGCGGGCGGCGCACAGGCACCAGCGATCTCCCGGAGCCAATCCCGGAAACCCGTACTCCTCAATCGGTGTACTCAGGTCGTTGCCACGGCTGCGGGAAAACGCCAAGAACTCATCATTCACTTCCACACAAACCGTGTGGGAGCCTTGATCCTCTTTACAGGTGTTGCAGCAGCCATCGCGAAAAAAACCGGTCGTCGGCTCCAGGCTACAAGGAACTAAGGGGTCACCGAATACATTAACCGAGCTGTCCATTTCCATAATTAACCCTCCCGGCCCTGGTCACTGATTAGTTCGATATCCACCAACTGCCAGTGCAGCCCATTGCGCTGCATAAGCACACGTAATTCGGCGCGATCGTTCTCGCCATACTCGGCACTCAGGTGATTGATATCAGTAAAGCGCCAGCTCATGCGTTGCCAGCTACTATTGGAAGTGCCTCCTGTTTCCTGGTCATTTTCCAGGACAGGGGCAGCCTCTTGCTGAGAATCCTGGGCGAACAGCTCCCGCTCAAAAGCCTGCAAGTCCTCACCACCACGCAGTAATCTGGCAACACCTTCCGGGGTAATAAACTGTTGCAGCAATGGCCCCATAAAGAAATTGGCCCCAGCAGTCACTAGTTCATCAAATTCCTGTGGTATCGAATTGCCAATGGAGGAGCGCAGCTGACTTTGCAGGCGAAGCTTTAAATTGTCACGTAATACCGGAAAATCCACATAGCGTTCCAAGGTATCAATACTCTCTCGCCTTGTCTCAGGCTCATCTGCCACAGCCATCTGAGCTGCCCGCTGCAGCTGTTCGAGCGCATAAAAGGGCAACATCACGTAACCCGCAATCAGCAGCACCAGTACCACAGCCCCAGACCACAGTGTTTTCTTCATTATCACCTTCCTCTCAACCTATAAGTCGATTTTATGCTGAGAAAGGTTCATCACCTAATCCGCTACTGTGCTGGCGTGGCATTGTTCCCACATCGCGCCTGTGAGATATTCGCATCCAAGACTCTGCACGCCTACAAAATAAACCTTTAATGAGGACAATATAAGGATGAGTGATATCTACAAAGCTCCCGAGGCCGAGCTTGCTGGAGAGGGTGGAACTGGCGACTCTGGATCACTTGAGAAAGGCATTGCCGGGGATTATTCATTTTCTATTGGTGAAGCCATCAGCGAGGGCTGGCAGCTATCGAAAGGCAAGAAGCGCACAGTATGGTTTGCCATTATTCTCTATGTCATCGCAATTGCTGCAATCAGTTTTGTTGCCGGCCTTCTTACTGGTTACCCGGCATTTGATCCAGTAGAGGCCGGCAACGCTTCTCTCTCATCAACAATCATTTATAACCTGATCACTGCAATCGTAGGGGTTCCTCTGGTTGTGGGGATGATGATGGTGGGCATCAAGATCGCTCGTAAAGAAGAGACCTCTGGTACCGAAGTCTTCGCCCACTTCGACAAAATAGTGCCCTTGTGTGTGACTTACATCATCATGAGTATCCTGATGGCTATAGGTTTCCTTTTGCTGGTGATTCCGGGAATTTATCTGGCTGTTGCCTACATGATGGCTCTCCCCCTGGTAATAGATCAAAATCTGGGGCCCTGGAAAGCTCTGGAAGCCTCCCGCAAAGCCATTACTAAAAACTGGTTTGCTTTTTTAGGTTTCTTTATCGTATTGCTTCTTATCTACCTTGCGGGTGGTCTGGCACTGTTGATAGGTCTGATCTGGGCTATACCGCTGGCTTCTATTGCATACGGCGTCGCCTATCGCAAAGTCTTTGGCGGCCCCCAAGGGACATAATCCATTCGACCTGACAGGAGCGGTGGCTTGCTGGATACCACCTACAACGTCGAAACCCCCGAGGGAATCGACTTGCGTGCACGGGCCGCGGGGCCCGTGCCGCGAATTCTCGCCTTTGCGGTGGATTTGTTTTATCGCACATTGATACTGGCTGGGCTCGGTATAGCCCTGGCCTTTGCCGATACGGCAGGCATTGGTATCTGGCTCGTTTGCTCCTTCCTGTTGGAGTGGTTCTACCCGGTATTTTTTGAAGTGCTGCGCGGCGGTCAGACACCGGGGAAAAAAGCCTTTGGTCTGATAGTGGTAAACGACAACCTGACCCCTATTTCCTGGGGCGCCTCCATAGTGCGCAACCTGCTGCGCTTTGCTGATTTTCTCCCCTTTGCCTATGCTACCGGTGTTATCGCCATGACGATTGGGCGACACTTCCAACGCCTCGGCGACTTGGCTGCGGGCACCCTGGTTGTCTACCGGGAAGAGGACAAGGCACCCATAGCCCTGCCGGACAGCTCACCTGTGCCGCCACCACGCAACCTAAAACAACAAGATCAACGGGCCCTGGTCAGCCTGTTGGAACGCCACAATGACCTCAGTGAAGCCCGCCAACAGGAGCTCGCCAATTTACTCGAACCCATTACCCATAAGAGGGATGGCGCCGCGCTGGGTTATCTGCGCTCAGTAGGCAGTTGGCTATTGGGTGGCAGGGGCTAACGATTTATGCGACAGAGAGACTTCGAAAACCGCTATCGCGATAGCTGGGTGCAATTGGAAACCTGGTTAAAAAGCAGTGGCAAAAATACTGATGCAGCCACACTGGACCTACCCGCAGCCTATCGCGATTTATGCCAACAGCTGGCGGTGGCCAAGGAGCGACAATACTCCAACCGTCTAATTGACCACCTCAACCAGCTGGTAATGGCAGCCCATCACCAGGTCTACCGCCAGCAGACCCTGCGTCGCAAAGGCTGGCTGCACTACTTACTGTCGGGCTTCCCCCAGGCAGTGCGCGCCAACGGCCGAGTCGTAGCACTGGCCAGTGCCCTGTTCCTGCTGCCAGCACTGGTAATGGGCATCGGCACCTACAATAACGACGCACTGATTTATGCAGTGATGTCACCGGGGGACGTGTTATCCCTGGAGTCCATGTACGATCCAGGCAACCGCGTGCTGGGTCGCGAGCGTGGCTCCGACACCGATCTGGCCATGTTCGGTTTTTATATCAAGAACAATATCGGTATTGCTTTCCGCACTTTTGCCGGTGGCATCCTGTTCGGCCTCGGCTCCATTTTTTTCCTGGTTTTCAACGGTGTCTATCTCGGCGCGGTTTTCGGCCACATAACGCGGGTCGGCTTTGTCTCCACTTTTTATCCTTTTGTGATCGGCCACGGCGCCTTTGAACTAACCGCCATAGTCCTGGCCGGTGCCGCCGGTCTGCTTCTCGGCCGATCGCTGGTAGACCCAGGGCAACACCGTCGTGCTGTAGCCCTGCGCCTGGCCAGTATCGAGGCAATGAAAATCATGTATGGCACCTTCTTGATGCTGGTCATTGCCGCCTTCCTCGAGGCCTTTTGGTCATCCAGTACGGCGACTCCGATCAGTATCAAGCTGGGTGTCGGCGGCCTGCTGTGGTTACTGGTTTTTGCTTACTTCACCCTGGCTGGGCGCAGGGAGGAAAACAATGCAGGTTAAAAACCTGGCTGTGCAGGCGCGCCTACGGTCTCAGTGGGAATCCATCGACCTGGGGACGGCGCTGGCGAGAAAATATTGGCTGCCTTTATTCCTGGTGTGGCTGCTACCGGCCGCCCTGTTAATGGGTGCACTGGCAATGCTATTTCCCGGTGCTCCCGGTTGGTCGATGTTTGCTGTGTGGTGGCTTAAACCGGTTTTCGATCGCCTGCCTTTGTTTATGATCAGCCGCGCCCTATTCGGCTCACCGATATCGGCCTCGGCCGCTCTCAAACAGTTTTTCACGCAGAACCGTCACGACTGGCTGCTTTGGATTACCCTGCGCCGCCTGAGCCCAACCCGCTCTTTTGATCTGCCAGTCACCGTATTAGAGCAATCCAGTGGCAAAGCGCGTAGCACCCGTATCAGCATGTTGCACCGCAAGCATTCCAGCGCCGCCACCTGGCTGACGTTGACTGGTGTCCACCTGGAAGGGTTCTTCCTGGTGGCTGCATTTATCCTGATCTACCTGTTTATTCCCGAGCAGATAGCGGCCAACATCGATTGGCAGCCGATATTTAGAGGCGAAACTCTGGGGCTGGAGTGGATCTCTAACGTGCTCTACCTGTTTATCATGGCAGCGGTAGCTCCGTTTTACATCGTCTCGGGTTTCTGTCTTTATATAGGCCGGCGTATTGAACTTGAGGGCTGGGATATTGAAATCCAGTTCCGCGATTTGGTTCAGCGCCACCAGCGCGAACATCGGCCGCGTCAACGCGGCATTACCGGAAACTCGGCCGCATTACTCCTGGTTTTTACGCTCTCCTTCGGCTTCCTGGCTTCAGCACCGGATATCAAGGCAGACGCATTGGAGACACCTCAGCAAGCGCAACAGCACATCGATGAGATTCTCGCAGGCGAGGATTTTCACCGGGTGGAGGAGATCAGTGGCTGGCGCCTGAAGGAGAGGGAAAGCAGGGAACAGAAAATTCCCGAGTGGCTGATTGAATTTATTGAGTGGTTGTTAAACCGCTCTCCTGATGACGACAATGCCTCCACTTCCAGCTGGGGCCCTACTATTGCCCGTATCATCGAGATCCTGTTATGGATTGGTGTAATCGCAGGGATGATCTACCTGGGCTGGCGCCATCACGACACCATCCTGAAGAATCTGCGCTGGCAGCGCAAACCCAAGCCAAAAGCCGCCGTGCCAGAAACCCTGTTCGGACTCGATGTACGCCAGTCGAGCCTGCCCGACGATGTGTGCGCAGAAGTGCTGCGCCTGTGGCAGACAGGGGAACAGCGAGCTGGCCTCGGTCTACTGTATCGAGCCACCCTGTCCCACTTGATTGAGGATTTCCAGTTTCACTTTGGCGATCATCTCACCGAAGCAGAATGTGCCCAGCTGGTACACCGGCGCCAGAGCGAGCCCGCGGAAGACCTGCCTTCAGTGACGGCTCCACTGAGCCAGTTTGTACAACAGCTCACCAGCGATTGGCAGCAGCTGGCCTATGCCCACCGTAGTCCGGTCGATGCTCGAATGAGGGCATTGTGCCAGGAATGGCAAGAGGTATTCCGCAATGACAGTTAAACGTCTGTTGATCGGTATCCCACTGCTACTCTGTGCGCTGATGGTATGGGGGTTTTTAACGCTTTTTGAGCGCTACACCGAAGAGCGGGACCGCGGTTGGGCCCCGGAGGCGAGGCGCAACTGGTTCCTGGCAGCGGAGCAGTACCTGGCAGCTTTAGGATTGGAGCCTCGCCAGGCGGAAAACATTTCCGTATTGAATGAACTCTCCCCGGACGCCACCCTATTTATCTCCGATTCATCCCAGGTATACAACCCACAACGAGTGGATGAGCTGCTGGATTGGGTGAGTAGTGGCGGCCATGCCATTGTAGTGGCACGCACGGAGGGTTTTGATTTTGAGGAGCAGCGCAGCGAGGAGCGCGACTGGCTACTGGAGGCATTGGATGTCTCCATCATGGAGGGGCATGGGGAGTACTTCTTCGACAACCCTCTACAACAGCTGCTCGGAGAGGACGCAGAGCTGAGCCCTGAACAGAGCCCTGGCGAAGCCATGCGCGAATATAACCGCAGAATTGACGAAGGCGATTTCCCAGAAGAGAAAAAAGCTGAGACCAGTGGAAAGAAACCCCGCAATCCGGATGTAGGGCCGGAAGACTTGGTCAATCTACCCACAGATAATAGTGGCGAGATCCAATTGCATTTTAATGCCAGCCACCTGCTCTATCACCCAGGGCTGGACGACAATACTGTCGCGGGGGCACCGGTATTCTGGGCCAGGGTGTGGCGCGACGACGAGGCTGTGCCCTTTATACAATTCGAGCGTGGCCGCGGAGTTATTACCCTGCTGACTGACAGCGAAATCTGGCAATCTCACCGTATAGGACACTTCGATCACGCCTATTTCCTACAACTGTTAGCAGGTAATGGGGAATTTGTCTTCCTGACCCGCCCGCGCTTTGATTCTCTCAGTTACCTGGCGCGCAAGTATGCCGCAGAGTTTTTCCTCGCCGGTGCCCTGGCCCTGCTCGGTTGGCTGTTATTGCGCACGCGCCGCTTTGGCCCCCTGCAACCGGCACCGGAAACCGCGCGTCGGTCCCTGCTGGAACATATCTCTGCCTGTGGCCACTATTACTGGCGCCATGATCGCTGCGAACAGCTATTGCGCGGTCGGCGCGCTGAACTTTTACGCCTCCTAAGGGCCACTGATGCCGATTCCACGGACCGGCACAATCTGGCCGTGAGACTCAGTGCCGCTACGGACCTAAGCGAACACAAAATCATCGCCAGCCTGTGGGGCTCACCGGCTACCAGCGAAGAAACTTTTACTGAACAAATGCGCAATCTGCAGCGAATCGAGGCAGCCCTATGAGCGATACTATCCTTCAACCAGAACAGCAAACCCACCGCGACACGCCTGACTGGCAGGCCGCCTCAGCCCAACTGCAGTTACTGCGCAACAATATCAATCGCCTGCTGATTGGCCAGGAACAAGTCGTTGACCAGGTATTGGTGGCCCTGCTGGCTTCCGGCCATGTACTGTTGGAAGGCGTGCCCGGCCTCGGTAAAACCCTATTGGTACGTACCCTGGCCAACTGTTTTGGCGGCAGTTTCCGCCGTATTCAGTTCACCCCAGACCTGATGCCAGCGGACGTCACCGGCCACGCCATGTACAACATGGGCGAGAGTCGCTTCGAAGTGCGCCGCGGGCCGGTCTTCACCAATCTGCTGCTGGCAGACGAAATCAACCGCGCGCCGGCCAAAACCCAGGCGGCTCTGCTCGAGGTGATGCAGGAGAAACAGGTCACTATCGACGGCACAGCGCTGCCTGTCCCCAGCCCCTTTATGGTGCTCGCCACACAGAACCCTATCGAGCAGGAGGGCACCTACCCTCTGCCAGAGGCGGAACTCGACCGTTTTCTGCTCAAGGTCCTGATCGATTACCCCAGCCTGGAGGCGGAGCTGCGACTGGCTGCTGCTGCCAGTAGTGGGCGTATAGAACAGCGCCTGCAGGAAAAGCCGACCGGTGAAATAACCATCGAGCAGCTGCAGCAACTACAAACACTGGTCCCCCAGATAGCCTTGGACCAGCAAGTACTGGACTATGCAGTGCGGTTGGTTCGTGCCACACGGGAGGCCACCCAGCTGCGCAGCCCAGCGGGCCCAAGAGCGAGCATTGGCTTGTTACAAGCGGCCCGCGCCAGCGCCCTGTTACAGGGACGCGAGTTCGTTCTGCCCGACGATATCAAGGCGATGGCAATTCCGGTAATGCGCCACCGTGTCAGCTTATCCCCGGATATGGAGATCGATGGTGAAACCGCTGACAGCGCCCTGGCGCAGATTGTCGACAGTGTCGAGGCGCCTCGGCTGTGACCCAAAGTACTGCCGCCACAGAGGCACAAACTGCCCCAACTCAGCATGGTCATCCGGGACCCAGCCAACGCCTGGTGAAACTTCTCAGTTACTGGTGCCTGGCCGCTCTGGTGATCAGTATTGCGCGCATCTGGATACCCGCAGCAGCGGCACTGATCGAGACAGCTTGGTGGACAGGCGGGACCCTGCTGATCGGTGCTGCACTTTTGGACTTCCTTACCGGCCGCAGAATCACCGGGCTTGAGGGCGAACGCCGGCTGCCAAATAACCTGGCCCTTGGCGTGCGCAACAGCGCACGCTTGAAATTGCGCAACAACGGCCCGCGTACTTTACAACTCTCCGTCTGTGACAGCGTGCCACAACAACTGGCAACTACTGGTCTACCGCGGAGGGCAAAGTTACAGCCGGAACAGGAGGTCTCTATTGAATACTCCCTGGTACCGCATCGCCGTGGTAGTGCCAATTTCGGTCGGATAGAGATCCTCGCTGATTCCCCTTGGGGCCTGTGGCAAACCCGACTATGGCTGGGTCGAGAGCAGTCAGTAAAGGTTTACCCCAACTTTCTCGGTATCTCCTCATTGCAGGCCCTTTCCACAGAGCAGACCCTGCGTATGCTCGGTTTGCACCAGCAACAGCGCCGTGGAGAGGGCATGGACTTTCGCCAATTGCGTGAATACCGCCAGGGTGACAGCCAACGCCAGGTGGATTGGCGGGCCAGCTCACGCCTGCGCAAGTTGATCAGTCGCGAATATCAGGACGAGCGCGACCAGGAAATTATCTATATGCTCGACTGCGGTCGACGTATGCGCGCCAAAGACGGGGAGCTGAGTCATTTCGACCACGCATTGAACGGTTTATTATTGTCCGCCTATGTGGCAATTAAGCAGGGAGATGCTGTTGGTCTGCACGCCTTCGCCGCAGGCCAAGACAGCTCTGGGGGGCAGCTGCCACCAGTCAAAGGGGAAAACGCGATCAATCTGCTGCTGAATAATGTCTACGATCTGCACTCCGGAACCGGTAGTGCCGACTACAGCGGCGCAGCCCAACAGCTCCTGACCAAACACAAGCGTCGCTCACTGGTTATCCTGATCACCAACTTGCGCGATGAAGACAGTGTGGAGCTACTCGCCGCAGTGCGGCTTCTCACCCGTAATCACCTTGTGATGGTGGCAAGTTTAAGGGAAACCGCTGTGGACCGCCTTGCCCAAAAACCTATCGAAGACTTTTCCGGAGCTATAAAAGGGGCCGCTGCACAGGATTTCTTGCACCGACGCGCTCGCCTGCTTCAACAGTTACAGGCCTGCAATGTACTGGTTGTAGATTCACGCCCGGAGCTTCTCCACCAAGCCTTGGTGGAAGCCTACTGGTGCCTTAAGCGTAGCGGCAAAATCTAATCGGTAACCCTTTGGGGAAATTTTCCGGCCTGAGACAAGTAGCGCCAGTTAAGGGATAATAGCGATGTACTAAAAACAACAATTCCCAAACGCAGGGAGCGTAACACAAACATGTCCCGGCTCACTATCGACCAACTCGACCGCGCAGAGGTAAAAACCTCCCCTTATCCTCATTTCTACCTGGAGCGATCTCTGGCCTCTGACGATGCTACTGCTCTTATCAAAGAGTTCCCATCATTACAAAAGGGCGGTAGCTTCAATATCGCAGATGTGGAGGCCTCGGATCGCCTGCGCCATTTTATCCAACAGTTCGACAGCGCCAAGATACGAAAAATACTTGGGGAAAAGTTCGATCTGGATCTTTCTGATAAACCCATGATGGCAACTCTGCGAGGATATTCCCGAGCAAAGGACGGACGGATTCATACAGATTCGAAGAGTAAATTAATTACTGTGCTTATTTACCTTAACGAGGAATGGCCATCGCCCACCGGGCGACTGCGTATTCTACGCAATGGGGACGATATGGAGGACTATACCGATGAGCTGATCCCTGGCCCGGGTTCTCTACTGGCTTTCAAGGTGACAGACAATTGCTGGCACGGCTACCCAAGCTATGAGGGCAAGCGGCAGTCAATCCAAATCAACTTCCTTACCGGCGATAGAGCAAAAAACAAGCACCAGTTTTTCCATGGAATCAGTGCAAAATTGAAATCCATATTTCGCTAATTTAGCAAAAACATTTTTATGAACTGATAAATATCAAGTCAAAGGATAAAAACGGCGATAACATTATTTATCCGGTGATGGAATTTCCCTTTCCAGCAGGAAAACCTGTTGCCACTTGGCACCGGGAAACTAAAATAGATCCCGGCAAATCACAGATCCGCTATTTATGAGCCGTAAGCGCACCCTTCAAAGCTGTCCGCGCCTGTCCCGATGGCAGACGTTGTTGCTTTTATTGGTATTTCTCAGCGTTCGCGGCTTGGCACCGGCTGGATTTATGCCAGCTGCTTTTGCAGCTGGTACGCCCTATGGCCTGTGCCATGGAGATAGTCGCAGCGCCTTGCTTTTAAATGCGCTGGCTACCCCACCTACCCTTGAGCACCATCACAATCACCAGGCTGAACACAGTAGTGGCCATAATCACGATGCGTTGACCGCGCATTCGTTTGCCGACAATCACTGTAATTTTTCTGCCGCTGCTACTGTTGCCAGTGTCCCAGTAGCAGACTTGGATTTATTTTCTGAAGGGCAAACACCTCGCACTTCAACCCCCGGCTTCAACTTAGTTTCTGCTGTCGCCTACACTTTACCCCTTATTCGCGCCCCTCCCCGACCATCCATTATTTAAATATTTTTCGACTGTTTATGTCGTAATTTCCTGAGGCTCCGTAATTCATAACCACTGCTTGTCAGTATGTGGCTTTGACCTGCGTCCGCACATATAGCCTCAGAGGTAAAGGAGCTCCAGCTGGCCCTATTTGCCAGCAGGGAGAAACCCGCGCTCACCTGAAAAATGGGTGCGCCAATGCCTGTGCTCACGATGCAGGCGAATGATGGATAGATCAGAATGCAAAAAGTGATTAAAACCAAGCCTCTCAAGAAAAAAACTGCAGAGAAATTATCCGATGGATTTCACCTGCCCACTCCGCTCGCACTTGCGATTTTTGCCAGTTGTGCCTACCCAAGCAGCCTGTTTGCCAGTGAGACAACTGAGAGCAAGGATGAGGAAATGGAGCAGATGGTTGTTACTGGGGTAAAAACTGAGCTGCCCTTAAACCTGGTGACAGATCCGAAAAAACCGCGTCAGCCATTACCTGCTAATGATGGTGCCGATTATCTGAAAACCATTCCCGGATTTACTGTAGTGCGCAAAGGCGGAACCAGTGGCGATCCATTGCTTCGCGGCATGGGTGGCTCAAGACTGGGGATGCTATTGGATGGTGAATCCATGATGGGAGGCTGCCCTGGCCGTATGGACCCCCCTACTGCTTATATATTTCCCGAGAGTCTCGATGAAATCGAAGTAGTAAAGGGACCACAAACTGTCTTACACGGTCCCGGTAACTCCGCGGGGGTAGTGCTGTTCAAGCAATTGCAGGAACGCCCCACAAAAAATGAATGGGATATGCACGCGAGTCTGCTCGCCGGCAATGCTGAGAGAAAGGATGGGCTACTCGATATCGCCTATAAAACTCCACAGTTCTCTCTACGTGGGTCAAGCTCTTCAGCCTCTGCTGACGATTATGAAGATGGCGATGGTAACAAAGTGCATTCCAATTATGAGCGATGGAGCGGCATGGTAAACCTTGCCTGGACTCCTGATGACGATACCCGCCTGGAATTTGACAGCGCTTTCAGCGATGCCGAGGCGGCCTATGCCGACCGTGGCGTGGATGGCAGTAAATTTGCGCGTGAAAATTATAAAGCCAAATACCGCCACAGTAATATCGGCGATCTGTTGAATGCCGTCGAAGTGCAGGTGTATTACAACTATATCGACCACATAATGGATAATTACAGTCTGCGTGAACCCTCGGGAATGACTGCTAACCCCATCGCGATGAATTTAGACAGCGAAACACTGGGAGGCAAAGTAAGCCTACAACTTACCCCTGTAGATAATATCGAACTGGCTACTGGGCTGGACATGTGGAAAAACCGTCACCGTGGTCGTATGAGCATGAACCAGGCGAGGCTCGATTACCGCCAACTCAACTGGGATGCGGATGCGGAATTTTCCCAGCTGGGCATTTTTTCCGAAGCCAGTTGGCAGTTTTCTCCCGATCAGCGCTGGATCGCCGGTGCCAGACTGGATGATTGGGAAGTGAAAGATCTACGAAAGACCATCTCGGTCTCTATGATGTCCAAAGTAGATAACCCGACCGCTGGAGAGAGTCGCTCCGAGCAGCTACATAGCGGTTTTATACGCTACGAATTGGCGCTGCCGAGTGCCCCCAACAGTTCTACCACTCTTTATGCCGGACTCGGATACAGTGAGCGTTTCCCGGATTACTGGGAAATATTCGCCCGAGAAGGAGAAAACTCCTACAGTGCGCTCGATATTAATTCGGAAAAAACCACCCAATTGGATATCGGATATATTTATCGTAGCGAAAAGCTATCCGCCAGTATATCTACCTTCACCAGTGACATTCGAGATTATCTACTGGTCCAAAACGATTATCAGAAAGCAGCTGTACCCATGGGGATGGGTGACATGACTTCTATGAGCAGTGATATGGACCTGGGGGAAAGCACAGATATCCGTACCACTGCCGTAGTCCGTAATGTGCAAGCCCGCACCTGGGGGCTGGAGCTGGATGCCAGTTACCAGCTGAGTGAAAACTGGCGCACGGAGTTAACCCTAACATCTGTACGCGGCGCCAACGACACAGACAAAACCACCCTGGCCCAACTTCCACCACTGGAAACCCGCCTGGGCCTGCACTATGAGCAGCCCCAATGGTCTGCTGGCGTATTGTGGCGGGCCATATCCAGTCAGGATCGCGTGGATATCGGCAAAGGTAATATTATCGGCCAGGATTTTGGCACAACGGATTCTGCCGATGTTCTCTCTATTAATGCAGGATGGCGGCCCGGTAAAAGTTTGCTGATCACTACCGGTATCGACAACCTACTGGACGAAACCTACGCGGAGCATGTCAGCCGTGCCGGTGCAGAAATTCCCAACTTTCCACAGATATCAAGGGTAAATGAGCCCGGTCGTACTTTTTGGCTAAAGGCAGTTTATCGAATCTGAGATTCGGGGCTCCTTGTGAGCCCCATCTCTCTACCTGGAGCTTGCAAAGCCAGTCACATGATTACGACTTAATACAGGTGGAAAAGAGGAAAATAGCAGCCGGCATTAAGTTATTGATAACGTATTGCAAAAACGAATAAATTTATTGTTTTAAAAACGATAGGAAAAGTTCAAAGTCAACGTGCGCAGGTGTCCTAAATTTACTCTGTAAACAGAACCAATATCGTTATAGTTGTACTCCAGTGAAGTATCAAAATCCTGGGTCCACATAAAACGGTAACCAACCCCTAGATTCCAGAAGGTATCACTGCCACTGGCATCGATGACATGATAATAATAACCATCGTAATACCATTCATCATACCGATCCCCAAAGTGCCATTTGTCTTCATGGTGATACCAGTAACCATATTTGCGCACATCATTTAGATCAATATCTGCATAATTCCAGCCCGCCATCCAGTAGAGGCATTGCACATAGCAGTTCAGGGTGAAATCAATCTTAAAATTAAGCCCAATTTGGCTGATATCCACATGGTTATCATCGAAGCGTGAGGCACGTAGTTCTACCTGCCATACCCCCACTGCCGGAGTAATACCAACGCTGGCATATCCAAAGAAATCCCTGTCACTATTGAGTTGCAGCTCTCCAGAGCCCAGTCCCAAGGTGCCAATAACCCGGTACTCCCCAGATTCAATTCCATCGAAGGGGTTGTTCCACTCTACCGCACTGGCTAAAGGGGCAAGCAGCATGGATAGAAAACACAGAACCACTCTCATTACCACCATCCTTGTAAGGCATCCCCGATACAAGCGCATAGTAAAAATCTATGCACTTTCGACATCAATAATGGCCCAAATGCCACCGGCAAAAGCCGGGTTTTCCTTCAGACTGTCCATCTCCTGAGGCTTGGGCACCGGTTCTCCTGCTCGACGCAGCTCCTCAAGGCGCTGAAAGATAGTCTCCGCCATTTTCTGCAAAGCGCCATCAAGAGTTTCGGCATAGCAATGACAATGCGGAAGGTCTGGCGCTATGGCACCAAAGCCGGCGTATTCAATATTGTGAAGCACAACCGGATAGCGCATTGGAAATTACTCTTATGCATTAACTTTCCAAAGCGTAGACGGGTTTCTATTGCCTGGAGTTTTTTTGGTAATAGAAATCAACGATTTTTTCAGAAAAATTTCTGGCTGTTTTTCCGTACAAAAACTGAGAGGAATAAGGAAATAATTCCACTATCAAGCCCCCATGAAACCCCTTACAGGAAAAATAAAACAGGATTTCCAGAAATCTATCCAGTACTTTTTTATGACTACCAAGGGAGTTTATAAAGGGGAAACTATTGATAAATATTGCCCGGTCGAAAGTGCAAATATGTCACTAAGGGGATTTTAGCAGTTTGAAATCAACGTAATATTCAACGGGGCATACGCCCCAGTAAGGCTCGGCGGGAAAAAACCATGCCATTGTAGGTTCGTTTCAGTAAATCCTGAGTTTCAGAAAATCCATCCTCAAGTGTTTCTGAGCGACGCTGTAACCAATCAATTTCCTGCTCCAGTTGCCGTCGTAGACAGCGTATATCATTGATTTGGCTAACCGCCGATTTCACCTGGTTGGACATGATGACGGCCTTTTTGAAATTGCGCACTTACGCATAAATATTCTGGAAGCGCCCCGCTACAGAAACGCGGGGCAAAGCAAGATTAGTTCACCGAGGATTCACTCGCGAGTAGTTCCTGCCAGTCAAAAGATTTATCTCCAATGACATAAAAGAACGGGTTAAGCAGGGAATCCTTGCTGTTGTAGCGCAAAAGCTGAAATTGCTCGTCAATCACAGTGCCACCAGCGGCCTCAACTACAGCCTGCGCCGCTGCGGTATCCCACTCACAAGTTGGAGCCAGACGCGGATAGAGGTCCGCTGCGCCCTCTGCCACTAGGCACAATTTCAGGGAGCTGCCCATATTTTTGCAAGCCACTGTTCCCAGCTTGGCCTCAATACGCTCCACTAACTGATCCACGGCGCCAGCACCATGGCTGCGACTGGCAACCAGTTCAACTGCCTCACCAGCATCCAGGCGCGGTTTCAGCGGCCGTACATGGATTTCTGATTCGCCCGACTCGGTGCGTTTGAAGGCTCCCGAATCCTTGCAACCGGCATAGGTAATTTCCAAAACCGGCACGTGCACCACCCCCAGAATTGGCTCACCATTTTCAATTAAAGCCACATTTACCGTGAATTCTCCAGTACGGCGAATAAACTCTTTGGTGCCATCCAGAGGGTCGACAATCCAGTAACGTTGCCATTGGCTGCGCTCTGCAAAAGAAGGCATTTCCTGTTCTTCAGATAGTACTGGCACACCCTCGATCAGCTCTGCCAATGCCGGGGCCAGTATTTTGTGCGCAGCGAGATCAGCTGCAGTAACCGGTGAATCATCCGCCTTGGTGTCGATCTCCAGTTCAGCATTGCTGTGGTAAACCTCTAAAATCGCCTCACCGGCGCGTTTGCAGCTTTCAATCACCTGCTCCAATAATGCCTTATTCATTAAAAAAACTTCCTATTTTCAGTGACCGCCATAATAGGGTTTCAGGCGGAAAACAAATCTTTTACTGAAAGGTAGCGCTCCCCGCTATCGTAACTGAACACCAGTACCCGGCTACCCGGAGCAAACTCGCCCTCACGCTTTTTCACTGCGGCCAGGCTGGCGCCGGAAGAAATACCAATGAAAATTCCTTCCTTCACCGCACATTGACGCGCCATTTCAAAGCTGTCTTCCTCACTCACGAGAACAGTGCCATCGAGTACTTCGGTATTGAGCACCTCCGGAATAAAACCAGCGCCAATGCCCTGCAAGCGGTGTAAGCCTTTCTCCCCACCGCTGATTACCGGTGACTTGTCCGGTTCGACCGCAAAAACCTGCAATTTGGGGAAACTCTCCTTCAGGACTTCACCACAACCGGTAATATGACCACCAGTACCAACACCGGTAATCAGGTAATCCAAACCTTCGGGAAAGTCTTCCAGGATTTCTTTCGCAGTGGTACTCCTGTGCACCTGAGCATTTGCGCGGTTGCGGAATTGCTGTGGCATCCAACTGTGTTGATGCTGGGATAAAAGCTCCTCAGCTTTGGCAATAGCGCCTCCCATACCCTGCTCCTTGGGCGTCAGGACCAGCTCAGCCCCCATCGCTTTCATTACCTGGCGGCGCTCCAAAGACATGGACTCAGGCATGGTAAGGATCAGACGATACCCTTTTACTGCTGCCACCATCGCGAGACCTATACCGGTATTGCCTGAAGTGGGTTCGATAATAACGCCGCCAGGCTGCAAAATACCGCGGCGTTCTGCATCCTCAATCATCGCCAGGGCAATACGATCCTTAATACTGCTCCCCGGATTAAAGCGCTCCACTTTCATCCACACCTCAATATCGGGGCGGAACATATGGTTAATTCTTACATGTGGGGTATTGCCGATGGTTTCCAGAATATTGGCTGCCTTCATCGATGAAGCTCTCCGTTAATGACGTCCACGGCATACAAACCAACCTGCCGGGACAATAAATGTCAGTTCGCGAATATTAACCCAGATGCTGCGCATCCTGAGATTTCACAGGTAAAAATCCAAGACTGCTGAGAAAGCTGTTAGATTCCCTCCGGGGATTACATCGGATAACAATAAACAGATCTCAAAGAGTACCGCTATGACCATCAATGCCACTACCACTCCACAGTCAGAGTATCTGTCTCCGGCCACATTCATACTTTGCGCAGCCCTCTTTATGCTGCTAGAAGGCTTAGGGGTTCAGGGCCTGTGGATGGCTTCGCTGAAAGCCCTGCCTATTGCGATACTCGGTCTCATGGCACTGCGCCATCTGGGTGGGCTCACCCGCCGTCTAACCCTCGTGGCCCTGTCCTTTTCCGCCCTGGGCGATGTGCTGCTGGAAATGGATTTTCATAATCAGTTTGTCTTTGGCCTTGGGGCTTTCTTATTAGCGCAACTGGTCTATGCCGCAAACTTCCTGCGCTTTGCGAACTTCCGTAACAGGCGCAGCCTGCTGCGTATTGTGCCAGTAATCCTTGCAGCGGTATTGTTGGCACAACTGATTCTTCCAGCTACGGGAGAGCTGGCGCCGGCGGTATTGGTTTATTTGCTTGCAATCGTCGCTATGGCTCTCGCAGCCGCAGCTCACCGTGGGCACTCTGGCCTGCTGTTCACTGGGGCACTTGTTTTTCTGTTATCCGATACACTGATCGCCCTGAATAAGTTCATCACGCCGCTACCCTTTGCCGATACGGCAATCATGCTTACCTATTACAGTGCGCAACTTGCCATCCTGTACGGAGTCCGTCGGGCGCAGGCATAATAGGCCCTGTCATTGGGAGGAGACGCAAGCCAGCTACACTTTGGCTTCCCGCCCTCACCATAAGGAGGTAGACAGGCCGCATGCTCGACTGGCGAAGTATCAATACCGTATTACTGGATATGGACGGCACCTTGCTGGATTTGCACTACGATAACCACTTTTGGCTCGACCATCTGCCAAAGCGCTATGCGCAGGTACACGGTCTGGACCCAAAGCAGGCACAGCTAAAGCTTGAGAAGGAGATCGATGCACGCCGCGGCACTCTCGAGTGGTACTGCCTGGACTTCTGGGCTGAAGCGTTGCAGCTGGATATCCTGGCCATACTGCGTGAGATTGAAGGACGTATTGCCCTGCGCCCTCACACAGAGGCCTTCCTACAGGGCCTGCAACAGCTTCAAAAACCCACCTTCCTCGTCACCAATGCGCACCGCCTGGGGCTCGACCATAAGCTGGAGATCACCGGAATCGGCCGCTGGTTTGACGATATTATTTCCTCCCATGACTATGGACATGCCAAGGAAAGCGAGCACTTTTGGCACGCCCTGCGCAAAGAGGTGGGATTTGATCCCGAGCGCACTCTCTTCGTGGATGACAACCAAAGTGTGTTGGCTGCGGCACAGGATTATGGCATCGCCAACCTGCTATGCATTCGCCAGCCGGATAGCCGGGGGCCCAGGCGGGAAGTAACCGACTTCCCGGCCATCCATCACTTCGATGAAATAATGGCCCTGGAGACAGGCGCCACTCATACCGGCCAGGGATAAAGCAACACCCTGGCAACGCACTCAGTAAAATTTCGGATTAAATGGAAAAAGTACGTATCGACAAGTGGCTCTGGGCCGCACGTTTCTTCAAGACCCGCAGTATCGCCAAGCAAGCTATCGATGGGGGCAAGGTGCACGCCGATGGCCAGCGAGTCAAAGCCAGTAAGGAAGTCTCCGTTGGAACCGTCCTGAGTATTCGCCAGGGCTGGGACCAGCTTGAGGTCGAAGTTATCGCACTATCCGACCAGCGTCGCAGCGCCGACATCGCCCGCACCCTTTACCGCGAGACCGATGAAAGTATCGACCGACGTGAACGCGAGCGCAGCGAGCGCCAGGCAGCCAATGCGGGTATCCAGCGTGAACGCCCCAATAAGAAGCAGCGCCGCCAGATTCACCGTTTCCTGCGTGAGCAGAAGTAGGCCCAAATAATCAATGTGGTGAAAATTCCGCCATCATTTTTTATAGCTGCTACACTGGCCCAACTTAACCCGATAGAAAACAGCCATGATGAAACGACTGATCGCCATCTCCCTGCTGCTTCTGCTCGGTATGCAGACCGCTGCCGCAGACAGCCGCGAACACGAACAACTAAAACGCTCAATCATCAAGATTTACACCACTGCCGCTGCCCCGGATTACTTTAATCCCTGGGCCCTGTTAAACCCCAAGCAGCTATCCGGTTCCGGCGCAGTTATCCGCGATCAACAGATCCTCACTAACGCCCATGTCGTGGCCAATGGCAGTTTTATCCAGGTGCAGCGCCATGGGGATGCGAAGAAATTCCGCGCACGAGTGAAGTTTGTCTCCCACGACGCCGATCTTGCACTGCTGACAGTGGACGATGAAAGCTTCTTTACCGATACCCGCCCCCTAACACTGGGCAAGCTGCCAGATCTGCAGGAGGAAGTGACTGCCTATGGTTATCCCATCGGTGGTAAATCCCTATCGATTACCCGCGGTGTGCTATCCAGGGTAGAGCACCAGTATTACGCCCACGCAGAAAGTTACCTGATGGCCGGCCAGATCGATGCCGCCATCAACCCCGGCAATAGCGGCGGTCCAGTCATTTCCAATGGCCGTATTGTCGGTGTGGCCATGCAGACCAACCAAAGCGCCGAAAACCTGGGCTACTTCGTACCCCCAAGCGTGATTGCCCATGTGCTCGAAGATGCGAAAGATGGCGTTCATCAGGGCTTTCCAGAGCTGGGAGTAGTTACCCAAAGCCTCGAGAGCCCCTCCATGAAAAAAGCCGCCGGTCTCAGTGAAGATCAGGATGGCGCCATGGTAGTAAAGGTATTCAGTGATGCCCCGGTGGCGGAAGTGTTGAAACCTGGCGATGTGCTGCTGGAAGTGGATGGCTTCAAGGTGGCCGCCGATCGCACAGTAGAGTGGCGTGAAAATCAGCGCACCAACTACCACTATGCCGTAGACCGTCACCACGTGGGAGACGCACTGCCTGTGCGCTTTTCCCGAAACGGCGAGGAGCAAACCGCTCAAGTGACTCTGGCGGCTGCCCCCCCTTCCCGTGCACTGGTACTCAGTGAGCAATTCGACCAACAGCCGCGCTACTACATTTTTGGTGGTGTGGTATTCGTGCCCCTTAATATGAATTTGATCAAGCGCTGGGGGAACAACTGGCACTCCAAGGCCCCTATTGATTACCTTTATGCGCGCAACCAATGGAGCGAGGAAAACCGTCGCGAGCTGGTGGTAGCCCTTAAGGTACTGCCCGCTAATGTCAATTTGGGTTACCACGACTGGAAGAACTGGATTATTGACTCGGTGAATGGTCACAGCGTCGCTGACTTCGACGAATTCGCCCAATTAATGGAAACCAATAAATCCGACTTCGTGGAGCTGCGAGATCGCTCCGGCTACCGCATGGTACTGGATGCCGCAGAGGCCCAGGAACAAGAGCCGCTGATCCTACAGACCTATCATATCCCCCAGCGACACTCGCAAGGGCTGTTCAGCCAGCTGGCCAATAAAGAAAAATAAGGCCCTTACCTGGGCCAGGGAGATACAGTGAAGCCGCTAAGAGGAACCTTTCTATTTACTGTCTGGCTCGGCGGCATGCTAATAGCTGCCGCTGTGAGCTCTGCAGAACTCTACCGCTGGGTAGATGAGGATGGGCGAGTGCACTTCAGTGACCGTCCCCCCTCAGCGGGCAAGGCCGAGAATATCTCCGGTAAACTGGGGCCCATCAACTCAGCCGAAGCCACACGGAAACGGGAAAGTCTGTTCAACCCCAGCTCAGCCAGTATTGACCGGGAGTACGAACAGCGCCAACAGAAGGAACAGCAAGCCCGCCAGCAGGAAATGGAGCAGCTTTGCGCCAAGGCGCGCCAGCGCCTGGCGACCCTCAACGGACGAGTTGCCTTTATTGACAAAAATGGTAAAGAAATACACGTTACGGGGCTCGAGCGCCAGGAAATGGCCAAAAAGCTCCAGCGCCAGATCGCCAGTCGTTGTGGCTGAACACTTTTCAGGCTATCGCATTCAGCCAGTATCCCCTGTACCGGCGCCATAATTACCCAGGCCAGCTACCATTTAGGGATATCCACCTCTAAAATCCCGCGGTTTAAACACCGAGGCACTCGATCTATGTCCGATCAGCTGGAACGCTTTATCTTCTCCAAACACGATATTCGCGGGCAGATGGTGACCCTAACTGAATCCTATCGCGAAGTGCTGGAGCACAACCCCCTACCGGCACCGGTAGCGCGTCTGCTGGGTGAATTCCTGGCCGCAGCCTGCCTGCTTTCAACCACTCTTAAATTCGATGGTGTACTCAGCATACAAGCCCGTGGAGAAGGGGATTTACCTTTGATCATGGCTGAATGTACCCATCACAGCGACTTGCGGGGTATCGCCCGAGTGGCCGAAGATGCACAGATTGACGATGACGCAACCCTGGGCCAAATGATCGGCAGCCGCGGCGCGCTCGCTATTACTCTGGAACCTAAACGGGGTGAACGCTACCAGGGCGTAGTGCCCATGGAAAAAGAGAACCTGGCCGGGTGCCTGGAAGACTACTTTACCCAGTCGGAACAACTGGATACCCGCTTCTGGCTGGAATGCGATAGCAGCAGTGTTGGCGGCATTATGCTGCAGGTGTTGCCAGGCAATAATGCCGCTAGTGCAGAGGAAAACCGCGATGCCTGGGAAACCGCTCTGCACCTTGCCGATACGGTAACTGATAAAGAGTTGTTTACAGTTCCCCACGAGGAACTGATTCACCGCCTGTTTCATCAGTTGGAGCCGGCCACCCTGGGTACCGACAGCATCCGCTTCAAGTGCAGCTGTTCGCGGGAGCGCAGCGCGAGGGCATTGATGTCCCTGGGTGCCGAGGACGTTTTCAAGCTATTGGATGAGCAGAATGGCGAGATTGTTTCAGATTGCCAGTTTTGCAATGCCCAATACCGCTTCGATCGCGACCAGATTGAATCCCTTCTAAACGCCCCCCCCCACACTCTGCACTGAGTGGGCTGCCCGGGCGGGGGCTCCATCCCCCGCCAATTACTATCTACAAAATAGGGTTATTAGCACCACCATTATTCACAAGACAAATTCCACAACAATAACTCATACATCAAGCTGATGATTAATTGCTTAATTTATGGTGACAGCGCTGTCAAAGCGCAAAAAATGACCGTCTTTGCTATCCGCTTATTTTGAATTTTGCCATAATGCGCCCCCCAAATTTTGCCTGGCTGCCTAATACTTGGGCAGCCCTAATATTTTTACTATCCAACATTCACGGGTAATCGACGAATGGCACAGATCGACGACACCGCGCTGGTTTTCAAGAACCTATCACCAGCACAATTGGTAGAGCAGGCTCTTACGCGCGGCGAAGGCAAATTATCTGACACAGGCGCGCTGGTCACTGAAACCGGCGCCCGTACCGGCCGTTCCCCAGCGGACCGCTTCGTTGTGGAAGAGCCCTCCACCGCCGACAGCATCGCCTGGGGCAATGTGAACCGCCCCTTTCCGCAGGATAAATTCGATGCCCTGTGGGACCGTGTAGAGGCATTTGTCTCCGGTGGTGACAGCTTCGTGCAACAGCTCCATGTTGGCCAGGACGAAGATCACTACCTGCCGGTTGTCGTAACCACCCAGACCGCGTGGCACAACCTGTTCGGCCGCAACATGTTTATCCGCGCTGAGAAGTACAACCCCAAGGGCAAGGAAGAATGGCGCATCCTGCACGCACCAAACTTCGTGTGTGAGCCCGAGCGCGACGGCACCAACTCCGAGGGCTGTGTAATTATCAACTTTGGCCAGCGCAAAGTTCTGCTGGCTGGCATGCGCTACGCCGGTGAAATGAAGAAGGCAATGTTCTCCGTTCAGAACTTCCTCCTGCCGGAAAAAGACGTAATGCCCATGCACTGCGCTGCTAACGTTGGTGAAGACGGCGACACCTGTCTGTTCTTTGGCCTGTCCGGCACCGGTAAGACCACCCTATCCGCGGACCCGGAACGCTACCTGATTGGCGACGATGAGCACGGCTGGACCAAGGGTGCAGTATTCAATATGGAAGGTGGTTGCTACGCGAAAACCATCGACCTGAGCCAGAAGAATGAGCCGGTAATCTGGGATGCCATTCGTTTCGGGGCCATCGTTGAGAACGTGGTAACCAACGAACACGGCACTGCTGACTACTGCGACACCAGCCTCACCGAAAATGGCCGCTGCTCCTACCCACTGGAACACGTGGAAATGCGCCAGCTGGAGAACCGCGCCGGAGAGCCGAAAAATGTAATCTTCCTCACCTGTGACGTATCCGGTGTATTGCCCCCGGTATCCATCCTCTCCAAAGAGGCTGCGGCATACCACTTCCTATCTGGTTACACCGCGCGCGTGGGCTCTACCGAGCTAGGTGCAGAAGCCGGTATTCACCCGACCTTCTCCACCTGCTTCGGCGCACCTTTTATGCCGCGCGCTCCTCGCGAGTACGCCGACCTGCTGATGAAGCGCATCGAGGACTTCGGCTCCAAGGTTTACCTGGTCAATACTGGCTGGACTGGTGGTTCAGGCAATAATGGCAAACGTTTCCCGATCCCAGTAACCCGCGCAGTAGTTGCCGCTATCCAGAACGGCGCGCTACAAGGCACCGCCACCGAGCACCTGGAAACCCTGAACCTGGACATTCCTTTGGAAGTACCGGGTGTAGACAAAGCCTACCTGAACCCACGCGAAGCCTGGGATGACAAGGCAGCCTACGACGACCAGGCCGGCAAGCTGGCCAAACTATTTGCCGAAAACATTGAGAAATTCAATGTGAACGATGAAGTGAAGAACGCCGGTCCCAAGGCCTAAGTTCCACTTCCCAGAACACTCCACAACGATATCAAATCGCTGAGGAGTCTAAAAAGCCCCAAGGCCGCAAGGCCTCGGGGCTTTTTTATGCACAGTTCAGCCCACCCTACTCAACTGCCCCGCCGAATTTTGCGGCTATAGTGTTTAAACAAACGCCGACGATTTGGGCGCCTGCGGATCGAAGCCCCGCTCCGCAGTACAGCTCCAGGAGCAGAAGTCTCAGCTCATGTCCGCTGACAAATTTTTGATACGTTTCAACATACTGTACCCATACCGGCCGCCCGGTCGCAGGGTTAACCGGGTGGTGGTTGTATTCCTGACACTACTGCTGGCTTCAATATTGCTGATACTGTGGCTTTTTCTCTACCAAAAGTCCCTGGATAAGCCCTATGTGGAGATAAGGGGCCATCGTGTTGCCAGCGCAGATAATTTTGATGGATTCCTGCGCTACGGCGACAACCGGGAACGGGTACAGGCTCTCAGTCGCTACCTGGCGAGCCGGGGTATAGCAAATGTTGTCCCGGTAAGTAGCTTGCTACGCCAGGGCGGCGGATGGATAGAATTGAGAGAACCTCCTTTTGCTATCCCACCCCAAAGCGAGTGGCACAACATAGTCAAGACTTTGACACTACTGCGGGATCAGATCATTCCTCTAATTGGCTCTGTAGATGTAGTCGCAGGATTTCACAGTGACGCTTATAACCGCAAGCTGGAACACAGTGACAAGGCCCATCATCGAGACTTTTGTGCCCTGGACCTGATCCCCAAATCGAATATCAGTCACCGGGAGCTAGTGGAGGAATTGCGCGCCCTTCACGCGCGCCTCGGCCCGGAGAGCAATTTCGGCCTCGGCCTCAGCGATGGAGTGCGCTTCCATATCGACACCTGCGGCTATCGCATCTGGTAATTGGCGGAGATGCCCATGGATATTCAAGACAACAAAGCTACCGAAACCAATAGCCCGCGTCGCCGATTACTGCTGCTTGCTGCCATTCTCATCGCAGCCATTATTACCGTATTACTTTTTACTTCAGAGAAAACACGGGAGCTCGGCGAGCGTTTAATCAGCCCCATCGATTTACTACCATTACCAGAAATCCCGGATATTTATGATATTCAGGGGTATCCAGCGGCATCTGAGCGGCTCTTCAGCCGCTTTCTTAAACAGGAAGACAACAATATCCTGTTTTCCAAGCTGAAAAATTTCCTGCGCATTAATCAGGTAGACCAGGTTGTGCCCCCGTTTGAATTGTTGCGCCAAGGCAGCGATTGGCAGGATCTGGATGAACCGCCATTTGCCATTCCCCCGGTAGGAAACTGGGGAACCATGGTATACACCCTGCGGGCAGTGCAGCGTGAAATCGTTCCAATTATCGGCCCCGTCACCGTAGTCTCCGGTTGGCGCACCACCAGCTATAACAGTAAGGCCGGCGGCTCCAGGGGCAGCAAGCACCTGCACTTTTGTGGACTGGATATAGTTCCGCAGAAAAAGTTCTCTCGCGAGCAACTGGTACCAGTACTGAAGAATATCCATAAGTACAACGGCCAACAGTGGAACATGGGCCTGGGCATCTATAAAGGTATTCGCTTTCATGTGGACACCTGCGGTTACAGGCGCTGGTAAATCCCTCTTGCTTCTGCTTAGATAGAGCGCAAATAAGGCGCCCGATACCACAGGGCTTTTGCAGAAGCAGAGGAAGTTCCCGTGCAGGAAAAATTGGAAAGGCGCTCGTTTATCCTTTCACTTCTATTGGTTTCAGTAGCCTTCCTGCTACTTGTAAAACCTTTTTTCACACCGATTTTCTGGGCTTGTGCCATCGCCCTGATCTTTTACCCGGTATACCGCCTTCTGATGCAGCGTTTTCCAAACTCGCCCAATTCCATGGCGCTGCTGACCCTGTTCATGTGTATTGTGCTGCTGGTGATACCGGTACTGGTGGTGGCCACTTCTTTTATCAATGAGGCGGTAACGCTTTATCACAAAGTACAAAACGGTGAGATTGATATTTCCAAATCTCTGGAACAGGTGCGCAGCGCCTTCCCTCGGGTCAACGATATGCTTGAGAGCATAGGAGTGGACATTGAGGAGGCCAAGCAGCGCCTACTCGGCGGAGTAATGAATGCGGGCAGCTTTGTCGCCAGAAATGCTATCGAGGTGGGCCAAAACACTGTTAACTTTTTTGTCATGCTGGGTCTGATGCTCTATCTCACCTTCTTTTTAATCCGCGATGGTGAGCGGCTAGTTAACCTGATAATACACGCGCTTCCCCTCGGCGATGAGCGCGAGCACCTGCTTCTGGCCAAGTTTGCCGAGGTCACCCGTGCAACCATCAAGGGCAACCTGGTGGTCGCCATTACCCAAGGCACCCTGGGCGGTATTATTTTCTGGGTCCTTGACCTACCTGCACCGCTTTTGTGGGGGGTCCTGATGACACTGTTATCACTGCTACCAGCAGTAGGTGCAGCATTGATCTGGTTCCCCGCATCCATTTACCTATACGGGGTAGGGGAACCCATTAAAGCCACTATATTGCTCGCCTACGGATTTACTGTGATCAGCCTGGTAGACAACATACTGCGCCCGATTTTAGTTGGGCGGGATACCAAGCTGCCAGACTATCTGGTGCTGTTTTCCACTGTGGGCGGCCTGTTTATGTTTGGTGTCAGCGGCTTTGCCATAGGCCCGCTACTCGCCGCGCTGTTCATCGCCTTTTGGGAAATTTTTATGCGGGAGTTTGTGCACCCGGAAGATATGCTGATGCCACCCAGACCTGATAGCGAGTAAAACTCACCTGGACTCTTTAACGCTCTGAGGGAGCCTGAGACTCCCTTTGACGTAGCGCTTTCAGGCGCTGGTTGAGATCACTCATCGGCGCCTGGTCAACCAGTAACACTCCCTGGTTGGCCCTGTCTAAATCGGCGATCAGCAAAATCACCGTGGCAAAGGTGAGAGCCAGTGCCAGTACAACCTGCACCGAACCACCGCGGCTGATCCCCAGCTGGTAACCAATCGCCAGCATGGCCAGTATTGTCATAAAGTACAGCGCCAGCCACAGGGGGGCGGGAATACGATACTGCAGGCCCACCACCACCCTTGCGCGATGCAAGTCCATCAGGGTGTTTACCGGATCGGAAAATTGGCGCAGGTAATCCGCATTGTAACCCTGGGCAATATGGCTCTGTACCAGTTGCCACAGCTGCCGCTGAATTTCCTCACTGCGTTTGATATCAGCAGAGCTTACCGGTGTAGAGGGATCAAAATCACGCAGATCCACATATTCCGCAAGCAATCCACGGGCGCGCTCACGTTTCATTTTCTCAAGAAAGTCCGCATTCAGGTAGGCCGCCAGGATAGTATTAACCTCCTGCAATAACAGAGCCTTGCGCTCATTAAAGCGGTCCGCGGTCATATTGAAGGTAAACGCTAAAACAAATGCCACCAAACCAAGCGTTGCCGCAACAGCACTGCCAATCGACGACTCACCTGCAACACTCTCTCTTCTCTGGCGCCTATGCCCCCAGAATACCCCTAACGCCAAAGCGCAGAGAACCAGTGCCACTGTAATCAGATATATCAGGGGCAATGGCAGCAAATAGAAAATATTACCCGAGTGCATAAGAGTCCCCACAGACTGAGGAAAGTCTGGCCCAGCGGGGTATCACTGGCCAGTTTTTCCAAGCTCTCTGCAGGGCTAAAGAAGTGGCGTATTTATAATGAACCTACTAGTTTGTACCATATGGCAGCGGTAGCATAGGCGCAACATATCCGAGAGCGAACATACTATGAAATACTGGATTACCCTGGTTTTAACTACGCTGATCAGCCTGCCATTGATGGCCCTTGAGGTTGGTGACAGAGCACCGGACTTCTCTCTTCAAGGATCAGACGGCAATACACACAGACTCGCTGAACACAAAAATAGAAATGCAGTAGTAATCGCCTGGTATCCACGTGCCTTTACCAAGGGCTGCACGATAGAGTGCAAATCACTGGCAAAAAATGGACACAAGATTCGCAAGTTCAATGCTGCCTACTTTATGGCAAGCACCGATGATATTGATGAAAATACACGCTTCGCTAAGCACAATGAAGCCGACTTCCCTCTCCTGAGCGATCCTTCAGGTGAAGTCGCCAAGGCTTACGGCGTGCTAGTTCCAATGATCAATATTGCCCGGCGTATTACTGTCTATATCGGTAAGGATGGGAAAGTCCTGAAAATTGATAAAGACGTTAACCCTGCCACCAGTGCAGAGGATATTGCCAGAAACCTGGCCAAACTAGGCATAGAAAAGAGTGAGCCCTAAAAATATTAATAAATCTGGCCCGAAGCACTCAGGGCCAGATTTATCCGAATCAACTTAATTTATGACATCATTCTATTACGAAAGAAATGCCAAAGCAGCACTTCTCCCCCTCAAAATCCCCAAGCCACTTGCAAACACTTAACGTAGCCTCACCTCGACTGGATTTAATTACGTGCTCTAGTAAATAATCCGGCTCACCGGAAGCAAAGACGCGCTTATCCGCCTCTCGCAGAGCTTGAGCATTTTCCGCCCAAGTTAGTTGAGCGTCGGTTTTTCCCACTACATCCTCACCGGCCAACTCGCAAATTTTGCGATTACCCCAAATATATTTTTCATCTTGATCTTTCACCCAAAAAAGAAACGGCACATTATCAACAACTCTAAGCTCTTCAGCGTTCATAGAACTCCATCTCCAGCCACTACATTCATATTTGAACTGCATTAATAAATGCAAGTGTAAAAGCCAAAGGAGGTTTTGCCTTTATCATTCATTGAGTATTAACATGAAAATTCTTATTTCATCTTTGTCAGAAATAGCCGGAGGCACAAAAATAGTTCTTAATTGCCGCTAATCTCCAGCTCTTTTAATTTTCTTGTCAGGGTATTTCGTCCCCAACCAAGTAAATCTGCGGCATCACGCTTGCGCCCGGCCGTATGCTTTAAAGCAATCTCGATCAGGGCACGCTCAAATGCGGGAACTGCCTCACTGAGTATTTCGCGCCGCCCGGATGACAGGGCTTGATCAGCCCAAATACGTAGGGCTTTTTGCCAGTCCAGTGGGGTTTCGCTCTCCTGCCCTTGTTGGTGCAGTTCCTGGGGCAAGTCTTCGATATGTACTTCACGGCCAGAGGCCATAACAGTAATCCAGCGACAAGTATTTTCGAGCTGCCGTACATTTCCAGGCCAATCCAAACCTGACAGGTAACCCTCTGTTTCCTTAGTCAGGATTTTTGGTTCCACCCCAAGGTCTTTTGCGGCAGCATTGAAGAAGTGACGCACCAGCCTTGGGATATCTTCACGGCGATCGGCCAACCTTGGAATATGAATGCGGATTACATTCAAGCGATGAAATAGGTCTTCGCGGAATTTATGCTGCAGTACCAGCTCCTCAAGGTTTTGATGGGTCGCGGCAATAATCCGCACATCCACTTTTACCGGAGTGTGTCCGCCAACCCGATAAAACTCCCCATCCGCCAATACTCGCAGAAGCCGCGTCTGGGTTTCTGCCGGCATATCACCAATTTCATCCAGGAAAAGGGTACCGCCATTGGCCTGCTCAAAACGCCCGGCACGCTGGGAGCTGGCCCCGGTAAAAGCGCCTTTCTCATGCCCAAACAATTCAGACTCCATCAAGTCTTTCGGAATCGCGGCCATATTCAGGGCGATAAAGGGTTTTTCCCTTCGTGGACTGTGATTGTGCAACGCCTGAGCCACCAGTTCCTTACCAGTGCCAGACTCACCATTGATTAATACAGTGATATTTGAGTGAGAGAGCCTGCCGATCGCACGGAAAACTTCCTGCATCGCCGGCGCTTCACCAATGATTTCTTTATTCTCGGTGCCATTATCCTGTTCAATGCGCTCTTCCTGCGCCTGCTCACTGGCGTGCACCAGGGCACGGCGTGTAACCGCTACAGCCTCATCAATATCAAAAGGCTTAGGCAGATATTCAAAGGCACCGCCCTGATAGGCGGCGACAGCACTATCCAGATCCGAGTGAGCAGTCATAATAATTATCGGCATGTTTGGACGTTCCGCCTGGAAGCGCTGAAGCAACTTGAATCCATCGGAGCCCGGCATACGAATATCGCTAATCACCACGTCCGGTGAATCGCTGTAAAAATCATCCAGGGCACGGTCGCCACTCTCGTAGCATTGGGTTTCTATCCCCTCCCGAGAAAGCGCCCGCTCCAGCACCCAGCGGATAGATCTGTCGTCGTCAATTATCCAAACGCGATTACTCATTCTCTAGGTTCCTGTATTGGCTAATTCGATAGTCAACGGCAAATAGATCTGGAATACCGTGCGACCGGGACGGCTGTCACACTTAATTAGGCCGCGATGCTGACTGATAATGTTCTGTGATATGGATAGCCCTAAGCCGGAGCCCTCCGCGCGCCCTGATATCATCGGGAAGAAGATCCGCTCACGGATCTCCTCGGGAATACCGGGACCGTTATCTTCAATTTCGATACGGCATACCAGTGGACAATTGCGACGACCAATTGTGAATTGGCGCTGGACCCGTGTGCGCAATACCATCTCCCCACTGGCGAGACCGATACTCTCATTTATCGATTGCATCGCATTGCGGGCGATGTTCAGCAGTGCCTGGATCAACTGTTCGCGATCCGCTGGTACATCCGGGATAGAGGGGTCGTAATCCCTGCGGATACTCAGTTCACCATCACATTCCACCTCTAGAAGCTGTGCCACTCGCTCCAGGATTTCATGGACATTGGTCTCCGCCAGTTTCACCGGCTGACGCGGTCCCAACAAGCGGTCCACCAAATTGCGCAGGCGGTCCACCTCCTCAATGATGATCTGTGTGTACTCTTCCAGAGAGGCATCTGGTAACTCTCTCTGAAGCAGTTGTGCCGCACCGCGGATACCGCCGAGGGGGTTCTTCACTTCATGTGCCATGCCCCGCACCAGGTTACGCGCAGTTTCCTGGGTACTGAGCAATGCATCTTCACGTGCAATGCGCAGCAGGCGGTCCATAGGTTGCACCTCAAGCAGTAAAACACCTAGCTCTGGCACAGGACTCACCGAGTAATCCACAGTGCGCGTATCCAGGTTGTGCAGACGCCAACGAGCGCGGCGCACCGTATATTTTTCACAACTGACCAGCGCATCACGCATGGCTTTTTGCGCAGCTGCAGATTCTCGCACGACCTCTTCCAACGGCAATCCGCTGACCCTTGCACTGGATGCCGCCAGCAAATCCTCGGCCGCATTGTTCAAGTAACAGAGTGATAACGTGTCATCCAGCACCATAACGGCTGAAGTGAGACTGTCTAACAGCTGGCGCAGCTGGCGATCATTGAGCATTCAGTGGTTTCCGGTTCTCTGCGGCGGCCGGGGTAGGGTTAGCACCCGGCGCGATAAGCCCTTGTATCTAGCCAGTGCAAAAAGCAAACCAAAATGGCGCACAGGGCTATTCAGGCCCACATTGGTTGCTTCTGATGGGCATTTACAGTGCGCAATCGATAGGATTTGCCTAATCACCCCCAAGAGCATTGGAGCTGCACAGCTCAGCCAGGAGAATGCACCACAATGGTGCGAAGGTCAAAATTTAATCAGCCTGGGGAGGGAAAGGCGGGCTGTGAATTGTTAGCGGAGACCCGCTAACGCCCTTGACGATAGCGGTAATACAAACCAATCAGGGCTGAGACTGGGCCAAACTGGGCCCAAGTGACACTTTGGTTGACTGAGGTGCCCGAAGGATAGAGCTATCCAATTGGGCAACGCTGGGGCGCTGCACATAAACAGTAATGACTTTTGATTGAGCCAGAATGCGCCCACTGGCATCGATAAGTACCGCCTGCACACTGTGACTACCGCGCTCCAGCGCTGAGATATCCAAGCTGGAGCCGGTTGAATTGCCGCGCCAGGGTTGACCATCCACCACCGCATAAAAGCTGGCACCCTTTGGATATGACGGTTGCACATCCACTTGTAGCGGAATAAAACGCTGTCCCGGGGGGATAGTTGCGCCATCCAGGGGGCTCACAATCTGGATTGACATCGGCCCTGCGTAGCTCTCTTTGCTGCCGTCATCCTCTACATCATCTTTAGGGGATAGCTTGCGTGAAGGCAGAGGGCGAGGCAGGGTGATAGGCTGGACATTGATTGGGGCCAGCTCTACCTTTTGCGCCTCACCACTGGCTGGTGGAGTATCACTGAAAGTCACGCGCCCGTCGGGGCCGACAGTCTTGTAGATAGCACCGGAGCTGCTGCCACCATCGGTACCGGCAAAAGCCATCAGGGGGGCGACAAGGAAAAGTGCCTGAAACGATCTCAAAAATCCCATAACGTGATCGACCGCGACGCGGACGCTCCTTTTCTCTTGCCCCAGTCGGGGCCTCAATTGAATGGGGCAACTGCTTCTCAAAGTACCAGATTCGCAGTCGGTAGAATCAACCTCCCCAATAGACAGTTTACCCGCAATAAAAAAGCCCGCACCAGGACGGCGCGGGCTTTTCGCGAACAACTCGGCGGCACCAGTGTGATGCCGTTCGCTATTACACGGAGTAGTACATGTCAAACTCAACCGGGTGAGTAGTCATGTTCAGGCGCTCTACTTCTTCGCGCTTCAATTCAATGTAAGCGTCGATTGCATCATTGGTGAAAACACCACCCTCGGTCAGGAAGTCACGATCCTTATCCAGGGCGTCCAACGCTCCTTCCAAACTGGCAGCTACGGTGGGGTACTCGGCCAGCTCTTCCGGGGGCAGATCGTACAGATCCTTATCGGCGGCATCTCCGGGATGAATCTTGTTCTTGATACCATCTAGACCTGCCATCAGCAAGGCAGCAAACGCCAGGTAAGGGTTGGCAGTCGGATCCGGGAAGCGCGTCTCGATACGCTTGCCTTTAGGCGATGTTACGTAAGGAATACGGATGGAAGCGGAGCGGTTGCGCGCAGAGTAGGCCAGGATAACCGGCGCCTCAAAGCCCGGTACCAGACGCTTATAGGAGTTAGTAGACGCGTTACAAATCGCGTTCAGGGCGCGTGCGTGCTTCACAATACCACCGATGTAGTAGAGAGCAGCCTCAGACAGACCCGCGTAAGCATCGCCGGCAAACTGGTTTACGCCATCCTTGGTGAAGGACTGGTGCACATGCATACCGGAGCCATTATCGCCAACAAGGGGCTTGGGCATAAAGGTTGCGGTCTTGCCGTAGGCGTGCGCTACATTATGTACGGCATACTTAAGAATCTGAACCTCATCCGCTTTCTTGGTCAGAGTGTTGGCTGCAACACCAATCTCACACTGACCGGCAGTGCCTACCTCGTGGTGATGTACTTCCACCTGTAGCCCCATTTGCTCCATAGCGGAACACATTGCGGCACGCACATCGTGAAGGGAATCAACCGGAGGAACGGGGAAATAGCCGCCCTTCACACCAGGACGGTGGCCGATATTGCCCTCACTGAAGTTATGACCGGAGGACCAAGCCGCTTCTTCGGAATTGATTTTGTAAAAGGCGCCGCCCATTTCGGCACCCCAAGTGATATCGTCAAATACGAAGAACTCGGGCTCTGGGCCAAATAGCGCGGTGTCACCCAGACCTGTGGACTTCAGGTATTCCTCGGCGCGCATTGCGATGGAGCGCGGATCGCGCTCGTAGCCCTGACCGGTGACCGGGTCTACGATATTACAGCGAATAATAACGGTGCTCTCATCGGTGAAGGGATCGAGGAAAGCCGTCTCGTCATCCGGCATCAGGATCATGTCGGATTCATTAATGCCCTTCCAGCCGGCGATGGAGGAACCATCAAACATCTTGCCTTCTTCGAAGAACTCTCCGTCAATTTCCGATACAGGGATGGAAACGTGTTGCTCTTTACCCTTGGTATCGGTGAAGCGCAGGTCCACCCATTTTGCTTCACTCTCATTAATCAAACCGAGCGTTTTCGCTGACATTGCTGTCCTCCAGGTCTTGAAAAGTAATTGGTCGCTATGCCTTTGCTGCCGGCATTCACTCTTTACCTGGCGTGAAATAAAGCAAGGAGTGTGCCAAATTAGGGCAACTGCATCGCTGCGGCGGTTGGCGCCGGTGCGGTCGACAGCTTTGGGCCGACTGGGGCAGGATAAATGCATTGTGGCCGAGCGGCCACAGAAAAGCGCACCATAATGACGCAACTTTACCCCAGTATCGCCCGGTAACGGTGCACAACCAAGTTGCCTCCGGCTAGTTTATAATGCCGCACCTTCTATCAACATGCGGTACCCGACGGATTCCCATGCACTTTGTCGTCAAGTTTTTCCCCGAGATCACCATTAAGAGCAACCCTGTGCGCAAACGTATGTCGCGCCAGCTCAAGGACAACCTACAGCGCCTGCTGCGTCAGCTGGACGACCGTATCCAGGTGCGCAAGGACTGGGAAAAGATCGATGTGATCGCCCCGGACGCTGTAGCACACCTGGGCGACCGAATTGAGGAAGTTCTTTCCCACACCCCCGGTATCGCTAACTTCTCCCGTGTACGCCAGTTTCCACTGGGCGATCTGCACGATATGTATGAAAAGACTTTCTCTGTATGGGGCCCGGCCCTGAAGGGTAAGACTTTTTGTGTGCGGGTAAAACGCACCGGCAAGCACGATTTCCAGTCCCTGGATGTTGAGCAGTATGTGGGCGGTGGCCTCAACAAAAATACCGAAGCGGCTGGAGTGAAGCTGAAGAACCCCGATATCACGGTGAAATTGGAAATTCGCCACGACAAGCTCAATGTGATTGAGGAACAGCACCCCGGTCTCGGCGGCTTCCCCCTGGGAACCCAGGACCCAGTCCTTTCATTGGTATCCGGTGGCTTCGATTCCACCGTGGCCAGCTACCTGACCATGAAGCGTGGTATCCGCACCCACTTCCTGTTCTTCAACCTCGGCGGACGCCAGCACGAGCTGGGCGTTAAGGAAGTAGCCTATTACCTGTGGAATAAATATGGCGCATCCCACCGGGTGCGCTTTGTCACTGTGCCATTCGACGAGGTGGTAGCGGAAATCCTCGAACGCGTCGACGATTCCCATATGGGTGTAATCCTCAAACGCATGATGCTGCGCGCTGCCAGTGTAATCGCCAAGGAACTGGAGGTGGACGCGGTGGTGACTGGTGAAGCTATTGCCCAGGTATCCAGCCAGACCCTGAAAAACCTCGCAGTAATCGATAGCGTCACCGATACCCTGGTGCTGCGCCCACTGATCACCTCCGATAAAACCGACATTATCCGCACCTCTCGGGAGATCGGCACAGAGGAATTTGCCGCGAATATGCCCGAATACTGCGGTGTGATTTCAGTAAAACCCACCACACGCGCAAAAATCGAGAAAGTGGAATCCGAAGAGAACCGCTTTGATTTTACCGTCCTTGATCGTGCTATCAGCAATCGCTCTATTCAAAATATCGATGAAGTGATTGAAGAAGTAGACGGACAGGCACCTGAAGTTGAGATTCGCGAAGAGCCCGGTAATGCGGTGGTAATCGATATTCGCCACCCGGATGAAGAGGAAATGGACCCGCTGGAACTGGAGGGCTGTGAAGTACAAACTATCCCCTTCTACCGTCTGAATAACGGCTTCGCTCAACTGGACCAGGAGCGCGAATACCTGCTTTACTGCGCCCGTGGTGTCATGAGCCGCTTGCACGCCTCCCACCTGATGGATGAGGGATACCGCAACGTGGGCGTGTTGCGCCCACAGATCCCCCACAGGCCGGAAAGCATCAAGAAATAATTCCCGAGCGCGGACAGCCCCGCTATCCGCGCTCCCCTCTTAGCCCCTCAAGCCGACACTTCCACAGTGGGCGGTGATTTTTTACTCAAAATCACTCCCAATTGTCATGCGCCCCCCCTATAATCGCCGCCTTTGGCCGGAATGCTGCTGTAGAAACCCCGCAGGCCCCCGCCCCGATTTACCAAGATTTAACGCCCAGAGGCCCCCAGTGATAGAGAATCTGCGCAATATTGCGATTATCGCCCACGTAGACCACGGCAAAACCACCCTGGTGGACAAGCTGCTGTCCCAATCTGGCACTCTCGACCGTCGCGATGAAGGCGCCGAGCGGGTTATGGATTCCAACGACCAGGAAAAAGAACGCGGTATTACTATCCTCGCCAAGAACACCGCCATCCGGTGGAATGACTACCGCATCAACATCGTCGATACCCCAGGACACGCCGACTTTGGTGGTGAGGTAGAGCGTGTACTCTCTATGGTGGACTCGGTACTACTGCTGGTTGATGCAGTGGACGGCCCAATGCCACAGACACGCTTCGTAACCCAGAAAGCGTTCGAGCAGGGTCTGAACCCTATTGTCGTCATCAACAAAATTGACCGCCCTGGCGCGCGCCCCGACTGGGTGATGGACCAGGTATTCGACCTGTTCGACAGCCTTGGCGCCACCGATGAGCAGCTGGACTTCCCGGTTGTCTACGCCTCCGCCCTCAACGGTATTGCCGGCCTCGACGATACCGACCTGGCCGACGATATGACGCCGCTGTTCCAGATGATTGTGGACAAGGTAGAGCCGCCCAGGGTAGACCCCAAAGGCGCCTTCCAGATGCAGATTTCGGCCCTGGATTATTCCAGCTACGTGGGCGTTATCGGCGTAGGCCGCATTACCCGCGGCACTCTGACCCCCAACCAACAGATACTGGTACTGGACCGCGACGGCAACTCCCGCAAAGCCAAGGTTCTACAGGTTATGGGCTACCTGGGCCTGGAGCGCACAGAGGTTGAGCAGGCCAGTGCTGGCGACATCGTATGTATCACCGGTGTGGGCGAACTGAATATCTCCGATACCCTGTGCGACCCGGAAACCCCGGAAGCCCTACCCGCCCTGAGCGTGGATGAACCCACCGTGAGTATGACCTTCCAGGTGAATGACTCTCCCTTTGCCGGCCAGGACGGCAAGTTCGTCACCTCACGCAATATCAAGGAACGCCTGGACCAGGAACTGATCCACAATGTAGCCCTGCGCGTGGAACAAGGCGATTCCCCGGACAAATTCCGCGTATCCGGCCGCGGTGAATTGCACCTGTCAGTGCTGATCGAAACTATGCGCCGTGAAGGCTTCGAGCTGGGAGTCTCCCGCCCGGAAGTGGTTCAGAAAGAAGTAGACGGTGAAATCCATGAGCCCTACGAAGAAGTGGTGATCGACGTTGAAGACCAACACCAGGGTCCGATTATGGAAGAGCTGGGACTGCGCAAGGCTGAGCTCACCAATATGGAGCCGGACGGCAAAGGACGTGTGCGCCTGACCTTTATTGTACCTTCTCGCGGCATGATCGGTTTCCGCAACCAGTTCCTGACCCTGACCAGCGGCTCGGGCATCATGACCAGCATTTTCGACCACTACGGCCCGGTAAAACAGGGTGAAGTGGCCAAGCGCATCAACGGCGTACTGGTCTCCATGGTCAATGGCAAGACGCTGGCCTACGCCCTGTTTGCCCTGCAGGATCGCGGACGCCTGTTCCTCGGCCACGGCGAAGATATTTACGAAGGCCAGGTTATCGGTATCCACTCTCGCGGCAACGATCTGGTGGTCAACCCCACCAAAGGCAAGCAGCTCACCAATATCCGCGCTGCCGGCACCGATGAAGCCCTGACCCTGACTCCGCCCATTCGCCACACTCTGGAGCAGGCGCTGGAGTTTATCGAAGAGGATGAGCTAGTTGAGGTAACCCCCAACCATATCCGCATACGCAAAAAAATCCTTCAGGAAAATATGCGCAAGCGTGCGAAGAAATAACAGGTATTCTCTTCAGCGTAAAAAGGGCCCTGATAGGGCCCTTTTTATTTTTACTCTTGAAGACAAGCCTTGCGCTGGAAATTTAAGCAACCTCGAAAAAATTCTTTATTCGGATAGGCAGTGTTTATTGCCATTTATTTTTCACCAGCACTTAAATTTTTACCTGGAAAATTGCCCTTGTGCATAACCCCAATCAATACTATTGTTATTTTTTTGCTCACATCATAAAAATTAATTCTTGAATCATTTTAAGAGCTCACCATATTGCCCTCAATGTCGTAGAAACTGATTTTATCTTGAAATAAGTAGTTTACTTTTTTGTTTCTTCACTTTCCTTGCACAAATTATCGAGAAAAATTATCTAATTTCAGCGCTTTCCCTAGCTTTATTCGGAACTTTTATCCCCCAATTTTTTCCAATTTTCTCAACTATAAAGTTCACTTCTAAAATACTTGGTTTCATCATCACCAAGGCTCTTGGGAGGTCATTGTCATGTTTTCTTCTCTGCAGTCTCAGGAACGAATAGGGATATTGGAGGGATGTCGCAATGCTTAAAAAAGTAGTAACGCTTGCCACGGCACTCGCTTTAACCGTCAATATCAATGCTCAGGAGATCAAACGTATTTCGGCCTATTGGGCCAACTGGGAGTATTGGGCCGATTCCTCCTTCACCCACGACAATGTGGATTTCTCCAAACTGGCCCATGTGCAATACGCCTTTGCCTAGAATGACGAAGAAGGCACCATCTACTTCACAGATCCCCATGTCTTCTACGGACTGGGGGCCCAGTCTTTCTCCAGCGGTGCAGGCAATGGATGTACCTCATATAGACAAAAACTCCAAGTAAGCCACCCATGAAAGCTTTCGTTACCACAGCTCTCCAACTACGGTATATCAGATATTCACTGTTTTGCAGCGTAATACCTAATCTCCATGCCTTTGTACCTGAAGGATCTAAACATCACATACTTACCTTAATTTGTTTCACATATCAGCAAGTAGTATTTACTTTGCATACCCAATTTAAGTCTAGACATATATTCTCGTCACTCATTTCTATCATATTTTTTACAAAGGCAAGCTCATTAGTAAATTCCAATAATAAAAAATTTTAGAGCTTAAATTGAATATCTGCACTCCGATAGATAGGACTCATTATTCAGCAAGTAAAAATCTGAGAATTTTTATTCTTGCTAAGATTCCATGCACTTTTAATGTGACCAGGGTCAAAATCTATTCCCAGATAAAAACTCGAGACGGCCTCCAAAATATTAAGATGACGACAATTGCCACAACCGAACTCAATAAGCGCTGAGCGCTCTTCGACCGACTCTTGCAGGCAACGGTTTTCCTCATCAAGATATTCACCGAGGTTTAAGTATTTATACACTTTTTGAGCTATATCATCGATTTTATAGGGATCAATCTTAAGCCAAAAATCACATTGAGCACACCCCAGTCACCTTCTATCCCAAGCTACTAAATTCAGCGTCAATTATTTTATTACCTTAAAAAACGTCGCAACCCTGTATCGGGATGACAATCCGTGTAAGCGGCCCGCCCCTTACCAGGAGGCACTACGGCTACTTCGTGGCTCAGCAGCAATTGCATTCCAGGAGAAAATCGATTCGCATATTGCTGTGCGGAGGCGTAGATAGCCTTATGAGTGGAGTGATGGTGCACCCAGTTTTCAAGGTCTTTTAAGGAGGCAAACCAGGCAATTGTTTCAGTATCTGGTCTACCCGGTGCCGGCTGCTCATCACTTAACAGTCGAGCACTGAGACAACGCGACTGAACCGGATGTTTATTCAAGTAGTTTATTCCCTGTTCATATTTCTGACGCAGAGATTTTTGGTAGGCATTCCGTTCTTCAGGGCTGGCAGCAGAATAGCCCTGTACCGTGCGAATCATACATAAATTACCGGGCAGGAATATTTCCTTGTCCGATCGCTCTGCGGCAGGTAGCAACTGTAAGCTTTGTAATTGGCCTGGAAGCCCACTATTTTCTGCAGCGCTTATTCGATCCCGCATCGCACCCCAGTAGGCATGATCATGCTGATCACAAGTATCAAAGTGGCGAAAGATCCCCCAGTCAGCTTCAGGTGTAGAGGCAGAAACCTCGAAATGAGTACGTGGAGCCGTCAATGCCTCATACCATGACCCCGATTTGCCCCGAACTACCCCCTGCAAATCAGTAAAACCTTCCCTCAACCAAGTCATCATGGACTCTTCACAGGACCAGTAGGCAATCGCAATATCGTTATACGCACCCCAAGCATCAATGTGACCTGCCCGCTCATAGTGCATTAGGTCTCGGGTATTGGACAGAGATTCAGTCAATAGCTGAAATAGTGAATCGTCCCGATGGCCACCAACAAACTGTAAGGCAACTTGGCACTGTACATATCGGGAAGTCGGCGGAAGATTCAGTTCCCAGGCTGGATATGGAGGCACAAAATTTTTTGGACGATTTTTCAAACTGACAGATCCCTTTCACAATTTCTCTGTGAATGAAAAATCCCTGTAGATGAGCTTTCCTACTGTCATATTCCAGATTCGTTTTATCAGTAAGAGAAATATGCCCTCCCCAGGCGACATTTCAATACCTTTACTTACAACCATAAAAGCGATGAAAAGTATACTTAGGTGCTGAGGCCTCTTTCATCGTTTTCAGCGAATACTCTAGCTACCTGCTTACTGGCACCATCGTACATTAATAATGTTTGATTAATTCACACGGTGAAGAAACGCCGCTCAACCCGTTTCCACTCTCCGAGGGCAGCGGGAGAGTGCAGGCAAACAGTAAGTTGATCAAACTGACTGGAATATTCATTAAGAACTTCCAGGGCTTCATGCGCGGCAATTGCATGGGGAAAGCGGTTGGTGCCGGCACCCAATGCCGGAAAGAGAATATGTTTTAAACCTTTTTTCCCCGCCAAGCTCAATACACTTTCATAACAGTAGCGGAGCTGCTTAATCGCTTGAGCCCCCCATTGATCACCACTGCTCCACTGTGGAGTAACAGTGTGAAGCAAATAATCTACCGGCATATGGAAAGCATCAGTGATACGCGCCTCCCCCACTGTACATTCCGGTTGTTTTTTACACTGCAGCTCGAGATCTTTACCTCCCAGAGCAAAAACCTGGGCAGAGAGCCCTCGACCGCAAATAAGATGTTTATGTGCAGGACACACAAGTGCATCCCCGCGCAATGTCAGAATATCGCCCCAAGTCAGAATAATTTGTGTCACAGTTTCTCAGTTCTAAAGTTTGGTTTACAGATACTGTAGCTTGCTACTTTGGTCGGTGAACGAATCCTCCTATACTCAGCGCTGCTTCACTCCCCGATGAATATAGTGACGCTACCTGGCGCTTTATCGCCAGCAGAAAGCCTCAGCCTGAAGAGCAATCGAGATAATTATGATTCCAGGGTATAACCAACATAATCCCGCACTGGTCTCACCGGTGGAGGAATTGGAACGTATAGATTTGCGTCGTCGTATCATGGCATCTTCCTATATGCTGATATTTGCCATGGCAGTAACGGGAGCCATGGCAGTCATTGCACTGACAGCAGCCGATATCCTTCAGGCCATCACCCTCTCTGCAGCGGCAGTAGTAATCCTGTTTTCCTATGTGACAATCAATGTAATGGGGCCCAGTGAGAAGACGCCTCTCCTGGTAGGTATCCTGTTGTTAGTACTCTATTTTTATTTGCTGTTATCCGGCGGAGTAAATAATACCGGTTTGATGTGGGCGGTAATGCTGGTACCTGGCTTTATCAATCTATACGGTTACAAGACCGGTACCGCCGCACTCATCGCCATTGGCATAGTTACAGCCACTGTCCTTTTCTACCCAGATTTTCCAGGCCTTACCGCCAAATATGATACCGCCTACCGCGCGCGCTTTATCGCCGTTTTTGGTGCTCTCACGGCACTGACAGCACTACTCGACAGCAGTCGCCATCACACCCAACAATTGCTGGAAAAATTAACCGGAGAGCTGGAGAAAAACGCCTCCACCGATACCCTAACCGGCCTCGCCAATCGCCGTGAGGCCTATCGTGCTATCCACGATATGGAGCGCCGTAACAAGGAGTTGCGTGACCGGTATGTGATCCTGATTGGCGATCTGGACAACTTTAAAGCGATTAACGATACCCATGGACATGCTTTTGGCGATCGTATTTTACAGGATGTAGCCAAGATCCTTCGGGACAATACTCGTACAGAGGATATTGTGGCACGCTGGGGGGGTGAGGAGTTCCTGCTGCTGCTACCCAATACCGACGTACGTGGTGGCAGCGTATTGGCGGAAAAATTGCGGCGAAAGGTAGAGGCCCTTAGCCGTCGCTATGTACAGTCAGTGAAAGTCTCTATCAGCTTCGGCCTGGTTGAAGGCAGCAGTACTGGCAGCCCTCACAACCAATTACTGGCTGAAGCCGATAAACGCATGTATCGAGCCAAGAACAGTGGCCGCAACCGGGTAGTGGCCGCCTGAGAACGATACCTCTCAGCTGATGATATCTCGCAGGAAAAAACCGACTGCCAGGGCTAGCAGGGCCGCACCCCCACCAAACACCAGTGTCTTGACGCCCGCTGCCAGTACCCGCTGTGAGAACACCAGCCCCTTACAAAGGCCTATGGCAAAAAAAGTGCAAGCAGCCAAAGCGGCACTGCTATAGAACTGCTCAGAGGTTTCCAGCGGACGGATAAGATAGGGAAGTAACGGGACTGCGCCCACACCAATAAAGGCCAGAAAGGTCACTATCGCAGAGCCAAGGGGTCTTCGTGCCGAGCGACTAATGCCGTACTCTTCCGCCAACATGGTATCAATCCACAGCTGGCGATTGGCAGTGATAGTTGCGACAACCTCATCCAACACCTGCCCTTGGAAGCCCTTGCGCTGAAAAATCTGGCGGATCTCCTCTCGCTCTCCCTCCGGCACCAAATCAATATGTTGGCGTTCCGTGCGGGCAGCCGCCGCTGCCTGATCCCGCTCTACACTCACTGCCTCGTAGTTACTAACCGCCATACTAAATCCATCAGCGATCAGATTGGCAAAGCCCATGACCAACACCACCGACTCAGTGAATCCAGCACCAAAAGCGCCTGCAACTATCGCAAAGGTGGTAACACAACCATCGATAGCCCCGAGGACAAAATCCGACACTCTCTGGGACCTGGGCTCCTTACCCAGACGGGCGTGAATTCGCTCGGGGCGGTGTTCTTCGAGCAGTGCGCGACGGGATTGTTTAGATTTCTCCTCCCTGCCTTTCATACTCGTAGCGCCTCCCTACCAATTGCTTTATTTCACGATAAAACTACTCCTATCGACACCGGTATTCCCGGTCCTTGCATCATAGGCGTAAACCAATATTTCGTAGGCGCCGGGTAAATCGGTGGGAAAAGGCGCACTGAAGGTATTCATGGTGTCCTGGATTTTCAGCGGAACCGTAGCGAATTTCCGACCATCCCTCTTTACCAGGGCAGTAACCTCTATCTTGCTACCATCCCACAGACCACCATCCGTAAGGGAGCAGCCGCACATCATCACTACATTAGCGCGTATTTCGAATGGGCTCTTATCCAGGCCGGTGTAGAGGTGAGTCTGTGGACTGAGCAAGTCCACTACCATACCCGGTATCTCCACGACCAAGCCTTCACCGCTGATAGGTTTGCCTGGCACAAGCCAAGTCTGTGTTTGTGCTACCACACGAGCCTGCTTCTTAATGTAAGGGGCCAGCACTTCTACAGTAAGAAATACCGGTTCACTGATATCCAGCGCAGCAGTAAAATGCGCAGCTCCCCCGGCGATAGGAGCATAACGTTCGCGTGGTGTCTTCATGATCTTGCCGGTATCACCGGTACTGCCCTGGGTAAGCCCCTTGGCCAGGATTTCTCCGGTATCCGCCTCACGGATAATCACCATAGCCCCCCCGATTGAGGAGCCAATAAATTTGGCATCTTTGGCCTTGGCTCGCACAGTAATTTCAGTTGAGGTCACTTCAGCCCACAGATTAGTGGTAAAAAACTGCACTACTAAGGCACACACTAAAATAACGATTCTTCTCACCTCTAAACTCCTTTTATTCGCCACTAATGACAATGTAAGCTCCAAAAACCACTATGGCCCACAATAAGGCCCCTACTCCTAACCACAAAAAATTCAACAGCGTTAGTTTTGCATTTACTTTGCCCGAGATATCACCACTGAGAGTATTTGCTGCCTTCTGTCCCTCAAAGAGAGGCCAAACCGTCAGAGGCAATAACGCCGGACTAAAAATATCAATCAAAGAGAATTCATCAGAAAGATACGAAATTCTATCGATAATTGAGCCCAGAATCGCAAGAACTATATAAATCGCAGCCATCAGTTTAGGGCGCCATTTATATTCTATTTTTGCCTCTTCTAAGTGGCTCTGTATTTTAATAAAAAGTGAATGGGTAAAAAATATTGAAAAAATCGCACGCATAACAGGCCATAAGCTTTCACCACTTGCGCGCTTGTATTCCCTCCATTGTCGATAAAACCAGTAGACAGAATACAGCCCCATAGTGCCAAGGTTCATCACCCAAAATTTAGCGCTGGACACTACGTAGAAATCAAATTCCTCCGTGGACTCTGTATGTAATTCAGCCTCTGGTGCGCTGTAAATATTTGTATCCATTAAAAACTCCCCAAACCCCAAACGAAGGAAAACTAAGGTTTACCCCCTTCCATTAGTAAACGATTATCAGATGAGAACACACAAAAAAGCCGGGCTATGCCCGGCTTTTTTTGCTGCTAGCAGTATCTATTAAGCGCGCTTAACTGACTCCACCCAGGCAGCTACACGGCTTTCCAGAACCGGTACCGGTAAGGCGCCGCCACTCAGAACGGTATCGTGGAAACCGCGGATATCGAACTTATCGCCCAATTGCTCTTCAGCCTGCTTACGCAACTCCTGGATCTTCAACATACCAATTTTGTAAGCGGTAGCCTGGCCTGGCCATACCAGATAGCGACGCACTTCAGAGCGTACAGCTGTTTCGGGTATTGCGGAGTTTTCCAGGAAATACTCTACAGCTTGCTCTTCGCTCCAGCCCTTGGCGTGCATACCGGTATCCACTACCAATCGGATAGCGCGCCACATCTCAGCGGTCAGGTGGCCAAACAGGTTGTAGGGGTCCTCGAAAGCACCCATTTCCTTGGCCAACTTCTCTGAGTAAAGCGCCCAGCCCTCTACGTATACAGTAAAGTGCGCCTGGGTGCGGAACTGTGGGATACCCTCAAGCTCTTGGGCGATGGAGATCTGCATGTGATGGCCGGGGTTGCCCTCATGGTATGCCACCGTCTCCATATCGGTGGTAGAGTAAGCACTCATATCGGAAAGGTGCGCATAGTAGATGCCCGGACGTGAGCCGTCTGGAGTGCCCGGGTAATAGTGCTGAGCACCACCATCCTGCTCGCGGAAGGATTCCACCCGCTTAACCACCAGCTCGGCCTTAGGCAGCAAGCCGAAGTATTCCGGCAGTTTCTTGGTGATATTGTCGAGAAAAGCCGTGGAGTCATCCAGGTAACCCTGGCGGCCTTCGTCGGTATTAGGGTAGTAAAACTGACCATCTTCACGGATAAAGGTGAAGAATTCCTGCAGGTTGCCCTCGAAGCCCACCTGCTTCTTGATGGTCTCCATCTCGCTGCGGATGCGCGCTACTTCCTTGAGGCCAATACTGTGGATTTCATCGGCGGTCAGGCTGGTAGTGGTGGTATTTGCCAGACGCTGGTTGTAGTAGGCCATACCGTTCGGCAGGCTGCTGGCACCCTGGGGCTCCGCGGAAGCCTTCTGCACATCTTTCTTCAACCAGGCGATCAGATTTTCATAAGCGGGCAGGAACTCACTTTCCAAAGCCTTGCGAGCATTGTCCGTCAGCTTGTCAGCCTGCTTCTGGTCAATCTTACCGGCTTCGAGCAACTCAGCAATCTTGCCCTTGGCACCGGCCCACAGGGGGGCGTCCTCACCATCGGAGAAGGGGGCACCGTCGATCAGCTTGCTGGACTGCTCTATCGCACCCTCGTAAGCGAAGCGCGGCGGACGGATACCCTCTTTAGAGGACTGTTCTGCGCGCTCACGTAACTGGTTGATAGCGCGGGAAATGCCGCCGATACGGGCGATATACGCCTGCATGTCCTCAATATTGTCCACCTTGTGGAAGTTCAGCAGGAAGTTTGGCAGTTGGGACTGTACGCCGCCCATCTGTTCAAAAATATAACCGTGGCGCTTAAAGGGCTCGGCGGCTTTGGCCTGCTCGAACTGGTAGATCCAGATATCGTAGGAAGTTTTCCCCTCCTGGCTGAGCTTTTCGTAGTCAAAATTCTTCTTGAGTTCCGCAACGGCCTTTTCCTTCCAGGCCAGCTGGCGCGCCTCGGCAGCTTCGCTCATATCGTCGATCTGGTCGTACTGCTCCTTGCGGCCGAGATAGGATAGCTGCATGGGACTGAACTGCAGCTGCTCTTCATAGCGCGCATCCAGCCACTCCGTCAGGCGCTTGGTCTCAGCCACCGCATCAACGGCTATAGGGGCTTCGGCAACGGCACTTTGAGCTTTGTCGGCATTCGCTCCTGCCTGAGCGGCCTTATCGCCCTGACAGCCCGCGAGGATAGCGACAGCCAGCAGGCTGGGGATCAAAGGGTTGTTCAGCTTAATCGGCATTTTCCTATCTCGGTCAAAAGTTGTACAAAAAAACGCCGCTAACTTTGACACGAAATCTTTGAACTGTCGATTCTGGCTCTTTCAAACGCCATATCTGTGCGTTGAGCCGTGGGAGAAGAGGTTATTTCACCCCAGTAAAAGGCGTTATCCAGGTCCCGTGTTAGCGCCCCGCGAATTCGCGGGACGACTCCTGCTCCTGGACACATCCTCTCGCAGTATTCGCAGCTCTCTCTGGGGAAAGGGAATAGTTAATCCAGCCTCTTCCAGCGCCGGCTTAAGGCGCTCCATCAGCTCCCAGTAAACACTCCAGTACTGGTCAGTTCCAGTCCAGGCTCGCAACTGCAGGTCCACAGAACTATCGGCCAATGCACGCACCATATAACTGGGTTCCGGTTTAGCGATAATTCGAGGCTCCTGCTCTACCAGCTTACGCAACACTTCCAAACCCGCCTCTATATCATCCCCATAAGCGATACTCGCCACTATCTCAATACGGCGGGTCTTGTTATGGCTGAAGTTAGTAAGTACCCGCCCCCAGATCACGCTGTTGGGCACACTGACATGCAGGCCGTCTGGGGTATCCAGCTCGGTAGTGAAGAAGCCTACCTCACGCACGGTTCCCAGAGTCTGCTCGAATTGAATGACATCACCCACACGGAATGGACGGAGCCCCAACAGGATAAATCCTGCGGCAATATTCTGAAGGGTATCTTTTAGCGCAAATCCCACTGCCAACCCAGTGGCGCCGAGCAGGGCGATTAGGCTGGTGGTGTTGATACCAAAGATATCCAGTACCACCAGCGCTCCAACAATATAAATCGCCCAGGTGGTGATATTTCGCAACACCGGCACCAGGGTGGCATCGAGGCGACTGGGGAGGCGCTCAATGGCACGGCGGACCAAGTGCACCGCAACCAGAGTCAACGCAATCACCAATAAAGCGGCCCCCAGGCGCAGAAGGCCGGTGATCGCCAGGGGCCAGTATTCTGTAACCAGATTATCCGGATTCATGGGCGCCTTCCTGGTGAGCGTGGCGCACTCACCCCCTGCTGTTATCCCCCTACAAAAGCCCCGCACCCTCCGCCTCGTTTACACAGCGTTGGTGGGCGGGGCAGGATTGCAGGTGATCGTTCACCATTCCTGTTGCCTGCATATGGGCATACATAATGGTAGAGCCTACGAAACTGAAACCGGCTTTTTTTAGCGCTTTGCTCATAGCATCAGATTCTACCGTACTGGCAGGTACCTGCTTGAGGGAGGCCGGACGATTCACTATGACGCGGCCATCAGTAAATTGCCACAGGAACTCCGATAGGGATTGCCCCTTTTCTCGCAAAGCCAGGGTGGCGCGAGCATTTTTTACTGCGGACTCCACTTTCAGGCGGTTGCGAATAATGCCCGGATCCAGTAGTAACTTTTCCACTTTTTTGGGTGTATAGCGCGCGATTTTTCCCACATCGAAATCATCAAACAAGCGGCGGTAATTTTCCCTTTTATTCAAAACTGTAATCCAGGAAAGTCCGGCCTGGGCACCTTCCAACAATAGGAATTCGAACAGGGTTTTATCATCTGTAACCGGACGCCCCCACTCCTCGTCATGGTATTGCTGATACAATGGCGTTGACAGACACCAACCGCAGCGCTTCTCCTCCATTATCGACTCCTAAAAAATTGCCATTAATACAAAAAAACCAAAAATCGGGAGATGAATCATTGGATACTGGCGTTTGGTAGATACAGAGGTGGGGCGCTAATGGGCGCCCGAGAAAAAGTAATACTGAATTAATTGCAGAACCAGTAATAAGGCGACCAAAATAAAAATAATATTACCGCGATTCACTTTGACTCCAATAAATTTTGCTGTACTAACCAATCACGACATTCGCATAACATAGTATCCAATGCCACCTGTGATTGATAATCGAGTTCGCGTTCTGCCTTGGAGCTGCTGGCTACAACCCGGCGTGTAACCAGGGTAGCCTTTTCCGGGGTAATGACCGGCTCATTGCCGCTCACTCGCGACCAGAGATCAGAAAACCAGGCAATAGACTGAATAACAAAGGCGGGAGTAGTACGCTTGGGCACAGGCTTGTGTAACAACTCCGCTATTTTTCCGAAAAATTCCAGGAAGCTCGCGTCAGTACCAGCGAGAATATAATTTTCTCCGCAGCGACCCTTTTCCACTGCATTAATATGTGCCCGCGCTACAGCGCCAGCATGGCAAAAAGAACCCCAACCAGGAGGCACTCCCGGTAACTGGTTTTTATCTATCAGAAAAAAAGTCTGAGCCCAACTGGAAGTATCGTATTTACCCACAATTGCACAGGGGTTGAGAAATACCGCATCAAGCCCCTGATCAATTTCCTTGCGTACGGCAATTTCCTCTCGCTTCTTGGTATATAAGTAATGATGACGAGGATCATCGGCCAGTTTTGCGCTCTCCTCCGTGATCTTATCTTTGTGGTAGCCGTAGGCAGAAATAGAGCTGGTGACTACCATACGCCCTACATTTTTTTCCCTAGCCACTTTAGCAATATTTGCTGAACCCTCGACATTGTCTCTCCATTGCTGGACATTGCCACCGCGCCACATACTGGTGTTAGCAGCCATATGGAACAGAGCATCGACATTGTCCGGGATAGCCGAGCGAAGAGAGTCGAGGTCTTCCAACGAGGCCTCTACCAATTCCGCCCCCATAGAGCGCAACATATCCGTATTTGAGGTTCGCCGGTGCATGGCGGTCACCCGCCAGCCATCGTCAACCAGCTGCTCCACCAGATTGGCACCGAGAAAGCCACTGCCCCCGGTTACAAACGCATGTTTCATAAATCCACCGGATGATTAGTTATCGTTATTCATACCCAGTGATGTTCTCTGCTGAAACCGCCACCCTCCGGAAGGGCAAACCGGCTGGCGGTACCGCTGCTCCGGCAGAGCGGGCCGCACACCTAATCCTTCAGTGATACGACCCCAGAAATTCATCCAACTTTTCTTTAATACCGGGAGCCTCAACAAATGGCCTCGGTATCGTTTATGTCGGATTAATTGGAAAGATTACTCGATTTTCATACCGAGCTGGTAGGCGAGGAAGCTCCACTGATTAGCAAAGTCTTCCACCTGCATCCATATCGGTTTGCCTGCGCCGTGCCCCGCCCGGGTCTCCACCGCGAGCCATACAGGTTTATTACAGCCCTGATCCCTCTGCAGGGCGGCAGCAAACTTGTAGCTATGCCAGGGCACCACTCGATCATCGCGATCGGCAGTGGTAATCAGAGTGGCTGGATAGCAGGTACCCCTGCGGGTATTGTGCACCGGGGAGTAAGCGTGCAAGGCTTTAAATTCCTCACGATTTTCACTCAAGCCATAGTCGCTTGACCACTGACGCGCATTGGCGGAAGCCGTATGATAGCGCAGCATATCGAGTACACCCACCACAGGTAGTGCCGCAGCAAACAGGTCTGGGCGCTGCACTAGAGTCGCACCCGCAAGCAGTCCACCGTTGGAGCGGCCACTGATACCCAGTTTCTCTGGAGAGGTAACTTTTTCCTCAATCAGCCACTCAGCTGCGGCAATAAAGTCATCGAATACATTTTGCTTCTGGGTTTTGGTGCCCGCTTGATGCCAGGCATTGCCGTACTCACTACCACCGCGCAAGTTGGCCAGTGCCAGGGTACCGCCCATATCCAGCCAGCCCACAAAGCGATTGTAGAAGCGTGGCAACTGAGCGGAGTTGAAACCACCATAACCATACAGCAGCGTAGGGTTGGAGCCATCGCGTTTCATGCCCTTCTTATGCACCAGGAATAAAGGTACGCGGGTGCCGTCTTTGCTCTTATAGAAATGCTGGCTCACGGTTAAGCCAGAGAAATCTGTCGCGTATTTCGGCCGCTTGAACAGCTTGGTTTCACCAGTCTGCACATTCAGGTGGTAAATGCTCGGCGGGGTTATAAAATTGGAGAAGGAATAAAAGGTCTCCACTTCATCCGGCTCGCCGTAAAAGCCCTTCACGGAACCCACACCGGGTAGCTTCAGCTCGTACTGTTTCTTGCCGTTGGTATCGGTCACCAATACCCGCGACTTGGCGTCTTCCAGGTAATGAAGTACGAAGCGATCGCCGATATAGCTGGCACTCTGCAGGGCACTGTTTGTTTCCGGCACCAGGTCACGCCAGTTCTTGCGTTGCGGCCTATTCAGGTCGATAGCGATCACACGCCCCAGTGGTGCTCCCGCGCTGGTCTCAAAAAAGAAAGTGCTCCCCTTATTGCCAAGATACTGGTACAGACCATCCCAGTCATCCAGCAGCTTAACGACCTTGCCACTTTTATCGCGCAAGTCGCGATAGTAGAAGCCGTTGGAGTCATAGCCATCGAAGATACCGAATAACAGGTAGTTCCCATCGTCACTTACCGCTGCTCCAGGGTTGCGGGTGGGATGATCCGTAATTTGGTATATCAACTGGTCTTGCTTCTGAGCATCCCCCAGGCGGTGAAAATAGACTGCTACCTGCTTGCTATCATCTGCAGTGCCATCCTTGTTGAACGGGTAGCGGCTATAGTAAAAACCAGACTCATCCGGAGCCCAACTGGTATCACTAAACTTGATACCGGTCAGCTGCTCCTCCAAGTCCTTGCCTGTCTCAAGATCGCGAATACGATAGTCGGTCCAGTCAGTCCCACCATCAGAGATACCGTAAGCCAGGTATCGGCCCTTTGGACTGACTTTGAGGCGTTTGGCTGCAATAGTGCCATCCTCGCTCAGGCTGCGCGGGTCCAGCATTGGCTTGCCGTCCTGGGCAAGCTCTGGGGTGCGGTAGAAAATATTCTGGTCCCAGTCACCGTTGTTATAGTCGTAATAGTAACTGTCACCTTTCTTATAGGGCACGCCATATCGCTCATAGCGCCACAGTTCCGTAAGGCGGTCATTGATCTTCTGCCAACCAGGTAAATCCTTCAGACGCGGCAGAGCATGCTCATTTTGGGCCTTAACCCACTCTTTAACCTCTTTGTTGGACATGTCCTCCATCCACCGATAGGGGTCTGCCACCTCGATACTGAAGTATTCATCCACATGTTCGACGGCTTTACTCTTTGGGTAATTGTCTGCCGCCTGCACACTAGCCGCTGTGGTCAAGGCTCCAGCCAGGAGCGCTATTAACTGTTTCCTCATACCGTATTCTCGGTTTCTCTACGTTAGCCAGTCCGCTAATCTAGGCCATTTACTCACAAGGTTCCATAGAGACAAAGAGTTCTGAGATGAAAGGATTGATCCAGCGGGTTAGCCACGCCCGTGTAAATGTGGCTGGAAAGTCAGTGGGAGCTATCGACAATGGATTGCTGCTTCTGTTGGGCATAGAGGAAAAAGATGGTCATGAGAGCGCGGACAAATTACTGAATAAGGTACTGAATTACCGAGTTTTTTCTGATGAAAATGGACGTATGAACCTGAATGTCCAGCAGGCCGGTGGTGGTTTACTGGTTGTCAGTCAATTTACCCTGGTGGCCGAAACTGACCGCGGCTTGCGTCCCAGCTTCAGCCGAGGCGCCAGCCCCCAGCAAGCCGAGGCTCTGTATGATTACTTCGTCAAACGCGCAAAGTCCCAGTTTTCTCCTGTAGCCAGCGGTGTTTTCGCCGCAGATATGCAGGTTTCCCTGCTGAATGACGGCCCGGTTACTTTTATGCTGGAAATATAATTTGCAGCATCACCACTGGGTTTCCGGCAATTACCAGCCTGTAAATTATCGATTACCTAATTGATTCCAGGGCTGTAGTGGAACTTGCTTTAATTCACATTTAGGGAAAAGATTAAATCTCTTATCATTACGGTGGTATAAATCATAACCTGGGGAGAAATTTTCGTATGCTTTTGAAGAGAATGCGTATTCTCTTTATCATCGCGCCTGACAGCAGGGCCTGGGTGAATTTACCTAACCGCTTATCAAAGTAGGTAAATTCAGCTTATTTAGTTAAAGTTGGTAACTATGCAAATCTCTGTAACAAAAAATATTCTCCTCAAACCCCTCACAGATGGAGATGCGCAGGAAATCCATTTACTTATTGAACAAAATCGTTCCCTGTTGGCGAAATATCTCTACTGGGTAGAGTCAATAAAGGATCTATCCAGCACCAGGGAATATCTTCGTCAACGTATTTACAGTAATAATACCGGAGCTGCCTGGTATAAAATTATCGTTGAAGGAAAAATTTCAGGCATTTTTGGTATTAAAGAGGTAAACCCCCAAAAGCAATACGCCGAAATCGGATACTGGCTCTCCGCCCACTGCCAGGGCCGAGGCGTTATGACGAGAGTAGTAGAAAAAATATGTGCGCATCTAAAAAATAGTCAGGGCATTCAGCAGCTGGGTATTCAGTGCCTCTCTGAAAATAAAGCGAGCATCGCCATAGCTAAGCGGGCTGGCGGGATCCACACTGATACAGTTGCCAACTATTATACTATTGATGGCAAAGTCCAAGATCTCAAAATCTATACCGTAGCCCTTTAGACAACACTTTAGGGGAGAGCTCTAAGACAGCAGGCCCAGAACAAACTAAGTATTTGCGCTGCTAGTCTTATTGCGGCTTGGTCTTTACCGGGCTCCACTCCAAACCATCCGCTCCCTGCCCGGCCCTGAATATCCTTCCAACAGACCAATCCTCAGTGTCTATCTCTACTACCTTGCCATCTCTTTGAGATCCCGCAAATAGGAATTTCCCATCTGGAGAAAATAGTAGAGAAGCGGGCTCACGGGCACCTACAGCACCCACGTCAATTGCCTTGATCTCTTTCCGTGTCGCAGCATCATAGATCAGTATCCTATGTCCCTGTAGGTCAGCCACAGCGACTAACTTCCCATCCGGATTAAAGCGGATCCGAATAGGTAAATAGCCTACATCCAAGGTCTCCTTCCTCTTGAGGCTACCAGTGTCGTAGATAAAAATATTTTCCGACTGATTGTTTCCTATCCATAACTCCTTACCATCGGGGCTGACCCAAACTGCCTCTGGTCCCTCACCGGCAGGAAGAGTGGTTTTCAGGTTCATTGACTCTGTATCGATAACACTAAAAGTATCAGAGCCGCGACTGGTGACATAAGCGGTTTTGCTATCCGGTGATAGAGCCAATAAATGGCTGCCTATCTGATCTGTTGAAACAGATCCAATTACTTTTCCCGATGAAACATCAACTTTAATAACATCATTGGTTTCTTCTGTTGTGACAATCACATTGTTACTTTCGCCCAACCAGGCAATACCATGGGGACCCATATGCGGGCTTATTTTGATGACACTAATGCGCCTGCCCGTTGCCACATCAAAAACATTTAATTCCTCACCTACATAGCCGTCCTCAAGATAGGAAACCACTACTGCCTTGCTCTTATCGGGAGAAAGAATCATTTCATGAGGTGCGCCCCCCGTTTCCCGCCGTTTTATTTCCTGGCCATTCTCTAGGTCTATAAAGCTGACTGTACCTTCATATTTATTGCCTACAATCAGCGTACTTGCATTAGAGGCTCCAACCCCTGCAAATAGACTAGCCAGCAAACAAGCGAATACTATTTTCATCAAGAGACCTCAAACTTTAACGAGCCCAGAACTCGGCAAACCAAAATTATCCGCTTCGAAGAACTATAAATATGATTATCTTGAACAAGGACACAAACGAGTCTCTAGTGGCGTCAACTTCCTTTAAGGATAGGCGTTAACTTCAGTACCAAATAAAGACAAAATCTAGAACTATTCTTCATAAAAAATCTTACCAACAGAATCCATGGATAGACCTGTGCATAACTCCGGGATATCCACTTTCAGGCCTTTGTTTCCATAGGGGGTCTTTTAATGGGTAAAAAAACACCACTGATTCTAGGGTGATTTCCACAGGTCGGCCGTTATTAACAGAATGGCTGGATAGACTTGTGTATAACTGTGGTATATCCGCTGCCAGCCTTACAGTTGTGTGACATTGCGCGAGCGCACAAAAAATCACCGGCTTTTTCGTTGGTATTTTTGTGTCACTTTTATCCCTGTCAGACCCTTTTTTACAGCGGAGATAATTTCTTTATTGGGAAGATTTTTTCCGGGAAGACTACTAGTAGTACTGCGGTAAATTATTTGGGAATGCCCTTCCAGGGAAGGTTGCAGTAAAAAATAGCTGGGCGCTCAATTTTTTCAGGAGAGAAAGCCGCGAGGAGAACTCTTTATTTACAGCCGCGTAAACGTGTTCGATTTTTTAGCGGGGTTTTTCCTGTTTAAATTTTTCAAGGGGTTTCTTTGTCACATTGTTTTTCTTTGTTTTTATTTTTATCTTTTTTTTTAATTTTTCTTCGTTTCATCTTTGCCTTTTTTTATTTTTAACTTCTTTTTATTTTTAACTTCCAAGTTTTTGCTTTTCTTCCTTACGGCTCTTCACGGATATTTTTTTACACATAAAAAAAGGGCCACCCAATGGGTGGCCCTTTCGGATTAGAAGCCTGACGATGACCTACTCTCACATGGGGAAGCCCCACACTACCATCGGCGATGTTGCGTTTCACTTCTGAGTTCGGCAAGGGATCAGGTGGTTCCACAACTCTATTGTCGTCAGGCAAACTGGCTTGGGTTGGCGCTGGTCTTATAAGCAATTTGCTTGGCCTGCCGCGTTATCGCTGTTTGCCTCGGTCTGTCGACCGGCGATAACCCCAAATAAGTCGGTAAAACAATCTGTAGTAATACACCGCAAGCGATTGTATGTCTCTAACTCACAATCCGCTAGCTTAGCTAGTCGTTAGTAACCATCTCTGTTGTATGGTCAAGCCGCACGGGCAATTAGTACTGGTTAGCTCAACGCCTCACAACGCTTCCACACCCAGCCTATCAACGTGGTAGTCTTCCACGGCCCTTTAGGGGAATCAAGTTCCCAGGGAGATCTTATCTTGAAGGAGGCTTCCCGCTTAGATGCTTTCAGCGGTTATCCCGTCCGAACATAGCTACCCGGCAATGCCACTGGCGTGACAACCGGAACACCAGAGGTTCGTTCACTCCGGTCCTCTCGTACTAGGAGCAACTCTTCTCAAATCTCCAACGCCCACGGCAGATAGGGACCGAACTGTCTCACGACGTTCTAAACCCAGCTCGCGTACCACTTTAAATGGCGAACAGCCATACCCTTGGGACCGGCTTCAGCCCCAGGATGTGATGAGCCGACATCGAGGTGCCAAACACCGCCGTCGATGTGAACTCTTGGGCGGTATCAGCCTGTTATCCCCGGAGTACCTTTTATCCGTTGAGCGACGACCCTTCCATACAGAATCGCCGGATCACTATGACCTACTTTCGTACCTGCTCGACATGTCTGTCTCGCAGTCAAGCGCACTTATACCATTATGCTCATTGCATGATTTCCGACCATGCTGAGTGCACCTTCGTACTCCTCCGTTACTCTTTGGGAGGAGACCGCCCCAGTCAAACTACCCACCATACACTGTCCTCGATCCGGATAACGGACCAGAGTTAGAACCTCAAACATACCAGGGTGGTATTTCAAGGACGGCTCCACAACAACTAGCGTCGCTGCTTCAAAGCCTCCCACCTATCCTACACAAATAGGCTCAAAGTTCAGTGCAAAGCTGTAGTAAAGGTTCACGGGGTCTTTCCGTCTAGCCGCGGGTACACTGCATCTTAACAGCGATTTCAATTTCACTGAGTCTCTGGTGGAGACAGCGTGGCCATCGTTACGCCATTCGTGCAGGTCGGAACTTACCCGACAAGGAATTTCGCTACCTTAGGACCGTTATAGTTACGGCCGCCGTTTACCGGGGCTTCGATCAAGAGCTTCGCCGAAGCTAACCCCATCAATTAACCTTCCGGCACCGGGCAGGCGTCACACCCTATACGTCCACTTACGTGTTTGCAGAGTGCTATGTTTTTAATAAACAGTCGCAGCCACCTGGTCACTTCGACCGGCCTCAGCTTAGGGAGCAAGTCCCATCACCAAAACCGGCGTACCTTCTCCCGAAGTTACGGTACCATTTTGCCTAGTTCCTTCACCAGAGTTCTCTCAAGCGCCTTGGTATTCTCTACCTGACCACCTGTGTCGGTTTAGAGTACGGTTCACTATTGCCTGAAGCTTAGAAGTTTTTCCTGGAAGCAGGGCATCAACCACTTCGTCTCTAAAAGAGACTCGTCATCAGTTCTCAGCCTTAGGGACCCGGATTTGCCTAAGTCCCCAGCCTACAACCTTAAACATGGACAACCAATCGCCATGCTGGCCTAGCCTTCTCCGTCACTCCATCGCAGCAATAGCGAGTACAGGAATATTAACCTGTTTTCCATCGACTACGGCTTTCGCCCTCGCCTTAGGGGCCGACTAACCCTGTCCCGATTAGCGTTGGACAGGAACCCTTGGTCTTCCGGCGGGGAGGTTTTTCACCTCCCTTATCGTTACTCATGTCAGCATTCGCACTTGTGATACCTCCAGCAGACCTCCCGATCCACCTTCAACGGCTTACACAACGCTCCTCTACCATGCCCGAAGGCATCCGCAGCTTCGGTTACCAATTTAGCCCCGGTATATCTTCCGCGCAGGCCGACTCGACTAGTGAGCTATTACGCTTTCTTTAAAGGATGGCTGCTTCTAAGCCAACCTCCTAGCTGTCTGGGCCTTCCCACATCGTTTCCCACTTAATTGGTATTTGGGACCTTAGCTGGCGGTCTGGGTTGTTTCCCTTTCCACGACGGACGTTAGCACCCGCCGTGTGTCTCCCGCGATTGCACTCCTCGGTATTCGGAGTTTGCATGGGGTTGGTAAGTCGGGATGACCCCCTAGCCCAAACAGTGCTCTACCCCCGAGGGTGAGACGCGAGGCGCTACCTAAATAGCTTTCGAGGAGAACCAGCTATCTCCCGGCTTGATTAGCCTTTCACTCCGATCCACAGGTCATCCCCTAATTTTTCAACATTAGTGGGTTCGGTCCTCCAGTTGATGTTACTCAACCTTCAACCTGCCCATGGATAGATCGCCGGGTTTCGGGTCTATTGCCTGCAACTAAACGCCCTATTAAGACTCGATTTCTCTACGGCTCCCCTAAGCGGTTAACCTTGCTACAGACAATAAGTCGCTGACCCATTATACAAAAGGTACGCAGTCACCCCGAAGGGCTCCTACTGCTTGTACGTATACGGTTTCAGGTTCTATTTCACTCCCCTCTCCGGGGTTCTTTTCGCCTTTCCCTCACGGTACTGGTTCACTATCGGTCAGCTGGGAGTATTTAGCCTTGGAGGATGGTCCCCCCATATTCAGTCAAGATAACACGTGTCCCGACCTACTCGATTTCACTCTAAATGCCTT
>NZ_CP174325.1:1327500-2082500 GCF_056232115.1 Microbulbifer variabilis
CTCTGGGAAGGAGATCAAATCACCGCTACGGAACTGAGTCAGCGCCTTGGGCAGGACAAGGGTGCCCTAACTCCAGTAATCAAGCGCCTGGAGAACCTCAAACTTATCAGCCGTCACCGCGACCCTGGGGATGAACGCAGGGTATTTATTGAGCTGACAACCAGCGGCAAGTCTATGCAAAAAGAGGCCGAGTCGATCCCAGAGAAGGTCTTACTGGCTTGCGGCCTTACCCGCCAATCTGCCAAGGTGCTTAGAGAGCAGATTGAAGTATTGCGCCAAAGCCTAAACCCATAAACCCCTTCGGCCCGTCAGGGGCCCCTTACTTCGTCTACCTTAGCAGTACCTATTGCCCTGATAGGCAAAAGTAATTATCGCAATAATAGTTATCGCAATAACATTTATTTGTGCCTCAGGTATGCCACTCACGGCCCCAAGGGCACTACCCCCGATTTTTATGACAAATTCATGAGGAGACGATTATGCAAACCCTATATAAAGCCGTAGCTACTGCCAACGGAGGCCGTGAAGGCCAAGCCAAATCTTCCGATGGCCACCTGAGCGTAAAACTGTCCATGCCGAAGGAATTAGGCGGCTCTGGCGGCGAAGGGACCAACCCGGAGCAACTGTTTGCAGCCGGCTACTCAGCCTGCTTTATTGGTGCGATCAAATTCGTTGCCGGCAAGCAAAAGGTAAACGTATCCGATGAGACTACTGTGCGTGCGGAAGTTGGTATCGGCCCACAAGGCAATGGATTTGGCCTGGATATTGACCTCTATATCAATATTCCCGGGCTCGATCAGGCTACAGCTGAAAAAATTGCAAACACAGCTCACGAAGAAGTTTGCCCTTACTCCAATGCAACCCGCGGCAACGTCGATGTGCGCCTGCATATATCTGTTTGACAAGTTGCAGTAGCGAACTCTTCAGAAGGTGTTAGTAATGACAAAGCTTAGTATTGCAAAGCTTGCGGTCCCTCTTCTCTTTACTATTGGTGGTATCTCAGCTTTCGCCACCATTTCTCCTGGTGTGGAGCAAAATACGCAGAAATTCCTTAATGCACTGGCCCAAGGTGGTGGCAAGCCCATTGAGCAAATGTCTCCAAGAGATGCCCGCGCTGTTCTTGTAGGTGCACAGCAGGGCGCAACACTCCCACCGGCAGATGTCTCCCATAGAATTATTCATGTGAATGGTGAGAAAATTCGCTTAACCGTGGTTAAACCCAAAAACATCAAGGGCGAGCTACCTGTGTTTATGTATTTCCATGGTGGCGGATGGGTTCTGGGTGATTACCCCACGCATGAACGCCTGATTCGTGATCTGGTAAACCGATCAGGCGCTGCAGCAGTTTATGTTGATTACTCGCCCTCCCCGGAAGCAAAATATCCAACTGCTATTCATCAAGCTTATGCGGCGACTCAGTGGGTAGCAGATCATGGCAAGGAAATCGGAGTTGATGGATCACGTCTTGCGGTAGCTGGCAATAGCGTAGGTGGTAATATGGCAGCCGTCGTTTCCTTAATGGCTAAAAACAAGGGAACTCCGAAGCTCCGATTCCAGCTATTGTTATGGCCAGTTACGGATGCGAACTTTAATAATCAGTCTTACGAGGCGTTCGCTACAGATCACTTCCTGACTAAAAATATGATGGAGTGGTTCTGGGATAGCTACACGACTGACCCGAAGCAACGCGCTGAAATTTATGCATCGCCCCTGCGTGCCAGCATTCAGCAGTTACGCGGGTTACCACCCGCAATGGTTCAAACTGCAGAAATGGATGTACTTCGGGATGAAGGAGAGGCCTATGCCCGAAAGCTGAATGAAGCAGGCGTAACTGTCACTGCTGTCCGCTACAATGGCATGATTCACGACTACGGTCTGTTGAATGTGTTGAGTGATATCCCTGCAGTACAGGATTCTTTGGATCAGGCCGGTGCTCAATTAAGGGACCATCTAAAATAAGGCCGGAACAGATAAAAGTAGCCTCCCAAAGAGGCTACTTTTTATGATCTTAAGATGATATACGCGCTAAAGCTTCTATTTCGACCAAAGTATCCGGTGACGCCAATGATGCAACACCGATCCCAGTGATCGCCGGACGGGCTGTGCCCAAATATTTTGTCAGTATCGGTACAATCTTAGGCATATGCTCACTGAGCTCCCCTCTGATATAAACACGCAGCTGCAGCAGATTATTCACTGACGAATCTCCCTCAGTTAACACCGCTAATAGATTTTCAAATGCACTTTCTGCTTGGGCTTCAATATCTTTATTAACCACTTCATAGTCGGTATTCCAATCCACCTGACCGGAGATAAATATAAGGCCACTGATAACGTCCACTTTACCTTGAGACAGGCCAAAGGGCGCACCATCATATAGTGATTCAGGATTGATATTTAAAATATTCATAAATAAAACTCTGTAACCCGAAAAAAAGTACAGAGCAATACTAGGACTATGGACTTATCAAATCTATTGAGCCAGGCTTGTTACGGATACAAGCAATCTACTATTGGTTAGCTCAAATAATTAACGGCTTTTTCCAGAACCCAACTGATCAGTGGGTCACTTTCAGCAGAGGGGTGAAACGCTGCGACGATTTCATAACCAGGAGGATATTTATCAAGGGGTATTTCATATAGTCCTTCACAAGGTAATAGGCGTGAAGGTATAAAACCCACCATATTGGTCTTCTTCAGATATTCCTTTGTTATAAAAAATGAAGGTGTAGAAATTGCAACATTTCTTTTTAAACCTTGCTTTTCAAGCCATCCATCAGCAGAACCGCGAAAACTGCCCACTCCAGGTGATGTGACGACAAAGTCGTAGTCCATTAGTTTTCTTATAGGTAGATAGTTTTCAAAGCTAATTTCCCTATTTGAAGATATACATAGGTATCTTTCTGTAGCCAGAGGTCGGGCAATCAATCCACTCGGAACGTACCCTTCAGAGGTGAAGGCAAGGTCAATCTCCCCCTGATGCATTTTTTGAGTAAGTGTCGTACTTTCAATATTTTTAATGATTACTTTTATTTTAGGCGCATACTCTCTGAGATCAGCAACTAACTCACCAGTGACAAGAGTTTGTGCATAATCCGTTGCAGATATAACCAGCGTTCTTTCTGATTTGGTGAAGTCGATTGAGTCCGGCGCCGGCATCTCATTAAGCAATATTAGAATTTCACAGATTTTTGGTTCAATCAACTTTGCATAGCTGGTTGGTACCATGCCGTGCCCCGAGCGCACGAACAGAGCATCGCCGAGCATTGTTCGAATTTTCTTTAACTGTAGGCTAACAGCCTGCTGTGAAATATCTAAATTTTCGGCAACCAGGGATAAGTTTCTATACTTAAACAACGTATCCAGTAATTTGAGGTGCGAGATTTCCAGACTCTTAATCATATAAACGGTTCTAGGCACATCCTAGTTGGAATAAATTGTTAGGAGTTTATGAAAAATTCCAGCTCTGTCTTATAAATTCAATTTCTACTTTAAGAGCACCAGTAGGCAAATTGTAACTATCCAGGGAGCTTTCTCATTACGGCAGGCCCTAGCACCTTAGAGCAGCCATGCGGTTAACAATTTGAAATCCTAGCCGGGCGGCAGTGCGAGCAGCATGATCTTCAATATCGAAATAAGGATTAAACTCAGCCATATCAGCAAGGCAAACTTTCTTGGAATCGATCACGGTATCAAGTAACACTTCCAACAAATCAAGTGACACCCCCCGGCCAGAGGGGGCACTTACAGCAGGCATCACTGCAGCAGGCAGAACATCCAGACACACAGTGAGATAGACAAAATCTACTCTATCGGTAAACGCGCGAATTTGCCCCTTTACCTTATCCAGGTTCCAGCTACTGATTTCCCGATCGCGGATTACCTCAGCACCCAGCTCACCTGCCCGGTTATACAGCGCTGGTGTATTGGCGTTATCAGCCGCACCAACACACAGATAATTAAAAGGGCGACCATTGATCTGGCACTGTTCAGCAATCTGGTAAAACGGCGTACCCGATGACCCCTTTGGCGAGGGGATACGCAGGTCCAGATGCGCATCAAAATTAATAACCCCCAGGGTTTTGTCCCGCTGTTGTTCACGCATCCAGCGAGCGATACCTTGATAGCTGCCAAAAGCAATCTCATGACCACCACCCAAAACTAACGGGAAATGACCATTACCTAATAACTCATTTATCCGCGCCCCCAGTAGTGCCTGACCAGACTCCAAGTCCTCACGCTCAACACGAACATTGCCTGCATCATAGAGAGGCAATTCAAAAGTGGCAGGCAGGTTAGCCATTGCCAGGCGCAGGATACGTGGGCCTTTGGCGGCACCGATACGCCCTTTATTACGGCGAACACCCTCATCGGAGGCAAAACCGAGAATGGCGATCCCAGGAGGATTATCCAGCTGTAATGGTGTAACCCGTTGATGCCAACGCTCACCGGCGCGACCATCTTCGCTATCAGTGCGACCACTCCACAGGTGCATATCAGCCAGCTGTAACATCTCTACCTCCGAGAAAAATTTGCGCGGGCTTCAGCGCACCCACTTCATAAGCCAGCAGGTCTGGGGTATCCATCGGCCACAAAACCATATCAGCGCGTAGCCCCGGACGCAGCACGCCGCGAGAGCAACAAAGTCCCAACGCTCGTGCCGCTGATCGGGTCACACCGGCAAGTGCTTCGGCAGGAGTTAGACCAAATAAGTTACAACCCATATTCATCATCAAACGCAAAGAGGCGATTGGACAGCTGCCGGGGTTGAGGTCAGTGGACAGAGCCATGCACACTCCCGCCCCACGCAACTTTTCAACTGGTGGGACCTGGGTCTCATGCAGGGTATAAAAAGCACCTGGTAACAATACCGCCACGGTACCGCTTTCAGCCATAGCCAGTACATCGGCATCGCTGATGTATTCAATATGATCCACGGATAATGCGCCAGCCTTGGCAGCCATAGCCGTTGCGCCGGTACGAGCCAACTGTTCAGCATGTACCTTTACAGGTAAATCGAGTTTCTTTGCAGCATCAATTACCCGCTGGCATTGGTCCACGGAGAAACCGATAGTCTCGCAAAACATATCTACAGCATCTGCCAGCTGCTCTCGCGCCACCGCTGGTAGTATCTGCTCACAAATCAGGTCAATATATTCATCAGGGCGACCATCGTATTCCGGTGGCAGGGCATGAGCTGCCAGGCAGCTGGTCACTATATTTACCGGATTATGTTGGGCCAGGCGGCGGGCGGTTCGCAGTTGCTTTAGCTCGGTATCCAGGTCGAGGCCATAACCGGATTTGATTTCTACCGTAGTAACCCCTTCAGACATCAATGCATGAAGGCGCGGTTCAGATAGTCGATATAACTGCTCGGCACTGGCTGCACGGGTGGCGCGCACTGTAGAAATAATGCCACCACCGGAGCGGGCCACTTCTTCATAGCTCTCTCCCCCCAGGCGGCGGGCAAACTCCCCGGCCCGATGACCGCCATAAACAAGGTGGGTATGGCAGTCGATTAGCCCTGGGGTCAACCACTGGCCCTCACCATCAATAACCTCGTCCGGGGTGCAGTCAGGTAATTCCCGGCGTGGTCCCAACCAGACAATCTTGCCGCCGGTTACCGCTACAGCAGCATCCTCCACAGCACCGTATGCACCCACTATCGAGGGGTCCATGGTGGCGGCATTCACATTCGTAATCAGTAGGTCACAGCGTTCTGTCATAAGCTTCTAGCGGCGCGCTTTTCCTTCTTAAACCATAGATGCCCGGCTGAGCTGCCAGGCAAAAACCGAAGCACTCAGGATACAGACCATAGCCCCGGCTTGACAGTCATCATTTTGGCCACCATAGTAGCCAGAAACACCCATTGTATATACAACCATATACAAGCATTCATTACACTGTACCTGAGTCTATGAATACTGCAAGCGAGCCACGCTACGCGATGATTAAGCGCCATATCCGCCAACAAATTGAAATTGGCGCTTGGCCCGTCCACTTCCAGGTGCCCTCGGAGAACCAGCTGGCGCAAGAGTTTGGTGTCAGTCGTATGACAGCCAGGCGCGCCCTGAGCGAACTGACCGACGAAAGGGTACTGATGCGCTCCCAAGGGCTTGGCACTTTTGTTGCTGAGCCGGTGCCTGCCAGTTCCCTATTAGAAGTGCGCAATATTGCCGATGAGATTTCGGCACGCGGACACAGCTACAGCAACCGCATTTTGCTGGCACAGCAGTGTATGGCCAGCGCTGAAGTGGCGCGCGCCCTGGAAGTGCCCGAACAGGCCAAAGTTTTTCACTCCATTATTGTGCACTGTGATAACGGCCTGCCCATTCAATGGGAGGAGCGCTTCACCAATCCTGCATTAGCCCCGGAATACCTGCAGCAGGATTTCGCCCACACTACGCCCAACGCCTATCTTTCCAGGGTTGCACCTTTAACCGAGGCGGATACCACTGTTGAAGCGATCGCCGCAGAAGCATCCATTGCCTACGCATTGGAAATAGCTACCGGCGATGCATGCCTGCAGGTATGGAGACGCACCAAGAGCAGCGCCGGCACCGTGAGCTTTGCGCGCTTAGTACACCCGGGCAATCGCTACCGTCTGGGTGCACAACTGAGATTCTAGACACTGCTTTATCAAAAAAATCGCCGACTGGCCAAATAGCCAGCAATAAGGGCGCATGAAATTTAACTAATTCATTTTGCGAGGAATCCATGTCCACCGATAAACGTCACGACCCAAGTCGTAAAATCCGCGCTCCTCACGGCACCAAGCTCAATGCTAAAAGCTGGCTTACCGAAGCTCCCCTGCGCATGTTAATGAACAATCTGGATGCAGAAGTTGCAGAGCGCCCGGAAGACCTGGTGGTTTATGGTGGTATCGGCCGCGCAGCACGTGACTGGGAATGCTACGACAAGATTATCGAAGTGCTAACGCGCCTGGAAGAAGATGAGACCCTGCTGGTACAGTCTGGCAAGCCAGTAGGTGTATTTAAAACCCATGCCGATGCGCCGCGAGTATTAATTGCCAACTCCAACCTGGTTCCCCACTGGGCCAACTGGGAACACTTCAACGAGCTGGATAAAAAAGGCCTGGCCATGTATGGCCAGATGACCGCCGGCTCCTGGATCTATATCGGCTCCCAAGGCATCGTACAGGGAACCTATGAAACCTTTGCAGCAGTGGCACGCAAACATTTTAACGGAGAAGCAAAAGGCAAATGGATTCTCACCGGCGGCCTCGGCGGCATGGGTGGCGCCCAGCCCCTGGCAGCCACTATGGCAGGCTTCTGCATGATCGCGGTGGAGTGCGATGAAACCCGTATCGATTTCCGTTTGCGCACTGGCTATGTAGACAGGAAAGCCACCAGTCTCGACGAAGCGCTGCAAATGATTGAAGAGGCCATGGAAAAAGGCGAAGCCATTTCGGTTGGCCTGCTGGGCAACGCAGCCGATATTTTCCCGGAAATTGTGCAGAGCAATATTCTGCCAGATTCAGTTACCGACCAAACTTCCGCACACGACCCTTTAAATGGTTACCTGCCTAAAGGCTGGACCATGGAATACGCTGCAGAAATGCGGAAAAAAGACGAGGCCGCGGTGGTAAAAGCGGCCAAGCAATCCATGGCTATCCAGGTGGAAGCCATGCTGGAGCTGCAAAAGCGCGGCGCCGCCACCCTCGACTACGGCAACAATATTCGCCAGATGGCCCTCGAAGAGGGTGTGGAAAATGCCTTCGACTTCCCCGGATTTGTACCCGCCTATATTCGCCCGCTGTTCTGTGAAGGTGTAGGCCCTTTCCGCTGGGCGGCCCTGTCCGGCAACCCGGAAGATATCTACAAGACCGATGCCAAAGTTAAAGAGTTGATCCCCGACAATCCGCAGCTGCATAACTGGCTTGATATGGCCCGTGAGCGCATTCATTTCCAGGGACTGCCCGCACGTATCTGTTGGGTTGGTCTGAAAGATCGTGCCCGCTTGGCTCTGGCATTTAACGAAATGGTCGCCAATGGCGAATTGGAAGCACCAGTGGTTATCGGCCGCGATCACCTAGACAGCGGCTCAGTGGCCAGCCCTAATCGCGAGACAGAGGCCATGATGGATGGCTCCGATGCTGTCTCCGACTGGCCGTTGCTAAACGCCCTATTGAATACCGCCTCCGGTGCCACCTGGGTATCCCTGCACCACGGTGGTGGTGTCGGCATGGGCTTCTCCCAACATTCAGGTGTGGTGATTGTCTGTGACGGCACCGAAGCTGCGCGCAAGCGTATCGAGCGTGTTCTCTGGAATGACCCTGCCACCGGCGTAATGCGCCACGCTGATGCCGGCTATGAAGTCGCGAAAAAATGTGCAAAAGAACAGGGCCTCGACCTGCCCATGCTGAAAGACTGATTTTTTACCGCAATAAAAATACCGCCGGTAGAAATCTCTTACGGCCCGAATAATTTTTTCGGGCTGGACGACCGGCGCCAGTGCAGTAAATATTTTTTGGTGAATTAATTTATGTATCAATTGGAAATCGATCCCGGCCAGTTAAGCCTTGCGCAACTGCGCCGCGTAGCTCGCGAGTCGGTGCAGCTGTCCCTGGCAAAAAGTGCCTACCCCGCTATCGAAGCTTCTGCCCACACCGTTGCCCAGGTAATTACCGAAGGCCGCACGGTATACGGTATCAATACCGGTTTTGGCCTACTCGCCAACACTCGCATTGAAAAGCACGACCTGGAAAACCTGCAACGCGCTATTGTACTGAGCCATGCCGCCGGCACCGGCAACTTTATGAGCGAAGCTACCGTACGCTTGCTGATGGTACTGAAAATCAACTCCCTGGCCCGCGGTTTTTCCGGCGTGCGCCCTCAGGTTATTGAAGCACTGATACAACTGGTTAATGCAGGCGTTTACCCTGCAATTCCCGAAAAGGGCTCTGTAGGTGCTTCAGGTGACTTGGCACCGCTGGCCCATATGAGTGTGGTACTGCTGGGCGAAGGTGAAGTATTTATTAAAGGCGTACGCAAGCATGCCCATGAGGGCCTGAAAGCCGCAGGCCTGGAGCCTATCACCCTGGCTCCCAAAGAGGGCCTCGCCCTGCTAAACGGCACCCAGGCTTCCACCGCCTTTGCTCTGCTCGGCCTGTTCGCCAGCGAGGATTTATTCGCCGGCGCACTGGTTACCGGTGCCATGACACTGGAAGCCGCCAAGGGCTCACGCCGTCCCTTCGACGACCGTATCCACAACGCCCGTGGCCAACAGGCACAGCGGGATGTCGCCGCCGTTTACCGCGACCTGCTCGGTGAAAATAGCCAGATCGGTGATTCACATCAGTTTTGCGAGAAAGTGCAAGATCCCTACTCCTTGCGCTGCCAACCCCAGGTAATGGGCGCCTGTCTCCAACAAATGCGCTTTGCCGCTGAAGTGCTGCTGGCCGAAGCAAATGGTGTTTCCGACAACCCACTGGTATTTACCGACGAGAAAAACCCGGATAACTCTGACATTATTTCCGGCGGTAATTTTCACGCGGAACCAGTGGCCATGGTCGCCGATAACCTGGCGTTGGCACTGGCAGAAATCGGCTCGCTATCCGAACGCCGTATGGCCCTGCTGATCGACAGCAACTTGTCCGGCCTGCCCCCGTTCCTGGTGGAAAATGGCGGAGTAAACTCTGGCTTTATGATCGCCCAGGTTACTTCTGCCGCATTGGCCAGTGAAAATAAATCCATGGCACATCCTGCCAGCGTGGACTCCCTGCCCACTTCCGCAAACCAGGAAGACCACGTTTCCATGGCGACTTTTGCCGGCCGCCGCCTGCGGGAAATGGCCGACAATACCTGTGGTATTTTGGCTGTGGAATTACTCGCAGCTTGCCAGGGGTTGGATTTTCGCGCTCCATTAAAGTCCACAGAAAAACTGGAATCGGCGAAGACAAAACTGCGCGAGCGAGTGCCTTTCTATGATAAAGACCGTTACTTTGCTCCGGATATTGAAGATGCTAAACAGCTACTAAGCAGCGGCGCTTACCTCGATGCTGTAAGCCCGTTAGTACTGCCGAGCGCCAAATAATTTGATTTAGCTCCCGCAACCAGCAAGGCTGGCAGGAGCCTTTCTCACAAAATATCGGCGATATTCCATCCCGGTATTTTGTGAATATTTAGTGGTTTTACCCCCCTCCCCACCTTACCGTTTTTGCTCCAGACAACCGCCTCTCAGAAGTGGGACTTTCCATTCGTCTCATCTCATTACCAATTTGCCCGCCAATCCCCTACTAGAACATTTTTTTTACTTCATGATGATTTTTGCGACAAAAGTGCTAGGCTGATTATTAGACGTTTTACCCGCCAAAAGGCGTGGAGGTCTTGATGAAATCGCTGTCCAGAAGGCTGCTCTGTGGCTCTGGCTTTGCACTGGCAATCGCAGCGGGAGCTTCCCTCTCTGCTTGCAGTGGTTCCGGCTACCCATGTGGGAGTTACGATTGTTCAGCCAGTTATTACGGATACAGCCCTTATTACAGTAAGACCTATTACAACCTGCGTGGTCGCTATGCCCACTGTCACCCCGATGGCACTTGTCACAACGTGCAGCATTGTAATTTCTACTGGGACGGCAATTTCTACCGCCTGAGACCACCGGCAGTAGTGAACAGAGGCTTTCAGGTGCTTGATCCTCCCGACCCACGCTTCCGCGCCAGGCCCTATTAATCCCGAAATTTAGTGTTCGCCAGATTGGCACACACAAGGGGCTTGCCCCCTGTGGGCACGGCCTCTCCGGGGGGAAATTCCACTTACCGGAGAAAGCACTATGAATAGAGCTGTGAAGTCGGTGATTATCGCCGCCACGGTATGTGTGGGCCTCACCTTAGGGGCCTGTACAACCGGAGGTTATGGTGGCTATTACAGTGGGGGGGGAATCGCCTATACCTCCTCTTACGTATACCCTTACGCCACCCCCAACTACTACCCTTCAAGTAATATTTATGTCTCCTACCGAACGCCCGTTTACCAGTACTACCGGGCAACACCGCGCTACGGCTACTACTATGGCGGAGCCTACTCCTATTACCGCTCCCCCGCGCTCCGCGGAAATCCTCGCTATCGTGCGAGGTACTACTATCGTGGGCTGCCTTACTACAACCGCTTCTACTCTCCCAGACCATCCTACCTGCGTGTTCGCGCCTACCATGGCGGATATCGCGGCCACCGAGTGTATCGCAGCCATCGCGGGTATAGAGGACATCGCGGTTACAGAGGGCATCGCGGGTATCATCGCGTTCGTGGAGGGCATTACCGCGGGAGACGCTAATCATCCGCTGTTATAAAAATTTTTACCCCACCGGGATTTTTCCTAGTCCCGGTGGGGCACTAAAAAAGCGGGACAGACATTGGTCTTTAAAGTGAACACAACCCTGAAATCTGGGCCTCAAAAAACCAATACTCTAGAAATTGAAAGTTTCGACAAGCTATCTTCACCTCATCACTTGCGATAAGTGTCGCCACAATTTACAAAATGTCGCTTATTTCCTCACTTTGACATTTATTCCCTCTAATCTGAGAAAAGACACATCACAAGCTTGTGCAACTCATTGCAAGTCAAGAGGTAACTGCGGTGCAGAAATTACTACTGCTTCTGCTTACCATGGCCCTGGCAACAGGAGTTGCCGGTTGTTCGACAACCGCGCCCAAGGGAAGCCCCAAGTCACTGTCCTTGAACGGGCAAAAATTTCACTGTGTAGAGCAGGAATTGGAAACTAAAACCCTGGTGCGTTGTAGCCGCTCCGGCTAAAAATAGATTTAAATACTCCGATTTTTATTTAAATTTGAAATTTACAGTTGAGTAAGATGAGCTTTACTCAACGCGAACAACCCGCAGGGTATCTGTGTGACCACCAATATCCTGTTGATAGCCTCGCGAAACCAAAACAAAATCTCCTGGCATTAACAGCTTCCTCTGCTTCAGGTGGCCTATTGCCTTTTGGTCCCTGGAGGGTCCATCCATGCCCGCAACTGCCATCAATACCGGATCGACGCCCCGGTAAAGCGCCACACGGTTACAGATACGGCGGTGTCGACAAAAGGCATAAATGGGGATTACCGAACGGACCCGTGACATCAGTAGAGCAGTATTTCCGGTTTCGGTCTGGCAGATAATCGCCTTGATATCCCTGCAATGATTCGCAATGGTAATAGCAGCCACAGCAATACAAGCATCACCAGCCGGATAATTACCACGTAAAATATCTGAGGGCCTCTGGGTAGCACGGTGTTTTTCCGCCCCAATAATCACCTCAGCCATATGCCGCACTGTCTCCACCGGGTAACGACCGCTGGCAGTTTCCGCCGAGAGCATTACCGCATCAGTACCATCCAGGACAGCATTGGCAACATCACACACTTCGGCCCTTGTCGGCACTGGGTTGGAAATCATCGACTCCATCATTTGAGTAGCGGTGATTACTGTGCGATTCAGGTAGCGCGCAAATTTAATCAGGTGTTTTTGTACCCCCATTAACTCCGCATCGCCAATCTCTACCGCCAAGTCACCGCGTGCCACCATTATTGCGTCGCTTGCCAGGATTAATTTTTCCAAATGCGCATCACTGGAAACCGCTTCAGCACGCTCTATTTTGGCGATGATTTGGGAAGTGCCGCCAGCCTGTTGCAGGAGTTCCCGCGCCCGGTGAATATCCTGAGCCTCACGGGGAAAGGAAACAGCCAGGTAATCCAGTTGCAACTCCGCGGCTACCTGAATATCCCGCAGGTCTTTTTCAGTCAAGGCCGGGGCTGTGAGTCCTCCACCTTGTTTATTAATCCCTTTGCGATCCGAAAGCCAGCCCCCTGACTCCACTTCAGTAATAACTTCAGTGCCTTCGATTTTTTTTACTCGCAAACTGAGGCGACCATCGTCCAATAAGAGGCAATCGCCGAGGACACAATCCTGTGCTAACTGGGGATAATCCACCGATACCCCATTGGCATCGCCACCCGCATCCGCTCGGTTGGGGTCGAGGACAAATTCCGAACCGCTCTCCAGTAAAACTCGACCATCGCCAAATTTGCCCACCCGAATTTTAGGTCCCTGCAAATCACCGAGAATCGCAACATGACACCCCTGCCGCGCCGCCTCAGCACGAACCTGTTCGGCCCGGCGGCGGTGATCTGCGGAAACACCATGGGAAAAATTGAGGCGTACCATATTGACTCCCTCCGCAATCAACTGGCAGAGGGTATCGCTCTGGTCACTCGCGGGACCGAGTGTGGCGACAATTTTCGTGCGTCTGATCATGTCTGTATTTATCCGCAAATCCCTACCCCCATCTCAGTGGAAGCATAGCTTGTCACTCCTGTCGACTCCCTATCGCAGGCAATTACTAGGCTTATATATGAGGCAGATTCCGGCTGGATATATTGGACAAAGCGGGAAAACGAAAATCGGAATAAGGGAGTTATTCGCCAATGAGCAGGTTGGTGCAAATATGGCTACTGGGAGCCCTGCTGGTAATTGGCGGATGCCTGGCAACCGGTTCGGAGGAAGCAAGAGTCATACAAAATGCGGGGAACCCGCAGAGTGTATGCGGTAAAAAGTGGCAGTTGGTGCGCCTGCGAGTTAACGGGGCCGCTATCCCGGTACAAAAACCGGAAAACTTCACATTCCTGTGCAACCCCGATGGCAATGTAATGGGCCGCAGCGGCATCAATACCTATCGTGGGGAATTACAAATTACGGCCAACGGCCAGATGTTGTGGGACACCTCCAGCTTTGTATCTACCAAAATGGGCGGTCCACCCCAGCTGCTGCAACAGGAACATACTTACCTGCGGGCGCTCTCCGGCACCCGCCAAGCTTTTACCAAATCCCGGGGAAAACGCCTGATCCTGCGCGATGCTTCCGGTGATATATATATTGAATATGTCCGTGCAGGACCTTGAACGCCACCACAGACCGCTGGTAATTTTTACGATTAAATGTCGCAATACTTACGAGAACGACATCATGCCGCGAGATCACTTACGCTTGCAGCTTATGATTCCAAGCCTGCTCGCCCTGCTTCTTTCCGGGTGTATGTCCTTTGACGCCCCCAGTGAACCCCAGCCTCTCCGACATTCAGCCTGGTCTGCCTGTAATCACGAGTGGGTTCTGTCCAGTCTGAAAGATGGCGAACATACCTATGAGTACCTACTCATATGGCGGAAATTTTGGCGCGAAAGACCTTTTTTCACCTGTGACCGCTTTGGTTTTGTACGCGGAAGCGGCGGTGTAAACCCCTACCTGGGACGCTTTTCCCTGGAGAGCAACGGTGCTCTGTCCTGGTCAACAGTCCCAGCCATCTCACGTAAAGGCCGGGCCCATCCCAGTGATGAGCTGGAGGCCGACTACCTGAAGGCACTGCGCAAAGCCCGACTCCTCGAAGTCGTTGGGGACAAATTGATTATGAGTAGTCGCGACAGCAATACCCGGCTCGAATTTAGTCGGGTTGATGAAATCATGCGCTAAGATCACTCTACACAAAGGTTACAAGCATAAAAAAGGCGACCCAAAGAGTCGCCAATATTACAATCAAGAAGAATCAAAAAGATGAGTCAGATGCGCATTCGCTTAAGAAAGCCTCTATGCCGCGCATCATACTTTCAAAAAGTGACAAAAACATGACCACGGCGCACCTACAAACGGCGACGCTGGTGCCTCTCCAGGTTTTCCTGCCGCTTGCGCTCACTCTTGCGTAGTAACAAATAGGTCGCACCCATACCACCATGTTGCTTCTGCGCACTGTGGAAAGCTAGAACCTCATCCAGTTGCGGCAACCAGTGATTAATACAGCTTTTCAAAAGCGCCGGCTGCTTACGTCCCTCCCCTTTTCCATGAGTGATCAGGGCACAGCGTACGTCCGCCTCCACACAATCCCGCACAAATTCCACGACGATACTACGCGCCATCTCCACAGAGTGGCGATGCAAATCCAGGCGAGCATCCACTGTGTACTTACCCAGACGCAAATTGCGGAATACCCCGTTTTGCACCCCATCCCGCTTAAACTCAATAGGGTCCCAGGGTGCCACCAGCTCAACATACTCGCCGGAGAGGGGATTCATTTCGCGCTCAGTCTTGCGAGTGGCCGCAGCGCGGCGCTCACGCAGGATTTGCTCAGGTGTTTCACCTTCCTTGCGCAATGTCACCCGGCGCTCCTGCACCAGTGGTTTAACCCCCCCCAGTTCACCGAGGGCGTCTTTAAATAACTTGCTGTCGCTGCTCACGAAATACCCCCTGCCAGCGTCAGTCTAGAAATAAATCCTTAGTTAATTCCCCCGCATTGGACGGGTTGTGAGCATAGTCGGTAAAGTCCTTTACACCACGCTCCACCAGAAGCTCTTCATCGATTAACTGGCGTCCAGTAAGAGTACCTTTCTCAGTCGCCAGTATTTCGTAAGCAGCATCCGCCATGATCGCCGGTTTGCGGCTCTGTTCAAACATCTCGCGGTTGCCCACCGCAAATTCGATTGCCGCAGTAGCCACCAACGTACGCGGCCATAAAGTAGTCACGCTAACTCCCGCCTCACGCAGCTCTTCAGCCAACCCCAAACTCAAGATGGTCATACCGAATTTGGAAAGGGCATAGGGGGCAAAGGGCCCCAACCACTTGGGCTGTAAATTCAGCGGGGGGCACAAGCTGAGAATATGGGCGTTGTCAGACTTCTTAAGGTAGGGAATTGCCAAGTGAGCCGTCAGATACACTGCGCGACTGTTGATGTTCTGCATCAGGTCGTAGCGCTTGGGCGGGGTGGACTCTACATTGGTCAGGTTGATCGCGCCGGCATTATTGATCACCGCGTCGATACCCCCAAACCTGTCTGCGGCCTGAGCCATCGCGTCCTGAACCCGCTGCTCATCACGCACATCCACCTGCAGGGCCAAGGCCTTTCCACCAGAGCCCTCAACCTCCTGGGCGACCGAGAAGATGGTGCCGGGCAGCTTTGGATGTGGTTCTGCCGACTTGGCAGCAATCACAATGTTTGCACCGTCCGCTGCGCACTTCAGCGCTATAGCACGACCAATACCTCGGCTGGCGCCGGTGATAAAAATGGTCTTGTCCTTAAGTGCCCCTGTATTCTCTGTCAGGGTTACAAACTCTTCACTCATATTCCTCAGCCTCCGGGGCAATAACTGCCGGACTGTAAATTTCCTTGAAGATCGCCGGCATACGTTTCGGCCTACCACTGGACAGCTCGATGCACACCATCCGCCACTGGGCCCGCAATACCAGTGCCCCATCGGCGGCGCGAAAGACTTGAAAGCGGCGGGTCATATTCAGGCGCCCATCCACCTCTGTCAGCCAGGTGCCAAATACCAGTTCATCCCCCTCTCTCGCCGCCAGTATATAGTCATACTCTCCGTGGCGAATGGCCATTCCCCGGTCGAGATCCTGGTAATTCGTGACATCTAATCCCAGTTCAGCACTGTGAGCCCAGGCTGTAGCTTCACACCAGTGCACATATTCCGCATTGTTGGCATGGCGCAGGCCATCTACATGGTGTGTACCTACGGTCACTCTGCGCGTAAAGGGTGTCGGTAAATCCCACTGCATAAGCAACTCCCAGCAATTCTTTAGGTTCTTATGGGAACAGAAATTCCACCACTCGCCCAGAGGGCAAGTTGCAGGTATAAAAAAAGGCCCCCTCAGGGACCTTTTTGACAAGTGACGTGTGATTATGCGTCAGCTTGTGCACCTTCGGCCTGCTTCTGGGCCTGATCCAGCGCCTGGGCGAACAGCGCATCAAAGTTAACCGGCGGCAGCATCAGGGCCGGGAAAGAACCTTTAACTACAGCGTTGTCGATCACTTCGCGGGCGTAGGGGAACAGGATTTGCGGGCAGGCAGTATTCAGTGCCTGGGCCAGCTGCTGACCTTCCAGACCTTTAATGCCAAACAGGCCGGCTTGTTTTACTTCCACCAGGAAGGCGGTGTCTTCTTCCAGCTTCACAGTGATAGTCAGAGTGAGCGCAACCTCATACAGGTCTTCATCAACCTTGGCGGTCTTGGTGTTCAGCTCCTGGTTAACCTGGGGCTTCCACTGTTTCTTGAAAACCTCGACACCCATGGGAGTCTCGAAGGAGAGGTCCTTCAGGTAGATACGCTGCATCGCGAATTGTACTTGTGGAGCCTCTGCGTTTGCCGCGCCGTTTAATTCTTCAGCCATGTTACAGCCTGTTCTTTATAAAGTTTATTGATGCCTTCCGTGAGAAAGACTCCCTGTATGAGTCTTCAGATTGGGGCCTGAAAATACCGTTTCAAGGCCCGGTACGGATAAATAGCAAAAACCTGCCGCCGCATGTGGCACACGGCGACAACCTTTTTCAGCCAGTGGATTTCAGTAACTTATCCAACTTGCCAGCGCGCTCCTGCGCCATCAAATCGTCGCAACCTCCCACATGAACATCGCCAACCCAAATCTGCGGCACTGAGCGGCGCCCCGCTTTAGCCGCCATCTGCGCACGCAGTTCCGGTTTATTATCCACCGCGATCTCGCGATAGCTCACGCCCTTGCTGTCGAGTAGTTGCTTGGCACGAATACAGTAGGGACAGAAACGGGTGGTGTAGATGACTACATCCTGCATAACAAAACTCCGCCAAATGCTATCAAAACAAGCTACCGCTCTAACTCTTTCCCTTGACCAATGGCAGGTTCTGGTTGCTCCACTCACTCATGCCACCCTGCAGGCGGCGCACCTGGAAGCCTTTTTGTTTCAACATACGCCCTACAGGCCCTGCGTGCTGACCCATTTTGTCCGCGACAATAATGACCTTATCTTTAAAAGGCTCCAGCTCAGCAATGCGCTCAGCCACGTCCCCGTGGGGGATATGCAGGGCATCGACGATATGCCCGTCAGTGAATTCACTGCGATCGCGCACATCCAGCACCTTGGCCCCATCGCTGTTAATCAGCCGGGTAACTTCATGCATGGATACCGGTACACCGGCCTTATAGCGCTCGCTCAGAACCAGCGCATAGAGCAATGCCACGAGCAGGCCAACCAACAGCCATTGCTCACTCAAAAAGACGAAAAAATCCACTCCGCCCCCAAAATCCTTAGTGGTTATCGTTACGGCGCTGCTGCGCCAAAGCTGGCGGGAGTATACACGATTGTGGCGAATTTCTAACCAGTAAAATGGTACCTCCGCCGTGCTTACACTACCTTTGCGAGGCTGCGCCCTGGCTAATCGACATGGTTAAATGATGGCCGAACAGGTTAAAATCCGCGTCCGCAATTTAAACCATCCAATAGAGGAATCCCGTCGCTATGGCCGCTCCGCAAGCCCCGCACAAACGCCCCTTGGTCCTGCTGATTCTGGACGGCTTCGGCCACAGCGACAATCCCGAGCACAATGCGGTTCACGCCGCAAACTCCCCGGTTTGGGACAACATCTGGGCCAGCCGCCCAAAAACCCTGATCCAGACCTCCGGTATGGCAGTGGGCCTACCCGATGGACAAATGGGTAATTCTGAAGTGGGACACATGACCCTGGGTGCCGGCCGAGTGGTGTATCAGAACTTCACCCGGATCAACAAAGCAATTCAGGATGGCGACTTCTTCCGCAACACTGCCTATACAGCGGCTGTGGACAAAGCCATCGCCAATAACGGTGCGGTGCACATTATGGGGTTACTGTCTGAAGGCGGTGTGCACAGCCATGAAGACCACATCGTCGCTATGGTGACCCTGGCTGCGCAGCGCGGTGCCCGCGCCATTTATGTACACGCTTTCCTGGATGGTCGTGACACGCCGCCGCGCAGCGCCGAGCCCTCTATCGCACGGCTGATGCAGGTATGTGATTCCATAGGCAATGCTCATATGGCTACCCTTGCCGGCCGCTACTTTGCCATGGACCGCGATCAACGCTGGGAGCGCACCGAATCTGTCTACGACATGCTCACCCTCGGTACCTCAGAGTACAAAGCGTCTGACGCCCTGGCCGGATTGGCCGCCGCTTATGAGCGCGGTGAAAGTGATGAATTCGTTGCCCCGACAATTATCGGCGAGCCCGCTCCCATCCAGAATGGCGACGCTCTTATCTTTATGAATTTCCGCCCAGATCGCGCGCGCCAGCTGACTCGCGCCTTCACCGAAACGGACTTTAGCGGCTTCAAGCGCAAAGCCAAACCAGAACTGGCGGACTTTGTGATGACCACCGAATACGCTGCGGATATCCACGCCAGCTGTGCCTTCCCACCGGAAAATCTGGTGAATTCCCTCGGTGAATATCTGTCGACTCAGGGCAAGACCCAGCTGCGCATTGCCGAGACCGAAAAATACGCCCACGTTACTTTCTTCTTCAGCGGCGGTCGCGAAGAGCCCTACAGCGGTGAAACCCGCGAACTGATCAAGTCCCCCGACGTAGCTACTTACGACCTACAACCGGAAATGAACGCGCCGAAAGTCACCGACAAGCTGGTGGCGGCGATTGAGAGCGGCGCATATGACGCCATTATCTGTAACTACGCCAATGGCGATATGGTCGGCCACACAGGGGTATTCGAAGCCGCTGTAAAAGCCGTGGAAGCCCTGGACCAATGTGTGGAACGTGTCGTAGATGCTGCCCTGGCCGCCGGCGGCGAAGTACTGATTACTGCTGACCACGGCAATGTAGAAGAAATGTTCGACGCCAACTCCGGCCAGGTCAGCACCCAGCACTCCACCCTGCCGGTACCATTTGTCTACATCGGTGAACGCAATGTACAAATGTGTGACGGAGGCAGTCTGGCGGACGTGGCTCCAACCATGTTAGCGTTGATGGATCTGCCACAGCCGGCAGAGATGACCGGCCACAGTTTGGTAAAAATGGACTGATGAAAACTCTCGTACTCTTCCTGATTGCCCTGCTGTCACTGCCCGCCTGGAGCCAGGCAGAAGCGGACCAGCAGGCACGCCTCGCGGAAATCAAGCAGCGCATCGAATCCCTGCAACTGGAACTTAACCAGGTGCGCGGGCAGCGCGACCAGCTGCTCAAGGATCTGGAAGAGAACGAGAAGGACATCTCAGGGCTTCACCGGCGGATAGACCAGATTAAAAAAGATATGCGCAGCCGCTCGGACAAGTTGCGTGAACTGCAGCGGGAACAGAAGCAGCTGCAGGAGGCGCGACGAAGTATGCAGCGGCGGGTCGAACAGGAGATCGCCGCCGCTTACCGACTAGGCCGACAAGAACAGATCAAGCTCCTGCTCAACCAACAAGATCCCCAGAACATCGCTCGCCAACTCCGCTATCACGATTACTTCCTCCAAGAACGCAGCCACACCATTGACAGCTACCTGGAAACCCTCGCCTCACTAGAGACCGTCAGCAGTTCTATTGAGCGTGAGCAGCTAGTTCTGCAGGGAGAACGGGAACAGCTACAGGAGCGCCAGAGTAAGTTGCGCAGTGCCCAGAAGAATCGCAAACGCACCCTCGACAAGCTGGCTGCGAAACTCGCTGATGGCAGTGGCGAGCTTAAGCAATTGCAGGGCGATCGCTCACGCTTGCAAAAATTGATTGATGAAGTTGGCCGCGCCATCGCCTCTCTCGTGAATCCAGGGGAGCAAAAGCCCTTTGCTCGCCAGCGAGGCAAGATGCAGTGGCCGGTAAAGGGGCGCCGCGCCAACGCCTATGGACAGCGCCGCACCAATGGCATCACCTGGAAGGGCGTGACTATCCGCGCAGCCGAAGGAGAGCCTGTGCGTGCTATACACCGCGGGCGAGTGGTATTTTCTGACTACCTGCGCGGCCACGGCATGCTGGTGATTCTCGATCACGGTGACGGCTATATGAGCCTCTATGCACACAACCAATCCCTTACCCGCAATATTGGCGAGTGGGTGGAGAGCGGTGAAACAATCGCGCGCGTGGGCAATACAGGCGGGCTTACTCAGAGCGGTGTCTATTTTGAGATCCGCCATCGCGGTAAGGCGAAAGATCCAACTGCTTGGTGCCGATCCTGATAAGCTGTCGGCGGCAGAGGCCCAATCTTTTGTCGCCATTCCACAACAATCGCTGTGATGAATAAGGTTTCAAGTACACTTTCTTCTATCGGGTGTCCTGTCCTAACAAACCACTAGGCCAGGAAGTCCAAAGACCCCGCCACCAGCTACTCAGCCCACCTGTAAGACAGTTCGTTTTATCGCGACTAAGCCTATGACATCGTAGAAAATGGCGTCATCTTAGAATCCCTGCCAATCTCTGCGGTCTACACTTTCGCAAAGCAGCGAAGAAATAAGGCAGAGGTCACAACAACATGTTCATACCCAAGGCGCTGACCACCTTTCTCGGCGCGGCCACCCTCGCAACCCTGCCTTTGATGGGTCTTAGCGAAGGAGGCAAGCAACCCGATGTCATCGCCGAGGCCACCGGGCGCCTACCTCTAGAAGACTTACGCAGCTTTGCCAAAGTATTCGAGCAAATCCGCCAGGGGTATGTCGAGGAAGTAGACGATCGTACCCTGCTTGAATATGCCATCAAAGGTATGCTGCAGGGCCTCGACCCTCATTCTTCCTACCTCGACCGCCGCTCCTTCGATGACCTGCAAGCCAATACCACCGGCGAATTTGCCGGCCTGGGTATCGAGGTTGGTATCGCGGATGACCACATTACCGTGGTGACACCGATGGACGATACTCCTGCCTCGCGCGCGGGCTTAAAGGCCGGGGATGTCATATTGCGCCTTGCGGGTAAATCCATGAAGGGTGTCAGCCTGGATGAGGCGGTGGAATGGATGCGTGGCCCCAAAGGCAGCAGTGTCACCCTGACTATCGCCCGCAAAGGCCACAAAGAACCTTTCGATGTCACCCTCAAACGCGACACCGTGCGTGTGCGCAGTGTGCGCAGTAAAGTACTCGATGAAGGCTACGGCTATTTACGCATCAGTCAGTTCCAACTGGATACCGGCACCGATGTGGCAGAAGAGTTAATCAAGCTGCAGAAAAAGGGCCCTCTCAAAGGCCTGATTATCGATCTGCGCAATAATCCAGGTGGTGTCCTGCAATCTTCGGTTGAAGTAGTGGATGCTTTCCTGGAAGAAGGGCTGGTCGTCTATACCGAGGGCCGTAATGAATCCTCCAATCTGAGCTACTCTGCCGAACCCGGAGACCTGACAGAAGGTGCTCCACTAGTAGTGCTGATCAATGCCGGCTCTGCCTCGGCAGCGGAAATTGTCGCCGGAGCTCTACAGGACCACCGCCGCGCCGTAGTAATGGGGACTGATAGCTTTGGCAAAGGCTCAGTGCAAACAGTGATTCCCATCACTAACGAGCGCGCAATCAAACTCACCACAGCACTTTATTACACCCCCAATGGACGCTCGATCCAGGCCCAGGGCATCACTCCGGATATTGTGGTGGAAAGGGTAAAGATCACCCGCCTGGAAAATTCCAAGCGCCCCACAGAAGCCGACCTTGCCGGACACCTGAATAACGGCAACGGCGGTGCCGATCGCACCTCTGAGGATCGCGCGCGGGAGCAGGAAGAGCGGGATAACTGGCTGGATCGTGACAACCAGATCTTCGAAGCACTCAATGTGCTCAAAGGGCTGAATCTCTACGCTCACAGGGACAGGGGTCTGCGCGAACGCTTCGCCCGCACAGACGAAAAGCTGTAACTGGCGCGCGGCGGGCCTCCCGGCCCGCCGCCAGCGCACTCGCTCAAAGCCTAGCTTTCCAAGGGCAACTCAATACGCCTACAGGCGCATCTCTATACCTGCTTCCTGCATAAATGCCTTAGCTTCAGCAATGCTGTATTCGCCAAAGTGGAAGATACTGGCCGCCAATACTGCGTCAGCACCGCCATGTAGAACGCCCTCAGCCAAATGCTGGAGATTTCCAACACCGCCGGAAGCAATCACCGGCACAGGTACCGCCTCGGTCACCGCCCTGGTCAACCCCAGGTCGAAACCGTTCTTAGTACCATCGCGGTCCATACTGGTAAGCAAAATTTCCCCGGCACCATACTCAGCCATCTGCCGAGCCCAGGCCACTGCATCAATACCAGTGGGCTGACGTCCACCGTGGGTAAAGATTTCCCAGCGGTTCTCCCCCACCTGCTTGGCATCAATGGCCACTACGATGCACTGACTGCCAAAGCGTTCTGCTGCCTCGCGCACAAACTCAGGGTTCTTCACCGCAGCAGAGTTAATCGCTGTCTTGTCTGCCCCGGCATTTAACAGGTTGCGAATATCTTGCAGAGTGCGTACACCGCCGCCCACGGTGAGTGGAATAAATACCTTATTAGCCATCTTTTCCACGGTATGCAGAATAGTATCGCGCTGCTCATGGGTCGCCGTGATATCCAAAAAGGTAATTTCATCGGCTCCAGCCTCATTGTAGCGGTGAGCAACCTCCACAGGGTCACCGGCATCGCGGATGTCTACAAAGTTCACGCCTTTGACTACACGCCCGGCATCCACGTCAAGGCAGGGGATAATTCGCTGTGCTAACGCCATTACTTATTCCACTGATCACAAAGTTGTTGTGCTTCGCGCAGGTCCAACTTCCCTTCGTAAATTGCCCGCCCCGTAATTGCCCCGTAAATCTTCCTAGTATCCAGCAATTTCTCGATATCCTCGATGCTACTGACACCACCGGAGGCAATTATAGGTAGGTGAGTCGCTTGGGCCATTTCCAGTGTGGCTTCTATATTGACCCCCTGCATCATGCCATCGCGGGCAATATCCGTATATATAATTGAACTCACCCCACAGTCAGTAAAGCGTCTGGCCAGTTCCGCTGCTTTTAGTTCAGACACTTCTGCCCAACCCTCTGTAGCTACCAACCCATCTTTTGCATCCAGCCCTACAATGATATGCCCTTCAAATTCCTTGCAGGCCTGCTGTACCAGCTCCGGAGATTTCACCGCAGCAGTACCAATAATTGCCCAGTTAACTCCTGCATCTAGATATTTCTCAATCGTGTGTAGGTCGCGAATCCCACCTCCAATCTGGACCAGCAAGTCAGAAAAATGCTTGGCAATACCAGTGATGATTTCATTATTCACCGGCTTGCCCGCAAAGGCACCATTGAGATCCACCAAATGCAAACGCTTGATTCCCTGCTGGACCCACTCCTCTACCTGGGCCAAAGGATCCTCGGAAAATACCGTTACATCATCCATTTCCCCTTGGCGCAGGCGCACACACTGACCATCTTTCATATCAATAGCGGGTATTACAATCATGCTTTCCTATTTCCGTCAGCAATTAACTCAATATTTCAAGATAGATCGAGGCAACTCAGGCCCGGCCATTCCAATTGACAAAATTCTTCAACAATCTCAAGCCGCTCTCGGCACTCTTCTCCGGGTGGAACTGCGTAACAAAGATATTCCCCCTGGCCATTGCCGCAGCTAGTGGGAGGCCATACTGCGTCTCACCCGCTATCTCATCATTGTCTATTGCCGGAACATAGTAGCTGTGCACAAAATAAAAACGGCTACCATCAGCAATGCCCCCCCAAAGAGGGTGTTCACGGGTTTGCCGCACCTTATTCCAGCCCATATGTGGTACTTTCAAACGCTCGCTGCCCTTCACCGTTAAAAGGTCGCTAGTAAAAAATTTTACGGGCTGCGGAAAGATATCCAAGCAATCAATCCCACTATTCTCCTCGCTGTGGCGCATCATAATTTGCATACCCACGCAGATTCCCAGTATCGGGATATCGGCGGCAATAGCATCTTTGAGTAGCGGGGCAAAGCCCGCTTCAACAAACCCTGCCATGCAATCGCGAATGGCACCGACTCCAGGGACTAATATGCGTTCTGCGCCCTCAGCCTGCTGAGGAGTTTGCGCCAACACAACCTCGACCTCCGGAGCCACTTTATTCAAAGCGCTGGCAACCGAGTGCAGGTTGCCCATACCGTAATCGAGTACTGCGACCTTACCCATCACAAGACTCCTTTGGTGGAAGGCATGGTGCCGGCCATACGCGGGTCCGGGGTTAGTGCCATACGCAGGGCGCGGCCGAAGGCTTTGAATACAGTCTCTACCTGGTGGTGGGCGTTATGGCCGCGCAGGCAATCGATATGCACCGTCACCAGGGCATGATTGACGAAGCCCTGGAAGAATTCAAAAAACAGTTCGGTATCGAAATTGCCGATACGCTTTTGAGTAAAAGGCACTTCCATCACCAGGCCTGGGCGCCCTGAGAAATCAATCACCACCCTGGAGAGGGCCTCATCCAAAGGCACATAGCTATGGCCATACCGGGTCATGCCCTTCTTGTCTCCCAATGCTTGGGTAATGGCTTTGCCAAGGGTAATGCCGATATCTTCCACCGTATGGTGGTCGTCAATATGAATATCGCCGTCGCAGCTAATGTCCATGTCGATCATGCCGTGGCGGGCAATTTGATCAAGCATATGCTCAAGGAAGGGAACCCCAGTCGCGAACTGGCCATGGCCCTGGCCATCCAGATTAACGCTGACTTGAATCTTGGTTTCCAAGGTGTCACGAGTGACGCTAGCTGTACGCATCGAAAGCGATCCTTATTTGCACGATAAGACAGAGGGCGCAAATTATAGGATGAATGACACCCCCTGTGGTCCGCTAGTGTCAGATGAAACTTGATTCATAATCACAACTACATATCATGCGCGGTATGGTTACTCTAAAGCGCCGAAAATCCCATTACTGGGCCAGCCTGTTTCTGTTACTCGCCGTAGTAGCAGCTCAGCCGCTGTGGGCGGAGCACTTCCACCTGGGCAACACCCAGGTGGAGATGTGTGACCTGTGCTGTATGCATTCACCTGCAGCACTCGGCAGCGAGCCATTGCTCGTACAGGCTGAGCCCCAAAGTCACTACGAACGGCCCTCTGCGCCAACAGCCCACAATTGCCAGCCAGAGCGCCAGAGTGCGCGCGCCCCTCCCTTCCCCCTGTCACTCAGTTAATACCCAAGAACCGATAATTTTTTAGTGAATGCCCACGCTGGAGCGCGTGTGGCATTGTCCGCCTGTGACAGGAAAACAACCAATGATTAAGTTCAATACTCTGGCCCTGGCCATTGCCAGCCTGGCCGCGCCCGCTATTTACGCCGCTGAAAACAACTCGACCCTGGAAGAGGTCAATGTCACCGTCTCGCCGCTGGATAAGCCCGCCGACGCAGTGGCAGCTCCGGTTTCTATTCTCTCCGGGGACGCATTGCGCAAATCCGCCGCGGCAACCCTGGGCCAAACTTTGCAAGACCAACCCGGTGTAGCCAATGCCTCCTTCGGCAGTGGCGTGGGGCTGCCGGTTATCCGCGGCCAGAGTGCCAACCGTGTAAAGATCTTGAGCGATAACCTGGATGTATCCGACGCTTCCAACACCAGCGCCGATCACGCCGCCAGTATCGAGCCACTGCTTGCGGAACGCATCGAAATACTGCGCGGTCCCGCCGCCCTGCGCTACGGCAGCGGTGCCGTGGGAGGGGTCGTGAACATCATCGACGGACGTATCCCCACTGCCGTGCCAGAGAAAGTGGAGGGCGCAGTTGAGCTGCGCCACAACACCGCCGACGGCCAGGACGCCTCAGTATTTCGTTTCACCGGTGGTGCTGGGCAGCTGGCGTGGTATGTAGACGGGGTTTATCGGGAAAACGACAATACCGAAATCCCGGGCCTGGCCATCGTTGAGCATGAAGAACACGACGAACATGAAGAGCACGCCGGCGAAGAAGGTGAGCACGAGGACGAGTTCAACACCGATGGCTTCGTGGGCAATACCAATGCCCGCGCCCACAGCTATAGCGGAGGGGTTTCCTGGATCACCGACAGCGGCTTTATTGGCTTCTCTGTAAACCGGCTGGAAAACAATTACGGCATCCCCTTGGGCACTCATGAGCACCACCACGAAGATGAGGACCACGCGGGTGAAGACCACGACGACCACGATGAACACGAGGAGCACGCCGAGGCCGGTGAGGTCGATGCGGTACGCATCGACCTGGTGCAAACCCGCTATGACCTGAAAGGCGAGCACCGCTTCGATGGCGATTACTGGGACAAACTGAGCCTGCGTATCGGCTACAACGATTATGAGCATGTGGAGCTGGATGCCGGAAATCCGGGCACACGCTTCACCAATGAGGCCTGGGAGAGCCGGGTTGAAATAACCCACGATGCCGGCAACGGCTGGCGCGGTGCCTACGGCCTGCAATTGACCGACAAAGACTTTGCCGCAGTGGGTGACGAAGCCTTTATCCAGCCCTCACGTACCCGCAGTGCCGGCTTCTTTACTATGAAGGAGCGCCAATGGAGTAGCTGGCACTTAGATCTGGGCGCCCGGTTGGAGAGAGTGGATATAGACCCAGAAATTGGCAACGACCGCGATTACAATTTGATCGGCGCCAGCGCCACACTGCAGTATTTCCTCGCCGAGCACCAGCATCTCAGCTTCGGCGCCACCCATTCCGAACGTGCCCCCGTGGCCGAGGAACTCTTTGCCGATGGCGCGCACCTGGCGGAATCCCGCTATCTATTAGGCAACAGCGAGCTGGACAAAGAGAGCGGCGTCAACTTGGAGTTGGGTTATCACCACCACAACGAAGCGGCTAGCGGCTGGCACGCTGCGCGCATTGAGGCCAGCGTTTTCTACAACCAGATCAGTGACTACATCTACGCGCAGAACACCGGCGGCGAGGAAGAGGAGTTGCCGGTCTATGCCTATGCCAACCGCGATGCGACTTTCTATGGAGCCGAGGCCTCAGTGACCTTCCCCTTGCAGGGCGGCCACTATATCACGCTGTTTGGCGACATGGTGCGCGCTAGCTTCGATGATGCGATCATCGGTGAAAGCTCTGATGTACCGCGTATGCCACCGCTTCGGATGGGCGTGGCCCTGGGTGCCGATTACGACCAGTGGGGTTGGGAATGGCGCACAGTCGAAGCTGCGGACCAGGATCGCGCCGGCGCCTACGAAGAAGAAACCGACGGCTATACCCGCATGGACCTGAGCGCCGAGTACAGCCTCAATATCGGCGGCAGCAACGCGGTACTCTTTGCCAGTGCGCGCAACCTGCTGGACGAGGAAATCCGCAATTCCACCTCACTGCTACGCGACTATGCCCCGGCACCCGGCCGCAGCATCGAAGCGGGCGTACGGTTTATTTTCTAAAGCACAACTGCTTCAATGAGCCCCGCGGCGCGCCCAGCTCCGCGGGGCTGCATCTCCTACACTTCCCGCATAACCTCTTTATAGAAGTGTGCGGGAACATCGAGTCGCACCGCGGCGTCTGATGTGTATCTGCACGACAAACCTTCTACGGAATAAACAGGGACAATCCACTCCATGGCCTGGATCAAGCGCACTTTTATCGCTCTATTGGTCGTTTTCCTGCTGCTCGCCGGTGCTGTCGCCTGGCTGCTGGCCGGCCTCGACGTAAACCAGTACAAACCACAGCTGGAAAAGCTCGCCGCCAAGCAGGGGATCTCCCTGCAATTGGAAGGTGATATCGGCTGGCAGTTGTGGCCACAGGTTGGCCTGCAGCTGCGCGATGTGGCACTGGCACCGCTACAGCTGCCCAAAGAAACCCTGGTGCGCGCCGATAAAATCGCCATAGGTGTCGCCCTCAGGCCACTGCTACAGCGCCGCGTGCAGGCTCAAGAGATCGTACTGCTGGCGCCACAGATTGAACTCACCGTTGACAAGGAAGGGCGCGGTAACTGGGAGCTGATCAGTGAAGCCCTGGAGGCCCAGAGCAAGCAACCTCCCAAACTGGAAATCCCCAGGGAGACAGAAGAGCCCGCCGAGCAACAAGTGCAGCTTAGCCTGGACAAGCTGCGTATTGAAAATGGCCTGATATCTTACAGTGACGCCCGCACCGGAAAAGCCTACAAGGTCGAAGACCTGCGCGTGATAGCCGACAACCTGGTGCCAGGCGGCGAACCTGGGCAACTGCGTGCCGATGCCAGCATAAGCGGCAGTGACCTGCGTCACCCCCTCAATCTGACATTAGACAGCACCCTGGCCCTGGATGAAGGCCTCAACGGCCTGCGCCTACAACCCCTACAGCTGACCTTTACTGCCGATAACAGTGCCAAAGCCACGATTCACTTGCGCGGTTACGTACGTCGTGACAACAACAACCAGCCCTGGCGCATACAGATGAATCTAAATGCCAGTGCCGACCCCCTGCGCCCCTGGCTTGAGCTGACCGGCACCGAAGTGATTACTCGTGATAGCGCTGTATTACAGAAGTTGAATATTGAAGCCAGCCTCGAAGGCACTGAGCAGAAACTCGATCTGACTCCACTGCAACTGCAGCTCGACAACACGACCTTCAGCGGCAATGCCCAGCTGCGCAACGCGGAGATGCCTGGGCTGGATCTGAGCCTGCGCGGCGGCGCTTTCAATTTGGATAGCTACCTGCCTCCTTCCAAAGAAAAGGAAGAAAAGAAGGGGGAAACCGCCCCCTCCTCCGAAGTAACGGCTCAAGACGAACAGACTGCACACACTCAAACCGCACCTGAAACAGCAAAACCACCGCAGGCGGAAGAGAAGCACAAAACTAATGAACAGCAGTTATCAGCCCAGCCGGTACCTGCAGAGCCTCTGCCTCTCAGTGCACTGCGCGGCTTTAATGCCAATATCAATGTGACCCTGGACCAGCTACTGGCAGCGGACCTGCAACTGGACAGTCCGGAAATACAACTCACCGTGGATAACGGCCTCTACCAACTGCAAAAACTCAGCGCAGACATCTATGGTGGACAGCTCAATAGCAATGGGCAGTTCAACGCCCGTGCCCAAACGGCTGAAGGCCAGGTACGTGGCGGCCTCAGCAATGTGGATATCGGCAAGGTACAGAAAGCGCTGTTCCCCAGTGAGAAAGTGCAGGTAGCCGGTGAAGCCAGTGTCAATTGGGATGGTCGCACTAAAGGAAAAACCTCCGAAGATCTGCAAAAAAACCTGGTCGCAGCCGTTAATATTTCCAGCAAGGAGCTCTCCATAGCCCCATTCAACCTTGAAAAGAGTATGTGCCAGCTATTTAGTTATGCGGAAAACACGCCTCTGCCAGACAGAGACTGGCCAGCACAGACTGGCCTGCAGGATGTGCGCGCTACTATCGCCGTGAAAGGCGATGAAGTGAAGGTGACCGAAATCCTTGCAGGAATCGAGAATATCGCCATGACAGGTGATGGCGAGATAGATTTACAAAAACAGGACTTCGACTTCGCTCTCGGCCTCGCCCTGGTCGGCGAGAGCACCTCCGCCGACGGCTGTACAGTGAGGAACAAGCGCTGGCGGAACCGCCCGTTGCCTTTACGCTGCAAGGGCGACTTCGATGATGTAGGCCCAGGCACTTGTAAACCCGACAGCCGCCGCCTCGACGACCTGGTACGTGAGGAACTGAAATACAAAGCCAAGAAAAAATATGGTGATAAGGTAGAAGAAAAAGTCGATGAGCTGAAAGAAAAATTGAAAAATCTCTTCGGCCGTTGATCAGAGCCGCACCGGGCCTCGCCCGGTGCGCAACTCCGGTCCCACTATCCCACTCCACTCAAGCTCTCACTACCTCCAACTCCAAATTAGTTTCAAGATTCCACTCAGAGGGCAGCATTGTTGCAGGCTGCTTAGATTTTTTTCCTACCACACCTCAACTTCCCTACTGTTTACACATTCTTTTCCCAATATCAGCCCGATCTCAACGAAATCAATTGGTCAGATAAAGGGAATAACAAAATGCCAATAATGGTCCGAGAGAAAGACAATAACTCCAAGCAGGTAATCGCGAGGCTGGCCACTGCTACCAAGCACCACAAGCCTGATGAGATAGAGTGGGGTAATGACCGCGTTAACTGCTACGCCTGGGCTGCGAACTGCGAGGCCCCAAACTCGGGCAAGCCCAATCCCGGCTCCAACGCCGGCTATGTCGCAACTTTGGAAGATGCCAGCCTGATTGAGGGAGCCAAGCGCGATGGTATGGCCTATGTGGCCAACGCCCCAGCAAACAAGCCACCGCCTTTTTCAGAGGGTTGCTACTGCGTTGCCCTGTATAAGTCCGCAACCGATCACCACTGGTACCGGCGGGACCCGAAAACCGGTATCTGGACTCACAAACCGGGTCCTCATGGGGTAAGAAACTACGGCCCCAATTTTGTGGTTCTGCCCGAGCAGCTGGAAACGGCAAACCATAACTACGGCCTGGCTGCCACCAATTATCGTTTTGTGGCCTATTTCTATGTGGTGGAAGAGGGCATTCAGGTCTGATGACTGCACCGTGAAAAACTAGTGCCGAGGCAACCGCCCACTGCCCTTCCGCTGCATGGGCGACCTGATACGCGAGGAGCTGAAATACAGAGCCAGAAAAAAATATGGCAATAAGATGGAAGAAAAGGTCGACGAACTGAAAGAAAAATTGAAAAATCTCTTCGGCCGTTGATCATAGCCGCACCGGGCCCCGCCCGGTGCGCAACTCCGGCCCCAATATCCCACGCCAGCAACCTCGCAGTACCTTCATGACTCCAAAGCAGTTCCAAAATGCCGTTCTCAAGTGGTTCGATAAACACGGGCGTAAGGACCTGCCCTGGCAGCAGGATATCAACCCCTACCGCGTATGGGTTTCCGAGATCATGCTGCAACAAACCCAGGTAAGCGCTGTAGTCCCCTATTTCGAGCGCTTTATGCGGAGCTTCCCCACCCTGGAAAGTCTCGCCGTTGCGCCGCTGGATAAGGTACTGGCCCACTGGAGCGGCCTCGGTTACTACGCCCGCGCGCGCAACTTGCACAAATGTGCGCAGACAGTTTTGCAAGAGTACGATGGGGAATTTCCACAGGATGTAGAAGCACTCATCGAGCTGAGCGGTATCGGCCGCTCCACTGCCGGCGCTATCGCCAGTATCAGCATGGGGCTCAGGGCACCAATCCTGGATGGCAACGTAAAACGGGTACTGGCCCGCTTTCACGCCGTGGCAGGCTGGCCGGGACAGACTGCGGTAGCCAACAAGCTGTGGGAAATGGCCGAGATTTATACCCCGAATAAGCGTGTCAACGACTACACCCAGGTCATGATGGACCTGGGTGCTACCCTGTGCACCCGTTCCAAGCCCAGCTGTAGCGACTGCCCACTAAAAAAATCCTGCGTGGCCCACGCCCAGGGCAATCCTCAAGATTACCCCGGCAGAAAGCCGCGCAAAGAAAAACCGGTGCGCAGCGCCACAATGCTACTGCTGGAGTACGAAGGTGAGATTTATCTGGAGCAGCGCCCCGCTACTGGAATCTGGGGCGGCCTATGGTGCCCTCCCCAGGCAGAAGATGCCAAGGCCTGGCTCAGGCAACAGCGCTGGCGCGCCAGTGAAATACAAACGCTGCCGGCACTGCGCCATACCTTTACCCATTTTCACCTGGATATTTCCCCTGTATGGGTACAGCTCGACAAAGTCACCACACAGGTAGCGGAGAACGGCGCTGGCTGGTATAAACTGCGGCGTCTAAACCGCGCCCGCGCGGCCCAGGAACTGGGGCTACCCGCCCCGATCGTAAAGCTGGCAAAACAATTACTGGCGCTGCAGGCGCCGCTGCTCGCCCCAACGACGGCCGACTAAAAACCAGGAGGAGTCCATGTCCAGAACCGTATTCTGCCGCAAGTACCAAGAGGAATTGGAAGGCCTGGACGCACCGCCTTTTCCCGGCCCCAAAGGCGTGGACATTTTCGAACATGTCTCCAAAAAAGCCTGGCAGGAATGGATGTCACACCAAACCATGCTGATCAACGAGAAGCACCTCAACATGATGGAACCTTCCAGCCGCGCCTATTTGAGCGAGCAGATGATGAAGTTCCTGAGCGGTGAAGAATACGACGCAGCCGATGGTTACGTACCCCCAGAACAGCAGTAACAAGGTCCTGTAAACAGCCCCCGGCAAAGAAGAAAAACTTTTTACAATCAAGGGGTTGACTCTGCCTCAGGGAAGGGCTTTAATACGCGCCTCGCGACGCAGGGGAAGCCCAGCAAGATCGCAAAAGCCCGGATAGCTCAGTCGGTAGAGCAGGGGATTGAAAATCCCCGTGTCGGTGGTTCGATTCCGCCTCCGGGCACCATATTAAAAAGCCTCATCCGCAAGGATGGGGCTTTTTTTATGCCGAATGAAAAGCTCGTATCAGTGCTCCGGTATCATCAGACTACTGCATTGGGTAAGAACCTACTGGCTGTTTCGATTACGCTATATCTAAGCACCACCTCTTAGATGATCGCAAGGAAAAACCTGCCCACCAACTCAGACCCTATGCATTCTTTCAAGTTACGGACACAGAGTCACAGGTATCGTTAGCAATCAATATTCTTGTATTGATAAGTTGTGGCTGACACTCCATAAAATAAATCTAAAGGAATTTCCAAAATAATAAACTAAAGATATAACAGTAAAAATAGCTTATTCAACGTAGTAACTTGACACTACACCCGAATTATTTTCTGATTTTATAATCATTAATTAATCATATCTGAAGGTCTATGCCCTGTTATAAAATAACTAGCTATACAAGGATATTTGATAAAATTTAGCGGTCAAACTTGTAGCCTCAAAATTTGGCTTTTCTGTAACCATTACCTTGCTCACAAAAGCGCCTCTGTTTTTCTCACCTAGTGCCAGGCCACTAACTTACCTGTATGTCATAATTAATGGGTAAATTGTCACTTCTATATCTCACTGCCATTGAATTTTGACAATGAAAAACACTGTAGAACCATAAAATGCAGAAAATAAGCCTGTAAATCGAGAGGGCTCGTAGTCGACCATTGATGGTAACTTGTATTAACAGTCACTAAGTCTTAAAAACATAAACAATCAAGCTATCAACATGAAAAATTGCCAGTTAAACTTATCTTCATTAGAAAGTTGAATGAAGTGAAAAAAATGAGTGAAACACTCCGCAATCTTTTATACCAGGAAAACTTAGCTGTACGCTGGGGGGATATGGATGCATTAGGACATATTAATAACGCCACATATTTCACCTACTTTGAACAATGCCGCTGCAGTTGGCTAGAAACTATAAATCGATCTGATAGCGTAGGTGGGAATATTGGTGATGGTCCTGTATTGCTAAATGCAACAGCTAACTTCCATTTACCATTAGTATTTCCCGCCAAAGTTATTGTAACTATGTATGGTGGTGTTCCAGGGCGCAGTAGCTTCAATAGCTACTACGAAATTAGAGAAGCAGATAATACCGACAACCTTTACACCACCGGTGAAGCTAAAATCGTCTGGGTGGACCACAGAACCGGAAAATCGATTCCCGTGCCAGATGATATTCGAGCACTGCTTCCAAATAATTAAGATAGAAAGCCCTCATCGACGAGGGCTTTTATTGCCTTCTCAGATATATTGTAAAATATTTCCCCCCTGATCTAAAATAATCATCTAGCTTTCAGAATTATTCATTTCCCCACCCTTGCTATTCTGGAATTCAACCATGACTTTACCAGTGCTGGATGACTTAAGTGAAAGAAAATTTTGATTTAGAGCGTTTTATTAAAGCGCAAGAACACTCTTATGAAGATGCACTTTTAGAGTTAAAGAATGGAAAAAAGCGATCTCATTGGATGTGGTACATATTTCCACAAGTTGTCGGCCTTGGGCACAGCTCCATGGCTCAAAAATATGGAATCAAGAATCTGAAGGAGGCAAAGGCTTATTTAGCCCAGCCCACGCTTGGGCAGAGGCTGAAATCCTGCTGTCACGCACTACTCGATATCCACGATCGCAGCGCTCACGATATCTTTGGATCTCCAGATGATATAAAACTAAAATCATCCATGACCCTGTTTTATATTGCCGAAGAGGGCAACAGTATTTTTATGAAAGTATTGGAAAAATACTACGGTGGTAAATGCGACACCAAGACCTTGGATATACTCAAGAATACACCATAAAATTTTTTAGAACCAGTAAAAGTAATTGATATAAAGGCATAATATCAATACAGCATAACCTGACTGACAAGCGGAAAAGCCACTTTGGAGGAAAAAGAGACTATTCTTCTCAAAGATCAACGCACATTTATTAGATGTGGGTTTGACTGCCGAATAATTAATTAGGCTTAGACAACAAGTCAAAACAAACAAAACATCTATATTTAGCAGATATACAGCACTTTAAGTGGGTTTTTATGACTAATTTAAATCTTACTTACTACCATGATATCCCCCAGGGAATCACTCCTTCGGAAATACGTACCGCCATAAAACTATTTGCTGAGAAACTGTCTCTTTGGCTGTCAGAAAATACAACCGAAAAAGTTCACATAAATGTAAGAGACGGAATGACTGTTCCCGAGCAATATGATGACATTTGCAACGATCACTCCCAAATTGCCCTGATGAAACCTGTTGAATATATTTTTGCTCATAAAAAGAATAATCATATAATTCCTGCCTGTGCAGCATACCGTCCAGTAAATGGGAAAACCGATACCTATTATTATTCTCAAATTTATGTAAATAAGGAAACCGGCATAAAATCCTTATCTGACTTAAAGAAAAGTCCAGGAAAGTATAAAATTGCTTATGGAGATAGATTTTCTACATCCAGTTTTTTGATTCCAGCGGCCCACCTCAAGAGACTTAATATCCATCCATTTCTACACTTCAAGCATTCAATCTTCGCGGGAGGGCACGATTTGGCCGCAAAGGCAGTTTATCAAGGGGAAGCGGATATTGGGGCAGGTCATGACACAGCAATACAGATTTTAGCTAAAACTTTTTCAGATGCTGAAGATAAATTAATTCAAGTAGACCGCGAAAAAATTCACACTGATCCATTGGCAATAAACACTATAGCCTTGCCCAAAGATATATCTTTTAATCAAATACAAAAAGGGTGTATAGAAATCGCTAAGCATTCAGATGTCCAAAAAGCTTTGAGTCTTTTTTGGGGTTGTGTTCATGGCCTGAGCCCAATCACTCACAACTGCTATGAACCCATTGAATCTGCAGTAGACGATATGCACTTAACAGAAAATGATATTTTATCTTAAGAAACGGTATAAAAAGGTCAATAGATTACTGTCCCACCCACTACCAGGAAATATTTCGATGCTCGAACAAGAATTAATATCTCAACTGATTTTTTAAAATTAGTCTACTTTCACCAAGGAATATTAATTTCAGAGTATTAATACATGCCTGAAGAATATAAAACATACTTGGTTACTGGTGCAACTTCTGGTATCGGACTTGCCGCTGCCAGACATTTTTTAACCAATGGCTATCGCGTCATTATTACTGGGCGCAGTAAAGAAAAATTAGATTTTACTCACAAGGAACTTACTAAGAATACTCCTAACGGCAACATGTTACTCCCTATACTTTGCAATATTGGGAAAATGGATCATATCCATAGGATGGCAAATCAACTTAAAGGTAAAAATATTTATCTCGATGCCCTAATATTAAATGCAGGAATATTCCTTCGAGGAACATTTGAAGAAAGCGATGAAGAGTTGTTTGATTCAACATTCAACATCAATGTGAAAGGACAGTTCTTCACCATTCAAAAATTGCTTCCTGTTCTAAAAAACCCCTCAAGCATTGTAATGATTTCAAGTATTGCTATTCATAAAGCTTTCTTACAATCTTCAATCTATGGCGCCAGTAAGGCAGCCATAGAGGGGTTTGCAACTGTACTGAATGTTGAATTGGCGGATAGAGGTATACGTATCAATAGCATTCGTCCAAGCATCACGATGACAGAAATCCAAAAAAAGGCGGGCATGAACGATAATGAAATTGCAGGACTCATTAAAACTATGGAGGCAACAGCACTAGGGCGAACCCTTAATGTGGACGATATTGTTCCCGCCATTGCATTTATGGCCTCTAGCGATTCAATTGGCTTGCGAAATTCACACCTTATTATTGATGGTGGGCATTGCCTTTAAACAATTAGAAAACGTTGAGTATATCATATTATTATTTAAAGGACGCCTCCTATAAAACACTATTGACAGGTTATCATTAACCGACTCCCTCGTCTTCTTTAATTATTAAAAAATAACTCCCTTAAACCTAAACATATCCCAACATTTAAAGCCAGCCTGGCGTTATTAATAACATAGTTTCGAATAGCCATTCTCAGCGCCAAGTTTCTGCACAACCATAGTTGCTATTATTTTTAACACCTAGAATAACCTATGATTTTTTACATTTAGTAGCACTTTATTTTTTCATGGATACAAAGGAGTTCAAAATGGTAAAGCTTTTCTCAAATTCAATTTCTACATTATTAATTTATATTCTAGTTATTTCATTTCCTTCTGTTAGCTTAGCTGTTGATTGCTACGCAGTGATCAACGAACCCACCACTCTGTCTGAAAATTTAACTTGTGCTCTCACGGAGGACCACCCTGTTGCTATTACCATTAATGGCCCAGGCGGAAGCCTTTCTATGAATGGCTTTGAACTGAATTGTACTTATAACCCAGCCGATCAAGATGAATGGGCCGGTGTCCGTATGGAGGGAGCTTCCGGCTCAATTCACGGTGGCAGTATAAATAGCTGCCCCGATGGCATCCATGCAGTAGGATCGGGCTCTCACAGTATTTTCGATATGGAGATTACAGATTTCGAAGATGATGGCGTACTTGCCGAGAGCGATTTCAATAACATTTATGAAAATCTGATTATCGGTCAGGGGTTGGCCATTATTGGTGATGGAGTAGACGCAAATGGTGATTACACCACCATCGTTCACAATACTATCGAAGGCGCTGGAGATGAGGGTGTCGAAATTGACGGTGAATATGTAAACGTCAGTTACAACCATATTAGTGGAAGCGGTCAGGATGGTGTTGAGGTTGATGGGGATTACGCCTCAATCATAGGAAACACCCTGACTAATAACGGCAGTGATGGGATTGAGCTGGAGGAGCAGTTTGCCTTGGTTACACAAAATCACGTATCAGACAATGTAGATGATGGTATTGAGTTTCTGGGTGGGTCAGGCAACTATGTTATTCAAAACACTGTAACAAATAATGGTGCAGGATCACTTGACCCAGCTGGTATAGTTGTTAGCAGGGTAGATAGTATCAATAACTTTATTATTGGGAATTTTGCATTTGATAACTTTGGTGATGATTTAAGGGATGACTTTGATCCGGACTGCACCGGATCAAACGTTTGGCAGGGGAATTTCTTCGGTAAAGCATCACCAACCTGTTTAAAATAAGAGCCCCTTTCATACTAAGCAGCAGGTAAATTTTTTGCCTGCTGCTTTGTAATCTCCAATCCCTTCACACCTGAATAAATCCCCCCCATTTAATGAGGTATCTCAAGCCACCTGAGTAGTCACTTCCTCCAGGTTATCGCTACCCAAAAGCTTATCCATAACCAGGCAGGCAGTCAGGTCACCAGTGACATTCACCGCAGTCCGGCACATATCCAGAATCCTATCCACACCAATAATCAAGGCAATCCCCTCTGGAGGTACGCCAATCCCAGCGAGGATAGTCGCGAGAATAACAATGCCCACACCCGGCGTACTGGGCGAGCCGATGGAGGCACCTACAGTAGTTACAGTCAGCCCCACCAATTGGGCAGTGCTGAGATCAATTCCGTATACCTGGGTCAGGAATACTGCCGCTATTACCTGATAGAGTGCGGTACCGTCCATATTCACTGTAGCGCCCAGCGGCACAATAAATTTAGCGATTGAGGGTTTCACTCCAAGGGAGCTCTCCGCAGTTCGCATAGATAACGGCATCACTGCCGCAGAACTGGAAGTAGAAAATGCGAGAAGTTGTACACCGCTAATACGCTGAAGGAATCTCAGCGGTCCGGCCGGGGAAACCAGAGAGACAATTACCAGGTAAAACATCAATAGGATCAGCAACCCTAGAATTACCGTGCCAACATAGACCGACATCCCAAGAATTGCGGTCAAGCCAACACGAATGGCGATATCCGCCAATAAACCAAATACGGCAAGGGGCGCAAATAACATGGCCCAGCCGACTATCTTCAGGGCAATCTCCTGGACGATACCAAAGGCGTAAACTGCCGTCTCACGCTGCTTCTGTGGCAGCAGCATCACAGCCACGCCAGTAAAGATGGCGTAGACCACCAGCTGCAACATATTACGCATGGCAATGCTTTGGTTCAGGTTGGCTGGTATCAGCTCGGCAATGCGCTCGGGCAGGGGTTTTGGTTCCAGTAACTGAGGAGCAGTAGTTCCGGGTAGTTCGGTTGCTGCAGTGAGCAACGATTCATCAATATAGTTTCCAGGTTGAATCAACTGGACCAATAGAATGCCGATAATAACGGCAACTGTGGTTGTGGCAATAAAATAGGGCGCAATGCGTAAACCCACCCGCTTTAGCTGGCTCACATTGCCGCTACCACAAAGCCCGAGGATGATAGATGAAACAATCAGGGGAATAACCACCATCTGAATCATATTCAGGAATAGTGCGCCGGGCAGCTTGAACCAGCTGGCCAACACTACACTGAGATCCTGATTCACCAGGGCTGCACCTTCCGGGGAAAGCAGTAGGCCCACCCCCAATCCCAGAACCATAGCTACCAAGATCTGCATCCACAGGCGCTTTCGAACCAGCAAGCCGAGGGATTCAACCATTCTTATCAGGTAAATATTGGTGCTGTGATGCATAAATTGAGTACCGGTTTCCAAGTGGTTCATCATCAGTGGAAGAAAAAGGAGGATTATGCCCCTGACCTGGCTCGATACCTTTGGGTCAGATCAAGCCCTGAGGAGAAAGTAGCGTATCTTTACGGGCGATGGTATTTCCATTGAAGGAGGGTAGGAAGTAAAAGTTTCAGGTTTATAAGCTGCCCGATTTTGGTGCAGCATTTCAAACATTCATAGTAATTTTTGATGTTGAGCTCTATTCAGGTTTCTGTAGTTTTGAGGCCCTACTGCCGGAAAAATTGCACTGGCTCTGGTTTTTGCCCAGCGCACAACCCCTCTCTCCCTTTAGGCAGTGCAGGATATCGTTTTCCACTGCGAGATTGACGTGATAGTGATATCCAAGATTGGCAAACTCGTGGCCACGGCATTCATCCAGATCTTTTGGCTCCCTGCCATCGGTATTTTCCCTTGCATAAATCAGGTAGCCATCGATCGCGATGCCGATTATTGGTGCATGGCTCGCTGCCGACGGATAGGCCTGACTACAACCGAGCGCTGCGTGGTAGTGGTAGCCCACATGGGGATTAACATGCCCACCACAGGCATCTACAGGCGCCAGGGTATGCGCTCCTAAAATCGCGCCTACCGGGGCACTGATATCAAATTTAACCCCATTGAATGCCACTCCGTAACCGGAGTGGTCATTAGAACTTTGCGGGGATTTTGCTGTAAGCGGCTTTATGGGAATCAGGTAGGTCGTATAGAAATTATCACCCAAATAGCTGGCCAGACACTCCACGCAATAATTATTAAACTCCGGAGCTACATCCGGCCTTGCTACCAGCTCACAGGCCCTCTTGGTATCAGTCACCTTTACCCGCCCGGTCTTCTCGTTATACAAAACCCATTTGGGATCGGAGAAAAACTCAGCGGCATTTTTTACGAAGGGGCCGTCGGTGGCGACAACCTGCTGCTTGATGAACATCATGCCACTTGCCGTGATCGGATCTCGAATTGTTCTGGGGCACCAGGGACCCATATGGTGACGAGGTGCGGCTTTCAACTTAAGCTGCCAGCAGCGGGATTTGCTACCCTCCGACAAAGTACAATCCACTGCACGGATATCTTCCACCAGTGCTTCCCGGTTAAAGAGGGCGGGGAGGTCTATATTTGCGGCGAAGTCGGTGTGGGCTCCATCGCTATGGGCAGAGACTAAGACGCTATGGAAAGCCAAGTACAATATCCCAATTCTCATGATCCCCACCCCCGGGTAATTGCCAACCCCAGTGTAGCAAGTGATCTCACATTGGCCGGGCCGGTATTAAGACCCTCGGGCGGCACTATTTCACGGCGGCTTACGGTGTAAATTGCCCGGCTAACAGTTGCCTTACCCACTTGTGTAATGGATCCTGCCCACTGCGAGTGTGCCAGGCGGCGACCACATCAAAGCCAGGTGGCTGCTCACTAATCGGTAAGGTATGCAGGCGCGGATCAGGTAACAGGCGAGACGGCAGAAAAGCGACTGTATTTGTGGAGGCGATACATTCAGCTGCGGCGGCAAAGGAGGGAACCGACAACACAACATTACGCTTTAAACCAAACTGCTCAAACCAGCTATCCACCATGCCACGCAAGTCACCACGAGAAGGCGACACAACCAGTTGGGGAATCTCTGCCAGCTTGTCCAAGCCCAAGGGTTCTCGACTTTCCAGTTGCACCCCTGTATGCCGGCAACATACGCATACGTAATGTTCACGATACAACAACATACTGGGGCAGCTATCCGGCACAAAACCCGGTGTGCTGAACACCAGATCCACCTCACCGGTTTGCAACTGCTGGGCCATACGGTCAATTTCAAGCTTTAGCACCACCACTTTGAGGCCCGGTGCCTGCTCACGCAACTGCTTAAGCAGGGCCGGCAACACCACTCGCTGCTCAAAGTCGGTGGCGCTGATGGTGAAGATCCCGTGATGCTCCGCAGGGGCAAATTCATCGCCGCGCAATAGAGCGGCGATATCATTAAGGATAATATCCAGCTTGGGCGCCAAGCGCTCAGCTAAGGGCGTTGGAATAACACCATTGCTGGTTCTAATGAACAGCCGGTCATCAAATAGCTCCCGCAGACGCTTCAGCTGTTCGCTAACTGTCTGCTGGCTAACCCCTAGCTGATCTGCCACCCGCGACAGGTTCAACTCCCGCAAAATAGCCTGCAATAAGCGCAACTGTTTCAGTTCCAGCCTGCCCAGGCGATCAATACCATGATTTCTGCTCAAACCTGTATCACTCACAACTGTTACTTGATTTTCATTGTATCGAGCTGAACCTAGCATTGCCCATAAGACATGATGTATTTGCCATCAACCCTTTGGGAGGAAGCCACTATGCTGACCGCGACTCTGCACTCATCGCCGAGCCGGCTGCTCAAGGCGACAATCAATTACGCAAATACCGATAGTGAATTGGTATACGACCAGCGGCAGGCGGGGCCTGGTCCCACCCACCTGCTCGATCAGGTAAACCCACAGTCTATGTCGATTGAGGATGGCCGCACCCTGCAAGTTATGGGGGAAAAATTCAGCTTGGATATTCAGGGGTTTGAGCTGGTGAAGCCACAACTAACTATCGACCTGCACCAGTTTGACGATGCCCTGTTGGCTCTGGATGACCACGCTGCAGATAGAACAGCTCCAATTAAACGCGATGATTTAATCCGCCGAGAATGGTATCCGGCTATCGAAACCTGGATCGCAAAACGCCTGGGCGCAGCCCGTGTACTCACCTTCGACCACACCCTGCGGGCACAGCCCTCCGCAGAGGGACCCACCGAGCAAAGCCGCAGCCGCCGCTCTCCGGTGAAGACCGTGCACAATGATTATACGCCTTGGTCCGCAGACAGGCAGCTCCGGCAGACCCTACCTGAACACGGATTAAATACGGCAGATTTCCCTCGCTATAAATTCATTAATTTATGGCTGCCATTACTGCGCACAGTGAAGGAATCACCTTTGGCAATGGCAGATTTACGCAGTGTAGGCGAGGCAGACTTCCACAAGATGCGCCTGATTTACCCTGAGCGGGAGGGGCAGATCTCGGTGATCAGCGCCAATCCGAAGCACCGCTGGATCTGGTTCAGTGATATGCAGCCGGGGGAGGGCCTGCTGCTGCGCGTATTCGATAGCGAACACCAGGGTCCCATCACCGGTGTGCCCCACACTGCATTTGATCTTCCTGATAGTTCCGGTGCCCCGCGCCGCACTAGTATTGAATTGCGCACCATCGCCTTATTTAACGATTGAGCACTGAGTTACGGGGTGAATAAAACACAACTCCGCAGTATTTATTTGAGACCAAGGTATGACCCAAACTCTATTTTCTATCGATCCCCTTACCGGTGAACAGGTTGGCAGTGTTGCAGTGAGCAACCGGGATTCCATTTCCAAGAAAGTTGCCAAAGCCAGGGAAGCCCAGATTGATTGGGCCAGTCAATCATTGCAGCAACGTGTACAGGCTCTGCAACATGCCTATGAAAAATTGCAGCCACTACAAAGTAACCTGGCACAACTTATCAGCCGTGAAATGGGTAAGGATACTCGACGTGCAAATTACGAAGCCGGCGGTGCTATTCAGGGTGGTATTTGGTTGGCGGAGGACGCCGGCAAAGCTTTAAGGGGACAATGCAACGGCGGCAGTGAAATCCAATATCGTCCGCTGGGTGTCGTGGCCGTAATTTCCCCATGGAATTACCCACTGGCCATGGCCAATAACCTGCTCGTACCCGCTCTGGTGGCCGGTAACAGTGTAATACTCAAGCCGTCAGAGGAGTCTCCTCTGGTAGCAGATCTCCTGGTAAAAACCCTGAATGAAACTCTGCCCGAGGGCATCCTGCAAATTGCTCATGGAGACAGGCACACCGGTGAAGCCTTGGTACAGTCGGATATTAATATGATCGCCTTCACCGGCTCACGGACAACCGGCCAGCAAATTATGACTAATGCCGCTCCTGCGCTGAAACGCCTGGTGATGGAGCTCGGCGGTAACGACCCCATGATCGTATTGGCCAGTGCCGATATTCAAAAAGCCGCCCAATTTGCGGTGGCCTCCAGCTTCGAGAATGCAGGCCAGATGTGCACTTCCACAGAGCGTATTTATGTGGATGCGAGTATTACCGATCAATTCGAAAAAGCAGTGGCTTCCATCGCGCGGCAATATCACACCGGGGGCTGGCAGGACCTACAAGCCGATATTGGCCCTCTGGTCAACCAGCGCCAACACCAAAAAGTGGTCGATCATATTCAGGATGCTTTAAAAAAAGGCGCAACGCTGCTGCTTGGAGAAAAAGCACCAAAACCACCTTTTATTCCCCCCACGGTGATTAGCGGAATACAACCGGGTATGCAGCTGGAGGATGAAGAAACCTTCGGTCCGGTAGTTGCAATCGACCGCTTCAACAATGTGGAGGACGCCATCCAAAGAGCAAACGATTCAGTCTATGGGCTCGGAGCTGTGGTTTTTGGCGGCGCAGATGCTGTACAAGTAAGTAACCGACTGCAAGCCGGCATGATCGGGATTAATCAAGGCGCTGGAGGCACACCCTGGGTCGGAGCAAAGCAAAGTGGTTTCGGTTACCACGGCGGTATCGACGGCCACCGCCAATTTGCCCAATTGACCGTTATTAATCTGTAAGAATATGTTGAGCGGAATTTGAAGTAATGAGCACAGTAACTTTAAAAAAGACACCGGCAGCGACACCGCAGGATTTATCCAAACTACCGATTAAAGAATTTTATGTGATTGCCAGGGAACCAGGAGCGGAGCATCCATCCCTGCCCACCTGGGTTACCCATCAGGAAAATCCGGCGTCACTGTCAGAGCATATCCCTTCCAATATAGAAAGGCGCGAAATCCCCGAAGTACCTGGTGCTTTTCAACTGCTGAATATATTCTCTGCTGAGGAGTGCCAGCGCCTGATTGAAATTACAGAAGCCGTTGGTTACTTGCCAGATGCCGCAGTATCTCTGCCCAGGGACGTTCGCCACAATGACAACCTGACCTGGGTTGTGGACGAGAGCACTGAGCGCCTTGTATGGCAGCGTGTACAAAATTTTATGCAAGACCCGGAAAGTTATTTTGGCGGGCGCAAACCAGTGGGACTAAATCAGCGATTTCGCTTTTATCGCTATGGGACTGGAGATTATTTTAAATTCCATACCGACGGTGCCTGGCCGGGCAGCAGAATTATTGATGGACAATTGGTCGCCAATGGCTACCCGGATTGCTTTAGCGAAATGACTTTCCTGGTGCTACTCAGCGAGGATTTCGATGGTGGAGCCACTCGCTTTAGAGTCAATGGGGATGATCCCCTCCACCAGCCTACAGGCAGTTCCATGAAAGACGTGGATGTACGCACTCCAGCAGGGTCCGTCCTCTGTTTTCCCCATGGAATGCACCCACTGCACAGGGTACATAGCTCAACACCTATAGAACGTGGGGTTAAATATATAATCCGTACAGATATATTATTTCACCAAGATGGTTAGTGTTACCAAACAACAGTGAACTAAGCCTGCCGTCGAATTTAGCAAATCTATTTACTTATAATTACAGGGTCACCTTTATATTCTGTTGATGTGGCCCGCGCTACCGGCCTAACTGTCAGCTGACAGTGATCGTACTCTATCTTAGGCTGCAAAAAATCAGTAAATTGGTCGGTATGCGTACTGCCGCTCAGCCATTTGCTTACAAAACCTGAATCTTTTGGAGCAATCATTGGTAAAGATTTTTCATGATAGATTTTCGTCGCCGAATGGGCATCCAGGGTAATAATTGAGCAGCTTAAAGTGGAACCCCAGATTTTATACAGGCCACAGAAAAAATAGGGCTCGCCATAACTGAATTCCACCGGGTGCTTACCACATAAACTCTCCACCCAGGCAGTCGCAGGAATCAGGCAACGGGATTTTCGATACTCCGGGCGACTGTCCAGTTTTTTCCAATTGCTATTGATCGACCAGTATTTTTTATGGGGTTTCCAGCTACCCCCTTCCTTTTCCAGATACAAGTGCCAGATCGCATTTTCCACTTGGGGCTCACCATGCCTGCTAGTTACAATCGATACCTGTTGGGTGGGCCTGCGGCGACGACCAAAGATCATACGCTCGGGATGCTCTACACCGTAGATATCGAGAAAGCGCTCCATTTCCGCCTGTCTATCTACATCAAAAACACTGCACATACCCTGCTTCCTATTCAGCTATTGATAGCTTTTTCCCAGTATACCTCGCAAGCTACTCAAGGCTAGTTTCCACAGCCCAAATTTATTGTAAGATCAAAATATTCTTGACGTAAATTAATACCAAGGGCTACCGGAAAACAACGAACATACTTCTTACAGATTATAATGATGACCGCGTACATAGTTTTATTGTTACTAGTAGATCGGTAACAACAGAGCTAACGGACTCACCATCAAAAATATTGCCTTAGAACATACACTTAAAATCTTTAAATAAAATTGTATATAGACAGCTTATATTAACAAGGAACGGCCAAGATAACTTATATCCAGAAAATAAGGTATCTACGAATATCTACTTACGAAATAGTTGTCTGTACACGAATCAACAACTGGATAAGTGCGTAATCCGACCAGGATGTCATCTAATAGCAAGCAGGAGAAAAAACATACACAAAGAGTGCTCAAAAATAGACCGATAACCAGGTTACTATCTTGAGAGCATATTTATCCCGTATAATTTGATTATCCCATCAGGCAAACGCCTCAAAAGATTTACACTCAATTTTAAATATTTCATGAAATTCAGAATATCCAGTTTGTTAGTTATTTTTTTATATATTTTATCCAGCTCAGCTCATAGCCGAGACTGGTATGAGTATAAAAGCGAAAATTTTACTGTTTACTCAGATGTATCTGCCAAAAAAGCTACTCAAGCGGATTGAAAATGAGTCTGTCATCGAAACCGAGCCAACTGCAAAAAAATCGACGTAACCCTATACTCTAAGGGCAGTTTATCTAAGCCCCTATTTTAACTTTATGAAGATTAAGATGGGGCATAAATTAAGAACTTTCAAAATACTAAAGACCTGACTGATGTGTAACCTGGGAATAGTAATTTAGTAGACTAATGCCCTTTTTCTTCTTCTCTCAAGGTCAAGACTTCATAGCCATCCGCAGTAACCAAAACTGTATGCTCCCACTGGGCCGATAATTTTCCGTCTTTGGTCACAACGGTCCAGCCATCTTTTTTCAACTTTGTCTTTCGATTAGCCTGGTTAATCATAGGCTCTATGGTAAATGTCATCCCCTCCTGCAGAATGGCCCCACTGCCAGCACGGCCATAATGTAACACTTGCGGCTCCTCGTGCATTTCCTGTCCGATGCCATGCCCACAATATTCACGCACCACACTAAACCCCCGTCGCTCCGTATAGCGCTGTATTGCATTACCAATATCACCCAGAGTCGCCCCTGGCTTAACTGTACGGATTCCTGCCCACATAGCTTCGTAGCAGCTCTGTACCAACTTTTTCGCAATAGGAGTGACACTGCCGATCATGTACATTTTGCTGGAGTCTGCGATATAGCCCGATTTTTCCAGGGTAATATCCACATTCAAAATGTCACCATCGCGCAGCACCTGCCCCTGTCGCGGCATACCATGACAGACCACTTCATTAACTGAAGCATTGAGAGCGTAAGGGTAGTCGTACTGACCTTTACTGGCTGGCCGTGCTTTTAGTTCCCGAACAATAAACGCCTCCACCTGATTATTAATTTCCATGGTGGTAATGCCCGGCTTCACGAAATCATCAAGCATGCTAAAAACACGGCTGAGTAATTCACCGGAGGCACGCATCAACTGCTGCTCTCTTACACTCTTGATCTTAATATTACTCACGAACCAACTCTTCCAAAGTGAAAGACTCAGTGCGCAACAACTTCTTACATAACTGGCTGTAAGTCAGCTCCGGGTTCAGCTCAGCCAGCATGCCAATCTTTATCCAGTACTCAGCCTGAGCGTTAATTGAACGCGCCAGGGTTGCACTGGCTTTGCGAATCTCATCGTGTAAATCATCAGAAATTTTGACAATACCCATTTATACAATCCATATTCGTTTCATATACATAGTGTATAGCTGTTTTTCTAATTCGTATAGGGAGTTGAGGCAATTGCATTATGCAACTTATTGCATAGAGGTTAAGGGGGCGATATTGTTAACGAATAACAACAATAGCTATGAGGCCACCATGACCGATACCACCGAAAAGAAGCGCAGTGCACCTAAGCCGAGCCGCCTTCGTATTGGCCGGCGCTATCGCCCAAGCCGTTTGGAAGGGCCCTATGACGCCCTGGTAATAGGCTCGGGGATAGGTGGCCTCACTACTGCAGCAATGCTTAGCGCTGCCGGTAAAAAAGTGCTGGTGTTGGAGCAGCACTACACCGCAGGCGGTTATACCCATGCCTACGACCGCAATGGCTATGAGTGGGATGTTGGTGTGCACTACATCGGCGATGTAGGCCAACATCCCACCATGACGCGTAAAATCTTTGATTTTATCTCCGGCCACCAGCTGCATTGGGCGCCAATGGATGAAATTTACGACCGAATTTATATAGGCGAGGAGCAATTCGACTTACGTGCAGGACGCCAGAACTTTATTGACGAGTTGACGAAGCATTTTCCCAATGAGCGGGAAAATATCGAACGTTACCTTGGCCGCCTCAATGAAGTAGCCAAATCAATGCAGCGTCTAGCACTGGAAAAACTTCTTCCCTCCTGGTGCACCCCTTTAGCGCGCCTGTGGCGAAAGCTACGCGACCCCTCATGGCTGAACAAAACTACCCGTGAGGTACTGGGCGAGATTACCCAAAATGAAAAACTGATTTCAGTGCTCACAGGCCAATGGGGTGACAACGGTATGACCCCTGCCGAGAGTAGTTTTATTATTCATGCACTAATTGCCAAGCATTACTTATATGGTGGCTATTACCCAGTTGGTGGTGCCAGTAAAATTTCCGAAACCATTATTCCTCAAATACAAGCCAGTGGTGGTGAAGTCTTCACTTATGCCACTGTGGAGACCGTTCTCCTGGATGGTAACCATGTCCGCGGGGTTCGTATGTCCGATGGCACGGAAATAGAAGCTCCACTGGTAATTTCCGGGGCCGGAGTTTTCAATACTTTTGAAAAACTGTTGCCACAAAGTGCTAGCGAGCGCCTTGGGTATACGCGCGATCTCAAAACTGTTAACCGCTCCATGTCCCACCTCTGCCTTTATATTGGCTTGGAAAAAACTGCGGAAGAGTTACAGCTACCCAAAACCAATTACTGGCTATACACCAGCGATAATTACGAGAAAGACATGCAGGAATTCCTGCAGGACAGCAGCAAGGATATTCCTTTAACCTACATCTCCTTTCCTTCGGCCAAGGACCCTACCTTTACTCAACGCTATCCGGGACGTGCCACTATAGAAATTGTGGCTCCAGCCAACTATGACTGGTTTACCCAGTGGCATGAAAAGCCATGGGGCAAACGGGGTGATGATTACGAAGCCTTGAAAGAAGAATTTAGCCAGCGCCTGCTGGAGCATCTTTACAAGCACTTCCCACATCTGCGCGGGCAAATTGACTATTACGAGCTATCCACACCACTCTCTACAGACTATTTCTGCTTTTATCCCCAAGGTGAAATTTACGGACTTGATCACGACCCAAACCGCTTCGAGCAAAGCTGGCTGCGCCCCCAAACCCGACTCAAAGGCTTATATCTAACCGGCCAGGATGTAATGAGCTGTGGTGTTGCCGGCGCTATGATTTCAGGTGTACTAACCGCACAGAGTATCCTCGGCTGGCGTCAGGGAGCCAAACTAATGCGCCAGGTATTTACAAGTAAACCAGAACAGAAAGGAAACAATGAGGCAGAGGGGCTTAGCAAAGCTACCGGTTAATCAAGACACCTAACCTATTACTAAACCTGGCTGCGATACGCTGGGTTTAGTTTTAAAGGGAACAATTAAGCCGAAGCTATTGGCGCCTTGGCAACTTGCTGGGCACCCGATCAAAATTCAAAACCCTGATTACCAAGCGGCGATTCTCTCTCTGCCCCTCTTTACTGCTGTTATCGGCGATCGGGTCAGTATCGCCATAACCCTGGGCTTCCATACGTTCAGTCGATATCCCCCTTTCCACCAGAAAGTGCCTTACCCAATCGGCTCGCCACTGGGACAGATGCAGATTCTTCTTGGGGTCGCCATCATTGTCGGTATGTCCTTCGATGGTGATTCGCAGGTCTGGGAAGTCACGCATGATAACCAGCAGGGCTTCCAAGTCGCCAATACTATCCATGCGTGGAGCGAAACCGCCTGGATCAAACTCCAGGCGCAAGATAAAAGTATCGCCACCCTTTCGAGGATTCCCACGCAGAAAGCGCACCAGTTCATCTGCAAAAGGGGCTGCTTGGCGCGCAGCCTTTTCACTCTCACCCGACTGAACCTCGGTTAGGGGTTTCAGCGCATATTTCTTATTGGGATCGGGGCAACCGGCGATAAGTATCACCAGTAGGGAAAAACAGCAGACGAAAGTGTATTTGCCCGCCATAAACAGGACTTCCGGTTTCTAGACGTCAGATTCAGTGTAGACGCCCTGAAATCCTCAAAGCAGAGGCGGGACAATCGCTGGCAGTTACAGACCGCACGGCTCCCTCATATAAAATTCAAAACCGCCATCATATCGCTCACCACCCGCGCCCCCTGCTTCTCGAGCTGAGGCGCACGTACAGGGTGGCCACTGAAGCCCACTACGCGCATACCCGCCGCCACTGCGGCCTGGACACCGGAAATGGAGTCCTCCACTACCAGGCAGCGACCGGGGACAACCCCCATGGTATCAGCCGCATGAAGGAAAAGCTCTGGCCATGGTTTGCCACGGGATACATCTTCGGCGCTGAATATTCTGCCGTCAAAATACTCGTACAACCCGGTTTTATTCAGGGTTAGCTGCATTTTCTTATGAGAACCGGAGGAGGCGACACAGCTGCGCAAGCCTATCTTCTGCAACTGATCGAGCAAGCCTTCAATACCGGCTACAGGCTGCAATTCTGCATGGAAGGCCTCACGAATCAGGCGTTCCGTATTGCCAAAGTAGTGATCGGGCAGGGGGCCACCGTAACGCTTCTCGATCTCCAGCAGGCAGTCCTTGGCGGGCCGCCCACTGAACTGCTCATCCAACTCCTCTGCGGTAGTGGATATTCCGAGCTTATTCATTTCCTCCGCCAGTATGCGACAGACGATACTCTCGCTATCTACCAGCACACCGTCACAATCGAAAATAATTAAGTCTGTGGAAGACATGGGACCCCATCAAATCATCGCGCAGAGAGCAGCATCAGGCCGAGTATCACACCGACAATACCACCTATGCGCAGGAAGTTTTCGTTGCCATGGGAGATCTTGATCGCCAACGCCTTGCTGCGCTCAAAACCAATCTGCAGCATATAGGCGCCGCTGAGCAAAACCAGCACACCCAGCGCATTAAACAGGATATACCAGTGGCGGGTATCTGCGATCAGCAACAGGATTAAACCGATAATGATTCTTGCCCAGGCGGAAAAGGCAAAACCAGTTTCATTTAAGCGCTCACTGAGATCCCGTGCCAAATTAGGGCGGGCAATAATCGCAGCAGACAATACGATAATTGAGATTCCCAGCAGCCATATAATCACTTTAATCATGCTTTCCCTTCCCTGAATACACTTGAATTCATTTTATCCGTCAGGTATCCGCTTACAAATCCCCCCATTGGAACTGCAACACTGACAGTGCGGCTATAGGTGCGGTCTCTGTACGCATCACCCGCGGCCCCAAACGTAGCGGCATGAAGTTCTGGGCCAAGGCCATATCGATTTCTGCCTGGGACAATCCACCCTCAGGACCCACCAGTAGCAAAGCAGAATCTGGTTTGCCACGCTCGGCCTGCCACTGACGTAAATCCAACTCGGTGCGGTGATGCAGCACCAACCTGGCCACAGAGGATGACTCTTGAGTAGAGACTTGTAAATATTGTGTCAGTTTTACCGGCTCGGCAATCTCCGGAACCAGGTTTCGCTCACACTGCTCACAGGCACTAATCGAAATCTGGCGCCAATGCTTGAGCTTTTTTTGCAATCGCTCGCCAGATAATTTTACTTCACAGCGTTCACTAAACAGCGGCTGGATTGTCGCTACCCCCAGCTCTGTAGCCTTCTGCACCACCCAATCAAAGCGTTCTCCACGGGAAATACCGATAGCCAAAGTCAAGGCAAGTGGAGACTGGCGGTCTTTGCCACGAAACTCCCCGGTGCGTGCCCGTGCTCGCTTACCGGTTTCAATCAACTCTGCACTGTATTCGCCTCCATGACCATCGAAGAGCGTCAGCGGGTGGCCAGTACCCAGCCGCAGGACTTTGACCAGGTGGCGTGAAGCGGGCTCATCCAGTTCCACCTCCTGTTGTGTAGTCAGTGGCTGACTGGAAAAAATACGCGGGATGCGCATGGGGATAAATCCTATAAAAACACCATAAAAAAGCCGACTGGAATGTCGGCATTTTGCAGGAAGTTAGTTTAGGCATTTATGCTCTGGAGAAGCAATGGCGGAGTATTTCCACCATTGCTGTGGGTGTGGTGCAGGTCACACTGTCTCCAGTGAGACCGGGGCCTCTCCCTCTCCCAGGCGCTTACTTTTTGGACGAATCACCTCTATCACTTTGTACAGATTTGGCACCAGGATCAGGGTTACTGCGGTAGCAAACAATACGCCGAAAGCGAGACTGATCACCATCGGGATCAGGAACTGTGCCTGGATAGAGCGCTCGAACATGATTGGCACTAAACCGATAAAGGTGGTAATGGAGGTCAAGATAATCGGCCGGAAACGGTCACGTCCCGACTGAACCACCGCATCCATCACTGCCCAGCCCTGGGCACGCAGCTGGTTGATACGATCCATCAGTACCAGGTTATCGTTCACCACTACCCCCGCTGCAGCCAGGAAGCCGAGCATGGACATAATGCTGATGTTATGTCCCATCAACAGGTGTCCAACCACAGCCCCAAAGAATCCGAACGGTACTGCAGTAAGAATCAGCAGCGGCTGCGAGTAGGAGCGGAAGGCAATAGCCAGCAACGCATAAATCGCAAACAACGATAGAACGAAGAAAGCCAGGATAGCGCCGTTAAACTCCTCTTCTTCCTGCATTTCACCGGCAGTTCTCAAAGAAAAACCGGGGAACTGGCGCTTCAGTTCAGGCACCAGAGTTTCGCGCATATCCTTAAGGATTTCCTGCGCAGAGGAAGTATTAGGGGTGATCTCGGCGAAAACCCGCACTGTACGCTCGCGGTTATTACGGCGAATAGTGGTGTAACCCGGTACATAAACCGCATCTGCCACGGCCGAGAAAGGCACCTCACCTTCCGCCGTACGAATGCGGACCCGATCCATCTGTTCCTCACTGGCGCGCTCTTCCTGGGGATAGCGCACCATCACCCGTACATCTTCACGACCGCGGGGAATACGCTGCACTTCTTCACCATAGAAACCCTGGCGCACCTGCCGGGCCACATCTGCCAAATTGATACCCATGGTGGTTGCATAAGGCTTCAACTGGATTTCAATATCGCGGCGGGCACTGGTGAGGTTGTCACGAACATCATATACACCGGCATAGGTATTGAGCTTCTCCTTTACCGCATCCGCAGCGGCACGCAATTCATCCATATCTCCGGAAGCGGTGCTCAAGTTCAGGCTCATACCGTTGCCTCCATCGTTGATGGTGGCATCGATATTCAAGTCTTCAACACTGGCCGGCATTTCGCCGATGAGTTGACGCCAGCGCAATGCCAGAGTTTTGGAGGTTACATCGCGCAGTTCGCCGTCAGTCAGCTGCAATATCACAAAGATATTGCCTCGCCAGTTGAACACCATAGAGTTTTGAACAAAGGGCTCGCCGTTATTTTGCTTCAGCATTTCCTCATCAGCCGCGAGCTTATCTGCCGCAGCCAGCACCTGGTTCATCACCCGTTCTGCTTCATGGAAGGGCTCACCAGAGGCCATGCTGGCCCGTAATTCCAACAGATCCGAAGGTACCTGCGGCGAGAAGGAGGAACCCACATAACCGCTCATAAAAACACTAATGGAAAGCCCGAGAGCCGATATAAAGATCATTACCGTGCTGCGGCTGTTACCGAGCGACTTCTTCAACAAGGGCAGGTAGTACTTATCACCGGCAGTCTTCATCGCTCCGGCAAAATGCCCACGAAGTTTCTGCAGTTTGATACCCACGCGGGTCTTAGCAGGCTGCTCTGGCTTCATACCAACCAAATGCGCCGGCAGAATCAGCAAAGATTCCACCAGGGAAAATGCCAGACACAGTAACACCACCACTGGCAGAGCGAGCATCATCTGTGCTGTATAACCCGGCAGAAACAGCATGGGAATAAAGAACACCATGGTGGAGGTCACGGCAAAAATTACCGGAGCAGAAACCTGCTTTACTCCTTCCTCCGCAGCTGCCAGGCCTGTGACACCGCGATCGTGAGCTGCGTGTACTGCCTCTCCCACGATAATCGCATCGTCCACCACAATCCCAAGAATCAACAAGAAGGCGAAAAGTGACAGCATATTCAGGCTGACACCCGTGATCGGCAACAGCCAGAGGGCACCGAGAAATGCCACCATAATTCCCACCGTCACCCATATTGCCAGGGCCGGGCGCAGGAACAGCATCAGCATTACGAATACCAGGACAAAACCACTCAGGGCATTCGTAGTCAGCAGGTTCATGCGACCTTCAAAGGCCTTGGAGAAGTCGAACCAGATATCAAATTCCATCCCCGGGGGCAGCTGGGTTCGAGCCTCTGCCATAAAGGTCTTGATCCGCTCAGCGGTACCCACAACATCCAACGGCTCACCTTGGACCACTCGCAGGTTCATGGCCGGGTTGCCATTAAAGAGAATAACGTTGTTGTACTCTTCAAAGCCGTCTCGAACCGTAGCCACATCACGCAGTAGTAATACCGAGCCATCGGCGCGGCTGACTACGGGAATACGCTCAAAGTCCTCAGCACTGTATGCCTGACCGCGCGTCTGAACCTGGATATCCCCGCGATCCGAACGCACCATACCTGCCGGCAAATCCAGGGATGAGCGGCGCACCGCATCAGCGACATCGTTAAAGCTCAGGTTGTAGCGGCGCAGATCCAATTCGGAAACTTCAATCGACAGCTCATCGGGGCGTTCACCCCAGATATCCACACTGCGCACACCGGGGATTAGCGTCAGTTTGTCACGCAAATCCAGGGCTGTTTCCTTGAGCTGACGCTCGGAAACCGGGCCGCCGATGGCGATCATCATCAGCTGGGTATCCCACTCTTGCAGTCGGATTATTGGGCGCTCAATCCCCTCAGGAAAAGTATTGATGCTGTCCACCTGCACCTTGATATCGTTGAGCAGGCGCAGCTCGTCATAACCATCTACGGCCTGAACTTCAACTGAAGAGTGGCCACGGCGCGAGGCAGAGTTGACCTCTTTAATTCCCTTGACCTCAGCGATCGCCTCTTCAACACGCACAGTAACCTGCTGCTCTACTTCCGCAGGGCCAGCACCAGGGTAGGAAATATTCACCTCTACAATGCCCGGCTGAATAGCCGGGAAAACTTCGCGATCGATACCGCTAATACCAAAAATACCGCCGATGATGATCATAATCATCAGCAGGTTCGCGGCCTTACTGTTGCGCACGAACCAGGGAATGATGCCGTTCATCACTGACCTCCCTGTGAGGCGTTATTCGCCGCCGCAGTCTCACTAACCGCTGTAGCAGCCGCATCAGAGGTGCCCTCGACACTGTCAATTAACCCTGCGGGCTTCTCATTAAGAGGATTGGCAGTGAGTGCCATGCCCTCGCGGGAATAACCCAAGCTGGAAACCACCACGCGATCACCAGTAGCGATTTCACCACGTAACCAAACCTTGTCACCAATGCTCTGCAGTAACTCCACTTCTTTGAATATGAGCTTGCTCTCTTCATTCAAAACCAAAAGGTGGTCTCCTTCATGCAATGCCTGGCGTGGCAATTCCACCACATCATCGAAGGTCCTACCGGCGATATCCGCCTCAACAAAAAGACCATTCATCAGCGGTGCATCGCCTTTGTAAGGGTTCTGTACCTGGGCCACAGCAAAAATAAAGCGACTATTAGGATCGATGCTCGCCTCGGTACGTACGAGCTTCGCACGCCACTCCCGTTCACGCCCAGCCACTACTGCCTGGAGCCGCACTTCAGGGCCATTTTCAATTGTTTTACCCAATGGGAGATCGAGTAGGGCAAGTTGCTGATCAGTCAGGGGCAGACGCACTTCGGCAATACCGGTGCTGTGGATTTTCGCCAACCTGGTTCCAGGGGTGATGTACTGACCCAGATCGACATAGGTTTCAACCACACGGCCTGCAAAAGGCGCTGTTATCGTTGTGCGCTTCAAGTCCAGTTTGGCTTGATCGCGATCCGCGCCCGCTGCTGCCACGGCGGCCTCTGCTGCTGCCAGGTGGGGCTTACGCAAGAACAGGGCATTTGCCTCTTCACTACCCAAATCGCGCCATTCACGTTTGGCCTGCTTGGCACGGCCCTGCTCCTGAGCCAGGGCTGACTTAGCGTCGGCTAACTGTGACTCAGCGCGAGTTACTTTGTAAATGTAATCGGCTTGCTCAAACTTCAGCAGGGGCTCCCCTTTTGAGAAAAATCCACCGGGTACAAAGGCATCGGCAACGCTTTCGATAACACCACCAACACGAGCCACCACTTCAATTTCGTGGCGGGCATGCACTGTACCTTGGCTGGGCACCAGCAGTGTCTGGCGGCCTGGCTCCACATAGAGAACATCCGCAACTGGCGGCACCACCGCTTCCGGTGGTTTCTCCTCAGGTTTGGGTTTCAGTGCAACCACCAAGGAAATTGCAGCCGCCCCAATGGCCACAACGATAAGTAACAGCTTGTTCTTGCTCGACACTTTCACAGGCACCCTCTACCCCATTTTGTGACCGAAACTGGTCAAATTTTAATTAGCGCGCATTTTACAGATGTTCGACGCAGATAAGCGTGTATTTGGATGCAGGTTGCCGCACGAGTTTGTGCCCTATCGCAAACCTTTCTCGCAACGCTCTGGTAACGCATAATGCCCGACCCAATTTACCGTTGTAGGAGAGACAGGCGGGCCGCACAAAGCCAAGGAAACCGATGGGCTAGTTCCCGGTCAAACCCCGCTCCTAGAGGTACGAAATCCCCCGGAAAACGGATGTAAACATCAAATGCTGGATATCAACGTTCGCATCGCCGAAGAACTCAATGTACGCCCACAACAAGTCACGGCCGCAGTATCCCTGCTCGATGAAGGCGCCACTGTGCCATTTATCGCCCGCTACCGGAAGGAGGTGACTGGGGCCCTGGATGACACCCAATTACGCAATCTGGAAGATCGCCTACGCTACCTGCGTGAACTGGAAGAGCGCCGCGCAGCCATCCTGAAAAGTATTGATGAACAGGGCAAACTCTCTCCGGAGCTGGCGCAACAGATCAACAGCGCCGACACCAAAAACCGCCTCGAAGACCTCTACCTTCCCTACAAACCCAAACGTCGCACCAAAGGACAAATTGCCATAGAGGCGGGACTGGAGCCACTGGCTAATGCGCTGATTAACGATCCCAGCCTAGACCCTGCTGTAGAAGCTCAGCAATATCTCAACACCGACCACGAAGACGCCTCCCTACAAGTAAAAGACATCAAAGCTGCCCTGGACGGGGCCAAATTCATCCTGATGGAACGATTCGCCGAGGATGCCGAGCTTCTGGGCAAACTGCGCGAATTCCTCAAACGGGATGGGCAGGTCAAATCCAAACTGCTGGATGGTAAAGAAGAAGAGGGAGCCAAGTTCCGCGATTACTTCGAGTATGCCGAAGACTGGTCCAAGGTTCCCTCTCACCGCGCCCTGGCAATTTTTCGCGGCCGCAATGAGGGCATCCTCGCTATCAGCGTAGGTTTGCCAGAGGAGGAGGGAGCTTCCCCCACCGCCGGCCACCCTTGTGAAACCATGATTGCGAGACACTTCGATATTAGCGATGAGGGACGCTCTGCAGATAAGTGGCTCGGCGAAGTAGTGCGCTGGACTTGGCGTATCAAGCTGCTTACCGCACTGGAAACCGACCTGCTGGGTGAACTGCGAGAAAAAGCCGAGGAAGAAGCGATCAAGGTATTCTCCCGCAACCTTAAAGACTTGTTATTAGCGGCACCTGCTGGACAAAAAGCCACTATCGGCCTGGACCCAGGCCTGCGCACCGGCGTCAAAGTAGCAGTGGTAGATGCCACCGGTAAAATGCTGGACCACACCGCTATCTTCCCCAACCCACCACAGAACCGCCATCAGGAGTCCGCTGCTGTTATCGCAGCCCTATGCAACAAATATAATGTGGGCCTGATCGCTATCGGCAACGGCACCGCCAGCCGTGAGACCGATAAGTTTGTAGGCGAAACTATCAAGCAATACAAACTCAGCGCGCAGAAAGTAGTGGTGAACGAGGCTGGTGCATCTGTGTACTCTGCCTCTGAATTTGCCGCGCGGGAATTCCCTGACCTGGACGTGACTATTCGCGGCGCTATCTCTATCGCCCGCCGTCTGCAGGACCCGCTGGCAGAACTTGTAAAGATCGAACCCAAATCCATTGGTGTTGGCCAATATCAACACGATGTGTCACAGACACAGTTAGCGCGCTCCCTCGACGCTGTAGTAGAAGACTGTGTAAACGGTGTCGGTGCAGAGCTGAATTCCGCCTCAGCACCACTGCTGGCCAAAGTTTCTGGCCTGACTGCCTCTATCGCCAGCAACATCGTCAGCTATCGCGACCAAAACGGTGCCTTTAAAAATCGTAAACAACTGATGGAAGTCCCTCGCCTTGGCCCAAAGGCCTTTGAGCAAGCCGCCGGATTCCTGCGCATTAACAATGGCGATAACCCCTTGGATAAATCCGGCGTACACCCGGAATCCTACATTGTGGTAAAACGCATCGCCGAGAAAAGCAGCCGTGAGATCAACAGCCTGATCGGTGACTCCGCCTTCCTGCGTCGCCTGAATCCAGCGGACTACACCGACGAAAAGTTCGGGGTACCCACCGTTACCGACATCATCGCCGAACTGGAAAAGCCCGGTCGCGACCCGCGTCCGGAATTCCGCACCGCTCGTTTTGAAGAGGGCGTGGAGGAAATCAAGGACCTGCGCCCGGCTATGGTTCTTGAAGGTACCGTAACCAATGTCACCAACTTCGGTGCCTTTGTGGATATCGGTGTGCACCAGGACGGCCTGGTGCATATTTCCGCACTCTCAGAAAAGTTCGTCAAAGATCCCCATGAGGTGGTTAAAGCCGGCGATATTGTAAAAGTAAAAGTGATGGAAGTGGACGTTGCCCGCAAGCGTATTGGCCTTTCCATGCGTCTCTCCGACGAACCAGGAGAACAGGGAAGCGGAGGTGTTAAAAAAGGTGATCAACGGGAAAATCGCCAGGCTCAGCGCTACAACAAACAACAAGGCAGCCGGCAGCAAAAGGGGGGCCAAGGTAACAACCGTGGCAGCATGGGCGATCTGTTGATGGCAGCGATGAAGAATAAGAAGTAATAATAGTGAAAGCAAAAGGCGATCTATTGATCGCCTTTTTAACTTAATATCAAACTACTTCTGACGAAGTGTTTCCTAAAGAGAACTCTTTTGAAAGCTCGCTACTGAAATACAACAATTCTCCTGTAGCTGGGTGTTTAAATCCCAGCTCTCTTGCATGCAGTAATAACCTGGGGGCTGCGTTCAGAGCCTCTATATGCGCATAAAAGGGATCACCTAATATCGGATGGCCTATTGCCTGCATATGCACCCGCAATTGATGCGATCGCCCAGTAACAGGTGTAAGTCGAATTAAGCTGCGACTCCCAGAAGTTGTTACTTTTTCCCAACGAGTTAGGGAGGGTTTACCTATTTCAAAATCCACTTTCTGCTTAGGCCTATTCGGCCAATCACAGATTAATGGCAGCTCAACTTTACCGGAGTCAGCTTCAGGAGCTCCCCATACCCACGCTATATAGGTTTTACTTACCTCACGATTTTGGAAGAGAACACTGAGTTGTCTATGCGCTTCCGGGCTACGAGCCATAACTACTAGGCCTGAAGTATCCATATCCAACCGATGCACAATCAATGCTTCCGGGTAACATTCTTGAACTCTGCTAGCCAAACTATCCCATTTGGTGGGATCACGACCAGGCACGCTAAGGAGTCCGCTCGGCTTATCCAATATCAGCAAGGAACTATCTTCAAAAACCACAGAGAGATAGGGCTCTGTGGGAGGGTTGTACTTGCGCATCACTAACTCTTAAAAAATGCTATCTGATACCAATCCCTTCCTGCGGTTTGAGAACCCAATATTCCTTCAAAAGTGAGAGGTCATTTTGCCCCTAGGCCTAGAGATTTCAAAATATGTGCAGAGGTATCAACCTGATTCATCGTATAAAAATGCAACCCGGGTGCGCCACCCTCCAACAGGGTTTCGCATAAATCAGTAACCAATTCCAGCCCTAATTTACGAACATCCTCTGGACTTTGGTAACTCTCCATCCGCTTTTTCAGCCAGCGTGGAATTTCAGCACCGCAATTGCGTGAGAAGCGTACTAAATTATCAAAATTGATAATCGGCATAATTCCTGGATAAATCGGTGCATCAATGCCAGCCCTCTCACACTGGTCAACAAAATAAAAATAAGAATCGGGGTTGTAAAAATATTGGGTCAGGGCACTGTTGGCACCTGCCTCAAATTTTCCCTTTAAATAACGTATATCATCGTCATAGCTATTGGACTCCGGATGTATTTCCGGGTAAGCGGCAACTTCCAGATGGAAATGATCGCCTGTATGGCGACGAATAAAAGCCACCAACTCATTCGCATATACCAGTTGCGCCACAGCTCCCATACCAGAGGGCATATCACCACGAAGTGCTACAATACGGTTTACACCTGCCTCTTGGTATGTATTCAATAAACCGAGTATTGTCTCTTCATTATCACCACCGAAAGATAAATGGGGTGCAATTGAGATACCATCGCGACGCATATCAGTGACGATATTCAAGGTGGTCTCTCGCGTAGTGCCACCAGCACCATAAGTGACAGAGAAAAATTCAGGGTTAAACGCCTGTAAAGCCTCGCGGGTTTTATACAGCTTTGCGCGACCTTCGGGGGTTTTGGGTGGGAAAAATTCGAAACTGATGCGAATGGAGTTTTTCATTTTATTTTCCAGGCCCTCCGAAATTTAGGCACCGGCTAAGCCGGTGCCTTTGATGAGGATATTAGTATTTGTAACTTTCTGGTTTGAACGGACCGTCCACGGAAACACCGATATATTTAGCCTGCTCTTCTGTCATACGGGTAATCACGCCGTCAAAACCTTCAACCATATAGCGGGCTACTTCTTCATCGAGGCGCTTGGGCAGTACTTTTACATACAGTGCAGATACTTTTTGGTCTGCAGGTAGATCAGCAAACTTCTCTTCAAACAAGTGAATCTGCGCGAGAACCTGGTTAGCAAAAGAGCCATCCATAATACGGCTGGGGTGACCAGTAGCATTACCAAGGTTTACCAGGCGGCCCTCGGATAGCAGCAGCAGGTGATCATTGGTCTCACTGTTGCGCACCACTTTATGTACCTGGGGCTTAACTTCCTGCCACTCCCAGTTCTCACGCATAAAGGCAGTATCAATCTCGTTATCAAAGTGACCGATATTCGACACAACTGCGCCACTCTTCAGAGCTGAAAGCATATGCGCATCGCATACATTGGCATTACCGGTAGTCGTTACGATCAAGTCAGTATTGGCCAGCAACTCCTTATTAACACCTTCCGCAGTGCCGGTGTTGATACCGTCAATGTACGGGGACACCAGCTCAAAACCATCCATGCAGGCCTGCATAGCGCAAATCGGATCTACTTCAGACACTTTTACAATCATGCCTTCCTGGCGCAGGGAGGCCGCTGAACCTTTACCCACATCACCGTAACCGATAACCAATGCTTTTTTACCAGCCAACAGATGGTCGGTAGCACGCTTGATCGCATCGTTCAAACTGTGACGACAACCATATTTATTGTCGTTTTTACTCTTAGTAACAGAGTCATTTACGTTGATTGCCGGTACCTTTAAGGTGCCTTCACGCAACATGTCCTGCAAGCGGTGTACACCAGTGGTAGTCTCTTCACTAATACCGTGACAGTTATCGAGAATATCAGGGTACTTACGATGCAGCAGTTCGGTAAGATCTCCACCATCATCGAGAATCATATTCGGCTGCCAGCCGGCGACATCGGCACCAACAGTGCGCTCCAGACACCACTCATACTCTTCCTCAGTCTCGCCCTTCCAGGCAAATACCGGAATGCCACTTGCGGCAATGGCCGCAGCAGCGTGATCCTGGGTTGAGAAAATATTACAGGAAGACCAGCGCACTTCTGCACCCAGGGCAACCAGAGTCTCAATCAGAACCGCGGTCTGGATGGTCATATGAATGCAACCCATGATACGCGCACCTGCGAGGGGTTGGTCTGCACGATATTTTTCCCGCAAAGTCATCAGTGCCGGCATTTCGCCTTCAGCGATTTCGATTTCACGGCGGCCCCATTCAGCCTTGGAAATATCCGCGATCTTGAAGTCTTTAAATTCAGTACTCATCTGGTTCATGCTATTTAATGTCCAATAAAAATTGTTATTACATTGGAGCTTTATCGCTCCAATTTAGTAGCTCCCAATTCAGAAATAGGAGCCACCGCCTTAAGAAGTGAGATCAAAGTCCGGCCTGGACGCGCAGGGCATCCACCTTGTCAGTTTTTTCCCATGGGAAAGCGGTGAAGGTCTCACTGCGCTCCTGACCATTACTGTCCACCCAGTTATAGGTATGGGTGAAAGGATCACGCCCAAAGTGGCCATAAGCCGCTGTCAGCTGATACATGGGATGCAATAGGTCTAAGGACCTGGAAATAGCAAATGGGCGCAGATCGAAGTTCTCACGTACCAGTTCGGCCAGTTTCTCTTCTGGAATAATGCCGGTACCAAATGTATTGATAGCCACAGACGTGGGCTCAGCTACACCGATGGCATAGGAAACCTGGATTTCACAGCGCTTGGCCAGGCCCGCAGCGACAATATTTTTTGCCACATATCGACCGGCGTAGGCCGCAGAGCGATCCACTTTAGAGGGGTCCTTACCGGAGAAAGCTCCACCACCGTGACGTGCAGAACCGCCGTAGGTATCCACAATAATTTTACGGCCAGTCAAGCCACAGTCGCCTACAGGACCGCCGATAACAAAGTTACCGGTTGGGTTGATATGGAACTTAGTGTCCTTGTGCAGCCACTCCACCGGCAGGGTGTGATGTACGATCAGCTCCATCACAGCTTCACGCAAATCAGCCTGGCTGACATCCGGATTGTGCTGAGTAGAAAGAACAACAGCATCAATCGCACAGGGACGGCCCTGTTCGTCATAGCGGAAGGTCAACTGACTCTTGGCATCCGGGCGCAACCATGGCAGCAGGCCGGACTTGCGCGCTTCCGCCTGGCGTTCCACCAGGCGGTGGGAGTAGTAGATAGGCGCCGGCATAAAGGTCGGGGTTTCATTGGTGGCGTAGCCAAACATCAGGCCCTGATCACCGGCACCTTGGTCTTCCGGTTTGGCACGGTCAACACCCTGGGCGATATCTACAGACTGCTTGCCGATCACATTGATCACACCACAAGTCTCGCCATCGTAACCCACATCGGATGAGGTGTAGCCGATATCGGTGATTACTTTACGCACCAGATCCTCAAGGTCCACCCAGGCAGAAGTGGAAATCTCGCCGGCGATCACCGCAATCCCGGTTTTTACCAGGGTTTCACAGGCAACACGGGCCTGCTTGTCGCGGGCCAGCAATGCATCCAGTACCGCGTCGGAAATCTGATCGGCAATCTTATCCGGATGCCCTTCGGACACGGATTCTGATGTAAACAATCTATATTCACTCATGTGAGAGTCTCCATTTATTCCGCCGCGGGCGGTTAGTAAAATTCTGCTTCTGACAATACGTTCAGACGCCGTCAGGGTTTTATAAATTCTCGTATCTGGATCTGGAAACCGTTACGCAGTGCACTGTATACACTGCGCCCATCCCTCAGCCCGGCACTCTGTGCCCAGTCACTCAATTGCTCCGGGGTAAAGCCCAGCCATAGATCACCACAGGCCTCCCTGGCCCAGTCCTGACCGTGCTCTTGCAATTCAGCCACCAACAACTGGCCGCCAGTTTTTAACGCGCTCTGCAAATCATGAAAGATCTGCGCGGGATCTGGGGTGTGATGCAGCACCATATTTACCACGATGGTATCCGCACTTGCCGGGCGCGCCGCGGCGGCACGTGTATCGCTGCAGACAAACTCAATATTGGCCAGCCCCTGCTCATCGGCAAAAGCCTGGGCTCGCTCCAACATAGCTGATGACAGGTCCAGAGCCGTTACCGTGCCAAAACGCAGGGATAGTTCCTGCAAAAACTCGCCTTCACCTGGGCCCACTTCCAATGCGTGGCGCCCAGAAATAAGCAGTTGGGCCACCTGTGGTCCATAAACGCTGTAGCTAGCGATCAGCTCCTGTTGTTCGCGGAACCGGTTACCGTAATCGGCAAAGAAACGGCGTGAAGCCTCAGCCCGCTCCTCAGAAATTCGCGCTACCGACAGGGCCCGTTCATCGGACAATGACAGAAGATCCAGATTCACAAATAACAGCTCGAGTAGCGGGGTGCCCCCCGTGCGCCGGTAAAAGATGTTGTTACCTTCGCGGCGCTTAGTCACCAGCCCAGCTTGGGCAAGGACTTTTAGGTGGTGGCTCAAGGCGGGTTGGCGCAGATCAAAAATTCGACACAATTCCAGCACACTGTAGGAGTCTTGACTGAGTAGACGCAATATCTCAAGTCGCAGGGGATCTCCTGCAGCCTTTAAGGTCATCGCCAGCTGCGAAATTTCCGCACCGGGACCGGATTCAAAGGTGGGCTGGGATTCAGACATGGGGACGAGTCTAGCAGGCACAAGATGCTATATCAAAAGATTTTGATATAGCTCCATAAAATTATTTTGATGTAGATACTTTTAGGCAATTCCAGAACCCAGATTAGGAAAATTGCTGCTGTACTTGGTGGCAATTTTTCCGGCAAGCCTTTGCGTGGGGCAGGTCTTTACGGGAAAATACGCCCCCATTTTGTCCTCGCGGAAGCTGCCAAGAGAGCAGTACCGCGGCCTACCCGAAAATCAGAGAGCTCTTCCTATGTCTTCTACCCCCTCTCGCACAGACATGGCCAACGCCATTCGCGCCCTGTCCATGGATGCGGTCCAGAAAGCCAACAGCGGCCACCCAGGTGCGCCTATGGGTATGGCAGATATCGCCGAAGTCTTATGGAATGACTACCTGAAGCACAACCCGGCAAACCCTGAGTGGGCCGACCGCGACCGCTTCGTGCTCTCCAATGGCCATGGCTCCATGCTGCTGTACTCATTGCTGCATCTTTCCGGCTACGACCTGCCGATTGAGGAGCTGAAAAACTTCCGCCAAATGCATTCCAAGACTCCGGGCCACCCGGAATACGGTTATGCGCCTGGCGTCGAGACCACTACCGGCCCGCTCGGCCAGGGTATAACCAATGCGGTGGGCATGGCTCTGGCGGAGAAAGTACTGGCAGCCCAATTTAACCGCCCCGGTTATGAACTGGTTGACCATCACACCTATGTGTTTATGGGCGACGGCTGTCTGATGGAGGGTGTCTCCCATGAAGCGTGCTCCTTAGCCGGCACTCTGGGCCTGGGCAAACTGATCGCCTTCTATGACGATAACGGCATCTCCATCGATGGCGAAGTGGAAGGCTGGTTTACCGACGACACACCCAAACGCTTCGAATCCTATGGCTGGCACGTAATCCCCAATGTAGATGGCCATGATGCAGCCGCGATCAAAGCTGCAATTGAGGAGGCCCGCTCAGTTACCGACAAGCCCACCATCATTTGCTGTAAAACGGTTATCGGTTTCGGTTCGCCAAATAAACAGGGCCGAGAAGAATGCCACGGTGCCCCCCTAGGTGACGACGAAATCGCACTGGTGCGCGAGACCATTGGCTGGGCCCACGCACCTTTCGAAGTCCCCGAAGGTATCTATGCCGGTTGGGATGGAAAAGCCAAAGGTGAAGCTCAGGAAGACGAGTGGAAAGACATCCTGACTGACTACCGAGAAGAATTCCCTGAGCTGGCCGCCGAATTCGAGCGCCGTATGAGTGGCGAACTGCCGGCAGACTTTCTGGTGAAAGCCGATGATTACATTAAACAGTGCCAGGAAGACGCGCAGAAAATTGCTTCACGAAAGGCGAGCCAGAATGCACTCAATGCCTATGGCCCATTGCTACCCGAGATCCTCGGCGGCTCTGCCGACCTGGCAGGCTCCAACCTCACTATTTGGTCTGGCTCCAAGGGTGTGAGCGCTGAAGATGCCTCCGGTAACTATGTCTACTACGGTGTGCGTGAGTTCGGCATGAGCGCCATGATGAACGGTATCGCCTTGCACGGAGGTTTCGTACCTTATGGCGCAACCTTCCTAATGTTCATGGAATATGCGCGCAATGCCGTACGTATGGCCGCACTGATGAAGCAGCGTGTTATCTTCGTCTACACACATGACTCGATCGGCCTAGGCGAAGACGGCCCTACCCACCAGCCTGTAGAACAGCTTAGCGCCTTGCGCTCCACCCCGAACCTACACACTTGGCGCCCCTGCGATGCCACTGAATCCGCCGTGAGCTGGAAGATGGCTATCGCGCGCAAAGAAGGCCCCAGCACCCTGGTATTCAGCCGTCAGGGGCTGGCTCCTCAAGCGCGCAATGCCGCACAGCTGGCGCAGATTGAAAAAGGTGGCTACGTACTTTCCGACTGTGAAGGCACTCCCGAAGCAATCATTATTGCTACCGGTTCTGAAGTCGAGTTGGCCATGGCCGCACAGGAAAAGCTCGCCGGCAAGAATGTTCGCGTAGTTTCCATGCCTTGCGCGGAAGCCTTTATGGAACAGGATGAATCTTATCGCGAATCTGTATTGCCCTCTGCTGTGCGTGCTCGTGTAGCGGTTGAAGCCAGCCATAAAGACTATTGGTACAAGTTCATTGGCTTTGATGGCGAGATTATCGGTATGAACACCTTCGGAGAATCCGCTCCGGGCGGCGAGCTGATGCAACACTTCGGCTTTACCGTAGACAACGTAGCCGCAACCGTCGAGAAGCTGGTGAAGTAACTCAGCGCGCTAGCTGGTCGCTCCCTGCTATTGTTTACCGCAGGGAGCGCTCGGTACCTTCCACAATTCCTATCTGGCAGTACTGCTATGACAACCCGACTCGCTATCAATGGTTATGGCCGTATCGGCCGCTCTGTTCTGCGTGCTCTTTATGAATCCGGTGCCCGAGATAACCTACAGATTGTCGCTATTAACGAGCTGGCTGACTGCGCCACTATTGGACACCTGACAAAGTACGATTCCGTACATGGGCGTTTTGCCGGTGAAGTCTCGGTGGAAAATGACATTTTGGTGGTCAATGGTGATCGCATTGCGGTGACACACCACGAACAGCTTGAAGATCTAAATTGGAAGCAGGAAAGAGTCGATATCGTGCTCGAGTGTACAGGCAGTTATAAGGAGCGTAAGCACGCCGAAACCCACTTGGCCACTGGGGCAAAAAAAGTTTTATTTTCCCAACCTGCCAGCCGCGATGTAGATGCCACTATTGTCTACGGCATCAACGACCACACTCTAAACGGCTCCGAAACTATTATTTCTGCAGCCTCCTGCACTACAAATTGCAGCGTGCCAGTGATCGCGGCACTCGACCGGGCATTTGGTATTGAAGCTGGGGTTTTAACCACAATCCACTCCGCCATGAACGACCAGCCAGTAAGCGATGCCTACCATCACACCGATTTGAGAAAAACACGGTCCGCCGTTACCTCAATAATTCCTGTCGATACGGCTCTTGCCCGAGGTATCGAACGCATATTGCCGCATTTATATGGAAAATTTGAAGCCCAGGCTATGCGCGTACCCACAGTCAATGTCTCCGCCATTGATCTGTCTGTTCAATTACAAAAGAATGTAAGTCAAATTGAAGTGAATGCTTTGCTGAAGTCCATAGCCGCAACAGAATTCAAAGGCGTCCTCGGCTTCACCGAAGAACCACTTGCCTCTTGCGACTTTAACCACGACCCTCGCTCAGGAATTATTGATGCCAGCCAGACACGGGTTGCCGGTGACAAATTAGTAAAAATATTAATCTGGTTTGATAATGAGTGGGGGTTTGCTAATCGGATGTTAGATGTGGCGCATATAATTACGAAAACACCCAGAGTTTGAATCGCCTGCACTCAACTCTAAACTACATCTTCCTCAGGCTGCTGCGGTAGCCGTATTTTTTCCCAATATCTGCCGAGAAATTTTATAACCCAACGTTTTTCTGGGACGATTATTTAAACGTCCAACAGCCACCTCAATCTCTGTTTGACTCACAAGTTTAAAGTCACAATTTTTCGGAAATTACTAGCGCAGCAAGTCATTAGTGTTCTCGTTCAGGCCTCTCACCCAAGATGCATACAGATGCGCAAAATAGACCGCCAAATCAACTACCCACTAATCTTCTCGTGCGGAGCAAATTCTTTTCCATTATCGACCATAATGGTGTGTACTAAGTATTTATACGATCAAGTAGTGCAATGATAGCTTGAGCAACTCACTCCGCTGTCTTACGATCTACAATGGTGCCCAAAGTATTACTATAACCTTTGCCAATTATACGAAACCAATTATTAATTTTTAAAAATCCAGCATCGGGAAAGTCAGGGTAGACTGACAAAATAGGTACGACCTGCTAAAAGACAGATAAAAAAGGCATCAAACACTTGATGCCTAAAAAAATTTATTTTTGGGGGATTTTTATTGGCCTTTCAGCTATTTTTTTCATCTCCGAATGATAAATAAGAGATGACCTTAATAGGTGACCACCAATATCGGATAAATCAGGAATTATATCACGCCGATAATCATCAAAGATCCGCAATTTTTTCTTCATGCGAAAGTTGCTACTCTCGCTAATGTTATAAATTCCCCATTCACGCTCTCGATAAAGGTGACAACTCTCAATACTAGTCGGATCCCAAGAATCAGGGATACAAAATCCACCATCTCGCTTCAAGTAATGTCTAATTGTTACATTATTATTGCCATTTAGCTTCCATAAACCTGGATATGTATTTATTTCATTTTCCTCTAAACTTCCACTAAGATTAGAATCAAACATGCTAACTACTTCTACCGTTCCATCAGCATTTAATTCGAACCAATAATAATCCGATGGCCACCGAAAATTTTGCATCGGACCACTTACCTGGTAGATTCCTGCAATTTCACCTTCTTTCCATCCAGTTGAATCTTGAACAAAATCCGTATAAAACTTTACTCTTTTGCTTTCACCGGTCTCTTCTAGAATAAAAACCCACGTCAGATTTCTATATTTATAATCTATAAACATATAGGTTAATTTAAGTCCACTTGGCATCTCCACTACCAGCTGGTAATTATCCTCCAAGTACCAAAGCCCAGATAGATCAACTTCGGATAACTCTCCGTTTCCGCTAATCTCTGGTATAGTAATATCAACGCTCCCGCCACTTTCATACTTACCATGAAATTGCATATCTAAGGCTCGCACTATATGCTGGGGGGAAATTTCAACTATAGGATCAATGATTTCTCCAGGTGTTGTTACTACAGGAAGGCTGTATAGCTTACCTAATTCAATCGCGCCAGAGACAGGAACCACCCCTGAAGATCGGATCGCAAAACTCATGTTTGTTCGATCTAAGAATTCATTGTCCTGGTATTGCCCATCTGGATAATGTGTATATTCCATTGCCTCAATAACAATAGAATCTGCAATAGAATTTTCAGATAACCAATTAATTTTATTAATTATTAAGTGTATTTCTTTGTAGGCTGAATTAAATTCATCATAGTAAGAACTTTCTATCAAATCCGCCCCTTCCAAAAGGATACCATCATTAGTTTGTAACCAAGTTATAGCTGCATAATCCATGACACCGTTAACTTCACCTGTGCCATCTTCCCTTAATACTAGTCTCATCCCTATTGATGGCAGGTAGTAAGTATCAGCAATAGGAGAGTGTTCAGATGGTGAAGAGGCCAACAAATTTATATCACGAGATATATTCTTTTTAGTTTTCTCAAATAGATCCGGAAAATTTTCACTGGCTCTCGCAACATAAAGAGAAGCTAAGCTATAATTTGTAGCTAGCTCATACGTGTCAGCGGCCTCTTCAGGCAACGCAATGCCTGCCTCCTCCAAAGGGAGTGGATTATCAATTAAAATCTTAACATATGTTGCAATAGCAAATACTACAGAAGCTTCCATACTATGGTAAGCCAAATCAAATTGTGAGCTGGATTTGACAGGGCCATTATTATTAATTTCTAAAACTGCAGATAGGGCTGTTGAGAGACTGGTAATATTCACATCCAGAAGCTCAGAGCGCACTAGAATCTGATCCTCGCCTGCTTTCTCTATTAAAGATTCTACGGAACCGAGTAAGCTGACAAGCCTAATGCCACTTTCACTAGGGAAAATGGCTTCCCCCTTCACAAAACTATGGATTCTGGATTCGTCAACTTCAATATTTATGGAGTAATTACCAAATGCATCAACCAATCCATGGAAATAGCTCTCACCTACATGGAATTTTACTTCAACGCCTGTATAGCTTGCGGTCTCCACATAACCTTGGATAGTTAAGCTCACGGTATTTTCTGGCTGCTCACCACTATCAGGGACTTTATCACTATCTTTTGACGAACTTCCACCTCCGCCACTACATGCGGATAGGAATAAAATACAACCAAGTAGTAAAAATCTGGATAGGAACTTACGGTACATCATTCTATTCATTTTAAGAATTGGGTTACAGAAGGTATTGGGAGAGTGACTATAAAGGAACAGTTAAAATCAGACTAGGATATATAAACATAGAACCATATTAAACAACCAGGCTTTTGATATTGGCTGTCACTATACGCAAACACACAGGGTGTCATCAAAAGACTATTTGTGTAGCGTAACCAAAGAAATCTAATTTTTTATTCAGTAGATTATTTTATATTGATCGTAAATTATTTGAAAAATAAGTATTCAATAAAAATAAATATTGCTCATCACTTTCCATACACTTCTTTCCTTCAGTAAAATTTTCTTGGTTTCTTCCCAAGTGTGTTCGGCGATATTCTTCCCCCAGCTTGTATAAGCTCGCTTCACGATCCATTTTATCCAAATCTCCCAACCTCTGTGCCGCATTATAAAAGACCTCCCAGTCACCACTTTCTATATACAACTGCTTGAAAGCGGGAACTTGGGATTCATATTCAGCGGCCAGGGCTAAAGTGGCATTGTTAGCTTTTTCTATATACGCCTGGTAGCGCGCTGGATTGGGCCAACTTACGGATATTTTCCGATAGCACTGGCGCAGACGTGAAAGCACTAAATTTTTTTGTTCGAGCTTAAAACTATCCGGTTCAGGGGATTTATAAATGGGTTCGAGCTGCTTGCGCGCCATATTCATCAATTGACGCACGGCCATTGTCTCGGCACGGGCTTGGGTAGCTGAACCGGTCAGGCCCTGGCTGGCAAGCCAACCCGGTAGAGCAAGTTCCGAGACGGCAGTTGCGAAACTTTCATTGAATTGTGTATCACCAGAAATATATACACGCCTGTGTGCCAGTTCATGGAATAGCAATCCGGCTAATCTCTCTGGTGACCAATTTACAAAACTAGAGAGTACTGGGTCATCAAACCAGCCAAGGGTGCTATATGCAGGTACCGGCCCCAGATAAGTATCGTAACCCTGCGCCCTTAGACTATTAACTTTTGCAATTGCAGCAGACTTACGAAAATAACCTCGATAGCTGGCGCAACCAGCAACAGGGTAGCACCAGCGTTTTGGGGTTAAAGAAAATTCAGGAGCAGCCAAGACATTCCAGATGGGATATTGATCTTCCAGCTGTACATAAGAGCTGTAAGCTTGACCAACTGATAAATTCAACTGCTGGGCAGCATAGGCCCGTATCTCCTGCACCAACATTAACTGTCGCCTCAGCTTTTCACTAGTGCCGGGCTGCTGTACCACTTTTTCAATTGGCTGTCGCGCGGACAGAATCCGCAACTGGCCCGCAGCAGCTTGAGCGTAATACCCCACCGTCTCACAACCACAAAGAAACAATGTGATGACTAACAGCCAAATATGCCTGCCATAAGCGCTTAATACTGACCTTAAGGCTCCAATGCTGATATACACTTTTGTCCTATTTTCCTTTTTGTTTAGTATCGTGCCTGTGGATCTATCCAGCTTCCTACAGACCTTCAATGGGTTATAGCATGCTGCCTGTTAGTGCAATCCTAATAGTCTTTGCTTTGGCATTTGCCGCTATAGCCTGGGGGCGGCTCCTGTATATCTGCTTTTCTGATGGGCCTCTAGCGGGCTTCCTTGCCCTGTTTTTACCACCAGTGGCGTTGTTTTTGCTCTTACCCAACTGGCGTGAAGAAAAGGAGCTCTATCAGTTGCTGGGAGCGGCCATAATCTGCCTGATCTTGGGCCTGGCACTTTAAGATTCCCTTATTGAATTAACTCAATTCCGGTTGATTTAGGTCAAGAGACTTACTTCCCAGGCCCATAGACTATATAGGTGAAGCATTGGCGTACTGGAGAGAAAGATGGATGCCTTAATTGATCTATTTACCAGCTTTTCCGGCTTGCTCAGCCTGGCCGTAATCGGGTTTATATTCCTGATGGCATTCTATTTTTATCGCCTGGTTCAAAACAATGTGGAAAAGGCAGTGGCGGAGCAGGAAAGGAAAGAACAAGCGGCAGTTTCCCATAGGAATAAGCCGGCCTGAACTGGAATATCCCGCTTAAGCCCAGGATCTTAGGGTAAATATTTTTGCCGTTGATACAGGCGGCAGCAGGCAATTATGCAGGGTTAACTCCAAAGCGAGCCCGGCACAATTGTCCATTTCCCGGGCTGACCGTCTGGTTTTTGTCGCGATGGGGGCTTGCTAGTAGTGGCACAAAAACCGGAGTCGATCAGCTTCTTTTTGCATGGAACGCAGACTGCCCATATACCTGGGTAACTCTTGTCTTGAGAGCAAAGGGTTACAATCAGGGGTAGGGTAGACAAAACAACAGGGCTATTGCCCCGCAGCTTCGGCTGCCGGGGCACTTTACAGCACAGGGGGGTGCTTATTACGCTCCCGGCTAACAGGCAGCTTATTCGGTTTGCTCTTTCTTGGAACCCCTTTTTATCCAGCGCCCAAATAAAATACCCACCTCAAATAAAAGCCACATTGGCACTGCCAGAAGTGACTGGGAAATCACATCAGGTGGCGTGAGTAACATGCCAATCAGGAAACACCCCACAATCACATAGGGGCGCTTGCTACCCAGGGTTTTTGCATCTACCGCTCCGCTCCAGATCAACAGCACAGTGGCGATGGGTATTTCGAAAGCAAAACCAAATGCAAAGAATAATTTCAGCACCAGATCCAAGTAGCTACGCATATCCGGCATCACTTTGATATCTGCATGGGCGGAACCGACAAAGAAATCAAAGAGAATTGGAAATACGACAAAGTAAGCAAAAGCAACACCCGCATAAAAAAGAAAAACGCTGGTGATCAGAATAGGCACCGCAATACGCTTTTCATTTTTATACAGGCCCGGTGCAATAAACGCCCAGGCTTGGTAGAGCACAAAAGGAATCGCAATAAAGAAAGAGACTATAAACGTGGTCTTAAATGGGGTGAGGAACGTTGAAGTCACCTCGGTGGCGATCATCCCAGCATCCCCAACCAGTCTCTCCTGCAGAGGGTTGGCAATAAAATTATAAATCTCTGAAGCGAAAGGCACGAGGCAGGCAAACAAGACGACCACGACCAATAAAGTACGTAACAAGCGGTCGCGCAACTCGATCAGGTGATCGATAAACGGCTGATGACTGTCTTGTGCTTTATCACTCATGGTTGCTTATCTTTTTCTTGTTGTGATGCTTTTTCTTCTTCATCCAATTCGACATTTTCCGGGTGATCGGGGTTCATGTCCGGGTCGCCAAAATCATGCCAGTGCTCCGGATATTCGGGGTCCTGCAACTCCTCCACAGTCTCATCCTGTTCAGGCAGGTAGTCCTCTTTTTCCGCACGGGGGGGCTGGGGTTCTTCGGGGCGCTTCGGGAGGGCATTATCTTTAAGCTCCTTGACCTCCCCCTGTTTGGCATGCTGCTCTGCAGGAGGCTTTTCTTCCGTATCCTCGGTAACCTTCTGCAATGATTCACTCACTTCACGATTGGTCTCAGTAAAGGTGCGCTCCATTTCCCGGCGACTTTCCTCAATCTCGCGAAGGATGCGCTCATTGTGTAATTCCCGACGAATATCATCCGCACCCACCTCTTTTTCCAACTCTTCACGGGCGCTATGTAAAGTGCGCTTTAAGCCGGACCACCAACGGGCTGTAGTGCGGATGGCATCGGGTAGGCGCTCAGGCCCAACCACGAGCAAGCCCACCACAGCGACCAGCAGCAGTTCAAAAAAGCCAATATCAAACACAGAGCATTACTCGCGTTAACGGTTGCCGAATTATTTATCCTGGGATTGCTTATCTTTTTCCTTGGCGGTACTGCCTTGGTCTGGCTTTTCTTCTTCATCATGCTGCAGGCGCTCGGGATCTTTCTCCTCGTCGGCTTCTTTTTTCTTGTCTTCATCCTTGATCGCTTTGCGGAAGCCCTTAATAGCCCCGCCGAGATCGCCACCAAGGTTTTTCAGGCGCTTGGTTCCGAACAGCAGTAGGACAATGACTAGAATAATCAACAGCTGCCAAATGCTAATTCCACCGAATCCCATAATTGTCTCCATGTCATTTAATGCGATAGCCAGACGCTAAGCTGCCACGGGCTATCATTGGTAAACTGCAATTTTGGAAGCCTTCAACTACTACAGCAAAGACTCCTGAATACTTTCGATAAGCGCTTGTTAGCCCTTTTTGGGTCGCGCGGCTTTCTCCACCAGACCTGAAAGGCCAAAACGCCGGCCCAATTCCTCCAGCACATCCTGCGAATCTGCACCCAGATGAGAGAGCATCACCATTGAGTGAAACCATAAGTCCGCCGTCTCGGCGATCATATCCTGATTATCGCCGCTGGACTGTGCGTCTTTCGCAGCGAGAATGGTTTCCGTGGCCTCTTCGCCGACCTTTTCCAGGATTTTATTCAGGCCTTTTTTGTGCAGACTGGCCACATAGGATTTCTCTGCGTCTTCCTCACGCTTGCGACTTTCTAAGACGGCGTCGAGCTGCTGTAACAGGTCACTCATGCAGGGGCTCACTTGTAAATGGCTTTGGGGTCTTGAATCACAGGTTGATTCACCTGCCACTCACCATCCTGTAGTAGGTTGTAGAAGCAGCTGCTACGCCCAGTATGGCAGGCTATACCACCTTCCTGTTCCACCATCAGGAGAACGGTATCTCCATCACAGTCGAGGCGCACCTCGCGCACTTTCTGTAGAAAACCGGAGGTTTCGCCCTTGCGCCATAGGTTCTTGCGCGATCGCGACCAATAAACCGCGTAACCCTCGCTGGCGGTAAGGGCCAGAGATTCGCGATTCATCCATGCCATCATCAATACCCGGCCACTTTTATAATCCTGGGCTATGGCTGGTACCAGGCCGTCACTATTCCAACTGACCTGGTCAAGGAAATCGGTTGTCGCTTTTGCTTGAGTCAATGTCCCTTCCTTCAGAGTTCCAAGTGTAGGTCGGCCCAGACATATCTAGGGCCAGAGCAACAGTACCAGGGCAGCGATACCCAGGGCCCAACCCGAGGGCGGTAACTGCTCAAGCCACTGGGGCTTGCTCAAGACGAGAGCTCCTGCAGCAAGGATTACGCCGCCTACACGGCGCAAGTACTGCCAACGCCCACGACGCTGGCCACTCGCCAGTTTCTCGCCGATATTCTCCAACTGTGGTGCCAGTTCCCGTGACTGCTCCAAGGCGGAATACACCAGTTGCGGCATCTGCGGGAATTTCTCCAACCATTCGGGACCGTAACGCTTAATTTCGCCCACAATGGTTTTCGGGTGGATGCGGTCACGCATCCAGCGTTCCAAAAATGGATGGGCAGTCTTCCACAGATCCAGCTGCGGATAAAGCTGCCGACCCAGGCCCTCGATATTCAACAGCGTCTTTTGCAGCAATACCAATTGTGGCTGCACTGCCATATCGAAACGTCGCGCGGTCTGGAACAGGCTGATCAGCACCCGCGCGAAAGAGATCTCTCCCAGCGGTTTCTCAAAAATGGGTTCGCATACGGCGCGGATCGCCGCTTCAAAAGTATTCACCGGCGTATCGGCCCGCACCCAACCACTCTGTACGTGCAGCTCAGCCACCATTCGGTAGTCGCGGCGGAACATGGCTAAAAGGTTGCGTGCCAGATAGTACTGGTCCTCACGCGAAAGGCTACCGACAATTGCAGTGTCGATAGCAATATACTGAGGACGTTGTGGATGCTCGCGGGAGACAAAAATATTGCCAGGGTGCATATCGGCATGGAAGAAATTGTATTCAAATACCTGTTTGAAAAAAATTTCCACGCCGCGCTCAGCAAGCAGTTGCATATTAGTATCCTGAGCGCGCAACTGTGCCAAATCGGTAACCGGGATGCCCTCAATACGCTCCAGTACTAACACGCTCTCACGTGTGTATTCCCAGTACACTTCAGGGATATACAGCAGTGGAGAGTTATTAAAATTACGCCGCAACTGGGTGCCATTGGCCGCCTCACGCACCAAGTCCAGCTCTCCCTCAATGGTGTGGCGATAGTCCTCCACTACCTCCACCGGGCGCAGGCGTCGCCCATCGGGCACAAAGCGCTCAATACCGCGGGCTAATACCCCCAACAGACGCAAATCTTCCTGGATTATTTCACCAATACCTGGGCGCAGCACCTTTACAACCACTGATTCACCAGTGGTGAGCACCGCAGCATGTACCTGTGCCACCGAAGCCGCAGCCAAGGGCTCGCGCTCAAAGCTCGCGAAAACTTCGTCGACACTGGCCTCCAAGGCCTCTTCAATCAACGAGATACACTGGTCGCTTGGGAAGGGAGGCACCTTGTCTTGCAGGTAATCGAGCTGCTCGACAATATCTGGCGGTAACAGGTCAGGGCGGGTAGAAAGCAACTGACCAAATTTGACGAAAATTGGCCCCAGTTCCTCCAGGGCTCGACGCAGGCGCTCACCGCGCTCCATCTTTGGCTGTGGCAATAGCTTCAGGGGAGCCAGTATCCCTCGCAGCCACAAAGGGCGGCGCTCGGCGGGCAATAGCTGATCGAGACGATAGCGCAGGAAAACCCGCGTGATAGTAAAACTGCGAAAGAGCGGCAAAACTACTCGGCCTCCCTGCGGGAGAACTGCTCTTGCAGCAAACGCACCCGTGCTTCCAGGCGCTCAGTGGCCAGAGACAGCTCAGCGAGATCATCGGCAAAGGCCTCAAATTGCGCCTGTGGTGGGGTCAACTGCCACTCTTCGCTGATGGTTTCCGCAGCCGCAACAGGTGCGCGACTGAGACTGGCGCTCAACCAACTGCCGGCATTGCGCAATACATTGCCGATGGAGTGAGCGGGAATATCGCCTATCAATTGCGCCAGCGGCGCCTCCCAGTCGATATCCAGATCACTCATCATCCACTGCAATTCTGCCAGCAGAGCACTAGAACCACTGATTGAGACCCCCAGGGCCGCGGGCGTGGCATCCGGGTCTTTTAGAAGACGCACAAGAGAAATAGCCGAACCACTGATAGAAGTGGTGACATCTCCCTCCCAATGCTGGCGGACAAATACTTGATCGCCCTCAATGCACAAACAACACTGTAGTTTTGGAGCGGTTAGATCGAGCGCCATAACTTTACCATCCAGCTCCTGCAGACGAGCGCGAGTAGCCGGGTCATATTGCAGGGCGGTATTAATGGCGGTTTCCAGCGCAGCATCAAAACCCGCGCGATAAGTGGGATCGCTCATGGCAGTTATTGGCCTCGTGCCATCACTTGCAGGTAAATCACGTCAAACGCCAGTTAGGGCTTGATGCCACGGTGCAACGCAACAATACCGCCAGTCATATTGTGATATTCACAATCGACAAAACCGGCATCCTCCATCATCTGCTTGAGGGTTTCCTGGTCTGGGTGCATACGAATGCTCTCCGCCAGGTAACGGTAACTTTCCGCATCATTGGCTACCAATTTGCCCATAAATGGCAGTAGGCGGAAAGAATATTGATCGTAGACTTTTTCAAGCAGTTTCGACTCTGGCCTGGAGAACTCGAGCACTAGCAAACGCCCGCCGGGTTTGAGCACCCGTAGCATGGAGCGAAGCGCTAGGTCTTTGTCAGTGACATTACGCAGACCAAAGGCGATAGTTATGCAGTCGAAGGTATTATCCGGGAAAGGGAGGTATTGGGCATCTGCCTGCACTGGCACCACATTGCCGGCGATACCGCGGTCCAGCAGGCGATCGCGACCAACCCGCAACATCGATTCATTGATATCCGCCAGTACCACCTGACCACTGTCACCCACAATACGCGAAAAGCGGGCGGTGAGGTCGCCAGTTCCCCCAGCAATATCCAAAATTTTCTGTCCCGGCCGCGCGCCGGATAATTCGATGGTAAAACGCTTCCAGAGGCGGTGAATCCCCCCAGACATTAAATCGTTCATTACATCGTAGCGCGCTGCCACTGAGTGGAACACTTCTGCCACACGACCGGCCTTTTCCTCCACCGGGACCTCTTGGTAGCCGAAGTGGGTGGTCTTGCGATCCTTCATGCTGTGCTGCCTACTGAGCCAAATTCTGGGGAGCCATTGTACATCTAGGAAGCCGGCGGAACACAGCCCATCATCACCCCCTTTGGAAACTCGCTAAAATTGATCCATAGAAACCGGAACGAAATACTGGTCAGGGCTCATGAGTTATCGGCTCGATTGCAACGTACTTCCAGAGCATGGACTTCGGCAAGTTGCCCTGGCGGAAATCAATACTGCAATCAGCCATACAAAACAGCTTCCCAGTGAGCATGCAGTGCACGAATTGCGTAAGCACTGCAAGAAATTACGCGCTCTACTGCGCCTCGTACAACCAGTTTATCCACTCTTATTCCAGAGTGAAAACATTCACTACCGCAACCTGGCCCACAGCCTCGCTCAGAGCCGCGATCCGGTTTCTATTCGAGGAGCCCTACTTGCGATAGCCCCGCCACACCACTTTCCGACAATGCACACACTGCTGCGCCATATGCTGCATTTAAAAATAGATAAAAGGGCCCTGGCACAGGTCGAACCGTTTCTGATTCAAAGACGGGGGCGTATCGGTAACTGGTCATTAGAGGATGTTCGCTGGGCTCATTTAGAACGCGGATACTGTCGAGGTTACCGGCGAGCGCGAAAAGCTTGGTATCAGGTGCAAAAATTGGATAGCGCGGAGAATCTGCACCAATTGCGCAAACGAGTAAAAGACCACTGGTACCACAGCCGACTGCTTGAAGAAAAATTTCCACAGCCAGCCGCATTACGTTGTGAGCCACTAAAACAATTGGCCCAAGTTCTTGGCGATTGGCGCGACGCCTATTTACTTTGCCGCTTGGCAATTGCCACGGGAGAGAGCCTCGGGAAAGAGCTGATACCAATCTTGGAACTGGGTGACTGGCGCAAAATGAGGCTTCGTCGGGAAATAGAGACTCTTTGCTCTGCGCTCTTCATTAAGGCAAAGTTGAAAGTCAGATAGAAAGTAAAACAGCGCAGGGAAATACCTGCGCCATTGCATTGAAACAAATAACCTCCGAATTTATTCGGCATCCTGCTCCAATAAACCACCTGAGCGTGCCATAACGTGGAATAGGTAGTTCTGCTCATTGGTACCACTCACCAAGTGTGCACCCGGCCCGCGAGCCCACACGCCTACATCCTCTCCAGCGTGAGACTCGCTGCTCATGGGCACCAGTGCATCCTGCTGGTAATCAAGTGCGACAGTGTCAGTGCTTGTGAGATCATGCCGGCTACCGTCATCATTGGAGCTGTAACCCGGGCCATTGGCATAGGTCAAGGTTGTGTAGGGCAGGCCATCTTCAGCTAATGAAGGAGAGGTTTTAGCCTCACCACTGCTGTCATTACCAATCACCTTGCCAAGAATCGGGTTGCCGCGGGTGGGATAACCGGCAATCGTCATCACATGGCTGTGGTCCGCAGTAACGACTATTAGAGTATCTTCTGCACTGGTGTTATCCATTGCATACTGGATAGCCTCTGCAAATTCCACAGCATCGGTCAGTGCGCGGTGGGCGTTGCCAGCATGATGGCCATGGTCAATACGACCGGACTCCACCATAAGGAAATATCCCTTATCGTTTTTCTGCAGGAGTTCGAGACCTTTAGATGTCATCTCAGTGAGGGAGGGCTCACCCGCAGTATCTTCCTCACGAACAGCTTCATACTCCATGTGGGAAGAGTTGAACAAACCCAGTAACTTGTCGGTTGCAGCGCTGTCTACAGCATTAAAGCCTGTGGTGTCTTCTACGTAAGCAATATTATTCACACCGTCGTTGTAACGTGTCTTCCACTCATCCACCAAGTTGCGCCCGTCTTCTCGACGCCCGGCTTCCCCCTCGATATCTGTGACGTCACTGGGCAAGAAGTTACGGCGGCCCCCTCCCATTACCACGTCGATACCATCACCAGCCTCCAGCTCAACCAGCTGCGCGGCAATATCAGTGCAACCATCAGGAGCAGACGCTTCCCAGCCACGCTCAGGCACCTTGGCATAGGTGGCTGCCGGAGTAGCGTGGGTAATTCTCGCGGTACTGATAATACCGGTGCTTTTGCCCAGATCCTCTGCCAGCTCAATGGCAGTGGTAAGAGGACGCTCCAGACTGGCGGCACAATCGCCGCGCGCTACATCTTCGGCAACACTTAATACGCCGGCCTTGGTTTTAACCCCGGTAACTAGAGCCGTCATAGTGCCAGCGGAGTCCGGAGTTTGCTGGTTGGTATTGTAAGTTTTCACCAAACCAGCAAAAGGCATTTTTTCAAAGCTCAGCTGGTGCTCCTCACCGGCGAGGCCCTGCTGTTGACCGGCGAGGATACGCGCTGCAGTCACTGTAGAAATACCCATGCCATCGCCGACAAACAGGATGATATTCTTTGCTGCGCCAGGAGTATTATTAATTGCCTGTGCCTGCGCAGCCTCTACAGCCTCTTGGCCCTCTTTGAACCAGTCGCTATCGAGCTGCCCCTGGGGAAGGTTCAACACATCTTCTGGCTCTGGCAGTTCAACCGGATTCGAGCTGGACTTGTCATCACTGCAACCAGCGGCCAGCAGGGCTACGGAGAAAGCCAGCAGGGTCTTTTTAAAATGTCTCATGGTGAATTACCCCAATTATTCTTCTGTCAACGACAGGTCAGTCGCAGCAGTCATCACATGGAAAAGCGCACTTTGCTCCAGGCTACCCTGTACCAACTTGGCTCCAGCACCAATGGCATGCAGGCTGATATCTTCACCCGCGTGACTCTCTGATTCCAGGTGAACTAGAGCCTCCTGATGAAAACCCGGTGCCTCGGTGTCTACGCCAGAGAGATCTTTACGGCCGGTATCAGCAGCTATGCCATAACGTTCATCCGCATCGGTATTCTCACCCAGGTCGGCAAAGCCCAGACCATTGGCATAGGTCAGCGTGGTAAAAGGCAAGTCGTCCGATGCGGTTTCCAGTTCCGCCTTGGCTGCGCCGCTACTGTCATTCTCAACCACCTTGCCGAGAATGGGGTTACCACGGGTTGGATAACCGGCAATGGTCATCACATGGCTGTGGTCCGCAGTCACCAGGATCAGGGTGTCCTCAAGATCCACCTTATCCAGTGCAGCTTGTACCGCATCCGCAAAGGCAATCGCATCGTGCAATGCGTTGTAAGCATTACCTGCGTGATGGCCGTGGTCGATTCGACCAGACTCCACCATCAGGAAATAGCCATCGCTATCTTTCTGCAGGAGTTCAATAGCAGTACCGGTCATCTCGGCGATACTCGGCTCGTCGCTCTCCTTAGCAATACGGTCCGCATCGTAACTCATATGGCTGCTTGTGAAGAGCCCCAACAGCTTGTCTGTAGAGGCGAGATCCACGCTCGCCAGTTCAGCTCCAGTCTGCACATATTCAGCATTCTGTTCACCTTCATAGCGCTGTAGCCACTCATTGGTAAGATCGCGCCCGTCTTCACGCTTGCCACCTGTATCGGTCGTTGTAAAACTGCGACGGCCGCCACCGAGCATCACGTCGATGCCATCCCCATATTCCAGTTCAATCATTTGCGTGGCGATATCCACACAATTTCCTTCAGCTTCGTACTCCCAGCCACGCTCTGGACTACGCGAATAAGTGGCGGCGGGCGTGGCATGAGTCAATCGCGCGGTTGAGACGATGCCAGTTGATCTGCCACGATTTTCCATCAACTCGAGGAAAGTATTCAGCTCTTTGCCTTCAGCACTGACGCAATCAGCACGCAATGCATCTTCCTCAATATTAATGACTCCGGCGCGGGTTTTTACACCGGTCATCATCGCAGTCATGGTACCGGCAGAGTCCGGGGTCTGCTGGTTGGTGTTATATGTTTTGATCAGAGCGGAATAGGGAAACTCCTCAAAAGAAAGGGCATTTTCCTCACCATTCTCACCGCGCAGTTGACCCTCAAGAATACGTGCAGCAGTCAACGTGGATATACCCATACCGTCGCCGACAAAAAGAATGACGTTCTTTGCAGTCTTTGCTTCTCTGGAGAGGGCAGTACGCTCTTCCAGACGATCGGCAGCGTCGGTATACCAGTCACTTTTGGTTTGGTAGTCAGGCAGGCTTGCGGCAGAAACCGCTGAAGCGAGAGGAATTAAACAAAAGGCGCTAAGCGCGCGGGCAAGTTTGTTTGCCACGATGAGCCTCCGGAACTCGTAAATTTGGCGAGCATTAGAGTCCGGAAATATGACAAAAGAATTACGCGCCGATTAACTTCTGGCTTTCATCGCCACAAAGCTTAGTATGGGCGTTAAGACTGTAAAAACACAACCACAGCAATATTACAGAATTGCGAAAAAACAGTGAGAGATTATTGTTTTTTCAGTATTTTCAATGGGTGGGGAAATAGACAAGTGCACCGCTATACGGCGCACCCCGTACTAGCCGATAAACTTCACCACACTTTCATCAGGATCGCGTCCCTTACCCTCAGCGCGCAACCGCTGCAGGTAGCTCTCCCAGTTAGCATTATATTTCTCGGCGAGTTCACGCAGGTATTCCCAGGTATAAATACCTGTGTCGTGGCCATCATCAAAATCGATTTTCAGCGCATAGCGACCAGCCGCCTCTATTTTGTCGATACCCACGTGCATTTTTCCATCCACCAGAACCGGGGCACTGTTGCCATGACCACGCACCTCGGCACTGGGGGAGTAGACGCGCAAATACTCTGCCGGCAAGGTAAAGTCGCCATCAGCAAATACCAGCTGCAAGTTTTTCTCTGCGCGATTTAATCGGATTTTTTGCGGTTTCATTTACAGGATAAAACGCGAAAGGTCCTCATTTTGGCTGAGCTCGCCCAGGTGGGTATCCACATAGGCAGCATCTACATTCAGGGTTTTGTCTCCGTCACCAGCATCGAAGGAAATCTCCTCCAACAGGCGCTCCAGTACGGTGTGCAATCGACGCGCACCAATATTCTCCGTGCGCTCATTCACCTCGTAGGCCACCTCTGCAATGCGGCGGATTCCGTCTTCAGTAAATTTCAGCTCCAGGCCCTCTGTAGCAAGCAGAGCTCTCTGCTGCTCGGTCAGGGAAGCGGATGGCTCAGTGAGGATGCGCTCAAAGTCTGCCGAAGTGAGCGAGCTTAACTCCACACGGATTGGCAGTCGGCCCTGCAACTCTGGGATCAGATCCGATGGCTTGGACAGATGGAAGGCACCTGAGGCGATAAACAAAATATGGTCTGTCTTGATCATGCCGTACTTGGTGTTAACAGTACTGCCCTCAATCAGTGGCAGTAGATCTCTCTGAACACCCTCACGAGACACATCGGCACCGCCACTCTCCTGACGCTTGGCCACTTTGTCGATTTCATCGATAAAGACAATACCGTTCTGTTCGGCGGCACGAATCGCACTGGTTTTAATATCTTCATCATTAACCAGCTTGGCCGCCTCTTCATCAGTCAGCTGCTTTATGGCCTGCTTAACCGGTAATTTGCGCTTGCGGGTCTTGCCCTGGGACATATTCGAGAACATGCCCTGTAGTTGATTAGTCATTTCCTCCATACCTGGAGGCGCCATAATCTCTACGCCCACTGGCGCAGCTGCCATATCTAACTCCACTTCCTTATCGTCGAGTTCTCCCTCCCGCAATTTCTTACGAAACAACTGGCGGGTACTGGAATCCTTGTCATTGGGCTCAGTGGAGCGCGCTGGCGGCAATAAGGCATCTAAGATACGCTCCTCCGCAGCATCCATAGCACGCTGCTGCACACCGGACATAGCCAGCTCACGCTCCTGCTTCACAGCCATCTCGACAAGATCGCGTACGATCGACTCCACATCGCGGCCAACATAGCCCACCTCCGTGAACTTGGTTGCTTCTACCTTAATGAAGGGCGCATTGGCCAACTTTGCCAGACGGCGGGCAATTTCAGTTTTGCCCACACCGGTGGGGCCAATCATCAGGATATTTTTCGGGGTGATCTCGGCGCGCAAATCCTCGGTCACCTGCATACGGCGCCAGCGATTGCGCAGTGCAATCGCTACGGCGCGTTTGGCGTCCTGCTGGCCGACTATATGGCGGTCGAGCTCATGGACGATTTCTCTGGGGGTCATCTGGGACATATCAATTCAATTCCTGCAAAACATATCGGCGGTTCCCTTTGAGGGACCGCCCGGCCAATGGCGCCTAAAGAGCGCGAGGCACTTAAAAATTCAATTCTTCGATGGTGTGGTTCTGGTTGGTGTAAACACAGATATCACCGGCGATTTTCAGGCCCTGCTCAACAATTGCACGGGCATCCATATCGGTGTTGTCGAGCAAAGCCCGTGCCGCAGACTGGGCAAAAGGCCCACCAGAACCGATGGCGATCAGGTCATCTTCCGGCTGAATAACATCACCATTGCCGGTCACGATCAGGCTGGCAGTCTCGTCGGCCACAGCTAACAGGGCCTCGAGGCGGCGCAGGGCACGATCGGTACGCCAGTCTTTGGCCAGCTCCACAGCGGCGCGGGTCAATTGCCCACCATGGGCTTCCAACTTGGCCTCGAAGCGCTCAAACAGGGTAAAGGCATCGGCGGTACCGCCGGCAAAACCGGCAATCACCTTGTCCTTATACAGGCGACGCACCTTGCGCGCATTGCCCTTCATAATGGTGTTACCCATGGACACCTGGCCGTCGCCGCCAATCACAACTTTGCCGTTGCGGCGACAGGATAAAATGGTGGTTCCGCGATACTGTTCCAATGGAGACCTCTCGGATTACGCGTGAGCTTCAGCGCAGAAGGTGGTTACCAATCGCGCCGGGAATTTCATTCAGGTTAGATAAGTGAGGACGGCACGCGCCGATTTCAATAAGGAAGGGGCAATTGCTGTACCCGGAACCCAGTATCCACTGTGGTTTTTTGCTTCAAAGCCAAAGCCGCCCACGTTAATTTGACCAAAAGTGAGAGAGTAAATAGCTTTATCTACCATGCTGGGCAGAAAGCCCTGCACATTAATCAGTTGGCTGGACGTTTCAGCACCAGCGGCATCAGTCTGTGCTCAGCCAGTACCTGTCGGGCCTTTGCCATACGCGAGCGGTTGTCGAAAGGCCCAACCAAGACTCTGTGCCAGGTTCCGCGACTATCACTAGCTGACTCGACTTTAACATCCAGATTGGCCAGGGTAAGTTGCACACGCAGGCGCTCGGCTTCAGCCGCCTCACGAAAGGAGGCTGCTTGCAGAATGTAAACCTGTTGTGGGGGTTCACTAACTGCCCCCTGCCCGGTATTGGAATCCTGCTGACGACGAGCGGGCTCGGCCACCTTGGGGGGAGGTACGGAAACCTCGTTTTCCTTCAGCATTGTGTAGAAATCAAAGCGCGGCTGAGTGCGCTCCTCAACCCTCGGTTTGGCCGCCTGTGGTTTGCCACCGCTAGCGCCTTTACCCTCCCCAGCAATACCGTATTGCAGAAGCAGAAATACCGCGAAACCGCCAACAATATTTCCCAGGAAGAACCAACCCCAGGCGGGTTTTCCCGCAGAACTTTTACTGCGGCGATTGGTTTTGCGACGGCTCATTGAGGATTTCTTCCCTGGGTGATCTGCTCAGCAGGGGAATTGTACCGCCAATTAGGCTGGGGGCATTGAATTCCAGCAAAATTTACGACAATTCCTGTGCATCCATATCTATCGCCCAGCGCAGACGACGGTTTTTATTTCCCTCTGCCCAGACACATAAGCGCGCCAAAAGAGGCTGCAGTTGCGCGCGATTCTGCGCAGTAACCTGTATATAAAAACGGAAACGCCCGGATTTGCGCTCCAACAACGCGGGCACTGGCCCCAGATACTGTAACTGCGGTGAAGGGGGTGCCAGGGACTGCATAAACATTCTCGCATTGTGCAGGAACTCCTCAGCCCAGGAGGGCTCTTCGCACTCCGCCCGCACGAGAGCCATTGCATTGGTAGGGGGCAGCTGCGCCACCGCGCGATCGCGCAGTAATTGGCGCGCAAAGCTACCGTAGCCTTTCTCCAATAACATCTGTAACAGGGGGTGTTCAGGAAATCGACTCTGCACCAGTACCCGACCGCTCAGACTGCCGCGCCCTGCACGTCCAGCCACCTGCTCCAGCAACTGACCAGTACGCTCCGGGGCGCGGAAATCTGCACTAAACAGGCCACCATCCGCATCCTGAACTACTACCAAGGTCACCCGCGGCAAATGGTGACCTTTAGCCAGCATCTGGGTACCCAGGAGCAAACAGGGCTCTCCATCGCGCGCCGGAGCCAACAACCGGTCCAAGGCCAGCTTACTGGTCGTGGTGTCCCGATCCACACGGATTACCGGATATTCGGCAAAGCGCCGCGCCAACAACTCCTCACTGCGTTCAGTACCCCCACCCAGGGCGGAGATAGATCGGCTGTGGCACTGGGGGCAACTATCAACTAGTGAACAGCGGTAATCGCAATGGTGGCAACGCAACTGACGCAAGCGCCGATGCATGGTGAGCTTGCTGGAGCAGTGGGGGCAATCGGCCAACCAACCACAATCATCACAGGTGAGGGCGGGAGCGAAGCCGCGCCGGTTAATAAAAACCAAAACCTGTTCACCACGCGCCAGGGTTTCCCCTATATGGCGAAGCACCTGGGGGGAAAATCCCTCCTCCAGCGGCTCGCGCAGAGTGGGCACCACATGGATCTGCGGAGGGCGCGCATCCCCCGCGCGCTGGCGCATGCGCAAATGCTGGTAACGGCCATTCAACGCGTTATGCAGGGTTTCCAGGGAGGGCGTGGCGGAGCCCAATAGCACCGGAACATTGGCATTGCGCGCCACCACCACTGCAAGATCCCGAGCTGAGTAGCGCACACCATCCTGTTGCTTAAAGGAAGCATCGTGCTCCTCATCCACTATCACTATGCCAAGTCTCGGCATTGGCGTCATAATCACCGAGCGGGTGCCAATCACAATATCGGCCTGCCCCGCCACTGCAGCGAGCCAGGACTGGGCCCGCTCGCCTTCAGCCAGGCCTGAATGCAGAGCCGCAATGCTGCGCTTGGGGAAACGCGAAGCTATACGCCGTAGGGTCTGAGGGGTAAGTCCTATTTCTGGAACCAGGAGTAGCGCCTGGCGCCCCTCAGCCAAAACCCGCTCCATCAATTGCAAGTAAACTTCGGTCTTGCCACTGCCGGTAGTGCCCTCAAGGAGGGAAGCGGAATAGTGGCCGCAATCCACCGAATCCAATACCTTTTGCTGTTCTTCACTCAATTGCGGCGCCGGAACCGGTTCTGCTACCGGTAGCGGTGGTGGAACGGTAGGGCCAGAGCTCCAATTAACAAGGCCGCGCTCCTGCAAGGCGCGCACTATCGTCGATGTATGCCCCAGGGCTTTCAGGTGAGTACGGCTTTGCCTTCCCTCACTGAGCAACAGTTGCAACAGGGCTTGTTGTTTTGGTGCCCGCGCCAATGCTGACTCGGGCAAACCCTTGCCCTCGGTAGTGAGCTGCAACCATTGCTCGGCCCAGTGGTCTGCGGGCTTGCCCTTACGCAGAGCGGCGGGCAGTGCGGCTGCATACACTTCACCAATCGGGGCCTGGTAATAATCGGCGATCCAGGAAAGGAATCCCAGACTGACTCTACTAAACAGCGCCGTTTGGTCAATCACCCCCAGGGCGGGCTTTAAATGTGCAAACGATGACTTCTGCACAACGTCTACCAATACCGCAACCAGTTTGCGCCCGGCAAAGGGCACCCACAGCCGCTGCCCTGGTATTAATGTCTGCGGATCCAGGCCCTCTGGAGGCAGGTAGTCGAACAGGCGCCGCAACGGTACTGGTACCGCCAAGCGTAAAATGACATTCTGTTGGACTGCCTGTTCCACCTCACCCCCACGAACCTCGGTAAAAGGCGCTAGTGTACTGACTGCTCCGGCAAGATACAGAGGCCGATTACTTTTTTATATGGCAATGTGTAACCACCAGGTCGGGTAGCCTTCCTAAGCCAGGCCCGGCCCTATGCTTACCAACACCCCAAAGAGGCAATACCGAGATATCCAGATAAGTCCATTGGCTGAATAAATGGCAATTTAGTGACTGGCTAGATCCCGGTATTTGGACTTGAACCCCGACGCTAATCTGATAGTATGCGCCGACTTTTTAATCAGCCTGGAACCGGTCCGGTTCCTGCTCCAACGACGATACCGTGCCCGGCAACAGATCGAGTGGCGGTTTCGAAAAGAGGCAATCATGAAAGCAGATATCCATCCTAACTACACCGACATCACCGCCACTTGCTCCTGCGGAAACGTAGTCAAAACCCGTTCTACCCTGGGCAAAGACCTGCAGATCGATGTGTGCTCCCAGTGCCACCCCTTCTACACTGGCAAGCAAAAGCAGGCTACTACCGGTGGACGCGTGGACCGCTTCAAAAAGCGTTTCGGCAGCCGCATCGGCAAGTAAACCGAACATTGGGATGCCTGACATCTCGGAAGAGGGCATTGGGGCCACCCCAATGCCTTTTTTTTTACCCTTAATACCTATATCTGCTCAAAGGTATGCCCCACGGGCAAAATCGATTCGAATTGCTTAATGTTGTCGATTTTGACGATAAATTTATCCTTCAAAATCACACATTAGCAACTGATCATCCTGAAATTAGCCACTTACTAAGGGCAAAATAGTAAGAAGTACTAGTTTTAGCCTTCCATTAAGCTTGTGGCTACAAGTGCCCCTCGGTTATTCTCTGGCACCCGCAGTAACCGGGATAGCACCGCAGCGTTATCCCAAGTTTTCGAGAGAATAGCCCCCAAATGACGGATTCATTGCGCCAGGCAGCGCTCGATTACCACGCGCTCCCCACTCCCGGCAAACTTTCAGTTGAGCTGACTACTGCCGCCGAAACCCAAGAGGACCTGTCCCTGGCCTATAGCCCAGGGGTAGCCGAACCGGTACGCGAGATAGCCAAAGACCCAGAGGCCGCTTATCAATACACTGGTAAGGGCAACTTGGTAGCTGTTATTTCTAATGGCAGCGCCATTCTCGGCCTCGGCAATCTGGGGCCATTGGCTTCCAAGCCCGTTATGGAGGGGAAATCACTTCTGTTCAAGCGCTTCGCCGATATCAATTCGGTGGATATCGAGGTGGACGTCAATAGCCCGGAGCAATTTATCCAGACTGTTGCCGCTATCGCCAATACCTTTGGCGGCATCAACCTTGAGGATATAAAGGCGCCGGAGTGCTTCCATATTGAAGAGGCACTGATAGAGCGCTGCCCGGTACCGGTATTCCACGACGACCAACACGGCACAGCTATTGTGACCGTAGCGGGAATGCTCAATGCACTGGAAATCCAGGGTAAAAAAATCAGCGAAGTGCGCATGGTATGCCTGGGCGCTGGCGCAGCTGCTACCGCCTGCTGCAAGCTAATGTTGGCTGCCGGTGCGCGCAAAGAGCAAATCACCATGCTCGACAGCCGTGGGGTAATCCACTCCGGGCGCACCGATATCAACGCCTACAAAGGCGAGTGGGCACGGGATACCGATATGCGCACCCTCGACGATGCCATAGCCGACGCGGATGTGTTCCTCGGCGTATCCGGACCAGACCTGCTATCTGCCGAGCAGCTGCAACGAATGGCACCCAGGCCGGTAGTCTTTGCCTGCTCCAACCCCAACCCGGAAATCAAGCCGGAGCTGGCCCACAGTGTGCGCGAAGACCTGATTATGGCTACCGGGCGTTCGGACTATCCAAATCAGGTCAATAATGTGCTGTGCTTCCCCTTTATTTTCCGCGGCGCTCTGGATGTACGTGCGGCACGGATCAATGAAGAGATGAAACTCGCGGCAATCGAAGCCATCCGCAAAATTGCCCACCTGCCCGTTCCCGACTCAGTTCGTGAAGGCTACGGTGGTATAGAACTAAGCTTTGGCTACAACTATATTTTGCCCAAGCCCACAGACCCGCGCCTGCTGCCCGAGGTCGCTGCTGCAGTAGCCCGCGCGGCAGTGGATAGTGGCTGTGCTCGCCTGCCTTACCCCGAGCACTACCCGCTGAAATCTGTATAGCCATCCCCACCTCACCCCGTGGGAGCGGGCGTTTGCCGCGTTCGCTCTCACGGACTCCTTGAGCCATACAGCACCCGTCGCTAAACTGCCTTTCTGTCACAGCATCAAAGTTGCCCAACATAATGAGTCATGTGTATGTGCTGGCCAATCAGCACCAGCAGTTCCTGAGCAAAAGTGGTGAATGGCTGGATGGCCGTGAGCCCAATAAACTGTTTCGCAGCGAACACAAAGACGTCGCCATCAATCAGATGTTCGAAGCCAACACACGTGATGTCAGCCTGCGCATCGAATTGCTGCAATGTGAGCTGAATAACAAGGGACAACCGCTAGTACCAGAAGAGGCCCTTGCCGACATTTCTACTCTGCAGGGTGACCCGGAAATTGAGCCGAACACGCCAGAGGAAATGCCAGCGCAGGAACCTCCTGAGCTGGAGCCCCAGGCAGAGCCGGAGGTATCCCCGGAACCGGCTCCCGAGGTTGTACCTGAGCAACCCCCAGAAGAAACGCCCGCTCATCCCAGCGAGAAAACATCGGAATCAGAGTCAGCCGCTTGAGCGGTAACTCTCACTGAACCGGCACCAGTCGCTCTATCCAGCGACGCAAGAGAAAGTTCCGGTAGTACCAAGGAGATTCGAGTGCCTATTCCCCATCTGGCCGCCCTGTCTCAGGCCAAACCTGTGCAATTACTCAAGGGCATACGCCGTGGACTCGAGAAAGAGAGCTTGCGGGTTGCCAGTGACGGTACCTTGGCGGCAACCCCCCATGCGCAAACACTGGGCTCAGCCCTCACCCACGAGAGTATCACTACCGATTTTTCCGAGGCGCTGCTGGAATTTATCACACCGCCGGTAGCCACCCCCGAGGAGGCGTTGCGGATACTCGACCGTATCCACCGCTACACCTATAGCCAGATCGGCGATGAGCGCCTGTGGGTCAACAGCATGCCCTGTGTAATCGGTACCGATAATGATATCCCGGTAGCCCGTTACGGCAATTCCCATAGCGGTGCCATGAAAACTATTTATCGGCTCGGTCTTGGCCTACGCTACGGCCGCGCCATGCAGACAATCGCCGGTATCCATTACAACTTTTCTCTGCCCGATGATTTCTGGCTGTGGTTGCACGAGCTCGAGGGCAGCAGCGAGTCCTTGAGTGAATTCAAGACCCGTCGCTACTTTGATTTGATCCGTAATTTCCGCCGCAATTACTGGCTGTTGATTTATCTGTTTGGCGCAGCGCCAGCTGTGTGCTCGTCTTTTGTGGAAGGGCGTGAACACAAGCTTGAGGCGTTTAACGGCGATAGCCATACTTTACACGTCCCCCATGCCACCTCACTGCGTATGGGCGACCTGGGCTACAACAGTGATGTGCAGCAATCCCTGATCGTTTGCTACAACAACCTGCGCAGCTACCTCTCAACATTATGTTCTGCCATCAGTCGTCCCTACGGCCCCTATCAGGAGATGGGAGTGAAAGATGGCGATGAGAATTACCAACAGCTGTCTACCGGCATACTGCAGATCGAAAATGAATTCTATTCGCCCATTAGGCCCAAAAATCCGGCCAAGCGCGGTGAGACAGCCCTGGCTGCTCTGAACAATCGCGGGGTCGAGTATGTCGAGGTCCGCTGCCTCGACCTAAACCCATTTATGCCACTGGGTATTGATGCCCAGCAGATGCGTTTCCTCGACAGCTTCCTGCTTCACTGCCTGCTCACCGAAAGCCCCAAAACCAACGATACCGATTATCGCGCTACCCAGGAAAACCAGCAGCGCATTGTCTATCGCGGCAACGAGCCAGGCCTGTTGCTGCGCTCCGGCAATGGCGAGCGCAAACTCGAAGACTGGGCTTCTCAGCTTTTGGGGGAGATGAACTCCGTTGCTGAGCTGCTCGACAGTGCTTGGGGTGGCGACCAGTACCGCTGTGCCGTTGGCGTTCAGCGTGCAAAAGTGAAGGGGGAAATCCCCACTCCTGCGCAGCAGATCTTAGCCGAAATGGATGCGCAGAAACTGAGCTTCTACCAATGGGCCATGGAAAAAGCTGAGCAGCATCGACACTACTTTCTCGAGCGCCCTCTCGACAGCGACTCAGTCCGGGACTTCTCCCGTCAAGCTGAGGAATCGCTGCTCAGGCAAAAGCAGATGGAAGCGGAAGATAAAGGCTCTTTTGAGGAGTTCCTCAGCCACTACTACGCACAATATATTTGTTGTCAGGACTAGTCGGCCACCGGCGTCTGACCGGGTGTGCGGGCTCGAACGGATCGATAGTATGAACTACCTCGCACACCTGTTGCTGTCCGGCCCCGAAGCGCGCTGGCGCCTGGGTGGACTCCTGGGTGACTTTGTCAAAGGGCCACTGGTTGGCGAAAGGCCCGCAGCCATTGAGGCCGGCATCAAGTTGCACCGGCGGATTGATGCGAGTACGGATGAACATACCGCCTACCGCGACGCCCTGGCAAGCTTGGACCCCAGGTGGCGCCGCTATGCCGGTATTGCGCTGGATATTTGGTTCGATCACCTACTGGCACAAAATTGGCACACATGGCACCCACAGAACCTGGAAGAGTTCTGTACCGAATGCTGGAGAGACTTTCGCAGCGACAGCGCGTATATTCCGCCGCAAGCCAAAGCGTTTATGGCGCGTGCTGAGCAGTTTAAACTGCTGCAGAGCTACCGCGAAGAGCAAGTGGTAGCCCTCACTTTGGAGCGGGTTGGGCAGCGCTTGCGCCGCCCGGTGGCCCTACAGGAAATGCTGCCCGAGCTGATCGCCGGGCGGGAAAAGCTGGAACACAATTTCAATAAACTACTGACCGACTTGAATCTCGAAGCCTCCCGGTTTCGGCAGCATTATTCAGGATCTGATAAATCATGACCTTACCCAACCCACGCATCACTTTTCTGATTGTTTTCCTAATGGTTGCCTTCCTGCTGGGCTCTGCGTTCTACTTGGAATACGTTCGCGGCCTGGAGCCCTGCAAGCTCTGTATTACCCAAAGGGTAATGCTGCTCGGTGTGGGAGTGGTTTCCCTGATTGCCTTCCTGCACAACCCGGCCACCATAGGCAGGCGCGTCTACGGTCTGCTGGTATCCATCTGGGCCCTGGGCGGACTTTACTTTGCCGGCCGCCAGTTATGGTTGCAGAGCCTACCCGAAGACCAGGTGCCCGCCTGTGGTCCCAGCGTGAGTTACATGCTGGAAGTTTTTCCCATGGCCGATGTTCTCAAGGCACTTTTGAGTGGTGACGGTAACTGTGCAGAAGTCCAGTGGACAATGATGGGCCTGAGTATTCCCGGCTGGTCCGCGATCGGCTTTGGCGGCCTGGTCCTATTCGGTGCCTGGCAGGCATTCCGCAAAGCTTGATAAAAAATGGCGGCTCCACCGGGCCGCACTCCAAAATGACTCCACCCGCCCTGAGCAACATATTTCACTGGCTGATTGGCACCGCCATTCTGTTTGGTTGTGAACGCCTCGGCACACTTGCCAGCACAATGCTCGCACTTCCTGTTCCCGGCGCGGTGGTAGGTATGCTACTGCTACTATTTGGGTTGATGGTGAATGGAGGCGTACCACGTGGCCTCGCCCAAATCAGTGCCCAGCTGCTCTTCCTGTTGCCACTACTTTTCCTGCCCGCTGCAGTGGGCGTCTTTTTTCTACGTGACCTTGCCCCCGCAGACTGGCTTGCGCTGATCGCTGCGGTTGTAATCGGCACCCTAATCAGCCTAGTCCTGTGCGCCATGCTACTGCAGAGGCTATTAAACAAGGCCGGTAGTAAATGGTAGTGGCTAACTGGCTGCACAGCTCTCTGTTTGCCTTACCGCTGAGTCTGGTGGCTTTCTGTATCGGCGTGTACTTTTACCGCCGCAGCGGTACAGTACTATTGCACCCAATAGTGACCGCCAGCCTGATAGTAGCGGCGCTGCTCCATACCTTGAATGTTCCCTACAGCGATTATCAGCACTCCAGTACACTGCTCTACGCACTACTCGGTCCAGCAGTAGTGGCCCTGGCAGTGCCACTGAAACAGAACCTGGCAGTGATTCGCCGGGCCGGCTGGCCACTGCTGGTAACGATTGCCGTAGGGGCAGTCCTGGCACCGGTTGTCGCTATCATAATCGCCCTTTTATTTGGCGCCGGGGAATCCGTATTACTGGCTCTCAGCGGCAAATCTGTCACTACCCCGATTGCCCTGGCTTTGGCCGAAAAAATCCACGCAGCATTGAGCCTCACCGCGGGCATCGTAGTCCTCACTGGAGTGGTTGGTGCCCTGGCCGGACCACCGTTACTAACTCTGCTTGGTATTCGCGATAAGCGTATCCTCGGGGTGGTTCTAGGTATAAACGCCCATGCCGTAGGCACCGCTCGCGCTTTCGAAATCAGTGCCCTTTGTGGCGCCTGCTCTGCCCTTGCCATGGGACTCTGCGGCGCGCTGACTGCACTGGTCCTGCCGCTGATTATCAGTAGCTGAACAGCTTTCAATTCCCCATAATCGAATTCGCACATCTGTCACAGTATTTTGGCGTAGTTTACTCCCTCTATCTTGCTGCCGGCGGGGGAATCTCCTATCTTCCATAAAGTCTTCGACATCGGCAATAAAGCTGGCCACTGCGGCAACAGTAACAAAGGGACATATTGGAGATGCTGGAAAATTGCAAATCGGCGCGGGAGCGCTGGGGTGGTGTAAGCGAAATAATCGACCGCTGGTTACAGTCGCGGCAAAATTTGCTGGTGAGCTTCTATCATCTCTCTGAAAAAAAAGAGTTCAGTGAAGACGACCCTGAAACTGAGGATCGTGTGCGCCAGTTGTGCCAGCTGTTGGTGGATTATGTCTCGGCAGGTCACTTTGAAGTCTATGAGCAATTAATGCGAGAGGGCCAGGCATTCGACGACAAGTCGGGACTTAAAAAAGCCTGTGAGCTGTACAAAGATATCGATACAACGACAGACATCGCCGTCGATTTCAATGATAAGTACTTAGAGACAGATGATCTCTCCAGCCTGGCCCCGGATCTATCCGAACTCGGGGAGGCGTTGGAAACTCGATTTAGCTCCGAAGACAAGATGATCGCCCTGCTGCATACCGCACATAAAAACCAGATTGTCTGAAAGCAGCAATAAAAAACCGCTCTTATAGTTCGCAATTTAACTCCTGTTACTGTGAAACTAAATGTATTTACAATTTTCTATTGGTTATTCGAAAGCGGTTTACTAGCGCTCAAAAGCTTCCTACCAAAAAATAAAAAAGGGCGCCCTTTAGGCACCCTTTTTCAGTAAAGTCTAAAAAGTCAGATTATTCAGACTTTGGCTCTTCCTTCTTTTCTTCTTCTTTTTTCTTGGTCTCTTCTTCACCGCCAACATTGGCCTTGTGCAACTCCACTTCAAAAATCAGGGTCGCGTTCGGGCCGATTTTGCCACCGGCACCACCGGGGCCATATGCCAATTCAGAAGGAATATAAAGTTCCCACTTGGAACCTTCCTTCATTAGTTGCAGGGCTTCAGTCCAACCTTTGATAACGCCGTTTACCGGAAACTGTACCGGCTCACCACGGGCGTAGGAGCTGTCAAACTCCTCACCGTTAATCAGGGTACCTTTGTAGTCGACTTCAACAGTGCTGCTGGCGGAAGGCTTGCTGCCGGAACCTTCAGTAATCACTTTGTACTGCAGGCCTGAATCAGTGGTAATCACACCTTCCTTTTTCGCATTCTCTTCGAGGAACGCCTTTCCTTCAGTCAGGTTTTTATCAGCAGTTTCCTTAAACTCCTGTTCCTGCTTGGCCAGCATTTCCTGCTGCTTCTTCTGCATCTGCTCCTGGAAAGCAGCAATGGTCTGTTGCTTATCTTCGTCTGTCAGACGCGATTCATGGTCACTGGCAACATCATTGAGTGCCATCAACACCACCTGAGGGTCCAGCTTCACGTCCTGGGCTTGAAGACGCTTGGCCATATCTTCAGCAATGATATAGCTGACCTTCTTCTCCTGGGTATCCAGGGTAACTTCTTTTTCCTGCTTGGATCCCTGTTCGTTACAGCCGGTCAGCGCCAGGCCAAGGGCAATTGCTGCAGCCAAAGGGTATTTATTCATGGATGTTGTCTCTTTGTCCGTATTGCGTTTATGGATTCGCGCTTGACCTTGGTCCAACGCCATCAGCGGTTTCTCGGGCAATGCTGTTGCGGCCTCCAGCCGCCGGGCGCACGCTATCCGCCAGTGCGCTCAAGTCTAACCCAAGGCGACAGCCAGTGCATACCGATGACTTTCACACTGTGCAGGACACCACATTCCCTATGCCAGTTCCGGTCTCTTCCATAAAAAAACGCAACCCGCGCTTTTTTCACTGCACTCGGCATACATTTTTATTAAAAACAGCGCTATTATCGACGAGTCACCGGTTATTGTTCTGGACTGTTTGAGGTGCTTTTCAGTTTTGGGGCAATATTGCAGTGCGCGCGTCTCTTCTTCAGCGGTATCGATCGTATTTAAGGCAAGGCTAGTGCACCACCCGGAAGTGCCAATCGATAATAAACGTCAGGACATTTACTCATGGCTGCCAAACGAAAAGCTGTCAATCCGGTCGCAGAGCTGGAAGCACAAATTTCCAAGCTCTCTGCAAAACTGGATAAAGCCCGCAATAAAAAAGTCACCGATGCCGGCAAGGCGGTATTAAAAGCCGGAAAAGCTCTGACTTCGGCAAAGGAAAAACTGGCCAAGGCCAAAACCAAGCTTAGCGAAGCCCGCGCCGCGGCTAAAACGGCCAAGACCGCCGCTGCACGAAAACGAGTCGATACCGCCAAAGCCAATGTGGAAAAACTCAATGAAGTATTCCAATTGGCTAAGAGTTCGGCAGCGGAGGCCAAAGATAGTCAATCCCTGGCTAAAGCCGAGCTTAAAGCTGCAGAAGCTGTGCGCAAAATCGCAGCCAGAACAGAAAAAGAGCTCGCTAAGAAGCAACCCAAGGCTAAGAAGGCTCCAGTAGTTAAAAAAACTGCTGGAGCTAAAAAGGCTACAGCAAAAACTGCCACTAAAGCTGTGAAAGCAGCTGGTACTAAAACGAGCAAAAAACCAGGAGCTAAAAAAGCTACTGAAAAGAAAGTTGCTACGAAAAAGGCCAGCGTACGCAAAAGCACTGCAAAAGCTACAAATTCCACTGCGAAGAAAGCCGCTGCCAAACCCGCTAAAGTCAGCACTACTCACAAAGCGACAAAGCCCGCCAGCAAAAAAGCAACCTCAGCCAAAGCTGCTTCAACAGCAAAAGCTTCTGTTGCGGCTAAGCCTAGATCTGAAAAGCCTGTGCAGGCAAAAGGCGGTGACTCCGTTACCGTAGAAAAAGCTCCAAAGGAAGCAAAAGCCTTTGTAGCTACCGAAGAGAAGAAGCCGGTGGAGTCCACACCTCCTAACCCAACTATTACACCAACCACTCCCGCCAACAGCCTGTTCTCCTCGGAAAACCGTAGCAGCGAGTGAGGGCTTCAGGCAATTGATTTACTGCGCCCAGCCGACCAACGCTCTCGATTGGCGGCAAGGGCGCAAACTTAGCAGATTTTTGCCTTATGCGACTCCGTTCTCCAGACAGGTCATGTGAGTTCATCCCACAAACAGGTCCCTGTTAAGCCCGGCGCTTATGGACTGTTGGTTTTTGTCTTACCCAGACTTCTCGATTGTGTCATAAAACTCTCTATCAACTCTGACCAGTAGGCCTGCTCTTTTTGTAGCAGACCATACTGCTGCCCAGCCAGCTCCAGGGCAGGACGATCCCCCGGCCACTCCTCAACGCAGATTTTCCAAAGAGCGGCTAACTGCAAGCGCTCAAGATTCAGCTCATAGCGTCTAAATAAATCATAAATCCGCTGGCTGTGGGGGCGAAAGCGCCCCAGCAAGCGTCGCAGGTGACGAACACTCGTGATTATCCTACGCCTCGGCGCCAGGCCACGATCCGCAACACGCCAACCCTCTTCACTCAGCTGATGACCACAGGCAGTGGCATAGCTCGCCCACAGCATCAAGCACACATCCGCACCTTTTTTATCCTGGCAACGGAGTAGGAATTCCTCCACCTCTTCATGGCGGTAAAATTCCAAGCTGAACTGCCACAGAGGGTTTTCCTGAGCAGAAGATGGAGGTGAACTATTTGTCACGTTAGAATCCCGACCTTTTGTTGATCGGCGCTTATGTAGAGGCGGCGATTGAATTCAAATACGTCGAATAGCCTAGCACCCATCGGCCTGTTCATATGAGGTTTTTCCAGTGATCAATTTGCAAGGTGTCTCCCTGCATCGGGGTGAACGTGACCTGTTGGACAGCGCAGATTGCCGTATATTTCCCGGCCACAAAGTGGGAATTATCGGTGCGAATGGCTGCGGCAAGTCAACCTTATTTAAGCTTTTACTCGGCCAGCTGGAAAGCGATGCAGGTCAGGTAGACCTACCGAGCACCTGGCGTATCTCGCATATGGCCCAGGAAGTTGAAGCCAGTGAACAATCCGCCCTTGATTATGTTCTCGATGGCGATCAAGAGCTTCGCCAACTGCAAAGACAATTGGCCCAGGCGGAAAATAGTGATGATACCGATGGCCATAAGCTGGGAGAGCTGCACGAGCGTATGGCCAGTATCGATGGCTACAGCGGGCCAGCGCGCGCCGCACAGCTGCTCGATGGACTGGGATTTTCCCACGCAGATCAACAGCAGCCAGTACGCAGCTTTTCCGGGGGCTGGCGTATTCGCCTCAACCTGGGGCGGGCGCTGATGTGCCCCGCTGATCTGATGTTGCTCGACGAGCCCACCAACCACCTGGACCTAGATGCAACCCTGTGGCTGGAGCAGTGGTTACAGCGCTTTCCCGGTACCCTGCTGATTATTTCCCACGACCGCGATTTTCTCGATGCGGTCGTCGATGGCATTGTCAGTTTTGAGCAGCAAAAACTGGTGCTCTATAGCGGTAATTACAGCGCCTTCGAGCGCACACGCGCAGAGCGCCTGGCACAGCAACAAATCCAGTTCGAAAAGCAGCAGGTCGAACGTGCGCACATGGAAGACTTTGTGCGGCGTTTCCGCGCCAAAGCGAGCAAGGCCAAACAGGCACAGAGTCGCATTAAGGCACTCGATCGCATGGCCCGGATTGCCCCAGCCCATGTGGACTCCCCCTTTCACTTCACCCTGCCTTCCGCAGAGAAAACCTCCAACCCGCTGATCGATCTGCGCGAAGCGGATATCGGCTATGCCGACAAGGTAGTGGTGAGCAAGGTACAACTGGGTATCCAGCCCGGTCGCCGCATTGGCCTGCTTGGTCCCAACGGCGCAGGTAAATCTTCACTGATTAAAACCCTCGCCGGGGAGCTGCCGCCACTGAGTGGCGAGCGCCAAAGTGGAGAACACCTGGCAATTGGCTACTTTGCCCAACACCAGCTGGAAGCCCTCGACGGAGCCGCCTCGCCACTACTACACCTGCAACGCTTAAGCCCAAATGCCAGTGAACAATCACTGCGGGATTTCCTAGGTGGCTATGGCTTTGTCGGAGATCGGGTTTTTGAAACCGTCGCTGGTTTTTCCGGCGGCGAGAAGGCACGCCTGGCGTTGGCTATCCTGGCTTGGCAGAAACCCAATCTGCTATTGCTCGACGAGCCCACCAACCACCTCGATCTAGAGATGCGCCACGCTTTAACCATGGCACTTGCGGAGTTTCCCGGTGCGATGGTTCTGGTTTCCCATGATCGTCATCTGCTTGCCAACACTACCGATGAGTTTATTCTGGTTGCCAATGGCCGCGCTGAACCCTTTAGCGGTGATCTCGATGACTACAAACAGTGGTTGCTGAGCTTTAACCGGGATAAACGGCGCGACGAGAAATTCACCGATAATAACGAAATTCCCGAGAGGTCTGCTGAAGACAAAAGAACACAGCGCCGCGCCGCTGCCGCGCTACGAGAACAGCTAAAGCCTCTTACCAATAAGCTGAAAACGATTGAACGGCAAATCTCTACAGCAGAGAAGAAACTGAACCAGGCTCAGGAAAAGCTTGCAGACGAAAATCTGTATAGCGGCGGCCAGCAGGAGGAAATCTCCCGCCTCAATAAAGTGCAGTCAGAGCAGCGCGAAATTCTTGATACCCTGGAAATGGAGTGGCTTGAAATTTCTGAACAGGTGGAAGAGTTGCGTGGAGAGTAACACCTCTACCCACCTATTCTTACAGCCTTAGAGGGGCGCTTTGCCCGGATGATGTACCTGAAACCGCCATCACAATGTTACATCACGGGCATCCCTTATCTGGATGGCACCGCGTAAGGCGGTTTTCCAAAAAAGTGGAAACCGCCAGTTTTTAGCTGCGGATACAACCGTATTCATCCACCGCAATACCAATCGGTGTATTCGGACACTGGTCTATATAGGTAGGTACACCATCAAAGTCTGAGTCGATAGGACAACCGTCAGGCCCCACATCCACACCAACTGGTGTCTGTGGACATTGGTCTGTTGCATCAATCACACTGTCGGCATCCTCGTCATACCAAAAATCCGGGTACTCAAGCCACTGATAGCCTACTGCGACACTGGCAAATCCATCCAGGCCACCTTCTTCCACCCCTTGAAAAAGACGTATATCAGCACGTGCCTGCCAACGAGGCCCCAGACTGTACTTCACTCCAATACCCAGATTGACCATAGTCTGGCTATCATGCCAATTGCAAACGTACTTTGGGTAGAGGTGCGTATAAGGGTATTTACGTTTGTACTCACAGTCATACCGATACTTGCCGTCTTTATCCCTGTAATGTTTTTTTGGTGCATCATCGTAGTTAATACGAATTTCGCCAATCCCGAAAGCTACGTAGGGTTGCCAGCAAAAGTCGCCGCAGAACTGGCCACCAAATTGATAAAGCAGATCCAAATGGTAATTGTATACTTCAACCTTTTCAGGAATTTCATCTACATTCACTACAAAGTAATCAACCACTCCCTCCATGGCCCAGTAGTTGGTCATATTGAATCCCAGGCCGCCACCGCCACCAGTGGTGTCCCGCAGTTTTAATCCATGAAAGGGTGTCCCATTTAGTCGGTCACTGTTAAACCAATGTTTACCACCATTGGCGTAGAGATTCAGTGTGCCAACAAAATCAGCAGAGGCCCCTGAACTTGTAAAAAGAAGAGAAAATAAAACGCCATACAAAATTGAAAGAAGCGAGAGACGCTTTCTCATTAGAGACACCGAAATTCCTTTTCGAACCAACCCCCCAAGGCTTTTATTCGAATGGGTACTTAGCAACGAAATCGAATTTATTGGTATATTTTTTAAGTACTCTTAATACGAATTCGTATTTGATGCCTCGCCCAGTATTAGCATCATAGACTGGAAATAGGAAAAGATAGCGATAAGGACAGGAGAGATAACCGATGCCGACGCCAACAATGTAGTGGCATTCATGGCCATTAACAAACAGTACCTTCGGCGGTCCTGAATGCAATATTTTGCCGCTACACAAAACAGTATTGTGCCTGTGAACTGGATAAGTTTTGGCAGGATTGCCTTTTAGAATCTCCGATGTCAGCGAAGATCGGAAACTACCGGGAAAAACTGGCAGATAATTTTGTAGAGACTGCGATATTTCAAAACTGATCACTGGTGGAACGGGTAATATCACCAGTGATCATACTCTCGCTCTAAGTACTAGAGACTATTCTCCACCGGGACCATAAGTGGAACTGACTTCACTCTCTATGCTAGCCACTCGCTGAGCGGGAGCTTCACCGGGCAAACGCCGATACACCAAATCCCAAACACCATGGCCCAGGCGCTGGCCTCGACGTTCGAATTTGGTTTCCGGGCGCCACTCGGGCCGCGCAACATAGTCATTGCTGGCAGATGTATTTTCTAACAACTGCTCCGCCTGGAGTACTTCCAACATATGCTCGGCATAGTTCTGCCAGTCTGTCGCCATATGCATCAGCCCGGCGGTTCTTAGTTTGGCACAAATCAAGCGTACAAATTCTGGCTGCACAATGCGACGCTTGTGATGCTTTTTCTTGTGCCAAGGGTCGGGAAAATATAATTGGAACCTGTCCACGATACCCTCACCGATGCAATCATTGAGAACGTCTACTGCATCAGCCATATAAACACGCAGGTTTTCCAGCCCAGCTTTACCGGCACTATTAATCAACCTGCCGACACCGGGAGGGTGCACCTCGATACCAATAAAATTCTTGTCGGGCTCCGCCTGTGCCATCGCGAACAGGGAGTCCCCCATACCAAAACCAATTTCCAGAACCAGCGGGGCCTCGCGCCCGAAAACTTCACTCGGATTGATAGGACCATCAAACAGGGACAAGCCAAACTGCCCCCAGTAGGTATCAAAAGCGCGGCGCTGCCCTTCAGTCATTCGCCCTGCGCGGATCACGTAACTACGGATGGACTTTTTCTTGTACTCGGTGCGGTAGGGGAACTCTCCCGCGGATTCGTCTTGCATTCTTCACGACCTCTTATGCGAAACGGTTTTCTTATATTCGGGTATTGGGATAAATTGGGCGCCGACTCAAAAATGAATCTGGTCCCGATTATTTGGAGAAATTTGCAGCGGCAATTAACAATGCAATCCAACCGGCAATCATCAGGGTCCCACCAACTGGTGTGACAGGCCCCAGCCACCGCGGCCCTCCAAGGGCGAGGGCGTAGAGACTGCCGGAAAAAAACACTACGCCAAATACAAAGAAAGCTCCGCTCAGGGTGAGTGACAAGTGCACCCCCCTGCTCTGGATTAACAGAGCCACGCCAAGCAATGCCAAGGCATGGAGCATCTGGTACTGCACTCCAGTCTTGTAGGCCTCCAATAGGTTCTCTGTCACCTTATCGCGCAGGCCGTGGGCGCCGAAGGCACCCAGGGCAACACCGCTGGCGCCGAACAGTGCGGCGAGCACCAGGTAAAGTTTTGCCATTATTTATCCCTCAACAGTTTCCTTCCTGGTTAGACTCAGGAAATCGATAAATACGGAAATAAAAAAACCGCGCAACTGCGCGGTTTTCTACCGAATGACAAAGATACGGGTTCAGGCCTCCATGGCCGCCCGCACTTTCTTCATGGCATTCTTTTCCAGCTGGCGGATACGCTCAGCGGAAACACCATACTTGTCAGCCAATTCATGCAGCGTGGACTTCTCCTCACTCAACCAGCGTGCCTGGATAATATCGCGGCTGCGCTCATCCAGTTGCTCCATAGCATGGGCGAGGCTACTGAGGTTGGTTTCCTGCCAGTTATCACGCTCCAGCTGGGCGGCTGGGTCAAAACTGCGATCTTCCAGGTAATGCGCCGGTGCCTGCCAGGCAGTATCGTCATCGTCATCTACACCTGCATCGAATGCGGCATCATAAGCAGCGAGACGGCCTTCCATCTCATGGACCTGGGCAACATCCACGTTTAAGTCTTTTGCCACAGCCTTGGCTTCATCATTGCTGAGCCAAGCCAATTTCTTCTTTTGGCCACGCAGGTTAAAGAAGAGCTTGCGCTGCGCCTTGGTGGTGGCGATCTTCACAATACGCCAATTGCGCAGGATAAATTCGTGGATCTCGGCTTTGATCCAGTGAACCGCGAACGAAACCAGGCGCACACCCTTTTCAGGGTTAAAGCGCTTGACGGCTTTCATCAGGCCAACATTACCTTCCTGAACCAGATCGGCCTGATTAAGGCCATAACCGGAGTAGGACTTGGCAATATGCACTACAAAGCGCAGGTGGGACATCACCAGCTGGCGAGCGGCATTAATATCTTCACGATAGTAGAGGTCTTCTGCCAGGCGCTTTTCCTCTTCGGCAGTCAGTACATCAAAGCTACTGACCGTCTGGATATAAGCTCCCAGGTTGGCGCCCGGAGACAGCGTATGCACTGGCTGTAGGCTGGTTCCCATTCAGGTTTCTCCTCTCTTTATTAGTCGACCGGCTCCACCGGCCGCTGTCGTCGAATACTGTTTCCGGCGACAAGCTGGGCTCAGTGTAGCACTTGCACAGGCGGATAAGAAAGTCCGCCGCCAATTGCCGTATTCCGCTGTATTTCGGGCAATTAGAGGGCCGAACAACCCCTGGGGTTCCCACTGCTGCTGCAGCTTTACGATTCTTTATGGAACTAACCAGTCAAGTGGGTTCGATAGCCCGAATATGCCGGGTTGCCGCCAGCCAGGCACCCAACAATCCCAAGAGGACAGCGCCAGCGGTCAGCCCTAAAAAGTAGCTGAATCCAGGGCCTGCCAGAGCGTAGTTACTTCCATAACTGGAAGAAAGGCCTGCAATTGGCCCCGACAACAGCAGTACGCCACCCAGTAACAGCAACCAGGCCAACAACCCGCCACAAAAACCATAGCAGAGCCCGCTGTAGAGAAAGGGCCTGCGCACAAAGGCATTGGTACCGCCCACCAGCTTTGCCACCAGAATCTCCTCGCGGCGGCTCTCGATATGTAGACGAATGGTATTGACTACCACCAGGATCACCCCCAGTGCCAACAGGACCGCAAGCCCAGCGGAGAGGCGCTGCCCCAGCTCAGTAAGCTGGGTAAGACGCTGCACCCAAGCTAAATCTAACACTACGGAATCAGTCAGGGCCTGTTGCTGCAAGTTCGCCACCAATATCTGCAACTTGTCATTATCCTGGGTATCCCGTGGGCGCAATAACAATACCGCTGGTAGAGGGTTCGCATCGAGTCCCGCCAGCACATCACCGAGCCCCGATGCCTGCTCAAACTCAGCCAGGGCCTCTTCCGGGGAGATATAAGTCACTTCGGCTACTGCCGGATCGCTGCGCAGTTTTGCAGCAAAAGATTCCACAGCAGCGTCCCGCGCACCCTTATGCAGGAAAACTGAAATTTGCGGTTGTCCATCCCAACCAGCTACGGCGCGCTGAAAATTCGCTAGCCCCAGCTGCAGGGCAGCAGGTAGGGCTAAAGCTATCGCTATCACCAGTGCAGTCATGATACTAGCCATGGGGGTAGCAAAAAAACGCCGTAGGGATTCCAGCGCCACCTCTCTATGATGGCCGAGCCAGCTGCGCCACAAATCGCCAAAATCGGTACGGGCTGCTACTGCCCCGGTACTGCGTGTACGTTTTTCAGCACTGGGATTCTGGCGCTGTGACCTAGACTGGGTTTGCTTCACGGCTCGGAACTCCGTCATAAATCAACTGGCCAGCCTGCAGCGTCAATACTCGCCGACGCATTCGTGCGATCAATTCCAGGTCGTGACTCGCCACCATTACAGTAACGCCCACTGTATTAAAATCCGCGAACAACTGCATAATTTCCTGGGATAGTTGCGGATCAAGGTTACCGGTCGGCTCATCGGCTACCAGGATGGCTGGTTTGTTCACTACGGCACGGGCTATGCCAACACGCTGCTGTTCACCACCAGACAACATAATGGGGTTTTGCTTTTCCTTGTGCAGGAGGCCCACCTTGTCCAGCGCAGCGCGTACCCGGCGGCCCAGTTCGCGCCTATTACAACCGGCAACTGATAGGGGCAGGGCAATATTGTCAAACACACTGCGATCAAAGAGAAGTTGGTGGTTTTGGAATACGATGCCCAGGTTGCGGCGATAGTAGGGAACCTGACTATTACGCAGTCGATTGAGGTTTTGCCCGGCAACTAGGATAGTCCCCTTGGTGGGGCGCTCTATAGCAGTAACCAATCTCAGTAGGGTACTTTTGCCTGCACCGGAGTGACCGGTGAGGAACACCATATCCCCGCGGGGAATTTCCAGGCTGATACGCACCAGGGCATCTTGCCCCGATGCATAACGCTTGTTCACATTGTCAAAGGTGATCACGGTTTCTAATTCTTGTTATTCCCTGTGAGGAAAGTCAGGCGGTATCGCGGCCGAACAGTGCCGAAACGAACTCACGTGCCCGGAAAGGCTGAAGATCTTCCGCCTGTTCCCCCACACCGATAAAGCGTACCGGGATGCCGAAACGGCGTGCCAGGGCAAATATCACCCCACCTTTGGCCGTGCCATCTAATTTGGTGAGAACCAGCCCGGTAACACCAGCCGCCTCACGGAATTGGGAGGCCTGATTGATTGCATTCTGGCCCGTACCGGCATCGAGTACCAACAGCACTTCATGGGGAGCACTGGGGTCCAGTTTGCCCATCACCCGGCGGACCTTGGCCAGCTCATCCATCAAGTTAGATTTGGTATGCAACCGGCCGGCAGTGTCTGCAATAACTACATCGATGCCGCGGGCCTGAGCTGACTGGACCGCATCAAAGATAACTGATGCGCTGTCTGCACCGGTATGTTGAGCGACAACTGGGACATCGTGGCGCTGGCCCCAAACCTGCAACTGCTCCACAGCAGCAGCGCGGAAGGTATCGCCTGCGGCGAGCATGACCGACTTACCCTCACCGAGAAAGCGATGCGCCAACTTACCAATGGTCGTGGTCTTGCCAACACCATTAACTCCCACCACCAGAATCACATACGGCTTCTTGCCAGTATCAATCATCAGCGGCGCATCGACACTCTCAAGCAGTTCCGCCAGCTCCTGCTGCAGGGCTTGGTACAGGGCATCACCATCGGCAAGCTCGCGACGGGACACGCGCTCAGTCAGGCGCTCAACAATCTCACTGGTAGCCTCAACACCCACATCTGCCATCAGCAACTGGGTTTCCAGCTCTTCAAGTAAATCCTCATCGATTTCCTTGGCACCAAGAAACAGATTGCCCATTCCCTCAACGAACTGATTGCTGGTACGGCTGAGTCCACGGCGAATGCGAGCAAAAAAGCCCTCTTTCTTTTTCTCAACAGGTTTTTCCTGAACCTGTGCAGGTTTCGCTACCGGCTCTGGTACCCGCTCGACAGCGGCTACTTGCTCCGCAACAACCTGCTGCAGCTTGGGTTCAACTTCAGCTTTTTTCTCCGTGACTTCTGCGGGCTTTTGTTCCGCAGTTGATTGTTCGGGAGCTGTGACAGGTTCCTCTCGCCCTACAGCGGTAGGCTTTTCTTCAACTGGGGGAGACACATATCCCGCTACTTGAGCACCGGTTTCCGAAGTCGAAGGCTCTTTATGGCCTGAGGACTCTTGCTCACTGGAAAGCTCCCCAGAAGCAGCAGCAACTTCCGCATGCTCCTGCTGGGACTCGCTTTGTTCAGGTTTGCGCTTTTTCTTTTTACGCAGGAAATCAAAGATCATTCGTGTATCCGGGTGTACCGCTTGCAGAAAGACGCTAATCTTAGCATCGCTAAGCCCACAGTAGAGAGTTCCCTTGGCCAGAAGTTCATCACGCAAGCCCACCCCACAACCTCTTTCCCAACTTCGCATCATCGGAGGGCAGTGGCGCGGACGCAAACTGCAGTTCGCACCAGTAGAGGGACTGAGGCCCACGGGCGATCGACTGCGTGAAACCCTATTCAACTGGCTGCAGTTTTATCTGCCAACCGCTCACTGCCTGGATCTATTCGCCGGTTCCGGAGCCCTTGGCCTGGAGGCCTTGTCCCGCGGCGCTGCCTCAGTGGATTTTGTCGAGCTGAATCCCCATGCGGCACGCACCCTCAAGCAGCAACTGCAGTTGCTGGGCGCACAGAGAGCCCAGGTGTATAACTGCGAGGCAGCCGATTTCCTTGCGAGTAGTGATAAGCAATACGATATTGTCTTTATTGACCCGCCGTTTGCCAAAGACCTGTGGCAGGAGAGCTTGAGCGCCCTTGAGGGCCATCTATCTGCGGAGGCATTGATATATATTGAAACCCCTCACAACACGCCTCCCCCAGTATTGCCAAACTGGCAATTAATCAAAGAAAAACGTGCTGGGCAGGTTTGTATGCGTCTATATAGCGATAGCAGCACTAAACAACGCTCAACTGAATAGCGAGGAGCCAGCGAAATTATATGAATGCATTCGGTTTTGAGCCTTAGCCGTAAATTGTTTACCATTCGCATCCCTTTCGGCCCGCACTAAAAGCCTTGGCGTATGAAAAAAGTCGTCTATCCCGGAACGTTTGATCCAATCACCAATGGCCATCTAGACCTGGTGGAACGGGCCTGCCGCCTGTTTGACCACGTTATCGTTGCTGTGGCCGCCAGCAGTCGCAAAAACCCCTTGTTCACTTTGGATGAGAGGGTAGAGCTGTCCCAGAAGGTACTCGGCCACCTGCCCAATGTGGAAGTTATCGGCTTTGATATTCTGCTGGCCGACCTAGTTCGCCAAGTAGATGCCTACGGCGTACTACGTGGCCTGCGTGCAGTATCCGACTTCGAATACGAGTTCCAGCTGGCAAATATGAACCGGCAGCTGGCGCCGAATATGGAAAGCCTGTTCCTAACACCGGCGGAACATCTTTCCTACATTTCCTCATCTCTGGTGAGAGAAATTGCCTCTTTGAACGGTGATGTCACCAAGTTTGTTCCACCGGCAGTACAGAGCGCACTCCAGGAGAAATTCCGCTAAGCCCGGACCTGGTTATTTCTGGTACACTCAAGCGGATTTTTCCACAATCCGCGGAGTGTGCTGTGCGCTACCTTCTCCTCGCCTTTGCCGTCTTAATGACCCCAGCAATAGCCGACGAGCCGCAACCGGAGATCGATACCGGTCGCAGTGCGATCAAGTCGGCCACAGCCAACACCTATATGGCGGTTACCGCCAATCCACATGCCAGTCGCGCAGCTGAGCAGGTTCTCGCCCAAGGAGGTACCGCTGTGGATGCTGCTATAGCCGCACAAATGGTATTGGGGCTTGTGGAGCCTCAGTCATCAGGTATTGGTGGCGGTGCCTTCATGCTCAGTTATGACGCCGACGACAAAGAACTCCAATACTACGATGGTCGCGAGACAGCGCCCGCTGCAGTCGATGAACATTACTTTATGCACGAGGGTAAGCCCCGCTCATTTATCCGAGCGGTTATTGGTGGCTACTCAGTAGGTGTACCCGGCGTTATCCGCATGCTGGAAATGGCACACAAGCGCGATGGCAAACTCCCATGGGAATCCCTGTTCCAGCCCGCTATCGACTTAGCCGAAAATGGATTTGAGATTTCCCCTCGTCTGCACCAGCTCCTGCTCAGGCTTCCGAGCGTTGCCGCCAGGCCGGCTATCGCCAACTACTTCTTCGACAGTGATGGAAAGCCTCTGCCTGTGGGGCACAAGCTGAAGAACCATGATTACGCCCAGACATTGCGAATGATTGCCAAAGGTGGCTCAGATGCGTTTTATCATGGCGAAATAGCCAAGGCTATTGTAGAGGCAGTAAATAACGACCCGGAAAACCCCGGTCTGCTCAGCCTGGAAGATATGGCTACCTATAAAGCCAAGCAGCGTGAGCCCTTATGCTCACTATTCCTCGAATATCGCGTCTGTGGTGCCGATGCTCCCTCCTCAGGGGGTACCACTGTGGGTGGAATATTGGGCATGCTGCAGCAGTTTCCGCTGGACAAGATGGAGGCTGGCGACGACCTTCTCACCCACCTGTTTATTGAAGCCTCCGAGCTGGCATTTGCCGACCGCAATACCTACTCCGCCGATGCGGATTTTGTCAGTGTGCCGAGCAAGCCCCTGGTCTCTCCCGACTACCTAAGCAGTCGCGCTGCCTTGATTGACCCAGATAGCGCCAACACCGCCAAGCCAGGCAATCCCTCGGCCGGTACTAGCAAGCGCACAATGGCCCAGTCACCGGAGATGCCCAACACCAGTCATCTGGTAGTGGTGGACCGCTACGGCAATGGTGTCAGTATGACGACCAGCATCGAAACGGGGTTTGGATCACGTTTACTGGTGAAGGGATTTCTGCTGAACAACCAATTAACCGACTTTTCCTTCACGCCAAGGGATGCCGATGGGAATCTGGTAGCCAACCGTATCCAAGCCGAAAAAAGACCCCGTTCATCCATGTCACCCACTATCGTATTCAACAAGGACGGCAGTATGCGCCTGCTGGTTGGCTCCCCCGGTGGATCCCGCATCATCGACTATACAGCTCGAACCATTCTCTATCATTTGGGTCTGGATATGCCGATCGCAGACGCTATAGCCGCCGGTAATATTGGCGCTATCGGCCGGCGCGTGGAACTGGAACCGGGGTTTTTCAGCAGTGAAACTGTAGAAAAGCTGAAGGCACGCGGACATCAGGTAGTCGAGCGCAATCTCAATAGCGGCATTCATGCAATTGCCCTAAAGGATAAAAAACTCCATGGCGGCGCTGACCCCCGTCGTGAGGGGAGCGCCCTGGGGCACTGATCTCAGGTGGGATACTTAAAAGCCTCTGCACATCAGGGGCTTTTTTCATTGGGCAATTTATCGCTACCAAATTCATAAACCAGCCGCCCCTTGTAATAAGTCCGCAGGATATTGGCTTTGTGGATTTCACTTACAGGAATCTGGAATAGATTACGATCCAGCACAATAAAATCCGCCCACTTATCCTTTTCCAGACTGCCTGTTTCCGATTCCAGCCCATGGGCATAGGCTCCATTTATAGTAAAAGTCTCAAGCATCACCTCCAGAGGGATATTGCGCTCTACCCCGGATTGAATCCCAAACAGTGGACTACTCTCCCTACCTGAAGACAATACATACCCAGAAACCAAAGTAACGCCTTCCGGAAAAAAATGTTTACTATTTTCTACATTGAAATTTTTTTTCTGTAGCGGAATTTTGCTCGGATGAACTACCGCTACAATTTTACCCTTTGCAAATTTCTGTAATTCATCGGCATCGGCAATCGTGGCATTGAAGATACTGTTACGCGGGTTTCTTTTTTTGGCCATATCTCCCAGCTGTAAGAGAGCTCCTAAAGCCAACTCAGTGCCAACGCGATTATGCACGTAAAGTTGTACAGGGAAATTATGAATATTTGCTCGCTCTACTAGCTGTATTATTGCCGGTAATTTTCCAGTTTCTGAACTATGGCCAACTGCATTCGGAGAGACAGGGGTACTGATACTGACAGAACCTATACGAAAATCTTCACCGGAATACCGTTTGGTAAGAGCCTGTAGCGTCCTAAACTGTGCTGCTGTCATATCAGGCAAAACAGTAAATGAGCTTCTTACCCGCAAGTCCAATGGTTCTAGATCTGAAAATTTATCCAGAATCGTCATTAATTTTCCACCGCTAACCAAAGGGGTATTGGTCTCATAAAGTGTTGTCACACCCCAACTGGGGGCCAGACTATTTATACGTAAAATATCCTTATGGTAATCTGTCGAACGCTTATCTGGGATCAATTTCTGCAATAGTTCTGTCGCACCTCGGCCACGCAATAAGCCTATTGCGATACCATCCTCATTTTTAGCAATAAATCCATTTAGTGGATTTTTCGTATCGTTATCAATACCGGCGGCAGCGAGCCCTTCGGAATTTGTCCAGATACTCGTTCCGTCAGCAGAAACCAGAATAATAGGAATTAAATCATTTATTTGATCGAGAATTTCTTTATGAATTTTATGGTCTGAAAATGCTTGTGGGCGCCATCCTGAACCAACCACAACCTGTTGATCCGGGTTTTCCTGGATATAAACTTCTACCGCCCGCCGGTAATCATCAACCGTATTTCCCGCGTGCAAATCAATGCCAAATGCCGATCCGGCAATTTTTGCTCCCTGAATAAACCCTGGTAAGATCAGTTTTCCCTGTAGGTTCTCAACCTTTGTATCTGGCCCAATGTATTTTTTTGCACCCTGTTCATCGCCAATGTAAACAATATACCCATCCCTGATAACCATGGCCGAGGCAACGGAACGGGATTTATCCAGTGTATAGATATAAGCATTTTCCAAAATCAGCTGAGCAGGAACTAGGCTGGAACTATTCTGTGGAATAGCTTCACCGCAGGATAGCAAAGAAAAACAATATAAAATCAAAACCAAACGCTTCATACGAGCTTCCTTTTTCAGAGGCACCCCAGTCAATCCACGGAAAGTAATTGGCTTTAAAAATAAGCGGCTCGAAAATATTTTTTTGAAATATATGCAACTGTCTTTTATAGGTAAATGTAACAGCCAGTCCAGCACATATAACCCATGGCACTGTCGTAATTGTAGAAAAGGAGAAGCTTTTATGAGCAAGCTTAAGTCCACAACCAGTGATAGCCAAAAGAGCCACTGGTACAGGGCCCCAGGCCGCACTCAAGAAAAACGCCTATCAGATTAACCATGACGATGGTAAAAAAAGCAGTGGCAACAGATTTTTCCACAAAACTGAAACGACGTGGCGCAAAATTGCGCTGGGAAAATCCTAGCATCATGGCAACCCCTGAATAAGCTAGAAGCCCGAAAAAGGCAACAGCTGACCAGGTATAAAGGTGCAGGCCAAAGAAAGCTTCACCAAAGCCCGGGTTGCCAGGAAGGATATGCAGTAGCACTTGTCGCCCAGCCACAGCTAAACCGGCAAGCCCTGATAGTATGACCATTCCATAATGTACAGGTCGCACACCAAAGCGCAGGTTCATCAGCAGTCCAATACCCACCATAGTAAAAGCCACCCTCTGCAGTAAGCATAGAGGGCAGGGTGGCTGATGGAAAAACAGCTCCACGAGGAAAGCAAACCACAATGCCACTGTAATCAGTAACAGAAGCAGGGCGTCGAACCTTCGCACCGTATACACCATGGCGAGCCCCTTTGAGGCCTATTCTTAGAAGGAAAGGTGTAGCTTAGTAGTCCAATGATATGCGAACCAGGCAAGATAAATTGCCAAGGTCACGAGCCACCAGCCAATTGCCGCCCGCGGGTGTCCACTCCAGATGTACCATGCTGACAGTAAGGTGGTGATAAATGGCAATAACATTACCACGGACTATCTCCGTAGACGGCGATAGCTTGATATTAGTATTGCCGTAGACAGTTCCCCAGATTTACTGCAAATTAACGCTGGCAGCTGGAACAGAAGAAAGTGTTTCTCTGGCCCAAAACCATGTCCCGCACCGCTCGTCCACACGAGGGACAAGGCTCACCTGCACGGCCATAAACATTGAGCTGCTGGGCGAAATAGCCCGGCTTTCCATCGCCTCCAATGAAATCCCGCAAGGTCGTTCCACCCTGGGCGATTGCCTGACTCAGAACCTGCTTTATGGATTTGGCCATGCGCTGGTATCGGGCTTTGGAGATGGAACCGGCCTGTCGGTCGGGGCGAACCCCCGCTAGGTATAGGGATTCACTAGCGTAAATATTGCCCACCCCCACAACGATACGGCCATCCATAATGAAGGTTTTAACCGACTGCTTACGCTTTCGCGAAGCTTCAAACAAATAGTCACCACAAAATTCTTCTGAGAGAGGCTCGGGACCCAGGTGGCTGAGCAAATCATGAGTCAGTGGGTCCGCCGCCGTCCACAATAGGGCACCAAAACGGCGAGGGTCGCGGTAACGCAGTGTGAGACCGCTATCCAGGCGCCAGTCGATATGATCATGCTTTTCCGGTGCCAGTGCAGGCTCAACCATACGCAGACTGCCAGACATCCCTAGGTGCCAGATAGCGCAGCCTTTGTCAGTATGCACCAGTAGGTACTTAGCCCGGCGCTCCAGCTTCAGTATTCGGGCATTTCGGATACGACGTTCAAAGTCTGCGTCCACAGTCCAGCGCAATTGGTGCTGACGCACCTTTGCGGAGCGAATTTTGTGCCCCTCCAAGTGAGGTTTCAGACCTCTGAGAGTGGTTTCTACTTCCGGGAGCTCTGGCATCGTCTGGAATACCCTGTCTAAACTGGCTGCTCAATTTCCACAACGCACAAAAAAGCCCGGTTAAAACCGGGCTTTCTGTACAGTAGCGGTAGGCAATTACTTAATTTTGCCTTCCTTGTACATCACATGCTTACGTACAACGGGATCGTACTTTTTGATCTCCATCTTCTCGGGCATGTTGCGCTTGTTCTTGGTAGTGGTGTAGAAGTGGCCAGTACCGGCGCTGGAATTCAGACGAATCTTCTCACGCATTGCTCTATCTCCAATCTATTAGCTGGGTTACAGCTGTTACACTTTTTCGCCGCGGGCGCGCAGCTCAGTCAGGACAGCGTCGATACCTTTCTTATCGATAACGCGCATGCCTTTTGCGGAAACACGCAGTTTCACGAAACGCTTCTCGGACTCAACCCAGAAACGGTGACTGTGCAGATTTGGCACGAAGCGACGCTTGGTGCGGTTCTTAGCGTGGGATACATTGTTTCCGGTAACCGGACGCTTACCGGTTACCTGACATACCTTGGACATCTGTTGGCCTCTTCAAAACGCTTGTGCCCGCATAGCGCCAATCCTGAAGAGGAAAAGGTAGTGCGGGAACATAAAAATCGGGATTCTAATCCGGTTCCTGGATGGCGGCGGAACCTGTGCAGAATCTGGCCCGGCCGCAAAGAGCGGCGTTTTATACCAAAAGAGCCCGTAGGGAGCAAGTTTTGTACAGCAGTTCTGCGCCGATCACGGCATCTTTACAGAAGCCCCTGCTCGGCAAAGGATAAAGCCTTGTCCTCACCAACGATTAAGTGATCTAGAACTTTAATATCGACCAGCTCCAAGGCCTGTACCAAGCGCTCAGTGATACATATGTCCGCTTGGCTGGGCTCACAGATGCCAGAGGGGTGATTGTGCGCCAGGATTAGCGCTGCCGCATTGCGATGCAGAGCCGTCTGTACCACCTCACGGGGATAGACACTGGCAGCATTGAGCGTTCCCTCAAACAGCTCCTCAAAAGCAATCACACGATGCTGGGTATCCAGGTACAGGCAGCAGAATACTTCCCGTCGGCGGTGGCGCAGCTGCATCGCTAAATAGTCTCGCACTGCAGCCGGGCTGCACAGTGCGCCCCCTTGGCTCACAGTCTCCGCCAAATGGCGCCTTGCCATTTCCAGCGCCGCTTGCAGCTGGACAAACTTGGCATCCCCCAATCCGCGCGCGCGACAAAACTGGTCCCTATCCACTTCTAGCAGCGCTCGTAGACCGCCGAACTCAGTCAGTAGACTGCGTGCCAAGTCCACCGCCGAAACCCCTGGCAAACCCACACGCAGGAATATGGCCAACAACTCCGCGTCCGACAACGCTGCGGCACCTCGCGCCAACAACTTCTCCCGAGGCCTTTCAGCCTCCGGCCAATCCTTGATTTTCATATCCACTTCCCAGCCTTTCCTGGCAGCCTTTTTCTGTGAACCCTCTCACCAACTCACCCCAAACGCGATTTTCGTGTCTATTCTCCGCCTTATAAGTACGGACGCAGAAATGCTAATCTAACCCGCTCGCATATATTCGGAAACTGTATCTATGTCCCCCCTTACCAATAAACGCATTCTTTTGGGTATCAGTGGCGGTATCGCCGCATACAAAAGCGCCGACCTGGTACGCCGTCTGAAAGATCGCGGTGCCGAGGTAAGGGTGGTTATGACTGCCGGAGCCCAAAAATTTGTGCAGCCCCTGACTTTCCAGGCTCTGTCTAGCAACCCTGTTCACTCTGACCTGTTGGACCCTGCCGCTGAAGCAGCCATGGGGCATATTGAGCTGGCCAAGTGGGCCGAGCTAATCCTGATTGCACCCGCAAGCGCCCAGGTGATGGCGAAACTCACCTGCGGCATGGCCGATGATCTGCTCAACACCCTGTGCCTGGCCAGTGAGGCACCCCTGGCGCTAGCACCCGCAATGAATCAGGCCATGTGGCGCCACCCCGCTACAACAGCCAATGCAAAAACTCTGCGCGACCGCGGAGTTCACTTATGGGGTCCAGCGGCCGGCAGTCAAGCCTGTGGAGATGTAGGGCCGGGGCGCATGCTCGAGCCCGCAGAGTTAGTACTACAGGCGGAAACTATGTTCGGCAGTAGCGACTGCCTGCAAGGCAAAAACGTAGTCATCACCGCTGGTCCAACCCGCGAAGCACTGGACCCGGTACGCTATCTGAGCAACCACAGTTCCGGCAAAATGGGGTTCGCACTAGCCAAGGCCGCTCAACAGGCCGGCGCCCAGGTAACATTGATTGCCGGGCCGGTAAACTTGGCCACTCCGGCCCATGTTAAGCGCGTCGACGTTGTCGACGCACGAGAAATGCGCGCTGCTGCCGAGCGCGCAGCGGACCTCTGTGACATCTTTATCAGCGCTGCCGCTGTTGCAGATTTTCGTCCAGCCGCCGCCGCCGAGCAAAAAATCAAGAAGCAGGAAGACCATGATGAAAGCTCTATTGCCCTGATTAAAAACCCCGATATCGTTGCCGGTATCGCTGCACGCGTGGAACGACGCCCATTTACGGTTGGCTTTGCCGCAGAGACCCAACAGGTGGAGCAGTATGCACTGAGTAAGCTGCAGCGAAAAAATCTAGATATGATAATTGCCAATGATGTAAGCCGCGCAGATAGCGGTTTTAACAGCGACCACAACGCGGTCACAGTGATAGATCGAAATGGCAGCGATACTCTACCGCCAGCCTTGAAGACCGATCTGGCCAGGCAGCTTATAGAAATAATTGCCACCAAGGCACAACAGTAAAAAATCTCGGACAGGAATATCTGTGGTTTCCAAGAACAACAGTCAACGCAATTCAGCATTGCACAAAGGACTACTACTACCTTCCCTACTGGCCGCAGTAGCCTGGCTCTGTGGAGCCTATTTAATCATTGAACATCTGGTCAAACCCCATAACCGTTCCCAGGTGGCCAAGGCGGCTGAAAAACAGGGAGAAACATTAGCTCAGGTAATTCAACAGCAACTGATCGAGCGTTCTCGGCGCCTGCAAAAAATCAGTGCGTTACAGACACCGGCTGCCACTCTTCTCAATACTGCCGAACTGCCAGAGCAATCGAGGGTGCAGGTATTTAGCAGCGCGCAGATTCAGGTCGGAGCCGGCTCAGACCCGAGTCTCAATTTCGCCCTGGTAGATCTGCTCAAACGAACCCGATTGGACGCACAGCAACCCCTGGAAATACTGCGCACAGGCTCCGATAACAGCTGGCAATTACACAACGTCATCAACCTAAGTAGCGAGCAACTGCTGGTAAGCCAACCCTTTACCGTAATAGAAAGCACTCTGGATGACCTTGATAAGGGTCAGGGACAAATTCAGCTCACCCAGAAATTTCCCGATGGGGCTGCACAAACTCTATGGAGCAGCGGGCAGGGTGGGAGCTATACCTCCACTGTGGATATTCAGGGAAGTTATCTGCATGTGAAATTTAGCCCTTCCACTACATTCACCGAACAATACAGCCTGTCGACGCTTTGGATTTATCTCGGTGCCGGTGCCGGCCTGCTGGTTACACTGCTGCTATTGATACGCTTTCTTCCACAAGACACTCGCGCTCCCTGGGAACGCAGCCAAAGAAACACAAAAGACAGCGAGAGGACGAGTAAACTTGGAGAAATAGAGGGTGAGGCCCCACAGCAGGATGGTTCCCTGCCCCAGAGCCTGGCCGCGGCCCCCAGTATCGCTCCACAGGCCACCGAGCAAAGCCATGCAGAAAATACCCCTAAAGAAGTGAACAAGCCGCACTCCTCTCTGGGCACCGAGTTTCCCGCGCACGTATTTCGCGCATACGACATTCGCGGTATTGCCGGCGATGAGATCAACGAGCCTTTCGCATACCAGCTTGGGCGCGCTCTCGGTACCCTAGCCCTACACGCAGGGGAGCATATTCTGCTTGTGGGACGCGATGGCCGAAATAGCAGTGAACTGCTCAGTAATTGTCTGATGGAAGGTATTCTCGATACCGGCTGTAACAGTGTTGACCTGGGCTTGGTCCCATCACCTTTACTCTATTACGCTTGCGCAAAAGGCAAGAACACCACCAGTGGAGTTATAGTAACCGCCAGCCACAACCCCGCCGAATACAATGGATTCAAGATTATACTCAAGGGCCGCCCTCTGGCCGAGGAGAAGCTCCAGGGGCTTTACCAGCTAATGAAAAAGGGCCCTTTCAAGGATGGAGAAGGCAGTAACCGCGAGCAGGATATCAAAGACAAGTATATCGATGAGATCTTCAACAATGTAGCGCTCGCCGGGCAGCCTCACCTAGTAGTGGACGCGGGCAACGGCGCTACTTCCCTACTGGCCCCGCGCCTGTTCGAGCAACTGGGCTGTGCAGTAACACCAATATTCTGCGAAGTGGATGGGAACTTCCCCAACCACCCGCCAGATCCTTCGCGCCCGGAAAACCTCCAGGCTCTGATAGATAAAGTCGCTGAGGCCGGAGCGGACTTGGGCGTGGCTCTCGATGGCGACGGCGATCGGGTTACCCTGGTATCCAGCAGTGGACGTATCGCCTGGGCCGACCAACTGGTTATGTTGTTAGCCAGGGATATTCTCGGCAGGCACCCCGGTGAAAGCATTGTCTTTGATGTGAAAAGCAGTCGCAGCCTGGCGCAATTGGTCAGCCAATATGGAGGCCGACCGGTAATGTGGAAAACAGGCCATGCCCCGATGAAAACCAAAATGCTGGAAACCAAAGCCATTCTTGGTGGCGAATTATCCGGGCATATTTTCATCAAGGATCGTTGGTTTGGCTTTGATGATGGTATTTACGCGGCTGCGCGCATCCTGGAAATTATGGCACTACGTGAACAGAGCCTCGACGAGTTGCTGGACACCCTACCCAAAATGCAAAGTACCCCAGAAATCCTGTTACCTGTGGCGGAGCAGGAAAAATTTGCCCTGATTGAAAAGTTACGCGAGCAGGGGGGCTTTACCGGTGCGGACGTCAATACTATCGATGGCTTGCGAATAGAGTTCAACGATGGCTGGGGACTGGTGCGGGCCTCCAATACTACTAGCGTTTTAACCCTTCGTTTTGAAGCTGAAAATGAAGAGGCTCTAGAACGTATTCGCAAACAGGTTATGGATCAGCTCAAAAAAATCGATCCCACTATTACCGTGCCTAACTGGCAGCTTCTCGACTGACGAGTATAAATTGACCTGAATATACTGCGGCACAGATAAGTGCCGCTGCCGACCGGCGGTCGGTATGTTTATATCCACAACATATCCGCGTACCTGCGCGGCACTCTCGGCATAGATTGGGCGGCAGGAGAATTCCGCTCAAACGTGCCTTACTCCAAAGGAATTTCCATGTCCCTCGATAAAAAGTCCGCACTGCGTGTTGCCCAGGTCCTGAATGAGGCATTGCCTTATATCCAGCAATTTACCAGCAAGACTGTTGTAGTGAAGTTTGGCGGAAATGCCATGGTGGACAGGGAGCTTCAGAACAGCTTTGCCCGGGATATTATCCTGATGAAGCTGGTTGGTATGAACCCCGTGGTGGTACACGGCGGCGGTCCGCAAATTGGTCAGCTCCTGAACAAACTGAGTATCGAATCCCGTTTTGTCGATGGTATGCGCATCACTGACAGCGAAACCATGGATGTGGTGGAAATGGTGTTAGGCGGCACCGTCAATAAACAAATTGTCAACTTGATCAACCATAACGGCGGCCGTGCTGTGGGGGTCACCGGTAAGGATGGCTTATTAATCAAGGCACGCAAACTCACCAGGAAAAATGAGAGTGCCGGCCTGCATGCCTCGGAGATTATCGACATCGGCCAGGTGGGCGAGGTAGAAAAGGTCAATACCGATGTTATTGATATGTTGATTCACAGCGATTTTATTCCGGTAATCGCTCCAATTGGGGTCGACAAGGATGGTATTTCATACAATATCAATGCGGACTTGGTCGCCGGTAAAATTGCCGAATGTCTAAAAGCAGAAAAACTGATGCTACTCACCAACGTATCGGGCCTTAAAGATAAAAAGGGAGAGGTACTGACCGGTTTGAGTACACCGCAGGTAGAAGGCTTAATTGCAGACGGTACAATTCACGGCGGCATGCTGCCCAAAATTGCCTGCGCATTGCATGCTGTTAAAGCCGGCGTGACCTCGGCACATATTATCGATGGCAGGGTACCCCATGCGGTATTGCTGGAAATCTTCACAGATACCGGCGTTGGCACCCTAATTACCAACAATGACGCATAAAGCGGACACACAATCGTCCTTGGCAATTGAAGACAGCCGAGCGAATCGGTAGGATTCCGCCGCCGCAATATTAAGGCAACAAGAGCAAAAACCACCGTCCGCTCCCCAAGCGGACTAAAGGCAGTCAATGAGCAGCGAAAAAATCAATCGGCGTCAACAGATCCTGGAAGCTCTGGCACATATGCTGGAAGCCAGTCCCGGCGCACGTATTACAACTGCAGCCCTGGCCAAGGAAGTCGGCTTCTCAGAAGCGGCGCTTTATCGCCATTTCCCAAGTAAATCAAAAATGTTTGAAGGTCTTATCGAATTTATCGAGGAGACAGTTTTCACACGCATTGCAATGATTTTGCAGGAGGAGCCCTCAGCCCTGAACCGTTGCCAGAAAATTCTGCACCTTCTTCTGGCTTTCTGTGAGCGCAATCCGGGTATAACCCGCCTCCTCACTGGCGATGCACTGACAGGCGAAACTGAGCGATTACACGGGCGTATCCTGCAGCTATTCGATCGCCTGGAGACCCAGATCCGGCAAATTCTGCGCGAGGCAGAGCTTCGCGAACACCTCCGCCCAACTCTGCCCCTGGGCGGTGCCGCCAATCTGTTACTGGCCAGTGCCGAAGGCCGTATCGTGCAATACGTACGCAGCGGCTTCAAGCGCAAGCCTACAGAATACTGGGCTGAGCAATGGCCGGTCTTAACCTCGGGGTTTTTCCGTGAGACAGTGGCTGCAGCTCGCTAAATAGCTGCAGCCAAGCCACGGAATAATTTAGAAAAATGACGCCGGTTTGAGCCTGAGGATAAAACTCACTAAGCAATTATCCTCGCGAATTCGGCTTCATTTAGTGTTTAGCCATAAGCTCAGCATAGCGCGCAGCAGCTTTATCAAACTCATCATTGATAGAGACGGCCTCATCAGCGCGCCGGCTGAGCCGCTCACGCAACACTGAAACCTCTTTTTGCAGGTCGGCAATACGCTGCAGCAGTTCCGGGGCCACCTCGCGACCACCGCGCTGGGTACGTGCCGCGCTCGCTTCTTCCTGAGCAATCTGTAGACCGAGGCTATTGATATTTGAGCGCATAATCGCCATGTCCTGCTCGACAATTGCCAACTTGCGTTTACGCGCACTCTCAATATCGGCAACACTGTTGTAACGCTTGAGCAGTTTGCGATCAGCTTCTTTCTGAACCTCCTGCTGACGTTGAACCTCATACTCCTCTGGGCTCAATTGCGGCGGCACCACCTCCAATACTCGACCGGAGTGACTGAGGATCTCATAGCCCCCAGCCACATATTCAGGAGGCACGCTCTCATTGAGCACCAAAATGCCCTGATTATCAGTGTAGCGATAAAGTACCTGCCCCCTGGCTCCGCCTGCGGCATTTGCCAGGATGGAGAGCAGTAAAAGGCCTGGAACCAGTAAACGTGCAATAGGGGCGATTGGCATCGCTCTTCTCACTAAACAGTGCGGCCCGCTGCAGGAAAAGGCCTATTTATTGACCTGAAACCCCATAACGTTGCCGGTAGTCCACAATTTTTTGCAGGGTCTCGCCGTCCTGCGATTCCTGCTCGAGAAAGCTGATCACATTATCCAACTGGACAATGCTGATCACTGGAATATTGTACTGTCTCTCTACTTTCTGAATAGCGGAGAATTCACAATCCTCACCGGCTTTTTCCTGACGGTTCAAACCAATCACTACACCCGCCGGTTCAGCACCATGAGACTCGATAATCTGCATGACTTCACGCACCGCGGTGCCCGCAGTAATCACATCATCGATAATCAAAACCTTGCCATTAAGCGGCGCACCCACTAAGGTTCCGCCTTCGCCGTGATCCTTGGCCTCTTTGCGGTTGTAGCAAAAAGGTTTATCAATGCCTTTCTGGGCCAATGCCACGGCAGTCACCGCACCCAGCGGAATGCCCTTGTAAGCCGGTCCGAAAATGACATCAAACTCCACTCCCGATGCGATAATCGCTTCGGCGTAGGCCTGTCCGAGTGCTGCCAGTGCGGCACCGGTGTGGAATCGGCCGGCATTGAAGAAGTAGGGGCTCTGACGGCCTGATTTCAAGGTGAAGTCGCCAAAACACAACACCTGATGATCCAGGGCCAATTGGATAAAATCGCGCTGATATTGCTGCATGGAAAATTGTTAACTATTGGCTAAGGTGAAGGGAGACCTCCCCGAAGCAATCCCGGGGATAGGCATGCAAATAATGTTTCTAATGATACACAGTCCGCTGGTAAGGGGCTAATAATGCGAATAGTGAGCTTGTCTGTAGACGGCATTCATCAGGCCGCACAACGCGGTCTCTACGATTGGTTGGCTGAGCAGGACGCAGACATTATCTGCCTTCAGGACCTGCGCTCCCTGGAGCCAGAGCTTGACCACCCCATATTCCACCCCGACGGCTATTACAGCTATTTTTTCGACTCGGGCACACCCCATGAAAACGGTGTGGCGATCTATACGCGCAACCAGCCCAAGGCGATTATTTTTGGAATGGGCTTTGCCAATGGCGAAGATATGTACGGACGTTATTTGCAAGCAGACTTCGAACGCCTGAGTGTTGGTTCCCTGCTTGCTCCAGTGGCTACGGATGAAGCATCACTGGAGAAAAAGGTCCAGTTCTTCGACGATATGCAGGCGCATTTGCATAAGATCAGCCGCAAACGCCGCGATTTTATTTTCTGTGGCAACTGGGGCATGGTCCACCGCCGGGCCGATGTGCAGAACTGGCAAGATCACCAGGATAGCCCCGGGTTTATGCGCCACGAGCAGCGCTGGCTGGACCAACTGTTCAATGAGATTGGCTATGTCGATGCCTTCCGCCGCGTAGTCAAAGACACCGATGAATTTACCTGGTGGCCGAGCGGCGCCGTGGGCGAGGGCGATGGCTGGCGCACCGACATGCAAATCGTGTCGCATGGCTTGAAAAACCGTATCGAATATGGGGCTATCAACAAGAACGTTAAATTTTCCAGTCACCTTCCAGTGATGATGGATTACGACATTGAAGTGTGAATGCTATGAAGCCTGGATTCGTCCAGGCTTCATAGATCAGCTTACTTGTTGGCGACATACAGGACTCGCCATCAGTTACCGGTTGCTACTGATTTAGCGCCTCCTGTTGGAGTGCAATCAGTTCATCAATACCTGCCTTGCCAAGCCCCAGCAGCTGTGCGAACTGCTTCTCAGTGAAAGGCTTGCCCTCTGCTGTACCCTGAACTTCAATCATGCCACCATCTGCTGCCATCACCAGATTCATATCGGTATCAGCCGCACTATCCTCCGGGTAATCCAGGTCGAGTACTGCCTCGCCATCATAGATACCAACAGAAACCGCAGCGACCAAGTTGAGCAATGGATCCTCGGTAAGGATTTTTTCTCGCTGCATATAGCGCAGGGCGTCCACCAAGGCCACACAGGCGCCAGTAATAGCGGCCGTTCGCGTACCGCCATCGGCCTGAATAACATCGCAATCCAAGGTGATCTGGTTTTCACCTAGCTTTTCCAAATCTACCGCTGCGCGTAAAGAGCGGCCTATCAAGCGCTGAATCTCAACAGTGCGGCCACTCTGCTTGCCCTTGGCCGCTTCGCGCGGCATACGCGAGTCGGTGGAACGCGGCAGCATCCCATACTCAGCGGTAATCCAACCACTACCTTGACCACGCAAAAACCGCGGCACTTCACTCGACACCGATGCGTTACACAAAACTTTTGTATCGCCGAACTCTACCAAAACAGAGCCCTCAGCGTGACGGGTGTAGTTACGGGTTATTTGAATCTGGCGCAATTGCGCCGCTGCGCGGCCGCTGGGACGCTGCATAGCTCACCTCAGAAAATTATATGAAAGCCCAGCATTATATACCCCAGCATGCCTGTCCGAACGCTGTGCTATGATGCCGGGCCGATAAATACGCCTGCAGGGGATCAGCAATGGCCAATAACCGGGAACAAAACAAAGTGCGGAGCATGACTGCTTTCGGCCGCGCCGAAGGCACTTACGCTACAGGGACCACTATCTGGGAACTGCGCTCGGTTAATCATCGCTACCTAGAGCCCCATTTTCGTCTGCCAGAGGTTGGACGTCCTTTAGAGGCCCAGTTACGTGACACTCTACGCAAAGCCCTGTCCCGCGGAAAGCTTGAACTCACCCTGACCATCAAACCTAACGGTGTGGAGAGTAGCGGCCTCGAAATAAACCAGCCCCTAGCACAGGCATTAATTCAGGCCGCCAAACAAGTGGCTGCAGGTGAAGAGATACAGCCATTAAATCCTCTGCAGCTATTACAGTGGCCCGGAGTGATCAGCGAGCCGGAAGCCGATACCGAGCAGCAGTCAGCAACTATCCTGAAGGCATTTCACGAGGCGTTGCAGCAGTTACGCGCAAATCGCGAACGCGAGGGCGCAGAGCTGGCAAAGTTTATTGAAGCCCGTCTCAAAGGAATTGAAGAGCAGGTGGCTAATGTTCGCGAACTGCTCCCACAAATACTGGAAGCCCAACGGGAAAAGCTACGCAGCCGCCTGGAAGAACTCTCTGTGGACCTGGATAAGGAGCGTCTTGAGCAAGAGATAGTGCTACTGGCTCAAAAAGCCGATGTTGATGAAGAGCTGGACCGTCTGAGTGCCCATACTGCAGAAACCCGCCGCGTGCTCGCCGGCGGTGGCGCAATTGGCCGACGCCTTGATTTCCTGATGCAGGAGTTTAACCGGGAAGCCAACACTCTTTCATCAAAGTCCATTGTGACTGACACCACTCAAGCAGCTGTAGAACTGAAAGTACTAATCGAGCAGATGCGTGAGCAAGTACAGAATATTGAGTAGGAAAACCATAGGGCTTTTACAACTAAAGTGAAGGCTCTATATTCTCCCACCTTCGACAGAACTATTCTTTTTAGTCTTCCCCACGTTAAAAATTAAAATTTATGCGTAAAAGTTTTAAATGGGCTGGAGCAATTTTTTTTGTATTAGCCACTATTGAAATTATCAATATAATTACGGGGCGATCACTAAATCATTTCGGCCTAGTCCCAAGGTCTCTCAGCCATCTACCTCATATTTTTTCCGCTCCACTGCTACATGGAAGTGTGTGGCACTTTTTATCAAACATAGTAACTCTGTGCGTATTTAGCTTTTTGGTATTACAATATGGAGTTAAAACCTACCTGAAAATAACAATCGCTATTTTAGTTACTACCGGGCTTACCGTTTGGCTATTTGCAAGAGACGGAAACCACCTGGGGGCAAGTTCGATAATCTATGGTTATTTCGGTTTTTTGCTAATGGCTGGATTTATCAGCAGGCAGTTTAGTCGATTAATTGTGTCCATCTTTATAGGGATTTTTTATGGGGGAATGATTATTGGCCTGCTGCCTAAAGGAAATTATATTTCCTGGGAGTCACACCTATTTGGCTTCATCTTTGGCATATTGGCGGCGAGGCTTTGGGCGCACACTCCCAGCTATAATATAGCCCGGTAAGCGACATCAACTACGTGAGACTGTTAGTCTTCAGAGTGGTTATACACATCAAACCCGAGATAGAAATAAAAGCCTTTCAAAATAAAATATAAATAATTAAAGCGCACCTTTCACAAACATTCAAAGCATCCTTCTGAGCCCAAACAGACTTAACCTTCCCTGAATTAATAAAATCTGAGAGCAATGTCTCATTCTTAAAGATATCAAATAGGATCACCGTCTTAGTTGAATCCAAGGGCTAATTTGCCTCTGATGAAAGGTCTAAGAATTCAAGCTAGCTAAAGAAAAAACCACTTCGAAAAACATAACGATACTTCCTGTCTAGCAGAAAATTGTATTAATTTTTTTCATAACAATTCTTATATTCTCTTCGCTCTCATTTTCAATGAGAACTGCAGCACACTTCCTCAATAGACAATTTCTCAATACCTGACTTTTTTTTCAAAACTTATAAATTTGTCGCAAAAAGCCACAAGTTTTATTGGGTTTTCACTGAGGATAATGATTTCGATATCGTTATATACCTGTGCCCGATTGAAACTCTGGTACCAATTTTAGTGAAACTGACTAATTGATCACGTGATTGGCAGTTTTTTGGCTAACCCGTTTGGCAAATTTATTTTGCCAATACGAGGTGACACAGGAGTGGCCGGCCTGCCAGAACACTGACTGGCATCCGGACAAATAGAATCTCGGAGAAATAACAATAATGAAATCATCATTGAAAACTCTTTTTCAAAAGACAGCTTTAGCGAGCTCACTTTCAATACTGTGCGCGGCACCCTTCGCTGCCCATGCAGAAGAGGCGGACAACACTCTGCTGACAGATCGCATCATCGTAAAATATAAAAATAACGCCAAGGTCGGTCGGGCTGCCACTATGGCCCAAGAGACTGTGGAAAAGGCTTCTCGTCGCGCCGGCCACAAGATGCGTCACCTACGCCGTATGGCTACCGGTGCACAAGTAATGCGCCTTGAGGGGCGGAAAAATAAAGCTGAGCTGGAAGCCATTATCAGCCGCCTGAAGCAGGATCCGGATGTGGAGTATGCCGAGCCTGACCGTATTATGCGCGCTATGGCCACACCTAATGACCCGAGCTATCTCAATCAATGGCACTATTTTGAGACCACCGGCGGCCTGAACCTGCCTTCAGCTTGGGATGTAACCCAGGGTGAAGGAGCTGTTGTCGCCGTACTTGATACCGGTTATCGCCCACACCCCGATCTGGTCGGCAACATTCTGCCGGGCTATGACATGATTTCTGATACCTTTGTCTCTGTGGATGGAGACGGCCGCGATAGCGATGCCACTGATCCAGGTGACTGGTACACCAATAAGGCCTGTGGCGATGATCCACGTATCCCCTCAGAAAGTGACAGCAGCTGGCACGGCACTCACGTAGCCGGCACTATTGCCGGGGTCACCAATAACAATATGGGCATCGCCGGGGTCGCCTATAAAGCCAAGGTCGTTCCGATTCGTGTACTCGGTCGCTGTGGTGGTTATACCTCTGATATTGCCGACGGCATTATTTGGGGAGCAGGCGGTTCCGTCAGTGGCCTGCCGACTAATGCTAATCCAGCCCAAGTACTCAACCTGAGTCTTGGTGGCGGCGGTAGTTGTGATACTACAACCCAAAATGCTATCAATACCGCCCGCAGCCTGGGCGCCACCGTTGTAGTTGCCGCTGGTAATGACAATACCAATGCCAGCCAGTTCAGCCCGGCAAGCTGTAATGGAGTTATTACGGTTGCAGCAACTAACCGTAACGGCGGGCGCTCTTACTACTCCAACTACGGCAATGTAGTGGATGTTGCCGCACCGGGTGGAGCACAGAGCTTCCTCAACGACCCGAATGGTATTCTGTCCACACACAACAGCGGTGCAACAAACCCAAGCAGTGATAGCTATTTCTACAGCCAAGGCACCAGCATGGCCGCGCCTCACGTTGCCGGTGCTGCCGCGCTGCTCTACTCAGTCAACCCGAACCTGAGCCCGGACGAGGTGGAATCAATCCTAACCAGCACTGCCCGTAGCTTCCCGTCCTCATGCAGCAGCTGTGGTACCGGTATTGTCGATGCGGCGGCAGCTGTAGCCATGGCCAGCGGCGATGATGGCGGTAATGGCAACGGAAATGGTGATGGGGTGAGCTGGACAGAGACCAACCTCTCCGGCGGCTGGCGCAGTCGGCAGGACTTCACTATCGAAGTGGCGGCTGGTACCTCTTCCCTGAACGTACAAATGTACGGTGGCGAGGGTGATGCAGACCTGTACGTGGGACACAGCAATGCCTCACAATGGGCATGCACCTCTAGAGAGTCGAGCAATAACGAAAGCTGCACCATCAATAACCCGCAGTCTGGTACCTGGGATATCACCGTATACGGCTACAGGTCCTATACTGGTGCAACCCTGGAGGCGGAAGCCGTGCCCTAAGCGGCAAGTTAAATTTACCATTATTGGAAAAGGCCGGCATTTACCGGCCTTTTCTTTTCTGCTCTCAAACTATTCAGTTTTAGCTAGCGAGCAAATGCAGCAAATTGAGTATCCACCGGTGTATCAGCAAAATGATTGATGTAATTGCTCATCACTTTCTGCGCAACTCCGGCAATTATCTCGAGCAGGCTCTGTCGATTGTAACCAGCCGCATAAAAGCGCTCCAATACCTCATCTGAAATCACACCGCGCTCACGGACAATCGCCAGGGTGGTATCCCTGAGTACTTCTAGCTTTTCAGTTGGCAGGGATGTCTTATTTCTAAGAGCCTCATTTACTTCGTCTGCCACCTTCATCGCCTTGGCAATGGCACTGTGTGCCGGCACACAGTAGTGGCAGTTGTGCTCCACATTGATGGTTTGCCACACCACTGTCATTTCCTCAGCTGTAAATGAAGTATTCAGAAAATACTGGTGTAAATCCTGGTAAGCAGCAAGGGCCTGGGGAGACTCCGCCATAACCCCATGCAAGTTAGGAATATACCCAAATGCCTTGAGAGATTTCTGTAGGAGGGGTTTGCTGTCTTCTGGTGCGCTTTCAAGGTCGTAAATTTGAAACTCTTTCATCGCTGAACCTACCTTCATTGTTTGGGTTAAATACTTGAGCGATCGATCAAGTGAGGCTCAGACTACCCAATATTGAGCGACTGTTCAATATTAAATGGTAATTGGCGTACACCCCTTGAAAGGGTAAAATTTGAGCAATTGCTCAATTGGAGGCTGCATGGCGAACACCGCGAAATTCAATCGTCGGGAAGTACTACAGAAGGCGACTAGGCTTTTCTGGCAAAATGGATTTCACGCCACATCGACCCGTGACCTGCAGCAGGCCACCAATCTTCGACCTGGCAGTATTTATGCAGCTTTTGGCAGTAAATCTGGTCTTTTCAAAGAAGTTCTCGCCTATTACGCGCAAAACCGCGATGAATTACTCCATCGCTGTATGACAGAAGAGACAAGCACTCTGGGCGGCTTGCGCGCCTATTTCCGCTACATACTGCTTGGTGATGACGTTGATGCCCCAAACGAGCTCTGCTTATTGGCCAAAGCCATCTCTGAGCTGGATGAAGGGGAGGAGACGCTATTGGACGAGGCCCGCTCCTTGCTGGCTGCACATGGTGAAAAGTTTCGCCTCTATGTGGAGGAGGCGGTAAGCGCTGGAGAGCTGCCCCAGGATACAAATTCAGAGCTACTCGCCCGCCAGCTACAGGTTCAAATGATCGGGCTGCGCACTTTCCTCCGTGCCACCTCGGACCGCGCGGCAGTAGAGCAGATGATAGGGAAGCTATTTGACCCAGTCCCGGCGCAGACGTCCAACTAGGGAGATTCTGTGCTTGGAAGCTAACCTTCTCAAACTAACGCTGACGGATTTCGGAATCCAGCTCCTGCGGACATTTGCCCTGCACAGCCCCTATGGCAAAGTCAGGTAAGACGGTATCGAGCAATAACTATAAGAGGTCGCCGTGAGTCTGATTACCTACGCTATCCCCTTTTTCCTGTTCGCCATTCTGGCAGAGCTTGCCCTGGACCGCTGGAGAGGTTGGGGGGTCTACCGCCTTAACGACACCCTGGGCAATCTCAGCACCGGCATCCTTAGCAGAATCCTGGGACTGACTTACAAAAGCCTTTTCCTGATTATCTATATCCCTCTGTTCCAACTACTACAACCTTACTACCAAGCAATGGGTTTCGACTGGTCCATCAGTAACGGCTGGCACCTGCTAATCGCCGTAATCGCCTACGATTTCTGTTATTACTGGAAGCATCGCATCTGCCATGAAATCAATGTGTTTTGGGCCGAACATCTGGTGCATCATCAAAGTGAGGACTACAACCTGAGTACCGCCCTACGCCAGTCCAGTGGCGGGCTGCAATTGGATTGGGTTTTCTATCTACCACTATTGCTTATCGGCTTGCCGGCGGAAATGGTGATCGTTGCCGGTGCACTGGATCTGATTTATCAGTTCTGGGTACACACGCAAAAGATTCCCAAAGTCCGCTGGATGGAATGGCTGTTTATAACCCCCTCCAATCATCGTGTGCACCATGCGCAAAACAAGGTCTATGTGGATAAAAACTACGGCGGCATCCTGATTCTGTGGGACCGGCTGTTTGGCACTTATCAAGAAGAGCTTGAGCATGAGCCCTGTATTTACGGTGTGCGCAAAGCGCTTAACACCTTCGACCCTCTTGCAGCTAACCTTCAGCACCTGAAACGCATGGCTAAGGACGCCTGGTATACAAAGAGCTGGTGGGACAAGCTCACCCTCTGGTTCCGCCGCACCGGTTACAGGCCCGCCGACGCCGAGGCGGCTATGCCTGTACCCTCCACCAACCTGGCACATTTTCAGCGCTACGACCCACCTATTCGCCGTGCCCGCCGAGTGTATGCGCTGGCCCAGCACCTATGTTACTCCGCCGCAACCCTGGCCTTACTCTGGTATTACGAATCGCTGAACTTTGCCTATCTAATCTCGGTAGTTGCCCTGCTGGTTTTCAGCCTGGTTATCAACGGCCGCATTCTCGATGGCCACCACTGGGTGAAATATCTGGAACCCCTGCGCTTGGCGCTCCTGGTTGCACTATTACCGTTGCTAAATACCCAATTTGTCCCACTTTTTATGGCCTATATTTCTGTCAGCGCGCTGATGTGGTGGTGGTTGGCAATCACTGACAAAGAGGATAAAGTCGCTGTCGTTAGCGATTAGCAACAAGGGGCAACCTCAGTCGCATGATGTTGGTGGTGATTGAGCAAACTCCTGCTGGGCGATCCCGGCCGGTCTCAGGGGTGCAGTCTGTAGCGCACTTCTGGAACTCCCAACACATACCCCCAACTCCGGCCGGGGTTTAGCCTCCCATGCATACCCCGCCGTTTGAGACAGCGCGAATCTAACCGCTTCGGTTATAATGCACGCTTTGCCTTCGAATAGGATCAGTTGTGCCTACAGGAACTCTCTATACCGTATCTGCACCCTCGGGTGCGGGGAAGACCAGTCTGGTAAAGGCGCTGGTGGACAACGACACCCAAGTCACCGTCTCCATTTCCCATACCACCCGTGCCATGCGCCCCGGTGAGGTCAACGGTGTCGACTACCACTTTATCGAGCGCAAAGAGTTTCTGGCAATGCTCGAAGAAAATGCCTTCCTCGAGCACGCCCAGGTATATGGAGACAACTACTACGGCACAGCCAAAGGCAGTATTGAAGAAGTTCTCAACAGTGGCCGCGATGTGATCCTGGAGATCGACTGGCAGGGGGCCGCCCAGGTACGGCGTCTGCTTCCAGATACGGTGGGCATATTTATTCTGCCTCCCTCTCAGGAGGCATTGCGCCAGCGCCTCACCGGGCGCGGCCAGGATGACCAGGCTGTTATAGAACGGCGCATGGACCAGGCCATCGATGAGATGACACATTATGTCGAAGCAGATTACCTGGTGATTAACGATAATTTCGACCAGGCCCTGATGGAGCTAAGTTGCATTATCACAGCCCAGCGCCAGCGCCTCGGGCAACAACAGCTGCGCCATGGCGAGCTATTAAAGGCATTGCTGCGCCATTGAGCCGATTGATCGAATTGCGTACACTCCGCGGTCCGGTAAAATAACCGGTCCTCCCGAACAGAATTTGCCCTTATGGGCACAGTGAATGGAACCGAAAGTTTATGGCACGTATCACAGTTGAAGATTGCCTCGAGCACGTCGACAACCGCTTCGAACTCGTTATCGTGGGCAGCAAGCGCGCCCGCCAGATTGCTACTGGCGGCCAGGATCCCATGGTTCCAGAAGAGAATGATAAACCCACAGTAATCGCCCTGCGGGAGATCGAGGAAGGCCTGGTAGATGCCAGCATCCTCGACCAGCCGGATCGCGAAGAAGCCCCGGCCCCCATGGTGGCCCCGGCCTACCTATCAGACCAGGAAATCTGATCCTGGCCTGTTCGAACTGGAAGTCTATGAGTTATACGAGAGGCGCGCGCGGCATTGCACACCATCGATAGTCTGGCCCACCGCCTCTCTTCATACCTGCCCCCCGATCAGATCCAGATAGTCCGTCGCGCCTACTTCTATGCGGAGCAGGCCCACGACGGCCAGCAGCGTCGCTCCGGCGAGCCCTATGTAACTCACCCACTGGCGGTGGCTACCATCCTTGCGGGCATGCATATGGATCACGAGAGCCTGGCCGCGGCCATGCTGCACGACGTGATTGAGGATACCGGGATTCCAAAGGCAGCTCTGGCTGAGCAGTTTGGCAGCGAGGTGGCCGATATTGTCGACGGCGTCTCCAAACTGACCCAGTTTGAAACTGACAGTGCGGCAGAAAAGCAGGCAGAGAACTTCCAGAAGATGGCCCTGGCCATGGCGCGTGATATCCGCGTAATCCTGGTCAAACTCGCTGACCGACTGCATAACATGCGTACGCTGGGCGCGCTAAAACCGCAAAAACGCGCACGCATCGCCCGGGAGACCCTCGAAATCTACGCCCCTATCGCCCATCGCCTGGGCATGAATGATGTGCGTATCGAGTTTGAGGACCGCGCCTTCTTCGCAATCTATCCACTGCGCGCCAGCCGGTTACGCGCCGCCCTTGTAGCCGCGCGCGGCAATCGCAAGGAGCTGTTAGAACAAATCCAGAATGCTATCGAGTTGCGCCTGCAGCGAGAGGGGATCAGCTCTCTGGTCATTGGCCGCGAGAAACATCTATACAGCATCTATCAGAAGATGCGCGCCAAGAAGAAGTCATTTAAGGAAATCATGGATGTCTACGCCTTCCGCATTATCGTGGATAGCGTGGATACCTGTTACCGGGTTTTAGGTGTGATGCACAGCCTGTATAAGCCGGTCATTTCCGAATTTAAAGACTACGTCGCCATCCCCAAATCCAATGGCTACCAATCACTGCACACCGTTTTGCTCGGCATGCATGGGGTACCAATCGAGGTACAGGTTCGTACCAAGGAAATGGATGAGATGGCCAATAGTGGCATTGCTGCCCACTGGTTGTACAAAGCTTCCGGCGATGAAGTGATTAATACCGGCGGCACCAGCCAAGTGCGCGCGCGCCGCTGGGTGCAGGGCCTGCTGGAAATGCAGCAACGCGCTGGTGACTCGTTGGAGTTTATTGAAAACGTTAAAATCGATCTGTTCCCCGATGAGGTGTACGTATTCACCCCCAAAGGTCAGATTGTCGACCTGCCAGCCGGTGCCACTGCCGTGGATTTCGCCTACTCGGTGCATACGGATATCGGCAACTCCTGTGTAGCGGTGCGTATTAATCAGCGCCTGGCACCGCTATCGCAACCCCTCGAAAGTGGTCAGAGAGTGGAAATCCTCACCCGTAAAAGTGCCCAACCAAATCCCAACTGGCTCAATTTTGTCGTCACTGCCAAGGCGCGCAGTGCAATTCGGCACTTCCTAAAGCACCAGCGTCACCACGACTCTATTGCCCTGGGACGACGCCTGCTGGAAAAGGCTCTGGGAAAATTCGACACGCGCCTGGAGGAACTCACTCCGGAACAATTGGAACGGGGCCTACAGGAAGCCAAGTGCGCGACACTGGACAAGTTGCTCGAAGAGATAGGCCTGGGCAATAAGGTCGCCTTCTCCGCCGCAAAGCTACTGGCACCAGCCCACAGTGAAGAGGCGGAAACCGGCAATATTTCTTCACCACTGACGATCGATGCCCAGGAGGGCATGATGATCAGTTTTGCACGCTGCTGTCGCCCGATTCCCGGGGATACCATCCTGGGTCATATCAGCTCCGGAAAAGGCGTTGTGGTACACCGCGATACCTGCCGCAACACCAGTGAGTTCCGTGAACACCCAGAAAACCTGATGCTGGTGAACTGGTCTCCCGACGTAACTGGAGAATTCCTCGGTGATGTTCGCGTGGAGGTTGAATCGGAGCGAGGTATTATTGCGCGTCTAGCCACCCGCATTACCGAGGAGGGGGCCAGCATTGAACAAATCAATGTGGATGAAAAAGATGCGCACAATAGCGTGATCTCCCTGACGCTGGAAGTGAGTGGGCGCGTGCATCTGGCAAGGGTGATGAAACGACTGCGCAACCTGCCATCAGTAATCCGTATCTCCCGCCCCTAAGGCGCTTATCAGCTCATTATTTACTGCCACTTAGCAATGCAATGATGGCTGTCAGTAACGCTGACATTTGCCATCAAAGCACGTTATATTTAGCCGCTTTCCGTAAATACCAATAAGTAATGGAGTGCCCCGCATGCCCAACCGCGCAATTATCAAAACTGACAAGGCTCCAGCTGCAGCTGGTACCTATTCACAAGCGGTGAAGGTTAACAACACGGTTTACCTATCCGGGCAGATAGGGCTGGACCCAAAAAATCAGCAGATGGTTTCAGGCAGCTTCGCCGATGAAGCACGCCAGGTATTTCGCAACCTGAGTGCCGTGTGTGAAGCGGCAGATGGCTCACTCAATCATATTGTGAAGCTGAACTTGTTCATCACCGACAGCGGTAATTTTGCTGCGGTCAATGAAATCATGGCTGAATTTTTCCAGGAGCCTTATCCAGCACGGGCCACTGTAGTCGTCAAAGAGCTCCCACTGGGGGCCCAGTTTGAAGCCGAAGGCGTAATGGTGCCCTGATTTTCTACAATGCAAAATAAAGCCGGGCCAATCGCCCGGCTCATCTCTACCCTTCCGCTTCAAGAAGGGCGCTATAGCCCACTTTATAATCCGGATACTTCAGCTCGTAGCCGCTGGCCAGCATTCGCTGATTACTGAGCTTCTTAGATCGACGCTCACTGGTTTGCACTATCTCGCGCAAATGGGCACTGGTATAGCCCATCGCCTTCACCAGCCACTGCTGCAACTCATACATGGGCACCGGCTTGCTATCGGCACCAATATATAAGTTTTCTGGGGACCAGCCCTGTTTATGTCTCTCAATTAGATGCAATAAAAAGCCAATGCAGTCATCCACATGGATGCGATTGCTGTACTGTGGAGGTTGCGGAGGGGCACAGCGTCCGGCACGTACCTGGGAAAGCAGGCGGTCACGGCCCGGCCCATAAATACCGGCAAAACGCACTATGCAAGTGCCGGGCATCGCCGAGCGGATGATATCCTCCGCAGCCAGCAGAGCCTCTCCCTGAAAACCACTGGGGACAGGGGGAGTCTGTTCATCGATAAAATCATCGCCGCTCTGACCGTAAACACGGGTGGAAGATACCCAAAGCACCAGGCGCGGAGGTTTAGGCAGGTGCGGGATCGCCTCGGCGAGAGCCCGAGCAGTCTCTACATAAGCACGCTGGTATCCATTAGGTGTGTGTTCGTCGGGGGTAAATGTGGCGAGTATGATATCGGCACCATCTGCCAGCAGGCGCTCAATGTCACCGGCCTTTGTGGCATCTCCCCTGCGCCAGTTAACAACATCGGCGCGGCGCTTACTCGCCAAAGCCACCAGTGGGTTACGACGCATTCCGAAAACGCTGTATTTCTTCCGGTCGATATTCAGCGCGAGGCGCGCCCCAAGGTCACCACACCCAAGGATCCAAAGCTTTTCTTGTTGTGTCATATAGTTCTCGGCGGAGGGTGCCAAGTGCCGCACCAACCGTCATATTCCCTTAATTTTTATGCTGTTGAGTCCTGTTGGAGAAACATAAGATCCTCTGCAACACAGATCCTTCTCACCCGATCACTCCGGGCCCTCCAAAATTAACCCGCAAACGATTGCGATACCACCATCCATGGATACCGAAGCGGGGCAGCTTATGCCCCACAAATCAAACTGCCGCTCTGGTTTTGAACTAGTTACCGCGCCGCTTGAGTAAACGGTATACAGCGAGAAAGATTATCGCACCAATGGTCGCTGTTATTATGTCGCCAAATCCGAAACCGGTCACGGGTCCGCCGAAACCAATTAAGGCACCGAGCCAGCCTCCGATAAACGCACCGATAATGCCGATGACCATAGTCACTATCCAGCCACCAGGGTCTTTGCCTGGCATGATCCACTTGGCCAATGCGCCGGCAATAAGTCCGAGAATGATCCAGGATAGAACTCCCATGACGTTTCTCCGTTCGGTATGCCCCCATAAGATATAGCAAAATTTTGCGCCTCAATCCCCTATCGACGTCCACAATTGGTAAATTTTTCCAACTTTCAGTCTCCAGGCAGAAGGCTAGGGGCAGGGTGAGACACAGTATTGGCGAGCAGCTATTATTTATGAATAATAGCTATCACCTGAGACCATTTAATTGTCTTTACCATGACCCTCAATGAATTGCGTTATATAGTCACCCTCGCCCAGGAACAGCATTTCGGCCGTGCCGCCGAGCGCTGTTTCGTGAGCCAGCCGACCCTGTCCATTGCAGTGAAAAAACTGGAAAAGGAATTGGGTGTTGCGCTGTTTGAGCGCTCCAAGACCCGGGTACAGGCGACACCACTAGGAGAGCGAATTGTCGCCCAGGCCCAACTTGTGCTCGAACAGTCTGCGGCAATCAAAGATATCGCCAGCGCCGGTAAGGACCAGCTTTCCAGCCCTCTCTCTGTCGGAGCAATCTTTACCATTGGCCCCTACTTGTTCCCACACTTCATTCCCCAGTTGCAACACCTGGCCCCAGATATGCCTCTGTATGTGGAGGAGGGGTATACTGCCACTCTGCGCCAGCGTTTACGCAAAGGCGAACTCGACGCAATTATTATCGCGCTGCCGTTTACCGAGCCTGATGTCGTGACACAGCCCCTCTACGATGAACCTTTTGTGGTGCTGATGCCATCCGGTCACCCTCTCACCCAGTTTGAGACTATCGACCCGGAACAATTGACTGATGACAATGTACTTTTACTAGGTGAGGGACACTGTTTCCGCGATCAGGTACTAGAGGCCTGCCCACACCTCCAGTTGACCATGGAAAAAGATAACGGTGGCGGCATCCGCACCGCCGCCGATGGAAGCTCATTGGAAACCTTGCGCCATATGGTGGCTTCGGGGCTGGGCATCACGGTACTGCCCCTGTCTGCAGCTACAGCTTCACAATATGCGAGCGGCCTGCTGGAGACCCGCCCATTTGTTGCACCGGGGCCTCGTCGCACCGTCGCCCTGGCCTGGCGCGCCAGCTTCCCACGCCACCGCGCCATTGATATCCTACGAGAGGCTATCAGCCAGTGTCATCTGATCGAGCCCTAACCAGCCTCTCAGAACAACCTATTACCGCTCTCAAGGGGGTAGGGGATAAGTTTGCCCAGGTGCTGGCCAAACTGCATATTTACTCCTTGCAGGACCTACTGTTCCACCTGCCACTGCGCTATCAGGACCGCACCCGCATAGTGCCGGTTGCGGGGCTCACCGCTGGTATGGATGCAGTCATCGAAGGTGAGGTAACAGCAGCTGATATCGTCTTCGGCCGGCGGCGCAGCCTGGTTGTGAAATTGCAGGATATGAGTGGCAGTATCACCCTGCGCTTTTTCCATTTTTCTGCAGCACAGAAAAACCGCTTTGCCCGCGGCGTACGCCTGCGCTGCTTCGGCGAGGCCCGTCGCGGCGCTGCTGGGCTAGAACTCTACCACCCGGAAACCGAGGTTGTTGGCAGCGAGAATTCTGCCACAGAAGAAACCCTCACCCCGGTTTATCCATTGACCGAGGGTGTTAGCCAGGGACGCATGCGCGGGCTGATGCAGCAAGCCGTGATGCTCTTGAGAAGTGGGGCCGTCACCGAGTTACTCCCCACAGAGTTATTACCCAAGGCACTGCGTTACCCTTTGAGGGATGCCCTGATTTACCTGCATTCACCTCCTGCTGGTACCCAGCTGGAGCAGCTCGGCGCTGGTATACACCCTGCACAGCAACGCTTGGCGTTGGAGGAATTACTCGCTCATCACTTAAGCCTGTTGGAGCTGCGGCGTAATAGCACCAGAGTTGCAGCTCCGCCGCTATCTGTAAATGAGTCCCTGGAGAGGGATTTTCTCTCGCGTTTACCATTTTCACTCACCGGCGCACAGCAGCGGGTATGCGGGGAAATCGCCGAGGATCTCGCCCGGGACGCCCCTATGATGCGCCTGCTGCAGGGGGATGTCGGTGCAGGCAAGACTCTGGTGGCGGCCATGGCAGCACTAAAGGGCATAGGCGTCGGCGCCCAGGTGGCCGTAATGGCACCCACTGAAATCCTCGCGGAACAGCACAGGATTAACTTCTGCAACTGGCTCGACCCTCTCGGCGTACAAGTTGCCCAGCTCACCGGCAGCCTGAAAGCCGCTGAGCGACGCGAGCAGCTGGCTAAAGTAGCCAGTGGTGATGCCCAACTGGTGGTGGGAACTCATGCACTTTTCCAAGCGGAAGTGGTTTTCCACAACCTGGTTCTGGTTATTATCGATGAGCAGCACCGCTTCGGCGTACGCCAGCGCTTGGAGCTTCGTGAAAAGGGCGCAGCCAGCGGTGCCACTGGCCGGCTGCAACCGCACCAATTGATCATGACTGCGACTCCAATTCCTCGCACCTTGGCTATGTCGGCCTTTGCCGACTTGGATTGTTCCGTCATTGATGAATTGCCGCCGGGGCGGCAACCCATAAACACGGTAGCTATTTCCAATGATCGCCGAGACCAGGTAATGGAGCGCGTGCACAGCGCCATTGCCGAAGGCCGTCAGGCCTACTGGGTCTGCACCCTGATTGAAGAGTCCGAGAGCCTGCAAGCTCAGGCAGCAGAGTCCACTGCACAGGAGCTGGCGGAAACGCTGGATGGCGTACGCGTGGCCCTGGTGCACGGTCGTCTCAAGCCAGAGCAAAAAGAGCAGGTGATGAGCGCTTTTAAGGCGGGTGAAGTGGACCTGCTGGTAGCGACCACTGTGATTGAGGTGGGGGTGGATGTGCCCAATGCCAGCCTTATGATTATCGAAAACCCTGAGCGGCTCGGTCTGGCCCAGCTGCACCAGCTGCGCGGTCGCGTGGGACGCGGCTCCATCGCCAGTCATTGTGTGCTGCTCTACGGTACTCCTTTATCGCAAAATGGGCGTGCACGCCTACAGGCACTGCGTCAACATAGCGATGGCTTTGCTATTGCGGAGGAAGACCTGCGACTGCGTGGCCCCGGGGAGATTCTCGGCACACGCCAGACCGGTGAAATCCAGCACCGCATCGCCGATTTGCAGAGAGATGCAGAACTGTTACCCCAGGTGCAGAGGATCGCTGCATCCCCAACGCTAAATCAGGAAATGCGATGCCAGCTGATAAAACGCTGGCTGCAAAACAAGCCCCGTTTTGCCGAGGCTTGATGAAAGGCGCCTCAGTGGGCGCCAACAGTATTTTGATTATCGTTGATGCTTACACTCTTGTAGTTGGCATCGTAGTAAGTCTCTTCATCGAGAGCCCCTTCGCTCTTCGCCACCACACTACTTACCACCGCATCACCGGTAATATTCACCGCAGTACGCACCATATCCAGCAGACGATCGACACCGATCACAATAGCAATGCCTTCTAGCGGCAGACCCACCTGCTGCAGCACCATACCGAGCATAATCAGACCCACACCGGGTACACCGGCAGTGCCAATAGAGGCCAGGGTGGCAGTAAGAATCACTGTAAGATAACCGGTCAGGCCAATCTCCACACCGAAGAACTGGGCAATAAAGACCGTAGCCACCCCCTGCATAATCGCAGTGCCGTCCATATTGATAGTGGCACCCAAGGGAATAGTGAAAGCGGCAACCTTGTTATCTACGCCCAGGCGTTTCTCCACTGTAGATAGGGTCACAGGAATAGTGGCTGCGGAGGAGGCAGTACTGAAAGCGAAGACCATGGTGGACCACATTTTCTTGAGTAACTCCAACGGATTGAGGCCACTCAACATCTTCAAAAGCAGCGAGTAAGTCCCCAAGGCATGTAGCAGCAGGGCACCTAGTACAACCAGGAAGTACTTGCCTAACTGCAAGAGCCCTCCAAACCCCAAGTCAGCAAAAGTTTTTGCCAAAAGGGCAAAAACTCCATAGGGGGCAAACACCATCAGCACACCCACCATGCGCAATACGACAGCATTCATATCATTAAAGAAAGCAGCGATGCGCTGGCCCGGCTCGCCACAGCGGGAAATCGCATAGCCCATCAGCAGGGCGAACACGATAATCTGCAGCATATTACCTTCAGCCATTGCGGCTACTGGGTTAGTGGGGAAAATATTTACCAGCACTTCGGAAAGGGGTGGGGATTCCTTTGGCTGATAAGCCGCGGTGGCCTCTGCCGCGGTTTCACTCACACCGACCCCAGGCTGGAATATCAGTGCCAAACAAAGGGCCAGAGTAATAGCGATGGCTGTGGTCAGCATATAGAGCAGAACAGTTTTACCCGCCAATGGGCCAATACGGCTGCCTTCCGATAAAGCACAGGCACCACTAATCAGGGAAACCAGCACCAGCGGCACCACCATCAGCTTCAGTGAGGCAATAAATATACGGCCGATGATGTCAAAAAGACCCTCGGTCAGGTAAAGGTTAATGGCGCTGGTAACACCCTCGCCGAGCAGCTGGCTCATATTCAGGAAATTGAACAGGCACCCCAAAAGAATGCCCGCAATCATCCCCACAAGAATTTTGGTCGTAAGCCCCATAACAAGCTTCTCTTTATGGATTCGTTATAGATTCGTTGTTTTCGTCAAAGAGGGCACTATATCCACTGGCGACTCAGGGAGCAAAAATGCAACAGGGTGAGGCCAGCCGCCAACAGGCGAGGTACAATGCCATTTTTCCAGACTGCGGAGTTATCGTTGCACCAATCCCCATTTGTACCCACCGGCGATTGGCGTGGGCAGCCCCTAGAGCCAACACTCCCAGAGCCTCCCGAGTCACTGTTGCCCTGGCTGGAATATTCGGGCTCGCTGACGGCGGCTTTGAAGCAGCAGAGCGGCGAGGATTTTCGTGTACAGGTCCTCTTCCAGGGCTGGCAAACACCCCTTGCTGAGGAGTGTCGCGCACTAAAACTGCGTGAGCACAGTCGCGCCCTGGTGCGGGAGGTTTTACTGTATGGCTGCGGCCAGCCCTGGGTATACGCCCGCAGCGTATTGCCGATGCGCAGCCTACAAGGCAAGTCCCGCAATTTGCGCAGCCTGGACGACCGCCCATTAGGGGAGTTACTTTTCAGCGAGCCAGGTATTCGCCGTGGTGATATTCAATTTAATCGCCTGCAGCGAAATCCGAATTTCCAGCTGGAGACCCTGTGCAATGAGAATAAGAACGCCTGGGGTCGCCGCTCTACTTTCTGGCTTCGGGACAAGCCCCTGCTGGTAGCAGAGACATTTCTCTCAAGTTTCCAGCCAGAGACCTCACCTTTAGCCGCCGCAGTCACTAACTAGATACTGGGAGAGTCCACCGTGATCAGCCAACAGATTGCCACCCGCTGGCCCGCAATCATGCCCTACTGGCAGCTGGCTCGCATGGATAAACCCATCGGCTCTCTGTTGCTGTTATGGCCCACTTGGGCAGCACTATGGCTGGCTGCGGATGGCTGGCCGGGACTGCACCTGTTCTCCGTATTCACACTTGGAGTGATCCTGATGCGCGCAGCCGGTTGTGCAGTAAACGATTTTGCTGATCGTGAGATCGACGGCAAAGTAAAGCGCACTGCTGGGCGCCCCCTGGCTACTGGCAGTATCACTCCAAAAGAAGCACTTGGACTTTTTGCCGGACTCAGCCTGTTGGCCTTCGCGCTGGTACTGACAACCAACCAACTGACTATTCTTCTTTCCTTACCCGCTCTGGCACTAGCTTTCTGCTATCCCTTTGCCAAGCGTCACACCCATCTGCCCCAAGTGGTACTGGGTGCTGCCTTCAGCATGGGCATTCCCATGGCCTTCGCCGCAGTAACTGGCAAAGTCCCACCACAAGTCTGGCTCCTCTATGTTGCCAACTTGCTGTGGACCCTGTGTTACGACACTTTCTACGCCATGGTGGACCGGGATGACGATCTGAAGATTGGGGTTAAATCCACAGCAATCCTTTTTGGAGAGATGGACAAAGTCATGACTGCCGCCCTGCAGCTACTGGTATTGATGGCACTGCTGCTCATCGGCCAACGCTTTAGCCTCGGGGGCATTTACTACGTTTCCCTTATCGTTGTGGCCTCATTGTTTGCCTACCAGCAATGGCTGGTTCGCGAACGGGGGAGAGAAGCCTGTTTTCGTGCGTTTCTCAACAACAATTGGGTAGGGTTGGCGTTATTTACCGGAATTTTTCTGCATTATCTGTTTAATTAACTGCTGACTGGGAACCGGACAGCAGCCGTCATATATTTGTCATATTAATCTCGTTTAATCCCCAGCCATAACCGGGAAAACCTGGAAGCTGAGCGGGAATGGCAGGCAAATGCACAGTAAAACGATTCTGATTGTCGATGACGAGGCCGCAGTACGCGACATGCTGCGGATAGCGCTGGAGATGGCAGATTACCGCTGCCTCGAAGCCGAGAACGCCCAGGAGGCCCACGCCCTGATTATCGATGAAAAGCCGGACCTGATCCTGCTCGACTGGATGCTGCCGGATGTCTCCGGTGTCGAGCTGGCCAGGCGCCTCAAGCGCGATGAACTGACCGCTTCAGTGCCCATCATCATGCTCACGGCAAAAGGCGAAGAAGATAATAAAATCAAGGGGTTAGAGACAGGCGCCGACGACTATATCACTAAGCCCTTCTCCCCCCGCGAACTGGTTGCACGCCTCAAGGCTGTGTTGCGGCGTGCAGGCCCGGCCACACCGGAAGACCCATTGAGTGCCGGCAACCTGGTGCTGGACCCTCTCAGTCACAGGGTGACTATCAAGGGACAGCCTGTAGATATGGGCCCCACCGAATTTCGCCTGCTGACCTTTTTCCTATCGCACCAAGAGCGAGCCTACACACGTACCCAATTGCTGGACCATGTCTGGGGCGGCAACGTATATGTGGAAGAGCGCACTGTGGACGTGCATATCCGTCGCCTGCGCAAAGCCCTGACAGTGGATGGTCATGACCGATATATCCAGACAGTACGCGGAACAGGCTATCGATTTTCTGTGCAAACTGTCGAAAAAGTGTGACAATCCCCACAGATCGGCACTGACTTCCACGGGAACCAATGGTCACACTTCAGAACTATGGGTTTCCAAGATGTATTGACCGTGAAGGGCTGCCAGGCAGAGCCCTTTCGCATCCGTCAGGTAACACGGCAACGCTATGTTGGATCGCAGTATTGGCGAGTTTTCGCGTTTTGTAATTATCGCTCTGGGCTGCACCATTCTCGGTTTCACCTCAGGCAACTGGTCGCTCGCCCTAATTGCGGGCCTGGCCGCCTACCTTCTATCTGTATTGTGGCAACAACAGCGCTTCAACCGCTGGCTGGCCAATGGCCGGCGCGGACCCGCTCCCACCTCTTTCGGTATCTGGGGCGAAATCTACGATGACTTCTATCGTATGCAACGCCGTCATCGCCGTGAGAAACAAAAGCTGCACGCTATGTTGCGGCGGGTACAGGACAGTACCAGCGCTCTGCGTGAGGGCATAGTTGCTCTCGAGAATGGTGACCATTTGGCTTGGTGGAACCCCGCTGCCGGTGAGCTACTCGGCCTGCAGGCCAGTGACAGCGGACAATCCCTGGTCAATTTTGTCCGTGACCCCAACTTTGTCAGCTACATGCACAGCGAGGATACCGACTCGCGCGAGCCTCTGACCCTTCCCGCCCCAGGCAATGAAGCACTGCACCTGCAGCTGGAGGTTACCCGCTATGGAAAAGATGAGGCACTGGTTATCGTTCGCGATATCACCCGCTTGCACAACCTGGAGCAGATGCGCCGCGATTTTGTTGCCAATGTCTCCCACGAACTACGCACCCCACTGACAGTCATTGCCGGCTACCTGGAAACCTTGCAAGGCAGTGATATGGCACCACCCGCGTGGCAGCGTCCACTGGCACAGATGGAGGAGCAGGCCGCACGCATGACCACACTGGTCAACGACCTGTTGCTTCTGGCACGCCTGGAGACCTCTGAGCGCACTGGCGGCGACATGCTGATAGATGTGCAGGAACTGATGGAGCGAGTAGCGCGGGAAGCACGCAGCTTTAGTGGTGGTCGCCACCAGATAGAGGTGGAAAACGAAATCCCCAGCTGCATTCGCGGTGATGCTAGCGAGCTACACAGCGCCTTTGCCAACTTGGTGCTGAATGCGGTGAAGTACAGCCCTGATGAAGGGGCCATCAAGCTTCGCTGGTGGCAGGACAACTGGGGCGGTCACTTCAGTGTGGAGGATCGAGGCATAGGTATTGACCCTTTACATATCCCGCGCCTTACTGAACGCTTTTATCGGGTCGACCCCGGTCGCTCGCGAGACAGCGGCGGCACAGGCCTGGGACTGGCTATCGTGAAGCACGTTCTGATACGCCACGGCGGTGAAATGAGTGTTGAAAGTACTCCCACACAAGGCAGCACTTTCACTTTGCACTTCCCTGTCAAAAAAGTGGTTAGCAAAGTAGAGCAAGGTCCTGAGGTGACAGTGGGCGCTTAAACACCGCCCCACTCCTTACCCAGATAAAGCCGGGGTTAATCAAACTCCTCCAGCCTTACCTTTTCACCATTTTTTGTATAGGTGCTCTCGTCCTCATCATTAACCGGTGTACTCTCCCTGCTCAGGATCAGGTGGTGCAATTGCAAATCCCCATCACGCAGCAACAGGTGCTCATTGCCCTCATCGTCCGTAGGCAGGGGCCGGGAACCCAGTAAAGCATCGCGCAAGGCGCGCAGGCGAGGCACATCCTTATAGCGGTTCAGGTCATTAGAAAGGCGCGTCTTCATACGCTCACTTTCGTGCAAGGCAGCAGCAGTCTCACGATACTTGGCAAAAAAATACACAGCGCCAATTGCAAAGGCCACAATTACCGTTACTTCAAACCACGCAGGCATACTTACTCCTTATTATCGTTTTTACGCCAGACAACCAGTTGATTATTGGCTGGCAGGAAACTTAGCTCTTCGCGCCGCATATCCGCATCTGCAGCGAGCTGATCCAACCATTCCAGGTCACGGATACCACTGGCTGGGTTGCGCTCCTTGAGCCAGAGATCAAAATCGGCATTGCTTGGCCCGATAAAAGCCCCATCAATTTTCACAGGACCGTAGACAACCAGCTGACCACCGGACTCCAAGACCGAGGGGAGCTTGTGGAAAAAGCGCTCTACCGATTCTCTCGACATGATATGCAGGGTATTGGCGGTAAAGACCACGTCTGCACTGAGCTCTGGCCAGTCGCTATCGACATCCAGGGCAAGAGGCTTTAGCAGGTTTTGCGCGGGCTGCTTCTCCAACCAGGCGCAAACTCCCGGTAACATCTCCGCACGTTCAGAAGTCTGCCAGGTTAATTGGGGCAACTGAGGAGCAAAGTAGACCGCATGCTGCCCGGTACCACTTCCAACTTCCAGCACTTGCCGGCTATCAGCCAGCAGGCGTCGTAATTGTTTAAGGATGGGATCACGGTTACGCGCGCAGGAGGGAGCATCCGGTAGGGCCTGCTCGCTCATTGCGCTTCGTCCCGGGTAAATACCCAATCGTGTTCACTGGACATTTCAGGGCTGTATTCATACCCCCCGACATCAAAGCCCTTCAGCTCTTCTGCCTTTTTTACCCGCTGGTCGATAGCCCAACGACTCATCATGCCCCGCGCCTTCTTAGCGAAGAAACTGATCATTTTGTACTGGCCATTTTTCAGGTCCTTGAAGTGTGGGGTAATCACTTCGGCATCGAGTGCCCTGGGCCTGATCGACTTGAAGTACTCGTTTGAGGCCAAGTTAACTAACTCACGGCTCTTGAGGCTATGCAACTGCTCATTGAGAGCCCCGGTGGTTTTCTCTCCCCAAAATTCATACAGGTTCTTACCACGGGAATTCTCAAACTTGGTGCCCATCTCCAAACGGTAAGGCTGCATCAAGTCCAGTGGGCGCAGGATACCGTAGAGCCCCGACAACATACGCAGATGTTTTTGCGCATAGCTGAAATCGCGCTTGCCCATAGACTCTGCATCAAGACCGGTATAAACATCGCCTTTAAAAGCGAGCAGCGCCGCTCGTGCATTCGTAGCAGTAAAAGGCCGCTTCCAGGATTGGAACCGATCGTAATTCAGGATGCCCAGCTTATCGGAAATTTTCATCAGGCTGGAAATCTGCTGCGGGCTGAGTTTACGCAGCTCTTTGATCAATGCTGCAGACTCCTTGAGAAACTCCGGCTGGGTGGTTTCCAATTCGGGAATTTCACTCTCATAATCCAGCGTTTTCGCGGGAGAAATCACTATTAACATCGGATACCTTACTTTCCTCTGCCTAACCATCGCTGTTAGCGACGTTCCAAACCAATTGCGAATCTAGGGCATACCTGAAATTTTGCCCGGCTCTCTTAGCATAATGCGGCAGTAAATATTGCTACTACCCTTGATTTACCCCGGCCGTGACTATTCTGGCTTTAGAATATCCTGCCACCAATTCAAGGGGGTCTGGCCATCCTTGGGATCATACACGTTGCCGTAATACCAGACACTGTTGGCCCCATCGCAGACACTATTCAGGATCTTTTCAATTTTTTCGAACCCGCAGCTGACATGAATGCTGTATACCAGCATACGCGGAACTTCCAGATCCAATTCGCCTCCAAGTTTTTCCAATTGGGGGGTTAATTTATCCGAAAGCTCTGCGCTATCACCGCGACAAAATACTCGGATTGACAAATTACCAGAGCGTTTTACCAGCTCAAACTGCTGGGTATCTTTATCTACCTTGATACTATCGCCGCTGGCGATGCCCTTTATAAAAGCGGGGGAACGTACCAGCTGACAGCTACTGTCTTCATTAATACGCACCTGCAGGCGTTCTACCACCGGCTCGCCATCAGGGTTCGTGCCCGCAAACAACTCGATTACCTGTAGTGCTGTCATAACCTCTCTTCCCGGACTGTGTACAATGGGTGATCGCTAAATACTCAGCATTATACAGGGAGGCAGGCAATGATCTCGCGCAACCAGACTTTCTTCGCGACTGCGGCATTTGTAACAACCTCAATTCTCAGTGGTTGCGTTGTCAACCCCGTAACCGGAGAACAACAATTCTCCCTGATCTCAACCCAGCAGGAACTGAGCCTGGGGCAGCAACAGTACCCTAAAAACCAGCAGCAACAAGGTGGGCAATACACCATAGACCCCAGCTTGCAGGATTATGTGAACAGGGTGGGACAAAAACTGGCTAGAGTTTCGGACCAGCCCCAACTGCCCTATGAGTTCGTCGTGCTCAACAATTCCGTGCCCAATGCCTGGGCCCTACCCGGCGGTAAAATCGCCGTTAACCGTGGCTTGCTGGTGCTGCTGGACGATGAAGCTGAGTTGGCCGCTGTGTTAGGGCACGAAATTGTTCACGCCGCTGCGCGGCATTCAGCTACAGCCATGTCCCAGCAACAGGTGCTGGGCGCAGGGCTTGCTGTCCTGGGCGCAGCGGCAAAAGACACCGCCTATGCAGACCTCATCTCTACCGGCAGCCAGCTTGGTGGCTCAGCCTATATCGCACGCTATGGTCGCGGCAATGAGCTGGAGTCTGATGAATACGGCATGAAATATATGGCTGCTGCCGGCTATGACCCCCAAGGAGCAGTTCGCCTGCAGCGTAAATTTGTTGAGCTCTCCAAGGGGCGCCAGACCAACGGACTGGAAGCACTATTTGCCAGCCATCCCCCATCACAATCCCGTGTTAACGCAAATATTGAGCACAGTAAAGCACTGGCAAAAGGGGGCATTAGCAACCGTGGTGCCTACCAAAAAGCGATTAGCCAGCTTAAACGCGATGCCGATGCCTACAAAAATTATGATGAGGCATTGAAGGCAGCAGGTAACAAGCAATATGACAATGCCCTAAACCTCGTGCGTAAAGCGCAAAAACAACAGCCCAAGGAAGCAGCTTTCTTCGCACTGGAAGGTGACCTGCTTGCGCAAAAAAAACAGTACGCCAGCGCCCACAAAGCTTATGATCGTGCTGTACAAAAAAACCCAGCCCTATTTTCCCATTGGCTGAAACGTGGAATGGTCAGTGCACAACTTAAGGACTATACATCGGCTGAAAGAGACCTAAACCGCTCTCTTCGCTACCTGGATACGGCTTACGCACATTACTATCTGGGTGAAGTCTATGAGAAGCAAGGCAATGTACAAACTGCTTTTCAGCATTACCAGACTGCGTCTCAAGCAGGAGGAGAAATTGCATCGAAAGCTCAGGCAAGAATGCAGGGGCTGACAAATAGAGGATAGTTTAATTGTAATTTAAAATATCCGGCACTATAAAATCTATAAAAAGGGCTATCTCATATAGCCCTTTTTACTTTCTTTCACTCAGAATTGTACAGTCACACCTAGTTCAAATTTCTTTACATCCACATCTGGATTCAAGGCCTTTGCATAGATATCATTTCCAAAACTGGAATGCTTGAAAACATTCTCTAAAATAGTGCTATAAGAAGCGTCCACAGCTATATTACGATTAAAAAAGTGAGAAAACCCTAACTTGTAATCATTATTTCTATCGTAATCAATTCCAAATGAAGTATTCTGTGTAAAGTAGTAATCTGTGCCCACTTTCCAATAATTATCTCCACCATCTATATTGAGGTAGCTAAAATCTGCAGCTAAATATTTATTATCACCTAAACCTACAAAATATTTAGAAGAAAACAGCTGCCAATCAAAAAGTTCATCAGCAACGAACCCAAACCCAATATAATCAGTACTATTTAGCTGATAATTGTAGCGCGCCTCAACATAAGTGTCGCCTTCAGTATTATATAACTTCATCAGAAAATCTGGAGTAAACAAGTATCCCAAAGCTATAGTATTGAAACTATTTTCCGTAAAATCTGTTAAGTTAGCGCTAACTAAAAAACCATTTTCAGCAAAATACTCACCAGCGAAAGCAAAGTTATCATTGTTCCAATCTCCAATATTTCGATGGTAATATGCCGCTGATATATTGCTAGATTTATTGATAAATTCAAATTCTTTTAGCGGGCCAAGAGTATCCTTCCCAGAAAAATAATAGGTTGTTTCCACAGAAAAATCATCGCCACTTCCACTGTCAAAATCTAGATTAGAATAGCCTGCAGTAGTAATTGATTTGTACTCTTCAGCTGAAGCAACAGCCGAGAAAAATACCAGTAAAAAAGCCGAAACCCTAAGTTTCATTTAAATCTCCTTCTTATTAGCTATTTTCAAATATATGGCGCCAAATAGGACTCCTCCTCCAGGAAAAAATTCAAATTAAAGTAAAAAATCCAATAATCAAATAAAATCAATTTTCTTGAGCGCCAAAAAGAGCTGAATTACACTTAGAATTCAAATAAGTTCCCATCGATAGCAAATAAATATTATGCAGCAACCCTAGCTGGGAAAATATTCAATTACCTTTTCAAGGTATAGATAAATACTGCAAACCAATAAGATTACTGAGCAAGTATAACGAAATATTCAAGCTTCATTTTAATAGCTTAAAACTTAAGACTGTTATCAACAAATTAATATCGAATACAAAAAATCTATGGATTTGGAGTCTTAATACAACTAATAAATTACTCGAAACTCTTATTGCAATTTGTAGCAGACCTTCATATTAACCTGGATAATGCATGTTGATAGTAAGGTAGCATTTAGAGGGATTTTAAATATTATCAGTTGATCGAAAATCTAGAAGGGTTAGTGCGGATAGATAGAATAATATAAATCCAGAAATAAAAGGGCTATCTTAGATAGCCCTTTTATGAGTCCAAATTATAGCTGCACAGTCAGCCCTAATTGGTATGTATCGTAATCTAAATCACTATCAGTGTTGGTAACATAAGCCGCTTCAACAGCAAAGTTGCGGTTGAAGAAGTGGTTCACCCCCAACTTGTATGTATCATACTCATCGAAAGAGAAGCCGATAGAAGTGCGCTGAGTAAAGAAGTACTCTGTGCCCAGAGCCCAGTAATCATCAGCCTCATCAAAGTTCGTATAAGTCAACTCTGCGGTCAGGTATTGTTCACCACCCAAGTGAGTAAAGTACTTGGAAGACAGTGAGCGAGTATCAAACTCTTCATCAACAAATAGATTAAAACCGATGTAATCAGTAGAGTTTAACTGATGATTGTAGCGAGCATCTACTGAAAACTCATTGTCGCTATCATCATCAACATGATTCAAAGTCAGCAAAAAATCAGGGGAAAATAGATATCCAATAGATTGATAATCTACATTATTTTCCCAAAGGTCAATAATTCCTGCACCAACAACAAAGCCGCCAGACGTAAAGTACTCACCACCTACTGAGAAAGTATCGGAGTCAAAACTTCTGATATTGTAATGAGAAAATCCTGCGGAAAAATTACTGACTTTATTAATATATTCAAATTCTTTTAGTGGGCCGAGGGTTTCTTTACCCCCAAAATAGTAAATTGTCTCAAAATCAAAATGGTCTGCATCTGCAGAACCAAACTCTGTATCAGCGTAACTAGCTTTGGTGAATGAATTGTATTCCTCAGCACCAGCAGTAGCCGCGAGAAGCATCAGGGGAAGAGCTGCGAGCTTGAATCTCATATCAAAATCCTTCGTTAACGTTGGGATCCAAATTGGGCAGCGGATTGTAACAAAAGTTTTTTAGTTCGCAACAACAGCAAATTACAAAAAGTCAGTTAACTATTTTTTTGCGACAAGCTGAATAAAACAGGTGGTTGAATTGACTGGAACAAAAAGATAAAAATACTTGTAATGCAGCGTAATAACTAATTGGAAAAACAAATCACAAAAAACAATATAATTTTATATTTTTTTAATTCTTATCAGCCACACTTGCTTTATTCAGCTTACATTCAGTTTGGATTCACTAATATTAATCCAGGCTAAAATTAACAACCCATTGCGGATCTTCAAATTCACCCAATGAACGAATTTCGACGAAGGGGGCAACACTACGAATGATTTTTTCGATCTCCACTGAATGCTGTGCCTGCATTGCATCCCTGTCTTCCTTACAACGCCAAGTGGCAACAGCAAGCAATTTTCTTGGATCATCAATCTTGCGGTGAAGTTCCGTTCCCATAGCGCCGGGATATTGCTGAATTATCCTGGACGCCCGTACCCAGGCCTCAGCATATTCCTCAGCACTGAACCCCTCTTTGATCTGAACTTCGAAAATATATTTCATCACTTCCTCTCAGGACGCCCGAGCTGGAAAAACCTGCAATAAAAAAAGGCCGCTTAATGCGACCTTTATAGCGGACTGGAAGTTCAAGTCTTCCGCAAATTTTTTTCATGGCCGTGGCGAATATCCGCACCTTCCACCAAATAAACTACCTGCTCGCGAAATACTGCGCGGGTCTTCCATCACATAGGTAAGAGGCTCAGCCTATATCGCGCGCTACGGTCGCGGCAATGAATTACAGTCCGATGAATATGGGATGAAATATATGGCCGCTGCCGGCTATGATCCCCAGGGGGTGGTTCGCCTGCAGCGTAAGTTTGTCGAGCTCTCCAACAGCCGCCAAACCAATGGTCTTGAAGCACTCTTCGCCAGCCATCCCCCTTCGCAATCCCGTGTCAGTGCCAATATTGAACACAGTAAATCACTACCCAAGGGCGTCACCAATCGAGATGCCTATCAAAAGGCTATAGCCCAGTTAAAGCGCGATGCCGATGCCTACAGAAATTATGATGATGCGATGAAGGCGGCGAGCAAAAAGCAGTATGACAGCAGGCTAACTTTGGTTCGCAAGGCACAAAAGTAACAACCCAAGGAGGCTGCTTTCTTCGCCCAGGAAGGCGACCTGTTGGCGCAGAAAAAACAATACTCGAACGCCCATAAAGCCTACGACCCTGCAGTGCAGAAAAACCCGGCCCTATTTTCTCACTGGCTTAAACGCGGAATGGCGAGTACACAGCTCAAGGACTACACATCCGCCGAGCGAGACTTAAGCCGCTACCTTCGCTACCTGGATACCGCCTATGTACATTACTATCTGGGTGAAGTCTATGAGAAGCAGGGCAAGGCTAGGCACGGGATGCATTTAAGCATTATCAAAGGAGGAGAAATTGGCACTAAGACGCAGGCAAAAATACTGGCGCTGACAGGAAAAGGTTAAAACTAGGAACAAAACAACAAATAAAAAGGGCTATCACTGATAGCCCCTTTTTTGACTCCAGTTTACAGCTGTACCGTCAGTCCAACTTGATAAATATCGTAGTCAATATTATCACTCTCAGTATCGGAGGCATAACCTACCTCAACAGCGACATTACGGTTGAGGTAGTGATTCATTCCCAGGCTGTAACGATCAGCTTCGTCAAAAGTAAATGCAACTGAGGTGCGCTGAGTAAAGAAGTATTCTGTGCCCAGAGACCAGAAATCGTCACCCTCTGGAGCCCAGATGTCATCGCCATAGTCGTACTTGGTGTACCGCAATTCTGCAGTCAGGTACTGTTCACCACCCAGGTGCATGAAGTACTTGGAAGACAGTGTACCACTGTCCAGCTCCTCATCTATGCTCAGATTAAAACCAATATAATTATTGCCACTTAACTGGTAGTTGTAGCGCATATCCAGGGAAAACTCATTGTCGCTATCATTATCGAAATGATTCAGAGTTACCAAAAAATCAGGAGTAAACAAGTAGCCAATAGATTGATAGTCTACATTTCCTTCCCATAGATCTACAATACCCGCGCCAAATACAAGGCCATTCGATGCAAAGTATTCACCACCTGCTGAGAAAGTGTCTCGGTCAAAGCTACCTCTATTGTAGTGATTGTAACCCCCATAAATATTACTGACCTTATTGATATACTCAAACTCTTTCAGCGGCCCCAGGGTTTCCTTCTGACCAAAGAAATAGGTCGTATTAGCCATGAATTGATCTGAATCCCAATCTAAAAAATCATAATCATAGTCTGTATGAGCGTAATGGAGCTTCGTAATAGAATTGTATTCCTCAGCACCAGCTGTAGCCGCGAGAAGCATCAGGGGAAGAGCAGCAAGCTTGAATCTCATATCAAAATCCTTCGTTAACGTTGGGATCCAAATTGGGCAGCGGATTGTAACAAAAGTTTTTTAGTTCGCAACAACAGTAAATTACAAAAAGTCAGTTAACTATTTTTTCGCGGCAAGCTGAACAAAACAGGTGGTTGAATTGACTGGATCAAAAAGATAAAAATACTTGTAATGCAGCGTAATAATTAACCAGAAAAAAATCTCAAAAAATTTTATATTTTTTTAATTCTTATCAGCTTCACCGGTTTTATTCAGCTTACATTCAGTTTGAATTCACTAATATTAATCCAAGCCAAAATTAACAACCCATTGCGGGTCTTCAAATTCACCCAGTGAACGAATTTCGACGAAGGGAGCAACACTGCGAATAATTTTATCGATCTCCACAGAATGCTGCGTCTGCATTGCATCCCTATCTTCCTTACAATGCCAAGTGGCAACAGCAAGCAATTTTCTTGGATCATCAATTTTCCGGTGAAGTTCCGTCCCCATCGCGCCGGGATATTGCTGAATTAACCTGGACGCTCGTACCCAGGCTTCAGCATATTCCTCAGCACTGAATCCCTCTTTGATATGAACTTCGAAAATATATTTCATCGCTTCCTCTCAGGACGCCCGAGCTGGAAAAACCTGCAATAAAAAAGGCCGCTTAATGCGACCTTTATAGCGGACTGGAAGTTCAAGACTTCCGCAAATTTTTTTCATGGCCGTGGCGAATATCCGCACCTTCCACCAAATAAACTACCTGCTCACAAATATTCTTCGCATGGTCGCCAATACGCTCCAGTGAACGCAGCGCCCAAAGCACGTTGATCACTCGCGAAATACTACGCGGGTCTTCCATCATATAAGTGACTAACTCGCGAACCGCGGTGCGGTAATCCATATCCACCTGCTCATCTTCCGCCAGCGTGCGCAGGGCTGACTCAACATCAAAACGGGTGTAGGCATCCAGGGCATCGTTGAGCATCTTGCGCACGGCATTGGCGATATGGCGTATTTCAGTATAACCACGGGGTGAGGTGCCTTCATCGGTGAGGGCAATGGCCATTTTTGCAACCTTGCAGGCCTCATCGCCGATGCGCTCCAGATCACGAGCTATGCGAGTTACCGACATCACCATCCGTAAATCCGAGGCGGCGGGCTGGCGTTTAGCAATAATTAAAGTCGCGTGCTCGTCGAGTGCCATCTCGCTCTTGTCGATCTCCTCTTCGACACGCAAAACCTCCTCAGCCAGCTGACTATCAGCATTGGACAAGGCATCTACAGCATCGGCGACCTGACGGGCAACCATGCCGCCCATCTCCAACATCTCGGTCTTAATACCTTCCAGGTCCTCGTTGAACTGACGGGAGATATGCTGATCGAAGTGCATTTCCATAGTGTTCCCTCGGGGCGTGGCCAACTCAGCCGAAGCGGCCGGTGATATAGGCTTCGGTTAATTCGTGCTCAGGGTTGGTGAACACGGTTTCGGTATCGTTAACTTCGACAAGTCGACCCAGATGGAAGTAGGCCGTACGCTGACTGACGCGAGCGGCCTGCTGCATTGAGTGTGTAACGATGGCGATAGTGTAGTTCTCGCGCAGCTCATCAATCAGCTCTTCGATACGTGCGGTGGCGATGGGGTCCAGGGCCGAACAGGGCTCATCCATCAGAATAACTTCGGGGCTAACCGCAATAGCCCGGGCAATACACAAGCGCTGCTGCTGGCCACCGGAGAGTCCGGTACCCGGCTTATCCAGGCGATCCTTTACCTCATTCCATAGCCCGGCGCGGCGCAAGCTGCTCTCAACAATTTCATCCAGATCGGCGCGGCGGCTGGCGATCCCATGGATCTTGGGACCATAGGCCACGTTCTCATAGATGGACTTTGGAAAAGGGTTTGGCTTCTGGAATACCATGCCCACCCGAGCACGCAAGGGCACAACATCCACCTTGGGACCGTAAATAGGATCGCCATCCAGACTCAACTCTCCCTCAACACGACAACCTTCAATAGTGTCGTTCATACGGTTGAGGCAGCGCAGGAAAGTGGACTTACCACAACCGGAGGGGCCGATCATGGCCACCACTTGATTGCGGCCTATATCCAGGCTGACGGAGTGGATAGCCTGGGCCTCGCCGTAAAATACATTCACATTGCGCATGCGCAACTTGGCGGTATCACAGAACGGCTTGCCCACGGTTTTCCGGACTTCGGCGCTCGCTGCAATTTGCCCGCCAGTCAGTTCGGATTGCGCCGCCTCTGTGCGCCCCGCGGCATCCAGGGTCATGGTACTCATAAATAATCCCGCTTTCTGTTAATCCGCGCTGTGTTACCAGCGGCGCTCAAGTTTCTTGCGCAGTAATACCGCGCTGGCATTCATTACAATCAATACGCTCAGCAGCACCATAATTGCTGCCGAAGTGCGCTCGACAAAAGCGCGCTCAGGGCTGTCGGCCCACAGGAAGATCTGTACCGGTAGCACAGTGGCTGGATCCGTCACCCCGGCGGGCACATCGACAATAAAGGCGACCATACCAATCATCAACAGAGGTGCTGTTTCACCCAGAGCCTGGGCCATGCCGATAATCGCACCGGTAAGCATACCCGGCATTGCCAGTGGCAACACATGGTGGAAAACCACCTGCATACGCGAGGCACCCATCCCCATAGCCGCTTCACGAATAGAAGGCGGTACCGCTTTTAATGCCGCACGGCTGGAAATAATAATCGTCGGCAGTGTCATCAGGGTCAGCACCAAACCGCCGACTAACGGCGCCGAGCGAGGCAGCTCGAAGAAATTGATAAAAATCGCCAGCCCCAACAAACCAAATACGATAGAAGGTACCGCAGCAAGGTTATTAATATTCACTTCAATTAGGTCGGTCCAGCGGTTCTTCGGTGCATATTCTTCCAGGTAAATGGCGGCGGCTACGCCGATAGGGAAGGACAACGCCAGTGTCACCAGCAGAGTAAATAGCGACCCCATCAGCGCTGCCCGAATACCAGCCTGCTCTGGCTCACGGGAATCCCCATTGGTAAAGAAGGTGGTATTGAAACGTTTTTTCAGCTCACCACTATCCAACAGTTGCTCAATCCAGCCGGCTTTCTGCTCAGAGGTGCGACCACGAAAACCCTCCTTGGAATCCTTGAGGCTCTTAACAAAGGTGTCCACATCGTCATCAGCGGCGAACCAAACCTTCTCGCTCTTGCCAAGCAGCTCAGGGTCATCAGCCAGGCGGTCACGCAGAGTGAAAGGCGCGCCAGAAGAAACCAGGGTATATAGCTCGCGCTTTTCGCCACGGCTGGTCACCGAGGGAAAGCGCTCGCGCAATGCTTGGCGAATCACACCGGAGAAGTTGGCCCAGGCCAGGCTCTCATCATCGACTTTGTCGATGTCAAGTACCTGTGCGTCGTAGTGTATTTCCAGCTGGATAGCGGTCTGCATAAAAGCACCGCTACCCTTGCTGATAATATCGCTGAACAGAATTACAACTGCGAGTACCCCGAAGGCGATACTGGCAATGCCCAATCCGCGAAAGAGCTTTTCCTTGCGATGGCGGCTGGCGAGGCGCTTCTCAATACGCTCGCGAACCTGCGCCTGAGTCAGATTAGTCATACTGCTCCCGATATTTTTTCACTACGTGCAGGGCGATAAAGTTCAGCACCAATGTGGTAACAAACAGCATTAAGCCCAGGGCAAAGGCCGCCAGGGTTTTGGGGCTGTCAAACTCCTGGTCACCAACCAGCAGGGTCACAATCTGAACGGTAACAGTGGTCACAGACTCCAGCGGGTTGGCGGTTAAGTTAGCTGCGAGTCCCGCCGCCATCACCACGATCATGGTCTCACCAATTGCCCGTGACACCGCCAGCAGAACACCGCCGACAATTCCCGGCAAAGCCGCCGGGATGACCACTTTGCGCACTGTTTCAGAGTGGGTGGAGCCCAAGCCCAGGGCACCATCGCGCAATGATTGCGGCACCGCATTGATCACGTCGTCCGACAGTGAGGAGACAAACGGGATAATCATAATGCCCATCACCAGACCAGCAGCCAAGGCACTTTCACTGGAGGCCTCCAGGCCGACCGAGGTAGCCAGGTCACGAATAAAGGGCGCAACAGTCAGGGCGGCAAAGAAGCCGTATACCACTGTAGGTACACCGGCGAGAATCTCCAAAATAGGTTTGGCCACTGCACGGACACGTTTACTGGCATATTCCGCCAGGTAAATTGCCGCCATCAAACCAATCGGTACAGCGACAAACATGGCGATGGCAGAAACCATTAAGGTGCCGGTAAACAGGGGCACAGCACCGAAGGCACCACTGGAACCAACCTGGTCGGCACGCAGGGCCATCTGCGGGCTCCAGTGCAAACCGAACAGAAACTCGGTGACCGGAACCGACTGGAAGAAGCGCAGGGATTCAAATAGCACCGAGAATAGAATACCCACGGTGGTAAAAATGGCCGCGCAGGCACAGGCAATCAATATAGCCCGCAAGACCTTCTCAACTTTTTCTCTGGCGCGTAATTGTGGAGAGAAACGTAAAAGAGCAAAGGCCCCAAGACCCACGGCCAATATCAAGCTCATAAAGGCTTGCATATTATTGGAGCTGCTACGCAATTGGCTGAGGTGATCCGCCGCTTCTTGCAAACGTGGAGTGGCTTCCCCCAACATATGACCCGCAGCCAGATTTTGAATTTGGGCGTAGAGCAGATTCTGTCCTGAAATTGTCTCGGGTTTGTCGGCGACACTGTTCAGCACCATAGCCCGAATAATGGCATCGTCAAAAATCAGCCAGGCTCCTAGTAATATCAAAGCCGGCAAGCCACACCAAAGCGCGGCAAATATTCCGTAATAACTAGGCAGGGAAGCCAGATTGCGTAAGCCACCTAAGCTGCGTGCAGCGCTCAGTGCACGGCTAAAGCCGGTACCGTAGGCCACCAGTATCAACAGCAGCAGAAGGGCGAACAGTGTGGGGGTTTGCATTGATTTACCGTGCTAAAAAATGGTGGTCGGCATTATCCCGACATTTCCTTCAGATTCCACAGTGCTGTGGACAAAGAAAAGCCAAGCCCTCTCGGGCTTGGCCGTCAATTCCCTTTGACTGTACTACTCCAGGATATAGTTATTTTGCAGCGAGATTGCTCAGTGCATTCAGCTTGCGAACGTCAGTAGCAATTTGCTGACGCTTCTCTTGAGGCAACGGGATCATGCCTTTGTCTGTCAGGTAACCTTCATCACCCCAGGTGCGCTCATTGGTGAACTCGGCCAGGAATTGCTTGATGCCCGGTACTACGTCAGCATGCGCTTTCTTCACGTAGATAAACAGCGGGCGGGATACCGGGTAGCTCTGATCAGCAATAGAATCGAAAGTCGGGGCCTGACCTTCAATCAGTGAGCCCTGTACTTTGTCGGCATTCTGATCGAGGAAGCTGAAGCCGAAAATGCCCAGGGCATTCGGGTTGGCAACCAGCTTGTTCACGATCAGATTGTCGTTCTCACCAGCTTCTACATAAGCGCCATCTTCGCGCACGTTGTGACAAATCGCCTTGTAAGCGCTCTTGTCTTTTTTCTTCATGGCCTTGATCCAGCCAAACTTCTTACAGCCACCTTCCATCGCCAGCTCGGCAAAGGCATCGCGGGTACCGGAAGTGGGGGGCGGGCCCAGAACTTCAATTTTGGTATTGGGCAAAGCCGGGTTTACGTCTTTCCAGGTCTTGTAAGGGTTGGCCACCAGGGTCTCGGAACCGTTAGGGTTTGGTACTTCTTTAGCCAAAGCCAGGAAAATATCCTTGCGGGATAGCTCAAACGGAGCTGCTTTCTTTGCGTTGGCGAGTACGATGCCGTCGTAGCCGATCTGGACTTCCACAACATCAACGCCGTTGCCGTTACACATTTCCAGCTCGGACTGCTTGATACGACGGGATGCACCGGTGATATCTGCAGTGCTCTCGCCAACGCCCTGGCAGAATAACTTCATACCGCCGCCAGTTCCCGTGGATTCAACTACCGGGGTTTTGAACTGTGTAGCGCGGCTGAAGCGCTCTGCCACAGTAGTAGTAAAAGGATAAACGGTAGAGGAACCGACAACACTGATGTAGTCGCGAGCCGCCATAGCCACCTGAGAGGTGGCGAGGGTCAATGCCGCCAGGGAAGTGGCCAGAATTTGCTTGTTCATGTGGAACTCCGATGAGTGTTTTTTATTTCACGCGGCGATGCTAGGAACAACGGGTGACGATTCTATGAACAAAAGATGACAAAAAGATGACAGCTTGAAATATGGCTCGCTGGTGCATGGACTGCCAAAACGGTAACCTTCGTGCAACCAAGATAACAATAAGATGTAAAGAGAGAAGCCCCCATGCCTTTTCTGTTGCGTGGAGCCCGTGCATTGGAGAGTCTGTCCAGTCGCACCGGTCACCTGCTGGCCTGGTTTACCTGGGCCATGGTTTTACTGCAAAGCTGTGTCGTGGCACTACGCCATCTTTTCGATAGCGGCTCTATCGCCCTACAGGAATCCGTAGTCTATCTGCACGGTGCTACCTTTATGCTCGGCCTGGCCTACGCCCTGCAAACTGATGCCCATGTGCGGGTAGACATCCTCTATAGGCGCATGGGGACCAGGGGCAAGGCCTGGGTTAACGCCGTAGGTTATCTCATCTTTTTATTACCAATTTGTACTTTTATGCTGATTAGCAGTTGGCAGTTTGTACTGAACAGCTGGTCAGTGCTTGAAGACAGCGCCAATGCCGGCGGCCTGCCAGGGGTATTCCTATTGAAGAGCCTGATCCCTCTTGCGGCAATTACCCTAGCCCTGGCCGGCGCAGCCCAGTTTATGCGCGCCCTCCTGCAACTGATGGAAACGCCAGCCCCGACAACCAAGGCCTCGGCCAAGCCCCGGTTACTAAGGCAAGCAGAGGAGGCTGAGGCATGATGGAGTTAATCCCCCTGCTGATGTTCGCCGCTGTCTGTGCAATGTTGATGTTCGGCTATCCGGTAGCCTTCACTCTTGGTGGAACAGCGCTAATCACCGCTGGCCTGGGTATTGTGTACGGCGTCTTTGATGCAGAATTGCTGCGCGCCTTTCCCGATCGCCTCTACGGCATTATGCAAAATGGCACCCTGGTGGCCGTGCCATTATTTGTGCTGATGGGTGTGATACTGGAGCGCGCCCGAATCGCCGAGGATTTACTGGTCAACCTAACCAAGGTATTTATGGGGGCGCGGGCAGGAATGGCCATTTCTGTAGTAGTGGTTGGTGCACTGCTCGCCGCCAGCACCGGAATAGTGGGTGCCACGGTAGTAACTATGGGTCTGATGTCCCTGCCCACCATGCTGAAACAGGGCTACTCTCCCAAGCTCGCCACCGGTACCATCTGTGCCACCGGTACCCTCGGGCAAATTATCCCTCCATCTATTGCGCTGGTATTACTGGGAGATACTCTCTCCAATGCCTACCAACAGGCACAGCTGTCTGCCGGAATCTTTAACCCCAAGCCCGTCAGCGTCGGTGACCTGTTTATCGGGGCAATTATCCCGGGCTTACTGCTGGTAGCCGCCTACATTATTTACCTGTTATTCATGGCCCGCCGCGAACCGGCGAAAGCTCCCTCCACCGAACAGGAGGCACTGGAAGTCTGGCCGTTGATTAGCAGCCTTTTTCCTCCTATTGCCCTGATGTTGGTGGTTTTGGGCTCCATTATTACCGGTGCAGCAACTCCCACAGAGGCCGCTGCAGTAGGTGCACTGGGCGCAGGTTTGTTGGCTTATAGCCGTGGTGCCCTGAATTGGGCACGAGCGGGGGAGGTTGGGCGAAGCACCCTACAAGTAACAGCGATGGTCTTCGCAATCCTAATCGGAGCCTCGCTGTTTTCTCTGGTCTTCCGCGGTTATGGCGGCGAAGAATTGGTAACCAGTATTTTTCACAGCCTGCCCGGTGGCGTAGTAGGGGCGACACTATTGGTAATGCTGGTGATTTTCTTACTTGGGTTTATTCTCGACTTTATCGAGATCACCTTTGTAGTGGTACCTATTGTAGGGCCAGTTTTATTAGCAATGGGAGTCGACCCGATTTGGCTCGGCATTATGATCGCCATTAACCTGCAAACTTCATTCCTGACACCACCGTTTGGTTTTGCCCTCTTTTATCTACGCGGTGTCGCACCCAGCTCAATAGCTACTTCCGCTATATACCGTGGTGTTGCGCCCTTTATTGGCATCCAGATTTTTTTACTTTGTCTATTGGCGCTCTGGCCAGCTCTGGCAACCTGGCTGCCAGGGATTATTCAAAAATAACAGGTACATACCCTATTTTTACACCTGTTAAAAATAAAAGGGGCCGGCTCAATTGCGCCGCCCCTTCTCAGTCTCTATCGTCAATTCCACACTCCGCACTTAACTACAGAAACATCAAACTATTTGTCTTTTAAAACTTTCACTACACCTTGTCATCCCTCTTTTCAGAAAATACTCCTGTTACATTAACGATTTAAAACCTGGTGTAACTGTCTATATATTGACGGTGAAACGCACCTATCGACACTCGAAACAAATAAAGATAACAAATAGGGAATCAAGAACTCTGAAATCAGTCTATCGATTCTTAAAAAGAATTAAGAACATGAATAAATATTAAAAGGGAATTAAAAATGCTGAAGATCTCTAGTCTTTCCAAGACTTATGACAATGGCGTACACGCGCTTAAAAACGTCAATCTGGATATTCCAAAGGGAATGTTCGGGTTGCTCGGACCCAATGGGGCCGGCAAGTCCTCATTGATGCGTACCATCGCCACTCTGCAATTCGCCGATAGTGGATTCATCACTTTTGATGGAATCAATGTGGCCACCAATCCGCAGAAAATCCGTAGTACTTTAGGTTACCTGCCACAGGATTTTGGTGTTTATCCGAGAATCAGTGCCGAAGATATGCTTGATCATATGGCGGTACTTAAGGGTATCAGCAATCGAAAGGAACGCCGCGAGCTGGTGGCTGACTTATTGCACCAAACCAATTTATTTCGTGATCGCAAGAAAAATCTGAGCGGTTACTCCGGCGGTATGCGCCAGCGCTTTGGCATTGCCCAAGCCCTTATCGGCGACCCGCGCCTGATTATTGTCGACGAACCCACAGCTGGACTCGACCCACAGGAGCGCAATCGCTTTCATAATCTGCTCAGCGAAATTGGCGAGAATGTAGTAGTGATACTCTCCACCCACATTGTGGAAGATGTTGCCGATCTGTGCCCCAATATGGCCATTCTCGCAGCTGGAAAAATTGTTGCACAAGGTAAACCTGAAGAGCTGACTTCCAAGCTGCAAGGTCGCGTATGGCGGCGTATCGTCAATAAATCAGAGTTGGAAGAGTGCCGTAATAAATTCGATGTGATTTCCACTCGCCTATTAGCCGGCCGTCATGTTGTACATATACTGGCGGAATCTCAACCGGGTGAAGGGTTTGAACAACTGCAACCCGACCTGGAGGATGTCTACTTCTCCACCCTCTTCAGTGATGAAGAATCTCGAGTGGCTAGCGCCGCCTGAGGCGGGGGAGGGTATCGACATGTTTTTATCTATTGCTAAGTTTGAATTTCACTATCAACTGCGCCAGCCGGTGTTTTATGTCACCAGCCTGGTTTTTTTCCTTCTGACATTTGGCGCCACTGCCTCCAACAGTATACAAATCGGCGGTGCCGGCGGCAGCACCCTAATCAACTCCCCTTTTGCGATCATGCAAACCCTACTGATCATGAGCTTGTTCAGTATTTTTATTACCGCCGCATTCGCAGCCAACCCGGTACTGCGTGATCGTGATATGAAAATGGATGGTATCGTCTTCAGTACCCCTATCAGCAAGCGCGATTATTTACTAGGGCGCTTCACAGGGTCATTTACTGTTTCTTTCCTGGCATTTTCAGCCTCTGCCCTAGGTATGCTGTTCGGTTCCTGGATGCCCTGGCTGGACCCGGAACGGTTAGGTCCAACACAAATATCTCATTACTTACAAACACTATTCGCACTCATTCTTCCCACCATGCTGTTTTGCAGCGCACTGTTTTTTAGCCTGGCAGCTGTAACTCGCAGCATGATGGCCACCTACTTGGGGCTGATTGCTTTTCTGGTTCTCTATTTTACCAGTCAGGGGATGATGGACGAGCCCGCTTATCGCAGTGTCGCCGCACTGGCCGACCCCTTCGGTCTCGGCGCCTTCGATAATGCCACTCGTTATTGGACCGCCTTCGACCGCAATACTTCCATGGTTGCCCTGGAGGGAGAGTATCTAACCAATCGCATAATATGGCTCATCGCCAGTTTGCTTATTATCGGGTTGGGCTATAGATGCTTTTCTTTTGCCGAGCGCAAACCACTCTGGTCACGTCGTCACAGAATAGAGAATCAAACTGAGGAACAGCTTCGTTACAATAAGCCAATACCGCGAATCACTCCTACTTTTGGCGCAACCGCTGTTTGGCAACAATTCCGGGTACGCAGCGGTTTTGAAGTCAAAGCTGTGGTAAAAAGCCTGGCTTTTTGGGTAATTCTCGCAATTGGTGTTCTCAACGTACTGGGTGCTTCCCTTAACCTGGAAGCAATTTTCGGTACCTCGGTTTACCCTGTTACCCGCTCAATGATAAGCCTGATACAGGGCGCCTTCAGCCTGATCATGATGATTATTCTGATCTACTATGGGGCTGAATTAGTATGGCGCGAACGCCAGACCGGCTGCCATGAAATTATGGATGCAGTGCCCACACCGAACTGGGTTTTTGTGGCAAGCAAGTTTATTGCAATGCTGGTGGTTCTAGCCGGTATATTGATTGCCAGTATGCTGACCACTGTCGCTGTACAGCTGGGCAAGGGGCACGCTACCCTCGAGCCAGGGCTTTATTTTTATGGTCTCTGGTACCAATTCGCAATGCCCTTCTACCTGATGGCTGTTCTTTCTATCTTTGTCCAGGTAATTACCCGTAATAAATTCCTCGGCATGTTGCTGATGGTGGGCTACCTGATCAGCTCTATAGTGCTCGACATCTTAGGTTTTGAGCACAACCTCTATCAGTTCGCCGGTTGGAATGCTGCTCCCTACTCGGATATGAATGGCTATGGTCACTTTGAACAGGGTCGCGCCTGGTTTGCATTTTACTGGACAAGCTTCAGCCTGATATTAGCAATGTTGAGTTATGGGCTCTGGCAGCGGGGCACCCTGGCCTCACTAACGAGCAGGCTCAAAGCCCTACGCTTCCAGCTGGGATTGCCCAGCCGTTTAGCTGGTATTACAGCCTTCCTGCTGTTTGTTGCCAGTGGAACCTTTATTTTCTACAACACTAATATTCTCAACGACTATGAAACCAGCAAGGATCGCGAGCAGCTAGCCGCAGACTACGAGAAAAAGTACAAATCCCTGGAAGACAAGCCAGCGCCACATATCATCGATGTCAATGTAGATGTGGATATCTTCCCCGATGAACGCCGCTATGAAGTGCGTGGGCGTTACTTCCTGATGAATAAGCGCGATAAATCTATCAATGAAGTAGCCATCGGACTGGAGCGCGGTCTCACGGTCAACCAGCTATCCCTGAGTCAGGCCAAACTGCGCGAAAAGGATGAGCAATTCGGCCATTATTTCTTCGAACTGGAGCAACCCCTGGAACCCGGAGAGGCACTTACACTGGAGTTTGATCTTAGCAGGATCAGCCGTGGCTTTATGAACTCCGGCTCCTCCACCACTATTGTGCAAAACGGTACTTTCTTTAATAACTTTGAGGCGATGCCCTTTATCGGTTACAACAGCAATATTGAATTAACTGACCGTCACCTGCGCAAGAAGTACGATCTACCCCCGCCTCAGCGAATGCCCAAACTGGAGGATACAGATCACTACCGGGAGTCCTACCTGCGCAGCGACTCCGACTGGATTAACTTTGAAACCACGGTCAGTACCTCAGTGGGACAAGTAGCACTGGCTCCCGGCTATCTGCAAAAAGACTGGCAGGAGGGAAAGCGCCACTATTTCCACTACAAGATGGATGCCCCGATTCACAATTTTTTCTCCTACCTTTCTGCGGACTACACCATAGTTAAAGACCAGTGGAAGGATGTAGCCATTGAGGTCTACCATCACAAGCCTCACGACTACAACGTGGACCGTATGATTGAAAGTGTGAAGAAATCCCTGGAGTATTTCAGTGCGGCTTTCAGTCCCTATCAATATCGCCAGTTGCGTATCGTTGAGTTCCCGGGTTATGAAAGTTTTGCCCAGGCATTTCCCAACACCGTGCCCTTTTCAGAATCCATCGGCTTTGTCGCCGATCTCCGCGACCCGAATGAAATTGATTACGTCTTCTATGTGACTGCCCACGAGGTTGCACACCAGTGGTGGGCACATCAGTTGGTCGGAGCCAACGTGCAAGGCGCCACTTTGCTCTCCGAAACCCTGGCCCAGTATTCCGCACTGATGGTTATGGAGCAGGAATACGGTCCGGAAAAAATACGTCGCTTCCTCAAATATGAGCTTGACCGTTACCTGAGCGCGCGGGGTAGCGAACTCCTTGAGGAACTCCCCCTGACTCACAATGAAAATCAACCCTATATCCACTACCGAAAGGGTTCTGTAGCCATGTACGCCCTCAAAGATGCCATGGGTGAAGATGCCATAAATGCGGCCTTGGCATCGTTGCTGAAAGATAAAGGGTTCTCCAGTGACCCCTATCCCACCAGTATGGATTTGGTGGCAAGGCTCAGAGCGCACGCCGAAGCATCTCACCAGGAACTGATCACCGATATGCTGGAGAGGGTAGTTCTTTTTGACCTGAAGATCGCAAAGGCCACCTCTGAGCTATTGGATAATGGTAACTATCGCGTTCTGTTGGAGTTGGAAGCTCACAAGTTCGAGGCCGATGGGGAGGGCCAGGAACAAGAAATCCCAATGAATAATCGGATAGATATCGCCATTTTCAAGGAAGATCCCGACAAGAACTTTAATTCAGAAAACGTGCTCTACTTCGCCAAACAGGAGATCAGCGAGCAAACCACCGTGCTGGAGTTTGAAGTGGAGGGCAAACCGAGCATCGCTGGAATTGACCCCTACATCAAGATGATTGATAAAAACCCAGACGACAACCTGCTGGAAGTAGAGGCTTTGTAAGGCCCAGATCACTAGTCTCCCGGCCATCTGGGGTGGTGGCTGGGAAGCAGGATCGCCAGTTTTCTCCAGCAAATTCTGGATAACACTGGTCAATTACTGCGCAATTTGTGCTAGAATGCGCCACCTTCCCAGAAGTAGTACCCAATAACTCTAACAATCTGTGAGCAGTCGATGTCCGCACTTTCAGCCCTAGATGAAAACCCGCAACCCACAGGTACGCTAACCCTGCAAACCCTGGCCATGCCCCGTGATACCAATCCCCAAGGGGACGTATTTGCTGGCTGGCTGATGTCGCAAATGGACCTGGCCGGCGCAATCCTCGCCCAAAGTATCGCACGGGGCAGGGTAACCACCGTTGCGGTAGGCAGTATGGTGTTTTTACGCCCGGTACCTGTTGGCTCCACAGTCAGCTGCTATGCAGAGGCTATCGAAGTGGGTCGTTCTTCGATCAGGACTATGGTTGAGGTGTGGCTGACACGGGTTGATTCCGGTGAGCAGGTGAAGGTCACTGAAGGTGAGTTTGTTTTTGTCGCTATTGACGATAGTGGGCATACCAGGCCACTGCCTTAAGTTATTCACAAGAAGTCGCTCACTGAATCGCTGCGGGGAACAGTCTGGTACACAGCTTCCCCCTCATTATCCCCATTTAATCCTTTCTGTTCTCATTATCCAGCTCTCGCGCCTGGTAATAAGCCTCTTCACTAATCTGGTGGTAGGGCCGTACATCCCGCTCAAAATCCTTAAAGGCTTTATAGATACGGGCAAACTCAGGGTCCTTGTCTGCAGTCTCCTGCATAATTTGCGTGTTGATTTGCTTTAAATGAGAAAGTACTTCATCCGGTAGACGCCTGAGCTTTACACCGTGCTCTTCCACTAATTCACGCAGGGCTCGGTTATTGCGCGCAGTGTACTCATCCAGCATGTCCTGGTTTGCTTCCCGGGCTGCCACGCGCACAATTGCCTGCAGGTCTTTAGGCAATTTATCGAAGGCTTTTTTATTGACAATAAATTCCATCATCGAGCCAGGCTCATGCCAACCAGGATAGTAATAATACTCGGCAACCTGGTGAAAGCCGAATGCTAGATCATTGTATGGGCCAACCCATTCGGTCGCATCAATGACGCCAGTCTGCAACGCTGTATAAAGCTCACCACCAGGAATCGTGACGGCCGTGCCGCCGGCCCGGTTTAATACTTCACCTCCCAGTCCAGGAATTCGCATTTTTAAACCCTGCAAATCCTCGACAGAGTTAATCGGCTTATTAAACCAACCCGCCATTTGCACCCCTGTGGAACCACCTGCCAGGGGTATCAAATTAAAAGGCGCGTAAATCTCCTCCCAGAGTTCCAAACCACCGCCGTGGTGGAGCCAGCCATTCATTTCCTGGGCATTCAAACCAAAAGGTACCGCAGTGAAAAACTGGGCCGCCGGAATCTTGCCTTTCCAGTAATAGGCTGCACCGTGCCCCATTTGTGCCGCACCCTCGGAAACAGCACCGAAAACCCCCAATGCAGGCACCAGTTCACCCGCACCGTAGACCTTAATTTTGAGACGGCCAGCAGACATCTGCTCTACCTCTTTGGCGAAGCGCTCCGGTGCCTGGCCCAGGCCGGGGAAGTTTTTTGGCCAGGTAGTAACCAGCTTCCACTCAAACAATTCTTTATCACCAGTATCAGAAAAGTGTTGTTGAGGCCCTTGAGCCGCACGGGAAGTTACCAGCGCGGCAAAGGTAATTACCAGCAGGGCGAGAAGGCCCAAAATAACGGCGGGGTACCAATTAATTTTTTTCATCGCTTCTAATTATCGTTTTTCTTGTAAGGCGCTGACTGTCAGCTAGCTAACTTTAATTATCGTGGCTCCAGTGATACTGGAGCCACGTGAGATTTGCTTCTTCAAAATAGATTCAGTTTTCCAGACCCTTGGTCTACAGCGGCTGCAATTTAGCCATAGCCACCACCAGCCATTTACTGCCGGCATCATCGAAGTTCACCTGTACCCGTGCGCGCGGGCCATTACCCTCAAACTGCACTACGGTGCCCTCACCAAATCTGGCATGCTCCACTCGCCCTCCCAGGGCGAGCGGTGGCAAATCATCAAAGTCTGGGGCCGGGTCGGAAAACTGACCAACTTTGCCATAATCCGCCTGGTATAGTGGCCGGGAAATCTCAGTCTTGAGGCGCACCTCGTGCACCAAATTAGCTGGAATTTCACCAATAAACCGTGAGGGGCTGTTATAGGTCTCACTGCCAAACAGGCGGCGGTTTTCTGCGTAGGTGATATACAGTTTGCGCATAGCGCGGGTAATTCCCACGTAGCAGAGTCGGCGCTCCTCCTCCATACGACCCGGCTCCTGCGCGGACATCTTGTGGGGAAACAGGTTTTCCTCCACACCCGCCATAAATACCAGGGGAAACTCCAGGCCTTTGGCGGAGTGCAGGGTCATTAACTGAACCGCCTCCTCAAACTCATCTGCCTGGCCCTCACCGGCATCGAGGGCAGCGCTGTCGAGGAACTGGTTGAGCAGAGGAATTTCCTCCTCATCTTCCTCCCCTTCGGGCAGGTCCACACCAGAGAAAGCGCGACAGGCAGTCACCAGTTCCTGCAAGTTCTCCACCCGCGTCTGGCCCTTCTCACCTTTTTCCTTGCCGTGGAATTCCAACAAGCCGCTAGTCTCGATCACACCCTCAGCAATAGCATCCAACTCTTTATCTTCTGCATTCGCTGCCAGCTGGTTAATCAGGTCCAGAAAGCTCTGCAGGGCATTGCCGGCGCGAGCGGCCAATACCCGCTGCTGCAACATCAGCTTGGCCGCCTGCCACAGGGAACAGCCCTGTTCGCGGGCATAGGAGCGCACCATTTCCACCGTGCGCGCACCGATGCCACGGGTCGGCGTATTCACCACCCGCTCAAACGCAGTGTCATCATCGCGGTTGGTAATCAGGCGCAGATAAGACAGGGCATTCTTGATCTCCAGGCGCTCGTAGAAGCGCTGGCCGCCATAGATGCGGTAGGGCACCTGCTCGCGCAGAAGCCCCTCTTCAAGTACCCGGGATTGCGCGTTGGAGCGGTAGAGGATGGCAATGCTGTCGCGGCGGTTGCCATCGCGCACCCAGTCATTGATGCGTTCGACAATAAATCGCGACTCATCCTGTTCGTTGTAGGCCGCGTAGACGGCGATGGGCTCACCCTCTTCACCCCTGGTCCACAACTCCTTACCCAGACGGCCACTGTTATTGGCGATCACCGCGTTGGCCGCATTCAAAATGGTGGAGGTGGAGCGGTAGTTTTGCTCCAGGCGCACCGTCTGGACTTCTTTCAGGTCTGTGGAAAAGTGCTGAATATTCTCGATCTTGGCACCGCGCCAGCCGTAAATGGACTGGTCATCGTCACCCACAGCTGTGATATGGCACTGCTCACCAGCAAGCAGACGCAACCAGGCGTATTGAATCGTGTTGGTATCCTGGAACTCATCCACCAGGATAAAGGGAAAGCGCTGGCGGTAATGGGCGAGAATAGCGTCGTTATTCAACCAGAGTTCATGGGCGCGAAGTAACAGCTCACCGAAATCCACCAGCCCACCACGCTGGCAGGCCTCTTCATAGGCAAAGTAGATCCGCACCATGGTCTGCAACCATGGGTCGGCGCCAGCATTGATATATTGCGGGCGCAGGCCTTCATCTTTCTGCGCACCGATCCACCACTGGGTTTCCCGCGGCGGCCACTTTTTATCGTCCAGCCCCAGATCCGCCTGTACCCGCTTGATCAGGCGCAGCTGGTCGTCGGAATCCAGGATCTGGAAGTTCTGCGGCAACCTGGCCTCTTGCCAGTGGGCTTTGAGCAGGCGATGGGCCAGGCCGTGGAAGGTGCCCACCCACATGCCGAAGGTATTCACCCCCAGCAGCTCTTCGATACGAGCGCGCATCTCGCGGGCCGCCTTGTTGGTAAAGGTCACCGCCATAATGGAATAGGGCGAGGCACCTTCCACCTGCATCAGCCAGGCGATGCGGTGCACCAGCACCCGGGTCTTACCCGAACCGGCACCGGCCAGAACCAATTGATTGCCGGGCGCGGCTGCTACTGCTTCGCGCTGGGCGTCGTTGAGGGGGTCTAAAATCTGAGATACGTCCATGGGCGATGATTGTACCAGAGCTGCTGTGCGAGACCTGTGTAAATAAACAGCATTTTACCCATCCTGACAACGCAAAGCCGCTCGCCAGCGGGGGGCACAGCCGCTACACTGCGCCATCTGGCATAGCGAAGGTAGTCTTGTGAAACCAGCGGAAGTCACGCAAAAAATCAGCGAACAACTGTCATCCATGCGCAAATCTGAGCGCAAGGTGGCGGAGTATATCCTCGCCAACCCGGATGAAATTATTCATATGCGTATTGTTGACCTGGCCACCGAGGCCCAGGTAAGTGAGCCCACGGTAGTGCGTTTCTGTCGCGCAGTAGGCTGCTCGGGGTTCCAGGAGTTCAAGCTGAACCTGGCCCAGCAGCTGGCCTCCAGCCCCAGTTTTGGCCAGATTGCAGTAACCGAGACCGACACAATTGCTGAATACAAGCGCAAAGTATTCGATTCCACTGTGGATACATTGTTGAAGGTACGCGACAGGATTGACGACCGCGCACTGGAAGCCGCTGTGACCGCCATGGCCGCCTCCAAGCGGGTAGAATTCTTCGGCTTTGGTGCCTCCGGTGCTGTCGCTGCCGATGCTCAGCACAAATTCTTTCGCCTGCAACTGGCTACTGCCGCACACTCCGACCATCACATCCAAAATATGTCGGCTATGTCGATGCAACCAGGGGATGTTGTGGTGGCTATTTCCCAGAGTGGGCGGACCAAAGCACTGTTACGCTCCATGAGCATGGCAAAAGAGCAGGGCGCTCTGGTCGTGGGCCTGGCCCCAAGTGGCTCCCCGGTAGCCCAGCAGGCGAGTATTCCACTGGAGGTGGATGTAGAAGAGGATATCGAGATCTACACGCCACTGTCTTCTCGAATCGCCCACCTGGTGGTAATTGATGTGCTCGCAATTGGCGTAGCCCAGCGTAAAGGACCACAGTTGCAAGAGCACCTGTTAAAGCTCAAACAGGGCCTTTACACCCTTCGTGAAGACAAGCACTGAGAGCATGAGCGTCCGCATAACGAAAAGATTAACCACAGGCACCGCATTGACGGCTTCCCATAGCAGCCAATGCACTGCCATCGGCCAACAGAAATTTATTGCTCCAGCACTATTAACTATCCCATAAATACTGCAATACAAAACTAAACTGCTTGGCATCCCCAACAAAGACACCCCGAGATTGAACGCATGAATATTGCATTGATCGGTGCCAGTGGTTTTATCGGTTCTGCACTGTTGGTCGAGGCCTTGGCAAGAGGGCACCGGGTCACAGCTCTGGTTACCCACCCCGAGAAGCTACAAACCCAGGAGAGGTTAACCGCAACCCAGACCGACGTATTAAACACTACGCAGCTTGCCGACTTATTGAGAGGCCACGATGCGGTGATCAGTGCTTTTAGCGGCCACGCCCAACAGGATATTCACGGCTATTACCTGCGAGGCTTCGAATCAATTCTCAACGCCTGCAAAGAGGCGGGGATAGATCGCCTTCTAGTTGTTGGTGGCGCCGGCAGTCTTGAAGTTGCTCCAGGAGTGCACTTATTGGAAACTCCCCAATTTCCACCGGAATGGAAAGCCTCAGCTCTCGGTGCCCTTGATGCCCTCAAGCGACTAAAGCAGGAAAATACGCTACAGTGGACTTTCCTGAGCCCCGCCGCCTTGATCGAGCCCGGCGAGCGCACTGGTCATTTTCGTCTCGGAGGCGACCAGCTGATGGTGGATAGGGATGGCCGTAGCCGCATCTCCCTAGAGGATTACGCCATAGCAATGATCAATGAGCTGGAGCAGCCTCAACATATCCAGCAGCGTTTTTCAGTTGCCTACTAATGAAAACTGTTAAGTTAAAAGATACTGAGTTATTGATAAGCTGGTGAAAAGGTCACTGTCCCGTTACCATTGGGTCACATTGGAGCCTTGGCCAAAGGCCACCAAATACGTACCCTCGGCTGGATAAACACCAATTTTATGTTTGAAATCCAGCCGACATACCCGAATAGACCGCCTTCTCAGCGCCTTTCGCGATACGAAAAAGCTCTCTACCGAAAGAACCGTCTTAAACTCACAGGTTTGATATTGAGCTTGCTGTAGTCTCGACTGTGGTCTGCCATAACAGATCGAGCAATGCGTTTTACGGTTTTCCACTGAGCTGTATCAGAGTCAACTATGAGTTCGAAGCCAAAACCTGATGAAAAAACCACACCGCGTTGGCTGGTGGTATGGCTGGCGGCTCTCGTATCCTTGACGCCCTTTTCGATTGACAGCTACCTGCCAGCTATTCCCGCCATGGCTGCAGCGCTGGATACTGAGGTGGAGCGAGTACAGTATTCAGTTTCCAGCTTTTTGTTGGGTTTCGCCCTGGGGCAATTGTTCGGTGGCCCACTATCAGATCGCTGGGGACGCCGCTTAGTGGGGACTATTGGTCTAAGCATTTATATTGTCAGTTCTCTGTTAGTGCTGCTCACAGACCATGTCGACCAGTTGATTATCCTGCGCTTCCTTCAGGCCATCGGTGGCGGTTTTGCTACTGTGATCTGCGCAGCAATTGTGCGCGACCTGCACAGTGGGCGCGAAGCAGCCAAGATTATCTCTATGATCAGCACCATAATGTTGATCGCTCCCCTGATCGCACCAGTCATTGGGGCACTCCTTCTGGCCATTGGTGGCTGGCAAAGCATTTTTGTTTTTTTACTCTTGTACGCATTGGCAATGCTGGTTCTGGTGCGCCTGTTATTGCCGGAGACCGTGCCGCGCTTTACCCGCGCGCGTCGCCAGCTAATGCCTCTGGGGTCCTTGATCTCAAGTTATGGGCAGGTATTGCGCAATCGCCGGGCCCTCGGTTTCCTGGGCGCCCAGGCCTGTGTGAGCGGATCGATGTTTATCTATATCACCACAGCGCCCTTCGTATTTATGGATTATTTTGAGGTCAGTGCCAGCCAGTTTCCCCTGTTTTTTGGCAGCTGCATTCTGGGCCTGATCTGCATGGTGCAGGTCAATATACGGCTGTTAAATCTGTTTCAGCCGCGCAATATATTGCTGGCAGGCATCTCTCTACAGATACTGGGTTGTGGTCTGCTGTTGCTGGGCACTATGACTGGAATTCGGGAAATTACCTTGTGGATGGTGCCACTGGTACTGGTGATGAGCTGTATCGGCATGACAGGCCCCAACGCTGCAGCCTGCTATCTAGAGTTCTTCCCCAAAATCAGTGGCAGTGCCAATGCCCTCTATGGGGCCACCATATTTATTACCGGGGGGGTCCTGGGCGGATTAGTCAGCAGCATACACACCGGCACCCTGGTGCCTATCGCCGCATCTATGTTTGGCTGTGCGGTGGCAGCATTTTTTTCCGCCATGGTAATCGCTCAGGCGCGCAAGCCCATCGAATCAGATATACCGGCTACCAAACGATTCACCCCACGCTAATCCATGAGGATACCCTGGCAACTGGTCCTACAATTCTTCCTCTTGTAGGGCCTGCTGTACCGATGGCCGTTCCGACATTCGCTTCTGGAACGCCTGCAGCTTGGGCCAGCGCGCCATATCAAACTGCTGGGCTTCCATCCAGCGGGACAGCACATATAAGTAGGCATCCGCCACAGAAAATTCATCGCCCATCAGGAAGTCTTTGTCCAGGCGCTTTTCTATATAGTCGAAGCGTCGTAACAAGCATTCCCGCGCTTGCTCCTGCTCATCCTTGGCGCCATCCCAGAACAGCGGTTTAAATAATTTATGTACCTCTGCACTGAGGAAATTAAGCCACTCCAACAAGCGGTAATGGGCGAGGCTACCAACTGGCGGAGCCAGGTGCGCATCTGGCTTTTGTTCCGCGAGAAACTGTACTATCGTCGACCCCTCTGTCAGTATTTCCCCACCTTCCAACTGCAGGGCAGGGATGTAACCCTTCGGATTTATCTTCCTGAAGTCATCGCCGTTTTCCATGGTATGTGTCTTCAGATCAACCTTGCACAAGTCCAGATCAATACCCGCTTCAAGCGCGACAATATGTGGGGATAGCGAGCAGGCGCCGGGAGTGTAAAAGAGTTTCATTGCGGTCCTCAGGTAACAGTTGCGCAGCAACCAGCAGTATAGGCGTGCATTTTTAAAACGTTACCTAGCCGCGCCTATGCGGTGCAGCGTAATCCAGCTGTGGTCCCTTTGGCACAATTCCAGTGGGGTTGATATGCAGGTGGCTACCGTAGTAATGATGCTTGATATGGAAGAAATCCACGGTTTCCGCTACTCCCGGCCATTGAAACAGCTCCCGGGTAAATCCCCACAGATTCTTAAAGTCAGCCAGGCGCTGCTTGTTACATTTAAAATGGCCATGATAAACAGCATCAAATCTGATTAATGTTGTAAACAGTCGCCAGTCGGCCTCTGTTACCTGATCTCCAGTCAGATAGCGGTTATTCTGCAGGCGCTGCTCCAGCTGTTCGAGAGTACTGAAAAGCGACTCATAAGCTCGCTCATAGGCCTCTTGGGTAGTGGCAAAGCCGGCACGATAAACCCCGTTATTTACGGTTTCATAAACCACATCATTTGTCGCATCTATATCGCCCTGCAGGTCATCGGGGTAAAAGTCATCCTCGCTACCGGTGAGACGATCAAAGGCACTGTTGAGCATTCGGATGATTTCAGATGATTCATTGCTAACAATACACTGGCGCTGTCTGTCCCACAGCACTGGTACAGTGACACGTCCACTGTAATCACTGTGATTGCGCTGATATAGCTGGTAAAGGTAATCATATTGAAAGAGGTGATCACCACTGCTGCCTTCCTCGGTGTTGAAGGACCAACCATGCTCACGCATAAAGGGGCTGACAATAGAAATATCTATGTAGTCGCGCAGATTTTTTAATGTGCGGAAAATGAGCGTACGGTGGGCCCAGGGGCAGGCGAGTGAAACATACAAGTGATAGCGACCCGCCTCAGCGATAAAGCCTCCCTCTCCACTCGGCCCCGGGGCTCCATCACTGGTCACCCAATTGCGGAGCTGTGCTGCCTCACGCACAAACTCACCCTGGCTTTTACCAGTGTCATACCAGTGGTTGCGCCACTGTCCATCGACCAAAAGGCCCATCACTACCTCCCGGCGCTCTCGTGAGTTACCTCCTAGTCCCTGTTGAAATCAGCGCAGTAACTATTTTTTACGGAACCAGTGGTCCAGACTGAAGCGCCCTGCACCAGCGCAGGCAAGAATCAAAAAGCCGCCGGCAATGGTGATGTTTTTCATAAAGCTGGTCATCTCACCTGAATCTCCGGGAGAGAAGTGCACCATCCAGGCGCTGGCAAGGCAGAAAAGAAACAGAATTATCGCCGCAAAGCGGGTAAAGAGGCCAAAAAATACTGCCAGCCCCCCGAGCAACTCAACCACAATCACCAGAGGCAGTAAAAAGGCCGGGAGTCCCATGGATACCATAAATGCCTCTGTCATTTTATAGCCGCCGATTTTGTTCCAGCCGGCAAAAATGAATATCAGAGACATCAATATTCGTCCTACCAATTTGGAGGTGTCGCACAATGCAGGATGGTTCGCCATAACTTCCTCTCTCATTTCAGGGGAATTACAGACAATGGAATGCCTCCAGTGTAGTTGGGAACTGTTATGGGAGACGGATGCCGCGCATCGAATATTAGTAATAATCAGATTTAACAAGGAAATGGATGCCAAAATATTGACGAAAATCCATAAGTGGCAGCCTGGACAGCTTCTACTCCTCACCTGGGCGCAAAATTGAAAAATGCAGTTGTGCCTCACTGGGGAGCCGTTACAATTGCGCGCCCCTAATGAAGGCGCTGGCCGGCAGTATCCACATGGCGCGCCCCTGCGTAACCCCGGAACCGGAGCCCTCCTCACGGGAAAATCGAGCGGCGCTCGCACGGCTACAATAACGGCACGCTCACAATTGATAAATTTGCCCGCTGAGAGAGCAGGTATCACTGCTCCTTTTTGAGGGTTGGGAGTAATCCCGGAAATTTCACCCCTGGAGTCCACGCACGGCATGGAAGTCTATTACACCTTTTGTTTTCTTGCCGCTGTGTCGGTTTTTCTCGGCTTCCTCAATCAGTACGTTTTGCGCGCGCAAACCACTATCGCAATCACCGCGGGTGCGCTGGCACTGTCTCTTATAGTGACTGGTCTGGGCAAATTGGGTGTGGTCGAACTGCGCACCTGGGCAGATCAACTACTGCCGTTGCTCAACCTGGAAGATATTCTGCTGAAGGGCATGCTGGGATTCCTGCTTTTCGCCGGCAGTTTACATATCGACCTGCTGGCACTGCGTAACCAGAAAATCGAAATTGGCCTGCTGGCGATCGTCGGCACCCTGATTTCTACATTTGTGGTAGGGGCACTGCTGTACTGGTTTCTTATGTTGATTAATATGCCAGTCGCCTTTGTTTACTGCCTGCTATTTGGCGCACTAATATCTCCTACAGACCCCATCGCGGTGCTGGCAATAATGAAAAACCTGAAAGCACCCGAGCAGGTATCTATCCAGGTAGAGGGGGAGTCCCTGTTTAATGATGGCTTTGGCATAGTGATTTTCGCTGTGATCTATGCCCTGGCCTTTGAGGGCGGCCAACCGACTGTTCCCGCAGTCGCCGAGCTATTCATCGTGGAGGCGATCGGCGGTATTTTGCTTGGCCTGATTATCGGCGGGCTTTTTCACTGGTTGATCTGCTGCACCGATGACCACAGTCTGGAATTATTGCTAACCCTGGTGATCCCCACCGCAGGCTTCTCGCTGGCGAATATCCTCGGTGTTTCCGGAGCCCTGGCGATGGTAGTAAGCGGCATTATTATCGGTAACTTCACCCGTGAACGGGGCTTTTCCCGTGTGAGCCAGCATGAGCTGGATAATTTTTGGAATATTACAGAAGATTTTCTCAACGGCTTGCTCTTCCTGCTGGTGGGCCTGTTCCTGATCACCATCGACCTACGACCCGCAGACTACCTGCTAATGGTAATGGCAATTGTGATAGTGCTGCTGGCCCGGGTCATGGCGGTGGGAGTGCCCTTCCTGTACCTGAAGAGGCGCCGTCGCTATCACCCCTATACCAACCGGATACTGATTTGGGGTGGCCTCAAAGGGGGATTGGCTCTAGCGTTGGCTATGTCCATCCCAGCTGGCAGCGCTTTTGTACAAGGGCAGGACCTGCGTTACCTTTGGGTGGTAATGACCTACGGCGTGGTGCTCTTTTCTATCGTGGTGCAGGGCTCTACCATAGCCCCGTTAATTCGCCGCAGCCGAGAGTTTGCCGAGCCCGAAAGTACAGTGGGCTCCAACCAGCAACACACCGCCAAATAGCGATAATTCATCAATGGAACACTCTAACTTCCTCGTAGAAGCCGTCATTTTTATGGCTGCGGCGGTGATCGCCGTACCCATCGCAACCCGTCTCGGCCTCGGCTCAGTACTCGGTTATCTGCTCGCTGGAGTCGCGATAGGGCCCAGTGCCCTGGGCCTGGTGGGCGATGCCAGCGACGAGATGCACGTGGCCGAGTTTGGGGTGGCCCTGATGCTGTTCCTGATCGGTTTAGAGTTACAGCCAAAAAAGCTGTGGCAAATGCGGGGAGCCATTCTCGGTACAGGCAGCGCCCAGCTCCTATTGACCGCTGCCGCTGTTGCCGGGGTAGCCCTGCTTTTATTTGGCTTAGACTGGCGCTCAGCGGTTGCTATCGGACTGATATTGGCACTTTCTTCAACTGCTATTGTTTTGCAATCCCTCAGCGAAAAAGGGCTGCTGAAAACCCAGGGTGGGCGCAGTGCCTTCGCAGTATTGCTGTTCCAGGATATTGCCGTTATTCCCATCCTTGCACTTTTACCACTACTTGCCGGCACTCCCGCCGAAGCCCACGCCAGTGGCCTGAGTGGCTGGCAATATGCTGCCGCGGTGATCGGCACCATTGCCGCTTTTGCGATTAGCGGCCGCTACCTACTCGGCCCATTGCTGCGCCTGGTCGCGGGCAGCCAGGTGCGCGAGATGTTTACCGTTACCGCCCTGTTAATAGTCTTCGCCGCTGCAGCGGTAATGACCTGGCTGGATCTATCACCGGCACTGGGTACCTTCCTGGCCGGAGTGCTGCTGGCGGAAAGTGAATTCCGCCATGAACTGGAAGCGGATATTCAGCCGTTCAAAGGGCTACTTCTGGGGCTGTTCTTTATTGCCGTTGGCGCGAGTCTGAACTTCGCCCAGATTGCCGAGAACCCATTGCTGTTGTTCGGCCTTGTCATCACTCTGGTCCTGGTTAAGTTTGCCGTTCTTTTTGGCCTTGCACGCATGATGCGCCTTTCGAAAGGGGAGGACTGGTTATTCGCCCTATCCCTCGCCCAGGCGGGGGAATTCGGCTTTGTGCTCGTCTCCTTCTCCACCCAGATCCAGGTCCTGGATGCCGGTGCCAGCAGCCTGCTGGTTGCTTTGATTGCCTTGACTATGGCACTCACCCCGGTATTGCTATTGATATTCGAACAATTTATCCAGCCACGCTTTCTGGTTGGGCCTGAAAGTCCTGTGGAGGTAGATACCCCCCCACCAGTAGACCATGGCTCGCCGGTAATTATTATCGGCTATGGTCGCTTTGGGCAGATCACTGGGCGCCTGCTCAACGCCTGCGGCTTCGGCACTACTCTGTTAGAGCGCAATGCAGAACAATTGGATCTCGTGCGTCGCTATGGCATAGAAGCCTACTACGGGGACGCTTCGCGAGAGGACTTGCTACGTGCTGCCGGTGCCAAAAATGCACGTCTTGTTATCCTGACACTGAGCGACCAGGCCGCATCTCTCGAAATTATCGCCCAGCTGCAAAAGCATTTCCCGCATTTGATTATTCTCGCAAGGGCGCGCAACCGCATGCACCAATATGCACTGATGGAGGCCGGAGTAAAATATATCTTTCGTGAGACCGTGGATTCGGCACTGGCAATTGGTGAGAAGGCCTTAATATTACTCGGCCTTAGTCCGATGCAGGCGCGTAGAGCAGCACGTAAGTTCAAACAACACGACGAGCGTATGCTGGAGGCTCTATTTCCCTACTGGCGCGATGAAACCCAGCACATAGCCCAAGCCCGAATCTATCGAGAACAGCTGTTACAGGCACTACAGCAGGACAGACGCGACAAAGACCTCCACTTGGATCACTACTGGGAAGAAGCGCAACCAGAGACAGAGAAGCCTTAGGGTTGCCGAGGAGTTGAACGGGTATGGCGCGGACCTGGAGACTTTCTAGCCTTTTGACATCAGGCTCGCCTCTACCAAGTCTACTTCCATTACCAACTTGCGATGGAGTTCATCATCGATTTCCCTGCGCACTCTCAGGGTAAAAAGTTGCTTGCGCTCAGCGGCAAGAGCCGCCAGGCGGAAATTACGCTCGACTCGCGCGCGCACCCATACCTGTTCCTCATTTTCATCCTCGCCAGTACTGATACGGCGACGATAGACTTCCAACAGGTGATCAATCGCCTCATAGGCAACATCTTTGTGCTCCCAATGCGCATTGATAGTACTGCGTAATATTATCAAGCGTTCCTCTGCCGCCTTAGCCGCTGACATCCTTGCACCTCGCTCATCGCCAATCGCTGCCAGTTGCGGTGTATCCGGCAAATGCTTCAGCAACAAGGGAAGTGCAAAACTGGCCAACAACAGTGAAAAAAGGATTACCCCCATGGCAATAGCCAGCGCCAGTTCCCGCCCCGGCAAGGGTGAGCCGTCAGGTAACAGAAGAGGAAGGGAAAAAGCTCCTGCAAGGGTTATCGCTCCCCGTACCCCTGACACAGTCAATACACTGACCAATATCAAGTGTGCTGAAAGTGAGCGTATGCTCCGACGAAAACGGGAAAAATAGAGGGATACCCACACCCAGATAAAACGCAGTAAAAGCAGTACCAAAGATATTGCCAGGATATATAGAGCCACCATGCCGAGGCTGGTATGCCTTGCACCGGCGAGATCAGCCTCTGCCAGTCGAACCAATTGCTCACCGAGTAAAACGAAAATAATCCCATCCAATACCGTTTGCACAGTCTTCCACACAGCGCGGCGATCCATACGTGTCGTGGACATTTCCGAGCCGTGTAGATTAGTGTAATGAGTAGCAATACCTGCCGTTGCCGCTGCCAGAATCCCGGATACCTGTAGGCTTTGACCTGCCATATAAGCGGCAAATGGCACTAATAAGCTCACCAGTATCTGTATTGCAGAGTCCTCACCACCTATTCGCACCAGCCAGCGCAACAAATATCCGCAAATAAAGGCAACTCCGGCTCCAATTGCTATGCCACCCACTGCAACCCAGACAAAACCACCCACCGCTTGCGAAAAGGAAAAGCTGCCGGTCATCGCGGCTGCCACTGCGAACCGGAAAATATCCAGTCCCGACGCATCGTTGAACAAGGACTCCCCAGCAAGAATATGTTCCAGCCGCGCTGGCATGGCATTACCACCATGCACAACTGAAACTGCAACCGGGTCTGTGGGCGCGAGTATCGCCGCTACAGCAAAAGCTACGGCAACAGGGATGACCGGCACCAGCCAATAGATAAAAAAGCCCATGCCCACTACGGTAAAAACCACCAGACCAACAGCCAGGGTTACAATCAACCCCAAATCCCGGAAAAAAGCACCCTTGGGAATACGCCAACCGGCAAGAAATAGCAGGGGAGGAATAAAAAGAAGAAAGAAAATTTCCGGGTCGAGCGGTATCTCGATACCGAAAACCCCACCTAGGATAACGCCGCCAACAATTTGTATTAATGGGAGGGGGATGGGTAGCGGAAGGATACGAGCGACAATAAGGCTAAGTGCCACCACCAATAGTAAAAGCAGCGCAAGAACGAGATAGTGCATCGCCCACTCAGGATCCTTGAAAGGCTCACCGCATAGCGGCATTTAACCCGACATCCAACGGGCTAATCATTTCAGCCAGTATAGGAAACTGTGAATACCCAATACATGCCTACTTAATCAAACATATCCGGCTGCTCTTCACAGATCACACTATACAAAGGCTGGAAGCTGAATAGCCCAGCCAGTTCTGTACCCACCACTGCACGAGTCCGGATAGCCACTTCCGGGTCAATTAATACTGGTTTTCCAGCCGCTTCGGCCATTAATTGCGCCTGGCAACTACGCTCCATAGTAATATACCACCAGGCCGCCTCATCCACAGTTTTCCCCACAGTAAGCAAGCCATGGTTCTGCAATATCAGTGCTTTGTAATGGCTTAGCGCTTTTGCCAGGGTTACTCCCTCTCCCATTTCCAGCACAACACCGGAGAAAGTATCCAAAAGCCCGTGGTCAGCAAAAAAAGCACAGGCATCCTGTGTAATAGGGTCCAACAAACGTCCGAGGGTAGACCAGCTTTTACCGTATAGGGAGTGTGCGTGTGCTGCTGCGACAATGTCCGGACGGGTTCGGTGAATATGAGAGTGAATAGTAAAAGCTGCCCCATTTAAATAACCATTGCCTTCAACCACCTCACCTTTGTGATTGACCAGCAATAATTGCGACATACGTATTTTCTGGAAAGCCACCCCCATGGGATTTACCCAAAAATGATCCTCAAATTCTGGATCCCGTACGGTAATGTGGCCGGCTATTCCCTCATCGTAGCCAAACTTTCCAAATAATCGAAAAGCAGCTGTCAGTTTTCTTTTCCTCTCTTCGCGTATCTGCGCCGGTGGTAATAATGGATCTCCCAGCAACATACTGATGTCGCCATTCATAACCGCAGCATCAATGCCTGTTTTTTTTCTTATTTTTTCTACAGTACTCATCTGCTGGATCTCTCTAATAGAAAAATTCCGAAAGCCGGTTATAGCACGTAATATCTATTTTAAGCGAGAGGAAGTGTTATAACTTTTTTAAAATAAAGCCAATTAAGCAGATGACTTTTATGCCTTTAATTAAGATTTATCTGTCGTGTATTTTTTTGCATAAAAACCAAACTTTTTTGCTGATTAAAAAGTATGGGACATATCACTATGCCCCATATTTTTTAAGAAAAAATTTATCTGAAAAACGCTTTAACGAAAATTATTGTTCCGATGATTCAATCGAATCCCTCCAGGACAACTTTTCCCTTGGCTGCCTGGGATTCGATGAAAGCATGAGCCTTGCGCAGGTTTTCTGCGTTTATTTTCCCAAAATGCTGGCCAAGAGTAGTTTTAATTAACCGGCCATCAATCAATTCAGACAGTTCGCTGAGTAACTGGTGTTGCGCGCCCATATCTTCAGTTTCAAATAGCGCGCGGGTAAACATAAATTCCCAGTGTAACGAGATGCTCTTTTGCTTGAACGCTATCACATCGAGCGAATTGGGGTCATCAATTAAGGCAAACTTACCCTGGGGCTTTATGCACTTTACAATCTCAGCTTGGTGATCTTCCGTATTGTTAAGACTAACGACATAATCGACCTCATCAAGCCCGGCACCTGCCAACTCTTCACTCAAAGGATTATTGTGATTAATAACCTGATGCGCCCCCAGGCTTTCCAGCCAGGCTTTCGTCTCCGGCCGTGAAGCTGTGCCAATTACCGTAAGGTTGGTCAGGCGTCGCGCCAACTGAACCAAAATAGAGCCCACGCCCCCAGCGGCACCTATTACCAGGATGGACTTGCTATTGGCCCCTTTACCCGTCTCTACCTGTAAACGATCAAAGAGCATTTCCCAGGCGGTAATAGCAGTCAGGGGCAGGGCAGCGGCTTCCGCATCAGCCAGGCTATACGGCGCACGGCCAGCGATACGCTCATCTACCAACTGATACTGGGCATTGCTACCTGGGCGGGAAATATCACCCGCATACCAAACACGGTCACCAACGGTAAACTCAGAAACCTCATGGCCAATCTCTTTAACAATTCCTACCGCATCCCACCCCAGAACTTTCCAATGCCCCTCAGCTGGCGTCGCCCTGGAGCGCACCTTGGTATCCACAGGGTTTACCGATATCGCACTAACTTCAACCAGTAAATCTCTCCCAGACACTTTGGGAACCGGCAGAGAAATATCCTGCAGTGATTGAACATCGGAAATGGGCAGGGAATGTTGATAACCTACGGCCTTCATCATGGTGAAAATTCCTACTTACATAGCTTCGTTGAGATGGCTCCATCTTAAGCACCGTTACCCAATAGAAAAACCGCCCAAAAGTGTAAGGAGTTTCAAAAAATATTATAAAGTTCAAGCGGCTAACAAAGCGTTATGCCTTCCCACGAAAGCACAGCGCGACATACCGAGAACGGCCCGGGAAAATTTTTTGGAACTAGCTCAGAAAATCGCGCAACAGCCTATTAAATCTGTCCGGCGCTTCCAGAAACACAAAGTGACTTCCCCCCTCGGAAGCTTCGATAATCTCCAGTCGCGAGCCTCTTATCTGCTTATGAATCCACTGTTGACATTCCACGGGATGGGGACTTGCCCTCCCAAAAATAATCAAAGTGGGTTTTTCAATACGGGGGATAAAATCCCGCCAATCGCGGGTAACATTGTCAACAAATAGGCGTGCCGCAAGTGCGCGGGGGAATTGTAAATTGACCGCAACCAACTCTTCCCTCTGTTGTGAAGTCATTGCAGGGGTCACCATGGACATCAAAATATCCCGGGTGGCCAGCTCTCCACCGGGTCCAATCAAACGGTTGGTAAACTGGTAGAGCCCGTTGGGTGTGATAATTGCCCCGGCATCCAAACACTGCTTTTCCGACCAGCCGGGATCGGCGAGAAGGGCAGCGGGTTCGTCGATAAAGATGAATTTTGAAACCAAGGAATCACCAAACATCTCCAGGTAATTCCAGATAACTGAGGCCCCGGCCGAATGACCGAGCAGGTAGAGTGGGTTTGGCCTTAGAGCCTCAATCAGCTCCTGCAGATCCTTGGCCAAACGCGCAACTCGATAACCATATGAGGGTTTATCAGAGAGGCCATGGCCGCGCATATCCAGTGCGATCACCCTCAGACGATCGCTCAATCCGGCGAGCTGATACTTGAACAGGGCAGCCCCTTGGGACCAGCCATGCAGAATTAATAGAGTGGGACCGGAACCTGCCTGCAGATAACGGAGAGTCACACCATCCGAAGTAGTAAATGCAAACTGCTCAGCAGGTTCATTCATAAGCCATCCGTGGCCATTTGGGATTTACTCTACGGTAACTGACTTAGCCAAGTTCCTCGGCTGATCTACATCGGTGCCCTTCAGTACCGCCACATGATAGCTAAGCAACTGCAAGGGTACTGTGTAGAGAATTGGCGCCAAGCTCTCTGGGGAATCCGGTACTTCAATCACGGTAACCCCCTCCTCACTAGCAAAGCCTGCTTTGGGGCTGGCAAAAACAAATAACTGGCCGCCACGTGCACGTACTTCCTGCAGATTAGATTTGAGCTTTTCCAGTAATTCATTATTTGGTGCCACAACAATTACTGGCATATCCGCATCTACCAGTGCTAGGGGGCCGTGCTTGAGTTCCCCAGCCGGATAAGCTTCGGCGTGAATATAGGAGATTTCCTTAAGCTTCAATGCCCCTTCCAGGGCAATTGGGAACTCGACACCACGTCCAAGGAACAATGCGTGGTTTTTCTCTGCAAAAGCCTCGCTGCTGTGCTTAACCACCTTATCGAGATCCGTAAAGTCTTCCATCAGCTGCGGCAATTTATGCAGAGCTCCCACTAACTCCGCCTCTCGCTCAGGTGAGAGGCCATTGGCCTTGGCCAAGGCAATACAGAATAATTGCAGGGCTACCAGCTGAGTGGTGAAGGCTTTTGTAGAGGCTACACCAATTTCCGGGCCTGCTTCAGTCATCAGGGACAATTCAGATTCACGCACCAGGGAACTGTTGGGTACGTTACAAATGGTCATGGAGGCCAGATAGCCGAGTTCCCGAGCCTGACGCAAAGCCGCCAGAGTATCGGCAGTTTCTCCAGACTGTGAAATGGTTACAAACAGGGTACCTGGACGTACTACCGTTTTACGGTAGCGCAACTCACTGGCCACCTCTACGGAACAGGGCACCCCGGCCCAATCCTCCAACCAATAGCGCGCAACCATACCCGCATGGTAGCTGGTACCACAGGCGACAATCTGCACCTGCTGCACCTGTGGCAAGATCTCTTGAGCGCGAGTACCCAGCGCCTGGGATAACACCGAGTGGTCACCAATACGTCCCGCCAGAGTTGCCGCCACAACTTCCGGCTGCTCAAAAATCTCTTTCTGCATATAGTGGCGATAGCGACCCTTGTCAGTTACGTCATGACCGCCATCGAGCTTGTGTACTGGACGACTAACTTCTTCCCCCTGCCTGTCCCGCACAGAAATACCGCTGCGACGCACCTCAGCAACATCGCCCTCTTCAAGGAAGATAAAGCGATCGGTAACCTGGCGTAAAGCCATAGGATCAGAGGCAATAAAATTTTCCTCAATACCAACACCTAAAACCAAAGGGCTGCCATAGCGCGCACAAGCCATAACTTCCGGCTCTTCACTGCTGATAACAGCGAGGGCGTAGGCCCCCTCAAGCATCTGTGTTGCTTTAGCTACGGCGTCCACCAGACTATGACCATCTTTACTCAGAGAGTGAATTAGATGTACGACCACCTCTGTATCAGTATCTGAGGCAAATTTATAACCTTTATCCTGCAACTCTGAACGCAATGCTTGGTGATTTTCAATAATACCGTTATGTACCAGAGCAATATGTCCAGACATATGTGGATGAGCGTTTTCATTGGATGGAACCCCGTGGGTGGCCCAGCGGGTGTGAGCAATCCCCTGATGGCCCTCAGCGGGCTCAGCTTGAAGCTTGGCTTCTAAGTCAGCAACCTTACCCAGACTCTTGCGCAACTGTAGTTCGCCATCATCACTGCGCAGGCAAACTCCCGCAGAGTCATAGCCGCGATATTCCAGGCGGCGCAATCCTTCTAGTAGAATTTCAGTTACATTGCGCTGCGCGAGGGCGCCAACAATTCCACACATGTTTATCTCCTAATAAATCAATTTCTTTTATTTAATTCTGCTGCTCATTTAGCTCTACTGGAGGCTGCAGCACGGATTACCTGCACTCCCAGACCCTCAAGCTGTTGCTGTGCATCGTCACTCAGGCCTGTATCAGTAACCAGGGTATCTACTTGCTCCCATGGCAGTTCCAGGTTTGGAATACGCCTGCCCACTTTGCTGGATTCAGCCAACACCACGACTTCGCGAGCAACTTCTGCCATCACACGCGATAAACCAATCTGCTCGTTAAATGTGCAAGTACCGCGCTTCAGGTCTATTCCATCGGCTCCAATAAAGGCGCGGTCGAAGTCGTAATCTCGCAACACCTGCTCTGCTACCTTGCCCTGAAACGCCTCAAAATGGGGGTCCCAGGTGCCTCCAGTCATAAGCAGCGTCGGTTCGTTTTCCAGTTCACGCAAAGCATTAGCTACATGCAGGGAGTTGGTCATCACCACCAGGCCGCGCTTACGCTCCAGTTCAGGAATCATTGCCGCGGTGGTGCGGCCATAATCGATCACGATACGGTGGTGATCGGGAATAAGTGCCGCCGCTGCACGGCCGATCACACGCTTAACCTCTGAGGGCCCTTCCTCTACTACCAGTTCCCGTGGCACCGGGATGGCGCCTCCGCGGCGACGCAGTAGCAGCCCATGATTTTCCATAGCGGTAAGATCCTTTCGGATCGTAACCTCTGAAGTTTCGAAGCGTCGTGCTAACAGCTCGACACTAGCCTCTCCCGCCTCATTGAGAAGGCTCATGATGCCGTGTCGACGTTGCTGTGTATTGCGTTTAGACATAAATGGCTATCTTTCATTTCGAAACTTAAAGATAGCAAAACGAAAGATAAGTTCCCACATTATTTTTCCTCTCTGGCGATATTTACCGGAGAGTTATTGGGGGATGATTGCGTGATCAATATTTAGCGGGAAAGAGCCTGTAACATAGCCTGAAGAAAACGCGCTAATTCTCCACCTGTTACAGCTCTGTGATCAGCGCTGATTGAGAGAGGCAGCAGAGGGCGCATAGCTGGCCAGCGATCAATAATGACGACTCCCTGGCAAACCCGCCCAGCACCGACAATCGCTACCGTTGGGGGCAATACAACCGGAGTGGCGTAGCGGCCAGCAATAGTGCCGAAATTGGATAAAAGTATCGTCGCTCCCTGTAGATCGCTTTGTGCAATACCGGTTTCCCTGGCTTGGTGCTTAAAATCTGCAACCTGCTGCAATAGCTCTTCATCCGAGCGCCCCCCCACATCCCTAAGTACTGGAACAAATAGGCCTCTCGGGGAATCCACTGCCAATCCGATATTCACTCCCTTCTGGAGAGCCAGCTGACCTTCCTGGTAGAGAGCATTGAGGGTCGGTTCAACTGTACAAGCAGCTTGCACAGCACGTACCAATCGCAACAGGGCCGGCGCGCTGCCCCACCAGCTGGAGATATCTGCATCATCACACAAGGTAATTTGCATTACCTGGTCTCGCGCCCGGCTCATGGAAAGCCCCATAGCCCGCCGTGCCGGCGACATAATCGTTTCGGGCTGGCCCCCGGTTGCAGTACTTTTGCTGGGAGAGGAAGGCGGCGAGGATGGGCTAACTTTTCTGGCAATCTTCTCCCTGGAGCCTACCGCTGCAAGCACCTGGGATTCAGTCACCAGGGCACCGTTTTCTGAGAGTCGCTGCAAGTCCACCCCCAAACGCCGAGCCAAGGCACGCACCGAGGGTGTAGCCAGCCGCCTGGGGGCCCCTGAAAACCACTGCTCCGCGCTCAGGACATCTCGCCCCTGCTCCAACTTGCCGACAACTGTGCCACCATCAAGGTGGGAGCTAGGCTCTTTAATCACACCTGGGGCTTCTTCAGAGCTCCTGGGCGATATCTCCTCACCCCCGATATCCTCACCAGCGGTGACAAACCCAACCAGGGGTTCGCCTACATTGACGGTTTCATCCTCGGCTGCAAACAGCTTCTCAATTCTGCCGCCCCAGGGAGCTGGCACCTCCACTAGCGCCTTGGCAGTCTCAACCGTCACCAGGCTTTCATGGGCGGCAATCGTATCTCCTTCACTAACATGCCACTCTCGCACAACCGCATCGGGCAACCCTTCACCAAGATCCGGCAGGGTGAAAACTTTCATACCGCACCTCCGTTGGCATAATCGAGTGCTTTGCGCACCGCAGCCAAAATTCTCGAGGCTCCCGGCAGATATTCATCCTCCAGTTGGAAGTACGGCATTACGGTATCGTAACCAGTGACACGCTGAACTGGAGCATGTAGCAGGTCGAAGGCATATTCGTTAATCTGCGCCACCACTTCAGCCCCCAGGCCACAAAATCTTGCAGCTTCATGTATAACCACACATCGGTGTGTTTTCTCCAGGGAGTCAATTACGGTGTGGATATCCAGTGGCTTTAAGGTGGCGGGATCAATCACCTCAGCTTCAATACCTTCTTCAGCGAGTTGCTCAGCAGCCTGTAAAGTTTCCTTGAGGGAGGCCCCCCATGAGATCAGAGTGACATCAGTACCCTCCCGTAAAACAAATGCTCGATCCAGTGGCAGAGCCTCACCGCTATCCGGTACTTCCTGGCGCGCCGCACGGTAAATGCGCTTCGGTTCAAGGAATACAACCGGGTCTGGATTGCGAATGGCCGCCAGTAACAACCCATAAGCCCGCGCCGGAGAGGAGGGCACGACTAAGCGCAATCCGGGAATATGGGCAAAAAGGGCCTCGGTGCTTTCCGAGTGATGTTCTGGAGCATGGATACCGCCACCGTAAGGTGCCCTATATACAATGGGGCAAGACAAGCGTCCGCGAGTGCGGTTTCGGTATCGACCAGCGTGGCTGAGGATATGGTCCAGTGCGGGATAGATAAATCCCATGAATTGGAACTCCGCCACGGGGCGCAATCCTTGGGCAGCCATACCAATGGCAATCCCTGCAATCATGGTTTCAGCCAAAGGCGTATCCAAAACCCTGGCACTTCCAAACCTATCCTGCAGCCCTTCAGTAGCTCGAAACACTCCACCGTTTACCCCCACATCCTCGCCGAACACCACCACCCTCTGATCCGCCTGCAATTCAAAGGCCAGAGCCTGTGTGATGGCTTCTACAAGCGTGATCTCGCCCATCAGTTTTCTCCCCGCAGTTGTTGATACTGCTCCAGAAAGGCCTCGGGCAGAGTTTCATAGAGGTGATCAAAGATCGCGGTAGCTGCATCCCTGGGAGTGTCCCGGTATTCCTGCACCGCCTTTTCCAACGCCTGGTTCAGCTCCCTTTGCATTTCTTCTTCCTGGGAATCCCCCCAGAACCCATGAGCCCGCATATAGCTGCGTAAACGACGCAATGGCTCCCGCGACCAGGCTTCCTTCAGAGCCTGTTCTGGCTGGTAACGACTGGCATCATCAGCGGTGGTGTGATCGCATAAACGATAGCTGACCGCCTCAACCATAGACGGACCCGCACCCCTGCGTGCTCGTTCCACGGCATCCCCGACAGCCTCTCGCACCGCAATCACATCATTTCCATCGACCTGTAAACTGGGTATGCCTGCAGCAATCGCTTTTTGCGCAAGGGTTTTACAAGCAGTCTGCTCGGAGCGGGGTAGGGAGATAGCCCACTGGTTATTATTGATCACCACCACCAGAGGCAGCTGCCAGTCTCCCGCAAGATTGATAGCCTCGTAGAAATCCCCACGCGATGTTGATCCGTCCCCACCAGTAGTAACAGCAACCCGCATAGGCTCACCAAGCTGTTCATGTTTGTATTTGAGGGCGAAAGCGACCCCAGCCCCATGCAGCATTTGTGTGGCGATGGGAACGCTTAGAGGCAGATCCTCGCGGGCGTGGCGGAAGTTTTGACCGCGCTCATCCCCACCCCAAATAGCGTAGATTTCCTGAATAGTGACACCCCGCTCCAGCAGGGCGCCGGTTTCGCGGTAATTTGGGCAGTAGACATCCTCTTTTGCCATGGCTGCACCGACACCTACGCCAATAGCTTCCTGCCCAAGACTGGACGGGTAGGTACCGAGCTGGCCCGTGCGCTGCATTTTTACCGCGCGATCGTCCACTAATCGGGCAAGGGCCATCTGGCGATAAAAAGCTACCAGGGTATCGGGGGTAGCAAAATCTGGTAGCGCCTGGGTCGTATGTCCACGTTCATCCAAATACTCTAACGAGGCAATATCAAAGCTGGCGAGCAGTTGCATTCTTGGCTTGTGCATCGGGCCATTCCTTGTGTTCCCGATGCGCAAGTTTAATGGATGGGTATCAGCACAGAGTGCGCGAGAAGGGATCCTCCGCCGGAATTCAATATCCCACCGGAGAATTCCTGAAAGATGGGGGTTGGCTAGCTCTTTTTGGTCGGACGCTGCCAACCATTGATATTACGCTGCTTGCCCCGAGCCACCGCCAGTTCTTCGCTGCCCACCTCACGGGTAATCGTTGAACCGGCACCCACAGTTGCGCCGCTGCCTACTTTTACTGGGGCTACCAGTGCAGTATTGGAGCCAATAAATGCCCCATCACCAATTTCTGTCAGCGATTTGTTCACACCATCGTAATTACATGTGATGGTGCCAGCACCGATATTCACAGCCTCACCTATAACCGCATCCCCGACATAGGAAAGGTGATTTATCTTACTGCCAACACCAACTTTCGCCTTTTTGGTTTCAACAAAGTTGCCCACTTTGGCACCGGCTGCCAGTTCTGTGCCTGGACGCAAACGAGCAAAGGGGCCTACGGTACAGGCTTCCCCCACTTCGGCATCCTCAATAATGGAGTTGGCCTCTACCCGGGTACCATCTGCGAGATGACAATTCTTCAGCAAGCAGTTGGGGCCAATTTGTACACCTTTCCCCAGAGTGACTCGCCCCTCAAAGATACAGTTAATATCGATAGAAACATCGGTATCGCACTCGAGACTACCGCGGATATCAATACGCGCTGGATCGAGCAGGGTAGTGCCAGCATTCATGAGGGCCAAAGCTCGACTGTGCTGTAAAGCCCGCTCCATTTGTGCCTGTTGCGAGCGACTGTTCACTCCGGAAACTTCCAAGACATCGCTGGCGCGCACGCCGGTTACTGCCATCTCCTCACTTACTGAACGAGCAATCACATCAGTCAGGTAATACTCTCCCTGCGCATTGTCACAGGAAAGCTCCGGAAGCCAACGGGATAACAACTCTGCCGGTGCAGCAAGAATACCGGTATTTACCTCGCGGATAGCGAGTGTATCCGCATCGGCATCCTTCTCCTCCACGATGGCAAGTACCCTGCCAGCCTCATCACGCACAATACGCCCATAACCGGCGGGATTGGCCATCTCCACAGAAAGTAATGCCGGGCCCTTGTCCGCCGCCGATAACAGCGACTGCAGAGTCCCTGATTTTACCAGCGGTACATCGCCGTATAGCACTAACACTGTGGCGCCCTCACGAAAATTTGGGATTGCCTGGGCAACGGCGTGGCCAGTACCCAATTGCTCTGCCTGCTCCACGAAATGAACGCCACTATCGGCGAAATGCTCCCGCACCATCTCAGCACCATGTCCGATCACCACTGTGATTTCCACTTCTCCCAACTGCCTGGCAGCCTCGATCACACGTCCCAACATGGGGATTCCGCCAATCGGATGTAGCACTTTGGGCAAATCTGAATGCATACGGGAGCCTTTACCCGCAGCCAAAATCACAACGTCGATAGTCATTTTGATTTGAAATCTCACTAATTTCGCTAAATTAAGGCTATTGTCTCCAGTCCTCCAGGCTAACTCAACCCAACCCGGCAGCCTGGCGCTCGGCGCATTGCGTTTGCCGCCGGGCAGTGATCCCGGTAATTTACCAACCGCAAAATCAATAACTTGCCCACTACAACAGAACAGTTAAAGCCATCGCCTTGCAAAGCGGTGGGGGGAAATTGTCCATGAATACAATCAAGCAGATAAAACCGAAGCGCCATCTATTGGCACTGACGGCCTTGGCACTGGCTTTGCCACTAGCGGCGACAGCAGAAAGCGCAAAGGAAGAGAAAGCACAAGAAGAGCAGGTGGAAGAGCAATCCTGGGATATCAACAAGCCGGCTTATGAATTTAAGCCAATCCAGCTGGATACCCGCGAGACTACCTGGAGCAACCTGGATATCAGCCCGGATGGCAAAACCATCCTCTTCGATATGCTCGGCGATATCTACACAGTACCCGTCGCAGGTGGTGAAGCTGTAGCCTTGACCAATGAAATCGCCTGGAATATGCAGCCTCGCTTCAGCCCAGATGGCAAGACTATTGTGCTTATCAGCGACCGAGACGGCGCCGACAATATCTGGCTCATGGATCGCAATGGAGAAAACCTACGTCAGCTCACAACTGAAAAGGAAAACCTGCTGCACTCGCCGAATTGGAGTCCAGATGGCCAGTACCTGGTGGCACGCAAAGGATTTATGTCCGGGCGCAGTATCCCCGCCGGTGAGATTTGGATGTACCACTATGGTGGAGGTGAAGGCCGCCAACTGAAAGAGCGCATTGGTGGCGATATCGCCCAGAAAAACATTGCCGACCCGGCTTTCTCCCCAGATGGACGCTACGTCTATTACTCCATCGACACCACACCGGGTACCGTATGGGAATACAATAAGAACTCCACCAAGGAAATTTTTGCGATCAAGCGCTACGACCTGCAGGACGGTGAAGAGGAAACCTTTATCTCCGGCCCCGGCGGTGCAGTAGCTCCTGTACCCTCTCCAGACGGCAGCAAGCTGGCCTTTATCCGACGCCAGGACAACCAGACTTCCCTATTTCTGAAAGACCTTAACACCGGCCTCGAAACCCCGGTTTATTCCGGTCTTGAGCGCGACCTGCAGGAAATCTTCGGCCCGCACGGCAACTATGTGCAGTACGATTGGATGCCCGATGGCGAATCGCTGATCGTATGGACCGGCGGTAAATTCCTGCGCATTTCAATAAACGGTGACAGCGTCGCGCCAATTGAAGCCCATGTGAAGGTAGAGAAGCAGGTCGCCGACGCGGTACGCTTCCCTGTCGAAGTGGCCCCTGAAACCTTCGATGTGAAGATGATTCGCTGGGCGCAAAAGTCTCCCAACGGCAAGCAGGTCGCTTTCCAGGCCTTGGGCAAGATTTATATCCAGGATATCGACAGCGGTGAGCACCGCCGCCTGACTCGCCAAAATGATCACTTTGAGTTCTACCCCAGCTGGTCCCGCGACGGCCGCGAGATTACCTATATCACCTGGGATGACCAAAAACTTGGCCATGTACGCGTGGTTTCCGCTCGTAACGGTCGCGGCAAAAACATCACCGAACAACGCGGTCTATACGTAGAGCCAACTTTCTCCCCCAGCGGTGATACGGTGGCTTATCGTCGCTTTACCGGCGGCTACCTGCTGAGCCCCGAATACTCATTAGAGCCGGGTATCTATCTTGCAGACGCCGATGGTGACTGGCAGCGACGGGTCGTGAAGTCTGGCTATGAGCCGCATTTCGGCGCCACCGATGACCGTATTTACTTCTCTGAATACGTTGGCGCCAACGGTGGTAAGCGTGTGTTGAAGAGCACCAACTTGGAAGGCAAAGATGAGCGCGAGCACCTCCACGGGGCGGAGATCACCTCCTTCCGACTGTCCCCGGACGGCAAGTGGGTCGCCTTCACCCAGGACTTCAGAGCCTTCGTTGCTCCCTTTATGCACACCGGCAAGTCCGAGGTGATCGGCCCCGACAGCAAAGCGGTTAAAGTCACCCAGGTATCCAAGCGCGCCGGTGAAAACCTGCACTGGTCCGCCGATAGCGAAACCTTGGGCTGGGCTCACGGACCTAAGTTGTTCGAACGCGAACTTAAGGATGCCTTCGAGTTTGTCGCCGGTGCCCCTGAGGAGCTGCCAGAACCGGTCTCCGAAGGTATTGACTTGAGCTTTGAGCAACCCTTCGACAATCGCGCAGGTCTTGTTGCCCTGACCGGCGGCAAAGTCGTCACTATGCGCGATGCGGAGAACACCCGTGAAATTATCGAGGATGGCGTGGTTCTGTTCCGGGGCAACCGCATTGTCGCGGTGGGTCCGGCAGCAGAAGTGGAAATCCCCGCTGAAGCGAAGCGCATTGATATTACCGGCAAAACCGTATTGCCTGGACTGATTGACGCCCATGCCCACGGTGCCCAAGGGCGCGAAGAAATTATCCCGCAGCAGAACTGGAATCTGTTCTCCAGCCTGGCATTTGGCGTGACCACCATTCACGACCCCTCCAATGACAGCAGCGAGATCTTCTCCGCCGCAGAAATGCAAAAGGCCGGCCTGATTACCGGGCCGCGTATTTTCTCTACCGGCACCATCCTCTACGGCGCCAAAGGCCCGGGCTACAAAGCCAAAATCAACTCTCTGGAAGATGCCCAGTTCCATGTGAACCGCCTAAAAGAAATGGGCGCCATCTCGGTGAAGAGCTACAATCAGCCTCGCCGCGACCAGCGCCAGCAGGTGCTAAAGGCAGCTCGCGAAGCCGGCATTATGGTGGTGCCCGAGGGCGGCGGTAAGTACCAACACAATATGAATATGATTGTGGATGGGCATACCGGTATCGAGCACTCACTGCCAATCGCCAATGTTTACGGCGATGTGGAACAACTGTGGAGCCAAACCCAGGTGGGTTATACGCCGACTTTCGTCGTGGCCTACGGCGGTCTCTGGGGTGAGGAGTATTGGTATGACCGTACCGAAGTATGGAAAAACGAGCGCCTGACCCGCTTTACCCCCGACTTTATCGTTAACCCTCGTTCTATCCGTCGCCCCACTGCGCCAGATGCCCACTACAACCACTTTAATGTGGCCCGCCAGGCCAAGCAGCTGCGCGATGAAGGTGTCACCGTACATATCGGCGCCCACGGCCAGCGCGAAGGACTGGGGGCGCACTGGGAGATGTGGATGATGGAGCAGGGCGGTTTTACCCCCTGGGAAGCCTTCCGCGCCGGTACCATCGACGGCGCTCGCTACCTGGGTATGGATAGCGATATCGGTAGTATCGAAGCAGGAAAGCTAGCTGACCTGATCGTGATTGATGGCAATCCATTGGACAATCTACGCCTGTCCGAAAACATTACCTATACGGTAATTAATGGCCGTGTGTTCGAAGCGGAAACCATGAACGAAGTCGGTGCTGGCGAACGCTTGGCATTCTTCCACGAACGCCTGCCTATCAGTGCGATGCCTGCTCCTACTGCGAAAGCGGTAGAAGAAAAAATGGAGCGCCACCATTGGGTGCACTGATCTCAACCATATACTGAGGTGTTAACAAAAGGCCGGGAAACATCCCCGGCCTTTTTATTTGGCTTGAAATTATATTATTTAGATCGCCTGCGCCCTCCCAACTTGTGCCAGAGAATGGCACGGTACATTGCTACAGGAAGCCGAAAGATTCCCGTGACTAACCACCAGAATGACTCGTAGATGGCAATGGTCTGATCTGCCAAAGGGTGATCCCGCTCAAGCCGTTCGGGATAGTGGTCATGTCGTAACACCCCACGATTAAACAAAAACCCTCTTACAGGTTTACTGATTCGCCAACTAAATGATTTTGTCAAGCGGGTCAGGTTATCAGCGAGATAGCTTTCAGATGGGATCTTTTGGTTTGTCATTAATTCGAAGTAATGAGCTTTGGACTGATTCTCAATCTGCCAATCATTATTAAAATCCGGCGGTGACAGCCAGTCACTTCCCTGGAACCCGTTCATCGTACGTAAATCCAATGTGTACTTAGGAATAGATTCCTGATTTTTTATTATAGATTTTGAAATATAATACACATCTGCATTCATCCGATCCGGATTTTTCAACTCTCTTTCCAGCCTTTTCTTGAAGCCAGCTCGAAACTTAAAATGGAAAAGATATGCACAGTTATCACTTAAGGGTATCGGAGTACACGCATGTGTTGAACGTATATATTGAAAATCTGGTCGCCAATACACAAGGGGTATTTTATAGGATTTTACAAAATAGTTGGAAATGCCTGATATCTGTGCTCTGGCTCTAGAGCGAATCTCAAAGAAAGGGAAAGCCTGTATACGCTTCTTTATATAACTTTTATATGGAACACAATTAGGAGCTATAGCCATCAACTCAGCAAGGGTTTCTGCATTAGTAGGATCTCCCTGTAAATTATCACTAAAAAAATCGATCAGTGGTGTATATAGGGCAAAAGCCAACTCCTTTTGCATACAGCGGGTGGTCTGATCCAATGAAACTTGATTGCTTTTTGCAGGTAACTGAAGAAACTCATCGGCATCAACTACAAGGGTCCACTTTCCCAAACAATATTCCTTGGCGATTTTATTAACCCAATCAACCCCTGCATTAGCCTGAGGGTAACCTCCATCAACCGTATAAAGTTGAACATCTTTCTGTTTCAATAAATAATCAATGGAATTATCAGTGCTACCAGTATCCACCAAGTGAAAACATGTAACGCCTAAAGAACGATAATGATGAAGAAATACGGGTAAGATATCTAACTCGTCTCGGAAAACACAAATGAGTGGGAAAGTAGTGTCTTTTGCTGCTTCGATAAGCTTAATGGACTTCAAACTTTCACCCTGACGAATTTACGCAATCTTCGCATCGTTTTCTGTATAATACCCGGCTTATACTTCGCAGCTTTAGCTTTATTGTTTTCTTTCTGCTGTTTTCTAAACAATAGAAGACTTTTGTCCTCAGAATCCAATCCTTTTAAATAAGGGCTAATTTGACGGAATTCCCCCTCCTCTTGGAAATGGTTCCTCTCTTTCATAGAATTTTTACTGGTTCGATAGTAATATAATGGGTCTGGGTAGTAAGATATCTTTACTTTTTCAAAAATTAGCTTGCTATAAAACTCAATATCATCTTTCCCGGTTCTATATCTCTCTGTATAACCTCCATATTTTTTGAAAAGGGAAGTTTTTATTAAGCAAGTTGCATCCCCAACAATATTCACCTTAGTCGCCCAAGCTTTAGCTGGCCCCATAAAACGAATCTGGGTTCCGAGTTTACTCTCAGCTGTATTTGGTTCTCCTACACCACTAAATCTAATAGAACTACAAGTTAAGCAATCAATACCTGAAAAGATTGCCGCACGGACTAACTTGTCTACCATATCTTGCATCATGACATTATCATCATCAAAAAACAGAAGATAGTCACCAGAGGCATTCCTTGCTGCAGTATTCCGCGCAGCACCTACATATCTGTTTTCCTGATAAATAAATTGCCAACCCCTATCTTTATAGCGGTCTTCATAAATCTTGAGAGCTTTCAATGTATTATCAGAAACACTACCGTCATCGACAATAATTACTTCAAAATTTTTATAACTCTGTCTATCTATACTATTTAAGGCCTGATCAAGAAGCTCTGGTCTCTCGTAGTGAGTTACGCATATTGAAATAAGAGGTAAAACAGCGATAGATTTAGTCTTTTTAATTGAAACTAGGTGCTCTTGGCCATGCCACTGTTCCCAGACTTTAATAGATTTTCTCAACCTTTCATGCTTTATACCTGGACAAGGAAGCTCCTTTATATGAACTGCCAGTTTACTTGCAAGGGAAATATGGTTGGGTTTAAAAAGTATTTTTTCAACACTCTTTTTATCTAGTAACTCGGATGTGCCACCGGTGTCCGCCGCAATAAATGGTATCCGAGCAGCAAGACATTCGTATACTGCAATGGGCGAGTTCTCCAACAAAGCAGGGATAATAGCTAGGCGTCCATCTCCACTCAGGTATTCTACAGCTTCCAGCGAGTTAAAATTACTTCTATATTCTATTTTAGTTTTCCAGTTACCTTGATTTTCCTCAATAAATTTACGAGCATCAAAGCGATGAGAAAGTCCGCCTAAAAAAGTTATTTTTGGCAGCTTTATTCCCTTTACAGAAAGAGTATTAAGAGCATTTACAAATAATATAATTCCCTTCCGAGGTTCTAAACGCCCAAAGAAAACCCACTCTCGAGTAACCGATATAATTTTACTGGTATTTTTTTTTCTATCTGGCATCAGGTCATCGATAAAGACATTCGGCCAATAAAAGCTTCGTTCAGGAAGATTATATTTATTTCTTACCATCCATTGAAAAAGGTGGTTGCTGCCACAAATAAGCGTATCCGCCATTTCAGCACTTTTACGCTCCATAAAAACCCACCCGAGCTGCCGTTCCTCCTTAAGGAACTGTTGATTTCCCTCAGCAGACCATAGCGTAGGAGAGGATCCCTTTACAGCAAAATGAATATTCTGAAATGCAATACCAAGTTTCTTAGCCAGTAGAGCGATATATGCCATGCCTCGCCACTCTGAAACATGGACAACATCAAAACAATTTTCGTGTTGCCTAAGCCATTCATAAGCTGCATATGGCATTGCCATAGTTCGAGCCATTGCAGTTTTTGCAAGAATTTGCGGGGCGATACTAAAAAAATCAATATTATATTTTTCAAAAAAACTCTTGGTTCTTTGCATCTTGATAGGATTTTTTGCTAAGCCATTTACAAAGCAAATAGTAACTTTATGCCCAGAACGCTGTAAAAAAACGGCCAGATGATAATAAGCGGTTCCTATGCCTCCATTTTTTATTGGGCCAAAAATATCTTCTGTTATTATGCAGATACGCCTTAACCTCAGGGTATCTTCAAATTTGATATCCTGATGAAGTTCTTTCATTATATGGCGGCCTTACATCGCTACTAACATTTGCTTGAGGTAACGTAGACGCCCATTTCTCAAAATTAACCCATTTTCCTTTACACGTATCGTAATTTCAGAGTTTTCTTGCTTAATATCAGGGGTTAATGCAAACCTAAAACCATACCAAGCCAGCTTTGGGTTCCTCGTACCAAATCGCTCAATATAACGGTTAGCAGTAGCCTCTGCGATCACAGTTCCATTAAGTTCCAAAACAACAACTAGATTACGTGTTATGTTGCTTCTGTCCCAAGCCCAACCCTCTATAGAACGAGGATCAATTGCAAAAAGTTCACGGGGTGGAATTGATCCCTTGATTGGAGAGCCTGTATACCCCTTCATTAAACGTTGTAGAGTTGTACCAGACTTTTGTATTAACATCTGGAAGCTGAACCTTGATTTAACCCCATGCTCTTCCGCTTTATTTTGATCATAAATAATTTTGGCAAAATCATGTTCAGAATCAGATACTTCTATAGAGTGCTTATCACTATTCACTTCACTGACTTCAGTTCCTTCCAAGTGATTAAATTCACCATTTTCTGAACTATATTGGTGCATTTCATCAGAATTTAACTCATCAAAATTAGATTGTTCATTTTTAGAGAAAAGGCTCCAGCTTAACTTTTGATTAAATAGTTCTTCAACAGCCAGTTCATTTAAAATAGGGCTCCCCGAAATTGCTGCAAAAACATTTTTTGATAACTTAATAACCCGAATAAAGCGGGTATAACTCATTTCATTTTCTTCTAAAATGAATTTAATATTAAAACGTTCCCCTTCCTCCCAGCTATCAGGTATAGGAAACCTATGTAAAGTCAGATCATCTTCTTTTTTTTCAAAAGAAATCGACTGGCTCTCTCCATTTACTATTAGCTGTCTTTTTCCTATACCATTTGCAACACAAAGCAGATGAGAATTCCTTTCATCTAAGCCAACGACAACTCTTGGATTCCGATTTTTCATCTTTCTAGGTCTATCGGCGTGCACAAGCCATACAGCTTCTTCCTCATGTCGTTGTTTATCTCGATAAAGTGCTGGTTTCAGTCTCGATCCAACTACTTGTGATCCAGGAAGAAGGGCAAGCTTCCGGTAAGCTATGTTTTCGTTTTCTATCAAAGGCATTGAGCGAAGATATATTGAATTGGCATTATGCTGAGAATCTTCAAGCTCCTCTAAGTAACATTCACTCTCTAAATAGCATTCAGGAATTACCATTAACTCCAGTCCGTAATCCTTACTTGCCCTTAAAATATACTCTTGCAACAAACCATAACGAATATCATATGGTAGTAAATCTCCAATCTTGACAGATACAGCTTTAGGAATGCAGACAACATTCGTTCCGATAGAGTTTCCAAATGATATTTCTGAAACAATATCACTTCCAATTGGCATTACAATTTTGTTGTCAGGGAGAGAAAGGAAACTTGTAATAAGATAATTCTGTCCTAGCAAGAGAGTCTTGCGTAATGCTGTACAAAATCCTAAAACAAATCTTGACGCTGTACCATCACATAATATACAAGCATCGGAGTTGCTCTCCTTTAAGCTGCAATCAAACGCAATGCCCGCAGGAAAGCCGATAAAATCAATAACTTTTGAGTCTATTCCCGATTCTTGGAGTAAATCACAGGCCTGTATTGCAATTTCCTCCAAGGCCGGGTCAATTATTATAAATTTGACAGAGTCAGGTTTATCACTTATCAAAGATTCCGCAAATTCTATCGTATTACTCGCTTCACGCAACAAGACCAATACTTCTAAACGTGGTGTCACGGCCTCATTAATGATCTCTGGTTCCTCGGGTTTAATATTTATAGCTTTGCAAATGGCATCACCACCTTGATACTCAGCAAACAAATCAGCAAGATAAGCATGGAATCCATACCACACATCTAGATTTTTTTTATTGTCAAAACTGCTATGAGCCACTCTATGTCCATTTTCAAGAACTTTACTTAATCTCTCAGCGAGTTCATGGGCGTATGGAGCGATAAGACAAGTATCATGGTCTTCTACATTTATAAGTTCAGGTGTGCCACCAACACGAGTGGCTATAAAGGGAATATTATTTTCTAAAGCCTCATATACAGCCATGGTGGAATTTTCAATTAGCGAAGGCATAATAGCTATCATATCTCTAGAACATAAAAAAGACAGAGCCTCCGGTTGATTACAATCTGTTATACAATTAACTTCAAAGCTCCATGACAAAGCTTTTCGTTCGATATAATCTGAAACCTTCTCATTTTTCTGATTGGGGAGTGCCTCACCATACTTACCAAGAAAATTCACCTTGGCTGGTGGATTCCCAGCACGTTCCAGAAGGTCAAGTGCATTGCAGAAAAGTTCAATACCTTTTCGCATCTCTAGCCGACCAAAGAAAGTTAGTTCCTGGGTTTTAACAAGGTCACCAGGCTTTCTATCAGGGCGTAGATCATCTACATGTACTTCGGAAAAATCTAAGATATTTGGTTGTACATAGGAAGCATATGGAAGTTTATAACCAACATAACGCATAAAACAAAGTAAGTGAGCACTACCGCCAATGACCATATCAGCGAACTCAACACATTTCTGTTCGGCAAAACTTGCCGGTAGAAGCTCCCTCTTTGAGATAGGCTGCATCTGATAGTGGCGATTCCAAAGATGCGGGGAAGAGGTTTTAACAATAAATAAAGTTTCCTGAAACGCCAGCCCCAATTTCTTCGCCATAAGTGCATAGATCAATCCTCCACGCCACTCTGAGGTATGAACAACATGAAACCGATCTTGTTCTGCCAACCACCGGTAAGCCGCACTATATCGTCTCTGCCAATTTTGTGAGGGACCTATGATCGTCTCTTCTGCGTGAGCCAAGTAGTGAAGAGATACCCCAAAGCTGGAAAAATGCTCTATCCAATGTTCAGGCGTTTCGTTTTCAACTTTTTCCCCTTTTAAATAGAGCACATGTACTTCATGGCCATGAGCGGCCAAGCCCTTTGCTAAATGGTAATAAGTTGAAGCGATACCCCCATTCCTTACTGGCCCTAAAATTTCTTCTGTTGCAATACAGACACGAAGTTTATTATCCGATTCAATGCCGGCATAGGCGTTGAGATCAGGAAATTCTTCGACTGCAAATTTATCAATCTGCATTCTCTAGAACCCTCTGATTAAGTCTACCTACTACCGTATTTTCATTATCGATAAAATAGTTCCAGGTTTCTTTGATACCACTTACAAGTTCTGTGCCTGGTAAAAATCCTAGATGCTGCTTTGCTTTGGAAATATCAGTAAAATTGTGACGAACTTCTCCAACTCTGAATCCATGGTAAACTAATTTTAATTTATCATTTTCACCAGTAATCTGTTTTAGCAAAGAGATAATTTCGTTCACAGAAGTTGGCCTTCCACTACCGAGCTGAAAAACTCCACTTTGCCTTACTTCTAATGCCTTTATAATGCCCTGACATAAATCACCGACAAAGATAAAATCTCGTGTTTGACTACCATCACCATAAATTTCGCAAGGCTCTCTTTTTAAAATTTTCTTCATAAAAGCGGCTATAACGCTACCTTTATGTAAAGAAAGTGGGCCATAGACATTCGAAAATCTTAGAGACGTAATAGTAAGCCCATAACTTTGAGTATATGCGGAGCAGTAGGCCTCCGCCGCGGCCTTAGATGCACCATATGCTGACGACGGGTTTATGGGCATTAACTCATGTACTGGTGGTACAACGTCTCCGATAATAGCACCGCCGGTTGAGGCATTAACAAGACACTTAACACCCTTTCTGCGCATAGCTTCCAGAATATTTACGGTTCCTTGAACATTTACCTCAAAATTATGGGCAGGATTTTTTATTGAATCGACAACTCCCGTGTCAGCTGCTAAATGGACGATGGCATCAACACCTGCTACTGCTTCGTCTACGGTTTTTTGGTCTCTTATATCTCCCCGAATAAAATGATGGGGATACCGGGATAATGAAGTAATACTCCCGGTAACCTCGTTATCCAAGACCAGAATTTCATCATATAAACCCTTCTCACTCAGGATTTTGATCAAATTCGAGCCAATGAAACCGCAACCACCAGTAATAAGGATGCGCTTAGGCATAACTTTAGCCACCTGGAAAGACTAAGAAATGGGTTCAGCTACTTCACCAATTTTTTCTTGATAGGAAACATCTGCAAGCTCATTACTTCGCGTCCAATAGGATATACAGGGAATTTTGGAGTAGTCTGCTCGATTTCGATAACGCTCTGTTATCTCAGTAATTTCATTCAGAAGACTATCCTTTATAAGCGTAGGCCTCCATCCAAAAGAACGTAAAAGGTCATTGCGTACATTTAAATCATTTCTTTCCGCTTCTCGTCTTGGATTTGGAAGATAACTAATTTCACAGTTAGTAAGTGATTGAACCAATTTTGCCAAATCAGAAAGCGTCTGAGTCTCTGCCATTTGATTCAATATCATTGGCCGATCCCCCTCGGAAGGTGGGTGTAGTAGCGCTTGTTCCACGCACTTACAGGTATCTGAAATATGAATAAATGCCCGCGTCTGGCCTCCAGTTCCATGTACAGTGAGAGGAAAGCCTACTGTGGCTTGCATTAAGAATCTGTTTAATACAGTGCCATAATCACCATCGTAATCGAAACGATTTATAAGTCTCTCATCCAGGCTCGATAGCTCGGTTTGTGTACCCCATACAATCCCCTGATGCAAGTCAGTAATTCGAAGCTTATCGTTCTTCGCATAGTACTGGAACATTTGGGCATCCATGGTTTTGGTCATATGATAGATGGAGCCCGGGTTTGGCGGATATACGATAGAATCAGAAATTTCTCTTCCATCCATCGTATCAATTTTTACTTCTAGATAGCCCTCAGGTATAGGAATAGGCTCCTCATGACCATAGCCATAAACGCCCATTGTACCTAAATGTATAAGGTGAATATCAAGTTGCGATTCTACGATTGCATTTAGAATATTATGCGTTCCACAAATGTTGTTCGATACCGTATAGTTCTTGGTTTCACTACTCTTCATTGAATAGGGTGCGGCACGCTGCTCACCAAAGTGAATAATACTGTCCGGTTTTTCCTCTTTTATGAAATTTAGAAGCTCTGGATATTCCTTCGAGACATCCATTTCAACAAAACGAATATTTTTCCTGGTCAAATCAAACCAAGCAGCCGTCCGCTCTTCCAGCTCACATATAGGGGTCAAAGACTGAACATTAAGCTCTTTATCAATTCTTCTTCTAGAAAAGTTATCAAGAATAATAACATCATGACCAAGATTGCTAAGGTGTAAAGAGGTTGGCCACCCACAAAAGCCATCGCCTCCAACTATTATTAGTTTCAAAGACCCACCTCCATGATATTGTAACTAGCTATATTTACTAGTCGATCCATTTATTGCGAAAAAATAATTATTTTCTGATGCACACTTGAAACATGCCATCTTACGAAATCCAATTTATAACACACGCTACTATGGATTACCGGTTATACGAGTTAGCATCCGCGCCAACTTTTTTGGGTCAAGGCTTGATTACTTTTTCCAGAAAAAATAAATTTATTCTTTGACACATGAATATTTCATGTTTATTAGTATAAGTATATTCAGTGCATTATTTTGGTATAGCTCTCTATTAATAAAATATAATTGCACCATATTTGATTTAAACCATGCGCAACTGCACTCAATTGCAGCATGCAAGTTAATATCCACGCCAAAACTACTTGGTTACTATTACTTGGAAAATTAAATGTCTACTTTAGAAATCAATCAGTTAGATAATTTCGAACAAGGCAAGCAAGCAGCTTTGTCTGGTGAGATAGATTTGGCAAGAGAGCTTTTACGACCAATTGCCGACCTGAATCCATTCCATCCGGCAACCTATTTCTTATGCTATGCAGAATCGAAAAAAGGATCGATTTTAAATTGTGATAAGTATGTTTTGACATTTATTTCCAGACATCCACACCATGTCGGTATGCGAACAATATCCGCTATGCTAAATATTGCCAAGGGTGACATTGATCAGGCAGAAAAAGATATAAAGATTGCACTAAAATGCAATCCCGAGCATAAGCGAGCCCTTAAGGTACTCGAACAAACAAAGCTTATTCGTATTGAAAACAGCGCTAGGGAAGCAATTGAAACTCTTGATACATCTAAATCTCACCCTGCTTTCTCCAAACTTTCCAGATCAAAAGCTGCAAAACAGCTTAAAAAAATTGAACCGCTGGAAGATTGGGACAATCACGAGTTGCAAGCAAAGATTGCTTTTTTCCATAACTGTACAAATGTGCGCCACGCCCTCAAAAATTTTGATTCAGATCTTATCAGTAGTGCCGTTGAACTTGGCTACTGCACCTGGCCAAGGAAATTGCACAAATATGTACGAGGGTGCAATGTACTAGATGTTGGTTGTGGTTTTGGTGGTTATGCGATGGGGTACCTTTGTGCCGGTGCCAATAGTTACACCGGTGTAGACCCAGCTATGTCTCTTGACTCCAGGAGAGTAAGAAATAAACGCATTAGGAAGTGGGTAAATGCACCAATGTCTGGGCAGGACATTATTGATTTAATTCCTGATATCGACTTACGTCAATGCTCTACTCGCGATCTGGTGGGTTCCAAAACTTTCGATACGATATGCCTTCACAATGTAACAGAGCACCTTCTTGAAATTGAAGGTGTGTTTGAGGATATTGCTAGTTTACTAGCCAAAGGCGGTAAGGTGGTTTTTCTCCACCATAACTTTTATGGCTGGAGTGGACATCATATGCCACCTCACAACCCATCACTCCTTGATGAGAGCAATCCGGATCATCTCAAGTTTTGCGATTGGAATCATATTAATATCGTTCGAGAGCTGCCTCACGATCACTACTTATATACACACCTAAATCGAATTCGGATCGATGAAATACGAGCTTTAACACGTAAATATTTCAATATCGAAACCTGGGAACTACAGCCCTCACCAGAATCAGTCCTAAAACGGTTAACTCCACAGATTGAAACTAAGGTTAGAGAAACAATACCTGACATTACGCTTGATGAGCTAAAAACAAATGTTGTTTTCTGTGTAGCTTACGCAAAATAGACAACTACTACTTATCTGTTGGAGTAACACAATGTACACCATTGAAAATGCTGAAGTTTCAAGAGGGTGCTATGTACATCCTGAGATATCATTTTCCGAAGCACAAGTTCCGCAGTCAGTATTCGACATACCAGGTATGGTTTCTGTAGCAGAAAGAAAACTACTCTATTCTTTAGCATCAAAAAATTATAAAAAACATGGATTCATTATTGATGCTGGCAGCTTTATGGGAGCGTCTGTTGTTTCATTAGCACAAGGGTTTCTAAATAATCCCGAGATTGACTCTAAGAAGCATACAAATATCTTAAATAGGAAGCCCATTAGCAGTTATGAGCTTGGCTTTTTACCTAAACCTGCAAATGGTACAGACCGGGTGTGGGAATGTGGTTCCCTTACCTATCAGTTTGGTGATTCATTCGTTCCCATCTTGGAGGAAAGCGTCTCCCCATATAGCTCCTTAGTTGATCTTAATATAGGTGATTTCAATGAGTTTAGTTGGTCAGAAGATCCTATTGAGATTTGTTTTATTGATGTATGTAAAACAAAGGAGCTTAACAAACATGTGTCAAAGCAGTTCATGCCAAAGCTAATTGAAAATAAATCTTTCTTTATTAATCAAGATTTTTTCTTTGATCGACTTCCCTGGATTAAAGTTACCATGGGATATCTTGATAAATATTTCGAATGGTATGGACAAGTATTTTCTAGTTCTATATACAAATGTAAGAAGTCTATTCCGAAGGAAGTCGCGGAATATGATCCATTTATAGAGGCAACACTAGATGAGTGTCTGAAATTACACGATATGCACCCCAATGAACATCTATCTGACTCATATAAACTACGCATGAGTTTATCTCGTTCTTATTTAATAGCAATGAAAGGAAGGAAGGACGATGCTCTTGATTATTTGAAAGATATTGAGAAAGAGTACGAACACATAATGGATGAAAATACTTCTGTAGATAGGAATGATCGTTTTCGCTTCAATAGAACAGTACGGCAAATAAAGGCAGGAATTTTATAAAAACAGTTAATTTAGCTAGAATAATACTTATACAGTTTTTTTCGTATTTAGGTTGTTCTAAACACAGAGCATCCTGGGATTACCTATTAACTTATGTTTCGGTAGAAAACCTTTCATTTTCACTTGAAAAATATGAACATACCATAAATGCAAAAAACTAACATTTAAATCTCACTTAGATTTATTCAATTCTATAAAGATATCATAGCCAGCAGGTACCACATGCTGGCTACTCTTAATAACTAATATTAAGATGAAAATTTTAGGTTTCACTCATTTCTATATTTAATGCATTATCCAGCAATTGAGCCTTTTTGAATGCCTTTCGTTCCGACAGGCGTTCAACATATTTCTGATACTCTTCACGCTTCTCTATGGTACCAAATTTTAACCCCCACCAAAGCTGCGAGCCTATATATACATCTGCAGCAGTAAAACGTTCCCCTGTAATATAGGGACTGGAAGTAACCGCCCCCGATAAAGTATCTAATGCCAATTGATAATTACCATAACCTAACATTTGCTGCTTATCAATTCCGGCCTGCTCCCCGAAGATATACTTATTTACAACCGCAGACTCTACAGGCCCAGCAGAGAAGAACATCCAACGGTAATACTTTGCTCGTTCAATATCATTTTGAGGGGCTAAACCAGCGTCAGAAAATACTTCAGCAAGATAAATACAGATTGCGGCTGCTTCGGTTATTACTCGCTGGTTATGAACTAGTGTAGGTACCTTACCCATTGGATTTAACGATAAGTATTCTGGGGTTTTCATTGCTTCCCCATATTGAAGTACTATTACCTCGTAGGGTACCTCAAGTTCTTCCAACATCCAGCGTATAATGCCACCGCGAGACTGTGGGTGTGTGTACAGTGTTATATCATTAGTCATAGTTCTCTCCTTGATTATGAATTCCATTCACAGTTTATCAGTAGAAGAATAATTAAGTATTCGAGGAATAAAGATACCACGATAAAAAAATATATACTTCTGGCTTTTAGCCATTCAATTAATAATGAAATTCCCCTACAACCACTCAGCCAACTCAATAGTAATAAATTCCGGACCCTCAATATATACAAGCTTGCGTTTTTGGTACTCGAGTATTTCACTTCGAGTACGGATACCATTCTCATTCAAGAATTTAAGGGTTTTCTCAATGTCATCTACTGCAAAGCATAAATGATTGTAGCCGGGGCGTGCCAGACTAAAAATAGACGGATCTGACTTAACCTTTGGATTTCTATAGTGCAAAAGTTGTATTTCAAATCTAGGGGAAGAATTTTTCAGAACCATGGTTAAATGATCAGCTTCTACATTCTCTACCTGTAAATACTTGGATACTTTTTCCCCTGAAATTAGATCTGTAACTTCTAGTTCAAAGTTCAGCAGCTGGAAGAACTTCACACTCGATTGAAGTTCATTCACCACAATTGTGACATGATCAGGATGCTTCAACATTACAGACTAAACTCCAATAATACCATTTAGAAATTTTAGCACTACGAATTATTAATTTATTCTGGATAGAGAGATCAGTAATCTTTCAGTACCAATTTGATATAAATGCCACGAAAATTCGTCTATAAAAATAGAATTTCATATTCCTAAATTGATGCTACATTTAACCTAATAAATTGCATCTTCTAAAAATAGTTGTTTATAAAAAATTATAAATATTTCCTTTAGATATATAAATTAATAGGAAAATCTAATTATCTAGTTCAAAACTCCTTAAATGGCTAGTCTTTACATTAATCACATTTATTACAAGATCATGCAATGAAGCTCAGGCAAATAAAAAGGATATTTCACAATTTATAGCGCACTCTAGACGACGATTTAACGCCCACCAACACCTTCCTGACGGCGGTCCGGCAATTTAAGAAGGGAAAATATTCGGTTTTTTCAAGAGAGTGAGATCGATCAGTATCCATCAAGGGCTAGGTCATTAGACCGCCAGAGCAAACTTATCATACCGGAATTTATCATTTTTCATACTGACTATCATAAATCTGAATGGTTGGTGGCCACGTTTAGCAACTTTTGGAATCGTTGAAGGAATTGACTTTTTCTACAAAGAGGTAGCTATCAATTGACGGTCATAGCAAGAAATTTAAATTTTTATAGTCCATTGAATCCATGTCTTAAAATAACAGAGTAATTTCACAAGTGTTTCACATGGACATAGTATAGGAATAAAAAATCGCACTTATGTATAGATATATTCTTATACCTTTTTCTACACAAATTTATACTTTAGGTAGCATTCAGTAATTAACAATGAGTTGAATAGGGAGGGGGACGAGTTCACCAAAGCCAACTTTACCCAATCCCATATAATGAATTAAGTGTAAAGATTGTAGGTGAAAAGTGTAGGAAGGTAGATTTCCAGAAAAAGAAGCCAACAAGAATAGAAAAAGCAGCCGAAGCTGCTTTTTTTGCCTTGAAGTCGGCCCTACACAAATATAAGAGCTACTTACTTACCGGCCGCCTTGCGGATTGCCTGCAAAGTACGCAGACGCGCCTCGGCTTCAGCCAGCTGGGCTGAGATACGCGCATAATCGACTTCAGATGGTGCCTTGTGCAGGGCGTGTTCCGCTTCTTCGCGGGCCTTCTGCGCGGCTTCCTCATCAATTTCACGCTCGGCTACATCCGCGAGGATGGTAACCATATTCGGCTGCACTTCGGCGTAGCCACCGCTGACGAACAGTACTTCCTCTTCACCACCGGGCTTGATGATGCGTACCGGACCGGGCTTCAGGGCGGTAAGCAGCTGCGCGTGGCCGTAGGAGAGACCCAGCTCACCTTCAATACCACTCACAATCACCATCTGCACCAGTCCGGAGAAGAGAGACTGCTCGGCGCTGACAATGTCACAATGTACTGTCATGGCCATAGTATATGCCTCTCTGGCTTAGCCTTTGGTCTTGTTGGCTTTTTCCACAGCTTCGTCGATGGTTCCCACCATGTAGAAGGCCTGTTCAGGCATGTGGTCATATTCACCGTTCAGGATGCCCTGGAAGCCACGGATGGTTTCTTTCAGGGAAACATATTTACCTGGTGCACCGGTGAAAATTTCCGCAACGTGGAACGGCTGGGACAGGAAACGCTCGATCTTACGGGCGCGGGCTACAGTCTGCTTGTCCTCTTCAGACAGTTCGTCCATACCCAGGATCGCGATAATGTCCTTCAGCTCTTTGTAGCGCTGCAGTACGGACTGTACGCCACGGGCCACTTCGTAGTGTTCCTGACCGATTACCTGCGGGTCCAGCTGACGAGAAGTGGAATCCAATGGGTCAACAGCCGGGTAGATGCCTTTAGCGGCGATGTCGCGGCTCAGTACTACAGTGGAGTCCAAGTGCGCGAAGGTGGTCGCCGGAGACGGATCGGTCAAGTCATCCGCCGGTACGTATACCGCCTGGATAGAGGTGATAGAGCCGGTCTTAGTGGAGGTAATACGCTCCTGTAGAACACCCATCTCTTCGGCCAGGGTCGGCTGGTAACCTACCGCAGAAGGCATACGGCCCAGCAGTGCGGATACTTCGGTACCGGCCAGGGTGTAACGGTAGATGTTGTCGACGAACAACAGTACGTCTTTGCCTTCATCACGGAATTTTTCCGCCATGGTCAGGCCGGTCAGGGCTACACGCAGACGGTTGCCGGGCGGCTCATTCATTTGCCCGTAAACCATCGCCACTTTGGAGTTCGCTTTGTTTTCCAGGTCAACAACGCCGGATTCAGCCATCTCGTAGTAGAAGTCGTTACCTTCACGGGTACGCTCACCAACACCGGCGAACACGGACAGGCCGGAGTGCTCGGTAGCGATGTTGTTGATCAGTTCCATCATGTTCACGGTTTTACCGACACCGGCACCACCAAACAGACCAACCTTACCACCCTTGGCGAACGGGCAAACCAGATCGATTACCTTAATGCCGGTCTCCAGCAGTTCGGTGGAGCTGGACTGCTCTTCGTAGGTCGGCGCAGCGCGGTGGATAGAGGAGCGCTCTTTCTCACCGATAGGGCCACACTCGTCAATTGGGTTGCCGAGCACGTCCATGATGCGACCGAGGGTTTCCAGGCCAACCGGTACAGAAACCGGAGCGCCGGTATTGCGCACGGGCAGACCGCGGCTGATACCTTCGGATGAACCCATGGCAATAGCGCGTACCACGCCGTCACCCAACTGCTGCTGCACTTCCATGGTGAGGTTCTTGTCCTCAACCACCAGTGCGTCGTATACATTCGGAACAGAATCGCGTGGGAATTCCACGTCGATGACCGCTCCGATCACTTGCACAATTTGCCCGTTACTCATTTCCGGATCCTCAGCTTTAAATTCTTTCTAGGCTGGCCATTTCAGGTGAGGGCAGCGGTTTAAACCGCCGCCGCGCCGCCGACAATTTCGGACAGTTCCTGGGTAATGGCCGCCTGGCGCGCCTTGTTGTAGACAAGCTGCAACTGATCGATCAGCTCACCGGCGTTATCGGTGGCGCTTTTCATCGCGATCATACGCGCTGCCTGTTCACAGGCTTTGTTTTCAACTACTGCCTGGTATACCTGGGACTCGATATAGCGAGCCAGCAATCCATCCAGCAATTCAACCGGATCCGGCTCGTAGAGGTAGTCCCACTCGTGCATGAGCTTTTCATCTTCGTCCTTCGGCAGCGGCAGCAATTGCTCAACCTGCGGCTTCTGGGACATAGTGTTGATAAACTCATTGGATACCAGGAACAGACGATCGATATCGCCTTCTGCGTAACGGTCCAGCATTACCTTTACTGAGCCAATCAGCTGGTTAGCCTGGGGCGCATCGCCCAGATCACGTACCGCTGCGACAACCTTGCTGCCGATGGCATTAAAGAAACTGGCCGCCTTGTTACCTACCGCGCAGACTTCGACGTCGACACCTTTTTCGGACCACGCCTGCATCTCGCGAATAGCGGCTTTGAACATATTGATGTTCAGGCCACCACAGAGTCCGCGGTCAGTGGATACCAGGATAAAACCGACCCGCTTGGCCTCGCGCTCCCGCAGGTAAATATGCTGGTACTCGGCCGAAGCGTTGGCGACGTGGCCGATCACTGCGCGTATGCGCTGGGCGTAGGGACGCCCCAGTGCCATGCGATCCTGAGCCCTGCGCATTTTACTGGCCGCAACCATTTCCATTGCGGCAGTAATTTTCTGCGTGCTCTTGATGCTGGCAATTTTTGTGCGTACTTCTTTTCCGCCTGCCATAGTGATTTACCTTGTTCGCTGGAAGTTAGATTCCGAAAGAGCGGACACGCCGCTCTTTCGCGCTCTCCAGGGAGTTCTTACCAGCTGCTAGTAGCGACGAATTTCTCGATAGCGGCTTTGAACGCTGCGTCGATTTCGTCGTTGTAGTTACCAGTCGCGTTCACTTTCTCCATCAGCTCTGCGTGTTCGCTATTCATGTAAGCGAGCAGGGCGGCTTCGAAATCGAGAACCTTGGCAACTTCTACTTCTTTCAGGTAACCCTTGTCGGCAGCGTAAACGGAAACTGCCATGTCCGCGATAGACAGCGGAGAGTACTGCTTCTGCTTCATCAGCTCGGTTACACGCTCACCGTGATCCAGCTGAGCCTTAGTGGCTTCGTCCAGGTCAGAGGCAAACTGAGAGAATGCAGCCAGTTCGCGATACTGGGCCAGAGCGGTACGGATACCACCGGACAGCTTCTTGATTACCTTGGTCTGCGCTGCACCACCTACACGGGATACGGAAATACCCGGGTTGATCGCAGGGCGGATACCGGAGTTGAACAGATCGGTCTCGAGGAAGATCTGACCGTCGGTAATGGAAATCACGTTGGTCGGTACGAACGCGGATACGTCACCAGCCTGGGTTTCGATGATCGGCAGGGCGGTTAGGGAACCGGTTTTGCCTTTCACTTCACCGTTGGTGAACTTCTCTACATACTCAGCGTTTACACGCGCAGCGCGCTCCAACAGACGGGAGTGCAAGTAGAAAACATCACCGGGGTAGGCTTCACGCCCGGGTGGACGCTTCAGCAACAGGGAGATCTGACGGTAGGCCCAAGCCTGCTTGGTCAGGTCATCGTATACAATCAGGGCGTCTTCACCGCGATCGCGGAAGTACTCACCCATGGTACAGCCGACGTAGGGAGCCAGGAACTGCATCGCAGCCGGATCGGCGGCGCCAGCGGCGACTACGATGGTGTGGTCCATAGCGCCGTGCTCCTCGAGCTTGCGCACTACGTTGGCAATAGAGGACTGCTTCTGGCCCACGGCAACGTAGATACACTTAACGCCAGTGCCTTTCTGGTTGATGATGGCGTCGATCGCCACAGCAGTCTTACCGATCTGACGGTCACCGATGATCAGCTCACGCTGGCCACGGCCAATCGGGATCATCGTATCAACCGCTTTCAAACCGGTTTGTACAGGCTGGTCAACGGATTGACGGGCGATAACGCCAGGCGCTACTTTTTCCACCGCATCGGTCAGCTTGTTATTCAGCGGGCCCTTACCGTCGATCGGGTTACCCAGCGCGTCTACAACGCGGCCGAGTAGTTCCGGACCAACCGGGGTTTCCAGGATACGGCCGGTACAACGACATTTCTGGCCTTCAGCCAGCGCCTTGTAGTCGCCCAGGATTACAGCACCAACGGAGTCGCGCTCCAGGTTCAGCGCCATACCGTAAACGCCGCCTTCGAACTCGATCATCTCACCGTACATCACATCGGCCAGGCCGTGGATGCGGATGATGCCGTCGGATACGGAAACAATAGTGCCCTCATTTTGGGCTTCAGTGCTCACATCGAGATTTTCGATGCGGCTCTTGATGATTTCACTGATCTCAGAGGGATTCAGTTGCTGCATGCTCTGTTCCTCAAGTCCCCCGCCGGCTAGTGCCGGTGGGGAGAGTAATTTAGGAGTTCATCGCCTCGGCGAGCTTGGCCAGACGGCCGCGTACGGTACCGTCGATGACTGTATCACCGGCGCGGATGATCGCGCCGCCCAGCAGGCTCTCGTCCACCGAGCTGTGCAGATGTATTTCGCGTTCAAACTTCTTGCTGAGTTTCTGGCCCAGCTCTTGCGCCTGCGCGTCGCTCAAGGCGTGTGCGGAAACAACTTCCACCTCGAGGGTGGCTTCTGCCCGCGCTTTCAGCTCTTCGAACAACTCGGAAATTTCCGGCAGCAGCTGCAGACGGTGGTTTTCCGCCAGCAACCGGATGAAGTTCTTTCCGTGCTCGCCGAGCTCGTCTGAACAGATCGACAGGAATTTATCTGCGCGCTCTTCACTGGTGAGCTGTGGGTTATCCAGCAGCTCACGCACTTTTTTGTTCTGGCTGACCGCCGCCGCGGTTTCCAGCGCAGTGCTCCAACCGCTGAGGTCGGAGGCTTGCTGCGCATAGGTAAATGCGGCTTTAGCGTAGGGCCGGGCCAGTGTGCTGAGTTCCGCCATGGGGTTCCTCGCTTACAGCTCGGCTGCCAGTTTATCGATCAGGTCGTTGTGCGCTTTAGCGTCGATATTGACCGCAAGAATCTTCTCCGCACCAAGGACAGACAGATCTGCCACGCGGCTGCGCAGTTGCTCTTTCGCGCGATTCACTTCCTGGTCGATCTCAGCTTTAGCGGCAATCTTGAGACGATCGCCTTCAGACTGCGCCGCTTGCTTGGCTTCATCGAGAATCTGATTGGCGCGCTTGTTGGCACCATCGATAATCTCGTTAGCCTGATCTTTGGCTTCCTTCAACTGCTCGGCAGCTTTGCGCTTGGCCAGTTCCAGATCCTTCTGCGCGTGTTCGGCGTCAGCGAGACCATCTGCGATCTTCTGCTCACGCTCTTTCATCACGCCCAAAAGTGGCGGCCAAACAAACTTCCAGCAAAACCAGACGAAAAACAGGAAAGTAATCGACTGGCCGATTAGAGTCAGGTTGATATTCACACCGACACCTCTTGCTCTTTAAATAGGGTTAAGGGCAATTGGAACGGCGTAATTAAACCAGACCAGGAGCTACGGCGAAGATCAGGTACATAGCGATACCAACACCGATCATCGGAACCGCGTCAAGCAGACCTGCCATCAGGAACATTTTGCCCTGCAGAGCCGGGGCCTGTTCAGGCTGACGGGCGGAACCTTCCAGCAGTTTGCCACCCAGAGTACCGAAACCGATAGCGGTGCCCAGGGCGCCCAGACCGATCAGCAGTGCACTTGCGATGTAAACCAGACCTAATGCTTCCATTGTGTTCTCCAAATCAAAGTTAAAGAGTTGTTGTAGAGGTCGAAAAAAGGGTTAAAAACTTATTGATCGTGCTCGTGTTCATCGTCGCGATGGTGCGCCATCGCCATGTACACGGTGCTCAATACCATAAATACGAACGCCTGAAGGATGATCACCAGCACATGGAAGATCGCCCAGCCCATATGCAGGAGACCCGCACCGATAAAGCCGAGGACACCCACACCGAAGACAATCGCGATCAGGATAAAGATCATCTCACCGGCATAGAGGTTTCCGAACAGTCGCAGGCCCAGGGAGATCGGCTTGGCAATGAGAGAAACAGCTTCCAACAGGAAGTTCACCGGGATCAGCAGAATGTCAAAGAACAACTTGCCGGTATGGAAAGGGTGCAGAGTCAGCTCTTTTAGGAAGCCGAGTGCACCTTTTTCGCGAATACTGAAGAAAATCATCAGCGCAAATACCGCCAGAGCCATACCCAAGGTGGCGTTGGGGTCAGTGGTTGGAACCACTTTAAAGAAAAGGTGATCATTTCCGGAGATCTTGGCGGCAGCCATCGGCAGCCAGTCCACCGGTACCAGGTCCATCAGGTTCATCAGGAACACCCACACAAAGATGGTCAGCGCCATAGGGGCTACCATTGTGTTGCGGTGGGGGAAGGTTTCCCTAACCAGCTTGTCAATAAACTCGGTTACCAGCTCCACAAAGCTCTGGAACCCGGTGGGTCTGTCCACACTGGCCTTCCTAGCCGCGCGGGCAAACAGGAAGCAGAAAATCAGACCGAGGCCGATAGACCAACCCAAGGTATCTACGTGCAGGGCCCAAAAGCCCATATCCGCAGCTTCCTGGGAGGAATGCGCCATAGTCCATGTAGACTCATTGAGCACAGTGCCATCGGCACGGGTATACCCGGCCGGCAGCTTGCCATAAGTCATATTTTGCAGGTGGTGTTGGATATACGCCGTCGCGGTTTGAGCTTCGCCTGCCATAGTTCCTCAACAATCGTAAAAGTAAGAATTCTTTTTTCTTATCCACCGGCTAGCGGACCATGCGCGCTACCAAAATCCACTGCACGATTACACAGAGGGCGTAGCTAATAAAAAGCGCCGCAGCATTTATTGGCTTGACGGTGGCAAACACCGCTGCAAAACCTGCCATGGTCAATATAAATTTGCCGGTTTCCGCGCGGTAGAAATTACCTACCACACGAGGGGCCGCGCGCGCACCGCTGTCGCGAAAGGCGCGCCTGCCAAAATATGCGCCAGGCAGTGCACACAATGCACCACCAATAAATACGGAGAGCGCCGTCACCGGTTTGCCACTCAAGTGCAGTACCGCACTGGCCACCGATACCAGCAAAAGCTGTACCGCGGCTATTCGTAATACCGGGGGTTTTGTCATAGACGGGATAAGCCGACTTTTTTGCGCTGTCCGCCCAAAATTTGGGCGTGCGAATTATGCTGCAACAGCATCGCCGATTCAACCGGCAAATGTCGCCAACTTATTTGATTTTCGGGAGGTTTTGGGCGGAATTGCCCAGCGCAGTGAGTATTTGCCAACAGTTATTGCGCGCGCCACCAGGGCGCGCATTTCTTTGTTGGCTCAATCTTCGGCGTAACCCAGATGGGCTAGGATTCCGTCCAGCTCTTCCAAGGTCGTGTATTTGAGCACCAGGCGACCATTGCCCTTATCGTTATGATCGATAGACACGGGCACACCGACTTTTTCTGCCAGGCGCTCGGTAAGGCGGCGGATATTGGGATCGGGCTTAGCTTTTTCCGGCGCAGGCGCAGCTGGCTGCTGCAAGCGGCGCACCAGCGCCTCTGTCTGGCGCACGGTGAGGCTGCGCTCGACTACCTGGCGCGCGGCAGAACGCTGGGTGGCACCGGAGAGACCGAGCAATGCTTTGGCGTGGCCCAACTCCAAATCGCCACGCTCCAGGAAAGTGCGCACCTCTTCGCTGAGGCTCAATAAGCGCAGTAAGTTGGTCACGGCAGTTCGGGATTTGCCCACCGCATCGGCCACTTCCTGCTGGGTCAGCTTGAACTCATCCTGTAAACGCTTGAGGGCTACAGCTTCCTCTACCGGATTCAGGTCTTCGCGCTGGATATTTTCAATCAGCGCCATAGCGATGGCCGCTTCATCGGAAACGCTGCGCACCAGTGCCGGCACTTTCTCCAGTCCCGCCAATTGGGCCGCGCGCCAGCGCCGTTCACCGGCGATGATTTCATAGCTCTGCTCACCGATACCGCGCACGACGATCGGCTGCATAATGCCCTGGGCGCGTATCGAGTCCGCCAGCTCTTGCAGGGATTCCTGTGGAAAATCCCGGCGTGGCTGGTAGCGGCCGCGCTGCAAAAACTCTATCGGCAACTCCTTCAACTCACCGTCGACCACGGCGGTTTCGGTTTCAGCTTCACCGGTAGCCTCGGCGATCGCGGTGCTGTTTTTATTGCTGATCAGGTGGGATAAACCCCGGCCCAGTCCTTTGCGTTTGGCGGCCATAGTAATTACCCCTTATACGGCTTCCGCCACAGGGCGGCTTTTCTTATTGGAAGATGGATTGGCGGGATGGCGGCGATTGATTTCGCAAGCCAGTGCCAGGTAGGCAATAGCCCCTTTCGAATGGCGGTCGTAATCCAGCGCCGGCTTGCCGAAGCTGGGAGCCTCTGCCAAACGGACATTGCGCGGGATACAGGTTCGATACAGGCGATCGCCGAAAAACTCCTGCAACTGCGCCGACACTTCGCTGGTGAGACTGTTGCGCGGATCGTACATAGTGCGCAAGATGCCCTCGATTTTCAGGTCCGGATTGGCGGCCTGCTGGATCTGGGTGATGGTATCCACCAGTGCTGATAACCCCTCCAGGGCATAGTATTCACACTGCATGGGAATCAATACGCCGTGAGCTGCACAGAGGGCGTTTACCGTCAGCATATTCAACGATGGCGGACAGTCGATAATCACGTAGTCATAACGATTGCTCACCGCAGCCAGGGCGCGGCGCAGGCGGGATTCGCGCCCCTCCAGATTCAGCAACTCCACCTCTGCCGCAGACAGGTCACCGTTGCCCGGGATCAAATCAAAACCGCTCTCTGTGGATACAATGGCCTGCTCAACGGGTAATTCAGCGGCCAGCACATCGTAACCGGACACCTCCAGGTCACTTTTATCCACACCACTGCCCATGGTGGCATTGCCCTGGGGGTCCAGATCGATCAGCAATACGCGCCGCTTGTTGGCAACCAAAGATGCGGCCAGGTTGACGCAGGTAGTGGTCTTGCCAACCCCGCCTTTCTGGTTGGCCACAGCAAATATCTTGCTCAAGATTCTTGTCCTTTGTTGTTTCCGGGTGCGTTTGCCCCGACGCCGGCTCGGCTTCGGGCGGCGGCTGTTGTGCCCCACGATAGGGGAGCAGGATTGGGCGGGCGATAAACCCGCCAAACTATCATCTTATTCTGTGCGACAGAGCTGAATCATATGTCGCTCACCGTCGCAGCCGGGCACCGACAACCGGTGCACCTGCTCGACCTTAATGCCTTTTGGCAGAGCGCTCAACTCATCCTCAGGCAGCTTGCCCTTCATGGCATAAAAACGACCCTTGGGTGCCAACATGTGCTCACTGCCATTGACCATATCCTCGATGGAGGCAAAGGCGCGGGAAACCACACCGGCAAAAGGCTGATCTGGCACAAAGGCTTCTACCCGCTCATTGACTACCGTGATATTGGGCAGGGGCAGGGTGCTGGCCACCTGGAACAGGAAGCGGGTCTTCTTGCCATTGCTGTCGAGCAAGGTGATGGCGCGCTCCGGATGCACAATTGCCAGGGGAATTCCCGGCAGGCCGCCTCCGCTACCCACATCGATTAAAGAGCCTTCGCCACAGAGATTTACCACACTGAGGCTGTCGATAATATGGCGCTCCAGCATCTGCTCCGGGTCGCGTATGGCGGACAGGTTGTAGGCATTGTTCCAGCGGGCAAAAAGCGCCAGGTATTCCAGTAGCTGATCCTGCTGCCGGTCACTGAGTGTCACCGACATCTGTGCCGCCGCCTCTAACAGGCGCGGACGAAACTGTTCCATTGAGTGAGAAATGGGTCTATCCCCCAGTAGTCCCGCGAAATTCAAACCCCGCAGGGCCTCGCGGGATACCCTGTGGACAACCGATTTATACCGCTTTTTTGCGCTTGAGCAGCCCGCGCTTTTTCAACTGGATCAGCAGCAGGGATATGGATGCGGGCGTCACGCCCGGTATCCGCGAGGCCCGCGCCAGGGTATCCGGGCGGGTCTCTCCCAGCTTTTGCTTAACCTCATTGGATAGACCGGAAATATCGCTGTAGTCGAAGTCCGCCGGGATCGGGGTATCTTCGTAGGCCTGCAAGCGCTCAATTTCCTCGCGCTGGCGATCGATATAGCCGGCGTACTTGGCCGAAATTTCCACCTGTTCGGCAACCTGCTCGTCGGTTACCGCTTCCCCTTTGAGGCCCGCCACATCCTGATAGCCCAGTTCCGGACGGCGCAGCAGGTCCATCAGGCTGTACTCCCGCGCCAATGGCTGTGGCAGTTTGGTTTCTACGGAGGCGGCCTGGGGCGTCTTTGGGTGCACCCAGGTATCTTGCAGTCGCTGGGTTTCCCGGGCGATCGCCTCGCGCTTTTCACTGAACGCGGCCCAACGGGTATCGTTGACCAGGCCCAATTCGCGGCCTTTTTCAGTCAGACGCAGGTCAGCATTGTCCTCACGGAGCAGCAAGCGATATTCCGCGCGGCTGGTAAACATGCGGTAGGGCTCTTTGGTACCACTGGTGATCAAATCATCCACAAGCACGCCCAGGTAGGCTTCATCCCGACGCGGGGACCAGACTTCGCGCTCCTGGGCCTGTAGGGCGGCGTTGGCGCCAGCCAGAAGTCCCTGGGCAGCCGCTTCCTCGTAGCCGGTGGTGCCATTGATCTGTCCGGCAAAGTAGAGCCCCTGGATAAATTTGGTTTGCAGGGACGGCAAAAGGTCGCGCGGGTCGAAGAAATCGTACTCAATTGCATAGCCAGGGCGAGTGATATGCGCCTTTTCAAAGCCTTTGATGGAGTGCACCAGCTCAATCTGTACGTCGAAGGGCAGGCTGGTGGAAATACCATTGGGGTACAGCTCGTTGGTGGTCAACCCTTCCGGCTCGATAAACACCTGGTGGCTATCTTTGTCCGCAAAGCGGTGCACCTTGTCTTCGATGGAGGGACAGTAGCGCGGGCCAATCCCTTCAATCACGCCGGAATACATGGGCGAGCGATCGAGCCCACCCTGGATAATTTCATGGGTGCGGGCATTGGTGTGGGTAATCCAGCAGCAGACCTGGCGCGGGTGCTGATCGCGGCTGCCCAAATAAGACATCACCGGTGTGGGGCTATCTCCCCACTGTTCCTCCAGCTCGCTGAAATCTACCGAGCGGGCATCAATACGGGGAGGGGTGCCGGTTTTGAGGCGGTCGACGCGGAAAGGCAGTTCCCGCAGACGATCTGCAAGGGCAATCGAGGGCGGGTCTCCAGCGCGACCGCCGGCGTGGTTATCCAAGCCGATATGTATACGCCCACCGAGGAAAGTCCCGGCGGTCAGTACCACTGTCTTGGCGCGAAAGCGCACACCTGCATTGGTGACAACGCCCACAACGCGTTCACCTTCGACAATCAGGTCATCCGCCGCTTGCTGGAAGATCTCCAGGTTTTCCTGTGCCTCCAGGATCGAACGGATAGCAGCGCGATACAGGGCTCTATCGGCCTGGGCCCGAGTTGCCCTTACCGCAGGACCTTTGCGGGCATTGAGGACCCGGAACTGGATTCCGCCCAGGTCTGTTGCCGCTGCCATAGCACCACCGAGGGCATCGACTTCCTTAACGAGATGACTCTTGCCGATGCCACCTATGGCCGGGTTGCAGGACATTTGCCCAAGAGTCTCGATATTGTGAGTCAGCAGCAGGGTAGAAGCTCCCATTCGCGCGGCTGCCAGGGAGGCTTCAGTACCTGCGTGGCCTCCGCCGATCACGATTACATCATAGTTTTTGGGGAAATCCATAGTGGCTGCTACTGGTTACAACTGGGGGCGCACATTTTATAGTCAGTGTACGCCCCTCAGCAATTAGCTGTTTGTCATAGCTGGTCTTTTATCTTTCTCACTCTCAGATACTTTGTATGAGCTCCCTATCCAGCAAGGCGGAAATTGAGTCTTGCTTAGGCCCTTTTGAATGAAAGATTACTTATCTCTAAATGCTCTTATTAAAGAATGAATATATCTCTTATATGAAGTGTTTTGATTTTATTGTTTTTATTAGCGCGTTTGGAATGCGGTATAAAACAAAAAAAATCATTAAAATCAATGGGTTACATCAAGTAAAACTACAGTTTAAACCCCTTGGTAGTAGGGGGTGCAAGTAGGGTATGGCGTTGTGGAAACTTGGGATAACTTTGCGTATCGAGTCTTAGGCTCAAAGTTATCATCATATGATTAGCCATCTTTACGGGTATTTATCCCCTTTTTTGCTCACACTAGTATTTTTTCGACTAGGGTCGGTGGGATTTTGCCAAGGTTCTACGAGGGATACCTGTGTGTAATCTTGAATAATGTATAAACCTGTGAATATAAGGACTCAAGGATGTGAGTTAGCCGTGAGATGCGGATTAATAGTTTTATCCACGGGAAATCCCCGTGGACATGTATAACTTACCGAGAGAGGAAGCTGATGGAATACTCAGAGGTTGCTTTCCTCGCGGCATTGCATAGCAGACTGTGTAATGAGTTCAGGGGAAAAGTCCGGGAAAAGTGGGGATAGAATTAATTCACCTCAATAATTCTGAGGTTTTCCTGTGTACAGGGGGTGTGGATGTTGTGCCAGGGAAGATAAGCTGGGGAAATACGGGGGATAAAGGGGAGTTCTTGGTCACTCCCCGTGTAGAGTAAACCGGCGAGAAGCAGGCAGCTTACTATTTGCCGATACAGAAGCTGCCAAATATCTTGCCCAGAAGTTCGTCAGCGCTGACTGTCCCGGTGATTTCACCCAATGCCTGTTGGGCTTGGCGTAGGTCCTCTGCTAGCAGTTCTCCAGCCCCACTAGAGTGCAATTGTTGCTGTCCCTGCTCAATAAAGGCCTTAGCGCGATCCAGGGCGTCCAGGTGCCGGCGCCTGGCACTGAAATTACCTTCTGCTGCACCGCTAAATCCGATGCTCTGCTTTAGGTGCTCCCTTAGGCTATCGAGGCCCGCGCCTGTCTTAGCGCTGATAGCGATGACAGGTACGCCTTCGGTATGTGCTTGCAGGCCAGCACTGTATTCGGTGAGGTCAATCTTATTTAAAATCAATGTCAGCTTGCTAAGGTCGTTTAGCTGATTGGTGAATTCGGGCCAGGCCTCAGTAGGATTCAGGGAGTGCAGCTGTTCTGCATCCATTACCAATAGGACTCGGTCGGCCTGGTGTATTTCCACCCAGGCACGCTCAATTCCGATCTGTTCGACTTTATCTGGTGCATCGCGCAGGCCAGCGGTATCGGCAAATTGCAGGGGCATTCCATCAATGTGGATATGTTCGCGCAAGATATCCCTGGTGGTACCGGCAATATCCGTAACGATAGCTGCATCGTGCCCTGCGAGGGCGTTTAACAGGCTGGATTTTCCCGCATTTGGGCGACCAGCGATGGCCACCCGCATACCCTCTCGCATGATGGCGCCCTGACGGGCCTGAACTTCTACCGATGTGACCTGGGCTAGTAGAGCTTCAATATCTGCGGCGACCTTGCCATCGGCGAGGAAGTCGATTTCCTCTTCCGGAAAGTCGATGGCCGCTTCAACATAGATACGAAGGTGGGTGAGGCTCTCTACCAGGTCCTCAATCTTCTCGGAAAAAGCCCCCTGTAGTGAGCGCATGGCGTTGCGCGCTGCCTGGGAGCTGCCTGCATCGATTAGATCGGCGATGGCCTCGGCTTGGGTAAGGTCTATTTTGTCGTTGAGAAAAGCCCGTTCAGAGAATTCGCCAGGGCGTGCCTGGCGTGCCCCCTGTTCAATGGCTGCCTGTAGCAATTGGTCGAGAATAACCGGGCCTCCATGCCCCTGGAGTTCGACCACATCTTCTCCAGTGAAAGAGTTGGGGCCGGGAAAGAACAGAGCCAGGCCCTGATCAATCAGTTGTTCGCCATGATAAAAATTCCGGTAGTGGACATAGCGGGGCTCCAGGGGCTTTGCTCCGCAGATTTTTTGGGCAACTTGCAGGGCATTGGCGCCGGAGAGACGGATAATACCAATGCCACCGCGCCCAGGGGCGGTGGCGACGGCGGCGATAGTTTCGCGATTGAGGCTTTGTTGTGTCATCGGCAGAGTGTACTCGACAGAACGGAAAAGGGCCGCTTTTGCGGCCCTTGTTAATAGTGCTTGCTGTGGGTAGATCAGTACTTTCCGGCATCTACCTGCTTGTTGATATACCAGGTCTGGCCGATAGTGATCAGGTTGTTGGCAATCCAGTAGAGTACCAGGCCGGCCGGGAACCACAGGAAAAACACGGTCATCATTACTGGCATCAGCTGCATGATACGTGCCTGGGTGGGGTCAGTAGGGGCTGGGTTTAGCTTCTGCATAAACCACATGGAGGCACCCATCAGAACCGGCAGAATAAAGTAAGGATCCTTTGCCGATAGATCGTGAATCCAGAAAATCCAGGGTGCATGGCGCAGCTCCACAGTTTCAGTGAGCATCCAGTAGAGCGCGATAAATACCGGCATCTGTAACAGGATTGGCAAACAGCCGCCCATTGGATTGATCTTCTCCCGGCGGTAGAGCTTCATGGTCTCCTCCGCGAGTTTCTGCCGGTTGTCCTTGTATTGCTCCTGCAGTTTTTTCATCTGCGGCGCAAACTTGCGCATACGAGCCATGGACTTGGTGCCTGCGGCGGATAAAGGCAGCAGCAGAGTCTTGATAAATACGGTGAGCAGGATAATCGCCCAGCCCCAGTTGCTGACAATATGCTCCTGAATAAAGTGCAGTACGCGGAACAGCGGTTTGGCAATCCACCACAGCCAGCCGTAATCCACGGTCAGGTCCAGATAGGGTGAGATCTCCTCCAGGCGGTAGACATCCTTGGGGCCGGCATAGAAGGAAGCGCTCAGCTCGCCCTGAGTCGCGGCGGGGATTTGTACCGGCTGGGCGGTGAAGCCCATACGGAAGAGTCCGTTGGACAATTCGCGCAGCTCAAAAGTGTTGCGTTCATCCTGTGGGGGAATCCAGGCGCTAAGGAAATAGTGCTGCACCATGGCTACCCAACCGCCTTCCACTGTGGTGCGGGTGGGTTTCTCGGCGATTTCTTCAAAATCCTGCTTGAAGTAATTTTCTTCGTTGGTGTGAAGAGCGGCACCGAGGAAGGGTGACATACCAAAACCGGTATCGGTCACCGGCTCACTGGCATCGCGCTTGATCTGGCCAAACATGGCGGCAGACCAAGGCTTGGCGCTGGTGTTATCTACCAGGTAGGCCACCTGAACGAGGTAGTCACCACGTTTGAAGGTGTAGCGTTTGGTGATATTTGCACCTTCTTGCTGCAGGGTCAGGTCCACAATCAGCTGATCCTGCCCTTCGACCATGGCGTAGTTGGTCTTTTCAACCTTAAATAGGGGGCGGCCAGCGGCGCTATCGGTGCCGTTGTTACCGATCAGACCACTCTGGGCGATATAGGTGTGATAGCGGGTCTGGTTTAACAGGATTAAGGGCTGGTCAGGCGTATCCAGTTTTTCTTGGAACTGTCGCAGGGCCACTTTTACGATATCACCGCCACGAGGATCAATGAGCAGATCAAAGACGTCGGTGGTGACATTGATGAGCGTGCGTTGGCCGCCCTCGGTGCCTGTCTCTGCTGGCGCTTGAGACTCCAGTTGGGGTACATCGCCATTGCCGTTTTCGCTGGTCTGCGCCGGGATTTGGTTGCCGCTCTGTATATCGTTGTGAACTATGGTTTCGCGGTCGAGTTCAGGAGTGTGCTGCTCTTGAAATGCATTCCACTGGAAGATAAGTGCGAGGAGAACCGCGAGAATTCCACCGAGCAGCGTATAGCGTTGCCAATCCATCTTAATACCTAGAGCGTGTTCTTGTGTTTGGTGGGGGGAACTGGGTCCAGTCCACCAGGGTGCCAGGGGTGGCATTTTATAAGGCGGCGCGCAGTTAAATAACCCCCCTTTAAGGCTCCGTGAGTTTCAATCGCCTCTTCGGAGTATCGCGAGCAGGTTGGGTAAAAGCGGCACTGGTTACCTACCCATGGGCTGGCCAGATAGCGGTAGACGTGTATCAGCTTGATCAGTAGCCACTTCATGACTTCGATTGTGGCTGTTGCGCGCGCTTGGCCAGCTTGCGCCAGAGCTTGTTTAGTGTCTTCGCCAGTGCGGCCTTATCCAGATCTGCAACCCCCGGGCGAGCCAATACTACAGCATCCAGCGGCGGCAACTGGTGTTGCTGCAAGCGGAAGGTTTCTCGGGTAATTCGCTTGATTCGATTGCGGTCGGAGGCGTTGCGCACATGCTTCTTGGCAATTACCAAGCCGAGGCGCGGATGCTCAGAATCACTGGGGCATGCGAGGATCAGGAGGTGGGGGTGCGCGGCGCGCACAACGTTTTCATTGAAAACCTTGCGATACTGCGCCGCATTAAGCAGGCGCAGAGTCTTGGCAAATCCAAAGCTGCTGCGCACCTGCTGCATAGGGAGAATCTCTAAAAAGAAGAGATATTATGCAGACAGTACTTTGCGGCCTTTAGCGCGACGGCGGGCCAGGATTTTACGGCCGTTTTTGGTTGCCATACGAGCGCGGAAACCGTGAGTGCGTTTGCGCTTCAAGTTGCTGGGTTGAAATGTGCGTTTCATAGTCTTGCTACCTGAGACTTTGTGTTCGAAGTTTCTCGGGACCATCCCCGGCCGCGGCCTGGACTCCGGTCCGGCACAAAGCCGGGGCAGACGGAGCTACGCGCTGCGAAGGCCGCGGATTGTATAGAAAGGCAGCAGTGAAAGCAACGCACTGGCAGGGGAAATTCGATTCCTTCGCTGACAAATTTTGCGTTCTATTTCCCGTCAATTTATCAAGCCCTTGAGGCGCTTGAAGTATCTCGCGATGCCCACTGATTGATCCCAAGATATGCACAGGTATCTGTGGATAATTTTTTATGTCTTAGCCAAACAGCTGATTAATTGTTGTTCAATTACTTGATTGTGTGGACTTTTTTACGCTTATTTTTCAACAGAGGTATCCTTTCTTGTGGATAACCTACTGCTAGAAAGGTATACTGCGCCGATCTTATTTTGACGGCCTCGGACGTTTCTTTGTCCGGTCTTGCCGTTTTCTCAGTGGTCTTACCATATTGGGGTTTTGGGGGGTTTCTTGACTGAATCCGTTTGGAAGCAGTGCGCTGGTTGTTTGCAGGACGAGCTACCGTCGCAGCAGTTCAATACCTGGATCAGACCGTTACGCGTCAATCCCGCATGTGCGGAGGGCGAGTTGCGCCTGATCGCGCCGAACCGCTTCGTGTTGGACTGGGTTGGCGGAAAATTCCTGAATCGTATCCGTGAACTCGTGCATCAGTTTTCTCCCGGTCAGCCACTGCAGGTGGCCCTGGAAATTACTGCGCGCCGCCCTGCGCGTTTTCAGCGTAATCGAACTATGGCCGAGCCCGCACCGTCACCAGTACCGACGTCTACACCTATACCTCCTAAGGTACCGTCGGCTATACCAGCATCACCAGATACTTCAGCGGCTCGCGGCGGTTTGGCATCTAATGGCAATTGGCATAGTCCACCACCGTCTTCAACAGCATCTTCCCCACTATCTGCAGCGACCTCTTCATTACCCGTGCAACCCATGCCGGTTGGAGCCTTTGGAAGTGGTTTGCGAGGTACCCCTCATCCGGCCGTGGCAGAGGAGGCTACTGCGGAGCAGATGACGACAGGGGAACTGGCACTCACTGATCTGCGCCCTCCGGCTATGGGTGAGATGGCACGCTCAATTCCAGAACCGCCGGCGCGCCAGGTGGAGGTAGAGGGGGCTATCAAACATGGCAGTTCGCTCAACCGTAACTTCACCTTTAAATCTTTTGTTGAGGGTAAATCTAATCAACTTGGCCTTGCGGCTGCGCAGCAGATTTCCGATAACCCCGGTGGAGCTTATAACCCACTCTTTATATATGGTGGCGTCGGCCTTGGTAAAACACACTTGATGCATGCGGTCGGTAATGCCCTGTTAGAGCGTAATCCCAATGCCAAAGTGGTTTACCTGCATTCCGAGCGTTTTGTAGCGGATATGGTAAAGGCGCTGCAGCTTAATGCGATTAGTGATTTCAAACGCTATTACCGTTCTGTTGATGCCCTGCTGATTGACGATATTCAGTTTTTTGCGGGTAAGGAGCGCTCCCAGGAGGAGTTTTTCCACACTTTCAATGCACTTCTTGAGGGCGGGCAGCAAATTATTCTGACTTGCGACCGCTACCCCAAGGAGATCGATGGCCTCGAAGAACGTCTCAAGTCACGTTTTGGCTGGGGATTGACTGTAGCCGTGGAGCCTCCGGAACTGGAGACTCGCGTGGCAATATTAATGAAGAAAGCCGAGCAATTTGGTGTGGAATTGCCGCACGATTCTGCTTTCTTTATTGCTCAGCGTATCCGGTCCAACGTCCGGGAACTGGAAGGCGCTCTGCGCAGGGTGATTGCAAATGCCCAGTTTACCGGTCGTGCAATTGATGATGTTCTGGTGCGTGAGGCTTTAAAGGACTTATTGGCCCTGCAAGACCGATTAGTAAGCGTGGACAATATTCAGCGAGTGGTTGCCGAATACTACAAGATTAAGGTAGCGGACCTGCTCTCTAAAAGACGCAGTCGTTCCGTCGCGCGGCCGCGCCAGGTTGCCATGTCATTGGCCAAGGAGCTCACCAATCATAGTTTGCCGGAGATCGGCGATGCCTTCGGCGGGCGGGATCATACAACTGTCCTGCACGCTTGCCGTAAAATCCGCGAACTGCAGGAGTCCGACGCGGATATCCGTGAGGACGTAAAGTTACTGACACGGTCGTTGACCACTTAATCGAATAACTGACAAACAAGGCGAAACTACCGATGAAATTCAATGTAAGCCGGGACGCCCTGCTGAAACCGCTACAACTGGTAGCCGGCGTTGTCGAGAAGCGCCAGACTTTGCCGGTCCTGGCCAATGTATTGATGCAATTACAGGGGCAAGAGCTGTCCCTGACTGGGACTGATCTCGAGGTTGAGATTGTTGGCCGCCTGCCGGTGGACGGTGTGGAGATGGAAGGTGAGGTGACAGTCCCAGCACGTAAATTGTTGGATATCTGCCGATCTTTGCCCGATGGTGCTGAATTAAAATTTGAGCGCGATGGTGAGCGCCTGGTGCTGCGCAGTGGGCGCAGCCGTTTCCAGTTATCAACCCTGCCTGCTGCCGACTTCCCCAATCAGGAGGAAGCAAGCGCCCAAACACGTTTCGACATCTCCCAGCGTGAGATCCGCCGCCTTATTGAAGCGACTAGCTTTGCCATGGCTCAGCAAGATGTCCGCTATTACCTGAATGGCTTATTGCTCGAGTGCCGCCCACAGCAACTTCGTGCCGTCGCCACTGACGGTCACCGGCTGGCCCTCTGTGATCGGGATGCGCCGGGATTAAATGTTTCAACTCCGATACAAGCTATTGTTCCCCGTAAGGGTGTACTGGAACTTGGTCGTCTGCTAGAGGACACTGATACCCAGGCGCAGGTGGTACTGGGTAATAACCATATCCGTGTTGTTAGTGGCCAGTTTACGTTTACCTCCAAATTGGTGGATGGCAAGTTTCCGGATTACGAGCGCGTTCTGCCACGAGGTGCAGGCAATGTTGTTTATGCCGATCGCCAGGGGCTGCGCCAGGCATTCTCCCGTGCGGCCATTCTCTCTAACGAGAAATATCGCGGTGTACGCTTACAGGTTTCCGAGGGGTTACTGCAAATTATTGCCAACAACCCTGAACAGGAGGAGGCTGAGGAGCAGATGTTGGTGGATTATGTGGGAGAGCCTATGGAGATTGGCTTTAATGTTTCTTATCTCCTGGATGTTACCGGTGCAATCCACAGTGACCAAATCCGCATCAGTCTGGCGGATGCCAACAGCAGTGCGCTGTTGCAGCAGCCTGAGGAGGGCGATGCCCTCTATGTGATTATGCCGATGCGCCTATAAGACTCAGGCTGAGAAGCTTGGCTCACTTTCGAGAGGGGACCGCTTTGTATCATGGACAGGTGGTCCCTTTGTTTTTTCAGAATCTTGCGGCTGGCATTCCCCCGGCTAGCGAGGAGAAGGGTCTATGGCACTGACCCGTCTTCTGATCTCCAATTTTCGTAATATCTCTCAAGCTGACCTGTTTTTGGACGCAGGAGTAAACCTGTTCTGTGGTGTAAATGGGAGTGGCAAAACTTCAGTCCTTGAAACTGTACATATGTTGGCTACAGGTCGCTCCTTTAGATCTCGTCAGCATAAATCTGTTATTCAACATGATCAGCCCGGACTTACGGTTTTTACCCAGCTGGATACGGGGCTCAACCTCGGTGTTGAACGTCTGGCCAACGGTAGTGGTCGTGTGCGTATCAACCAGACGGCAGCTGAGTCCAGTTCACAGCTCGCCAGTTGTCTGCCCTTGCAGTTGATCAATAGTGATAGCTTCTCCGCCCTGGATGGCGGGCCCGGTGTACGTAGGCGACTTCTGGATTGGACAGTGTTCCACGTGGAACATCTTTTTGCGCAGGAATGGAAAAACTACCAAATCGCATTGAAGCAGCGAAATGCCTTGTTGCGACGTGGTAAAATCGACGCTGATGCGATTGGGATTTGGGAGCATCAGTTGGCTCAGAGTGGCGAGAGGGTAGACAGCCTGCGTCAGGGCCAATTCCATGAGCTGCGAGCGGCTGTGACCGCGCTTCTGGTGGGGTTGCCTCTTAGCCTGTTACACAAAGTGGATATAAGCTATCGGCGTGGTTGGCGAAAGGAGGTCGAGCTGGCTGAGGCGCTTAGGGAGTCTCGGGAGGGTGATCTCAGTCAAGGGCATACCCGCACTGGGCCTCACAGGGCAGATCTCCGTTTTACCGTTGCGGGAGAGTCAGCGCACAATGTTTTATCCCGTGGCCAGCAGAAGATGCTGGTATGTGCTGTCCGAACGGCTATGGCGCAATTGGTGTGTCGTCACCGGGAGAAACCGGTATTCCTGGTTGACGATCTGCCAGCGGAGCTGGATGAATACAATCAACAGATTTTTGCGCACTGGGTAGGGCGTTGTGCCAGCCAGGTGCTTGTAACCGGAATTGAGGAGGGCACTACAAGCCGCCCCTGGCGGCAGCTAGATGCCCCTTGGAATTGCCCAAAAGTGTTCCACGTGGAACATGGGAAGATCAGTGCCGAAGCTTCGGCCGCACAATAAGTTGAATGGAGCGAATAAATGTCAGAGCAGCAAAGCTATGACTCAAGCAGTATCAAGGTATTAAAAGGCCTGGATGCGGTGCGCAAGCGCCCCGGAATGTATATTGGTGATACCGATGATGGCACCGGTCTGCACCACATGGTATTCGAGGTGGTTGACAACTCCATCGATGAAGCGCTGGCCGGCCACTGTGATGAGATCCGTGTAACCATCCACCCGGATGAGTCCATTTCTGTATCGGACAATGGCCGTGGTATCCCAACAGAGATTCACCCGGAAGAGGGGGTCTCTGCAGCAGAAGTGATTATGACCGTCCTTCATGCGGGCGGTAAATTTGATGACAACACCTACAAGGTCTCCGGCGGTCTGCACGGGGTAGGGGTATCGGTAGTAAACGCTCTGTCCAAGGAGCTGAAGCTGATTATCCGTCGCGGTGGCAAGATCCACGAGCAGACCTACCACCACGGTGTGCCCCAGGCACCTCTGGAAGTTGTGGGTGACAGCGATACCACCGGCACCACAGTGCACTTCAAACCCTCAGAGGATACCTTCAGCAATATCGAATTCCATTTCGACGTGCTGGCCAAACGCTTGCGCGAGCTGTCCTTCCTGAACTCCGGTGTGCGTATTGTCCTGAAGGACGAGCGCAGTGGTAAGGAAGAGGTCTATGAATACGAAGGTGGTTTGAGTGCCTTTGTGGAGTTCCTCAACCAGAACAAAACCCCGATTAACAAGGTTCTGCACTTCCAGAGCCAGCGTGAAGACGGAATTGCAGTAGAGGTGGCATTACAGTGGAACGATAGCTTCCAGGAAAGCATCTTCTGCTACACCAACAATATTCCCCAGCGCGATGGCGGTACCCACCTGGCGGGCTTCCGTGCAGCCCTGACCCGTGGCCTGAACAGCTATATCGAGCGGGAAGGCCTGGGCAAGAAAGACAAAGTGAACACCACTGGCGATGACGCCAGGGAAGGTCTCACCGCGATTATCTCTGTGAAGGTTCCGGACCCGAAATTCTCCTCCCAGACCAAGGACAAGCTGGTTTCATCCGAAGTGAAACCCGCTGTAGAGCAGGAGATGGGCCACCACTTCACAGATTACCTGATGGAGAACCCACAGGAAGCCAAATCTGTCGTCACCAAGATGATCGACGCGGCCAAAGCCCGTGAGGCGGCCCGCAAGGCCCGCGAAATGACTCGCCGCAAGGGAGCGTTGGATATTGCCGGCCTGCCCGGGAAACTGGCGGACTGCCAGCAAAAAGACCCGGCACTATCTGAAATTTACCTGGTGGAGGGTGACTCCGCTGGTGGTTCTGCCAAGCAGGGCCGCGATCGTCGCACCCAGGCGATCCTGCCGCTGAAGGGTAAGATCCTCAATGTGGAAAAAGCGCGCTTCGACAAAATGCTTTCCAGCGCCGAAGTGGGTACCCTGATTACCGCACTGGGCTGTGGCATCGGCAAGAGCGAATTCAACCCGGACAAGCTGCGTTACCACAGCATCATCATCATGACCGATGCTGACGTGGATGGAGCCCATATCCGTACCCTGTTGCTCACATTCTTCTTCCGCCAGATGCCGGAGCTGATCGAGCGGGGCCATATCTACATCGCCCAGCCGCCGCTGTATAAGATCTCCAAGGGCAAACAGGAACAGTACCTTAAGGATGAGGGCGCTCTAACCCAGTTCCTCACTAACGCCGCCCTGGAAGGCGCCACGCTGTTTGTGAACCAGGATGCCCCTGGGCTTTCTGGTGCCTCCCTGGAAAGCCTGGTAGGCGAGTACCGCAGCGTACTGGCGACAATCGACCGCCTGTCGCGTCTGTACCCTGAGGAAGTGCTGCGCAGCATGATCTACCTGCCCAACTTGTCTCAGGAAGACCTCCAGTCCCAGGAGAAAGTCGCAGCTTGGAGTGAGAAGCTCCAGGAGAAACTCGGTGACGAAGAGAGTGGTGGAACCCGTCGTCACGAAGTGACGGTTCAGGAGAACACCGAGCGCGGCCTATTCCTGCCCCATATCCATATCGTGGCCCACGGTGTTGGCAGTGACTACCTGATTAACCACGAGTTCTTCGATTCCGCTGAGTACGCATCTATCTGCGCTCTGGGTGAGAAAATGGTGGGTCTATTGGAAGAGGGTGCCTTTATCCAGCGCGGCGAGAAGCAGCACCCTGTTGGCAGCTTCCCTGAAGTGATGGACTGGCTGATGGGCGAGAGCCGCAGAGGCTACGGTATCCAGCGCTATAAGGGGCTAGGTGAGATGAACCCGGAGCAGCTTTGGGAAACCACCATGGACCCAGAGAGCCGTCGTATGCTGCAGGTAACCGTTGAAGATGCTATCGCAGCAGATCAGATCTTTACCACCTTGATGGGCGATCAGGTAGAGCCACGCCGTGACTTTATCGAGACCAATGCCCTGGCGGTAGAAAACCTCGACGTGTAATAGGATTCGATAAGCCCACAGTAATTCCTTACGTGAACAACATAAGGAATTACTGTGGAGTATTGTTTTCACCTGAAAAACGACTTCCGATCAATTTGATATTTATAATTTTCTCCCTATCAAAAGCCATGTAAAAGCTTAACAGCTGCCCTCTCAGACAAATTTAGATAATAATAAATAGTTAAAAAATCGAATAGTTCAATAGCGTCAGTCGGTAAAAGAGACTTACTATGTCCGGAAATATACCAATTGCCTCAACTAAAGCTTTCCTACCAGTTTATCTTCCAGCTTCCTAAATAACTCCACGATAAACTCCCTAAAAACCTTAAAACGCATAACATTGCGGTGCTCTGGATTGGAGACTAGCCACAGTTCATGCAGGCTGGATGGAGCAGCCCCAGGGACCCGAATGACTCCTTCAGCACCATCTGCAAGAAAGCAGGGCAGCCTAGCCAGCCCCAGTCCACTCTTAACTGCCTCTAGCTGTATCAAGCCGTGATTAATCTGGTGCTGATAAGGCATCTGTGGATAGGGTGTGTCTTTGGCCCAATTCAATATGGCGTCATCGCCACTCCAGCCGAGCCAGTGACCATCGTCAGGTACAGATTCCTCGATATACCTTGGAGAACCGTAACAGCAACTGGGTAGGTCGGCGAGCTTGCGAGCAACAAGTCGATCCAAAACATTTACGCCGCCTTTGGGGAGAATACGAAGTGCTATGTCGGCTTGGTGACTTTCCAAATCGAGAACGTGGCTAGTAACCAGTAGCTGTACGTTGATCTCTGGATACGCACGTGAGAAGTCATTTAGGTAGGGGATAATTAAGTGCGATGCGACTACATCCGGCATAGTGATGCGAACTTCCCCGGAGAGCTGGTTACTCCCTCCCTGTAAATGCTTTTGCGCGGCATTTAGATACTGCTCCGCCGATTGGGCATAGTCGAGCATCGCTTTGCCATCCTCCGTCAGCTGATAGCCTTTGGAGCTGCGATAAAACAGCTTGGCCTGAAGCTTTTCCTCCAGGGCATCAATACGGCGAGAAACTGTGGAATGGCTGACTTTAAAGTCGTCAGCAACGCTGCGAGCACTCTTACTCCTGGCTACCGCGATAAAGAACTGGATATCTCCCCAATCTATGGACTCTTTATGCAACACACTGTCCTATTTTGCTGTATTCCGTTGCATATAGTGTCCAGTTAATCTGTCTTCCGTCAATAGCACTCCCGTAGAGAAACCCAGGAGATCAGAGATGAAAGAAGCCCAAGTAAACCGAGAAATCGCAATCGACCGCCCAATTGATGAGGTCTGGAAGGTCCTTGCCGTTGATTTTGACACAGCCTCTGAGTGGATGACTTTAATCCCTCACTCCTTCGCTAAGGAAGGAAAACCTGTTGAAAATGCGAGTGTAGAAGGCCGGGTTTGTGTGCTGACAAATAAGGGACCGTCGGGTCTTGTCGCAGATGAAACTATTACAAGGTTTGATGAGAAAAACTATGAACTGGATGTCTCGGTTGAAACAAAAAATACGCCACCGGGATTCCCCGTTAAAAAGAGTTTATCTAAATTTAAATTAAGCCCCTCTGTTGGTGGAGGCACAACAGTGAATTTCACTGCAAATATGGAGTTAAATGCTTTAGGAGGTGTGTTGAGCCCTGTGGTGAAGAAGATGACCGGCTCTCAATTTGAGCAAATGCTGAAGGACCTGAAAATTTACATGGAAAAAGGAGGTCATCTCGCCAAAGGGGCAGTCGCCTAGCCTATCGCATGATAAGTAATTTAAGGACTCTTCTGGATTTATGCAGAAGTAAATAGAAGAGTCTCCTTTTTGAAAAAAATACAGCGAGTCGAGACTCGCCTTTTGTAATAGATTTTTTTATTCGTTAAATACGCAAAAAGTATTTACTTTATTAATGGCTGGGATAGAAGGCCTTGTTAAAGAGATAGGCGAAGCACGCTAGTCCTCACCGAGTATTCCACTCTATTTTTCCAACAGCAATCCGCACTCCCGGTGCTCCTCACCTTTAGTTGGATCAAAGTAAATATCGTTATCGGGAAGGTCATTCTCGTAAACGTACTCTTCAACATCAATTTCTTTTAGGTGGAACATCGGCGCTACGCGAATGGTGCCGTGATTGCCTTGAGTAAACACATCCAGATTTTTGCGATGGGCATTTTGATCGTGGCGGATACCATTCAACCAGACATCGGGTTGTAACTCCTGCATTGCGCGATTAAAGGGTTCAAGCTTTACCGTGCGTGAGAAGAAGTCATGCTCGGGGGTATCCAACTGCGGGATACCACCATAGACCGCATTGTAGTGAGCTGCCGATATCTTGGGTGAATAGGTACGCAGATTCAGGTTCAGCGTCCTCACGACATTTTCGATATGCCGGTAGGTTTCTGGTGTGTTGTATCCATGATCTACCCAAATAACTGGGATATCAGGCTTGGTTTTGGTGACCAGGTGCAGAAAAGCGACCGCAAGTGGGCGGAAGTTTGTAAAAACTACCGGGTTTTGTGCCTTTTCCATGGTGAACCGCATGATCTCGCTGGGCTTGGCCCCAACAAAAGACTTGTTCAGTGATGCCAAATCGGCACCGTGGTGAAAGAAGCGGTCGGAAAAAGACTGCACGGTGTTGGTGGAAGCGTGGTGTCCCATAAGAAATCAGCGCATAGGATAGTTAGGGTAGAACGCATGCTACCCGCTTAATTTGTCGCGTAGAAACAATAAAAAGAAGTGAATCAATAAGCTTCAGTTATAAGTAAAAGCTTTTGACTAGGGCTCATGGCTATAAAGAGCTAATCCAGGGTGCGATCGAAGCGCATCTGGATCAGGTGCTGGCCGTATTCAGCAATATAACGCCGCCCGGTTTCCACAAACCCTTGTTTTTGTAGGAAATAACGTGTGCGGAGGTTTTCCCTCAATACCTCAGTTTGCAGTTGGAGCCTACCTTTACCCGCTGCGGAGAGCAGGCTGGCGCCAATGCCGCAGCCCGAAAATATTGGACTGACACAGAGATAGGCTATGCGGTCCCGGTCAAGAAGAGTAATGAATGCTTCGGCTACGGCATTGTGGCGTCCTGTAAATACGAGGCAGAGACTGGCCTGGCGGCAGTCACGACGAAACTGCGCGACGTGATCGAGCCAGAATTGGCGGGACAAAGAGGGGTGAGAGTTGGCTGTCGCATGGAGCCAGAGTTGCTCCAGCCTGTCCAGTTCTTTGAGTTCTGCCTTTCGAATCATGGGCACCCCCGAGGCGGATACATGGGCCCAATGCTAGTCGGGTCAAAGGTTAGATCCTAGAAAACAACCCCTTATTAGGATAGAAACTATAAAGACAGCCATTTTTTCCTCATGAAGGCATCAAAAGGCAAGAAATAGTTCTGTTATGCCATTGGGTTTATAATGGTAAAATACAATCATTCTTATTAATAACAATAATTACAAAGCTATAACGACTCAATGGAGGGTTCATGAAGAAATTTTTCCTATCGCCATTGGCTATCGCCCTGGCAGCTGTTACAGCTGCACCAACCTTGGCTGAACAGCGCCTGGAGACGGTTACCGTTATTGGCGATTCCGAGTCCATTTCGACGCTACCGGGTTCCGCGCACCTGGTTGATGCTGATGAGCTGGCCGAATTCGAGTATGTAGATATCAACCGCATGATGCGCTCTGTACCGGGTGTCTACATCCTCGAAGAGGATGGCTATGGTCTGCGTCCGAATATTGGTATTCGTGGCGCACAGGGTGGCCGCTCTGCCAAGATCTCACTGATGGAAGATGGCGTATTGGTAGCTCCGGCACCTTACTCGGCACCGGAGGCTTACTATTTCCCGAGTGCAGGCCGTATGGATGCCATTGAAGTGCTCAAAGGCCCCGCCGCATTGCAATACGGTCCATTTACTGTTGGTGGTGCGGTAAATATGTTGAGCACACCAATCCCAACTTCCAGCCAGGGCATGGTGCAGCTAGAAGCCGGTGAATACGGTGAGACCCGTCTGCACGCACACTATGGTACCAGCACAGAAAATACCGGCTGGCTGCTGGAGACCCAGCAACAGTATGCGGACGGCTTCCGCGAAATCGATCGCGGGGACAGCGCGGATATTGCTAAAGAAGATTACCTGCTGAAAGGCCGCCTGCAGTCCGATGCGGATGCGACCTTTCGCCAGCAGTTGGATATCAAGCTGCAGTACTCCGAAGAGGAGTCAGGCATGAGTTATCTAGGCCTGACGGATGCCGACTTTAACGATGATCCTAATCGTCGCTATGGCATCAGTGCCCTGGATGAAATGCAGAATCGCCACAGCACCGTCCAGCTGAACCACAGCATCGAGTTGAGTGACAACTTTACCTTGCATACCCAGGCTTATTACAACAAGTTTAAGCGCGACTGGTTTAAGGTCAGCGAGGGTGAATTGATAGATGCTGTTAATACCGGCGGCGCTGTTGACGGAGTTATAGATCCTCAAGCGGTGTTGGATGGCACTGAGGATTACACCTTTGGTATCAAGCATAACAACCGCGAGTACGAGGCCAAGGGTCTGCAAATCAGTGCCGATTGGCGCTTTAACACTGGTGCTATTGCCCACGAGCTGACATTCGGCCTGCGTCAACATCAGGATGAAGTCGACAGATATCAACCTGTAGAAATTTACAACCAAATTGATGGCCAACTGGTATTTGATAGTGTTGAGCTGCCTAGCGCCAGCAATAACCGTGTCGAAGAAGCTGAGGCTACCTCGTTCTTTATCTACGACGATATCAAGCTGAACGAAAAGCTGACTCTCACTGCTGTTCTTCGCTACGAGGATATAGAGACCGAGCAGCAGCGTTATAACGACGCCGATCGTACTGAGAAGGGCAGCTACCGTTCCAATCAGGTGGATGAGTGGCTGCCCGGTCTGGGGGTTGTTTACCAGGCCAATGAGCAGTGGAGCCTGCTGGCAGGAGTGCACCGTGGCTTTGCTCCTCCCGGTGCAGGCGCAGCCGATGGCCAGGGCCCGGAGTTATCCACAAACTATGAATGGGGTGCGCGCTTTGATAACGGTAGCGTAAGTGCCGAGTTAATTGCCTTCTACAGCGATTATGAAAATGCTGTGCAGAACTGTTCGGTAGCTGTGGAATGCCCCAATGGTGCCGACAGTGGTACCTACCAGCTGGGTGAGGCAGAGATCAAAGGGTTGGAAGCTACCTTCGGCAGTGAGTGGGTACTTGCAAACGGTTGGACGCTGCCAGTAAGAGCTACCTATACCTTCACCGATGCTGAAATTACTGAAGACAGTGACGATGGAGGTCTAGTTGCCGGGGATAATCTTGAATACCTGCCGGAAAATGTATTTGCTGTATCTGCTGGCCTGGATAGTGGCGCTGCCTGGCGTCTAAACCTAACCGCAGCCTATCAGGACGAGATGTGTGTTAATACTAGCTGTAATCAGGGGAATACTGACCGCTTCGATTACACAGAGTCTCTGTGGGTTGTGGATGCGGCTGCGCACTACGACTTTAGCGCCGACCTGACCGGTTACCTGAAAGTGGATAACCTGTTTGATGAGCAGGTGATTATCAGTCGCAGCCCCGATGGTGCTCGTGCTAACCGGCCGCGTACTGCCGCTTTGGGTATGAAGTACACCTTCTGATCCGAGCTTCGGCAAAATCACTGGATAAGGGAAACCCCGGCTAGAACCGGGGTTTTTTATTGGGAGGTGTGAGTAATAGCCTACTAGCGGTCCCCACCCAAGTGCGCAAAATGGGCTTTGAGATAGCTCGTTTCGGGGATTGCCGGGTGTACCGGATGGTCTGCGCCTTGGCCACCACTGGCGAGGATGCGTGCACGTCTCCCCAGCCGATGTGCGGCGCCACGGACACAGTCCAGTAACTCGTCTGATTGCAGGTGCATGGAACAGGAAGCACTTACTAACAGTCCATCTTCGCCAAGCAGCCGCATGGCCAACTCGTTGATATGGCGATAGGCTGAGAGCCCGGCCTTGTGATCCTTGCGTCTCTTTATGAAGGCTGGAGGGTCCAGCACGATGACATCAAACTTTTCCCCTGCAGCAACCATAGCTTTGAGCACGTCCAAGGCCTTGCCATGGACAGTGTTGAGCTTATCCACAAGTCCATTGTGATCTGCGTTGACCTGACACCAGTCCAAGGCCTGTTGTGAGGCATCCACACAAGTTGTGCTGGCAGCACCGCTGGCCAGGGCCTGAATCCCCCAACCGCCGGCGTAGGAAAAGAGATCCAATACCCGCTTTCCCTTAACCCAGCGGTTGAGCAACCTGCGATTCTCGCGGTGATCGTAGAACCAACCCGTTTTCTGTCCCGCATGTATGGGTGCAAGTAGGTGGACGCCATTCTCCTCAAAAGGAACCATCTCGGGAACCTCTCCGAAAACAACTTCTTTGACCGGTGGCATTCCTTCTACGGCGCGCCCCTGGTGATCGTTGCGTAGCAATATGCCTCTTGGTTGGACTAACTCAATTAACTTATCCACAACCTGCTGCTGGAAGTGTTCCATTCCCCAGTTGCTCACCTGAACAGCCAAGTAATCACCAAACCTATCCACAACCAGACCTGGCAGACCATCTGAATCCCCATACACCAACCGGTAACTCGGATGCTCAAAGTAGCGTTGGCGTAGGCTCAAAGAAGATAGTAAGCGCTCACTGATATCGGAATCATCGAAACTGGATTTTCTAGTAACGAGACGTCCACAAATGAGCTGACTTGGGTTTATAAAAGCCGTACCGAGAAGCTTCCCTTGACTGTCGAGAACCTGGCACAGACTGCCGGGTTCGATTCCCTTAAGTGGAGATCGCTTGGTGTCCACTTCATTGCTGTAGATCCACAGGTGGCCACGTTTCAAGCGGCGCTCAGCACCGCGATTCAATATTAATTCCAGCAAAGAGAATCTCCCTGGGGTTGAACAAAATTGGTGGCAATTTTGCTTGGCTAGCCCTTTAGGTCAAGTGATAGTCCGTATGGAGAAGTACCCTGCTAATTGTTAGTAAGGAAAAATTATCCACAAACGCTACGCGAGGACTTAAGAAATCATGGTGATGTGGATAATTTTCGGGAACATGGCAAGAAGAAACAGGGGGAGCTAAAAGGGCTTAAAAAATGAGTCTGTGACCACTTACATTGGGCGCTCCCCTGGCGTATGGTAATACGGGCGCCAGGCAGGCTAAGAGCCGTTTGGATATCTAATGCAGATAAATGATTGGTAAATTATCAATTAGACGGCAGAATTCCCCACCAATATGTCATTTTTGCCTAATTGGTATTGTGGAACACTCCTGCAATGAAATTCCCAAAGGACCATTCTCTAAAAGTCTCCATGGTTATCTATCCCGGAGCTTCGAGTCTCGATGTTACCGGCCCCCTGGAAGTCTTCTCTCTGGCCAATCATCAACTCCGTGCAGAGGGGCGCTATACCTCTGACTTCTACGATACCCAAATTTTGGCTGACAGTGCTGGGCCTATAGTCACGGCTTCTGGAGTAAAGCTCTATGCAGATTATGGCTTCAGGGAAGTCGAGGATATCCACACCCTGTTGCTCAGCGGTGGGCCACCGAAAAGTTATGATATTTTGGGCAGCAATGTCGAGTTTATTCAGTGGCTGATCGATCAGGAGACACAGGTGGAACGACTCGGCTCCATTTGTACCGGAGCCTTGATACTGGCCAAAGCAGGCTTGTTGAATGGTCATCGAGCTACTACCCACTGGGCAAATGTGGCAGCACTACAAGAGTATGCCGACATAGAAGTGGACCCCGATGCCATTTATATACGAGATGGTAATCTCTACACCTCTGCGGGGGTTACAGCAGGTATCGATCTTGCGTTGGCACTGGTCGAGGAGGACCACGGCCGTAGCCTGGCATTGTCGATTGCGAGAATGATGGTGCTCTACTTGAAACGCGATGGCGGGCAACAGCAGTACAGCACCCACCTGATGAATCAGCTGCAAAGTGATCGATTTGCCGGGTTGGTGGAATGGATTTACCAGAATTTAAAGGAGCCACTTACCGTAGAGAGGCTTGCACAGGAGTCCGCCATGAGTCCACGTAATTTTGCTCGATGTTTTTCTCGGGAATTGGGCGTAACTCCGGCACGCTTTATTGAGAGTATCCGGGTGGAGAAGGCCTGTCAGTTGCTCTCAGAGCAAAACTTGTCTCAGGAAAGGGTGGCTTGTCTGTGTGGCTTCCAATCCCAAGAGCAGTTGAGACGAACATTCCGCAGGCACAAGGGAATTCTTCCAAGTGAATTCCGCCGCCGCTTTCATTAAGAGCCAAATTTTACGGATTAAATATTTTAGCGATTGTGACAAAGTAAATTTTTATTATGAACCATATAATTTTTTTATAATAATTAAAAATACCTGTACTTTAATGCGCAATGATTAACTTATCCTGGATAAACATAAAAAATTTAAAAAATATAGAAAGTAAAAATAGATATATCCTAACCTAATAAAAAAGATATTTTTGTAAATCATACTGTTTTTACTTTATCAAGATGCTACTTAATCTACTCATTTTGGAACTATTGATGAATAGTACTTAGGATAGAGTATGTATGTGATTTTCAGATAAAAGATAGCAAAGGTAAAAAGCGGCTAGTGTCAGTTAAAAAGAGTGAAAGTTTACTAAATAGTACCAGCCCCCTGTCCCAAGGTATGTGGTCTTTGCAATGTCAGAATTGGTCGTAACTGAGTCTCTTGATATACGGGTGGCAATATAACATTGAGAGAACCGGGCTTGGAGAGTTTTACTACAACTGTTACAGCCCATCCTTATGAATTTGGGAATAAGCTGATGAGTCATAAAAAATTCCTGCTGGGCAGTCTCGCTATTCTGTTATGCGTTGGTTACCTACTATGGCCTGTTTATCAATTTTATGCATGGTCACTTGACTCCCTGCCACTAAGCCCTTTTGGCTGGCGAGCCTTACCTGATAAGGCACCGTCGACACAGGTACTTTATAACGATGAATATAAATCCGCCGCAGAATATTCCCTAACCGTAATCGAAAAACACCGCGAGAAAATTGGTGCTCCGGCTATTTCTGCGGCAGTTTCAGCCTGCGGCGAGGTGGTCTGGGCTGGTGCATCCGGATGGGTGGATTTAGCAAGGCAAATACCAGTCTCCACTGAGACTCGTTTTCGTATCGGCAGCACCTCCAAGGCTTTGACTGGAACGGCTCTCGCAAGGTTGGTACAGAATGGGAGAGTTGATCTTGATAAATCAATCGCAAATTATTTTGAAGTGATGCCGAACTCGGGATGGGCGGATATAACGCCGCGTCAGTTGGCCGCACATATGTCAGGTTTGCCACATTATAAGAATAATTCTGACTGGCTCGGTTTATATAAAACTCTAGCACTGCGTAGTCATTACGAAAGTATGTACCAAGCCTTGAGGGTTTTTGATGATAGTGAATTGCTTTACAAGCCAGGGACAGAGTTCTACTACAGTAGTTTCGGTACCGTTCTTTTGGGTGCAGTCTTGGCTGAAGCCGAGGGGCAAAATTATCTGGAAGTGATGAGTAGGGAGGTTTTTAGACCCGCCTCAATGAAAAATACAGAGGCATCACCGGCAAATGGAGATCCGACTCGTAATATTGCTCGCTTTTATAAAAGTAATGGTTTAAGTGGAGAGGAGCTTCGTCTACGCGAGTGGCGTCCGGTGGATTTAAGCCATCGATTGCCAGGAGGTGGTTTTATTTCTACGCCAAGTGATTTGGTTAAACTCGGCGCCCTCTATCTCGACGATCGCTACTTAAGCCCTGAAACCAGGGAAATATTTTGGACGCCACAAAAGCTTGCGAATGGAGATGTGAATGAGCAAAACTACGCTTTGGGTTGGCGTGTTCGAGAAATGGAAATTTCTGAGGTGGGTTTTTTGCGTGTTGTCAATCATGGCGGCGTCAGTCGAGGCAGCCAGAGTTGGTTAATGATAATACCGGAATACAAACTATCAATTGCGGTGAATATTAATCGCAAAACAAAAGTTTTCTGGGATTTCGGTAATGTTTCTATGGATATCGCTGCGGCATTTATTCGACAACAAGAAAAACTGGTTTGTAAATAAAAAAACTGGCCGAGGTTTTATGCCTCGGCCAGTTTCTAAAAAATGAATGCCCATTATTAATGAGGATTCATTTTTACTGGGTATTCACCATGATCTCGGTTTCGGCAAATACCTGTTCACCGTTACCGTGGCTGAGGATACCCAGGGCTCGGGTACCGGGGGCGAGACCTATCCACTCTAGCCTGATATCGTCATTGCTGTTCATTTGTGCCTGAGACGGAGCTGTGAGCTGGGTGTTGCCACTGTCACCACTCAGGTTGAAGTTAAACAGGGTAAATGGCGTGGGGCCCTCTGCAGAGGCGTAGTCCACTACGAATACCGCATACTGACCTGCGGCGGGATTGACCAAATCGACAGATTCAGCGGAAGTCGGTGAGCCGCTGGTGCCCACTTCTGGGAAGTCGGGGCCGGGGCCATAGACTTGCAGGTCCAGATCATCGCTGCCACTCCCATCACCTACGTCAGCATCAAACAGAGCTACGCGGGCAAGCTCGGTGCCTTCAGGAATATCGAAGAAAATCAGCTGGTTATCTCCATCTTCAACGCTGCCGGGGAAAGCTACACCTTCAGCCAGGCCCTGAATACCGACTTGATAGTCACCGCTATAACCGAATGCCACGCCCAGGTCTAAGGCACCATCAGTACCTTCAGCTGTGACCAGCTGGGATGTGGATAACGGCACCGGGCGTACGGCAATGGGGCTGCGTACGTCCTGGCGTATACCAACAGATTTCCAGGTAAGATCACCAAACGCCCACTCGTTCATAGCCGCTTCTTCGGTAACCGTGAAAGTAACCTGAAATTCGGCACTTTCTCCTTCGCCCAGGCGCAGGACTTTTGGATTAACGCTAACCTCTACACCCTCAGGAGTGTTTACTGAGGCCCAATACCACTTCTGGCCGCGACCAACACTGGTAACACGTCGCTTGATGGTCTGGGTACCGACCAGATCACCGATGCCGATAGATGGCAGGTTCAGGTCACTGGAATCCAGTGAGTAGCCCTGAGAGACAAGCTCAGTACAGGTAGTTTCTTCGATAACCTCCGGTTGGTTTTCCGCACCACATAGAAATGCCAGGTAGTCGTTGAAACCGGCATCGTAGACTAACCCAGGGCGGAAGGCGGCGGCAGGTACAATTGCACCGGCCCCAATATCAAATGGATCTGCAGCTTCGGGTCCGAAGGACTTCAGCAGGTCAGTTCGCGCTGTGCTCATCAGGGCAGACTTGGCCATTGCCGGGCTCCAGTCAGGGTGAGCCTGCTTCAGTAGAGCCATAATACCGGCAACATGGGGGCTGGCCATGGAGGTGCCACTCTTGGTACCAAACAGGCTGCCACCGCTCAATACTGGAGAGGTACCTGCGAGGATGCCAACGCCCGGCGCGGCCACATCCGGCTTGATAATATCCGGCGCGCCGACGTTGTGGCCCCGAGAGGAGAAGCTGGCGATGCGGTCTTCGCGAGATATTTTCAACTCTGGATCCAGAATGCCAGCGGCCCCGGTATTTTCGACCAGCATGGCGCCGTCGGCATAGCGAATCATCACTCCGGGAATTGTGGTATCGGGGGCTGACATTACGATTGGATCCATACGATCCACGGCGGTGCCGTCGTTGTATACGACAATTGCTACAGCGCCGGCATCGGCCGCATTATTGTACTTCTCTGTGAAGGAGCAGCCGCCACGTTTTACCAGGGCAATTTTCCCTGCCATCTCCCCGGGGTTAGTGAGTTGGGAACAGGCTTCCAGTGGAGCACCGGCAACCAGGGCAGCAGACAGCAGACCGGTGTCCTCCATAGTTACCGGGCCACCCCCTTCACGGGCATCGTAAGTGCCGGAGACAGCTTCTGGTGCGTTTACTTGCAGGGCTGTGCCAAAACTCTGGTCATCTTCTGCGGCTGCTACCGCAGTGATCCAGGGTACGCCAGAGGGAGTTCCCATGGTCTCCGGAGCAGGTCCGCTGTTGCCAGCAGAAGTGGCGACAAATACGCCAGCGTCAGCAGCGAACAGGAAAGCGATATCGTCCGCGCCAGTGAAAACGGTACTGGAGCCGCCCACCGAGTAATTGATCACGTCGACGCCATCGGCTACGGCCTCGTCAATGGCCGCCATGGAGTCAGCTGATGAGCAGCCACTGTCATCGGGGTCTGGCGCATCCCAGCAGACTTTGTACGCCGCAACCCGGGCACGCGGTGCCATGCCGGTAAGGGTCTCACCTTCCGGTGTCACTACGCCGTAGTTACCGGCGGCAGTGGTAGCAGTGTGAGTACCGTGTCCGTCTGCATCGCGCGCAGACAGGAACTCATAATCGGCTAGGGTATTATTTGTGAGGAAGGCATCGGAGAACGATTTGGCCTTAATCAGCTTGTTGTTACAGGTAAAGGCGACGTCTTCCGGATTGAATTCGGTATTGCCAAATTCACAACCCTCGCCGATAAAGGATGCAGGTACGGGACCATAGGCAATATTTCGGCCGCGATTCCCCTGACGTGGGGTCGGGATATCGGCGAGACTTGGGTGCTCAGGATGGATACCGGAATCAATGACACCTACTATCACATCCTCACCTGTGATACCCCACAGCCAGGGGCTGGGGATACGGGTCAGGCCGAGAAAGTCCGCGGTGGAATCCGTGTGCATCTTAAGCAGGCGGTCCTCCCAAACACCCTTCACATCTTTGTGGCTACGAAGCGCTTCAGCTTCCTTCTCGCTCATCACTGCTGCGAAGCCGTTAAAGGCGGCTTCGTACTCATGCACCCTACGCGCGTCTGGAATAGATGAGAGCACTCGCTCGCGGCGGCTTTTAAGGAAGTTGGCGTAATGACGATAACTGCTGCTGCGAGGGTCCAGCTTGCGACGCACCTCCGATTTGGTGGCAGATAGTCCTGGAATGGTTCCGCTATAGGAAGAAAGTGGCTCGCCGTCCAACTGGACGATAAACACTTTCCTTTGTTTTTCCAGGCTGGGTACGAGTGTGTGTTTGGGTGTTTCTGCAAAGCTACTGGCCGAGGCCAGTATCCCTGCCAGAAGCGTGAAAATTATTTTTCTTTTCATCGATGTGTCCCGTTTTTATTTTTAGTGGCAGGCGGGATTTAGCATGAAGTAGGGACTATCCGCAGGTATAAACAAAATATATCTTGTTATATGCGGTACTGCAAAGTATTGCCTCCAAGCAGTGTGCACTTTTGGTTTGATGGTATTCCCCCAAGCCAAGATGGACAGAACCGCCCAGCTATATGCTTTTAAAGGAATATGTCGCGTAACTCAATGAGTGAACACTGAATTTAATACTTCACTCAAATTTGAACACAAAAGGATGAGAAATAAATACAGTTAAGTCATTTATGCCTGTTGGACTCTTTAATATTTGAGCGAGCTAAACCTGCCTATGGTACCGGTTCTTTTTAAATTCAGTTTTTAAAAGAAGTTTAGAGAACTCAGATAAATTATAGAATGCTGCTGTATTCATCTGGCACGGGGGAATGGTGGATATCTTTGTATTATGAATATAACAGGTGTTTTTGTTTATCAGGTGGGGTAGATAGCTTCCGTGTCAATAAAAAACCGACCAAAGCACAAGGCTTTGACCGGTTCCTAAAAGCATAATTCTTACCGCTTCTCAGCGAAGCGAATTATTGAGTATTAACCATAACCTCGGTCTCAGCAAAAACCTGTTCTCCGTTACCGTAGCTAAGGATTCCCAGAGCGCGAGTACCAGATGCAAGACCCATCCACTCTAGTTTGACGTTATCATTGCTGCCCACTTGTGCCTGGGAGGGAGCTGTCAACTGAGTATTGCCGTTGTCGCCGCTTAGATTGAAGTTGAACAGGGTAAATGGCGTGGGGCCCGCGGCGGAGGAATAGTCCACCACATGCACTTCATATTGACCTGAGGTAGGATTCATCATATTGACAGACTCGTTAGAAGTCGAAGATGTGCTGTCGCCTACTTCTGGACCATTAGGGCCGGGACCGTAAACTGTTATATCAAGATCGTCGCTGCCGCTACCGTCACCAACATCCGTATCAAAGAGGGCTATACGTGCCATCTTGGTACCCTCTGGGATATCGAAATAAATCACTTGACTAGCTTGGTCTTCAATACTGCTGGCTACTGTCTCAGCCTCAGCCAAGCCGCTTATGCTGACTTGGAAGTTGCCGCTATAGCCAAACACCACTCCCAAGTCATGGACACCATCAGTACCCTGTACATTCACTAGTTCGGAAGTAGATAGGGGGACAGGTCGCACAGCGATTGGGCTGCGTACTTCCTGGCGGGCACCTACGGATTTCCAAGTTAAATCGCCGAAGACCCACTTGTTTATAGCGGCAGTGTCAGTGGCACTAAAAGTAACCTTGAATTCTGCGCTCTCTCCTTCCCTAAGGCGTAGGATTTTTGGGTGGACATCCACTTCAATACCTTCTGGTGCATTTACCGATGCCCAGTACCACCTCTTTCCTGGGGCCACGCTGGTCACTCGGCGTTTCACTGTCTGGGTCCCGACTAATTCACCTATGCCGATTGACGGCAGATTGAGGTCGCTGGAGTCCAGGGAGTAATCCATGGATACCAATTCCTCACAGGTTGCAGGCTCTAGAATCTGCTCCTGGAACTCGGCACCACATAGAAATGCCAAATAATCATTAAGCCCTGCATCGTAGACTAGACCGGGACGGAAAGCTGCGGAAGGTACGATCGCGCCAGCACCAAAATCAAATGGGTCTGCGGCTTCAGGACCGAAGGACTTCAGCAGGTCGGTGCGTGCAGTGGTCATCAGTGCGGACTTGGCCATTGCTGAGGACCACTCAGGGCGGGCTTGCTTAAGAAGAGCCATAATGCCGGCTACATGAGGGCTGGCCATGGAGGTACCGTTTAATGATTCAAATAGGCTACCACCACTCAATACCGGTGAGGTACCTGCGAGGATACCGACCCCCGGTGCTGCGACATCCGGTTTAATAATATCTGGTGCACCAACGTTATGGCCGCGGGAGGAGAATTCGGCAATTCGATCCTCGCGGGATACTTGTAGCTCCGGATCAAGAATTCCGCTAACACCAGCGGTAGCGGCAATAAGCTCACCGTCTTTGTAGCGGATCATGACACCTGGGATAGTGGTATCTGGAGCAGACATTGAGAGTGGATCCATACGCCCATCGTCAGCCCCATCGTTGTACACTACGATAGCCACAGCCCCCGCATCAGCGACATTGTTGTATTTACTTGTGAAAGAGCAGCTGCCGCGTTTTACCAGGGCAATTTTACCTTCCATTACTTCGGGGTTTTCCAGCGCGGTACAGGCTTCCAAGGGCTCGCTTACAACGATAGGTCCTGACAAAAGGCCACTATCCTCAAGGGAGACAGGTCCACCACCTTCCATCAGTTCATAGGTACCAGCAATAGCCTTGGGTGCATCGACTTGGAGCACAGTTGCGAAGCTTTGGTCATCCTCAGATGCTGCTACTGCAGTGATCCATGGAACGCCGGAGGGTGTACCCATAGTACGTGGGCCGGGGCCGTCATTGCCTGCGGAAGTGGCGACAAAGACGCCTGCATCGGCGGCAAATAGGAAGGACATATCACGACCACGAGTAAATACAGTGCTTTCTCCACCCACAGAGAAATTGATTACGTCGACTCCATCAGCGACAGCCTCGTCAATGGCCGCCATAGAATCAGATGAGTAACAGCCGCTTCTGTCTGGATCTGATGCGTCCCAGCAAACTTTATATGCAGCAATTCGTGCTCTGGGAGCCATACCGGTGAGGGTTTGGCCATCTGGAGTTGCTACCCCATAGTTACCGCCGGCGGTGGTGGCAGTATGAGTGCCGTGCCCATCAGCATCTCGGGCGGACATAAACTCATAGTCTGCCAGAGTGTTGTTGGTAAGGAAGGAGGTGTTGAAGGCTTTGGCCTTGATCAATTTATTATTACAGGTAAAGGCAGCATCGCCCGGGTTGAATTCGGTATTACCAAAGTCACAGCCTTCGCCGGTGAAGGATTCTGGAATTGGCCCGTAGGGAATATCAACTCCTCGATTGCCCCGACGTGGCGTTGGTGTATCGGCAAGACTTGGATGCTCGGGGTGAATCCCTGAGTCAATTACACCAATAACAATATCTTCACCAGTGATGCCCCAGAGCCAGGGACTGGGTATTTGGGTCAATCCGAGAAAGTCCGCAGTGGAATCTGTGTGCATCTTGAGCAACTCATCTTCCCAAACACCCTTTACATCTTTATGAGCGCGCAGAGCCTCAGCTTCTTTCTCACTCATTACTGCGGCAAATCCATTAAAGGCTGCTTCATACTCATGTACTTTGCGGGCCCTGGGAACTGCGGAGAGTACCCGTTGGCGACGTGTTTTCAAGAAATTGGCGTAGTGGCGGTAACTGCTACTACGCGGATCCAGTTTGCGCTTTAGGGCCGGCTTAGTAGCAGAGAGGCCTGGAATAGTGCCACGGTATGCAGATAGAGGCTCTCCATCCAGCTGAACAATAAAAACTTTTTTTCGTTTTTCCAGATTGGGAGAGGGTGTATCGCTAGGGGCATCAGCGAAGCTGCCAGCTGAGGCCAACATTCCCGCAAGAAGCGAAGAAATAATTTTTCTTTTCATTGTAATTACCGTTTTATTTTTCTATCAGGAAGGATCTTTTTTTGAATAAAAAATTTTCTTCAGCTGCTTAATTTAAAAAATATTTTTTTAAATTGAGGTGGTGGAAGTTGCTCTTTCAAACTACGTCCATTTCTGATCTGCTGAATATTTAAAAAACCAGAAGAGAAATACCCGTCCTGCTATCAGCTTTTAAAGGAAAATGGCGTGTAATTCAATGCGGAGGTTCTGAATTTAGTACTCCAACTATATTTAAATGCGAAGTGGTGTGATAGAAAGACAGTAAAGGTATTAAGGTCCAGTAAATAACTCTAATTTTTATAATAAATAATTAGCAACAATGTTGTATTTAAAATTCACTCCTAAAAATAGGAAGCAACATTAAATTTACTAACACGGCAGCTGTTATCTCACAGGAAATTGCTACACGCTTTGCATGCCATGTGAACTGGTTGCTAAAAGTATAATTCTGATCCCTTCTCAGCGAAGAGAATTATTTTCTTTTGTGTATCTGCCATAACCTCGGCCTAAAAAAACCTGTTCGCTGTCGCCAAGATGCTCAGAGTACGGGTGTAGGGGGCGGGGTCCTTGCAGTCAAGGTTACTGTGCCCAGATTGTTAATTTGAGCCCGAGAGAGAGGGGGCGGTAGGTTGGGTATTACCCTCTTTACCGGTGAGGTCCAAAGTAAATAGTTTGGAGCCTTATACTAAGCGAAATCTTCGACAAATACGGTATATTGGCTCGTTGTAGGACTGTGATGGGGTTAGCACCCAGCTTACGAAAAACTAGTGTTTACAAAAGCGGCTGGGGAAAGCTTATAGTTAGGCAAAGCTCATAGATAGCGACACATTTAAACCAGCACAAATTGACTGAACTGTTTTAGGTCCCTGAAAACTTTAGTATCAGCCAGTCTAGGGTCCGGCTTTTCCACCAACTGTTGAAGAGTGAGTATACCTTCGCCGGATTGTACCAGTACTGGTTGGCAGCCTTTTTCCAGCGCCAACTGTAAATCCGCCAGCTTGTCGCCAATCAGATAGCAACCGTGCAGGCTGGTATCGAATTCCGCTTCGATTGCATCAAGCAGGCCCGTCAGGGGTTTGCGGCAACGACAGTTATCTTCAGGGCTGTGGGGACAGTAGAAAATCGCGGCGATCTCACCGCTGGCATCCTCTACCAGAGTACGCATTTTGGAATGCATCGCCTCTAGATCATCCAGATCAAATTGGCCCAGTGCCAAGCCGCTTTGATTAGTGGCAACTACCAGTTGATGGCCGGCCTGACTGAGCGCTGCCAGCGCCTCAATACTGCCGGGCAAGGGTTGCCATTCGTCGGCGGATTTGACGAATTTATCTGGATTTTCGTTGATCACCCCGTCGCGGCCGAGAATGATAATTGCCATATTCGTATCTCCCTAATCTGCGAGGCGGGGCTTAATGCCCCGCCTCAGCAAGTCATTACTTGGCAGGAACCAGCAGGGAAATATCGGCAACTTCGAGGAACAGTGCACGCAGCTGGGCCAGCAGCGCCAAGCGGTTGTTGCGCAGTTGCTCGTCGTCGCTCATCACCATCACATGGTCGAAGAAGTTGTCCACGGTTTCACGCAGCCCGGCCAGACCGGCGAGGCCTTCGGCGAAGAGTGCATCGCTATACAGCGGTTCAACTTCTGTGCGGGCAACCTGTACGGCGGCGAATAGGGCCCTCTCCGCCTCCTCCTGCAGTAGGGCTTCATCGACATTGCTGGGCACGGCGCCATCCAGTTTGGCGAGAATATTGGAGACGCGCTTGTTCGCTGCTGCGAGGGCACCGGACTCCGGCAGCTGGCTGAAGGCGTTGACCGCGTGCACACGATTGTCGATATCCAGCGGTCGTGACAATTTTCGCGCGGCAACCGACATAAAGACCTCGGCGGCAATGCCCTGATCCTCGTAGCGGGCGCGGAAGCGCTCAAGTACATATTGCAGAGTCTGCTCTACCACCTTGTCGTATTCACCCAGGGCGGTGCGCGGATAGTTGTCACGGGCCAGTTCCAGTAACTCGCGCAGGTCCAGATCGAGGCGCTTCTCTACGAGAATGCGGATAATGCCCAGGCTGGCGCGGCGCAGGGCGAAGGGGTCGCGGGAGCCGCTGGGAGGCTGGCCAATGCCAAAGATACCCACCAAGGTATCGAGTCGGTCTGCCAGGGCGATTACAGTACCGGTGTCGCTGACGGGCAGCTCGTCACCGGCAAACTTGGGCATGTACTGCTCGTACATGGCCTTGGCTACATCCAACGGCTCGCCATCATTTTCGGCGTAGTAGTAACCGGCGATGCCCTGCATATCGGCAAACTCGAACACCATCTCGGTAACCAGGTCTGACTTACACAGGCGGCCGGCGCGCTCGGCCCAGTCGCCGTTACTACCGGTTTTCTCGGCGATAGTGCGGGCCAAAGCGGAGACCCGCTCGGTTTTGTCGTAGACGCTACCCAAATGCTGCTGGAAAACGATCTGGCGCAGTTTTTCGCGGCGTGATTCCAGGCTGGTTTTCTTGTCAGTTTCGAAGAAGAAGGCGGCATCTGCCAGGCGTGGGCGGATTACCCGCTCGTTGCCGTGGATAACCTGGGCGGCATCCTGACTCTCGATATTGGACACGGTGATAAAGAAAGGCAGCAATTGGCCGTCTTCATCCACCACGTGGAAATACTTCTGGTGCTCCTTCATGGAGGAGATCAGGGCCTCGGCGGGCACTTCCAGGAAGCGCTCTTCGAAGCGGCCAGTAAGGGCGACAGGCCATTCCACCAGTGCAGTCACTTCGTCGAGCAGATCGTCGTCGATGACCGCTTCACCATTGACGTTGTTGGCTTCGGCAATCACCTGGGCACGAATGGCTTCACGGCGTTCGGCGAAGTCCGCCATGACGTAGCCGGGTTCGCGCAGAACCTGTGCATAGTCGTGGGCGGAGTGGATCTCCAGCTCCCGATTGCAGTGGAAGCGATGACCACGGCTGATGTTACCGGCTTTTAAGCCGAGTACTTCACCATCTACCACCTTGTTGCCGAACAGCATGACGAGCCAGTGTACCGGGCGCACGAACTCCTCGCGGCGTGCACCCCAGCGCATACGCTTGGGAATGGGAAGCTGGGCCAGGGCTTTCTCGACAATACCAGCCAACAGGGATTCAGTTTCAGCGCCTTTTTGCTCGCTGATAAAGGCCAGGCGCTCGCCTTTGTCGGTCTCTTTGCGCCCGAGTTCTTCAATGGTTACGCCATTGCTGCGGGCGAAACCCTCAGCGGCTTTACTGGGCTTACCCTCTTTATCGAAGGCGGCTTTGACGGCCGGGCCCAGCTTTTCAATTTGCTTGTCCTGCTGTTTGTCTGCCAAGCCAAACACCGCTACTGCCAGGCGGCGGGGGGCTGCGTAGGCTTTAACTTCACCAAAAGACAACTCGGCGCCTTTGAGGCCCTGGGTAATACCATCGGCGAAAGCGCTCATTAATTTGTGTAACGCTTTTGGTGGCAGCTCTTCAGTGCCCAGCTCTACCAGAAAATCCTGAGCCATTACTGCTTCTCCTCTTGCTCGATGTCTTCCACCAAAATATCTGCCCGCAGTGCTTCATCTGCCAGGGGGAAGCCTAAGGCGCGGCGCGCATCGTAGTAAGCCTGTGCCACGGCGCGGGCCAGGGTGCGTACACGCAGGATATAGCGCTGGCGCTCGGTCACTGAGATGGCGTGGCGCGCATCCAGCAGGTTGAAGGCGTGGGAGGCCTTCATGACTTGCTCGTAAGCGGGTAGTGGCAGGCCCAGCTCGATCAGGCGCGTGCTCTCGCGTTCGCAATGATCGAAGGTAGCGAACAGGAATTCCACATCGGCGTGTTCAAAGTTGTAGTGGGACATCTCCACTTCATTCTGGTGGAAAACGTCGCCATAGGTGACGGGGCTGCCATCCGGGTTGCGGGTCCAGACCAGATCGTAGATGGACTCGACACCTTGCAGGTACATGGCGATACGCTCCAGACCATAGGTGATCTCGCCGGTAACCGGGTAGCACTCGAGGCCACCGACCTGCTGAAAGTAGGTAAACTGGGTGACTTCCATACCGTTCAGCCAGACTTCCCAGCCGAGGCCCCAGGCACCCAGGGTTGGGGATTCCCAGTTGTCTTCTACGAAGCGAATATCGTGAATAGCCGGGTCCACGCCCATGGCGCGCAGGCTGTCGAGGTACAATTCCTGAATATTGTCCGGGGACGGCTTCATTACTACCTGGTATTGGTAATAGTGCTGAAGGCGGTTGGGGTTCTCTCCATAGCGGCCATCGGTGGGGCGGCGGCAGGGCTGTACATAAGCCGCATTCCAGTTTTCCGGGCCTATGGCGCGCAGGAAGGTCGCCGGATGAAAGGTGCCGGCGCCCACTTCCATATCCAGAGGCTGTAGAATGACGCACCCTTGGCGCGCCCAATAATCCTGCAGGGCAAAAATGAGTCCCTGAAAGGTACTGAGATCGTATTGCTTGGACACCGCTATCTCCGGATCAGTATCTGCTGTGGGCAAAGGGACGCAATTATAGCGGTAGCGGCTGCTGCGCTTAAAGCGTTGTGGTCACGCTGATGGTTTAAACCGCCATACTTGGCTTTAGGGCCGCCAAACGGCGGTATTTTTGTATAGGAAGTTGTTGCATTGGATATTAAGGGGCACCTGGCTGCAGGTGCACTGAAACTGATTGGCAGATTACCGCTGTCCTGGTCGAGGTGCCTAGGGCGCTTGGCTGGCAAGACGGCGGTGTTGTTGCGTACCGAAGGTCTGCGCCTGAGTAGAATTAATCTGGCGCAGTGTTACCCGGCGATGAACCCTAAGCAGCGGGAGAAGCTGGCCCGGGAAAGTGTGGTTAATACCGCTGTCACTGGATTCGAGATGGCGAGTATTTGGCACCATCCCTGGGCGGTCAATGAAAAGACCATAGTGTCGGTACGCAATCAACACTTGTTGTCTTTAGGAGAAGAGGGTGGTCGCGGCACCCTGGTATTAATGCCGCACACAGGCAACTGGGAAATTTTTGGTATGTACCTGGCGGCTATGGGGCCGTCTATGGCATTGTACCAACCGCCCAAAATTGCTGAGTTGGACCCGGTGATTCGCGGTGGCCGCGAGAAGACCGGCGCACAAATGGTACCCACCAATATCCATGGTGTGCGCTCCCTGCTCAAATGCTTGAAAGCCGGTCATGTCGCGATGGTATTGCCGGACCAGGAGCCCGATATGGGTGGGGATTTTGCCCCTTTCTTTGGGCGGCCGGCATTGACCATGACACTGGCTCACAATCTACTGCAACGCACTAAATGCCACGTGGTATTCGGTTTTGGCAAGCGTGTGGAAGGGGGGTTTGAATTGGTGTTTCTGCCCGCCGAGAACGCAATTTACAGTGAAGAGCAGAAGGTCTCCCTGGCGGCGATGAACCGTGGTGTAGAGGCCTGTATCGCCCAGGCACCGGAACAGTACCAGTGGGAGTACAAGCGCTTCCGCAAGCAACCGGAAGGCAAAAGCAAAATTTATCGCAAGAATAGATAGCGCTGCCGTGTGGCAGCCCTATCTAAGTGATTGTCGGACTGGTTTCAGGCAGCGTGACGAAATGCCACTATCACTGGCATACGCGCTGCGCGCCAAGCAGGGAAAAAGCCGCTGACAAAGCCGATCGCCAGAGCCAGTATGGCGCCCTGCAGGAACAGGTCCGGCGACATCTCAAAGCTGAATACCACTTGAGTGAAGCTACCACCCAAGGTTGAGGTATTCAGCCCATCGAAGAAGACAAATGCAGCTAGTGAGCCCAGAAGTCCACCCGTTACTGCCAGTACCATGGCCTCGGCGATGGTGCCGCAAAAAGCTGAAAAGTTGCTAAAACCCAAAGCGCGTAGTGTGGCAATCTCCTTTGCGCGATCTGCAACAGATGTATACATGGTATTAAGGGCCCCGGCGAGGGCACCGAGAGCCATTACCGCGCTGATAATCCAACCGAAAGTGGCTATGTACTGCAGTTGTTTGCCCTGGCTGGCAAAGTACTCCTGCTCTGTCTGCACCTCCAGATTTAAGCGTGGCTCTCGCTCAATACTATCCTGCAATGGCTTTATGTCGCTGTCATTTTGCAGCTTTGCTCGGATTGACTGGTAGCTATTTCCGCGATTGTAGTGGCTCTGAATAGTTTTTATGTCCGCCCAGAGTTCGCTCTCAAAAATATTACCTCCTGTGGAAAAAACACCAACGACTTTCCACAGGTTCTTGCCAAAACGTACTTCCTTTCCTATTTCGAAGCCATTGAACTCCCGCAGCACGCCTGCTCCCACAACCATCTCGTTGGTTCCAGGAGTAAACATGCGTCCCTCTACCAATTGCATATTCGTGCGCATATCCATGCCGGTCTTGTTGAGTCCGCGCAAAGGAATATTCGCCTCGGTACCACTGGATTTCTTAATACCATCGACAATCACATAGAGCTCTGGTGAAACCAGTGGACCATTGGCATCGCGGGCTACTCCAGCTGATTCCCCGATAAGATTGACCTGATCCTGCAAGATTACTGAATTGAGCTCGGTTGATGAGCCCTCCCGCATAAGGATAGCGATCTGGCTTGAGCCAGCTCCGCGCATGGTCTCCTCAAAGCCTTTGGCCATGGCGAGAAATGCCAGCAATATGGCTACTACAACTGCCGAGGCCAGTACCATGGCTAAAGACATCCACAGGCGCCGGCGCAGGCTGCCAAGATTCATGAGGGTCACTGAGACTATTTGTGCAATAAGAGAACCCATTATTTTCCCTCCATATAGGAGTTTTGCTGCGATTCGTAAAAAAGAAAAGACAGCGAAGCCGAGTATCAGCTGATTTATTGTTGACGGTTAAATGCCGTGACGATGTTTAGGCGCAGAGCATTAAATGCTGGCAGTAACCCGGTAATTAACCCTAGTAAAAGCATAAATACCAGCGCTTGCAGGGCGATATTTCCGTCCAGAATCAGGTTGGGTAGAAACCTGGCAAGGAAAGTTTTAACACCCTCGACCAGCAACCAGGCTGCGGCAAGACCCGAGAGTCCACCGACCAGCGCGACCAGCATGGATTCCGAAAGCACCATACGGAAAATTCTGCTACTGGAAAAACCTAAAGTTTTCAACACAGCAATCTCCCCGGTGCGTTCGCGAATAGCCAGTGCCATGGTGTTGCCGACCACAACCAGAATGGTGAAGAAAGCGGTAAATACAACTGAGAAAATGATCAGTCCAATATTTCCGATTTGTTCAATAAAAGCCTTATTAAAGGCCTTTTCAGTGCTGGTATCCGTTTCATTTTGAGAGTTGGCAAAAGTATCATCAATAGTTTTCGCCACTTTTTCATTGAGGGAAGAATCTTCAGTGGTAAGGGCCATCCAGCCGATCCAGTCACCACCAAATGTTTGGGTTTCCATAAAATACTTATAGTGGAAAAGCATCTGACGTGTATCGTATTGTTCAGTATCCCCTTTAAAAATTCCGGATACTACAAACTCCCAGGTGTAGCCACCGTCTTTGTGGGTGAAAATATTGGAGGAAATTGGAATCCGATCACCAATTTTCCAACCATAAATTTGCGCGAGTTTTTCACCGACTAAAACGCCCTGACGATTGTTGAACCAGGCCCTCTTTTGGTCTTCGGGAACAACAACTTCCTTGTAAACCCTTAGGTAAGATTCTGGTTCCACTGCCATAGAGACTACTTGTCTTGCCGGTTCCTGGTAATAGCCGCCAAACCAATTAAGATGGGTAACGTCCTTTACCCCCTCTACTGCGGCAACTTTTTGGTAGTACGCAATGGGTAGCGACTTGGTAAAATTTATACGATTAAAAACCACTAAACGATTGTCTGCAGAAAGTTCCACACTGGAATTTAGTGCAGTTTTTAAACTGGTAACCGCGCCAAAAATCAGAAAGGCAATAAATATGGCAAAACATGTGAGGAAAAGCCGTAGAGGCTTTCTCGTCATGTTTTTATAAATTAAATAAAATTCGTTCATGCCACTATTTCCCCCTGCACAAATTGCCCTTTATCGAGATGCAGGGTGCGTTTGGCGTATTTGGCTGCAGCGGGGTCGTGGGTGACCATGACGATAGTTTTTCCATGGTCGCGATTTAGCAACTGCAACATTTCCAGGATTTCATCGGCAGTAGCACGGTCCAGATCTCCTGTGGGTTCGTCACACAATATCAGTTTGGGATCGGAGACAATTGCGCGGGCGATGGCCACTCGTTGCTGTTGACCACCGGACATCTCGCTAGACATGTGTTTGGCGCGATCGCTCAACCCCACAAGAGCGAGTGCTGTTTCCACATTTTTACGTCGTTGCGCTTTAGATAGCTTGGTCAGCATTAGTGGCAGCTCCACATTGCGCTGCGCATTCAGCATTGGCATTAAATTGTAGAACTGGAAAATAAAACCAATATTTTCCGCTCTCCAGCGAGTCAGGGCACCTTCGCTAAGAGAATCAATACGTGTACCGTCAAACCAGACCTCGCCACCACTGGGTTGATCAACACCGCCTAACATGTTTAGCAGAGTGGTTTTACCTGAGCCGGATGGCCCCATGATAGCGACAAAATCCCCCCGATCTATGGTCATGTTGAGGTCGTCAAAGATAGAAATTTTCTCTTTGCCTTTGACAAAATTTTTACTGACGTTCTTTAATTGAAACAACACATCTTCTGACATCTAAAAATCCCTCTTAATATAAAATGAATGGTGATGTCGCCTGTGCCGCTAGATAGCCAATTCCTCCCCGGCCAGGAACCCAACTTTGACACCCATATCCGGCAGGATACGAGGGTCTTTGTCATCAATACCAATACGTACCCGCACAGTGGCCTTGGCGCGATCGGCGGTTGGAATAATGGCAATTACTGTTGCTGGAATATTCCATTCCGGGTAGGCGTCCAGATTGGCATTTACCCGCTGTCCAGTAGATACGCGGCCGATAAATGCTTCATTGACGTCTACTTCGATCTCCAGTGAGTTCATGTCCACGATGGTACAGATGCCTGTGCGGGTGAAGCCACCGCCAGCAGAGCTGGGGGCGACAATTTCACCAGGCTGCGCATTTTTTTGTGTGACGATCCCGGTGAAGGGGGCGCGAATAGTGTGATCTTCCAGCCGTTCGCGCTGACGTTCGGCTTCGAGTTTAGCGACCTCAATGTTGGCTCGGGCACTTCTTAAGTCGGCCCTGAGGCCCTCCGCACTTGCCTGGCTCTGGGTAAGCTGCGCTTTGCTCGAATAGTTCTTATCGCGCAGTCCCGCAAAGCGCTGATACTGTCGTTCGGCTTCTTTTAGTTTGGCGCTGATACTGGCTTCCTGGGCTTGCAGCACCTCTATCTGGGCTAAGGCAAAATCCAAGCTGACCCGTGCTTTTACATCATCGAGACGTGCCAGCACCTGGCCCTCACTGACTTGCATTCCCTCCTCGACATCCACACTGCTGATCAGGCCCATCACTTCTGCAGATACTGTGGCCATGCGCCGTGCTGTAATGTAGCCGGACGCATTGAGGACGGTTTCCATCCTTGCGGGGGAATTGTGTGTAGGTGCTGATGCAGTGGAGTTTTCTGGTCGAGCTTGCACTGGTGACTCAGGGGGCTGCTCTTCCGTCAGTAAGTTACCAGCGGCAAATCCTATTACCAGGCCGGCAATGGTGCCAATAGAGGCCGCCAAAAGGGTTTTCCGCGGTGATGAAGGTATTTCTTGAGCCGCATCCCGGTCAATTTTTAACTGACCGAGCAACTCACTGGTGTTTCTGCTCATACAGCCATGTTCTTATTCGTTACTTCCTGTAGAAGATAACTTTGGCAGAAACTAAAAAATATTGCTATGCGTCAAGCGTCCAAGGAGACGGGGCAGTTTTAATGGCGCCAGAAAGCCGGAGTCAGTAGTACCAGCAAGGTGAAAATTTCCAGGCGGCCCATCAACATGGCGAGGATCAGGAACCACTTCGCCACCTCATTGACGGAGCCATAATGGGAGGCCGCATCCCCGAGCGCGGGTCCGATATTACTGAGGCAGGAGGCTACGGTGGTCACAGAGGTAACAAAATCCTCGCCGGTGGCGATCACAATAATTGAGAGAATAAAAAACGACAGCACATAGACGGCAAAGAAACCCCATACGGCATCGGTTACGCGGTCGGGTACGATTTTGCGGTTGATCTTAATGGGGATCACCGCATTGGCATGTACCAGGCGGTTTAGCTCGCGCATGCCGGATTTCATGATCAACATGCCGCGCACGGCCTTGATACCACCAGAGGTGGAGCCGGCACAGGCGCCGAGAATCCCTAGGAGTAGCAACGCATAGGGAAGGAATACCGGCCAGGCTGAGAAGTTTTCAGAGGCAAAACCCGCAGTAGTACTGATTGAGACCACCTGGAAAAAGCCGTGTAGCAGGCTGTTTCCGGGCGAGAAAATATTCAATATCCACAGGTAGCAACTGATCAGCAAGCCGGCGCCCAAAATAAGCATCACGTAAAAGCGAAATTCGGAGTCGCGCCAGTAGTGCTTTATGGTTTTGTTACGAAAGGCGTAAAAGTGCAAGCCGAAGTTGATCGCTGCGGTAAACATGAAAATGATACAGATCACCATGATCGCGCGGTTGTGGGCGTAAAAGCCCATACTGGCATCATGGGTGGAGAAGCCGCCGTTGGCTACGGTTGAAAAGGCATGGCCAACGGCGTCGAAAACGGTCATGCCGGCCCACCAGTAACCGATACCACACAGGATAGTGAGGATTACATAAATCACGATCAACGCTCGCGCCGTTTCGGCGATACGCGGTGTTAATTTGGTGTCTTTCACCGGTCCGGGAATTTCCGCTTTGTATAACTGCATGCCACCAATACCGAGCATGGGCAGGATAGCCAGCGCAATAACAATTACGCCGATGCCACCAAACCACTGCAATTGCTGGCGGTAGTAAAGGATTGCTGGAGGCAGAGTGTCCAGGCCGGTAATTACCGTGGCACCAGTGGTTGTCAGTCCGGAAATCGATTCGAAAATCGAATCGGTAATACTCAGGTCTGGCTGTGGGCTGATAATGAAGGGCAGGGAACCAAAACTACCAAGGATCAGCCAAAATAGCGAAGTCACCACAAAGCCATCCCGTGTACGTAGATCCTGGCGCAGGTCATGCACAGGTAGCCACATAAACAGACCGGTAATCAGGGTAATAGCAAAAGCGGCAATAAAGGCACTGTGGGTGTCGTCGCTATACCATAGGGACACCACGATAGGCGGCAGCAGTGTCAGGCTGAACACCGTCAGTAGAATTCCAAAAACTCGCGCAATTACCGCTATTCGCATTGGCGCCTATTAGCCTGTTATCTGTAGTTTCTTTATGTGGACGAAAGGAGTAGTGATCGCCGGAGTTATAAATCGAATTCTGGCTTTAGAAAAAGCCGAAACCCACCTGGAACAGTTGTTCCACATGGCGTGTCTGGCGGCGATCTACCAGAAACACAATTACATGATCGTCACTTTGCACAATCACATCATCATGGGCCATCAAAACTTCACTGCCATTTTCTGTCTCACGCACAATGGCTCCGATAGAAGCGCCATCGGGAAGGTCGATGTCCTCGATTTTTTTACCAACCACCTTAGAGGTGCGTTCATCACCATGGGCGACAACCTCAATGGCTTCAGCTGCACCGCGGCGCAGGGAGTGGACATTAACCATGTCACCACGACGCACATGGGTAAGCAGGCTACCGATCGTATTTTGCTGTGGTGAAATAGCAATATCGATCTCACCACCTTGTACCAGGTCGACATAAGCACGGTTATTGATGAGGGTCATTACCTTGCGCGCGCCGAGCCGTTTAGCCAGTAGTGATGACATGATGTTAGCTTCGTCATCATTGGTGAGGGCGAGGAACACATCCGTATCCTCGATATTTTCCTCCAGCAACAGTTCCTGGTCAGAGGCACTACCGTGCAAAATAATGGTGTGGGAAAGCTCTTCGGACAGGAAGATACAGCGCTCGTGGCTCTGCTCAATAATCTTGACTGAATAGCGGTTTTCCAGCTTGGTGGCGAGACGCAGGCCGATATTGCCGCCACCGGCAATGACTACGCGTTTGTAGCCGTGCTCCAGACGGCGCAATTCGCTCATTACTGCACGAATATCAGCGCGCGCAGCGATAAAGAATACTTCGTCACCGGCTTCGATAACTGTGTCACCCTGAGGAATTATGGGACGGTTGCGGCGGTAGATGGCTGCCACCCGGGTATCCACCTTCGGCATATGTTCGCGCAGGTAGCGCAATTGGTGCCCCACCAGAGGGCCGCCCTGTACCGCTAATACCGTAACAAGCTGTACTCGGCCATCGGCGAAGTCCAGCACCTGCAGTGCGCCGGGGTGTTCCATCAAGCGTGCAATATATTCTGATACCAGTTGCTCCGGACTAATCAGGACATCAATAGGAATGGCCTGGTTATCGAACAGCTCTGGGTGACGCAGGTAGGAAGAGGCGCGAACCCGTGCAATTTTAGTGGGTACGCGAAACAGTGAGTGTGCAATCTGGCAGGCCGCCATATTGGTTTCATCGTTGTTGGTCACCGCCACCAGGATATCGGCATCTTCAATACCTGCATCCATCAGTACGTCAGGATGAGAGGCGTGGCCGATAACCACGCCGATATCGATACGATCACGAAGCTCGCGCAAGGTTTTCTCGTCGCTGTCCACCAGGACAATATCGTTGCGTTCTGAGGCCAGGGCCTCCGCCAGTGAGCCGCCCACCTGGCCGGCGCCGAGAATGACAATTTTCATATCGGATGAGACTCGCGGCCCGCGCCGCTGTTATTCGGCTTTGCTCAGCAGAGCGTAGTAGAAACCGTCGCCGCCACTGTTCTGGGGCAGAAGCTGTATCCCCACAGGCTGCTTTTCTCCCCAGGACTTGCCGTTTAGCAGTTCAGGAGTATTGTCGCTCGCATCTACAGTCTCCGCAATGAAAGCCGCGACAACTTCACTATTTTCCGTTGGTAGTACTGAGCAGGTAGCATAAACCAGGCTGCCACCGGGTTTCAGCAGACCCCAGCTGGAGCGTAATATCTCACCCTGCAGCCGAGCCAGTTCGGCAATATCTTCATCGCGTCGTAATAATTTGATATCTGGGTTGCGGCGGATCACACCAGTGGCGGAGCAGGGGGCGTCGAGCAGGATACGATCAAATTGCTGCCCATCCCACCAGGCCTCTGGTGCGCTCGCATCAGCACAGATTAACTGCGCACTCAGCCCACAGCGGTCGAGGTTCTCCCGCACACGATCAAGGCGATTTTCCTCGATATCCAGTGCACTTAGCTCAATAGTGGGCTGTTGTTCCAGCAGGTGGCAACTTTTGCCGCCCGGTGCCGCACAGGCGTCAAGCACCTTCTCGCCAGGTAGAGGATTGAGCAGTAGCGCCGCCAATTGAGCAGATTCATCCTGCACGCTAACCAGCCCTTCTGTGAAGCCCGGCAAAGCGCCCACCGATACCGGCTCAACCAGGGTGATACCAACTGGTGATACCGGGCAGGGTTCTGCGGATAGGCCGGTTTCAGCAAGCTCCTGCAAATAATCCGCACGGGAAATTTTGCACGTATTTACCCTCAGGGTCATAGGAGGGTTGGCGTTGTTGGCACGGAAAATTCCTGATGCCCGATCTGGCCAAGCGGCTTTGATACGTTGTTGTAGCCATGCAGGGTGTATGGAGCTGAATTGGGGGTTGCCGGATAGTTTGCGCTGTAGTTGTTCGCTGTTGCGTAGTGCATTGCGCAATACGCCGTTAATCACCCCGGTAGCTCGATCCAAGCCCAGACTGCGCGCGGCGTTTACCGTAGCTGAAATAGCCGCATGATCGGGAATACGAGTGTATTCCAGTTGATATAGGCCCAACAGAATCAAAGCGCTGACCAGGGTGTCTCCGGGCTTCCTGCGCAGCAGCTTGGCCGCGATTAATTGCAGTCGCGGTGCGTAGCGGGCGCTGCCGTAACAGAGTTCGCGTAGGAGTGCGCGGTCGCGCTCCTCTACCTTGTCTTCGGCCTTTGGTAACAGGCGTGCCAGCGAACCCTGCTCTTCCAGTAGGGCGGCGATAATTCGAGCGGCTTCGGCGCGTACATCTCTACTCATCGTATTGTTTCACCCAGCAGCGTGCCTGGGGCGAACTGCTCTCGATAGCCTTTCAGGATTTCTGCTGCCGGTAGGGCCTTTTTGCCAGGCAGTTGCAGGAGTTGTAGGCGCAGGGCCTCGCGGCCACAGGCAACCAGGATACCTTCATCATCGCTGGCGAGGATAGTGCCGGGTGCCTGATCGTGACAGCCGCGCTCTAGTGCGGCACTGTAAATACGTAACCGCTGCTCGCCTTTTTTATCGAGGTAGGTAGTCCAGGAAACCGGGAAGGGGTTAAAGGCGCGGATCTGTCGTTGCAGCTCCTCTGCGGATCGCCGCCAATCTAGACGTGCCTCTTCCTTGGAAATTTTATTAGCGTAGTTGGCCTGGTTTTCATCCTGGATTTCTGGCTTGGCTGTGCCGGAAGCCATTTTTGTCAGGGCTTCAATCAGGGCAGGACCGCCGAGCTCTGCCAACTTGTCGTGCAGACTTCCGCCAGTCTCATCCTGTTCAATGGCACAACGGCGTTCCACTATAACCGGCCCTGTATCAAGGCCAGCCTCCATTTGCATAATGGCCACGCCACTCTTGAGGTCCCCAGCTTCTACCGCGCGCTGTATGGGCGCGGCACCGCGCCAACGTGGCAATAAAGAAGCGTGTACATTGACACAGCCCAAACGGGGAGTATCCAGAACCGCCTGGGGAAGAATCAGGCCATAGGCCACCACCACCATTATATCTGCGCGTAAAGATGCAAGTTCGGCCTGGGCATCTTTGTCGCGCAGGTTCAGTGGTTGGTACACTGGAATATCGTAGGAAAGGGCTAATTGCTTGACCGGGCTGGACAGCAGCTTCTTGCCCCGACCCGCCGGCCTGTCCGGTTGGGTGTATACGGCAATGACATTGTGCTCACTATCTAGTAGCGCTTGCAGATGCACGGCGGCAAAGTCCGGCGTGCCGGCAAAAATGATATTCACTGGCTGATTCTCAAATCGGAGGAAATAGCTGGCGCCGGATATGCCGGCGGCCAGCCTTCTTTATCAGGCGCGTCGGCGCTGGGATTTTTCCAGCTTGGAGCGAATGCGGTTGCGCTTGAGTGGGGAGATGTAATCCACGAACAGTTTGCCATCCAGATGGTCGACTTCATGCTGGATACATACTGCCAATAGTCCCTCTGCTTCAATGGCAAAGGGTTCACCATTGCGATCCAGGGCCTTGATCCGCACTTTACGCGGGCGCTCCACGGTCTCGTAGAAGCCTGGCACGGATAGACAACCCTCATCGTACTGGTGGATTTCCTCTTCCAGTACTTCGATTTCCGGGTTGATAAAGCCGAGTGGCTCGCTTCCATCCTCGGATATATCCACCACCACAATGCGCTCCTGCACATTGACCTGGATAGCGGCGAGGCCGATGCCGGGTGCGGCATACATGGTTTCAAACATGTCGTCCAGCAACTGGCGATGTGCATCGGTCACTTCAGCGACCGGTTTTGCGACCTCGCGTAGACGAGGATCGGGAAATTCCAGTATCTCGAGTTTAGCCATAACACCTGTGACAAACTTCTAGTATTCGTTGAACGTGCGCTGATAACATTATGATCGCGCTCAATATTTACCGAGTGGACCCCTGATTTTCGCTGGCGCTTTGCGCCCGGGTCCGGCTACTTTCCACCAGAGAGTAGCCCGGCGCTGAGAATTATAGCGATAAAGAGCATAGGAATGCTTCCATGAAAAAAATAATCCTGGCCGCTGTTTCGATGCTGGCGGTTGCCCTGGGCACTGAAGCCCAGGATCAGGTACGCCTGAACCCCAGTCATCCCGATGCTTATGTAGTGCAGAAGGGCGATACCCTGTGGGATATCTCCAGTGAGTTTCTGGTACAGCCATGGTATTGGCCCGAGATCTGGCAGGTGAATCCTCAAGTGGAAAACCCGCACTTAATTTACCCCGGCGACAGCTTGCGCCTGGTCTATGTGGATGGACAGCCTCAGTTACAGCTCCAGCGCGGTCCACGGGCTTACCAGCTGTCACCAGGAGTGGATGGCAGTCGCCTGACGCCCCAGATCCGCCGTGAAGCGGTAGAAAATGCTATCCCTGCGATTCCTCTTGATGCAATAAATGCTTTTCTCTCGCGTACCCGTATCGTTGAACCCAACGCTTTTGAAGGTACGCCCTATGTGGTGTCCGGTTCCGATAACCATATCCTGATGGGCGCTGGAGATACCATTTATGCACGCGGTGACTTCGAGGCCCCCTTGGCCTCTTATGGTCTATACCGTCCCGGACCGGTTTATGCCGATCCTGTCAGTAATGAAACCCTTGGTCGCCAAGCGTTGGGTATCGGGGAAGTTGACCTGCTGCAGTTGGACCCGGATAGCCTGCCTGGATTCTCAGTAGCCACTTTGGGAGTGGCCAATACGGCTCGCGAGATTCGCCTGGAAGATCGCTTGATGCCGGTAGAGGAACGCTCAATCGAAGCATTATTTCATCCCAGTGCTCCAGCTCTTCCCATAGATGGATTGATTGTCGGAGTGGATGAAGGAGTTACCCAGATCGGTAAGTTCGATGTGGTTATCCTCAATCTGGGAGACCGCGATGGCATAGAGCCGGGTAATGTTATGGCTGTTTACAAGCGCGGCTCCGTTGTTCGCGATCGTATTGTCGGTGACAGTGTGAAATTGCCTGATGAACGCGCTGGTGAGATGATGGTATTTCGCACCTTTGAAAAGATGAGTCTCGCCCTGGTGCTTGAGGCAGAGCGCCCCCTGGCTGTGATGGATCTGGTGCGCAACCCTTAACGTAGCCCTATTCTCTGCGGCGGATCTTGCTGTTTGGACCGCCGCTCAACCAAAAAACAGAGTAAACGGCATGGATGCGTTAACCGCAAGCATGGCCCTACTACGCCTAGAGGGCATAGGCCCCGCCCGATATTGGCAATTGCTCGAGCACTTCGGTTGCCCGCTTCAAGCCTTGCAGCAACTCCCCAATACCCTGTTATCTAAACTCCCAGCACGAGCCCGATCCCAGTGGTATGAGTTCACCCGATTGCAGGCCCAGAGTGCCCTAATCAGTTGGGTTGAAGAAGAGCGTGCTCGCTGCGTAGAGAATGGGATTCATTTAATGTGTTATGGGGATACTGATTATCCAGTTCTATTAAGTGAAACTTCCCGACCACCTCCGGTACTTTATCTTCGCGGCAGGACAGAAAACCTTTGCTTGCCACAGATTGCTATTGTGGGTGCCCGCCGCGCTACCAGCGCCGGCTTGGATAATGCTCGCGCGTTTGCCGCAGAGCTCGCCACTGCCGGTTTCGCAATCACCTCTGGACTTGCCCTGGGGGTAGATGCGGCGGCGCATCTCGGAGCCCTGTATGGAAGGGGGGCAACTATTGCAGTGTTGGGAAGCGGTGTGGACCGAATCTACCCTCGTCATAACCAGAGGCTGGCAGGGGATATTCTCGAAAGGGGCGGAACGATTCTCAGTGAGCTGCCTTTGGGTAGTAGTGCCGAGGCCAAAAACTTCCCTCGCCGCAACCGTATTATTAGTGGGCTTTCTATGGGGGTGTTATTAGTTGAAGCTGCGTTGCGTTCCGGCTCCCTAATTACGGCGCGCTTGGCACTGGAGCAAAACCGAGAAGTGTTTGCCATTCCTGGCTCGATTCACAATCCGATGGCTCAAGGCTGCCACCACCTGATCAGGCAGGGCGCGACTTTGGTTGAGACCAGTGGCGACATCGCCTCCCAGTTGGGGGGGCTACTGTCAGAGCCTGTTTCAGCGGAAAAAAACCGTGAAGTATTAGAGGGGCGCCAACAGGTTATTGTGGATGCCCTCGCTGGCGGCCCCCGCAGTATTGAGCAACTGGCTATGGATAGTGGGGAAGGTTCGGGGGAGTTGATGGGGTTGTTGTTACAGTTGGAACTGGAGGGGCTTTTAGAAGAATTACCCAGTGGTTATCAGCTAACTGCCCGCGGTTCTGCTTGCTGTAGGTTGGCTGAGAAAGATCTAACTTAAAATGAAGTTGCTTGCCGATGCAGTGTAGCCATTTATTCAACAGGTAAAGTGCGAAATTGAACACTTGCAATGAATACGTTGGGTGGGTGCTGGACTGTACAAATAGTCATGGTCTTTTCTGCCGCAGGTTGGTCCAGCTGTGGTGAGTAAATGTAATTAATCTGATATTAACAATAAATTATCCTGACTTTTATGATAAAAATGTATTTCATGTTTTATGTATTTTGAAAATACGTAGAAGGACAAAACTATGAAAATACAATTTATAAGAATAATTATCCTTCTAATAATGATGCTGGGCTTGGCTGCATGTGCAGTGCAGCCCTCGATCACCGATTCTTTGCCACCACAAAACTTCACAAAAGAAAATTTACTCTCAGGTGCTGTTCTTTTGGGGCACCCGGTATCAGATACCGATCTTCCCGATATAGATATTTTGGCAGTGAATGATGAGATGCGGTTGCTTTTGGGGTCGGTCGATGGTGTAACCGATAGTGATCGCCTTAATACCCTGGTTGGAAGTTTACAAGGTAACAATTTCTCAATTTATTATGATGCTGATGCCACCCTAGAAGCTTCTAAAGTATTTGAAGAGCAGCGGGGTAACTGTATGGCGTTTAGTGCCTTTATGGTTGCTATGGCTCGAGAACTGGATATAGACATAAAATTTAATGAGGTGTTTATACCAGAAACTCGGTATTTTGAAGGTCAGCATACTTTTGTTTACCAACACATCAATGTCATTGCCGATGTTGGAAATGAGCACCGTGTCTTGGATTTCAATTTTGTTGATTACACTCCAGCCTATCGCCAAAAAACACTTGGAGATGATGAAGCATTTGCCAGATTTTATAGTAATCTGGCGATGGACTTTCTTTCTAAGCGAGATATAAATCGGGCATTTATTTACTTACGCAAAGCCTTATCCTTGTCTCCCGATGCGTCAGACCTTTGGAATAATTTGGGTGCAATCTATCGCTCTGCGGGGTATTCAGACCAAGCTGTCGATGCCTACGGGGTATCTCTTGGACTGGATAATACTAATTTGATTGCCCTGAGTAATTTGGAGAGAGCACTCAGAAACCGCAGTGATTTTGATTTGGCGAATATTCTCTCTGAGCGGCTACAGGGGTATCGAGAACAAAATCCCTACTACTGGTATGGCATGGCCTTGGCTGCCTATAAACAAGAGCACTTTGAATTGGCACTCAAGCGGGCCAAGGACGCGATCTCTCTGGAAAGAGCTGATCACCGTTTTCATTTTCTCCTGGGGATGGCCCGCTTCAAGGTTGGTGATGGTGGCTACCGGAAGAGTTTCAGGCAAGCGTTGACCCTTTCGGTAACTGATGGGGATCAAGAACGTTACAGGAAAAAACTGGATACTCTCGGAATAAGAGATATAAAGCCAGTATCTTCGATTGGAAGGGTCAGACATCCAGAAACCACACGCCCATGGTGGTGGAACCCGTGAGTCAGGCGTGGCTCTAACCAGGTAAAACTGGAAGAGACTCATCTCGGCAAAACAAGGATGTTCAAATATTAACCAGAAGGAGTTGTTGGTAGCGGCAACACCTTGTGCCCAACTGCACAATCGGCTAGATTGCCGCGCTTCCCCCGCTTCGACAGTAAAGAGAGTTGAAATGAGCAAGCCTTTTGTAGCAATCCTGATGGGTTCCGACTCCGATCTGCCAGTCATGGAAGCCGCCTTTGGTGTGTTGGAAAAGTTCGATATTCCTTTTGAGGTAAAAGTCACTTCCGCCCACCGCACCCCGGAAGCCACACATAATTACGTTACCGATGCCGACAAGCGCGGCTGTGCAGCCTTTATCTGTGCCGCGGGTATGGCTGCGCACTTGGCTGGTGCAGTGTCTGCCACCACCCTGAAGCCGGTGATAGGTGTGCCGATTAACGCTTCCCTGGATGGCCTGGATGCCCTGTTATCCACCGTACAAATGCCTGGTGGCATCCCGGTGGCAACTGTGGCGATTGGCAAGGCTGGTGCCAAGAACGCAGCCTATCTGGCTGCACAGATTATCGGTTCTTCTGATGCTGAAATGCACCAGAAGCTGGTAGATGAACGTCGTGCCAATGCCGAAGCGATTATTGCCAAGGATGAGCAGCTGCAAAAAGACCTGCAGCAGCGCAAAACCAAGTAATTCGTCGCTATGTTGTATTCACCGCTCGCTGTAAAGCAGGCCGCCCGAGCCCTGGCGGCGGGCGGTGTTATTGCCCACCCTACCGAATCTGTGTGGGGGCTCGCCTGTGACCCAAATAATTTACAGGCGGTTCGGCGTTTGTTGCAATTGAAGAACCGTCCACTGGAGAAGGGCCTGATCCTGGTTTCCGGAGAGGAGGCGAGTTTTAGCGAATTACTCGACCCCCTCAGTGATGAGCAGCGCCAGCAATTGCATGCAACCTGGCCTGGTCCGGTTACCTGGTTGGTTCCCCATTTGGGCCGCATCCCCTACTGGGTCTGTGGCGCCCATCCGTCAGTGGCCTTGCGTTGCACTGACCACTCATTCACCGCAGCGTTAACACGCGCTTTTGGCGGTGCTATTGTATCCACTTCTGCCAACCCGGCGGGATGTCAGCCCGCTCGCTATAAGTACCAGGTATTGCGATATTTCGGCGATGCGCTCGACTTTGTCGGTGGAGGCTCCACCGGCGGCCGCAATTCACCAAGTGAAATCCGCGATCTGCTCAGCGGAAAATTGATGCGCGCGGGTGGTTGATTTCTGATAAGCAAAAGCAGTGTTCCCCATGAATGATATAGATACCAAGGAAGTAAAAGCCTACCTGCTGAATCTGCAGGATCGCATCTGCGATGCCCTGGGCGCCGAGGATGGGCGGAAATTTCATGAGGATGCCTGGGAGAGACCTGGCGGTGGCGGCGGGAGAACCCGAGTGCTGGAAGAGGGCAACCTGATAGAGAAGGGCGGTGTGAATTTTTCCCACGTCTACGGCGATGGCCTGCCGCCCTCTGCTACAGCGAGCCGTCCTGAACTGGCCGGTTGTTCATTTGAGGCCATGGGTGTCTCCCTAGTAATTCACCCTCGTAACCCGTATGTGCCCACCAGCCATGCCAATGTACGTCTATTTGTCGCTAAAAAGCCCGGTGCCGAACCAATATGGTGGTTCGGAGGGGGATATGACCTTACCCCTTACTACGGTTTTGAAGAGGATGTTGTGCACTGGCACAGCACAGCCAGGCAGGCATGTGCCCCGTTTGGCGAGGATACCTACCCACGCTTCAAGCAATGGTGTGACAAGTATTTTTACCTGAAGCATCGCGATGAGGCTCGCGGAGTGGGTGGCCTGTTTTTTGACGATTTTAACGAGGGGGGATTCGACAATGCTTTTGCCTTTACCCGTGCCGTGGGCGACAGCTACTTGGATGCTTATCTGCCCATAGTGCAAAAGCGAAAAGACACTGATTTTGGCGAGCGCGAACGCGAATTTCAACTGTACCGTCGTGGCCGTTATGTGGAGTTCAATCTGGTGTTCGATCGCGGCACTTTGTTTGGTTTACAAAGCGGTGGGCGTACCGAGTCGATCCTGATGTCCCTGCCATCATTGGTCAGTTGGAAGTACGACTGGCACCCCGAGCCGGGCTCAGCAGAGGAAAAACTCTATACAGATTTTCTGCCACATCGGGACTGGCTATAGCCGGGGAATTTGTCACAACGGAGGTATGCCGTGCATCAATCGCGACTGGAAGGCATCAATTCACTGTTTCTTGACTACCGACGCCACTTTGAAACAGGGGATGCTGAGCAGATTGCCGACTTTTACCGTTTTCCCCTACATTACTACCATGAGGACGGCAGTAAATCGGCAATTGATCGCGAGGCTTTTGTAAAGCAAGTAAGCAAGCTACTAAACGCCTATCGTCGTTTAGAGGTTTGTCAGATCCTTGGCACAGTAACAGAGGTTATCGAGTTGAATGAATTCAGTAGCCTGGCCAGTGTGCGCTGGACATTGCTACACCCCAAGGGAGAAGAAAAAGCAGTTGAGCTTTACAGCTCCCAAACCCGCTATTTGCTCACCGAGACAGAATCGGGGCTTAAGATAGACGGTCTGATTATTGTCGATGAAAGCGCCAAAATTCGCGAAGCGGTAAGGGCGCGCAAGAGGTCACTTTCATGAGTGATCGCTATGGAGTTGTGGGCAATCCTATTGCCCATTCCCTCTCCCCAGAAATTCACATCGCTTTTGCCAAGCAAACCGGCCAGGATCTTACCTATAGCAAATTGCTTGCACCTCTGGATGGATTCGCCCATAGCGTGCGTACTTTCTTTGCGGAGGGTGGCCGTGGTTTGAATGTTACAGTGCCATTTAAACTGAAGGCATGCGAGTTAGCGGACGAACTCACCGAGCGCGCTGCCGCTGCCGGAGCAGTGAATACTCTGATACTTCGACGAGATGGGCGGCTACTGGGTGACAATACCGACGGTGCCGGCTTGGTGGCCGATATCCGTGACAACCTGGGATGGTCAATTCGTGACAAGCGAGTTCTGCTGCTGGGCGCTGGCGGTGCTGCGCGCGGAGCCCTTTTACCACTGCTGGCAGAGCAGCCGGCTCATTTGCATGTGGCTAATCGCACCGCAGACCGGGCTGAACAATTGGCAGATGAATTCTCCCATTATGGCGCCCTCAGCGGAGGTGGTTTGCAGGGGTTGTGTGGTAGTTTTGACCTGGTGATCAATGCCAGCTCCGCCAGCCTGGACAATGAGCTGCCGCCATTGCCGGATCACCTGTTCGCTCAGGGGGGCAAAGCCTACGACATGGTGTATGCCACCGGAGCCACTCCTTTTGTGCATTGGGCTCATGGTTTGGGTATCGAGGCTGCAGATGGGTTAGGTATGTTGGTGGGGCAGGCAGCGGAATCATTTTTCTTATGGCGTGGTGTACGCCCACTGGTGACCCCCGTGATGGCCAGGCTGCGCCGGGAATTGAATAACAACAATAATTAGAGGAACTGGCTGTGCGTGAGTTGGTACGCAAATTATCCGTGTGTTTTGCTGTTGGTTGTTTTGGCGGGCTTTGTTATGCGCTTGGCCTTTGGGCTATGGGGCAATACGGTTTTACTCAGTGGCTGGGAGTGGATCTGGCTCCTCGGCTAAGCAACGCCTATTTATACCAGCGTATTGTTTGGGGTGGCCTTTGTGGGCTGTTGTTCCTGTTACCCTGGCGAAATACCTGGCTTTTGCGTGGCGCACTGCTCTCATTGGTGCCAGCTGGCTTAATGTTGCTCTACCTGCTGCCCCAGCGCGGTTACGACTACGGCGCCTTTATGCTGGGGCAACTGACTCCGTTAGTTATAATCCTGGCTTGTGCCATTGGCGGTATAGCTGCTTCCGGCTTACTGCGACTCCAGGGCAAGTAAAAAAATTGCCGGCAGACATGGCCGGCAATGTATTCAGGCTTCGAATTCGATCTCGATAAGACTGCAACTTTGGGTGTGGCCCATGGCGCGTTTGATGGTTGGATAGACTGAAGCAGTTGCCACGCTCACGCCCAGTTCAATCCGCTGTTTCATATCGAGCTGGACACCGATGCGCTCATCCAGCACCGGATCGATATTCTTGTAACTCGCCAGTGCGGTGGAGAAGTCATAAATATCTTTTAGCGCTTCAGGCAGGTTGCTGCCGCCCTGGATACAGGCTTTGACCACTGCCGGATCTATTTCCGCTTCCAGCGCCATACGCACATTGAGCTGCAGGCAGGCACCGCAGTCGGCCACCTGCATGGCTGCCAGCTTACTGACCCAGAATATATCCAGTGGCAGGAATTCCCTATGCATGGATAGCGGTTGGAAATTGGCGAACTTTTCATAACCCTGCGGAGAGCTTCGCAAAAACTCCCTGAGGTAGTCCATGTCGTAGCGGTATCTACGGGAGAAAGTGTCCATTTCCTCTAGACGCTGCTGTTCATTCATATCGTAGGCTCCTGGTTGCCGATACTAGAAAGTTGGGCTCAATAGGCCCTGCAGCTAAGTTTTATTGTTATTTCCGTTAGGAAGAAATTAGCTTCTATCGGTAATTTCGATAGGTGGGCTGTAGTAGTTGCCGTATAGGCGCCTAGCCTCGCGTGCGAACCAAAGTCCAGCCTGGCCCTGGGCTGTTCTGGCCGACCAGAGCAGGTCGACATCCAGGCTCCAGGCACTGAGCGCGCTGGTTAAGTTTAGCTCTACTAATTTTCCGCTCTTTAGGAAGGGGCGTGCCAGCTCATATGGAGCGTTTACCCAGCCGACGCCTTTACAAGCTAGATCCAGAGCTTGCAGTAGGGAGTCACAGATCCAGATTTGAGCCGAGAGTTGCCAGCGGTGCTGGCTGGTCACTGATGCGGTGATAATCTGCCGGTACTGGGCAGCCTCACTGAGGCTGGCACTACTCTCTTGCGCCAGGGCGTGATCAGGGCTGGCGAGACAGAGCACAGGCTGTCGACCGAGGGTACTGAAATCCAATGCATCAGGGTAATTTTCCCGAGCATTTACAAAGGCGAAGTCTACGGTACCTTGGGCCACACTGCCCACAGCATGCTCGCCGTCGGCGCTGCTCAACTGCAATGTAGTGTGGGGAAAATGCTTACTGAATGTCGCCAGCATGTCGTTGAGGCGGTCAGGCATAACCAGCTCTTCAAACTGGACTCGCAACAGTGGCTCCTCTCCGCATTGGTAGGAGTCCGCAGCCTGCTGGAAACGATGCAGCTGTCCCAGGGCCTGACGGGCCAGAGGCAGCAGGGCCTGGGCTGCTGCAGTGGGCTGGGGATACTTTCCACTGCGATCGAACAGAACTAGCCCCAGGTCGAGTTCCAGGTTTTGAATGGAGCTACTCACTGAAGACTGTGCGCGGCCCATTCCCCTGGCGACAGCAGAAAAGGATTTCTCTTCGCACGCGCGCACGAAAGTGTGCAGTTGATCGGTATTGAGGTTGAGCATGGGCACTCTTTAAATCAGTGAGTGTTTAGTACTGTTCCTGCAACAGGTACTGTTCTTTGAGGTTCACATAGTTCTCAGCAGAATAACGGAAGAAAGCCCTTTCTTTTTCGGATAGAGGGCGAGCTTTCTTGCAAGGGGCACCTACATAGAGGTAGCCACTTTCCAGGGTTTTGCCCGGTGGCACCAAGGCTCCTGCAGCTAGCACCACTTCATCCTCAATCGTTGCACCATCCAACACAATGGCACCGATACCGATGAGCACTCGATTGCCAATGGTGCAGCCGTGCAGGCAGGCCTTATGTCCGATAGTGACATCTTCGCCAATTGTCAGGGGCCAGCCGTCAGTATTGAAAGGGCCGGCATGAGTGATATGTAATACAGCCCCATCCTGTACACTGGTCCGCGCACCTATTTGAATACGGTGCATATCGCCGCGTACCACGGCCATTGGCCATACGGAGCAATCATCCCCGAGAGTGACATCGCCGATCACAGCCGACTGTGGATCGATATAAACACCATTACCGATTTGCGGGACTTTCTCGCCGGCAGAGTCGTTGTGGCTGCGCAGTGGGGACATAAAGAAGCTCCTGTACAATGAATCCTCTATCATAGCTGTATCCTATTTCGAGCACAGGGTCCTGTATGTCCAATCCATTACTGAATATCCCGCTACTTCCGGCATTTGACCAATTGCAGCCGACACAGGTCGAGCCGGCAATCTCCGAGCTGATCGCCCATTGTCAGCAACAGTTACAGCAGGGCTTGGATAATCCGGGCTGGGAAAATACGCTGGTACCCCTAGAGCAGGCCCAGGACGAACTGAACCGCGCCTTCTCTCCGGTGAGCCACCTAAACAGTGTATTGAGTGGTGAGTGGCGCTCGCCCTATGAAGCTGCACTAGCGCAAGTGACTGCTTATTGGACCGAACTGGGTCAAAATCGTGAGCTGTATGAGGTTTACCAAGAGCTGGCTGCCGCTCAGGGATTCGATAGTTGGCAACAAGCTCGTAAAAAGTCGGTGGAATTGGGCCTGCGGGATTTCGAGCTCAGTGGTGTTGGGTTACAGGGGGGTGCCCGTGAACAATTCGCAGCCAACAGTCGCCGTTTGGCAGAGCTTTCCAGCCAGTTTGCCAATAACGTGCTGGATGCCACAAATGCCTGGACTTGGCACACTGAAGATGAAGCAGAGTTAGCGGGCTTGCCGCAGACTGCGTTAGCGGCTGCAAGCAGCGCCGCGCAGGGCAAAGGTAAAAACGGTTGGTTGGTCACACTGGAGGGCCCCTGCTATCTGGCAGTAATGACCCATGCGGATAATCGCGAATTACGTCGTCAGGTGCACTTGGCTTTTGTCAGTAGGGCTTCTGAAGTTGGTCCGAATGCTGGTGAATTTGATAATTCCGAGGTGATGGAATCCATTTTGGCTCTGCGTGCGGACCAGGCTCGACTATTGGGTTTGGACAGTTATTCTCAGCTATCCCTGGCCAGCAAAATGGCGCCAAATACTGAGCGTGTACTGGAATTTCTTAACGACTTGGCAAAGCGGGCAAGGCCGGCTGCTGAGCAGGAGATGAAGGAACTCAGTGAATTCGCCAAAATAGAATTCGAATTGGATGAATTACAACCCTGGGATATTGCCTGGGTAGCGGAGAAGCTTAAGCAAAAACGCTATGCCATCAGCCAGGAAGAACTACGCCCCTATTTCCCCTACGCAAAAGTCGTCGATGGATTGTTTGCGGTCGTTGAGAAGCTTTTTGGAATTACTGTCGAGGAGGATACCTCAGTTGCTACCTGGCATGACGATGTGCAATTTTTCTGGCTACTGAGGGGCGGTGAACGTATTGCCGGCTTCTACCTGGACGCGTTCGCCAGGGAGAAAAAGCGTGGCGGCGCCTGGATGGATACCGTGGCAACCCGTCGCCAGACTGAGCAAGGAATACAGTTGCCCATTGCATATCTCGTTTGTAATTTCAGTCCAGCTGCTGGTGATATGCCCTCTCTATTAACACATTACGAGGTGACCACGCTGTTCCATGAGTTTGGTCATGGTTTGCACCACATGCTCACGAAAATTGATGTGGCAGCTGTTTCCGGGATTAATGGTGTTGCCTGGGATGCTGTTGAGATGCCCAGCCAATTCCTGGAGAACTGGTGTTGGCAACCACAGGCGATAACCATGCTCTCTGCACATTTTGAAACCAGTGATCCTCTGCCGAAGGAACTGCTGGATAAGATGCTTGCGGCAAAGAACTTCCAGTCCGCCATGTTTACTGTGCGTCAGCTGGAATTTGCATTATTTGACTTCCGCTTGCATTGCTGTGAAGAGGAATTGTCCGCCGAGAAGATCCAGCATCTGCTTACTGAGGTACGCTCTGAAGTTGCCGTGGTGCCTGTGTCGGCACAAAATCGTTTCCAGCATGCATTTAGCCATATTTTTGCCGGCGGCTATGCGGCAGGGTATTACAGTTATAAGTGGGCGGAGGTGCTGTCTGCTGATGCTTTTTCCCTGTTTGAGGAGAAAGGCATTTTTGATGAAACCACTGGCAAGCGATTCTTGCATAGCATTCTAGAGCAGGGAGGTAGTCGTGATGCACTTGAACTGTTTACTGAGTTCCGTGGTCGAGAACCCCAGATTGATGCACTGTTGCGCCACTCTGGTATCGAGCAGCAAGAACTGAACATCAGCCCGGCTTGAGAAGCCTCCATATCATGAAAGATTGAGCAGTAGTCATGATCAGTACAGAAAAGCCTGATGGGAAAAAGAAATCGCAGAAAAAACGTTTCATTGCAGGTGCAGTCTGTCCGCGCTGCAGTGAAATGGATCGGATTGTAAATTACCAGGAGGAGGGTAAAAATTATCGGGAATGTGTTTCCTGTGGGTTTAAGGATGAAATCCGCTTGCAATCTGCGCCAACGGAATTGCTAACAAGAGTCAGTTCCACGCAAAGGAAAGAAGTACGTGAGGAACCTGTCAAACTTATTCAGCCGCCCCAAAAAAATAAAAAGTGAAAAAGATATATTTGTTATTGACCCTGTTGGTAGTCGTTTTTGTAGTAGGTTTGTACGGCCTTGATCGTTACCGTGAGATCAAGAGGCATCAGCAAGAGCAGACAGCTCACTTGCTGGCTAGCTGTGTTAACCAGGGAATTCTGAGCTTATTTCGCTTGCAGGCAAATGACTGGAAAAAACACCCGAATTTCTATCGTGAGCAGCAGCAAGTACTGAATGCAGATATTGAAGCATTGCCAAAAAAAATTTTGGACGGAAAACCGTTTGAATCCTGGCGGTATGCTGTGGAGATCTGTGAGAAATTGACCAGGAATACCAATCTGCAACATATCACTATTTTTCGGCCTCTCGGCGAACTGGCTTCCGCAGAAATGTCAGATGCCAGAACTTTCAAGAGAAAGGAATCGCTGCGTAAGCGTAAAAAAATCATCGGAGGGCTTAAGGAATCCGCCCGTGCTGCAGACAGATATCTGAGAGATCTGCAGAGTGATATTAATATTAAGCTGCAGGCCTACCGGTTCTCAGATCAAGAGAAGGAGAACATCTGGAACCGAATTAATTCTGAAGTGCTCGATTATTATCAGAAGGGTAGTTTCTCCCTTAAAAGAGCAGAGATCTATCTTGAGCGGGTTTCTAGTTTCTATCGGCTGATGGCTGAAAATACCAGAGGGTATACTGTGCGAAATGGTAGCCTGTATTTTTACGACTCCAAACTCCGGTCAGAGGTAGAAGGACTGAATCGTGCGATGCTACAGGGGGAGGGTGAGTTTTTTGCCAACTATACCCAGATCGTTGCCCGGAAGCAGATACCGGTATCTGTCCACTAAAAAAATGGTGAGCGGGTTTTAATGCATTATTATGCCCGCTCAGTATTTACCATCCTGAAATTATAGTTTTTATAGTTTTCATTTCTCTGCATTGATTCGTTCACTCTGTCTGTACTAATTTCTTTTTGAGAATAACCGGAATGAATATTCCGCTTATTCTGAATAGTTTGTTGTATCGGTGTATTTATTTTGTTGGCATGCTCCTTTTTGTATCCAGGAGTCGGTTACAGTGTAGTATCGATAATAAACTATGAGCCCCACAGAACGTGCACTAATCCACAAAAATAAGCTGAACCATATGCCATGGTTGCCCCAACTCTGGGTTAACCACCAACTAGGGAAGAAAACTACAATAGTGGCAATAAACATTGTATCGCGCATTTTTCGACTTCTACCGGCACCAATAAAAACTCCATCGAGTTGATAGCTCCATACCGCTATTAGCGGTAAGGCACAAAGCCACCAGTACACGTGATTGGCCTGTTCTATAACAGTACCGATATCAGTAAACAGAGAGAGAATAACTGGCTGTGCCACAACCAGAAGTATGGTAAGGCCTATAGCGCTGCCGAGAGCCCAGATTCCAGCACTGTGAACGGTTGCCTGGAAGAGCTTGCTTGATTTTTTAGCAATGGACTCTCCTACCAGCGCCTCAGTGGCATGTGCAAAGCCATCAAGGGCATAAGAAGTAATCATCAAAAGCTGGAGCAGAATTGCGTTGGCAGCCAAAACAGAGTCGCCTTGAGACGCCCCCTGGGCCGTGAAAAAAGTCAGTGTCAAAAGTAAAAGACATGTTCTAATAAATAGGTCTGTATTAATGTGGAGTAATTCGATCCAGGGCTTTGGATTTGCCCAGGGAAGAAGCTGACGCTTACATAACAGGTTAACGATGTCAGACCAGATATCGCCATCTATCCGGCGAAGTAAATAAAAACCGAGTACAAAGGCAAATAGATCAGCGCTTACGGTAGCAACTGCGGCACCCTTTGCGCCAAGGCCAAGGCCGAGTATCAGTAGAAAATCCAGGCCAATATTAAGAATATTGGCGGCGAGTAATATATATAAAGGAGCGCGGCTATCCTGCCTGCCAATAAAAAATCCGAGTATGGCAAAGTTGGCTAGCGCGATAGGGGCGCTTATCAGGCGTATTTGTAAGTAAGATAATGCATGAGGGCCAGCTTCAACACTGGCATTCATCCAACCGACTATGTGGCTTAGTAAGGGAAAGGCAATTATTTGAAGTAAAATCCCGAGGCAGAGAGCCAGTAGCAGTGCGCGTAATAGCCAATCAACTCCTCCCTTATCACTTCGGGCTACTAGGCCGGTAGTGCCCATGCGAAGAAAACCGAAGGCCCAAAGTAGCATGGACATGACGCTCGCACCTACAGCCACTCCAGATAGATACTCTGGCGAGGGTAGGTGTCCCAGAATTGCGGTATCCACAGCCCCCAATAAAGGGACAGAGATATTGCTCAGAATCATGGGCCAAGCAAGGTTCCATACCCTTCGCAGTGGTTGTTTGTCGAGTTGTGAATGCTGCATAGGAAAAACCACAGAAAATATATTTTTGCCGGCTAGGCATAAGTATCGGACTGAGGTGTACTAACTCAGTTGAAGTAAGTCGATTGCATAGTGCAGTTAACAGACTTTCGGCATGATTTGTTAGAGCTTGAAATAATCACACGGCATAAATGAAGAGATTGGTACCAGTTTTACCTGTGGTGCCAATGCCAACCCGTCGGCTAGATGGCGGATTGATGATATCGCGGATTATCCTGGCGTAAAAATCGTTTGTTGCTAAGCTGTCGATTATGCCATATTTGCATGGTAAATCTTGGCCGAAAAAATATTGAAATATTTATCTTTGATTTAAACAGAGGTTGATTGAATTTTGCTTAATGAACCTCGGTTTATGGGACTTTAAAATAGTAGTCATATTTATCCAAAAAAATCGTCTTGTTACAAAGTATCTGTAAATAAGCTCATATTTAGTAAGAGCATCTCAAAATAGTGATGAAATTTATTTGTAATTCCCTAACAAGTTGGAGCACACGAGCATAATTTTTCGCTATAAGCGTCGATTGACTTTTCGGTAGCAATATGTTCCCGTTGTACCTGCAGTAGTTGCGACAAATAAGAAACACAGGTTGTTGGTTGTACCTTCCGGACGACGACATCTGAAGTAAAAAAATCTTTTACTAAGAATAACAAGTTGCACTGACGGCAGTAATGCGGAGTTATCTCTCCGCCCAGTGTATGTAGTCTTGTGTTACTACAGTATGTCCACAATTTTTGTGTGGAATTAACCCTGTATCGCCATATGGTACTGGGAGATTTCAGTTATCCGTGAAGGCCAGCGGCCAAAATAAAATTTCGGGTTTCCCTGTGAAGCCCGCAACCACGGAGATCTGTAGGCGATGTTGAGAGGCTTCGATCGGCTGTTCGCCTTGCTGGCTGCTTCGCTGACCGCCCACTCTACAGTGGCGGAAGAGCAAGCTGTTGAGCGCTGGGGGGTCAATATGCCCAAAGGGGTAACGGAAGTTGCCCAAACCACCTATGAACTGCACATGCTCATTTTTTGGATTTGTGTGGCCATAGGTGTCCTGGTTTTTGGCGTCATGTTCTATAGCATGTGGCGGCATAGAAAGAGTAAAGGGCACCAGGCTGCACAATTCCATGAGAGCACCGCAGTCGAGTTGGTGTGGACAATTATTCCCACCGTTATCCTGATCCTGATGGCAATCCCTGCCACAAAAACGCTGTACGATATCTACGACACAGATAAGGCTGATCTGGATATCATGATTACCGGGTATCAGTGGAAGTGGAAGTACGAATACCTGGGCTCTGATGTTTCCTTCTTCTCTAACCTCTCCACGCCCCGGGCACAGATTAATAATCAACAGCCCAAAGGGCCCAACTACTTGCTGGAAGTGGATGAACCCTTAGTTGTTCCTATTAAGAAAAAAATTCGCTTCCTGATTACAGCCAATGATGTAATCCATGCCTGGTGGGTACCAGATCTCGCTGTTAAAAAAGATGCAATACCGGGTTTTATAAACGAATCCTGGACACGCATCGAGGAGCCTGGAATTTACCGCGGTCAGTGCGCAGAACTTTGTGGCAAAGACCACGGGTTCATGCCAATTGTTATCAAGGCGGTCCCAGAAGAAGAATATACTGCCTGGTTGGGTGGCCGGGCTGAATCCGCTGCGAAGATACGCAAATTGACTGAGAAAAATTTTACCTTTGATGAGCTTTTCGCCCAGGGGGAAAAAGTTTACAACCGTGCTTGTGCTGCCTGCCATCAAGCAAATGGCAAAGGTGTACCCGGGGTTTTCCCGGCTATAGCTGGATCGAAAATAGCCACCGGGCCACTGGATACTCACCTGGATATCGTCATTGATGGCTCCCAGGTAAACCCTGCCATGCAGGCATTTGGAGAGCAATTGTCTGAAGTAGATCTCGCTGCGGTAATTACCTACCAACGCAATGCCTTCGGCAACGAAATGGGCGACACAGTTCAGCCTATTGATATCCTCAATTTCAAGAATAAGCAGTAAATGCCCGGAGGAAATTTAGCATGGCACATGGTCCTCAAGCTGGATTAAAGCGGTGGCTTTACACCACAAATCATAAAGACATAGGTACCCTTTACCTATGGTTTAGTTTTGCAATGTTTTTCTTGGGCGGGTGTATGGCGCTGGTGATTCGCGCCGAGCTGTTTGAACCGGGCCTGCAGATTGTGCAACCCGAGTTTTTTAACCAAATGACCACGATGCATGGGCTTATCATGGTATTCGGTGCAGTTATGCCGGCTTTTGTAGGCCTTGCCAACTGGATGATCCCGATGATGATCGGCGCTCCGGATATGGCTTTGCCACGTATGAATAACTGGAGCTTCTGGATATTACCTTTTGGGTTCGCGATGCTCGCATCCACACTCTTTATGGAGGGCGGTGCCCCTAATTTTGGCTGGACTTTTTATGCGCCTCTCTCCACTGAGTACGCACCACCCAGCGTAACCTTCTTTATTTTTTCTGTGCATATCCTTGGTGCCTCCTCGATCATGGGAGCTATTAATATTATTGCCACCATCTTGAATATGCGCGCACCTGGCATGACATTGATGAAAATGCCGCTATTTGTTTGGACTTGGCTGATCACTGCATACCTTTTAATTGCCGTGATGCCTGTTCTCGCAGGTGTGGTAACTATGATGTTGATGGATATTCACTTTGGAACCAGCTTTTTTAGTGCTGCTGGCGGTGGAGATCCTGTGTTATTCCAGCATGTATTCTGGTTCTTTGGGCATCCTGAGGTTTACATTATGATTTTGCCGGCATTCGGCATTATCTCGGCAATTATCCCTACTTTTGCCCGCAAGCCGCTATTTGGCTATAGCTCCATGGTATACGCCACTGCGGCGATCGCTTTTTTGAGCCTTATTGTATGGGCGCATCATATGTTCACTGTGGGTATGCCAATCGCCGGTGAACTTTTCTTTATGTACGCAACGATGCTGATCTCAGTACCTACTGGTGTAAAGATATTTAACTGGGTATCCACTATGTTCCGTGGATCAATGACTTTTGAGACCCCGATGCTGTTTGCAATCGCATTTATTATCCTGTTTGCGATTGGTGGATTTTCAGGATTGATGTTGGCGATCGCTCCAGCAGATTTTCAGTATCACGACACCTACTTTGTAGTAGCTCACTTCCACTATGTTCTTGTCCCAGGAGCTATATTCTCCATTACCGCGGCTGTTTATTATTGGCTGCCTAAGTGGACGGGCAATATGTACAACGAGACCATGGGTAAAGTGCACTTCTGGCTGGCTTTTATCGGTTTGAATCTCACGTTTTTCCCTATGCACTTTGTTGGTCTCGCCGGTATGCCAAGACGAATCCCGGATTACGCATTGCAATTTGCCGACTTTAACCAGATGGCCAGTATAGGAGCCTTCCTCTTTGGTGCGGCACAGGTGGTATTTCTGTTTAATGTGGTACGCACTGTAATGGGGGGTAAAAAGGCTACCGAGCAGGTTTGGGATAACCCACAGGGGTTGGAGTGGACTGTACCTTCACCGGCTCCATACCATACTTTCAGTACGCCGCCGGTTGTTCGTTAATCTTTGGATAGCTAATGAGAATCAGCAAAAATAGCAAAGTTACTGCGAAATTGCTGGCGCTAGCCGCCAGCATGCTGGTATTCGCTATATTTGTTATGCCGCCTCTCTACGACGCTTTTTGTGAAATTACTGGTTTAAACGGTAAAACAGGAGGGCGTTACGAGGCCGTGCCTGCAGCCATAGATACCAGCAGGTCAATCACAGTCCAGTTTGTAGCGAGTAATAATGACAATATGCCATGGAAATTCTCTCCCAGTGTTATGTCGATAGAAGTACACCCGGGTGAGATCATGGATACTGTGTTTCTCGCATTTAACCCTACCAAAGTGGATATGATCGGCCAGGCTATTCCAAGCTTGGTACCGTTTAAGGCAGCGCAATATTTCCATAAAACCGAGTGCTTCTGTTTTAATCAGCAAAAGCTAAAAGCAGGGGAGAAAGCGGAGCTACCTCTTAGATTTATTGTCGATCCAGATATACCTAAAAATGTGAAAACCATAACCCTTTCCTACACGCTGTTCGATGTTACGGAAAGAATTTCTAAAAATGTCGATAAAAATAATACCAAGTCCGCGCGAGAGGGATAAAAATATGGCTACTGAAAGCAGTTACTATGTACCCGAACAGTCTAGGCTGCCAATATTTGCCACCATTGGTTTGTTTTTGATTGCTTTTGGTGCTGCAAATTGGATCAATGGTGGCAGTTCTTATGTTTTCTTTACTGGTGCGCTAACCCTGGCGACTGTGCTGTGGTTCTGGTTTGCTGCTGTCATTAAGGAAAATATGGCAGGTTTGAATAGTGAACAATTGAAGCGATCTTATGTATGGGGGATGGGTTGGTTTATTTTCTCTGAAGTTATGTTCTTTGCGGCATTTTTTGGAGCATTGTATTACATAAGAAATTTTTCTGTCCCCTGGCTCGCAGGAGAGGGAGAAAATGGTATTTCCAATATGTTGTGGGAAGGTTTTGAAAATACCTGGCCACTCTATGTGACTCCAGATGCAGCAGCCCATGGTGATACTGCAAAATTTATAGGGCCAAAAGATGTTATTGATCCTTGGCACCTTCCATTGTGGAATACACTCATTCTGCTGACTTCCAGCGTCACAGTTCACTTCGCTCATGTTTTTCTTAAAAAAGGTGAGCGTGGAAAGTTCAATGCATGGTTGGGAATTACAGTAATTCTTGGAGCCGTATTTTTGTACCTACAGGCGAAAGAATACTATGAAGCATATCAGCACTTAGGGCTTACGTTAGAATCCGGAATTTATGGCACTACATTTTTTATGTTGACCGGATTTCATGGTGCCCATGTGACCCTGGGGACCATCATGTTATTAATTATGTTGTTGCGATCTGTAATTGCTCAGCACTTTAAACCTAATGATCACTTTGGTTTTGAAGCTGCGAGCTGGTACTGGCATTTTGTAGATGTTGTTTGGGTTGGCCTCTTTATCTTTGTCTATGTTCTTGGAGCTTAGAATCGTTGTATCTTTGATTCCCCCTTTACAGAAGTAGAAGGGGAATCAAAGAATTAATATTTGTCTGCCCAAGGTGCGCTCTTAGCGAGAATTCCACTCTCGAAACCGTACCAAATAGCTAATAAGAGTAAAGCGGCAAGGGAAATTCTGATTCCCAATGCATACAGCGTACGCTTTGATTGGGGGGCTCCCATATCCCGTAGTAGAAAAAACAAAGCACTGGAAAGGCTGACCAGTACCGCAAGAAATAGAACCACAATAACTATCTTCAGCCACATATTATTATTTTCCATCAGTGATGTAGTAACGTATGAGAGTAGAGATACCATCAGTTCCTACGAAAAATACCAGTGTAACACTGATTCGTAACTGGCCTATAACCCTCTTCTCAATAGGCTTGTTTCCAATTTTAGTCTCATTGGGATTTTGGCAATTGGAGCGAGCAGAATATAAAGAAACCATTCGCGAAGAGATTGATGCGAGGTTGTCCTTACAACCGGCAAGACCTGATGCAAATTTAGATTTAAGAAGATTTACTCCAGTAAGTTTGTCGGGGCAGTACACCGGAGAATACTTCTTATTGGATAACCGGACTCGAAGTGGACGGGCAGGTTATGAAGTCTTACAGGTTTTTATATCCGCCGACCAAAGGTGGTTGATAAACCGTGGATGGATACCCTTATCAATGAACCGAGATGTACTTCCAAAAGTTTTTTATCCAAAGAACCCTATAAAAATTATAGGTTTTCTCTATCCTGTTGCAAAAAAAACTTTAAATAATCTGTCTGCTCAAGAAAAAAATCGGCGAATACAGTTACTCGATAAAAATCTGATGAAAAAACTAGATCTATATGATGCATCTTGGGTGATCAGACTTAGTGCCGATTCAAATTCTGCATTAGTAACTGACTGGAATTTCATTAAAAATAGTGCAGAGCGTCATAGAGCATACTCCGTACAATGGTTCTGTATGGCAATAGCTTTGGTAATTTTATGGGTGTTCGCGGCTACCAATTTTGGTAGGCTCTTTGGATATAAATAGAAATAAATGAAGGGTTGCTGGAGTGGAAAATAAAGAACAAGTCTCTACCTCTGAATATGCTAGTAAAACTACCAGCTATTTTTCTTCCAGAAAGTTGCAAGGGATATCAATTGTTGCATCTGTCCTGTTGCCCATGATTGCAGCATATATTGTTTTCTATACCGGACTTGGTATACCCAACAAAACTACTAATCAGGGAGAATTAATTCAACCTCCAATAAAAATTAATAATCTCAAAGTGTCTTATCAAGGTGAAGAAGAGATATTTCCATTAGATGCGTCTCCAAAATGGCGGTACCTGATTATTGGAGGCTCAAAGTGTAGCAATGAGTGTGAACAACTTCTGTATACCAGTCGTCAGGTGCATATACGCCTTGGTGAAAAAGCACACCGAGTGGAGCGGCTTCTAGTAACTGGTGCACCAATATCTCTTGAAAAACAAGAATATTTTAGGGTTGAACATCCACGTCTGAAAATTCTGCAATTGAACGAGAATAGTATCCGAACTTTACAGGAATTGGCAGCCCTTCAGAATGTAGATGAAGTCAAAGCGCTTCTCATTGACCAGGAAGGCTTCGCTATGATGGCTTATGACAACCATCATAGCGGCAATCAGTTGTTGAAAGATATTAAACGATTATTGAAGTACTCCTATGAGAAATAAAAAGGATCAGGGGATGGAGTCGACAACTAATAGGAATAGTAATGCACGTCCGAATTTTGGGTTACGTTCAAAAGTGGCGTTAGCGGGCTGTATTTTGGCAGTAGTAGTGGTCGTTTTAGGTGCATTTACTAGATTGGTTGATGCTGGCTTAGGTTGCCCCGATTGGCCTGGTTGTTATGGACACCTCACTTGGCCAGATGAGGCTCATGAAATTCAGTCTGCCAATAAAGCCTTTCCTGATGCTCCTGTGGATGGCAGCAAAACCTGGCCAGAGATGGTTCACCGCTACTTTGCAGGGATACTTTTATTGGTGGTTGCTACTTTGACTTACTTGAGTTGGCGTAGCCCAAATAAACGCACGCTTAAGCAAACTAATTTGTTGATGGCTCTTATTGTTTTGCAAGCAATATTTGGGATGTGGACTGTAACGTTAAAACTCTGGCCGCAAGTGGTTACCGCTCACCTACTGGGAGGCATGGCCACATTGTCTATGTTATGGCTTTTGATAGAACGTATGAGAAAAACCCCCATTTATATTCCGGTGGATAAATACCGTGCTCTACAGAGGTTACGTCCGCTAGCGTTTTTGGCCGTTTTAGTTATCGTATTGCAGATCGCTTTGGGTGGATGGACAAGCTCCAATTACGCAGCACTCGCATGTCCGGACTTTCCTACCTGCCATGGAGAGTGGTGGCCACAGGCTGACTTCCAAGAGGGATTTAATATTACTCAACAAATAGGGCCGAACTATTTGGGGGGGGCTTTGGAGAGTGATGCACGTACGGCTATCCATCTTAGTCATCGGATCGGCGCTCTACTGGTGACCTTGGTAGTGTTCACGTTGGCGATACTGAATTGGAGAGTAGGTCTACATCGTTGGGCACTGATTCTAAGTGGACTTCTTTTATTTCAGTTAGGTCTGGGTATAGCAAATGTCATTATGTTTTTACCTTTACCTATTGCAGTTGCACATAACGCGGGTGCGGCCTTACTACTGTTAGTCACTTTGACTTTTTATTATCGTATTCAGATTGTTCAACCATCGGGTATAGAAGATAGTGAAGCTCAAACTAATTTAGTATTACCAAGGTCTGCTCTGACTGGCGAACTTTAACAAGAATAGGTTCATATCAGGGAAGTTAGGAGATCAATAATATTATGACCATACAAACTGCTAAATTAAATTCAACAAACTGGCGTGACTACTACGAGCTGACTAAACCTCGAGTAGTTATGCTGATGATACTAACTTCAGTAATTGGTATGTTACTTGCGGTGCCGGGTATGGTGCCATTGCATACTTTGATATTGGGGAATATTGGGATTGCACTATGTGCTGGGAGTGCTGCAACAATTAATCATTTAGTTGATCGGTATATCGATACTAAAATGGCGCGCACCAGTAACAGACCAGTAGCGAAGGGGAGGGTTGAGCCACGTAAGGCACTGGTTTTCTCCCTGGCACTTGGACTGCTTGGTATGGTTGTGCTTTTGGTTTTTATAAACGCTTTAACTGCCTGGCTCACACTCATATCGCTATTGGGTTATGCAGTTATTTATACTATGTTCCTTAAGCATGCCACTCCACAAAATATTGTAATTGGCGGCCTTGCCGGGGCTGCGCCGCCTTTACTTGGTTGGACGGCGGTTACTGGTGAAATCCATGGCCATGCCTTGTTGCTTGTGCTGATAATTTTTGCCTGGACCCCACCACATTTCTGGGCGTTGGCAGTACATAGGAAGGATGATTATGCCAGAGCTAATGTTCCTATGCTTCCTGTTACCCATGGCGTGCCATATACCAATTTGCATATTTTGCTGTATACATTCATCTTATTCGCAGTAAGTCTTTTACCCTTTGCCACTGCTATGCTGGGTTGGCTTTACCTCTTGGGTGCGATTGTACTTGGCTTGGGATTTATTTATTGGAGCCTGGTAATGTTGCGTGGCAGAGATCCCAATGCAGGCATAGAGACATTTAGGTATTCCATTATTTATTTGATGGCACTTTTTGGCATTATGTTGCTAGATCACTACTTAATAGCGGTGTAAGAATATGAATCATAGTGGATTAAATAATAATGATATGCTAACTGAGCAACGTCAGAAACGTGGTATTCGTGTCACAATTGCTATTTTACTGTTATTCATAGTAGCAGTATTAGTCGGCTTTGTTCATAAGTTGAGCCAGCCACGAGTAATAACAGATTCCGAATTGCGATTAAATGGTGCGGTAAAACTTCAGAAGGCAAGGATATTAGATAATTTTCAGTTGGTTTCAGATACTGGAGAAGTATTTCATACCGATAGCCTAAAAGGCCAATGGACTTTAGTTTTTTTTGGTTTCACACACTGCCCAGATATTTGTCCTACCACATTATCCACTTTAAATAGTTTTTATCAGCTCCTTGACGGTAATACCCGGAGTAATACCGAAATAATTCTGGTCACTGTTGATCCGGCCAGGGATAATCCAAAAATTTTACATGATTATGTACGTTACTTTAACAAAGAGTTCCATGGAATTACTGGGGATTTTTTTGAAATAAAGCGTTTTGCTAGCCAACTCAATGTTCCTTTCAACAAAGTAATGCTGGATGAGGGCGGTTATACGGTTGATCATGGTTCTCAGGTGGTGTTAATAAACCCCTTTGGCCATTATCATGCTTTTTTTAAGGCACCTTTGGATCCTGCTAAGTTAAAATTAACTTATCGCTCAATTCGGGCGACATTTAATGGTTGATTTTCAGTTATATTCATTATATTTAAAGAGGGGGAGGATCGCTTTCCAAACGGTGATCTGAAGATGCGAAATAGTATTTCTGAGACTAGAAATTTATTAGATAGAGAAGGTATTCCCTGGGGAGCACCAGCTCTTTTATCTCTGTGTGTAATTCCTTTTGGTTGGGCGGGTCTGCTAGCACCAGTTATCTGGTTTGTATTGGTAGGGTTGGAAGTAAGTAAAGGTTGGCGGCGCTTTACCCTATATTTTATTGCGGTTATTTCTATGCTAGTGGCTGCTTCTAATATCATCCCTGGCAGTAATCGCTTACACGTCTTGCCACCTTATTCAGATAGTAGTGGAAATCTCATATATGCTGGTTTTAATGTCGGTAAAGCAATTGTTTCAATTGCAATACTCGCTTTTATGTTACGATTACGTCAGACGATAAGAATTTCTGATCTCCGCTATCTACTCTTGGCTATTATTATTCCTGTAATTACAGGTATGTTCCTTTATGGTCCATCGATAAAATTATCTTGGGTGATTTTTTTTGCCGCGCTTATTAACTTAATTATTGTTTGTGTTAGTGAGGAAGGTTTTTTCCGTTGGATATTACAGAGAGGTCTGGAGGAGGGGCTGGGCCGCTTACGATGGATTTCCGTTCCTATTATTGCAACTCTGTTTGTTCTACTACACACTGGCTGGTCGGCCAATTCTGCTGCTGTTTTGTTATTGGGGATCGCCTCATTATGCTATGCAATACTGTGGTATATGTTTAGAAACTTTTGGATCTGTGTGTTGGCACATTGGGGGGTTAATTTCCTCCATATGCTAACTCTCCCTTATCCGTTGCCTGGCTGATTGATGAATAACAAGCCTTTTAAAACTGATAAATTATCCTGTAAAAAATTGATTAGTCTGGGTGATAATTGAATTCTGGAATTTATTTTATGAAAAAGTATTCTCTTATTCTGATAATACTGTTGACTGCTTGTAGTAATGAAACAAATGTTGACTTGCAGACTCGGGCACGAAAACTGGTTCAAGAAAATATTTTGATTGATGGTCACATCGATGTTCCTTATCGTTTATCTAAGGAAAATGTGGATGTTGGGTTATCGACTACAGGAGGCGATTTTGACTTTCCAAGAGCGAAAAGTGGAGGTTTAAATGCGCCCTTTATGTCGATTTATATCCCGGCAGAAAAAGAGAAAGATGGTAGCGCTAGAGCGTATGCGGATCAGTTAATAGATAATGTTGAAGAACTGGTGGGCAAACACCCTGATAAATTTGCTATTCCTATGTCCTTGAATCAATTGAATAGACAGGTAGCACAGGGCAAGCTCTCCTTCCCTCTAGGAATGGAAAATGGTGCTGCTATTGATGGTAGTATCGAAAACCTCCGGCATTTCTATAATCGAGGGGTGAGATATATCACTCTGACTCACTCAAAGAGTAATCATATCTCTGATTCCTCCTACGATAAAGAGCGCCCTTGGCAGGGGCTAAGTGATTTTGGTAAGCAATTAGTTCAGGAAATGAATGTACTGGGTGTCATGGTTGATGTATCTCATATTTCTGATCAAGCTTTCTGGCAGGTACTGGAGATTTCCCAAGTTCCTGTAATAGCTTCTCATTCATCAGCGAGGCACTTTACGCCTGATTTTGAGCGCAATATGAGTGATGAAATGATCAAGGCCCTCGCCAAAAAGGATGGCGTAATAATGATTAATTTTGGTTCAACGTTTATCAGCGCCAAGTCCAGAACGTCTTATGCTGAAATTAATTCGGCGGTCGATAATTTTATAAAGGAGAGAAACTTAGTAAAAGAAAATACTGAGGTGAAAAAATATACAGAAAAATTACAAAAAGATAAATTCATTTACGCAGATCTAGATGATGTCCTTGATCACTTTGATCATATTCGAGATTTAGTAGGTGTTGATCACATAGGAATCGGTTCTGATTTTGACGGCGTTGGAGATAGTTTACCCGTCGGCTTGAAAGACGTATCTGAATATCCTAATTTGGTTCTTGGTCTGTTGAAACGTGGTTATAGCAATGACGATATTAGAAAGATTCTTGGGGGTAATTTATTACGTGTTTGGCAGAGGAATGAAGATTTTTCTGCCATGCAGAAGATTTAAGTGCCTGTTGAAACGTCATTATTAAACTATGCTGTCACTAGTTTATTCTCTCAGATGTCATAGCGGATAGTAAATCTGTTGAAGAAAAAGGCCGACACCGTTAGTCGTTCTAAGAAATTCCGATTGGTAATTGGTTGGATCGGATTGTTGGTAGCTATGCCATTTTTCTTCTGGGCTTTGTTTGGCCTTTTGGGAATGGTTCCTTCAATACTTCAAGTTTTTGGAATAACAGGGATGCGAATACCTGCAAGCATTACAATAATCGGTTTGTTAATGGCGGCTGTTGGATTTTGGGATTATGACTAGCGTAAAGGGGAAATAAAGTGCTAAAAATGTCTGATCTTTTTATCATGTTGGCAGTTTTCATATCTTTTTTCCTGTCGGGGTTCTTATGGTTCAATGGATATAAAGAACAAGGAATTTTTACTGCCTTGTGGGTGCCGAGTATTTTAGGGTTTGGTATCTACTTTAAAGTGTCTGCACTACTAGCGCGCTGAGGCTAAATGTGTCTGATTCATTTATTTTATTGATTGGAATAGGCGTTTTTATTTGCCTGTTGATTGGTGTTACTTTAACTGTATATGAGTTTCATAAAGCGGGCTCAGAGTTGGTGAAAAAAAAGTCTAACGAGAATTAAGCTATAGAATTGTAAGAACTGAGTATTGTTGCGCTAGTTGATTGTTGAAAATAAAAAAGGGGAAGCTTCAAGCTTCCCCTTTTTTATTGGATCAGTGGTTACTTTTTATTTAAAAGGTGTAAGTCATCTTGCCGTAGATAAAGCGGCCACGAGGATCGTGTTGAGATTCAACATAACCATACAGGTCAGTGTTTCCGTCGCCAATCGCAAATGGTGGCTCTTCATCGAATACATTGTCGGCACCCAAGCTCAGAATCATATTTTCAAAACCGGTAAAGCGTGCCTGTAGATTCATGGTCATAAATGAATCTACGGTGCGTGAGCTGTTGGTGTCATAGTCAAGGGTGCCATCGAAATCAATATCTGGCGTATCCTCAAACTCACCAATGTAACTCAGACCAGCACTGAAGCCGAAAGTATCAAAGGTCCAGTCAGCAGTAGCATTCCATCGATGCTGTGGATACTCGTATTCTCCAGCTAAATCCCTGGTGAGGAAGGCGCTGCCCTCAGAGTTCAGTTCTACTCTTTCAAACTCTGCCAGGTAGGAATAGTCCAGGCGAAGTCCTAAATCACCGCCTGCCAACTCGAGCCCACTATAAACTACGCTTAGATCTACGCCCGATACCTCTTGTTCGCCGATATTAGTGAAGCCGCTGCGAATAGATTGTAGAGCTCCCAAAGACTGACCGGCTACCGGTGTATCCCGACGGCAGATAGTGCTGCTTTGGTCATTACAGTACTTGTTGTAAAGGTAGCCAAAAGGTACTTCATCAATCTTTCCTTCTTGGGTGATATTCCAGTAATCCAGCGATAGCTGTAGGCCTTCGAGGGGCTGGAAAACACCACCGATATTGAAGGATTCTGATTCCTCAGCATCCAAGTCAGGATTTCCGGAATAAATAATGGTGTAGTCGGTCTGGTTGCAATATGTATCGTTAACCTCACATCCATAGGTGTCGATGAAGAATAGAGACTCTTGTGAATCTCCAAGACCAACCTGCGCCAGTGATGGAGCACGGAACCCGGTACCCCAGGACGCGCGAAGGGATAGCATATCGTTGGCTGTCCACAGGAGGTTGGCCATGGGATTGGTGGTGCTGCCGAAATCGCTATAGTCGTCGTAGCGGCCAGCCAGGCTCAACTCAAAATTGGCTGGCAGTGGAATGGCAAACTCAACATAGGCCGAGGTGATATCCCGGCTGGCTTTGGCGGAAACTGATTCTGTACCAAAGATCAGGCCACGCTGGAACTGGTCGTCGGGGATATCTGAGGCTTTTTCCTCACGGTACTCAAGGCCTGCTGCCATGGCGATAGTCCCGTTACTGGTATCAAACAAGTCGCCATTAATGGAGAGGTCGTAAGCGGTAAGATCAGACTTGCCCTGGCGAACCAAACTGGTGGTAATCGCATCAATCACTGAATCGGGGTTTTGGACCCCACCAAAGGGGTTGTAACGCCCGGCATTGATTTCCTGCTGGAGCAGGTCGGTGCGCACCCAGCCCTGGGAACGGTCCCCGGTTTGGGTCGATTCGCTGCGTGAACGCTGTACAGAGGCTTCCCAGTCCCATTCAGCAATACTACCGCGCAGGCCGAAAACACCGCGCAAGTTGTCTGTCTCGATATCCCATTGGCGCGCACCGGCATCCACGGTGCGGTAGCGGAAGATGTCCACATCCTCACCGAAAGGATTGTTGGGGTGATCGGCAGGTACATAGAGGCCTGCATCACCATCCAAGGGCGTTGGGGCTCCTTGGGCTACAGAAGTATTGTGTTGAACAGCGATTTCGCTGAAGAATTCGATATTCTCATTGAGGTCTGTATGGCCCAGCATTAATAGGCCTGTTCGCTCGGCCTCCGGGGTAATTAAGGTCCAGGGGCCGTAGTCATATACACAAACCTCGCCAGTATCGCGATCCTCCGGGCAATTGGGATCAGGCAGAATGGTCCCATTGCCCAGGGTAAAGCTGCCTGGGTAACCGCGGGAAGAGCGAAAATCCATACCGCCACGTCCAGACTGATTCGCTGTATCCAGGCCGCTGCGCTCTGTACTCGCCAGGCGGCTGTTTTTGTGGTGATCCAATATAACGGTGAAATTGGAGTTTTCCCCATTGATGCCCCAAACTGCGGAGAAAGACTGCTCGTCATATCCATCTGCACTGCCATAATCCATGGATACTTCAGTGCCTTCAAAGTCCTTGCGCAGTACCAGGTTGACCACACCGGCTACCGCATCAGAGCCGTAAATAGCCGAGGCGCCATCCTTCAAGACTTCCACACGCTCAACCGCAGCCAGGGGAATACTGTTGATATCCACGAAGTTAGTGGTAATGCTTTCGGCGAAAGCGCTGATAGCGACTCGCCTGCCGTTGACCAGTACCAGGGTGGCGTCGGCGCCCATACCGCGCAAACTAACTGCCGCTGCGCCATTGGCGGTAGAGTCCTGGTTGTTGCCGCGGGTGGAAAAGGTGCCGTTACCAGCTGCGGGGTTTTTCTCAAACAGCTGCTGCAGGTTGGTGTAACCAGACCTCTCGATGCTTTCGCGATCCATTACCTGGACCGGAGTGGCATTTTCAAATTCTGAATTGCGACTGATACGGGAGCCAACAACAGTGACTTCCTCTATAGCACCTTCCTCTGCAGCAAGGAGGGTTTGCGGGGTTGTTGTTGCGGCCGCAGCCAAGATGGCGCTGGCCAATACGTTGCGACGGAGAGTGAATTTTTCCATGTTTTTGCTCAACCTTTTTATTGTCATAGTCCGTGACTGGCCCAAAGTGGCTGGTCGTCGGGCAACACTAGCAATGGCGATAAATTGAAACAATTGGCTGGAGGCGGGGCTCAGGCTTATTGGGGAAATAGGTGATATGAGTCACCTTAAATAGATCATATGTGCGCCAAAATACGACAAGTGGCATTTATCGATTGATTTATACAGTGAATATTATTTTGGCGTTACTTGCTTCTGGATAGGCGTATCTGGCAGACGAGAAAAAATATTGCAGCAGCCAGGACGATAGAGGGGCCGGCGGGCGTATTCCACAAAATTGAAGCCATCAGGCCAAGTATGACGGCAAGGCAGCCGATCAGAGAGGCTAGCAGTGCCATCTGTTCCGGTGTATGGGAAAGTTTTCTGGCGGCTGCTGCGGGAATAATCAGTAATGCAGTGATTAGCAAAACACCGACTACTTTCATGGCAATAGCGATCAGTAGTGCCAGCATCAGCATCAGAGTCATGCGTACCCTTTCCACCGGTACGCCTTCGACGGAAGCCAGCTCTTCGTGCAGGGTAAAAGCCAGAAGTTTTTCCCACAGGAAGTAGAGCAGCGTCAGAATTCCCACCACCGTGATGCACATAAGTAGCAGGTCCTGACCGCCGACAGCGAGAAGGTCGCCAAGTAAAAGGGAGAGTAAGTCCACTTTTATTTTGAACAGGCTTACTGTCACTATGCCAAGGGCCAGCATTGAATGGGATAGAATGCCGAGCAGGGTATCCACTGCCAATTTCTGTCTGCGCTGTAGATACATCAATAATATTGCCAATAGACAGCAAGTGGCGCCTACAGCCAGCGTCGGCATGATATGCAGGATAAAGCCTAGAGTGACGCCGAGTAGAGCGGAGTGAGCCAGAGTGTCACCAAAGTAGGCCATGCGTCGCCATACGGCGAAGCACCCCAGGGGGCCACTTACTACAGCGACTAGCAGGCCGGCACCGAGGGCGAACCAAAGAAATTGACTGTGCAGTAATTCGCCGAATTCCACCACTTATTTTTGCTCTCTTTTTTTGCCGCTGGAGGCTGTATCGGAGTGGTCGTGGGTGCAGTCCCCTACAATCGCTATATCACCGCCTAATTTGTGCTGGTGGTTATGTTGATGGGTGTAGGGAGCCACCTTGTCACCAAAGAGTTCCAGGTATGCGGGATCCCGGCTCACCTGCTCCGGATGACCATGGCAGCAGATATGCTGGTTTAGGCAGAGCACTCTGTCTGTAGCGGCCATTACCAGATGTAGGTCATGTGAAACCAGTAGTACCCCGCAACCGAGCTCGTCGCGGAGAGTGGCGATCAGCTGATACAGCTCGCTCTGTCCACTCACGTCTACTCCCTGAGTGGGCTCATCCAACACTAGTAATTGCGGTTTGCGGGATGCGGCGCGGGCGAGGAGGACTCGCTGCATCTCGCCGCCGGAAAGGTTGGCCAGGTTGGCTTTGAGTAATAGCCCCGCTCCCACTCTATCCAGTGCTTCTTGCGCCTGAAGAGGGGTCATACTGGCTTGGCCCAGCAGCAAAAAGCGCTCGACGGACATTGGCATGGAGCTGTCGATATGCAACCGCTGGGGCATATAGCCAATGCGCAGCCCCTTTTTGCGCCAGATGTTGCCACTGGTTGGCTTAGTAAGGCCAAGTAGTAACCGCAATAATGTGGTCTTGCCGGCACCGTTCGGGCCGATCAGGGTGACAATTTCTCCCTGATCTAGCTCCAGGGAAACGTCCCTAAGCAACTGCCGGCCGGCAAGTTGTAAAGCTATGCTGTCGGCGGTAATTAGTGGCGCTGAAGAACTCAGGTTGTTATCTCCGGAGTTGGCGGGGAAAACCATATTATGTTTGTAGGCCCTTGGGTGCTTGGTTGCCAGATGCACCGAAGGGTAATCGGGCTGGCGGCTTAAGGCCGCTTGTGATTATATCGCAGTTTTGTGTCGTTAAATGTCTCCCATGTCTCTCTCTGTACGTACTTTGTTTTCTTCTGCGCTGATTGTGCTGATTTTATGCCTATTCGCTTGTGGTAAACCTCAACCTGTCGATAGGACGGAGCTGGTTGTGAGTGTGCGTCCTTTGGCATTGATTGCTCGCGAAATCGCTGGTGAGGAGACACCGGTGCGGATACTGATTCAGGGGAGTGATCCACATCATTACGCCCCTAGTGTGTCTGAGCGCGCCCTTCTGGAGCGCTCGCTACTCCTGGTATGGTTGGGGCCGCAGATGGAAGCTGTTCTCGCGAAGCAGGCGACCTTCTTGCCTGAACAAAGGCAGTTGCAACTGCTTGGCGCGGCCGACTATGAGTTCCAGGGTGCGAGTGCCACTGACCCACATGTCTGGCTGCGCCCACGTAATGCGGCGATTGCTGCGGCCCAGATAGCAGAGCGCCTGGCCGAGCTGCAGCCTCAGCGGGCCGAGATCTACCGGGCGCGGGCGCGGGATTTTTCCAAGTCTATGGCCAGCCTGCAAAAGGTGTTAGATCGGGCACTGTGGGGTTACCGCGATGTGCCGGTAGTGGTGACCCACGATGCCTATGGGCATTTCTTCGGCTCTGCCGGGGTACAAACCCATGCCCTCAGTGATAGCAGTGGCGTCAGTCACGGTGTTCGGGCAATGCTTGATCTATCCGCGGTAGAGAAGGGCTGCCTATTTGGCGGGATACCGGAGAATGATCGCGACAGACAGTTGGCCCTGCATTTGGGCCTGGAGTATGCGGCTCTGGATCCTCTAGGGGAGAAATTAGCCGCCGGCGCCAGCTATCAAGACCTGATCGAGTCCCTGTTAATTCAGGCTCGTGCTTGTCTAAGCCAGATTCCTGATAATACAACCAAGCTGGGCGAAGTACCGGGTTGATGTTCAGGAGGCTTGTGGAGTTTGGAGAAGGTGCCCGGCAATAATCTTGCCGGGCATGAAAGAGGTCGGTGGTGGTTAACCAGCATTGGTGGTATCACTTTTCAATTGCTGTAATTTCTCGGCGCGCACCGCTTCGCGTTCAGCTTGCTCGCGCAGTTTTTCCAGTTGGCGCATCTGGCGTTTTAGTAAGGCTTTTTCTTGTTCCCTTGTAGCCTGCTCCAGCATCAACTCGTGCCCCTGCGTGTGTGGAAATACCGCTGTGGCAGAATTTGCCTTTTGGGTCTTCTCCGTTTCACAGGCTGAAACCGCACCAGCCGGTGTGGCCAGAGAGTGGGCGGCAAGTATAAGAGCGGCGTACATCACTCCTCTCATAGTTAGAATCCTTCCTTTAAACATCTGATGGGTATCGTTTTCCGGAAAATAAAAGGTCCCGCGCCGCCTGCAGGCAGCCAGTTGCCAGAAGTTCCCGGGGAGATAGCGAATGGTTAAGTCGCTACCCGCAAGACTAGTAGAGACTGGAAATATGGTGAGGTTGCTGCGCCGATAGTTATCGACCTTACGTCGAGGCGAGTTGGCTTTGATGCAATGTGGGGTACAGAGGCGGCAATTGCCTGTGAAGGATCTCGATAGGCGGAAAAACTATGTGAAGGGCGTTATCCTATCAGCCTGCCATTCGCGCCAAGCGCCCTAATAAGCAAGCAAGATTCCCATAATTTATGAGTAAACAAGATACCCACGCCGCCCCTCTGATCCTGGTGGATGGCTCGTCCTACCTTTACCGCGCTTTTCATGCCCTGCCGCCACTGGCTACCACCCAGGGTAAACCCACCGGGGCAGTGCGTGGTGTGATCAGCATGCTGCGCCGCCATTTGAAGGAGCATCCGGATAGCCCTGTAGTGGTGGTATTTGATGCCAAGGGCAAGACTTTTCGCGATGAGATGTTTGCTGAGTACAAGTCCCATCGCCCGCCTATGCCCGACGATCTGCGTGAGCAGATTCAGCCGATCCACGACATCATCGACGCCATGGGACTGCCGCGCCTGGTAGTTGATGGTGTTGAGGCGGATGACGTAATCGGTACCCTGGCTTTGGAAGCCCAGCGCAAAGGTCAGGAAGTCATTATCTCCACCGGTGATAAAGATATGGCGCAACTCGTGCGCCCCGGCGTCACCCTGGTCAATACCATGTCCAACACTGAAATGGATAGTGATGGTGTTGTAAAAAAATTTGGGGTTGGGCCTGAGCTGATTATCGACTTCCTCGCCCTGATGGGAGATAAGTCCGACAACATACCCGGTGTTCCCGGAGTAGGTGAGAAAACTGCACTGGCATTGTTACAGAATCTAGGCGGAATCAAGGATATTTACGCCAATCTGGATGCTATTGCGCCTCTAGGTTTTCGCGGTGCCAAGACCCTCGGCAAGAAAATGGCGGAGCATCGCGAGGCGGCAGAGCTTTCCTACAAGCTTGCGACCATCAAAACCGATGTAGAAATGCCTTACCATCCACAGGACCTGCACAATGCTGAGCCTAATACAGAGGCATTGATAGAACTGTTTACACAAAATGAATTTCGCGGCTGGTTGGAGGAGCTGACCAGTGAGGAAGCCGATGAAGCTATGGCTGAGGCTGTTGAGCGGGATTACGTTACAGTGACGGATATGGCGGAATTTGATGCTTGGCTGCAGCAGCTAAAAGACTCAGATATGTTCGCCTTTGATACCGAAACCACGAGCCTTAACTATATGCAGGCAAAACTGGTGGGGGTGTCTTTTGCCGTTCAACCACACTGCGCCGCGTACGTTCCCCTGGCCCATGACTATATGGGGGCACCTGAGCAGTTACCCTTTGAAGAGGTTTTGCAAAAACTAAAGCCCCTGCTGGAGGATGCCAGGCAGAAAAAAGTGGGTCAGAATCTCAAGTACGATAGTCATATTCTGGCCAATTACGGCATAGAGCTCAGCGGCATCACACGGGATACCATGTTGGAATCCTATGTGCTTGATAGTACCGGCAGTCGCCATGATATGGACAGCTTGGCGCTCAAGTACCTTGGTGAGCATACGGTGCACTTTGAGGATATTGCAGGAAAAGGTGTAAAGCAGCTCACTTTCAACCAGATTGAGCTGGATAAGGCTGGCCCCTATGCGGCTGAAGACGCGGATATCACCCTACGGTTACACAATGAGTTGGATTCACGGTTGAGGCGGGAGCCAACTCTAATAAAGGTGCTCGATGAGATCGAGATGCCACTGTTGCCGGTACTCGCGCGTATGGAACGTAGTGGTGCCTATATTGATGCGAAGATGCTCGCGGAGCAGAGCGCGGAGCTTGAGCAGAAAATGCGAGAGCTGGAGCAACAGGCCTACGATGTAGCAGGTGAGGAATTTAACCTGGGCTCCACCAAGCAGCTTGGCGCCATCTTATTTGAGAAACTTCAGATTCCGGTAATTAAAAAGACCCCTAAAGGAGCACCTTCTACGGCAGAGGCGGTGCTGCAGGAGCTGGCTCATAACCATGAGCTGCCGGCCCTGATCATGCAGTACCGAGGTTTGGCAAAGTTGAAAAATACCTATACCGATAAACTGCCAAAAATGATCGACCCCAGCAGCGGGCGCGTGCATACCTCTTATCACCAGGCGGTGGCGGCCACAGGTCGCCTGTCTTCCAGTGATCCCAATTTGCAGAATATTCCTATTCGCACTGAGGAAGGACGTCGAATTCGTCGAGCTTTTACTGCCGACCCCCGAATTAATGGTGGCAGCGAAATTATCGCGGCGGATTATTCACAGATTGAGCTTCGTATCATGGCGCATTTGTCTGGCGACAGGGGGCTTCTGGATGCCTTTGCCCAGGGAGCGGATATCCACCGCGCCACCGCAGCCGAGGTCTTTGAAGTGGCTTTGGGCGAGGTGAGCGACGAACAGCGCCGCCGCGCCAAAGCGATCAACTTTGGTTTGATCTATGGCATGTCCGCTTTTGGCCTGGCAAAGCAATTGGATATTCCGCGCGGCGATGCACAGACTTATATCGATCGTTATTTCGAACGCTACCCGGGTGTGTTGCGCTATATGGAGGAAACACGTGCCCAGGCTGCAGAAAAAGGCTATGTCGAGACGCTGTTTGGTCGCCGGCTGTATCTTCCGGAAATTAATTCGCGCAATGGTATGCAGCGCCAAGCCGCTGAGCGTACAGCGATCAATGCGCCCATGCAGGGCACCGCCGCTGACATTATCAAGCGCGCTATGATCGCCGTTGATGCCTGGCTCACTGAAGAAAAGCTGTCTAGTAAGCTGATTATGCAGGTGCACGATGAACTAGTGCTTGAGGTACCCAAAGGGGAGATAGAGACAGTGGCCAATGGTTTAGTGGAACTGATGCAGGGTGCCGCCCAATTGCATGTGCCGTTAATTGTCGATGTCGGCCGTGGCAAAAGCTGGGATGAGGCCCACTGATTTTGCCTTAGCTGGGATGAGGCCCACTGATTTTGCCTTAAAAGCACTTTGGCGCCACAAGATGGATATACCATCGTGACTTTTGTCACCTTGGCGGTTACACAGGTGCTTGTTTGAAGAAAATAGCGCCAATCTTCGTGTTTTGATCGGCGTTTTTACTTTCTTTGCATAAATTCGTGGAACTGTTCCGGCGACAGACTTTCTAAAAAGGCAAGATTGTTGGAATGCGTCATCATCCCCCAAGGAAGTCAGATGTTTGCCCCGGAACTCCCCCAAGTCCGGGGCATTTTTTTTGCCCTAAGACTTCTAACTCCCACAACCTAAACTGTTAATGGTTTAAGCCATTTGGCTCCAATTGGCAGAGCTTCTGGCGTTCTGCTGGTCTAGTCTGAGCACAACAGAGAATTTATTCATTCTGGTTTTTCTTCAGGCTTCTTTATCCCAGGGACACTATCGTGCCTGGCCAATTGTCTGTTGGAGGCAGTGGATGCAGAGCCAAGCCATAGCGCTGGCGACAGAAGACATAACTTTGAACGCCTCGCTCACGCTGCCACAGGGGGCGCGGGCACTGATAGTGTTTGCTCACGGCAGCGGCAGCAACAGGGCCAGTCCGCGCAATCTGACTGTTGCCAGTAGACTGAATGATGCTGGTTTTGCCACATTGTTGTTTGACTTATTGAGTGTCGAAGAGAGTCGCGCCGATGCTTCTACTTGCGAGTACCGCTTTGATATCGACCTGAGCGCAAGGCGCCTTGTGGAAGTTCTGGACTGGTCGGCCCATGAGGAGAGCACTGAGCACCTGAGAGTTGGTTTGTTCGGTGCCAGTACAGGTGCCGCCGTAGCCCTAGTGGCTGCCGCTGAGCGGCCGTCCCTGGTAGGCGCAGTGGTCTCGCGCGGTGGTCGGCCGGATCTTGCTGGCTCTGATCTGCCGCTGGTGAAAGCGCCGACGCTGTTGCTGGTCGGAGGGGATGACAAGCAGGTATTGGAGATGAACAAAGAGGCCCTGACGCATATGGTAAATGGTCCTCGGTTACAGATTATTCCCCATGCGGGTCACCTGTTTGAGGAGCCCGGCGCCATGGATGAGGTAGTGCATCTTACTAGCCGCTGGTTTCGCACGAACCTGTTATGAGCCGTTTGAAACTTTTCAGTCTGGATGCCGGTGCCGATTTTGGCGGGCGAGTGGCGGCAGCCCTTGGAGAGCCACTGGCTCGACATGAAGAGCGCTATTTTGCTGATGGAGAGCACAAAGTGCGCCCCCTTGATGATGTGGAGGGGGCAGACGTATTCCTGGTGCAATCCTTATATGTCGACCCTCATAGCAGTGTGGATGAAAAATTGTTGCGCAGCTTGTTTTTCATTGGAGCTTTGCGGGATGCCGGTGCAATGCGGATAACCGCGGTGATGCCTTACCTGTGTTATGGACGCAAAGATCGGCGCACCAACCTGCGCGACCCACTGCCTACCCGCTATCTCGCCAGCTTATTGGAGGCGGTGGGTGCGCACACAGTAGTGACATTGGATGCCCATAATCTTTCCTCCTTTGAAAATGCTTTCCGCTGTCGCACAGTACATTTATTGGCCGAATCTCCACTGTTGGATTTCGCCGTACCGCGCCTGGCGAATGAAACGCGGCCATTGGTTGTGCTGTCTCCGGATGAGGGTGGCATAAAGCGGGCGGAAAAATTGCGCAAGGCACTGGGTGAGCGATTACAGCGTCCGATTGGTAGGGTGTTTGTCGAGAAGTACCGGCGTGGAGAGCAGCTGACTGGTGGCACATTGGTCGGTAAAGTTGCCGGGGCTGCGGTCGTTATCGTAGATGACTTGATTGCCAGTGGCGCTACGCTCTGCTGTGCCGCAGGTGCTGCGCAGAGAGCAGGAGCGGAACGGTTATTGGCGCTGGCCAGTCACGGCCAATTTAGTGGTGATGCTCGAAATGAATTGGCGCGCCTCCCCTTGGAGTGTCTGGCTGTCACTAATTCTTTGCCTCAGGTGAACTTGCCCAAGAATTGTGAATTGGTGGATTGTGCCCCCCTGGTGGCCGAAGCAATCCGCCGCCTGCATACCGCCGGCCCGGTGAGTGAGCTAACTATTTGAGGGCGCGTGGGAGTTGAGAATAACGCCACAATTGTTACTGGCGCCTGCTTCGTTGATCTGGTTGCGTTGGTTTCAACGGATAGCTGGCAGTTTACATTTATTTACGCAAGCCCTGGGAACAAATGGGGGTGGTGATGTATCAGAAAGTACAGATCATTGTTGCTCCCTAACCCCAAAGCGTTCAGCTTTTTAACCCCGGACTTCCCCAACTCCGGGGTTTTTTTTGTCCCAGAAGATTTTTTCTTACGAGAGTTACCCTCCGTAAGTCTCCTTTTCATTGCGTGAATGGAATCTATTTCCTGAATTTATTTCTCTGTGAGCATAGTATTTACAGTTCTTCGATGATACCGGTTGGTGGCTGGGAATGTTTCTGGCACCAGCCTAGCCTTCAAGTAGGTTAAGGATGTGTTATCAAGGAACCCTCAGGCGTATCCGTCCCCCTGGATACGTCTGGAAGTGCCCCACCCCAAGGGCACTGACCCCTAGCCGGCAGCCCCCATCTGCCGGCTTTTTTTATTCGGTGTAGCCCCCTCGCAGATTTGCAGAAAAACCTTCCTGACTTACTTGCAAATGATAATGGTTCGCATTAATGTTAATTGAGTTCTAACAGGGGGGTTACCGTGAATTTACGTTACCTATGTGCAAATCACCGTCAATGGTTGTTCGATAACAGGGATCGTGCAGAAAAGGCGTGGTTAGACTGGATGGAGCGCGGCAGGCTCCTTATAGAAGATGGACATCACTCGGAGGCTATTCCTTATCTGGGGTGTGCTTTTGATGTTGCCGGTATGTTGCTGGCACGCCAGTGGCCCAGCTATGCCGTTTCTGCGCAGCGCTTTAGCGAGAGCGCGGCCAGCCTGATGGAAGCTTACCGGGAGCAGGGCGATGAAAAATTACACCACTACATCCTCGCGGGAGCCAGTTCAGTACTCGCCCGCCAGCTGGGAGAGCGCGATAAAAATAAGGTTGCCGCTGAATGCATTAGTGCCCTCTACCCAGATGGCTCAGGAGAATTCATGTCAGCAGTCCCCAGAGGCAAAGCCGCAACTGGAGCCGAAACGAGTTGGCGCCTGCACTGAGGAACAGTCTCCCGCTGGGGAGCCTTCGGATTTGCTCACAGTTGCTATTCGCGAGGAGACTCTTGTTGAGTTATTGGCACAGCGGTACCTCTCTGCTGAAGAGCTATTCTGTCCAACGCCCAGGGCGCATCAACGGTTGCGCAAGGTCTTATTACGTGCCCTGATGCCAGTTGCGAAGCGCGGTTAGGCCCAGTGGGGTTAAATAGATCTGGCGGCCTTTGAGTCCCCGACCTCTCTGGTCGCCACCTTATTGATATCTACTGTACAGGTCTTGAGCGGTGGGAAAGGTATTGGTGGCAGTTTGGAGCCTGATCTGGGATTCGTCCCCCCGGTTGAGGCTCCTTCGGCAAGTGATACATTAGCCCCCTGCTGTATTTCCCTCTACTGGTGGGGCAAGCCATGCGTTTAATTTACGCTCCAGTTTGTCCAATCCAGCTTTCTTGGTGGAGGAAAAAGTCTGCACCGTTACACCACGGTCGAGGCCCTGCTGTTTGATGGCCTTTTCTACAGCAAAGCGGGCATTGTTAGCGGGGCCATTTTTTAGTTTGTCTGCCTTGGTGAGTAGGATATGCACAGGCAGACCGGCTTCAACGGCCCATGTGAGCATATGTATATCGAACTCTTTGAGAGGTTGGCGAATATCCATCAATAGCACCAGGCCTTTCAGGCAGGTGCGCTGCTCCAGGTATTCGGCCAGGTGGCGTTGCCATTCGTCCTTCATGGCGCGGGCTACTTTGGCGTAGCCGTATCCCGGCAGGTCCACCAGGCGCTGTTGCTCAGAAAGGCTGAAGAAGTTGATCAGCTGGGTGCGACCAGGGGTTTTAGAGGTGCGTGCTAATTTGTTATTGCCGGTAAGGGCGTTTATGGCGCTGGATTTGCCCGCATTGGAGCGGCCGGCGAACGCTACCTCCGCACCTGAGTCCTCTGGACACTCAGTCAGGGTGGGGGCACTGGTAAGAAATCGTATAGTACGATAGTTCAGTTTTTGCGGTTGGGCTTCAAATTCGGTAATTGACATCGTTTAAGTCTGCTGATTCGGTACACTCGCTTGGCGCGCAAGTATATAATGCCGCGGTTTTCGCGTCGCAGGACTATTGGGGGCGACACGAAACGCCATATCTCAGCGCGCAACGGGACGACGTATGAACAGCATTATCAAGAACACTGCTCTGGCACTCGGTTTGGTTATCGGCCTGGGGGCCGTACCCTTTGCAATGGCCTCGGGCGATGCTGCTGCGGGCAAGGCGAAAGCCGCCCAGTGCGCCGCTTGTCACGGTACTGATGGCAACAGCCTGGCCCCGGCCTTCCCAAAAATTGCCGGCCTCGGCGAAAAATATCTCTATAAGCAGCTCAAGGACATCCAGGACAAAACCCGCGATGTGCCGCAGATGATTGGCCAGCTGGATAACTTCAATGACCAGGATCTGCAGGATATTGCCGCTTACTTCGCTTCCCAGCCCATGCAACTCTCCGGTTCCGAGGCGATCGCCATTAAATTAAACAGTGGAGACAGTGTTGACGGCCTGGCGTTCGGGCGCAAGCTGTACCGAGCCGGCAATATGGAGACCGGGGTGCCCGCATGTATGGGTTGTCACTCTCCCACTGGATTGGGCAATGCGCCCGCTGGTTACCCGCGTCTGTCCGGTCAGTATCCCGAGTACATTGAGGCTCAACTTAAAGCTTTCCGCGCTGGTACCCGCGATAATGATGGCGATACCCGCACCATGCGTACCGTAGCCAAGCAGCTCTCTGATGCAGAGATTAAGGCTGTGGCCAACTACATTGCTGGTCTGACAGAGTAAATCACCCAGTCACAGTAACGAGAGGCCGGTCACACACCGGCCTTTTTTGTACCCGAAGCTCGCTTAAAGGCCGGGGAATTGGGTAAAGTATTGCAGCTTTTACGGCGTTTCCTTGCGAGTGGCAACGGGAACTTAAATAATCTGCGTTGTCTATTGTGTCCTCTGTGGTCCGCCAGCCAGTCGCAAGCCGGTATTCGAATCACGAATGTACAAGTTGGAGAAGACTTATTATGAGAGCAGTTCTCGCCCCAATAACGATGGTAGTGGCTGTATTGTTCAGTCTGGTGGCCTGTGCCCAGGAAAGCGGCGAGTTTAAGGCTGGCCAGCACTATCAGGTACTACCACAGGCGGTTGCACAAAAGAGCAATAACAAAATCGAAGTTACTGAAATGTTCTGGTACGGCTGTGCTCACTGCTACCATTTCGAACCTACTCTGGATCGCTGGAAAAAGAATATGCCCAGTGATGTTGCTCTGCTTAAGTTGCCCGCCATTTGGCAGCCTGTGATGGATGTGCACGCGCGCCTGTTCTACGTGGCTGATGCTATGGGTGTTCTGGAGAAAATGCATACTCCGCTGTTCAATACTATCTACAACCAGCGCCAGATGCTGGCTACCCGCGAGGGACGTAATTGGAAGCCGGACCTGCAGGCAATTGAAGCCTTGTTTAACAAGCACGGTGCTGACGGTGCCAAGGCTGCCAAGCTGATGAACTCCTTCGCCATCAACAGCAAGGTTAAGCAAGGTATGGCCAATCAGCGTGCCTACAAAATGACAGGTACTCCAGAAGTGGTTGTAGCCGGAAAGTATCGTATCAGTTCCTCATTGCCAGGCTATAAGGGCAAGAGCAACTCCCAGGAAGTGATGCTGCAGGTGGCGGATTACCTAATCGCTAAGGAACGCGCAGATCGCGGTTGACATTCCTGTTGAGACAAACCCCGCCTTGAGCGGGGTTTTTTATATCCGGCGTTCCTGTAGGACCAATCTTTAGACCAAACTTGTGCCTATGCGGCGCTCTTTGGCTGCAATGCCCACCGGGAAGTACCCATGAGATACAAATGGATCTGGCTCTGCCTTTGCTTCCTGGCCCTGTCCCCTGAAATTCTGTTGGCACAGCTTGCCCCAGAGAACGACAGGCTGGCTGCGCGAGCCAGCAACCTCCTCTCCTATATCGCAGTGGACTACGGCGACGCTGTGGATGGTGGCAAGTTGCTCGACACCGGGCTCTACCAATTGCAGCAACAACATGCCACTCAGGCTATGCAGTTGGTGCTGCAGCTACCAGATCGGCCTGGCCGTAACTCTCTAGAAAAGGGAATCACCGAATTAAGTAAGGCTATAGAGCGCAGGGAGAGTGGGAAAACGGTGAGGCGGCGCGCCAATGAACTGGCCGACCGATTGGCGGCTCTTTACCAAATGCAAAGGTCACCGGCCCACACACTGCCGGCAGCGAGCCTTGCTATGCCTCTCTATCAAGAGCGTTGTGCCAGCTGTCACGGTGGCCAGGGTGAGGGTGGAGTGAGCGGGCCGGGTTTTCTCGAAGCATCCCGAATAGGCAATTTCAGTCTCTATGACCTCTATAACACTTTGGACCCCACGGTTGATGAGATTCATGGACTTGATATTGATGGCAGTCTGACTGTCTGGCAGCGTTGGGCACTGGCAGTGACCGTGGCTGCTTTTTCAGTTCAAGGTCAGTTGCCTCCGGCTGCAGATATCGCTGAGCGTTACCCAGCCCTGGTGGGCTTGCCCGGTCTGGCGGTCACACGCCCGGTAGAATTGCCAGCTGATGCACAGAAGGCTTTGATGTGGTGGCGTGCCCACCCTCACTTAGTGCGCGCGCTGGAGCCCCCATTGGCCAGGGCTGATGGCCTGCTGCAACTGGCGCTCACGGATTATCGCAGTGGAGATAAAGCCGGTGCCTACCACAAGCTGATGCTCGCCTATCGCGAAGGTTATCTCCCACTGCGGTCACAAATTGAAGTTCGGGACCAAGTACTAATGAGCCAACTACAGTCGCGATGGCAGCTGCTTCGCAGTCAAGTATTAACAGGTGCGCCGAATACTAAGGTAATTGCCTCCTTCCAAGACCTGCGAGCCATGCTGGCTTCGGCACAGACCCGAATCGAACCAGCAGTGGACAGAGGCTATAAATTCTTTGGAGCTTTGCTGCTCTTTATCGTGGCCCTGGTGTTGGGATTAACTCTGTGGTGGGGGCTGCGGCGGAAAAAGCTGTCTAAACTTTAAGGAGGTTTGTGCGCCAGAACAGAGGTCGTTAGCTGAGGAAGTCCCAATGGCAAGATCCTTCGTTGCATCACTGGTTCTTTTTAGTAGTCTAACGGCCCAGGCCGCGGAGCCACTGGACGCCTTCCCGGTGGAAGTGGAGGGAAAGCAGCGCCATGTTATTCAGCTGCCAAAAGTAGTGGATGAAAGCCGTTTTATGGTGGAACTGGTGCCAGGAAAGAGTGAAGTCGCAGATTGTAACCTGCAAAGCTTCTCTGCACCGCTGGAGCGCCAGTTATTACCGGGCTGGGGCTATCCCTACTATGTTTTGTCTGAACTGAAGGCAACACCTGATACACAAAAGGTGTGTGCGCCGGGGTCTGAGTCGAGGCGCTTTATTCGCGTGCGGGCTGAAGGCCTTATACTGCCTTACAGAAGTAGCCTGCCGCTGGTGGTGTACATGCCACAAGGTGTACAGCTCAAGTATCGCGTGTGGCGGGCGGATAAAAATATGTCTGATGCGCGCACCCGGTAAAGACCGCTCTCCTTCTCTTGATCAAACCTATTTATTCCATACGCCTTTCTGGCGTCTCATTTAATATTTTTAATGCTTCTAATGCCACTGTGGGATTTTGCGTCTAGCCTTACTATGCAAAGGATGTGAAAAGGAGCGCCTAAGCAACTTTTCACGCCGGTCGCCAAGGCTGTAACCGGACAGGAAAATTGGTGGCAACCTGGCCGCCGTTCGCAGAAACTCCACCTCGCGGTAGCTTCCGCGGGCTGACACAGTAGAGTAGCGCATGAAGTATTTGCGTCTTTCCCTATCGAATCGTGTCCTGGTTTCCCTCTTTCAGACTTATGCCGTCGTCTTGGTGCTTTTTCTGCTGTTGCCACTAGCAGCTGCAGCGGAGTCAGCGCAACAGAAATGGGCTGGCAACTGGCTGGTGGTTAGTGAGGGTGATGACCAATTGGTTTGGCAGCTGAACGCCGATGGTTCTGGCTATGCCTATGGCTTTAACTCTGGCGGACGCCTGACCCATGGATTCGCAATCAACTGGCAACTCGATGGTGATCGAGTGCGGGTTCGCACCGGCGCTTCGGTTCACTGTAAGGGCGGTGTGGTGTCAGTGGCATTTCGGGGTTGGAGTAAATCCACGCTGCTATTCGCAGTGATTGATGGTCGACACTGGCTGCAGGCGGGAGGTGGCTTACTGAGCTTCCAGCGTCGACTCAGCAGCTGGCGTACACCGAAAGCGGGTAGCAATTGTCCGGATATTGCCAGCTGAGCGCTTTTCAATGTCATTTCAGGCTCGAAATGTCAAAGCCAGGAGTAATCTACTCAGGGAAGAATTTGCCAACCTCCGGAGAAGCTTCGTGATTCAGAGGTGCCTGACTGTCGCTCTGATATTTATGCTCACCTGTACCTCGGTATTTGCGAAAGAGGAAATTAATAAGAAAGAAAAAGAGAAAACGCGAGTCGATGGTTGGCATGCACAGTCTCGCCTTAATGCCAGTCAGTGGGTTGGCGCCTGGTTAATCTCCAGAGATGGTGAAGCCCGCCATGTCTGGAGTTTAAAACCAGATGGTACTGGTCGCTCTTACGCATTTCTACCGAATAAGAAAGGGAAAATGCAGTTTGCTTTTGGGTACGATATACATTGGTACTTTGACCCATTCACACAGATGGCAAATATCAAAACCGGCCGCAGGATTATTTGTCGTCGTGGAAAAATATATCCGTATTTCCTGACCCTGAAATCTTATGAAAGTGACTATGCAGTGCGGGGAAAGTTTGCTTGGCAGACTACCTGGACGGAAGTGAGTATCGGCCGCAATAGGCTGCATAAATCTCTGGTGGTTTTTGTTGCCCCCCTCTCTGCTTGGCACGACCCGGAACGGGATGCGCCTTGCCCGGAATTTCCTAGCCTGGATCTTGAGAAAGATATCGATTCAGCCTTGAAAAGCTGGGAGAGAGAGGAGTCCCCGGATTTAGAAGTGGATACTACTCCGGCTCAAGGTGAACCGGAATTTGAGGGGGAGGAATTAAAAGAAACTGCAAAAAAAGGCGTGAAGAAGCGCAAGCGAAATTAGAATAAAAATCTCCAAGCCTAAGGGGTGCTCCTAAACAGAACATGTTCAGAGCATCTGGTCATTTTTCCAAGAATTCATAGCTGGTGGCTTGTGGATACAAGGTAGCTATTGGTTTTCAATCGCTGAAGGTCTTCAAAAAAATGGCATTAGGATATGAGTGCTGAAGTCTCCCTCGCCAAGATCTTGCGAAATATGTATCCAAAACTGCAGGAAGAAACTTTCGTTTTTTGTCAGGTGTCTGATACTCGTCTCGAGGAAATACTGGCGGAAAGCCTGTGTATCTTCCGCGAAGGGGAGGGCATGAGTGCAATAATGCCTTTACACCTGGCCCAACAATATGGCATCGCCTCTAGCGCACCATTTCGACAGATTACTTTACAGGTATTTTCTGGACTCAGTGCGGTGGGGTTGACTGCAACTATCGCTGGGGAGTTGGCAGAAGCCGGTATCGTTGCCAATGTGGTGACTGCTTTGCGTCACGACCATATCTTTGTTCCGGAAGACAGCGCCGAACGCGCCCTGCAGCTATTGCGGGGTATAAGCAATCGGGTGCAGTACACCTGAGCGAAAGCCAGTGCGAATCAACTATCCACAGGCCCAACCCCACGGAGAGATTCGCCAGCTCTTGCCAGATCTGTTCTGCGTTCCGGGCACCGTAAAACTGGCTCCTGGTGTGACTATTAATCGTAATATGGCCATAGTGCGTTGGCGAGAAGATCTAACTTTGATAAACCCCGTACGTCTGCGTCCTCAACAGGAGGAAAAGTTGCGCGATCTCGGTAGCGTCCGCCATGCAGTCCGTCTCGGTTACCATCATGGCCAAGATGACCTCTATTACCGAGATCATTTCGACCTTACCTTTTGGCGGCAGGTTGGCTCTGATTTTTATCCCCCTGGTGCTGACCGGGTGATCAGGGAGAATGGAGAGTGCCCTATACCTGATGGACGTTTCCTGGAATTTTGCCACAGCCGTTTTCCAGAGGCAGTGCTTTGGTTGCCGTTTAATGGTGGTTTGCTGCTGAGCTGTGATGCCTTGCAGTATTGGGGTAGTTGGGGTGGTTGTAACTGGTTTGGCCGCAATCTCTTGCGCTTATCCGGTTTGCGTTGTGGAATGCAGATTCCACCTGCATGGCGCATGCGTATGACCCCGGATGGAGGTGACCCCAGTTATCATTTACAGGTCGACTTTCGGCGTTTGCTAGGCCTAAGTTTCCTACATCTATTGGCTGCCCACGGTGAATTTTGTCCTGATTGCGCCTATGAAAAGGTAGTTACCGCCGTGGAGCGGGCTTTCCCGGGGATTGATAAGGCAGCCTGAAAGTTATTCCGATACCAATTTTGGGTAAATAATCGCTAACGGTATTCTGCACGCAGTTACTGTCTATCGTGATAAGCTTGCGCCCCTTTTACTGGCGGCATCAACCCGTCGCGATGGTTTATTGAGAAGTAGAGCTCCCATGAGAAGCAAGATCCTGTTCAGTGCCCTTTTGGTGGCCCTGTTGGTGGCCTGCACCACTGTCCCCACGACTTCCGCTCCCAGTGCCAATACCGACCATATCCGCCGGGATGTGGATTACTTGGCATCGGCTGAACTGGAAGGTCGCGATACCGGCAGTGAGGGTTATCGCAAGGCTGCACAGTATGTTGCGGAACAGTTCGAACGTATGGGGTTGGCCCCCGCCGGTGATGAGGGTTACTTCCAGGACGTGCCTTTCCGCAGTGCAAGCTGGAATGGTGCAGAGCCTAGCTTTGTCCTGAAAGGGAAGAGTGGGCATGTCACTTTCCGTTTTGGCGAGGACTTTATCGCAGGTCCATCGGCGGTCAGTGAGCGCAGTAGCCTGGAAGCAGATTTGGTGTTTGTTGGTTACGGAATCGAGGCCCCTGAGTACAACCTCAATGATTATGCTGGCTTAAATGTTCAGGGCAAGGTGGCGGTGATCCTGAGTGGACGTCCCGAGAGCCTACCCAGTGAAGTTGGAGCCCACTACGCTTCAAGCCGTAATAAGCGTGAAACTGCCGCCCGCCACGGGGCCGTCGGCTACATCACCGTATATACCCCGGAAAGGGAAAAGCGTCGCCCCTTTGCCCGCTATGCCGAGCATCGTCACGATGACACCTTTGATTGGGTTAATAGGGAAGGCAACCCGGGCAGTGCAACTTCCGGGTTGCACCCAGGCGTTATGCTCAGCAGCGAAGCAGCGGCCAAGCTATTTGTCGGTGCGCAAAGCAGCCTGGAAAGCATCTTCAGCGATATTGAAAAAGGTCAGAATCCGAAGGGATTTCCACTGCCTTACAGTACAGCACTAGGTACTAGTTCCAAACATAAGGAAATTACCAGTCCCAATGTGGTGGCAGTATTACCTGGCAGTGATCCCCTTTTAAAAAATGAATATGTAGTCTTCTCGGCCCACCTTGATCATATTGGTAAAAAAGAGGATGGCCAAATTTACTATGGTGCCCAGGACAATGCAGCTGGCATAGCAGTAATGCTGGAAACTGCGCGTCTGTTCGTGGAATCCGGTCATGCACCACGGCGCTCACTATTATTTGTGGCTGTGACCGGAGAAGAGAAAGGGCTGTTAGGATCAGATTACTTTGCTGAATATCCTACCGTTCCTTTGCAGTCTATAGTAGCCAATATCAATCTTGATATGCCTATGCTGCTGTACCCGTTTCGCGACATTATCGCCTTCGGTGCCGAGCACTCGTCCTTGGGGCAGATTGCCGAGCGTGCCGCAGTGCGCAGTGGCTTAAAACTGAGCCCAGATCCCATGCCGGAAGAAGTGATCTTTGTTCGCAGTGATCACTACAATTTTGTGCGCCGAGGTATTCCCTCAATTTACCTGATTACTGGACGAGAGGCTCAGGATCCAAATATTGATGGTACCGCTATGCAAGTGGCCTTCCTGAAAGAGAGCTATCACAAGCCCGGGGATGCTCCCGATGCAGGGGTGAATTATATAGCTGCCAAGCAGTTTACCGAGGTAAATTACCTAATTGCCAGGGAAGTGGCAGATGCTGAGGGCAAGCCATCCTGGTATGAGGGGGATTTCTTTGGGGAGTTGTTTGGAAGGTAGCCCGTAAAAACTTCTTATTAAATCTATAAAAAATTTGTGAATGGATTCTTTTCTTCTGCAAGCTATACGATTGAATGCCATATGGCTGGTTACAAAGAGCAGAGCTTTCAAATTCAACCTGGTCTGAATGGTTGGAACATAGGTAATATTCTAATTGGCGGCCTTATTGGTATGCTGATAGTGGATCCTGCTACTGGTGCAATGTGAAAATTACCTAAATCGGCAAATATAACTTTACAGTCAAATACTGCATCTATTCCTAAGGGCGGACTGACAATAGCTTCTATTGATGAAGTTCCAGATGAAGCAAAATCACAGTTGGTACGAGTGAAGTAACTTAGGTAGTTTTGCTGGAAAAACCACCCAAAGGGTGGTTTTTTATTCTGATGATTCCTGTTTACATAACTCCAGCCATCGTTCAATTCCCGCACTTCTATATTTTTGTGTGTGCAAAGCGAAATAAAACTCTCTGTGAAAATCCCGTTGTGGTACAGGCAGCGCAATTAAAGAGCCTCGTTTTAATGCGTCAGCCAGTGAAACTTTAGATAGACAGCTAATTCCAAGACCGGCTTCCACGGCCCGTTTGATAGCCTCTGTGTGCTGTAGCTCTAAAAGAATGTGCAGACTGGGAAGTAAGCCAGCCATAGCCCGGTCAAAAGTCTGGCGTGTACCGGAACCGGGTTCCCGGGTAATCCAGATGGCTTTGAGCAGATCTCTGTCTGTTAGGCGCTTGCGTTTGACCAGGGGATGAGAGGGGGCGCAAAAGACGACCAATTCATCACTGCGCCAGGGAATCATTTCCAGATCCGGGTGATTAAATTCACCCTCGATAAGCCCAAGGTCCAGCTCAAAGTTAAGCACCCGCTCTGTGATTACTGATGTATTAGCGACCTCCAGCTCCACTCGTGTGCCGGGCTGCTCTTCCATGTATCGCGCCATTACGTTTGCTGCCAGGTAATTGCCGATGGTTAGTGTTGCTCCTATTTTTAGGCGCCCGAGATCACGATGACTGGCCAGGCTCTGTTCCAGTTCCTGTGCCCTTTCCAGCAGCTCCTCCGCCTTGGGCCATAGTTGCCTGCCCAGCTCATTCAAGCGCAGGCGCTTGCCGGTGCGCTCAAACAGGCGCAGCTCAAACTGCTGTTCGAACTCCTTAAGGGCGGTGGAGGCGGCGGACTGGGACATGCTCAGGCTCTCTGCTGCGCGGCTCACATTCTCGTGATGAGCACAGGCAAGGAACACCTCCAGTTGGCGCAAGGTATAGCGCAAAGGGAAATCTCCACTTGATCGTTAAAATAGATAAGGAATATCGAAATATCCCACTTTGCCAATAGATCTTCCAGGGCTAAAATTCAACTATCAAGAGACTCGTGGAATAACCGGTTTTAAGTTTATGTCCAAATTGAATATAGAGAAGGTGTTGGAAGTCCGTCATTGGAACGACACGCTGTTTAGCTTCAAGACCACCCGGGATTCGGGTTTTCGCTTTGAGAACGGACATTTCACGATGATCGGCTTACAGCAGGACAACGGTCGTCCACTACTGCGCGCCTATTCCATTGCCAGTGCCAACTACGAAGATGAGTTGGAATTCTTCAGTATCAAGGTTCCCGATGGCCCCCTGACTTCCCGCTTGCAGAAGATTGTGCCGGGCGACGAGATCTACGTGAGCCAAAAACCCACCGGTACCTTGGTGGCCGATCACCTGCTGCCGGGCAAGCGCCTGTGGTTGCTGTCTACGGGCACCGGCTTGGCACCTTTCATGAGCATTATCAAAGACCCCACTGTCTATGAGCGTTTTGACCAGGTAATCCTTACCCACGGGGTGCGCTATGTCTCTGAGCTGGCCTATCAGGAGCAGATCGAGAATGAGCTACCTGAGCATGAGTATTTTGGTGAGATGGTACGCGAGCAACTGCTCTACTACCCGACTGTGACCCGTGAGCCCTACCGCAATACCGGTCGCCTGACCGACTTAATGTTGTCCGGAAAACTTTTTACAGATCTGGATGTGCCCAAGCCGAATGTTGAAGAGGATCGCTTTATGCTGTGCGGTAGCCCGGCAATGCTGAAGGATCTCACCAATATCCTAGATGACTGGGGATTCAAGGAGACACGCGCAGGGGTACCGCACGAGTATGTGATCGAGCGCGCTTTCGTCGAAAAATAAGTTGGCCAGTCCAGCGATAAAAAACCACCCTTGCGGTGGTTTTTTTATGGGTGAAATACAAACTCTCGAAACTATCCTGACCTTGTGAAACCCTTGTCTTCTATTTTGATTTGAGGGTGAATTTGCTGGGAGTGGCTAGATGAAGCAGTTTTCCCTGGGAGTACTACTGTTTTCCTTCCTGTGGTTAGGTGCCTGCACGCGGGTACCGGAGGGGGTTGAGCCAGTACAGAATTTCCAGCTGCAGCGCTATTTAGGCCACTGGTATGAAATAGCCCGTTTGGATCACTCTTTCGAGCGCGGGTTGACCCTGGTAACTGCGGACTACAGCCTCAATCCTGATGGTTCCGTCGCGGTCATCAATACGGGTTACTCAAAAGCACGTGATGCCTGGCAATTAGCGGAGGGGCGGGCTGAGTTTGTCGGTTCCAAGGATGTAGGCCACTTGAAAGTATCTTTCCTTGGTCCCTTTTACTCTTCCTATATCGTAATTGCCCTGGCAGATGATTATAAATATGCGATGGTGTCCGGATATGACAAATCCTATTTGTGGATATTGTCCCGCACCCCAACTATGCCAAAGGATGTACTGGAGCAATTTATACAGAAAGCCAAGGCGATGGGTTATCCCGTCGATCAGCTGATATTCCCCAAGCAGGAGGCGCAGCCGGGTAATAAACCCTCCGCGCAGTCTTCAAGATAAGGGCCTGTTTAAGATTCTGCGCTCCCTCCACCAGCTTGTGCAGACCAATAACAGCAAAATCAAAGCCGGCCATTGGCGCTCAATAGGCATTTTGCCTGAGTGACGATTATCAACTGGCCCCAAGCGTGCGGCGGCCATTTGTCGGGCCTCCCTGGCATTTAGGGACCGTTGCCACTTGGGCCAGTCCTGTTTGGCAAAGATATAGAAGTTTAATACCGGCTCCCCATCCATATCAGTCTTAAGCTGATGCCAGCCAGAACCCTGTGGCCAGAAGCTGTAGCACTGGCCCTGGGAATTACTACTTACGGCGACACCACTGATGGGTAGGGAGTTTTCTTGGGAGCTTAATAATATTGGTCTCTGATTAGAAAAAAGTGGGCTGCATAGGGTGGTGCGTTCCTGAGTCCGCGGTAACTTATTGGAGAGGGTTACTGGCGGCTGACTACCCAAATGCTTGAGTTGGTAATCAATAATGGACTTCCACAGGCTGGCGAATTCAGTAGCAAACCCACTGGTTAGCCAGCGGTGGCTGTCGCTAAATAGAATAAAACCCAAGTGCTGCGTCTGGGTTGAACGTCCCCAGAAAAGGGGAGTTTCTTCATTATCCAGTAAGAAGTCACTGGAGCTGGGCTGCACGGCTATAAAGCCAGAATTGCGCAGTGGGGGAATCTCCGCATTGGCCGCTTTTTGGTAGCCAAAGCCGGAGTGTAAACGGGTATCTTCTCCCTTTTGCAGAGGCATGGATTGGGCTGCAGCGTATTGGAGAAACTCTTCAGAGCTATCGCCACTGACTAACCATAACAGTGACTTTGTGGTGGCCAGCTCGCTGAGCTGATGTTTTTGTTGAGAGGAGAGTTGCGGCCACAAACTGCTATCGAGAATGACTAAATCGAAGGGACTTTCCTTTGTGAGTAGATCCGCAGACTCGGTAAGTGGAAGCCCATTGAGAGTCTCTTTTCTACTAATTTCAGGTGCCAACTGGGTCATCACTTGTGCTGCTACACCGGATTGACGCAGCCAGCGGGAGAGGGCGGCTGTCTCAAAAGAGGGGCGTGCCAGCCACAGTAACAATTTGGGCTGGAGCGGTTCTCGCACCAGGATGGGTAAAGGATCTGTATGGATTTCGCCGGTTTCGCTTTCCGTCCGTACCCGGTATAGCTGGGGGCCCGCGAGTTTTGGAGTGGCAGTGAGTTGTGCCTGAATTGCTTCTCCCACTTTCAGCTCAAGACTGTCTTCAATATGGCCGTAGGGATTGAGCAGACTAATTTGTCGGTTTTCAGTCAGTGGCTGGTTGTTGTGAACCTTTAACTTTAAAGAATCACCCAGGGTAATTCGCCGCTGCCAGTCGAATTCCCAGCTGCTATCAGATTCCTGGATATTCGATAGCTCCAGGCGCACTGGTGCCAGGTCCCGCAGTTTGTCGCGGCCGAGTGGCTCCCCATTGAGGGAGATATTTTCCACACCATTGAGATTTATTGGATGTGAACTCGCCAGCGCTTTGCTGTCGATAGAGATATTGCGCTCGGCGGGAATGATTGCCGGTGGCTGCCAGAGCATCCAGGCACTCAGCCAAATCGCCAGTTGCAGGCCATAGTCGAACGGTTTGGCGCCTCGGCGCAACAGTACGAGTGATGCTAAACAGGCCAACAGGCACAGGCCGGGTATCAAGAAATCAATCACAATGATTTCCCCCCTTGCTGGTGTAGCCAACGGCTGAAATGGCCGTCGGCCTCTGTTTGCAAAGGCAGTGAAGGCGCAGATTCCGGTGCTGGCAGTAGCTGATAGAGCAGCTGATTCAGGGAGTTTGTGCAATCAATGCAATTCGGTTGCTGGTGGCGCTGCTGGTATAAACGCAGCTGTTTGGATAGCTCCAGGCCAAGATCCAGTGATTGCTCTGTGGCTAGCTCATTTATCTGCACCAGCAGATCGGTATCGAGTTCGGCGCCAGCATCTACCTGGGCCATTAGGGCGAGCACCTGTGCTCTTTGTTTTTGTTCAAAGGCACTGTCGACAGTTTCTGGCGCTACGTCTTCCCGTTCACCGCTAAGCCGGCGGCTTTCGTCTATGGGGGGCGCCTCGAACCCGACTCTCTGTAAGTAAATACGCGAAGCCTGCTGTACTTCCTTGATAAAGCGCAGAGCTCGGTGCTGATGGGGCAGGGAGGCCTGGGGCTCTATAACCGACAGGTCGCGCCAGGAACTCCACATGGCATTTAGCGCGTTGCGCAGTAGCTCCTTGGTCTGGGGGTCGAACAGGGTGGCATGTTCAGAGCTGTCATGCTGATGCCCGGCGGAAGCGACTATGCGTGCTGCCTGTTGGAAGTGGGAATCCCGCTGTACGAAGGGAGTCGCATTTTCTTCGCCATGTGCCTGGTGCTCACCTTGTTCTGTATGATCGTGGCTATGGCCGTGTTCGGACTCCTCTTCATCATCGTGCTCCTCGGTCTCTGCGCCAGAATGCTCCGCTTCCGAATCCTCTTCGCCGAGAAAGCGGCCGTAGCGCATGCGCAGCAAATTCTGTTCATAGGCTAAACCCTCGGAGCGTTTGCGAAATGCCTCCGGATGCAGCTGTTCTCGCTCGGATAGCAGGGCCTCGGTATCAATAATCAGCTGGCGTTGGCTGCGGAAGTACTCCGGCAATATTTTAATCGCCATACCCTCGCTGTCGCTCAGCCCGAAAATCTCTTCTTGCGGCCAGCGCAAGATAAAGTGTTGGCTCTTGGCAACGTTGGCGCTGGGCTCGCGGTTATCCCTGGCTTCCAGATACCAGTAGAGTTCATCTCCCGCTTCCATGGAAAACTGGTGGATGGGCAGGGTGAAATCGTAGCGAGCTGCTTTCTTATCTTCCGAGGGGCTTGTTGATAAAGCAGTGGATTGCAAACTGGTGAGTGGAATACGCTCTTCGCGAAAGCGTAAATTTTCCCCGGTGCCGCTGGCGAGGGTGACCAATAAATCTGCAGAACTCACCTGGTAATCATCACTAATTATTACTTTCACGGGAATACCTTGGGTGCTCCCTTGAATGGTATCGACGCGCAGGCTGGGTGCCTCAAAGGTAAACTCCGGGGCACTGTCTTTATGCACCCGAATATTATGGATTTCCGGCAAAAGTATTTGGCTCTCCGCGAATTGCACTGAAAGCTGGTAAAAGTCTGCCTTAGCGATAGTGCGTTGTAATTGCCATTTTTTACTGGGTAGATTACCTAGCGGAGAAAAGGCGAAGCGCTCAGTTTCGGCCAACATTTCCAGCCCTTGCACCGGCTGATTCAATTCGAGTTGCCACTCGACCTTGGACTGCTCCGGCACATCGATTTGTAGGGATTGGCTTTCGGCTGTGAGCCCAGTGTAGGCGGGCGGCTGGATATGGGTTGCCGCGCGCATTATGGCAAGCTTTTCGGCAACGGGAATAGCTGTATTTTGTTGCGTGGTCTCAGTTTTATCCCCGGTGAAGTGAGAATCGCTCAGTACAAATAACAATAGTCCCAGGCAGGCACCAAAAGCATTTGTCAGGGCACTGCGGAGTTTTTTTGGACCGAGAGGCGACCGGTCGCCACTTTCCAGCAGTTGTTGCAGCGCTGTTTCGATACGCGCGCGCTGTAATTGCTGCAATGGACTTAGGTTGGTTTTCTGTTGGCTAAGCAACTGGCTGCTGTCTTGCAGCTGTGGATATTGTCCATCCAACTGTCGACATAGGCTTTCAGGGCTTGGGCGCCAGCTGCGATCCAATAGAATGGCTACAACAATAATTCCGAGCCAGGCGAGCAATAGCCACTGTGGCCAGCCGAATACAAAAATACCCAAGCCAGCCAGAAGGCTGAGGCCAGTGGCAAGCCAGAGATAGGGCCGCAGGGCTGCCAGTTGCCAGCGCCTGCGCACAGCGTTAAGGGTTAACTGACGCTTATCCATGGTCAGCCTCCCCATTACTAACAGTTGCCATAATGGCTGCAGGTCGCGATAGGGCAATTAGGCGTTCAAAAGCCAGAAGTAACAGTAGGGCGATAATTAACCAGGGTTGCAGTTGTTCAATACGACGGTTTTCCACCTCGCTGTCTTCTACAGGAAGGCCTGCCATTATTTTGCTAGCAGACCAGTGGCCACGATTTTCGTGCTGTAGCGACCAGTCTTGCCCAGACCACTGCTGCCATAAACGTTCAGGTAAATCTGCGCGGCGATAAAACACCTCGCTGTACCAGTCACTTTCGTAGCGCAGCCAACTTCCCCGTCCCACTGAGGCCACCTGAGTTGACTGGCTGTTATCCACAGCAACGAAGTTGAGATTATCGGTAGGGGGGATACTGTTGTCGGTGATTAACAGGCCGCCATCTGTAACAAATTCCAGCACGGCTTGTGGCAGGGGTGCGAGGCCTGTGTAGATCAACCAATCTGTCTGTTCGGCGCTGGGCGCCTTTTCTTGTTCCTGAATATGCACCGATAGTCCTGGCATTTTACTTTGCCAGTCTTCCAGCACTGGCGCCCACCAACTGGGCGGTTTGCCCATTAAAGCGATACTCGGTAATACCGGGCTCGGAGCTGTGGATGCTTTATCGAGGCCATGCCACTGCCAATGGGGACTGACTCTTAGTGCCTGGTGGGACGCTGGAACACCGTTGTTTATCAACAGGATATGAGCCCTACGCAAATCCGCCCGGCGTGATAGTGCTGATAGAGTTTTCCACAGGTCCACATTTTGTGGTGGGGGTGAGGTTACGGAAGGTGTTTCTGGGGATAACCACAGCACTTTATAACCTTCCCCCACAAGCTGCGGCAGTGAATTGTGGATAAATGTATTCGCTTCGCCCGCCCCAATTCTGGGGTCCACCAGTATCACGCCCTCTTGGGGATAAATTTCCCGTTTAATCAGCGGCTGAGCCAACAAACTTGTCAGCAGGGCGACGATTAGCAGGCGCAATAGCAGCAACCACTTGTTATCCACAATAGGGCGGCGCGCGCGACTCTGTGAATATCTTTGTACCCATTGCAGCGCAGCAAAGGAGATCTGCTGTGGATTACTTCGGCGCAGCAAATGAATGGCGATAGGGATAATCAGGGCTGTGAATAGCCATAGCCACTGTGGGGATTGAAATAAGTTATTTATCCACAACATCTCAGCATAACCTGCCGTGCAGTTGAATAAATTGCCGCAATGACTTTTCCACAGGCTGCTCGATAAGGTCGGTCTGTAGTGAACATTCCTGTGTGGCAAAGCGTGCTTTTAACTCGCTCTGTGCATGAGCAAAAGCATTCAGGTAAGACTGGCGTTGCCGCTCGGCGTCCACTTCTAAAGTTGCGGGCGTACTGGCGCTTACTTCTGGATTGAGCAGCTTTAGCTCTCCGCCAAAAGGAAAAGTCTGTTCTGCCTCAATTAACAATTGCAGTGGCAGGCAGGGGCGGCCGGCGGCATGCAGGCGTGCGACAAAATCGCCGATCTCATTACCTTGTTCAAAAAAATCACTCAGCAATACCACCTGACAGGGCCGCTCAAAGTATTGCCACAGCGGCGCCAGTTGAGTGTGATCTGGCCAGTGGTCGCTGGCGTCGAGTTGTTGTAGCTGAAGAGCGATTTGACGCTGGTGGCTCTCGCCCTGGCCTTCCGGCACATAAACCGTCCGACTGCTGTTAAACGCCAATAGAGAAAAGCTGTCTCCCTGGGCGTTGAGCAGCCAGCATAGGCTGGCAATCCAGCACTTGGCGTAATGCAGTTTATTCAGGCTGGGCTCGACAAAGCTTGCCTGGCCCAGGGAGGCGCTGGTATCGAGCACAAAGCACACGTGCATACGGCTCTCCTGCTCGGTCTCGCGCACATAGTAGCGATCACTGCGGGCAAACAGTTTCCAGTCGATATGGCGGATGGAATCACCCGCTTGATAGCCTCGGTATTGATGAAATTCCAGGCCGGTGCCTCGGCGCTGGCTGTGTTGCACACCGAGCATCACGCCCTCGGCGATATGCCGCGACAGCCACACCAGGTCGCGACAACTGGCCAGGGTTTTGGGGGACAGGTATTCCACGCTGATCAGTCCCGGCCCGGTTCCGGCACCGCTGTCAGTAATTCGTCAATCAGCTGTGGCATCTGCACGCCATCGGCCTGGGCCTGGAAGCTGAGCAGCACCCGATGGCGCAGCACTGGCAGTAACAGGCTGCGGATATCCTCGCGGGTGACGGCGAGGCGTCGTTGCAAAAGGGCCCGCGCCTTGGCGGCGAGAATCAGAGCCTGCCCCGCGCGGGGACCGGCGCCCCACTTGATCCACTGTTGCAGGGTATCGCTGCCGCTGGTTTCCATGCGTGTAGCGCGCACTAGTGTCGCCACGTAGCGGTACAGATCGTCGCTGACATGAATTTCCCGCACCAGTTTCTGCATTTCGCGCAATTGCTCTGCATCCAGGCTGGGGCTGGGTTTGACCCTGCTGGCACCGGTGGTGGAGCGCAGGATTTCAACTTCATCCCGCTCATCGGGATAGTCGATATGAATATTTAACAGGAAGCGGTCCAGCTGAGCTTCCGGCAGTGGATAGGTGCCGGCCTGTTCGATGGGGTTTTGTGTGGCCAGTACGAAATAGGGATCGGGCAATTTGAGTGTTTTACCGCCCACCGTTACCGAGCCTTCCTGCATGGACTCCAATAGGGCTGCCTGGGTTTTCGGCGGTGTGCGGTTAATTTCATCGGCGAGCAGGATATTGGTGAAAACCGGGCCCTGCTGGAATTTAAAAAAGCGCTTGCCGGTGCTGTGATCCTCTTCGAGGATCTCACTGCCAAGAATATCTCCGGGCATTAAATCCGGGGTGAACTGTACCCGCTTAAAATCCAGCGCACTGGCATCGGCGAGGGTTTTTACCAGCAGGGTCTTACCCAGCCCCGGCACCCCTTCGAGCAGGGCGTGGCCCCCGGCCAACAGGCAGATCAACATCTGCTCCACCACGGGTTTCTGGCCGACAATCACTCGCGCAATCTCCTGTTGCAGATTGTCGAGGCTGTGCAGTTGTTCTTCGATACTATTTTCCAGGGTGGTCAGCATAATCAGCTCGTCAGTGCGTAAATAACAATGTTCACCGCAAATTTTGTGTTATCGATGGCGAGCCAGCGTTTGTTGCGGTAGTCGTAGTCCCATTCGCAGCCAAAATCTTTGTTGCTGTAGAGCACGGCGATACGGCTGTTTACAACAATGGCTTTCAGGTAGTCGTGTACCAGATCATCACCCCAGCCATTTAATTCAAAGCTGGTTACCGGCAATTCATCGAATTGAAAGAAACAGCGGTAGAGGTCGTGATCGTCCGGGAGCTTTTGCAGGCAGTCTTCGCCAAACAGCTCGGTCATTTGCGCTTCGAAGGATTTGGCAAAGAGACCGTCGATATCGTGGTTGCAGTCGTCGACAAATATAAAGCCACCGCGATTGACGTAATCGCGAAAATTCTTTGCCTCTTCCGTGGTGAACTGCACCAGCTTGTGTCCGGCCAGGTAGCAGAAGGGCGCCAGCAGCATTTTCTTATCGGCCAACGGCACTATGTGTTCTTTGGGGTCAACCCTGAGATTGGTGTACTCCACCAGAGAATTGAGCAGGTTGGAGGGCATGCGCTGATCTACATCCCAGTCACCGGATTCGTACATCAAGCGGGTGAAATAAAAATCGTAGTGCTCCTGCGCACTACCCGGTGCGGTATTTTGCGCGCGTGTACCCAGCGGCAGCGCTGCGGCGCAGCTACCCAGGATCAGGCGCTGGAGAAAAGCCTTGCGGGTGAGGGACACGGGATAACTCTGTTACTGCGTTGGTTTTTATTGTTGAGAGCAAAGGAAAAAAGGTGCTCCATTCGAGACACGCTGTAAATACATCCCTGTACGCTCGTAATCGGCATCCATGCCTCATACGGTCTCAAACGGAGCACTTTCTTTCCTTCTACCCATTTATTTTCAATGCTGGGAGCTGACTGGTTTGCTGGCCAGCTCCCGCCTGGATCAATGGCTAGCCCAGCTTGCGCTTGGTGTTAATCACATTGATACTGTCGAAGCGTGCAGTGGAACTACCGTGGGATACCGCACTGGTTTGCATCGGCTGTCCCTTACCGTCAAAGAAGGAACCACCCAGGCGGTAATCATCTTTGTCGCAGACCTGCGAACAGGCATTCCAGAATTCCTGGGTGTTGGACTGGTAAGCGACGTCCTCCACCATGCCGGTAATCTTGCCGTCTTCAATTTCGTAGAACAGCTGTCCACCAAACTGGAAGTTGTAGCGCTGCTGATCGATGGAGAAGGAACCGGCACCCACAATATAAATGCCTTTCTCCACATCCTTGATCATATCGTCGACGCTCAGCTCCTCCTTGCCAGGCAACAGCGAAACGTTGGACATGCGCTGGAATTGCACGCTGGACCAACTATCTGCGTAGCAGCAGCCGTGGGATTTCTTTTGCCCCAGCATATGTACCTGATCGCGGGTGGCCTGGTAGTTCACCAGCACACCGTCTTTTACCAGATCCCAGTTGCGGGTCTTCACGCCTTCATCATCGTAGCCGACGGCACCGAGAGAGCCGGGCTGTACCTTATCGGCAAACAGATTGACCTTGTCACTGCCGTATTGGAATTTGCCGCTGCGCCATTTATCGATAGTGGCGAAAGAGGTACCGGCAAAATTGGCCTCGTAGCCGAGTACGCGGTCCAGCTCCAATGGATGGCCGACAGATTCATGGATGGTGAGCCACAGGTGGCTTGGGTCCAACACCAGGTCGTACTTGCCCGGTTTGACCGATTTAGCCGTGAGCTTTTCCTTGGCTTGTTGCGCCGCCAGGCGTGCGTCTTCGGCCATATCGTAGGAATCGCGGTAGAGCACTGTCTGCGCTTGGATCTTGTCTTCGGCGCGGCCATCCAGGTATTCAAAGCCGCGTCCTACCGGCTGGCTGAGGCCCTGGCGGGTGCGGAAGCCGCCGGTTTTCTTGTCCACTGCGGTAACCGAGAAGGGCGCCCACAAACGGTGAACATCCTGGTCGATATAGGAGCCGTCGGTAGAGGCAAAATACTTTTGTTCATTCACCAGGTACAACATGGAGTTGATATAGCTGGCGCCGGCATCCATAGCGGACTTGTTCACGTCCATCAACAGATCCACCTTGTCGGCCAGGGGGATCTGCATAGCGTTTTTCTGGATGGGTGTCTGCCAGCTCACCTCGCCGTGGCCTTTTACCGGAGCCAGCTGTACTGGCTCCTGCTGGTATTTGGAGTTGGCCTTGGCCGTGGCTACTGCCTGGCGGGTGGCGCGAGCGACGCCATCGGCTGTCAGGTCATTGGTGGCGGCAAAGCCCCAGGTGCCGTTGGCAATAACCCGAATCCCCATGCCGATAGATTCGGTGTTCACCACGTCCTGCACTTTCATCTCGCGGGTGATCACGTATTGATTCAGGTAGCGACCAATACGCACATCGGCATAAGTGGCGCCGAGTTTAGTGGCGGTATTCAGGGCGACATCGGCAAATTCTTTTTTTACCGAGAGATCAATACCGCTTTGGGTCAGTTTGCTCTCGGCCACCAGATTGCCGGACAGCGGCAACATGGAAACACCCAGGCCGGCACCGCTGAGCTGGAGAAATTTTCTTCTATCCATTTCGTTATCCTCGATGGGTGCTGGCGGTTAAACGGCGTCGGAAAGGCTGCTGAAAGTAAAATCGCGTACTTTCAGTGCGGGAATCATGGCTGATATGCCCCACATCCCCACTCGCTGGGGTACGCCCATATCCTCAATATTGTTGAGCATGATTACCGGGCTCTCGTTGAAGCGGAAGTTCTTCACCGGGTATTTGATCTTGCCGTTTTCGATATAGAAGGTGCCGTCACGAGTGAGGCCGGTGAGCAACATGGACTGGGGATCGACCATACGGATATACCAGGTGCGGGATACCAAAATGCCGCGGCGGGTATTTTTGATCAGTTCTTCGGTGGATTTATCGCCGCCCACCATAATCAGGTTGTTGGGCTCGGGGACCACTTCGCCTTTGCTTTGCTCGGCCCAGTAGCGACTGCGCGCCAGGTTTTTCACCACGCCATTTTTCACCCACTCGATGCGTCCAAGCTGCATAAAGTCATCGTCGGTCCAGGGTTGAGCTGGCACATCGAGACTGGTGGGGTCGGAGTAGAAATTTACGCGCTTGTCGAACATCTTCTCGCCGGTACGGTTGCCGCCGCCCTTCTTGCTCATAAAGCTGCGGCCTTCGTCGGCACTGCGCGCATCGAAGCCGCTCATCATGTAACCCACCAGGCCGGACACCGCATTGGGCTCCAGGATCACGGTGTACTTGCCCGGTTCCAGGGCGCGGGCTTCCTGGGACAGGACCGCCTTGTCGATGGCCACAGAGGAAGTGCTGCCAGTATTCATCGCGCCGAAATCGGTAACGTCACTTTCAGCCCAACCGGAACCCAGGCCATTCTCGGTGCGCATGGTTACGGTGAAGTTGGCAGAGGTAGAAGCGTGGTAACCGAACAGGCCTTTGCTGGTGGCGACTGCCGCAAAAGAGCGCTGGTCTTCCAGGTAACCTGCGGCAACCACTTTCTTTTCCTTGGCTGCAATAATGGAATCTGCCGCAGCCTTGGCGCGCTGGTCTGGAGTGATATCTGCGGTGGACTTGGCGAAGCCGTCTACGCTGACATATTTCTGCGGTCCCAGCATCGGCATGGCTTCCGGGTTTTCCGGAGACAGCTTGGCCAGCTCTTCGGCGCGACGCATCACTTTTTCCAGGGAGGCATCGCTGAATTCATTGATGGTGGCCACACCGGATTTCTTGCCGAAACGGGCCTCTACAGCCAGCTCGATATCGTTGACGATGCCACTGGTGGAAACACTGTTGCGCGCGTAGCGAATATTGCCGGTCTCGCTGCCGGCCAGTTGCGCGCTGGCTTCATCGGCGCGGCTGTATTTTAAAACCTTGTCGAGAATACGCTTCGCTTCACTTCTACTCAGAATTGCCATTGCCTTTTCTCCAATTACTTATTCTTGTGCGCCCTTCAGGAAATCTTGCGCTTGGTATTGATTACATTAATTTTGTCAAAACGGGTGGTGGAGCAGCCGTGGGATACGGCGCTCACCTGGCTGGGCTGGCCTTTGCCATCGAAGAAGGTTCCGCCCAGGCGGTAATCACTGCTGTCGCATATCGCCGAGCAGGAATTCCAAAATTCCTGGGTGTTGGACTGGTAGGCGACGTCCTCAACCTGGCCGACGATCTCCCCGTTTTTGATCTCGTAGAACAGCTGTCCGCCGAACTGGAAGTTGTAGCGCTGCTGATCAATGGAGTAGGAGCCGCGCCCGACGATGTAAATGCCTTTTTCCACATCGCGGATCATGTCTTTGGCTGAGTACTTCTTCTCGCTCGGAGCCAGGGAGACATTGGGCATGCGCTGGAATTGCACGCTGGACCAGCTATCGCCATAGCTGCAGCCGTGGGATTCCTTTTGGTCGATCATATGTACCTGATCGCGGGTAGCCTGGTAGTTCACCAGGATGCCGTCTTTTACCAGGTCCCAACGCTTGGTTTTAACCCCTTCGTCGTCATAAGCGACGGCACCGAGGGAGCCCGGTTGTACTTTGTCGGCAAACAGGGTGACTTTGTCGCTGCCGTACTGGAACTTGCCGCTGCGCCACTTATCCAGGGTGGCGAAGGAGGTTCCCGCATAGTTGGCCTCGTAACCCAGCACGCGGTCCAGCTCTAATGGGTGGCCCACAGATTCGTGGATGGTCAGGCATAGGTGCGAGGGTTCCAGTACCAAGTCGTACTTGCCCGGATCGATGGATTTAGCCGAAAGCTTGGCCTTGGCCTGCTCTGCCGCGAGCACCGCATCCTCGGCCATATCGTAGGAGGCTTTGTAGAGCGTGGTCTGTCCGCGAATCTTGTCTTTATCGTGGCCAGCCAGGTATTCATAACCTCTTCCCACTGGATCGCTGAGGCCATTGCGCGTTTTGAAAGCACCACTCTTTTTATCTACAGCGGTCACCTGCATGGGCGCCCACAGGCGGTGGATATCCTGGTCGATGTAGGAGCCGTCGCTGGAAGCAAAGTATTTCTGCTCATTGACTAAATACAAGGAAGAGCGGATATAGCTGGCTCCGGCTTTGAGTGCACCGTTATTAACATCCATCAGGAAATCGACTTTCTCACTGATGGGCACCTGCAGGGCATTCTGTTTGATCGGTGTCTGCCAGGAAACCGCGCCTGCGCCTTTAACCGGTGCCAAGCGCACTGGCTCGGTCTGGTATTTCGCGTTGGCCTTGGCAACCGCAACCGCCTGGCGTGCGGCGCGGGCAACGCCATCGGCAGTCAGATCGTTGGTGGCGGCGAAACCCCAGGTGCCATTGGCGATTACGCGGATACCGGCGCCGAGGGATTCCGTATTGACGATATTCTCCACGTTGGTTTCGCGGGTCATAACGTACTGATTGAGATAGCGACCGATGCGCACATCGGTATAACTGGCTCCGGCTTTGCGCGCCGTATTCAGCGCGACATCTGCCAAGTGTCGTTTGTGCGAGCTGTGCATGCCCTCATTGAGCAGTTGCTCGGCGCTGACCTGAATGCCCTGTAGTGGTAATAAAATACCACTGGAGCCGACGCCGGCGATCTTGAGGAATTTTCTTCTTTCCATTGGCTACCTTTATCCCCCCAATAGGGTTTGGGGGTGTGCTTATTGTTATTGTGCCCGATACATACAAGAGGCCCGGCCGGGCGCCTTGTCCAGACAACAAACCTATACAGGTAACAGGCCATGATTGCTTTTGTAAAGTGTTGGTTCGGTGAAATGAGGTTTGCTAGGGGCAAATGGTTACGGAAAGAGGAGGCGGATGAATCAAGTTGCTAGATGGCTGCGCGTTGGCGTACCTCAGAAAAAGTCGTTTCTGTAAGCAGTTTACCATTACGAAACACTGGTCTCAGTAAATTCTTGTAATGATTTACATCCTCCAGACGAATGGTTCTGAAGTCGCCATTTTCGCATTGAATCAGGGCCAGGCGTCCGCGCTTGGATTTTTTCTCTGGCCCTGTGCGCGGGTCCTTGTAGATGTCCCGCCAGATACCATTGATGCGAATAGCACTGGCTTTCATGGCAAAGCTCATTAAATCCCTATCGACTTTTTGCAGCAGCCCGCCTCCCATACCGAAAGCTACATTCTCAGCACTTTGCTTATGCTTCTGCATTGCCTGCAGTATTTTGGGAATAGTGAAGCGAGAGATGCTATCTCCCTGGATAACACGAATATACTCAGGCAAAACACGGTAACCTTTGCTGTTGATGTGAGCTCCAAATATATGCATCAATCGCTCTATACAATCGACAACGATCTGCACAGGGTTGCCGGAGTCTGGGCGGATAACCAAGGTCCCACCACTGTTTTGAATCGTGTTTTTTAATTGGCCACCCCAGATATTTTCCACTGCGTGCCATAAATCATAGCTATCACTGACCACAGCAACGGTTTTATTTTTACCGGAAAAATGCTGCAGAATGTTTTGATAGGCCAATGCTTCCCCATCTCGGCCCCACGCAGTGATGGTGCTATGCTCTGCCGCCGGAATAGAAAATCCGGGCATATCGGCATGGTAAAAATTTCTCGCACCTATTATTCCCGAGAGAGTATCTGTTCCGTGAAAATTCACCAGATGAGCCATACCGCCCAACATGGCACTTTCCAAGCTACTGGCCCCACGCGCACCGAAATCGTGTAATTGGAAGGGGAGACTCTTTTGGCTGTCGGCCGTTTGCTGTAAATAATGCGCAATGAGTTTTTTAATTTCCCGGCTCTGTGTGGCGACAGTACAGGGATACCAGAGAGCACGCACTAGTGCGGTCTCAAGATAACTGGTCAACCAGAAACAGGATGGGCAGGTATTAACAATTTGTGCCATGACATTGTGTAAAGGAATGATGCCTCCCTCCTCTACAGCACAAATCTCTAAAGGCAGCAGTCCTCGATGTTTACTGACGATATGTTCCCAGCCTGCGCGATTAAAGGGCAAACCGTGGGTTTCTAGTAGCTTTTTTGCCTCTTCGATATTGGCAATTGTGATAGGTCTTTGTAGGTACTGCTTGATAAAAGCTTGTAAACCAAAAAATACCGTTTCAGAAAATTCCCCGCCGCGGCACTCGATATAGCTGCTAATAAATTCCGTACCTGGTGGATATTGCAGGTAGTGGCTGGCTTTATAGCTATCGACATTGAGAATCAGGTTTTCTATCGACATTACATCCGTCAGTTGGCGATGGAACTACTGGGTGTGTCGCCAAAAGCCCGTTTCTGGGTGTGGGAAACAAAAATATTTTTGCGGAAATTCATCTCTGTTAGGATGTGTAAATTAAAACAACTGGCGGTAATAAGAACAATTCCTTACAAAAGTCTCCTGAATTATAGATAGCACAGTTACTAGCATAATATTTTCCTGCGTCGGTTGGTTCTGCCGTACTAATAAGCCATATGAGTTTTAATTGACCCTGTGCATAGTGGTGTGTACTTTTGTATACATGGCAGGTAAGGGATCATTATGCTCAATAAAACACAATCTATATCGGCACGCCTATCGGCGGAAGATTATGCATATTTGATGTCGATTGATCGCAATGGGGCGGTCACCCAAAGTGAAAAAGTACGCGAAATTATTGCAATGGCGAGGGAGTCTATTGGCGGGGATTGTCTTTCCCGCAGCTATCTCTCCTCTGCAGAGGCCATGCTGCCATTAAAGGCTCGTTATCTGGAGGAAAACCAGCGGAGTCTGTTGATTGAGGCGGTAATGGAGTTGCTCACAGAAGGTGCCGCCATTATCAAAGTTTGTGCGGGTAAAGAGCCAATGGCACCGGAATTGGAGAAAGACTTGTTGCCGAGTGTCGAGGCTTTCCTGGAAAAAATGTTGCTGATGTCACAACAGAGTAATCCACGGAGCATTCACCGTGATTCCGCCGTGAGAATTCGTGAATGCCTAGAAGGTGAAACTGCGGAATAAGTATCCGCACAAATGAGTTTTATGCTTAAACAAGCAGCAGTATTCATCTTGAAATAAAAGCGGTAATTCAGCAGCCCGTTTTGGGAAGTAATTAATAAAGTTTGTCAGAATTTGAGGGACTTGGTCTGGCTTTATTGGAAATTGAAATAGTAAAAGGAAAGATGATCTTGAGAGAAGGATTAATTAAGCGCATTTCACGCTTAATCTCTGTGTCTGCGAATTCAGTCGTGGGCTCAGTTGAAGCCGCTGCGCCAGAGTCAGTAATGGAACAGGCAATTCGGGATGTGGATGATGCGATTAAGGATGTGCGAGGCCAGCTAGGGAAAGCAGAGGCATCTAAGTATCTAAATAGTAGAACGTTAAACGACGAAAATACACGTCATAAAAATTTAGCTGAACAAATTACCATCGCTATAAATGAAGGTCGTGATGATTTGGCTGAAGCCGCCATTGCCAAGCAAATGGATATTGAGGTGCAGCTTCCAATTTTAGAGAAAGCGATCAGTGAAAATGAGATAGAAATAAAGGAGCTAGGCTCCTATATTCTTGCTCTGCAAGGTAAGAAGCGGGAAATGCGTGAGAAATTGCAAGAATTTATCGCGGTCAATAAAAATGTAAGAGGTAGCGTTGTTGCTGATGAATATGGTAGGGATAGAAATTCGAAAGCCCAGGTAGAACAAGCTACAGATGCATTTAATCGAGCAATAGATAGTACAGCTATATCGACATTTGATTCCGAAATAGATGCCAGCAAGTTAGCAGAGCTTGAGGAGTTTGCACGAAAGAATCGTGTGAAAGAACGTTTAGCCAAAATTAAGTCGGGGGGCTGATGATATTCTTGTTGCAAGATCAAAACCTGATCTTCACTGGTGCGCTAATTTTAATGTTTATGATAGCGCTTCTTGAAGGTGTGATGACATTGATTGGTGTTGGTATTTCAGATCTACTCGATAACATGCTGCCGGATATTGATATCGATGGGCCGGATGGTGGTGCAACAGGTGGATTGACTAAAGTTTTGGGCTGGTTGCGCTTTGGCGAAGTACCAGCACTGATTCTTTTAGTGGCATTCTTGGTTGGCTTTGGTGTTACCGGTTTACTGATCCAGGTGTTTGTTGAGTCTACTTTGGGTCTGTTATTACCGGGCGGCCTGTTGGCCCTGGTAGTTTTTTTCCTGGCGCTGCCACAGGTGCGCTTTGTTGGTAATTTACTGCGGCGTTTCGCTGTCGGTGATGAGTCTGAAGCGGTGAGAAGAAACTCCTTTATTGGCAGAGTCGCGGTAATTACTGTCGGTAAAGCCGAGGCAGGATCACCCGCAGAAGCACGCTTTAACGATGAATATGGCACCACGCACTATGTGATGGTGGAGCCTGATGAGAGTGAAACTTTTAACCAGGGGGAAAAGGTGTTACTGGTAGAGGAGTTGGGTGTGCATTTCCGTGTGACTCGTCCAACCAGCGAGCACCTGATGGAAAGTAATTAACTGGAGAATCTAGAAGTGATAGGAAACCTACCCATTGTAGTATTTATTGCCGGTGCAATACTGGTTGGCCTGATTGTAATCGGTACCATTTTCGCGCGGCTTTATACCCGTGCCTCTAAAGAACGTTCGTTTGTACGTACCGGCATGGGCGGGCAAAAAGTCATCATGAATGGCGGTGCATTGGTATTACCGGTTTTACATGAAATTATTCCGGTAAATATGAATACCTTACGTCTTGCGGTATCCCGCAAAGAGCATCAGGCGCTAATTACCAAGGACCGTATGCGCGTCGATGTGCTCGCTGAGTTCTATTTGCGTGTAAAGCCCGATGTCGAGGCGATAGCCAACGCGGCACAAACTTTAGGCCTGCGTACTTTGGACCCCGAAGCCTTGAAGGAAATGATTGAGGGCAAGTTTGTCGATGCGTTGCGCTCTGTGGCCGCTGAAATGGAAATGGCGGAGTTGCATGAACAACGCAGCCAGTTTGTACAAAAAGTACAACAGGTGGTTTCTGAGGATCTGTTGAAAAACGGACTGGAACTGGAGTCTGTTTCTTTGACCGGCCTGGACCAGACTCACAAAGAGTTTTTTAACCAGGATAATGTCTTCGATGCTGAAGGCCTTGCCAGCATGACCCGTTCTATTGAAGCGCGTCGTAAAGAAGTTAACGACGTTGAGCAAGAGACTATGGTACAGATCGAGAAGAAAAATCTCGAGGCAGAGCGTCAGAAACTGGAGATCGATAAAGAAAAACGCTACGCACACTTGGAGCAGCAGCGCGAGTTGGAAAATCGTGAAGCAGCACAAAAAGCAGATATCGCCCGTGAATTGGCTGCACAAGAGAGAGGCGCACGTCAGGCGGAGATCGAAGCTCAGCGTGAGGTTAGCCAGTCCCAGATTGCTGCAGAGCAGGCTACAAAATTGTTGGAGATTGAAAAGGAACGTCGCCTAAAGGAACAGGAAATTGAACGTGAACGTATCCTTGATGAGCAGCGTATCTCCAAAGAGAAATCTGTAGAAATTGCGGAGCAAGAGCGGGCAATTGCTGTTGCGGAAAAATCCAAAGAGCAGTCCCAGGCAGACCAGCAGGCCAACGTTGCACTGGCTGAAGCGGTAAAAGCAGAAGAGCAGGTGCGCACCGCCAAGGACGTGGAAGTGGCAGAGCGTGATAAACGTATCGAGATTATCGAAGCCCAGAAAGTGGCTGAGCGTCAGGCTACCGGTATTAAAGTAATGGCCGAAGCGGAGAAGTCAGCTGCAGAAGATAAAGCCGAAGCACTTCGCCTGCAGGCTTCTGCAGAGGCAGAGGCAATTCGTATTAAGGTTGAAGCAGATCGTGAGAAATATGCGGTGGATGCTGAAGGTCAGCGTCTGATGAACGAGGCATACAACAGTCTCAATGAAGCTCAGATTGCACTCAAGAAGGTGCTGAGCCTGCATGAGAATCTGCCCAATATTATCCGTGAGAGTGTTAAACCGATGGAAAGTATTGAGGGAATGAAAATTATTTCTGTTGAAGGTTTAAATGGTGTGGAAGGTCGTGCGTCCAGTGGAATTCTGGATGGAGAATCGGAAGCTAAAGGCCAAAGCCTGCCGGAAGCTTTAGTCGGTAGCGCTCTGAAGCACCGAGCGATGGCCCCTTTAGTGGATTCTCTCTTGAAAGAAGCGGGTGTAGGTAACTTAAGCAACCCCGTTGAGACTGAGGTTTAATATTTTTCAGATTTTGTAGATAAATGTTATTCAGGCTTTATTTACAAGTTATTCAACTGATAAAAACTCTAATTTATCAACCCAGGTCTTTAAAAAAAACCTGGGTTATTTTCTTAGGGAAAGGAAATTATGAAACGCTGTACCAGTTGTAAAAAAGGTGTGCTCAAACCAGTTGTTATTGAGGAGTTGTTTCGTGCACATACCTGCTCTAGCTGCGGGGGAAACTGGATTCTGGTTGAAGACTATCTGACTTGGAAAAGAAAAACCCCCGAAAATCATTTTTCAGATAACTTAGATGTGCTGAATGAAGTGGTGGCAGAAGATACCAAGAAAGCTATTTTATGTCCGGTAACAGGCATGATCATGCAGAAGTTAAAAATTACTGCAGGCAGTGAACACCGTTTAGATTATAGCCCGGCAATTGGTGGTATTTGGCTGGATAAGGGAGAGTGGGAGCTTCTGAAGGCTGAGGGGCTTGCTGCTTCTCTGAACTCTCTAGTCACTCATGAGTGGCAGAAAAAGGTTAGGGATACTAAAGCACAAGAGACTTTTTCTGAAGTTTATCGGAGCAGATTTGGCGAAGAGCTATATGAGAAAGTAAAAGAGGTCCGTGAGTGGTTGCACTCCCAAGAACAGAAAGCGGATATGCTTGCCTATTTGATAGCGGAAGACCCTTATTCTGCCGAGCGCTAGTTGCCAGTTTTTATAGTGTTATTGATCTGGGGGCAAGATTCACTCCTGTCCCCTTTAGCTAAATAATTGCTACCCAATTGTTATTCAAGTTGACTGTTGTTGGCTCGCTTCTTGATGGCATTAAGAATCACTAAAATCGATTATAAGATCGCTTTAATTATGATATAGAAGCTGCCTACATTTTTGTGATTGAATTTCTTCGTTTCTAAACGAGACGATAGGCTATCTAAGAATGGGAATTGTTTTCCTTATTTAATCGAGGAAAACCTCATTGTCACCTAAATCATCCGTCTCTGGATTTTCTAAATCAATGTTTTAATAGTAAAAAATATTTGTATGAAATTGATAATTTGTTCTCATTTTTTTTCGAGAGGATTTTGTAGGCGTCTTTGAAAATTAAAATCTTGATGTTAATCTAATTTAGGTCGCTAATTTGTTTAACTGTGACAATTAACATATAAAAAAATAATTGAGTTAGGAAGATGACTATTAAAAAATTATTCTTAGCGGTTTCTTTAATTGTTTGTTCTTTTACTGCATTCCCTGCATTTTCTGCAGATCTGGTGTGCAACCTTAATGTGAAAGCTGGAGGAAGTGTATTTGGTAATGGCACGAACCGCTGTGGTGGTCTCGATTTCAGTTTTGGGAATTCAACTTCGGGAAGCTGGGAAATTACTAATATCACCAAGTCTATCGATCGTATTAATTGGGTGAAAGGTTGCAGCTCGGGCTTATACTGTTCCGTGACAGTAAGGGCTTATTCGCCTAACCAAGCTGAAGTCTATATACATTATGTTGATGGAAGTATTGAATACTTGGAAGGCTCAATGTTTTACGAAACTGGACATTAAGTTAGTAATTTAAGCTAGTAATTTGGCGCCGATTGTTCTATCGGCGCTTCTATCTATCAGTGGACATCTGCTTAATCAGATAATACTCACGCCAATTTTCTCGCTTCAATTACATGGCGAACCCTCTCATCATCGGCTTTTATTAAAGCCATGGAATACAAGGACTATTACAAGATTCTCGGTCTGGAGCGAAACGCTGATCAGGCGGAGATTAAACGTGCCTATCGAAAGCTGGCACGTAAATATCACCCGGATGTCAGTAACGAGGAGGGTGCAGAAGAGCATTTCAAGGAGGTAAATGAGGCCTATGAGGTGCTTAAAGACCCCGAAAAGCGTGCAGCCTATGATCAGCTAGGCGCCGGTTATCAGTCTGGACAGGACTTTCGGCCGCCTCCAAATTGGGATCAGGGATTTGAGTTTCATGGTGGTGGTTATACCAATGCTGACCCAGAGGCTTTTAGTGACTTCTTCGAAAGTCTTTTTGGTCGGGGTGGATTCAGCCAGGGTTACGGTGGCAGGCAGAGGCGCCAATTTAGTGCCCAGGGAGAAAATACCTATGCGCGAATTGCCATAGACCTGGAGGATAGCTACCGCGGTGCCACCCGCCAGATCACTCTGAAGCACTCGGTATTGGGTGCGGATGGGCGCCCGCATATGCAGGAGCGTACCCTCAACGTAAAAATTCCTAAGGGTATTACTGAGGGGCAGCAAATAAGACTGGCAGGACAAGGTGAACCGGGTATTGGTGAGGGGAAGCCGGGCGATCTGTATCTGGAGATCAACTTTAATCCCCACCCTCTTTATCGTATTGAGGCTAAGACCGTCTACTTGGAACTGCCTCTTGCACCTTGGGAAATCGCATTGGGCGCTAAGGTACAGGTGCCAACACCAGAGGGGGCTATCAAGCTGACAATTCCAGCTAACAGTGAAAATGGCAAAAAGCTTCGCCTTAAAGGCCGCGGCATTCCCGCCAAACAGCCGGGGGACATGTATGTTGTGTTGCAGACGGTAACACCGTCGGCGTCTACAGATGCACAGCGCGATGCTTACCATAAATTCAGCGAAGCGTTTGAATATAACCCGCGTAAGTCTATGGGGGGTTGGGAGTGAGGATCAAAAAACTTGAGCGGGTGACCGGCATCCTCTTGGATGAAGATAGTGAGCTAAGCCTGAGCGAATTGTGCCGGGCTTGTGGAGTTCCTGCAGAGCGAATAATTGCCCTGGTGGAGGAGGGTGTAATCGAACCCCGCCACCGGGAACCACAGTGGCGCTTCAGTGGTATCTGCGTGCGCCGAGTTCGGCGGGCATATACCCTGGAGCGTGATTTAGGTGTCAATTTGGCCGGTGCGGCTCTGGCTATCGAATTACTAGAGGAAATTGAGAGGTTACAGGCACACTTGGCGCGGCTAGAGGCGCGCCACAGGCGTAAATAATATCTAGCGCACTGATCGCATGTGTGGACCTATAACCTCAATTTTTTCAATCCAAATGGCCCCACTGTAATCTTGTGGCAAGTAGTCTAACTCCTCCGGTTCATAGATACCGGCAAGGCCCCGCTTGCCACCTTGGTGATTTACCGCCATAACCAAGCTTCCCACCTGAGCTACCCGCGCAGAATAGCGATTGGGCCAGCCCCAAAGGGCCCATTTCCAAGTGTTGGGGGCAACCACTATGCTGTTGCGGCAGGCATCAGGCATGTAGCCACTCCAACCAATAAGCACATATTGCAGTGCACATTTCTTTGCACTGGTCTTGCTGAAGGCTAGTGCGTTTGGTCGTAATTCCCGGATCCTTTCTATTGGGCGGGTACCCCCATAAACCATCAGGCGGGAGTCAGTGAGTAATTGGTGCTGGCGTAGATAGGCATCCAGTCGGTCTGCTTCCGTTGGGTCATTGCTTTTTATATTGATAAGGAATTGTCGATTCGGGAAGTGTTGCAGAACCTCCTTTAAAGTAGGTAGCTGTCCAATACCTTGGCCGCGAAAGGGAAAAGTTTCACCACCATCGAAGGTATAGCCGTAGCCAATATCGAGCTTCTTTAAGTCTGCGAGGGAATGTTCCCGAGTAACGCCATTTCCATCTGTACGGCAATCCAGGGTCCAGTCATGAAAAACGGCAAACTCACCATCAGTGGTGGGGTGAATGTCTAGTTCAACAATATTTGCACCGTGAGCAAAGGCAGCCTCCATGGAGGGTATAGTGTTTTCCAGGTAGCTGTGTTCAGGTCGGAATATACGAATAGCTGTGCAATCGTCACGTCCCAGGTTATCGCGATTGTAGGTTTGGTAGACTCCACGATGGGAAATCAGGATGGGGTCCCCCTGGGGAGCCGGTGCCAGCCAGGAAGCATTGAGTAGATAAATCACCCCAAATCCGAGAAGAGAAGTCAGTACTCCAATTTTGATGATAGGACCCCGCCCCATAAAATTGTCTCCGTATTTCCTGTTGAAGGTGCGCCAATACTAGCTGGCTTTGGCTCAAAAAAATGGGCGCTGGGAGGGCAAATTATGGCGAATTGAGGCGGGGAACAGGGCGGCTGGAACCGCCCCGGATCTGACTAGAGTGCGGCCTTCGTGATAGTAACAGTCAGGTAACCAGTGTAGACAAGGTAGGCCGTCAATAGTGCGGCGCCTTCCCACCGATTGATACGTCCCTGGCCGCGGAAGCCGTAGGCGAATATAAATAAAGCAATGGTGAGGCCAATCACCATGGGCCAGTCCCTGGACAAGACTTCAGGGGGTACGCTCGACATAGGTGCAATGGTTCCGGCGATACCCACGACTGCGAGCAGGTTAAACATATTGGAGCCGACCACATTGCCGATAGCGATATCGTGCTCGCCTTTGCGTGCCGCAACTATAGTAGCGGCCAGCTCTGGCAGGGAAGTGCCGAGAGCAACGATAGTAAGACCGATAACCAGGTCGCTGACTCCGAGGGATTCAGCAATCGTAACCGCGCCCCATACCAGCATGCGGGAACTGATAATCAATAAGGCTAGGCCGGCCACCACCCAGAAAATAGCCCGGCCGAGGGGCATGGAGTGCTCCTCCAGTTCGCCAGCTACTTCGCCTTCTAATTGATCGCCCTTGTTACGCAAGGCCGAGAAAACACTCCAGCCGATGAGGGCGAAGAAGCCCATAAGCAGAATAACGGCTTCCCAGCGCTCCAGTTTGCCATTCCACAGGAATGCGCCACCTAATAAGGTAATTGCCAGCAATAGCGGCAGTTCCTTGCGTACGATTTTTGAGTGCACCGTAAGGGGAATAATGAGTGCACTCAGGCCGAGGATCAGGCCGGTATTGGCAATATTGGAACCGTAGGCATTACCCAAGGCGAGACCGGGGCTGCCGTCCAAGGCGGCAATAGCGGAAACCACCATCTCTGGTGCGGAGGTACCGAAGCCAACGATCACCATGCCGATCAATAGTGTGGGCATTCCGGCATGTTTGGCAGTGGCTGCAGCGCCTTCTACAAAGCGGTCAGCACTCCAAACCAGCACAACAAAACCGGCGATAATGGCGAGAGCGGCAAGAAGCATAGGCGATCCTCAATAGTGGGCATTCAGATTGGGGCATTGCCCGACAAACGGGTGGCGATTGTACCGGCTCTCTGCGCTACAAACAGGGTGTTACCCCGATCAACGGCGCGATAAGTGAAAATAAACGTAAATGTCCCGCCAGTCAGACGGTTCTGCTGCCAGTGTGAACTACAGTCAATGCATGGCCCGGTAAATCTGCGGGGTGACCTATGGGCAGCGCACTTTGGCGCGGCGCCTCGTTCAGCTGGTGGAGATGTCGGGTAAATCTACGCGGGTCGCACAAAGCAATGCGCGGCAGATTCCGCGATATCCATGTCACCGGCCACTCGCCGGGTATCTAGGAGGCCTATATGCAACTCAAAGCTTCAATTGGAATACTGGCCGCGGCGCTGGTGCTGACCCTGTCCGCTTGCGAACATCGCAAAAAGGAAGAGGAGATGGACAAGAAAGGGATGGCGACCATGGAGACTGGATGTTGCCAGCACGCAGAGAGCGCCTGCGCGGGTGATGTCACCAAGTCTCAATGTGACCAGATGAGCGGCAAGTTTCACAAAGACCATATGTGCCGCACTGATAATGGTAAGTGTGCCCGTAAGGAGCGCTAGTGATATCGGGTGTGGTTAGAGGCTCATAGGCTAAGGCCACACCCGAATTCCATCCGCTCAATACATTTCCCCATTATCTTTCCCTGATGGGTCATTTCCTGTCTTTTATTTAACTCTCCATCTGAACAAATCTCTGTGACTGAAATTAACCTCTTGGTAACCGCTGTAGGGTCCAATAACAGGGGCCCTTGACATTAGTTACATCTGCAACTAACTTCGTTTGCGCTTTAAATCCACAATCCGCAGCCCCCATCAAAGGCGCTGCGATGATAAGAAATGGAGGACCGCATGGCGGACTTATTTGAAAACCCGATGGGTCTTAACGGCTTCGAATTCGTAGAGTTTACTGCGCCAGAAAAAGGTATCCTTGAAACCGTATTTACTGCCATGGGCTTTGAGAAAGTCGCCCGCCACCGCTCCAAGGATGTTGAGCTATGGCGCCAGGGTGATATTAACTTTATCACTAACTACGAGCCCAACAGCCACGCCTATTACTATGCCCAGGAGCACGGCCCCTCCGCTTGTGGCCTGGCTTTCCGTGTGAAAGACGCAAAGTTCGCCTATGAAGAGGCCCTGCGTAAAGGCGCACAACCTGTACAGGTGAATACCGGCCCGATGGAGTTGCACTTACCCGCGATTAAGGGAATTGGCGGCGCTACCCTGTATTTGATCGACCGCTACGAAGATGGCGAATCCATTTACGATATCGACTTTAATTGGGAAGAGGGCGTCGATCGCCGCCCTGAAGGCTGTGGTTTCCATACCCTGGACCACCTGACCCACAACGTATATCGCGGTCGTATGGACTATTGGGCCAAGTACTACGAAGACCTGTTTAATTTCCGCGAGATCCGCTACTTCGATATCAAAGGCGAGTACACCGGCCTGCTGTCCAAGGCTATGACCGCGCCCGATGGCAAGATCCGTATCCCGCTGAACGAAGAAGCGGCCGGTGGCGGTGGCCAGATCGAAGAATTCCTGATGAAGTACAACGGTGAGGGTATCCAGCATATCGCCTTCGCCTGTGACGACTTGATTGCCTGTTGGGATCGCCTGAAAGAGCGCGGTATGGAGTTTATGACTCCGCCGCCGGACACTTACTACGAAATGCTGGAAGAGCGCCTGCCCGGCCACGGTGAGCCCACCGAAGAATTCCAAAGCCGCGGCATCCTGCTCGATGGCACTACCGAAGGCGGACAGCCGCGCCTGCTGCTGCAGATCTTCTCCGCCAATATGCTAGGCCCCGTATTTTTCGAGTTTATCCAGCGCAAGGAAGACGAAGGATTTGGAGAGGGTAACTTTAAGGCCCTGTTCGAATCTATTGAGCGCGACCAGCTCAAGCGCGGCGTCATTAAAGAAAAGGAATAAAAAACGGAGGCTTCAATGGGTATTAAGCGCATTCACCACGTGGCGTATCGCTGCAGGGACGCCAAGGAGACCGTGGAATTCTACCGCGACCTTCTCGGTATGGACTTCCAGCTGGCCATTGCCGAAAACGAGGTACCCTCAACCGGTGAGCCGGACCCTTACATGCATGTCTTTATGGATGCGGGTATGGGGAATGTGCTTGCCTTCTTCGAAATCCCCAACTCTCCAGAGATGGGGCGCGATGAAAATACCCCCAAGTGGGTGCAGCATATCGCTTTCGAAGTGGAATCTATGGAAGAGATGCTAGCGACCAAAGAAAAGCTGGAAGCGGCCGGGGTCGACGTGCTCGGCCCTACCGATCACACTATTTTCCAGTCGATCTATTTCTTTGATCCCAACGGCCACCGTATCGAGCTGGCCGCCAATACCGCCAAGCCTGGTATGCACAAGGAACTGAAGCGGGTTGCTGAGGATATGTTGGAAGAGTGGTCTCGTACGAAAAAAGCCCCAAGGCATGCCGCCTGGATGCATGGGGAAGAAGAATTTGTGGAAAAAACTGAAGGGGAGGCACAGTGAAGTTAGCCAGCCTTAAATCCGGCCGCGATGGTCAACTGGTTGTTGTCAGCGACGATCTTACCCGCATGGTGCCGGCCGGCGATATTGCCCCAACCATGCAGAGTGCGTTGGACAACTGGGCATCAGTCAGTGGTGAGCTGGAGAAACTGCACGAGCGCCTGCAAAACGGTGAGATCCAGGGGGAGACATTTGATCAAGCCCTGTGCGCTTCACCTCTACCACGCGCTTATCATTGGGCCGATGGCAGCGCTTACGTGAATCATGTTGAGCTGGTGCGTAAAGCCCGCGGTGCAGAGGTACCGGAGAGCTTTTACAGTGATCCGCTCATGTATCAGGGCGGTTCCGATACCTTCCTGGCTCCGCGCGAGCCGGTGAAGATGCCGCAAAGCAATGGCTTTGGCATCGACTTCGAAGCAGAAATAGCCGTGATTACCGACGATGTGCCTATGGGGGTGTCCGCCGAGGATGCGCTGTCCCACATCAAACTGATAATGCTGGTGAACGATGTTTCCCTGCGTGGTTTGATTCCTGCGGAATTGGCTAAGGGGTTTGGCTTCTACCAATCCAAACCCTCCAGTGCTTTCTCACCGGTATGCGTGACTCCAGAGCAGCTGGGTGAAAACTGGCGTGAAGGCAAACTGCACTTGCCACTGGTTTCCCACCTGAATGGCGAGAAGTTTGGTGAGCCCAATGCCGGAGTGGATATGACGTTCCACTTTGGCCAGCTGGTTGCCCATGCAGCCAGAACCCGCCCACTTTGTGCGGGCACCATTATTGGTTCCGGTACTGTATCCAATAAGTTGGATGGTGGCCCTGGTAAGCCTGTCGCAGAGGGTGGAGTCGGCTACAGCTGCATTGCAGAGATCCGTATGATTGAGACCATCCAGAATGGCTCAGCGAGCACGCCGTTTATGGACTTTGGCAATAGCATTGCTATCGAAATGCTCGATGATAAAGGCCAGTCAATTTTTGGTCGTATTGAGCAGACAGTGGAGAAGGTTTAATACCATTTTTTTGCGACGGCTTATACCATAGAAAGGGGTACCCGATGGGGCCCCTTTTTTATTATTTATATTCCAAGTTGGCGCATGGAAAGTAATGGCATTTGCCGCCGTATATTGGTCAGCTTTTCAGCTTCCAACGTGGCAGTGATGACTGCTTCACCCTCGCCGGCTCCGGCCAGGATTTCACCCCAGGGATCGATAATCGCTGAATGTCCCCAGGTACGTCTTTTCTCCGAGTGGATCCCCCCCTGATTGGCTGCAATTACAAAGCAGCCGTTCTCGATCGCACGGGCTTGCAGCAGGGTCATCCAGTGTGCCCGCCCTGTGGTGTGGGTAAATGCTGCTGGCACCAAAAAAATCTCAGCACCGGCTATGGCCAGCTGGCGGTAGAGTTCGGGAAAGCGCAAATCAAAACAGATACTGAGCCCCAGGGCACCCCAGGGCGATGTCGCCACACAGGGCTCGTTGCCGGGTTCAATACTGGCGGATTCACGATAGCTGCCGGTAGCGTCCTCAACTTCCACATCAAATAAATGTATTTTGTCATAGCGAGCCATTAAAGTGCCTCGATCGCCGAATAGCAGGCACGCTGAGCGGCTGCGCTTTCCCTCGGTAGGGCTACCGTCGGCTCGCTCCAGTAAGGGTATCGAGCCTGCGACCAGCCAGATACCCAGCTCCTCTGCCCAACTCGCAAGCGCGTGTTGAATGGGTTGTCTATCTGAATTGGTTTTACCAGAAATGCAAAATGGTTCGGCCACGGAAAAACTACCTTTATCCGAAAAATGTGCAAAGTTTTCCGGTAGCAGTATTAGTTTCGCGCCTCGTCCGGCGGCTTCCTTAAGCAGCTTGTAGGCCTGTGAAAGATTCTCTGTAACGCTTTCGCCGCTTACCATTTGCACCGCTGCGACACAAAGATTTTTCACTGGGGATCTCCTTTTTCTCCAATAGTTTTACGGAGTATGATAAAGCTGGAACCTTACGGGATAAATCTCAAGTACGCTTAAGTGTGCCAACTGTGGGCAGGTTGAGTATGCAATACTTGATAGTGATATTTTTCTCATTGTTAGCCCCGCTTGTCTAAATGTGTTTGTTGATGATTCCTTATCGGTTTAGCAATCTCTTGTTAGCGTAGATCCAAATTTTCAGAAAAATAATTTTCTGTAGATTTACAAAAAAAAATCTATAGAGATTTGTGTTACATGTTATTCATAGTTTTATATCAAATAAAAGAACTATAGATTCTTAGAGGGCATGGTAATTTCGAAGGAATCTCTGATCAGTTAAATTTCTTTATTGAGTGGCTTTAGAGGTTAGCTACCTTTTTATATTAGGTAATAGAAAAACTCATCTTTAATCAACGAAATTTGGTCAGCGTCTCTCAATAATCCCCTTCAAATAACTGTTTATGCGGCGTGAAAAAATAGTGCCAGAGTCGATTTAAAAAGCTTTTTTATTCCCTGTTGAAGTTGAAAATTTTCTGCTTCAATATGATTTAACTTGTTGAATTGGTTGATTTTTTGTGGAGTTGTCAAAGCGGATGGCTCTGAATGCCCAATAGATTAGTCGAATTTAATCAGCTAAATATTGATAATTTTCACTATAAAATTGACCATAAGTTATGGAGAGAAAACATGCCAATGTTAACAGGTAGACGAGGCGAGCTGACTCGTTCAAAACAAGATGTTATTAATGCTGGAGGGTTGGTTCCTAAATTAGGTTTAAATGCCCATAAGGGCGGCTTCAAAGGATTTCTCGATTGTAAAAAAAAGGTCAATGGCGTAATGGGCTGCCAATGTCCAAATATGGATGAAAAATGGCTTTATTACAGGGGCGTGGCTATGATGCGTGGCTTTGCCTTAGATCCGGGGTTACTTACCGTTCATGTAAAAGCTAATACTGCTGGTCTTCTTTCGTGGGCTGGACCTGGTAATGAGTGCTATGCCGGTCAGCAAACTCGATATACCTCACCTGACATGGCTGTATTTGGCTGGGAAGATGGCAAAGAAGCGTTGAAAGAGGTTTATAGAAGGCTCGAGATACCCAGTGCACCAACTAAGACTGCGTTCGATCTTTTTAGGCAACATCAAGTAAAGTTTGCCATGAGCCCTGACATGAAAGTTTTAGCAATGATCGTGAAGAATGGAGTCGAATATAGCTATTTTACACCAATCAAAACAAAAGACATTGAATTTGGTGGCATATATGATGGTGGCCTTCAGCCAAAAGAAGATCCGATACTTAAAATACTGAGAATTAGAAGAATACCGAAAGATTCGTCTCAATATCAAGAAGCTCTTAGGAAAATTGAGCGGGACAAAGCGATTGAATCTAAGCCATTTTTAGACATTGTGACAAAAGCACAACCAGTCAATTTAAAATGGTACCCAGTTAATTTTAGGCTTCCTCAGCCATATAGTGGCCTTGGTGTGGGGAGAAAGGAAAAAATAGGATTGTAATAATTCAAATATGCAACTAAGCCCATGTCAATTTGAATGTTGTGTTCAGGTAGGAGACTTCCGCAACTATCACTAAGTGCGTTGGTTATTGTGGAAATGCAGGGTTTACTCAGTCTTCTGGTATCAGCTCATGTACTTCATGTTCCTGAAGGGTAGCTCTGCTATTAGATCTTACAAGAGCGAGGGACTAGCTGCGTATATTGTGGGGCCGTAGGCATAACGGTTCCCACAATGATTTCACTTTGCACCTTTTCATGTAATCAACTTTCCATAAATCACAACCTTTCTTGGTTCATGGGTCATAGAAAGCAATCTCGCAGAGGGCAACCCATGTTAAGGTTGGTCGATCTAATTCTGATAACTAAAAACCGAGCGATTTAATGGAGAGCAGCGTGAAATCCGGCAAGGCCCTGGCAAAACACATTAAGCGGGTATCTGGTGTTATCTTGGCTACTTGTGTACTAACCCCCGTATCTTGGTCCCTAACAGCAACAGAACAGCTCCAGGGTGTGATTGAAGACCACTGGCAATACAGTCTGCGTGAGGACCCGATTACTGCGGGTCGTATGGGTGTGTCGGACTATAATCGCCAATTGCCGGGGGTGGCTGCCGAGGACAGGGCACGTCGACTCAAAGCCGAAGAGGAATTGCTCCGGCGTCTGCAAGCGGTGGACACCAATGAATTGAACGATTCGGATAGGGTTAATCGCGAGTTACTCGCCTGGGTTTTGGAAAACTCTATTGAAGCCAATGAATTGTTCCTGGAGCGGGTGCCCCTCAATACTTTTTACAGTTTTTATAGCGCTGCCCTGGATGCCAATAGTGGTTTGGCGATGACCCGTGTTGGCGATTATGAGGACTATATCGCCCGCATCCGGGAATTTGGCCGGTATTTCGATGAGAATATTGCCAATATGCGTGAAGGAGTTCGCACAGGTTTTGTCTTGCCCAAAATAGTGGTGCAGGGCATAGCCCCCACCGTGCGAGCTCAAGTTTATAAGGATCCCACTAAGAGCAGCTTGTACAAACCTTTTGTTGAGATGCCTATATCAATTCCCCCTGCAGAGCAGCAACGTCTGCGTGAAACTGGAAAAGCGGCAATTGAACAGGTAGCTATTCCAGCCTTTGCTCGGGTGGCAAACTTCCTTGAGGGAGATTATCTCAAAGCTGCCAGCGAAACTATCGGTGCCGAGAAAATGCGCGGAGGTAGTGACTATTATCGCCACAATATCCGTAACTATGTGACTCTGGATATGGACCCGTCAGAGATCCATCGAACCGGCCTTGCTGAAGTCAAGCGTATCCGTGCAGAGATGGAGGAGCTGATTAAGGAGTCCGGCTTTAAAGGGACTTTTGAAGAGTTTACCCATTTCCTGCGCACCGACCCGCAATTCTATGCTCAGACTCCGGAAGAGTTACTTAAAGAGACTGCCTATATCTCCAAGCGCATCGATTACCTGCTGCCAGAGTTCTTTAACCTGCTGCCACGCACTCCTTACGGAGTGGTTCCGGTACCTAGCGAGATCGCGCCCAACTACACCACGGCTTCCTATAATCCTGCCGCTATTGGTGGTACCCGCGGTGGAGCTTACTGGTTGAATACTTACGGCTTGGATCAGCGCCCTCTGTACGAGTTACCCGCTTTGACCCTGCATGAGGCGGTGCCTGGCCACCATCTGCAGAATGCCCTGTCCCAGGAGCTTGAAAATGTGCCGGACTTTCGACGGAATCTTTATTTGAGTGCTTTTGGGGAGGGTTGGGCACTTTACTCCGAGCGTCTCGGCAAAGAAATGGGCCTGTACACTACGCCTTATGAGCATTTTGGGCGTCTCAGTTATGAAATGTGGCGTGCGGCACGCCTGGTAATTGATACCGGCATCCACTCCCAGGGCTGGACCCGTCAGCAAGCGCTCGATTTTCTATCCAGCAATACTTCACTTTCTCCCGCGAATGTGCGTGCAGAAGTGGATCGTTATATTTCCTGGCCGGGCCAAGCCCTCTCTTACAAAATGGGAGAAATTAAGATCCGCCAGCTGCGTGCGCAGGCGGAAAAAGAGCTTGGTGATCGGTTTGACTTACGTGTCTTCCACGATGCGCTGTTAAAAAATGGAGCCTTACCTCTCTCCATGTTGGAAGAGCAGATGCAAGGTTTTATAGAGGAGCAGAAATCTTCTTAAAATATCGTTTTGCAATCCCGCTCTCAATTGCTAAAGCGGGATTGCAAATGAGAAAACAGATGCGCTTCTGGCTAATTTCCTATTCACGCTAATAGTTCACATAAAGTCTACCCACCCCATGGAGTGGGCGTACTTTATTAGCATCCCGCTACACATAAGAACGACTACTCCTCTCAGGTAGGTAGGATTAATTCTAAATAGGCAGTGTGACCCTATCCACGCACCTATGATTTGTCCAATCATCATTAGGATGCCTACTATCCACGCAATATGTCCGGCAAGTAAAAATATAATTAAAGAGGCTAAATTGGTGGAGAAGTTTAGAGGTTTTGCCATCGCAGTAGATGTCAATATATCTTGTCCCCGGCAAGCTATACCTGACAGGGTAAAAAATGACCCTGTTCCAGGTCCGAACATGCCATCGTAGTACCCAATCAATGGAATTACCCCATATTTATATTTTCTGCTGGATAATTTTGGCTCCTCATTATTCTGAGTCAATGACGGGGAAATTAGGAAATAAACGGCAATAAATAAAAGCACTACAGGAATTATATATGACAAGATGTCAGTGTTAATAAATTGTACTGCTATTGTTCCAATAGCCGCACCAATAAAAGCCGGTAGCATTAAGCTCTTAATCCCACTCCAGCTTATTTTACTGCTCTTAATCATCATATAAGTTGCAGTTGCTGTACCGATACTGCCTTGCAATTTATTGGTGCCTAGGGCGGTTAAGGGCGGTACACCACTCAGAATTAAGGCCGGTACTGTTATCAGGCCGCCACCACCTGCCAATGTATCGAGTAGGCCGGCTATTACGGCAATAAAAAACAAAATAGACAATAATTCAATAGAGAAGCTTGCGAACTCCAAGAGAATACCTCCTATCGCATGTTGCTAAGACTTAACTTTCAATAACCGTCTTTATTTTTCTTCCACCATGTTAGGAAATTTTCCCCAATGGAATGCTGTGGTAGGGAATGGGAATCTCTTTCTATCCCCTGTTCCTTTTCCATTTCAGTGACCTTTTTATTCGCCGTGCTAAACCAAACCTTGGGGTCTTTTATTCCCTGCTGTAGAGCATCGCCATAGAGTGCAGAACTGAACCAGGTGCGCTGGGAGTCGTCGCTGCAACCAAAAGAGGTTCTGTTATCGGCAGCGGAGGTAAATACGATACGATTTGGGGTGCTCAAAGGCTCAATCCACTGGCCGGAATAGCAGGCTGAAATTACTATCCACTGGTACCTTACATTAAGGTTATCCAGCCATTTTTTTCCGTCTGCCACAGAGAGATCCTTTAGTGGCATTTTACCCTCAGCAATTGTTAAGTCGCCATTGCGTGCACCGTGACTGACAAGGTGCACTAGCAGTAGGTCTTCCTGTGGGTCCAGTAACTGATCCAGGGCATTGAGACTTTCTTGGATACTGGTGCGGGTGGCGAGAGGAAAACTGTAGCCGCCACCGTTACTGAGGCGCAGTACACGCTCATCAATACCAAAGGCCTTATCAAGGCGTTCTGACACCCAATCCAATTCTCTGGCAAATACCGGAGAGGTGCCATCACCGCCTACTAACAGCGTGTACACATCGCGTACACCAGGCCTCTGCGGTGCCAGTGCATCAATAGCGCTTTGTAAGCGATCACTCTCGCTGTAAAGGCGTGTTTCCGCCTCGGCTTCAGGAATTTCTTGTTGTGTACGCCAGGCCGCCTCACTGGGAAAATAGATGCCCTTAGCAAAATAGCCGGACTCTTCAATAGTATTTCCCTCGCCATCAATGCTCACACGCTGGCCTTCTCCATCCGCCTCTCCGTAGCGAAAGTTGGCGCGAATAGTGGTCCCATCAGGTTGGGTCAATTCACCAGCGCCAGAGTAAAAGCCGTATTCGAAGTCGCCTTTGTATCTGTAGCCTTTGTTATCTGAGTAGTCTCCGCGTAGAAACATTCCCTGCTCGAAAGTGCCTTTATATTGACTGCCATCTTCAGTGGTCAGCTCACCTTCACCGTGTGGACCGTAATCCAGAAACTCACCACTATAAGTTTCTCTGCCATCCCATTTTGCTGTGCCTCTTTGCAACTCCCCATCATTGAAATGACCCGACCATTCATTTTCACCACAGGTATAGCGGCCTTCGCCATGTGGTTCTCCATTGAGGAATTCACCCTCATAAGTACAGCCATCTGTTTTGGTAAGTAATCCCTGGCCGCTAATGCGGCCATTGTGAAATTCCCCGCGATAGTGATTACCATCGGGCCATTGCAACTGGCCCTGACCATGGAAAAGGCCATCTTGTAAGTCACCTTTGTATACAGAACCATCTGGCAGGGCGGTGCCGCCTGCAAACTGTGTTGGCTCGCAGGCACTGAGAAGAAGAAAAAGAGGGGTTAAGTAGGCGTATCTCATTCCATGGTCCATCATTGATGCTCTGGAGTGAGATTAACAAAATGGTGCCAACAGGGCTCTAGGCTTTATTCAGCTGCTCGAACTTAAGCCCGTATTTTTCCAGCAGCTGGCGTACCCGGTGGGAATCGTTGTTGGATTTTTTAGCTGTGCGGCTTATCTGAAAAAGCCGGCGCCCGGCTTCCGCCATGGAGCTGGATTCCTCACAGACTTGGATCAGTCCTGCCAGTTTGATCTGCTCGTAGTAATCCATCTGTTCAATATTGCCGGGGCCCAGTAGCGCTTCAATACGTGCAATGGGTAGCGATGACTCATTGGTAGAGGCTTGCCACTTTAAGCACAGTCGCTGGATTTCCTCTTCCACCACTTCAGTGGTAATACGCCCACCATCGGCGAGAGTGCCCATGCGCAGGATACTGGCGTTAAGGTCGCGAAAGTTAGCGGACCAGCTGGCCTCTCCTGAATGGCCAAAGTTGAGATATCTCTCCCGTGCCGCTTTATTGAAGCTCACTAAATGGCCAGACTTTCTGGAAAAAGCCTCCAGCTCAAAGTCGATATTGGGTTCCAGGTCTTCAATACGTTCACGCAGGGAGGGCAGGCGGTAAGTCCACAGGTCAATTCGGGCAAGCAGGTCCGCACGAAACTTACCTTCGCGGCTGTGCTGGACAAGATCCCGGTTAGTACCGGCGATCAGCTGGAAGTGACTGCTCACCTCTTTGTCTGAGCCAAAGGGCATAAAACGTTTGTGTTCTATAGCGCGTAACAGCATGGCTTGCTCGTCCAGTCCCAGCTCGCCGATCTCGTCCAGAAAAAGTAGGCCCTTATCAGCTTCCATCAACAGCCCGGGACGATGTGCGGTGGCACCGGTAAAGGCGCCTTTGCGGTGGCCGAACAGAGCGGACATGGCATTTTCGCCGCGCAGAGTAGCGCAGTTTACTGCTACCAACCCGCCTTCCAGCTTACCGCGCTGTTTGCGCAGCTCATAAACACGCTGGGCCAGTTGTGATTTACCCGCCCCCGTAGGGCCGGTTATTAATATTGGGGCGTCAGAGCGGATAGAGACCTGCTCCAGCTGCTCGATCATCTGGTTAAAAGCGAGATTATTAGTTTCAATGCCACCTTTCAGGTAGGTGGTGCCCTCTTGGTGTTCCCTCTGGAATCGCGAGGCAATCTGATCGTATTTGGATAGATCCAAATCGATAATTTGGTACTCGCCCGGCAAACCACTGTGCTTGCGTGCCGGGGATGTTTGTAGCAGGCGCCCGGGGAAATACCCCGCTTCTGTTAATAGATATAGGCAGATCTGGGCCACATGGGTGCCCGTGGTGATATGTACCAGGTACTGCTCATCATCCGGCTTGAAGCTATAGGCGTGGGCGAAATCCAGCAGGTTGCTGTATACGCTCTCGAAATCCCAAGGGTCGTTAAAGTTCACCCGGTGGTGGACCACTTCAGTCTCTGGAGAGACCCGTGCAATATCTTCGGTGACCTGGTCTGCCAGGTTCTTTGAGTGATTGTCGAACAGAAGTTCCAGACGGTCGATAAGCAGGTCTTCGTGCTGGCACATGGATATGTTTGGGCGCCATTTGTCCCAGCGCTTGTCACCTTTGCCGCGCCGATCTTTGCTGGTACCGAGAATACTGATAGCAATTGTCTTCATGATATCTAAAATATTATTTTACTATCAAAAAAGATAGATATTCATGGCTTTGTTATTTCAAAAAAACTCTCAAGAGTTTTGGTATTAAAAATAAATTCCATAAAAAACAACAAGTTATAAAAAATTTCCAACTTTGATAAAAAGTTGGCACTCAATTCGCTATATCAATAGAAAAGTGAAGCGTAAGAATATCGAGCGCGGTTTCAAAAGGAGTTAAAGATGAAACCAATGCCATATGAAGTGATGCAGGCAGGTGGGGTGCCGATTAAGTCCTGGACCCTGGGAGTGCCCTTTGAGGATGAAGCCAAGGCGCAGCTCAAAAATATTTCTCAGATGCCCTTTATCCACAAATGGGTGGCAGCGATGCCCGATGTACACCTGGGCAAAGGCGCCACGATTGGCAGTGTGGTACCTACCCTGGGGGCGGTAATTCCCGCCGCTGTGGGTGTGGATATCGGCTGCGGCATGATGGCGGTGCGAACCAGCCTTACAGCGGCGCAACTTCCGGATAACCTGGCAGGGGTGCGCAGCGCTATTGAACGCGCAGTGCCCCATGGCCGTACGGGCCGGCACCGGGGCAGGGGGAGGGATAAAGGTGCCTGGGAGAATCCGCCGGATGATGCACTTGCCGGTTGGGCGCCATTGGCAGCGCAGTTTGAGTGGCTTAAAGAAAAGCACCCTGTATTAAAAAATACTAATAACATCAACCACTTGGGAACATTGGGCACCGGCAACCACTTTATTGAGATGTGCCTGGATGAGCACGGTAGCGTATGGCTGATGCTGCATAGCGGTTCCCGTGGTGTGGGTAACCGTATTGGTACCTACTTTATCGAGAAAGCCAAGCGGGATATGGAGCGTTGGCATATCCATCTGCCGGATAGTGACTTAGCATATTTCCCCGAAGGCACAGAGCATTTCGATGACTATGTACTAGCGGTGGAATGGGCACAGGAGTTTGCTCGTATCAATCGTGAAGTAATGATGACGCGTACTATCGGTGCGGTGAAGCAGGCTCTGGGCATGGATTTCGAAGCGCGCATGGAGGCAGTGAATTGCCATCACAATTATGTTTCCCGAGAGCACCACTACGGCAAGGATGTGCTGGTGACGCGCAAGGGGGCTGTAAGAGCTCGTGTTGATGAAATGGGCATTATTCCCGGGAGTATGGGGGCCAAATCTTTTATTGTGCGGGGGCTGGGTAATGAGGAAAGCTTCTGCAGTTGTAGCCATGGTGCTGGGCGAGTGATGTCGCGTACCAAGGCAAAAAAACTGGTGTCCCTGGAGGAGCACCGCGCGGCTACCATCGACGTAGAGTGCCGTAAAGACGAAGGTGTGATCGACGAAACCCCATCGGCCTACAAACCTATTGAGAAGGTTATGGCAGCACAAAAAGACCTGGTGGAAATCGTTTACACCCTCAAGCAGGTAGTCTGCGTCAAAGGATAATCGGTGTCGGTCAGGGATAAGGCCTTCAGTATATAAAGAATGCCGGAGATAGTGCCCAACGGGCCGGTTCTCCGCAAACAAGTTTGAGTGTTTTTGTTCCAGTCAGCGGAGCCGGTTCTGTATGCCGGCCTGGCACCACCGCCGCTGGCGGCAGGTGTACCCTCTGGGCCAATCCTCAAACGCTAACTTTGTAGCTCAATTGGTAGAGCAACCGTTTTGTCGGTTGGTTACGGGTTCAATTCCCGTCAAAGTCACGTCGCCTGGAAAGCGATCTTAAGGGAAGGCGAGAGCCTGGGGTTCGAATCCCCGCAAAGAAACCCTCTTTGTTGAAATCTATCCGGGGCCCATTGTGCCTTATGGTTTCGGCAATTCGGTATTATACCAATTGCCAAACAAAAAGGTACTTCGGTGACAGTGTCGCCTTTCGTGGGTTTACACTGTGCGAGCGGATTACAGGTTATGCATTGACTCTATTTTGACCAGGGATGTTGGCTGTATTTCCCAGGAGAGGAGAAAGAAAAAGTCTGCAAAACCGCTGTATTTTGCTCCTACTTTGTACAAGCGCTGGGCCACCCTGGGATCGGGTGGGCCCCACCCAAAAGGAATAAAAGATAAGAGATCGGAGAAATGAAGTCTCTCTTTAAAATATGGAAGATTGTGGATGTGGCTGATAACGAGCGTGCATTGCTGTTTCGCCGCAGTCGATTTGAAAGGGTATTGCCTCCTGGACGTCACCGTATCTGGCTGCTTTCCGGTGATGTGCGGGTGGAGACCTATGATATTACCGAAGTGGTTTTTGATGCGATTAAAGCAAAATTCCTTCTGAATACTTATGGACAAATATTGAGTGAATATTTGCAGTCCTATGAGTTATCTGATCATCAGGTAGGCCTTTTTTACCAGGATGGTCACCTGGTGGATATCCTTCCTCCTGGTACTTATCGCGCTGTGTGGAAGGGTAGTGAAACTGTGCGTGTAGGTATTGTAGATATTTCAAAGGAGTATTCCATTGATGACAATATATTGGGATTGCTTGGTCGTGGGGTGAAGGTCGGACAAATGCGTATTGCCGCTCAGGCGGTTAGCTACAACGAAATTCCCGATGAGCACGTAGGCCTTCTGGTTGTTAATGGCAAACTGGAAAAAACCCTGCAGCCCGGTCGTTATGGATTCTGGAAGTACAATCGCTCCATCCTGGTGAAATTGATGGACATGCGCTTGCAAACTATTGAAGTGAGTGGCCAGGAAATTCTTACCAAGGACCGGGTAAGTTTGCGTATAAACCTGAGCGGTAATTTCAAGATTACTGATCCAAAGCGGGTAGCATTAAAACTCAGTGACTACAAAAGCTATATTTATCGTGAATTGCAACTATATCTGCGTGAAGCAGTGGGTACCCAGACTCTGGATAGCTTGTTGGCGGATAAGGATCGGCTGAATATTGTTATTGCTACGGGCATTCGTAAAAAAATAGCGGAGTACGGTATCGAGATCGTCAGTGTCGGTGTGAAAGACATTATTTTACCAGGCGATATGAAAATGATTCTAAATCAGGTAGTGGAAGCACAAAAAGAATCTGAAGCGAATTTAATAAAACGCCGGGAAGAGACCCAGGCCATGCGTTCCATGCATAACACCGCCAAGATGATGGATAACAATCCTGTGTTACTGCGGTTAAAAGAATTAGAGTCGCTGGAAAAGGTCAGTAATCGTATCGATAAAATTTCAGTATACGGCGGTCTTGAGGGTGTGCTTAATGATTTAGTGAAACTGCGCCCAACTGCTTGAATAAAATAAAGGCATCGAAACCATTTAGTGGTATTTAAGGGAATTATTAGTGATTGAGATTGATGGCGCCCAGGGGGAGGGTGGCGGCCAGATTTTACGGACTTCCCTCACTTTGTCCATGTGCCAGGGAATACCGATTCGTATTAAAAATATTCGAGCAGGCCGCAATAAGCCTGGACTATTACGCCAACATCTCACTTGCTTACGCGCTGCCAAAGCTATTAGTGATGCTGATGTTAGCGGTGAGCAGCTGGGGGCTACGGAAGTTACTTTTATTCCGGGAAAAGTACGATCTGGCGAGTTTCATTTTTCCATCGGCTCGGCCGGTAGTACCAGCTTGGTATTGCAAACGGTGTTGCTGCCTCTTTTATTTGCTGATGGTATTAGTGAGCTGCACTTGGAAGGGGGTACCCACAATAAAAAGGCCCCAAGCTTTGATTTTATAGCCCAGGTTTATTTGCCTCTATTAGCGCGTATGGGCGCGGGAGTGGAGGTGGAGCTAACGGATTATGGTTTTTATCCAGCTGGTGGCGGTGCCTGGCGTGCGCGTATCCACCCCCTCTCCAATTTATCAAAACTGGAACTGACTGAAAGAGGAGAGCTGCTGGAGCGCAAAGCTGTAGCCATATCCGCGAATATACCGGCTCATATTGGCTTGCGTGAACTGGCGCAGGTGAGTAAGCAATGTGAGTGGCCGGCTGAGTATTTGCAGCGAAAACAGGTGCGTTCCCAAGGGCCCGGTAATTTGCTGTCGCTGCGGTTGCAATCTGAACAGGTAACTGAAATCTTCGATTCCATGGGCGAGCAGGGCGTAAGTTCAGAGCGGGTTGCCCAGCGTGCGATTCGGCAGATGCAGCGTTATCTGAATTCTGGTGCGCCGGTAGGTGAATATCTGGCCGATCAACTGTTATTGCCTATGGCTTTGGGCAATGGTGGTCGCTTTTATACATTGAAGCCCAGCCAGCATTTATTGACCAATATTCAGGTGATCCAGAAAATTGCCGGAGTTAATATTCAGTTGCGCGAGTTAGGTGAAGATACTTGGGAAGTAACGGTTGGTGCTATTTAGATGCAAAATTGTAATTGAGGGATACGGGAGTAGCTCTAATGGCGAAAAGTTGGATACAGTTTTTCCTTGTTTTTTGATACTGGGAACGGCACATAATTTCCTTGGCCGGATTCCCGGTTTGCATATTGTTTATTAAATGATTCAGCAAACTCCTTTTCCTCGCTATGTTGCTGATCTTTGAAAACTCAGCTTTATACAAATTGAAGACCAGCGGTTGTAATGGAAAGTGGCCCTACTCTCTATGTTACTCTGGTGGTTGAAAATCATCTAATGATTAATCGTCGCAGTGAGGATTACCGTCAATACAGCACTCCTCCTGCAGGAATTCCACCAGCCTGAATAGTTCTTCATACTGAGGCACACAATAGAGGGTGCGGCCCTCTCGTCGTTGAATGACCAACCCCACAGATACCAAACGGTTAATGTGGTGGGAGAGAGTGGAGCCAGGAACATCCAGCGCTTCCTGTATTTCTCCAACAGGCATGCCCTCTGGGCCACCTCTGACCAATAGGCGGAATATTTCCAGGCGGGTTAAATGGCCTAATTCAGCGAAGCACTTGGCGGCTATGTCTGTCTGCATTGTTGTGTTCCTGGGGCTCCAACATTTCTATATTACTAGAAATAACTTGTAGTCACAAAAAAGCTGCACTAATATATTTCCATGAATCTAGAAATACGGAATTAATGCAATGTCTCCAGAAGTTCTTGTAATGCTTGAAGAGGCGCTGGGCATGTTTGTATTGCTCGGTATCGAGCTGACAGCGTTATTTTTGGTAATCAGTTTTATTATTGGCGTAATTCAGGAATACCTGCCGTCAGGAAAAATCCAGGCTATTCTCAGCTCAAAGAATGGCCGTGGCTACTTTTCTGCAGCGATACTCGGTGGTCTGACACCATTCTGTAGTTGCTCAACCATCCCTATGCTGAGCGGCCTGTTGAAAGCCCGAGCCGGTTTTGGACCAACAGTCACCTTTTTATTCACTTCGCCACTTTTGAATCCCATCATTATTGGTCTATTCCTTGTGACCTTCGGCCTTAATATCACTTTGGTTTATGCCGCAACGGCACTGGCAGTTTCAGTGACTGCTGGGTATGTATTGGAGCGGCTCAACTTTGCTCGCTTCATTCGCCCGGAAGTATTGAAGGGGAATACTGGAAGCGGCTGCTCTGGTGCGAGTAAACCCAGGAAACCAGAGACTGGCGGCTGTGGTGCCAGTGCATCTGCAACTACTTGTACAGAAGAGAAAGCTTGCAATGGACCGCTTCCCCAAGTCGCCGCTTGCGATGGTACCGTTGCATTGAGTGCCGTGCAGGACAATCGCTGGGTGCGGATCTGGCGGGAAACCTGGAGCCAGTTTAAGAAAGTACTGCCCTACCTGTTGATTGGGATCGCAATCGGTGCTTTCACCTACGGCTTTATACCTGCAGATTTCATTGCAAAGTATGCTGGAGCCGGTAACCCTCTCGCCATCCCTTTCGCGGCAGTAATTGGGGTCCCGCTATATATCCGTGCTGAGGCCGTAATCCCCTTATCTGCGGCGCTGCTCGCAAAAGGCATGAGTATGGGGGCAGTAATGGCATTGATTATTGGCAGTGCCGGTGCCAGCCTAACTGAGGTGATCCTACTGAAGTCGATGTTCCGCAAACCAATGGTAGCGGCTTTCCTGCTAGTGATCTTCGGTATGGCAATTTTTGCAGGTCTGCTGTTCCACCTGTTTTTCTCATAAACCCCTGAACCACATGTAGGAGCAATGATGGACTTTGATAAAAATAATTCCGGTGCTGAAAATCACTTTGTGCGTAACAGCCCATCGGCACTTAAAAATATTTTTGGCACAGAGAAAGTAACTCCCTTTTGGGTAGCGGATATGGATTTCAATGTAGCCGACCCTATTAGAGCAGAATTGCAAAGGTTGGTGGATAGAGGGCAGTTCGCCTACGAGTTCTACCCCGAGGGGATCTTTAGTGCAATTAGTAGTTGGTATCAGCGGCGTCACAATTTGCGGTTAGAAACGGATAAATTTGTTCAGGTTACAGGCGTTTTGACTGGTATTGCGCTATTGATCCGTGAGCTTACTGAAAAGGGTAATTCCGTTCTGGTTCAGCCCCCGGTCTATCACCAATTTAGTAAAGTGATCCAAAGTGCAGGCCGTAAAATTGTTAAAAGTCCGTTGCGAATGAGTGATGGAAGGTACCGGATGAACTTTACGGATCTGGATAAGCAGTTCGCAGATCCGGAAGTAAAAGCAATGATCCTTTGCAATCCGCACAACCCGGTTGGGAGGGTCTGGCAAAAGGAAGAGCTGGAAAAGCTCCTGCAATTAGCCAATAAATATAATGTGACCATTATCAGCGATGAAATCCATGGTGATATTATTTATTCGGGTCATCAATTTACCAGCTTGATGGCTCTGGATTCAGAGAAACATGTAGCCTTGATTGGCTCGCCAGCTAAGACTTTTGGTATGCAGAGTATTTCCAATGGATACATCTATACCCAAAACAGCAGGTTGCTACAGGCAGTTAGTGATAAAAGTGAATCCATGTATCTGAATCACGGCAATGCCTTCACCACTTTTGCAACTATTGCTGCTTTTGAAAAGGGGGATGCCTGGCTGGATCAGTTACTGGCTTATCTTCAGGATAACTTGGGTTGGATAAAGGAGTTTTTGCTGGAGGAATTATCGGTTGTAAAAATGACGTCCGTAGAAGGTACCTATCAGGTCTGGCTGGACTTTTCAGAAACTGGCTTTGCGGGTAGAGAGCTTACTACAAAATTGGCTGAAGCCGGCTTTGGCGCATCGCCAGGAACCTGGTTCGACGACACAGCAACACAGTTTGTACGGATGAACTTTGCTGTACCCAGGGCCGATATAAAAAAGGCCTTCCTGCGTTTAAAAGAGGTTTTTGCAAAGCCCAATACAAGTTCTGGGAGCAGTGCCGGTGATAGAAAGTGTTGTGGCTGCTGCGATTAGCTCAAAGTATCATCGTTTGCTAGTTGTCTATTGTTAGTAAGTATTTGGGCGGCCTCCAGTGCCGCTCAAGAAGTTCTTAAGGCTACCAGGTAGATAATGGTCCCAGCCACTTTTGCACATATCCCAACATTTCATCTCAGGGGAAAGGCCAATGTGGGTAAAAGTAACCAGAGTTCCCTTATTTTCCTCAGAAAACTCGAAGCGCAGGGTACTGCCCTTCCACTCCTCGGGGTCATCCACGTTATCGGACACCATATTCGACTCGATGCATTCGAGCTCAATCAGTTTTTCTGGCTTCAATGTTTTGGCGCGGAAAACCCAGTAAGACTCTCCCTTAAAACCGGTTTTGGCAGTGTCGCCCACCTTTAGAAAGGGTGCGCTTACCGGTGTCCACCACTGGGACATTTTTTCGGCTACCGCTTTATAAGCATCTCCCTGGGAGCTTGGGCTAAAAAATGAGGTGGTGTAGTTGGACATTACCGCTCTCCATAAGGTTGTTGTAATTGGCCCAGCAGGGCATTCATTAAATACTATTTATCTTTTACCAATAATCCAGAGACTTCGCCTTTGGGGTCCAGTTTTGTATGCAAGTTAATGAACACTTTATTATCCATTAATCCTTTCCGATAAGGTTCCTCGACAAGCCATTTCCCCATAATAAAACCGCTGTTGCCCTCAGAGCATTTCTTTTTAAGTCCGTGTTTATCCTTGTCTGTTTTGGTAGCGGGCCAGTCTGGGACCATCCCCGGTTGGGTTGGCATACCACAGATAGTTTGAATAATCGGGCCGCTCGCCTTGCCAGGCTTGCAAATAGGAGGTTCCTTGCCGTCGCCCGAACACTGGAGGTGGAAATGCGACATGGCGACTCCACCCTGTGATAGATCACTGTACCCAACCATAAAGCTCAGCATATGCGTCTGGTTGTTATAGGCGCCGATTAAGAAACCATTAGCATCTTTAGGGGTTTGCGGATTGACTTTTTTACCGAGCATATTTTCATTAGCAGTGGTTAGGTCAGCTTTAAAGATGGTAAACCGCTTGTCATCTCCCGCATCAGACCAGGCTTTCTCGCCAGCACCATGTTTAGCGGTTGATGTATCTTTTTCTTTTTTATTGTGGCTATCGGCAGTTGTGAAAGTGGAATAGGCCAGTACAAGCATCGCCATTATTGAAAAAACGGCGATGGGCAATGAATTCAGTTTCATTAACCTCTCCTCTTTATTAAATCAATATTGTCATTGCACGGTGGAAAATGGGATGCCAGCCCCTAAACAAGACTTATTCACCATGATGAATGGGGACAAATCATGGGGTGTATTGGCGATAAGTACTTGTAGCATATGTGGTAGGTATTGGCCTTACGGGGCCAATTTAAAAGACAGTATTTTTTACCCTATTTTTTATCCTGGACATGTTTAAGGTTGGGCGAACCCCGCGGTGGGAGCCTGGTTCACAGCGACCTACTGGCTCACGGAGTGGGGAATCAATCGGAAAATATTGGGATATTTCGCTGAATTTTATTAACAGAGGTATTTGCCAAATTTAAAAAACTGGTTACGGAGCTTATTTATCCGTGCCCAATGATTCTTCCATCTAAAGTGGGGTGCTATCACCCCACATCCTTCCAAACCAATTCCCGCTCCCGGGCATACAGGGGAATAAAGTTAAACCGCACTTCTGTGCCCCCCTCATCGCGCCGGCGAATATTTAATTTGCCGTTCAGGTTGCTGGCGCGCTCCTGCATAATCGACATGCCAAAGTGATTGCGCTTTTCCGGAGAATTGCTGATACCGACGCCATTGTCACGGATACGCACGTTGAGAGAGTGATTCTCGGCCTGGGTAAGGCTGATCTGTACCATATCCCCTTGGGAGTGGTAGACGGCATTTTGCGAGGCCTCGCGCACCAACTGCAAAAGGTGAATTTCCTCATGGGGAGTGAGAGGCACCTCGTTGAGGTGATAGTCGAGCAGGATGGTGATTTGCGGGTGTTGCTCACGGTAAGCGAGGATGGATTGCTCGAGGATATTACGCAGGCCACCGGGGCCTATTTGCAGGCGGAAGGTGGTGAGCAGTTCGCGCAACTGGCGATAGGAGGAGTCCAGCCCCTCCTTCAATTCGGTAATAATTTCCTCCACCTTGGCTTTGTCCATCTGCTCATTGCGGTTGGCGCGATTGAGCCGGGTAACCTGGATTTTCAGGTAGGAGAGGGATTGTGCCAATGAGTCGTGCAGTTCCCGCGCGATTATTGCGCGTTCATCCAGCAGGGCGACGCGGCGTTCCTGGGCTTCACGCTCGTTGATGGCGATGGCAGCGGTAACGCTGTCGGCAAAGGTAGCCAAGCGTTGTTGCTGCTCCTCATCGAGGCTTTCACCGCGGGGTAGGGTGCACATCAGTACGCCGTAATTGCGCTTGTCCACTTCCAGCGGGAAGCGGTACACGCGGTAGTCGCCCTCGTCGGAGGGACCACAGGTGCTTACGCACATGCGGCACTCATTACCGTCACACTGGCTGTTGCCGAGGCCCTGCACCAGGTGCTCGTAAGGAGCTTCGCCCTCGGGAGTCATCAGGCAAAGGTCCAGGTTGCTCAGATCGGCCACATTAGCGAACTCTCCCAGCCATTGTCCCAGCTCAGCACTTGCCAGGGGCCCCTCGCTGATACGTCGCGCCAGGCGGTATTGGAAGTCCAGTGCCTCGTGACTCTTTTGTAATTGTGCAGTTTTGAGTTCTACACGATGGGCAAGGTCACGGTGGGTTGCGTGGATCTCATCGCTCATGTAATTGATGGTGCGCGCCAACACCCCCAGCTCATCCTCACTGTCGATTTCCAGGCGGTGCCCGTTGAAGTCTCCCTGTGCAATGCTCAGGGAGCGGTTGGTGAGTTGCTTGAGTGGTTGTTCCACGGAGCGGTGGAGTATGTAAAGAGACAGGTACACTAGCGCCACTATGGCGAACAGGGAGCCCACCTGTACCAAGCGCAGCAAGCTGATCTTCTCTTCAGCGATGGTTTGGTAGTCGGATACCAGGGTATCTACATCGCCAATAAACGGTTCCAGGCGGTTAGCCAGCTGCAGAGAGTCCATGGGCAAGCGGCCGGCGGCAATGGATTCCAGCAGGGGGCGTATCTCCCCTTCCCAACTATCGATCACCTTGCGGTAGTTGTGTGCTGCGCGCAGGTTGTCGCTGGCGTTGAAGTCGGAGATGCTCAATACCCGAGCCAGGCGCGATGCAACCTCATCGGCGAGTTCGGTAGTGGCATCAATATCGCCGGAGGGGGCGGTAGCGGCCAGCCGGTAGCTCATGGCGCGCAGGGAGCCAGCCAGGTTTACCGCGGCGGCATCGTTTTCGGCGGCATCGGAGATGATATAGGACGCCACCATGGAGCTCAGGGCCACCAGCACGGTGAGCAGCATCAGGGTACCGATGCGGTAGACGATGGATTGTCGGATTCGGTTCAGCATATCTGATTCACTTCGCCCCTGGGCGGTTGTGGGAACTCCTCCCTATTGTGCCGCCCACGGGTGCTCAAATTTGTGAGTACCACCAAAGAACGCCAGTTTTGCACAAAATTTAACCTGATGCCTGCTTTTTAAGCGGAGGCCCAGCCACTCTGCGGTTCGCGCAATACCTTAGCCATGAGTTGGCGCCATTTCCCTACCCACTCTGGGGTAGTTCGTCGCTTTTCTACCCCTTTTTGGTCAGGTGATCCTTCCGCACAGCGCTTTTATATTCCCCGCTAAACCGATGCTTTAACCGCATTTCGATGCCCTGGGAGTACCGCATGAGCCATTTCCTGGACCGACTGAAATACCTGAAGAAACAAAAAGAGCCTTTTTCCGGAGGACACGGGGAAAAGACCGATGACGACCGCAGCTGGGAAGATGGCTATCGTCGTCGCTGGCAGTTCGACAAGATTGTGCGCTCCACCCACGGGGTGAACTGCACCGGCTCCTGCAGCTGGAAGATCTACGTCAAAGACGGCCTGGTCACCTGGGAGACCCAGCAGACCGACTACCCGCGCACCCGCCCGGACCTGCCCAACCACGAGCCGCGGGGTTGCCCCCGTGGTGCCAGCTACTCCTGGTATATGTACTCGGCCAACCGCCTCAAGTACCCGAAGATCCGCAAGCGTCTGGTAAAACTCTGGCGCGAAGCCAAGTTGAGACACAGCGATCCGGTAGAGGCCTGGGCCAGCATTGTTGAGGACCCGGCCAAGGCCAGGTCCTACAAAGAGCGCCGCGGTATGGGCGGATTTGTGCGGATCAAATGGGATGAAGCCAATGAGCTGATCGCCGCTGCCAATGTATACACCACCAAGAAATACGGACCCGACCGGGTAACCGGCTTCTCGCCGATTCCCGCCATGTCCATGGTCTCCTACGCTGCCGGTGCCCGCTATTTGTCATTGATCGGCGGCAACTGCCTGAGTTTCTACGACTGGTACTGCGACCTGCCGCCCGCCTCTCCGCAGATTTGGGGTGAGCAGACCGACGTGCCCGAGTCCGCCGACTGGTACAACTCCAATTACCTGATCGTCTGGGGTTCCAATGTGCCGCAGACCCGTACCCCGGATGCGCACTTCCTCAGCGAGGTGCGTTACAAGGGTGCCAAGACCTGCGTAATCACTTCCGACTACTCCGAGTGCTCCAAGTTTGGCGATACCTGGCTGGCACCGCGCCAGGGTACCGATGCGGCCCTGGCGATGGCCTTCGGCCACGTGATTTTGAAAGAATTCCACGTCGACAAGCCCAGTGCTTACTTCACCGAATATGTGCGCACCACCACCGATATGCCGATGCTGGTGACCCTGGAAGAGCGCGACGGCAAGCTTGTACAGGGCCGCTTCCTGCGCGCCTCCGACCTGGCGGATGACCTCGGCCAGGACAACAACCCCGAGTGGAAGACCATCGCCGTCAACCATGATGGCCAGCTGGTGTCCCCCCAGGGTTCTGTAGGTTACCGCTGGGGCGAGCAGGGAAAATGGAATATCGAACAGCGCGACGGCCTTAGTGGCGAAGAGGTAGAGTTGAAACTCAGCCTGAAAGACTGCGCCGATGAAATTGCCCAGGTGGCCTTCCCTTACTTCGGTGGCCAGAGCCACGAGCACGACTACTTCCAGCACACCGACCACAGCGATGTGATCGACTACAAGGTGCCGGTGAAGTACGTGCGGAACAAAGACGGCGAGGTGCTCAAAGTTGCCAGCGTCTACGACCTGACCCTGGCCAACTACGGCGTGGAGCACGGCCTCGACGATCCCAACTGTGCCCACAGTTACGACGAAGACAAGCCCTACACTCCCGCCTGGCAGGAGAAGATCACTGGCTGTCGCCGTGAGAACGTTATCCAGGTAGCGCGCGAATTCGCCAATACCGCCGACAAGACCCGTGGACGCTCCATGGTGATTGTGGGTGCCGCCCTCAACCACTGGTACCACATGGATATGAACTACCGTGGCCTCATCAATATGTTGATGATGTGCGGTTGTATCGGCCAGAGCGGCGGTGGCTGGGCCCACTATGTGGGGCAGGAAAAACTGCGCCCGCAAACCGGCTGGACCCCCCTCGCTTTCGGCCTCGACTGGCAGCGTCCGCCGCGCCATATGAACGGCACCTCCTTCTTCTACAACCACGCCAGCCAATGGCGCTACGAGAAGTTGGAGATGGACGAAGTGGTTTCGCCGTTGGCCGACAAGAGCAAGTGGCAGGCTTCCATTATCGATTACAACAGCCGCGCCGAGCGTATGGGCTGGCTGCCCTCCGCACCGCAGCTGGGTATGAACCCGCTGCAACTGACCAAAGACGCCGCCGCTGCGGGTATGTCCGCCAAGGATTACACCGTGCAGCAGCTCAAGCGTGGCGCGCTCAAGTTCGCCAACCAGGACCCGGATAATCCGCAGAACTACCCGCGCAATCTATTTATCTGGCGCTCCAACCTGCTCGGTTCCTCCGGTAAGGGCCACGAGTATATGCTGCGCCACCTGCTCGGCACCAAGCACGGCCTGATGGGTAAGGACCTGGGTGAAGCCGGCGGCAAGAAACCGGAAGATGTGGCCTGGCACGATACCCCCAGTGAGGGCAAAGTCGATCTGTTGGTGACACTGGACTTCCGTATGTCCACCACCTGTCTCTACTCCGACATCGTGCTGCCAACGGCCACCTGGTATGAGAAGGACGATCTCAATACCTCCGATATGCACCCCTTTATCCACCCGCTCACCAAAGCGGTGGACCCGGCCTGGGAAGCGCGCAGCGACTGGGACATCTTCAAAGGTGTGGCGAAGAAATTTTCCGAACTCACCGATGGCCACCTGGGGGTGGAGAAGGATCTGGTAACCCTGCCGATCCACCACGATACCCCCACCGAAATCGCCCAGCCCTTTGGGGTGAAGGCCTGGTGGAAAGGCGAGTGTGACCTGATCCCCGGCGTTACCGCGCCGAGCATGATCGAGGTGGAGCGCGACTACCCCAACACCTACAACCGCTTTACCTCTATCGGCCCATTGCTGGAAAAACTCGGCAACGGCGGTAAGGGCATCAGCTGGAATACCGATGACGAGGTGGACTTCCTCAAGAAGCTCAACCGCACCTGGAAAGATGAAAGCGCCCGCGATGGCCGCGCCCGTATCGACAGCGCCGTGGATGCCGCCGAGATGATCCTGTCTCTGGCTCCTGAAACCAATGGACAGGTAGCGGTGAAGGCCTGGGAAGCCCTGGGCAAGATTACCGGTCGCGATCACACCCATCTGGCCAAACCCAAGGAAGACGAGAAGATCCGCTTCTCCGATATCGTGGCGCAGCCCCGCAAGATCATCTCCTCGCCCACATGGTCCGGCCTGGAAGATGAGCATGTGAGCTACAACGCCGGCTACACCAACGTGCACGAGATGATTCCCTGGCGCACCATCACCGGCCGCCAGCAGTTCTACCAGGATCATGAGTGGATGCGCGACTTCGGCGAGACCATGTGTGTGTACAAGCCGCCCATCAACCTGAAAACCGTACAGCCGGTGCTGAACCAGAAGCCCAACGGTAACAAGGAGATCCTGCTGAACTGGATCACCCCGCACCAGAAGTGGGGTATCCACAGTACCTACTCCGACAACCTGCTGATGCTCACCCTGTCTCGCGGTGGCCCCATCGTGTGGATGAGTGAGAACGACGCCAAGCTGGCGGGTATTGAAGACAACGACTGGATCGAAATCTTCAACGTCAACGGCGCCATTGCTGCCCGCGCGGTGGTGTCCCAGCGGGTGCCAGACGGCATGGCCATGATGTACCACGCCCAGGAGCGCATCGTGAATACACCGGGAGCGGAAACCACCGGCACCCGCGGCGGTATCCACAACTCCGTAACCCGCGCGGTGATGAAACCCACCCATATGATCGGCGGCTACGCCCAGCAGTCCTACGGCTTTAACTACTACGGCACTGTGGGCTGTAACCGGGACGAGTTTGTGGTGGTGAGAAAAATGAACAAGGTCGACTGGCTGGATGGCGAAGACGTCAAAGAGCCGACCCGAGAGGAGGTGTAGCAATGAAAGTTAGAGCCCAGATCGGCATGGTGCTGAACCTCGATAAGTGTATCGGCTGTCACACCTGCTCGGTGACCTGTAAAAATGTCTGGACCTCCCGCGAGGGGGTCGAGTATGCCTGGTTTAACAACGTCGAGACCAAACCCGGTGTCGGCTATCCCAAAGAGTGGGAAAACCAGGACAAGTGGAACGGCGGCTGGACCCGCAAGAAAAACGGCAAGTTGCAGCCGAAGATCGGCAGCAAGCACCGGGTGCTGGCGAATATTTTCGGCAACCCGGATATGCCGGAAATCGACGACTACTACGAGCCGTTCGACTTCGACTACCAGACCCTGCACAAGGCGCCGGAGCAGAAGCACCAGCCGGTGGCCCGCCCGCGCTCGCTGATCAGTGGCGAGCGTATGGAGAAGATCGAGTGGGGTCCCAACTGGGAAGAAATTCTCGGTACCGAATTCGACAAGCGCAAGAAGGACAAGAACTTCGAGCAGGTCCAGGCAGATATCTACGGTGAGTTCGAAAACACCTTTATGATGTACCTGCCGCGCCTGTGTGAGCACTGCCTCAATCCCGCCTGTGTGGCCTCCTGCCCAAGTGGTGCCATCTACAAGCGCGAAGAGGACGGCATCGTCCTGATCGATCAGGACAAATGTCGCGGCTGGCGCATGTGCGTATCCGCCTGCCCCTACAAGAAGATCTACTACAACTGGAAAACCGGTAAATCCGAGAAGTGTATCTTCTGCTACCCGCGTATTGAGGCGGGCCAGCCAACTATCTGTTCCGAGACCTGCGTGGGCCGTATCCGTTACCTGGGGGTGCTGCTCTATGACGCCGACCGCATCGAGGAAGCTGCTGCGGTAGAAGACGAAAAAGCCCTCTACCAGGCCCAGTGCGATATCTTCCTCGACCCCAGCGATCCCAAGGTCCAGGAAGCTGCCCGCGCCGAGGGTATCCCCGAAGCCTGGCTCGAAGCTGCGCAGAAATCCCCGGTGTACAAGATGGCCATCGACTGGCAGATCGCCCTGCCGCTACACCCGGAGTACCGCACCCTGCCCATGGTTTGGTACGTGCCGCCGCTGTCTCCGATCCAGAACGCAGTGCAGGCCGGCCAAGTGGAAACCGTCACCGTGGGCCGCAGCGCCGAGATCCCGGATCTCTCCACCCTGCGCATCCCGCTGCAATACCTCGCCAACCTGCTCACCGCCGGCGACGAGAAGCCAGTGGCCCGCGCCCTGGAGCGCATGATTGTGATGCGCGCCTATATGCGCGGCATCCATGTGGACGGCGTGCAGGAACGCGAACTACTGGAAGAGGCGGGCCTGACCGTACAGCAGGTAGAAGAAATGTATCGCTATATGGCCCTGGCCAACTACGAAGACCGCTTCGTAGTGCCCTCAAGTCATAAGGCCTACGCGGAAAACGCCTACGACATGAAGTCCTCCTGTGGTTTCAGCTTCGGCAACGGCTGTAGCACCGGCAACGACAGCACCAATATCTTCGGCGGCAAGCAGCACGCAGTGCGCGAAGTAATACCAGCCAAAGTGGTCGACTGAGGCCGAGGGGAGAATACCGATGAAAGTGTTAAACCTGATTGCCCGCCTACTGGATTATCCATCCGAAGAGCTGGTGGCACACCTGGATGAGCTGACCAACTGGGTGGCGGAGTCCGATGAGCTGGATGCACCCCTGCGGGATATGTTGCTGGCATTTATTTCCCACTACGAGTGTATGGATGCGCTCGACTGGCAGAGTGAATACGACGGCCTGTTTGAGCGCGGCCGCGCCGTGTCCCTGCACCTGTTCGAGCATATTCACGGCGAATCCCGCGATCGCGGCCAGGCCATGGTGGACCTGACCGCGCGCTATCGCAGTGCCGGTCTTGAACTGAATGAACGCGAGTTACCGGACTATCTGCCCACCTATCTGGAGTTCTGCGCAACCCAGGGTGAAGAGGCCTACGGCTGGGTGCATGACATCACTCATGTCATCGCCTTGTTGAGCGCGCGCCTGTCCAAGCGCGAAAGCCCCTATCACTTGTTGATGGACTCACTGCTGCTGATGGCAGGTGTTTTTGTCGATCTGACTGCACTTAAGGAAGAAGTGGCCAACGAGGAACGCGACGACACCCCGGAAGCCCTGGACAAAATCTGGGAGGAAGAGGTGGTCAGTTTTACCGGCGCCAACAATTGCGACCAGTCCATAACGCGGCCCAGCGCAGCGCAGCTGCGCGACGGCCAGCCCCTAACCTGGGCCCCCAGTGCCAAAGATGCAGCGCAGAATTCTGCCCAGCCCGCACCACAGGAGTAACAAGATGAACTATCTGAATACGCTGCTCTTCGCCATTTACCCTTTCGTCGCCCTCACGGTCTTCCTGGTGGGGAGCCTGATCCGCTACGACCGCGACCAATACACCTGGCGCACCGGCTCCAGTCAGTTATTGGAGCGCAAACAATTGCGCATCGGCAGTTACCTGTTCCATATCGGGGTGATCGCCATTCTCGCGGGCCATTTTGTCGGCCTGCTCACGCCCAAAGCGGTGTGGCACTTCCTCGGCATTGAAGCCTCCACCAAGCAGATGATGGCAATGGGGATCGGTGGTTTCTTCGGGGTGATCTGCTTTATTGGCCTTACCATTTTGATCAAGCGCCGCCTCACCAATCCGCGAGTGCGCGCCACCACTTCCAAAATGGACCTGACCATACTGTTGATGCTCTACGCCCAGTTAATCCTCGGCCTGATCAGCATCCTGGTTTCCGCCGGCCATATGGACGGTGCTGAGATGCTCAAACTGATGGCCTGGGCCCAGTCCATTGTCACCCTCGATGGCTCCGCAGCCGCAGCGGCTATCGCCGACGTGAATATCATCTACAAACTGCATATTTTCCTCGGCATGACCCTGTTCCTGCTGTTCCCCTTCAGCCGCCTGGTACACGTATGGAGTGTTCCGGTGCAGTACTTCCGCCGCAATTACCAAATAGTCCGCGCCAAAGCCGCGCGCTAATCCCAGCAATTGTTAACCCGGCCCGCTATGAGCGGGCCTTGTGTGGAGTAGAGTCATGAGTGCATTACTGGCCTCCGACGCCGCCGGGCGCGAATTCGAACTGGCTGAAGCCGTGGCCGTTAACGGCAATGAAATCCCCGCAGACCTGATTTACCAGGAGATGCAATACCAGACCGCCAACTCCCCGCGCCAAGCGATTTACCGCGCAGCGCGGGCCCTGGTTATCGGTTGGCTTTTACGGGAAAAGGCCGCGGGGCAGGGGCTTTGCGCCGCCGATGAAGACCTGCATAGCGAAGCTTTCGATCACGCAGTTTCAGACCTTTTAAAAGGCGAGCTACAAGTGAGCCCGGCCAGTGAAGCCGAGTGCCGCGCCTATTTCGCAGCCCATCCACATAAATTCCGCTCCGATCCCCTCGCCGAAGTGCGCCATATCCTGATTCCGGCCGCACCGGATGACTCCGAAGCTTGCGCCAAAGCGCGCGCCGCCGCCGAGGATATGCTCAAGCAGATCCGTGCCGATGCCAATCCGCTACAGGCCTTCGCCCAGTTGGCCCAATCCCACTCCGCCTGTTCCTCCGCCGAAGCCGGCGGCAGTCTCGGCCAAGTGGGGCGCGGTGATACCGTCGCCTCCTTCGAGCGCGCAGTGTTCGAGCAGGGCACCGGTTTGGTAGCGGAACCCGTGGAAACACCTTACGGTGTACACCTGATTTATGTAGAGCAATGCGAGCCGGGCCGCCCGCTGGAATATGAATATGTTGCGGAGCGAATCGAGGAATACCTGACCGAAAAACGCCGCCGCCAAATGACCAGCGACTACCTGCAAAAAATGGTGCAGGCCGCGCAAATATCCGGCCTGGACTTATCGGGGGAGGCCCACTGAGGTGGCAGAGATTCGCCAACTGTTCGCGCGCAATCGCGCCTGGGCAGAGGAGAGGACGGCAAAGGACCCGGAATTTTTCCAACGTCTGAGCCGTCTGCAGGTTCCCAAATATTTATGGATCGGCTGCTCCGACTCCCGCGTGCCCGCCAACGAGATTGTGGGCATGGCACCGGGGGAGCTATTCGTACACCGCAATATCGCCAACGTGGTGGTACATACAGACTTTAATTGCCTCTCGGTGCTGCAATACGCCGTAGAAGTACTCAAGGTGGAACACGTGGTGGTGTGTGGCCATTACGGTTGTGGCGGCGTACAGGCCGCCATGGGCCACAGCGAATGTGGCCTGGTGGATAACTGGCTGCGCCATATCAAGGATGTCTACGCCCGCCACCAGCAGGAACTGGAATCCCTCGATAAAGAATCGCGTTCGGCAAGATTGTGCGAATTAAATGTGATGGCACAGGTACAAAACCTGGCCATGACCAAGATAGTGCAGCACGCCTGGGACCGAGGCCAACGCCTCAGCCTGCACGGCTGGATCTACGATATTCGCGATGGCCTGATTCGTGACCTGGGTATGCGGATGGACGATCGCGGCCAGGTGCCGGAGATTTATCATGTTTATGGTGGAGTGTCGGAGGAGGGGTGAGGCTTTACTGCGTATCTTAATCAGAAAATCCCTAAGTTATTTTCTGCTCAAGCTTCTAATAATTGGGCGCAGTATAACACCCGTGGTATACACGGCTTTGAAATGAAGGCAAAGTCGAAATGGAAAAGCCGATACCGAGCCTGTGAGTGTTATGTGGCTAGCTCGCTTCCGATCTGCACCTCAGGTGCAATATGATGCAAATCAATATAAAGCTCAAGCGTTGGTCTTCAGCCATAATCATCTCAGTTACAATTTACAGAAATTAACTACTGCTCATCAGCTTGTATTTGTTTCTCGGCCAGAATTTCTTGCTGCTTCTGTTTGGCACGCTCTTCGCGCAGCCTGTTAGACTTTACAACGAACTTACCATCAATAAAGTCAAAGTTTTTTGTAGAAATAAGCGTATATAAATCGTCTTTTTCACCAGAACCCTCTGTAACAAAGACAAAATAATTTTTCCCAACTTGGTCATCCGGTATTCTTAAGGTACAACTGGTATTATAATCATGTACTGCTGAAATAAAATTCTTCTTTTCCCCTTTATATATTTTTATCACTTCAAACTTAGCGACCTGCAGATATGCTGGGACATACATTAAAGATAAAAGTTTGCCTTTAAATACGGATTTTGAACGTTTAATAACTTTCTGAGGGTTTTGAAGAGCAATCGTTCCAGGGGCAATTATACAGGCTGATGTATTCAGGCTAATCAGTATAAAAAAAAGAGCTATAAGAAATTTCATAAAACAAAACATCATTAGCAATTGTAAATTAAGGGGCTGAAGTGATTTTTCCGTTCACCTAAGTTTATTAATTTTGTCCTGCTCCATATGTAGCAGAGGATACGGTTTTCCTTGACCATCTAGCGGAGATCTACTTACTACAGTAAAACCTAAATGCTTATAGAACTCTAGGGCTTGAAGATTCTGTTCGTTGACGTCAACTTTTGTCACACCTAGATTTTCAATGGCATACTTAGTTAAAAAAGTTCCAACGCCTGAGCCTCTTGATTCAGGCGCAATGAACAACATTTCAATATTCCCGTTAAGAACTCCACAGAATCCAAGAATCTTTCCATCCTCATTTTTTGCACACATCAGGTCTACTGAGTCGAAGTATTGTTCTAATATGAGCGGTTTAAGAATGACAATATCCTCTTCTTGCAAAAAATCGTGAGTAGCTCGAACAGAATCCTCCCATATTTCGATCAGCGTTGAATAATCGCTTTTACCTGTTGTCTCTACTTTCATATATTATTCTGATAGATATGTAATACCGTGAGAATCGGCATGCCGTGTGAGGCGTAGCATTTCCAGTAGGGCCTGTAAGGCCGAAATAAAAAGCATATACCTTAGTATATGAGCTTCACTCCTTACATTTTAATTTCTTGAACTTTCGCACTTTTGTACGAATATTTTTCATTGGGGATGAAGTGTTAAATTGAATCATTCGTCCCAGTGTGTAATTTTTATACCAACTTCTAGCATAGAGTTCATCGTTGCTCAGTGACTCGATTAGCTGCAATATTTGCTCGGTAGTTAATTGAAACTCTGATAGCAGATTTTTATAAGACCAATCTCGATATTGCCTGTGAAAATGATGAGCTAACCGACCAAGTTCATTCCATTGATAACCTGTTTCAGGAAAGTCTACCTTAAGTCCTCTTGATGTGAGGTCATACCATTTCAGGACCAGTTTTCCCCATCCAATCAAATATGACAGTGTATCGCAAACACTTATCTCAGTATTCTTTATATTACCTTCAACACCAATTTGTCGTGAGTATTCTTCCGGGATTTCTGAATAATCCGTAAGAAGTTTATCAAAAGTGGTTCGAATGGCTTGATGCAACTCTTCTTTATTATTGGGTATTGATGACATAGTTGATTAATTTACATAATGCCCGGCATAGCGGAAGTTTTGTAGCAAAATGGTTTGCATGCTAATGTCATAGCAAACATAAATGAGCTGAAGGAAAACTATTCAGCTGATGCTAATTGTTTATCTCCAAGAGTACCCTTGGAAATTTTAAATATCCAATGAGCACCAACTAAAATTGGTAAAATCCATGGCGTGGTTACCGGCTTAAACAATTGACTGACACTAACTTCACCAACTAAAAATAAGCAAGCGATACTTAGTACTCCAGACAAATAATAATAAGTACATTTTGTTAATATTAAGCTCACCCTAAACTCAAGAAACAGAAACATTCTCCATAATGAATATACTCCAAGAATACCACCAATGTAAGCTGGAATAATGAATTCAGGACGGAGTAATATTCCAAATGGAAAAAGTAAAGTGGCAAACAAAATAATGGCTGTAGATGGTAGTACCACCACAGTGAACTCAGTCCAATGTATGAAACGCTCAATCATAAAAAGCTAATGCTCTAAAGCGGGTAGCCGTAGAAGCTAGGGTTGCCGGATGCACGTTTTCCGTGCATGAAATTGGTTGGCTTGTATGATAAATATTATCCAATTCCTTAGCACGGAACTAGACTCCCCGCCTGGCCAATAGCTTTAAGGCAGGCATTGAGTGCTTCTGTTGTTATCCTGGCTCCATTAAAAACGATGTCACATAAGATAGCAAAGACAAAGCTCAAGTAACTAACATATGCGAAACCGGTATAGTCATTGTAAATTATGGTGTAGAACCAATTCTGCTCAAAGAGATAAAAATATGAGCATATACCTGTTGATGCCAGCATTAACCCAGTAGGCAAGAATAATTGTTTGATAGCCCTAGGCTGCATAAATGAAGCAATTAATAAGAGGATAAAAACAATTGAGTTAGTGGCCAAAAAAATACGTACGTCCAAAGTTAATTTATGGACAATTTCCATGTACTTGATATGGCTGAAATCAATTAGTTTGGTCTTGGCAGTCTCAAGCGAGGCAAGCTTTGACTGCATAGATACCCTGATTGATCGTTCCCATTTTCTTCGACATTCGCAATCCAGATTTCGAAGTTTTGCAATTTGATTTGCAAGAATGGCTGGTGCATCTTCTTTGAGCTGTTGCTTTACCTTTTCAAGATCCCGCTCAGTTTTAGCTCGAAACTCTCGCGCTTTGGCACCTAGCAGACCTTCTAGCTTCGTTGGCGCAGGAAGTCGTAAGGCATCAATCCTTTTATCGGCTTCAGATTTAAGCTTCCATTCGATAAAGGAACTGCCTGATTTTTCTATGATATGAGGAGCGGCGAATGTAAATAGAAATAGAGGAACAAATAAAAGCACCCCTAGAAGCCCCCAAATTCTTAGTGACACTTTTTCCATGTATTACTCTGGTACCATTTAATAGCGTATTAAAAATAAATTATATTATATCTTGTTATTCTATTCCTTTAGATCACAGGGTCAAATCGTTAAAACTCAATAAGTTTGAATTACCATGGCACTAGCACCGACAAAAGTTGCAAGAAAGCTTCAACCAGGCACTATTTATTTCCTGCACAACTTATATCTTGCAGCTCGACTAAAAAAGTGACTGTCAACTTCTCAGCTTTTGTTACAGCAATACCCTTGTAGCTTGGGCGGGTCCTATTTTCATAGGCTTTTAATGCCGAATTTTTGGGGCCGGAGTCTAGAAGCGGAGTGATGGAACGGAGGTCTCAGTCGCAATACGGCGACAATAACAGCGAGCAATCTATGGGTGGGCAAGATCGCCAGGTAGAACAAGCAATACTACGGTGCATTGAGTTTAGCCACAGACGCCTCAATAGAAGAGAGGACATTTCTCACACGTAAGCGCAACATCTCGACCTGTGTAACTGTTTCACGTGCTCCGACTTCACCGTACCAAAAAAAGTGATTGCCAGGGACACGGGCGTTTAGTGCACCAGAGGTTGCATAACTAAACTGATCCATTAAATTCTGCCAATTCTCCGGGTCAATCTCTTCAGATTTTGACAAAGCAGGAAGCGCGATATTTCGATATAAATGCTGAACCTGATAAAGCCCCCAATTGCCTCGATCAGTTAGCGCGTGGTCATTGTCTAGCACTTTATTACCAGAGATTGTGACGACCATGGGAAAGTCGGTAAATTTAAGGGCTCCTGTATCGGCAATTGCCCAATCCAGATCCTGTACAAAGTTGCCGTTATCATAGCGAGATGCAATCATAATCGCATTTAGGGCTACCGGAATTTCTCCGAGTACATCACTTTCGAACGTCTCCCAAGGAATAATAACGTGCCCGTTCATCTTGTTCTGAGCAGTCACGTACTTCTTAAACAACTCGTAGAATTGCGGCGCTTTCGAAAGCCCATTCTTTGACTTTGAGATTGCACCTGGTGCAGCCAGTAGCAAAGGGATAGGTGGGGTTGATGCAATTGAAACGTAAAGGCTCATATCCAGCCCGGCCGCCTGTGAAGCCTCGTAAACTGATTGAGTAATCTGCCCGCCTGCGCTCCAACCAAGAACAATGATCTCACCCGAAAGCCCATGCTTGTCCACGTAGTGTTTGGCGACCGCAGCTACTTGGTTGCCCCAATCACGGATCGAGAATGCAGGGTAGACCTTGGAATAGACCTTGTTTCCAGTCGGATAAGATGCGCCAAGAAAAGAAAACCCTTTCTGCCCAAACCAATAGGCGAGAAAATCCTTCTCGTCGCCACCAGGGTAGCCATAGGCGACACGAGCTAGATGAAACCCACCCGGAACGAAGATCACCAGAGGTTTTTGAGGATCGCCGGCTTTGAAATAATTCAGTGTTTCTATGCCGTTGGTTAGTAGCATCTCCTCACCTGGATAAAGGTGAGCATTTACCTTGGTTTTTTCGACCGTCCAACTCTGCACAGCCTGGGCTCCCAAAGAGACTAAAGAAAAGAATAACGCATGCAACACCTTAATATATAGCCTCATTTTTAGGCTCCTATATGGGCTTAATACCTATTTATAGGCTTTTCTCATCATTAATCACTGAAATATTTCTTTCTATAAAGCTTCTATAAGCTTTTTGGGGGAGGAATGGGGATTTGTTCTTCACATTGAATTTTTCCAAAATATCCTTAACTTGTGTATCTATCATTATTCCTCCCACACTCCCCCCTTTTTGATGAAACTCTCGAATTTTGTTTACTCATTCGAAAGTATTTTTCCTAAATTCAAGTAATGAGAGTTTACTTGATGGAACACCATGCCCCGGTATTATCAAGCTTTGCTCATCACCTAGATTTAAAATAGCATCAATCGCTTCATTAAAGCCTTTAATTCCGCCAGAATAAAATACTGGGTGCCAGCTGGTATCGAATACATCACCGACAAATATTGAATTACTTTCCTTAAGGTAATAGATATTGTCGATTGCTGAATGAGACTTGACTTTAATGTGGGTAAAGCTATCCAAGTTAAAGGTATTCTTTTTAAGTTTTCCTCCTCGCTTTTCAAAGCACTCGTTTCCACCGGTGTGGTCAGAATGTGCGTGTGTGTTTAAAATGAAAGAGATTGGCTTGTTGTGAATTAATGTTTGCTGGTGAGAACTAGCTATTTCATTGAATGAAAACCGATATTATTTCCTTCGGTATCTTGCGCTATTGCGATAAAACCATGCTCCCCAATAGACATTTTAGGCACTACTAGCTTCCCACCTGCTGGTTCGACTCTGGCCAGTTCAACAGAACAATCTTCGCAATCAAAATACACTAGGGTGCTATTACCTCCAGCTTCAACACCATCCATTTTACAAATTGCCCCGCTTGCACCCGGTTCTTGTTTCATTGGAAATGCCCACATCTCGGGCTGAGGAAAATCTTTTACTTCGTCGGGATTGTCTAGTCGAGTTAACTCCTGCTTGAGCACAGCTTCATAAAAGGACTTTGCGCGTACCATATCATTTACATAAATTTCAAACCAACAAACTGCATTTGTATTCATTTGAGTATCCTCACTGTTAAGTATCTAAGTATGGTTTGTATTTCTGGAGACATAACGAAGTTTTAGAAAAATCATCCATATTTTACGTTGGCGCGGAGCTAGTCTCTATTTGGCTAGTAAGGCCAATATACCCGCCGCCTTCAGCTCACCCTATTATGAGTCAATTTTACGCGCAATAATGAAAACTACCATATTATGCATTCCATGTTGCCATTGAACTTCAATGGTAAAACCAGCGTCTTGAATTTCTTTCGCTAATTTTACTTTTGTTAGGATGAAGACATCGGGCATTATGCCCATGAATTTTCCCAGAGGTGCTAAGAGCTTAATAAACCGTATATAGGAATTGCCCATACAAACGGTACTACTCACGAAAACACCACCAGGCTTGAGGATTCTAGCAGCTTCTGCCAAAACATCTTTTCTATCTGGTAGTAAGTGAATAACATTTAAACCCAATACTGCATCAAAACTCTCAGACTCAGCATTGAATTCGGTTAACGTACCTCTGGTAAATCTAATATTATCGATGCAGGCTTCCCTGGCCTTAGTTCGACCAATCTCAAGCATGTTTTCAGATATATCTACCGCTTCAATATGTTGCACATACGGAGCGTGGTAAATCGCCGTAGTCCCTGTTCCGCAGCCAAACTCCAAAATATTCATATCGGGCGTAAAGAATTTTTGGGTATCTGAGAGCTTCTTCTGATAACTTGCCTCGTCAGAAATAGGGCTCCTAGCATACTCCTCTGCTTTTCTATCCCAGAACTTATCAGACCTAGTCATATCAGTTCCTATATAAACGCCAAGGCGTTATCGACGCTGTTTATTTACTCCCTGATTCATAAAGCCTCAAGCTGCGGACCGAAGCGTCCGAAAGCTTTAATATTTTATGTTTTTAAAACCCATTAAGGACACCCCACAACTTATCCCAGCGTTCAAGCTTTTCATCGGCACTCAAGAGTCTTGGCTGAATTTGAATAGGATTGCCAAGTTGATTCACGCCTTCCAATAAATTGGAATTTACTGCCCCGCGAAGCTGACCATTTATATTGCAGCCTACGGCTAGTAGTTCATTACAAGCTTTGCAATGGTAGAAATTAGCAAGCTGATCACCATTTTGTTTGGTTGAAATCCCATCACCAATGAAAGCCACTGACATATTCGGATCACTTATAATAAGTGACGGGTTGGCTTGGCAATAATTACAATCGCAAACGCGCGGATTCAAACCTTCGAGCGGTCCAGCTAACTGAACTTCAACCCGCCAACGGTTACATTTACACGATCCCTTAAAGAGCATAATAATTAGTGCCAATTACGATGAAAGATACGCTTGCCTCAATTGCCGGAGGCTACTGGCGCATTTTTTGCCGGTATTGTGGCAAAAAAAGGTAACAGCAACCGGGGATCAGATTGCAGGCATTTGGTACGCCCAGCATAGGCGTGAACTAATAGGATGAAACTTCCCTGTAGGAAGATCACCATTTAATGGCATTCCATTAAATGCTAACTACCAGCGAATGGCAACTGCAACATAGAGAGAAAGAGGCCATTAGCAAAACTACCAGCTGATGAACAGAAATGTCATATAAAGCTTAACCTAAAGGCGAGTTGGCCAAGGACGCCGGAGCCATGTGATCCAATGGGTAGAGTAACTGATGCAGTTGTGTAGTGAAAGTTCACATTCTTATCTGGGGAGATCTGTTTAACTTGCTGTTGCTGTTGCTGTTGCTGCCAGTGTGGTCGCAGACTCATAAGTAGGCCCACCCGCCACCATCGCGGGGGTAGAACAAAGTGGTGGGACACACCAGCGCCTCGGTCAGCATTACCAAAGTGATTTGGCAGAACTCAGCCGACTGTATAGTAGCCTAATGCCAAGATTAATACCTTGGTCATGGTGAAGGCTTGAACCTAAATCCATGAGTTAAAAGACAGGGCTAGCCTACCGATATGTTTCCAATCGGATATAAAGTTCAGGTAGCGCACTGACATGGCACTCGACTCAAATGAAGACCTGCTCGACACTATCGTTGAGTAGAAATTCATTACGGATAGGGAGCCGCCCATTGCGGACCCGTACGATGGATGGTGTGGAGGCCGGTAGCTAGAAACTACCGGTTACCCGATTTAATTTTCTGCTACCTCACTTTCAGATTCATAAACAATGGAAAATCCATTTTACACGGTGAACCCGAACATTTAGCGGGCTTAAATTCGGTCTCCCTCAATACCACAATTGCTAATTTAGTCATAAGTTCGCTCGGAGTATCGAATACAGAAATACTCTCTACCTTACCCTCTTCATCAATTAAAGCTATGATATGTAATTTCCCTTTTTTCAATAGCTTTTTATGCCCAGCATATATAGGCATATAGAGTTCCTGAAGCCCATTAACAGGAAATGGAGGCTCATCGCCTTCATTTAGATTTTCATATATGGAAGTGAATCTTTTCTTCTGATCTTCGCTGAGTTTTCCATAAGGTTTATCAAACGGGATATTCCAAGATATCGCCACTTGTTTGATGCGGCTTCCGTTACCTGGTTCAGTCTTAACATTGAATACTTCCGCACATATGCTGCTTGAGGAAATTAGTAACCAGATATATAAAATATATTTTCTCATCGTCCATTCTATACTTAAAAAAGTAAGCGATATTACCAGATCGTAGGTGAGAGTTGTATTTAGAGTACAGGGATAGCACCGCTGAACGCCAGGGCCTGGAAAGCTCAAAGGGGTGTGACATCAACAGACAAATACGGCTATTCAACAGAGGTCCACCTTCTTGCGAGCAGCACCGCACGATGGGCGGTGTGGGGCCGGTAGCTAGAAGCTACCGGCTACCCGATTTATATCCTTAGCTAAATAGTGGCACATCATCATGGATGTTCGACCAAGGTGGTTTTTCTGAGGTATACACTTGGATTTGTGGTGCTAGCTCATCAGTATAATTTTTAATTACACCTAGTGGTAAAACAAAATCGGCCGGGAAATGCTTCCCGTTAATAAGGTGAGTTGGTGTTCCACATGTGGAGCAGAAATTTTTGCATGATTTTTCGGTAGCTTGGTAACTGATAACCGAGTCTTCACCTTTAGATAATGAGAATTGTTCTTTTGGAACAACAGCATATGTACTGTGATCAGAGCCTTGTAACTTTCTACACATAGAGCAATGACACTTCACTACTGTCTTAATAGGAAGATCAAATTCCCAAGCTACAGAACCACAATGACAGCCTCCTTTTATTTTATTCAATTCCAGATCTCCGTGAAATATAACCGTTGATTATATTCATTTATTTTATTTTCTCCGGCTTAAGAGAAGGCTACATGTTAAACGAGATATAATATATGATATAGATCATATTAAATTGTAGGCACATAATAACTCATGCCTTATACAAAAGAGCACAAGGAAATTACTCGTAGACGAATTCTTGAAAGCGCATTCAGGCTTTTTACGGTCAAGGGTTTTGATGGCGTTACAGTAGATGGAGTGATGAAAGATTGCGGGCTCACCAGAGGAGCGTTTTATGCTCATTTTGACAGCAAGGCGGTGTTGTATCGCGAGTCCTTAAAATTTGCAGTCAATGGCACTAAGCTTGCTGAACTTAAACCAGATGGCACTACCGATAAGGAATGGCTATGCCTACTGCTTGATGGATACCTTAGCTTAGAGCATGTGCGGGGTGAATACCCATGTCCACTTGCATTTCTAGCTACGGATATAACCATGCAGGATGAAGAAACAAAAGCAACTTATGCAAGCATCTACGATGGCATGAACAAAGCAATTTTGGAATACGCCAAAAGCTATGTTGATTGCGACGAAGATGATATTTTGTCAGTAACTGCAATGCTCATTGGTGCAGTAGCCATAGCAAGAATCATAGGTAACGAGAGTTCCGTTACAAAATTATTGCAAGCGTGCCGCCAACAGGCGGGGTTGAAATTGGGTGGAATATAACGCTGCATACATGGGCGGTCGAAACAAAGTGAAGCGGCGTATAGACCGCCCCAAACCGCGCTATTTGCAGAAGAGTACTGCGCTTGTATGGTTGATTAAATACAACCCTCCGCCAATATTAATTGACTATTAGTTGTCTTGTGACGTATCTCAAATAGATCCTGTGCTTCTGGATCAGCTAAAAATTCTTTTGCTTTTTCAGTTGATGGAAATTCCAATATCACTAACCTTTCCGGAATCCAATTGCCTTCCATTTTTTCTGGAATCACTCCTTTTACAATGTATCTGCCGCCATGCTTTTCAATAAATGCCGGTATTTTTTCAGCGTATTCTAAGAAGCTCTCTAATACTTTAATTGAGAAATCTAGAACCAAATACCCTTTCATTTGCATTTACTCCATAATCTCTTTTGATGCATAATGCTGCGCTCAGCCGCGGATAACCTTGTGTGCTTTATGCACGGTAATGGGAACGCAGCGACCACACATAAAGTTCACAAAGTTCACAAAGTTCACAAAGTTAGCCGTTGGCCTGCAACGCATTGTTATGATTCTTGCCGGTTATTTTGTTTCTCAATTTCCTCGACCTTCCTATGCAACTCAACTAGAGAAGTAGAAATCTCAGTTAGAACAGGATTTGATTTAGAGTGGTTCCTTATTTCTTCTTCTCTCAATCCTAACTTAGAATCAATATAACCCAGTACCAAAGAGCAGAATACGAAGACAACAAGAGTTATTGGGATAGATACATAGGGAAATTGAAAAACTAGATCTGTGAAGGTGTTTTCTCCAAAAGACTTGATGAAAACGAAAATTATCAGCAAAAACTGAATATAACCGATATACATCTTTGAACGATCTATATAGACCTTCCATCGAATTAAAGTTCTTTTATTTAACTTATTTCTCAATTGACCTCCCAGGTTATAACGCCGCCAGCAGGGGGTAGAGCACCCAGTACTGGCCTTGTATGGTTGTTCTTGCCCGATTCTAATGTTGAAAACCTTTCGCTAACGGGTAAATTGAGACCCACCTTCGGCGGCCACCGAAGGCTTTGTTTGCCACAGTTCGTTGTATTGCCGGCTCTTAAAAGACCGATAACAAGTAGGAAAGTGACAGACACTCACTAGGCATAACTCGAATAGTCATGTGGGCCTCGAGCCCGAATAACAAGGTAGAGATAGCTTATCTTATGGAACCTCAAGAGATCAATGTCGGTATCGATACTGGCAGCAAGCAGCTCGATATTTTTGTGAGACCAACTGGCCAATTCTTTAGTATTACCAATGATAAAAATGGTATTAAGCACGACATTAAACGACTGCAACCCCTTAAACCCAAAAGAGCACTTATCGAGTCCACCGAAAGGCTAGAACTGGAGTTTGTCTGTGCTGCCCACAAAGCGGAAATGCCGATTATTGTTTGTAATATCATCCCAAATTAAAGCAGATGTTTAAACGATTAGTCGACGCTGGCAAACCCAAAAAATTGGCTCTCATTTCCTGTATGAGAAAGCAACTTACCATCCTGAATACCATGGTGGAAAATAAAACCTACTAGGATGAAAATATGGCTTAAAGGCTTGACGAGCAACCATAGTCACTTGTTATGTGATATGTCCTCGTACCAGTTGGCATGTGAGTAACGGACTGGGGGATGCTTTGGTTAGCACTTGCGTGTTGCCTTCGATGATCATGAATCTCTGGGCGACTCGTAAGCTGATTAAGCAATTCGAGAGGAAGTTGGAGGACTTCGCCAAAACCGATGCCTGGAGGCGGTTCGCGTTATCATCTCCAGTGAAACCGAGGTCCAGCGGCCGATCGCCTCATTCACCACGCACGAGTAATTGCAGGTCCTCCGGATTCCCTTCGATAAGGCGGCTAAGGGATTCGGCGCGCGAGATCCGACCGTCTCTTAGCGTGTACAGGCTGATTACCTTGATTGTGAGCTGTTGGCCATCTTTCGCCGTCGCGCGCACCAGATGCACATCAGCTATCCGATCGCCCTCGCCAATCACGGAAAGGTAGTCGAACCTGACGGCCGAGTACTCCATTCGGAACAAATTGATACGCGAATCGAGTTGGGATCGGCCAATCGTTGTGTCGTCGATAACCTGCACGAAGTCTTCGGTAAAGTAGCGGTCGGTGACCTTAGAATCAGCGTTTGGATCACATACCGCTTTGGCCATCTCATCCAGGAACGCTTCGGCCTGTTCACTATTCATTTTTCGATTCTTCTCCGTTCGCGTCCGATTGTGGTCGAACGCATGGACAGACATCTACCACTGTCTAACGTTAAGGTTGACCGAGCCGTCATGCAGATCGCAAGAATTTAACAAACTAGGCGAAGCCTATCCCGCGAATTTGATTATAGCGGTTTCGGGCCAGCGCTTTGTTATGCGCAAGTTGGTCCGTACAAACCCTCGGTAGCGGGGTGGCAGTAAAGACAACCGCCGCCCTGAAAGTCGAAAGTGAGTAATGCACGAGTATTGCACCGGTTCATGATACTCGGGTCAGAATTTCCATGGAATGCGTGTACAACCCTGTTTCTATCAATCCAGAAAGCTCCCCATGCGTCACATGTCTCCAGGCGGAGATTGCTGTGAATGGGTTTGGGCCTGAAGCGGAGCGTAGGCTGCACAGCCCAGCCAATGGCTGGGCGAACCTGCTTGGCCTATGGGGCACCACTGTATAGTAAGTACCCCTGAATTACCCCATAAAAGAATACGCTCATCACAACACTACTTGGAACATAGTAACGAGCGTTATTTACCGGTAGAGTCGCAGCCAATAATGCTGAGCAAACCGATGAAATCACAGCAACCCCATACCAATTTCCCTTTAACCCCGGTGAAACCACCCATAGAACATATGCCATGGGAATCAAGCTTGACGCAAAAAGACAAGCCGTAAATTTCCACAGATATACACTTAATTTTTGGCCTTTGTGAATTCGGTTCAATTTACAGCCCTATAACGCCCTGCATAATCGGCAGGCTGCGCGAAGCCTGGGCTGTCCGGTGGAAGCCACGTAGTGTCTGGAGCGAGGTTGATGCACTTGTTATGCATAGTCTGTCCACCGTCGTTGTTTACCAACCTTTTGCTTGTGCTCAGGATTATTATCAATAAATTCGGAGATGTCAGATTTACTTTTAGGTATTGCCGGATCACTGTGATAGCCGCTACCCACAAAACGAAACCCAGCTTCCCATAATCTCTTTGCTGCTTCCCAAGCAGAAGAATCTGCTTTTGATGGTGCTGCAAAATTACGCCCCATGAATGCCATGCGATGACCGCAATTTAGGCACGCATGGATCATATCCGAATCTGGCTGATGAGCCGAGCCAGACGACGTACCTTCAATTGCTCGCCGCTTAAATGCAACTTGGCAATCAAATCATGCAAACTTATGTAGGAACTCAGTCATAGTGCATAACGCCCAACACAGCGGCTAGAAAAGCTACAAGTAATTGCGAAACAATTTGAGTGACTGGTTTGACAGTCCGTTGCTGCTGCTTGTTAGGGCTACCGTGCTAATTACTCTTGGGGGATTGGCAAACCATGTTGTTTTAGAAAAGAAAGCTTATCCCAATACCCTCTTTGAAATACGATCTTTCCATATTGGACTTGAAAGAAACCACATCCACGCAAACCTAGAGGGTCTTTCCATTCTAAAATTGCCCAATCTCCATCTTGAAAGATATGCTCTACAATGCAGACCATTTCTGCCGAGGTAAATTCTTCTTCAAATCTAGCTCGAATTGCTTCTTTGCCAACCACCTTATCATTAGCTACTTGATGGTTAATCGCATTGTCAGAATAGAAGCTCACTATCTGATCTACATCAGCTTTATTAAAGGCTTCTACCCAAGCTTGAACAACTTCTTTTGGCTCCATAACTCGAATCCTCTTAGGACCTAACAGTGTATTCAAAAGAAGCTGCATCATATCACCTGTCAACATATCCCTAGAGTGGGAGGTCACTCTTATCAGGAAAAAGCAGATAAATCAGTACGTTAGCTATTACCGGTGAGAAATTGCTCTATTGGATTTGCTGTGGCCGCAATATATTTTGTTCATTTGATCACAAGTGTAAACCATTAAGAACCAGCAAGTTAGGTTATATGTTGCTGTGGATATGTGAAGCTGCTCTTGATCATTGGTGTGAAATTACAATAAATTGTCAGAGGTTGAACTGAATCTAAGGAGAGTATAAAAGGTGTGATAGATGATATCCGCTCAAATGATCTGCTAAAGCAGAGTGCTTTATTAATATTCGGGGCCAATGTATTCGAAAATAGTTACCACCGTACCGGATAACCTTACCTTAAACGCTTGATGAAAACAGCATTGCCTTCGCTAATTGGGTAACCACTAAAGATCCACATCAATAACCTAAAAAACTGCAAGAAACTTAGGCTATCGAGAGATCATTCCCATAGGTACAGGGGAGGTGTTTCTAGTGGCTGTATTGATGGTCTATTGTTTCTTAAATTTAATATGGGAATCGGTGAAGAGTACTCATCCATTCTCCCTTTTCTATAGGCAACTGAAAGTTTTCGCAGTATGAGCATTCAGAAATATAGGCACAAAAATGATCTTATTGGATTTTATTCAGTTTGTTTTAGTGTCAAAGCTGCGTAAAATCGATAGATAGTTATTGGTATTTTGGCCGGAATTGGGTGGCCTTTTGTAGGCAGATGACCAAAGACCAAAGGGATTCGAGAGAATCAAGACATCTAAGAGTTTTCTAAAGAACCATCTTCTCACAGGAGAACGGTAGCGTGACGTAACAGTAAGTAAAAGGCGCTGACCCAAGGTGCAGCAACACCAGGGGCCAGCTGACCAAATTGATAACATGACTATCAAAATGGCTATATGGATCATACGCTAGAAACCCGCTCGTCTTCAATAAAGTGGAGAACATCCAACGGCTTGGAGCGATTCCCCAAGCTCTGGAAGCGTTGTGTCTGCCTTTTCTTCTTCTACGCCTACCGTTCCCGCGCACCACCCGGTATTTCCTCACAACGTTACTTTCTCAGCCTTCTATTAAGGAAGGTATATCCATGGTTTGAGTATCAGTAGGAAATAAATATGTTGATCTTAAAGCGCCGGACTGGTGAAAACTTAAGGATTGGAGCCAATGTTTCAGTCACAGTATTAGAAGTTAAGGGGAATCAGGTGAAGATAGGAATACGTGCTCCCAAATCTCTAGCCGTTCACCGTGAAGAAATATATATTCGCTTACAAAAAGGGTCTAACCTGGGAAACGGAGATCGGTGAAAAACTTTACGCGACTGCGGAACGTCCAAAGAGCGACAAATTACGGAGCCGAAAACGGAGTAATTTGTCCGCTTGCCTAAATTTTTGTGATTATAGTCTAACCATTGTGTGTTAAAACCAAGATTTTGTGATCAGGTATTACCATGAGAACTTTTTCTTGTCCGTGGGAGTAGAAAGAGCCTGGTGCTGTTGCACTATCAATAATGATCCCTTGTAGTTTTGCCGGCATCTTTGCGCACATCAGTTCATAGGCCCAGTTTTCAGGTCTTTTCCAATCCTTTCTTGGAGTATGCATCCATTCTCCATAGCTATAATAAAATCTGCTATGCCCTCGTGCCTGTTTGGCTGTATTGAGAAATTCAAGACCCTCCGCTTTGATTTTATCTAAAGTTGTTTCTTCAAGCTTATATATATGAACACCACAAGCTTCTCTTATACCTTGTAAATCACTGTTACTGTGGAGCGTGCTACCTAGATCGAATTCTATAGGTATTATGTCTCTCCAATTTTGATCATCTAGCCAAACGAGGTAGCAACTCCCTAAAAATAATATAATTAATATAGAAGCCGCTACTTTCATCATGTTTTCTCATTCACATATTGTCTTATAACGGGCAGTATGCTGGCAAGACCACCCCATAGGCTATCCAACCATGCAGTGACGTTCGTTGATAAAGTTGTTAATTATTTTCATTGCTAAACAGCTTTGTTTGCTCAATACAAATATCTAGATATTCGGCCGCCTTTGTTCCCTTTAAAATTTTTGGAATTTTTCTAGATAAAATAGTAGCTGGAATATCAATACTACTATTCACACCAATTTTATTTAACTCGGATTTAACTTGCAGGAAATTAATTCCAATTTTACGTGCAAAATCCTGCTCTGATTTTGCAATAATTTCTCCACCGTAGCCAACAATTTTGATATTTAAGTCAATCTAGTAGTTATTGTGGACTGCGATACCCCATAACATCTTTATTAGATCAGGCTTCGAATTCATATTAATATTCTAGACACTTAATGCTCGGGACACCGAGCAAATTGAAGCGCAGTGTAAATTGGGTCCGAGTGCTTGTTATAAATCATCTTGTACCTCTGTACATAACTTCGCCTTCATTTATTCCAAGGTCAACACGCATAGCATTTAGCATTTAGCATTGAGTCAGCCTTTTCTCTTAATTCAGCCCATGTTGCATGCTCACCTTCGTAAAGCAGTGGTATAAAGAAGTCAATCATTTCATTGTATCTGTCCAAAACATCTTGGCATGAAACTAGCGATATGTAACCGTAAGCTTTATTTCGATTTAATGCGAACGAATGCTCAATTTCTGAACTGATAGATTCTTGCTTTGATGTAGCAACAGCTTCTAACTCTCGTAGAATTTCTGAAATAATATGAATTACATCTTTATAGATCGCTAGTTTATCAAAGTGGCGATTCAACTCTTTTTGTTTCAGAGTGTCTATTTGAGCTTTCAAGTCTTCTAGGATAGCCTCATTCTTAGCTTTTAATTTTTGAAGGCTTTCTTCATGCTTTGCTCTTTCATCTTGCAGCATTCGCCTAGCCCATAAGCTTCCTAACCAATGAGAGAAAGCGCCAAGTAATAATGCACTGCCGCCCAATGAAGCGATAATTGCTGCAGCTATTTTAAATATTTCTTCGGTACTCATAATGATTTATAACAGCGTATTCAAAAGAAGCTACATCATATCACTTGTCAATATACTTCAAGAATGGAAAGCCAGCTTAACCAGAAAAAGACATATCATTCATCAGGTTGGCCAGCATCGACTAAAATTACCTTAGTGGATATATTGCGACTGTACTATACCTTGTTATTTTTTTTAAAAACTTAAACTATTAAAAATTAACAAGTAAGCGCATCCGTTACTGTAAATTTACGAAGCTACTCTTGATCTGCACTAATAACAAAATATGAAATCGTTAAGTGCAGCGGTGTATATCAAAGCGAAACAGAGAAAGTGTGATGGATGATATACGCCCAAAACTATCTGCTAAACCAGAGCCCTTTATAGATATTCTGAGTCTGCATATTCTTAAGTGGGTCTATCGTACCTGGTATCCCGGGTCTCAACCACTAGAAGAAAACAAAGCCGCCACCGCCAACAAAGTAGCCACCCAAATCCCACAAAGAATCTTCCAGAACAAAGACGCATCCCCTTTCTCAGCAGGATCTTCCCTTAGGTAATCCGGGTTTGGGTTGGCCAGGTCGCGCATAAATTCCGTTAGAGTGGAGTAGCGCTGTTCCAGGTCGATACTGCATCCGCGTTCCAGGGCGCGGTCGAACCAGATGGGGACTACCGGATTAAACTGGCTGGCGGTGCGGTAGCGCAGGCGCTCGAAGTCGGCGTGGGAGCGGCAGTTTTCGATTTCCTCGCCGTAGGGCAGTTCGCCGGTAAACATTTCGTAGGCGATAGTGGCGAGGGCATAGATATCGCCGCGGATACCGCTGTTGTGCCCGAGGATATAGTGGGGGTCGGAGTAGCTGGCGGTGCCCAGCGCTTCCGGGTGCTCCAGGGGGCGAAAAATCTCGGCGCTGCCGGCTACATAAACTGAGCCGAAGTCGATAATTTTTACCCGCCCGTCGCCGTCGATCATGATATTGGCCGGGCGCAAATCCTGGTGAATGGTTTCCTGATCGTGGAAGGCTTGTAGCCCGGTGGCAATTTCCTTAAGAATACGAAACGCTTCCGCCGGTTTGGGAAAGCGGTTATTGGTGATCCACTGCTCCAGGGTGCTGCCCTGCACATACTCCATCAGGTAATAGAGCGCGGTGCGCGGGCGGGTCTGGCGGTGCAGGCGCACTACCTGGGGGCTGCGAATACGCAGGCCTATCCACTCCTCTTGAATAAAGCGATCGATATAGTGGATATCGTCCTCGTAATTTACCGAGGGGGTTTTCATTACCAGGATTTTCCTGGTGGCACTGTCGCGCACCAGGTACAGCTGGCTGCGCTGGGAGGAGAACAGCTCCCGCTCTACCTGGTAACCATCCAATACCATGCCTGGTTCCAACTCCGGTGGAAAGGGCAGGCGGGTAAGCTGGCGGCTGTAGTCGTCCAGGGTGGTTTGTGGCAATGCCTTTACCTTTATCACTAATGCGGAGAGGTTATCGTCACTGCCGTTTTCCTCGGCGAGGCGCACCAGGGTTTCCGCTGTTTCCTGTTCGCTTGTTTGGGTATCTGCCAGCAGCTCGCGCAGCAAATCCTGTTTGATAAAGTCGTGCACGCCGTCGCTGGTAATCAGCAGCACATCGTCCTTAGTCAGGCTGAGCTGGCCGTAATCCACTTGCAGGCCAGTATCCATTCCCAGCGCGCGGGATAGCATCTGTTGGCGGTGGGCCAGGGTGATGTTGTGGTCCCGGGTGAGGCATTTAAGGTTGTCACCGCGCAGGTGATAGATACGGCTGTCGCCGATATGGAAATAGTGGGCGGTGCGGGATTTAAAAATCAGGGCAGAGAAGGTGCAGAGGAAGCCTTTTTCCTGTTGGGGAAAGTCATGGCTTTTGCGGTATAGCTTGCTGTTAATGGAGGCGAGGATTTTCTGTCCGGCGTGGGCCACAGACCAGGTATCCGGCACCTTGTAATAGTCCCGCACAAACTGCTCTGTAGCGGTGTGGCTGGCGAGGGCGCCGGCTTCGGCAGAGCTGACTCCGTCTGCCAGTGCGGCTACCGCGCCCAGGTATTCCTGCAAGTGCGGGTTGTCCGGCCAGTGATAGATTGCGGCATCTTCGTTCTGCGGTTTGATGCCGGCACTGGTGCAGAGGCCGTGGCTCAATCGCGGTGTCTGGGCTTCGGGGTTTGCCTCGGTTTCTGTTTGCACCCCGGAATTGGTTTCGCTCACAGCTTTCTCCACTCTCTTTTCGTGCCCTCAGACCAACGGCGAAAAACAAAGAAGGGCCATTGGCCCTCCTTTGCGTTTGTTGCTGGATAACTGCTTTAAGATCACCCTTTCCGGATCACTCCACGCTGATCAGCTGCACTGTGCCATCCGGTAGCACTTCGGCGATATTGCCTTTGGGCTCTTCCAGGAACAGGCAGGCGAAGAAGATCACCGCTGCTGCGCCGCAGATAATCAGGAAGAACTGGCTGTAGCTGACATAAGACAGGGCGGTAAGGAAAGTAACCGCACCCACGTTGCCGTAGGCTCCGGCCATACCGGCGATCTGCCCGGTCATGCGACGCTTCACCAGGGGTACGACGGCGAATACGGCACCCTCACCGGCCTGCACGAAGAAAGAGCAGCACATGGTGGCAACTACCGCAGCGGGAATCCACCAGCCGCCGTTGATCTGGCTCAGTACAAAGTAACCCACTGCCAGGCCGCCGATCAGGAACATCAGGCTGCGGCGGCGTCCCAGTTTGTCAGAGAAGTATCCACCGGTTGGGCGAGCCACCAGGTTCATAAAGGCGAAGCCAGAGGCGAGCAGGCCGGCCTTCACCGGGCTCAATCCTTCAAAGGTTTCCAGGAAGAACAGGGGCAGCATAGAAACCACGGCCAGCTCTGAGCCGAAGGTGACGAAGTAGGCCAGGTCGAGGATAGCTACCTGCTTGAAGTTGTATTTCTCCAGCTCGGGCACGCCTTCACGCAGGTGATCTTTGTTTACATTCCAGATCATGCGGGTCTGGAAGGCAAACAGTGCTACCAGCAGTCCCCACATTGCGTAGGTGGCATTCTGGCTCAGCAGGGCTACGCCGCTGGGAGACAGTTTGTAAGCCAGCGCTGCCAGTGCCAGGTACATGGGCACATTCATCAGCAGGTAGAAGTAGAAATCCCGCTTGCTGGTCACTTCCAGGCCGCCGCTTTTTTTCGGCTTGAAATAAGTGGAGCCTTTAGGGGTATTGCGGGCAACGCGGTAGTAGATGATGCCGTACAGGCCGGCGATGATGCCGGTGAGGCCCAGGGCGTAGCGCCAGCCGTCTTCACCGCCGAACAGCAGGGCGATGGTGGGCAGGGTCATGGCACCGGCAGCAGAACCGAAATTCCCCCAGCCGCCGTAAACACCTTCAGCCAGACCTACCTGCTTGGCTGGGAACCATTCACCCACCATGCGGATACCAATTACAAAGCCGGCACCCACAAATCCCAGCAGGAAGCGGAACAGGGCCAGGGACTCATAACTGTCTGCGGTGGCGAAGCCTAAACAGATTAAAGATGAGGTCATCAGCAGACCGCTGTACACCAGGCGCGGCCCCAATTTATCCACCAGCATACCGATAATGATTCGGGCGGGGATGGTGAGTGCCACATTAAGGATTAACAGGGCTTTTACCTGCTGGCTGGTGAGGTCGAACGCTTCCTTGATAAAGACCATCAGCGGAGCGTGGGAGAACCACACCACGAAAGTCAGGAAAAACGCAAACCAGGTAACGTGCAGCGTCTTTATTTTGGGATCGCCCCAATTAAATAAATTGAGGCCGCTGGATTGACTCATGACTATTTTCTCCGGCTTCTCAGAAATTTTTACAGGTGGATAGGGATATGGTCGATAGTATTTGAGCAGCGTCACAGGAAAAGCGCGCAAAAGGGGTAGCCAGGGGAGGTAGTGATATCCGAATGGTGTGGAGTAATCCCTTTGGATTAGTGCTTTGGAGTGGTGAGCATCGTGAATATCTTGCTAACTACCCCATGGTGAGTAGTAGCGAAAAATTGTCTTATCACCGAAAGGTTTTTGGGAGTAATTGTCGGCCTTAGGGTTTTTGTGCATCTTGCAAGCAGGTGGCTTCGAACAATCATGCAAACGTTACTGTATTTTTACTGCTTCTGTCTGTGAAGGGAGTAACTACCGTTCGGGGTATCGGCGTGATGGCCAAATATATTTTCCGAAAAATTGAAAAAATTGGGAGAAAACTGCCGTGCAATATACACAGCAACTCGCCGGACGTGCGCTGATATTTGCCTCGGCCATGTTTGCCGCAAACTTTTCTGTTTGGACACTCTATGCAGTGCTCGGAGTGGAAATCGGCGAGCAGCTGGATCTCTCAGCTACAGAATACGGCATCTTGCTGGCCGCGCCGATCTTAAGCGGTGCGCTACTGCGTTTTCCCGCCGGGTTGATGGTGGAATATTTCTCTGCAAAAAAACTCATCCTCTTGCAAATGCTATTACTGCTGCCGGTACTTTTACTCTTGCCCTATATCGAGAGTTACGGTGCGCACCTCCTGGCCGGTTTGTGGTTGGGGATTTCCGGAGTCTCCTTCGTGTTGGGTATTCGCTATATCAACCCATGGTTCGAAAGGAGGCAGCAGGGCACGGCAATGGGCATTTTTGGTGCAGGCAATGCTGGGGCAGCCATCACCCTGGCCCTGGCGCCGGCGATCCAAAATTGGCTGGGGCGTGAATGGATCGGGCCGATTTACGGTATTGGTATAGTGATCATGATGGTGCTATTCGAATTTTGTGCACCTGAAGAAACCCGCTATATGCGCAGCCGCAGCAAGGTGGATATTCACAATCACCTAAGACCACTGATGCAGATCAAGGTGTGGCGCTATGGGCTCTATTACTATTTTGTCTTCGGCAGCTTTCTCGCACTTTTACTGTGGCTGCCGAATTACTACCTGGCGGTGTACGAAGTGAGTACACAGGTGGCGATGGCTCTGACACTGCTGTTTGTGGCCCTGTCCAGTTCACTGCGTGCCCTGGGTGGCTGGTTTGCAGATCGCTATGGTGCGCGCACGGTGAATTGGAGTGTTTTCTGGACTTGTCTGGTATGCCTTTTTTTCCTCAGTTACCCCCCAACCAGTATGACGATTCATGGGGTGGAACGGGATGTGCATCTAAATATCGAGGTGGGCATTGAGTTGTTTACCTTGTTGTTACTGGTGATTGGCATTGCCCAGGGGTTTGGTCGCGCCTCGGTATACAAGGCGCTACACGATAATTTTCCGGCACATATGGGCAGTGTCGGTGGCACTGTAGCCACAATCGGTGCGCTGGGTGGTTTTACCCTGCCAGTGCTGTTTGGTATCGCACAGGATTTAGTGGGTATTCACAGTGCTGCGTTTATGTTGCTCTATGGTGTGCTGGCAGTTTGTATGTTGGTAATGTACCTGGCAATTCAGAGAGAGCATCATCAACAGCGTTTGGCTTTCGCTCAGCAAAATAATTTTTTGCATGAGGATGCGAGTAACTCTGCGGCTTTGCCAGATAGGTAGTACCCACTACCAAAATGGAATTATGTGTGCGTAGAAGGTAGGGGGTAATGATTTTTTCTGTTGAAAAAACTGTGGTTTCAACCACGTCTGAAAAATTGTAATTTGTCACTGTTCACTCCGTTGTTGCAAAGGAAAAGCGTAATGACCATTTCCAGATTCCCCAAAATATTCGGTGCTTTACTGTTGGGTGCCTGCAGCACTGTCGCATTGCAGGCCGCTGCGCAGGATGGTGAAAATGCCACTCTTGTCGACGCGCTAAAATCCGGTGAGGTCGGGTTGAATCTGCGCTATCGCGTGGAGATCGTCGACCAGGAAGATTATGACCAGGATGGTATTAATGGAGACGCAACCGCGTCCACTCTGAGAACCCGCCTCAACTGGCGCAGCGGCAGCTACCGCGGCTTCAGCGGTTTCCTAGAGATGGACGATGTTACTTCAGTCGGCAACGATAATTACAACTCTACCGTCAATGGTAAAACCAATTACCCGGTTGTGGCCGATCCAGATGGTACCGAGGTTAACCAGGCCTATATCCGCTATAACGGTGAAAATTCCGTAGTCACTGCCGGTCGTCAGCGTATTAACCTGGATGGCCAGCGCTTTGTCGGTGGTGTTGGCTGGAGGCAGAACGAGCAGACTTACGACGGCGTACGTTATCAGTATGGTAGCGCTGACAGTCTGCAGTTGGACTACAGCTATGTGTACAACGTAAACCGGATTTTTGGTGAAGATAGCGCCGGCGCTGAATTTGAAGGCAATATCCAGTTATTCCATGCCAGCTACCCGGTGGCTGAAAACCACAAAGTCAGCGGTTTCGTTTACAACCTGGATTTAGAGAATTTCGTTGAAAATGCCAGCCGCACTTATGGGGTGGACTACAAAGGGAATTTCGGCCCTGTAAAAGCCAATCTGAGTTATGCACGCCAGAACGATATTGGAGATAACACCTTCGATTACAGTGCGGACTACTACCTGGCAGAAGTGGGTACCGACCTGGGCCCGGTCACTGCGAAACTCGGTTATGAAGTATTGGGTTCCGATAATGGTGTCGGTTTCAGAACGCCTCTGGCTACCCTGCATAAATTCCAGGGCTACACCGACCAGTTCCTGACAACCCCCGGTGATGGCATAGAGGATATGTACATCAGCGGCGCTATGAAAATAGCCGGCGGTAACTTGAATATGGCCTATCACAATTTTGATGCGAATGAAGGTTCCGCAAATTATGGCCATGAGTGGAATATCAGCTACGGGCGCAAGCTGACAGAGGAAATTTCTGCACTGGTGAAATACGCCTCTTATCAGGCTGACGACCACAAGGTGGATACCGACAAGTTCTGGTTAATGGTGACCGCCAATTTCTAATTAAATAAAGCAGCTCCATAGCGAGGCCCCCGGCTCCGCCGGGGTTTTCCCTGTAAAAACCGATCAATTTCTGTAGAGGAATTTTTCGGTTTTTAGTAATTCTGCCCACTGAATTTCCATTTTGTGATGTTATTTCCCTTAACGGTTGGCATCACTTTGAGTACCTAAGGAGTACCACCTTTGCCCCAAGCATAAATTAACCAGCTTGATACACTGACATCAGTTTAAACACCGAGTCCCGCTACCTAAACAGCGCTGATTTTTATTGTCGCTACAAGGTGCCGGGACCGTGGCCGTACCGGCCACCAGGGTCTAGCGGGAAACTGCGCGGCCTCCCGAAATTGGAAAGGCGTTTAATGTTACAAGACAATTTTGGCCGTAGGTTTTACTACCTGCGCCTGTCCGTGACGGACATCTGCAACTACCGCTGCAACTATTGCCTGCCTGAGGGCATCGGTTGCGGACGTTCCCTGGAAGGGGAAAATCCTCTCTCAGTGGCTGAGGTGGGCACATTGGTGCGCGCTTTCGCTTCCCTGGGTACGGAAAAGGTACGCCTTACCGGCGGGGAGCCCTCCCTGCGCAAAGACCTGGTGCCGCTGCTCGAAGCCGTGCGCGCTAGCGATAAGATTCGCCGCTTGGCCATCACCACCAACGGTTACCGCCTGCCCAGTCAGATTGACGACTGGCACCGCGCCGGCCTGGATCAGGTGAATGTCAGTATCGACAGCCTCGACCCGGCTCAATTCCACCATATCACCGGGCACAATCGCCTGGATAAAGCCTTAGCCGGCCTGGATCGCGCCCTGGCCTTGGGTATCGATACCAAGGTCAACGCAGTGCTGATGCGCCAGTACAACCTGGCCGAGCTGGATAATTTCCTCGCCTGGATTCGCGAGACTCCGGTGACCCTGCGCTTTATTGAATTAATGCGTACCGGCGATAACCGCGAGTTCTTCGCCAGCAACCATGTCTCCGGCGGCGATATAGAAACCCTGTTGCTGCGGGAAGGCTGGGAGCAGGTGATCCGCACCCGCGATGCCGGCCCGGCGCGGGAGTATTTCCACCCGGATTACGCCGGTCGTATCGGCCTGATTACCCCTTACGGCAAAGACTTCTGTGCAAGCTGCAACCGCCTGCGGGTATCGGCCCAGGGCAAGTTGCACCTATGCCTGTTTGCGGACCAGGGTTTTGATATGCGCGAAATCATCGCCGATGGCGATAGCGAGGCGCTGGCAGCTCATATCCGCGAGTTGATTGTGGATAAGACCGCAGGCCACCAGCTGCACGAAGGTTTTACCGGCGCTACCCGCAATCTGGCGATGCTGGGGGGCTAGGGTTATGGCCAGGGCTCTTGTTAGTAAATCGACAATCGGCGTGGTGCTGGCCGGCGGTCGCTCCAGCCGGATGGGCCGTGATAAGGCATTGCTGGCCCACCCCCAACGGGGCAATTTCTTGCAGCATGCTGAGGCATTGCTGAGTGAGCTTCCGCTGGCAAAAGTCGTCACCAGCGGCGCCCGCCCCGGAGCGATTGAAGACCTGGTGCCAGAGCGGGGTCCACTGGGCGGCCTTTATTCGGTGGCCCTGACAACCGGTGCCGATGCGGCCCTGGTGATTCCGGTAGATATGCCCCTGCTCGGGCGGGAGCATCTCGCAGAGTTATTGGCTGAAGGGCAGACAAGTGGCCGGCCCTGTTATTTTGAAAAATTCTTTTTCCCCCTGTGGCTGCCTTTAAATGGCGATTGCCTGGATTATTTGCGCCGCGCCGTTGAGGGCAGTGCGCGCAATTCTGTCGGCGCACTGTTGCGTCACCTGGGGGCCAAATCCATACCCATAAAAAGTGCCGGCGATTGGCATCGCAATATCAATACGCCGGCAGATTATCTCGGCTTGAGTACGCCGGATAAAACTCCAGAAAACAGTTTTTTGAGAGACCACTGATTATGTCCGCACACGCTAGCAAAGAATTTGTACCGCTCAATATCGCGGTACTTACCGTATCCGATACCCGCAACGAGCAGACTGATACCTCTGGCCAGTACCTGGTGGAAGCCCTTAAAACTGCCGGCCATCAGCTCGCGGATAAGCGCATTACCCCGGACGATGTTTATCAGATGCGCGCGCTGGTCTCCGCCTGGGTTGCCGATCCGAAAGTGCAGGTGGTATTGGTGACCGGCGGTACCGGTTTTACCGATCGCGACTCCACGCCGGAGGCCCTGAGTCCGCTGTTCGATAAGACTGTCGACGGCTTTGGCGAGCTGTTCCGCCATATTTCCCTGGGGGATATCGGCAGCTCTACCGTGCAATCCCGCGCGCTTGCCGGCCTCGCGAATCGCACGCTGATATGTTGTATGCCCGGTTCCACCGGAGCCTGCCGCACGGCTTGGGAAGGCATATTGCTGGAGCAGCTGGATGCCCGCCACAAGCCCTGTAACTTTATCCCCCATGTGCGCTTTGCCAGCGCGCCCTGCGAGAGCCGGGGGTAATTCATGAGTCAGTTAACCCACTTAAACCAGCGCGGCGAAGCCAGCATGGTGGATGTTACCGAGAAGGACATCACTGACCGCAGCGCCCTGGCCGAGAGCAGCATCTGTATGAGTGCAGAGGCTTTTGCACTGCTGAGCGAGGGGGCGCACAAGAAAGGCGACGTCTTGTCTGTAGCTCGCATCGCCGGTATCCAGGCTGCCAAGAAAACCTCGGATTTAATTCCCCTGTGCCATCCACTGGCACTAACCAAGGTAGCGGTGGATTTCGAATTACAGCCGGAAAAACACAGTGTGCATATCACCGCTTTCTGCCGCTTAGCCGGGCGCACCGGGGTAGAGATGGAAGCGTTAACCGCAGCTTCGGTAGCGGCGCTGACCATTTACGATATGTGCAAAGCCGTGGACCCGGCGATGGAAATCGGCCCGACCCGCCTGCTGCAAAAAACCGGCGGTAAGCGCGGCCACTGGCGCGGCGATGCTGCGGACAAGGCGTAACAATTTCAGAGGTGTAAAGCGATGGTAAAGGTTCTGTTTTTCGCGCGTCTGCGCCAGCAACTGGGCATGGGCGAGACTACCCTGCCGGACTTTTCCGGCAGTCTCAGCGAGTTGCGCAAAACCCTATGTGAACAGCACCCGGATTGGAGCCCGCACCTGCAAAGAGACGATATCCGCATGGCCTTGAACCAGGAGCTGGTAGAAACCGGAGCCCAGGTGAAGGCTGGGGATGAAGTTGCATTTTTCCCGCCGGTTACCGGCGGCTAGTGGTGCCAATATGAAAGCCGTTGATTGTATTGAAGTCTGTGAAACGCCCCTCGACGTAGCGGCTGAATATACCGCGCTGCAGGGCAACAGTGGTGATGGTGCCTGCGCCCTGTTTGTGGGTTCGGTGCGGGACTTCAATGCCGGTAGTGATGTCTGCAGCCTGGCCCTGGAACACTATCCGGGCATGACGGAAAAAAGCCTGCAGCAGATTATCAATGATGCCCGCGATCGCTGGTCCCTGGGCCGTGTGACTATCGTCCACCGTGTTGGTCCCATGCAGATCAACGACGAGATTGTTTTTGTCGGCGTTACCAGCCCCCACCGTCAGGCCGCCTTTGCCGCCTGCCAATACATCATGGATCGCCTCAAAACTGAGGCGCCTTTCTGGAAGCGCGAAGCGGTTGCGGATGAGTCCGGTAAGCCTTCAGAGCGCTGGGTTGAAGCCCGGGCCAGCGATGCTGCGGAGATGGAAAAGTGGTCCGTCGGCTGAGCCCGCTGCTATCCGCTTTACTGGTGGCCATCGCGCTACCGGTTAATGCGGATAACTGCACCTTGCGGGTGGCGGTAGCGGCCAGCTTTCGCCCGGCACTGGAAGAGGTACTGCCGGAATTTGAGCGTCGCCATGCCTGTGTGGTGCAAATCAGCAGTGGCAGCTCCGGGGTGCTCTACCAACAAATAGCGCACCGCGCGCCCTTCGATTTATTCCTGTCCGCCGATCGCGAGCGACCTGAACGGTTGGAAAAGCAGGGCGGGGCACTGGGCAACAGTCGCCAGACTTACGCCCTGGGTTTACTCGCACTTTGGCACCCAAAATCGGAATCGAATATCGAACAGCTACTGCAAACCTGGCCCAATAAAATTGTATTAGCCGATCCGAAAGTAGCGCCCTTCGGCAGTGCCGCCCGGCAAGCGCTGCAAAGCCTGGATTTGTGGAAGAAAAAACAAACTCAATTAGCCCGGGCCCACAATGCAGGTCAAGCCTATTTAATGCTGGATTCCGGCAATGCGCAGCTGGGCTTTGTCGCCGCCAGCCAGATGCAAGCGGCCGGCCGCGATAACTACTGGTTGTTGCCGCAGCATTTGTACAAACCCATTGAACAGCAGCTGCTGATTCCCACCCAGAGTCGCCGACCTAAAGAGGCACAATCCCTCGCTGACTATTTGCGTTCAGGGGAAGTGCAGGCGCAGTTATACCACTTGGGTTACGGTGTTTTGCCAACTCAAGATCGAAGTAGAGATGGAGGGAGTGGCTTATGAATATCGCCGCTGCCGACTGGCAGGCCCTGTGGCTAACTTTAAAATTGGCCGGCTTAACTACTTTACTGCTATTTATTATCGGCGTGCCCCTGGCCTGGAAGTTGAGCCAATGGCAGAGCCGCTGGCGCCACGGTATAGAAGTATTAATTACCCTGCCGCTGGTACTGCCACCCACGGTTTTGGGCTTTTATTTACTGCTTTTATTTTCCCCCAACTATGCCTCCGGGCAGTGGCTGTCACAACTTTTTGATGGCCCGCTGGTGTTTTCCTTCACTGGCCTGGTGTTTGCGTCAGTGATTTATTCCCTGCCGTTTATGGTGCAGCCGTTGCTAGCCGCGTTTAATGCCAATGGCCAGCGATTGACCCAGGCTGCCGCAGCACTGGGTATTCCGCCCTGGGTGGCATTATTAAAAGTTCTTTTACCGGCGAGTCGCGCCGCTATTGTGAGTGCCTGTGCTTTAACGTTTGCCCATACCCTGGGTGAGTTTGGGGTAGTGCTGATGATTGGTGGCGCTATTCCCGGTGAGACCCAGGTAGTTTCCATTGCTCTTTATCAACATGTGGAGGCGATGGAATACGGTGCGGCGCATCGTCTGGCTTTGATGTTGATGGGAATTACTACCGTACTGCTACTCGCTGCCCGTTGGTTGGGACATAGATTGGCTCCACGTGGATTAGACAGTGAGCGCGCTAAACCGGTAATGGGGGTGCTGGGTTAATGGAAATCACCTTACCCCTATTCGGTACTGCGTCTACCATTTCTGATTCCACCGGATTGAGTGTTACAGGGCTGGTGACTCCGCTTAATGCTGCGGCTCCCTGGCAATTAGAGCTGCCTGCCTCTGGGATTTTTGGTCTTACCGGCCCCTCCGGCAGCGGCAAGAGTACATTGTTGGCAGCCCTGGCTGGCCAGCGCCATTGCCGTGGCAATATCACTTTTGCCAATACAGTCTGGCAGCGCGGACGCCGCGCCCTGGCTACCCACAAAAGAACGCTTTCTTTGGGCTTTCAGGACAGCCGCCTGTTTGCCGGCCAGTCGGTGGCAGATAACCTGGCACTGGCCCGCCGTTACAGCCGCAGGCCATTGCCCGAGGAAGAGTGTGATCGGCTGCTAAAGGCTTTTGGTATTGAACCGCTACTCCATCAGCCGGTAGAGCTATTGTCTGGTGGAGAGGCCCAGCGTGTGGCTGTATTACGCCAGCTTCTTAATAATGCGCCGCTGCAATTATTTGATGAGCCACTATCAGCGGTTGACCGCGCCCAAGTACTGCGGCGCCTATTGCCGACCCTACGGGATTTCTGGGCTCGATATCCGGCGCTGGTAATCTGGACCAGTCACGACTTTGATGAAATCCAGCTGCTGGCCCAGCGCTGTTTATGGATGGATTCTGCCAATTTGTCCGCGCCACTTCCTTTACCTGAAGTTGCCCAGCGCCTGGATAGCCACGGCGTAGGGGATAGCTGTCGCAGCCGGATTGAAGCGCGAGTGGAATCTCTAAACGATGGTTTACTCACTTTGGATTTAGGTGGGATTTCCATCTTTGCAGATAGGGTGGCAGGCCATTATCGCAAAGGCGATACCGCCGCTTTTCTGCTGGAAGCTGGAGATATCAGCCTCAGTGTAGAGAGGCCGGGCCTGTCCAGTATCCTCAATTGCCTGCCGGTAACTTTAGTTGCTAAGCAGAACCTTACCGATGGCCGCATACGCTTACAGTTAGCCGCTGCTGATCAGGTGTTCTACGCAGATATTTCCCGTCTCTCCTGCGAGCGCCTAGAACTGCGTGAAGGCACTACCTACTTTGCCCAGTTTAAGGCCGGTAGTCTTGCCGGTTTGTAAGTAGTTCCAGGGCAATTTCTGAGAGTGCATTTCTTCGATCCCTAAAACCCTGGCAATTTTTTTGCTAAGTTTGAATACTAGCTAATAATTGGTGCTCCTATGGGCGTTGTGTTGGGAATTTCTCTCTTTAACGAGGGCGATAAGTTTTACCGGGAAAAAGCACAGGTCGAGGGCTTACCTGTAGCGAAAGCTGTGACCATTGAGGATCTACACCCAGTACTTATTCGCTGCATAGAAGAAGGCGGGCACAACTATCGAGTAAGCCGCCTGGAATCGGGTGAGCTGGAAATTGCCGAGCTACTTGAGGATTGTGAGCCCTACCGGATCGATGCTTTCCGCTATCTGCTTTGCCGAAAGGGCGATGCTATCGTTATCCACTCTACTTACAAAGACGATGCCTTGTACTTTCATCTGGCTTGCCGCGCAGCCAGTGGACAGAGGGTTAAGATAGATTTCCACGGCGAGCACCCCTTTTATAACTATGACTCCATAGCGGAATACCAGGGTGGTGGTAACTATCATCTGGCCAATTTCTTTGACCTTCAATATTTGCCCGGTTATATCGAAGAGCACTGCCGGCGATTTATTCGCTGCCCGGAGTACTGGTCCTTTACCTTCTTTATCCCGTATTTGGGCAAGGTAGAGCTGAATAACCACACTTCCGATCCAGAACAGCCTCTCTACCACCTCGATTTCTATTGCCCGGAGCGCAAGCTAAACATCTTCCAGTCGGCGATTGAGAGAGAAGGCTCTTACTATTTTCGCGACGCCATCTCGGCAGAAAAGCTGGTGCAATTGCTTGAAGCCATGGCGACTGAACTGCTGCCAGAGCTGCAAGAAGCCGATGTTACGTCTTGCTTGAGCTGCTTTGAGGCTATCCACCAGGCTTACAGTGAAATAGAGAGCACTATTGAGACGGATGACAGTCTTGCCTCAGTTGCGGAGGATCTTGTTGGGTACCAACAGAATATCCGTGGCAGACCTGTCCAATACGAAGTCACTGAAAATGCAAATGGGTCTATTACTGTGCAGGCCTACTATTTTCAGCCGTCCGTAGGTTACAACTATACGGTCAGTGCTGAGGATATCGCCGGGGGCCATATTTATCTGGATAAGTTGCACGATTTAGATTTTTATGAGCAGATGTGCAGAGCTATTGCCAGGCATCTATGCCCGACGATGCCGACCGTTGAAGATTTGGATGAAGTGACAATTTATTATCATCGGGATTCAGATAAAAAGCTGATTGCCAGCTTACTTGAAGGCTCGGATATAACGCCGATATTGATTCAGGTGAAATAAAAAAGGGGAGGTAAAACCTCCCCGAATCAACGGTATCCCGTGAGTGAAACCGAATTAAGGATTGTAGAATTCGCCGTTCTTGCGCAGGTAGAACCAGTAGTTAATCACCAGGCATACCGCGTAGAAGATGGCGAAACCTGCCAGTGCATATTCCGGGGTAGTGGCTTTGATTTGCTCGCCGAAAACCTTGGGAATATAGAAGGCACCGTAGGCGGCAACGGCTGAGGTCCATCCCAATACCGGACCTGCCTGCTCTTTCGGGAACACCATGGCGATGGTGCGGAAGGTAGAACCATTGCCGATACCGGTAGCGGCGAACAACAGCAGGAACAGCAGGAAGAAGGGCAGGAAGAACTCTTCCGGAGTGGCTGAGCCGTAGGCAGCCTTCATGTAGTAGGCCACCCCCAGGGCGCTACCCACCATTACCGCTGCACAGATCTGGGTGACCAGGGCACCGCCGATACGATCGGAGATCCAACCACCTACTGGGCGAATCAGGGCGCCGATAAAGGGGCCCATCCAGGCGTACATCAGGGCGCTGGGGCCATTGTTGTTGATGGTATCGTGGGTCATAACCCCGTCCACCATTACATGGCTGTAACCAAAGATCACCTTGATAGCCAGCGGGAAAGCCGCAGCGAAACCGATAAAGCTGCCGAAGGTCATGGTGTAAATCACACTCATCACCCAGGTGTGCTTGTTGTTGAAGATACGGTACTGACGCTGCAGGCTGGTTTTGATCTCACCGGGCAACAGTTTCAAGCCGAACACGGTGGCAGTGATTACCAGCACCAGCACGATTTCCTTGGGCACGCCCCAACCAGAACCGTTTGCCGCTTCAGGTAAGAGCAACCACAGCCCCACGATGGCGGTGAACAGGCCGATTCCCAGCATCATGGTCATCTTCACCATGGCGCCGAGAGAACTGCCTACATCCGGGGTAACTTCCTCGGTGCGCAGGTTGTTCATACCGAACCAGCCAATAAAGGCTAGCGGTACCAGGAACAGCAGCCATACAAAACCGGCATTTTGAATCCACGCTTCAGAACCGGCGGGTACCTTGCCAATCAGGGAGCCAGAGCTGCTCACCAGGGTCATGGGATCGCCGCCGGCAGCGCCAAAGGCACCGAAGGTCATAAATAGCGGTACCAGGATCTGCATGGTGGTAACACCGAAGTTACCCAGTCCTGCATTCAAGCCAAGCGCCAGCCCCTGCTTTTCCTTGGGGAAAAAGAAGCTGATGTTGGACATGGAAGAGGCGAAGTTACCACCGCCGATACCAGACAGCAGCGCCAGCAACTGGAATACCCACAGTGGGGTCTCCTTGCTCTGCAGCGCGATACCGGTGCCGAGGGCGGGGATCATCAACAGGGCGGTGGTGAATACGATGGTGTTGCGTCCACCGAACAGTCGAATAAAGAAACTACTGGGTATTCGCAGGGTGGCACCGGTAAGACCGGCGATAGCCATCAGGGTGAACAGGTCGGCTTTGGCGAAGGGAAAGCCGAGGTTGAGCATTTGAACGGTAATAATGCCCCAGTAGAGCCACACGGCGAAGCCGCACAGCAAACTGGGAATGGATATCCACAAATTCCGGTTTGCGATTTTCTTGCCCTTGGACTGCCAGAATTTGCTGTCCTCCGGGGCCCACTCGTAGATGTCAGACACGGCGGCCACTCCTCCTCGAAATGATTCGTGCTGCCACTATGGGCCGGGGATTTAGCCTGCTCAATTACCAACAGTAAGTAACCCTTTTGCTCCCGCGCGTAATAGCTACCTCTTTAGGGGTAAGCGCAGCCAATGGACGCTATGGTAAAGTCACTGTTCAGATTTAAACCAATTCTCACCAATGAAGTAGGATCTCCCATGACTTCTTCTGCCACGGTAATGATGGTCGATGACCACCCCCTGTTCCGCAAAGGTCTCAAGCAGCTGTTTGCCATGGAGCCCAGTTTGGAGTTGGTGGCTGAAGCCAGCAGCGGAGAGGAAGCGCTGGAGTTGGCCAAGCAGTATGAGCCGGACCTTATTCTGCTGGACCTGAATATGCGCGGTATGGATGGGCTAGATACCCTACGGGCGATGCGGGCTGCCGATGTCTCCTCGCGTATCGTGATACTGACGGTTTCCGATAACAATGCCGACGTGGTGTCCTGTATCCGCGCCGGTGCCGATGGTTATCTTCTCAAGGATATGGAACCGGAAGATATTCTCGACCAGGTGATCCAGGCCACCCACGGCAAGCTCGCTATCAGCCAGCGCCTTACGGAGATCCTTGCTTCGGCCCTACGCAAGCCAGATAACTCCGGTGCAGATACTCTCTCTACCCTTACCAGCCGCGAATACCAGATATTGCAGTTGATCGCTGATGGCCTCAGCAACAAATTGATTGCCCGCGAGTTAGATATTAGTGATGCAACCGTGAAGGTACACGTCAAACATCTGTTGAAGAAACTGGGGATGCGCTCCCGCGTGGAAGCTGCCGTGTGGATGGTCAACCAAAAGCGTTCAGAGTCCCAGGACCGGGCGCACTGACCGGCACTGCCCCAACTGCAAAGGATTGAAGTAAGAGAAATTTTTCCATGCCCACCATTGATTGTTGTAGCCAGCCGGGCCTGATGCCCATAGAGAGCGCTCGCGAGAAACTCCTACAGGCACTGAACCCTATTGAGGGTACTGAGATATTACCGCTGGCCCAAGCGAATGGTCGGGTATTGGCTGAAGATGTTATCTCCACAGTAAACCTACCGCCCTGCGATAATTCCGCGATGGATGGTTACGCCCTGCGATATGAAGACCTTGCCAGTGGCTTACCGCTGGAGCTGATCGGTAAATCCTTTGCCGGTGCGCCCTTCGATGGTGTGGTGAACCCGGGTACCTGTGTGCGCATTATGACAGGAGCGGCAGTACCTGCCGGTGCGGATACGGTGGTGATGCAGGAAAATGTTGATGCCCAGGGTGAATCGATACGTATAAATTGCGAGGTTCGCTCCGGCGATCATATCCGTCGCTGCGGTGAGGATGTAGCTGAAGGCTCCATTTTGCTTAAAGCTGGAGAGCGTATCAGCGTTCCCCATATCGCCCTGCTTGCCGCTGCCGGTGTTGGCACAGTGACAGTAGTGCGCAAACCGGTAATCGCTCTTTTTTCAACTGGTGATGAACTGCGCCAGCCTGGTGAAGCCCTGGGCAAGGGCGATATCTACGATAGTAACCGTATTGCTCTATTGGCAGCCTTGGCCCAGATGGATCTGGAGGTTTTGGATTTGGGCATATTGCCCGATAACAAACAGACTATTACCGATGCGTTGCAGCGTGCAGCCCAAGAGGCTGATGCCATTATCACCTCCGGCGGTGTCTCTGTCGGTGAGGCAGATTACACCCGCGAAGTGTTGGAAGAACTGGGAGAGATCGGTTTCTGGAAAGTGGCGATGAAACCCGGCAAACCTTTTGCCTTTGGTTTCCTACAGGGAACGCCCTTCTTCGGCCTGCCTGGCAACCCGGTTTCCGCTCTGGTTACTTTCTACCAGCTGGCCGTGCCCGCACTGAGTGTAATGAAAGGCGATCACTGGAGTGGCCCGCAGACCTTGCAGGCCAAGCTTCTAAAACCCCTGAAGAAAAAGCCCGGCCGCACTGATTTCCAGCGGGGAGTCTATTATACCGATGATAGTGGAGCTTTGGTGGTGGAACCGGTTGGCACCCAGGGAAGCCATATTCTCACAGGGCTAGCTGCTGCAAACTGCTTTATTGTTTTGGCGCGAGAGAGTGGCAGTGTGGAAGCGGGGGAACAGGTAGTGATTGAGCCTTTGGGGGTGCCGTTGGGGTAGGGCTGCTTAAGCGGGTAGCCTGTGAGAGAGAGGATGAGCTTCGCCCTTTGGGCTCGCTGCTCTCCGGCAGCTTTGCTGCCTCCGAGTCGAACCTGAGTTCGAACAAAACCTGGGAGTTAGCCATATACAAAGAAGCCCGCATAAGCGGGCTTCTTTGTATATGGCCCGCCCGAGAGGATTCGAACCTCTGACCTTCGCCTCCGGAGGGCGACGCTCTATCCAGCTGAGCTACGGGCGGTTAATTGGCTATCTGTGCCAGTGGGAGGCGGATTATACAGAAGGGTAGGGGTGTGCGAAAGGACTTGCGGCAAGGTTACGTAAGCTTTGGCAGGTGGCGGTGCAGTGCTTATAATGCGCGGCGTAGAAGTTTGCGGCAGTAATTCGATAGTCTACGGGCCATCTCACTTCGGTCCTTTGGGGGAATAGTATGAAGAGTATTTTGGGTATTGTGGCGGTACTGGCCGTCAGTGCAGCTGCGGCAGTGGCCCAGCAGTCTGTTAACGAAGAAATTGCAGAGCGCATTGCTCCGGCAGGTGAGACCTGTATGAAAGGCGAGGAGTGCGCGGCAGCAGTAGCGGCGGCTCCTGAGGGCGCAAGTGGTGGCGAACGTAGCGGCGAGGCTGTTTACAATGCCAGCTGTACAACTTGTCATGCCATGGGTATTGCAGGTGCACCAAAGTTTGGTGATGCTGCAGCCTGGGCACCGCGTATTGCCAAGGGAATGGACACTCTTTATACCAATGCTATTAAGGGTATCAATGCCATGCCGCCTAAGGGCTTGTGTATGGATTGTAGCGATGGTGAGATTAAAGCCGCTGTGGACTACATGGTGGATAACAGTAAGTAAGCTTCTACTTACTATCGAAAAGGCCGCTTATTTAGCGGCCTTTTTTGTTTCTCTTCGGTAAAAGTACATTTTCAATCAATTGATTTTACGGTTTGGAATTTTAATTAATTCCAGAATTTTTCTTTTGTATTAAGTGTCGTGCAAGGGTAAATTGTATGACTGCCTAAACTGACTATATGTAAAATTTTTACTGAATATTTTCTAATCAAATATGTAATAAGCCGTAATCAGGCATTACATCCCTCCTACTTTGAAAATTCTGTATTATCCGCGCTTGCTCGAAAAATAGATTTATATGACAAGACAAGGATATTGGGCATGAAGTTGGGGAAGCTTCTTTCATTTATCATTATTTCATCTTTTTTGACCGCTTGTGGAGGCGGTGGGGGTGGGGGAGGAGGTGACTCAGACACTAAGACAGAGGTCTCCGACACGACACCTGATGCATTTTCCTTTGTAGATGTTGTTAATGCGAAAACAAATACGCTTGTTGTTTCAGAAGCGATCGTTGTTGAGGGTATTAATAGCGAAACTTCAATTGAAATAGAGGGCGGGGAGTATTCAATTAATAATGGAGGGTTTACGGATGCGGCAGGGAAAATCTCCAATGAAGATGAATTTCGGGTTCGTATTTTATCATCGCCTGATTTGAGCGCAGAGACGTCCGCAGAGCTAACAATAGGTGGTATCAGCGATAGCTTCGAGGTCACTACCCGAGCGGATGAGGTTGCCCCTAATGCAGAAATTGAGTTTCCAAAATTACAAGATACATGGGTATATGAGCCATTATTAATAATTCGTGGAACTGCTACAGATAATCGGGGTGTTGAGGCTGTATATGTAAATGGAGTACTTGCGGAAACCTCTGATGACTTTCAAAATTGGCAACTACCAGTATCTGTTACAGAAAAAAATACAGAATTTTCAGTGACAGTTGTTGATATTGATGGCAATGAAGCAGAGTTGAATCCTCTAGTTGTTAATGCGCATCAAGGGAATACTCAACGAGCATTCCGTGCATTGTCTATTGATGTAAACGGCGGTAATTTATTCGCAGGGCCAGAGCTTACCAAAATAGATAGCACTGAATTTGAGTTTGAATTGTACCCTAACTTGGAACTGACGGTTAGTCATCTGGTATTTGATCCGGAGAGAAATAAATTATATGGAATGGCTGGTGATAATTTAGTTGAATTATCTCATCAAACTGGAGAAGTATTACAGCAGTTTGATGCAGGAAGTTCCTATACCTATGCGCTTGATATTGACCCTATATCAGGAAAGCTTTATTGGGCAGATGGTCGTATCCAATCCTTTGATCCGAGCACAGGAATTTTTGAAACTGTATCTAGTTTTGATAAGGGTGCTGGCCCTGAGTTAAATCCTGATGCATTGGTTGTAGTAAATGATCAGTTAGTTTACGCAATTTCTGGTTCTGACCTAATTCAAGTAAATAAGGATACAGGTGATCGTACACTGCTTTCTAATTTGTATGAATCTGATGAGAAGATTACAGAGATCATATCTATTGACTCTCATTCCAAAGAATCAAAATTATATCTATTAGCTAAGTCTGAATTATCTCCTAAGGGGGCTGAAAATCTATATAGTTTTGATTTGGCTAAACAAAAGGTCGAAAAAGTTTTTGACCAAATGACAGAGGAAGAAGTTTTTGCAGATTTCCTTACTGCTGGTTTGCAAATTGATCATGAAAATGATTTGGCATATATACTATCTTACAGCTCTGGCCACTTATATAGAATTAATCTAAAAGAAAAATCACTTAATCAAGTATCCTCTGCCTATCGTGGTCAAGGTCCGGTGATAGTAGGTAATGCTGAGAAAACTATTAGATATGATACTTTTCTAAATCGCCTAATTGTTCACGATTCTTCGGTGTGGTCTGATTTTGGTGGGAAATTGTTATCCATTAATATTGATAGTGGAGACCGAGAAATTTTATCCGGGCCAAATACTGGAGTTGGCCCTGAGTTTTCTGATTTAAGAGATATAACTGTTACAGATGGTGGCCGAATTTTTGTGGCTGACTATGGCGATGATTCGTTCAAAGAAGTTGATGCTACAACTGGGGATAGAAAAGTCTTTATTAGTTCTGAGGTTGGGTGTTGCAATGTAATTGAATTATCAAATGCGATTGATGTTGATCCTGCAGGCGTGACGGCTGTTGTTATTAATGATATGGATTATTTGCTTAAAGTTGATGTTAATACGGGCGCAAAATCTATTTTATCTAGTAGCCTTTTGGGCGTTGGCTCTGGTCCAGATTGGAATGGGCTGCGTGACATTGAAACAAATTTTGATACAGGGGTTGTTTATGCATTAGGACATCAAACTGGAGCAATTACCACTTTATATGAGATTGATTTGAATACTGGGAATAGAAAAATTTTAGCCAGTGAGGATCAGTGGTCAGATGTTCCGGGTATCCAGCATATTTTCCTCAGCGAAGATAAAGAGCGGCTGTTATTTATTCCGAGAGATAGGTACACAGGGTATTTTGAATATAACCTGAAAACTAGTCAGTTAGTAAAGAAGCCATATGCAGGAACTAATGTATCAATTTTGATATCAGGTTTTGCTGAATATGGAGATCGATTGTTTGGGATAACGAATGTTCCAAATAGTGTGGTGGAAATTGATCAGAAAACGGGTTCCATGATGATTATTTCCCAATAGTACTTTTAGTCATTGAAGTTGAGGCTGCATTTGCGGCCTCAATCAAACATACTCAACAAAGACCCCAGAGTTTCCTCCCCCTTTGCCTGATTCTGCTCCGGCGTCGCCTTACCAAACCCTTCAAGCAACACATCTTCTTCCGGCAATTCGTCGATAAAGCGGCTGGGTGTGGTGTCCTGGGTTTCGCCAAACTGTTTGCGCTTGCCCGCCAGGGTCATGGTGAGGGTACGTTGGGCGCGAGTGATACCCACGTAGGTGAGGCGGCGCTCTTCTTCGATATTGTCATCCTCAATACTGTTGCGGTGGGGAAGTAAGTTCTCTTCCATACCGATCATAAACACGTGGGGGAATTCCAGGCCCTTGGCGGCATGCAGGGTCATCAGGCTGACCTTATCGGTGGCTTCCTCTTCTTCCTGGCGTTCCAGCATATCCCGCAAGATCAGTTTGGAGATAGCCTGTTCCAAGCGGATATCCTGCTCCAGCTCATCGTCGGTGCCCTCCATAATCTTGTTAAGGCTTTCCAGCAGCCAGTACACATTCTCCATGCGCTTCTCGGCCACCTTCTCGCTGCTGGCGTTTTGCGAGAGCCAGCCGGCGTAGTCAATATCCTCTAACATTTCACGCAGGGCGCCATTGGCAGAGGTATCGCGACAGTTGCGTTGCACCCCTTCGAGCCAAAGGGCGAAGCGGTTCAGGCGCTCGTAGCCCTGTTCGTTGATATGCTCCTTAAAGCCCAGTTCCGAGCAGGCTTTAAACATGGAGATTTCGCGACCCTTGGCATAGTTGCCCAGGGCTTCCAGGCTGCTGGTGCCTATCTGGCGGCGTGGGGTGTTGATAATGCGCAGGAACGCATTGTCATCGTCCGGATTTACCAACAGGCGCAGGTAGGCCATCACATCCTTGATTTCAGCGCGGGCGAAGAAGGAAGTACCGCCGGACATCTGGTAGGGGACCTGGTGTTCCTGCAATTTCATTTCGATCAGGCGCGCCTGGTGGTTGCCGCGATAGAGCACGGCGAAATCCATAAACTTGCAGCCGCGGCGGCTCTTTTGCAGGAAGATCTCGTTGGCAACCCGCTCGGCTTCCTCATTTTCATTGGCCACCTTGAGTATGCGGATCTCTTCACCCAGGCCGCGATCGGACCACAGTGCTTTATCGAACTCGTGGGGGTTGTGGGCGATCAGATGGTTGGCCACTTTAAGGATGCGGCTGGTGGAGCGGTAGTTCTGCTCTAGTTTGATCAGGCGCAGGTTGGGAAAGTCGGTCTTGAGCGCGCTCATATTTTCTGGGCGTGCGCCGCGCCATGCGTAGATAGACTGGTCATCATCCCCCACTACAGTGAGGCCGCCACGTCCGCCGACTAGCAGTTTTACCAGCAGATACTGGGAGTTGTTGGTGTCCTGGTATTCGTCCACCAGCAGATAGCGAATTTTCTTGCGCCAGCGGTGCAGCAGCTCCGGGTCTTTGTCGAACAGCTGCACCGGCAGCAGGATCAGGTCGTCGAAGTCTACTGCGTTGTAGGCCTTCAGGGCTTCGCAGTAGCGATCGTAGGCGATAGCGATAGCCTGCTCACCGGGACTCTGTGCCTGCTCCAGGGCGCGGCGCGGGGTGAGCATATCGTTCTTCCAGTTCGAGATCTGGTTTTGTACCCGATCCAGCAGATCCGTATCCAGGTCGCCATCTCTCAGCATCAGCTCCTTGATGAGGGCGCGGGCATCCTCGGCATCAAAGATGGAGAAGCCGGGCTTAAAGCCGGCGGCGCGGTACTCTTTGCGCAGGATATTCAGCCCCAGGTTGTGGAAGGTGGACACGGTGAGGCCGTGACTCGCCTTGGAGCGCTTGCCATCCGGGCCCGCCAGCAGCTTGCTCACCCGCTCTTTCATCTCCCGCGCCGCCTTATTGGTAAAGGTGAGGGCGGCGATATTGCGCGCGGCATAGCCACACTGCTCGATCAGGTAGGCGATCTTGCGAGTGATTACGCTGGTTTTGCCAGAGCCGGCGCCGGCCAGAACCAGGCAGGGGCCATCGACATACTTCACGGCTTCAGATTGGCGGGGATTGAGTTGAGTCATAGATGGGGTTGCATCTTCGCGTGGCGAGAAAGCGGGGGATTCTAGCAGCCTTGGTTCGAATCCTCCCAGCACCATTGAGAACGATCGACCGTATGTGTACTTTGCACTTGGGATTGGCTATAACTGCGCCTTATTCCCTGCTTGTGTAACCCCATGCAACAACCCATCGCCGGCTACCACCTGGATGAAGAGGATCACTGGGTGGCGGAACTCGCCTGTGGCCATTTTCAACATGTACGCCACAATCCCCCCTGGACCAATCGGCCCTGGGTGATCACTGAAGAGGGGCGCGAGTCCATGCTGGGTTTCCAGCTCAATTGCAAGAAATGCGATGAGGGCGCACCGCCCGATACGCTCGAAAAGGTTGTACAACCATGACAAAACTCTGGGTTGATGCCGACGCCTGCCCGGTAGCTATTAAGGAAATTCTGTTTCGCGCCGCCGAGCGCACTGCCACTGAATTGACACTGGTAGCTAACCAGGCGGTGCGGGTACCGCCGTCGCGCTATATCCGCTCTGTGCAGGTAACTGCCGGCTTTGATGTGGCGGATAACGAGATAGTACAGCGCTGCGAGGCTGGGGATCTGGTCATTACCAGCGATATCCCCTTGGCGGCAGAAGTGATCGATAAGGGTGCTGAAGCCCTAAATCCCCGTGGAGAGCGTTACACCAAAGCCAATATCCGCGCGCGACTCAATATGCGGGACTTTATGGATACCCTGCGCTCCAGCGGCGTCCATACTGGCGGACCGCCAGCGCTTAGCCAGGCGGACCGCAAAGCCTTTGCCGATCAGTTAGATCGGTGGCTGGCAAAAAGTCGCAAATAGGCCGGAGGGATGGCCATGGAAGGTTTAAGGCTGGAGCCATTACAGGAATGGCAATTGCCAACGTTGATGTCCTGGTTGCCGGATAAACAGCAGTGCCAACAGTGGGGTGGCCCCAATTTCCGATTTCCGTTCGATCAAGGATCTTTTCTAGAGGACTGCCGGTGGCCGGAGTTGCCAAGCTATGTTCTTCTGGATCGAGAAGGAGAAATGCTCGCCTTCGGTCAATATTACCAACACCTGGACCGGTGCCATTTGGGCCGTCTGATTGTCTCCCCAAATCACCGTGGGGTCGGCCTTGGGGAAGAACTGGTAACACTTATTGCACAAACCGGTATCAAAGCCCTGGGTGTAGCAGAGTGCTCTTTGTTTGTATTGCGTACTAATTTGGCGGCGCGCAGACTCTACGATAAGTTGGGTTTTATACAAGTTGCCTACCCTGAACAACGCGAATGGCTTGATCTGTGTGATTTTATGGTCGCACCGGCTGAAGGCTTTCAGTGAGAACAGATAATAGAATAGTGATTATCCGATGTCTGAATTAATACAGCCAGCTACCGAGCGTCTGCAGCTACGCCAATGGCGGGAAGAAGATAAGCCCGTGTTTGCCGAAATGAACGCTGATCCCAGTGTGATGGAGTTTTTCCCTTCGCTACTGACACGGGAAGAAAGTGATGCGGGTGTCGATCGTAGTAGCGCACATATAGAAAAGTATGGATGGGGCTTCTGGGCTCTGGAGCTCAGGGAGAGCGGAGAGTTTCTTGGCTTTGTCGGTATAAAAAATGTGACCGATAACCTGCCCTTTGCCCCGGCGGTAGAGATTGGCTGGCGACTGGCTCGCCCCTTTTGGGGTAAGGGTTATGCCAGTGAAGCGGCACGGGCATCTCTTCATGTAGCTTTTAACTCTCTGTGGCTTAATGAGGTGGTATCTTTTACGCCGTTACAAAATATTCGTTCTCAAAAAGTAATGGAACGCTTGGGTATGCAGAGGGATTTTCTCGTTTTTGAGCACCCGCAGGTTCCCCGCGAAAGTCCTTTACTGCGTCACTGCCTATATCGTCTAAGCGCCAGTGACTGGAAAAAATTTAGTGTAATTGGTTTCGACTAACCCGGGAACAAATGCTCTTGGCTGGGTTCGGATAGGAAGGCGAAAAAGGTTCGCTCTCTTATTAATAATAACCAGTCAGATATTTCCTCACTTCCGATGTCAGGTGAGGACAGGGAGTTCTCGCTATGGGATGGTGGTTTTCTTTTAAGTCGATCTTTATAACGGCTATTGGCCTTTTGCTAATGGTTGTTCATCTCAGTGCATCTGCTGAACCTTTTCTCAAAATCAGTCAGCGCCCGGATGGTTCATCACTTTATTGGTCTCTGGAAAAACCAGCGAATAAAGGAAAAATTGGTTTGTTCCTGATGGCCCAGGGCTCTGGCTGTTTACCGGCAATTAAAAACACCACTCTTCAGCAGGCCAAAGAGATGGCTGTAGATTATGCCGTATTAATGGTAGAGAAATATGGAGTAACCCATACCGACAGCCCCGAAGAACAATTTAAAGATTGTTCTCAGGAATACATAGCCAATCATACTGTTGAGCAGCGTACGCTAGATGTTGAGCAAATTGTTGACGAACTACGCGGGGCCGATTGGTGGAATGGCAAGCTGGTCCTGTTTGGTGGTTCCGAGGGCGGTGACCTTGTTGCCCGATTGGCGCCCAGGTTAAATCCCGATGCCGCAGTGGTTTTTTCAAGCGGGTTGGGGGAGTCGTTTGCTCAGGTGTTAAAGGGTTTGGTTCCACCCCATGTCGCTAAAGAGGTGGATGTCAAACTTGCCTATGCCCGAGCCAACCCCAAAAGCGCGGAAATCTGGGGTGGAAACTCTATGCGTTGGTGGGCCGATGTCGCTGATCGGGTACCGGTCAATGACTTACTGGACAGTCGTGCCCCTGTCTTGTTGATTCAGGGCGCAGAGGATAAATCTGCTCCGGTCAGTTCCGGCCGTGCAGCGAGAGATGCTTATGTTTCCGCCGGGCGCTGTGAGCTGACTTATTGGGAGTATGCTGATTACGATCACTTTATGACAGATACTGATGGGAACAGTCACCGAGGTGAGGTATTTGAGCGGATTACTGGCTGGATTGAAGACGCTGTACTGAATGGAGCTCCTGGATGTATCTCCGATACAGGAAAAAAGAAATAGAGACCTATAGATGAATATAAGAATCAAATTAGCCGCAATAGTAATGGCAACTTATTCCAGTATTACGATGGCAGAAAATTTCTCTGTATTGCCGCAACTGGATACCTATAAAGTGCCGGAATCCTGGCGTCAGCCGGTAGCGCCGCTAAAGATAGCGGATAATACATGGCAGATAGGTACCCAGGGAATTACTTCTTTATTGCTAAAGGGTAAAGAAGGTGCGATTCTAATTGATGGAGGAATGGAGCAGACGGCTGAGCACTTATTGGGAAATATGCGCAGATTGGGAATTGCACCCACTGACCTGAAATTAATTTTGCACAGTCATGCCCATGCAGATCATATCGGTCCCCTGGCCGAGCTAAAACGTATTACCGGCGCCCAGGTAGTGACAAATGCTGAGTCGGCAGTATTGATGGCTCGTGGTGGCGCTAATGATATTCATTTTGCAGATCAAATTTTATACCCATCAGTAAACGCGGACCGTATCCTGCATCATGGAGAGCAAGTTGTCCTTGGGGACTTACGACTTCGTGTACATTTTATTCCGGGGCATACTCCTGGCAGTATGGCTTGGACTTGGCAGGATACTGTTGATAGTAAGGTTATCGATATCGCTTATGTAGATAGCCTTACGGCTCCAGGTTATCAGTTGGTCAATAATCTCCGTTATCCCGATATTGTTCAAGATTACCGAATGAGCTTTGAACGGGTGCGTAAATTACCCTGTGACCTACTTATCACACCTCATGCGGGCGCAAGTGGATGGGTGTTTCGTGATACAGCTAAGCAGAAGAAAGCGGTTAGCTGCGAGAAATATGCAGCTAAAGCTGGCAAAAATCTGGAGAAAAAACTTGCAAGTAATTCACAATAGAATCTCTCTGGGCATATGAAATTACATGGTTAAATTTTTAACGTCCCCTACTGGATTTAGATTGTAATAGTTATTGCAGAGTAATATGTGATGTTTACAAAATTATTCAAAAAGTATCCCAAGCAGAATGCTGGATCTCAATTTTATTTTTTGAAATTGGCTTATATTTTTTCTTTGCTTCTATATCAGCAGGTTGCCAACGCTGATGCCTTTGCCATTGAAGGGGGGAAGTGGTTTGATGGAATGGGTTTTAAGCCAGCGATCTGGTTTGTTGATGAGAATGGCCTCTTGACCAGGACTCGGCCGCAAGAAGTTGATTACATCATTGATGCCAGAGGAAAATTTGTAGTACCACCGTATGCCGAGGGGCATAATCACAATCTGCAAAACCCTTGGGGTATTAAGAATTTTGAGGCCTTGCAAGTGAAGTCCGGAGTTTTTTACAGTGTGCAGATGTGCAGCTTTGGTAAGGGGTTGGAAACGCAGTTTAGCGGTGAAGATACCATGGATGTTTTATTTGCCTCAGACTGCATAACGGCTTCTGATGGCCATCCCCTAAGGGTGATTTTAAATGGTAAAAAAAATGTCACCAATGATGAATTAAAAAGCGCCCAGGAAATGGTCATGGTGGCAGAGGATAAAGGGGATCTAGATCAAATATGGGAGAAAGTTGAAGCTAACCATCCCTCTTTTATTAAAATTATACTTGTTGGCAGTGAAAAGTTTGAGGAGCGCCATGGTGATAAGAAATACCTTGGAGTTAATGGCCTCAATCCTAAGCTGGTGCCGGTTATTGTCGAGCGTGCGCATAAATTGGGGATTCCGGTGGTGGCTCATGTGGATACCGCTCATGATGCCATGGTAGCTATAAAAGCGGGTGTAGATATCTTGGGTCATTTGCCCGGGTATCGAATCGCAAGAAATGAAGGGTTTGATAGACAGGATTATGTGTTAAGCGATGCTGTTATTGCTGCGGCTGCTAAGCAAGGTACCAAGCTGATTGCTACTGCCAGTGTGCCTTCTGAGCATAGCTATCCTGAAGATGAATTGAAGGAAATCCAGACGGTTCAAAAAGATAATCTTTCTCGTTTACGCAATGCGGGCGTACCCTTATTAATGGGGAGTGACAACTTCTCCGGTACGGTGCTTCGTGAAATTCGTTACCTGGATACTCTGGATATTGCACCGAGAGAAGTATTGCTGAAGTCCCTAACTATGGATACTCCAAAGTGGATGTTCCCAGAGCGCCACTTGGGCTCGTTTTCTGAAGGTGCGGAGGGCAGCTTCTTAATATTAGAGGGTAACCCTCTGGAGGATCTTGGGTTTCTCGATAAGATTTATATTGGTGTTAAGCAGGGGCATATATTAGTCAGTTCCCCCAGTAGTAATTAGCGATAAATATACTCAGAATTTTTTCTTTGGCCAATGTAAGCTTGGTTGAATATCCCCAGCTTGATGACCAAGCTGGGATTTAGCCCTTATATTTGCTATCCGTCTTCTGCTTTTATATTTACTTTTCCAACAAGCGATGTACTTTTGGCACAAGATAGAAATACATTAGGGGGACGAGAATTCCTGTCATGATCAAAGATTTCAGTCCTATCGCAATTTGTAGATCCAGTGCTTTTATTGCCAATAGTAAAAGAGTGACAATCGGATAAACCAATGCCCATATACACAGGGCATGTAGTATAGATTTATTCATTATTTTAAGCCTTCCATAAAATTGGATATCATCCGGAAGTATCCAGGCAATATTTTTTGTAAAAAGTACTTTCCGTCTGTAGTGAGTGCTACACATTTAGCCCGGCCGTCACTGGAATCTGCTTTCATGGTGATGAGTCTATCCTCCACCATACTTTTAAGTGTGCGCGTCATTACTGGCCGGGAAATATCGATACGCTCTGCAATCTCCGAAACCAGTAAGCTATTTCTTTCCGGTTCCCGGTCGATAACGATCATTATCAAAAACCGTAGTTGGGATGTCCCATGGTCGGAAAAATAACTTTCCAGCTCCCGCAAAAGCAGGCTCGCATCCCGCATTATGGTGAGAGCATCCTGAATCGCTTTGGGGTTATTTACAGAAAACTGCTTTGCATAGCCTTCCACCATTTGTTGTGAAGGTAGTTCTTTAAGAAAAAACATAGGGAGCTACACCAATCTTTCCAGCTTATTGATTTCTACAGGTTCTTTTAGCCAGTCTTTATAAGCTTCAAAAATCGGTACGATGTAGGGCATGGCGTAATGCCTATCGAGGTCTTCCTGGCTGCACCACTCTTCGTATAAAAACAAGCTTTTCTTATCCTGGTGTACAGCAAACTGCAGGCAGCCCTCCTCTTCCAAGGTATTTGGAACTATGGATAGGATTGCCCGTTTGGCTTGTTCGAAGAACTCCGCCTTTGGTGAGATTTTGGCAATGATAAATAGATGGCTTTTCACAGTCGCTTTTCCAAAGTATCAATATAGTTATCATGATAACTATATATCAAAAGACGTCAACCGCTAGTGGCTGATGTAGTAATCTAGGGAAATGCCACCTATCAGCATTAAATGACAGGATTCTGGTCTATAGGAATTAACTAATTGAAAGAGCTGGCCACCTGGCGTCTATCAAGGTTTCGGTAAGCCAGAGCCTCGGCAATCTGCGTGGAGCTTATCGTTTCTTGCTTGGCGAGATCCGCCAGGGTGCGAGCCACTTTGAGCACTCGGTGGTAACTGCGTGCGGAAAGGCCCAGTTTTTCCACTGATTGGCGCAGTAGATGTTTCTCTTTATCCCCCAGGGTACAGTGTTTTTCCAGCTCTGCCCCTTTTAAAAGGTTGTTGGTACTTCCTTGCCTTTGAACCTGTAGTTGCCGTGCAGCGCAAACCCTTACCCGCACACTTTCGGATGGTTCCCCAGGAGCTGCATCCTGCAGTTGCACAGCATTCATAGCACCAACCTCTATCTGCATATCGATACGATCCAGCAAGGGGCCTGACAGTTTATTGCGATATCGGTCTATCTGGTCCGGAGTACAGCGACAGCGGGGCTCACCCAAGTAGCCGCATGGGCAGGGATTCATTGCGCCTACCAGTTGAAAATTCGCGGGATAAGTAACCTGGGCGCGTGCCCGGGAGATGCGCACTTCACCGTTCTCCAGGGGCTCCCGCAGGATTTCCAGGGCATGGCGGGGAAACTCTGGCATCTCGTCGAGAAACAATACTCCGCAATGGGCGAGTGAGATTTCACCTGGCTTTGGAGTACTGCCGCCACCGACCAAAGCGGTTGGTGAAGCGCTGTGATGTGGAGCCCGAAAAGGTCTCTGGCTTTGGTGAGGCATACCGGCACTGGAGTAGACAGCGGCGACCTCAATCGACTCGGCAGTTGTGAGTGGTGGCAATATACCGGGCAGACGACTGGCTAACATGGTTTTGCCTGTTCCCGGAGGGCCATAGAACAACAGGTTGTGCCCCCCGGCTGCGGCTACTTCCAGGGCGCGTCTGGCTTTAAGCTGACCGCGAATATCTGCGAGGTCTGCGCACTGGATGGTGGGCTCCTCCTGAGATTTTACGGCTTGGGACAGGCTTTCACGTCCATGCAACTCCGCGCAGATCTGCAGCAGGGAGCTGGCGATTAGAGTTTCACCCTCAGCCAGTGCTGCTTCAGCTCCGCACTCCCGGGGAGCTACCAGTTTGCGTCCGGCGGCCGAGCAGGCAATGGCAGCGGGTAAGCTACCGCTCACTTCACGTAGAGCGCCGGTAAGGGCTAATTCCCCGATAAACTCGTAGTTTTCCAAGGCTTCAGCGGGAACCTGCCCCGAAGCAGCGAGTATGCCTATGGCAATGGCGAGATCGTAGCGACCACCTTCTTTGGGAAGGTCGGCGGGGGCGAGATTGACTGTGATACGACGCTGGGGGAACTCAAAATGGCTGTTGATCAGGGCGCTGCGCACCCGATCGCGACTCTCTCGCACTGCCGCTTCAGGAAGGCCCACTATATGAAATGCGGGGAGGCCATTGGCCAAGTGAGTCTCTACGGTAACTAGTGGGGCAGATACCCCTAACTGGGCTCGGGCATGGGTTACTGAGAGGCTCACAATTTCATTCCTGAAATGGTTGCCGGAGAGTTCAGTCTTCGGCTTGGTTATCCCTTTGTGCCAGAGCTTGCTCCAGCATTTCCACTTTATCTTCCAGGCGCGCCAGTTTTTCACGGGTGCGCCTCAATATTTCCACCTGGGTATCGAATTCGCGCTGGGATACCAGCGGTAGCTTATCCAGAGACACTTCCAAAGCGTTGCGTAGGTCATTGCTGACCACTGCGCCCTGTTGTTGCAGTTCTTTCAGTAGCTGTTGCAGTTTATCCGCAGCCACAGGCAGCTCCTTACTGAGTAATTCATATCTTTTGGCACTGGATTGTAACCCACAGAGTTTTGCCGCAACAGTTGCCTAAAGGTGCACTATTCTGAACTTTGCTCCTGCAGGAACTCCCCACTTCTGTGCATATACCGACAATTGGAGCCATCTTGGTGCGCACTGGTTTGCGGGCGCTCTGTTCGTATTTATTTCAATTTCTCATTTTCTTATCTAACTCATTGATTTTATTGAGTGCTGCGGCTTTGGCATCAACTCTGCAAACAGTCAGGGCAGGTGTGCCATTTACGATCACTGGGAGTCCGGGAAAGTAGCGGTTCACAAGACGCAAGAGACCCTCTGTCATACCCGACAGTAAAGGACCGGTTGCAGGCGGCGCCATTTCAAGAATCAAAAAATTTCAGACTTAATAAATCTTGGAGGATTAAAGGTGAAAACTAAAATGAACAAAATCGCCACTGTCTTCTCTGGCGCTGCCCTAGCACTAGCTATTAGCAATATATCTTTTGCCGAGCAAAGTGATCCAAGTTTCAGTGTTAATGCTGGATTGGTTTCAGATTACAAGTTTCGAGGTATTAGTCAAAGTGATGGAAGGCCAGTAATTCAGGCTGGAATGGATCTGGATGTTGGTAATGGCTTTTATTTGGGTACCTGGGCTTCCCAAGTGGATTTTGATTATGGCAGTGATGAAACTGATTATGAGCAAGATTTCTACGGTGGTTACTCCACAGAAATTAATGAATCTATAAGCTATGATATTGGATATATTTATTACGCCTATCATGGAAGTGGTCGCGATGAAGATTATCAAGAGATCTATGGAAGCCTAACCTTCTCCGATCTAACATTAGGTTTTGCATATTCAGATGATTATTGGGCCGATTCAGGCAATTTTTATTATCCATATGCAGGTTACAGCTTTTCTTTGCCTTCTGATTTTAGTTTAGACCTTCATGTTGGTTTAAACCTATTTGATGAAGAAATATTTCTGTACGAATCCGACTCTTATATCGATTACTCCGCAACTCTCAGTAAAAATTTTGGCGGCCTTACTCTGAGCGCTGCTTTTGTTGGCACTGATGTGAGCGACAGAGAGTGTTTCGATACCGACTGGTGTGAACCCACCTTGCTCGCTGGAGCAACCTACGCCTGGTAATAAAAACGCCCGCAATTGTTAGCGGGCATTATTTTTTTGTGGGGGAGATCCATGAAACTGATTACTGCAATTATCAAGCCCTTCAAATTGGATTCAGTGCGGGATGCTCTGCGAGAGGCCGGTGTTAAAGGCGTTACAGTCAGTGAAGTGAAAGGATTTGGCCGGCAAAAAGGCCATACAGAATTATATCGGGGCGCAGAGTATGTAGTGGATTTTTTGCCTAAAACCATGTTGCAAATTGCTGTAACTGAGGAGCAACTGGATGAAGCATTGGAAGTAATTGGCTCCAGTGCACAAAGCGGAAAAATCGGCGACGGCAAAATTTTTGTGGCTAATCTTGAACAGGTGGTTCGCATACGTACTGGAGAGACCGGTAGTGAAGCTATTTGAGTCAGTAATAATCAATAAATAATTTTAAAATTCTAAGAATTAAACGGAGAGAGAAATGGAGAATCAAGTATTTCAATTGCAATATGCAATTGATACGTTTTATTTTCTAATGTGTGGTGCACTAGTGATGTGGATGGCTGCAGGCTTCGCCATGTTAGAAGCAGGCCTGGTGCGCTCAAAAAACACCACTGAAATTCTGACTAAAAATGTCGCGCTATTTGCAATTGCATGCATTATGTATCTGATGACCGGTTACGCCATTATGTATGATGGCAGCTGGATGCTTGCAGGCATAGAGGCCTTTAGTCTTGAAGGTGTATTGGCCGACTCTGCCAAGAATGGCTTTGAAGGGGACTCGGTATATTCCGGTGCTTCCGACTTTTTCTTCCAGGTAGTATTTGTTGCTACCGCAATGTCCATTGTATCTGGTGCCGTTGCAGAGCGCATGAAGCTGTGGAGCTTCCTCGCATTTGCTGTAGTGCTCACAGGGTTTATTTACCCGCTTGAGGGTTCCTGGACCTGGGGCGGCAAAGATGTATTTGGACTGTACAGTTTGAGTGATCTTGGCTTCTCTGACTTTGCCGGTTCCGGCATTGTTCATATGGCTGGTGCTGCTGCCGCGCTGGCAGGTGTTCTACTGTTGGGTGCCCGAAAAGGTAAGTACGGTCCCAATGGGCAGGTCTATGCCATTCCCGGTGCAAACTTGCCGCTGGCAACCCTTGGTACATTTATTTTGTGGATGGGCTGGTTTGGTTTTAATGGCGGTTCCGTGTTGAAGCTGGGAGATGCAGCCAGCGCGCATTCTGTGGCTATGGTATTTCTCAACACCAATGCCGCTGCAGCAGGTGGGGCTATAGCCGCACTAATTACTGCCCGCCTGCTATTTGGGAAGGCTGATCTCACTATGTTGTTGAATGGAGCCTTGGCCGGCTTGGTGGCTATTACTGCAGAACCATCTACGCCGACTGCGTTACAGGCGACCCTGTTCGGTATGGTTGCTGGAGTCCTGGTAGTTTTCTCTATTATCACTTTGGACAAGTTGAAAATTGATGATCCGGTTGGTGCTATTTCTGTGCACGGTGTTGTCGGCTTGCTTGGTCTGTTATTGGTTCCAGTGACCAATGAAGGTGCCTCTTTTATTGGCCAGTTCGTTGGTGCATTGACTATTTTCTTCTGGGTTTTTGTCACTTCCTTTGCCGTGTGGTATCTGCTTAAGTTGGTGACCGGTATTCGTGTCAGCGAAGATGAAGAACAAGAGGGTGTTGACTTGGCTGAATGTGGTATGGAAGCTTACCCGGAATTTATGAGCAAATAGTTGTCCTGCGACGATACTGCCCCATGTAGGGGCGCTATCTGACTGAGGTTCCCGCAAAGAAGACAAATCAGGGGAAATACAAGAAATGAAATTGATTACGGCCGTTGTAAAGCCCTTCAAATTGGATGACGTGCGTACCGCATTGTCTGAGGTTGGGGTTCAGGGGATGACAGTAACTGAAGTAAAGGGCTTTGGTCGCCAGAAAGGGCATACGGAGCTCTACCGTGGCGCTGAGTATGTGGTGGATTTTCTACCCAAGGTTAAGCTGGAGTTAGCGGTCGACGACGATATGGTGGACTCTGCTGTTGAAGCGATTACCAAAGCTGCACAGACCGGGAAGATTGGTGATGGAAAAATCTTTATTACAGCACTGGAAGAAGTGATCCGTATTCGGACCGGCGAAACCGGATCTGAGGCTGTTTAATCGGCAGCAAACTTAGTTATTCTCTTCTCTCAGGCCATCTGTGTCTGGTGCCTATACAAGCCCCTTCCGGGGCTTTGTTATTTCAAAACCTTAGTCCTCCTAGATGCCTTTAGGTTATTTGCAATGGTGGGTTGCCGTATTGTCGCTAAATTCCCCATAGCAAACCGTAATATTCCCCGGTTTTTGTCCCAACAAAAAACTCTACTGTACCGGCTGCTTGTGGCTGGCGGCTCAGATCGAGAGTGCCTATATATTAATCGCCGCTTTGATGCGGTAGGGGATCGCCACAGATTGTGGCTTTCGGTTTCATTCTCGCCGCGGGAAGGGGCGGCACAGAGGTACTCCCTCTGTAACAGGAGTAAGGGTTACAGGGTTTTAGCTATGAAAGATGGTTATGAAGATCAAGGCAAGAGCTCCCGCAGCAAAGAGTCTGAGGAATTTGCCGAAGAACGCTCTATTACCTCCCGTGAACGTGCCAGAAGCCAGTTGAGCACGGATGTGGAGGAATTTCTCGCCAGCGGCGGGGCAATTAGTGAAATTGACCCGGAAGTTACTGCCGATCCCCCGCGTAAACCGCAGCCTAAATACGGCAGTCGTCCTATTTAGCGCCTGAGGGATTGCCGCCCCTGCAGTGAGGATGGCGGCAATTTCTTTTTAAAGATCCTTCCGGGCTTTGGAAGGTGCAGTCTCAGCGCCCCATCAGACTGGGCAGCAGGCGCTCTAATACTTCGCCAATGTAGGAAAGAAACAGGGTGCCGAGGCTTGATCGATAGTACTGAGGGTCAGAAGAGCCAACGGCGAGCACGCCCAACTGGTTACCTAAGGGAACCACCGCCGCGGAAGCGACATCCTGCCAGCTTTCACCAAAAAGGAATTCTTTCTCGCCGGGGCGTAAGGCACCACATACTGGGCGACCATTACGCAAAATTCCTCCAATTGCCGTTTCTGCACCTGCGTGTGAGCTGGTTTGTACCTGTCCCAGGCTGCGGGCACTGGGTAGTGGTCCAAATAGGGTCAGGTTGGTGAATTCCACATTGAAATCATTAGCAAAGCTGGAATAGAGAGCGTCTGTTGCTTCGCCGATGTCCTGAGCTTCAAGAAGGGCTAGGATCAGGCGGCGGCTGTTAAAGAAGAGTTGGTCGTTGTCACGGGCATTGTGCAGTAGTTGGTCCAAGCGCTGGCGCATTTCAATATTGCGCTCTCGCAAGAGGTTGGTTTGATGTGTCATCAGAGACACGGTCTTCCCATTTTCCCGCGGTAGCTTGATGGTTTCGAGTAGGTCCATCCGGTCGACAAAGAATTCGGGGTTTTGCATCAGGTAGCGAGCCACCTGCCGAGCTAGAAGCTTGTCATCCCGCTGTGTTTCCTTGTGACTGCCGGCGACAATCTCTTCAGAGCTCTGATTGGCGTCTGTCTGTTCCATCATGGTCCATTTACATTATTGGCTCGGGTTTTGGGTGAAATGACAGTCCCAGTGGGTAAGGACCCACTATCGAAAGGTACTACAGAGTTCCCAGGGAGGTCGGATAGCCGCCATCTTGCCCGCAAAATTATTCAAATAATGATTTGCCCGTGGAAAACTGTTGTTGCGGGCCCGGTCATAGTAACCGGCTGGCCTGGCCCACTCCAGTGAATTGTCAGCTTGCCACCGGGAAGGTGAATTTCAACCTTCTCATCCACAAGCCCGCGCTGGTGGGCATAAACCATTGCCGCGCAAGCACCGGTGCCGCAGGCACGAGTTTCTCCCACCCCTCGTTCAAACACACGCAGTTGCGCTTCGTCACGGGAGTCGATTTGTAGAAAGCCCACGTTGACCTTTTGTGGGAAGCGCGGGTGAGCTTCAATTAGCGGTCCCAACTGGTCAACTGGGGCTTGCTGTACATCCTCAACCAGCAGTACCGCGTGGGGATTGCCCATAGATACGGCACCGATGGTATATGTCTCGTCAAGGACATCAATGGGGTAACTGTCAGCGTAGCGATCGGCACTGAAGGGGATTTGTTCCGGCTCCAGCACTGGTGCGCCCATATTGACGCTTACTTGGTCGCCATCCATGACTTTAAGTTGCAGGATGCCACCGGCCGTTTCGACTTTTAAACGCTTCTTGCCGGTGAGGCGGCGGTCGCGCACAAATCGGGCGAAGCAACGCGCGCCATTTCCGCAATTTTCCACTTCACTGCCATCGGCGTTGAATATTCGGTAGCGGAAGTCTGCATCGGGGTCGCGGGGAGATTCCACCAGTAAAACCTGATCGCAACCAATGCCTAGGCAGCGGTCGGCAATTCGACGAATTTTGTCGGGGGATAGTTTGATTCTTTGACTGATGCCGTCGAGCATCACAAAATCGTTGCCAAGCCCATGCATCTTGCTGAATTTAACGCGCATTCCATTTCTCTAATGATTTTGTGTACCTGACGGATATGGATGCCTCTCAGGCTCGAATATGCCGTGGCGACACAGGTGTTTCCTGGTCCACCTGGTCACCATCGATTGGCATTACCAATATGTCGAGATTTTATAAGTATCGAACAGCCTGTCTGTGGGGTGTTCGCGTAGCCCCCAGAGATGGTGGCACTAAAATCTTTATTTTGACATCTATTTCGCCACAAAGAATCAGGCTTTCTCCGGTACCGGGGTTTCTCCCCGCACCAGGTCGCTAAAGCTTTCCCGCGCCCTTACCTGGTAGGTGTTGCTACCGTCGACCAGCACTTCCGCTGCCCGTGGCCGGCTATTGTAATTAGAACTCATGGTAAATCCGTAGGCACCGGTAGAGAGCATGGCTAGCAGCTGACCCTGTCGTAGAGTCAGGGCCCGGTTTTTGCCGAGGAAATCACCGGTTTCGCATACTGGCCCGACGATATCCCACATGGCGTTTTCCCCGTGATCGGGGGTCACCGGCACTATATCCTGCCAGGCCTGGTACAGGGCCGGACGCAGATTATCGTTCATTGCCGCGTCAACGATGGCGAAATTGTGCTCCTGCGTGCGCTTTAGATAGTCAATGCGGGTCAGAAGCACACCGCCATTGGCGGCGATTGAACGCCCTGGTTCAAGGACCAAGCCGAGATTGCGATCGCCAATGCGCTTAAGTACTGCCTCGAGGTAATCCGCCACCGGTGGGGGCTCTTCACCTCGATAGCGCACGCCCAGGCCGCCGCCCAGGTCCAAATGCTCTAATTGGATGCCTTTATCGGCGAGGTCATCTACCAAAACCAGGAGTCGATCCAGGGCATCGAGGAAAGGTGCGACTTCAGTGAGCTGAGAGCCGATATGGCAGTCCACACCAATTATTTTCAAGTGGGGGGACTTGGCTGCACCTAGATAGACTTTCAGGGCACAATCAATAGCGATGCCGAATTTGTTTTCCTTGAGACCGGTGGAGATATAGGGGTGAGTTTGCGCGTCGACATCCGGATTTACGCGCAGGGAAATTGGGGCGACGGTTTCGCATTCGGCAGCTACCTGCTCCAGGCGCAGCAATTCAGCTTCAGATTCGATATTGAAGCAGTGCACACCCACTTCCAGCGCGCGGCGCATCTCATTGGCAGTTTTGCCCACACCGGAAAAGACTATCTGTGAGGGATCACCGCCTGCCAGTAATACACGCTCCAGCTCACCGCCAGAGACGATATCGAAGCCTGACCCCAGCTGAGCCAGTAATGAGAGTATGCCAAGATTGCTGTTAGCCTTGACCGCGTAGCAGATCAGGCCGGGATGGTTGCCCAGGGCATCGGCATAGGCCCGGTATTGCCGCTCAAAATGAGCGCGGCTGTATACATAGGTGGGAGTGCCGAATTGCTCGGCAACCTGCTCGAGGGAGACGTCTTCAGCCCAAAGGCTGCCGTTGCGATAACTGAATTCACTCATTTCTCAGTTTCTTGCTCCTCTGGGTATTCTTCATACAGAGGCTCTTCTCCTAATGGTTCAGGCACAGCTTCACCGGCCGGTTCAATGGCTGGTCCACTGGGCTCCACTGCAGTGCTGCTGGTAGGCGCCGTATTGGGCGGGCCAGTAGTAATACTCGGCGCGGGCTCTGCCGGTGCCTGAGGTAAGTACAGCGGGCCCTTCTGGCCACAGCCTGCAATCAGTGCGGAGGCACCTAGTAGCGTGAGGAGCGGGAGAAGTATTTTTTTCGGCATGGGTGACATCCTGCGCTCGGGCTTTCGAAGCGGTGTTCGGCAAAAGCCTGATAGTATAGCGGCCGAATAAATTCATCACAGTAGACGGTAACAGAAGTAACAAAAGATGAGCCAAGCGGAATACGAAGCGGCCATTGAGCGGAGCCTGATGGCGATAGAGGATGCCCTGGATGAGTGTGATTGGGACATCGATTACGAGCGTAGTGGGTCGGTTTTAACTCTTACGCTGGAGGATAATGGAAGCCAGGTGATTCTCTCTCGCCAGTCGGCCAGTCGCGAATTGTGGGTGGCAGCTAAATCCGGCGGTTATCACCTGGCCTTTGAAAACCCCGGCTGGAAATGCGGCACTACCGGGGAGGATCTGACCACTCTGCTTGATCGTGTGCTGAGTGAGCAGCAGGGCGAAGAGGTCAGCTTGGGGCTGGGGCCCTAACCGCAGTAATTTGGCTTTTTAGAAAGCCCGGAAAGCCGGGCTTTAACTTCAAATCCACTAACAGCGCTGTTTGATTGCTTCACGTGCGCGCGCACAGGCCGCACGTACCTGATTGGGTGCGGTACCACCGATATGGTCACGGGCGGCCACCGAGCCCTCAAGGGTGAGCACTTCAAATACATCCTCGCTGATTTCAGCAGAAAATTGTTGTAGTTGCTCCAGGCTTAGTTCAGCCAGGTCCTTGTTTTGTTCAATGGCAAAGGATACTGATTGACCGACGATCTCATGGGCATCACGGAAGGCAACACCTTTGCGTACAAGGTAATCCGCCAAGTCCGTCGCGGTGGAAAAGCCCTTGGCGGCCGCCTCCAGCATATTGTCTTTTTTCGCCTTGAGAGCCGGTATCATATCTGCAAACGCGCGCAGGCAATCCAGAGCGGTGTCGGCGGCGTCAAACAGCGGTTCTTTATCCTCCTGGTTGTCCTTGTTATATGCCAGCGGTTGACTTTTCATCAGAGTCAGTAAGGCGACTAGGTGCCCGTTTACACGGCCGGTTTTACCGCGTACCAGCTCAGGCACATCCGGATTTTTCTTCTGTGGCATGATGGAGGAGCCGGTGCAAAAGCGATCCGGTAGATCAATAAAATCGAACTGGCTCGAAGTCCAAAGGACCAGCTCCTCGCTCGCTCGGGAAAGGTGAGTGAGCAGCAGCGCGGCGAAAGCGCAGAATTCAATGGCGAAATCCCGGTCGCTGACGGAATCCAGAGAGTTTTCGGTCGGGGCATCAAAACCGAGTAATTCAGCAGTGCGTGCGCGATCAATAGGGTAACTGGTGCCGGCCAGTGCGGCTGCGCCCAGGGGAGAGCGGTTGACTCGCTTGCGGCAGTCCATCAAGCGCTCATAGTCCCGGGTAAGCATGGCGTTCCAGGCCAGTAGGTGGTGGCCAAAAGTCACCGGTTGAGCGCTCTGTAGGTGAGTAAAGCCCGGCATAATAGTGCCCGCTTCGCGTTCCGCCAGCGCTACCAGGCCGGTTTGCAAGCGGGTTAGCTCGCCTGCAATCCTATCGATGCGCCCCCGCAGCCATAGGCGAATATCCGTTGCTACCTGATCGTTGCGGGAGCGGCCAGTGTGCAGTTTTTTACCGGTGGCACCGATGCGCTCAGTCAGGCGCGCCTCGATATTCATGTGCACATCTTCCAGCTGCACTGACCACGGGAACTCCCCTGCCTTAATTTCCTCTGCTATTTCCTTCAGGCCATGGGCGATCTTTTGATATTCATCTGTACTCAATACCCCTACCTCAGAGAGCATCTGGGCATGGGCGAGAGAGCCTTGGATATCCTCCAATGCCATGCGTTGGTCAAAGGTGACTGAGGCGGTGAACCTCTCTACGAAGGCATCAGTGGCTTCACTGAAGCGGCCTCCCCAGAGTTTGGCGGCCGGGTTATTGGCGGAATCGGTGGGGGCTTTTTCGTTGCTCATGGTTTTCCTGGCTGCAGTGAGGTGAAAGGCCGGGGAGCTTGGTGGTATCTTGCGCTTTAAACGTTAGGGACAGTCAAGAATAACAATTGCATGTCAAACTCCAGGCCGGCAGGCATTATATCGCAGAAAATTCGAAAAACTGATACTGATAACAAGGATTCTGCGCTTCCTGGTGTTTTGCCTTTCCTGCCGGATTTGTGCAGCGTCACTTCCCTGGCAGCACTGGTGCTGATGGGAGAACTGTTGGCCCTGGTGCTGGTATTGGCGTTGGATGGGTTGCGAGAATTCAGCTGGCAGCGCCTGGGGTTGATCTCTCTGGTTATCCAGTGGGTGATATTGCCCTCTGCAGCTGTACTCTGCCGCCTGCGCCCCCTTTTGGCCAAGCTCTCGCACAAGCGCGCCGGTGCTATCAGCTTTATAGCGGTGCTGGCGGTATTGATAAGCGTGATGGGAATACAGCGCTATCTGCGCGTACTGCTGTTACAGGCTGATTTCGATTGGTGGGGCCTGGCCAGTGATTGCTTGCTGGGGGCCATTTGCTCTGGGGTGGTTTTGCGCTACGCCTATTTGCAGCAGCAGTTATATAACCAGCAACAAGCGGAGCTCGGCGCACGTATTGAGGCGTTGCAATCCCGTATCCGTCCCCACTTTCTGTTTAATAGTATGAATAGCTTGGCCAGCCTGATCGCTGTGGACCCAGATCGTGCCGAACGACTGGTAGAGGATTTGTGTGCTCTGTTCAGGGCCAGCCTAGCCGATCCAAAACTGGTGCCTTTACGGCAGGAGATTTTGCTGGCGCAGCGCTACCTGGAGATCGAGGCATTGCGTCTGGGGGATCGCCTGAGACAAGAATGGCAATTGGGTGAAGGACTGAATGACATCCAGTTACCCAGTATGTTGCTACAGCCCCTGCTTGAAAATGCGGTGTTACACGGCGTGGCTAAATTGCGTGAAGGTGGGGAAATCAACGTACGAGTTGAAGTTGAAAGTGGTGTTCTCAGGATTGCTATCGAAAACCCCTTGCCCCAGGAAACTGTGCACACCTCCCGGGAAAATAATGGCATGGCGATGGAAAATATCCGCCAACGCCTGTCCGCTTATTACGGCAATCGCTTTATGTTTACCGCCTGTCGGGAGGATGGACACTACAGAGTGGCCCTGCAGCTACCCTTGTTTCCCCGGGAGGCGGCTCTGCGGGAGACAAAGGCCGCTGTATCTACCACTAGAAAAGCCGAGGTGATGGAGTGACCCAGCTGCGAGTCCTGATTGTCGACGATGAACCCCTGGCCCGTGCGCGCCTACAGCGGCAATTGGCCGCGATCGATAACTGCACAGTGATCGGTGAGGCAGCCGATATTGAAACCGCACTAGTGCAGGTGCAGATACTCGATCCGGACCTTGTATTGCTAGATATCGAAATGCCCGGTGGCAGTGGTTTGGAATTGGCACAACAGTTATCTGTTCGCGAATGCCCACCGGCAGTTATTTTTTGCACTGCCCACGATGAATTTGCCTTGCCGGCATTCGCAACTTCAGCAGTGGGCTACTTGTTAAAACCGGTCACTTTAGAGCTGTTGCGCCAGGCTATTACAAAGGTACAGCGCCTCAGCAAACCCCAACAAAAAATGCTGGAAGAGCAGGGATCAGAAGCACCCGATCATCGAAGCCGCATCAAAGCTGTCAGCCGCCGGGGAGTGGAATTACTGGAAGTGGATACGATCCGTTGCCTGGTTGCCGATAGTAAATATGTGGTAGCTCACCATCTTGCCGGCGAAACAATTTTGGATGAGTCCCTTAAGGAGTTGGAGAGTGAGTTCGGCGATCGCTTTGTGCGCGTACACCGCAGCGCCCTGGTCGCTGTGGAATATATCGCCGGTTTGCGCAGGGAGGGTGGAAATTATCGGGTGGAGTTGGATGGTGTAGCAGAGGCGCCGCTGGTAAGCCGACGCATGCTGCCCTCTGTAAAAGCACTAATTACGGAGATATGCTGAGTATTCAGTTTTTAACGCAGAAAAACAAACAATACTGCAGCTACCATCAATAGAGCAAAGCTCACTCTGATTACTCTCGCTTGTTTTGGTTTGTGGAAAACTGGCCGCAGGCTGCCCCCAAGGTATAGCCAGATAAAATCCACTACAGCAGCGACAATCAAGCAGACCAATCCTGTGGCAAGATAGCTGAAACCGCTCTCTTCGATAGGCAGTAGAAACTGGGAAAAGATCGCAAAAAAAGCGGCGTAGGCTTTTGGATTGAGCAGATTAAAAATAAACCCATCCAAAAGGGATGGCGGTTGGGCTGCTGCCGACTGTTCCTGAACCAGTACCGGTGCCGTGGCAATTTTGAATGCGATGTAGCCAATGTAAAGTGCTCCACATATCTGCACTGTCAAACGAGCCTCGGGCCAGGCAGAAAGCAGGGCGGCTACACCGGCAGTGGCACCGACAATGGCTACGCATAACCCAAGCAGGATACCGATAAGGAAACCGGTACTTTGCCTCACTCCAAAGGTTGCTCCTGAAGCTGCCAGAGCGAGTGGTGCGGGGCCGGGAGAGCCGAGTAACAGGCCTGTGGCTGCAATCAGTGAAGATAATGCTTCTAACATAAACTCTTGCCCTATTTCCCACCTGCGACATCAATAAATGAGCCAGTGGTAAACGACGATTCATTGCTTAAAAGCCAAGCTATCGCAGAGGCCACTTCTTCTGGCAGTCCCCCTCGTTTTAGAGGGGTCGTAGATTTTAGCCGCTCCACCCGATCTGGTTCTCCGCCAGCAGCATGCATCTCTGTATAGATCAAACCTGGCCGTACTCCATTTACCCTGATTCCCTCGCTGGCAAGTTCCTGGCTTAGCCCGATGGTCAAGGTGTCTACTGCCCCTTTACTCGCTGCATAGTCAATATATTCGTTGGGTGAGCCCCAGCGGCTGGCAGCAGAAGAAATATTGACGATGGCACCACCGCTGCCCCCCTGTTTGGTCGACATTCTTCTTATGGCTTCGCGGCAGCAAAGTAGGGTGCCAGTAACATTCGTTCGAAGTACCTGGTTAATTCGCTCCGCTTCCATTTTTTCAACGCGCATTTGGGGTTTGAGTGTCGCGGCATTGTTCACCAGGTATTGAAGGGGGCCGAGTTGCCGGTCTACTTCATTAAATAAGTGGGTGATATCGGCTTCTGATGAAATATCAGCGCGTACGGCGATTGCTTTAGTACCTAAGGCCTTGAGTTCATTCAGCAGGCTTTCGGCCGAGTCTTTTCTCTCCCGATAACTGATGGCGATATGGTATCCATGCTGGGCAAGTAATCGTGCCGTTGCGGCACCGATCCCACGGCTTCCGCCGGTGACTAAGGCAATATTATTTTTAAGGGGCACTTTGCAACTCCTGAAAAGGGGGAACTATTGGGAATAAATAGGGGTACCTTTGATTTTTTTTGTTGTTAAAGAATGAGGGAGGGTATCTGAAAAATACGGAGGAGGCACTGACGGCAGCGCTGTCAGTGCCCCTGGATGAGATCGGGCTTAATGGGCTTTAATTTTAATACAGTTGAGGGCCACCATCGCCGTATTCCGAATCATTTTGCAGGCTTAATTCGCCAGCGGCACTATTCAAATATTCCGCATCGGACTCGGACTTGAGTTTGATCATCAAGCGCAAGTCGTTGGAGGAGTCAGCGTGGGCGAGGGCATCCTCGTAGGTAATCTCGCCGCGGTCGTAGAGTTCATACAGGGCCTGGTCGAAGGTCTGCATACCCTGTTCGCCGGAACGCTTCATCAATTCTTTCATTTTGTGTACCTCGCCCTTGCGGATCAGGTCCGACATCAGCGGGGTATTGATCATAACCTCCAGGCAGGCCCGGCGGCCATCGCCGTCAGGTGTTGGCACCAGTTGCTGTGCCACCATCGCTTTCAGGTTCAGCGACAGGTCCATAAACAACTGTTGGTGGCGGTCTGCCGGGAAGAAGTGAATGATACGGTCCAGGGCTTGGTTGGCGTTGTTGGCATGCAGGGTACAGAGACACAGATGGCCGGTTTCGGCAAAGGCAATGGCGTGGTCCATTGTCTCGCGGGAGCGTACCTCACCAATCAGAATGACGTCCGGTGCCTGACGCAGGGTATTTTTCAGGGCCACTTCGAAGGACTCTGTATCCAGGCCAACTTCACGCTGGGTTACGATACAGCCGCGATGCTGGTGAATAAATTCAATCGGGTCCTCAATAGTGATGATATGGCCTTTGGAGTTCTCATTGCGGTGGCCAATCATCGAGGCAAGGGAGGTAGACTTACCAGTGCCGGTTGCACCTACAAAAATAATCAGGCCACGCTTGGTCATCGCCAGCTCTTTGAGTACATCCGGCAGGCCAAGCCCGTCAATCGTGGGAATCTTCGTTTCGATACGACGCAGCACCATGCCCACCAGGTTGCGCTGGAAAAATGCCGAGACCCGGAAGCGACCTACGTTGCGTACGGCAATGGCGTAGTTCAGTTCCTTTTGTTCAGCGAATTCGCGTCGCTGCTTCTCATTCATGGTGCCCACCACCAGTTCGCGTGCTTTCTCTGGTGTGAGCGAGGTACTGCTGCAGGGTACAACACGTCCGTGCAGTTTGATCGAGGGTGGTATGCCTGCGGTGATAAACAGGTCCGATGCACCTTTCTCTACAACCAGTTGTAGGAGTCTTTCAATTTCCATGGGTGTTTACCGCGTTTATTTTTGACTTTGAGGGGCCCTGCAGCGAGCCCCCGGTGCGCTGTAACGCTTAGAAGTTTTCCGGCATTTTGGCTTTTTCTCGCGCGACTTCGCGGCTGACGATACGGCGTGCCACCAGATCCTCAAGGCACTGGTCCATGGTCTGCATACCGACACTGGCGCCAGTCTGGATAGCCGAGTACATCTGCGCGATTTTGTCCTCGCGGATCAAATTACGGATTGCCGGGGTGCCGCGCATAATCTCGTGAGCGGCGACACGGCCTCCGCCATTTTTCTTCAGGAGGGTTTGGGAGATTACCGCCTGTAGTGACTCCGACAGCATTGAGCGAACCATCGCTTTCTCCTGCGCAGGAAAGACGTCTACAACCCGGTCAATGGTTTTTGCTGCAGAGGTGGTGTGCAGGGTACCGAACACCAGGTGACCGGTTTCTGCGGCGGTTAGTGCCAGTCGGATGGTTTCCAGGTCCCGCATCTCACCCACGAGAATAATGTCCGGGTCTTCACGTAATGCAGAGCGCAGAGCTTCGGCGAAGCCGTGTGTATCCCTATGTACCTCGCGCTGGTTTACCAGACACTTTTTTGACTCGTGTACGAATTCAATTGGGTCTTCGATGGTGAGGATATGTTCGTACTTGTTGTCGTTGATGTAATCCATCATCGCGGCCAGCGTGGTGGACTTACCGGAACCGGTAGGCCCAGTCACCAACACCAGGCCACGCGGGGTATCGGAGATCTGTTTAAAGACCTGGCCCATCCCCAGGTCTTCCATGGTCAGTACCTTGGAGGGAATAGTCCGGAATACAGCGCCGGCCCCACGGTTGTGATTAAAGGCATTCACACGGAAACGGGCCACGCCAGGTACTTCAAAGGAGAAGTCGGTTTCCAGCAGCTCTTCATAATCCTTGCGCTGCTTATCATTCATGATCTCGTAGATCAGGCCGTGCACCTGCTTGTGCTCCATGGCTGGCAGGTTGATGCGGCGCACGTCGCCGTCCACACGAATCATCGGTGGCAGACCGGCGGAGAGGTGCAAATCCGAGGCGTTTTGCTTGGCGCTGAAGGCGAGGAGTTCAGTGATATCCATACTGCTACCTTATGGTTCTTGTTTGGGCTCAGGTAAAATCGCCACTTATTTCGGTAAGGGCCCCAGTATATGCGCAAAGAGACAATCGTCGAAAACCTGAATGCAGTAGGTGAGCGGATTGTGACATGCTGCAACAACTGCGATCGCAACCCGGCAGAAATCACTCTGCTGGCGGTTTCCAAAACGCGACCCCCACAAGATTTGCGAGTCGCCTACGCGGCTGGCCAGCGCCACTTTGGCGAAAACTATTTGCAGGAAGCCCTGGAAAAACAGGATGCCCTTTCTGATCTCGATATTCACTGGCATTTCATTGGGCCGTTGCAGTCGAACAAAAGCCGTGCGGTTGCCGAGAGGTTCCAATGGATGCATACAGTCGACCGGCTGAAAATTGCCCAGCGTCTTTCATCGCAGCGCCCCAAAAACATGGGCCCTCTCAATATCTGCCTGCAAGTGAATATCGATGGCGAGCAGAGCAAGTCTGGCATAGCTCCACAGGATTTGGTGGCTCTGGCGCGTGAAGTGGTGAAACTACCTGGGCTTCGTTTACGCGGGTTGATGACGATTCCCGCTGAGCGACAGGGTATTACCGCTCAACAAGAGCCCTTTGCCAGGCTAGCCAGCTTGTTGCAGCACTTACGTGAAGAATTTCCTAACGAAACCATGGATACCCTGTCGATGGGAATGTCCGGGGATATGGAGGCAGCGATTTCCTGTGGCGCCACCATTGTGCGCATCGGCACAGATATTTTTGGCGCTCGTAATTATTCTGCGTAAATGGGGCTGTGTTTTACCCAAAACTGTTAGGGAAATGGAATGACGAAATCAGGGAATCTCGAGGTGGTATTACTGGGATTAACCCTGTGTGCTGTAATGGCTTTATCAATGGCGCAGAACTTGTGGACCACTTGGTTGGCACTTGAGTGGCTAGCATTTATTTGCCTTCTCTCATTTTACTTCCCGAAGATGTCAATGATTACCGACTTCCTTAGTAATACGGTAACCCGATCGCTGTGGCCGGAGAGCCGACAATGGTTGTAGCTGGTGACAATTGCCTTAAATCTCCTTGCGATAATAGAGGCGTCCCTATTTGGCAGTGATTAAAAAGGTGCTAGTAGAATTGATATGAAAACGGCCCAAAGGGCCGTTTTCGTTAGAGGGTTCGTATTAATTTTTCAGCGCCAGTTTCTTTTTCCGCTCTTCGCCGAGCAAATGTTCTGCAAAGAACAATGCCGTAGCTTGAGTAAAGGCATCGCTATTCTCCTTTTTGCGATAACCGTGTCCTTCGTTTAATGCGTTCATATACCAAACCCGGTTGCCGTTTTCACGCAGGGCGTCCACGATCTGCTCGGCTTCTGTAACAGGTACTCGAGGATCATTTTGTCCCTGTACCACAAACATCGGCACCTGGATTTTCTCCACATTATTGTTGGGGCTGATTTTTTCCAGGAAGGCCCGCATCTTCGGATCGCGTTCGTCACCATACTCTACCCGGCGCAAGTCTCGACGGTAGCTCTTGGTGTTGGTGAGGAAAGTGACAAAATTAGAGATGCCGACAATATCTACAGCAGCTTTCAGGCGGTTTGAGTAGTAGACACTACTGGCCAGCACCATATAGCCGCCATAGCTACCGCCGAAGACAGCAACCCGCTCGGCATCCAAGTCTGGTTGGGTGGCGATCCAGTCCAGTAGGGCACCGATGTCTTTCACCGAATCCTCGCGCTTATACCCGTTGTCCATGGCCAGGTAGCTTTTACCGTAGCCGGCAGAACCGCGTACGTTGGGAGCAATTACTGCGGCCCCAAGCTCCTCCAACCACATTTGATAGGTGCTGGAGAACAGCGGGCGATACTGTCCCTCGGGTCCGCCATGAATGGAAATAATGACTGGCACCGGGCCTTTAGTGTTGCGTGGTTTGTACATGAAAGCTGGAATTTCCCGATGCTTGCCATCTACCTTGTCGAAAGTTGGATAGTGCACCAGCTGGGGTTCGACAAATTGCTCGGTGTCGAGGCCGCCGACTTCGCTGAATGTCCAGCGGTTGAGGTCACCACTGGAGAGTGGACGACGGCCCAGCTCTAAAACGAAAGTATCTGTAGGGGTTTTTGGGGTATTCAGGGACATCGCCAGCCTATCGCCTCGAGGATTGAACTCGATGCCGCCGATAACGCCAATCGGGAGGGAATTGATCTTGCGATAGCGGTCATTGCGCGGGTTATAGAGATAGAGTGAGGACATACCCCCCTCGTTAGCCACGAAGGCACCGCGACGACCGTCTTCACTGAGAACAAAATCGTTGATGTCCCAGGGGATATCAGCGGTAATGACTTTTTCATCACCACTGGCTAAGTCTTTGCGAATCAGCTGGGTGAATTCTCCCCCTTTATCACTCATCAGGAATGCAGAGCGGTCGTCGTGGCTAAAGCCAACGGGAAAATTGCGGGAGTCTACATCGTCATCCCCGGCGAGCAGTTTCAGTTCTCCGCTATCTAGATCCAGCAGGTGGACTTTGGATCGAGTGGAGGAAACATACTGCAACACGAGCAGTTGGCTACCGGATTGTGAGAAGCCGCCTGGCCCCCACCAACTGCCATCTGTTGATTTCAGAATCAGGCGGTCTTCTTTCTTAGCTCCGTCAAAAGTGGTGAGCCAGATATCATTGGCTTTACCGTCGCGGCGAGTACTCTGATAGGCCATGGCGGAGCCTTGCTTATTCCAGAGGATAGCGCCGTTTCGGGATTCGCCATCAGTGATCATCTCACTCTGGCCATTGTGCGTATCAAATAGAAATATTTGTGTATATTCATTCCCGCCAGCATCCATAGTGAATGCCAGTTGCTCGTGATCCGGACGTGTGGCGACACTGCCGATAGGCTCTTCGAAGAAGGTCAACTGGCGGCGGGCGCCACCGGCGCGATCTACTTTGTGTAATTGATTCACCTCGCCAAAGCGGGTGCTGACATACATTCCGTTGCCATCTATATCCCAGCCGCGGAAGCTGGCTGATCGTACATTTTGATAGCGGTTCAGTTCATCAATGATGCTCTGGGGTACCTGTGGAATGTCCTGCAATATCAGTTGGCCGTTGTTTTCGGTACGAGTTTCTACCGCACCGGCAGCGCCCGTCGCGCAAAGCAGTGCGGCGGTCACTAAAGAGCGCCATTTATGCATATCATTCTCCTTGGCAACGCGTGAGGCGCGTTTCTCTTGTTATTGGAATTGAGTGACCACATATTAACGAAATCCCCGCTGGGGAAAATAGCGACTGAAATTCACAGCAGCTGAGCCGAGTGCTCGCCGAGGTAATCCGAGTGACTGTAAAAAATCCCAAAATCGTTTTTATCGGCGGCGCCGGCAATATGGCTGGAGCGGTGATCGGCGGCCTGCTCGCGGCTGGCTATCCGACGGAAAAGGTTGTTGCTACTGGGCGCGATCCTCTCAAGTTGGAGTCGTTTGCCAAACGCCATGGCGTTGTCGCGCACGATGATAACATCGCTGCAATTGATGAAGCCGATGTTATCGTGCTGTCAGTTAAACCCCAGGTCATGCGCGATTTGTGCATGGATCTGCGTCCGCATCTGACTAGACGCAATCCCCTGGTGATTACTCTGGCTGCCGGTATACCCCTGGCTGCCTATCAACGCTGGCTAGGTGAGCACCTGCCAATTGTGCGTGCTATGCCAAATACTCCAGCGTTGGTTCAGGCAGGGGTCACTGGTCTTTACGCCGATGCGGCGGTGACCGCAGAACACCGCGCTATTACCGAGCGTATCGTCAATGCAGTGGGTATTTCCCTGTGGGTGGAGCAAGAGGAGGGAATTGATCAGATTATCGCCGTTGCAGGATCTGCCCCAGCATACTTTTTTCAATTTATGGAAGCCATGATTGATGCATCATCTGCCAGTGGCTTTGCCCGTGCTGATGCGGAGCGCCTCGTGTTGCAAACTGCCCTGGGCGCCGCCAAACTGGCCATGGTCAGCGATGTGGATGTGGCCCAATTGAAGCGTAACGTAATGTCGCCGGGCGGTACCACAGAGCGTGCGGTACAGCGCTTTGAGCAGGGCGGCCTTCCCCAGCTGGTAGCGGATGCAATGCGTGATTGTGCCGAGCGCGCTGCAGAAATGGCCAGGGAGCTGGACCGCTAGGTAAAAACAAATTAAAAGCGGCGTATGGAGCGCTGTAATTCACTCAAATTTTTGGAACTTTTCGATGGCAAATACCTTCAGCAATATCGGGGTCTTCCTGGTGGCAACCCTCGGTATCCTGTTCCTGTTTGTGGTTTTGATGCGCTTTTTGCTTCAGTTGGCCCGCGCAGATTTTTACAATCCAATTTCCCAGGGCATCGTGAAAATTACCAATCCGCTGTTATTACCACTGCGCAAGGTGGTGCCGGGGTTTCTCGGTGTGGACATGGCCTCGCTGGTTTTGGCACTTCTGGTGGGGTTGGTGATGATTTTGGTTTGTGGCCTGTTCGCCGGCTATGGCCTATTTAATCCTTTGAGTGCACTGCTTTGGTCTCTGATCGGCTGTGTAGCGACGGTGATTGCGGTTGTTTTTGTAGGAATGTTGATTTCGATCGTGTTCAGTTGGATCGCGCCCCATAGTGGCCACCCTGCTTTGATGTTGTTACGTCAGTTGCTCGAACCATTTTGTGCGCCGATACGCCGCCTGATACCGCCTTTGGGGGTGATTGATATCAGCCCGATCTTCGTGTTTATCCTGCTGACAGTGGCAGACAAATTGCTGTTTGGTTTTGCACAAATGGCAAATATGCCAGCTTTCGTCTACAGCCTTTTCTGGCATATCCCCGGATTTTAAGTGGTGATGTCGCAAGTTTTCTTGCGGCGCGCGCACTGGATCGCATTTGGCGCGGTGTTAGACTCTTATACTTAAGGTTGACCATCCCAATACTCGCATTCGGAGTGTTGGGGTCTTGTCTGCAGGGTATAGATAACAAGAACACCGTGAAATGGAAGACGCACTCCTTCGCCAGCACATCTCCGATTACGACCGTTGGAAGAAAAACCTGGACCGCCAGTTTGCCCAGTTCAACCAGTGGTTACAGCAACATTTCCCAAACTCAGCCGGTGCTTGCCAGGTTGTCCAGCAGGCACGTGCTTTACTCACCGATGATCAATTTACCCTTGTATTGGTCGGTGAGTTTTCCCGTGGCAAGACCGAGCTGATTAATGCTCTGCTATCACAGACCTACAGCCAGAGGCTGCTGCCATCTAAACCTGGCCGCACCACAATGTGCCCTACGGAAATTTTCAGTGATGGCAGCGAGCGTGCCAGTCTGCGACTGTTGCCTATAGAGACCCTCGCTACCAATACCAGCCTGGAGAGTTTTCGCCGGATTCCGCAGAAGTGGATTACCCACGAGTTCGATGCCAATGATCCCGAGGCTACTCGCACGGCGTTATTGAAGGTGGCTGCGACCAAATCAGTGTTGCCTGAAGAAGCTGCGCGTTACGGCTTTGATCGTCGCCACTTGGATGATAAAGGCAACTTGGTAGAGATCCCCGCCTGGCGTTATGCATTGATCTGTCTGCCACATCCTCTGCTTGACCAGGGGTTGCGTATTATCGATACGCCGGGGCTCAACGCTCTCGGCAACGAGCCGGAACTGACATTGAGTACACTGCCCAGCGCCCAGGCTGTGGCCTTTCTATTGGCCGCGGATGCCGGCGTCAGTGGCACCGATATGAATATGTGGGAGACCCACCTGGCTCCGCTGCGCGATCACCGCGGCACTGCAGTGATGGCGCTGTTGAATAAGGTCGATGTACTTTGGGATGATCCCGATGAGGACGCGGAACTGCTACTTCGGCGTATGAGTGCCCAGGTGGCAAAACTGTTGTCTGTACCACAGGAAAGCGTTGCTGGTGTCTCGGCGAAAATGGCATTACTTGCGCGCCAGCAGCAGGATCTGAACTTATTGCGTAACAGCCGGTTTGGCGATTTCGAAAAGCTGCTGGTGCAGCGCCTGTTGGAGCACCGCCAAAAAGTGGCAGAGCATCGCTCATTGCACCAGGCCCTTACGCTGATGGCGGACACCCGCGATCTCCTCAAGCGCCGCCTTAATAGCGGCCGTGCCGCATTGGTACACTTACAGCGCAATAGTGCCAGCACCGAGGAGCAGTTGGCAGAACTGGGCCAGCTGCAGCAGACTGTGAAGGAGCAGCACAAGCTCTGCCACCACGAACTGCTTACTCTAAAGTCCAGCCAGCGCATGTTGATGCGGCAGAGTACGTCTCTTTTGGCGCCAATTTCCACTCAGCAGCTGCAGCAACTGATTGATGACACCAGCAAAGCGCTGCACAAAAGTTGGACACCCATGGGGCTGGCCAAGGCTATCGACACTTTCATGGAAGGTGTCGATCACCAACTCGCCAACCTGGAGCGGGAGGTAGACCAGGCAAATCGGTTACTCGATGCGGTTTTTGAGCGTTCCAGCCTGAAGAAGGTCGACAGCGTCGAGCAGTATTTCACTGTCCGGAAATTCCGTGCCACCCTGCGTGGTTTACATCGTCAGGCGGCCCAGCTGCGCCGCTCTCCACAGTTATTGCTTGCTCGACGCAATCGCCTTAGTGAGCGATTTATAACCACCCTTGCCAGTGAGGTGGGGCGCCTCTACAACCAAATGGGAGTTGCTGCGGAAAGCTGGTTGGAGCAGGCCCTTGAGCCGTTGAAACAACATGTTCAGTACCAGAAACACCTGCTCAATCGCCACCTGATTAAGCTTACCGAGTTGAAGCAGAAGACCCGCAGTAGGCGCACCGACCTGCGCACGCTTGAAGATGAAGTACTGCGCAACGATCGTGCGTTGACGGCACTTGAAGAATTGCTGCGCCATAGCAGCTCTGCACCGCAGCCGTTGGCTCCTGCACCTCGGGCTCATAATGTCACACCACTGAAGGCCTCCCTCTCGAGTTGAGTTGGAGTGGAGGCTTAATTGGCGGTTACAGTGATTGTCATAAGTCGCGGCGCTCCCGTACACTTGAGGCATCAGCATTTGCCAACCGCCAAATAACCCGACAGATATAAACACTTTGTCTACGGAAAACCCCGCCGCTTCCAGAGAGTGCCAGAATACCGCTGATGCGGACTCAGTAGGCCTTGTTACGCCCAAGAAACAAGAATTTACTGAGCCATTACAGCTTGCCTGTGGGCGTGTATTACAAGGCTACACCCTGGTCTACGAGACTTACGGAACACTAAACACTGATAGAAGCAATGCGATTTTGATTTGCCATGCCCTATCAGGCCATCACCACGCTGCTGGTAGGCACAGCCCTGATGACAAGCGGGCGGGCTGGTGGGACCACTACATTGGCCCTGGTAAGCCTATTGATACCAGCAAATTCTTCGTGGTCTCCCTGAATAACCTGGGTGGCTGCCACGGCTCTACCGGCCCGGTTTCTATCAACCCGACCACAGGCAAGCCCTGGGGACCGGATTTTCCCCCAATGAGAGTACGTGATTGGGTTCACAGCCAAGCGCGTTTTGCGGATCTATTGGGTATTGAGCAGTGGGCAGCGGTCATCGGTGGCAGCCTGGGTGGAATGCAGGCTATGCGCTGGGCATTGGAGTACCCAGAGCGACTGCGCCATTGTGTGGTGATTGCTTCAGCTATGAAACTCTCAGCCCAGAACATCGCTTTTAATGAAACTGCACGTCAGGCTATTACCTCTGACCCGGACTTCTGTGGTGGGCGTTACCTTGAGAGGGAGAAATTACCGCGGCGTGGTCTGGCTGTGGCGCGTATGATCGGTCACATTACTTATCTTTCCGATGATGGACTGGCCAATAAATTTGGGCGCGAATTGCGCACTGGCAGTTTTCAGCCGGGTTCTGATGAGGAGGTGGAATTCCAAATCCAGAGTTACCTGCGCTATCAGGGCGATAGCTTCTCCAGCAGCTTTGACCCCAATACCTACATCCTGATGACCCGTGCGCTGGATTATTTTGATCTTGCGCGGGAGTACAAAGATGATCCGGTGGCGGCATTTGCCAATGCCAGTTGTCGCTTCCTGTTGGTTGCCTTCACCTCCGATTGGCGTTTTGCCCCCGATCGCTCTCGGGAGATCGTCAATGCTCTGATGCACGCTAACGTTTCGGTAAGCTATGCCGAAATTGAGTCCGCTATGGGGCATGATGCATTCCTGCTGCCAAACGAACGCTATGAGGGGATCTTCCGCGCATATATGCAACGAGTGGCCGCTGAGATAATAGAGGAGGGGTGCTATGCGTATTGATCTCGATGTTATCCAGGACTGGATAGCGCCCAATAGTCGTGTTCTGGACCTGGGCTGCGGTGACGGTGCACTGCTGGAGCAGCTGGGGAAAAATAAGAATGTTATTGGCTATGGCTTGGAGATTGACCCGGAACAAATAGAATTGTGTGTGGAGCGTGGCGTTAATGTAGTTGAGCAGAACCTGGATACGGGGCTCGGTAACTTTGCTGACGGTAGTTTCGACGCAGTGGTCATGACACAGGCTCTGCAGACCCTGAGGCATCCGCACGAGGTTGTACGGGAGATGTTACGGGTGGGGCGCGACTGTATTATCACTTTCCCCAATTTCGGGCAGTGGAGGGCACGCTGGCACCTGGCGTTTTCCGGACGAATGCCAGTTTCGGATCTATTACCTTTTGAGTGGTACGACACGCCCAATATTCACTTTTGTACTTTTCGTGACTTTGAAGTGCTGTGCAAACAGAACGACTGGACTATTTTACACCGCCAGGTAGTATCCGAGTCGAAAATTGGTGTGACTTTCAAAGACTTTTTACCAAATTTATTTGGTGAGACAGCGATATATCACCTAACTCGCTAAACTAATATTTGCGCCAAGTTTTTGTCCTTGGTTCGGGGCAGATCGCAGCTTTTGGTGGGTGGCGCACAGATAGTGGCCCGCCGTCGCAGTCCAGCGCCCGCCAACTCAATAGGTGGTGCTCATAACAATTGGAGGTGAAGCGTGAAACGCATCCTTGCCGCAGCCGCCACTCTGGCCCTGCTTTTTATGACCGCCGGTGCCGTTGCGCAAGAGGCCCGTATCATAAAGAACTATGAGGATTTTGGTGACTACCGGGTAGTTTATTCTGTGTTCAACAGCGACTTTATCCAGCCTGATATCGCCCAGAAGTATCAGCTGGCGCGAGCCAGGGATCGCGCTTATGTCAATGTCTCGGTGGTAAAGAAAGATGGTGGTACCCGGGGCCTTGGTGCAGAGCTGACCGGCAATGCAACCAATCTGATCCAGCAATCGCGCCCATTGAAGTTTAAAGAGATCCGCGACGGCAATGCGGTTTACTACTTGGCGCCGTTGCGCTTTGAGAATGAAGAGACCCTTACCTTCAATGTGGATGTCACCTTACCCAATGGTAAAAAGGAGAGGATTACTTTCCGCCGCAAACTGGAAAGGCCTTAACCGCTTCAGCGTTTTGTTTGTATCTAGACGCGGTGGCGCACCTTTCATTTGATTGAGAATCGATGCGGGCCTCGGCCCGCTTTTTAGTTGATGCAACATGCTAAAAAAAATTGTCTTAGCCAGCGGCAACGCCGGCAAACTACGAGAGTTCTCGCAGCTTTTCAGTACTTGGGATATTCAGGTTCTGCCCCAATCGGAGTTTGGTGTGGAAGACGCCGAGGAGACTGGGTTGAGCTTTATCGAAAATGCTTTGATCAAGGCCCGTCATGCTAGCCGCATCAGCGGTTTGCCCGCGCTGGCTGACGATTCCGGCTTAGCGGTAGATGCTTTGGGCGGCGCTCCTGGGATTTACTCTGCGCGCTATTCCGGTGAAGGGGCGAATGATGAACGCAATAACAGTAAGTTGCTTGATGCTTTGCGGGGGATTGAAGCATCGGCTCGCAGTGCGAGTTTTCATTGTGCCCTGGCTTTCGTACGTAGCTATGACGATCCGGTGCCATTAGTGTGTAGCGCCCAGTGGCGTGGGCGCATACTGGAGACGCCCATGGGAGAGCAGGGCTTTGGTTACGATCCGCTTTTCTATGTAGCTTCAGAGGGCATGACTTCCGCTCAGTTACCGCGAGAGGTAAAAAACCGATTGAGCCATCGCGCTCGGGCTGTAGGGCTGTTTGAGGCTATGTGGCGTGAGCAGATGACGGGTGCTGATCTTGAATGATAACAGTGGGTTATTGCAGCTGCCGCCTCTCAGCCTGTATGTGCATATTCCCTGGTGTATACGCAAATGCCCCTATTGTGACTTCAATTCCCACCAGGCTGCGAGGGATCACACAGATACTGCCTATGCCCTTCCGCAAGAGGAGTATGTGGCTCAGCTGCGGCGAGATTTGTTAAGTCAACTGCCTTGGGTTCAGGGGCGTAAGCTGCAATCGATTTTTTTTGGCGGCGGCACGCCAAGCTTATTTTCCGCAAATGCTATCGGGGAAATTGTGGCTATGGCTGCAGAGCTGGTGGGCTTTGCCGAAGGCATAGAGATTACCCTGGAAGCCAATCCCGGTACTTTTGAGCAGGCAAAATTCAACGGCTACCGTAGGGCAGGCATCAATCGCTTGTCGATCGGGGTGCAGAGCTTCAATAGCACGCAGTTGCATAACCTGGGCCGCATCCACAGTGGTGATGAGGCTGCCGGCGCCCTGTCTATGGCGCGCAGGGCCGGTTTTGACAATATCAACCTGGACCTGATGCACGGCCTGCCAGGGCAGACGGAAGATGAGGCACTGGAGGATCTGCGCCGTGCTGTGTCCCTGGGACCGGAACATATTTCCTGGTACCAGCTTACGATTGAGCCGAACACCGCCTTCTACAGTGCTCCACCGTCCACACCTGGTTCACAGCTGATTGCCAGCATACAGAGTAGCGGGCGCGAGTTTCTCGCTGCAGAAGGTTACCTTCGCTATGAGATATCTGCTTATAGTGGGCGCGGTTTGGAATCTCGCCACAACATCAATTACTGGTCGTTTGGGGATTATCTAGGTATAGGTGCAGGTGCTCACGGCAAGGTCACCCTGCCTCATGAAGGTCGAATCCTGCGCAGTCGGCGCACACGTACGCCGCGGGATTACATGAATTTTGCAGCTTCGGGGAGCGAGTTGTTGCACAGGGAGCTGGCAGCGCCCCATGCCGATGCAATAGAAAAGGCCGATTTGCCTCTGGAGTTCCTGATGAACACCCTGCGCCTAGCCGGCGGGGTGCCGAAAGGCACTTTTGCGTACTATACCGGCCTGGCCCTGGAGACTTTACAGCGACAATGGCCGACCTTGCTGGCGATGGATCTGGTTCAGCCGCTGGAGCAACGTATTGCTGCCAGTGCTTTTGGCTTCGACTATCTTGATGAGATTCTGCAGCGCTTTCTGGAACAGCCGTGAGCCCAGGGGACTTGAAAAGTGCAACTGCGCCCCAATCTACGCGTTCAATGGCGCATTTTGGCTGTACTCTCATAGCCCCCATCGTGAGATGATGCGTCCGCGGTGGCACCGCATTGTGTAACTAAAGAACAGGAAAGCAATATGAGCGAGCACGCAATCATCAATGTAACTGACGCCGAGTTCGAAGCTGAGGTTCTCAAAGCCGAAGGTCCGGTGCTGGTGGACTTTTGGGCTCAATGGTGCGGTCCGTGCAAAATGATCGCTCCGGTTCTGGATGATCTGGCGGGTCACTACGGCGAAAAGCTGAAGATTGTCAAAGTCGATGTGGATGCAAACAAGGAAACCCCGGCTAAATACAATGTGCGCGGTATTCCTACCCTGCTGTTGTTCAAAGGTGGTAACGTGGAAGGTACCAAGGTTGGTGCTCTGTCTCGCGCCCAGCTGACTGAGTTTATCGATAGCCAGCTGTAATCCTGCCGCTCCATCCTGTGAAGAGGGTAAATTTCTTTGCAGGATGGGAAACACCCGTTATACTGGCTGTAATTCTGTAATAGTTCAGTCAGCTGTGAATCCAGTGACGACCAGCTGAAGATAACGCCCCTCCACAGGGTCCCTGACCATTCCCGGCGTGTATATTCCTCGAATTGAGCTTAATTGGTAGTGCTCTGCCTTTTGATTATGTAGAGCCAAAGCTTGATAGGTATTACGCTTTTGATAGGTACGGGTGCCTAAGTGTACTGGGCAAATAAACGAGCAAATCTCTGATTTTCAAACCCCTCCCCAAAATAATTTCCGGCGTGTCCGCGCCAAATGACAACAGAAACCTTAATAAGCAATTGGTATGAATCTCTCCGAATTAAAAACCAAACCCATTGAAGAGTTGATTGAAATAGCCAAAGGTATGGGCCTGGAAAACCTGGCTCGGTCGCGCAAACAAGATATTATTTTCAATATTCTTAAGCGCCACGCCAAAAGCGGTGAAGATATTTACGGCGATGGCGTATTGGAAATCCTTCAGGACGGTTTTGGATTTTTGCGTTCTGCTGATTCCTCTTATCTTGCGGGACCGGATGATATATACGTTTCCCCTAGCCAGATTCGCCGTTTTAATTTGCGTACGGGTGACTCAATTTCCGGAAAGATTCGCCCACCAAAAGAGGGTGAGAGATATTTCGCTCTTTTAAAGGTTAACGAAATTAATTTCGACAAACCCGAAAACGCCCGTAATAAAATTCTTTTCGAAAACCTTACTCCCCTTTTCCCTAACGAACGTCTCGGTCTGGAATGCGGTAATGGCTCTTCCGAAGACCTTATTGGCCGAATTATTGATTTAGTGGCCCCAATTGGTAAAGGGCAGCGTGGGTTGATCGTGGCTCCCCCAAAAGCCGGTAAAACCATCATGCTGCAAAATATGGCGCAAGCCATAACTCGCAATAACCCCGAATGTCACCTGATCGTGCTGTTGATTGATGAGCGCCCGGAAGAGGTGACTGAGATGCAGCGTTCTGTTCGCGGCGAAGTGGTTGCATCTACTTTTGATGAGCCGCCTGCTCGTCACGTCCAGGTTGCTGAAATGGTGATTGAAAAAGCCAAGCGCCTGGTGGAGCACAAGAAAGATGTGGTTATTTTGCTGGATTCTATTACTCGTCTGGCACGTGCGTATAACACCACCGTACCCAGTTCTGGCAAGGTACTGACCGGTGGTGTGGATGCCCATGCCCTGGAGAGGCCCAAGCGTTTCTTTGGTGCTGCACGGAATATTGAAGAAGGCGGAAGTCTGTCTATTATTGCTACTGCACTAATTGATACTGGCTCGAAGATGGACGAAGTGATTTTCGAGGAGTTTAAAGGTACTGGTAACATGGAATTGCAGCTTGATCGTAAGATCGCTGAAAAGCGTGTATACCCGGCCATTAATGTACGGCGTTCCGGTACCCGCCGCGAAGAGTTGCTAATGCCAGAGGGCGAATTACAGCGGGTATGGATTTTGCGTAAACTGTTACACGATATGGAAGATGTAGCAGCAACGGAATTCCTAGTGGATAAGTTGAAAGATTTCAAGACAAATGACGAATTCTTCCTGTCCATGAAACGGAAATAATTTTTGTATATAAAAGGCGCCGATTCAGGCGCCTTTTATATTCTGGATTGAATAAGGCGATTATTTGCGCTGATTAATGTTGAAAAGGCGAGCTATTAGGCATATAAAGTTCCACATCGTGGCGCTGGGTATGAATTTTATTAAGCGGCGCCCGACCGAATTGGCTCAGGAGATACTCCGTCAAAGGGCCAATCTCAAATGAATAATCTGGTGGAGCTGGTTATTCATTTGTGACTGCACGACAGCCCACACATCTAGTGAGAACCTTTTGTGAATATCTATATTGGAAATCTGGCCTACGCGGTAACCTCTGACGACCTGCACGAAGCTTTCGGCGCATTCGGAGAGATCTCTCGGGCTACTGTAATCACCGACCGTGAGACTGGCCGCTCTAAAGGCTTCGGTTTCGTAGAAATGCCTAACGACGATGAAGCGCGTAAAGCAATCGAAGAGATGAACGACCAGCCACTGTCCGGCCGTAACATCCGTGTTAACGAAGCTAAGCCCCGCGAAGATCGTCCGCGCCGCCCCCGCTTCTAAGCTTGCGACAAGCTTAAGATTTTTTCGGCCCGCAGCTTAGCGCTTGCGGGTCGACTCTCCCCCCTTATTTTAAGCACCCTGACCAGGGCGCCATTCCCCATTTTGTCTTTTCTGTTTTACACTGCGCGTTAGTTTATTTTCATCGTCCGGTAATCCATGAAATACAAAGACCTGCGCGACTTTATCAAGCTGTTGGAAAAGCGGGGCCTATTGAGGCGGATTCAGCACCCTGTAGATCCGATTCTCGAGATGACGGAAATTGCAGACCGCGTGTTGCGCAGTGGCGGTCCGGCCCTACTTTTTGAAAATCCAGTAGGCTTTGAAACCCCTGTACTTGCAAACTTGTTTGGTACTACCGAGCGGGTAGCTCTGGGAATGGGGCGTGAGAATATCGGTGAATTGCGTGAGGTCGGTGAACTGCTGGCCTTTCTTAAAGAGCCACAGCCTCCGGAAAATTTGCGGGATGCCTGGGAAAAACTGCCAGTTTTCAAGCAGGTTCTGAATATGGGGCCAAAAGTGGTCAAGGGAGCAGTCTGCCAGCAGGTTGTGCTGGATAAAGAGCAGGTGGACCTCAACAAGCTGCCTGTTCAAACTTGCTGGCCAGGAGATGCAGCGCCCCTGGTGACCTGGCCCTTGGTGATAACTCGTGGACCAGAGAAGAAGCGCCAAAATTTAGGTATTTACCGAATGCAGCTGATTGGTAAAAACCGCTTGATTATGCGCTGGCTCAGTCATCGTGGCGGTGCACTTGATTTTCGCGACTGGTGTAAAAAACATCCCGGCCAACCGTATCCCGTTGCTGTAGCACTGGGCGCAGATCCCGCCACCATTCTGGGGGCTGTTACTCCAGTACCGGATACACTGTCTGAATATGCATTTGCCGGCCTGTTGCGTGGTGATAAAACTGAAGTAACCAATGCACTGCTCAGTGATTTACAAGTTCCTGCCAGTGCAGAGTATGTGTTGGAGGGATTCATTTATCCCGATGATATGGCCGATGAAGGGCCATATGGAGACCATACCGGCTATTACAATGAGATAGATAGCTTTCCTGTCTTCACTGTTGAGAAAATTACTCATCGCAAGGACCCAATCTATCACAGCACTTATACCGGACGGCCACCGGATGAGCCCGCGATCTTGGGTGAGGCTCTCAATGAAGTGTTCGTGCCGATTTTACAGAAGCAGTTCCCGGAAATTGTCGATTTCTATCTACCTCCTGAAGGTTGTTCTTATCGGCTCGCCGTGGTGACCATGAAGAAACAGTACCCCGGCCATGCAAAAAGGGTGATGATGGGGGTCTGGTCTTTCCTGCGCCAATTTATGTACACCAAGTTTGTTATCGTCACAGATGATGATGTAAATGCGCGAGATTGGAATGATGTTATTTGGGCTATGACAACCCGCATGGATCCAGCTCGGGATACCGTAATGGTAGAAAATACTCCGATTGATTATCTGGATTTTGCTTCTCCAGTATCGGGTTTGGGCTCCAAAGTTGGTTTTGATGCCACTAATAAGTGGCAGGGTGAAACTGATAGAGAATGGGGTAATCCTATTGAAAGAGACCCGATGGTAGTTAAAAAAGTCGACGAGATTTGGTCCAAGTTGGGTCTTGGATAATTTCGTTAGCGATAATTTTAATTTTCTATCCCCTTCGTGCTGGAGCAACACTGGGGTGTTCTGCCTACGGCTGCTTACTGGTTCGCTTGCCTAGCAGCTGTAGTTTGTTGTATCTCTGATTTATTTATATCAATTTGTTTACATCTATAAGTAGTGCGTGTGACCTCTTATGGTGGAGTCTTTGCAAATTCTTAAAAGTGTGGATGAGAAATTTTTAAGAAAATAATTTACTCAATTAGTACTGTCATTTTTTTATTTTAATATTTGTGATGGCATTACCAGGTGAATAAGAAAAAGGCATAGGTGTTAATAATATTAGGAAATTTATACCCGAGATAAGACAGAAAAGTTTTTTCTGAATCCATGTGTAACGGAATGTTTCGCTTCCGATTGTCAGAAGTTATTTCTGACTCAGAGCGTTTCTTTTGGCAGGATCGCAATGGTTTCACAGGATAAATGAGGCCAGCCCTGAACTTGTTTGCGTCAATGTATTTTGATATTGAACGTAAAGATGGATTTATCTTGGTTGTGAATCGGGGCGTTGATACTAAATCAGCTTATGCGATGAAAAAGACTACTGGCCGGTTAAGAAGCTTAGTAATATATTTGTCGTTTGAATATTTTGAGGCGGGACTATGATTGATAGGTCAAATAATTTACTAAAATAGAGCGGATTTAAACTGTAAGCTGGCAGAGGTGATTAGTAAAGTGCAAATAAATATAAAGGTCATATTTTAAAAACAAGTAGTGGAAATTTATTTTCTGGTTTTTAGATCAATGATTAGATATGTCGAATATGTTGAGAAAAAAATTACGTTTTTTTAAAAGCATGCTTATTAGCCCTGTCTTTAACAGTTGTAGCTGTAAATGCAGCCGAATCTGGTTCTAACGTAAAATGGGCATTTGATCGTATAAAATCTCTTGAGGGGGATTGGAAAAAAGAAGGGTCTGATCGGGAGAAATTCTATATTAATTTTTCTCAAATGGCTGGTGGTGCTGTACTAATTGAGAATTGGATCTATGATGGACAATCCCGCTCACTTACCATATACCATATGAATAATGGAACTCTTCTTGCTGCACATTACTGTCCCCAGGGGAATCAACCACGCTTATGGCTAGAAGGCCATGTAAGTGATGAGCAGTTAGCTTTCACATTTATGGATGTTACAAGCTTAAAAAATTCTTTAGTAAATCATCAGCACGATTTGGCTTTTAAATGACTGGAAAACGACAAACTGCTACGCAGAGAAAGCTATATTGAGGCAGGCAGTCTTGTTCCGCCTGAGATGATGTTAGTTCGTAGATAAGCTGTCATTGCTCCCTAAGCAAAATTACTGACGCTTATTTCATTGAATAAAGAGGGGCTGTGATTTTTCCTGCCATCTTTTTTTATGCGTTTGCTTAAACGAAATTCCAATAAAGTAGTATGATACTCGAGATATAGAACTTTAGTGCCATAAGTTCAAAAAAGTGCCGTCGATGTAGCCTGCCTTGGTTGCAAGGCTATATTTTATCCATTGGCGACGACCTGATAAGTTAAGCATCACTTGGTGAGAAATATCGATTGTGGGGATTTTTTAAATAAATACAAAATGAAGGAGTGGTAAAAAATGGAATTGATTATTTTTGTAATCATAATGGTGGCAGTTCTTGTTTTGCCATTAAAGTTGGCCGCTGCTATGTTAGGTGCAAGAAATACAGGGGTTTTTTATTGTCTTTTTGCTCTGTTATTAGCATTAATTATTCAGAGGATTGTTGGTGGGATGTTGCCTGGAGTTAGTGACAGTGCAGGTGTCCTACTAACGATTCCATTAGCGGCAATTGCCTATATGCTGGTTTTAGGCACTGGTTTCTTAAAAGCAATTCTTATTGCTTTACTGCAGGGGGTAATCACTTTCTTTGCCATGTTGCTATTTGCGGGAATGTTTGCAAATATCTAGTTACTTTATTTGGATTTCAGTTGTACTTTAACAAGTCTGTTTTCTGCAAGCAGGGAGCCTACCCTAAGGACCCTGCTTAAGTTATTATCCAGTCAAAATTCAATACAAACAAATCTCATCCCAAGGTTTATTTTCTTCTTCTCCGAGCCTGAGGGGAGATAACAATTCTTCTTACCCTTAATCTGCAATTTTATATATAGAGAATCACTGTTTATTTTCCAGTGTGCTTATTTGGTTTCCCTCTTGCTGAGTGAAAATTTTCTTTTTGTAAAAAGTGGCTCAGTGCATCGAAGTATGCGGGAAAAGCTTCATATTGGGGGATATGTCCGACGTTGGTAAGTTCCACTAGTTTCGCATTAGGGATTGCTTCGGCGGCTTGCCGGCCCAGCTGATCATAACGTCCAAGGGAACTCTGAAGTGCCGCAGGTGCGCGATTGCGGCCGATGGCAGTGCGATCTCGGGTACCGATAATGAGTAAGGTTGGCACTTTCAGATCGGAAAATTCATAAAGTACAGGCTGGGTAAAAACCATTTCGGAAGTAAGTGCGTCTATCATGCCCATATGGGCGGCATCGGGTCCTAGGGTCCAACCGGCCTGGATACCGAGAAGGGGTGTATACCGGGCTTGCCACTCCCCTGCAAAGTAGGCGTTGGACATATAGCGTTGGATACTTTCCGGTGTTTGTGCTTGTTCCCTGGCGATAGCTTTTTGCAATGGTTCATAGGGTACAACGCGCTTCCAGTCCTCAAGGCCGATAGGGTTTATCAGAGCGAGCTTCTGGGCTACCTGTGGATACATCAGTGCAAAGCGCACTGCTAACATGCCCCCCATAGAGTGGCCAACCAGCGCAACCTCGGTTATCCGGAGGTGATCCAGCAGTACTTTGGTATCAGCGGACATACTGTGCAAGGTGTACTGGCGTAGGGGTTTACTGGATTTCCCAAAGCCAATCTGGTCTGGTGCAACTACTCGGTAACCCAGCTGGCTAAGCGCATCAATGGTGTCTTCCCAGTAAGCACCAGAAAAATTTTTGCCATGTAAAAGTAGGACAGTACCTCGCTGGGCTCTTTTTCCGAAGGCTGGTACATCCATGTAGGCGAGGGATACAGGCTGATTTTGCCACGTTTGCTGGAATACCTTTACCGGATAGGGGTATTTGTAATCGCTCAGGAGTGCATCCTGTGGTTTGATCTGATTATTTACCGGTGCCTGAGCATAGGCATGCACTAGAGTGTTAAATATCAAAATGCTGATAAAAATGTAAAAACTGGGGGGTTTCATTGGCCTTCCTATCCTATTTGCCTGAATAGTGACAGAGAATGCACACTATAGAGAGATTCGGCTGCGCTAGAAAAAGGGCCCGAGGAATTGTGGGCCCGCGGGGAAAAGCGTCAGGCATGCACGCCGAGTAGGGGTTTGTCCTGGCTGGGCATAGGCAGTTGTGGTAAGTCTTTAACCGCTTGCATTAGCCCTTCCTGGAAAAGCCGTGCGGCTTTGTCTTTTTCTCCCAGCGCTTCGAACAGGCGGGCAAGTTCAGCGGAAGTTACTGGGTCTTGACGTAACAACAGGCTCTTTTCTAAATACTGTTGGGCTTTCCCCCACAACTCATTACGCATACACAGGCGGCCGAGGCAAGTGAGGAGGTCGGCACTTTCTCCGTATTCCTTAAGCCAGCCCTCGGCGGCAGAAAGCTGTGCAGAAGAATCAGCTCCAGTAAGGCAGCCATATAAATCAGCCAGTTTGGGGTTCCACTCTCTGTTTAGTAGCCAGCGTAGATGTTTCTCTGCTTCGATATCGTCACCGATCTGGTGCAGTAGCCGTGTATATAGATTGCGCAACTCCATATTACGCTGCCAGCGCCCGTTCAGACTGTGCCAGACACCCTGTAATATTTCACTGTCATTGCGGTTTGCAGCCTCATTCAACTGGTGCTGGTAAACTTCCAATTCTAGCTTCTGCAATTCTTCATCATGCATGTTGGCGTGTTTTTCCAACTCTGGCAGAAGCTCACGCAGGCTGCTCCAGTCGCCCAGAGAGTAATAAGCCTGTTTTAGCAGTTGCAGTAAGGCGGGATGTTTGGGCTCTAGTTGTTTGGCCCTTTTAAGGCTGGCGATACACTGCTCATAATGTTTGTCCTGGAGCTGCATACGTGCCTGACTGAGAGCCACGGCAAGGCGGGTATCCTCTCCGCAAGCTTCTGCTTTTGCCAGAAGCTCATTGGCCTCCTCGCGAAAGCCCAGTTCAAAGGCGCTACGCGCCGCTGCCAGATAATTGATCAATGGTGCTTCAGAGCGTGGCGCACTTTTCAAAAGCTGCCGCCGTGCGCGGGACCAGTTGCCCTCCATAAATTCCACCAAACCGCTGGTGAGCCTCCGACGGGCGATACGTTGGCGGCCAAAACGAAGACGGTCGACACTTCCTCTAATCGCCCGAAACAGACTGCGCGCGAGCCAGACCAGTATAAAGAAAGCGAATAACAGGGACACCAATGCGACTATGGCGAACCAGAGATTCATCTCATAACCTTTGTTCAATGCGCCACCAAAACCGATGATCAGATATCCCGGATAATTTTGATTGATTTGTGGCAGCAGGGCGCCGAGTAGTAGCAGCGCTATAGCGATAAAAAGGACCTTTCTCACTGAGCTGTCTCCTCCAGTGCAGGACCACCTTGGCCGGAGGTTTTATGCAGGCGCTCGATATAGTTGTACAGGGCTAACTGTGAGGCGTTTAGATCAGGCATTTGCGCCAGGATGGGTTGTCTGCTTAGCTCAGCCAGCTGTTCGGCCAGCGCATTGCGCTGAGCGTTGGCAGTGCCATAAGTCAATAGCAGCTCGCGGGCACTGTCCAGGGCATCCTTGTATACCCTAGAGTCGCCGCGCAGCAGAGCGAGCTGCGCCTGCTCCATATTTAAACGCAGGGTCTGGCGAAAGCGTGTTTCACTCTGCGGAGAGAGCATGACAGGGTTGATATCACCATCAATGGGGCGAACTGAATCACGGAGGAAGGAGGTAAATCGCTGCCAACTGCGCTCCCAGGGAGCCTGATCGACTTGTGCAGGCTCCGCCTTAGGCTCATCTTCCTGGGCCTGGGTCATGGTGAATTCCGGTTGAATATTGGCGCGGATCAACTGCTCCTCCAGGGCACGTAAGCGCACGTAAATCCCCTCCCGGTCTACATTCTCGACCAGTCTCAGTGCGGTGATATCTTTCGCCAATTGTTGGCGTACGCCATATAAATCAGGCAGGTTAACTTGGCGGAGTATTTTGTCGACTTTCTCCACCAGGCCCAGGGCAGCGCGGCTGTTATCTTCCAGCATAAGGCGCTGATTGGCCATGCGCAGTAAGTAATCGGCCTCAGCAAGCTGCCAGTCCTGGCGGCTCACATTACCCAGCTCACTCAAGCGATTGCCCTGCGCAGTGATACTGCGCTGCATGCTGGCCAGTTGCTGTTTCAGTTCCGAGATAGTATTTGCTTGTGCTTGAATCTGATTGCGTAGGCTGGCATCGGCCTGCTGCAGCTGGATGAGCTGCTGATTAGGATATGGAGTGGTCGGTTGGCCGGGTGTTTGAGCGGGCTGTGAAAAGCCTGATTCAGAATGTGCCTGGTTCGACAGCCCATCAGTGGTTGGTGCTTTCTCAGTAGGCTCTTCTGCCCGTTGTTCTGTATTAGCCTGCCGCGTTTGGGATGTATCTGTAACCTGGCGTGACTCATTACCAGTTGATGGTGAGAAACCCAGGTAAGCACTAATACGACTGCCTAGTTGAGGCCAGCTGAACCAGACGAAAGCGATGAGAGCTACTACCAGCAGGAAAAATACTAACCACCACCAGTTACCACCACTGTCTTTGGCAGTACTTCCAGCGGGCCTCCCTTGTGTCGCTTTGGCGAAGTTACTTGTGCTTTCCGCCTTGCCCTTATCCGCGGAAGTGGGCGCTACTTTTTTTGCGGAGTTGTTGTCCTGGGGTTTTTCGTTGGTCATGGGCATGGAGCGAAGCTGAAAATTGTCGTCGAATTATAGCGAGTGGCACCGGCCTTTATAGTCGGGGTGGCGCTGTTTTGGGAACTTTTACCAAATAGGGCGGAGAATCCGATGGAAACTCAGTTCAGTGCACGGTGCAGAGCTTCCAGCATAGCTTTGTCGCTGGCATTGATAGCAGTGTGGACCACGGAAAAGCCGATCCCCTTTGCCTGCCCGGCAACCCGGGCGCTTGGGCAGATAAGCGCTACTTGGCGCAATTGCTCCATTGAAGTTTGTTCGATGCAAAAGGATAGATTTGTGAGTGTTTCACCACTATGCACAGTAATGGCGTCTGCATCAACGCCATACTTTCTCAGTTGCTCCTGAGAGTTACTGGGTAGGGTGCGATTGTATAGCTCGCAATAATCCACCCGAGCACCACGAGCGCCCAAGGTGTCACCAATCAAAGTGCGCCCGCCACTGCCACGGAAAATAAGAATACGCTGCCCGCTAATCTCCTGCAGCGATGGCAGGCCAAGCAAATCCTCAGAATTCATATGAGCGCCGCTTTGCTCACAGGGAATGCCTCGAGCATCCAAGGCTTTTGCTGTGGCGGCGCCGATTGCATAGTAGCGCGGTCCTTGTGGTAATTGTGGCCAGTAGTCTTCCAGCCAATTCACTCCATAGTGCACGGCGTTCTGTGAGACAAAAATTGCCACTTCCACTTGATCAAAATCGAGGATACGTTTTTTGATTGCCTGTCGGGCATCGTCGCTCTCGAGGGGCTCAATACCCAGCATGGGAATGTTTTCCACCTGAGCGCCCTCTGCCTGTAGCAGAGTGCACCAGCTCCCCGACTGGTGAGCTGGGCGGGTGGTTAATATACGCTTGCCACGCAGGTGATTGGGCATTTTAAGAGTGCTCAGAGAGCGTCGAGAATTTTGTCGGCGCCACTGGCCAGTAGTTGCTCCGCCAGCTGGGTGCCAAGGGTCTCTCCGTCGGAGGCAGCACCGCGGCACTCGGCGCGAATCATGGTTGTACCGTCGGGGCTCCCTACCAAGCCTCGCAGCCACAGGCTGTCTTCATTCAATTCGGCGTAGCAGCCAATAGGTACCTGGCAGCCGCCGTTCAAACGCTTGACCAGGGCGCGTTCGGCGCGGAGGCGAGAGGCAGTTTCTACACAATGCAGGGGTTGTAGAAGTGCTTCCAGCTCAGCATCGCAGCGGGCTTCGATGCCTACGGCGCCCTGGCCACCGGCGGGCAGCAGTAGATCCGTTGGGAGGAAGCTGCGGATGCGCTCTGGCATTTCCAGGCGTAGCAGGCCGGCAGCAGCCAGGATAATCGCGTCGTATTCCCCGGCATCGAGCTTGGCTAAACGAGTATTTACGTTGCCGCGCAGAAACTTGACCTGTAAATCAGGGCGTTGTGCTAGAAGTTGGCACTGGCGACGCAAGCTTGAAGTGCCGACCACTGCGCCCTGGGGCAACTCTTCAAAACTGCCGTAGAGATTGCTGACAAATGCATCGCGGGGATCTTCGCGTTCACAAATGATAGGCAGGTGTAAGCCTTGTGGAAACTCCATAGGTACATCTTTCATGGAGTGTACGGCGATATCTGCGCGCCCCTCCAGCATTGCCACCTCCAGCTCTTTCACGAAGAGCCCCTTACCACCAACTTTGGTGAGGGGGATATCCAAAACCTGGTCGCCACGACTGGTCATAGGCAGTAATTCAATCAGAAGCTCGGGATATGCCTGCTGCAGACGGCCCTTCACGTAATTGGCTTGCCAAAGGGCCAGGGCGCTCTCGCGAGTGGCGATACGGATGCGGGAAATGGACATACTGCTCGATCAATTGGTTGAGTGGGAGGGCAATTCTATCAGACAGGTGCCTACCATGTTTCCAATGGCGGGATTCGGAGCGGGTAATTATCGGTCACGGGCTCGTAGCCAATCTTCAAGAATAATGCGTGCGGCAATGGAGTCCACCGGGTTGTCGGCGTAACTGCCGCGGTGACCTCGCTCAGCGGCCTCTTCCTTGGCGGCACGGGTACTGAGACGTTCGTCAATCATTTCCACTGGTAACCCGGTGCGCCCGTGCAGGCGCTGGCCAAACTTGCGCGCGCGCGCGCCGAATTCACTCTCAGTGCCGTCCATATTCAGAGGAAGGCCGACCAATAGGTAGTGCGGTTGCCACTCGTCAATTAAACGCTGAACTTTTTCCCAGTCCGGCTTGCCGTCCTTCGCTGGCAGTGGGGGCAGCTCCTTGGCGCTGGCAGTCAGACTCTGGCCAAAAGCGAGGCCAATAGAGCGGGTGCCAAAATCGAAGGCGAGGGCGGTAACTGGTTTATTCATATGCCGGGCAGTTTTCATTGTAAAACATGTGGGCGGGCAGTTTACTGCAAGAGGAGTGATCAGGCGTGTCCAGCCTGTGAACCGAGGCCGGAGAGGTCAATACCGTGACGCGCCGCAGCGCTCTGCCAGCGTTTTTCCACCGGGGTGGCAAATAGGATTTCGGGTTCCGCTGGCAGGGTCAGCCAAGCGTTCTCTACCAACTCCTGTTCCAACTGTCCCGGGCCCCAGCCGGCGTAGCCGAGGGCCAGTAGCACATCGTCCGGGCCGCGTCCGGCAGCGAGAGATTCAAGAATGTCCTTGGAGGCGGTGAGACTGATATCCATATTGATTTCGGTGGTCGAGTCAAATTTGATCCCGGCGCCGTGCAGTACAAAGCCCTGCTCCGGTGACATTGGCCCCCCAAGGAGTACGGCTTCTTCGCCCCGCAGGCTGGTGTCGTCTAGGGATAACTGTTCAAACACCTCTCTCCAGTGAACCTTGCTGGGGGCATTGATCACTATACCCATGGCGCCCTCTTCATTGTGCTCGACAATAAGCGCCACAGTTTGCTTGAAGCGCGGATCCTCCATGCCGGGCATGGCCAGCAGGAACTGGCCGCGCAAGCTGCCGTGGGTTAGGTCACTGTCGATATTGGAGTTGGGCATAGCTTGATTCTAGGTTGCCTGAGTGAAACGCAAGTTTAGCCGCGCTCGGGCAGCTCACCTGCACTGGTGGAGAAGCCGGTCATCTCAAAGCGCCAAGTGCGGATGATTTCCAGGCGATCGGCGTCCTTGCGAATTTCAGCAGGAAAAGGTGCAAAGGGCGCCGCCAGGCGAACAATTTGCTGGGCGGCATCATCGAGAATTCGCTCCCCGGAGGATTCAAGGATGACTACCTCCTCTACCGCGCCCGTGGGCAGTAGGCGTACCATCATACGCAGGCTGCCAGTAATTTGTTGCTGCAGGGCCTCTTCGGGGAAGTTGTCACTGCCGATGGCCTCTACTTTCTGGCGCCAGTCGTGTAGATATGTGGCGTCTGCAGATGCTTTGGTTGCGACTGAAGTTAGGCGGCGCACCCGTGGGCGCTGGGCGATTGTCTGGCGGATTTTATCCAGGCGGGCTTGCAGGCTGGCGATCTCGGGGTTGGTGCGGGTCAAATCACTAGGAGCATCGCCACGCTTTTCTTCAGAAAATTTGTCTTCGGCAGGGAGTTCCGGAGCCTGCTGCGGGCTATTGCCAATAGTGGTGATCAGTTGTCGGCGCTGATCAGCTGGGCGAGCGGCCTGTTGCTGCGGCAAAGGGTTTACATCGTGAATTTGTGTGTCGTCAAACTCCGCGCGGCGATTGCTCGATAACTCCTTGGGGGTGTCAGCAGTGCCGCTGGCTAGTTGGTTATATTGTGCCAGATAGTCAGCGTCTTCCGGTGCTTGTGCAGAATTATGTTGGGCCAGTGTGACTTCCAGAGTAGGCGCCGCTCGGCGCCCTTCAGGATCGGTAAAGGCCACGCCAAAAATCAAAAGCGCATGAATGGCGCCGGCGAGAAATAGCGAGAACACAAAACGCTCGCGTTGGGCTGCGTTAAGTGGCGTCGTGTTGGCGGTGGAATTCATTGTTTGTTATCGATTACTGCTTTTGTTGCCGAGCTTTTGCTCGGCTTTCCGCCCGGTCCGTTCACTGGCAAACAGCCTGGGTTAATTTAAAATTAAGCGCCCAGTTTACCCTTTTTGTGCCAATCGGTGTGTGATGGCGCTCATTAGTCGTGCACCGATATCGGTATTGTAAGCCGCATCAATCTCACGCACGCATGTTGGACTGGTGACATTGATCTCGGTGAGGTAATTGCCGATCACATCCAGGCCGACAAAAAGCAGCCCTTTCTTTTTCAGAGAGGGGGCAACCTGCTCCACAATCCAATGGTCACGATCAGTAAGTGGACGCGCTTCACCACGCCCACCAGCGGCCAGATTGCCGCGTGTTTCACCCGCCTCGGGAATTCGCGCAAGGCAGAAGGGAATCGCTTCACCATCGACAACAAGAATCCGTTTATCACCATCCTTGATTTCGGGAATATAGCGTTGCGCCATGATCTGCTGGCGCCCATGTTTGGTGAGCATTTCCAATATTGCACCAAGGTTGGCACCATCAGGCTTACAGTGAAAAATACCGGCGCCACCCATGCCATCCAGTGGTTTGAAGATTACATCTTGGTGGGCCTTGTGGAATTCACGCAGCCTGCGCATATCTCTACTTACCAGAACAGGTGGGCAGCACTGCGGGAAAGTGGTAGCGAAAATTTTCTCGTTACAGTCGCGCAAGGACTGGGGGTTGTTTACTACCAGCGCACCTTCGCGTTGTGCGGCCTCGAGAATATAAGTGGAATAAATGTACTCATTGTCAAAAGGGGGATCGACACGCATCAAAATAGTATCTAGTTCGCCCAGCGGCACTTCCTGAGGCTCCTCCAGGGAAAACCAGCACTTGGAATCGTCAAATACTTTGAGGGCCCGTGCCCTGCCAATTGCCCGGCCGTTGTCCAGATACAAGTCTGTTTGCTCGAAATAAAATAACTGAAAACCGCTGTCTTGTGCGGCCTGTAACAGTGCGAGTGTCGTATCTTTTTTAAAATTGATTTGGGCGATGGGGTCCATCACCACACCGAGGGAGTAATTCATATGGGCTTCCATATTTGATGGGATATTTCATCCCGCGCCGCGGTGGTTGTGGCTTTAGTAGTATGGCCACTCCCGATTTTTAAGATGGATAAGGTAAGAGCAGCTTCGTCAAGGTGCAACTTTTTAACACCTCCGACCGGGAGGGCGTGCAAAGTGGTGATAATTTGAGCTGCATCGCTAGGGGTATGTCGACTCTGCTAGATTCACCTGGGGTTCTGTGATAAAAGTTCCATCCAGTGTGCGATCTTGGCTAAGCGAGACACCCAGGCCCCATAGGCGGTCCAAATAAGGGTGCAGGTAAAAAATTTTCGCGTGCCCGAAAATAAGTAAACAGGGGATTCAAAAAAGACTATGGAGCTTAACTGGGAAAGTCTGACTGTAATGGTGATTGACGACAGTAAGACAATTCGCCGCACTGCTGAGACGTTGTTGCAAAAGGCGGGTTGTACTGTAGTCACAGCAACCGACGGTTTTGATGCGCTGGCAAAAATCGCGGACTCCCGTCCGGATGTTATTTTTGTCGATATTATGATGCCGCGCCTTGATGGCTATCAAACCTGCGCACTGATCAAAAATAACAGTGAGTTCCGCTCTACCCCTGTTGTAATGCTGTCGAGTAAGGATGGTTTGTTCGATAAGGCAAAAGGGCGCGTAGTTGGTTGCGATCAATATCTAACCAAGCCGTTTAGCAAGAGTGAACTTTTGGGCGCTATTTCCGCCCATGCTAAGCCGCACCACGCGGCTTGACAGCGCACATAAAAAGAAAAAGGCCCTGTGGAGGCCACAAGCCTGCCGCAGGGCAGGATTTATATTGAGGGAAGCGCGATTTTTTCATCTATCAGGATGAAAAAATCCTGTAGTCAGGCAGTAAATTGGTAGTAAGTGCAGACTTGGCACACGCTAACAAAGATAATGACAATAATACCGCCAAGCGCTGTCGTTGTTGCACAGTTGCCGATTAGAAGATGTCATGGGGGAAATGATGGCAAGAGTATTAATAGTTGATGACTCTCCTACCGAAACACACAAACTCACCACGATTCTGGAAAAGAACGGCCACGCAGTAATTACTGCACCTAATGGTGAAAATGGTGTGGATGTGGCGCGTACGCAGCGCCCGGATTTAATTCTGATGGATATTGTGATGCCGGGTCTAAACGGCTTCCAAGCCACTCGCCAGTTGAGCAAGGACGGTAGCACAGCTGGAATTCCAATCATTATCGTTACCACCAAGGATCAGGACACGGATCGTGTCTGGGGGATGCGTCAGGGTGCGAAGGCCTACCTGACCAAGCCTGTGGATGAAGGCAAATTGTTGAGTGCCATTGAGGAGGTGTTGGCCTGACGGTCAGCTGCTCAAAGTGCAGTCACAAACACCTTATTTAGCTCTTGTTGATATCGCACGGCGCGCAAAGGCGCAGGCCACAGGCCTGCCTGGGCGCCGGGAAATCAAACCCTATTGGACCGGAATCGGTTTTTCTCTTCTAGACCATAACTTTGTCGCCTCTATGGATGACGTTGTGGAATTGCTCGAAGTGCCACCGTACACCTTTATTCCTGGAGTGGAACCCTGGGTAAAAGGTGTTTCCAATGTACGTGGCCGCCTGTTACCCCTGATTGATCTCGCTGCCTTTTATGGTGGCAACCTCACCGGGCCACGTCAGCAGCGTCGTGTTTTGGTGTTGGAGCGAGATAAAACCTATGTGGGACTGATTGTCGACAGGTTGCACGGAATGCAGCACCTGGCATTTGAATATGCCCGGGAAGCTCCAACAGATTTGATTGAGCCATTTGCGCCGATGGTGCATGGCCAGTTTATTTTGCAGAAGGACCGATGGCTGGTGTTCGACATGCGGGCTTTGATTAGTGATTCCCGCTTTATGGATGCCGCTGTCCATTAAAAATCCAATCTGATTATTTCCAGCATTTCGTATCGAGATGCTGGGGATGACCCGCAAGCGGTGCAGGGATGTCCGCACTGGCTGAGGGCCATTGTCGTTAAAGCGTTAAAAGTAAAAAGTGGTATTTAACCGGCCTCATGCTAGGGCCCGCTAGGAGTAAACTATGAAAACAGGCTCCCAGAGTTCCTTTTCCGCGTTGCGCAGTAACCCTGCCGCGCTGGGTTTGGGTCTGCTGGTACTCGCCGTACTGGCGGGACTGATTGTCAGTATCTATTTGGTGCAGACCCGCAGCGATCGCGATAAAGAATACCTGCAACAAGTCGCGGAACTGCGTGCACTTTCCTATCAGGTGGTTTCCTACGCACCTGCGGCTACTTCCGGTGATGATGCTGCATTTGCGGAATTGGAAAAGGTCTCTGGACAGATGGCCAGTGCCTGGAACCAGTTACAGGGTATGGATAAAGGGAGCCGAAAAGCTCTCGATGCTGAACTGGCTACCTATGGTACCGTTTGGCGCAAACTGCGCGAGCAGGTAGATACCATTATCGGTAACAAGGAAACCATTATCTTCCTAAACGATGTGGCTACCACGCTTAGTGCCTCGCTGCCTGAACTGCAGGCAGAGCACAACAATATTGTGGAGATACTGCTCGCCAACAATGCCCCGGCGAATCAGGTGGAACAGGCACAGTTGCAGGTATGGCGTGCGGAGCGTATCGGTCGGAATATCGACAAAATGCTGCAGGGCGGTGACGATGCGGAGTCGGCCGCTGATCAGTTCAATACTGATGCCAGCCTGTTCGGTAAAGTGGTGGATGGCATGAAGAGCGGTGATGTGGTGATGGGCATCTCCCGCGTTACCGATGAAGAAGCACGCCGCTCTCTGGATGAAATTACTGAGCTGTTTGAATTCGTAAGTTCCTCTGTACGCGAGATATTTGAGGCGACTCCAGCCCTGTTTGCAACACGCCAGGCCTCTGACGGCATTATCGCTTCTTCGCCGCAGCTGCTCGAAGCCCTGAGTACCCTGAATGACCGCATCGTAAACCTGGCGGACGAACGCCAGCCAAACAATATGACCATCACCATTCTGGCAGCGGCATTCGTGCTTCTGATCTTTGCGATGATGGGAATGGCGTTCTCCGGTACCCGCCGCAGCCTGATACAGGAATCCGATACCAACGAACGTAACCAGCAGGCCATTATGCAGCTGCTGGATGAGCTGGCAGACCTCGCCGATGGTGACCTGACTACCTCCGCGACAGTAACAGAAGCTTTCACCGGTGCGATTGCCGACTCCATCAACTTTACAATCGACCAGCTGCGCGTTCTGGTATCCCGAATCAACGGAGCTGCACAGGAAGTATCCGGTCTGTCCCAGGAAACCCAGCAGACCGCGCTGCATCTAGCCGAAGCCTCTGAACACCAGGCACAGGAAATTGCCGGAGCCTCTGCGGCGGTGAATGAAATGGCGGTGACCATTGACCAGGTATCTGCAAACGCCTCTGAATCTGCCCAGGTAGCCGAGCGCTCGGTACATATCGCGAGTAACGGTGCCAAGGTGGTACAGAACACCATTAAAGGCATGGATAACATCCGCGAGCAGATTCAGGACACCTCCAAGCGAATCAAGCGTCTGGGTGAATCATCCCAGGAGATTGGCGATATCGTAAGCCTGATTAACGACATTGCTGACCAGACTAACATCCTGGCCTTGAATGCAGCCATCCAGGCGAGTATGGCTGGTGATGCTGGTCGGGGCTTCGCGGTGGTTGCGGACGAGGTTCAGCGACTCGCGGAACGTTCCGCCGCCGCTACCAAGCAGATTGAAGGCCTGGTTAAAGCCATTCAGTCTGATACCAACGAAGCGGTAATTTCCATGGAACAGACCACCACTGAGGTGGTACGTGGAGCCCGCTTGGCTCAGGATGCCGGTGTTGCCCTGGAAGAGATCGAAAGCGTATCCAGTAACTTGGCATCCTTGATCCAGAACATCTCCAACGCTGCCCGCCAGCAGGCCTCTTCTGCAGGTCATATTTCCAACACGATGAACGTGATTCAGGAAATTACTTCGCAGACTTCTGCTGGTACCCAGGCTACTGCCCAGTCCATTGGTAACCTGGCACAAACCGCCAGTGCCTTGCGTGAATCTGTTGCCGGCTTCAAGCTGCCACAAGACGAGAGCATTGAGACGAACAGTGAACTGTACGATGTGGAACTGCCGGAGATGGACGCTGAGACTTTCACTATCGATAGCGAGGAATCCGATTCCTTGTCCCGTGAAGATCGGGCTCTGGCCTAACCCACTTATAAAACCCGGTAGCCAATTGGAGACCGGGCACATAGGGGCGCACGGAGTACCCTCCAGATAATCGCGGATTCAGGTTCGCATCGGGGTATAGCGCCTGTGTAGAGAATGAATTATTGGGGGCTCGGCGTGAGTCACGACAATCCGAACTTCATGGCCCTGGATTGGCTGATTGGTGAAATCAACGAGACCCTAGCGCAGGCGCGCCAGTTCCTCGAGACATTTGCCACGGATCCAGAAGCGGGTGCAACACTGCTGCAGAATAGTTTGTCCCTGGTTCACCAGGTACACGGCAGCCTGCATATGGCTCAACTCAGTGGCGCAGCGATGCTCGCCGAAGAGATGGAACAACTGGTACAGGCCCTTGCCAGTGGCAGTGTTGAAAACACCGACGAAACGCGCGAATTCCTTATGCGCGCATTGTTGGAGTTGCCGCTCTACCTTGAGAAGGTCTCTTTTCAGCGTCGTGATAACGCAGTCCTGCTGTTACCCTTACTCAATGACCTGCGTGCGGTCCGCCGTGAGCGCCTGATCACCGAGGGTGCGCTCTTCTCTCCAGACCTATCCTCCCTGGATCGTATAAGTGGCAAGCGCCAACCACTGACTGCTGATAGTGCACGTTTGCAGGAGCTTGTAACAAAGCTGCGCAAAATGTATCACGTAGCAGCTGCCGGCCTGATTCGGGATGTGAACAGTGGTGAGAGTCTGGCGTACCTGAATAAAATCATTGAGAAAATGCAGCTGCTTTATAGCGGCAGTCGGCGCCAATCTCAGTGGGAGATTTTACTGGGGCTCCTGGAGGCGCTCGGCGAGCACCGCATCAATGTCCAGCCGGCCCTTCGCCATCTGTTGCGCCGTGTAGATGTGGAATTCCGTTTATTGCAGGGGCGCGGTGCCAAGGTGTTGGATGCCCGCCTTGATGCGGATTTCCTGCGAAACCTTCTTTTTTATGTATACCTGGCGGGCCCAAATGGCCCGCGCTGTCAGGATTTATACCAGCGTTTTGCCTTGGATAAAGCGGTTCCGGGGACACCACGACCGGATACAGAGGACGTGCTGGCCATGGGCCCTGAGGCTCTGGGTACTGCGATCGCCGCACTGCGGGAAGAGTTGCAATTGGTTCGCGAGGCGCTGGAACCGAGTGGCGCCAGTGAGCAACCACCGTTAAGTGATACCGCTGCAGTTGCCAAGCGGATCGCAGATACCCTTGGCGTACTTGGCTTGGAGGCGCAGCGCGGCCGCGCCCGCGGCATCTATGAATATCTGCGTGATGCCTCCCGCGGCACCGATGTCGAGGAATACCTACTGCGTGCTGCCGGTGAGCTGGTACAGCTTGATTCGGCCCTTGCTGCCACTGTTGACCGCAATAAGCAGGTCGATGATGAACAGCCGATAATGGGAGATGCCACCGACTCAGTTTTGCGCGAGGCGCGCCTGGGCCTTGAGGCCGTGAAAGAGGCGGTAATGGAGTATGTCGCCAGCCATTGGGATATCAGCTATTTAAGCCGGGTACCGCAACGTCTGCAGGAAGTTTGTGGTGGTCTGGAAATGGTAGGCTACCAGCGTGCTGGTGAAATTATTGCCTGTTGTAACCGTTACATTAATAAATCCCTAATCGAGCAAGCTGAACAGCCTGAATGGCGCATGCTCGATACCCTGGCTGATGCGATAACCAGTGTCGAGTATTATCTGGAGCGCCGCTCAGAGGGGCTGGAAGATACTGAAATGCTGTTGGCGCTGGCTGAGGATAGCGTGGCCAACTTGGGCTTTGCCCTCGAAAGTCCTCAGATTGAGGCTTCGGAAGTAATTGCTCCCCAGGACGAAGCACCGCAGGCCACTGTGGAGAGTCAGGAGGGGGATGATGGCTTTAATCTGCTTGACCCCGAATTTGCCATATCCGGGGAAACTGGAAGTGAGTCAACCGATCACCATACTTTTGTACCTGAATCGGTAGAATCGGAAGCAGTTAATGAGTTGCCGGGTGGCAGCGACACTGATGAAGAAGCAACATTACCATTTGAGAGTGTTGCCGGTGGAGACGATGTTACCAAAGCGGAATCCATTTCCGTTTCTGCTCCACGCGTTGCCAAAGAAGAGCTTTCCACTACGGCTGATCAGGACGATGACAGGCTCTCAAATAATGGGGTAAATGCACAGGCTGAAGTAGCTACACAAGCGGTAGAGAATTCCGCTGTTGAGACTTCGGAAGTTGAGGCGCCCGTACCGGCAGGGGAGCAAACTAGTGTTCAACCCGTTGAGGGGCCGGCCCAAGAGTCTGCAGAACCCCAGGTATTTGTGGACGACAGCGAAAGCTTGATCGACGATGAGATCATTGAAATCTTCCTCGAAGAGGCCAGTGAAGTCCTTACCCATATAGGCAACTACTTCCCTGAGTGGGCGGCAAATTTTGCCAATACTGATGCTCTGGTGGAATTCCGACGTGGTTTCCACACCCTCAAAGGGTCCGGCCGTATGGTTGAGGCGCTGGACATCGGTGAGCTCGCCTGGTCAGTGGAGAATATGCTGAATCGGGTGATTGATGACAGCGTCACGCCTCAGCGGGCCCATGTACTCCTGATTGAGCAGGTCTTCCAAAAACTGCCCTCAATGGTTGAGGCTTTCCGCCTTGGCAAAGGGGACCCAGATCAGCCTCTTACCCTGCAATTGCAGGCTTGGGCTGAGCAGCTTAGTCAGGGGCAGATCCCTGAAGAGCTGTTGGCGTTGGATGTTGGTGAAGCCTCAACGAGCGATACTGTTGAAGATGACAACAGCGACGATCGCGCGCAGCTTTGGGAGATTTTCGCCCAGGAAGCTGAGACGCACCTCGCTGTTGTTGATGATTTCCTCATGGAAATGCGCGCAGTTGCCCCGGTATATGGAGTACCAAGCGATCCGCTCCATCGCGCGTTGCACACCCTCAAAGGCTCTGCCCACATGGCGGAAGTTAAGGTGGTTGCCGAGATGATGGCGCCGCTGGAGCGCTTTGCGAAAGAACTGCGCATTTATCAGGTGCCCATTGATGCGGATATCTTCGAGCTGATCGGTGATGGTGCCAGCTATGTTCGTCAGGTATTGGGGCAGATTCGCGCGGCCGAGCTCCTTCAGGTAGAAAAGTCTGAGCAGTTTGTTGCTCGCGTAGCGGAATTGCAGGAGCGCTCTGTAGGCCATCTGATACGTGAGCGCGAGGCCAACGAACCGAAAGCGGTAGACCCACAGTTGCTTGCGGTGCTGATGGCCGATGGCATGCGGGTTCTGTTGGATGCCGACCAGATGCTCAACCAATGGCGAGCGAATCCCACGGATAAAACTCAAGTCAACGAAGTTGCTGAAGAGCTGGACGTCCTGCAAGAGGCTGCCAGTCGTGCGCAGTTGCCCATTCTGGCCGAACTAGCACAATTGCTATTGGCTGTTTATCGCAAGGTGCTGGCCGGCAAGCTTGAGGAGGAGCCTGCACTTTGGGCTTCTCTGGAACAAGGACACAATGAGCTGCTCGACCTTGTTGATGCCGTGGCTGCAGCCCAGGATCTGCCAGAAGTGAGTGAAGCCGTTGAAGAGGCGCTGCGCTATCTGGCGGAGGACGAGGCAACTGTCGAGGCTGCGGAGGAAGACTACGATCTGAGTGAATTGGGGATAGAGCCCCAAGAGCTGGACTCTGTCGCATCCGCAGAAGAGGAGTCAGAGCAGGTAGCTATCGCTGTAGAGATTGAAGCGGAGCAACCAGTACTCGAGCCGGATGATTATGAGTCGCGGCCAACAGCTGAAGTCATTGAGCCGGACAGTAATATTGAAGTGGCTGAGCCCCAAGCAGAAGAGGCCCAGGAACCCACACTGGATGACCTGTATCAGGCACTCTCCGAGACTCCAGCTGATAGTCGTGCCGATAGAGCTATCACTGAGCACCCTGATCCGGAGCTTATCGATATCCCTCAGGAACTTACAATCGCGGAGGAACCTGTAACGGCGATCTCTTTGGTTGCTGAGCCAGCTGCTATCCACAGCGAAGACCGGGTTGCGGAACAACAGCGTCTGCTGGCTGACATTGATCCCGATGTGGTTGATGTCTTTATGGAGGAGGCCGGTGATCTTACCGACGAGCTGGAAGAGTTGATCCAGAGCTGGGAGGACGTGCCAGAAAGTCACGAACAAGCGGAAGCCTTGAAGCGGGTGTTGCATACCTTTAAAGGTGGTGCGCGTATGGCTGGCTTGATGGGGCTTGGTGAAGTTGCCCACCGTTTTGAAACTGTCATTGAGGGTATGCGTGATAATACGCGCCCCACGCCAGAATTTTTTGCCGATGCTCACCGTATCCACGATCGAATAGCTGACGGGGTTGAAACCATACGCGCCTGGATGGTGGGTGAGCAGCTGGAAGCTTTCGTTCAATTGCTCAGTACCGATTGGGCAGATCGACATGTTGCGTCAGCAGCTGCAGTGCAGGTTTCTGGCAGCGAAGCGCCTCTGCAGGAAATGCCCGTTGAAGCACCTCCAATCGAGGGAGAGGTAAACAACGCTGTCGAAGAGCCTATGCCGACAGTAGAGTTGCCGGGTCAGACCCCGGTCGACTCATCCGACATTCCTTCCCTGCTGCCGGAGCCAGTGGAAAACCCGGAAGGCGGGAACGTATTGCCGTTTATTCGCAAGTCCAGCACTACCAATACAGAGGTTGCGACTCCTACTCGTAACCAACCCCAGGAAATGGTACGTGTTGCCGCTGAGCTTCTGGAAGAGCTGGTTAACCTTGCCGGTGAGACTGCTATTTCACGTGGTCGCCTCGAAGAGCAGATGAGTGAGTTCGGCCTGGCCCTGGACGAGATGGATGCAACTCTGTTGCGCCTCAATGAACAGCTGCGCCGTCTGGACCGGGAAACCGAAGCACAAATTCTCTTCCGCCAGGAGCAGTTGGCGGAACAAGATGGTGACTTTGACCCACTGGAAATGGACCGCTACTCATCTATTCAACAGCTGTCCCGCTCTCTATTGGAGTCTACCTCTGACTTGATGGAACTGCGCTCAACGCTTGATAACAAAGCGCGTGATACAGAGACTTTGTTGTTGCAACAGTCACGGGTGAATACCGAGCTGCAGGAAGGCCTGATGCGCAGCCGCATGGTGCCTTTCTCCCGTCTGGTACCGCGTTTGCGTCGTATTGTGCGTCAGGTGAGTGCCGAACTTGGCAAGCAGGTTGAGCTCGTTTTCTCCAACGTGGAGGGTGAGCTGGATAGATCCATGCTCGAGCGTATGGTTGCGCCACTTGAACATATGTTACGCAACGCCGTGGACCACGGTATCGAGATGCCGGGAGAACGTCTTGCAGCTGGTAAAGCAGAGCGCGGTCGTATCGATGTAGCCCTGGCGCGAGAAGGTAGCGAAGTGGTTTTGACCATTCGCGATGATGGCGCCGGAGTTAACTTAATCAGGGTGCGGGAGAAGGCCGTCGAGAATGGCTTGATGCGCCCGGATGCTGAGCTGTCCAATAATGAGATACTGCAGTTTATCTTGCAGGCGGGGTTTACTACTGCAGAAAAGGTAACCCAGATTTCCGGTCGAGGTGTGGGTATGGACGTAGTTTCCGCCGAACTCAAGCAGATCGGTGGCAGTGTACATATCAACTCCGAAGCAGGTGCCGGAACTGAGTTTGTCGTGCGGTTGCCGTTTACGGTATCTGTTAACCGCGCCTTGATGGTAAAAATCGGTGAGGACTTATTCGCCCTACCGCTGAATACTATCGAGGGTATTGTGCGTCTCAGTCCTTTTGAGCTGGAGCATTACTACCGTTCCGAGGATGCGCGCTTTGAGTACGCCGGTGAACTTTATGAAGTGAACTACTTCGGTACCCTACTGAAGTCCGGTGCCCAGCCCAAACTCAGTGTTGACGATATGCAGCTGCCAGTTTTGCTGGTGCGTTCAGAAGGGCACGCCATGGCTTTGCAGGTTGACGCTATCCGCGGCAGCCGGGAGATTGTGGTGAAGAGCCTGGGGCCACAATTTGCAGGGGTTCAGGGAGTTTCTGGAGCTACAGTAACCGGTGATGGCACCGTAGTTGTGATTCTCGATGCACATGCCCTGCTGCGCCGCCAGGCAACTCAGCTCGCTCGCCCGGAAATGCCACAGTTGCAGCTGCAGGCTGAGCCTAAGCCCGAACCGGAAGATCGCCAGCAAACAGTGATGGTGGTGGACGACTCCGTGACGGTACGTAAGGTAACCTCGCGTTTCCTTGAGCGCGAGGGTTATTTGGTAAGTACCGCCAAAGATGGCCAGGATGCGGTGATCCAGCTTCAAGACAAGATTCCCGATTTGATTCTGCTGGATATAGAAATGCCACGTATGGATGGTTTTGAGGTTGCGCGCCATATCCGCTCCAGCAGTCGCTTAAGGGATATCCCTATCGTGATGATTACCTCGCGTACCGGTAGCAAGCACCGGGATCATGCCATGTCGCTAGGGGTAAACCATTACCTGGGCAAACCATACCAGGAAGATGTTTTACTTGAGGCAATCCGTGAATATGCAGGTGCTTCAGCTGTTGGCAGCTGAAGCGGCCTCGAAGACTATAGACAAGAGATAGGCAATGAGTGAAGTTGAAGCACTGTCAGTAGATGTTCCGCAGGAAGTGAGCAGTTTGTTGTTGCCCCTGCAACAGGGACAGATGCTGGTGCCCGTAGAAAGCCTCTCTGAGGTCATTGCGATACAGACCCCTGTGGCTGTGTACGATGCCCCCGAGTGGTATCTCGGAGACTTAATCTGGCGTGAGCAGAGGTTGCCACTGCTGTCTTTTGATGTGATGCGCGGTGAATCTCTCAGTAGCACTTCTGAAAATGGACGTATTGCGGTGCTAAGTAGTGGTAACCCTGATGGTGACCTGCCGTATTTTGCGCTCATTCTGCAGGGTACTCCTCGACTGGTACGGGTGACTCCAGAAGAGCTGGCTCTGCGTGAGCATACATTGAATCCTGGTGAGTTGATGCACGTGGCACTTTCCGGTGAAGAAGCTGTGATCCCCGATCTACAGGGACTGGAGCGGGCCTGTCTTAAGTACCGTGAGATGGACTGAGGCTACTCCCAAATAGTGCGATATCTTTTTGGATAGAGTGTTAAAAAAGGGGCCATTAGGCCCCTTTTTATTTTTGTAATTGGCAAATGCCCCTTCATATTTGCCGAAGCAAATCTACTAGAATAGTTCCTCCGGCAGGGATTCTCTCGGTTGTTCCCGTCCGGGCATATCCCGATCTTCATCCGTATAGCGGTTGCGATAGGGGTTGTAGACCTCGCGACTGGGCACCCGATTGGTGCGGAAAATTTCGAACATGCCGCCATAGGAAGTACGCAGGCCGTTCTCCGGGTTGATGCGTACGGTCTCAATGTCGTCGGGCTGGGCCAAATGACGCTCCGGCAATCCCTCCAGCGCGGCCGTCATAAAGTCTATCCAGATAGGTAGAGCTGCAGAGCCACCGTATTCATTTTTGCCCAGTTCGCCATAGGAGTCGAAGCCGACCCAAGCGCTGGTGGCCAGGTAGGGGCTGTAGCCCGAGAACCAGGCATCGCGGGGTCCGTTGGTAGTTCCGGTTTTACCAGCGATATCCCCGCGTTTCATGGCGAGTGCACGGCGGCCGGTGCCTTTCTTGATCACATCCTTGAGGATGGAATCCATGATGTACGCTGTCTCTGGTGACATGGCACGCGGCGCCAGTGGCCTTGCCTGGGATTTTGTCGGGTCCATAGGGCCGACAGGAAGAACCTCTAGTTCTGGGGGCGTCTCGCCTTGATCTGGCCCTTCCCCTTCCTGTTGCAACACTGCCAGATCCACGGGTTCCCGATTAAAACCCTGGGGTTCGTTGCCGGGCTCTGGACAGTCGTTACAAACGGTGAGCGGTAAAGCTTGGTAGAGCATTTTGCCATTAACATCCAGCACTCGGTCCACCAGGTAGGGTTCCACCCGATAACCGCCGTTGGCGAAGGCAGCATAGCCACGAACCATTTCTAATGGAGTCAGAGCCGAGCTGCCGAGCGCGATAGTCAGGTTGCGTGCCAGCTTGCTGCGCTCAAAGCCGAAGCCCTCCACAAAGCCCAAGGCATAGTCCAGTCCCAGAGCCTGCAGCAGGCGAATGGAGACCATATTGCGTGACTTGTAGAGTGCCATACGCAATCTGGTTGGGCCTAAGAATGTGCCGCCATCATTTTCGGGGCGCCATACATCTTGAAGGTTGGTTTCCTCAAAAATAATCGGGGCATCATTGATCATGCTGGCGGCAGTGTAGCCCCGCTCGATAGCCGATGCGTAGATAAAGGGTTTAAAGCTCGAACCGGGCTGACGTGCCGCCTGGGTTACCCGGTTGAAGTGACTTTGGCGGAAGTCATAACCGCCCACCAATGCGCGTATTGCGCCATCCTCAGGGGCGATGGAAACCAAGGCTCCCTGGGCGGCGGGTACCTGGGTCAGCTCCCACTCTTCGGTGACCTGGGGCTCCTGGGGATCGGGACCCTCTTCTTCAGGACTGGCGAAAGGATCGGGTTGAGGCACTTCTTCCGCCACGCTCACAGTTTGAACTGCAGCTTGGTCCTCATCAGTTTTATCAATTTCAATGCGGCGTAACCGAACGACGTCACCGGGGGCAAACATTTTGTCTGCGGACTGCAAAAGTGGTCCGCGAGCACTTTCGGAGATATAGGGGCGAATGGATTTAAGTCCATTCTCCCAGGGAACCTCTACAACCCGGCGATCCCGTAACTGAACCTGTAGGAGCTTGGGCTTTACTGCCGTTACTACCCCTGGCTCAAGCCCTCCCAGGACTGGTATTTCATTGAGAAGATCGATCAACTGGTCGCTATCGTGCAGCAGCTCAGGTGGTAGGCGTTGCTCGGGACCACGATAGCCATGGCGTGAATCATAGGTTTCCAGGCCATGCTGAAGGGCTTTGCGCGCTTCGTCCTGAAGGCGGCTATCGACAGTAGTGATGACTTGGTAGCCATCTGTATATGCGCTGTCACCAAATAGCTCCACCGCTTCCTTGCGTGCCATCTCGGCAATATAGGGGGCATCCAGGTCCAGGTCGCGGCTATGGTAGCTGGCGGTCACAGGAGCGGTAATGGAGTGTTTGTATTCATCCTGGTCGATATAGTCGAGATCGAGCATGCGTTTCAAAATCCAATTACGCCGCACCAGGGCACGGGTCGGATTGGCAATTGGATTGAATGTGGAGGGCGCCTTGGGAAGGCCCGCCATCATGGCCCACTGGGCCAGGTTCAGGTCTTTGATATCGCGGCCGTAGTACACATGAGCGGCGGCCTGGAAGCCGTAGGCGCGGTTACCCAGGAAAATTTTGTTGATATATAAGGCGAGAATTTCATCTTTGCTGAGTTCGCGCTCAATCTGTAAAGATAGCAGAATCTCATTAAACTTACGTACGAAGCGCTGTTCCCGGCTCAGGAAGAAGTTGCGCGCCACCTGCATGGTCAGGGTACTACCGCCCGATTGAATTGAGCCGGTTCGAATTAGTTGTGAAGCCGCGCGGATCAAGCCTTTGATTGAAACACCATTGTGAGAGTAAAAACTCGCATCCTCGGCAGCTAAAACCGCTTTGATAAAAGGCTCTGGCGTCTGCTCAATGGTAATCGGGTTACGTCGTTTCTCCCCGAACTCCCCAATAAGCTTCATATCCTGTGAATAGACTCGCAGGGGAGTCTGCAGGCGAATGTCGCGCAGACTCTCAACGGAGGGCAGCCCGGGCTTTAAGTAAAGATAAATGCTGGCGAGAGTCATGGCTGCGCCGGCCGTCCCGGCGAGACAGAGCCAGAGCAGTGCTAGTAGACGATTTCGGGCTTTTACGGTCATGAAACTGCTTCTGTGTACTTCATTTGTAAGATTCGGTGAATAATTATACGAATATTGTGCGCTATTACCTATGCAAATGCTGGTTGAAGCGGTAATTTAAAGTGCTATAACATCAAACTTTCATAACCCACGGAAAAGATAAGAAAAATGGGGATTTTCCCTTTTCTGGATAAAGGCCCGAAGGCCATGCTGGGACTCGATATTAGCTCGACTGCAGTGAAGTTGCTGGAGCTAAGTCGCAATGGTGATAAATATCGTGTCGAAAGTTACGCCGTGGAACCTCTTCCACCCAATGCGGTGGTAGATAAGAACATCAATGATGTTGGAGCCACAGCCGAAGCTATTCGCAAGGTGGTGCGCCGGTCCAAGACTCGTCTGCGTCGTGCCGCAGTAGCCGTTTCCGGCTCGGCAGTAATCACAAAGACTCTCGAAATGCCCGCAGATCTCTCCGATGAAGATCTGGAGGCGCGTATAGCTCTCGAAGCTGATCAGTACATCCCCTACCCACTTGAAGAGGTGAGTTTGGATTTTGAGGTGCAGGGGCCATCTGAAAAGGGTGAGGATCAGGTGGAAGTTCTGCTCGCGGCTTGTCGCAGTGAAAATATTGAGCAGCGAATTTCTGCTCTCAGCGAAGCGGAGTTGGAAGCGGGTGTTGTCGATGTGGAGGCTTATGCCATCGAGCGAACTTATACCCTGTTGGAAGATCAATTTCCGCCTCAGGAGCAAATGGTTGTCGCTGTAGTGGATATTGGTGCCACCATGAGTGCTTTGTCAGTTCTTGTTGACGGCAAGACTGTTTACACACGTGAACAGCTTTTCGGTGGCCGCCAGCTTACTGATGAAATCCAGCGCCGTTATGGTCTGTCTGCCGAGGAAGCCTCATTGGCCAAGCACCAGGGAGGCAGCGGATTGCCGGATGATTATTACGCTGAGGTACTGGAACCTTTCCGCGATGCTGTCATTCAGCAGGTTACTCGCTCACTGCAATTCTTTTACTCCTCCACCTCATATAGTGATGTGGATTACATTCTGCTCAGCGGTGGCGTCGCAGCAATGGAGGGGTTATCCGAGTTAGTTGGTGAGAAATTGGGTAAACCCACACTAGTCGCTGATCCTTTCCATGGGATGAGCCTCTCCTCGCGAATAAATCGCCAGTCTCTGGCCAATGAGGCACCTGCGTTGATGATTGCCGCAGGGTTAGCGATGCGGGAGAAGGAGTACTGATATGGCCAAAATAAACCTGCTACCCTGGCGCCAGGAGTATCGAGCTAAGAAGCAAAAGGACTTTCAACAAGTAGCTTTGCTAGTGGTAATTGCTGCAGCGCTATTAGTGTTTGCATGGATAGAGACTGTGGACGAGCAAGTTTCAAACCAAAACGCGCGTAACCAGCTTCTTCAGGAGAAAATCAGTGCGCTAAATAAACAGGTGCGTGAAATTAAAGATTTGAAGAAACGGCGCCAGGAGCTCATTGACCGCATGCGGGTGATCCAGGAGCTGCAGGGGAATAGACCTCTAGCTGTGCGCTATTTTGATGAATTGGTCCAAGCGACCCCAGAGGGGCTCTGGTTAAATTCTCTCCAGCGGAAGGGAAATAGCCTGGAAATATCTGGAATCGCTGAATCCAATAACCGGGTTTCTTCTTTTATGCGAAACCTGGATCAGTCTGATTGGTATGATTCCCCAAATCTTACTGGCGTCACTGCGAGCCCAGCTTTTGGCGAGCAAGCCAGCGCTTTTCAATTGGCGGTAAATCTCAGTGGACGAAAAAAAGAGAATGAACACGTCGATGAAGCAAATTAAAGGATCCTGATCATGGCATTGGGGGATACGTTAAAACAGCTTGAAAATCTGGATATCAATGATATCGATTTTAGCCGTGTTGGAGTTTGGCCCTTACCTGGGCGTGTTGCTCTACTAGTGATCATTACGGCAATTATAATTGGTCTCGGTTATTATTTTTGGGTTGGTGATTTATATAGCAGGCTGGATATTGCCGCTAAAAAAGAGCAGGACCTTTTTACTCAGTTTGAAAAGAAACAATTTGAAGCTGCGAACTTGGATGCTTATAGGGAACAGCTGGTAGAAATGGAGGAGACTTTCGGTGCTCTTCTTAAGCAGCTACCGAAAGATACTGAGGTCCCAGGTCTGTTAGAGGATATAGATGAGTATGGTCGTGGCAGTGGTTTAACTATTGAAAAAGTTGCTCTGCAAGACGAATTGGTAGGCGAATTTTATGTGGAGCTGCCAATTAGAATCCAGGTTCATGGTGGCTATCATGAATTTGGCTCTTTTATTAGTGGTATTGCGGGCATGCCGCGAATCGTGACTCTACATGACTTTAATATTTCAGCGAGCCGTGACAGTGGTGGTTTGCTCAATATGGTGATTAATGCCAAAACATATCGTTATAAAGACCAAGGGGATGAGGAATGATAAGACTTTCCATCCTTGTTATCGCGTTCGTTACAGTGTCAGGCTGTAGTTTGAATGCAGACCATTCAGATTTAACAGAAAGAATGGCTGAGGTTGAAAGAAGACCCCAGGGGCAGATAGAGCCAATTCCGACGTTTACTCCTTACAGCCCATATGTATACAGCGCTGCGGCACTGAGAAGCCCGTTTACAAGACCCATATTGGAGTCAGAGCAACGCTTAGTGGGACGAAAACTGGATATTGCCCCCGATATGAGCCGTCGTCGCGAGTTGCTTGAAGGTTTCAACTTTGACGCTCTTTCTATGGTGGGTACTTTGTCACGGGATGGCCAACTATGGGGGCTGATAGATGATGGTGCCGGAGGTATTCATCGAGTGACGATAGGAAACTATCTTGGAAAAAATCACGGCCGAGTGGTCAATGCTAATGCCGATCAGCTCGATGTATTGGAAATTGTACCTGATGGCACTGGTGGCTGGATTGAGAGGCCGCGGGCACTGACGTTGGAAGAAAAGGACAACGGATAATGATTAAAAAGCAACTTGCCAAGTTTTTAGCTCCGTTTCAACTATTATTGCTCGCTTTATCGGTACTTCCAGCTGCCTTACAGGCTCAAATAAATCAGCTTAATGATATCCAGTTTTCTGAGCTGCCTGGTAGCAGGGTGCAATTACGTTTAACGTTTACCGATGTACCCCCTGAGCCAACTGGATATACGATTGAGCAGCCAGCACGAATTGTGATGGATCTTGCTGGTGTAGAGAGTTCTCTGCCACAAAAGAAGTATTCTCTCGGAATAGGCGGGGCTCGAAGCGCAGTAATTGTCTCGAGTGAAGATCGAACCCGCTTGATAGTCAACCTGGACCAGCTTCCGGCTTATACCAGTGAGGTTAAAGGTAATCAGCTGGTTTTGGAGATTGGTGCCGGTTCGGTTGAGCAGGCAACGGTAGTCGCTCCTTCTGACACAATGACTCATGATAGTGGCCTTAGTATTGGAGGTGAAAAGCAGTTTCGCACTTCAGGCTCTATTGCGATTAACAATGTTGATTTTCGCCGCGGAGAAGAAGGAGAGGGCAAAGTAATAGTCAGCCTTTCTGACCCAGCAGTAAATATTGATGTAGAGCGTACCAAAGGAAAGATTTATCTAACTTTTCTGGGGGCGAAATTACCTGAGTCATTGCGTCAACGTCTTGACGTCACTGATTTTGCTACAGTGGTAAATTCAATCGTTGTTGACTACGATGGACAAAATACAGTTATAGCTGTTGACCCCACCGATGTTGATTATGATTATCTCGCCTACCAGGCAGATACGGAATATGTGCTCAGTGTTAAGCCTCTCACTGCTGAGGAGATAAAGGAGAAGGAAAAAGAGTTTCAGTTTAGTGGTAAAAAGTTATCGCTGAACTTCCAGGATATTGAAGTGCGATCTGTCCTTCAGATAATTGCCGATTTCACGGGACTGAATCTTGTAGCAAGCGATACAGTTGAGGGAAGAATTACCCTGCGACTTGATGGAGTACCTTGGGACCAAGCATTGGCTTTGATTTTGAAAGCAAAAGGTCTGGATAAGCGTCAGGAGGGCAGCGTGATCATGGTTGCGCCTGCCGCTGAGATTGCTGAGCGGGAGCGCCAAGAGCTTGAAACCCGCAAACAGCTTCAAGAACTGGCTCCATTATTAACTGAATATATCCGTGTCCGCTATGCTGATGCTGGAGAAATATTCACTTTATTTTCAGGGAAAGATAGCGATAGCTCCGGGCAAGGTGGATTTGCTGGTGGAAATAGCCGGGATGTCAATAAAGCGAGTATTTTGTCACCTCGCGGTAGCGCAATTGTAGACGAGAGAACAAACACAATTATTCTGACGGATACGGAAGATAAAATTGCTCAGTTTCGGGAGTTGATAGAGGTTATTGATATCCCAATCCGCCAGGTGATGATTGAAGCGCGCCTTGTTACAGCTAATAGTGACTTTGCCAGTGAATTGGGCGTTCAATGGAATTATGTTGGCGCTGATGAAATTAATGATAGTACTTCGGGAGTTGGCGCTGGGGGGCATTTGCCTCTTGATGAGGATGATGACGTAGGAATTGTCAATGGAGTTTTGACTGGCTCACCAAATGTATTGGACCCCTTAATGGTGGACCTTGGTGCGCCAAATGCGGTGGGAAGTTTGGCCTATGCTATCTTGAAGGACAATTTTTACCTGGGGCTCGAGCTGTCAGCTATGGAAGATGTGGGTAAGGCTGAAATAGTTTCCCAGCCTAAAGTTGTTACAGGGGATAAGCAGGAAGCAACGATTCAATCTGGTGTGGAAATCCCTTACCAGGAAAGAACCTCATCAGGTGCCGCATCTATAACTTTTAGAGAAGCCGTATTGGAGCTTACGGTACTTCCGCAAATTACCCCAGATAACAACATTATTATGGCACTAAATATCAAACAGAATAGTGTTGGTGAATTGATTGAAGTAACTGATTTTGCATCAATACCCTCAATTAATGTTAATAACCTGTCAACTAAAGTATTAGTGCGAAATGGTGAGACTATTGTCTTAGGTGGGATATTCGAAAGTAATATCCTTGAAAGTGAAACTAAAGTGCCTTTATTGGGGGATATTCCTTATTTAGGTAACCTATTCAAGAGAAGCGTTCGAACTGATGATAAGAGAGAGCTTCTCATGTTTATCACTCCTCGAATTATGGAAGATGAGAATTTTTACTCTAAGTGATTAACCGTTCCATATTTTTGGTCGGCCCCATGGGGGCCGGCAAATCTACCATCGGCAAATTGCTTGCTGCACAATTACAGCTGCCGTTTGCCGATACCGATAAGGTGCTGGAAGAGCGTACCGGTGCCGACATTCCCTGGATTTTTGATGTAGAAGGGGAGGCGGGTTTTCGACGCCGTGAAAGTGAAGTACTCGAAGAACTATGCCATGGAGAGTGTCAGATTATCGGTACTGGTGGCGGAATAGTGCTGTTGGAAGAGAACCGCCGGCAGTTGCAAAAGTACGGCCTTGTTGTCTATCTGCAGGCCAGTGTGGATCAGTTATTCGAACGTACCTCAAAAAACAGCAACCGACCGCTTCTACGGGTTCCGGACCCACGTGCGCGTATTGAGGAAATATTGCACGAGCGCGAACCTCTCTATCGTGAAGTGGCAGATGTTATTTGCGATACTGATAACCTGACACCCAAGCAGGCTGTAGCGCTGGTGGTTGAACGATTGCAGAACACCCTCTCCCAATAACCTCCCTGGACTCTGTGCTAAAGTGCCTCTCATTTACTCAGTTCGCTGAATCTCAGCGGTGGCGGGAAGGAGAGCACAATGCATTGCCTGAATGTAGAGTTGGGGGAGCGTAGCTACCCAATTATTATTGGTTCACAACTCCTGGGTGATTCACAGTATCTGCTGCCCTATATACGTGGACAGCAGATTTGTATTGTTACCAATGAAACTGTTGCCCCCTTATATCTAGAGCAATTACTCAAGGGCTTGTCCAGCTTCGACAAGGTCGATGTTGTCGAGTTACCTGATGGCGAGTCCTTTAAGACCCTCGATACACTAAATCGCATTTTCGATACTTTACTGGAGCAGCGTCATAACCGCACAACAACCCTGATTGCATTGGGTGGTGGTGTTGTTGGAGATATGTGTGGTTTTGCTGCAGCTTGCTACCAGCGCGGCGTTGATTTCATTCAAGTGCCTACGACACTCCTCGCACAGGTCGACTCTTCTGTCGGCGGTAAAACAGGTGTAAATCACCCACTTGGTAAAAATATGATTGGGGCTTTTTACCAGCCGCGCCTGGTCTTGGCGGATATGGATACTTTAGTGACCTTACCTGATCGGGAGTTCTCTGCTGGCATAGCCGAGGTCATTAAGTATGGCCTGATTTGTGATGAACCATTTTTCTCTTGGATCGAGCAAAATATTGACGCCCTGTTGAGCCGTGATCCGCAGGCGCTGGCTTACGCCGTTGACCGGTGTTGCCGGGATAAGGCTGAAGTTGTGGCCAGTGACGAGCGTGAGGCTGGACGTCGTGCCATATTGAATTTTGGCCACACATTTGGTCATGCCATTGAAGCCGTCCAAGGCTATGGACGTTGGTTACACGGAGAGGCGGTTGCCGCAGGGATGGTGATGGCACTGGAGTTATCACGATTGCAAGGCGATGTAGATGATGATTTATTAAAGCGGGTTCGAAGCCTACTAGCTAAAGCCCAACTACCGCAGCAATCCCCTGCGGATATGACCGTTGATCATTTCCTGCAAGCTATGCAGGTGGACAAAAAGGTGGTGGATGGAAAACTGCGATTGGTGCTCTTAAGGGCGTTGGGCAATGCAAAAGTCGTCGATGACACACCGAGGGAAAAGGTTATAGAAGCGCTAAAGAACTGTGGTGCTAAGTGATGACCGCCTCGAAAGATCCTAAAATCGGAGTACTGGATAACTAGAATTCGCCAATACAGGAAATATATCTGCTTAATTGGTGTTTGGCAGATAAAAAAACTACAAAATATTGAAAAGCTAGTGTTGGGCAAGTAATATTGCGCGCCCCCCGAAAATAATGGCGGGGCGTGACGACCGCCAACAAGAACAATAAAGAAAGCCCCACCAGAGGGCTTTTTTTATCTCGGGATCTTTTAGCCAGGGACCGCAGGAGAGCGTAGCGCAAAGCTTTGAGCATTTTTTGCCCATAACAGGTAGAGCTTTGGAATTACCTGTGGTCCCCCAATCGATAGTGACGAGGAATTCTATGGGTAGCAGTCTGTATCAGTTGGATGAGTTCAAAGACAACTGTGGTTTTGGTCTGATCGCTCATTTGCATGGTGTGGCGAGCCACAAATTAGTGCAGACAGCCATAGAGTCCCTTACCTGCATGACCCACCGCGGTGGTATCGCTGCCGATGGAAAAACCGGCGATGGCTGTGGCCTCCTGTTACAGAAGCCTGATGCATTTCTGCGCGGCGAAGCCCGCGACCTACTTAATGCTGAACTGACGGACGTCTATGCGGTAGGTTCGGTAATGTTGCCCCTCGATGAAGGCGAAGCCCAAAACGCCCGCCGAACAATAGAGAAAGAGCTGGAAGCCCAGACCTTGCAAGTCGTCGGCTGGCGCACCGTGCCAACCAATCCAGAGTGTCTAGGGCCTATTGCCCATGACTGCCAGCCTCGCTTCGAGCAACTGCTGATCAATGATTCCGAGGCGCCTCTGGGAGAGGCCCGTTTCAATGCGCGTTTATATGTTGCACGGCGCAAGGCCGAGCAGCAGCTGAGTAGTGATGTATATATTGCCAGCCTCTCAACCAGTGTCCTCTCCTACAAGGGCTTGATGATCCCGGCAGACCTGCCAAAGTTTTTTCCAGAGTTAGCCGATCCGCGCCTGGAAACTGCAATTTGTGTGTTTCACCAGCGCTTTTCTACTAATACCATGCCGCGCTGGCCATTGGCGCAGCCTTTTAGGATGTTGGCGCACAATGGCGAGATCAATACCATTACCGGCAACCGCAACTGGTCGGTAGCGCGTACCAACAAGTTTGTTACTGAGTTGATCCCGGAGCTGAATGAGCTGACCCCTCTGGTAAACCGTGAGGGCTCCGACTCTTCCAGTCTGGATAACATGCTGGAAATGCTGCTTGCTGGCGGGATGGAGTTACACCGTGCACTGCGCATGCTGGTACCCCCTGCGTGGCAAAATGTTGAGGGCATGGACGCAGATCTGCGCGCCTTCTACGAATATATTTCCATGCATATGGAGCCCTGGGATGGACCTGCCGGCCTGGTAATGACGGATGGCCGCTATGCCGTATGTACACTCGACCGCAATGGTCTGCGCCCATCCAGGTGGGTGATTACCAAAGACGATATTATTACCGTGGCCTCAGAGATTGGGGTTTACGATTACGCGCCTGAAGATGTGGTGGCCAAGGGGCGCCTGGGGCCAGGTCAGATGCTTTCTGTGGATACTCTGGAGGGCAAGCTGTTCCACACTGCTGATATCGACAATATGCTCAAGCGCGCCCAGCCCTATAAGCGCTGGTTGAAAGAGAAGGCGCGACGCATTCGCTCAAAACTGGTTACCGCCCCTGTAGACAACAATTTCTCCCATCAGCAGTTCAAGGTTTACCAAAAACTGTTCAGCTCTTCTCTGGAGGAGCGCGATAAGGTAGTGCGCCCGATGGCGGAAGCCGGCCAGGAAGCGGTTGGTTCCATGGGGGACGATACGCCGATGGCGGTTTTATCCCGCTACAACCGCTCCCTTTACGATTACTTTCGCCAGCAGTTTGCCCAGGTTACAAATCCGCCGATAGATCCGTTGCGCGAAACTGTGGTGATGTCCCTGGAGACTTGCCTGGGGCGTGAGAAATCTGTATTTGAAGAGACACCAGCACATGCAGACCGGGTGATACTGTCTTCCCCGGTTCTGTCCCACATGAAATACACCGCATTGCTATCCCTGGATCGCCCTGGCTTTGATGCGGAAATATTCGACCTGAATTACGACCCGGCGGAGCTGGGCCTGAAGGTTGCAATTGAGAGACTGTGCGCACGGGTTGAGGCCTCTGTCCGAGCCGGTACAGTTATTGTTGTGCTCTCTGACCGCGATATTCGCGAAGGTCAGCTGCCTATTGATGCGTTGCTCGCCACCGGTGCAGTACACCACCACTTGGTGCATGCGGGCCTACGTTGTGATTCCAATGTGGTGGTGGACACTGCCAGTGCTAGAGATCCACACCAGCTGGCTTGTCTGGTAGGTGTTGGCGCCACAGCTGTGCACCCCTATTTCTCTTACAGCATTATCAATCATCTGATCGATACCGGTGAATTGCTGCTGGATGCCGCAGAAGCGCAGAAGAATTATCGCAATGGCATTATCAAGGGTTTGCTGAAAATCCTATCGAAAATGGGAATTTCCACGGTGGCCTCGTATCGCGGCGCCCTTCTGTTCGAACTGGTGGGGCTCTCCAGAGAAGTCGTGGATCTGTGTTTCCCCGGTGCGCCAACCCGTATCGAAGGTGCCGGTTTTGCTGAACTGGAGTCGGATATGGCATCGCGTGCCAGTATTGCCTGGAAGGCGCGCAAGCCGGTCTCTCCCGGAGGGCTGCACAAATACGTGCACGGTCAGGAGTACCACACTTTTAATCCAGATGTTGTGACCGCGCTGCGCCGCGCTGCCAGTACTGGGGACTATTCCGCTTGGCGTGATTATGCGGAATTGGTAAATCAGCGTCCGGTAGCAACCCTGCGGGATATGCTCGGATTCAAAGAAAATATTGAGTCAGTACCTCTGGAAGAGGTGGAGCCAGTTGCGGCAATTGTGCGCCGCTTTGATTCTGCCGCTATGTCTCTGGGGGCCCTGTCGCCCGAGGCTCATGAATCACTGGCCCAGGCAATGAACCGGCTGGGCGGCCGTTCCAATAGTGGTGAGGGTGGTGAAGACCCGGCACGCTTTGGCACTGATAAAGTCTCCAAGATCAAACAGATCGCCTCCGGTCGCTTCGGGGTGACACCGCACTATCTGGTGAATGCCGAAGTATTGCAGATCAAGGTGGCCCAGGGTGCCAAGCCCGGTGAAGGAGGTCAGTTGCCCGGCGGTAAGGTGAATGGCCTGATCGCACGCCTGCGTTATTCTGTGCCCGGTGTGACGCTAATTTCTCCGCCACCTCACCACGATATCTATTCCATCGAGGATCTTGCCCAGCTGATTTTCGATCTAAAGCAGGTCAATCCGGACGCGTTAGTGTCGGTGAAACTGGTTTCGCGCCCGGGCGTTGGCACCATCGCTGCAGGTGTGGCCAAGGCTTATGCGGATCTGATTACCATCTCTGGCTACGACGGCGGCACTGCGGCTAGCCCTATAACTTCTATCCGTTACGCGGGATCTCCATGGGAGCTGGGCTTAGCTGAAACCCATCAGACCCTTCGCGCGAATGATTTGCGCGACAAAGTGCGGGTGCAAACTGACGGTGGTTTAAAGAGCGGTCTCGATGTGATCAAAGCAGCCATCCTGGGAGCCGAGAGCTTTGGCTTTGGTACCGCACCTATGGTGGCCATTGGCTGTAAGTACCTGCGTATTTGTCACCTGAATAACTGTGCTACCGGCATTGCTACCCAGCGTAAGAATCTGCGTGATGAGCACTATATCGGCACTGCTGAGATGGCGATGAACTTCTTCCGCTTCGTTGCCGAAGAGACCCGGGAATGGATGGCGCGGTTGGGAGTGCGCAGCCTGGAAGAACTGGTTGGCCGCGTGGATCTGTTGCGTGTGTTGGAAGGAGAGACCGACAAACAGAAGAAGCTCGATCTTTCTCCACTGTTACATACCGATGAACTGCTCGATAGCAAACCGCAAACCTGCCAGTCTGCCAGGAATGAGCCCTGGGACAAGGGCGAACTGGCCGAGCGAATGGTGGAAGAGATTTTGCCTTCCATTGAGAAACTTGCTGGTGGCGAGTTCAGCTATGACATAACCAACTGCGACCGCTCCCTGGGGGCAAGGCTGTCCGGTGAGATCGCCAAGCGTCATGGTAATCAGGGCATGGTAGAAGCACCGATCAAGCTACAGCTTAAAGGGGTGGCAGGGCAGTCGTTCGGTGTTTGGAATGCAGGTGGCTTGGAGATGTATCTGGAAGGGGATGCTAATGATTACGTCGGCAAAGGTATGGCCGGTGGCAAGCTGGTGATACGACCACCTGAAAACAGTACCTTCGCCTCCGAGGAGACCAGTATCGTCGGCAATACCTGTCTGTATGGCGCTACCGGGGGCAAGCTATTTGCTGCAGGCCGCGCTGGGGAGCGTTTTGCCGTGCGTAACTCTGGTGCTTTTGCCGTGGTAGAGGGAGCTGGCGATCATTGCTGTGAATATATGACCGGTGGCATGGTTGCAGTACTGGGTCGCACCGGCTTTAACTTTGGTGCCGGTATGACCGGTGGCTTTGCCTATGTGCTCGACCTGGAACGGGATTTCTTCGACCGTTGCAACCATGAGTTGATTGAGTTACGCCGTATTAGCAGTGAAATTCTTGAGCCGCATCAGAGCCACCTGCGCGAGGTGATAGAAGAGTATGCCGCCGAAACCGGTAGCGCCTGGGGCGCGGAGCTACTGGATAACTTTGATGACTACCTGAGTCGTTTCTGGCTGGTAAAACCCAAGGCGGCGAGCCTTGCGGATCTACTCTCTGACGTGCGCAAGCGCGGCGAATAAGGCTGGGGTGGAGAAACAATATGAAAGACAGACTGAATAACGATTTCCAGTTTATCGACGTATCCCGCATCGATCCGCCAAAGAAGGACGTCATTACTCGCACTAATGAGTTTGTAGAAATCTACCAGCCCTTCAGTGAGAATCAGGTAGCTAGCCAAGCGCACCGTTGCCTGGACTGTGGCAATCCCTACTGTGAATGGAAGTGTCCGGTGCACAACTATATTCCCAACTGGCTGAAGCTAATCAGCGAGGGGAATGTGATTGAGGCGGCAGAGCTTTGCCATGAAACTAATACGTTGCCAGAAGTCTGTGGCCGCGTTTGCCCACAAGATCGCCTGTGTGAAGGTGCCTGCACCCTTAATGATGGTTTTGGTGCCGTAACTATCGGGAATGCGGAAAAGTATATTACCGATACAGCTTTTGCGCTGGGCTGGCGGCCGGATCTGAGTCATGTGGAAAAAACGGGCAAGAAGGTTGCGATTGTTGGTGCCGGCCCCGCGGGCCTGGGCTGCGCCGATATTCTCGTGCGCAATGGTGTGCAGCCGGTAGTATTCGACAAGCACCCGGAGATCGGCGGCTTAATTACTTTCGGTATCCCAGAGTTCAAGCTGGAAAAGTCAGTGATGCAGAAGCGTCGCGAGGTTTTTGTGGAGATGGGGGTGGAGTTTTGCCTCAATACCGAAGTGGGCAAGGACATCACCTTCGAGCAACTGCTCAGCGATTACGATGCGGTATTCCTTGGAATGGGTACCTACAACTATATGAAGGGCGGCTTCCCTGGTGAAGACCTCCCTGGGGTTCACGATGCCCTGCCATTTCTGGTGGCCAATGTGAACCGCAATATGGGGTGGGAGAAAGACCCCTCGGAATTTGTTCCTGTGGAGGGTAAGCGTGTGGTGGTACTCGGTGGTGGTGATACCGCTATGGACTGTAATCGCAGCTCCATTCGCCTAGGTGCCAAGAGCGTCACCTGCGCCTACCGCCGCGACGAACAAAATATGCCCGGCTCCCGCAGAGAAGTGGCCAATGCCAAAGAGGAGGGGGTGCAATTCCTATTTAACCGCCAGCCGGTGGAAATTGTCGGTGACGGCAAGGTCTCTGGAGTTAAGGTGGTGACAACGAAATTGGGTGAGCCAGATGAGAATGGCCGCCGTCGCCCACAAGTTGTGCCTGAATCGGAGGAAGTGATCCCCGCCGATATTGTATTGGTTGCCTTCGGCTTCCGCCCGAGCCCCGCGGAGTGGTTTACTGAACACAATATTGCAGTCGCCGATTGGGGTGGCGTTGTCGCTCCGGAAAAGCAGAAGTACAAGTTTCAGACTTCAAATGAGAAGGTCTTCGCTGGCGGTGATATGGTGCGCGGCTCCGATTTGGTGGTTACCGCTATTTGGGAGGGGCGTCAGGCCGGTGAGGGTATCCTCGACTACCTGGATATCTGATGGACCTCGCAGGATAGGAGAGGGTGACACCCCTCTCCATACTTTTCTTTGTTGATCTTCCCTATCAGCTCAAGGCTGCGCACCGCTATATTTTTGCCACTCTATTTATAGTGGCCCCGCCCCCTGTACAATGGCCGCTTTTTTAGCCCGCTCGGTGTGCTTATGTCTGATATTAAATCGCCCGAATTGAAAAACGATCGTTTCCTTCGCGCCCTGCTACGCCAGCCTGTGGATCGAACACCAGTGTGGATGATGCGCCAGGCGGGTCGCTATCTGCCAGAGTATCGTGCCAGCCGTGCCGAAGCTGGTAGTTTTATGGACCTGTGCCGCAACACCGAGCTGGCTTGCGAGGTGACACTGCAACCTTTGGAGCGCTACCCTCTGGATGCGGCAATCCTATTTTCCGATATCCTTACTATCCCCGATGCCATGGGGCTGGGCCTCTATTTTTCTGAGGGCGAAGGCCCGAAATTCCACAAGCCTCTGCGCACTGCGGCAGATATTGAGTCACTGGAAGTGGTTAACAGCGAGCGGGACCTGGATTATGTGATGAATGCCGTGTCCACCATTCGCCGAGAGCTGAATGGGCGTGTACCACTGATCGGTTTTTCCGGTAGTCCTTGGACTCTGGCCACCTATATGATTGAGGGTGGCTCCAGCAAAGATTTCGCTCGCTGCAAAGAAATGCTCTATAACCGTCCTGAGTTGATGCACCAGCTGCTATCAGTATTGGCCGATTCTGTAACCGACTACCTGAATGCGCAGATACGTGCCGGTGCCCAAGCTGTGCAGATCTTTGATACCTGGGGTGGAGCGCTGAGCCACAGTGCCTACCGCGAGTTCTCCTTGCAGTATATGGCGCGTATCCTGGGCGGCTTGATTAAGGAGGTCGATGGCCGTCGTGTGCCCGCCATCCTGTTCACCAAAGGCGGTGGGCAGTGGTTGGAGGCGATGGCGGAAACTGGTGCCGATGCATTGGGCCTGGATTGGACTACAGATATTGGCAGTGCCCGTGCCCGTGTCGGTGAACGAGTTGCCCTACAGGGTAACCTTGATCCCTCAGTCCTCTATGCCAGCCCCGAGCGTATCCGCCAGGAAGTGGAAACTATCCTGCAGGCATTCGGTCATGGTAGTGGCCATGTATTTAACCTCGGTCACGGAATTACTCCAAAGGTCGATCCCGCCCATGCCGGTGCCATGATTGAGGCGGTAGTAGAGCTTTCTGCGAAGTATCACGCTTAATGGTGGTAACTAGTGTCTGAGTCTGTGAATGCAGTCTCACTTTGGGCGGGTGCTCGCCAATATCTCTCCGTGATATAAATGTGCGCCTGCCCAGAGGGTTCCGAGTTAGGCACCCTGCTCCTTGGCATTGGGCGGCTTTCAGAAAATTATCTCAGTGGTCGGCACCTCTCCAAGTGGCAATCGAACAGGCAAAAATCTCCGTCGGTGACCTACAGCGCGGCATGTTTGTTTCCAGGCTGGACAGGCCCTGGACACGAACACCTTTTGCGCTGCAGGGCTTTTATATCCGCGACCTGGAGGAAATACGGCAGCTGCAAAAATGCTGCCGCTTTGTCTATGTAGATGTTCACAAGACCGTTGGTAGTGCTGGTGCGACCCTACGCCGCCTGGTCGGTGGCAGCGGTGCTGGTATAGTTGGTGAAGGTCGCACCCCCCGCGTTACTGTCCCCTGTCGTCCAGTGGCAATTTCTCACAAAGCATACCCTCCGCCACAGCCTGCCCGGCGCGAAGCCAGTAATGCACGCAAACTGCATGGGCAGATATTGCAGGGCATGGGGCAGGTGATGGGGTTAGTGGCGAGCAACCGGCCGCTACCGGTACAACAGGTCAACCGGGTGGTGGAAGACCTTGTGGATAGTGTGTTGCGCAGCCCCGATGCTTTCGCCTGGCTGGCTCGGGTGCGGGATAAAGATGAGCATACCTATAGCCACTCGGTGAGGGCGAGTATCTGGGCAGTACTGTTTGGCCGCCATATCGGTTTAGGGCGACGTGAACTATTACAGCTGGGGGTGGCGACTCTTCTAAAGGATGTCGGTAAATTGGCTATCCCTGCGGAAGTGTTGCAGATGAAGCAACGAGATCCACGCAGTGAGCTGGAGTATCGAAAGTTTGTGCTGCACAGTGCGAATATGCTTGCTGCCGATGTACAGATGGACCCACAAGTAATTAATATTGTTCGCTGCCACCGCGAACGTCACGATGGAAGTGGTTATCCGAAAGGCCTGCGGGGTGACAAGATTCCCGTGTTAGCGCGTATGTGCGGGATTGTGACCTTTTACGATGAAGCAACTAACCCCCGTGGTGTTAGCGAACCTATAGCTCCATCTCGTGCCGTGGCGGGCCTGTATGACTTGCGAGGTATCGCCTACCAGGAGCAGCTGGTAGTGGAGTTTATTCAGGCGATAGGCCTTTACCCAACGGGTACCCAGGTGGAGCTTTCCAATGGTGAAGTGGGCGTGGTAGTGGAGCAAACTTACGATCGTCGCCTTAGGCCGAAGGTGATGATTGTACTGGATGAGAACAAGCGCCAATTGAATAAACCTCGCCTTCTCGACCTGGCTGAGACTGAGGATCGTGCGAAGAAGCTGATTGAGCGAGGAAAGATGAGTGCTCAGGCGCAAGTGAGTATTTTGCGTGATATCGAGCCCGGCGCTTACCCCCAGGTGGATACTGCTGCGGTGCGGGATACTTATTTATTTAAAGGTAATGGGCAGCTATCCCGTTTGATTTCCCGCCTGGCGAAATAACTGCTGCTACTCACTACCCAGACTATCCACGATGGGCGGTTTATGCCGCCCCTCTCAAGTTCAGTCATTCTCAGCGATAAGGTTTCCGAAGTGCTCACCCATTCGTACGGTGGTTTCCGCATCCAATGAGTCCAGCCAGCGCACTTGCTCCTTGCCGAACAACATAATAACGGTGGATCCCAGTTTAAAGCGGCCCATCTCTTCGCCCTTTTTCAGGTGGATTGGTGCGGTGTCTAGATAATTGGTGCTACGCACATCGCGCTTGTGTGGGGTTACCTGGCCTGCCCATACGGTTTCGATACCGGCAACGATCATAGCGCCGACAAGAATCATAGCCATGGGGCCTGCCGCAGTATCGAATACACACACCAGCCGCTCATTGCGGGCGAACAGGCGAGGAACATTTTCCGCTGTCACTGTGTTGACTGAAAAGAGTTGGCCCGGCACATAGATCATGCTGCGCAAGGTGCCGGCCATAGGCATATGCACACGGTGGTAATCCTTGGGCGACAGATAAACTGTGGCGAAATGGCCGTCGTTAAACTGTGCTGCCAGCTCCGGATCACCGCCCACAAGTTCGAGCAGGCTGTAATCGTGCCCCTTAGCCTGGAATATGCGGCCGTTGTGAATGCCTCCCAGCTGACTGATGGCACCATCCGCCGGGCAAGCAAGGCTGTGCTCACCGCTGACGATTGGGCGTACGCCTTCTTTTAGTTCGCGGGTGAAAAAATCGTTAAAGGTGCGATAGGCGGTACAGTCGGTCTCCTTTGCCTCCTGCATATTGACACCGTACTTATCCACAAACCAGCGGGTGAAGGGATCTTTGATCGATTTGATCTGTGTGTTCGCCAGCCAGCCGGCAGCACGTGAAAAGGCATGCTGTGGGGTCAGGTACTGCAGTGTGGCAAAGAGTTTTGGATTCATAGAATTACAACGTTTCTTGATGATTCTTACTGTTCTACCGGTGTATCGGGCAGGTTACCCCACTCGCTCCAGGAACCGGGATAGGCGTGTATATCAAAGCCCAGGGATTTACCCACCAGCCAGGTGAAGCCAGAGCGGTGATGGCTTTGGCAATGGGTAACGATTTTGTGCTTGTCGTCAATTCCCAGCTTGGCAAGAAATTCCCGTGCATCGGTGCGGATACGCAAGTCGCGCTGAGGATCCATTAGCTGGGTCCACTCGCAGTTGATAGCTCCGGGAATATGGCCACCTTTCATGGCTAATACCCGTTCACCAGAATATTCCTGCGGTGAGCGCGCATCCCAAATAATGAAATCCGGGTTGCCTAGTTGTGCCTGGATTTGTTCGGCGTCAATGGACGGGGTTGAATCGATGGATATTTCGATATCGCTGGGGTTGGCTTGTGATTCGTCAGTGGAGAGAGGCAGGCCAGCACTGCGCCAGGCGTGCATACCACCATTCAGATAGCTGTAGTTATGGTGGCCTATCATCTCCAGGGTCCACAGAAAGCGTCCAGCCCAGCCGCCTCCTTCATCGTCGCAGGCGACGACATGGGTTTCTGGGCGCAAGCCAATTGCGCGGAATATTCGGGTCAATTGTTCCAGGTCTGGCAATTTACCGGGCGCTGGAGGGGTACCGGCCATCAAAGCCTGGAAAGGCAGGTGCAAGGCGCCGGGAATATGGCCGCTCAAATAGTTTTGGTTGGAGCTGAGGTCGACAATTAGCAGCTCCTCACGCTCTAGTTCGGCAGCGAGATCTTCCGCTTCGATAATCAGGTTCAAAATTTATTCTCCGATTCCAGGCTGTTGCGCAGGTGTAAGAAACTGTTCATGCGGCGTTCGGTGATGTCGCCACTGGACAGTGCTTTGTGGATGGCGCAACCGGGTTCACCCTGGTGACGGCAGTCCCTAAAGCGACAGTGGCCGATAAAGGGGCGGAACTCTACAAAACCTTCCAGCAGCGCAGTTTCCTCCATATGCCAGAGGCCAAATTCACGGATGCCAGGGGAGTCTATCAAATCGCCGCCACTTGGCAGGTGAAACAGTTCCGCCGCAGTAGTGGTGTGCGTGCCTTTCAAGGTGGCTTGTGAAAGCGCACCAGTACGTGCGCCGGCACTTGGGAGCAGTGCGTTCACCAATGATGATTTTCCCACGCCGGATTGTCCTACAAAAACACTGCTGCCCAGGGCCAGGGTTTCCAGTAATTGGGGTAAGCCCTCACCGGTTTTCGTGGAGAGTTTTAGTACCGGATAACCCAGGTCTGGGTAAGGGGCCAGCAACTCATCCAGTGCTTCGCGGTTACTGTCGTTGATCAGGTCGATTTTGTTGAGCAATAAAATAGGTGGAATGCCGGTGGTTTCTGCCGCTACCAGGTAGCGATCGATAGCATTGGCGAAGGGCTCGGGATAGGGTGCTATAACGATGACAATACGATCGATATTGGCGGCGACGGTTTTTAAATCGCCGTAGCGATCTGGTCGCTGTAATTCCGATGTACGGGGTAGGCGTGCACCGACCACACCATACCCACCATCGCTGTCACTCGTGGCCGGGCGCCAGGCAACATGATCGCCGGTAACCAATGTCTCAATATTGGCGCGCAGGTGGCAGCGCTGGCGCAGGGAGGAATCACTTTCACTCTCTACCAATATCTGGGTGCCATAATTGGCGATCACCAGGCCGGTCTGTTCCTGGGCCAGCTGACCTTCATCCATCGCTTGTTCCGCCGACTGCTCGCGCTTGCGCGCGCGGGCCTCGCGTTCCTGCTGGATTTTGGCGATACGCCATTGCTGGCGCCGGTTCAATTTGCGTTTACTCATGCATTGGTACCTGGGGATCAGCGGCGGATTATAGCTATTGCCGGGTAGTTACGGTAACTTGCGCGGAAAGTTTGAGGAGACCCCCTGTGGATCAGAACAACCTGATCTGGATCGATCTGGAGATGACCGGCCTCGATCCAGAGAAAGAGCGCATTATCGAGATTGCTACCATTGTGACCGATTCGCGCCTAAATGTTCTCGCTGAAGGCCCTGCAATGGTAATTCATCAGAGTGATGCTCTGTTGAATGCAATGGATGATTGGAACACTGAACAACACGGTGGTTCTGGTCTGGTAGCACGGGTGAAGGAGTCGACCATATCCGAGCGAGAAGCGGAGCGTGAAACTATTGAATTCTTGCGCCACTGGGTACCGGAGGGTGCGTCCCCTATGTGTGGTAACTCTATTGGCCAAGACCGCCGCTTTTTAGTCAAATATATGCCGCAGTTGGAATCCTACTTCCACTATCGCAACCTGGATGTGAGTTCGGTGAAGGAGCTGGCCAGGCGCTGGCGCCCGGAAGTGCTGGAAGGGGTAAAGAAGCACAGTAACCACCTGGCTCTTGATGATATCCGCGATTCGATCGGAGAGCTGCGCCATTACCGCGAGACTTTTTTTCGTCTCTAATTCTTGCCCCTTAGCTTTGCGTGTCGCTGCGCGGCCTAGGTGGGAGCGCGCTTGATCTTGCGCTTGCGCTTTCGGCCACCACGCAGGCGTGCCAGGGCCCAGTCAATATGTTCAAGCACTAATGGCGTGGCGGTTTGCCGCGCTTGTTCCAGGGTGTCCAGGACTCTATCGACGGGTTCGCCATTGCCGAGGGCAACCGCCAGATTGCGTTGCCAGCGTTCGTAACCAATACGGCGAATGGGGGAGCCTTCAGTTTTGCGCAGAAACTCCTCTTCGCTCCAGTTGAATAGTGCCAACAGCTCGCCGTTATCCAGTCCGTGGCGTGGGTGGAAATCCTGTTCGGCGGTGGGTTTGGCGAATTTGTTCCAGGGGCAGATCGTCTGGCAGTCATCGCAGCCAAATACACGGTTTCCGATGGGCTCGCGAAATTCTTCGGGTATCGGCCCTTTATTTTCGATGGTCAGGTAGGAGATACAGCGGCCCGCATCCAGGGTTCGAGGACCGATAAAGGCATCGGTTGGGCATACCCGGAGACAGGCCACGCAGTCGCCGCACTCATCGACGAAGTCACCTTCGTCGATAGGTAGCGGTAGGTTGATATAGATTTCTCCGAGGAAAAAGAACGAGCCGGCTTTAGAGTTAATCAGTAGGCAGTTCTTGCCCACCCAGCCGAGTCCGGCTTTGCGAGCTAATGCCCTTTCCAATACCGGGGCGCTATCGGTAAATGCACGCCCTTTGGATTCGATCCCGTGCTCGGCACAAAAAGCATCAATTTTCTTGGCCAGGTTAGCCAGGCGTTTGCGAATCAGCTTGTGGTAATCGCGCCCGTTGGCATAACGTGAGACATAGGCTTTACTGGAGTCTTTCAGTATTTTGATGGGTTGGGTATCCGGTGGAAGGTAGTCGAGACGCACACTGATGGCGCGGATAGTACCTTCCTCCAGGAGTGCTGGGCGCCAGCGCTTTTCCCCATGAGCACCCATCCATTCCATATCTGCGCTGTAACCGGCATCAATCCATGCGCGTAGGCGCTCGCCATCCTCCTCCAGCTGGCAATCAGTAATGCCAACTTGCTGGAAGCCCAGCTCCCGCCCCCAGGTTTTAATCAGGTTGGCTAATTCTGCGAGCAGTGAATCGGTCATAGGTAAAAGCGGCTCGATATCCCAGGCAAGCACATTGATTGGCCGGGGCGGTATACTCTGCTGACAGAGCAACTGACAGCGATGCAATCGCCTATTTTGCCACAGATGAATTCTTGACCACATTGCGGGAGCCGCATGGACACGCCTCAATCTCTGTACAGTGCCGAATCGGTACGGGAACTCGACCGACAAACCATAGCTGCGCTGGAAATTCCCTCTATTCAATTAATGAAACGCGCCGGCCGCGCGGCCTTCAAGCATTTGCAGGCACAGTGGCCCGATATTGGCCGAATACAGGTCTTTTGTGGCGGTGGTAATAACGGTGGGGATGGCTATGTGATTGCGGCCCTGGCTGCGCAGAAAAAGATCCCGGTTACGGTTTATGCCTGTACTGAGCCGGGCAAGCTGAAAGGTGATGCGCGAGAAGCCTGTGAATATGCCCTTCGAGAAGGCGTACAGGTGTTGACTTCCTTAGCAGAGTTGGACAATGCCGATGGCAATACCCTGATCGTGGATGCCCTGCTTGGTACTGGGTTTAGTGGGGCTTTGCGCGAGGATGTCGCCCATGCGGTGGAGAGAATTAAGAAGAGTCCTGGGCCGATATTGGCTGTGGATATCCCGTCCGGTCTAAGCGCCGATACGGGAACCGCTGACCTCGCTGTACATGCGGATATGACGGTGACTTTTATCGGGCGCAAACTCGGCCTCTATTGTGGTCGAGGCCCGGCGCTATGCGGTGAGGTCCAGTTCGAGGATCTGGGCGCGCCAGCGCAGGCCTACTGTGATGTTGATGTCTCAGTGCACCGCTACACGGCGGAGGGTATTAAACGCTTGCCAGTGCGTGCTGCGGACAGCTTTAAAAACCAGTTTGGCCATATTCTGATCGTTGGAGGCGATAGCGGCTTTGGCGGTGCTGCACTTATGGCTGCTCAGTCCAGCGCGCGGGCTGGAGCCGGTCTGATTTCTCTGGCGACTCGCCCTGAGCACCTCTCTGCAGCTTTGACTCGTTGCCCTGAAGTTATGGCTTATCCGGTAATTTCCGGCCAGGAGCTGGAGCCACTGCTGGACGGCCCCAGTGTTATAGCTGTTGGTCCCGGCCTCGGGCGCTCGCCCTGGAGCGAACAGCTGTTAGCCCGCGCGGGGCGAGCAGAGGTGCCATTAGTGGTGGATGCGGATGGGTTAAATATCCTGTCCGAAGGGCGGGTATTGGCCGGCGTGAAACGGAATGATTGGGTACTGACGCCCCATGTGGGAGAGGCGGCACGCCTGCTCGGTTGTGACACTGCCGATGTACTGGTCGATCCCCGTGAAGCAGCTGCCGCAGTTCAGGAGAAGTTCAGTGGTGTGGTGATACTTAAGGGCGCAGGTACCCTGATTGCCCACGATGGTGGTGTAGATCTGATAAATAGCGGTAATCCGGGTATGGCCTCTGGTGGTATGGGCGATCTGCTTACCGGTATCGTCGCTGCACTGATCGGGCAGCACCTGCCCCTGGTTGAAGCGGCCCGTCTGGCAGTTTGGCTGCATGGAGAAGCCGGTAATCGCGCTGCTGAGGATGGCCAGCGAGGTTTGTTGGCCACCGATTTATTGCCTTGGATTCGACGGTTGGTAGATTGATAGTGAGTGAACTCAAAATACATTTGGCGGACGAAGAAGCAACAGTCGCCAGTGGAGAGGCGCTGGGGCGCGCATGCCTGGCCAGTGGCCTGCAGCATGGACTGACCCTGTATCTGAATGGCCAGTTGGGTGCTGGGAAAACCACTTTTTGCCGTGGCGTGTTAAGGGCTTTTGGTCATGACGGCGCAGTAAAGAGTCCCACCTATACGTTGGTGGAGCCCTATGAGCTGGGTACGCAACGGGTTTATCACTTTGATCTATACCGGCTGGGTGACGCCGAGGAGCTGGAGTTTATGGGGGTGCGGGATTATTTCGCTGCCCACAGTCTGAGTCTGGTGGAGTGGCCGGAGCGCGGTGCTGGTGTTTTACCGGAGCCGGATTTGCAATTGGACCTGGAGGTGCCAGATAGCGGAAGACAGTTATTGCTGATTGCTCACTCCAAACAGGGCACAGTAGTGCTCGATACGCTGGAAAAATTGCTGCAATAGTATCGGCAGACCTTAATTCGAGGGTGTGTGAATAACAATAAGCGAAAGGACTGAGATGTAATGAGTTTGATGTGGCGGTCACTTTTGGCCCTGATTTTTGGGCTGGTGATAGTAGTGCCGTTAAAGGCGGCAGAAGTGGAAGGTGTACGCCTGTGGCGTGCGCCGGATCACACACGCCTGGTTTTTGATTTGAGTGGGCCGGCGGAGCACAAGCTCTTTACCCTGAGTGGACCACACCGGGTAGTGGTGGATATTACTGATACCAAATTGAAAGCTCAGTTGGATGCACTGGATTTAAAAGACACCCCTATTGCTCAGGTACGTCACGCGCGCCACAACAAGAAAGATCTGCGTGTGGTGCTCGATCTCAAACAGCAGATCAATCCACGTAGTTTTGCCCTGCGTCGCCACGAGAAATTACCAGATCGACTGGTAATCGATCTTTACGACAAAGTTGAAAACCAAGAAAAAACTCTACTACAAGTAAGTAGTGAACGAGATATCGTTATTGCTGTAAATGCTGGTCACGGGGGCGAGGATCCGGGGGCTCTAGGTCCTGGAGGTCTGCGGGAGAAGGATGTAGTGCTGGCGATCGCGCGCAAACTTCAGCGGGAACTCGATCGAGAGCGGGGGTTTAGCGCGAAATTGGTAAGAACAGGTGATTATTTTATCCCCCTGAGACAGCGAGTGAAAAAAGGGCGCAAAATGCGCGCTGATTTATATGTCTCGATTCACGCCGATGCCTTTACCCGTAAAGAGGCTCGTGGTGCTGGTGTCTACGCAGTTTCCTCTCGAGGAGCGACCAGTGAGACGGCTCGCTTCTTGGCCCAGCGAGAAAATGAGTCTGATTTAATTGGGGGAGCGGGAGACCTGAGTCTGGATGACAAGGATGATACTCTTGCCGGGGTGTTATTGGACCTGTCGATGACTGCGACTATGAATGCGAGTCTTGACGTTGGTGCCAGCGTACTGAGCTCCCTGGGTAGTTTTACCCATTTGCACAAAAAGAAAGTGGAGCAGGCAAATTTCTCAGAGCTACGTAATCCCGATGTACCTTCAATCCTCGTAGAAACAGGTTTTATCACTAATCCCTATGAGTCTCGACGCTTGAGTGACCCTAAATTCCAGCAGCGCATGGCAGAAAAACTCAGCGAAGGTATAGTGGGCTACTTCAGCCGTCGTCCACCGGCAGGCACTTGGCTAGCAGCTAACCAGGGCACCAAGTCGCGGCGTCATATAATTGCCCGAGGTGAGACACTATCCGGGATAGCTGCGCGGTATAATGTCTCTGTTACAGCCCTAATGAGGGCTAACGGCATTAAAAACTCAGTGATTCGCGTGGGTCAAACCCTGAGTATTCCCTCGGGGTAAGATCGAATTCCATAGCCTTTCAGGCCGGTCAAATAAGCGTTAACAGGCCAGTGTCATGCACGAACGTATCCAGCAATTATCGCCCCGCCTTGCCAACCAAATCGCCGCTGGCGAGGTGGTAGAGCGCCCGGCTTCAGTTATCAAGGAGCTGCTGGAAAACAGTCTCGATGCAGGTGCCACGCGTTTGGAGGTGGATGTCGATAGCGGCGGTATCAAACGTATGAAAGTGCGCGATAACGGTAAAGGTATCGAACGCGAAGACCTGCCTATGGCTCTGGCCCGCCACGCTACTTCAAAGATTCATGTGTTGGAAGACCTCGAGGCTGTAGCGACCCTTGGTTTTCGCGGTGAGGCTCTCGCCAGTATTTCCTCAGTAGCGCGCTTGGCGCTGACCAGCAGCCGTGATGAGAGTGGCAAGGGTTGGCAGGTGAGTGCAGAAGGGCGTGATATGCAGGCGCAGCTATCCCCGGCTGCCCACCCTCGCGGTACCACCGTGGATGTGCGTGATCTATTTTTTAATACCCCTGCGAGACGCAAATTCCTGCGTACCGAGAAGACTGAATTTAACCGCATTGATGACACCATTAAGCGCTTGGCCCTGTCCCGTTTTGATGTCTCCATCAGTTTGCGCCATAACGGCAAAGGAGTGCATAACCTGCGAGCAGGCAGTGGCCGTGTTGAAATGGAACGCCGTGTTGCCCAGGTTTGCGGCCCGGCTTTTATGCAAAATGCCCTGCATATTGATGTGGAACGAAATGGTCTGCGTCTCTGGGGTTGGGTGGCTGAGCCTGCATTCTCACGCTCCCAGGCCGACTTGCAGTTTTTCTATGTCAATGGCCGTGCAATTCGCGACAAGGTAGTGAGCCATGCGGTGCGCCGTGCTTTTGCCGATGTGCTCTATCACGGTCGCCATCCTGCATTTGTACTCTACTTGGAACTGGACCCCGCATCAGTGGATGTTAACGTGCACCCAACCAAGCACGAGGTGCGCTTTCGCGATGGCCGTTTGGTGCATGATTTCCTGTTTGGCAGTTTGCACCGGGCCCTGGCTGATGTGCGACCAGGACAGCGTGAAGAGGCCGTAGAGGAGGCGGCTGAGGATACAGAAGTTGCGAGTGCAGACAGAGTTACTGGTATCCAGGCCGGGGAGTTTGCCGGACAGCAGAAGATGCCGCTGAGCAATAAACCTTCTCCTGGAAACCTGCAGCAGCAGATGAAGGCCTACGGTACTTTGCACCAACCCTATCAAGGGAGTGGAGCGGTGGCTGAGCTTGTAACTAGGGGGGCTGAATCTGGCAGTATGGCAGCGGTGGCACCGGCACCTCTGGGGGGGGAAGTAAGTTCTGGAGAAGAGGCGCCACCTCTGGGTTTTGCTATTGCCCAGTTGCACGGGATTTACATTCTCGCGCAGAACGAGCAGGGCATGGTTGTGGTGGATATGCATGCCGCCCATGAGCGTATTGTTTACGAGCAGATGAAGGTCGCTCACGCTGCCGGGGGTATCCAGGCCCAGCCGTTACTGGTGCCGGTGAGTCTTGCAGTAAGCCAGCGCGAAGCGGATTGCTTCGAGGAGCGCAGTGAAGTCTTTACGTCTCTTGGCTTTGTATTACAGCGCGCCGGTCCTGAGACCCTGCTGGTGCGCCAAGTGCCTACCATGTTGCATGGCGCGGAGGTGGAGCAGTTGGTGCGTGATGTCCTTTCCGATTTATTGGGGCAGGGTGATAGTGAACGTATCGGTGAGCGCATTAACGAAGTGCTTGGCACCATGGCCTGCCACGGTTCAGTGCGTGCCAATCGCCGTCTGACGGTGCCTGAAATGAATGCCCTGTTACGGGATATGGAGCGCACCGAGCGTAGCGGCCAGTGCAATCACGGCCGCCCCACCTGGACCCAGGTTAAACTGGCAGATATGGATAAGTGGTTTATGCGCGGTCAGTAGCCGTGAACTGGAAGTAGGTGGTGATTTGAACAAGCGCATTTTGGGTGACAAACCCCGCGCAATTTTCCTGATGGGCCCCACGGCATCGGGCAAGACGGATCTGGCAATGGCGCTGGCGGACAATCTGCCGGTGGAGTTGATCAGTGTGGATTCTGCTTTGGTGTATCGAGGTCTGGATCTGGGTTCCGCAAAACCATCCCAGGAAGAGTTAGTGCGCTATCCTCATCGCCTAATCGATATTTGTGATACCAGTGAATCCTATTCCGCAGGTCGATTTCGAAAAGATGCCCTGGAAGCTATGGACGAAATCAGTGCAGCAGGTAAGATCCCTCTTCTGGTAGGCGGAACTATGTTGTATTTCCGTGCTCTCCTGGAAGGTATGGCAAAACTACCTGAAGCCGATGCACAATTGCGTGCAGAAATTGAGGCTCGTGCTGAACAAGAAGGTTGGCCAGCCCTGCACGCAGAGTTGGCTGAAGTGGATCCGGATTTGGCGGCGGAGTTACATCCGAATCACTCGGTACGAATCGAGAGAGGGCTGGAGGTTTACCGTCTCACCGGAGTGCCCATGTCCCAGTTGCGTCGCGAGCAGGCCGGTAGTGGGGTACAGAAACGCTACCAGCTGAGCCAGTTGGCGATTATGCCGAGGGATAGGTTGTTGCTGCACCAGCGTATTGAATTGCGCTTTAAGAGGATGCTTGAAGCCGGGTTTGTCGATGAGGTGCGTGGGCTACGTGCTCGGGATGATTTGCACGAGGACCTCCCGGCGATTCGCGCTGTGGGTTATCGTCAAGTTTGGCATTACCTGGATGGCCGCTGTGATTATGATGAAATGGTTGCGGCGGGTGTTGCGGCTACACGTCAGCTGGCCAAGCGACAGCTGACTTGGTTGCGACGCTGGCCAGACCTGCAAACTTTGTATACTCAGGATGCCGATGGCAGGGTGCGTGAGAATGACGAAATATTGGCGGAAGCCTTGAAATTTCTCGCCTGAGCATCCATAACGTGGTTGGGCTAATAAACGACAAGCTCATTCAGTCAGTTTTCAAAGGGCCGGCCTTTTCCGGCTTACTACTACACTACTTACACGCGTATTCAACCTCAGTCGTTCTTTGATCCGCGCTCTTCGCGGATGCGATTGCGGCCTGCATACCGCATTCAGCTTTTTGACAAGGAGAAAAAAGATGTCAAAAGGGCATAGCTTACAAGACCCTTACCTCAACGTACTGCGCAAAGAGCGTATCCCGGTTTCTATCTATCTGGTAAACGGCATCAAGCTCCAAGGGCAAATTGAATCTTTCGACCAGTTTGTGGTGTTACTAAAAAACACCGTTAGCCAAATGGTCTATAAGCACGCTATTTCCACTGTTGTTCCGTCCCGAGCTGTGCGTGTGCCCTTGCTGAATCCGGCGGCACAACACGGTGGTGAAGGTAACGGTGAGGGCGGAGAGCGCGAATCCTTTAGCTGATAAGCCACCTATTTTGACCAGCGCCTCTTTACGAGGGGTGCCTGCAGCGGGTGAGCCCTGAATGACTTGCCCACTGCCACTTCAGTCTGGAAGGTGGATTGCTGTCCACTTCCGCATATAGAGATTTCCCATTGTTTTTCGATCGACCGGAATCCGGTGAGCTGGCGGTGCTGGTTCACCTAGAACTCTCCGCAATCGACAGTCCCGAAGACCCTCGTGAATTTGAGGAGTTGGCCCTCTCTGCCGGAGCAGATCCGGTCAGTTTTATTTTTGGCCAGCGCGCAACGCCGGACCCGAAAACTTTTGTCGGGCGCGGTAAGCTGGAAGAAATTCGCCAGGTGGTAAAAGAGCAGGGCGCGGAGCTTGTGATCTTTGATCACATTCTTTCTCCTAGTCAGGAGCGCAATATTGAGCGTGAGTTGAAATGTCGGGTGCTAGACCGTACAGGACTGATCCTGGACATTTTTGCCCAGCGCGCACGTACTCATGAGGGTAAGTTACAGGTAGAGTTGGCACAGCTACGCCATATGGCTACCCGGCTTGTGCGCGGTTGGACTCACTTGGAGCGCCAGAAGGGTGGTATTGGCCTGCGTGGACCAGGTGAAACGCAGCTGGAAACTGACCGCCGCTTGTTGCGTGCGAGGATTGATTCTATCGAAAAGCGCCTGGAGAAAGTCAGGCGACAGCGGGAGCAGGGCCGGCGCGCGCGCTCCCGTGCGGATGTGGCCACGGTATCCTTGGTGGGTTATACCAATGCCGGCAAGTCCACTCTGTTTAATCGCCTCACCGATGCAGAAGTTTATGTGCGTGACCAGCTGTTCGCTACGCTGGACCCGACCATGCGCCGGGTTGAATTACCCAATGTTGGCGCCATGGTATTGGCTGACACGGTTGGTTTTGTCTCCCATTTGCCTCATAAACTGGTCGAGGCATTTCGTGCCACGCTAGAGGAGGCTGCTCAGGCAACCCTGTTACTGCATGTGGTAGATGCCTCGGCAGAAGACCGTCTGCATCTGATAGAGGAGGTGCAGAATGTTCTCGAAGAAATTGGCGCAGCGGACCTGCCACAGCTGTTGGTGTATAACAAAATTGACCTCCTGGCCGATTGTGAGCCCCGTATCGATCGTGATGAGGATGGTATACCGCGCGCGGTATGGCTATCCGCAGCTACTGGAGCAGGATGTGAGCTTCTGATAGAGGCTATTGCTGAACGCTTGGGAGAACAGATGGTGCGTGGTCTGTTGGTGGTAAAACCTCAACAGTCCCGACTGCGAGCGCAGCTTTACCAGGTTAACGCAATCCAAAGTGAGGTGTATCGCGATAATGGCGACTGTGAATTAGAGCTGCTGTTGCCGCGTAGCGACTTCCAGCGCCTGCTGGCCCAGTTTACCGTCGATGGTGAGGGCCCCGAGTGGTTACCACAAGAATGTGAGGGGGAGGACAATGGAGAGGCAGAATATTAGCGCTCCTGGTGTCATAGTGTTGGTGCTATAGAGAAAGGTTTCTGCGCAACTACGGTTGCGACAAACTTGCCACCAGTTGAGTCCTGGCGGCAATATTTTGCCGGCGGGGGATGCTAGAATCCGCCGGAGACAAAGCTTAAATGATCAGAGTTGGAGTAAGTTAGATGGCCTGGAATGAGCCGGGTGGTAAAGATAAAGACCCGTGGGGTGGTGGCGGTGGCAATCGCAATAATGATGGACCGCCGGACCTTGATGAACTATTTCGTAAAGTCCAGCAAAAGTTAGGTGGTCTGTTTGGAGGCGGTAGCCCCAGTACTGGTACAGGCAACTTTCCTTGGATGCTGGTGATTGGTGTCGCCGTATTAATCTATGCGGGCCTGGGAATCTATCAGGTGAACGCCAATGAACAGGCAGTAGTATTACGCCTGGGTAAGTACCACTCTACAGAATCTGCGGGATTGCACTGGAATCCGCCCCTGATTGATAGTGTCACTAAGGTCAATATGACCGAGGTGCGTACTGAGCGTACGACAGGTCAGATGCTGACGGAAGACGCCAATATCGTTGAAGTCGTATTGACCGTGCAATGGCAGGTTGGTGATGCGGAATCCTTTGTTCTGCGTGTGCGCGATCCTGTGAAGAGCCTGCAAGAGGCCACGGACAGTGCCCTGCGCCATGTGGTCGGCTCCTTGACCTTAAACGGCGTTATCTCTCAAAACCGTACCCAGGTATCCACAGATACCCAACAGCGTCTTCAGGAGTACCTCGATCTTTACCAGACGGGAATTCGTGTCGATGTGGTTAACCTGACTGATGCCAAGGCGCCGCGCGAAGTTCAGGATGCGTTTGACGATGTTACCAAGGCTCGTGAAGACGAGGTACGTTTGCAGAATGAAGCCCAGGCCTATGCAAACCAGGTGATTCCGGTGGCCCGTGGTCAGGCCCAGCGGATTATTGAAGAGGCAGAAGGCTATAAGGCCCGCGTAGTGGAGAGTGCCCGCGGTGAGGCGGTTCGCTTCGAGAAATTGCTGGCTGAATATGAGCGTGCCCCGGAAGTGACCCGCGAGCGTCTCTACCTGGATGCGGTCCAGGAGGTGATGTCCAGCACCTCGAAAGTGATGGTGGATGTCGAAGGTGGCAATAACATGATGTATTTGCCATTGGACAAGTTGGCCCAGGAAAGCACCAGCAAGGCGGTACAGCGCAAAGACACCTCACCGATCGTGATTGAGGAAGTCTACCAGCGCATTGTCGAGCGTTTGCGCCAGGATGCTGCCAATGGCCGTCGCAGCCAGTCTGTCCGCTAGGAGGTGATGGAATGAACAACAAGACTTTGGGAATCATTGCCATACTGCTGGTTGGCATACTGGTGGTATCTTCCAGCGCTTTTGTGGTGAAGGAAACTGAAAAGGGCGTACTGCTGCGATTTGGTGAACTGATACGCACCTATAACGAACCGGGACTTTATTTCAAAATCCCGTTTGCAGAGAAACTGCGCAAATTTGATGCGCGTATCCAGACTGTGGACTCCAGCCCGGTGCGTATGCTTAATAGCGAAAACAAGTTCATGATGGTGGACTCGTATGCTAAGTACCGTATCTCCGATGTGAGCAAGTTTTACATCGCAACCCGTGGTGATGAGCGCAACGCTGTTCGCCTGCTGTCCGAGCAGATCAATGACCGATTACGTAACCAGTTTGGTGTGCGAGACCTGCACGAAGTGGTCAGTGGTGAGCGCGATGAGCTGATGGCAGAGATCACAAAAAACCTGAATCAGGTAGCGCAGAAAAACCTCGGTGTGGAAGTGATTGATGTGCGTGTTAAGCGTATTGACCTGCCACCGGAAGTGTCCGAATCAGTGTTCCAGCGTATGCGCGCCGGACGTGAGCTGGAAGCACGGGATCACCGCGCTAAAGGCCAGGAAGCCAGTGAGCGCATCCGCGCTAATGCCGACCGCCAAAAAGTGGTTATTGAGTCTGAGGCCTATCGCCAGTCTGAGGAGTTGCGTGGTGCCGGCGATGCAGAAGCTGCGGCTATTTATGCCTCGGCTTACAACAAGAACCCCGAGTTCTATCGCTTTACCCGCAGCTTGCAGGCGTACAAAGAGTCTTTCCAGAGTAAATCGGACATGCTATTGGTGGACCCGGACAGTGAATTTTTCCGCTATCTGAAGGATCCTAAAGGGCAATAAACCTTATTAGGGGTTAAACGGCAGCTGATTACTCATTTCAGCTCGCCGTTTTCGGCGAATCCAATCTGTCGTCATCAATACCCCCAATAGCCCTACCTTCCCAGCAGCACTTGATGCTAAAATCACGCAAACCGGGCCTAGCCCGGTTTTTTTGTGGAAGCTGCTGGCTCGCCTTATTAACCCTGATAAACCCGTTTCACCATGACTCAAGCTGATCGCTGGATGTTGCCGGATGGCATCGCGGAAATTTTGCCTGCGGATGCCATTCAGGTTGAGACCCTGCGCCGCCAACTGCTGGACCTCTACTCCTGCTGGGGGTACGAGTTGGTAATACCGCCAATGCTGGAATTCACCGAATCCCTGTTGATCGGGATGGGGCGTGATGTGGATCTGAGTACCTTCAAGGTTACTGATCAGATCTCCGGCCGCACTCTCGGTATTCGCGCTGATATCACTCCGCAAACCGCGCGTATTGATGCGCACAGTTTTCCCCGCGTAGGCGCTAACCGCCTGTGCTATGCGGGTCATGTTCTCTATACCCGACCGCGTACTGCTATGGGCTCGAGGGCTCCAATTCAGGTTGGTGCGGAGCTGTTTGGTGTGGATAGCCTCAGTGGTGATATAGAGGTGATCTCCCTGATGCTGGAGAGCCTGCAGGTCGCTGGGATTGAACAGATTTACCTGGACCTGGGCCATGTTGCCATTTACCGCAGTCTTGCCGAGGCGGCAGGATTGGGTGAGGTTCAGCAGGATGAGTTGTCGGCGCTGCTACAGAACAAGGCGAGTGCCGATGTGCATAGTTGGGTCGCTGCAAACGTTGCAGATGCGCAGGTAGCGAACTGGTTGCAAGCGCTACCTGGCCTTGCCGGGGGTTCGGACTGCTTGGAGAGAGCCCGCGAGTTGCTTAGCGGCGCTCCAGAGCCGCTCCTGGCAGCGCTATCCGACTTGTACCAAGTCGCCGAGGCGCTGGGAGAGCGCTACCCGATGGTAGAGCTGTTTTTTGATTTGAGCGAAGTGCGTGGTTACGACTATGAAACCGGATTGGTTTTTGCTGCCTATAGTCCGGGCCATGGCCAAGCCCTTGCTAATGGTGGGCGTTACAACGGTATAGGTGCTGTGTTCGGACGGGATCGTCCGGCTACTGGCTTTAGTAGTGATTTAGTGGCCCTGAATACCTTGGGTAATAGAGCTGAGCCCAAGGGTGGCGCCATTCTCGCGCCGGAAGTCAGTGGCCCGGACGGTGTTGGACTTTGGCATGCAGTTGATGAGTTGCGCAGGCAGGGAGAGGTAGTAATCGCTACCTTGTCCGACGGCGCGGACAGTGATCTCCACTCGCGTTGCGACCGCGAGCTGGTGCTCGAAAGTGGTTCCTGGATAGTAAAAAGCCGCGGGACTGATTGAGGGCGGGCGCAGTGGAAGTGCCAGTATAGGTGCGGTGTTCACCGCAAGATCCATTGATGTCGGGGGCTCCAAGCACCCGCCGAGAGAAACCTGAGTTAGAGATTTATACAGATGGGCAAGAACGTAGTAGTGCTGGGAACCCAGTGGGGTGATGAAGGCAAGGGCAAAATTGTCGATTTGCTGACAGAGCAGGTCTCCCTGGTAGTGCGCTTTCAGGGCGGACACAACGCCGGCCACACGCTAGTGATCGATGGTGAAAAAACCGTACTGCACCTGATTCCCTCCGGTATCCTGCGCCCCAGCGTAACCTGCCTCATTGGCAACGGCGTGGTGCTATCCCCTGAAGCGTTGCTCAAGGAAATGAAGGCGCTGGAAGAGCGCGGTGTACCTGTGCGTGAACGCCTGCGTCTGTCGCCGGCTTGTCCACTGATCCTCCCAGTGCATGTGGCACTGGACCAGGCTCGTGAAAAAGCCCGCGGTGACAAGGCGATTGGCACCACCGGCCGGGGTATTGGTCCTGCCTATGAGGACAAGGTGGCTCGCCGTGGCTTGCGACTCGGCGACCTGTGTAACTGGGAAAGTTTCTGCAGCCAGCTCAAAGAGCTGATCGATTACCACAACTTTGCTTTGACCCAGTATTACCAAGTGGCGCCGGTGAGTTACGAAGAGACTTTGGAGGAGGCGAAGATCTGGCGTGAACAGCTGATGCCGATGATTACCGACGTTGCGGATCACCTGCATAAGACCCGTGAACAAGGTGAACATATTCTGTTTGAAGGCGCTCAGGGTTCGCTGTTGGATATCGATCACGGCACTTACCCCTATGTAACCTCCTCCAATACCACTGCAGGTGGAACCGCTACAGGTTCTGGCTTTGGTCCACTTTATCTCGATTACGTTCTGGGTATTACCAAGGCTTACACCACCCGTGTTGGTAGCGGCCCGTTCCCAACTGAACTGGACTGCGAAGTGGGCCGTCATCTGGGCGAGAAAGGCCACGAGTTTGGTGCCACTACCGGCCGCCAGCGCCGCACAGGTTGGTTTGATGCGGTGGCGGTACGCCATGCAATTCGTATCAACAGTATCTCGGGCCTGTGTTTGACCAAGTTGGATGTGCTCGATGGTCTCGAGGAAGTGAAAATCTGCATTGGTTACCGCAATAGTGCCGGTGAAGAAGTTCCGGTGCCCTTCGATGCCGCCGGCTGGGAGGGAGTTGAGCCAGTTTATGAAAGCATGCCCGGCTGGGAAGAGACCACAGAAGGTGCACGCCGTGAGTCAGATCTGCCGGCCAATGCCAAGGCCTATATAGCCCGCATTGAAGAGCTGGTTGGTGCGCCTGTAGATATTGTTTCTACCGGACCTGACAGAAATGAGACCATTGTTCGCGCTTCTTCCGCTCTGTGTGAAATGGGAATCCATAACGCCAGCGAATAAGTGGTTATGGTCCGGTTGTGAACCCCTGGTCTGATCCTGGCCTTGCTATTTTGGGTGAGGCCTCTGATCATTAGACCTGATTCAAGTTATTGGTCGAGTGCCGTTGATGTACTTATGACCAGAATTCAGCCGGGCCAATTTATGACTTCGACCGTTTCCGTTGCCAGCCGCTATAGCTTCGCAGAAGAGATTGCCAATAGCGTTACTCACGGTGTCGGGGCCCTACTGGCTATCGCCGGCCTGGGTGTTCTCACAGGTTTCGCCGCATTGCGCGGTGATGCTTGGCATATCGTCAGCTCCAGCGTTTACGCCTCTACACTGATTCTCTGCTTCCTTGCCTCGACTCTGTACCATGCTGTCAGTCATATCGGTGCCAAGGCGATCTTGCGTACCCTGGATCACTCCTCAATTTTCCTTTTAATAGCGGGGACTTATACGCCGTTCACCCTGGTGACTCTCCGCGGTCCATGGGGTTGGTGGTTATTTGGGATTATCTGGGGACTGGCACTGCTCGGGTTGATAATTCAGTTCACCCCGCTGAAAAAAATTCGCGCCCTGTCTATCACTTTAAGCGCCTTAATGGGCTGGGTAGTTATCGCTGCAATCAAGCCACTGGCGAATAGTCTTGAGACTGGTGGTTTGTGGCTGCTGGTTTTGGGTGGGCTCTGTTATACAGGTGGTATCGCTTTCTACCTGTGGCGCAGTCTGCGTTTCCATCATGCGATCTGGCACTTGTTTGTACTCGCAGGAGGGATCTTGCACTTCTTTGCAGTTCTTTTCTATGTAATCCCATAGTTTTGTGGCCCTGACAACAGGGCTGTGACACAAGCAGAACTTTCCCGCAGGTTTATCTGTCAACATTGATGACTGGTCGGGCGGATGACACCATTTGATAAATCCGCCTTTCGGAAAAGGGAGGCTCGTCCTAACCTTGAGCGAGCAAAAAGTTGTGTCAAAGGTACTCTCATGCCCAGATTGTCCAGGTTCCCCACGCTTTCCTATTTTCTCGCCCTATACCTGGCGCTGATATCGCTAGGTGTTCACTCAGCAGATAAGCCGGACCCGGCCTTTGAGAAATGGGTTCGGGACTTTCGCCAGACGGCGATAAAGAGTGGTATTTCCCCCCAGGTTTATGATCAGGCATTTAAGGGCATAACCTCTCCTGACCAGTGGGTATTGGATCGTGCCAGCTACCAGCCCGAATTCAAGGCACCGGTATGGCAGTATTTCGACAACAGGGTACAGAAACGAGCTATAGAGCGGGGTAAGCAGGAAAAAGAGAAGATGAAGCCCTGGCTCGACAAGATCCAAAAGCGCTTTGGAGTTGACCCAGATATCCTTTTGGCGATCTGGTCGGTGGAGTCGAGTTTTGGTGGCATCCTCGGTAATGACAAAGTCATGCGTAGTGTGATCCGGTCCCTGGCTACCCTTGCCTACGCAGACCCTCAGCGCAAGAAGTTTGGTCGCCAGCAGTTACTCGCGGCTCTGAAGATATTACAGGCCGGGGATGTCGAGGGGCAGCACCTGTTGGGGTCCTGGGCCGGGGCCATGGGGCACACCCAGTTTATCCCCACCAGTTATCAAGCCTATGCGGTAGATATCGATGGCGATGGCAAACGTGATATCTGGAATTCGGTGCCAGATGCACTGGCTACAGCGGCCAACCTGCTGTCGAGCAATGGGTGGCAAAAGGGCAAGCCCTGGGGCTATGAGGTCACTATACCCTCGCGCAAGATGCCGGGAGGTAAGTTGACTGTAGCAGAGTGGGAAAAGCTCGGGGTCAAACGCGCCAATGGTGAATCATTCCCAAATAAGAAAGCTGTGGCAGAGCTGAAGCTGCCGGATGGACGTAACGGTCCCGCCTTTCTGGTTTTCAAAAACTTCTTTGTACTGAAGCGCTACAACAACTCCGATCGTTATGCGACCGCTATTGGCCTTTTGGCGGATCGCATCGGTGGCGCACCACCTCTGGTAAAGGACTGGAATCGACCCTTTACCCCACTCGATGGCAGCCAGGTGGAAGAGTTACAGAAGTTGCTGAAACAGAAGGGGTTTTATACAGGTGAAGTCGATGGTAAGGCCGGCCCTGGCACGCGCAAGGCTATTCGGGAGTTTGAAAAACGCGCTGGTGTCGAAGTGAAAGGGTTTCCCAGTAAGGAAGTACTGGAGTTATTACAGCAGCAATAGCGCCCTAGAAATTTTCGTCTGGCAGCAGGCTGTCCTGAAGCAATTCGAGGTTTTCAACTACTTCCTGTGGCTTGCGGAAATAGGCGATGTGATACATCGCCTCGCCCTCGAGCACCAGGGGAATGTTCTGCTTGCCAATAATGATCCCCTCCCCGTTAGATCGCACCTGGTCGAGTTCCTTGCCGTAAGGGTCGGTAATAGTGGCTAGTAATTCGCCCTCGTATATGTGATCCCCCAGAGCCTTGATATGTTTTGCGATACCACTATCTCCAGCACGCAGCCAACCGCTGCTACGGGCAATAAACGGCTCTATCGAATTGCCACTGCGGCCTTTTGGCAGCATTTCCAGGTGCCGCATTACGTTGATTACGCCCTTGACCCCTGCGCGAATACACAATTCATCAAAACGCAGCGCTTCGCCTGCTTCATAAAGCAGGATTCTTACTCCAAGATCGGCGGCGGCCTGGCGCAGGGAACCATCGCGGATGGAGGCGTTGAGCAGTACCGGTACACCAAAAGCTCTGGCCATGGCACGAGTGTCGGTATCGTCCAGGTTGGCGCGGACCTGAGGTAAGTTGCTGCGGTGCGCAGCGCCGGTGTGAAGGTCGATGCCGTAATCACATTTGGCCACTATCTCCCGCAGGAATACATAGGCCATACGAGCGGCCAGGGAGCCCTTGGCTGAGCCGGGGAAAGATCGGTTCAGGTCGCGCCGATCGGGTAAGTAGCGAGTGTGTTGAAGCACGCCGTAGACATTGACCATGGGAACAGCAATCAGAGTGCCGCGCAGGGACTTGAGTCCGCGGCTCTGAATCAGGCGGCTGATTATCTCGATGCCATTAAGTTCATCTCCGTGTACCGCCGCACAGACAAAAATTGTAGGGCCGGTCCGCTTGCCGCGCTGTACATAGACAGGGATTGCCATATCCGTATTGGTATACAGGCTAACCACTGGCAGGTTTATACGACGGGACTCCCCCCTGGCCACTTCAATACCGCCGATTTCAAAGTCCGGGGAATCTCGCATATCTCAGCCACTCTATTGGACTTAATTGATTGTAGAGGGCGGAAGGGGAAGCCCTGTGGAGTCTTCCCGATAGGTTGTATCAGGCCACTGACCTTAAAGTTTGGCCAGAGAAGAGTCGGGTGTCGAGCGGGCAAAAACCTGGGTGCCATTCAACCAAATATTCAGCGCCGGGTTCCAATATCCTGAGGTATGGTACCAGAGGCCGGTTTCGATATCGGCAATGAGGTTGGCACCACGCCAGGGGCTGGGTTCCTGGCCAAAGCCGCGGTTGGCAGTAACTCCGGCCTCGCTGCCGCGGGACCATTGTATCGAGCCCTGCGACTCAAAGATGGCCAGGGGCTTGCCCTCCGGATCGGTCAAATAGTGCTCGCTGGTACCTGAACTCCAGTGGCAGAGAAGTGAGCCGCTCAAGGGGTGTTGTATCCAGTGTCCGATACCGCGTGATTTTCCATCAATCTGGTGTGCTTCCGCCCAGATGCCAAGACCGCTCCAGCTGGTAGTCACACGGCGTTGGCGTGTCGACTTGCGATGCGTACAGGTTTTACTCAGACGGCGCCCAAACGGGTCATAGCGGAAATAGGTTTTGAACTCACCACACTCTGCGTTACTCATCAGACCCCAGCCATCGTACTGGTATTGGTAGTCCTTGCGTCCGGGAATCTCCCGCTCAATGGTGATATTGCCGCGTTGATCTCGCTCGATATGTGCCTGGGCGAATCCAGCCTGGCGAATAGGCGTCGTGAGTTGCAGCGGCGCTTGTCGATCAAATTGCCAGGTTAAGGCGAGGCCACTGTCCAGGGCTGCTAGCCGGCCTGCGTCAAATTTATAGGTGCTGCGAATATCCCCCTGGACATGTATATGGTTTTGTCCGTCTATTTCAGTGCGGAGGATTGGCTCACCATTGGCGTCAATACCGTACAGGGAACCACAAGGTGTCAGGGTATAGGCTAGATCGAGATTATCGGAGCTGGCACTTTTCAGCCATCCGCGTGAGTCGTACTGATATCTCAGGCTGAAATCGCGAACGTCGCTGCTGTCGTGGTTCTCGGCGATCACCCGGTTGCGCTGGTCGTATTTAAAACGCACGGAAGAGTGTAAATTGTTGGCCTGGATCAGGCGCTGGTGCGCATCGTAATGAAATTCACTGCTCTGGCCGTTGTTGTTTCGGATTCCGGCAATGGAGCCATTTTCATTGTAATTAAAATACCAGCGGCAGTCGTTGTCGCAGTATTCGCTGATGCTGCCATCAGTATTGTAGTGCCAGCGCAATTGGCGTTTATCCGGTGTGTGAAATGAGACTAACTGGCCGACGGGGTCGTAGTGCCAGCGGTAGCTCCCTTTAGCAGTATCCAACTGGGTTAACTGGCCGTGGGCATTGCAGTGCAGTTCCCAGCTGTTGCCATCGGCAAATTGGATCTGGCATATATTGCCGGCACTATCGTATTCGCAGTGCAGGCTCTGGCTGTTGCCGGCGTGAATTGCGTAGGGTAGTCCCCGCTCTGAGTAATCCAGGCCATATTGGTGCATGCCAATTCGGGACTCACGCAATTCACCTTCCGGACCATAGCGCCATTCGCACCAAGTGTCCTCATTGACAACCAGTGCACTCATTCGCTGCCAGTGATCGTACTCAAACCCCCAAGCTTTATCCCCGTAGCGTACGGTTTGCAGCTGACCCTGCCCATCCCAGGTGAAGTCCACCCGGCCGCCCTCAGGGTCGACGATCTGCGTCAACTGCCCGCGATCGCTGTAGAGGAATTTCCACTCCTGTTTTCCTGGGTCGACGATTGTCAGCGGCCGGCCTTTATCACTAAAGCGATACAGCCATGGCTGGTCCCCATTGAGTAGTATGCCTTCGGGGAAGCCGTTCTCATCGTATTGATAACGATTGCTGGTGCCTGCGCAAGTGCTGCGTCGGATTCGTCCCAATTCATCGTAGCGGAGGAAGGTGTTCAGCCCATCTGCTCCGATATGTTGGCAGAGATTGCCGTAGGTGTCATAGAGCCAACTGCACTGGCGCTGGCCCTGGACTTCATGAATCAGTTGGCCGAAGCGATCAAAGCGAAGCTGCTGTGATTCCCTGTCGATGGTTTCTACAAGGCAGGTATTGTGCGTGTGCTGCCAGCTGAGGAGGGTCTCTGTCTCCTCTCTTCTCAACTTATGGCAGCGGCCCTGGTGGTCGTACTCAAACTGGGTACTGCCATTTCGGCTGCTGTGCGCCTCAACCAGAGAGAGATCATGGTAACTGTAGTGTTCCCTCTCGCGACCCCGGGAAACACCAGTGAGCAGCCCACCGTGAAAATCGTAAGCACACAAAGTTTGTTGCTCTTCAGGGGCGTGGCTGTTGAGCAGCCTGCTAATGCGACCACCGTGGCTGTGGAATTCCAGTACTCGCCCCCAGGAGCTTACAATTTTCCTGGGCAGTCCCTCGCTGTAGTCGATGGTCAGGGCATTGCCAAACTGATCCCGGATTTCGGTAAGAGGCAGGGCGCTGTTGACCCCGTCGGCTCGAAAAATTTTGTGAGGCTCGCTAAATGCCGTGAGGCGATAGCTATGCAGGCTCTGGCGAAACAGCAGCAGGCGCTCAAAACGGTTGTAACAACCGTGGCCAATCGCGGGCAGTTGAAAGTGGACCCTACGCCCCTCCGCAGTGTGTAATTCGACGGTATTGCCCTGTACTGACAGTTTTTCGCTAAGGGAGTGGCGCCAGCCGGTGCCGATGCCACAGTCGTCGCTAATTGAGGAGCGATAGTAGCGTTTCCATTGGAAGGGCAGTGGGCCCGGTAGTGCTAAGTCAATGCTTTCGAAAGCCAGCTCGCCACTTGCCCCGTTAACCCAGCCCTCAATGCGCAGGCTGCGCTGCATTGGCGGGACACAGGTGTCGAGGGGATTGACTCCGGGAATATTGATCAGGCTTGTCGGGCCATCGCCGATACCGGGAAGTAATTGCCCCGCAGGTGCTGAGGCGAGGGTGTAGGTATTAACTGATACGTCAGGAGCCTGTGGCCACAACGGGTGGATATGATCGGTAGTATCGGTTGGTGAAAGTAAGTTCTGAATTTCAGCCAGCCAAAGGCAAGCCGCGGCCGGGTCCCCCTGTGAGAAAGTAACAGGGGGAGGGCTAAGGGTTTTGAACAGGTTGGGTACTAGCTGGGTGAGACGTTCCGGTGTCATGCTTCAGCTTCCGGCAAACAGGTTTAGCGTTGTGATTTACGGATAGTCACATCAGGTGACTGCGGTCTTTGAGTCACACTCTGCTCTTGTGCGAGCATCTGTGGCATAGATTGGGAGGAGTATTCGAGGATGCCTGCACTGATATTGTCTCGTCCCCCCAGTCTGTTGGCATCGTCGATAAAGCGGTATACGCATTCCAGAGCGGGGCGATGAGTGGCAAGGACCCGCTCGATTGCATGGTCGTCCAGATATTCAGTTAGGCCATCACTACATACAAGCAGCAGCGCGTTTTCAGTTAGTTTCCAACTGTTAATTTCTGCTTCCACACTGCTGGAGATACCCAGGGCGCGGGTAATATGATTGCGCACATTGGACTGCTTGGCCTGTTCCGGGGTCATTTGACCGCTATCGACCATTTCCTGTACCACGCTGTGATCTCGTGTAAGGCGCTGTAACCCGTAGTTGTTCCATAAATACGCCCTTGAATCCCCTATATGGGCAACGATCAGGAAGTCGCGCCACATAACTGCAACAACAATAGTTGTTCCCATTTTGGAAAATTGGGGGTTCATATTTTTGGTATTCAGAAGCGCACTATTGGCATTGTTGATGGCATCAATCAGGGTCGCGCGTAAAATCAGTTGTTGCTGTTCAGGTGTGCAGGAAATAAAGGTGTGTTCAAGCAGATTGTCCAGGTGGGATTGAATGGTCTCAGCCGCGATTTTGCTTGCTGTGGCACCGCCCGTATAGCCTCCCATACCGTCGGCTACGACCATGTAGGCGAAGGGTTTATCCGCGCTAGCATGCCAGCGGATGCTATCTTCATTTTCCTCGCGAACTTGACCGATGTCAGTGCGCCCGTTGACCGCCAGACTTATCTGATCCATGTCTGGTGCAACTCCCCTTTATTAAATAGCAATAAAATGCGGCGTAACATTATTACAACCGAATAACCAGTTCTTATGTTAACTTGGCCGCAGACTAAGTTTGAAATTTTTTTCCTTGGTTTGCGATAATAAAACCTTTAATCATCACTAGAAAAGGCACTGCGCCTGTTTAATAAGGATTCGCTGGCAAAATGCCCCGTTTGCCTAGGCTCAATCTGATAAATATTCCCCAGCACATAGTGCAGGTTGGTCACAATAACCTGCCTTGTTTCTTTGATGAGGAAGATTATCAATATTATTTGATTAGTTTGCGTAATGCCGCTGACCAGTACAGCGTAGATGTTCACGCATACGTTTTGTTACCCAATATGATCCAGATTATTGCGTCGCCACGGATTCCCGATGGAATATCCTCAATGATGCAGTCCCTGGGGCGTCGCTACGTCCAGTTTGTAAATCACCGTTACAAACGCTCCGGTACCCTCTGGAGAGGGCGCTATAAATCAAGCCTGATTGACTCCGATGCCTACCTGCTGACCTGTTACAGGTATGTCGAGTTGCGCCCTCTCTATCTGGGATTGGCGGACTCCCTTGGGAACTACCAATGGTCGAGTTTTAATCATCATGTGAACGATAAACATGACCATTTGATTAAGGATCACCATTTATACACCGCCCTGGGAGAAAGTGCTCAGGAGCGTGCTCAGGCATACAGAAAACTTTTCCGTTACAGCTTTGATAGACGTCTGCTCGATTACATTGCAGAAACCATTAAATTAGGGCATGTATTGGGTGGCGATGCGTTTAAAGAGAAAATTGAACAAATTGCGAATCAGCGAGTACGGCCATTAAAGCGAGGCCGCCCCAGAAAGACAAAAAAAATCGAAAAAGAAGCTATAGAAACCGAATAAATAAAAACGCATGATGGGTACAGGGAAGTAGCGCTAATCGCTGCGTAGTTTTTGCCGCCATTGGAATCTTAAAAAGTGAGTAGAGCCACCATAGCGACGGGATTTGAAATTCCCGGCGACAATAAAAAAGGAAGAAATATGGATTTGGGCACTGATAATCTGAAGGTCGCAATTATCGGCGATTTTAGTGGGCGAGCCAGCCGTCGCCAGTGTGAGCCGGATACTATTGCCGAGCGCCGTGTTTACTTGTTAAACCGTGACACTTTTGAAGGCGTATTCGCCGACCTGGGGGTGAGCCTACAGCTGCCGGTTATGGAGAAACCACTGTTTCTTCCCTGTTTTGATGACTTGCACCCGGACTACCTGTACAGCCGCCTGCCGCTATTCAAAAAATTTATTGAGCTGGAGCAGCGCCTGCGCGACCCAGTGCAATTCCAGCAGGCCGCAGAGGAAATTCAGCAGTGGAAGCCCGAATTACGTGAGCCTTCTACTGAGGCTACCTCCTACTCTGCTGATCAATCCTTTCTTGATGAAATTCTTGCAGCGGGTCGCGAGCGCCATGCCAGAGAGAATGGCAACAGCCTCGAAGTGGACCAGTTGATAAAGGATATCGTTGCGCCCTATGTGCAGAAGAGTGCCGACCCTCGCCAGGGTGAATACCTTGATGCACTTACTGAAGCTACTTCGGATGTGATGCGCAAGTTGATGCATCACAGTGATTTTCGCCAGCTGGAGGCAAGCTGGCTCAGCCTGCAGTTTTTACTCAGGCGTTTAGAAGAACATCCCAATTTACAACTGTACCTAATCGACATTAGTAAAGAGGAGTTGCTTGCCGACTTTGCCAGTGCGGAGAGTGACCTGGAAAATTCACAGGTCTTCAAATTGCTGGTCGAAAGGGAGACCGTATCAGGTAGTCGCCCATACAATTTGGTTCTAGGTGATTTTTATATCACTGATGAGGAGCGGGACCTGCATCTGCTGATCGACCTTTCAACGATCGCTGAAGCGGCTGGCAGTGCTTTGTTGTTAGGTGGTGATACCAAATTGGCGGGCTGTCCCAATCTGGCAGGGTCCGTTGACCCCGATGATTGGTATTACCCCTTGAGTGAACGTTTTGCAGAGAGCTGGCAAGCCGTGCGGGAGTACTCCGGGAGTGAGTATGTGGCGTTGGCGGCCCCCCGGTTTATGTTGCGTCTGCCTTTTGGCAGCGAAACATCTACTACTGAGCACTTTGATTTCGAGGAGTTGACTCCCGAGCAAGGGCACCAGTATTACCTGTGGGGTAACAGCGTTTATCTGCTGGCTTTGGCTATATGCCAAGGGTTCTCCGCAAGTGGCAGACTTCGTGCGCCGTCATCGGCCACTTATGAAAGCCTGCCGTTGCATTTGCGCAAACTCCCCCAGGGACAGTGGATTACGCCCTGTGCCGAGGCTTTGCTTACCGATCGCGGAGCAACAAGATTTATGCAAGCGGGGCTCAGTACCATGCGCTCTGTACAGGGACGGGACCAGATTATTCTGCCCCGATTAAGTTCCCTTGCCGGTGGGGCCCTGAAAGGCCCCTGGGACTAAAAGAAATGAACTGGATTGTCTTTGGCAGCCCGGATTAATTGACATGACTGGCAGATTTTTCCCGATCATTTTGCGTGACTTGGCGGCTTCCGGAAGCCGCCTGTGTTATTGCAAAGTCTATTAACAGCGTGAGTCAGGAAGACATGGATCTAATTCTCTCGGTATTGGCGGATCCCGCAGGGGCCAATATGCTCAAGCATACAAAACTGTTCACGAAAGAGGGGGGCAGTTTAGGTCGCTCTGCAGATAACTACTGGGTGTTACCTGATCCCGATCGCGTCGTCTCTTCCAAGCACGCACAGATCTCTTTCAGTGAGAATCAGTTTTTCCTGATAGATACCAGTACTAATGGCACCTATCACAATGATGGTGACAGCCCCTTGGGCAAGGGCAATAAAATAGCGCTTAAAGAGGGGGATATTGTTAATGTGGGAGAGTATCGACTCAAAGTGACGCTGCGAAAACCGCAGGCGCAAAGTGACTTGCCCAAGGGGCTGGACAGCGCAGATTTTCTCGATACTTCGGATCGCACAACTTTTAATGCCAGTGCCATGGCAAAGATGCAGAGCCAGGCAGAGGCTAAGCAGTTGGATAACTGGCTGGAACCTGGTGCTGGCAGCAATAGTGATATCTCTCAGACCGGTGAGTGGGGTTATGTTACTTCAGGCAGCCAGAGTGCGCCTTCAGGAGATAGCCTTCTCGGTGCGGATTCTGGGCCCCTGGATCCACTTTCTACTTTTGACAAGCCACAGGCTTTTGCTGGCACAGAGGCTCCCGGCCTGGGATCACTGCCCGGATCCACCGGCCAGAATGATTCGAGCCAGTGGTCGGACGATGAATGGTGGAAAGATGGTAGTGATCAGGACCATGTACCAGCGGATCGTCATGCAGTACATATCGCTCCAGAGCCACAGCCTGTGGAGCCAATGCCTCCCGTACAGCCGCAGGTAACACCACCACAACAGTTCCAGGCTCCCCCTGTGCAGCCTCAGTTGGCGCAACCGCAAGCGCCAATGGCTCAACCGCAGACACCTGTCACGCCTCCTCAACCCCAGGCGCCTCCGGCCCAGGTCCAACCGCAGGTAGCTCCTCAAACTCCACAAGATAACCCGTTCGCCGATTCCTTTGCGGCGATACAGGGGCAGCAGGTTGAAGGTGCTCCAGGTTTTGATACGTCTCAGGGGCTGGCGAGCGGCCCGGCCAATTTTGCCGCGCAGGGGCAGAGTTTTTCCCAGCTACAGCAGCCGCAAGCTCAACCACAGGTGCCCGAACCGCAGCCCGAACCACAACCACAAGCGGTGGCACCACCATCCGTCCCTAGTGCTGGTGTGTTGGCCTCGACCCTGGGCCTGAATATAAACCCAGCCCAACATCAGTTGGCCGATCAGCAGGCGGCGGAGATTGTACGCGAGACCGTTGCGCGCCTGATTGACCTGCTGCGTGCGCGTACCAGCATTAAAAATGAGTTGCGTGTACAGCGCACCATGATACAGACCGAGGCCAATAACCCGCTTAAATTCAGTGCTACAGAGCGCGATGCCCTCGAAGCGATGTTTGCCGGCAATGGGGCCTTTATGCAACCTAAAGAGGCTGTGCGCGATAGCTTCGATGATTTGTCGGATCATCAGGTGGCAGTGCTCGCCGGAATGCGTGCAGGTTACAGTGCGATGCTGAAATATTTCAGCCCTGACAATATCGAGCGTCGCCTGGGAAACACCTCGGGGATGTTTGGCAATAAAAATGCAAAAAAGTGGGAAGGTTTCAGTGCGATGTATCGCGACCTGGTTGGCGATCCCGATGCCTGTTATCGCAAGTTATTTGGCGATGAATTTGCAGTGACTTATGAAAATCAACTGTCTGAGCTGAAAAATGCCAGACAATTGAAAAATTAATTAATTGATCGAAAAGAGGGAGTTGGTCGTGTCGATAAGAAAATTATTGCATTTTACTTTGCTGGGAATATTAGTGATTACCCTGACGGCTTGCCAGACCACCAGGCGTACCCTGAATCTGGAGACCAGTGTGGAGTTGTCGGTAAATATCCGCGAGGACGTCAATCCCGATGATGATGGGCGGGCTTCGCCAGTTGTGGTGCGGGTATTTATGCTGGCGGATGACCGTCAGTTTGCCCGCGAGGATTTTCTGAACCTATATGAAAATGCACAGTCGCGGCTGGGCAAGGATTTGTTGGATACCGTAATCCTGAAAGAGTTTGCACCCGGAGAGCAGCGTATAGAAGAATTGCAGCTGACTCCAGATGTAAAATATATCGGCCTTCTTGCTGAATTTGTGCAGTATCAAAAGGCCGACGCTCTGCTGGTCTTGCCGATTACGGATCACAAGAAAAATGAGTACCGCGTAGCCCTGGCCGATACCCGTATCGGTACGCCAGATGATATTAATAAGCGCCGTCGCGGAATTGTTTCTCCTTTGTCTCGTCAGGATTCCGGAAAGCGCCAGAGCGATACTGTGACTATTTCCAGCGAAGATTATGAGGCGATGCAAAAACGCCTGCAGGAAATGGAAAAATCTAAATAGATCGGTAAACCTTTCTGATCAGCCCCTTTTATTGAGCCCCTCCTGAAGCGAGATGGGCCCTGCAAGGAAGACTTATGTCGGCAAACAACAAGGTGATCTGGAGCGAGGGTATGTTTTTACGCCCTCAGCATTTTCAACAGCAGGATCGCTATCTTGAACAGTTGGTTGAGGCGCGCACGGCCTCGCTGGGGCCCTATACCTGGGGTGTGATTGAGCTGGGCATCGACAGTGAGCCGCTGTCTATGGGTAAAATTTCCGTGTCCCGCGTACGCGCTATCTTTCCTGATGGTACCCCGATATTGGCACCGGAAAACGAGCACCTGCCTGACGTTTTGGATGTACCGATCAATACGCGCGATGAAGTGGTTTACCTCTGTGTGCCGATGAAACGGCCGGGTAGCCAGGAATCCATACGGGATCAGGAAGATTTTCCCCAGGCGCGCTATCAAACGGCCAATTTCGACGCGCGTAACAGCGCCGCTGCTTCTGGTGAGTCTGCCCGCATCCAGGTGGGTAAGTTGCGTGTGTGTCTCAAGCTGGAAAGTGATGACCTGAGCGGCTATGCCGCGATCGGTATTGCGCGTATACGTGAGCGCCAGCCAGAGAAGCCGGTGGAATTGGATGCGGACTATATTCCACCGCTTTTAAATACAGAAACCTCGGCGGTAATTAAAGCCTATATCGAGGAGGTTAAGGGGCTACTCGACCATCGTGGTTCGGCTCTCGGGCACCGCCTCAGTGATAGTGGCAGAAGCGGCTCTGCGGAGATCGCCGATTACCTTTTACTGCAAGTGATTAACCGTTTCGAGCCACTACTGAAACAGATTACTGCCCAGCCGCGCTTGCATCCGCACTGTCTGTTTGTGGAACTTCTCCAGCTGGCTGGTGAGCTATCGACTTTCACTTCATCGACCAAACGCCCGCCGGATATTCCCAGTTATGCGCATGAAAACCTGCAACTTAGCTTTGCCGGGCTGTTTTCGGCTCTTCGCCAGTCGCTCTCTACCGTGCTGGAGCAGACAGCCATTCCCATGGAGCTGGTGCAGAGAAAATTTGGTATTTATGTCGCGCCAGTTACCGATCCCTCACTACTAAAGGGCGCCAGCTTTGTGATGGCCGCGAAAGCGGATATGCCTGGTGACCTGCTGCGCAGCCGTTTCCCCACCCAGTCCAAAGTGGCACCGGTAGAAGCTATTCGCGAATTGATTTCTGCGCAGTTACCCGGCTTGAAATTGCGCCCACTGCCTGTGGCGCCACGGCAAATTCCCTATCATGCCGGGTTTACTTATTTTGAGTTGGAGCGCAGCGGTGAGCTGTGGCAGGCGATGTTACGGTCTGGCGGTTTTGCCGTGCATCTCGGAGCGGAGTTCCCCGGGCTGACCATGGAGCTCTGGGCGATAAGGAATAACTGATATGAGCAATGAAAGCTTTACTCCACCGCCGACACCCAATGCGGGTGACAGAACCGTAATGATTCCAACTCCGGGTGCGGCAGCCCCGGCGCAGCCGGCAGCGCCGTCCCAGCAGCCATTTTTTGCCAGCCCTGGTGGCAGTGTGGATATGCAGATCCGCAACAGCTTAAACCCGCTGGTTTCTGCCGCCTCCAAATTGCTCGGTGTGATCATCAAGCTGCGCACAACCATGAATCATTCCAATGTGCCGGATTTACACAAGCGCTTGACCAAGGAAATCCAGGCGTTTGAACGAGAGGCCAAACAGTTGGCTCTGGCTCCGGAGTCGGTTCTCACTGCGCGCTACCTGCTGTGTACCGTAGTAGATGAAGTGGTGCTTACTACTCCCTGGGGAACCGCCAGTGGCTGGAGCCAGCACTCGTTGTTAAGTCTGTTCCATAAAGAGACTTTTGGTGGAGAAAAATGCTTTGCTATTTTGCAGCGCATGCTCGAAACGCCGGCCTCCCATCTGGAACTGCTGGAGCTTTTCTACTTGTGCCTAAGCCTCGGCTTCCAGGGCAAGTACCGATTGGTGCAGCGCGGCCACGAACAGATCGAACAGATACGCGATGAACTGTACCGAACGATTGAGCAACACAAGCCGGCTATGGACCGGGACCTGTCCCCCCGCTGGCAGGGCTGTGTCGAGCGCAAATCAGGCCTGATTCACTACGTGCCCTTATGGGTCGTTATGAGTGTTGCCTTGGGCCTGTTGGTCGCCACTTATAGCGGCTATCGCTGGTGGCTATACGAAACGACGACGCCAGTGGCTGATCGCGTTGTAGATCTCACAGGCAGTGACAGCGAAGCCCCGCAAGGGGAAGAAGGGTAACACTCGGACTGAACCGATCCGGCGCGGCAAAGCCCCGGGGAGATGGAGCTATTCATGAAACGCTTGCGCGACTTTTTTACCAATAAATGGGTGCTAGGACTGATCGGACTGTCAGCACTCTCTGTGCTCATTTGGTTTGGGGCGGATTACATCAAATTTGGCAGTGAAAACGCCACTCTTTCGCCAACTATTCGTATCACAATAATCGTATTTATTTTCGCCCTCTGGCTGGTGTGGAACTTGAGCCAGTGGTTGGTGGAGCGCCGCCAGAATCAGGCATTAATTAAGGGCATTGAAGAGTCTCAGGAGGCAGCACAGGATCCGGATGAGGAGCACTCCCGCGAGGAACTGGATGCACTGTCGGGGCGTTTCCGTGAAGCTATGGAAGTGTTGCGCAACGCCCGCTTCAAGTCAGACAAAGGTAAGATATCTCTATATCAGTTGCCCTGGTACATCATTATTGGTCCGCCTGGATGTGGTAAAACCACGGCTCTGGTGAATTCCGGCTTGGAGTTCCCCCTTGCGCAAAGTCACGGGAAAGAGGCTTTGGGTGGGGTTGGCGGTACGCGCAACTGCGATTGGTGGTTTACCAATGATGCGGTGCTGATAGATACCGCAGGCCGCTATACCACTCAAGATAGTCATAGGGTATATGACAACAGTGCTTGGAAGGCTTTCCTGGGGTTATTGAAGCGCTATCGTCGCCGCCGCCCGATCAACGGCGCCATGGTTGCTATCAGTTTGCAGGATTTGATGGTGCAAACTGAGGAGCAGCGCCAGCATCAGGCAAAAACAATTCGCCAACGCGTAAATGAACTGCAGCAGGAATTGGGCATTCGCTTTCCTATCTATCTCACCTTCACCAAGTGTGACCTGGTGGCGGGCTTTAGTGAGTTCTTTGATAACCTGTCCCAAGCTGAGCGTGAGCAGGTTTGGGGCGTGAGTTTCCCACGCGAAACCAATGCTACGATCGGTGCGCCTTTGGATAACTTCAAGGCGGAATTCAACCAATTGATAGAGCGCCTGAATCAGCGCGTTTTGTGGCGAGTGCACCAGGAGCGCAATGTAGAGAAGCGCGCTTTATTGCAGGGTTTCCCTGCTCGAATGGAAAATCTCGCAGATATTCTGGCCGACTTTATCAAGCAATCCTTCGAGCCAAACCGCTACGAAACTGTGCCAATGGTAAGGGGCATTTACTTTACCAGTGGTACCCAAGAGGGTAGCCCGGTAGACAGAATGATGGCTTCGGTCACCGCAGACTTTGGTCTTGAGCGCAGTGTTGCGCACAAATTCCAAGGGGCGGGGAAGAGCTTTTTCCTACACCGCTTACTCAAGGATGTTATTTTTCCAGAGGCGGAGCTGGTTGGCGTTAACCGCAGGGTAGAAACAGCCAATCAGTGGCTGCGCAGAGCGGTGTATGCCACGCTGGCGGCGGTATTCGTGGGCTCGATTTTCCTTTGGAGTGGCAGTCTTGCGTCAAATAAGCTGTCTATGGGGGAGGTTAATGACAGCCTGGCTGCCTATCAACAGGCTGAGGATGAGCTCAAGGGTAAACGGCCCACGCCAGCAAATACCTTGAAAATGCTTGAACCCCTGCGCCGGGCAACCTCAGTGTACGATCGCGAGGAGCACCCCTGGATATCTAACCTGGGTTTGTATGACAAACGCATCGACCAGGCGGTAGACCAGCTCTACCGTCATAAATTGGAAACTGTTTTCCTGCCGGCATTGTTGCGCGATATTGAGAGTAACCTCAGCCGCTTGGGCAGTGATGACCCGGCTCTGGTCAGTACGCTGAAAACTTACTTGATGTTCTTTAACCCGGACAAGCTCGATATTGCCAGTGTTGAGGGTTACTACAATTCACGCTGGGAGCGACAGTTGCCGGGGGAGGCCGGTGAGCAGGAGAATTTGCGCTATCACCTCGACCAGTTGTTAGCCCAAGCGATCCCCGCAAGTGTCCAGCAGAATGATCGCGTAGTGGCGCGTGCGCGCCAGCAGCTGCGACGTATCCCGGTACCGCAGCGTCTTTTCGCCCAGCTACAAAATAGCGATCTGGGTCAGACCTCGGTAGATCTTTATCAGGAGATTGGAGGTGATACCCAGCAGGTTTTTGGTGTAGCAGCTAACGATCCACGATTCAGTATCCCCTTCTTGTATACCAAAGCCGGATACAAGGAAATGGACTTCGGGGCCGATTCCCAGCTGATGACAAACATGGCTGAGGAGCGCTGGATTTATGGTGGCGATCTCACTGGTGAGGACTTTACCGAGGCAGATCGCGCGAAACTTGGCGAGGATGTGAAGCGTATTTATTTGAGTGAATATCTGCAACAGTGGCAGTCTTTCCTCGGCGGTTTCAGTATCCGGAGATTTAACAGTACCTCCCAGGCTCTGGAGGTTCTCTCGACATTATCTGATCCCATCTATTCACCACTACTGGCCGTGACAGAAATCACAGCGGATAACACTCGTCTGACCCCTCGCCCTGAACTGCCCGTAGATGCTAAAGGCGTGCCGCTGCCGGTATCCAGCACTACTCGCAGGCTCGGGGGCGCTGCGCTGGATAGTGCTGCAGGTGCCCTTAAAGACCACTACAAGCCCAATATTGTCGATGTGCGTTTTGAAGAGGTGCAGCGCATTACCCAAAGTGAAAAGGGCAGGCCGGCGAGGATTCAGGAGTACCTTGTCACCATCAACAAGATTCAGGAGTACCTGACTGAGATTGATAGTGCACCCGATTCCAATGAGGCCGCTTTTGCTAGCGCCAAGAGTCGTTTTGCAGGGGGCGGTGACGCTATCAAGCAGCTGAGGGTTAAAGCGGCCAATGCGCCAGCTCCCTTTGATAGGTGGCTAACAGATATTGCTGACGGCACCTGGGCACTGGTGATGAGCAAGGCAAAAGGCCATCTCAACCGGGTGTGGCGGGAGCAGGTCTATTTCAGTTATGCCAATACCCTGGCCAACCGCTACCCACTGCGCAGTGACCGCGACCAGGAAGTACCGGTGATGGAATTTAATCAATACTTCAAACCGGGTGGCATTCAGCAGAAGTTTGTCGACGAATACCTGAAGCCATTTGTCGATACTAGAAACTGGAAAGTGAAATATGTGGAGGGACAAGGCATGAGTCTTTCCCAGGAGACTCTGTCACAGTTGCGACGTGCGGAAAAAATCCGCAAGACCTTCTTCGCTGCAGGAGCAAACGCATCCTATTCGTTTCGCATTGAGCCGACCAAGTTGGATTCCAGTGTGAGACTGTTTGAGCTGGAGCTGGGAGACCAACGGGTTCCTTATTCCCATGGGCCCAAGACCAGTAAGAAACTCACTTGGCGCGGTGGTGAGAGCAACAGGGCGCGGATTATTTTTGAAGACCTGAATGAAACTGTGCACCGCAAACATTTTGAAGGGGACTGGGCATGGTACCGTCTTCTCGCCAGTTCTGATGTGGAATCTGGCCGCAGTAATGCTGAGCGATTAGTGACCTTCTCAGAAGAAGGGCGTAAGGCACAGTTCAGGCTGATCGCCTCCAATGTAAACAATCCGTTTGATCGCAGCCTGCTGCGTGGGTACAGGTGTCCAGAGACCCTGTGAGCAGAGAGAGAGTAATTTGCAAAACTCTATAGGTATTTTTGGCAAGCTGCCGGGACATGGGGATTTTATCCAACGCCAGTTACCCGCCAGCTTTGTCAGTGTGTGGGATGAATGGCTACAGCGCGTTGTACATGGCTCCCGAGAGATTATGGGCAATGAGTGGCTGGATTATTATTTAACCAGCCCGGTCTGGCGCTTTGTGCATGCTAAGGGAGTGATTGATGAAAGCGCCTGGGCGGGGATCCTGGTTCCCAGTGTGGATAGCGTTGGCCGTTATTTTCCGCTAACGATCACGGCACCGTTGCCCGCAGCTACCGATGCATTTACCTTCATGGCGCATGAAAAAGACTGGTTTCAGGGACTCTCTGAACTGGCGATCGGCGCTCTGCAAAATATGCTGCATGTCGATCAGCTATCTGTGGCTTTTGCACCAGTTCCTACGGGGTTATATACGACGATTTTGCCCGGACCTCAATCAGACTTTTATGTATCCAGTGGTGATGCATCGGGTATTGAGAGCAGTTATGCGGGGCTGCTAGGACAGTTGTGTAAAAAGAGCTTTGCCAGCTACAGCTTGTGGTGGTGTGAAGGGTCACAACATCTGGCTCCGACCAGTCTGTTATGTCCGTCACTGCCGAGTCCTGAGTTCTACTGTTCCATGCTGGGTGCAAGGCAGCCGCAAGTGGCGATGTAAGAAGTGGAGGGAAATATCGCGTGGCACAAATGATTATATTGGACAAGAACAAACACCACAGGCACAGCGTTCTGGTGGGGGATATTTCTCATAGTGATAAGCGACATATCTGTCCGGTTTACCCTGGTGAATTCCATACGGTAGCGCAGGACTGTCCAGTTGTGTTTGCCAAGTCCGATGACGGCCAGGCGCTGGAAAGCTGTGCCATGTTGGGAATCAAGCCTGGCAAGAATCTGTTTTGGCAGGAGGGGAAGTGGCAGGGCACTTATATACCGGCAGTATTGAGAGCCCATCCCTTCTACTTACATTATCAGGATGTGGACTCCAAAAGTGCGGTGATTTGTATTGATTCATCGGCATTGTCGGCGGAAGCTGGTGAGACAGCCCACAAACTTTTTGAGGAAAACGGCGAGCCAACTCAGCATTTAGCTGGGGCCAGGAATCTGTTGTACAAAATTCATCAGCAGAAGTTGCAGGGTAAAGAGTTTATCCGCTGTCTCACTGAGTTGGATCTGTTGCAGGAGCAGGTTGTATTAGTTGACCTGCCGGGTAATACAAAACACCACCTCACCGGGGTGTTTTGTGTATCAGAGAAGCGCCTGAATGAGCTGGATGAGCGGGATTTTTTAACTTTGCGAAAGCGTGGTTATTTAGCATATATCTATGCTCATATTTTCAGTTTGAAGCAGTCAGTGAATTTGAGTGGCTTGTTTAAAAAATATCACGCTCGTTCACTACATTGATTTATCGGGTCATAAGTATGGAACTCAATTAATAATAGAGTGATTGAGTTGAGAAAATAATTGATCGATGGTCTCCCCTATGGGGGGTATCGCTTGTTGGCAGGACATGCGGAGTGTGTCCAGAGGTTGCCTACCTATCAATCGCTGCAGGAAGCTAGGGTTAGGGTATGTCTTACGTGGTGGTATTTACAGGGGAAATAAGGAAGCTTTATGAAAGGCGCCGGGCAATTGCGGCACTGGATAGTGATTTTGGATTTAGTTTCAGTCAAATAAAAGCCCTGATGGCCAGCTCCAGGTCACGATTAAAGAAAACTGATGATAGGGCGGAAGCCTGTCGATTTATGCACAAATTGTGGAACTCCGGTTGGCACTCTCAATTGTACTTGGACGTTGAGCTTTTGCACTGCACTAAAGCATCCAGTGAAAGTGGTGGATCGGAGTTGCCAGTAGTACTGGGTAAACTGCACAGTACAGATCCCGGAATTTCTGTGAGTGCGCCGCGCAGCTGGAGTTCATGTGATAACCTGAATCCTGGTGCGGTGATTCAGGCTGGAAATGTAGAGGCCAATCGCTATCTGATTGTTTTGGCGCAGAACCGTTCAGAGCTTCCTGCTGAACTCACGCTTGCCGATTACGGTGAAGCGCAGATGAAGCAGTGCCTGGAGAAGGTTGCTGGCGGAGAGCGGTTGAGTGGCCCCGATCCGGTGGAACACTCATGGCAAACAGGACTTTTGTACGAGATGAGTGCGAATATTGGCCAGGATTCCGTGCAGTATCTGGTCGCTTTTTTTCAGAATTCGCAGAGTTTTTATACCTTGTTTTTGTGGACCGATTTGCAAAGCTTTACACAGAGCAAAGTAGAATTTATTCAGGTAGTGGCTACTTTCCAGTCATTACATCCTGATTCAGGTACCGCAGAAAATAAGGGCTCAGCTGTAATCACCGTGTAATGACTCCTGAAAAAATCCTAAATACTAAAAATTTAACAAAAATAATTTGCACAACTTTGTGCTTCATGCACTTTTTTTAGGGTAATGTTGGCTCATCGTGTCATTTGCCTTGATTAGATCTTTACAACGTGTACTCTTCTCGAGATTCTTATTGAAGGAATTGTTTCGGTAGAAGGGACTTATTTTCATGGCATTCCCAAATACAATAAATATCGAAGAACTCATTGCTCCAATCACCTCGGACAGCCCCGTCGGAGAGGATATCCGAGAGGATCGCTCTCCAACCTCGGATTACTACTCCATCAAGGATGCGCGCAATAGCGCCCGGGCTGCTGAGCGCTCGGCTATGTTCGATGAAACAGATGCTGATCTTCTGGCGCCCTGGCGTGATGTAGCTAAATCTGCCGAAAAGATTCTTACCAAGAAAGGTAAGGATCTGGAGGTGGCCAGTTGGTATACCGAGGCACTTATCCGGCTGCATGGCTTTACTGGGCTGCGCGACGGTTTCCAATTGATAGACCAGCTTATAGAAGAATTTTGGGATGGCTTATTCCCGTTGCCGGATGAGGATGGCATTGAGACAAAAGTTGCCCCCCTGACAGGCCTCAACGGTGATGGCGGCGATGGTACTCTAATGATGCCGATCCGCAGTGCACCGGTCACTCCCGAAGGAGACTACGGAGATTTCTCCTTCTTCCAGCACCAGCAGGCGCGAGATGCTGATCGCATTGCTGATGACGATGCTAAAGCCGCACGAATTGAAACTTTGGGTTATAGTTTTGAGGACGTCAATCAGTGTGTGAACAGTGCGAGTAATGAGTGGGCTCAGAACCTGATTGAGACAATAGAGTCCAGCATTGCTCACTACAAAAATATTAATGATGTGCTGCGTAAGAGTTGCGGCCATGATGCCCCTCCTTCGACCAATATTTCCTCTCTTTTGGATGAAGTGCTGCGCACAGCCAGATTTATTTATAAAACCCAGTTGGAATCGATAGCGGCTCAGGCTGAAGCAACAACGACCCAAGGTGATGAGTTAGCATCAGCTGAGGCTGTCTCAGATGATGCTGTCCCAAATGTTGCGGCCACATTGGTGGCCAATGCTATCGCGGCACCTACAGGGCCTGTGTCCTCGCGTGAGGATGCACTTCGCCTGTTAGAGCAGGCCGCCAAGTATTTCAGGACTTACGAGCCCCATACTCCGCTGGCACCAGGTCTGGAACGACTGATTGGCTGGGGGCGTATGACGGTTTCAGAATTGATGACAGAGTTGCTGCCGGATGAGCAGTCCCGAGCGCTCTATTCCCAGCTCACAGGAGTGCGCCTGGATGGCACCGATACTCAGCGCTACGTGGCGCCACCAGTATCGAGCAGCACCCCTTCGTCTGCACCGGCTGCATCTGAGCCTGCGCCTGCCACTTCTGAGCCAGCGCCTGCCTCCGATGATGCTTGGGGCGGTCAACCACAAGAAGAAGCCAGCACAGGTTGGTAGTTAATTGAGAACAGCAGTCCCTAAATCTAGGAAAGGAGACCTGAGATGTCTGAAAGCATCCACAATAAACTAAAGCGTGTGCGCAAGCCGCGTGTACATATTACTTATGATGTTGAAACTAATGGCGCAGAAGTCAAAAAGGAGCTTCCTTTCGTGGCGGGCGTTATGGGCGATTATTCAGGTGATAACACTGAAAATCGCAAGGCGTTGAAAGATCGTAAATTCGTTCAAATCGATCGTGACAATTTCAACGATGTAATGACCAAGGTAAACCCGAAGTTGAACCTACAGGTGGAGAACACCCTGTCAGGTGACGGCAGTAAAATGGCCGTGGATCTCGATTTCAGACAAATGGACGACTTTTCCCCAGAGCAGATTGTGGATCAGGTTGAGCCGCTCAAGCAGCTTTTGGAGGCGCGCAGTAAATTGCGTGACCTATTGAGCAAGGCTGACCGTTCAGAAGAGCTGGAGAAAGTTCTGGAAGATATTCTGAAGAGCACGGAAAACGTAGGCGCTATTTCCGAGCAGCTGGGCCTGAACAAGGATAAAGGAGAGGACTCAGAATGAGCACAGAAGTAGAAAATGTAGCGGAAAGCGAAGCTGAGGAACAATCTTCCAGCCTGTTGGACCAGGCGATTGCCGCAACTAAGCAAACTGAGCCTCAAGAAGCGCAAGACCTGATTGCAAACCTCACTGAACAGGTCCTAAAAGGTACCGTTACCTGGGATCGCAACCTGACTCAGACCATTAAAACTGCGGTTAGCGCGATTGACCAGGCTATGTCCAAGCAGCTGTCCGCAATCCTGCACGATGAAAAATTCCAAAAGCTGGAAGGCTCCTGGCGTGGGCTCAACCACTTGGTGATGAACTCTGAAACCGGGGCGACAATGAAGATCCGCATGCTCAATCTGAGCAAGCGTGAACTGTTCCGTGACCTGGACAAAGCTGTTGAGTTTGACCAGAGCCAGACCTTTAAGAAAATCTATGAAGAAGAGTTTGGCACCGCTGGTGGTGAGCCTTATGGCTGCATGATTGGTGATTTCGAATTTACCAGCCACCCAGAAGATATCGAGCTGCTGAGCAAGATGTCGAATGTTGCTGCAGCGGGCTTCTGTCCGTTTATTTCCGCTGCCGGCGCCGGTATGTTCGGTTTTGATGATTACACTGAGCTGTCCAAGCCCCGCGATCTCGGCGGTATTTTTGAGTCAGCTGAATACATTAAGTGGCGCAGCTTCCGCGACAGTGATGATTCCCGTTTCGTGACTTTGGTAATGCCGCGCACCCTGGCTCGTACCCCTTATGGCGCCAACACCAAGCCCATCGAAGCTTTTGATTTTGAGGAGTTTGAAGTTGATGAGTCCGGTGTTTCCCGTCCGGCTGAGCACGACCAGTACTGCTGGATGAATGCTTCTTATGTTATGGGTACCACCATGACCAAAGCTTTCGCTGAAAACTCCTGGTGTACTGCAATTCGCGGTGCAGAGGGTGGTGGTAAGGTGGAAGGTCTGCCCTCACACGTGTTTAAAAGTGATGACGGCGATCTTGACCAGAAATGCCCTACTGAAATCGGTATTACCGACCGCCGTGAAGCGGAACTCAGTGCTCAGGGCTTCCTGCCGCTGTGCCATTATAAAAATACTGACTATTCCGTATTTTTCGGTTCCCAGAGCGCACAGAAAGCCAAGACTTATGATGACCCGGACGCAACTGCAAACGCAGCTATTTCCGCGCGTTTACCTTATCTGATGGCCACTTCTCGTATCGCCCATTACCTGAAAGTAATGGCTCGGGACAAGGTGGGTTCTTTCATGGAAGCCAGTGACTGTGAGCGCTGGTTGAACAAGTGGATTTCCCAATACACCAACTCAAATCCGGATGCGAGCCCGGAAATGAAGGCGAAGTACCCGCTCTCTGAGGCCCGTGTGGAAGTGAAGGAAATTCCAGGACAGCCTGGCTGTTACAGTGCAGTTGCTTATTTGAAGCCTTGGCTGCAGATGGAAGAGCTGACTACATCCATGCGTATGGTGGCGAATATCCCGTCCGCTGGATAATGCCACAGGCCCGCCTGTTTGAGGCGGGCCACCTCTTCAAAGGGCCTTGCTCAAGGCCAGGATTCTGTCGAATCTCTCAGGAACAATGCTTGTGGGAGTTTTCCGGTGCCTTGCGCAACACATGACCAGATAATGGAAGATCACGTAGACGTACTACCGGAAAAGTTGGCCAAGGGAGAGCAGAGCGAACTTCGGCGCTTTTTAAGTGAGCCGGATGATCTGTTTGCCTTTGAATATTGGCTAACTGAAATTTGTCCCTGCTCAAAGAAGGATAATTTTTCTGTTCGCCAGTATCTCAGCCGCGTGATTATGGAGCTGGATGAGCTTATTTGTGATCAGGTAAACCGGATCATTCATCACCCTCGCTTTCAACAACTCGAAGCAAGTTGGCGTGGTTTGTCCATGCTGGTTTTTAATACGCCGCACTCGGACAATATTAAGATCAAATTACTGGATGCCAACTGGCGGGATTTGAGCAAAGATATGGAAAGAGCTCCGGATTTTGATCAGTCCGGTCTTTTCCACCTAATCTATAACGAGGAGTTCGGCACTCCGGGTGGTGAGCCATTTGGCCTACTACTGGGCGATTACTATATCTGCCATCGACCAATGCCGGATCACCCCTACGATGACGTATTTACACTGCAGGGGATAGCGCATACGGCAGCAGCTGCTTTTGCTCCTTTCATTTGTGCCGCCACTCCGTATCTCTTTGGTATTGATCATTTCGATGACCTTGCAAAACCAATCCAGTTTTCCGAAGTTTTTCGCCAGAAAGAGTATATTCGCTGGAATAGTTTGCGCGACCTGGAAGATAGCCGCTTTGTTGCGGTTACCCTGCCGCATGTACTTATGCGCGAGCCTTACAGTGTTGAATTTTCCCGCTATCGTGGATTGCGATTTCAGGAGCAGGTTAATGCCTCTCACAACCGACACTATTTATGGGGTAATGCCTGTTTTGCCTTAGGCGCCGTGCTGCTGCGTGAATTTAGTGAGGTGGGATGGTTTTCCCATATTCGTGGCGTAGCCCGCGATCACCTGGGTGGCGGTCTGGTAACCCAGTTGCCGAAAATACCCTATAGACCGGATAGCAATCCTTCCATGGTGCGTATGTCCACCTCGATTCTGGTTACAGATTTTGCGGAAAGGGATTTGTCTGAGCTGGGATTTGCCTGCTTGAGCCACTGTTATGATACCCCTTACAGCGCATTTAATAGTGTGCCGTCTCTACAAAAGGCTAAGCAATACACCTCGAAAGCCGCCACAGCGAATGCGCGTATCAGTTCCATGTTACAGCAGATTCTTTGTGCGTCCCGCTTTGCACATTATATCAAGGTAATGATCAGGGATAAGGTTGGTGCCTATATGAATGCCGCTGACTGTGAACGCCAGTTACAACAGTGGCTCGATCGTTATACCACTGGCCGTGACGATCTTTCGTGGGAGATGCTTGCGCGCTATCCATTGCGCGAGGCACGAGTCAGGGTGGTTGATGAGCCTGGCAAGGCAGGTAGCTATCAAAGTGTTATCCACTTGAAAAGTCATTATACCGTTGATCATTTGGTTTCTGAACTGAAGCTGACTACGGCCTTGGCGACCATAGGTGTAGGAGGCACTTAGGTTTATGGCAAAGGAAAAGCGCCTGCTGGCACCGGTTCTGGACAGACTGCTGGATTCTTCTAGCAGAATGGATATACATCAATCCCATCAGGTTCTGAGGCAATTACGTGAGGGAGTGCGACGCGATCTCGAGTACCTATTTAATACGCGCTATCGCTGTATTTCTGCTCCTGATGGACTGGATAATCTTGAGCACTCTAATATTAATTATGGTCTCCCGGATTTATCCACAGTAAATTTATCTTCATTGGGCAGCAGGAAACAGTTTTGCCGGGATATAGAAAAAACAATCCTAAATTTTGAGCCAAGAATTCGCTCGGTAAAAGTCACAACCCAGGAAAAGGTTGATGTAGAGGATCCGAGTATTCGTTTTCGAGTCGAAGCTGTATTGCATGTGAATCCGGCGGCAGAAGTGATTGTGTTTGATTCGGCCCTGAACCCTGTGACCCAACTGGTAGACGTGTCTGAGATTATGTAATGAGTGAAAAATTAATCGATCTCTATGAGCGCGAATTAGCCTTTATTCAGCAAACTTCTGCTGAATTTGCTCGGATGCATCCCGCAGCGGCCTCGCGATTACAATTGGATGCGGAAACAGTTGACGATCCTCTCGTGGGACGCTTGTTATCGGGTTTCGCTTATATGAATGCGAGGGTACAGCAGAAACTCAGCGATGATTTTCCCGAGCTGACAGATGCTATGCTGGAAACCCTTTATCCGCATTATCTAAGGCCAATTCCCTCCTGCGCTATTGTACAGTTTGAGCCGGATGCAGATCTTGATGCTATCACTCCGGTGGCAGCTGGTGCTTTATTGGAAAGTGAAAGCTTTCAAGGACAGACCTGCCGCTTTACTACTAATTATCCGGTAGATATCAGTCCATTTCAGCCCGTGAGCGCTAGTCTGATGCCCAGGCCCTTTATTGCACCTGGTTGTAATGATATCCAGGGGGCAAATGCGGTTCTTAAATTGTCCTTAAAAGCTTTGAGCCCGGATTTAAGTTTTGCGGAAATGACACCGGAAAATTTGCGTTTTTTCCTGCGCGGTCAAGCTACGCACGTATATGCTCTTTACGATTTGTTGCTGACAAAGTGTGTAAAGTTGGTAGTAGCCAATGGTGAGAGTGACCCTAAACCAACATTTCTATCTCCTGATGATATCAAACAGGTAGGGCTGGACGAAGATCAGGGATTGTTGCCTTACCCCGATACAGCATTTATTGGCTATCGGCTACTGACAGAATATTTCGCTTTTCCAGAAAAATTCCTATTTCTGGATATTGCCAATTTGCAGAATGCTCTGAATGAGAGCTATGGTGATACACTAAATCTCTATTTCTATCTTTCTGAAACCCATGAAGAATTGGAAAAACAACTGGTTCCCAGTATGTTTGCCCTTGGCTGCACTCCGGTAATCAACTTATTTAGTCAGAGTGCTGATCCAATCCCCTTGAGTCACACTCAATATAATTATCATATTGTGCCCGATGCTCGCCGCAGTGATGGCTTGGAGATTTATTCCATTGACGAGGTCGCTGCGACAGATGGTGATGGAGAAACGACCAATTACCGACCATTTTATGGCATTAAGCATAGTCAGCATCATGCGGAGCAATCGGCATTCTGGTACAGCCAGCGCAGAGATGTTATTGAAGGTGAGCATCGCAATGAACAGGCTTCAGAGGTTGATATCAGCCTGGTAGATCTCGATTTTAATCCACACAGAATCAGTGACCAGACGCTGGATATTAAGCTAACTTGCTGTAATCGCAATTTGCCAAAAAAACTACCCAGTGGAAATTCGCAACCTTATCTAGAGGTGGTGGATGGAGATGTTCCAGCCAGTCGTATTTCCAGTGTGGTTGCGCCAACAGCGACATTGAGACCTCCGAGAAGAGAGCGTGGTTTCTGGCGATTAATTTCGCACCTGAATTTGAATCATCTTTCACTATCAGGTGATCAGGGTTGTGACGCCCTCAAGGAGATATTCAGGCTATATGACTTTCGCGATTCTGCCAGCACGCGCAACTTAATTGAGTCGTTGCTTAAGTTGCAAACCAAGCCTGTTACCGCACCGATACAGATCGATCAGAGTGTAGTTTTGTGCCGGGGTACTGAAGTGGAAATAGAACTCGATTCTATGATGCTTACTGGTACTAGCCCACTCTTATTTGCCAGTATTATTGAGCGCTTTTTAGGACTCTATTGCTCTATTAATTCATTTACCAAATTGATTGCCACTATGAGTGGCAGAGATGGAGACTTGAAGAGATGGCCACCTCGCGCCGGCGAAAAAGCTTTACTGTAATAGAGCGGCTGCGCCGAGAACCCTACAATTTCGACTTTTTTCAGGCTGTACGTCTGGTAGAGCGGGCAGTGTCAATGTCGGATGGCGGGTTCTGTAAAGAGCCTATTGCCGGAGCCGCACCACCATCCAAAGAATTGGTGCGTTTTAGCGCTCAATCGGGGCTTTCATTTGTTGGGTCAGACGTTCTACGACTTGAGAAAAAGCAATCCGTTGGGGCACAAGGGCAGGACTCCGATGTCAGCCAATGGCATATGGAGGTTGGGTTTACCGGTTTGATCGGTAGTCAGGGGGTTATGCCTTACTACCTGACTGAGCTTGTGCAAAAAGAGCTGAGGGAAAATAACACGGCTCTGCGTGATTTTCTCGATATGTTCAATCATCGTCATGTGTCACTGCTCTACCAAGCTTGGTACAAATATCAACTTCCAGTGAATTATGAACGGCAGCGCCTGCGCACTGAGCGTGAACCTGATCTTTTCACCCAAGCTATTGCTTCCCTGGCTGGACTCGGCACGAGTGAAATGCGTTACCGGATGCCTATACCTGATGAGGCAATGTTGGGAATGGCCGGCCACCTTGGTCAGGAGCGATGCTCTGCGGCAGCTCTGACCAGTATGATCAAGCACTACTTTAATCTTATCGTGAGTATTGAGCAGTTCCAGGGGCAATGGGATGCGTTACCCAAAGATATTCTCTGTAGACTCCCGTGTGATGAGGCTCCTGATGGGGTGAATAATTGCCTTGGTACCAACACGATCCTGGGGACTCATTGCTTCCAGGCACAGAATAAATTCCGGGTGATTATAGAACCAATGGCCTATGAGCAATTTATGACAATTGCTCCTGGAACCCAGAAATTGGAAGCATTAAAAGCGTTTATTAAGTTTAGCGCAGGTATTGAAATGGATTTTGAACTTTCCGTATCACTGCCTTCCAAGCAAGTGTCACCGGTACAGTTAAATCGGAAATCTGAACATGAGCCCCTGCTGGGATGGAATACTCATATGGCCAGTGAGCAGGAAGCTGTAGATCCAGTGCAGATTACGCTAAGTGCTGAAAATTTATCACCCGATGAAGCTTTACCAGCAGCATAAGTAATATTTAACAATAATTTTTAAAAGGACCTTTACGCCGTGATTAATATTGATCTGAAGCGGTTAGTGGATACCATGACACCGCACATGCGTGACTCTCTTGAGGGGGCTGCCGGCTTGTGTTTGGCACAGAACCAGTACAATGTAGAGTTAGAGCACTGGCTACTCAAATTGTTGGACCAGTCTGATACAGACCTGTATCACCTGCTGGAAAAACATGATTGTAACCCAGCCAATTTCGCCAAACAGTTGGCAACGGCAATTGCTGGGTTCCGTTCCGGAAGCAGCCGCCCACCGGCGCTGTCTCCGACTATTGTAGAGGCAGGTAAAAATGCCTGGATGCTTGCTTCAATTGACTATGGCCATCGTGCTATCAGTTCCGGGCATTTCCTGGCGGCGCTATTATTGGAAGAAACTTCCCGCCGACAAATCCTAGAGTCTTGTCCCGAACTCAAGAATATAGCCCCGGAATCTGTCCGTGAAACAGCTAGAGCGATGTTTGGTCAGAGCGGAGAATCCAGCCATGTAGGAGCTGCGGCAGCCAGTAGTGATGGAGCTGCTGCGGTGGCCGCAGCGGCCAGCAAGGCGCCGGCGTTGGACAAGTACACTATTAACCTCACCGAAAGAGCCAAAAAGGGTGAGATCGATCCTGTACTCGGCCGAGATGAAGAGATTCGCCAGTGTATCGATATCCTAACCCGTCGCCGACAAAATAACCCAATTCTTACCGGCGAAGCCGGTGTTGGCAAAACCGCCGTCGTGGAAGGGTTTGCATTGCGCATTGCCAGTGGTGATGTACCAGAGCCATTGCGTGGTGTCGCTGTACGTACACTCGACCTCGGCCTGTTACAGGCGGGCGCCAGCGTAAAGGGCGAGTTCGAGAATCGCTTGAAATCGGTTATCGAAGAAGTACGCGCTTCAGCTACGCCAATAATTTTATTTATTGACGAAGCCCACACCATGATTGGTGCTGGTGGTAAGGAAGGACAGGGTGATGCGGCTAACTTGCTGAAGCCTGCGTTGGCCAGGGGGGAATTGCGTACTCTCGCCGCAACGACATGGGCGGAATACAAAAAATATTTCGAGCGCGACCCAGCCCTCACCAGACGCTTCCAAGTGGTAAAAGTGGAAGAGCCAGATGAAAACAATGCTATTGATATGATGCGTGGTATTGCTACTTCCCTGGAACAGCATCACAAGGTGCGTATTCTGGATGAAGCAGTTATCGCATCAGTGAAATTGTCCCATCGCTACATTCCCGGCCGCCAGCTTCCCGATAAGTCGGTAAGTCTGTTAGACACCGCCTGTGCTCGGGTGGCTTTGAGTCAGTCGGCTACGCCGGGGGCAATTGAAGATGCTCGGATTAATATTAATCGCACTACTACCACTCTGGCCAAGTTGGAACGTGAAAATGCGGCAATGGGTGAGCACGAAGAGCAATTGGCTGAATTGAGAGAGTTTAAGCAAGCTGAAGAGCAGCGCCAGGCCTCTCTGGAGCAGCAACTTACTCAGGAAAATGAGCTGATTGAGCAGATTCAGAAACTGCGTGATCTGATTGACGCTGAGTTTGTAAAAACTCAGGGTGGTAATAGTGAAGAGACTCCCGATGCTGCCTTGTTGGCAGACTACCAAGAACAACTTAAAGTTCTTATCTCTGATCTGGAGGCGATCCAGGGAGATACACCACTCATGCAGCCTGCGGTGGACGAGCAGGCAATAGCTGCGGTAGTTGCCAACTGGACTGGAATCCCGGTAGGCAAAATGGTGAGCGATGAAATTGTTGCAGTGAAGACACTGGCCGACCGGCTGAATAAGCGTGTCATAGGACAGCCACACGCAATTGAGGCCGTTGCCCAGGCAATCCGTACCTCCCGTGCTGGGTTGACTGATCCCCGTAAGCCTGTCGGGGTATTTATGTTCTGCGGTACCAGTGGTGTGGGTAAAACCGAAACTGCGTTGGCTTTAGCGGATGAGCTATTTGGCGGTGAGCAAAGTATTACCACAATTAATATGGCTGAGTTCAAGGAAGAGCATAAAGTTTCCATGCTTCTGGGCTCTCCACCAGGGTATGTTGGTTACGGAGAAGGTGGTGTGCTCACTGAAGCTGCACGACGTAAGCCTTATTCAGTAATCCTGCTAGATGAAATGGAAAAAGCCCATCCGGGTGTGCAGGATATTTTCTACAATTTGTTTGATAAAGGCACGATTAAGGATGGTGAAGGTCGTGATATCGACTTTAAGAACACAGTTATTATCATGACTTCAAACGCTGGTGAAGACGCTATCAGAGCTATCTTTAACCAAGTTGAGGAAAAGCCTGAACCGGATGTATTGTTGGATAATATCCGTCCTCATCTGTTACAGAAATTCAAGCCGGCTTTCCTCGGCCGGGCTAATGTAGTTGCCTACTACCCGCTGGATGACGAGGATCTGGTTGAGATTTGTAAAATCAATATGCGCAAGGTTGAGAAACGAGTGCGTGAGCACTACGGAGCATCTTTCTCATATGATGAGGATGTACTTATCAATATCGTAGCGCGATGTCATGAAGCTGATACTGGCGCCCGTAATATTGAGGTGATCTTAAATAAAACTCTGTTACCTGAATTGGCTAGTGAGTGCCTGGATAAGATGGCGAAAGGTGAAGAAGTTAAGGTAATTAAAGTTTCCGCGACTGAAGAAGGTGACTTTGCCTATAACGTAGAATAATCAGAAAACTAGCCCAGTAGTGGAGTCAACTGGATTGCACTACTGGGCTGGGTACCACTTAATGCCATATTACTATAGTTACTTCTGCTAAGTCAGATTAATGAATCATTCTTCCTGCTCTCATTACTAAGTCAGAGATAGCCCGATGCATACGTAAGAACACCATGCGCATAAATGAGACCGTGATATCAACTCCTTCCACAATAGTCATACCGATTAACTGAGCAAATCTACGTATTAGCCGCATTACCCAGAAGGAAATATCTTTACTTACTTGGTAGGCGTTATGTAGGAATATTGCCAACCTGTCTAAGATGGTAAATGTTGTACTTCCTGCGACAACCAAAGAGATTCCAGCTAAATGACCGATCTTCTTTAAGACCCAGAGTAACGCCTCTCCTGCAATCCAAGCGGTATTCATGGATAATGAGAGAATACCATCTGATTTTAGCCAGGCTTCGATACTTTTATCCAAATTACCTTTAGGCTTTCTTTGTCTAACAGTATCCCAATCTAGACTCGTTTCATTTGGTGCGACAGAGTCAATATAGGTTTCGCTGCTATGATTAGTAAGAGGACTATAGCTTGGGCTTGGTAGTTCAAAATCTCCTATTCCACCGCTCGGTACATGAACAAATGGCCAAGTAGGCACCATAGGAACAGCATCGGCTCGATGATAAACTCGGTAGATATTGTGAGGAGTTAATCGGCGTTTACAATTATTGGAGAATTGATCAAGTCCAACCCTGGGGCTCCCATAGGTGTAGAGTTTTACAGTTTTTCCTGTGTTAGAGGAGAGCCAATCTGCAGCTAGAGTCGCTAGAGCCCCACCCAGGCTATGTCCAACGCAGTGTATTGTATGTATGTTAGATGGAAGATTTTGAGAAAAATTTTCTAGCTGGGGAAAGAAACTTTCAAAAGTATAGTAGAAGCCCTGATGTACTGACCCGCCAGTATGGAATCGTTTAATACCTGCATTTAGATCTGTTAATAGGTCGTAACCGCTGGCAGTTCCTTTCAGAGCTACAAAAGCCTGCCCTTTAAAGTTATCTTTACCACATGTCGCGATGCCCATTGCGTGAGTACTTTTTATTAGAGTAAAAGCACCTGTTTTCCCTTGTATTTTATTGGGGAGGTTTTCTTTTATGTCAAAGTCATCCTTGTATAGATCAAAGAAAATCTCTTGGTCATTAGGTTTCTTGATTAAGTAAATATCCGCAGCAAGCTGAGCACTATATTGTGGTGTGAGCATTATTTTGAATCCTTTTTATGGTTAAATAAATTTGCAAGAAGTCTTTACCGCTGACTTGAACTTTCTTTCTGTTTTTGGCTCGTCAGAGAGTTCACACGATAGATTAATTGGAGCACCGTTCATTTCTGAGTTTTCACCAGGATTTCTTTTTGCATAAATCCAAATTAAATAGTTATTATTTTCATATTCCACGTTTATGCTTTGTGAGGAAATAAACTCTACAGGTAGCACCTGAGTAAATGAATTTTCAAATTTTGCAGGAAGATCAACATTTCCGTCTTCATCTGAAGTAAAGAAGTCAATTTGCTCATCTTTCCAGTCAATCGTGCGAATAATTTTTGCGCCTACGGCAGGTTCACCATTTAAGGTGAGTCGGATTTTCATTTCTGAAAATGTGCATGCTTTTAGCGGGTTTAAAAATGCCATTCCGTAAGTTCCTCCTGAAATAGATAGAAGAAGTAAAATTATTAATGTGATTTTGAGGGGCAATATTTTATTGTGCATAAGCGTAAGTTTTTCATGTTAAGATTTATGGGCTGAATTTTTAGATTTATAATTTTAAAGCTGACAAGGTTTTTTCATCTTGCCTGATTCTATTTGACGCTACCTGTGGATGAATGCCATGGGTGTATGCGCTAACTGAAGAGTAATTTTTAATATTATCTATGACAAGTTAGCCTTTGTTTCCTAAGAACTATTTATCCAGTTGTAGCTGCAGGGCTGTATTCTATGAAGTGCAAGAAAAGACCTGAAGCTAATATTTGCACTTCATCCTGAGTGGATAAGAATATATAAATTTATATGCAGCTAATTAGCTTTGAAGCTAATGGATATCAGGCTAAAAAAATAAAGAGGCTACTTGTTTTTTGTACGTAGCCCAGTTTTTCGTTACTGTCACCAGATTATTTTAAGATAAATAATCGCTTGTTTGTCTAAACAACGGTAGGTTCTTTATTATTTGCTCAGACAATCTATTGTTTATATACAAGGCGCCATAGGTGGAATATTATTTAGCCACCGATCAGTACTGTGGGGCATCCGATTACAATCTTGCCGCCATGGCCAGTTGTATCTCCCATGCGGGCAGCAGGCTTCTTTTGCAGCAGTACGGTAGTGCTGCCCATAGCCACAGTATCTGGTGGTCCTACACAGGTACAGGCACTGCCAACCGTAGCTGAGGGCATTCCGCCGATAATGACCGTTGGAGCACCTGGGCTGAGGATCGGCCCGCCGACGTGAGGTACAGTACCTGTCACCATCGGACAGACATGCATATCAGTAATTCGTGAAGCAGGCTTGCCCATATTTAGTCCTCTATCCTGCCATTACCGCCACGAGCCAGATCCAACCCTTGATTCATGTATCTTGCGAATCTTTTGCCGGGATCCACTGGATCAGATAAAACTGCAGCGAGAGTGACACTACCAGCGACGGCGTGTGCATAAAGATGTTCTGGCGGCTCAACCACAGGCTCACCTTCCGCCGCCAGACTTCCATGGCACCAACTCGCTGCTGTAGCAGCCCAGCTTGCTGGGGTTTTGTGCTTGGTTTTATCGCCCAGGGTTTTGCACTTTAACCGAGTCTCTTCGCTGGGCTTTTTGGCCCAGCTTTCCGCAGCGACTAATGCATTTACATTGTCTTCATCAGTTTCTGGGCTTTGAATATCCCGAGCTGCGAGACAGGCCCACCAAACAGCTTCCCGTTTGGGGAGCCCATGTGCCAATAGTTTGATCGCATCGGGATAAAGACCCGCGTCAACCAGTTGGTTAATGCTGACCTCGGGTGCAGTATCGGGCACCAGGTGCTCTTCCGCTTCTTCACTCACCTCAAAATTTTTTAGCAGCTCCGCCGCGGTAAGTGCTTGTACTTTGATCAGGTCAGTCATTCTTAGTTAATCCCCATCAGTTGATCATAGTCACGCCGCCTTTCAGGGTGAGCATGCCGCCGCCTTTAACTTCAGCTGTAGCATCTCCCTTGCAGGAAAGCATTGTACCTTTGATGGTGATTCCCGCTGGGGTTAGCTTAATACTACTGCCCCCAACCTTTAATTCAATTGAAGCTTTTGAGGATATTTTGATAGCCCCCATAGCATCTGTGGTTTGCGATCCTTTGCTAATCTTGAGTGTGTGATTGCCTGAACCAATCGTGACAGTCTGGTTTCCTTTATCCACATTCAATTTTTGGTCACCTTTGGCAATGGTGACTACTTCGCTACCATCAGTTACGGTAATGCTACGATCCTGTTTAACTTCCAGAGTTTGCTTGTTTTCTATTTTGCCAGTTTGGTCATTATGGATAACAAAGTTGTGATCCTTACCGGCTTCCATATAGATTTCTTCGTTGCCGCCTTTGTCATCAAAGCGCAACTCGTTAAAGGTGCTGCCCTCATACTCGGTTTTCCAGCCACTTTGGGTGGCGGTGTAATTGGGGCCTGGATTATCGCCGTTATATACTGCACCGGTAATTAATGGTCTATCCGGGTCGCCATTAATGTAGGTAACAACCACTTCCTGGTTTACCCTGGGTACAAAGTTTGCCCCCCAATTTTTTCCGGCAAAAGACTGCATCACTCTGACCCAGCAACTATTTTGTTGTGAGTTCCAGGGGAACTTCACTTTCAGTTGGGTGTAGGGGTCCTGAGAGCTGTCGGATGCGGTTGCTTTTACTTCCAAGACACGTGCCACTTGTGGTGAGTGTATTTTCTTTGCAGAAACATTCGGCTGTGGGCGTGGCATTACCGCAGATGGAATACAGCTGAAGGTATTGTGGAAGTGGGTTTCGTTACTGTTACCGTCTGCAGCTGAAACATGCACAGACGTAATAAGATACTTCCCCTTTTCTGACGACAACGTGTGATCAAAATTAAAACGTCCGCCGGCAGTAAAGGAGGGGCAGTCACTACGTCCATGGCTGACATCAAATAGCGCTTCCTGTGCTTCCATAGCACGTTCTGCCAGTGCTTTATGGTAGCTATCAGTAAATTTGTGTTTGTGTTCACCATCAGCCTGGAAGTGGTTCAGGCCATATAAGCCGCGCATGTAGTTAGAAACATCATTCAGCTTACTGGTGGTTTTAACTTGCTGCTTATTGTCTTTGGTAGCAGTAAATTCACTGTAATCTTTGAGCTCAAAACCGCCGCCATGGTAGTTGAAGTTTCTTCTCCAGCTACTCACTGTGTTTTTTGTGGGATGGCTACCGCCTCCGTCATACTCAATTTTTTCACTTTCACAGTCGTAAAAATCTTGAGGATCATCGCAGAGTACAAGCTCATGCTGCCCTTCAGAGTGCTTGAAGTAGTAGGAAATACCCTCTTCAGCCATTAAGCGATTGATAAATTCAAAGTCGCTTTCATCAAACTGTACACAGTATTCACGGGTGATGTATTCGGCATTTAGCTTTAAGGTCAGTTTGATAACCTTGCTGTATTCACCGAGCACTTCTTCAAGAATTTGCTTGGCGGACTTCTTTTCGAAAACTCTGTTGGAGCCTCCGAGGCTCGTGAACCACAGGCCAGGTTGAAGAATTGCGCTATAACTACGCACGCCTTCGGCGTTTACATCGTGAAGGGAGAACTGGGTAACATAGCCGTTAATATGGCGTGGTGTCTCAGAGTGGTGAATCGAAACAGTTACTGGTTTGCCGACAAGATCTTTTTGCTCAATAGCGTGATCATCAGAAAGAAGCTGTACTTCATAGCGGAATAGCTTGGAGACATGCTCCTCGCCTTGTAAGGTCGTTGCGATCAAAGCATCCGAGCCGACTGGGCTGTCGACCGTAATCATTCTTTTATCTTGATTGAGTGTAGCCATGGGCAGCCCCAACTATCCCTACGGTGCCAAATAAGAAATGAGATTTTAGAAATCTGCAGTTCTTTAGGTCAGTGCTCGTATAAGCACTCAGCTAAAGAACTGGAGGGCGGTAGCCCGCAGGTACTCTGCAGGCCACCGTTCAACCCGAAAAGAGTCGAACCAATTACAGCGGAGTCGCTGTGGTGAGGTCGTATCCAACCTTCATGTTCTTCGGGTTCTTGTTAGTCTTATCAGCGTGGTCGAGTTCGGCTTCGATTTTGGCAAAGCTCAGAGATACGGACTCCTGAGGAGCACCGCCGGCAGAAGCACCAATGCTGTAAGAGGAGATGATTACGTCAGTCAGCTTGTAAACAGCGTACTTTTCTACAGAGTTGGCGCCGGTCTGTACAACATGAATCTCTACGGGCACACCTTCGTCGCCAGTGACAGAAGACTTGAACAAACCACCGGAAGAAGCGTCAATACGCTTGGTGAAAGTGACTTCGCTCAGGCTGGGGCGAGAGGCTTCACGGTTGGAGGTAGCACCGGCTTCCATGGTGATACCGCGGCCAACACCAAAGTTGAAGCTGTCAACTTCGATCCAGTCTTCGTAACCTTTGGCGGTGACGTTGCCTTTGGTGGCTTTGTTATTGAAGTTCATGTAGATAGCCATGGGGATTCCCTCTTGGTTGGCTTTTGATGTTGGTGGTTAATCCTTTACCACGGCGATGAGTCAGTAGCTCAGGTAACGTCGCAGTGGCAACTGGGGTGATTTAAACAGAGAGAAAAGCAAAAAAAAACCATAATTTTTCGTTATTTAATCGACTCTGGCACCAATTATCCGAAGCCCTTTTACTGTTGTTGGGTATATGCCCGCTGAGCGTATTCGACTCTGACACCAATTAAATATACAGAGAATTACGGTTTAATTTTCCGTCCCGCCAAAATTTGGAAGAAATATGAAAATATTAAGAATTGTTAGCTTCCTTACACCAATTAAAATTATTTCAATTATCGGGGTTGTTTAAAAAACATGCATGTAAGCCTATGTAATTGGTTGTATTCATTGGCAAGCATTCCGGTTAGCTGCACCACTACTGGGATAGTGTACTTATGACGCCTGTAGGCAAATTATTTTGAATATACCTTGATTGTTGCTCCTTAACCTGTTCGATATACTTTGCCACTTTAAATTACCTTAATTGATAAGCCCGTAACATTTTTGTTATGCATTTGGATATTTGGTAATACTTTCCCAAGGAGGCGGAATTGAACGATAAGACACGTATTGTTCGGCCGAGTGGCTCTCCGCCCGGCCCGGAGCAAGCTGCAGGTGGGTTAACGGAAGATGGTGATGTCACTGTCGTTGTGCGCCAGGATGCTACCGGTTCAAATGACCATCCGCCAGTTCGTGGAGCCCAAGCGATAATTCCCAATGCTGCTGCAGATTTTGGGACTGATGCTACCGTCTTTAGTCCGGCCCCGCACAAAGCTTCTGTTCAGCAAGAAGTCGGCACTAAGTTAGAAGGTGGAATACCGGCTAATCCCATCGATACTCCTGACTCTTTCGAACCCTTACCCTCAGGTGCTGTTACAAAGACCGTGATTAAAGGGCGTTTTGAGCTTGACAAACTCTTGGGTGTTGGCGGTATGGGGGCAGTTTATAAAGCTCTCGACCGCCGAAAATTAGAAGCTAACGACAGCGAACCCTATGTCGCTATTAAGCTGTTAAACGATGATTTTCAGAAGCACCCTGATGCCTTTATTTCCCTGCAACGTGAGGCGCGTAAGTCTCAAACTCTAGCCCATCCTAACATCGTAACGGTTTATGATTTTGACCGTGATGGTGACCGCGTCTTTATGACGATGGAATTCCTGGAAGGGGCACCCTTGGATAAGCTTCTGCGAGATCATGCAGATGTGGGGCTTGAACCAGAAAAAGCGCGATCCGTATTTACGGATATTTGTCAGGCACTGATCTATGCGCATTCACATAAAATCGTCCACTCCGACTTTAAACCGGGCAATATTTTCGTCACCAGTAAGAAAGGCGCAAAGGTTTTTGACTTTGGTATTGCGCGAGCAGTATCGGAAGGAGGAATTGCGAATAAAACTGGTGAGACCACTGTATTTGATGCTGGCAGTCTTGGGGCACTGACGCCCGCTTATGCGAGCTATGAGATGTTGAAAGGGGGAGAGCCAGCCCCCTCTGATGATGTTTATGCACTGGGCTGTGTGGCCTATGAATTGTTTTGTGGTCGCCATCCCTATGACAAAACTCCTGCGGATAAGGCTTTTGAGCAGAAGTTACGTCCAAAGCGCATCAAGGGGCTGAACCGCAGAGAATGGCGTGCCCTTGAGTCTGCCTTGGAGCTGAAGCGGGAAAATCGTACCGATACCGTCGAAAAGTTTGTGCAGGCATTCTTTATTAGTAATACCTGGAAATGGGTTCTGGGTAGTGCCTTTGCCATGATGCTTATTGGCGCTGGATTTGGTTATAACCACTTGGAGCAGCAGAATACCGCCGAACAAGAGAGGGTAAAAATAGAGCTTGAACGAAAATTGCAGCAGGAGCTGTTAGAGCGCCGAATCAGTGATAAGAAAGAAGCGATTAGCCGGCTGATTAACTTGAGTATCTTAACTCCCGCCTGGGAGAACGACCTCCGTCTGGAGCTGAAGGAATACTCAGAGCTGAACCCTGGTGATGATGACTTTCTGGATGCCTCACGGCGTGAGATATCTGAGCTGTTCTTAGCTGCCGCAACTGGTCAGCTTAACTTGGGTAACCTGGACCAAGCCGACCTAATGCTTCGAAGTGCTGCTAACTGGTATGGGGTATCCAGCCGGGCAGTGGCGATTAAATCCCAGTTGGCGACTGATAGGGAGAATTTACAGGCACGTCTTGAAGCTGAGCGTTTGGAGGCTGAGCGAGAAGCGGAGCGCCTGCGCTTACAAGAAGAGCGGGCCGAGCGTCGTCGTCTGGCTACAATCAAGCAGAAACAGGTAGATGCGATTCTCAATGAGATGGAAGCGGTTCTGACTTGCAGCTTTGATATGAATGTGGGGGCTATTGGGGCGCAACTTTCCCAGCTCGCGAAAGTGGACAATATCAAGGCCCAGCAGATTCGTCCGGTTATCGGTGAAGAACTCAGTACCTGTGCTTCCAATCTGGGTGCAAAAGACCCGACCCAAACAGAGGCTCTGGTGGATGAGTTTAGGGCGCTTCTCCCCAGCTATCAGCCTCTGAAAGAGCTCAAGCTGGACTTCTGTGGGCACCTGGTACCAGGAAGTGGCGGTAGAGGAGATCGCTACAGTTGTCGTGATCGTCTTGCAGATGGTAGCAAAGGCCCGGCGATGGTCGTTATCAAAGGTGTAAGTGGCAGGCCTCTTGCTGTTGGTAAATATGAAATAAGTAATCTTGATTTGAAGCAATTCTGCAGTATCACTAAGCAGTGTAATTCGCTGGAATTCGGTGCCGACAATATGCCAGCTAATAACGTGTTATTAACTAGTGCAGAGGCATACCTAAGTTGGTTAAGCGACGAAACTGGTTACAGTTACCGTCTACCCACCGAGCAGGAATGGTTTGCCGCAGCCAGTGCGAATGGTCAGGAAGAGCTGGCTGATCGAAATTGCCACCTTAAATATGGTGGTATCGAGAAGGGAGCTGAATTTGTCCCAGCGCAATCCGGCTCTTCTAATAGGTTTGGCTTGGTGAATTCAGTCGGCAATGTGCAGGAGTGGGCACGTGGCACCGATGGTGAGTTGCTGGCCTTAGGGGGTAATCGCTTGGACCCCATGAGTCGCTGCCTGGCTACAACAAAGCGGCTCCATAATGGTCAGGCAGATGAATTTACAGGGTTTCGCATCGTTAGGGATGTTAACTAAATAATTGTAATTCGGCCTTTCCCAATTAGAAGTTCAGGGGGGCAAATAAATAAGAATTTTATTTGGGGGAGTTATGTTCTGGCTCAAACAAAGCAAACTGGCACTCTTTATTAGTGCCGGTTTTATGCTACTGCAAATGCCTGCTAAAGCTCAGGAGGAGGACTCCAGCTTTCGAAGTCGTGTAAGGCAGGCATTCGATCAAAATACACCAACTGTTAGCGAAGTAGATGTAACAAAAGACTATCTCCAGCGGACTTTTGAGGCGGAGGACCCAAACCTTAATACTGAAATCCCCGAAATTTCCCAGCGTAATCAAGGGCCACGTATTACTGTCAAAGAGTTTCGGTTTCACAGGTTAGAAGAGTATCCAGAATTTGGTATTGAGCGCACCACCATCGAGAAGATGGCTGAGGATTTGCGCATTAAATATATGAAGGAAGATAAGATTCTTGCCAGTGGATATACCGTAGAAAATTTGGAAGAGCTGGCTATCTTACTGGGAAACATGAATGCCCAATTTAATCCGGGAGGCCTTGGCCCTGCAGAATTAAAAAAGCTGGTCAGTGTTATAGAGAAGCAAAATAAGGAACGTGGACTAAGTTATGGGGACCTGGAAGATATAGCTGCAGAACTTACTAACTTTTATCGCCGTCAAGGTTTGTTCCTTGCTCAAGTACAAATACCTGCGCAAGACGTTGAAAATGGTGTAGTTACTCTCACTGTTCAGGAGGGGCTGCTGGGACAGGTTGTTGCTGAAGATAATGAGCGTTACGCCCTGGATCAACTTGCAGAGCCTTTCGAAGGCCAAAGAGGGGAATTGGTGAACCATGAAAGTATTGAGGAGGGGTTATACCTTCTCAATGATCTACCGGGCTTAAATGTTACTGGGTATTTTAGCGCTGGTGATAATCCTGGAGAAACCAAACTTAATTTGAAAGCGCGTGAAACAAGCTCTTATAAGGCTTCTTTAAGGTTGGATAATCATGGTTCTCTTTATACAGGTAATGAAAGAGCCTATGCCACGGTTGATTGGCTGAATCCACTGGGTATAGGAGATGCGTTAACGGTAAGCTATTTAAAATCTGCTCTTGAAACGGATGAAAAGCTTGGTTCTGATTTGGGTCAAATTAGATATAGTTTCCCTGTATTTTCTCCTCGTACCAGACTAGAGATTTCGGCAGATCATAATGAGTTTAATCTCTACGATGAAGAAAATAAGGAAAATGTCATCAATGCACTCAATATATCCGGTGTCAATAAAAGTTATGCCGTTTCTCTAGATCATAAATTCCGTCGCTCTCGGGATTTCAATTTGACAGGCTCTTTCGGAATAACAGAGAAGGAATCTGAGCTTGAGGGGGCGATTGCTTTTACAAACGATCATGTTTATGGCGGTGAGGTTGGTGTTTATTTGGATAGTCTCTCTAATGGCCTTTTTTCCATGTTGAATATAATGAATGTGAATCTTCAATATGGTGAGCATCAGAATGATGTTGAAGCTGGCAGAGGGGATGATTTTAATAAAGTGGCGATCAATACCAGCTCTTTGCTTTTTCTTCCTATGCCTTTTATAGATGAGCAATCAAGACTTATCCTGAAAGGACGAGCACAATATAGCGAAAGCAACTTACCCGGGTTTGAACAGATGTCGTTGGGTGGGGCTAATGGTGTACGAGCATTTGCAGTGAGGGATTTTTCCGCTGATAAAGGAGCGGTCTTATCTGCAGAGTGGTACGTGAATTTTCCTGAAGCGATCAATCCGGTTCTTTTCGGACAGCGCTTAAACGACATTGTACAGGTTGCCCTTATAGCAGATGTTGGTTATGGCTTTGTTAATAACTACGAAGAAACACTTGATGATGATTGGGCCAGGTTCTCTGGGGCGGGTGTACTCTTCAAGTTCAGTTGGGATGATCGGTTCTCAAGCAAAGTTTCTATGGCTTGGCCAATTATGTCGAGTACCTCGATAACAAATATTGCTGTTGGTGAAGATGAGCCAACGGTTTATGCTGATTTTTCAATTTTTTATAACTAATTATTAAATTTCTGAATTACTAACGAAAACAAAGTTCCTCTTCGCAGGGTTCTGGTATGAAAGCTAAAAAGAAAACGCTTGAAGTAAGAAGATTAGTAACTGCAATAAAATTATCAAGCCTTGCTTATGCTGGTGTGCTTGCGGGGATTTTGAGCCCCATGGCTTATGCGGGTCCTGAGGGCGGTGTAGTGACCGGAGGTGAAGGTACGATTGATGTGGATGGTTCAACCACAACAATCGATCAGGTCACTGATTTGCTATCGATAGATTGGGAATCATTTAACCTAAGCCCGGAAGAACTGGTCAAGTTTTTACAACCTGATTCCTCATCCATCGTACTTAACCGTATTTTAGGGCAGGATCCAACTACGATTCACGGATCAATTGAGGCGAATGGACATGTAATTCTTGTTAATCCGCGAGGAGTGCTTTTTACTGAAACTGCAACAGTGAATGTAGGTGCCATCACCGCTTCTGGGCTTGATATGAATCCAGAAGACTTCATGAATGGGGATTTTATTTTCCAGGGTGAAGATGGTTCATCGGGCATTGTCGTAAACCGTGGGGTAATTAATGCATCCAGTGCGCTATTGGTAGGAAAACAGGTTACCAATGCATCTTCAGGGTTGATTAGTGCAGAGCTGGTTAGTTTGGCTGCGGCTGATGAAGCATTACTCACATTCGATGCGGATGGGCTTATTGGTCTCAAAATTACTAAAGAGGTCATGGAGAATGATCTGGGTGTAGATAGTGCCGTACTAAATGAAGGAGCTATTGAGGGCGCGCAAGTATTAATGGAGGCTAGCGTCTCTGGTGATCTATTTACAGCTGCAGTAAATAATGAAGGTACGATAAAGGCAAAAGGCATTGATACCAGCGGGGGAAAAATTCGCTTATTTGGTTCTGGTAGTGGTGTTGCCAACAGTGGAACTTTAGATGCCTCAGGCATAGCTGGTGGTGAAATTGTATTAGAGGGTGATACTGCTGAGCACACCGGACAAATAAGTGTTACGGGTAATTCCGGAAATGGTGGTTATGTTGCGGTGTTAGGTGACGAGGTTTTCCTTGCAGGCGATATTGATGCTCGTGGTACAGATTCCGGCGGTGAGGTACTTATCGGGGGAGATTATCAAGGAGTAAATCCCGAAATTCGCAATGCCGAATTTACGACGGTCACAAGTGAGGCAAATATTAATGCGAGTGGTATTGGAAATGCTAAGGGTGGCAAGGTCATCGTATGGTCCGATATTACTACGGAGTTTGGCGGGACTATCCTGGCGGAGTCAGGGGCTGCTGGCGGTGATGGTGGTTTAGTAGAAACTTCTGGTAAGCAATACCTTCATCTTGATGAAGAGGATATGTTTGTATCCACATTGAGCCATGGTGATGGAGAAACGGGTAACTGGCTACTGGATCCAGGCTGGATGGAAATTGCTGACGATCCTTGTGTCACAAACAATTGTGTTTCGGTTTCAGCTGTAGTAAGTGCACTGGCGAATAATAATATAGAGATCAGTGTTACTGATGCTAATAATGGTTCAGGTCCCGGTGGACCTGTAACCCCATCTGGCGGTGATTTTTCAGATGGAATTCTTGTTGCTGACTCCATTGCATGGACTACGGCTCATACTTTGACGCTGACCTCGTATAGCGGTGTAAAAATTGATAATGGAGTTACAGTTTCAGCAGTAAATGGTGGCCTGACAGTTAATGCTGGAGGGTCGTTTACCAATGAAGGTTCAATTACTGTTTCCGACTTCTCTCTCTCGGTTGGTGGTACAGATGACAATACGATTAATGAACTTGGTGATATCACAGTCACAAACTCCGGGACCGTTGTAGCTAACAGTGGTGACGACTTGTTTACCCTATCAGATAGCGCCGATTCCTTAATAGTCAATGGAACTAAATCTTTTTCTATCGATGCTATCTCTTTTTCTGGGGTGGAGAAGGTTGATTTGGGGGATGGCACCGACAGCGTAACTGGCGCAGACGGTGTTAACTGGGAACTCACTGGTACCGACTATCAAGCAAAAAATAGCGGGATCACCTTTAGTAATGTCGAGAATCTCACAGCGACGAATGCAGCTCTTGTGGGTACAACGAATGCAGATGCATTTATTTTACAGGCCGATGGGAATGTAAAAGCTTATGAGCTGACGGTTTCCGGCATGTCCTCCGTGAACGGCAATGGCGATAGCGATAGCCTGGATGCCAGTGCTTACAGCGATGGCCTGGCGTTGACAGGCGCTGTGAATCAAGTCACTGCTGAATCAGGCACCCTGACTTTTGATGGTATCGCCAGCGCGGTGACCGCGACGTTGACCGGCAGCAGTGGTGTCGATGCCTTTGAGATTACCGGCAACAATGCCCTGGATGTTGCGGACATCAGCTTTAGTGGGCTGAGCACTGTCAATGCAGGTTCAGGTACCGATAGTGTTGCGGCATTGGGAGTTGTGACTCTGACCGGAGTCGATAACGAAGCCTCCACAAGTTTGATCGATTTTAGCGGTATCGACAGTGTTACTGGCGGTAGCCTGGAGGGTTCTGCGAATGCAGATACCTTCGTAGTGGTTAGCAATACCAATGTCACCGCGAACAGCATCAGCTTCACTGGTTTTAGTGGGGATATTGATGCGAAGGATGGTGCCGACAGCGTAACTGGCGCAGACGGTGTTAACTGGGAACTCACTGGTACCGACTATCAAGCAAAAAATAGCGGGATCACCTTTAGCAATGTCGAAAACCTCACAGCGACGAATGCAGGTCTTGTGGGTACAACGAATGCAGATGCATTTATTTTACAGGCCGATGGGAATGTAAAAGCTTATGAGCTGACGGTTTCCGGCATGTCCTCCGTGAACGGCAATGGCGATAGCGATAGCCTGGATGCCAGTGCTTACAGCGATGGCCTGGCGTTGACAGGCGCAGTGAATCAAGTCACTGCTGAATCAGGCACCCTGACTTTTGACGGTATCGTCAGTGCGGTGACCGCGACGTTGACCGGCAGCAGTGGTGTCGATGCCTTTGAGATTACCGGCAACAGTGCCCTGGATGTTGCGGACATCAGCTTTAGTGGGCTGAGCACTGTCAATGCAGGTTCAGGTACCGATAGTGTTGTGGCATTGGGAGTTGTGACTCTGACCGGAGTCGATAACGAAGCCTCCACAAGTTTGATCGATTTTAGCGGTATCGACAGTGTTAGTGGCGGTAGCCTGGAGGGTTCTGCGAATGCAGATACCTTCGTCGTGGTTAGCAATACCAATGTCACCGCGAACAGCATCAGCTTCACTGGTTTTAGTGGTGATATTGATGCGAAGGATGGTGCCGACAGCGTAACTGGCGCAGACGGTGTTAACTGGGAACTCACTGGTACCGACTATCAAGCAAAAAATAGCGGGATCACCTTTAGTAATGTCGAGAATCTCACAGCGACGAATGCAGCTCTTGTGGGTACAACGAATGCAGATGCATTTATTTTACAGGCCGATGGGAATGTAAAAGCTTATGAGCTGACGGTTTCCGGCATGTCCTCCGTGAACGGCAATGGCGATAGCGATAGCCTGGATGCCAGTGCTTACAGCGATGGCCTGGCGTTGACAGGCGCTGTGAACCAAGTAACTGCTGAATCAGGCACCCTGACTTTTGATGGTATCGTCAGTGCGGTGACCGCGACGTTGACCGGCAGCAGTGGTGTCGATGCCTTTGAGATTACCGGCAACAGTGCCCTGGATGTTGCGGACATCAGCTTTAGTGGGCTGAGCACTGTCAATGCAGGTTCAGGTACCGATAGTGTTGTGGCATTGGGAGTTGTGACTCTGACCGGAGTCGATAACGAAGCCTCCACAAGTTTGATCGACTTTAGCGGTATCGACAGTGTTAGTGGCGGTAGCCTGGAGGGTTCTGCGAATGCAGATACCTTCGTCGTGGTTAGCAATACCAATGTCACCGCGAACAGCATCAGCTTCACTGGTTTTAGTGGTGATATTGATGCGAAGGATGGTGCCGACAGCGTAACTGGCGCAGACGGTGTTAACTGGGAACTCACTGGTACCGACTATCAAGCAAAAAATAGCGGGATCACCTTTAGCAATGTCGAAAACCTCACAGCGACGAATGCAGGTCTTGTGGGTACAACGAATGCAGATGCATTTATTTTACAGGCCGATGGGAATGTAAAAGCTTATGAGCTGACGGTTTCCGGCATGTCCTCCGTGAACGGCAATGGCGATAGCGATAGCCTGGATGCCAGTGCTTACAGCGATGGCCTGGCGTTGACAGGCGCAGTGAACCAAGTCACTGCTGAATCAGGCACCCTGACTTTTGACGGTATCGTCAGTGCAGTGACCGCGACGTTGACCGGCAGCAGTGGTGTCGATGCCTTTGAGATTACCGGCAACAGTGCCCTGGATGTTGCGGACATCAGCTTTAGTGGGCTGAGCACTGTCAATGCAGGTTCAGGTACCGATAGTGTTGTGGCATTGGGAGTTGTGACTCTGACCGGAGTCGATAACGAAGCCTCCACAAGTTTGATCGATTTTAGCGGTATCGACAGTGTTAGTGGCGGTAGCCTGGAGGGTTCTGCGAATGCAGATACCTTCGTCGTGGTTAGCAATACCAATGTCACCGCGAACAGCATCAGCTTCACTGGTTTTAGTGGTGATATTGATGCGAAGGATGGTGCCGACAGCGTAACTGGCGCCGGTGGTGCCAACTGGATCTTAACCGGCACCAGCAAACAAGCCAGTAACAGCAGTATTACCTTCTCTAATGTAGAGTCCCTCACTGCAGTCAATGCCAATCTGCTGGGCACCAGTGGCACAGATGCATTTGTGCTGCAATCCGGTGGGGATGTTGCGGTTTACGACCTGACCGTGAGTGGTATGTCTGCTGTGGACGGCAATGGCGGCGATGACAGCCTGAATGCCAGCGCCTATAGCGATGGCCTGACCCTGACCGGCACCAACAATCAGGTGGCCGCGGGCTCCCTGACCTTCGACGGCATTGTCAGTGCGGTGACTGCAGCACTGACCGGTACCGACAATGCCGATAGCTTTGTGGTGGATGGCAGCAATGCCGCCAGCAGCTACGGTATTGCCTTCAGCGGCTTGAGCACGATCAATGCCCTGGATGGCAGTGACAGTGTGATCGGTGCCGATGGTGCCAACTGGACCTTAACCGGCACCAGCAAACAAGCCAGCAACAGCAGTATTACCTTCTCCAATGTAGAGTCCCTCACCGCGGTCAATGCCAACCTGCTGGGCACAGCGAGTGTAGATGCCTTCACCCTGCAATCGAATGGGGATGTTGCGGTTTACGACCTGACCGTGAGTGGTATGTCTGCAGTGGACGGCAATGGCGGCGATGACAGCCTGAATGCCAGCGCCTATAGCGATGGCCTGACCCTGACCGGCACCAACAATCAGGTGGCCGCGGGCTCCCTGACCTTCGACGGCATTGTCAGTGCGGTGACTGCAGCACTGACCGGTACCGACAATGCCGATAGCTTTGTGGTGGATGGCAGCAATGCCGCCAGCAGCTACGGTATTGCCTTCAGCGGCTTGAGCACGATCAATGCCCTGGATGGCAGTGACAGTGTGATCGGCGCCGATGGTGCCAACTGGATCTTAACCGGCACCAGCAAACAAGCCAGCAACAGCAGTATTACCTTCTCCAATGTAGAGTCCCTCACTGCAGTCAATGCCAATCTGCTGGGCACTAATGGCACAGATGCATTTGTGCTGCAATCCGGTGGGGATGTTGCGGTTTACGACCTGACCGTGAGTGGTATGTCCGTTGTTGATGGCCAGGGTGGCGATGACAGTCTGAATGCCAGCGCTTACAGCGATGGCCTGGCGTTGACAGGCGCTGTGAACCAAGTAACTGCTGAATCAGGCACCCTGACCTTTGACGGTATCGTCAGTGCAGTGACCGCGACGTTGACCGGCAGCAGTGGTATCGATGCCTTTGAGATTACCGGCAACAGTGCTCTGGATGTTGCGGACATCAGCTTTAGTGGGCTGAGCACTGTCAATGCAGGTTCAGGTACCGATAGTGTTGTGGCATTGGGAGTTGTGACTCTGACCGGAGTCGATAACGAAGCCTCCACAAGTTTGATCGACTTTAGCGGTATCGACAGTATCAGCGGGGGTAGCCTGGAAGGCTCAGGTAATAGTGACACTTTTGTAGTCACAGGCCTGAATGCGCTGACGGCTAATAAAATTGCTTTCAGCAGTATCAGTAGTGTGGATGCAAAGGGTGGTAGTGACAGCGTAACCGGCGCCGATGGTGCCAACTGGATCTTAACCGGCAGTAGCAAACAAGCCAGCAACAGCAGTATTACCTTCTCCAATGTAGAGTCCCTCACTGCAGTCAATGCCAATCTGCTGGGCACCAGTGGCACAGATGCATTTGTGCTGCAATCCGGTGGGGATGTTGCGGTTTACGACCTGACCGTGAGTGGTATGTCTGCTGTGGACGGCAATGGCGGCGATGACAGCCTGAATGCCAGTGCTTACAGCGATGGCCTGGCGTTGACAGGCGCAGTGAATCAAGTCACTGCTGAATCAGGCACCCTGACTTTTGACGGTATCGCCAGCGCGGTGACCGCGACGTTGACCGGCAGCAGTGGTGTCGATGCCTTTGAGATTACCGGCAACAATGCCCTGGATGTTGCGGACATCAGCTTTAGTGGGCTGAGCACTGTCAATGCAGGTTCAGGTACCGATAGTGTTGTGGCATTGGGAGTTGTGACTCTGACCGGAGTCGATAACGAAGCCTCCACAAGTTTGATTGATTTTAGCGGTATCGACAGTGTTACTGGCGGTAGCCTGGAGGGTTCTGCGAATGCAGATACCTTCGTCGTGGTTAGCAATACCAATGTCACCGCGAACAGCATCAGCTTCACTGGCTTTAGTGGGGATATTGATGCGAAGGATGGTGCCGACAGCGTAACTGGCGCCGATGGTGCCAACTGGATCTTAACCGGCACCAGCAAACAAGCCAGCAACAGCAGTATTACCTTCTCCAATGTAGAGTCCCTCACCGCGGTCAATGCCAACCTGCTGGGCACAGCGAGTGTAGATGCCTTCACCCTGCAATCGAATGGGGATGTTGCGGTTTACGACCTGACCGTGAGTGGTATGTCCGTTGTTGATGGCCAGGGTGGCGATGACAGCCTGAATGCCAGCGCCTATAGCGATGGCCTGACCCTGACCGGCACCAACAATCAGGTGGCCGCGGGCTCCCTGACCTTCGACGGCATTGTCAGTGCGGTGACTGCAGCACTGACCGGTACCGACAATGCCGATAGCTTTGTGGTGGATGGCAGCAATGCCGCCAGCAGCTACGGTATTGCCTTCAGCGGCTTGAGCACGATCAATGCCCTGGATGGCAGTGACAGTGTGATCGGTGCCGATGGTGCCAACTGGACCTTAACCGGCACCAGCAAACAAGCCAGCAACAGCAGTATTACCTTCTCCAATGTAGAGTCCCTCACCGCGGTCAATGCCAACCTGCTGGGCACAGCGAGTGTAGATGCCTTCACCCTGCAATCGAATGGGGATGTTGCGGTTTACGACCTGACCGTGAGTGGTATGTCTGCAGTGGACGGCAATGGCGGCGATGACAGCCTGAATGCCAGCGCCTATAGCGATGGCCTGACCCTGACCGGCACCAACAATCAGGTGGCCGCGGGCTCCCTGACCTTCGACGGCATTGTCAGTGCGGTGACTGCAGCACTGACCGGTACCGACAATGCCGATAGCTTTGTGGTGGATGGCAGCAATGCCGCCAGCAGCTACGGTATTGCCTTCAGCGGCTTGAGCACGATCAATGCCCTGGATGGCAGTGACAGTGTGATCGGCGCCGATGGTGCCAACTGGATCTTAACCGGCACCAGCAAACAAGCCAGCAACAGCAGTATTACCTTCTCCAATGTAGAGTCCCTCACTGCAGTCAATGCCAATCTGCTGGGCACTAATGGCACAGATGCATTTGTGCTGCAATCCGGTGGGGATGTTGCGGTTTACGACCTGACCGTGAGTGGTATGTCCGTTGTTGATGGCCAGGGTGGCGATGACAGTCTGAATGCCAGCGCTTACAGCGATGGCCTGGCGTTGACAGGCGCTGTGAACCAAGTAACTGCTGAATCAGGCACCCTGACCTTTGACGGTATCGTCAGTGCAGTGACCGCGACGTTGACCGGCAGCAGTGGTATCGATGCCTTTGAGATTACCGGCAACAGTGCCCTGGATGTTGCGGACATCAGCTTTAGTGGGCTGAGCACTGTCAATGCAGGTTCAGGTACCGATAGTGTTGTGGCATTGGGAGTTGTGACTCTGACCGGAGTCGATAACGAAGCCTCCACAAGTTTGATCGACTTTAGCGGTATCGACAGTATCAGCGGGGGTAGCCTGGAAGGCTCAGGTAATAGTGACACTTTTGTAGTCACAGGCCTGAATGCGCTGACGGCTAATAAAATTGCTTTCAGCAGTATCAGTAGTGTGGATGCAAAGGGTGGTAGTGACAGCGTAACCGGCGCCGATGGTGCCAACTGGATCTTAACCGGCACCAGTAAACAAGCCAGCAACAGCAGTATTACCTTCTCCAATGTAGAGTCCCTCACTGCAGTCAATGCCAACCTGCTGGGCACCAGTGGCACAGATGCATTTGTGCTGCAATCCGGTGGGGATGTTGCGGTTTACGACCTGACCGTGAGTGGTATGTCTGCTGTGGACGGCAATGGCGGCGATGACAGCCTGAATGCCAGTGCTTACAGCGATGGCCTGGCGTTGACAGGCGCAGTGAATCAAGTCACTGCTGAATCAGGCACTCTGACTTTTGACGGTATCGCCAGCGCGGTGACCGCGACGTTGACCGGCAGCAGTGGTGTCGATGCCTTTGAGATTACCGGCAACAATGCCCTGGATGTTGCGGACATCAGCTTTAGTGGGCTGAGCACTGTCAATGCAGGTTCAGGTACCGATAGTGTTGTGGCATTGGGAGTTGTGACTCTGACCGGAGTCGATAACGAAGCCTCCACAAGTTTGATTGATTTTAGCGGTATCGACAGTGTTACTGGCGGTAGCCTGGAGGGTTCTGCGAATGCAGATACCTTCGTCGTGGTTAGCAATACCAATGTCACCGCGAACAGCATCAGCTTCACTGGTTTTAGTGGGGATATTGATGCGAAGGATGGTGCCGACAGCGTAACTGGCGCCGATGGTGCCAACTGGATCTTAACCGGCACCAGCAAACAAGCCAGCAACAGCAATATTACCTTCTCCAATGTAGAGTCCCTCACCGCGGTCAATGCCAACCTGCTGGGCACAGCGAGTGTAGATGCCTTCACCCTGCAATCGAATGGGGATGTTGCGGTTTACGACCTGACCGTGAGTGGTATGTCCGTTGTTGATGGCCAGGGTGGCGATGACAGCCTGAATGCCAGCGCCTATAGCGATGGCCTGACCCTGACCGGCACCAACAATCAGGTGGCCGCGGGCTCCCTGACCTTCGACGGTATTGTCAGTGCGGTGACTGCAGCACTGACCGGTACCGACAATGCCGATAGCTTTGTGGTTGATGGCAGCAATGCCGCCAGCAGCTACGGTATCGCCTTCAGCGGCTTGAGCACGATCAATGCCCTGGATGGCAGTGACAGTGTGATCGGCGCCGATGGTGCCAACTGGACCTTAACCGGCACCAGCAAACAAGCCAGCAACAGCAGTATTACCTTCTCCAATGTAGAGTCCCTCACCGCGGTCAATGCCAACCTGCTGGGCACAGCGAGTGTAGATGCCTTCACCCTGCAATCGAATGGGGATGTTGCGGTTTACGACCTGACCGTGAGTGGTATGTCCGCTGTTGATGGCCAGGGTGGCGATGACAGCCTGAATGCCAGCGCCTATAGCGATGGCCTGACCCTGACCGGCACCAACAATCAGGTGGCCGCGGGCTCCCTGACCTTCGACGGCATTGTCAGTGCGGTGACTGCAGCACTGACCGGTACCGACAATGCCGATAGCTTTGTGGTTGATGGCAGCAATGCCGCCAGCAGCTACGGTATTGCCTTCAGCGGCTTGAGCACGATCAATGCCCTGGATGGCAGTGACAGTGTGATCGGCGCCGATGGTGCCAACTGGACCTTAACCGGCACCAGCAAACAAGCCAGCAACAGCAGTATTACCTTCTCCAATGTAGAGTCCCTCACCGCGGTCAATGCCAACCTGCTGGGCACAGCGAGTGTAGATGCCTTCACCCTGCAATCGAATGGGGATGTTGCGGTTTACGACCTGACCGTGAGTGGTATGTCCGCTGTTGATGGCCAGGGTGGCGATGACAGCCTGAATGCCAGCGCCTATAGCGATGGCCTGACCCTGACCGGCACCAACAATCAGGTGGCCGCGGGCTCCCTGACCTTCGACGGCATTGTCAGTGCGGTGACTGCAGCACTGACCGGTACCGACAATGCCGATAGCTTTGTGGTTGATGGCAGCAATGCCGCCAGCAGCTACGGTATCGCCTTCAGCGGCTTGAGCACGATCAATGCCCTGGATGGCAGTGACAGTGTGATCGGCGCCGATGGTGCCAACTGGACCTTAACCGGCACCAGCAAACAAGCCAGCAACAGCAGTATTACCTTCTCCAATGTAGAGTCCCTCACCGCGGTCAATGCCAACCTGCTGGGCACAGCGAGTGTAGATGCCTTCACCCTGCAATCGAATGGGGATGTTGCGGTTTACGACCTGACCGTGAGTGGTATGTCCGTTGTTGATGGCCAGGGTGGCGATGACAGCCTGAATGCCAGCGCCTATAGCGATGGCCTGACCCTGACCGGCACCAACAATCAGGTGGCCGCGGGCTCCCTGACCTTCGACGGCATTGTCAGTGCGGTGACTGCAGCACTGACCGGTACCGACAATGCCGATAGCTTTGTGGTTGATGGCAGCAATGCCGCCAGCAGCTACGGTATCGCCTTCAGCGGCTTGAGCACGATCAATGCCCTGGATGGCAGTGACAGTGTGATCGGCGCCGATGGTGCCAACTGGACCTTAACCGGCACCAGTAAACAAGCCAGCAACAGCAGTATTACCTTCTCCAATGTAGAGTCCCTCACCGCGGTCAATGCCAACCTGCTGGGCACAGCGAGTGTAGATGCCTTCACCCTGCAATCGAATGGGGATGTTGCGGTTTACGACCTGACCGTGAGTGGTATGTCCGCTGTTGATGGCCAGGGTGGCGATGACAGCCTGAATGCCAGCGCCTATAGCGATGGCCTGACCCTGACCGGCACCAACAATCAGGTGGCCGCGGGCTCCCTGACCTTCGACGGTATTGTCAGTGCGGTGACTGCAGCACTGACCGGTACCGACAATGCCGATAGCTTTGTGGTTGATGGCAGCAATGCCGCCAGCAGCTACGGTATCGCCTTCAGCGGCTTGAGCACGATCAATGCCCTGGATGGCAGTGACAGTGTGATCGGCGCCGATGGTGCCAACTGGACCTTAACCGGCACCAGCAAACAAGCCAGCAACAGCAGTATTACCTTCTCCAATGTAGAGTCCCTCACCGCGGTTAATGCCAACCTGCTGGGCACAGCGAGTGTAGATGCCTTCACCCTGCAATCGAATGGGGATGTTGCGGTTTACGACCTGACCGTGAGTGGTATGTCCGCTGTTGATGGCCAGGGTGGCGATGACAGCCTGAATGCCAGCGCTTACAGCGATGGCCTGGCGTTGACAGGCGCAGTGAATCAAGTCACTGCTGAATCAGGCACCCTGACCTTTGACGGTATCGTCAGTGCGGTGACCGCGACGTTGACCGGCAGCAGTGGTATCGATGCCTTTGAGATTACCGGCAACAGTGCCCTGGATGTTGCGGACATCAGCTTTAGTGGGCTGAGCACTGTCAATGCAGGTTCAGGTACCGATAGTGTTGTGGCATTGGGAGTTGTGACTCTGACCGGAGTCGATAACGAAGCCTCCACAAGTTTGATCGACTTTAGCGGTATCGACAGTATCAGCGGGGGTAGCCTGGAAGGCTCAGGTAATAGTGACACTTTTGTAGTCACAGGCCTGAATGCGCTGACGGCTAATAAAATTGCTTTCAGCAGTATCAGTAGTGTGGATGCAAAGGGTGGTAGTGACAGCGTAACCGGCGCCGATGGTGCCAACTGGATCTTAACCGGCACCAGTAAACAAGCCAGCAACAGCAGTATTACCTTCTCCAATGTAGAGTCCCTCACTGCAGTCAATGCCAACCTGCTGGGCACCAGTGGCACAGATGCATTTGTGCTGCAATCCGGTGGGGATGTTGCGGTTTACGACCTGATCGTGAGTGGTATGTCCGTTGTTGATGGCCAGGGTGGCGATGACAGCCTGAATGCCAGCGCCTATAGCGATGGCCTGACCCTGACCGGCACCAACAATCAGGTGGCCGCGGGCTCCCTGACCTTCGACGGTATTGTCAGTGCGGTGACTGCAGCACTGACCGGTACCGACAATGCCGATAGCTTTGTGGTTGATGGCAGCAATGCCGCCAGCAGCTACGGTATCGCCTTCAGCGGCTTGAGCACGATCAATGCCCTGGATGGCAGTGACAGTGTGATCGGCGCCGATGGTGCCAACTGGACCTTAACCGGCACCAGCAAACAAGCCAGCAACAGCAGTATTACCTTCTCCAATGTAGAGTCCCTCACCGCGGTCAATGCCAACCTGCTGGGCACAGCGAGTGTAGATGCCTTCACCCTGCAATCGAATGGGGATGTTGCGGTTTACGACCTGACCGTGAGTGGTATGTCCGCTGTTGATGGCCAGGGTGGCGATGACAGCCTGAATGCCAGCGCCTATAGCGATGGCCTGACCCTGACCGGCACCAACAATCAGGTGGCCGCGGGCTCCCTGACCTTCGACGGCATTGTCAGTGCGGTGACTGCAGCACTGACCGGTACCGACAATGCCGATAGCTTTGTGGTTGATGGCAGCAATGCCGCCAGCAGCTACGGTATTGCCTTCAGCGGCTTGAGCACGATCAATGCCCTGGATGGCAGTGACAGTGTGATCGGCGCCGATGGTGCCAACTGGACCTTAACCGGCACCAGCAAACAAGCCAGCAACAGCAGTATTACCTTCTCCAATGTAGAGTCCCTCACCGCGGTCAATGCCAACCTGCTGGGCACAGCGAGTGTAGATGCCTTCACCCTGCAATCGAATGGGGATGTTGCGGTTTACGACCTGACCGTGAGTGGTATGTCCGCTGTTGATGGCCAGGGTGGCGATGACAGCCTGAATGCCAGCGCCTATAGCGATGGCCTGACCCTGACCGGCACCAACAATCAGGTGGCCGCGGGCTCCCTGACCTTCGACGGCATTGTCAGTGCGGTGACTGCAGCACTGACCGGTACCGACAATGCCGATAGCTTTGTGGTTGATGGCAGCAATGCCGCCAGCAGCTACGGTATCGCCTTCAGCGGCTTGAGCACGATCAATGCCCTGGATGGCAGTGACAGTGTGATCGGCGCCGATGGTGCCAACTGGACCTTAACCGGCACCAGCAAACAAGCCAGCAACAGCAGTATTACCTTCTCCAATGTAGAGTCCCTCACCGCGGTCAATGCCAACCTGCTGGGCACAGCGAGTGTAGATGCCTTCACCCTGCAATCGAATGGGGATGTTGCGGTTTACGACCTGACCGTGAGTGGTATGTCCGTTGTTGATGGCCAGGGTGGCGATGACAGCCTGAATGCCAGCGCCTATAGCGATGGCCTGACCCTGACCGGCACCAACAATCAGGTGGCCGCGGGCTCCCTGACCTTCGACGGCATTGTCAGTGCGGTGACTGCAGCACTGACCGGTACCGACAATGCCGATAGCTTTGTGGTTGATGGCAGCAATGCCGCCAGCAGCTACGGTATCGCCTTCAGCGGCTTGAGCACGATCAATGCCCTGGATGGCAGTGACAGTGTGATCGGCGCCGATGGTGCCAACTGGACCTTAACCGGCACCAGCAAACAAGCCAGCAACAGCAGTATTACCTTCTCCAATGTAGAGTCCCTCACCGCGGTCAATGCCAACCTGCTGGGCACAGCGAGTGTAGATGCCTTCACCCTGCAATCGAATGGGGATGTTGCGGTTTACGACCTGACCGTGAGTGGTATGTCCGCTGTTGATGGCCAGGGTGGCGATGACAGCCTGAATGCCAGCGCCTATAGCGATGGCCTGACCCTGACCGGCACCAACAATCAGGTGGCCGCGGGCTCCCTGACCTTCGACGGTATTGTCAGTGCGGTGACTGCAGCACTGACCGGTACCGACAATGCCGATAGCTTTGTGGTTGATGGCAGCAATGCCGCCAGCAGCTACGGTATCGCCTTCAGCGGCTTGAGCACGATCAATGCCCTGGATGGCAGTGACAGTGTGATCGGCGCCGATGGTGCCAACTGGACCTTAACCGGCACCAGCAAACAAGCCAGCAACAGCAGTATTACCTTCTCCAATGTAGAGTCCCTCACCGCGGTTAATGCCAACCTGCTGGGCACAGCGAGTGTAGATGCCTTCACCCTGCAATCGAATGGGGATGTTGCGGTTTACGACCTGACCGTGAGTGGTATGTCCGCTGTTGATGGCCAGGGTGGCGATGACAGCCTGAATGCCAGCGCCTATAGCGATGGCCTGACCCTGACCGGCACCAACAATCAGGTGGCCGCGGGCTCCCTGACCTTCGACGGCATTGTCAGTGCGGTGACTGCAGCACTGACCGGTACCGACAATGCCGATAGCTTTGTGGTTGATGGCAGCAATGCCGCCAGCAGCTACGGTATTGCCTTCAGCGGCTTGAGCACGATCAATGCCCTGGATGGCAGTGACAGTGTGATCGGCGCCGATGGTGCCAACTGGACCTTAACCGGCACCAGCAAACAAGCCAGCAACAGCAGTATTACCTTCTCCAATGTAGAGTCCCTCACCGCGGTCAATGCCAACCTGCTGGGCACAGCGAGTGTAGATGCCTTCACCCTGCAATCGAATGGGGATGTTGCGGTTTACGACCTGACCGTGAGTGGTATGTCCGTTGTTGATGGCCAGGGTGGCGATGACAGCCTGAATGCCAGCGCCTACAGCGATGGCCTGACCCTGACCGGCACCAACAATCAGGTGGCCGCGGGCTCCCTGACCTTCGACGGCATTGTCAGTGCGGTGACTGCAGCACTGACCGGTACCGACAATGCCGATAGCTTTGTGGTTGATGGCAGCAATGCCGCCAGCAGCTACGGTATCGCCTTCAGCGGCTTGAGCACGATCAATGCCCTGGATGGCAGTGACAGTGTGATCGGCGCCGATGGTGCCAACTGGACCTTAACCGGCACCAGCAAACAAGCCAGCAACAGCAGTATTACCTTCTCCAATGTAGAGTCCCTCACCGCGGTCAATGCCAACCTGCTGGGCACAGCGAGTGTAGATGCCTTCACCCTGCAATCGAATGGGGATGTTGCGGTTTACGACCTGACCGTGAGTGGTATGTCCGTTGTTGATGGCCAGGGTGGCGATGACAGCCTGAATGCCAGCGCCTACAGCGATGGCCTGACCCTGACCGGCACCAACAATCAGGTGGCCGCGGGCTCCCTGACCTTCGACGGCATTGTCAGTGCGGTGACTGCAGCACTGACCGGTACCGACAATGCCGATAGCTTTGTGGTTGATGGCAGCAATGCCGCCAGCAGCTACGGTATCGCCTTCAGCGGCTTGAGTACGATCAATGCCCTGGATGGCAGTGACAGTGTGATCGGTACCGATGGTGCCAACTGGATCTTAACCGGCACCAGCAAACAAGCCAGCAACAGCAGTATTACCTTCTCCAATGTAGAGTCCCTCACCGCGGTCAATGCCAACCTGCTGGGCACAGCGAGTGTAGATGCCTTCACCCTGCAATCGAATGGGGATGTTGCGGTTTACGACCTGACCGTGAGTGGTATGTCCGTTGTTGATGGCCAGGGTGGCGATGACAGCCTGAATGCCAGCGCCTATAGCGATGGCCTGACCCTGACCGGCACCAACAATCAGGTGGCCGCGGGCTCCCTGACCTTCGACGGCATTGTCAGTGCGGTGACTGCAGCACTGACCGGTACCGACAATGCCGATAGCTTTGTGGTTGATGGCAGCAATGCCGCCAGCAGCTACGGTATTGCCTTCAGCGGCTTGAGCACGATCAATGCCCTGGATGGCAGTGACAGTGTGATCGGTGCCGATGGTGCCAACTGGATCTTAACCGGCAGTAGCAAACAAGCCAGCAACAGCAGTATTACCTTCTCCAATGTAGAGTCCCTCACCGCGGTCAATGCCAGCTTGTTGGGTAGTAGCGGTGCAGATGCATTTATTCTTCAGTCTGATGGCGATGTTGAAGCCTATTCAATGGTTGTCTCTGGAATGTCTGCAGTGGATGGCCAGGGAGGAAATAACAGCCTGGATGCAGTTTCTTTTGCTGATGGTCTTGCTCTTACTGGAGCTGATAACCAAGTATCGGCCGGGAGTTTGATTTTTGATGGCATTTTTACCGCTCTCACAGGAACATTGTTCGGCACCAGTAATGCTGACAATTTTGTGGTTGATGGTAGCAATGCAGTTACAAGTTACGGTATTGCCTTTAGCGGCGTTGGTAGTGTAGATGCGCAGGGAGGCAGTGATAATGTTGTTGGGGCTAGTGGTGCAGACTGGGTTCTTGCGGGGAATAATTTCGAGGCCACTAATAGCAGCATAAGTTTTTCTGGTGTAGAAACCCTTACTGTAAATAATGCAGATTTGTTGGGCACAGGTAATGCAGATGCATTTACTTTAGTGTCTGATGGAGATGTTGAAGTGTATGGTATGACCATCACTGGAATGTCAGCGGTGGATGGCAATGGCGGTGATGACAGCTTGGATGCCAGTACCTATAGTGATGGATTAGCACTAACCGAGACTGAAAATCAGCTTGTTGCAGGCTCGCTTATATTTAGCGGCATCTTCAGCGCTAATACTCCTGTCCTGACAAATACTAACGACTCAGCGCTTTTTGAATTGCAAGGAGCCCAGGCTCTTAAAACTGCGGGGATTAACTTCAGTGGCTTGGAGACGGTAAACACCACCGGTGCGGGTAGTTTATTGCTAGGTACCGAGGATAATGATGATTTCGTGTTGGGCTCTACTGGCGATATCAGTGTGGCCGGAATTGATTTTACCGGGCTCGAAACTATAGATGGTGCTGGCGGGAACGATTCCGTTAGCTCAGATGGGGCAGTTTGGACATCAACAAGTTCAAATAACTCACTGGTAAATGGTGGGGCTGAAGCTCTGGTAAATAGTTTAACTGTAGTTTTTGAGAATCTCGAACTAGTTCAAGGTGCAGGAACATATGTAGGACAAGATGTAAGCGGTGAATACCTGTTCAGTGCTCTGGATACGATGACCATTGGAGGAGTGACTTTTGAGGGCTTGGAAAGTCTAACTGCCGGTAGCGGAAGTGATGTCATCTATGGTGCAGATATAGATGCTGAATGGAATATTAGCGACTCTCAACAGAGTGTCAGTAGCGCGGGCGAAACCCTGATCTTCAGCGGTGTAGAATCTATTTTTGCTGGTGGAGGGGGTGACCAGTTCAAACTGTCAGGCGGAACGCTCACCGAAATTGATACAGGGGCAGGCAATGATTCAGTGCTATTGGCTGGAACCACTATCAGTACTGTGTCGTTGGGTGCTGGTGATGACTATGTGCAAGTAGATGCAGATAGTGCTCAAAATACACAGTTATCCGGTGGAAGTGGGAATGACTCCTTCCAATACAATCTCTCTGGGGCCACTTGGCAGATAAATTCAAACGGTAACCTTGTTGGTAATTTTATATATGACGGTTTTGAATATCTGGATAATACCGATGGTTCGCTCACACTGGAGACAGATTTAGGTTTTGATTTCGTAAATGGAGGAGATAATTCCAGTAACTTTAATTTGGATGGGGCCGGACTCATATTCGCTGCCAGTGGTATGCGCCTTGGATATGATGGTGAAGGCGATATTAATATTACTAGCAGCTCATCGGATACTATTGGTGGCAGCCTTAAGGCTAGCAGAGCTGAGTTGACTGTTGCTGGTGATGTAAATATTGAAGTTGAAGTGAATACCCTTGCTATAGCGACATCTGGTGCAGATATTAATATCAGTGTTTTATCCCAGGGAGACCTGGTTATTGATGAGATAAATGCAGGCCGGGGTAATGTGGAATTGGCCAGCTCAAACTTTGGAGCACTAACCGCCGAGACATATGGTGATACCCATATTACGGCCTCTACTGTGAAGTTAGGCACAGATACGAAGCTGTGGACGATTATCGGTGAGTCAGTTAATCCTTTACGATTGGATGTATCTGACACTCTGGATATTTATTCAGTAAGTTACTATGAGCCGGACTTTATTGGCCAAGTCCCTACCGTTACCAGTACTGGTGATGAGCTTCAATCGATAGCAGGGTCTCAGGCCTCTCAAGGGCTGAAATCTGCGGTACAAAATGCGGTAGAGGATTTTACCCAAGTTGACCCGGCAATTTTCAGCGCTGTTAAACCGTATAGTAGCGGTGTGGATGCAGTGAACTCTCCTGAGATGCGACTTAAGTCTGGGGAGCTATTGCCCTCTACAGTTTCTGCTGGTGGTGAACCTGTTCCAGGCTCGGAATTTGATGCAGTGCTGGATGAGGGGGTCAGCGAGGCACCTGCTGACGTTGTCGGTGAGATAGTACCTTTGGCTGGCAGTGCAGGGGGCTGATTTATCTCGGTAATTAAAGTTATTCTCTGAGTGAAAAGCCGGCCCTTGAGGACCGGCTTTTTTATTTCTCTTAACTACAGCAATTTGGGGAAGATGTTTAACAGAAGAAGGTAGGGATCAAGGAGGAAGACTTGCTAAGAGTTTAAGTATTTCACAACAAAAAAAGGCCGACTCTTTCGAGTCAGCCTTTTAGGAATTGGTGCCCAGGAGAGGACTTGAACCTCCACGACCGTAAGGTCACTAGCACCTGAAGCTAGCGCGTCTACCAATTCCGCCACCTGGGCAAATCAACGTGTGTTTCGTTGAGGACGCGAACTATAAGGATCCGGAAGGGGGGTGTCAACGGTTTTGTTGCGCCTATTTCAACATATCATCTGATGCTAGGGGAAATTTGGCGAAATCGCTTATAATGCGTGCAATAGCGGCGAAATCTTGATCAATTACTCTCTATCTCTGCCGCCTGCCTTTAACCGGATAACCTCCGGATGTCACCATATAGTTGGTGGCTACCTCAACAACGGATGCTGTTTTGACACAAAAGAATACCTCAGAGCCCCTTGCTTCTGATCCGCATGCTCAGCGCGAGGCGGAGAAATATGAAAAACCTGTTCCTAGTCGTGAATTTCTACTGCAGCTTTTAGAGCAACAGGCTGGACCTGTGCCTTGGGAGACAGTAGCGGAGCTTTTGGAGCTTCAGGACGAAGATCGTCGGGAAGGGGTACGCCGTCGCCTGATTGCTATGTCTCGTGATGGACAGATTGCCAGTAATCGCGCTGGCGATTTTGGTGTGCTGGATAAAATGAGCTTGGTTCGCGGTCGTGTTATTGGCCACCGCGATGGTTTCGGGTTCGTTATCCCCGGTGATGGCGGTACGGACTTGTTTCTATCTCACCGGCAGATGCGAAAAGTATTTGATGGCGATGAAGTCCTGGTACGAGAAACCCCGGGCGGTTTTCGTGGTAAGCGAGAAGGTGCGGTGGTTCGGGTTATTAAACATAACACCGAGCAATTGGCTGGACGCTTTTATCGGGAAAATGGCATCTGCTTTGTGCGGCCTGACAATCCCCGTATTAATCTCGATATTATGGTGGCGGCGGAGGATGCCGAGGGGACGGAACACGGCCAGTATGTGGTAGTGAAAATCGTGACTCAACCGGGGCGTGACCGTGTGCCCCAGGGAGAAGTCATTGAGGTGCTCGGTGATCACTTGGCGCCGGGTATGGAGATTGATGTCGCAATTCGCAACTACGGAATTCCGCATACGTGGCCCGGCGCTCTTCAGGCAGAGGTGGATGCAATTGCTGATGAGGTGCTGGAGGAGGACAAGAGGGCGCGAGTAGATCTGCGCCAGTTGCCTCTGGTAACTATTGATGGTGAAGACGCACGAGATTTTGACGATGCCGTCTTCTGCGAGTTGCAAGCAGATGACAGCTGGAAGCTCCTGGTGGCAATTGCCGACGTGTCTCATTATGTGCGCCCTGGTTCCGCCTTGGATGAGGAGGCGCACAGTCGTGGAAATTCAGTGTATTTCCCCGATTTCGTGGTGCCCATGTTACCGGAAAAATTATCCAATGGACTCTGCTCTCTCAATCCAATGGTAGATCGGTTGTGCATGGTGTGTGAGATGCATATTGATCGAACCGGTGAAATTCTTAATTACCGTTTCTTCGAGGGTGTGATGCGCAGTCATGCCCGCCTTACCTATACCCAGGTTGGCCAAATACTCGCAGAACGCGATAACCGGGCTAGCGGTACGCGCAAGCAGTTTGCGACTCTTACTCCGCATCTAGATAACCTGCATGACTTGTATCTGGCGTTACGTGGAGCTCGTGACCGTCGTGGGGCTATCGATTTTGAGACAACCGAGACCCGTATTCTCTTCGACAGTAATCGCAAAATTGAGCGCATTATTCCTGTTGAGCGAAATGATGCCCACAAGCTAATTGAAGAGTGCATGTTGGCGGCTAATGTCTGTGCGGCGAACCTGATGGAACTATCAGGGTTGCCTTCACTTTACCGTGTGCACGATGCTCCCAAGGAAGAAAAGCTCAGTAACCTGCGCGAATACTTGGGGGAGCTGGGGCTGCGCCTGCCAGGTGGAGCCGAACCTCAGCCCAGGGATTTCCAGGAGTTGCTAGAGCAGATTGAGGGCCGTGCAGATGCTCATATTATCCAAGTGATGCTGCTGCGTTCCATGAACCAGGCGGTATACCAGCCGGAAAATCGCGGCCACTTTGGTTTGGATTATCGAGCTTACGCTCACTTTACATCACCTATCCGTCGTTATCCCGACCTCTTGTTGCATAGAGCCCTGCGCTGGTTGGTTCGTAATGGAAGCGCCAATGAGCAAGCTGTAGCCAAAAAGGTTCATGCAGTGCCGGGTGCCAAGCCTATCGGCCGGGAGCAGATACTGCCTTACGATATGCCAGCGATGTTACAGCTTGGTGAGCAATGCTCCATGACTGAGCGACGCGCTGATGACGCCACACGGGATGTGGTTAGTTGGCTTAAGTGTGAATATTTGCAGGATCATGTAGGCGAAGTCTACCCGGGGGTGATCAGTGCAGTGACCGGTTTCGGTTTGTTTGTTGAATTGGATAACCTCTATGTGGAGGGGTTGATTCATGTGACTGCGTTACCGAAGGATTATTATCGCTTTGAGCAGGCTCATCAGCGGCTGATTGGTGAGCGCAGTGGCAAGCGATATCACCTTGGCGATTCGGTTACTGTACAGGTAGCAAGAGTCGACCTGGAGGAACGTAAGGTCGATTTTATCCTTGAGGGGTTGATACCGCGCAGTAAACAAAATAGAGCGGCGAGTAAAAAGGAAGAGGCTACCAGGGTTAGTGCTCGAGCGATGGAAATGGCGGTAGAGCACCAGCAGGAGCGAGAACGTCGGAGCAAACAGAAGAAGAAAATGGGAAGTAAAGCAGTATCTAACCCCTGGGCTAAGCATGCGGAAACCTCTACGGAGGTAGCCCCTTTCCGCAAACGTAAAGTTGGCTCTAAAGAAACCGTTTTGGTTGAGGAGTCTGCGCAGTGCAAATCTTCTTCTGCGAGGAAAAAGACAGATGATGAGGCTGGGGATCAACAAAAAACAGATATTCCAGTCAAGCGTCGCGGCAGCAAGCGTACACCTACGCGTAAAGGTGGGAAGCGCCCTGCGGTAGCTGCGCGCAAAGCGGCGCAGAAAGCAGAAAAGGCCAAGACCCGCGCAGGCAAAGTAAAAAAGAAGAAGAAAACTTCTTCTAAAAGCAAAAAGAAATAGTGATCGAGGATTAAATTGAGCCAAGAACTGGTGTATGGCCTGCACGCGGTGCAGGCGTTGTTAAAAGGGTCCCCACAGCATGTGCGGGAGCTGATGTTATTGCGTGGCCGTAAAGACCAACGCTTACAAAAAATTATTCAACAGGCGGATAAAAATGACATTGCCATACGCTTTGTTGACCGCCGTGCCCTGGATGAAAAAGTTGATGAGAGTGCGAATCATCAGGGCGTTATTGCCATTTGTGCTGGTAAAACAAAAGTCCACGATGAAAAATTCCTGATGGGGATGTTGGAACAGCTTGAAAAGGAAAGTGAGGTACCCTTCCTGCTGGTCCTGGATGGCGTAACAGATCCCCATAACTTGGGAGCTTGTCTGCGCTCCGCTGAGGCAGCTGGTGTTCATGCGGTAATTGCTCCTAAGGATAAGTCCGCCGGGCTAACGCCAACTGCCCGAAAAGTTGCTTGTGGAGCTGCTGAAGTGCTGCCCTTTGTCACAGTGACTAATCTCGCACGCACTTTGCAGCAATTGCAACAGGCAGGCGTGTGGATTTTTGGTGCGGCGGGAGAGGCTACGCAGGATGTTTACCAGAGCCAACTGACAGGCCCGCTGGCATTGGTGATGGGGGCTGAAGGTAGCGGCTTACGCAGATTGACACGTGAACACTGTGATCACCTGATTAAAATTCCTATGGCAGGTGAGGTTAGCAGTTTAAATGTTTCAGTTGCCACGGGTGTCTGCCTGTTTGAAGCGGTGCGTCAACGCAGTAGCTAGGCACTGCTCTTTGCCCCTTTATCACACTTACCCCCGGCGGCTAAGGCTACCGGGGTCCTCCTTCGTCACCCAAGTTCACGCGTAAATATACCTTTTCCCTACTTCTTATTTCTACGCTGCTAGATTTCTTGCACAGCTCGCACAACGAACGCTTTTCGATTTTTTCGTCTACTTGCGCAGTGTCACTCTTTTTGTAGGCACTTGGGTGCGATTTTATTATCCAAGAAATCCGGGGGTAGTGGTTTGTACACCTGGCCAAAAGCATTGTTTCACAAACGTTCCAGCCAGGAGCATTTCTCTGGCCTGGTTTACCCATATATTCGCACCATGTATCGCATGGCTTATCGCTGGACGGGGAGTCGTGTAGACGCGGAAGACTTGGTACAGGATGTATTGTCTGGCTTGTTAAATAAAGTTTCGATCCTAGAGAAAACCGAACGCCTGGGGCCTTGGTTAGTCAAGGTGCTTTATCACCGCTATGTGGATCTTTATCGCAGACAGTGCGCATCGCCAATTGATGAAAGTTTCGACTTGCAGGATGTAGAAAGCTGCAGCGATGGAAGATCTGAGCATTGTAGCAACCTGGATCTTGAGCGCCTTTTGAATCGAGCATTGCTAATGTTGGGGCCGGGTTGGCGTGATGTTGTGCTTTTACACGATGTGGAAGGGTACACCGCCAGTGAGGTGGCAGAAATCCTCGACATAAATGTTGGTACCGTAAAATCGCGTTTGCATCGCGCCCATAAAAAATTAAAAAAAATTATTACTGAGGGAACCATTGGTGAGGTTCATCCGTGTTAACAGGTAGAGGACAAGCCAATGCAGGAAAGAGAATTTGTAAATCTGTTAAGTGATGATGAATTGCGGCGACAGTTACGTGCATTGCCACTTGATGAGCCAGATAATGGCTTTGAAATACGGTTATTGCGCAGAGCGTTACAGCAACGAGGTCCTGAATTTCGCGCGGAGATATCTGGGCTGAAAATTGTTGGTGATTCTCTGGTGCGCCTTGGATTAGTGGCACTGATTTTTCTCACCATGAGTACAGTGTTTGTACTTCTGCCAGGCATCAAGTCTCCTGTCGCCAATTACACAGCCCAGGAGCCAGTGCCAAGCAGGTTGTCGGAAGTTCGTTCCGTGCATTTTGTTCTGCACAGTAAACAGCAAATGCTTGGAGCAATAATCCGTATCGTGCTACCAGATAATGTTTCATTCGATGGCTATGAGCACAGAAGAGTCTTGCAGTGGGAAACCGATATTTTTGCCGGCAGGAATCGTCTTTCACTACCAGTGAAAATATCGAATGAAAAAGCGGCGGGAGAAATTTTGGTTGAGGTTAAATATCGCGGGTCCAGCAAATTGCTGCGTCAAAACCTAACCAAGCTTTAAGTTTCGAAAGTGTGATGACTAATTTATTGGATCTGATCTGAAAGCCGGAGGTAACGGGCAATGTGGAAAAAGGGATTATTAGCGGTAGGTATCACAGCAGCAGTGCTACATGCGGGGTCGGTAATGGGGCAGGACATGCCATCAGATCTGGATCTCACGTTGACAGTAGTCGAGGAAACTGAGGATGCTCTCGATGTGATGAACAATATCGAATTGCCTCCAAATCTGCAGGAAATTGCCGAGGAAACCATGGCTGCTGTAATGGCCGCTGTTGCAGCAGCGCGGGAAGAGGGCGGCCGGGAAAGTGAAGAACTTGAGGAAATAGTTAATGAAGCTATGGCTCGTCATCAGGAATTAATTGCCAATGCACGCCTCTCGGCAGAGGCTGCAAGAGAGGAGGCCCTACGCGCAGCTGAAACAGCCCGTGAGGGTATTGAGGAGGCGGTAAAAAGCGCACTCTCTGGTGCGGAGATACAGGGAGTCATTGAACAAATGATGCAGGACATTCTCGATAGCCTGCCTGCGGATATACGTGAGCAAATTACAGTGGATCTCAATGCTCTTTTTGAGCAGGCTCGAGAGAACTTGCCAGAGGATTCCGATACATAGTTGATTGAATGCATGGATGGCCAATAAAAGGACTTATAGAGGTAAATGGTGGTGCGGAATACTTTGGGTGGAATTGTGCTTTTGGCACAGCTGATACTTTCTCCATTGGCGGTAACGGCTGGAGAATCTTTCAATACAGGTACTGAAGCATTCAAACAGGGGAAATATAAAAAAGCACTGAAATACTTTGAAGTTGAGGTGGAGTCTGGTAACAATTCCGCAAAGCTCAGGTATAACATCGGTGTTACCCTGATGAAGCTCAAACGCTATTCCGCGGCCACAATTTATTTTCATGGTTTGTTGAATGATGCCAAGTGGCGAGATTTGGCACGTTACAATTTGGCGCTTGCTGCAGAGCGTGATAAACGTAACTTGATAGCGGCGAAGCACTATCGCATTGTACGAGAGGGCGCTGCTACGGAAAAGTTACGAAATATGGCTGCTCATCGCTTGAATTATTTAGCTGGAGATAATCGTGGCGAAAAGGAGTTGCCCTGGCTGGCAACGATGAGCCTAAGCGCTGGCCGCGATGACAATGCCTTTGCGCTGCACAATGAAATCTTGTCGGATTCAACGATAGGCGCAGACAATTTTGCGGAGCTTTTTGCCTGGGGCCAATATCGACTGAGCGGCACTAAAAATAATGGCTGGCGGGTACACGGATACGGATTTGGACGAAAATATGAGGAGTATGAGAACTTGGACCTTGCCAGCGTTCGTACGGCTCTTTCCCGTGATCGTCAATTGTTGGGTTGGAATACTGAGCTGGGACTGGCTGCTGAGATGGTTACCTTAGGTGGAGAGCCAGTCAGCCGGCAGGCATTACTGCTGGCAAAGATGGCAAAAGCCTGGGGGCGCTCGCTTGTAAGTTTCACATTTAGTCCGGGCTATTACTCAGGGGGTGAGGAGTATGCTTATCTGGATGGGTGGCGCCAGCGCGCTGAACTTAGTTGGCAGCGGCCTGTATTTTTTACTGAGACAAGATTGTTCTACCGTTACGATGATAATGACCGTGAAGGACAGGAAAAAATCGGGGGCGATTATTATAGTTACTCCCCTGCACGTCACGCGCTGGGGGGAAGCCTAGACTGGAAAATTTCTCCAAAATGGCATTTATCCACCGGAATCGAATATCGTCGCAGCCTCTACGGTGAGAAAAACCGCATTACGGATAGTCAAGGTAATGTTGACTCCTACCAGCGCGAGTCAGACCGGGTCCGCTCCTGGATGGGAGCAAAGTACAGGATTACTCCCAATTTCAGTGTAAGTGGGAAATACCAACATATCGATAATGAAGAAAATCGAGACGTATATACCTATGATAAGAGTGAATTCAGTCTCGGGATTGGTTATACCTTCTGAGTAAAAATAATAATGCCTAATTCTTTTAATATTTTAATTGGATACGCCAGCTACTGACTCTTGTTGATTAAATGGTCGGCAGCTGGTTTTCTCAAGAGCTATCCGTACTCAGAACGAATTTGATAGCCTTTATAATTTCATCGCCTCATCATTCAAATGGTTATAGTCCAGATGATGATCAAACATTCCTATTGGTGAGTAACTCTTTACTAGATTGCCTGAGAGCTGATAAAAAAGGTTATAACTAGACAGGAATAGTTCTGGTCCACTACTGAGTCTGTGAATACCAGCCTTCCAATATTGCAGGGGTGTTTCCATTCCCGGCAACAACATTAAATTAAGGGGCATAGAGATATTTTTTGTGAGGTAATGGGCATCCTCCAAAGAGGTTAGGCCCGGAATAAATCCGCCGTTGGCTCCTGCAGTTTGATATCGTGTAAGTCTTTGAGTTACTTCTACGAGTGAATCTTCGTTGTTATCTTCCTCATTCAGATAAATATCGGTGCGCGCATTAATAAAAAATGGTCGTTTCTGCAGGACAGATCTAATGGCTGTAATTTTTTCACACAGTAGTTGCGGATTTTTGTTGCCATCCTCAATATTGATTCCAGCTACACCGAGTTTGCTTAAGGTCCTGACTAGCTCGGCAACTTGTGTGGGGTTGTCGCTATAGCCGTCCTCAAGATCTATGGATACTGGTACACGGGAAACACGCAGAATACGTTTGATGGCTCCCAGATGCTCCGCTAGTGGCAGTTTGCCGCCATCGGCGTACCCCAGTGACCAGGCGAGGGCGGCACTGCTGGTGGCAATTGCGCGGGCGCCTGCTGCCTGGCAAAGCTGTGCACTGGCAGCATCCCAAATATTGGGCAAAATGAGAGGCTTGCAGCTTTGGTGCAAAGCATTGAACTGTTCTGAGTCGGTAGTTTCCATTGTTTATCCTCTGGTAATCATTTTTTGCCTGTTTGGCGGTAGAGGGGAAAATACCTTGGCAGCTTGAGAGGTGCTGGCCAGAAACGGACATGGACAGGAGAAACTGGCAGGGAAGGGAGTCGCTTAGGATTCAAGGCAGGTAATTAGAAAAGTGTCTGAACAGTTCCTGCCTGGAATCAGTATCGAATGGCTCCAGGCAGGGTTGCCTTTTAATTAGGGGGAAGTCGCGGGTTGCCGAGCCAGCCAGCTATCCACTACTGCAATTATTGGGCGTGGATTTTTGATCCAGGAGAGGTGTGGGTTTCCCTTAGGGTAGGTTGCGGACATTTCCTGGGTTTCGCCACCGACAATCGCAGCTAGCTTGCGTGCAGCCAGCATGGGGGCAAAGGGGTCCCCAGCCAATGCGATATGCAAGGTAGGATGTTTGGCTTGTTGGCGATCACCAAACGACTTTTCTGGAGCGAAGCGGCCGCTGAATATGGAGCTTGCCCAGTCTTTCATCAACCTCCTGGCCTCGCGCCAGCCAAACCCCATTCGTGCGCCAGGGAAGTAGCCAAGCAAACTGGAGGTGATGCTGGCAATCGCCGCAAAGGCTAATAAAGCGTAGCGTCTTAGCCCGTGCCAACTACGATGGTCGACATGACCTGAGGCGATGGTTACCACCCTGGCATTACCTGTGAGGCCGGCTCGTGCAGCTAAGGTGCTGGTCTGGCCGCCGATGCTGTGGCCCAGGATCAGGGCGGCACCACCGGGGAATGACTTCTCCAGCAATGCCAACAACTGTGGGATAAAGGAAAACACCAGATCGTTGTAGCCATAGTCTGCATGTCGGTTAGGACGTGGCAAGCTTTCACCGGTACCCGGCAACTCAGTGATTGCGGTGCTATAACCGAGCCGTTGTAATTCCTCCAGCAATAGCCGGTAGCGGTCAGCCGGGACGCCCATGGCGGGAATTACTAGGGCGAGGGGGCCTTCGCCATTGTGGACAGTGGTGATTGGAACCTGGAAGGCGCCAAAAGTGAGGTTATGGGTTTCTTGGGGCATGGTACTTCTCCCTTCAATGGGAGGCACTATATGCCAGTTCATCAGTGCAAACCCATGACCAGACCGCGCACTTCAGTAGCTTAATCGATGCAAATGGTGCTTCAGTTGCAAGTTCCACAAAAGGCTGTGGGCTCAGGGAGTTGATCAACCGCTTATCGGACTGGCCAAAGTACCACTCTAAAGTAATTGATCAACTTGCAACCGGGTTGGCGAAGGCACTGCCCTAAAGTAATTGATCAACTTGCAACCGGGTTGGCGAAGGCACTGCCCTAAAGTAATTGATCAACTTGCAACCAAATCCGCAACTGCCTAGAATACGCCGCCCGCAATGGGCTCGGTATTCCCGTGCTTGTTGTACTCCTTGCCTTACCGGACTGTCCGGAAGGCTGATTAACCCGTAAGGAGCTAAAATGCGTCATTACGAAATTGTATTCCTGGTTCACCCGGACCAGAGCGAACAGGTACCTGGCATGGTGGAGCGCTATACAGCTGCCATCAAGGACACTGGTGGTGAAGTTCACCGCATGGAAGACTGGGGCCGTCGCCGTCTGGCTTACCCGATCAACAAGATCCACAAAGCCCACTACATTCTGATGAATGTTGAGTGCACCGAAGAGGCTCTGGAGGAACTGACCACCAACTTCCGTTACAACGATGCGGTTATCCGTAATCTGGTAATTCGTGAAGACGAGGCGATCACTGAAGAGAGCCCGATCATGAAAGCGGAAAAAGAGAGCCGTGAGCGCAAGGCTGCACGTGCAGAGCGCACCGAGCGTCGCGAGCGCGCTGAAGAAGAAAAGCCTTCTTCTGACGCTGCAGAAGCTTCTTCCGATAACGCTGAAAGCGAAGAGTAAGGGGATTATCAGATGGCACGTTTTTTCCGTCGTCGCAAGTTCTGCCGTTTCACTGCTGAAGGTGTTAAGCGTATCGACTACAAAGATCTCGATACCCTGAAAGCCTACATCTCTGAGACTGGCAAGATTGTTCCTAGCCGTATTACCGGTACCAAAGCCAAGTATCAGCGCCAGCTGGCCACTGCGGTCAAGCGCGCTCGCTACCTGGCCCTGCTGCCGTACACGGACAGCCACGAAGCCTAAGCCGCAGTTTGCTTAGACTCATTAATAGAGAAGCTATCTAACTATGCGCGCCGTAGCTGAATTTATTATGCGCGGACGCGTCAGGGCGGTAATCCTCACTATGGTGGGGATTCCCGTGATAAGCCCGGCGATCCTCGCTCTGGTGAGTTTACGTCGAGGTGGCAGTGACGGCCTGATGGTTTTGGCCTGGGCGCTGTTATCGGTTGTCGTTGCAGGTATGAGTGGCCATGTGCCTCCCCTGGTGACTGGTGTTTCCGCCAGCTCTTTTGCAGCAGTATTTTGCGGTGCTACGGTGCTGCGCAGCAGCCGCTCTTGGGTTGCCGCACTGCTCGCATTAACGGCAATCTCGGCTGTGGGCATATTGCTCACCTCCTACTTCAGTGGTGGTCTCCTGCAGGGATTCCTTCAGGTACTGGAGACAGCTGCGGAACAACCAAACACTGTTCCGCTCGATGAGCTGAAGAAGGTATTTCCAGGCGATTTACAATTCGCCGGTTACTGGAGCTGGGTGCTGGTAATTAGTGCCACGCTGGCCCTGGTACTGGGGCGCTACTGGCAGGCGCTGTTGTACAACCCCGGTGGTTTCCGCCAGGAGTTTCACCAGCTGCGCTTGCCGCTATGGTTGGCGGCAGTAAGTATGCTGTTGTGGGTGCTCTGCCTGGTAACACCGGGCTATGCCTTCTGGGGAGCAGTTATTGCCTTCCCGTTAGAGGTAGCGGGCATCGCGCTGATTCACTGGCTGGTCGCTAGCCGCAATTGGGGGATAGCTCCCCTGGTAGCGATGTATGTGATGCTGGTGATTGGTGGGCTGCCCCTGGCTGGATTCCTGTGTGGATTGGCCCTGGTAGATAGCTGGATAGATATTCGCGGACGCTCCTCAAAGTAGGCGCGCACCGCACAATACAGAAATTGAGGAAACCGAGATGGAAGTTATTCTGCTCGATAAAGTAGGCAAACTGGGCAACGTGGGTGACCGCGTTGATGTTAAAGCCGGTTTTGGCCGCAATTTCCTGCTGCCGACTGGTAAAGCAATTCCGGCTACTGCAGCTAACGTTGCTGAGTTCGAAGCTAAGCGGGCTGAACTGGAAGCCGCTGCTGCCGCTAAGCTGGCTGAAGCTGAGAGCCGTGCTACCAAACTGGCCGACCTGGTTGTTACCATCGCAGCTAACGCTGGCGACGAAGGTAAGCTGTTCGGTTCTATCGGCACCCGCGATATCGCCGAAGCGATCACCGCTGGTGGCGTTGAAGTAGCTAAAGCTGAAGTGAAGCTGCCGGAAGGCGCTCTGCGCGAAGTGGGTGAGTACGATGTAGACGTACAGCTGCACTCTGACGTAATTGCTGCAGTTAAAGTCGTTATCGAAGCCGAGTAAGGTTTTGCTGACGAGTGGTTGGTGCCTTGAGCGCCGGCCGCGCTACAATCGGGCGCTGCTCCCTGTCGGGTCAGCGCCTGTTTTGTTTCTGGAATACAGTAAAGTCCAATGATCGACGAATACGCCAATCCTGAAGAAGAGATCCACAGTGAGGAGAGTTCACCGCTACCGCATTCGGTAGAGGCGGAACAGTCAGTGCTGGGTGGTCTGATGCTGGACCCGGGCCGTATCGATGCCGTTGCCGAACAGCTGAGTGAAGAGGACTTTTTCAGTGCCAGCCACCGCAAGATTTTTGCGGTCATGCGCGAGCTGAGTGATGGCGAGCAGCCCCTGGATATCGTCACTCTCGCTGAAGGCCTCACCAGCCGCGATCTGCTCGGTGAAGTAGGTGGCCCTGTCTACCTGGCGGAATTGGCCGAGAATACTCCCTCCGCAGCAAACATCGTCGCCTACGCCAAGATAGTGCGAGAGCGCTCCATGCTGCGCCAGCTGATCGCCGCTGCCGGTGAGATCAGCCGCACCAGTTTTAACCCCGGTGGCCTCGCCTCTGCCGATCTGTTGCAGATGGCCGAGCGCCGGGTCGCGGAAATTGCCGAGGGGCGTGCCAAAGATGGCGGCTTCGTCGGTGTGGATACCCTGCTGAAGAAGACTGTCGAGCGTATCGACGAGCTATTCAAGACCGAGGGCGATATCACCGGCCTCAGCACCGGTCTCACCGAACTGGACCAGCGCACCTCCGGCTGGCAACCGGGAGAACTGGTTATTCTCGCGGCGCGTCCTTCCATGGGCAAGACCGCGTTGGCGTTGAATTTTATTGAGAGCGCCATGTTACTGCAGGAGCGCCCGACGCTGATTTTCAGTATGGAGATGCCCTCGGATAGCCTGGTGATGCGGATGTTGTCCTCCATTGGCCGTATCGACCAAGGGAGAATCAGGAACGGCAAGCTGCAGGAAGAGGATTGGCCCAAGCTCTCCAGCGCTGTGCAGAAGATGAAGGGCAAGGCGCTGTATATTGACGATACCCCGGCGCTCAGTCCCAGTGAAGTACGCGCGCGCACCAAGCGCACCGTGCGCGATCACATCAATAAATTAATGCGTGAGAATCCCAAGCTGAGCCGTGAGGATGCAGAGGCCAAGAGTATGCCCGCCATGATTATGGTGGACTACCTGCAGCTGATGCAGGTGAAGGGCACTACCGAGGGGCGTACCCAGGAGATCTCTGAGATTTCCCGCTCTCTAAAGGCATTGGCAAAGGAATATGAATGCCCCGTGATTGCTCTGTCGCAGCTCAATCGGGGGGTGGAACAGCGCCCCAACAAGCGACCGATGAACTCAGACCTACGGGAATCTGGGGCGATTGAGCAGGACGCAGACGTAATCCTGTTTATCTACCGAGACGAGTACTACAACGAGGACAGCCCGGACAAAGGCATGGCTGAGCTGATTATCGGCAAGCAGCGTAACGGTGAGATTGGTACCTGCCGCGCGGCCTTTGTCGGTAAATATACTCGCTTCGATAACTTGGCGGCGGAATACTACCAGGGCGAGTAATCCCTTCCGCTAAGTTTGGGGCTGCCGAGCATCGGGATCCAAGGGGGTCATATATTGTTATCCGAGCAAAAGATTCGCGCCTTGGTGCTGCAGAAACAGTTTATCCACAGCCCCTGGAATGAGGGACTTTCACGGCTATTGCAACACCTGGGCGCTTTACAGCTTGATGCTATCCAGCGAATTACCAGGGCCCACCATCACCAGCTTTACATTCGCTTGCCCCGTTACCGCGAATCACACCTGGCTGAAGCGGAGCAGCGTCGCGAAATTTTCGAATACTGGTCCCACGCCGCCGCCTATCTGCCAATGGCCCACTACCCCTATGCGCGGGTGCGTATGGATCGTATTCGCGCGGGCCAGCGCCACTGGTTTGAGAAAAACGCCAAGTTATGTCGCTATGTGCTGGATCGAGTGCGTGATGAAGGCGCTTTGCGGGCCAGTGATTTTGTGCGCACCAAAAGCGGGTGGTGGGAGTGGTCCGATGAAAAGAAAGCCCTTGAGCAGCTGTTTCACGAAGGTGAATTGATGGTCAGCCACCGTGAGGGCTTTCAAAAAGTCTTCGATCTTTCGGAGCGGATACTGCCGGCAAATACACTGACCCAAGCCGCTTCGAAGCTGGAATATGGCAGCCATCTGGTGCGCACTTTTCTTGGCTGCCAAGGTATTGGCCGCATCGAGGAAATTGCCTACCTGCGCCGGGAAGATAAACCTCTTATTCAGCTGGCAGCAGATAGCATGTTGGCGACTGGAGAGCTGACCCCCCATGGTAAAGAGCTGGTACTGACCGAACAGTTGGAGCAGAGCCTGGGGCGACCATCGCGCAAGGTGCGGCTTTTATCGCCTTTTGACCCTTTGATATTGCAGCGCAAGCGCTTGCGCCGCCTGTTTGGTTTTGAATACCAGCTGGAGTGCTATGTACCGGCGGCTAAGCGTCGTTACGGCTATTTCTGCCTGCCGATTTTATACGGAGACAGATTTGTGGGGCTCGTTGATCTGAAGGCTGACCGGGACGCGGGGTTGTTGCGGGTAGAGAGTCAGCACTGGAAAGAAAAGCCCGGCGGGTCTCTCGAGGCGAGTTACCACCGGGCTCTGGGGCAGTTTGCCCGCTTTCACGGGCTGGAAAGCGAAACAGCGCTTACAGCTTGACCACTACGTAGACTTCGCGACCATCGCGCTGGGTAGGCATAAAATAGTTACCGCCATAGCGGTAGTACTGAATGCCATTGATGATCTCAGCTGCATAACCTGTAGGTAGAGTTTCCACTACCTGGCCAGGCTGAAAACCGTCGGGGCCTGGATTTGGGGTGGCGGGAACTGTGGCCGGAGCGGGAGCCGGAGCCACTGTTGGGACGGCTACTACTGGCGCTGGAACCGGTACTACAGCGACGGGAGCCGGTGGTGCTACCACCACATAAGTACGGCTGGCAGGAACCCACTGGTAATAGGCATCAGCATATCGGTAGTAGGTCGCCCCCCCCACTTGAACCTGCACGGCTCTACTTGGCAGTGTTACAACTGAAGCACCCAGAGGCGCATTAACGACGACATAACCCCTTGGGCCATGGCGATAGAAGTGTCCACCGTGGTAGTAATAAGGGTGCCCGCCTACGGCAACGCGAACATGGCCCCTGGGCAATATGGGAGCGATAAACCCAACGGAAACACGGGGGCCGCGATAGTAGCCACCACCTCGGTGATGGTGGTGATCGCCCCCGCGCTCATAGCCGCGTGCATCTGCAGAGGGGCTAAATGCAAAAGCCGCCAGCGCAATGAAGGCACTGGCGCCAAGAACTAAATTCAACTTGTTCACAGTCTCTCCAGCGAAGTGATTACTCACATCGACATACTAACCCTTATTCTGACAGCAAAGACAGGATAATTGGTTAAGAATTGTCAAAGCGCCGGAGTGGAGCCTTGGTCAGCGGTTGCGCTGGATGATACCCATCAGTTTGTACATTAGCTGTGCAGCGGCGAAGTCGTAGGCATGAAAGCCCTCGATCGGCGCGAATTCAAGCAGATCGAAGCCAATTATCTCTCTTTGCTGTGCCACAGACTCGAACAAGTTGAGGGTTTGATACCAGCCGAGGCCGCCGGGGACCGGAGTGCCGGTGGATGGGAAGACCGATGGATCCATACCATCTACATCCAGAGTAAAGAAGACTTTTTTGGGGAAATTGTCCGGTAACTGGAATTCCTGTATGTTGCTGGGTACCAGCTGGTGAGCGTCCAGGTACCCCACATTGTAGTCCTTGCGCGCCTGCATCTCCTCTTCGCAATAGGCGCGAATTCCCAGCTGGAACAGGGGCACACCGGCCTCTACCACCAGGCGCATAACACTGGCATGGCTATGTTTATGGCCCTCATAGCGATCGCGCAAGTCGGCGTGGGCATCAATTTGCACTACGCCAAAGTCAGTTTCTCCGGCATCCAGCAGACCTTTGATAATGCCCCAGGTCACTGAATGCTCGCCGCCGATGCCTACCGGCATTTTTCCCAGTGCCAGCACCTCCTTGGTTACTGTGGCGATATTATCCATCACCTGCTCTGCAGGACCGGAAACCGATACGGGTGGGCGGGTGTAGATGCCCAGATCACATGGATTGGAGAAGTTATCGAAAGTCTCCAGCTGCCAGGAGGCCTCGAGGATGGAGGCTGGGCCCTTACCGGTACCACCGCCGTAAGAGACGGTTTCTTCATAGGGTATAGGGATGATATGAAAGAGCGCATCTTCCGGTTTCGGCTGCTCAATTTCGGAGCCGAGAAAAATGGGATAATTTTTTTCTGACATTAAATTTCGTTCCTCAGTGGGTCGGGTCTCTGTGAGACCCACCGCATCTTAATCTCGATCGGCAGACGCTTAAGAGAGCCGTCCCTTGAAATCGTCGTAGTCAAAGCTTTTGATCATTTTCAGCTCGTCGGTTTCCGAGTTCCACAGGGCTATGGCAGGTAGGGGAATACCATTGAATGTGTTGGTTTTCACCATGGTGTAGTAAGCCATTTCCTCGAACACCAGGCGCTCTCCGACCCGGAGTGGATCGTGAAAACTGTACTCACCGATACTGTCTCCGGCCAGGCAGCTCTGTCCACCCAGGCGATAGGTGTGGGGCAGCTCACCGGGGCGCGCAGCACCGGTAATTTCAGGGCGGTATGGCATTTCCAGGACATCCGGCATATGGCAGGTTGCGGAGGCATCAAGAATGGCCAGATTCTGGCCATTCCAGGCGGTATCCACCACTTCTGCTACCAGAATGCCGGCAAATAGTGAGATGGCCTCACCCGGCTCAAGGTAAACCTGCACATCGTACTTGTTGGAAAAGCTGCGCACGGCTTCAACCAACTCATCCACCTGATAATCGCGGCGGGTGATATGGTGGCCGCCGCCGAAATTAATCCACTCCATCTGTGGAAGCAGATCGCCAAACCTTTCCTCCACCGCGGCGATGGTGCGCTCCAGTGGTTTGAAATCCTGCTCGCATAAGGTGTGGAAGTGCAGACCGCTGATACCTTCCAGGGATTCGTCTTCGAACAGGGAGCGCACTATGCCCAGGCGTGAGCAGGGAGCACAGGGGTCGTAGAGATCGGTGTGGCCCTCCGAGTGCTCAGGGTTGATACGCAAACCGAAGCGCAATTCCGGGCGCTGCTTTTGCATTTCCAGGCACAGCTCCCGATAGCGCTTCCACTGGGAGAAGGAATTGAAGATTACATGGTGGGCAAACTGCAGTATTTCATGCAGCTCTTCATCTTTGTAGCCGGCACTGAATACATGTACTTCTTTGCCCTGGTCACGACCACCGTATTCTTCAAAGCCGAGCCTGGCCTCATACAAACCACTGGCGCAGGTGCCAGATAGGTACTCAGCCACGATCGGCCCTGTGCTGAACATGGAAAAGGCCTTGAGAGCGGCGAGTACCTTGGCTCCGCTGCGCTCCTGTACATCGGCGAGTACTGCCAGATTATCGCGCAAGGCAGTTTCATCGACGACAAAACAGGGGGAGGGTACGCGGTGGGGATCAAAGTGACCGAAATAATCTACGCGGGGAGTGAGGTCCATGGGTGGCGTTATATCCTGATGCGACGGGATGGGCACTGGCGCCCATCCCTAGGAGTATGCGGAAAAGTGCACAATTACTGGAAGGGTTTATCCAACCAGGTTTCCTGCCAGGGTAGGCCGTACTTATTCAAGTCGTCCATAAAGGGGTCTGGGTCCAACTGCTCCATATTCCATACACCCGGCTTCATCCACTTGCCCTCCATCATCATTTTGGCACCGATCATAGCGGGTACGCCGGTGGTGTAGGATATCGCCTGGGACTGCACTTCTTTGTAGCAATCCTGATGGTCGCAGGTGTTATAGACGTAGTAGATCTTTTCTTTGCCGTCTTTGGTGCCCCGGATAATGTTGCCGATGCAGGTCTTGCCTTTGGTCAGCGGTCCCAGGCTGGCGGGATCAGGCAGCATAGCTTTGAGGAACTGGATAGGCACAATTTCCTGGCCCTGGAATTGCACAGGCTCGATGCTGGTCATGCCGACGTTTTGCAGTACTTCCAGGTGCTTCAGGTAGCTTTCCCCAAAGGTCATCCAGAAGCGCGCGCGCTCGATTTCGGGGAAGTGCTTGGACAGGGACTCAAGCTCTTCGTGATACAGCAGGTAGATGTCTTTGTCACCGATACCTTCTGGGAAGTTGAAGATACGTTTCTCTTCCATTGGTTTGGTGGTAACCCACTGGCCGTTCTCCCAGTAGCGACCGTTGGCGGTAATCTCGCGGATATTGATTTCCGGATTGAAATTAGTAGCGAACGGCAGGCCATGGTCGCCGGCATTACAGTCGAGAATATCCAGGGTTTGGATACGATCGAAATGGTGCTTCTTGGAGTAGGCGGTAAATACACTGGTTACACCGGGATCGAAACCGCTGCCCAGCAGTGCCATCAGGCCGGCCTTCTCGAACTTCTCCTGATAGGCCCACTGCCATTTGTATTCAAACTTGGCCTCTTCCGGCGGCTCGTAGTTGGCGGTGTCCAGGTAGTGCACGCCGGTTTCCAGGCAGGCATCCATGATGTGCAGATCCTGGTAAGGCAGGGCCACATTGATCACCATGTCCGGCTTCACTTTCTCGATCAATTTGACCAGCTCAGGTACGTTGTCTGCATCTACTTCGGCAGTATCGATTTTGCGCGGCAGCATGGCTGCAATCTTGTCACACTTGCTCTTGGTGCGACTGGCCAGGGTGATATTCTCAAATACATCCGCAACCTGGGCGCATTTGTGCGCAACAACCTGGCCGACGCCGCCGGCGCCGATGATCAGTACGTTGGCCATAAAGGTCTCCTCAATCTGCAGCTTTTCTTGCCGCTATCTTCTCAAAGGCGCAGGGCCTTATTTTTCAAAATAGGTGTAACCGCTCATGCTAGCGGTATAGGTCTGTAGGATCTGCTTGCGCTGCGCGGCGGTAATCAACCCCTGTTTTACCGCACGCTCCGCCAGGCGACGGAAGCGCTCGAACAGCACTTTGGGCTGGTATTCTACGTAACTCAGTACGTCTGAAATACTATCGCCGTGAATCTCGTGGCTGAAGTCGATACTGCCATCGTCCTGGATTCGCACGCTCACTACGTTAGTATCGCCAAACAGGTTGTGCAGGTCGCCAAGGGTTTCCTGATAGGCGCCGATCAGGAAGGTTCCGAGGATATAGTCCTCACCTTCTTTTAGCTCGTGCAGTGGCAGAGTTTTCTGTTCTTTTTCGCGGCCAATAAAACGGTCGATCTTGCCGTCGCAGTCACAAGTGATATCGGCAATGATGGCTGAACGTGTCGGTGCTTCGTTCAAGCGGTGGACCGGCAGAAGAGGGAACACCTGGTCGATGGCCCAGATATCCGGCACCGATTGAAATACGCTCATATTCGCGTAGTAAATATCCGACAGAACTTCTGGTAGGGCCTGTAGATCCGCTGGGATTTCCTCAGCCTCATCGAGCAGTTTGCGAATTTCCTGGGCGCCCTGCAGGAACAGGTTTTCCGCATTGGCGCGTTCGCGCAGGCTCACCTGGCCATGCAGGTAAAGGGAGCGCAATTCATCGCGGTAATAGAGGGCATCGTTGTAGCTTTCCTGCAGGTTTTTTGGAGTGATATTGCGCACCGCATCCTGCAGGTTGAGTAGCATCTGGTGATCGTCGTCACTGATCTTGGTATGTTCGAGCTCCACCGGTTCAAAACGGGTGGTATCGAGGATATCGAACAGCAACACTGAGGAGTATGCCACAGTGGCGCGACCGGACTCGGTAATAATCACCGGATGTGCCACGCCCTCACTGTCGAGGGTGCCCATAATGGCTTCCACAACATCCACACAGTACTCATCCAGGGAATAGTTCTTGGAGTGTGTGTAGTTGGTTTTCGTGCCGTCGTAGTCCACTGCCAGGCCGCCGCCCAGATCCAGGTAACCCATGGGGGCTCCTTCCTCCACAAGGTCGGCATAGTAGCGGCAGGCTTCCAGCACACCGGTGCGAATATCTCGGATATTCGGTACCTGTGAGCCCAGGTGGTAATGCAGTAGCTTGAGACAATCTAGCATATCGTGATTGCGCAATTGGTCGACCATGGCAATCAGGTCGTTACTGCCCAACCCGAAGATACTGCGGTCGCCGCTGGTGGCATTCCAATAGCCCCCCACTTTGGAGGCGAGTTTCACCCGCGCGCCGATATTGGGTCGTACCTGCTCGCGTTCCGCACAACGAATAATGGTCTCTACTTCGGAGGGGGTTTCCACTACAAAGAAAACCTGTATACCCAGGCGCTGTGCCTGCAGGCCGAGGTTAATAAATTCCTCGTCCTTGTAGCCGTTGCAGACAATCAGGGATTCGGTGTTATCCAGAATAGATAGCGCCGCAATTAGCTCCGCCTTGCTGCCGGCCTCCAGACCGTGGTTAAAGTGACTGCCAGCAGTGGCGATCTCCTCGATCACCTGACATTGCTGGTTCACTTTGATGGGGAAGACTCCACGGAATACGTTGCTGTAGCCACAGTTGTCGATAGCGCGAGCAAAGGATTCGTTGATGCGGGCGATCTGAGCATCGAGCAGGTTTTCGATACGCAATAACAGCGGCATGCCCAGGCCGCGTTCGGTGGCGCCGCGGGCAATCTCCATCAGGGAAACACTGTAGGACTCTCCGTTTTGGCCCTCTACCTGAACTGAAATTTCACCGTTTTCATTTAGATCGAAATAGCCGGCGCCCCAGTTGCGGATGCCGTAGAGTTCGGCCGAATCTTCGCAAGTCCAATCTTTTACTTGTTGCTGTTTCATGGCGCCTTTCTGTTGACCTTTGGCGGGCGCGAATCTTGGGCCCAGCAGGGCTGGAAAGCAATAACTATAGATAAAAAAACGCTAATTTTTGATACGGCAAAACCAAATGATTACTCAGTCAATTTGAGAGGTATTTGCGTGCTGTGACAATGCTGAATTTTTGATCGGATTTGAGGGGTATGGAAGTAGGGGGAATAAAAAAGCGGCCCGAGGGCCGCAGGAGTGGGGGGGTGGTATTGGGCTATAGCAGGCCGGGTCGTGGCACTACACGGTAACCGCGTCGTACATCGTCCCACAGATAGTAGGTATCGTAAGCGACGTAGTAGTTGTAGCCGCCGACAATCACGGTGAGTGCTGAGGCTGGCAAACTGTGTACTATGGCTCCATGGGGCGCATGGGTTACCACATAGCCGTGGGATGCCGGGCGGTAAAAAATACCCTCGCTGTAATAGAAGCCGGCTGCACCGATGCTAATACTGACGAAGTTGCGAGGCAGGTGGCGCCAGCGATAGCCATAACCATAGTGCGTCGGACGGTGGTGGGGGCGATGACCGCGATAACCGTGGCGGTAAAGGGGCCTATGAGCCGCGCGATGCCCATGCCGATGGCCTTTTCTGTGGCCTTTCTTGTAGCCTTTGTTGTAGCCATCATTGTAAGCATGGCGAATTTCGCGGCGATGTTTGCGTTCTTCCCTGCGCTGTTGTCTGCGCTGCTCTTTCTTGCGCTCCTGCCTGCGACGCTTTTTTTCCTGCTGGCGATCGTAGTGCTTATCGTGATGCTTTTTATGGCTGCGCTCAAAATGACGCTGCTCACGTTGAGCTCTCCCTTGCCCATGATGGTCGTGGTCTATTGCACGCTGGTATCCCTGGTTGACTTCGGACAGCGCTGGGGTTGCTATCAGCAGCAAGCCCGCAGTAGCGATGGCGGTAGCAAGGTGTCTCATGGCAGCACTCCCGAGCACGAGTGGCTCTGTTATGTCGTTTGAGGTCTTTTGTGTATCTTGGCGGGCAGTTTGCCTTGGCGGGTCTGAACACTTCCTGAACTGTAGGCAGACCTAGTCAAAAGAAAGGCAGCTGATGGGGGTGACTGACAATCCAATTGTCAATGTTTTCTCCAATCTGGGGAGTTGAGCGGTACACTCGTCGGAAACCTATAGATAGCGGCGATTTTTGCTCTGTTGAGACACCCGGTCGCAGCGAGTATTATGCCGCGCTGATTCACAGTGAGCGGTAGAGAGATGCAAGTCTTCCACCACGTAGCGAGCCTGCGCGAGACGCTGGCCAAAGCCCGCAGGGACGGCAAGACCGTTGGGTTCGTGCCTACGATGGGCAACCTTCACGATGCCCATATAGAACTGGTCAGGATTGCCCAGCAACATTGCGATCTGGTAGTGGTGTCTATCTTCGTTAACCGCCTGCAATTTGGCCTGAACGAGGATTGGGACAAGTATCCGCGTACCATGGAGCGGGATATGGCCAGGTTGCGCGAAGCCGGGTGTGATTTCCTGTTTCATCCTGATGAGAACGAAATCTACCCCAATGGCATGGATCAGCAGACCCGTGTGGTTTGCCCGGCTATGACCGATGTACTTTGTGGTGCCAGCCGTCCCGGCCACTTCGAAGGGGTGACGACGGTAGTGGCCAAGCTTTTCAATATTGTACAGCCGGATAAGGCCGTATTTGGCATCAAGGATTTCCAACAATTGGCGGTGATTCGCCGCATGGTGGAAGACCTGTGCATGCCAGTGGAAATTGTTGCGGCCCCGGTGCACCGGGAGGTGGATGGCCTGGCGATGAGTTCCCGCAATGGTTATATCACGGTGGATGAGAGGCCCAAGGTTTCTGTGTTGAACCAGTCGCTGAACTGGGCAAAAGACGAGATCATTGCGGGGCGTCGGGACTTTGCCGCCCTTGAAGAAGAGGCGCGCAAGCGTATAGAAGATAGCGGTTTTCGCGTAGATTATTTCTCCATCTGCTATAGCAAGGATTTACAGCCGGCGGCAGATGACGACAAACAAATTACGATTCTGGGAGCGATGTATACCAGCGCTGCACGCCTGATCGACAACGTTTCCCTGGAACTTTAAAGGGGCATCCAACTATGCAAATCGAAATGTTGAAGTGCAAACTGCATATGGCCGCGGTGACCCAGGCTGAACTCTGGTATGACGGCTCCTGCGCAATTGATGGAGAGCTGGTGGAGCTGGCCGGTCTGCGCGAATTCGAGAAAATCGATATTTATAATGTGAGTAATGGTGAGCGTTTTCATACCTATGTAATCCTGGCCGAGCGCGGCTCAGGAATCATCTCTATGAATGGGGCTGCAGCTCGCCGTGTCCAGGTGGGCGATCGTATTATTATCGCTTCCTATGCGCAGATGACCGAGGAACAGGCTGATAGCCATAAGCCCAAGCTGGTCTACCTGGATGAGAAAAACAAGGTTGAGCGCAGCACTAATACTATTCCGGTTCAGTTAGCGGAAGCCTGATTCTTCTCGCTACAGGGCGTTGTGCCCTGTAGCATCTCTGCCGCTTATTGACCAGACATTAATAACACTTCCTGTTTAAACCTCTTTTCCAGGTAGGACTCATCCAGGGTGTAATGCCAGAGGTTTTTCTTTTGTCCTTTAGCTAGAGCGATTTCGCCAATTCTGCCGGGGTTGTATTTAATTGGTTGACCGAGTTGGTAATCAGCGATGGGGTCCTGATAGGCCTCTTCCAAAGAAATTATTTCCCACCCCTCCAGCCTTAGTCGCTGAGCCAGATCACCAATAAACAGTGCTGTGATATCCATTTCATGCAGCAATATTACGTGTTTGGGTGAACGTCCGAGATATTTAATTGCCATATCATCGTAGTAATTAATACTTGCCATAAGGACGTCGACATAAAAGTTGGAGAGTCTCTCCAAATCAACCGGATTCCCATCTTTCACTGCCGTTTGGAAAAGCTCTTCGATATACCAGTCGTAATTATTTAAGGTGATATAGGCATTGAGATAATTATGTTCCTGCAACAGGTTTCGCATGCCATCCCGTTTTTCGACAGTCTCCCCTTCGCGCAGGTAGGGGAAGCGAAAATAAGGCTTAAAATTGTCAAATTGCTGGAGTAACTGGTGTGCCTGTAGAAACTCCTTCTGGTAGGTGGGTAGCTCTGTATTTAGAAAGTTTGGATGGCTGTGAGTGTGATTGCCAATAATATGTCCGGCTCTGTCGTATAGGCGCATTCGCTCCAAGCCTTCCTTGTCCAGGAACCGGGTATTGGAAAAAAAGGTCACTTTGCCAATCTGATGCTCTTTCAGGCTATCAATTAACGTTTTGGCTCGGGTTGGTCCGTCAAAGTATCCATCGGCTTTACGAGGGGCATCATCGAATGTAATTGCCAGTTGCTTGGCGTTAGCCACAGGGGTTGTTAACAGGCAGATTATCAACAATAAGATTGAACGCTGCATGATTTCTGTCTCTAATGAGTTTATGTATGGGCAGTTCGCTAGGACCGGTTTGACCTGTCTTGCTAATCAGGCTTTCTGTCTCAATCTGCTTGCCAGGCAACTTATCCTCACCGTGTAATCTAAAGTACACTGACCATTGAACTGGATTCCCTATTGTGTCTTCTTTGGTCGCAGGTGTATATGACCCAAATACTAGTTAGTTCCTGCCTCCTGGGGTGTGCCGTGCGTTACAACGGTACTGATGTTGAGGTCTACAACAGTGATTTTGATTGGCTTGTGGAAACCCAGGAGATAGTTCCTCTGTGTCCGGAAGTTGCGGCCGGACTGCCTATTCCGAGAGCGCCGGCGGAGATCAGCGGTGGTAATGGAGCAGACATTTTAACGGGTGCAGCCAGAGTTATAGGAAGCGAAAAAAAAGATTTAACCGACCAGTTTTTGTTGGGGGCTAAACTGGCCCTCAAACTATGTCGTCGACATAATATTCGTTATGCAGTGCTTACTGAAAATAGCCCGTCTTGCGGCAGCGGTTATATTTACGATGGCAGTTTTTCAGGAAAGAAAATAGTCGGTGTTGGTGTCGTATCTGCGCTTCTTGAAAAATCGGGAATACAGGTATTTAGCCAGCATACTGTGGGTATTCTCAGAGAACTTATCGGTTCTTCTTGACCAAATTGAGTTTTGAGCATAAATAAATTTAGACCAATGATAACTACGCATCAAAAAGTGAGTTCTGAAGTTGTCAATTTTAAAGAAAAGCTGAGTCTTTTCTCGGAACACTGGTCCCCTAAGGTAATTGCCCAGATGAATGATTACCAGTTAAAACTGGTGAAAATCCAAGGGGAGTTTACCTGGCATGATCATCCCGATACCGATGAAGTATTTATTGTAATTTCGGGCAATATGGAGATTGAATTTCGTGATAGAGTCATTTCTCTGGGGCCCGGTGAGATGACAGTAGTGCCTAAAGGTGTGGAGCATAAACCTAAGGCTGAACAGGAATGTGAAGTCCTGCTGATTGAGCCCAAAGGGGTTGTTAATACCGGTGATGCCTGTGGAGAGTTAACTGCTGAAAATGATATCTGGATTTAATCGGTATCTGCATTTTCTGCAATAAACAGGCGATTTATTAACCAATTTTATTCCATTATCTTCTTTTTTGTTGTGGCTTTATCTTACAGGGCCTGCATAGAATTATCGCCTACCAATACACTGGGCTGTGAGATGTGGAGATTATTTCGCAGTGGCTATGTTATAAAGTGGCAAGAATAAAGCTCTAATAATTTCAGGTTTCTCTAAGCTGGCCTTGCTGCGCTAATAATAAAGGAGAGGATGATGTCTGAAGTGCATACCCGCCCGGTTCCCCCCAGTTTTGCTGCCAACGCGCTTATTAGCGCTGAAGACTACGAAAGAATGTACCGCCAATCGGTGGAGAGCCCAGAGGCATTTTGGGCGCAACAGGCCAAGGACTTTTTGCAGTGGGACAAGCCGTTTACGCAAGTTCTTGAGGAGGATCTGCACAAAGGCCACGCCGCCTGGTTTTCTGATGGTCAGTTAAACGTAACCGTGAACTGTATTGACCGACATCTGGCCAACCGTGGCGAGCAGACAGCGATTCTTTGGGAAGGGGATGATCCCGCGGACAGCAAGGCAATCAGCTACCAAAGCCTATACGAAAATGTGTGCCGGCTGGCCAACCTACTGAAGTCCCGAGGGGTTAAAAAAGGGGATCGGGTTTGTATCTATATGCCGATGATCCCCGAGGCAGCCTACGCTATGCTCGCCTGTGCCCGTATCGGTGCGGTGCACTCGGTCGTGTTTGGTGGCTTCTCCCCGGTATCCCTGAAAGATCGCATCCTCGATTCCGATTGTCGCCTGGTGATTACTGCTGATGAAGCGGTCCGCGGCGGTAAGCGAGTGCCCCTGAAAGCCAATGTGGATAAAGCATTGGCAGACTGCCCCAATGTGCATACGGCGATAGTGGTTAAACATACGGGCACAGCGGTGGACTGGGACAGTAAGCGGGATATCTGGTATGCCGAGTCCGTGGTCGAAATGGAAAGTGACTGTCCGCCAGAAGTTATCGGCGCAGAGGACCCTCTCTTTATTTTGTATACCTCCGGATCCACTGGAAAGCCCAAGGGAGTTTTACACAACACTGCTGGCTATCTATTGATGGCCACTATGACTTTCAAATATGTATTCGATTACAAAGAGGGCGAGGTTTTTTGGTGTACTGCTGATGTTGGTTGGATCACAGGACACAGCTATATCGTCTATGGACCCCTGTGCGCTGGCGCTACGAGTTTAATGTTTGAGGGAGTACCCACTTACCCCGATGCATCCCGGTTCTGGCAGGTTGTAGATAAACACAAAGTAAATAGCTTTTACACGGCGCCGACAGCAATTCGCGCGCTGATGGGAGCCGGTGATAAATTTGTAACAGGTACGGATCGAAGCTCATTACGTCTGCTGGGTACCGTTGGTGAGCCGATTAATCCGGAGGCCTGGGAGTGGTACTACAAGGTAGTTGGCGATGAGCGCTGCCCAATTGTGGACACCTGGTGGCAGACTGAAACTGGTGCCCATATGATCACCCCTCTGCCTGGAGCTCTGGCACTTAAACCCGGCTCCGCTAGCAAGCCATTCTTTGGTGTCCAGCCGGCGCTTTTAGATGGGAACGGCAGGGAAATTCATGGTGTAGGTGAGGGTTCTTTGGTGATCAAGAGAAGCTGGCCCTCAATAATTCGTGGAGTTTACGGAGATCGCCAGCGCATGATCGATACCTATTTCTCCATGTATCCCGGTTATTACTTCACCGGCGATGGGGCGCGCAGGGATGAGGATGGCTACTACTGGATTACAGGCCGCATAGATGATGTATTGAATGTGTCCGGCCACCGCCTGGGCACTGCGGAAATTGAGAGTGCCCTGGTATTGCACAATGATACGGCGGAAGCGGCAGTCGTTGGCTATCCCCACGATATTAAGGGGCAGGGCATTTATGCTTTTGTTACTTTGAAGTCAGGGTGCCTTCCCTCTGATGCGCTACATCAGGAGCTGATAGATCTCTGTTCCAAAGAAATAGGTCCTATTGCCAAGCCCGATTTCATCCAGTGGGCACCTGGATTACCAAAAACCCGCTCGGGCAAAATTATGCGTCGTATTTTGCGTAAGATTGCTTGTAATGAGCTGGATAACTTGGGAGATACCTCCACACTCGCGGACCCTTCAGTAGTTGACGAGCTGGTAGAGCATCGCGAAAATCGCTAATAGAGACTTACCACATCAATGCTTTGATTAGCCGCCATAGCGCGCTGAGACATAATGCAAAAGCCGGGTTTAGCCCGGCTTTTTTACTGGCAGTAAAAACAGCCATTTTATAGCTGACAAGGCTTGAACATAACGACAAGCTTTTAGCAGATTGGGGTAAGCCCAGTTGCTCAATGCAGTAAAGGAGAATCCGTTTGGAGCAGGGACAGTATCTTTGCGAGCACTACCGTTTTGCCGCAGATCAGCGACTCAAGGTATTTAATTTCTTTGTGGTATTAACCATGTTTGTCGAGGGGGGCATCTTCACCGCGGTAGAGAAAAACTTTCATCCCCTTATCCTGGCTCTGCTGGGCGGATTTGTGGTAATCCTGGTAACTGTATTCTGGCTAATGGATATCCGAAGCCGTCAACTACTTAAACTTGCTGTGCCGGCTCTTAAAACGTTGGAGCAGAATTTTCCAGAGGAAGCCAGGATCTTTTCCAATGACGCAATACGCAGGGGGGATCTCGCTCGATATACGTTTGCATTTCGTGTGCTACTAGTTGGCCAGCTTATCTTTGGTTTTGGGGTGGCGGCCTATGGATTACATCATTGGTATGTCACCCCTTAGATGATGACGTGAATACTAAATTTTTCTGGCCAGTTTTCCTGGCCAAATTAGATATGTCATTTGAGATTTGTATACGCAATGGCATTCTCTACAGAGTTTTTTGTTCGCTTAAAGACAGTCTCATAGGCTGTAAAAGCCGACATGATTTTCCCTAAAAAGGGCACACTTCAATCCGCTGGACTATCTTGCAGGTTGTCGATATTGCCACTGCTTTACTTTGGAAGCTTATGCATGTTGGACCATATCAAAATTCCAGTTCAGGACCTTGCGCGTAGCAGTGACTTTTACCGCCAGTCCCTCACTCCTCTGGGATATGAGCTGGTGATGGAGTTTGATAATTCTGCCGGTTTTGGCTGGGCGGATAAACCTGAGTTCTGGATCTATAGTAGCGGACCTGCCAGCGGACAATTACATATCGCATTTCGCGCGGAAGAGCGCGAGGTGGTGCGTGATTTCTACCGGGCCGCGCTCCAGGCCGGAGGCACCGATAATGGTGTGCCCGACGTCTATGAGCAGTATCATCCAGACTACTATGCGGCCTACGTTTTAGATCCCGATGGCAATAACCTGGAAGTGGTCTGCCATCTTCCAGGCGACCTGCAGGGCTAGCTAAAGAGCTTAACTTTACTGATAACTGCTGGAGAGCTTTATGGATGATAATGCTCGCGCCAAGTATCTGTCTATTGCGCTGGTTGTTGTTGGCTTGATTTTTATTCTGGCTATTTTTCCAATGATGATGTGGATATGGCCTGCGGGATGGGGCTGGACTCCTCGACAACCGGAATATGAGCAGATGATAATGGGTGTATATGCCACCCTGGGAGTATTTCTAATTCGCGCGGCCAAAAACCCGGCGGCTGATGCCAGCTTAATTTGGTTTACTATTTGGTCGAGTCTGGTGCACGCAACCATTATGTTAATTCAGGCCCTTGTTGATGTTACAGAGCGAGAAAACCTGATGGGAGATATACCTGCGCTTTATTTGGTTGCTGTAATCCTTTGGTATCTGATGCCCAAGCATGTGAAAAAATAACAGGATAATTGAGGGCATTATCTCTGGAGTAATTCAACTTTCTCTCTCAATTAATCCCCGCTATAAGAACGATAATAAGGTCCAATTTCCAGCTTATTGTTCGCCCCTATAAGCTTTTCCCCTGTGATAGAAACAACTACAGGGGCAAACCCAGCGATGAAATACCTTCCCTTATTTGCATTAACTATTGGCCTCATAGGAGGCGCCAATGCTGAGACACTTACCCGCGATAATGGTGCGCCGGTGGGTGATAACCAGAACTCCCAGACTGCAGGAGAGAATGGCGGTAACCTATTACAGGATGTGCACTTAATTCAGAAATTGCAACGCTTCGCGCGAGAACGTATCCCTGAGAGAGTGGTGCATGCGCGAGGAACCGGAGTTCACGGTGAATTTGTGCCTATAGCGGATATCAGCCACTTAACGCGCGCTGCGGTCTTTGAGCCCGGTAGCAAAACTCCCGTGTTTGTGCGCTTTTCTACTGTAATTCACTCTAAGGGTTCACCGGAAACCCTGCGCGATCCGCGTGGATTTGCCACCAAATTTTATACAGAAGAAGGTAACTGGGATTTGGTAGGGAATAACCTGCCGGTATTTTTTATCCGTGATGCGATTAAATTCCCGGATATGGTTCATTCGCTGAAGCCCTCCCCGGTGACTAATCAGCAGGACCCCAATCGCTTCTTTGATTTTTTCAGCCACGTGCCGGAATCCACCCATATGTTGAGTTGGGTCTATTCCGATTACGGTACACCAGCCAACTTGCGTCAGATGGATGGCTGGGGCGTTCACGCCTATAAGCTTGTTAATGACAAGGGTGATGTGAATTATGTGAAATTTCATTGGAAAACCCGTCAGGGTATTAAAAACCTGACTGCGGAAGAGGCAGCGGAAATTCAGAGCAAGGACTTCAGTCATGCTACCCGCGATATGTATGCGGCGATTGAAAAGGGCGAATATCCCCAGTGGGACTTGTATATTAAAGTGCTGAAGCCCTCGCAGCTGAACAGCTTTAATTACAATCCGTTAGATGCCACCAAAATGTGGTTGGACGTGAAAGAAACCAAAGTCGGCACTATGACGCTCAACCGTGTGCCCACTAATTTCTTCCAGGAAACCGAGCAATCCGCGTTTGCGCCAGCCAATATTGTTCCCGGTATTGAGCCATCTGAAGACCGCTTGTTACAGGGGCGTGTGTTTTCCTACTCTGATACTCAAATGTATCGCCTGGGCGCCAACCACCAGCAGTTGCCGATCAACCGCCCCCGCGTGGCGGTAACCAACTGGAATCAGGATGGAGCAGGCAATTACGGTCAACAGGCTTCTACTGTGAATTACCAGCCGAGCCGCATCGATGTGCGCAATGAGGACCCGAAAGGCCTTTACAGCAGTAAACCTCTAAGTGGCCGCACCCAGCAAAAGGCGATTGAGAAGAAGCTGCCTTTTGCTCAGGCGGGTGCCTTCTATCGCAGTCTGAGCCCGGAAGAACGCCAGAATCTGATCGAAAACCTGGCTGGCGATCTGGGTAAAGTGCGCGATGACAATACCAAGCACATTATGCTGAGCTACTTCTACCAAGCCGACAATGATTACGGACAACGCCTGACCAAAGCTGTTGGTGGAGATTTGGTTCGAGTCAGGAAGCTGGTTCAGTAAATTTAGCTGGAGAGCGGGTGGCTTTGTCACCCGCAATATTTGAGAGATGCAACTATGAGATCAATATTATCCACGCTGCTCTTACTTGCCCTGGGTGTTCAGGCCGAAGAGCCAGGAAATGCCGGCTCTGGTTTTGCCGAACTCTCCCGGTATTATTTTGCTGCGGCCAGGGTCGGTGATACTGAAGTATTGCGTGAATTTTCCGAAGCGGGTTTCCCCCTGGACGTTCGCAATTCCAAAGGCTATACGGCCCTTATGATTGCTACTTATAACGGCAATGCGCAGGCGGTGAACTACCTATTGCAAAAGGGCGCTGACGCCTGTGTACAGGATCGGCGTGGGAATACTGCTCTGATGGCGGCGGTTTTCCGCGGTGAATTTGCCCTTGCCCGCACTTTACTTAAGCAGGATTGTGATCCACAGCAAGCCAATAAAGCTGGGCACTCTGCAGAGGATTTTGCCAAGGTGTTTGGCCGCGACCGCGTAGTTCAGCTATTGCAGCAACAGCGGGAAAATGGCGGTTAAAATTGCATAGAGCACGGCTGGTACGTCAGAGTGTCGAACCGCAGCACTGCGCTTATTTTTCTACTGAGGCCACAGCCAGGCATAACAATCTAATTCAGTGTTTGTCCCCGCCCCTGCCACCGCGTTAGCATAGCCAGCTGCAATCCAGTTGGTACCCGCTATGGCCCAGAATCACCATCCCTACGAAGCCCTCACGCCGGACGTGGTGATTGACTGCGTTGAGAGTAGTGGGCTTGTCTCTGATGCGCGTATTTTCCCTTTAAACAGCTATGAAAATCGCGTTTACCAGGTGGGTATTGAGGGTACGGAACCACTGATCGCCAAGTTTTATCGCCCGGATCGCTGGAGCGATCAGCAGATATTGGAGGAGCACCAGTTCACCCTGGAATTGGCAGAAGAGGAAATTCCCGTAGTGGCGCCCCTGCAATTTGACGGACGCACCTTGCTGGAATCCCAAGGTTTCCGCTTTGCGTTGTTTCCCCGTCGCGGTGGGCGCCAGTTGGAAATGGATAATTTTGATCACCTGGAGCAGGTGGGGACCATGCTTGGACGCATCCATGCTGTAGGTAGTGCTAAGCCGTTTAGCCATCGCCCGTCCCTGACCCTGCAGCACTTTGCCATCGACAGCCGCGAATTTATTCTCGGTGGTGATTTCCTGCCCTTGGAGAACCGGGAGGCCTATGCCTCCGTTACGGGTCATATCATTGAGCAGGTGGCCCCACTTTTTGAGCGTGACTGGGATCTGTTGCGCCTGCACGGTGACTGCCACAGCGGCAACTTCCTGTGGCGCGATGACACCCCCTGGTTTGTTGACTTGGATGATTGCCTGATGGGGCCGGCTATCCAGGATATTTGGATGTTGATCTCCGGCAACCGCGCTGAGCAAACTGCATACCTGGACACGGTTCTCGAAGGTTATGAAACCTTCTATAGTTTTGATCCCCAGCAGTTACAGCTGGTGGAACCGTTGCGTTGCCTTCGCCAGATGCATCACGCTGCCTGGCTGGCACGTCGCTGGCAGGACCCGGCATTTCCCCAGGCTTTCCCCTGGTTCAATACGGCCCGCTATTGGGCTGAACATATACTGGCATTACGCGAGCAGCAGTCAGCGCTGCTGGAACCTCCACTGACACTGGGAGCGGTCTAACATGGAAAAACCCGCAATGAATGTCACCTGCGCAGAGGCAAAGACGGACCTGTTATGGGAAAGAATTCGTACTGAAGTAGCGCAGCAAGTAGAGCAGGAGCCCATTCTCGCCAGCTTTCTGCATGCCACTATTCTCAATCACAGCTCTCTGGAGGCGGCGCTTAGCTTTCACTTGGCCAATAAACTGGATAACGCTGTAGCACCAGCATTGTTGATCCGCGAAGTGATCGATGAGGCCCTGGAGGCGGACCCAAGTATCGGTCACGCTGCCCGCGCAGACCTGAATGCTATTTACTTGCGTGACTCTGCCTGTAACTCCCTTTTTGAGCCCTTTTTATATTTCAAGGGCTTCCACGCGCTGCAGGTATACCGGGTGGCACATTGGTTGTGGAAACAGCAGCGCCGCTCACTGGCATTATTTCTACAACATCGGGTATCTGTAGTTTTCAGTGTGGATATTCACCCCGCAGCTAAGGTGGGAGAGGGGATATTATTGGATCACGCGACTGGTATTGTTATCGGTGAAACCGCAGTGGTGGAGAATAATGTCTCCATTATGCAGTCGGTGACCCTGGGTGGCACTGGTAAAGAGAGTGGCGATCGCCATCCGAAAATCCGCTGTGGCGTCCTGATTGGCGCTGGTAGCAAAGTACTTGGCAATATTGAAGTGGGTGAATGTGCCCAGGTGGCCTCCGGCAGTGTGGTACTAAAACCGGTCCCGGAAAAGACACTGGTGGCTGGGGTACCTGCCAAGGTTCAGGGGCCGGCAACTTGTGCCCAGCCGGCTATGTCCATGGATCAATGCGCCCTTTCACAAGTGGAAAAGTAGCGATTGTTACTCCGTTTGTATTGAAACAACGGGGTAACTTCTTCCCAAGGGAAACGGATAAATGGAACTATCCTTGTACCCATGAAATACAGTCTCAGCGCCAAAAACCTCGTCTGTCGAAACCTCGAGAACCACGCCAGCTATTGTGCGGGCTTACTCAATCCAAATCACACCAAGGAAATCACCGGAATAGTGCGCAGTGATAGTGGTCTACTGTCGGGTCGTCTCAACCAGGTGGTCTCAAATTCGGTAATGCCACCGCGTATACTGCAACGGTTTGCGCTGGATTATTTTGCTGAGCGCCACAGTCCTTTTACCCTTTGGCACAGTGCCTCCAAGCCTCAGGATGACAGTGCCTTGGCAGAAATGGGTTTGCAGCGCAGGCAGTCGCAAGTGGCTATGGCGGCAGAGATCCAGCGCCTCAGCCCGGATGCTGCGGCAGGAGCAGATGAAAATGAAAAATTGGTGATATCCTCCGTAAAAAAAGAGGATCTCGCCAGCTATGCAGAAGTACAGGCGGCTGGGTGTGGCAGCGTCCAGGAAGGGGCGCAGCTGAAAAAGTTTTATCGGGCGTTGGTAGATATACCTGAACAGAAACGTGCGCGGCTCAAGTTTGTTCTCGCGCGCTTGGAGGGTACCCCAGTGGCGGCGGGTTGCCTGTTTGCCTCCGCCGATGCATTGGGTCTTTATGACCTCGTTACGTTAGAGGCATACCGGAGCCGTGGAATCGGCCGTGCACTCTTTCGTCACTTGCTTCAGCAGGCCCAGGCCAGCCACCATCGCAGCCTGGTGGCACTTGCGCCGGCGAATAAACAGCAATTGCCTCTGGATTGTGGTTTTTTTGCTGTGGGCGAAGTAGCCCGCTATGTTTACTCTCCCTAACTTACTGTACACGTTAGTGAGTAGGTATCAGTAGAATTTAGGCGCGCTCTATGGGGAAGGCGATGACATCCTCGATAGAGTCATAGCCTCCTGCCAGCATCAACAGGCGGTCCACCCCTAAAGCCACACCTGCACATTCGGGCATGCCCTCTTGCATGGCAGAAACCAGGCGTTCTTCAAAGGGGTTTGCAATGCGGTTATGGGCCCTTCGGTAGGCCAAGTCTGCCTCGAAACGACGTAGCTGTTCGGTGCTGTCGGTCAACTCCCAGTAGCCGTTTGCCAATTCCAGCCCTCCGACATAGGCCTCAAAGCGACGCGCGACCGGAATGCCCTGTTCGTCTGGAATCACTTTGGCGAGTGCGGCCTGGTCAGCGGGGAAGTCGAAGAGCAGGGTAATACCCTCGCCCATGGCGGGCTCCAGGCGATGACTCATCAGTAGATCGAGGCATTCGGCACGCTCGACAGGGGTAAAGGACAACTCCACTTCCCGTTCGACACAGGCGATCAACTCTCTGTCGCTGGCGCTGTGGGGGTCCAGTTGTAGTTCACGCTGAAAAAGCGCGCGATAACTGAGGGATTGCATCTGGGAAATACCCAGTACCTTGCGGAGTAAGTCTGCTACCTCATCCATCAGGCGGTGGTCATCCCAACCGCAGCGGTACCACTCCAGCATGGTAAATTCCGGATTGTGGCGGCTACCTGCCTCGCCCTGACGAAAGGCTTTGCCCAAGTAGTAGCAGTCGCCAATGCCTGCGGCCAGCAGCCGTTTTAAGCCGAACTCCGGGCTGGTGGCGAGGTAGGCGGGAGAGCCACTACACAGGGCACTGATAGATTCGATGTGTGGATCGCTGGTAGCGCGGCGTGATAGCACCGGTACGTCCGCCTCCAAAATCTGGCGTTGGGTAAAAAAGTGGCGGATCTTTGCTAGAAGCGAGGCGCGTTGGCGCAGGGCTTTAATGGTGGCGCTGGGGCGCCATAGGTCAGTAGTCATTGAAGTGGCTCAGGCAGCGGGCGGCCGGGTGGCCGCCCACAGGGAAGGAAAAATCAGTCTTCTTTGGCGCGGCCCAGATATTCGCCGGTGCGCGTGTCCACTTTGATGGTTTCGCCAATCTCCAGGAACAGGGGCACCTTAACTACGGCGCCGGTAGCCAGGGTAGCGGGCTTGGTGCCACCCTGGGCGGTATCACCGCGCAGGCCAGGGTCGGTGTCAGTGATTTCAAGGATCACATGATTGGGGGGGGTTACTGCCAGCGGTACACCGTTGTAAAGGGTCACAGTGCAAATATCCTGTTCCTTGAGCCACTTAGCTGCATCCCCCACGGCATCTGTACTGGCCTGGTGCTGTTCGAAAGTTTCTGGCTCCATGAAATGGTAGAACTCTCCATCGTTGTAGAGGTATTCCATTTCGCGATCCATTACATCCGCGCTTTCCAGGCTCTCGCCGGAGCGGAAGGTACGTTCCCAAACTCGTCCGGTCTTCAGGTTGCGCAGTTTTACGCGGTTAAATGCCTGGCCCTTGCCAGGTTTTACGAACTCGTTTTCCACGATAGAGCAGGGGTCGCCGTCCAGCATTACCTTGAGGCCGCCCTTAAATTCGTTGGTGGAGTAACTAGCCATAGCAAATAGAGCCCTTATAAGTCGTTTATCTATATGATTTTTAACGAGTTTTTCTTCCCGTTCAGGCCGGGTAGCTCTGTTGGCTGCCGCCAAATCTGATAGCTGCGAGCGACTCGTTCGGCTCCGGCGCAAAGAATTCACCGGCAGCCCTGAAAAGATGGGGCGAGATTATACAGGAGGGGGGCGCCTTGAACGAAGCGCTACGGCTGGGCCTAGTGGTAGATTTGAAGCAGTCCGCGAACCGCAAGGCTTGCGGACTGCAGAGGGTGACAGGAGTGTGTATCAGCTCAGGGGGTTATCGCTGGTGTTATCAATGTCCCGCAGCAGGCGCCTGGCGTAATAGGCAAAGGTTGCCTGGCTGCGCTTTTCCTGCAGTATCCAATCGTGAGCCTCGCGGCCCAACTCCGGCGCTATGTCCTGAATGGTACCTGCAGATTCCGCCAGCATCTGCAGCTGGGCGGCACGCTCGCATTGCAGGGCCATGGAGCAGGCTTCCTCCACCGAGCGACATGCGATGATCAGACCATGGTGGGCAAGGAGAATGGCACGTTTGTCCCCTATTGCCTCCGCAATAATTTCGCCTTCGTTGTTTCCTACCGGTACGCCGGGCCACTCTTTGAGGAAAGCGATATCCTCATACAACATGCAGGCGTCCATATGGGAAATTTTCAGTGGACGCTCCAGCATGGACAGTGCGGAAATATGAATTGGGTGGGAATGCACAATACACTTTACATCCGGCCTTGCTCGGTAAATCCAAGTATGAAAACGGTTAGCGGGGTTAGCCATCCCTTCACCGGACAGGACATCAAGGTCTTCGTTGACTTCGAGCAGGTTGGATGCGGTAATTTCATCAAAGCCTAAGCCAAGTCGCTGGGTATAGTAATTGCCCGGGGTTTCTGCGCGGGCTGTAATTTGCCCTGCCAAACCGGAATCGTGCCCATGAGTAAATAAAATGCGGCAGGTAAGTGCAAGCTTCTCCCGCAGGGACCATTGGGGCATGTCCAAGTGTAGTTTCATGGATTTGCTGGCGCGCTCAATAAGCTCGCGTTTTTGCATGGATAGTGTTTCAGCCATGTTGTACTCCAATGCTGATAGCATAGGATTTCGAGGGGCACTGTCTTGCAGAATGCCTCTAGAAAAATCCCATTTTGAATTTATCGCAACAGGTGTGGGGTTAGTGCTATTGCCTTCACATCCTTGTGCAGTGCCCAGCTACTTTTTAGTTGCTGGGCACACACGGCTTAGGCAGGGATTGCCTGGACTTGCTCTGGGGTCATGGCGTGGTAGGCAGTTTCGATCGAGTCAAAAAACTGCTGGCGGGCTTGTACCAGGCGGCGGCCTGCATCCAGCATAACGTCGAGTTGCGAGGCATCCTGACTGCCGATCTCGATCATAATGTCACGAATGGTTTCTGCATGACCATCATCACATTCAATGTGCAGCAAGAAGAAGGTGAGATGTTTGTCAGCGATACCACAGGAGCGGAAGCCGGCAACAATATCGCTGTACAGATCCGGTACCAAGGCTTCGGCTCCCAGACACAGTGCGCCCAGACCGGAGCTTGCTCGCAGGTCGCGACAGTGCTGGAACATAGTGTCTATCAAATATTGAGTGCCCGGCAGCATTTCCGCATTTTCCAGGCTCAAGCCAAAATGCTCGAGGGTTTCACGGTAAATTTCTGCATGTGGCTTGGGGCTGTCCGGCTCCAGGCCAAGCTCCTCCATCAGGTTTTCTGCCAGTTCGTGAACCTCTTTATTACTGGGGAGATTTGCCATCATCGCACACAGGTAACGCACGAAGTAACTACTGTAAATTCCCTGTTGTACCAGGAAAATTTTCAGCTCTTCTATGGTTACAGAGCCATCGCGGCAGCGCTTGAGGAAAGGATGAGCGCGGGTCTGCTCAATCAGTAAATCTTTATTTGCCTCAAGTAATTCGAGCTGCATTTCCATCGAATTTTTCCTTTTTGTAATTCCATTTTTCTGCAGGGCTAGGTTATTACCCCGATTTAATTTTTATTGAAATTCGAGTGCACTGAATTCAAGAAAGACAAGGTTATTATTGCTTTGTCTTTGGTTAAATTAACACCGTATTAACCCTGTTGGGAATGGGGGAATTATGAAGAATTTCCTAAAGAAATTTGTACGAAAAGTAATATTTTCAATTTGATAGTTATTTTTTTACTAAGCGTGTTTCTTTATTCAAGGATAATTCTTTGTTCTCTCGGGCGGTGAAGTTGCCGCTTCGCTTCCAGGCCAAGCCCATAGGGACCTGCTGGGGCGAACCGTATTGCTACTACTGTTTTCTCAAGCCGTTTGGCGCTAGTTTATTCTTCAATTTTTTTTTACTGTTTTTGTGATGAAGTTGAATAGACAATAGTTGGAAAATATACGGATAAACTCTTGCGTTGGGCTTGCTTCATAGGGTTCAGGTCGAGCTTTTCGGCCTGGATCGATATTTGTTGGTTTGCAGTGCGCGTGACTATATGGTTCTGATCCTCTTGCTTTGATGATATTTGGCTTCGAGCCAGGCTTATTCGGGCATGCATCGCAGAGTTGCCCGGGCTGTAGTCCGCTTCTGGTACAATTGCCTCACCTCTAGTGTTTTCCCTAATGCCTGCGTAACCCTATGGCGAATCCATCACCTATCGACAGCAAACTGATCGGCACTCGTGAGTCCCGCCGCTGGCAGGATGATTTATCTGATGTGGTCACTGATCCTGCCGAGCTAATCCGGTTGTTGCAATTGGATCCAGCCCAATTACCCGAAGCCCTGAATGCTAGTAGCCAGTTTTCCTTGCGCGTGCCGCGTCCATTTATCAAGCGTATGCGACCTGCTGACCCGAAAGATCCATTACTTCTGCAGGTTTTACCCGGTGCTGCAGAGTTGGAAACAGTGGTGGGGTTTAGTGCAGACCCTCTTCAGGAGGCTGAGGCAAACCCTCTGCCCGGAGTGGTGCATAAGTATCACGGTCGCCTGCTGCTAATTACTGCAGGGCAATGTGCGGTGAATTGTCGTTACTGTTTTCGCCGCGAATTTCCCTACAGTGAGAACCACCTGAATCGAAAGCAGTGGTCGGCGGCTCTGGATTATGTGCGTGCACATACGGAGTTGCGAGAAGTGATTTTAAGCGGTGGTGATCCTTTGGTGATCAATGATCGCCAGCTCTCTTGGCTAAGTAATGAGCTGGTGCAGATAGCACATCTGGATAAACTGCGCATTCACACCCGCTTACCAATAGTGGCGCCGAGCCGTATCACCGACGAAATGCTGTCCTGGTTTACTGGCTCACGCCTGAAGCCGGTATTAGTTCTGCACTGTAATCACGCCAACGAAATTGATGATGAGGTACGTAACGCACTTTCTTGTCTTCGCGCTGCTGGAGTCACATTGCTGAATCAAGCGGTACTGTTGCGTGGTATCAATGATAGTTGTGCAGCCCTGGAAGGCCTTAGCGAAACACTGTTTGACGCGGGCGTGTTGCCTTATTACCTGCACCAGTTAGATAGGGTCAAGGGTGCGGCGCATTTTGAAGTGAGTGATAGCAGGGCGTTGCAAATAATTGAAGAACTACGTCATCGATTGCCTGGATACTTGGTACCGAAATTGGTGCGGGAAATCCCCGGTGTACCCTCCAAAACACCCATAGAGTTATCTGAAAGCAACTAGAAAATACAGAAGGTTATTCCTCCATAAAGTACCAGGATTAAAGTGCTGTAAAAATAGCGTTAAATTGATCTAGGCTAAATGTACCGACTCGCCTATCTATATAGTTGCCGCCGACCTCTGGGCTCGTCTTAGGCTGTAGGTTGAAAGAAATAAGGTTTCCAGAGCCAGTTAGTGATTACTAATTAGCAGATGATAATTCTAAGGTGTGCATTTACGACAGGGAGATTTGTGTGACTTGAGTCACGCGTACCACCCCGATGTGGCCTTGTATGCCACTACAGGGGGCCCCTAAACTTACCGCATGCGGTAGCGGTACGCTGCCCTGAATAAATAGAGCAAAAAATGAGTAGCAACGACACTATCCGACTCCTCCTGATTCACGATATGCCCTCCGAGGCGCAGCGCTTGGTCAGCATGCTGCACAACGCGGGTCGACCCAACCGGGCTCAGCATGTTGCCAGTGAAGCGGTCTTTACTCGCTTGGTACAGGATAAAACCTGGGACCTTGTGATCGCCGCAGAGGGTAGCACCCAGATTCCGCCGGCAGTGGCGCTACGCACCATCAGTAAGCTGCAAAAAGATGTACCGGTTATCCTGTTGACCGAACGCAGTGGTTCCCAGCCAATTGTGGAGGGGTTAAAACAGGGCGCACGGGATGTGGTGACAGTAGATGAGGACCAGCACCTTCTGTTGGTGATTCAGCGAGAGATGCTCGCCTTGGATAACCGTCGCCAGGCACGCCTGCATGATCGTCGTTACCACGCAACTCTCGGTCGTGCCAAAGAGCTTCTGGACAGCTCCAAGGATGCAATAGCCTATGTATCCGATGGGCTAATCGTTTATGCCAATGACTCTTTCGCCGAGCGCTTTGGCTATGAAAGTGGTGAGGATGTTGAGTACCAGCCACTGATCGACATGCTGGCTGAAAATGAGCAGGGAGGCGCACGGGATTTTCTCAAGCGTTGTGCGATCGATAACAATGAAGTGGAAGCTAAGGAGTGGAAGTTTACTGCTCGAACCGTTGCAGGTGATCCGTTACCCACTCGCGCGGAGGTACTCAGTACTACTTACGAAGAGGAGCGCTGCCTGCAAGTGCGCATCGCCATGCGCAAGGGCGACACTGAGCAATTGGAAGCCCAACTCAGTGATATTAAAAACCGCGACCCGCTAACTGGCCTGTTTAATCGACAGCACTTTTTATCGTTACTCGACTCCACGATTAAATCTGCAGCGGACTCCCATCGCACCGGTGGCCTGATGTTTATCCAGGTGGATCGCTTTGCCGAGGAGGTGCAAAAGACCGTAGGCGTTGCAGGTGCAGACGCACTGCAGAAAGCCATGGCTGAACTGCTACAGGGATGCCAGCGAAGCGGTGATACCCTGGCGCATTATAGTGATGACAGCTTCTGCCTGTTGAGCCCGGATACCACGCCGGACAGTATTGAGCAGCGCGCGCGCGATATCCTGAAGAAAATTTCCGATACCATTTTTGACGCTGCAGGCAAAACCCAGCAGGTTACTGCCTCTATTGGAATTTCCCTGCTAAGCGAGGCCTCCAGTGGTTCACAGCAGGTGCTCGAGCAGGCGCAGGTGGCTCATAAGCAAGCTCTGGGAGAGGAGAGGCAGGGTGGCAATTTTGTCCTGTATGAGCCGGATACCGAAAGTGGCGCTGATGCTGATACTTACCACCGCGCTCGGGTGGTACAGGCCCTGGAGGCGGGTAACCTAAAGCTTTTATTCCAGCCGATCCTGAGCCTGCAGGGCACTGGGGAGCAAATGTATGAAGTGCTGGTGCGTATGCTCGATGACAAGGAAGAACTGGCACCACTGGCGTTCCTTCAGGAATTGGGCGACGCTGGTCTTTCCGCCAAGATGGACCGCTGGGTGATTCTCACCGCGATTAAGGCTGCCGCTGCGGCTCGCGCTAAGGGTAAGGATGTATCGCTGATGCTGCATATGACTACAGCTTCCCTGCTCGATACGAGTTTGCCTGCCTGGCTGGGGGTGGCTTTCAAGGCCGCCAAAGTTCCGCCAAGCACGGTGATTTTCCAGTTGCGCCAGGAGGACATCACCAGCAACCTGCATGCAGCGCGTGATTTCACTACTCAGGTGCAGCAGCTCGGTTGCCGCGTGGCTGTGTGCCACTTCGGTACCGGCTTGAACCCCTTTAAAGCTCTGGAGCATGTAAAGGTGGATATGGCCAAGGTAGATCCGTCGTTTGTGCGTGAAGTCCAGGACGAGGGAGAGAGCAGCGAATCTTTAGCCGGGCTGGTACAGCGTTTGGGTGAGGCAGAGACCAAGGTGATTGTGCCTCATATCGAGCAGGCCAGCATGTTACCCACCCTGTGGCAAACCGGTACCGATTATATCCAGGGCTACTATGTGCAGGCTCCGGCAGAGGAAATGAGTTTCGACTTTAGTCTGGATTAATTTCCGCAAGCCTATATCTGTAAGAAAAGCGCGTTTCCCATCGGGTTACGCGCTTTTTTTTACAGGACCTAGCTCTGTGAGGTCATACGTTGTAGCGGTTGCGCAGGGCAGCGATAGCATTGCGGGCCAGGGCGCCATACTCAGGCGCAGGCGCCGGTGCATTCTCCGGGGCTGTGCTCTCGCTCCAAGCGCGTTGTACGTGGTTTTGGCCGGCCTTCTGTTTGTACATCCTCGCCAGGCTAGCGTTGTAGCTCTTACTGGTGACGGTATCCACATGGTACCAGTGGGCCTTGGCACGGGAGTGGGAAACATCCATCAGCAAATAGCCGCGCTGGGTGACATTGACCCACTTTAAGTGCGGAATTAATCCGTCCATGGCGATCGCGGCTACGTCAGTTAGATGTGACTTATCGAGGAAGCTGGAGGTTACGCCGGGAGTTACAAACTCTCCCCCGAGAGCACCGCGACCGGTAAGGCGTCCGTATTCGAGAATGCTGAATGGGTTGCTGGCCAAGTCCCAGGCCCAGGAACTGTGAATATCTCCGGTGAGCACAAAGAAGTTTTCGATGTTGTTGTTGGCAATGTGATCGAATAATCGAGTACGGGAGGCGGTATAACCATCCCACTGATCCATGTTAATGGAGAAATCCTTGGCCAGGGTGAGCTGCGCCATCATCACCTGTTGTCCGAGTACCCGCCAGCGTACACCGTCCGATTGAGATTGGGTGAGGCCGCGGTACAACCATTCTTCCTGCTGTCGGCCGAGTAAGCTGCGCTCTGGATTGTCGGCTGTTTTCTGGTCAAACCAGTTGGCCTGTTCATCCCTTGCGGCGATGCGGGTATCCAGCATCATCAGGTCCATCAGGTTTCCGTAACGGAAACTGCGATAAATGGCTCTATCCCCAAATACGTCCAGAATGCCGTTGTCGCGGATGGGCATCCACTCGAAGTAGGCCTTATTTGCCACTGAGCGACGCACATACCAGTCACCTTCGCCATCTTGGGGATCGTGGTTTTCTGCCCCACCGGCCCAGGCATTGTTTGTGGTTTCGTGATCGTCCCAAACACAAATAAACGGGTGTTGGCGATGGGCTTCCTGCAAGTCGGGGTCGGAACGATACTGGGCGTAGCGCAGGCGATAATCCTGGATATCCACCATTTCCTTCGCGGGGATAGGTTCGCGTCCAAGCCCGGTGCCGGTGCCAAAGCCGCCGGGGCCGTATTCATAGATGTAGTCACCCAGGTGCAGTACCACATCCAAATCGGGACGTTGAGCGATTTCACGGTAGACGTTGAAAAAGCCCATTGGATAGTTGGAGCAGCTGGTTACTGCAAAACGCAGGCGGTCCACATGACCTACAGGCAGGGTCCTGGTTCGCCCTATAGGAGAGTCCATGCTGTTGGAATAAAAACGGTAGTAGTAAGTTGTCCCAGGCTGCAGGCCACTGGCATCCACCTTGATGGTGTAGTCCACTTCGGGGCCGGTCATGCCGTTGCCGCTGTTCACTACCAGCGCCATTTCCGGGTCCAGGGCGATTTGCCAGCTATAGGGCACCATGGACTGGAATAAAGGGTCTTCCGATGGGGTAATCCTGGTCCAGAGAATCACGCGATCGGCCAGGGGATCACCGCTGGCAACGCCGTGCTGGAAAGGCTGCTGGCCGGAGCCGTAGGCCTTAAGAAGTGGCAGGGATGCCAGGCCGGCGCTGGAAAATTGCAGAAATCGCCTCCGGGACAAAGACATAGTGCTCTCCTTTTTATGTGCTTGTTATAAAGGACACGCAGTCTGTCTTCGAAAGGTGAACGCTTTGTTAATTTCCAGTCAGATTTTTTCTGAAGCAGCTCAATTAGTCGGTAAATTCGTCCGCAGCGAGCTAAAGTGAGACTTTTGTCTATTTTGAAGGCATTAAAAAGTATGACTGTCGGCTTGAGGATGCTTTGGGGGATGATCTTAGGGCTGTTACCGCCGTCGATTAACTCCCTATCATTCCGCATCTGTGCACTCTCGGGTATGCTGTGTCGCGATTAAAAACAGAATACCCTGGGAGTAGATCCATGTTGCCCCGCTTACTTTGCACCAGCCTGATTGTCGGCGGCCTCGCCGTAGCCGGCGGGTGCTCAAAGACCGAGCCGTCTAAAGTCGAAGCTGAGAGTGCAAGCGCGTCGGTAAAAGCAGCCGCCGTGATTGAAAAGAAAAGTGCCGCTGAGAAGGCGCCTGAATCCGGTGTGGATTACCACTCCTTTGCCAACAGTAATGACTACCAGGTACAGCACCTGGATCTGGACCTGACTGTAGACTTCTCCCGCAAGGTTCTCGAGGGCGAAGCCCAGCTGGACTTCAAGCGCCTCAACGACAAGAACCTGCCGATGGTGCTCGACACCCGCGAGCTGGAAGTGGTTTCTGTAGCAGCCAATGGTGCGCCGGTGAAATTCTCCATGGGCGAGAAAGACGGTCACCTGGGCACCCCGCTGAATATTGAGTTGCCGGAAGATGCCAACAGCATCACCATCCGCTATCGCACAGTCCCTGGCGCCTCTGGCGTACAGTGGCTTGAGCCTCAACAGACGGCGGGCAAGAAGCACCCGTTCTTGTTCACTCAGGCCCAGGCGATCCATGCGCGTAGCTTTATTCCGCTGCAGGACTCCCCGAAAGTTCGTATCACTTACAAGGCGACCGTTCGTACCCCGAAAGAACTGCGCGCGGTGATGAGTGCGAACAATGACCCGCAGGCGGCCAAAGATGGCGTTTACGAGTTCGAAATGCCCCAGCGCATTCCCTCCTACCTGATCGCCCTGGCGGTTGGCGACCTGCAATTCAAACCCATGGGCAAGCGCACTGGTGTCTACGCCGAACCCTCCATGTTGGAATCTGCAGCGGCGGAGTTCGCCGATACCGAATCCATGCTGGAGGTGACCGAGAAGGTTTACGGCCCCTATCATTGGGACCGCTATGACCTGCTGATCCTGCCGCCCAGCTTCCCCTTTGGCGGTATGGAAAACCCGCGTCTGAGCTTTATCACTCCAACCGTAATCGCCGGTGACAAAAGCCTGGTGGCCCTGATCGCCCACGAATTGGCCCATTCCTGGTCCGGCAATCTGGTGACCAATGCCAGCTGGCGCGACTTATGGCTGAACGAGGGCTTCACTACTTACCTGACCAACCGCATCATGCAGTTTGTCTATGGTGACGAGCGTTACCAGATGGAAATGGCCCTGGGTTATGACGATCTGCAAGCGGACCTCGCGGACAAAGAGCCCCGCGATGAGATTATGGCGATCGACCTGCGCGGCCGTGATCCCGATGAAGTGTTCTCCAATATTCCCTACGAGAAAGGTTCACTGTTCCTGTATGAGCTGGAGCAGAAAGTAGGCCGCGAAGCGTTTGACCGCTTCCTGATGGAGTACTTCAACCACTTCTCCTTCCAGAGCATCACCACTGAGGACTTCGTTAAGTACCTCGACAAGACCCTGCTGGTTGAGCACGCCGATAAACTGGATCGCGAGCGGATTCACCAGTGGATCTTCGAGCCGGGTATTCCCGAAGGTGCACCGCACCCGCAGTCCGATGCCTTCAGCAAGTTGGACCCGGTGCGTCAGCAATGGTTGGACGGCAAATTGGCGGCGAAGGATATCGATACCAAAGGCTGGACCTTCCATCAGTGGAAGTATTTCCTCGACGGTATGCCTGAGAAGCTGACGGAAGCGCAGTTGAAAGAACTGGACAGCGCCTTTGGCCTGACCAAATCCCGCAATAACGAAGTGGCCTTCAGCTGGCTGATGATTGCTGTGCGCAATGACTATGAGCCGGCCTTCGATCGTTTGGAGAGCTTCCTCACCAGCATCGGCCGCAACAAGTTCCTGCGCCCGCTGTATCGCAATATGGTTGAGTCTGGTAAACAGGATGTGGCTGCACGCATTTTCGAGCGCGCCAAGGTGGGGTATCACCCGCTGACGGTGAAAGTGAACAGCCTGGTAATTTACGGTAAGAAAGAGGGCTAGATCGACCTTCGTCGCTTGTGCGATTTTGGTGCTGTGCACCGAAATCGCCGCCCTTTATACCGATTGGGGCCAGCGCAACACTGGCTACCACCAAGTTTTCCCTGGTTTTTTATCTGCATCTTCCCGTTTTTACTCTTCCCAAAGATTAACCAAATAAATCCGCTAAAAAGGCTTTTGGGTACCGTTTGAGCGGCGGGCAATACTAAAAAATGCCTGTGTAATCTCTTGTGTAGCAAAGCTGAACGAATTGGTACAAAAAGAAGATTTTCACGTCAATTTTCTGGCATAAAAATCATTAAACTGCTGTTCAAAGTGGAACCCTTTGCGTACCCTGCTGCTCGAATAAAAATCCATTAAGGCAAAGGGAGGTACCTATGTACAGACGGATTTTAATGCTGGCTTTTCTCAGTTTTTTGGCCGTTGGCTGTGAGTATGAGCCGAGCGCCTGTTCTGATAACAGGCCGAATTCATTTCCCTTCCCACATGCAATGACCTGACTTTTCCTGGGGCAGCTTCAGGGTTGCCCCAACTCGGCAATCTGGCGGTCGTTAAGGCCGAATAGGTATAGCGCCGCATCAAGGCCGAATAGGGTGATCGCCTGTGGTGCCTCCAGGCGTACCTTAGGCTTTGGGTGAATCGCGATACCCAGGGCACCCAGGTTCAACATGGGGATATCATTGGCCCCGTCCCCGACTGCAATCACTTGTTCCAGCGACAGCCCCATATTCCTTGCTGTTTCCTCCAGCAACAACCGCTTGCGCGTGCCGTCCACGATAGGTTCTATCACTTCACCGGTGAGTGCACCCTCGGCAAATTCCAAATCATTGGCGTATATCAAATCTACGGCAAGTCGTTCCCTCTGCAGGAAGTTGGCGAAGTAAGTAAAGCCCCCGGACAGAATGACGGTTTTGCACTCAAGCTCACGCAGGCAGTACAACAGTTTCTGTGCCCCTTTCTTTAGGGGCAATTGTTGGGCAATTTCTGCCAGGCGCTGTTCGGAGAAGCCCTTGAGTAGCGCCATACGTTTTTTGAAACTATCCCGGAAATCCAGCTCGCCACGCATCGCGGCTGCGGTGATGGCTGCTACCTGATCGCCGATACCGGTAACCTTGGCCAGCTCGTCGATCACCTCCGCATCAATTAGAGTGGAATCCATGTCGAAGCCTGCCAGTGTCGGTACTCTCTGGCTGGCCCCATCCTGTAAAACCAGGTCGGCTCCGATTTCCTCGGCCAGTTGCAGGCAAGCGAAACGCGCAGGGGAAAATTCCAACTCAGCACTGAGCTGGAGGCGAATTACCGTGCACTCATGCCGGTGGGCGAGAGTGTCGATAGTGTTGATTTGCCATTGTTGTTCGGTACAAAGCTTTAGTACGCGTTGTAGCTGTGTCAGGGTGGCGGCTGGGCTCAGAAGGGTTAAACACCAAGGGGACTGTACGACTGAAGGCTTAGCACTGGGCAAGCTCAGCTCACAACTGGTGGCGTCCGGAAAAGGGTCTGCACCTCTGTATTCAAGCCCCAGTCGCGCATAGTTGCCGCTATAGGTGAGGTAGCGCACAGGGCTGTCCAGGGGCGACTGGATAACTTGTGCCAGGGGCAGATGAAATTCTTGTGCTTTTGTCTCGTCGCCCATGGCGCAGCTCCCCAATTTAATCAATAAGCGACGCATTATAGCTCTAGCGGGAATCTTCGTTAAAATCAGCGCCGCAGCCTGGGCCCGCTTATTTGTTACAAAATAAAAAAACCCGTGGAACTATTTTGTTGCCGGATCGACCAACGGCACAGGAAATTACACTGGGCCTTATTGGCTTTTTGTGAGGATAAAATACGCCGCGGCCGTAGGCCGTCGTGAGCCTAAAAACACCAGTGGGTCCATGCACCTTTGCCAGTGTTTTTTGGGCGACGTCTTTATCAGTCAGGATGATTTATAAAGACGAAAGGAAAAAGAAACGCAAGGTAATAAAAAAACAAGGCAAGGTATTTCAGCCGCTTAATATGTCTGTATCGATTATTTCTCTGTTGCGCAAGTTGCCCGAACAATTTGCACGCCTATCTAAACGTATTCGCCAGCGCCTGCTGGCCGTAGCGATTTGGGTGATTCTGGCCGTATTCTGCAGCGCTGCTCTTGGCCATTACTATGGGCAGCGACATGCTGATGCTGTGGAAAAAGACCGGGCCTCGGCGCAGGCTGCCGCCAGTTTTCTCGCAGGGCAGAGCCTGGAGCGTATCGTTGCTGATGATCGAATCAGCATGCAGCTACTGGCCCGGCAATTACTAGAGTTGCCTGCCGTCGTTGGTATCTCTATTGAAGATGTGGAGTCCAATAGTCTGGCAGAAGTGGGCGATTTAAAAAATGGTGAGACCATCAGTGTGCCAGTTGTGTTACACGATAGTATCGCTGGCAATGTTACCGTGGCCCTGGCTCCCGGTGCGGGTGTTACTTTTCCTTGGGCCAGTTTGTTACTGACCCTGGTCTTTGCTTTGCCTTTTAGTGCAGTGGCGGCACTGATGGCAGGAGGCTTCTCCGCACCGCGCAGTCTGCCTTCTGAAGAGTCTCACGCATCGGTGAATATTCCTGAAGAAAAAGGGGACTCTATAGGCCTTTACCTGCGCCCCCTGAATTGGGCTCAGTTGACCAACCAACTGAGCCGCAGTGCGCTTGAGGGAATACAGCGGGAACTGGATGGGCGCATGCAGCTACTGCGCCGAATTTACGGTGCCCACCCTCTGAGTAGCGCCGGGCCTCAGGTTGGCCTGGGGTTTTCCGGCACTGATGCAGCCTTTCGCGCGGTCTGCTGTGGTCTATTGTTGCGGGAGATGCAGAGTGTCAGCCGAGCCACTGGTCTGAAGCTGGCCCTGGCTGTGGTGCCCTGCGAGCCTGGCTCGCCGGACTTCTCCGCCGAGCAGCTGCTAAATCAATCTCGTGGATTGTTCCTGCATCCGGAGCTGCTGGAGGAAACCTCCCTGGCTGGACGCATCGAGCACCATGGCGCTGGCTGGAACCTGGAAGTTACGGGGCTGACGCCCTCGTATCAAAAGTTGCTTAACAACCAGTTGCAACAGCTATTGGGCGCCTGAATACCTACCGCTGGTCACAGCGGCGAGTAAATGACCCGTTTGCTCTCCGTAGTTATTTTTTGGCACCTGCCTTACGTTTACGTTAACGTAAACTCTTGTTAGGCTTGGTTGCGTCTCGAGGAAGTACTTATGAAAGCCAAAGCCAGTATCGTAGAGCCCCATAGTTACAGTATTTCGGAGTTGGCCCGTGAATTTGATATCACTACCCGCGCCATCCGTTTCTATGAGGACAAGGGACTGCTCAAACCTGAGCGGCGCGGCCAGACCCGTGTTTATAGCCCTGAGGAGCGGGTACGGCTGAAGCTGATTTTGCGCGGTAAGCGCTTGGGGTTCTCCCTGGATGAGAGCCGCGAGATTATCGATATGTACGATCCCGCTCATGGCAATGTGGAGCAGTTGCAGCGCCTGCTGGAGCGCATTGCCCAGAAGCGTGCACTGTTGCAGCAGCAGCTGAGAGATATAGAAAGCCTGATGGGGGAGCTGGACGAAGCCGAGGTCCGTGCACAAGCGGCCCTGGTGAAGAGCCGCAGAGAGGACAACCCCTAAACCAAAATCCTGAAAATTTCGGCAAGTGTGCGATTGCCGGTGACCTCCAGAGGTTTTACGGGGGCGCCTGATGTAACGGCAGTCGCAGGCGCGGCCAATTTAATTAAAACTCGCAAATTTAACGTGGAGTCATTATGAATACCTCCTACCCAACTCTGAATTTCGGTCTCGGTGAAGACATCGATATGCTCCGTGACATGGTTTACAAGTTCTGCCAGGCGGAGCTGGCCCCACGCGCGGCGCAGATCGATGAAGACAACCTGTTCCCAGCGGATATGTGGAAGAAGTTTGGCGAGCTGGGTCTGCTGGGCATGACCGTGGAAGAGGAGTTCGGCGGTTCCAATATGGGTTACCTGGCACACGCTGTGGCCATGGAAGAGATTTCCCGCGCCTCTGCTTCTGTGGGCTTGTCCTACGGTGCCCACTCCAACCTGTGCGTAAACCAGATCCGTAAAAATGGTACCCGCGAGCAGAAGCTCAAATACCTGCCCAAGCTGTGTTCCGGTGAACATGTAGGCGCCTTGGCCATGAGTGAACCCAACTCCGGTTCCGACGTGGTAAGTCTGCAACTGCGCGCCGAGAAGCGCGGTGATCGCTTTATTTTGAACGGCAATAAAATGTGGATCACCAACGGTCCCGATGCCGATACCTATGTGATCTACGCTCGCACTGAGCCGGGCATCAGCTCCGGTGGTATCACTGCATTTATCGTTGAGCGCGGTTTTGCCGGCTTCTCCCAGGCGCAAAAGCTCGACAAGCTGGGCATGCGCGGTTCCAACACCTGTGAGCTGGTGTTCGAAGACTGTGAAGTGCCGGAAGAAAATATCCTCGGTGAACTGAATGGCGGTGTACGCGTATTGATGAGCGGTCTCGACTACGAGCGCACCATTCTCTCCGGAGGCCCTGTCGGCATTATGCAGGCCTGCCTGGATGTGGTGGTTCCCTATATTCACGAGCGCAAGCAGTTCGGCAAGGCCATCGGTGAATTCCAGTTGATGCAGGGCAAGATCGCCGATATGTACGCTGACCTGAATGCCAGCCGCTCTTACCTGTACGCTGTGGCCCGGGCTTGTGATCGCGGTGAGGACTCGCGCAAGGACGCCGCCGCTGTAATCCTGTTTACTGCGGAGCGCGCAACACAGATGGCCCTGCAGGCTATCCAGACACTGGGTGGCAATGGCTACATCAACGAGTACGCCACTGGTCGTCTGCTGCGCGATGCCAAGCTCTACGAAATCGGCGCGGGCACTTCTGAAGTGCGCCGTATGCTGATTGGTCGCGAGCTGTTTAAAGAGACCCGCTAAGGCTGGGCATTTCTTCTCGCCGCCGGCGCCTGCCGGCGGCAGCTGTCTCCAGCCGGGCACTGCGGCAATAAGCTGCGCCCTGTGGAGGTCTTTTCTCCGGGAAAGTGAATCGGACTTTATGAATCAGTTGCAGAGCAAAATAAACACGCGCGATACCGCCTTTGGCGAAAACCGCGAGCAGATGCAGGCGCTGGTGGCAGACCTGCGCGAGAAAGTGGAAGCCATCGCCCAGGGCGGCGGCGAGCGCGCAAGGGAAAAACATCTGGCGCGAGGAAAATTATTGCCACGGGACCGTATCGATGCGCTGCTCGATCCGGGTAGCCCTTTTATGGAATTTTCCCAGCTGGCCGCTCACGAGGTTTACGGTGAGGATGTTCCGGCTGCGGGTATTATTACCGGCATCGGCACCGTCTCCGGTCAGCCCTGTGTGATAGTGGCTAACGATGCCACTGTAAAAGGTGGAACCTATTATCCCCTCACAGTAAAAAAACACCTGCGCGCGCAGACCATCGCCGAGCAGAACAATCTGCCGTGCATTTACCTGGTGGATTCCGGTGGTGCTAATTTGCCGCGCCAGGACGACGTTTTCCCAGACCGTGAGCACTTCGGTCGCATCTTCTTTAACCAAGCCAATCTCTCTGCACAGAATATTCCGCAGATCGCGGTGGTTATGGGTAGCTGCACCGCCGGTGGAGCCTATGTGCCGGCCATGGCAGACGAATCCATTATGGTGAAAGAGCAGGCCACCATCTTCCTGGCGGGCCCGCCCCTGGTGAAAGCGGCCACCGGTGAAGAAGTTTCCGCTGAGGAGCTCGGCGGTGCCGAGGTGCACTGTCGCACTTCCGGGGTTTCCGATCACTACGCCAATAACGACGTACATGCGTTGCAGTTGGCGCGCCGCTCTGTAGCGCGCCTGAACCGCATCAAAAATCCCGGCCTGGATATCCAAAAGCCAGTGGAGCCGATTTATCCACCGGAAGATATTTACGGTGTGGTGCCCAAGGATTCGCGCCAGCCTTTTGACGTGCGCGAGATTATCGCGCGGGTTGTGGACGGATCTGAGTTCGATGAATTTAAAGCGTTGTACGGCACCACTCTGGTAACTGGTTTTGCCCGTATCCAGGGCTATCCGGTGGGAATTGTTGCCAACAACGGCATCCTGTTTGCGGAGAGTGCACAGAAGGGCGCGCACTTTATTGAGCTGTGTGCGCAGCGCAAGATTCCATTGGTTTTTCTGCAAAATATCACTGGTTTCATGGTGGGCAAACAGTACGAGGCGGGCGGCATCGCCAAACACGGCGCCAAGATGGTGACCGCTGTCGCTACCGCCAAGGTGCCCAAAATTACCATCCTCATCGGCGGCTCTTTCGGCGCCGGTAACTACGGTATGTGTGGCCGCGCCTACGATCCCAACTTCCTGTTTATGTGGCCCAATGCGCGCATCTCGGTTATGGGGGGTGAACAGGCTGCTGGCGTATTGGCCCAGGTGAAGCGCGACCAGATGGCCGCTCGTGGTGAATCCTGGAGCGAAGAGGAAGAGCGCCAGTTTAAACAGCCGATTGTGGATAACTACGAACACCAGGGGCACCCCTACTACGCCTCCGCGCGCTTGTGGGATGACGGCGTTATCGATCCGGCGGATACCCGCCGCGTGCTCGGTCTGTGCCTGGCGGCGGCGAGCCACAAGGAGCCGGAAGAGACCAGGTTCGGCGTGTTCCGTATGTAAGGAACCGTGGTTGCGGCGCCAATGAAATGTTCCGGTGCCGCTTTTGAGAGACGCCCCAATCGAGGAATAACAATGAGCGATAAATTGCTGTGCGAAGTGGATAGCGAGGGCGTGGCCACGGTCACCCTGAACCGGCCGGAAATCCACAACGCTTTTGATGATGAACTGATCCACGAGCTGGCCACCACCTTTGACACCCTGGCGCAAAACCCCGCTGTACGTGTGTTGGTACTGGCTTCCAATGGCAAGAGCTTTTCTGCCGGAGCCGACCTCAACTGGATGAAGCGCATGGCGACCTACTCAGAAGAGGAAAACCGCCGAGACGCCGCTGCGCTTGCCGCCATGCTGTACAAGCTTGATACCTTCCCTGCGCCTACTATCGCGCGGGTACAGGGCGCTGCATTTGGCGGTGCTGTGGGCCTGGTGAGCTGCTGCGATATGGCCGTGGCCTCTGAGCGCGCCAGCTTCTGTTTGTCTGAAGTCAAAATCGGGCTGCTGCCCGCCACCATCAGCCCCTATGTCATCAATGCGATCGGCACCCGCCACGCGCGCCGTTACTTTGTTACGGCGGAGCGCTTCTCCGCCGAGCGCGCGGAACAAATGGGCTTGGTATCCGAAGTCTGCGCCGAGGGCGACCTGGACCTGCATGTGCAGAAATTAGTGAATGCCATCGCCGATAATGGCCCCAAAGCGGTCGCCATGGCCAAGCAACTGGCCATGTCCATGTCCAACCGGGTTATCAACGATGAATTGCAGGGCCAGACCAGCGCGCTGATCGCTGCCGTGCGTGTATCGCCGGAAGGACAGGAAGGGTTGAGTGCGTTTTTGGAAAAGCGCGCACCCAAGTGGATGAATGGTGGCGAAGGATAATTTTATGATTCGCAAACTGTTAATAGCTAATCGCGGCGAAATCGCCTGCCGTATTATAAAGACCGCCCGCCGCCTGGGGGTGGCCACCGTTGCCGTCTATTCCGATGCGGATGCCGACGCCCTGCATGTGCAGATGGCGGACGAAGCGGTACACCTGGGTCCGGCGCCGGCCAGGGATTCCTACCTGGATATTGACAAGGTATTGGGTGCTGCGAAGCAGACAGGCGCGGATGCCATCCATCCGGGTTACGGCTTCCTGTCGGAAAATGCCGAGTTTTGCCGCGCCTGCGATAGCGCCGGCATTATTTTTGTCGGCCCGCCCACCGGCGCGATTGAGGCGATGGGCTCCAAGTCCGCCGCCAAACGTATTATGGAAGAGGCCAATGTGCCCCTGGTGCCCGGTTACCACGGCACCAACCAAAATGAAGAGCTGCTGGAAGGTCACGCCAACCGCATCGGTTACCCGGTATTGCTGAAAGCCGCTGCCGGCGGTGGTGGTAAGGGCATGCGCCGTGTCGACAGTGCCGGTGAATTCCACGAAGCACTGGGCGCTGCCAAGCGTGAGGCCATGAATGCCTTTGGCGACGACATCATGCTGCTGGAGCGCTATGTGGTGAGTCCCCGCCATGTGGAAATTCAGGTGTTCTGCGATCAGCAGGGCAACGGTGTCTATCTGTTTGAGCGGGATTGCTCGGTGCAGCGCCGCCACCAAAAAGTAGTGGAGGAAGCTCCCGCACCGGGCATGACTCCGGAGCTGCGCGCCCGCATGGGTGAAGCGGCTCTGCGTGCGGCCCACGCGATTGGTTACGTGGGTGCCGGCACGGTGGAATTCCTGCTGGATGCCAGCGGTGCCTTCTACTTTATGGAAATGAATACCCGCCTGCAGGTGGAGCACCCGGTGACGGAAATGATCACTGCCCAGGACCTGGTGGCCTGGCAGCTGTCAGTTGCCGCTGGCGATACCCTGCCCATGGGCCAGGATGAGCTGCAGATCAATGGCCACGCCATGGAAGTGCGCATCTACGCCGAAGACCCGGATAATGATTTCCTGCCGGCAACTGGCGTGTTGGTGCGCCACCAGCCCCCGGCGGAAGGCGAGGGCGTGCGGGTGGACACCGGCGTGCAGACCGGCGATGAAATCAGTGTGCATTACGACCCGATGATCGCCAAATTGATCTGCCACGGCCGCACCCGCAAAGAAGCCTTGGCCAAACTGGATCGCGCATTGCGTGATTATCAGATTGCCGGTGTGCGCCACAATATCGAATTCCTGCGCAGAGTGATCAATCACCAGGCATTTGCCAGCGGTTGTATTTCGACCCATTTTATCGAGGATTACGAAGCGGAAGTACTGCACCAGGAGCAGACACTGACGCCGCTGAAATGCGCTGCTATTGCCGGTTATTTGCAGCAGCGTGAAGAGCGCGATCTGCGCAACAGCGCACCCCAGCGGGATCCTTTCTCTCCCTGGCATAATGGCGATAACTGGCGCAATGCTCTGGCTGGCAGTCGCACCCAGACGGTGGACTACCGTGGCCAGCACGCTCAAATTCGCTTTGTTGCAGAGGGCGATAGCCTGCGCTGGACTTGCGATGCCTTGCCTGAGGAACAGAACAGCGGTGACATTCGCCTGCTGCCGGGACGCGACTTGATGCTGGTGGATGGCCGTCGCATGAGTTTCTCCGCCGTGGATACCCGCGATGGTGGTGCTGTATTTATCGATGGCACCCAGGTGGAATTTAAGTTGCTGCCACCAGATATCGGTGAGAGCAATGACCAGGCCCACGGCCTCGATGCCCCCATGAACGGCACCATAATTTCGCTGCTGGTTGAGCCCGGCTCTACAGTAGAAAAAGACCAGCCGCTACTGGTCATGGAAGCCATGAAAATGGAACACACCCTGCGGGCTCCAGCAGCCGGCACTGTGCAGCAGTTCTTCTGCGCCGAAGGTGAATTAGTGGATGGCGGTAGCCTGCTGGTGGATTTTGCCGGGGAGGAGCAGTAATGACTTTGCCCAAGCAAGTCAAAATCGTCGAAGTGGGCCCCCGCGATGGGTTGCAAAATGAAAAGCAGCCTATCTCTGTGGAGACCCGTATCGCGCTGGTGGACAAGCTCAGTGCCAGCGGGCTGTCGGTTATTGAAGCCGGCAGCTTTGTCAGCCCCAAGTGGGTACCGCAAATGGCCGCCAGCGAGGAAGTGCTGGCGGGTATCCAGCGCAAAGACGGTGTTATCTACAGCGCCCTCACGCCAAACTTAAAAGGCTATGAGCGCGCAGTGGAAGCCAAAGCGGATGAGGTCGCTGTATTCGGCGCGGCCTCAGAAGCCTTCACCCAGAAAAATATTAATTGCAGTATTGCTGAGAGTCTTGAGCGCTTCCGTCCACTGGTGGAAAAAGCCAAGCAAGGCGGTATACCCGTGCGCGGATACGTATCCTGCGTACTTGGTTGCCCCTATGAAGGCGATATTGATCCGGCCAAAGTGGCAGAAGTCAGTGCCGCTCTATTGGAAATGGGTTGCTACGAAATTTCCTTGGGCGACACCATCGGTGTCGGCACCCCGGAAGCCGCCAAGCGTATGCTGAAACAGGTGATGGCCCGTGTACCTGTGGAAAAACTTGCGGTGCATTTCCACGATACCTACGGCCAGGCCTTGGCCAATATCTACGCGGCCTTACAAATGGATGTCGCAGTAGTAGATTCCGCCGTAGCTGGCCTGGGCGGCTGCCCCTATGCCCGCGGCGCTTCCGGTAATGTTGCCAGTGAGGATGTACTCTATATGCTCAATGGTATGGGTATTGAAACCGGCGTGGATTTACAGTTGCTGGCAGAGGCTGGGAACTTTATTTCTGAACAGCTGGGGCGGGAGACCAACTCCCGTGTGGCCAAGGCTTTGGTGCCTTGCTGAGAAATTTCTAGGGCGGTTGGAACACCGCCCAGATACTATGGATTCACTTATTAGCGAAGATCAGATATTTACCCGATAAATTAGTGGGTAATTATTTCCGTTACCTTCCCGGCAATCCTCTACTCCAAAACCTACAGTATTAGATTTTGCAAAATATGCAGACAAAAGTGATGAGAATTGCTCTTTCGTGTCATTATTATTTGTTCCATCATTGCGGTCGAATTCTATGACTACATGGTTGCTGGAAGCTGATGGGCAGCCTTCCCCTAATTCGTTGCCGCTAGCATTTGGTGAGAATTTAATAACTGCATAGTATTTATAGGTAGTAATGCCTTCGATAGTTTTATTAGGCTCAATGGTGCTTGATGCAAAACTGGTGCTGGCTAGTAGCGCTAGTAGTAGTCCGGAGAATAAATTTTTCATTTTCATAATATAATTAAAAACTCTTAACTCACTTAAGTGTAATGAAAATCATCTGTCAATTTTTAGCCCGGCCATTTTATGGTTAATTAAGAAAGATTGAAATCGATTTATTATTATTTTGTACCCCTCGTTTAATTGGAATTAACCGCCATATTTGCAAGTGATAGTTATTACTAGAAGCTCCCGTGCTGCGCCTAAAAAAGGAAAGAGTAGGTGTGGATAATAATTTTTAACCTGGGTTTTTTGGTTTTCTATATAGGGTTAATTGTCGCAGGTGGTAAGCTTTTTTGTTTCTATTTCAGTAAGTTTTTGTTGGTTGGTTGTTTTAAGCTGATAGCTAGAAATTGCTGTATTTGCTTCTTATTGTCTTTTTGAATTTGAGTTGTTGAATAATTATAGCGATTCAATATTCCGATTTGGGTATAAGGTTAAAGGTTACCAATTTAGTAATTATTTTTAGATTTGGGCGCTAAAACCCTAAATGGCCGCATCATATCGTAATCCTCATGGGAGAGTAGATGGCAGTGCCATACATAGAGTCCCTCGCGGTCGAATCGGGCTATTACCCGTGTTACTTGGCCGGGAAGGGCAATGACCGTATCTTTAGGGCCGCTTTCTTCCGGTTGTGGTGGAAGGGGTTTCCCCTGTAGAGATGTTACTTCCAGTCGTGCCCCCTGAAATACCTTATCGGTATGCATAAATTTCTGCGGCTTGGGGATAAGTTTGCCTTTAAAAGGCTGACGATCCAGTACCTGGAATTCCACCAGATGAATATGGATTGGATGAGCCGATACTGTAGGGTTGTATATCTCCCAGATCTCTACGGCGTTGTGCTGGATAATTTCCGTGGTAGGGTCCTCGAAAAATAGGGAGCCTTCTTTTACTGGACCTAACATCAGCAGATTACGGCCATAGGGGTCGTCCAGGCGGTAGGTGGCAAGCTGTCGTGTGTAGTTCGCTTGACTAAGCCTATTAAGTGGAGGGCGCAGGGGAGTATTCAAGGTTAGCTTTAAATCTCCAATCATATCTTTGACCGCTGCTTTCTGTTTATCGGGAGAGGCTTTTGCAGGTGCCGAAGCAATATGGAATTGCAAAACTTGGCCAGTGGTATCGGGGTCGGTAGCTGGTGTGGTGCCACCGCGTCCATCACTTAATACACGTTTACCATCAGGGTTGTATACCAGTGGAATTGAACTCTTTGGATCATTGGCCTCTACAAATCCCTTAAAAGGGATATCCGGTCCAAAATTTCGCAGTGTCAGTTTGTGTCCTTCATAACCACTGAAATCCACTAAAACATCTGCTCGCTCTGCGGGCGCCAATACCAGCTCGTTAAGTTGCACAGGGAGATCGAGAAAGCCACCGTCGCTGCCGACCTGCACAAAGGGGGTACCTTCGTCGATCCTGAGTATCAGTGTGCGTGTATCGGACGCATTGAGTAATCGCAGTCGATAAACGTGTGGTGTGACGTTGACTTTGGGCCAAGCCATGCCGTTTACCAACATAAAATTGCCAAAAAATTCGTCCAGGTGAGAAGGGTTGGGCCAATTGGCCTTCACTGCCTTGTGGGAAACCGGTGATGGAGGCTGGTCCCTCCAACCAGGAAAATAGAGCTGCCCATCTGAGCTAAACAGGCTGTCTGTAATAGCGGCAACCAAGGTACGCTCTTCTGTGGGAAGTAGTTTTTCCTGTATCAGGCGATCTTCATTGTCGTCGCCGACCAAGTAAAAACCGAATAATCCTGCATAAACATTAAGTCGGGTCATTCCCAGGGTGTGATCGTGATACCAGATAGTGGTGGCATCCTGGGAGTTGTCGTATTCGTAAATCTTTTTTTCAAATAACGGGCCCGTCTCGTGATAATTTCGTGTGTACCAAGCGAGGGGATTGCCGTCACTTTTCCATTCTGTATGCCCGCCGTGAAGATGAATAACCATGGGTACAGCTTTGGGATCTTTTACATCGGCGAGGTGAATGGATCGATCCACCGGAAATAGATGCGGCCCCGGTAGCTCATTGGCCCAGTGTACAAATACCGGTTGGCCTTCCCGGGCGCGAATAGTAGGGCCGGGAGAGTGGATGCGACCTGCATACTCAAAACCCCAGGCCTTTGTCATTAAACGTTTGCCTTCCTTATCCCGTAGCCCCATCCAAACCTGGGTGGGCCTTGCTGGCAGTTTGAGTGGAGCTGAGCTCTTGGGTCGGATCTCTACAGGTATTGGCAGCTCGTTAACGAATTTATCCACAGTTGTTGGATCCAGGAGGGTCAGGGGAGGTGCCTTGACGACGGAAATTTTTTCCTCGCTAGCAATTAGGGAAACAGGAAGTGATAACAATAGGCAGAAGAATATCCGAAGCATTGGCTGCTCATGGTGGTTCGTATTTAACAGCCAAGTATAGGTAAGGGAGTACTGTCAGATCGGAGAGACCTTAAGTGCAGACAAAGGCGCACAGGGCCCTTACCTGATGCGACCCTTCACTAGATAAAGCGATTGATCGCCGTTTTGGCATTGTCCTGATAGGTAGGGTTGTCCAGGTCCGGGAAAAGCTTCCGCTGTTCACCTAGAGGTCCTGTCAATCCGCGTTCACTGCCGTAAAAAATACCTGTGCGGAAGGATGTTGTATCCAGCAGGGCATCGATATAGCGCTTGGCGCCTATTTCGACTTTGTGGACTTTGCCCAATAGCAGCATAATCCGCATCATGCCCTTCATCATATATTGCTTGAATAACGACAGTGTATTGAAGCCCTCTGTGCCTACAGTAGCCCCCGGACTCATGGTTACGAAGCGGATATGGGGGAATTCCCGTGCCATGGAAGACATCCATAGGGCGCCCATATACTTTATCGGACCATAGGGCACCGTAGCGTCTTTGGTACTGGCATAGAGCTCTCCTTCACAGATCTGCATAAATTCCTCCACAGAGGCGCTTTTCAGGTCTGGTTGCTTCATACCCATCTCTTTTACGCCGCGAGCGGCCTCGGAGCCGGCGTAGATAGCAGCCTGGGTTAATTTATTGGCTTTCAGCAACTCGTTAGTCAGTAGTGCATGCCCGAGCAGGTTGACGGCGAAAATTTGTGTGACTCCCTCAGGGGTTTTCTTATAAAACTCTTTACCTCCAGTGCCGCCAGCATTCATAACCAGTGCATCAATTGGGGAGTCTAAGGTTTGAACCGCCTCTTTCACGGATTGTTGATCTGCGACATCGATCAGCAATACTTCGAAGATATTCCTTCCTGTTTCCGACATCAGCTCGGCCTGGGCTTTTTTGGCTCTCTGCAGATTGCGGCACCCGAGATAGATCTTGTTAATCTGCTGGTACTCCGCCAGTTGCTTGGCGCACTCCCTGCCTAAGCCTGCATTCGCTCCGGTAATCAATACACTCTTAATCATCTTTCTGTCTCTGTGGATATTGGGAACTGGTGCCCAGATATGGATATACCCGGCTGTTGGAGGGAAAGATAAGCGGTTAAGCGCCTCGGGTTTTGATATTTCTTGCTGTCCTCATGGGATACCAAGACCGCAAGAAATATCAAAAATTGGGCCTTACCGACCAATATGATTAGGTCATCTCTTCAAATACGGCAAACTAAGGTGACACTATGAATCAGGCGAGTTCTATAGAAAGAAAAATTTTCCAATTGTTAGTGGTAGCACTGGCAGTGATCTGTTTTGTTTCTGGCGGGATCAGTGCATTTGGGGGGCTGAATGGCAGTGCTGCCCTGAGTGGTGGTGCTATGCTTTTTGGCCCGGATAGCCCCTTGAGAGGATTTGGGGATAATCAATATCGATTTGCCTTTGGTGTTTTCTTTGCCCAGGGGTTGGTTCTACTGTATTTCCTGAGCAATATCGAAAAACATAAAGCATTGTTTTACTTCGTGGCTTTATCCCTCTTCATTGGCGGTCTGGGTCGCTTAAGCAATATTCTGGAATTTGGATTGGTGGATGACCAGGTTTTACCGCCTACGATTATTGAGCTTGCGATAGTTCCACTTCTGGTTTTTTTGCATAGGCGAGTGGCCTCTCAAAGTTAGTCATTAGAAGCTCTTAGTCAAGCAACTTAAAATTTTTTATGCTTAAGAGGTTATTGCTTTGTTACCAGTATTTTTACATATAGAGTCTTCACCAAACCTACAGGAATCGCAGGCTCTTCAGCAGTATATAGGTTTGGCTCCGCAATTAATGCAACAGTATGGGGGGGTGCCTATCGCCTCTTATGATGTGGAAGAAGCCCTGGACGGAGGTCGGTCACCAAAGGCATTTGTTGTGGTATCTTTTCCGGATCGGGAGGCGATCTATGCATTCTTCAATGATCCAGCCTACCAGGCGATTATTCCTTTGAGGGACAAGGCATTTGCCCATTTACGCTTTTTTATCACTAGTGAACGAATTTGATTTAAAGGCATGCTAAACCGGGAAGGTATTCCTCAAAAATCTCACCGTCCCAACGTAAATAGGCAGTAAAGGAGCCTCTCATGCAGCGATTTTTTAAAAGTATCAACTTTGTAGAGCAGCATCTATACGACAAAATTTCTGTTCACGAAATTGCCGCTGCCTCTCATTACTCCACCTACCACTTCAGCCGTATTTTTAAGGCATTAGTGGGGGACTCACCGAAAGAGTATTTGCGTAAGCGCCGATTGACCGTCGCTGCAAAGAGGTTGTTGAGTGAAGATATTGGTATTCTTGAGCTTGCCATGGAGTGCCAATTTGATTCCCAAGAAGCGTTTACTCGCGCGTTTAAAGCTTTATTTAATGTAACCCCGGCGCAGTATCGAAAGCAGCAGGACCCTTTCCGGTTGCTATATAAAGATCAATTTAGCCCCCATATGCTGCACTTCTTGAAAAATGAGCTGTCCATGGAGCCACAAATTATTTCGCGCCCAGCGATGCAATTGGTGGGGATAGCGCAGGAATACGATCATGAAAATCTCAGCTTGCCAAAGCTCTGGTCTGCATTTCGACCTTACAGGGATAAAATCCCCAATCGTATCAACGATGAATCGTTTGGCATCTATGAGTGTTATGAGGAAGCGGGTGATGAAATTCAGTTTAAGTATGTCTGCTGTGCGCCGGTTGCCGACCTGACTCAGGTACCGGAGGGAATGGTGGCGCGGGAACTACCGGAGCAGCTATATGCAAAATTTGTTCACCGCGGATCTATTACCACCCTGGAGCAGACATTGAAGTATATCTGGGGGAGCTGGCTGCCAAAGTCTAATTATGACTATATCGAGAAACCAGACTTTGAGCTCTATCCGCCCAGGTATCAGGTTGCCAACCCGACAGCCGAAATGTACCTCCATATCCCCGTTAAAGAGAGACAATGATCGTTTAACAATAACGCAGATTTATCACTATTCAACATTTTTGGCTACTTGATCTGTGCCATACCGATTTTGCAGATTGCTTCTTCGATCGAAATTTTTATGTAATAAATTTTATATTGGAGGGAAGTACTCCCTGCAGGTGTTCGCGAAAGAAGGCAAGCTTATCGGATGGAAAGGTAAATTCTGGAATTTTTCCTGGTGAAATCTGGTTGTAGGATAGGGAAAAAAATAGCCACGCTCCTCAACTGAGTCAATGGCTATCTTACTTATTTCGGATTTTTTGATTGATAAATTGCCAATAAAGGAAAACGTTTCATCGAGTCGTACATGAGAAACGGCAAAGCCGATCACTATGGTGCTATAGGAGAATGGCCCCTTTTACTTTAAGTTGTGAGAATTGTTCTGCCCTTCAAAAAGAAGAATAATTTTTAATTTCTTAAGCAGAACTCCCTTACTCTATATCTTAGTTTTCTTGGCTTCTCTAGATAATGGTTGCCAAAGTGGATAAGGCGCTATGCCCAGTGGTTTATTTTTAGAGTGGTTCTAAAGAGTAGCAACTATAAACCTTGCTGGTTTCTATCTTGGTATTTCGATCGTACTAGTTTCTGCATAATCTGCTAACATCGGCGTAAATCCTGTTGTTAGATCAATCCCTATGAAACTATTACGTTGGCTCCTGCTTATTGTGCTTGTCTTATTGGTGATTTCCGCCCTTGCGGCGCCGGGTTTCATTGGCCCCAAGGTGGAGGAGGTCTGGAAACAGCAGGTCGGTAGGTTACAAGGGGGTAATTCCACGAGTTACCAGCGTGGCTGGTTTGGTGCTGAGACTAATACTGAGGTTGGACTGCAAAATGGTACTACTGAGCTGCATACTGAAATTCACCATGGCCCTGTACTGTTTACTTCCCAAGGGCCGAGATTAGGGGTTATCTATAGTGAAACACGCTTGGAATTGGAGCAGTTAACCCCTGAACTGCGCGCACGGCTTGAGAACATATATGGCCGTTTACAGGATAGCCCATTGGTGCTGGAAACTCTTGTAACAGCCGATAACCGCGTACTGAACACACTGCGTTTTGAGCCCTTCAAAAATACCGGTACCTATGGCCAGCTGGAATTTGGTGGCGGTGAAATCACAGTAAAAACGGATTATAGCGGAGCCATGTTAGATGGCGTTATTGATTTGGGTAGCCTGCGACAGATACGGGGCGGGGTGGAGGTATTATTTACTGAGCCCCTCAAGGGTGAGTTTCAAGTAGAGCCCGGGCGCGGTGGTAAGGCGCAGCTGCAATTATCGTTGTTACGTGCTGAGTCTGATTCGGGACCTGTACAACTGCGAAATATTACTCTCGACCTGGATTTGGAAATGCTTGCTGCACAGACTTTAAAAATTGTAAGTGATTTGCAGTTGCCCAATGTAGAGTCTGCAACTCCGATCATCTCCGCTCGTCAACAGATGACCTTGCCCGAAATCACCGCTGCAGACTTGGGCCACTACCTGCGTGTGTTGTTGCCCAATCCTGAGCGCAACTGGGCCCGTGAGATGCGCCCACCTTTGCGTCTTCAACAGCAACTGGTAGTGGAGTCACATAATGGTCCGGTGTTAGTGGATGCGGATATTGACTGGAAAGGGTTACAACGTCCACCTCGTCACCGTGGGGGCAGCCCACTGAATCAATGGTTGAAACCACTGGTGGGCACCATGACATTGAGCGCGGCGGAGTCAGCCCTATTGCAGTCACCATTAGTAGCTCAAGCAATGATGTTACGAGAATATGGGCTGCTACTGGAAAAAGATGGTGAGCTGCAAATGCACCTTGAAGTAAAACGGGGACAGTTGGAAGTGAATGGCCAGGATTTGCCACCGGACCTATTTATCATGGCGCTTACCGGGCGGTTTTGATCGGAACTAAATAGGGGAGCGGCCCGTCCGCTCCCCGCATACTATCGAGTGGCCTCGATTTGATCACACAGCTGTGCTGCACTTATCTTGGAACAGGTTTCCCACTACCCTCAACCAGTATTGCGCATACCGGCTGCAATTCCGGCGATGGTAACCATTAAGGCACTTTCCAATACCGTGTCGGCCTCCCTCTCCCGCAAACGCGCCATCAGCTCTGCCTGGAGCAAGTGAAGTGGATCTGTATAGGGGTCACGTACGCGTATCGACCAACGCATTACCGGATTATTATCCAACAGACTTTCCCGCCCGGTGAGCCGCTGCAGTGCACTCACTGTGTGGCTGAGGCGCTCTCGGAGGTTCTCACCAAGGGCAATCAATTCCTGATCGTCGGTCAGTCGCTCCTCATACCAGGAGGCGACCCGTGTATCGGACTTGGCCAATACCATTTCCAGCATATCCACCACGCCTTGGAAAAAGGGCCACTGGTGGTTCATATCGCGCAGAGTATCGGCCTCGTCAGCGTGCTTTAAGGCCTGCTCCAAGGCGGTACCGGTACCCAGCCAAGCGGGTAACATTAAGCGAATCTGGGTCCATGCGAATACCCAGGGAATGGCACGCAATGTTTCCACGCCGCCACCGGGCTTTCGTCTTGCAGGGCGGCTTCCCAGAGCGAGCCGGCTCAACTCCGTTTCGGGAGTGACGGTGCGTAAGTAAGCGACCAGCGCGGGGTCGTCGCGAACAACCTCCCGGTAGCTATCGACAGAGATATCCGTAAGGCGCTCCATTTGGTTGCGCCACTCAGGTCGTGGTTGCGCGGGTGGCATTAGGGTGGCCTCAAGTGTTGCAGCCACGTACTGCTCCAGGTTATAGGCAGCAACTGCCGGACGGCCGTATTTAAAGCGGATCATTTCTCCCTGCTCGGTAACCCGGATGCGGCCGGCAACAGAACCTGGCGGCTGAGAGAGCAGAGCCATCCGCGTGGGGGAACCGCCACGGGAAATGGAGCCTCCGCGACCATGGAATAAAGTCAGTGGAATACCGTGGTTGCGAAAGATATCGGTGAGTGCTTCCTGGGTGCGAAATTGCGCCCAGGCGGCACCGAGGAAGCCGGCATCCTTGGCGGAATCTGAATAACCAATCATTACCTCCTGGCCATCCAGCACACGTTGCTTGTATTGGGAAATATTGAGCAAGGTGCTCATGGTGGTGGCAGCATTGTTCAGATCGTCGAGGGTTTCAAACAGTGGTACTACGCGCATTGGTTGTTGAACGCCGGCAATTTTTTGCAGCAGCATTACCGCCAGGACATCGGAGGATTTTTTCGCCATGGAAATCACATAGGCACCGAGACCTTCGGTGCCCTGCTCAGCGACTACCTTGCAAGTTTCCAGCACTTCGCGCACATCTTCATCGCAGAAATCTGTTTGGTAAAAATCTGCGTTGATCAATGGCCGGCGGTTGTCCAGCTCTGCCAGTAGGAACTCCAGTTTGCGCTTCTCATCCCAGGTGGCGTAGTTGCCAATACCGAGATAGCGAGTGATGGCATCGAGAGCATCTGCATGGCGAGTGGATTCCTGGCGAATGTCGAGACGTAGCAAGGTAATGCCGAAACAATTGAGACGGCGCAGGGTATCTTTAAGCTGGGCATCGGCAATTGCGGAGAGGCCCATCGAGCGGAGGGAGCGGTCGATTAGGCGCAGTTGTTCGGACAGTTGGGCGCTGGTGAAGGTTTCGCCCTTGGGCTTCGGTTGGTTATTGATGCACGCTTCTATCTGCGCGCGAGTGTTGCGCAAACGGTTGCGGATCTGGCGCAGCACCAGGCGATAAGGCTCGTGGCTAGGTCCAGTATGCGCTAATAACTCTTCGCTGGCTTTGTGCATCGATAAGTCTGCAAGCAGATTTTCCACATCCCGCAAGTAGAGATCGGCAGCCATCCAGCGCGCAAGTAGCAACACCCTACGGGTTACCGAGGCAGTGACATTGGGGTTGCCATCGCGATCGCCCCCCATCCAAGAGGCAAAGCGGATAGGCACCCAGTCTTCCGGCAGAGGCGGTAACTCCGCCAGATCAAGCTCTTTCTCAATGGCGCGCATGCTTTGGGGAACTGCCTGCCACAGGGATTGTTCGATAGTGGCAAAGCCCCACCTGGCCTCGTCGACCGGTGTCGGCCTTTCGCGCCGAATTTCATCGGTGCTCCAGGCAGAGAGAATCTGTTCATGTAAATGTCGCCGTAGCTCCTGGCTTTCCTCTACAGTGAGGTCTGGCCGGTCCAGCTTAGCGAGCAGGTCAGCAACTCGGTCGTACTTGCGGATCAAGGTGCGGCGGGTAACCTCTGTAGGGTGGGCGGTAAGGACCAGCTCTACTGACAGGTTCTGCAAAACCTTGTGAATTTCATCCGAGGGTATCTTGGCCCGTTTCAGCTCCTCCAGCACCTGGCGTAGGCCGCGATCGGTGTCTGGGTCGCCGGAGAAGCGCTGGTGCTGCCGGTGCAGGCGTTCGCGATGGCGTTGCTCAGCAATATTCGCCAAGTTCAGGAATTGGCTAAAGGCGCGCGCTACCTCGAGCAGGGTCTCATCATCGAGGGGATCAAGTAGATGACGCAGGCGATCTACCTGCATCTCTCCAGTGCTGCGGCTCTCTACAGCGGCCTGGCGTATCGTTTCGACGGTATCGAATAGCTGCTCGCCAGCCTGCTCACGCAATACCGAACCCAGCTCCTCGCCAAGCAGACGCACATCTTCCCTCAGTGGGGTATTTTGATCCTGACTCACGAATCCTATTCTCCCTAGCAAAGGCAACGAGGCGATTATCTTCGCATAATTTCACCTGCTGGGGGATTGGACTTCTAGCCATATTGAAATTCAGGGCGAATAATCCGAACAATAAGAAATTTAAATTAGTAAGTATTCAACTAATTAATAGCTGGTTGGTAGTTATTTGTCATAAATTTACACAAATTAGGGGAGGAGGCTTTTTCTAGTGGAATTAGTGAATTTAGAGAGGCAAAAACATTTTACTTCGAATAATCGAGCAGAATCTTTGTTTCTTTTGTCACTGGGTGTGTGTTCTTAGCAGTAGTGATTAAAAGGAAAATATTGGCTTTAGGAAGGCTTACAAAAATTAAAGAGAATGTAAAACCTGCGCAATATGTTGCGCAGGTAAAACGCATATTTTGAATTTATTAACTTTTGCAAAGTCAGTAGGCTGGGCGACGATCTACGAGTACCAGCCAGCCGCGGATGACACGGTAGAAAACCCAGATCCAGTTAATGGCGAGAACGATATAGCCAAGGCCAAAAATCCATACGGTGCAGATGCCTACGATGGTCCACAGCAGCCAGAACCAGAAGGTACGAATCTGCCAGCGAAAATGGGATTCTGCCAGGGTGCCGCGCACATCGCTGCGTTTAAAGTAGTTGATCAGCACACCAATAAACATTGGAACAGCAGTAAACAGGCTGATGGCCTGGATTAAATAAACCATGATGGCCAGGTCGCGTCCGCTTTGCTCTCGGGCTTCCTGGGACCGCACGGGGTACTGCTCAGACATAACTTTATTCTCTTAAGGGTTCAGTAAAATATAGTGTGGCCTGAGCGATTCAATTCAACTTAGGTGAGTTGGAATGGCAGTTATTTGCGACAATCGGATGTGGTCGCCGCCTTTGACGATATGGAGCTACCCCTTTTATTTCAAGGCCCACTCTGTGTGTACATTGCGTTCACGCCAGGCTTTTAGTTGGCGAACGGATTCACGCATAAGTTGCAGCAGCTCCGTGCGCTGTTGCCTGCAGTGCTCCCGCTCGCTGTCGATCGATAGATTGGCTGCGAGGCTGCGCAGGCGTGCGGCGACACTGTCGAGCCCAACCTCTGATGCAGCTCTGGATATATTTTGTGCCTGTTTTTCCGCATCCCGCCAGTGGCGTCCAGTCAGGGCACTGGTCAGGGTGGTTATCCGTTTGGGCAAGGTGGCACTGCGATCACTGAGGAGTTCGGCGAAAGTCAGGTGATCGAGAGTGTCCCGCTGGCGAAACAAAGTGTTGGTATTGAGAAGTTTTGCTGGCCGCGGTTTTTGTTGGATATTGGCGTCCTGGCTGCGTCGCCCGGCCCAGCTCATTAATTGCATTATTTGGCGGTCGGCGACAGGGTGAGTAAGCACCCCGGTAAAACCGCGGGCCTGGTAGCGCTCTTTGTCTCCAGTATTAGTATTTTGCAGCAGGGCAAAAATTGGGAGTTCAGCGCCGCGTTCACGGCGAATTTCACGTACTGCTTCAACACCATCCATTAGTGGTAGATGAGTGTCCGTGAGAATCAAATCAAATGTTTTTTGCAGCGCGGCACTACTGCCGTCAATACCATTACATTCCCGTTGCACATGGTGTCCCATGGATTCCAGGACTGACTGGAGGGATTCGTGTTTATTATTTTCTACTAATAACACTGAAAGGCGAGTACCGTTATTTCCAATAACTTCCTTTGGCAACTTCAGTTCCACCATTTCCACTTTTCCAACCTGGCGAAGGTCATCCAGGGATTTAAGTACCGCATTAAGTTGGCGCTTGCCGATTTCCACCAGGGCCTTGATGTTATTGTCTTCACTACGTGCCAGTAAATTAAGGGTGCCGAGTAAAGTATCTAGTGGATGGTGTAACTGGTGACGGGCGATAGTGAGTAGATCAGATTTTTCTTGTCGTAAAAGTTCCAGGCTTTCGCGAGTTTCTTCCAGTTGCTTTCCCATAGCATTAAATTCGCTATTGCGGCTGTGCACTTGCTGAAACAGACTGGTATTTTCCGCGCCCAGACTATCAATGCGTCGGTCAGTTTCCCGTTTTAATTTGCTTAGACTCAACTGTCTATTCAGTGCAAAAGCACAAACTATCAAAAACGCAATGACCGTTAAGACGAGCCAGATAATTGGCAGCTGTTGATCGAGAGTGGGCAGCTCGTAAGCCTGTGCGATACTGGAGATAAACACAGAGCCACATACTATTGAGCCGATCAGCAGGGCGTGTAATGAAACACGACGAGAGGGTACCCTCCCAGAAGATATGGTTTTTATCATCCTTGTAACCATTTTTTTGTTGGGGCGGACTAAATCCTGCAGTCCGCATTCTGTTTTTTACGGTGGGTTTCTATAGATACTCCCGAATACTTCAGACCGTTTGATACTGCAATATTGCACAGGGCACAAGAGATATTTTTTGGATGAAGGCCCTATGCAGGAGGAGAAAACAGTCATATGTATGAATGCTTTCTCTACTATCCAAGTAATATCGCGCCAATCAGGCATTGGCGATTTTTTTGTAGGGGTTAATAGGTAGGAATTGCAGCCTATTACAAAGGCTGGGAGGACAGACTTTTTTACAGGACGCGTACGAGGTTTGGCGAGTTCACAACTCAGGCTAAACGGCGCGATTCCCTGTGAATAAAACCCTGAGGCAATTAGGCGGCCTGGGGTAAACGCTCCTGCAGTAGCTGTAACATACGCTCTGAAGGGAGGAAGAGACGGATGCCATCGCAGTGGGCGAGTAGCTCCTGATAGAAATAATCAAAGTGGGTGCAACCCAGGATCAGGATTTGCACGCCGCTTTTTACCAGTGCGGCAACGAGGTCATCGAGGGCATGCTGCTGCACGATCATTTCCGCGGCGAGACCGTCCTCAATATCCTCGACAATCTGCAAGTTGCCGATGCCAATTACTTTTGCAGTTTTATTGCGCTCGAGGATTTCACGCTCGATATTGGCGCAACTCTGGCAGTTAGCTGCGAGCAGGCCAAAGTTGCGATAGCGCTGTGTCAGCTCGGCGTAGACTTCCAGGGGCGAGACAACCTCAATGGGGGAGGCGGCTTTGACTGCCGGCATATCTACCGCACCGGAAAGGGAGTTGCAGTAGATCATGGCAGCATCAGCACCTGCTTCGTGCAATTGCTTGATGGCTTCGATCAGTTGCTGAGTGAGGGCACCGCGCTCCAGGGCTTGCAGTTGGGTCTGGGCTTGTGGCGATGCTGAAAGTGAAAGGCCCAGCCCGCGAAACTGTCGTGCAGCAAGGAAATCGAGACCAAAGCGGGTATCTGTGGGGGTGCCGGCGACTATGCCAATGGTCATCGAACTCTTCTCAATGGCGTTATAGGTCAACACAGCGAATTTCCTCTCTCTCGTAATGCTCAGTCGAGTGTTATTGTTCGCCTAGGAGACCCTTCTGCTCCACAGGGAACTGACATTATTAATCCATACTCGGCGCACCCAGTCGAGATAAATCCCATAAGGGCGCCCGAGAGCGCCGGCGATTAGCATAAACGTGATACTGGCAGTGGCGATTTCATCCCAGCTGGCGCCGCCGAGGCGCATATTGCACAGATACAGAGGAAACTGAAAGCTCAGAAATACGAAGGTGTCCACGAGGTAGGCATTGACCACACCGCCTCCGCCAAATCTGTTCACAATCCAGCTGCGATAAACACTGAAAGGACGTGCTATCAGAGTGTTGAATACCAGCGCCATCAGTCGCACTTTCAGGTGTTCACTCCAGCTCATACCGGCCAGGACCAGCTCAATGGGAATTGCCACAGCCCAGGAGAAGCTGTTCATTGCGAAGATATCCAGCAGAAAGTCCCAGCGGCGAGCATTGGGCGTTTCTGTGTCGGCGTCTGGGCTGGATGGAGTGATTGCGGGCGCGGACATGGAGCTGGAAACCTCGTAGACTTCTGACCGCCTGATACAGGGTGGCGGCAAGCCGGCGATTATATCTACAATTGGCATAAATGCTAGCCCCTACATCTCGACTGGTAAGACTTGTCGAGATAAACATCCTAAATTTTTTTAGAAAATTAATCTAATTATCTTATTGGCTCCTGGTGCCTCCTGGCTATAAGGGCTATTCAGCAGTTAATATGCAACTCTTTGCATAAGCTTAATCGGAGTTCCTATGTCCTTGCGCTATGCTGTCCTCACCTTGCTGGATATCGAGCCCGGCAGCGGTTATGACCTAAAGCGCCGTTTCGAGCGCAGCGTTTCGCACTTCTGGAGCGCCAGCCACCAGCAGATGTATCGGGAACTACACAAGTTACACGCTGAAGGTCTGTTGAATTGCGTGGAACAGCCCCAGGAGGGAAAGCCGGATAAGAAAGTCTACAGCCTCACTGATAAAGGCCGAATGGAACTGCGCGACTGGGTGACCCAGCCAGCGGCGCCGCAAAAGATCCGCGAGCCCTTCTTGGTGCGTATGTTTGCCGGCCACCACCTGAGCCAGGAAGAGCTACGCTCGGCACTGAATACGCAACTAAGGCTTCACCGGGGACTTCTGGATAACTACAGTGAGCAAAACGAGCGAGTACTAAATAGTGATATTGCCCTGCAAGAGCGCTACTGGCTCGCGCACCAGACCCTGTTGTTGGGTATTGAGGCGGAGAAGACCTGGATCACCTGGGCGGAAAAGTTGCTCGAAGAGCTGGATGAGAAGTGCGAAGAGGATGGCCAGGCAGTGAAATAAAAAAACCGGGCCCGGCCCGGTTTTTTCAGGTCTGAAGTAAGTCTAATCAGACCGCGATCTTTTCTACCACCAGACTGCCGATGGAATAGCCGGCGCCGAAGGAACAGATAATGCCGCGATCTCCAACCTGCAAGTCGTCACTGTGCAGGTTGAAGGCGATTACCGAACCGGCGCTTGCGGTATTGGCATAGCGGTCGAGTACTACTGGGGCGCGCTCGATGCTGGCTTCGTCTCCCATCAGTTTCTTGGCGATCAGGTTGTTCATATTGATATTGGCCTGATGTAGCCAGTAGCGGCTCACGCTTTGCGGATTGGTATCGGTTTCCTGCAGGTGCGCCTCAATATGGGCTGCAGCCATGGGGCAAACCTCCTTAAAAACCTTGCGACCGTTCTGGCGGAACAGTTTGCCAGGGCCGAAGGGATCAACATCCGCGGCGCGCGCTGCATATCCGAAGTTTGAGCGGATATTGTTGGAGTAGACGGTCTTGGCTTTGGTGCCGAGTATTTCCCAGGCACTATCTACAGAGCATGTCTCACGGCGCTCGATTACGCTGGCTACAGCCACGTCCCCGAAGATAAAGTGACTATCGCGGTCTGTGAAGTCCACTTGAGGGGAGGCCAGCTCCGCGTTAATCACCAGCACAGTGCGCGCGGCGCCGGAGCTGATCGCATCTACCGCTCGTTGTAAGGAGAAGGTTGCTGAGGAGCAGGCGACTTCCATATCAAAGGCAAAGCCGTCGATACCGAGAGCACCCTGGATTTCGATAGCAATAGCAGGGTAGGCACGCTGCATATAAGAGGCGCCGACGATTACCATATCCACATCGGAGGCTTTCTTACCGGCTTTTTCCAGCGCCAATTTGGCAGCATTCACGCCCATCTCGGCCTGTACACAGAGATCGTCGTCATTGCGCTCGGGGATAAATGGGCGCATGCGCTCTGGGTCGAGAATCCCCTCGCGGGTAACTACATAACGGCTTTTAATCCCTGAGGCTTTCTCGATAAATTCTGCAGAGGATTGGGGTTTGGCTTGCAGTTCCCCATCTTCAATTTGCTGCGCGTGCTTCAGGTTATACTGTGTAGCGTAGGTATTGTAAGCATCTACCAACTCTTCATTGCTGATAGATTCTGGTGGGGTCCATAGGCCTGTCCCGCTGATGACAATGCCCCGTGGCAATTTGTACTCACTCATCGCTGAATTCCTGGCCCGCACCAAAAATCGTGCGAGCAATTAGTCACTGAATAGAACCTTAGCAGCGCTGGCTGATGTGGGACTTTCGTGCCAGAACGGCAAGGCATAATATTGTGACGCTATTGTGACTACTGGTCTATCTGCGGTCGCGCCGATGAGTCATGGCGTTCTGGCCAAAATAAAGGCACTTACCTTGGTTGCGCCTGCTTCAAGCAGTTTCAGCGCTGCTGCTTCCAAAGTGGCGCCGGTGGTCAACACATCATCTACCAGGCCGATGTGTAGCCTCTCAACATTCTCATCGACAGAGAAGCTATGGAGTAAATTGCGCAGGCGCTGGTTACGGCGCAATTGAGATTGTGTCTGGGTGGCACCGAATTTTCGCAGTAATCGAGGGCGTACCGGTAGTTGCCACTGCTTTCCCAACTCAGCTGCTACCAACTGCGCCTGGTTATAGCCGCGCTGCCAATAACGACGCCAGTGAAGAGGGATGGGGACAAGCAGGTCTGGCCCTTGGTTGGCTGGTTTTAACGCTTGGGCGGCCAACTGGGCAAGGCTGTGACCCGCAGCCAGGTCGCCATGGTATTTGAAGCGTTGTATCAGTTGGTTTATCGGGTAAGCATAATGCCAGGCGGCGCGGACTCGGCTGTAGTGTGGTGGCTGCCTCAGGCAGGCGGGGCAAAGCTGGGAGGGCGGCAGCAGCGGCAAAGCACAGGTCTCGCAAGCGTTTTCCAGAAAGGGCAGATCCTCTATGCAAGCGGGGCAGATCCCATAATCGCCGGCCCGGTCACCACATAAAAGGCATTGGGCCAGGTTTCGGGTAATAAACAGTGGGGAGATAATCCTGTAAACCATAATCGGGTGATTGAGTTGACAGCGATACGGGCCTGGCTAAACTGGCCAGTCTGTTTGGTCGAGTCTGCCACTGCAATTAGTGATAGTCACCACGGCCCTGCGAATAAAAAAACAGTACGAATAACTCCAGCAACTAGAGAGAGTAAGCCCTGTGACTGCCGCCCAGCAATTACCCGCCGCTGAGATCCGCCACGATTGGACCCGCCAGCAGATTCTGGACCTCTTTGCCCTGCCGTTTAGCGACCTGATATTTACCGCCCAGCAGGTGCATAGGGTGCATTTTGATGCTAACCGGGTGCAGGTGAGCACGCTCTGCTCGATTAAGACTGGCGCCTGTCCGGAAGACTGCGCCTACTGCCCCCAGAGTGCTCGCTACGATACCGGGCTGGAGCGGGAAAAGCTGATGAAGGTGGAAAAGGTTTTGGAGGAGGCCAGGGCGGCCAAAGCCGGCGGCGCTACCCGTTTCTGCATGGGTGCTGCATGGCGCTCGCCCAAGAAAAAGGACATGCCCTACGTCACCCAGATGGTGCGTGAAGTTAAAGCGCTGGGTATGGAAACCTGTATGACCCTGGGTATGCTGAATGATGACCAGGCGCAGGAATTAGCGGATGCCGGGCTCGACTATTACAACCACAATCTGGACACCTCACCGGAGTATTATGGTGAGATTATCACCACCCGCACCTACCAGGACCGTCTTGAGACTCTGGGTAGGGTGCGCGAGGTCGGTATGAAGGTCTGCGCTGGTGGCATTGTCGGTATGGGTGAGGGGGACAAAGATCGCGCAGGGCTACTGATGCAGCTGGCCAACCTGCCTGAACACCCGGAGTCGGTGCCGATCAATATGTTGGTAAAAGTAGCGGGTACGCCGTTAGAGCAGGAAAAGGATCTGGACCCCTTCGAGTTTATCCGCTGTATTGCCGTGGCCCGAATTATGATGCCCAAGTCCCATGTGCGCCTGTCTGCCGGACGTGAGCAAATGAGCGATGAAATGCAGGCAATGGCTTTCCTCGCCGGTGCCAACTCCATCTTCTATGGGGAGAAGCTGCTGACCACCGCTAACCCTGAGGCCAACAAAGATATGCAGTTGTTCAACCGCTTGGGAATCCTGCCGGAGGAATACCAGCAATACGCTGACGAATCAGAAGTGGAAGCTGAGCTGACCGCCCAGATCAGCGAGCGACAAAACGATGCCTTTTTCTACGACGCGGCCAAATGACCCTGGATCAAACCCTGCGCCAGCGCCTAGATGAGCGGCGCAGGCGTAACCTCTACCGGGAAGTCAAGACTCTGGATTCGGTGCCGGGGCCCGAGGCCAGGGTTAATGGCCGAGAGCTGCTTACTTTCAGTAGCAACGACTACTTGGGGCTGGCAACCCATCCTGAGGTCATCCGCGCCCAGCAGGCCGGAGCTGAGCTGGGCGCTGGTACCACTGCCTCTCACCTGGTCAATGGGCACTTGCAAGTCCATCAACAGCTGCAATACAGTCTTGCTGAAGTCACCGGGCGCGAGGCTGCATTGGTATTCTCCAGTGGCTATATGGCTAATGTGGGCACGCTTTGTGCGTTACTGGGCCGTGCCGACAATATTATTTCCGACAAGCTCAACCACGCTTCACTGATCGATGGAGCACGCTTGTCTGGCGCTAACAGCTTGCGCTTTCCCCACAACGACCTTATTGGTCTGGATCGCCAATTACGGCGTGCTGCCAGTCGAGGTGGCAATATCCTGGTGGCGGTCGACGGTGTTTACAGTATGGATGGTGACCTGGCGCCGCTGGCAGAGATTGCTGATCTGTGTCGTGAGTATGGTGCCTGGTTGATGGTGGATGAGGCTCACGGATTTGGGGTAATGGGCAGCGAAAAATTTCCTTTCGCTGGCAGTTGTACTGCGGCGGGTCTTGACCAGTCCCAGGCACCAGTGATCATGGGCACCCTGGGCAAGGCCGCTGGTAATGCCGGAGCCTTTGTGGCTGGTTCTCGCGAGCTGATTGATTATCTGGTGCAATTTGCCCGTACGTACATCTACACCACTGGGATGCCTCCGGCGGTGGCCGCGGGCTGTGTTGCCGCTGTTGATTTGATGCGTAGACAGCCTGAGTTGACCAGGCGCCTGGAGTCTAACATTGCCCACTTTCGCCACTGCGCCAGGCAATTGAATTTACCTCTGGCTGACTCCCCCAGCGCAATTCAGCCGCTCCTGCTCGGCTGTGAAGAAACCGCTATTTCTATTTCTGAACAGTTGGAAAAACGCGGTTTTTTGGTGAGCGCTATTCGCCCTCCGACAGTGCCCGCGGGTACTGCCCGCCTGAGAATTACCTTGAGTGCTTCACATAACCATCACCAAATCGATGCGCTTCTCAATGCCTTGGCGGAGGTCCTCCGGGAAAACAAGGCGGTGCACTTGTGAGCCAGATAGAGAACCTGGTGTTCTTGCATGGTTGGGGCGGAGACAAGGGGCCCTGGCAGCCACTATTGGAGGCTGTGCATGAACAACTGGGGCTACCGCTGATTTGTATCGAGTTACCGGGGTTTGGTGAACGCAGGGAGCAGGCATGGCCAAGGCTAGAGGTGCTTCTACAACAGCTTTACCAAGCGCTACCGCAAAATTGTGTTTTGGTAGGGCACTCCCTTGGCGGCATGTTGGCTCTGCAGATTGCCGCCAGGCCAGGACAAGAGAAAATCCATGGAGTTGTCACCATCTCCGCCAATGCTTGCTTTGTAGAGAGGGACAATTGGCCCGGCATGCCCCGTCGCACTTTTGATAGGTTCCGTAGCGCTTTCGTGCAGGATCCCTATGCTACCTGGGAGCGCTTTTGCGCCCTGCAGTCCCATGGTGATAACGCCATGCGTGACCTGGTCAAGCAACTGAAAGCGCGCAAACCCAACATTAACCCCGGAGCCTGGGTTAAGGCCCTGGACTGCCTGGCAGAGCTGGATAATCGGGATCTTCTGCAGTCGCTGGAAATCCCCGCTCTCCACCTGTTTGGCAAGCGGGATGCCCTGGTGCCGCTGGCGGCCATAGAGGAAATCCAGGCCTATGGTGCGGCAGTAGAGGTGATGGAGGGCTGCGGCCACAAACCACAGTTGTCACAACCTCGCCAAGTGGCAGAGCGATTACGACACTTTGTCGAGAGTTTATCCCCCTCTAGTGCCCTAGCGTCAGAGCCCTTTGATAAATCTGCGGTGGCGCGCTCCTTCGGCCGTGCCGCCGCCAGCTATGACGATTGCGCACATATACAGAGAGCGGTGTGCCGTCAACTGATGAAAATGGCGGAACGCCACTGGGAACCTCGTATCATTGTTGATTTGGGCAGTGGCACCGGCTTTGGCAGTGAGTTGCTGCGCCAGCATTTTCCCAAGGCAAAAATTATCGCCCTGGATCTGGCAGAGGACATGTTGCGCTTTGCCCGCACAGAGAGGCCGCTGGCAGATGGCTATATCACTGCGGATGCGGAGCAACTGCCCCTGGCGGATGGTACTGTAGATCTGGTGTTCTCCAGTATGGCACTGCAATGGTGCTACCGATTGCCGCAGTTATTCGCCGAGTTGCGTCGGGTACTTTCTCCCGCTGGACAATGTCTGGTGGCGACATTGGGGCCGGGTACCCTGGCAGAATTGCGCGATAGCTGGGCTCTGGTAGACAGCGGTGTTCACGTTAATCGCTTCCTGCCACTGGCCAACTGGCGTGAGGCAGCGGCGCAATCGCAGCTTTGTGGTGAAGTACTCGACGAGCAACGCCTGTTGCATTTCGACAGTCTGCGCCAGCTGATGAAGGAATTGAAAGGTGTGGGAGCACATAATATCAACCGCGCGGCCAAGCGAGGCATGACTGGGCGAGCCCGGTTACAGCGGTTGGCCGAAGTCTATGAAGGTCTCCGGCAGCCAAAGGGGCTGCCGGTGAGTTACGAGGTGATTTATATGAAGCTGGCCCTGGGGGGTAATCAAGGGTAGATATCGATGGGGATGGGGGTTTTCACCAGAGCCCAAATTTCATCCATCTCCCGGTTGGAAGCTACGGCGATACAGCCATCGGTCCAGTTGTTACGGCGCAGGTGGTTTTCCATATAGGCCCATTCGGGTTTGATGCCGTGGATCATGATATCGCCACCGGGGCTGACCCCCATCCTGGCCGCCCGCGCTCGGTCCTGTTTATTCGGGTAGGACACGTGGATGGAGCGGTAGAAGCGGCTATTGGGGTTTTTCCAGTCCAGGGTGTAGCGTCCTTCTGGGGTTCGCTCGTCCCCTTGGCGGACTTTGTGTCCCCTGGGGTTATCGCCGAAGGAGACTGTGTAGCTTTTCACTACCCGGCCGTCGCGAATGAGCTGCATCAGCTTCTTCGACTTGTACACAACAACATGATCGACAGGGGTTACTTTTGCTGAGGCGAGCAGTGGCATCGCCAGCAATAGGGCAAGAGTCAGGTATCGCATGGTCTCTAAGCTGCTTGAATGTTTTCAGTTATTTCGAGATTTTCCGCGTCCCTGCAGAGCATTTTCCCCTTTTGGGGGAGTTATTTTGTTAGCGCTACCCCGTGCCTTTGTTATCAGTGCTCGGCTTGATTTGTTCAAAATCTGCGCTACATGGCTAAATTATCATCAAGTTGATGGCGTGAAAAGTCACCACAAGAAAAAAATTGAACTTTTTTGATTAGCGGAGGCGATGGCCTTGGGCAGAACCTATTTTGTGGCCGGTACCGATACCGAAGTGGGCAAGACCTTTGTCAGTACAGCCCTGCTTACAGCAGGCGCAAACGCGGGATTACAAACCGCTGCGGTGAAGCCGGTAGCGTCTGGCTGTGAGCGGACTGAAGATGGATTGCGTAATGAAGATGCCCTGCTATTGCGGGAGGCGATGACCCTGCAGCTGCCTTACCAGCAGGTGAACCCTTTTGCGCTAGAGCCTGCAATCGCACCTCATATTGCCGCTATTGAGGCGGGAAAGCAGTTGAGTGTGTCACGTATGGCGGGCGTTTGCCGTGGTGTGATGTCTGCCGGCGCCGACCTGGTGCTGATTGAGGGCGCTGGAGGCTGGCGTACCCCTCTGGGACCAAGGAGCTTCCTGTCCCAGTTGCCGAGGGAACTGAATATCCCTGTGGTACTGGTGGTGGGTATGCAGCTGGGTTGTATCAACCACGCTCTACTTACTGCCGAGGCTATCCGCCGTGATGGTCTGCCGTTGGCTGGCTGGGTGGCTAACTTTGTTCGTCCGGGCATGGAGCGAGCCGAGGAGAATCTGGCCACCCTTGAAGCTCTGATACCTGCATCATTACTCGGTGTACTGCCCCATAGCGAGGGGCGGGATTATCGTGAGGCAGCCGAAAACCTGGATATCCGCCCGTTGCTACCCGCCTGAAGAACCCACCGTAAAGGCCGTTCCATCCGGGACCCGAGAGGGCCCAAACCAGTTGACTTTGCCCGCCTTCGGCCCTAGATTCAAACAAGCGTTTGAAACACTTGAATGAGGATTGGGAGCATGGCCGACTACAAGGCGCCCCTGCGGGAGATGAACTTCCTGCTGCACGAAGTCTTTGCTGCAGAAAAACTCTGGACGGAACTGCCCGGACTTGCTGGGGTGGTAGATCGCGAGACCGCAGATGCGATTCTCGAAGAAATGGCCAAGCTGGCTTCCAATACCCTGGACCCTATCAATCGCAGCGGCGATGAGGAGGGGTGTCACTGGAATGAGGGGGTTGTAACCACCCCGGAGGGCTTCAAGGAAGCCTATGCGACTTTCTGCGAGGGCGGCTGGGGCGCACTGCTGGGTAACCCGGAGTATGGCGGTATGGGTATGCCGAAAATGTTGGGTGCTCAAGTCGAGGAAATGATCAATGCCTCCAATATTTCCTTTGCTCTCTACCCGGTATTGACCAACGGCGCCTGCCTGGCGATTGATGCCCATGCCAGCGAAGAGCTGAAACAGAAATATTTGCCCAAGATGTATGAGGGCACCTGGGCTGGCGCCATGGACCTGACCGAGCCCCATGCGGGCACCGACCTTGGGATTATCCGCACCAAGGCAGAGCCCCGCGAGGATGGCAGCTACAGCATAAACGGCAGCAAGATTTTTATTACCGGCGGCGACCAGGACCTGTCCGATAACATTATTCACCTGGTACTAGCCAAGCTGCCGGACGCACCCCAGGGCCCCAAAGGCATCTCCCTTTTCCTGGTGCCGAAATACAAAGTGAACGAAGACGGCAGTGTTGGCGAGAGCAATAACGTGAATTGCGGCTCTATTGAGCACAAGATGGGCATCAAAGCCTCCGCCACCTGTGCGATGAATTTCGATGGAGCCCAGGGCTGGCTGGTGGGCGAAGAGAACAAGGGTCTCGCCGCCATGTTTACCATGATGAATTACGAGCGCCTGGGTGTAGGTATCCAGGGCCTCGGCGCTTCCGATCGCTCCTACCAGAATGCCCGGGAATACGCTCGCGACCGTATTCAGAGCCGCTCTCCGGCCGGTGCCCAGCAGCCAGAGAAAGCAGCCGATCCGATTATCGTACACCCTGACGTGCGCCGGATGCTGCTCACCCAGAAAGCTCTGGTTGGTGGTGGCCGCGCCCTGTCCACTTATGTGGCCCAGTGGTTGGATATTTCCAAGTTTGGTGAGGGTGAAGAGAAGAAGAATGCCGAATCCATGGTGGCATTACTGACCCCGGTGGCCAAGGCCTTTACCACCGATATGGGCCTGGACTGCACCGTAATCGGTCAGCAGGTATTCGGCGGCCACGGATATATTCGTGAGTGGGGTCAGGAGCAGCTGGTGCGCGATGTGCGCATCACCCAGATTTACGAAGGTACCAACGGTATCCAGGCCCTGGATCTGGTGGGCCGTAAAACTGTCGCCAGCGGTGGTGCCCTGTTTGAGCTGTTTGCCGCGGATGTACAGAAATTTATCGACAGCCAGGTGGATCGAGAGGCGATGGCGGAGTTCGTGCAGCCGTTGGCAATCGAGCTGCAGCGCCTGCGCGAGGCCACCGAGAAGATGATTGCGGCTACCCAAGAAGATCCCCACGCGCCTGGTGCGGCATCTGTAGAATACCTGCATCTATTCGGTTATGTGGCCTACGCCTTTATGTGGGCCAAGGTGGTTGCAGTAGCACTGGACCAGCAGGAGGCAGATAGCTTCTACAAAGGTCAGGTGAAAACTGCGCGATTCTATTTTGCGCGTTTGCTGCCGCGCACCCAAGCACTGGCTGCAAGTGTAAATGCCGGCAGCGCGACCCTTATGGATCTGGAGGACGAGCTGTTCTAAGGGGTCTGGAGAGAGTCCCAAAAAGCCCCGCATCGCGGGGCTTTTTTATTTTGGTTGTTTAGGTTTCAAAGCTTGTCACGGCTTGGCTTCAGCAGTCAAAGTCAGTCCGTTAAATGCTTCGTAGCCATGCAGGGCGATATACCATGTACCGGCAGAGGGGTTATTGAAAGAGCAGCTCTCAGTGTTATATCCGTTGGTGTTTCCTACCCACTCGTAAGGTACGCAATTCTTAGTATCATTCACTACGCTCCCCCTGGTCGGGCTGCTTCCGTAACTAACATAAAGGTCGACTTCACCGTTATCGTTGAATATCTCAATATCCAGGGAGGACATGCCTGGCTCTACCTCAATCTGGTATGTCAGCCAACTGCCAGACGCACCTGCAACATTAGTTTCCACAAGACTGGTGCCGTTGCCGGTATTGCCATTTCCGGTAATAGACGCTACCGCAGCCGCAGCATCGACGATGCCTGCACCACAGCCAGTACATGAAGATGGGAAGCTACGGGTAGTGTTACTGAGTACGGATTCAACTTCATCTGGAGTCAGGTTCGGGTCTACCGAGTAAAGTAAAGCGGCTACGCCGGCAACATGTGGCGCGGCCATGCTGGTGCCTTGGCTGTAGTAGTAGGCATCACTTCCGGGGCTTCTGGTACCGCTATTGTCTGTCGAGAGGATGCCATTGGAATCATTGGCGAAGCTCTGTGCGCCCCCAGGAGCGGCCATATCGACTGCATTGCCGTAATTGGAATAGTAAGCGCGGCCGCCATCGCGATCTGTTGCGGCAACGGTGATAACGCCATCACAGCTCGCCGGGGTGTATCTACTTGCGTAATCATCGTCATTACCGGCGGCCACGACAACGGTTGCGCCGAGACTGCGTGCGGTATTAATAGCCGTTTGGTAGGCCGAGCCACAGGCACCCTCACCACCGAGGCTCAGATTGAGAACCTGTGCCGGGTTGGCATTAGTCGGTACACCGGAAACACTGCCCCCTGCAGCCCAAACGATGGCATCTGCGATATCTGAAGTCAGACCGCCACAGCGGCCGAGTACTCGAACTGGGACCACCTTGGCTTTGTAAGCGACGCCGGCCACTCCCATATTATTGTTAGTAGTGGCTGCGATAGTGCCGGCAACGTGGGTACCGTGCCAGCTGCTGTCGCTTTCGTAATTTCTGGGGTCATCACTCTGGCAGGCATTGTCTGTGTGCCAGTCACCTGGGTCAGTGGCATCGCCATCACGTCCATCGCCATCGACTGAGACAAACGTATTGGAAATCATATCGTAGCCAGGTAGCAGGTTGTCGACCAGGTCGTGATGGGGGCGATAGCCGGTATCAAGGACGGCTACTACAGCGCCCTCACCCTGTGTGACATCCCAGGCTGAGGGCAGATTGAGGCCACCTGTGGATTCCCGGTAGTGCCATTGATTCCAATAACTGGGATCATTCGGAGTTGCCATTGGACGCATCAATAAATCTGGTTCTGCGTACTCGACATTGGGGTCCTGCTTTAGCCGCTCAACTATTTTTTTCAGTTCCGCCTTGCTTTTGCGGCCCTCTAGGCGCATAACTTGGGCTCCTGAAGCCATACGGCGCTTGTGGCGTAACTTGTGGCCGGCTCGCTGAGAGGCCTTATCAATAGTGTCTTGTGCGAGCTTGGCACCATGACCAATTTTTGAGTTTTTCTTGTACTTGATGATGATGCCGTCAGTCAGGCCGGTCTCATTCGCATGAGCCGCGAAAGGGGTAGCACACGCAAGCGAAACTGCCGTTGCGATTGCTGTTTTTTGCATCAGGGCTTTTATTGATGAGCGCATTATTATTGTTTTCTCCACAACTTTTGGAATTATCCGCACTGGCTACTTTGTCAGTACGTTTTTCATTGTTGGCTCCAGATGCGCTCGCTAGCCTAATAAGTTTGACTGATCCCTGAGCGGGCGGCCTTAGCCTCAAGGCTCTGTGCATGTAAGACACAGAGTCCAGGAATTTCATTCTTCAATAAATACTCACCTGGGCATATTTTGTAACGAATTCATAACGTTAGCCTTCAGGCTTTAATTGAATTTTTCTTATAAAATTATCTAATAAAGTTATTACTTGTTTGCCGGTTGAGGGTAACTTGGGCCCACTTCCCTTCGCTTGGGAAACCTGGGTATAGGGAGTGGCCCTGATATCAGTCTCCCGGGAATTTCGCTGTTTCATAATATTAAGCAATAGGAGATGGCGTTTTTTGTGGAGTCACTTTTCGCTTTCTCCTACACTCGGGACAAAACAATAACGAGCGAAAGAGCCAATGTCCGATACCCCCCAAAAGAAACTGTCCGCAGAAGACCAGGCCCGGGTCGATCAGTACCTGCAAAGTGGTGTGAATCAGGTGGAGCGAAAGCCCTTCAGGCCCTGGTTATTGCTGCTGGTGGTTGTGGTTGTACTAACTCTCTTGTCACTGCTCAGTGTGTTTATCGCACAGACCAAAGGCGTGGTTTGAGGGGCTGGATATGACGACTGAAAAAATATTCCAGCCTTTGAATTTTACCCACCTTGACGATGATGAGATGCGCCGTCGTGCCGGTGAGTTCTTCCGACTGATGCGCCGGCGCCGCTCGGTGCGGGACTTCTCTGCAAGGCCCGTACCTCGTGAAGTTATCGAGGATGCCGTGCGCGCTGCGGGCAGTGCTCCCAGCGGGGCTAATATGCAGCCTTGGCATTTTGTCGTAGTTGAAAGTGCGGAGGTCAAACGCCGCATTCGCCAGGCAGCAGAGGAGGAAGAGCGTGAGTTTTACCAGCGGCGGGCCTCTGAAGAGTGGCTCAATGCCTTGGAACCACTGGGTACGGATGCGCACAAACCTTTCCTGGAAACCGCCCCTTACCTGATCGCAATTTTCCTGAAGAAATTTTCCAGTGCGGAAAATGGTGAGCGATTAAAAAATTATTACACTGCAGAATCAGTGGGTATTGCTACTGGCATGTTGATTGCCGCTTTGCATAATGCCGGTGTGGCGACCCTTACCCACACCCCCAGCCCGATGAAATTTCTCAATGAAATTCTCGGTCGCCCGGTTGAGGAAAAGCCCTATATGATTTTGGTGGCCGGGCTGCCGGCGGAGGGCGCCCAGGTGCCGGCGATTGCCAGAAAATCCCTGGATGAAATCTCTGATTTTATTTGAGTTATGGCTAAAGCAAGCGTAGGGCTCAGTAAAAAATAGGTACACTGGCAGAATTTGAGCTTGGGGTCCTATGCCAAAAATACTGATCGTTGAAGATGAAGGCGCTATTGCCGATACCCTGGTCTATGCCCTGCAGACCGAGGGGTTTACCACTCGCTGGGTGGGGGTGGCCGGCGAGGCGCTGGTACTGCTTGAGAATGAGCCTTTCGACCTGGTGATCCTGGATGTGGGACTGCCGGATATCAGTGGCTTCGAAGCCTGTAAGCAGTTGCGTCGTTTCTCCGAAGTGCCGGTGATATTCCTCACTGCCCGCAATGCAGAAATAGACCGGGTAGTGGGGCTCGAGATCGGTGCTGATGACTATGTGGTGAAACCTTTCAGTCCGCGCGAAGTGGTGGCGCGGGTTAAGGCCATCCTTAAACGCATGACATCGGGCCCTGATAAGTCACAAAAAACAGAGCTGAAAGGGCCTTTCCGCATAGAGCAGGGGAGTTACCAGATTCATTTCCGCGAGCAGTTATTACCTCTGACGCTCAATGAATATCGCCTGCTGGAAACCCTGTTAACCCAGCCGGGACGAGTGTTTTCCCGTGCACAATTACTCGATGCACTGGGGGTGGCACTGGAGGCGGGTTATGAGCGTAATATCGATAGTCACATCAAAGGGCTGAGAGCCAAATTGCGAATGATTGCACCTGATGCCAAGCCAATACAGACCCACCGGGGCTTGGGGTATAGCTGCTGCCTGGAATCCTAAAATGTCATTGGGCATTCGTATTTTCGCTGTCTATTTCCTGTTTGTTGGCTTGGCCAGCTGGTTTGTATTGAATACGGTGATGGAGGAGATCCGTCCCGGGGTACGCCAATCCACCGAGGAAACCCTGGTAGATACTGCCAACTTGCTGGCGGAAATCCTGCGTGATGATGTCAGGAGCGGTAATCTGGCTCAGAGCCAACTACCTGAGTTGCTGGAAGCTTATGGTCGGCGTCAGCCACAGGCAAATATCTGGGGACTGACCAAGAGCCAGGTGAATCACCGAATTTATGTCACCGATGCTTTCGGCCGAGTTTTATTGGATTCCAGCGGTCGGGCGGTCGGCCAGGACTATTCTCGTTGGAATGATGTCTACCTAACCCTGCGTGGCGATTACGGTGCGCGCTCTACGCGCGAAGATCCTGACAACCCGGATTCCTCGGTGATGTATGTGGCGGCGCCCATACTCGACCGGGAAGAAATTATCGGTGTGGTCTCCGTGGCCAAGCCCAATCAAACCCTACAGCCTTATATTGATCGGTCGCAACGGCGTTTGATGTGGCTGGGGGTGGGATTGGTCGTACTGGGATTATTGGTCGGCGCCCTGTTGTCCTGGTGGCTGGGCCGCTCACTGGGAAAACTGACCCAGTATGCCCAGGCTGTGAGTGCGGGGCAACGAGTCGAGCCACCGAAAATGTCTGATGGTGAGCTGGGGCAGCTGGCACTGGCCCTGGAACAGATGCGCTCTGAGTTAGAAGGCAAGAATTATGTTGAGCGCTATGTGCATACTCTGACCCACGAATTGAAAAGTCCGCTGGCGGCCATTCGCGGTGCTGCTGAACTGCTCGATAGTGAGATGCCCGCGGATCAGCGCCGGCGTTTCATAAGCAATATTCAACAGGAGACCTCTCGTTTACAGCAGTTGAGCGAACGATTGTTGCACTTGGCCCAGGTAGAGCAGCGTCAGGGGCTGGAGGAGAGGGAGGCCATTCCACTGGCACACTTGGTGGAAGAGCTGTTGCAGGCCCGACAGGCGCGTATTACCGCTGGCGGTTTTAGTATGGAGTGGGCAGTGGAAGATACTCTGAGATTGTATGGCGAGCGTTTCTTATTGAACCAGGCCCTGGCCAATTTGCTCGACAACGCATTGGATTTCACTCCACAAGGTGGCCTGCTTCGCATTGGCGCCGGGCGGTGTGAGGGATGGATAGAAATCTGCCTATACAACCAGGCTGAAGCTATTCCCGAGTATGCCCTGGCGCGCCTGACGGAGCGTTTCTACTCACTGCCTCGTCCCAGTGGTGGACGTAAAAGTACTGGTCTGGGACTCAACTTTGTAAAGGAAGTGGCCGAACTGCACGGTGGTGAATTGACTATCGCCAATGTGGAGAGGGGTGTTGAGGTGCGCCTGACTTTGCCAGCTGATTAAGTTGAAGGCCAAAGTTCACATAATCTCCACAAAATCTCCTTTTAGACCCCATCGGCATCCCACCCGGGCCGCTCAGACTCAGCAGATCGAAATTCGACACTGAGGTCTGAACCATGAACCGAACCCTGGCATTTAAATTGGGCGCGATCGCCTTTTTGGTGTTATTGCTGTTGATACCGCTGACTATGATTGGCGGTTTGATCGATGAGCGGCAGCGATACCAGGGAGAAGTACTTCGGGATATTGCCCGAAGTTCCAGTTACAGCCAGAAAATCGTTGGGCCTATTCTGATAATGCCATATACCAGAACAGTGCAGCACCTGAAGATAAACGACCAAACTGGCGAACGTTATCAGGAGCAGCGTGAAACCAGTGGGCGGCTGTATTTTCTGCCGGAGCGATTTATTTTTGATGCCGAACTGGGCACCGAGCGCCGCGCTCGGGGTATTTATGAGGCGCTTCTTTACCATAGTGATAGCAAGGTGAGTGGGGTGTTTCGGTTGCCACAGAAGTTGGGTTTGGGTGAAAAACTGGATCAATATCGCTTTGATGCACCCTTCCTCTCCGTTGGTATCAGTGATATTCGAGGTATTCGTAAAGACCTGAAATTGCGTTTGAATAACGAAAGTCTGGAGTTCGCGCCCGGCAGTGGTACCTCTATGCTTGGCGCGGGTGTTCATGCGCAACTGCCCATGATAAATCCAGAGGGTGGTCAGGACCTGGAATTTGCCTTTGATCTGAACTTGCAGGGTACCGAGCATTTGCAGTTGGTGCCGGTAGGTCGCGATAGCCGGGTGATGCTGGCTGCTGACTGGCCCCACCCCAGCTTTATCGGCGAGTACCTACCGAGTCGCCGAGAGATCACCGATCGCGGTTTCACTGCCGAGTGGCAGACCAGTTTCTTTGCGACCAACCTGGAAGAGGTGTTGCAGCAGTGTGGGAAAGATAGCGAGTGTGCAAATTTACTCGGGCGCAGCTTTGGCGTCAGCTTTCTTGACCCTGTGGATCAGTACCTGAAGACTGATCGGGCGATTAAATATGCACTGCTATTCCTCACTTTGACCTTTGCCACTTTCTTCCTGTTTGAAGTACTCAAGCGACTGTCCGTGCATCCGGTGCAATACGCACTGGTGGGTTTGGCGCTGGCGTTGTTTTACCTATTGTTGTTATCGCTGTCGGAGCATATTGCTTTTGCCAAGGCCTATGCAGTTTCTGCAGCAGCCTGTGTCGGCCTGATTGGTTTCTATACCAGTTCTGTGTTGCGAAGCTGGCGTCGGGGTTTGGGTTTTGCCGCTCTGCTGGCAGCGCTTTACGGACTCCTGTATGGATTGCTCAGTGCTGAGGATTACGCCCTGCTGATGGGGTCACTGCTGGTATTCGCGGTACTTAGCTGCACTATGGTGTTGACCAGAAAACTTGACTGGTACAGCGTGGGACGTTCCCCTCACGAAGATAACTAAATTACCCGCAGCGGCGCCAAAGGCGTCGCTATGCCGTCAGCTTAGTCCGAGTTCGAGAATAGTGTCCCACTCACTTGCTTTTACAGGCTGTATCGACAAGCGCCCCTGCTTAACCAGTACCATCCCCTCAAGTTCAGGGATCTTCTTGATTTCGGCCAGTGGAACAGGTCGTGCAAACTCACTGCGCCAGGTTACATCGACACAGTACCAGCGAGGATCGCTGTGGCTGGCCTTGGGATCGAAGTATTTGCTCTCAGGGTCGAATTGGGCCGGGTCTGGATAGGCGGCCCTTACCACTTCGGCGGTACCCACCACCGCTGGCACCTTGCAGGCACTGTGATAGAACAATACTCCATCGCCCACTGAGACCTGATCGCGCAGGAAGTTGCGCGCCTGAAAGTTGCGGATTCCATCCCAGCGTCCGCTGCCAGTGTTTTCGGCGGCGAGGTCCTGCAGGCTGTATTCGTCCGGTTCGGATTTGAATAACCAGTATGACATGCGGCAGTTTGTCCCTGTGCTGCGCCGGTTGGTGTTTCGCCGGCGATCGACCCCATTTAGTATGAAGCCATACAAAAGTGTCAAATCGACACCATATTTTGATGTCTTCAGCGGGAGATTATGGGAAATAAAGCATTTCAGTGGCTTTCACAGCGCCTTTCGAGCCATAAGTCCCAATACTGGGCCCTGCAGCTCAGCGGTTGGGCCGGCTACACCCTAATGACTTTTATCAGTAGTTTTTTCTGGGTAAAAGACCACTGGGTCCATTCGGGCTATATCGCCATGGCCACCACTGCCGGGATTTTGCTGAGCGGTTCCATGCGCTATGGCTTCCAGCGCCTGTGGAACAAGCCCCCGGCAACCCGTTTCCTGGGGTCACTGCTCTTGGTAGTGCTGGTAGCCGCGCTCTGGGCAGCCATCAAGTTCGGAGGTTTTTTGTGGTTGTACGGTAAAGTGAGCGATGAAAACCCGGTTTGGCAAGCCACCTACTGGTTTTCCTATTCATTTATGATTCTCACCACCTGGGCGGCACTGTATTACGGCATTAAGTATTATCAAACCTCGCAGACCCAGCAGGCGAAGGCCCTGCGTGCTGAATCTATGGCGCACCAAGCCCAGCTGAAAATGTTGCGCTACCAGTTAAATCCCCACTTCCTGTTTAACACTCTCAATGCCATTTCCACACTGATCCTGGATAACGATGGGCGCACCGCCAACAATATGGTAATGCGTTTGTCACAGTTCCTGCGCCACTCCCTGGACAACGACCCCATGCAAAAGGTCACCCTGGCCAAGGAGGTGGAGGCACTGATGCTCTACCTGGATATTGAGAAAGTGCGCTTTGCCGATCGTCTCGGTGTGCGCCTGGATTTACAGGGAGAGTCGCCTCAGGCGCTGGTGCCCAGCCTGTTGCTGCAGCCTCTGGTGGAAAATGCGATTAAATACGGCATTTCCCAGTTGGAGTGGGGCGGGGAAATCGGTATCAAAGCGCGGGTCTTTGCTGGAGAGCTTCTGTTGGAAGTCACAGACAATGGTCCAGGCATGTCGGAAAAGGAGTTGCGCCTGATTGGCAAGGGCTATGGTGTTGGCATTCGCAATACCTGCGAGCGCCTGCGCGCATTGTATGGCGAGGATCAGAGAGTGCGTTTCCGCAATCGCCCGGAGGGCGGCCTGTCGGTAAACATTCGCATTCCCTATGAACAGGAATAACGAGATGAGTGCAGTTGAAAACCTGACCGCAATTATTGTCGATGACGAACCCCTGGCCCGCCGTGGCCTGCGGCTGCGCTTGGAGCAGATGCCTGGTGTAAAAGTGGTCGCGGAGAGTGGTAATGGCCGAGATGCCCTGGAAAAAATTCTCGAATTCGGGCCCGATGTGGCTTTTGTGGATATCCAGATGCCGGGCATCAATGGGCTGCAGCTTGTGCAACAGATTCCTTTAGAGAAGTTGCCGCAAGTGGTGTTTGTCACTGCTTACGATCAGTACGCTGTAGAGGCGTTTGAAGTTAATGCAGTGGACTATGTATTAAAGCCCATTGAAGAGGAGCGTTTAGCGTTGGCGCTGGCGCGCGCTCGCGAGAAAATGTCCACTGCAGATATTGCCATCCAGCGTGAGCAATTGCTGGAGGCTGTGGCGGATTTAACCAAGGAGTCTCCGGAGGCCTTAGAGCAAAAGCTGGTGAGTGGCCAGTTTGCCGGTAGTGCCTATCCAGACAAAATTGCAGTTAAGGATTCGGGGAAAATCACCCTGGTCCCAGCGCGAGAGATTGACTGGATTGATGCTGCCGGGGATTACATGTGTGTACACGCTCAGGGTGAAACCCATGTCATGCGTATCACCATGAAAGAATTGGAGCAACAGCTGGACCCTAAACTATTTCAGCGTATCCACCGCTCCACAATTGTGAATTTGAGCCGCGTGCGCGAAATTAGGGCGCATATAAATGGGGAATACCATTTGGTTTTGGATAATGGTGAGTGCCTGAAAATGAGCCGCAGCTACAAGAGCAAAGTGCAGCACTTCCTTTAACTTTCCTGTGGGCCACATCATTGGAAAATATCGGATGTGGCCTGATCGATAATTCCCGGCACTTGATCGCAAGTCTCTTGTTTGCCGTTTTTATTGCATTAGCCTTCACACTGGTTGGTCCGGCAAGCTTTTTCCGGATGAATTACGCGGCATAGGACAGTGCAGCAATAGTGTGAGCCCAAAAGCATGAAGTCTGTGTAAAAAGCTGCATGGTTTTTTCGGAAATCAGTAAACAGGGGCGGGAAGCTCCGTCTTATTCTGTATTTATAACTAAAAAACAAGGGCCTATGGAATGGCGCTGACGAGAGCCGCTTTGAAAAACCCCGCCGCAGCCGGCGTGGCTGTGGTATTGGCTGTATTACTGGGAGCTTTTCTTGCCAGTCGCCTGCCGGTACAGCTTTTCCCCGATATAGAAAACCCCCGTATTGCCATCCAAGCTGGCTGGCGTGCCGCCGCGCCGAAAGAGGTGGAGGCGGAAATAGTCGAGCCTATCGAATCGGTACTGCAGGGCCTCACTGGCCTGGAAACCATGGAGGTGAATGCAGGTCGAGGCGGCGCCTGGGTGAACCTGGAATTCACCATGGGCACCGATATGGATAAGGTGCTGATCGATGTGATCAGTCGTATGAGCAGCCTGCCGCCACTGCCGCGGGATGCGGAGCCGCCGAGGGTTATGCTTGGAGGATGGGGCGGCGATGCCACCGCTCTCACCTATTTCTTTTTGCAAAAACTGCCTGGTAACGCCAATCACCTCGATGACTATGCAGGTCTGATTGAGGATGTACTGCGGCCGGAGCTGGAGTCTGTACCGGGTGTTTCCAGTGTGGAAGCTCAGTCCGGTCGCGCCGCACAGGAGGAGCTGCAAGTCATTTTTGACCCCTGGAAAGCGGCTGAGCTGGGCATTCAGTTGCCGGCGATCAGCCGTCAGCTGGCCTCGGCGCGGGACGTCTCTGGTGGATTTACCGATGTGGGGCGTCGCCGCTACACATTGCGTTTTGTCGGTGAATATGAGCCGGCCGATTTATCTGAGCTGGTGCTGGAGTGGCGCGATGGCCAACCGGTGCGACTCGGCGATATTGCCGAGGTGCGGGTTGGACCGTCTGAGTCCCGTGGGGTTACAACGCAGAACGGCAATCCTGCGGTATCTATGCGCATTAACCGCACCAACGACGCAAATATGCTTGCCACCCTGGAGCTGGTAAAGCGGAAAGTTGCGGAGCTGAACGAAACCAAACTGAAAAACGAACAGCTGGTGCTGGTGCAGTCCTTCGATGCCTCGGTGTTTGTTTACCGCGCCCTGAATTTGCTCGGCGGCAATCTGATACTGGGCATACTGCTGGCGGTAGGGGTGCTTTGGTGGTTCTTGCGGCGTATGCGTGCCACCCTGATTGTTGCGGCGGCGATCCCTATTTCCCTGCTCTCGACCTTTGTAGTGCTGTCCGCTGCCGGACGCAGTGTGAATGTCATCTCCCTCGCCGGCCTCGCCTTTGCCACAGGTATGGTGCTCGATGCCGCGATTGTGGTGCTGGAAAATATTGTGCGTCTACGGGAAAAAGGCCTCGGCCCCGAGGAGTCATCAGAGCAGGGAGCCGGGCAGGTTTGGGGAGCACTGTTGGCGAGCACAGCAACAACTGTGGCGATCTTCCTGCCGGTATTTTTCCTCAATAGTGTCGAAGGGCAGGTATTTGGGGACTTGGCTCTGACTATTGCCGTGGCAGTGGTGTTTTCCCTACTGGCCGCTGTGGCAATAGTGCCACTGGCGGCGAAGCTTTGGCTGCCCCCTATTTCCAGCGAGGATCGCCTGGCGCGCGTTTGGGGAAAAATCACTTCCCAGGTAATGGCACTAACCAGCACACGCGCTCGTCGCTGGCAGGTCATAGGTGGCTTCCTGTTGGTACCTGTTGCCGCGACATATTTTCTTTTACCAAACCTCGATTATTTACCCCCGGTAAAAAGGGATGCGGTGGATGTGTGGATGAATTTCCCTTCGTCCACCAACACCAAAACAATCGAAAAGGAAATCGTCAATGAGCTGGACCGGCGCATGGCACCCTATATGAGTGGTGAGCGGGAGCCGGCCCTGAAGAACTATTACATTATTTCCTGGCCCAATGGCGGCACCATGGGTGTGCGCGTTAAGGATATGGACCAGGCCAAGGAGATGGAGCGGCTGCTGCGTGAGGAAATCCTGGTGGATATTCCCGATTTTCAGGGATTTGCTGCCCGCGGCAATCTGTTTGGCCAATTCGGTGGAGATCGCCGGATAGCTTTGCACTTACAGTCGCGCGATGCCGATGGCCTGATGCGTGCCGCCGCCCGTGGTGTGGAAGTCATGGAAGAGGTGATGCCGGGCACACCGGTGCAGACCAATCCGGGGCTTTCTTTATCGGAACCTGAGCTAACTGTGCGCCCGAACGACCGTGCAATGCTGGAGCAGGGCTGGAACCGCCAGGATATGGGCAGCTTGATTCGCACCCTGGGTAATGGTCTCTACGTGGGCGAATATTTTGACGGGGAAAAACGTCTGGATGTGATTTTCAAGGCACAGCCCTGGAGCACCCCGGAGCAGTTGCAGAATACCCCGCTGGTCACGCCCCGCGGTGAGGTAGTGCCGCTCAACCAGCTTGCCAATGTTGAGCGCACTGTGGGTCCGGGCAACCTGCGCAGGGTGGATGGTCGCCGCACTATTACATTGAATATTGTGCCGCCCGATGATGTGTCCCTGGAGGAAGTTCGCGCGCAGCTGGAGGCGGAAGTGCTGCCACAAATCCGCGAGGCTCTGCCGGATGATGGCAGTATTCTGGTGGGTGGTAATGCCAGTGATCTGGATAAGGCCCTGGTATCCCTGTCACAGAATTTTGTTTTGGCGTTGTTGATTCTATTCCTGTTGATGAGTGCCTTATTCCGCTCTTTGCGTGATGCTGGGCTGGTTTTGCTCACCGTGCCACTTGCCACGGTGGGTGGAGTGTTGGCTCTACAATTCCTGAATTTAATTGGCTTCCAGCCTCTCGATCTTCTCACCATGATTGGCTTCGTTATTTTGCTGGGCCTGGTAGTGAACAATGCCATTCTGTTAGTGCACCAGACCCGTGCTGCGGAAGATGCCGGCGCTAGCCGGGTAGAGGCAGTAGAGCAGGCATTGCGCCTGCGTCTGCGCCCGATCTTTATGAGTACCCTGACCAGTGTGTTTGGTATGTTACCCCTGCTGGTCGCGCCGGGTGAGGGCAGTGTGATCTATCGCGGGCTGGCTGCGGTGATCGTCGGCGGCATGGCAGTCAGTACCCTATTTACCTTGATATTGTTGCCGGCGCTGCTGCAGACCGGGCGTGTGCCACTACCGCAATTTACCCGCCTGCGCCAAAGATTGGCTGTGAGGAGTTCCCAATGAGAAAGTTTTTAGTCGGGGCCGCCTTGTCCCTGCTCATCGCCGAGCCGGTTTTGGCTCAGGGCGGGGCAGTGGCAGTCACTGTCGATAGGGCGCAAACCCGTGAAGTGGTGCCGAGCCAATGGTCTGCCGGGGAGGTGGTGAGTCGTCGCGATATCCTGATTTCCTCTGAATTGGATGGCGTGCTGGAATTTGTCGCCGAGCCGGGCAGCCTGGTGAAAAAAGGCCAGCGCCTGGCACAGTTGGATGCCACGCACTGGCGCCTTCAATTACGTAACAGCGAGAGCCGGATAGCGCAATTACAGGCACGCCTCACTTATATGGATGCCCAGCTGCAGCGGTTGAGCAAGCTGGCGGAAACCAATAGTACTTCGCGCTCGGCGCTGGAGGAACAGCACGCCGAACGCGAGGCAATGGCCCAGGATCTGCTGGCTGCGCAAATTGAAAGAGACAGGCGAGCTTACGAACTCTCCAAAACCAAAATTGATGCGCCTTTTGATACTTTGGTGGCGAGCCGTGAATTACAGGCAGGGGAGTATGTGCGCACAGGTTCCGAGTTATTGCGCGCCCTGGATATGTCGCAACTCGAAGTGGAAGCGGATATCCCGCTAGCCGCTCTGCCGTTGATCGCTGCTGGCGATACCATAGCCGTGCGCAGTGATGTGGTATCTCGCTCTGAAGGAGAGCGCACCAGCGACCAGGTTTTCACTGGCCAGGTGCGCCAGTTTGTACCCGTGGCCAGTGATAATTCGCGGCGGGTGAAGCTGATGGTGAAGTTACCGCAGAGCGCACCACAACAGTGGGACTGGATTGTAGGAATGCCGGTCCAGGTCGCTGTGCCCCTGGCCGAAGCCCGCGCGACTATGGTGGTGCCGCGGGACGCTCTGGTTCTGCGTAATGGTGACACCTTTGTATTCCGCGTGGGCGATGAGGATAAAGCGGAGCGCTTGTCGGTCCGTATTGGTAGCGGTGATGGAGAGTGGATAGCCGTTTATGGTGACCTCGATAGTGGTGACCGGGTGATTGTTCGCGGTGCTGAGCGCCTGCAGCCGGGGCAGGAAGTGAAGATACTCTCAGAGGTGGTACGTGATGAGGATGGTACCAGTATTGAGGGGGATAGCTGACCAGTTTTACGGTCACAGTTTTATTTAAATAAATTGGGGAACAGTGTTCTCTGACAATACACTTCTGCGACACTTAATTGCTCGTCGAGGTGTCTCATGCGTTTCCTGTTTGCGCTGCTGTTAATGACTATTACCTCAGCACCCCTAGCGGAAACGCAGGCGGAGCGCCTGCCGGATGGGGCGCGCCTTGTTGAAGCCAATGATGAGATTTATTTCTACGTGGGTGGATACTTCTATCGCCAGGGGCCGGATGGGTATACCCGAGTGGAACCGCCTCTGGGAGCTAGGGTGCCGGAAGTACCTACGGGTACTTCATTTTTCCTAAATGGAAAGGACTACCGGCGGGCGGGCAATGGCACCTTTTTTGAGTTTGACCCGCAGGACAACCAATTTGTCGTAGTCACACCGCCAGCTAACTGGCGCAATTACAATCGCAATCCCCTCGCACGCCAGGTGGAAATCTATCAGCGAGCCTACCCACCCAAGTATGAATCTCCCCGGCGTGTTAGTCAGCTGCGCAGTTTGCGCAGTTCGGATCGTAACATCGGCCGCAGGGAACTGTTTTGTAAGGCCAGGGCCGCCAATCTTGTGAGAAGTGTGCACCAGCCCGGCAGGGTGTCAGTGATCAGCTCGCGCGCCTATCGCAGGCAGTACCTCAATTGTATGCGTAAGTATGGTCGTAGACGTTATTGATACCACTTTGAGCCGTCTGTCCCTGGAGTCTGGTCGCTCTCGACTACACTGAAATATATGCCCTCGAGGGGGCATATTTTCTTCCTCGCGATTGTTTCTCCACGGACAGATGTAATCTATGGCGGGCGCTGGCGGTTTCTCCCTCCTTCGAAAGAATTCCACTGAATGCCCGCTGCTTCGCCTGCTTTCTCTCTTTACTCTCCTCATTGTTGTCGCGCTATTCTCTCTGCCCGCAAGTGCACAACTGCCTGGATCGAAGCCGAAGGAATTTAAACCGGAAATTCCCGACTTTGCTGAACCTTCCGCGGATTGGTGGACGGGATGGAGCAATGCCTCACCGGAGCAGCGACGCGAGTGGTTGGACGCATTGCAAACTGCTTGGTCTGAGTGGGAAGGAGAGTTACCGGAAGACGACGAAGCACTACAAAAAGGCGCGAAGAAAATTTCCCAGAGCCTGGATGGGATAGAGATAACCTGGAAGAAGCGTCAGGAATATTTAAAAGTAGAACTGATGCCGGAGGTGAAATTCCCGGAAAATCCGACAGTACTCGACTGGGCCAGAGCGGACTCGGCAATCAGTCGTGGGCGGCGACGTTTGAGTGGGGTACAGCTGGAGGCGCGGCAGCTGCGGGATACCCGCTCCCAGTCCCTGTCGCAGTTGCGCAGGCAGGTGATTGTACTGCGCGATGCCAAAGGCAAGGAGGAAGATGAAGCGGCGCAAGCACTGCTGCTGGCCCAGATTAATCACCTCAATATTATTGAGCAGCTGGCGACAGTGAATGATTTCCTCGGTACTTGGCAGGAGAAAATTGAACTGGCTGAAAGCAAGCTGCGACGCATGCTCGACGATCTGCAATTCAGCGAAAAAGATGCCAAGGAACTCGAAAAAGCTATTGCTGATACAGATAAGAAAATTGAGCGTATAGCCGCAACCCGTACCAGTATACAGAGTACCACCGAGCCCTCCACCGACCCCGATACCAATATGAAAAAAGATCTCACCCTGATGCAACTCGAGGTGGATCTGCTGGAGGAGCACCTCGGCAAGCGCAAGAGCGAATTGCTGCAGTCTATTAACACCGTACTGGACCCGGCGGCAGAGGAGCGCCCGTTAATTGTCAGCAGGGAACTCTTGGAGAATGCAAATACAGTGATTGATGCTACGTCGCGGGAACTCGCTATCCGTCAACGCCAAGTGGTGGCCTGGCGGGGCGAAGATGAGAGCGAGGACCTCAGTCGCTGGTGGAATTATTTTGAACGGATCGGCAGTGGTTTGGCTCGGGCCAACGACCTGGAGCAGGATATCCAGCGCTATGAAAAAGCACAGCTGGAAGTTTACCGCGAGCGCCAGGGTTGGTGGGCCACAGTGCGTGAGCGTGTCTCTCTGGCTGCCCGCCAGGTATACAAGCGCTGGCGCACTTTGGCTGATTACCAGTTATTTACCATCGCACAAAACCCGATTACCCTGCGCCTGATTGCCAAGATGATATTTGTCTTGGTGTGTGCCTGGCTCCTGTCGGTGTTGACCAGGGCTTTCTTGCGCCGCCTGGTGCGCAGGGAGCATGCCAGCGAATCCTCCATGTATAACCTGAGCAGGGTGTTGCACTACACCTTTGTTGCAGTCGCCCTTGTTATTGTATTGAGTATGCTTGGGCTGGATACATCCAAGCTAGCGCTGGTGGCTGGTGCGCTCTCCGTAGGTATTGGTTTTGGTTTGCAAGCCATTTTCTCCAATTTTATTTCCGGGCTTATTTTGTTGTTCGAACGGCCCTTGAAGGTGGGAGATTTGGTGGAGCTGGAGTCTGGTGTCTTTGGTCGGATTCGCGACATCAACGTGCGTTCTACCCGTATTACCACTCGGGACAATGTGGATATCCTGGTGCCTAACACCGAATTTGTTGCCGGTCGTGTAATCAACCATACCCTGGATGATCCGGTGCGACGTATCCATGTGCCTTTTGGTGTTTCATATTCCTCAGATCCAGACCTGGTACGTGAAGCAGCGCTGGAGGCTGCTGACCGGGTCAATATCACCCACACCGACTGGAAACGCAAAACCGAGGTTTGGTTGATGGAGTTCGGTGATAACTCGCTGAACTTCAAGCTGGTCGTGTGGGTAAACAGCAATATGGTCACTTCTTTGGGGGACTCATACGCGCTTTATAACCTGGAGTTGTTGAGAGAGTTTCGCGAGAAGGGGATCGAGGTGCCTTTCCCACAGCGGGACCTACACCTGCGCAGCTGGGATGTACCGGCCATTATTGGCCGAGCGGCTCGGAAATAGGCCAATAGCACCGCGGCGGGTATTCAGCCTCGGCGAATATGCGTAGTATTTTCCCTGCGGCCGATGTGACAATCGGCCCCGTCCAATTCACTTTGTATTGCTGCGTTTTGCTACCGGGCGCTCGAGCAATAGTAACAAGGAAACGCCCGTGCTGATCATCCCTATCGAGAATAAGCCGGACTGGCGCCGCCCGCCGTTGATGTGCTTTGCGTTGATACTCGCAAATTTACTGGTATTTATGTTTTACCAAGGCGGTGATGAAGCTCGTTGGCTGGAGGCTGAAGATTACTATTTTGCCAGTGATCTTCCGGATCTGGAGGAGCAGCGTTTTCTGATGTATGTCGATGAAATGCATCCCGAATGGCGCCTACAGATGGATGCGGAAGGCGAGGAGTTTGTCTACCGGGAGCTGCTGTGGAATCCGGAGTTTCACCACTGGCTGTTACCTAAATTAGAGCTGGAAGGGCAAACCCTGTGGCTGCAGCAGCGCGAGCACTTTGCCGGGTTACGTGATCGTATCAGCAGTATGGCCTTGGGCCTAACACCGGCGGAGCCGAGTATTGGAGGCATGTTTGGGCATATGTTCCTGCACGGAAGTTGGGATCATCTTATCGGCAATATGATTTTCCTGCTGCTATTTGGTTTGTCGGTAGAGCTGGCGCTTGGCGGGCTCTGGTTTATCACACTCTATTTGCTTGGGGGCCTGGCCGCTGCTGGCTTACATATGCTGGTGGAGGCTGGTAGCTATGTGCCAATGGTCGGTGCTTCTGGAGCCGTGTCGGCGATTATGGGAATGTTTGTCGCTATCTACGGAGTGCGGCGCCTGCGTTTTTTCTACACTGTTGGCTTTATGTTTGGCGAATTCAGTGCCCCGGCACTAATGGTATTGCCCTTGTGGCTCGGCAAGGAAATTTTCGGCTATCTCTACGGAGATGCCGGTATTGCTTACTGGGCTCATACCGGTGGCCTTTTGGCTGGTTTTGCCTTGGCGCTAATGTTGATTTACTGGCGTCCGCCAGTCCGGGTAATGCCAGAAGAAGAGGAAGAACTGCCGTCGCCACAAAAAAGTGCTCTCACTCGTATCGATCGCTTTCAGGAGGAGGGCAAATTGTTGGAGGCCGCCGACGCTGCGGCCGCTGCGGTGCGGCAGTACCCGGATTTTTTGCCGCTCATCCTGCGCTATATAGAACTGACCGCTGTTTCCCCGGATAGTGAGGCCTACCACCGCGCCAACCTGGCACTATTTTCCCAGGCGGCCAATTCGCGGATTGATACTTATGTCCTGGCAGATGGATATCGCAGCTATTTGCAGGCTACTCAACAACCTCACGCATTGAGCTCTAAAGCGTGCCTGTTAATGGCACGCCGCGCTGCGGAAGCTAAAAACTGGCCGTGGTTGGAGGAGCTGCTTCAGAGACTAATTTCACAGGGGGTACAGCACCCATTAATACCCAAGCTCGGTTTGGCCCTGGTAAATTATTACCGGCGTATGGGAGAGGAAGGCAGTGCGCGGAAAATGAAAGAATTAACCCAGGCAGTGGAGATACAGGGGCAGTCCTAGTAGCGACCTTTTAAATTTGGTAGGGAGAGCACAATTTTTAGGTCACCAGTAAAAGATTGGATAGGTTAAGGAAAAGCATGAGTAAAAATATTCTTAAGAATGAAGAAATTCTGGAAATGGAAGGCGAAAAGAAGGTGCACTTCCTCAATCCAAATGCCGTGCGCCGCAATAAATCTCTCGGAGATATGACCGGAATTACCGGTTTTGGATTTCATGTTATTGAAATAGAACCGGGTTATGAGTCTACGGAATTTCACTGCCATCAATTCGAGGATGAGTGTGTTTACATCCTGCAAGGTCAGGCGCAAGTTCAAATTGGTGAGAAGGTATACGGGGTATCGGAAGGGGATTTTATTGGTTATCCGGCTGGTGGACTGCCACATGCAATGAAAAATACCGGCACTGAGACCTTGCGCTGTATTGTAGTGGGCCAGCGCCTGGATCATGATGTGGCCGACTACCCCAATAAAAGTAAGAGGATTTACCGCAATAAAGGGCTGCCCTGGGAGCTGGTAAATCACGATGATATCGAGAAACCCAGGTAAATTGACCGATTTCTTTCCTCATGACCGCCAAGATTCGTGTTTTCTATAATTCCGCCTGCCCAGTGTGCAATGCGGGTATTAGTGCTCAAAAGAAAAAGCTGAGTACCTGTGAAGTAGCCTGGGAAGATGTACATCTGGATAATGCCAAGGCAGAAGAGCTCAATGTGGACCTAGAGTCTGTGCGTGAGCGTTTGCACGTGATTGATACACAAGGGAGGCTACAGGTTGGTTTCGAGGCGTTTATTACAATTTGGGAGAACTCCCCTGGCGAGCATTGGAAAGCAAAAGTGTCCAAGGTTCCAGGAGTGCGTTGGGGACTCAACAAAGCTTACAATGGATTTGCCCGCTGCCTATATCTGTGGAATAAGGCTTTAAAGCACTGGTGATCTCTTCTGTCAGATCGATCAGTTTGTGGTTTCTGCGTTACTCAAAACTTTCCACTGGCTGTGTGCTTGGTGAGTAGCAAATAAACAGCATCCAGTTGTGGATATTTTCCTTGTGAAGGCTATTTAGCATTTGTGCTACCAGTTGGTAACTGTGTTGTTGATAGAGCAATTGGAGCAGGGCGTGACAAATTCCCAGCTTTTTACACTAGAGTGGATTCCATGGCGAGATAAAGCTCGGTTGCTTTATTAGGCCTATTTAATATTGTGTGGAGAGAAGAAGACGGTAGTAATACTCTTTGAGAAATTTATCGTTGGGATAGTGGCGTAGTCGTCGAGTATTTTTGACGTACTGTTAGAATGTAAAAAGAACTGCAAAAAATTGGCATAAAGGTTTCAAGAAAGGTGTTGTATGACAAAAGCTATGCGCGTTCAGCTGGTTGAAGGTAAGGCAGGTGATCCGTGGGGCGATTCTGCGCTTTTGAGTTTTACTGGTGGCGATGCTTTTATCCATATTGGCGCAAGCAATGGTGCCTCTTTGGTAGCTGCACAACGTGCAGCTCGCCGGCTGGATGGCATGGGAGTAACCGAAGTTGCCCTGAGTGGCGACGGCTGGGATATCGAAAGCCGCTGGGCCTTTTGGGCTGGTTATTTCAATCCCAAGGTAACCAAGACTATCCATTGGGGCTCAGAGGATGACGAAGAGATAAAAGAACTGGCTGCCCGCGAAAGTGCCGCACGTTGGGTACGCGAGATTACAAACGGCACACCGGATGATGTCTCTCCCCGTGTACTGGCAGAAAGTGCTGCTGAAATGTTGCAAAAACTCGCCCCTCAGGCCTTAAGCTACCGGATTGTTGCGGGAGATGATCTGCTGCGCGAGGGCTTTGTGGGTATCCATAACGTGGGCCGTGGTAGTGTGCGTGAACCGGTGATGCTTCAGGTGGACTACAACCCAACCGGAGAGGATACTGCGCCGGTAGATACCTGTTTGGTGGGCAAAGGCATTACTTTCGACTCCGGTGGCTACAGTATTAAACCGTCAAGTAACATGGCCACCATGAAGTCTGATATGGGTGGTGCCGCCATGGTCACTGGTGGCCTCGCTCTGGCTATTGCTCGCGGTTTGAACAAGCGGGTGAAGATGTACTTATGCTGTGCTGAAAATCTGGTATCCGGTCATGCTTTCAAGCTGGGCGATATCATTAAATACAAAAATGATGTCACTGTGGAAGTACTGAATACCGATGCCGAAGGGCGTCTGGTACTCGCCGATGGACTAATCGCGGCCTCTGAGGAGCAACCGCGCTGGCTGCTAGATGCTGCTACCCTGACGGGTGCTGCGAAAATGGCTGTGGGACGTGATTTTAATTCCGTATTCAGTTTTGAGGATGAAATGGCCCGAAAAGTCCTGGATGCTGCAGCTCAGGAAAACGAAAAAGCCTGGCGGTTACCTTTAGAAAATTTCCATCTGGAGCAGACTCCCTCCAGCTTTGCGGATATATCCAATATCGGTATTGATGGCAGTCCAGGCGCCTCCACCGCAGCGGCTTTCCTGGCTCGCTTTGTGCCCAATGAAGGCCGCAACTGGGTTCATATGGATTTATCCGGTTCCTACCAGCCAGCAGCTAACGATCTTTGGGCCACTGGTGCCAAGGGCCACGGCTTACGCACTATCGCGCGCTTTTTACAGGAAAATTGACTCTTATTGCCGCACAAAACGATTACTGAGACAGTAGAAAAACGCGTCTATTATAAGGCGCGTTTTTCTATTTGGGACTGATGAAATTGGCACAGCTGGTGGTCCAGTGTTTTGTTGAATCCAGTGTGATTAATATCCAGTGGCTAGTTAACCAGCAACAAAGAATTTTGTAATACTATCCGCGCTCTGGTAAGAAAATAAAAGGGGAGATGTAAATGAGTACCTCTGGGGTAACAGAAACGAACTCGGTGAAGCAGATCCGTTGCGCCAACTGCCAGACTGAATTACTGGGGCCACACTGCTACTCCTGTGGCCAACCTATTAAGGGGATGGTTCGGCACTTTTCTTCTATAATAGGAGACCTTTTTGACACCCTGCTAGCATTAGACTCCCGTATCTGGAAAACCCTGCCATCACTTCTTTTTAAGCCTGGCTTTCTAACCACTGAATACTTTGCAGGTCGCAGGGTACGTTATGTCAGTCCTGTACGTCTGTTTATTTTTTTGTGCGTAACTACATTCTTTGTAGTGCGTATGAGTAGCGACTGGAGTATCAACTTCGGTGCTGATAGTAGTAGCTCGAAAGAGGCAGTTAATATTGCTGAAAAAAAAGTAAACGACGCCCTGGATACAGTGGAGCAGGCAAAGTTAGCTAATGCTAATAATCCAGAACTTTTAGCTGAGCTGAATAAAGTTCAACTAAATTTGACGGATGATACTGAGGCGTTGCAGGATGAGGCAGCCACTATTGAAAGTGGAACAAGTGAGCCGGAGAAATTAACGAAAGCTGAGGTTACCTCGGGCTTAAAACAGGCAATTACCGAAGTAGACCGGGATTTTTTAGAAATTGATGGTTTACCGGAGGGGTTCACGAATTGGCTTGATAAAGAGGTTGCCAGGGCACAAGATAATATTGCACGAGTCTCCGATGACCCAAATCGCTTTAAAAAGGCGTTTCTGGGTTCTCTTCCCTCTACGTTACTTATTTTGGTGCCACTCTTTGCACTAATGCTTTGGGTAATTTATCTCTTTAAGCGCCGCCTCTATATGGAGCATCTGATAGTCGCTCTTCATAGTCATGCCTTTATTTGTTTTGTATTGTTGCTGGTGACTTTACTGGGAGATCTTCAAGATTGGCTAACTAACTACAGTTTGATTGATACTTTATGTAATTGGACCCTGGTAGCACTTATCTTATGGATACCTATTTACCTTCTGCTTATGCAAAAACGGATTTACCAGCAGGGTTGGATTATAACTCTGATGAAATATTGGGCATTGGGTATTTTGTACCCTGTATTGTTGATATTTGGTGCAACCCTGACAGCCCTATATACTCTTGCTGAACTTTAAATATTGAAAATAACGAATTGGCTTTCAACGTTAACGCTCCTTTATCATAGAACGATGATATAAAAAACAGAATACACTTATAAGAAAATAGTAATCCTGGGAAAATCTAATGCAGTACTTTCTGTGATTGCTTTGGAGTGACTGTTGCTAAGGGAATCATCAATTCGCCTGAGTTTGGGGTTATATTTTGCTCTAAAATTTGATGCTTCTGAAATTAGTATATAAAAAAATCAACAAATAAGATTAATTTAGGTTGTACTTTTATAATACGTTGTTTTCTATTCTTTTCCCCTAGAAGTATTTTTGTTGGGTGGGTAGGGTTAGTTGAAGTGAGTCTGTATGTGAGTAGTTTAGCGCCAGTAACTGTTTTTGGCTCGTTTAAAGAGTTGTACCGCTTATTTCGATCGAGGTAAATATCTTTAAATTATTTGTTTTTGAATTATAAGCAGGCTATCAGGAGCTATTTCACTAGAAATATATCCTTACAGTGCTTATACATGAATTGAAACTACGCCATTATTTTTCGATAGTACATAGAAATTTATAAATGCCTCCTTAAAATCGGTTTGCTCATCAAGTAATCCTGAAACTCTTACCAGTTATTGATTGAGCATATTTTTTGATATTAATATTTCTTAGGGAGGATGATATGTTGAGGCATTTATTAGCTCTTTTGGCTTTAGGATTAACTTGGTCCTTGGTAACTGTTAGTTATGCAGATCCAATCCAGGATCTGAGTATGCAGAACTACGAGGCGGGTTGGTATCCCAATTTTTGGCAGGGTCAAGGTCCTTTGACCTGTCGTAGAACCTGTTCGATCTGGGTGGGAGGTGTGCCAGAATCAGAAATGACTAAGGATATAACTGAGGAATTTGAGCGCACTAACGTTTGTAAAATTACGCGAGATCCGGAAATTATTGAAAAGCCGATTAATGATCCGCTTTCCCATTGGCTCTATGGAAATCAATTTGATGATAAAGCCAACTGTTATGTCGGTACGCCTTATGGAGTGAAAGAGGATGATCATTATATGTGCTTGTGTGTTTGCGACAAGCCGGACTTAGTGGTGAGTAAAATATATGATCCAGTTTGGGATGGCGGATCGGGCCAGTCGGTGATAACCGTGGATATCACCAATGTCGGCGCATCGGCTTCTATAGCCAGTTTTGCCCGACTGATAGACCCAGATACTCTGGCAAATGATGTTCAGGCTACGCCGGTTATTGCTCCGGGAGCAACTGTGACACTGGTTTTTACTTTGGGCTATTGGGTGTTTGATCCAGATGCGCATCTAGAAGTCACAGCCGACTATAAGGAAATAGTCGAAGAGTGTGATGAGACCAATAATACCTTGGTGTACAGTAAGCAAGGATAAGAATATTTAAATAGGCCTCCCCAGAACAGTGATTGGGGAGGCTGGGATCAGATTAATGAGTTAGCGGGCGAGATAAACGTTAATTACTTGGCAATTTTGTTTATTGACTGTAGCAGTGGGGGAACCCCCTTCTTTCAATTTCTTGTCGAGCTTTTTTGGGACTATCAAATACATACGTGGATAGTTACGCACCAGATAGTCTTTCTTATTGGCGCTTTGCCAAGGGTATTCATAAGTAATAGCAGCTACGCCTCTAGCGAGCGCTAAACCATCGGTGCAGGTATCTGGGGTTGCACTGGTTGCAAGCAGGGCTATAGCAATAGAAGAAAGGCTCATACTCGTTTGGCTACAGTTTGAGAAAAAGTGGTACATCTCGACGAATAAGCCCGAGTATAGCGTAAGGTAGGAAATATCTATAGTACATGGCTCTAGATGCCTATCTATTTAGACGACGAAGTGATTGAAGCATGACTCAGGTGAAACTTAATCTATTTATGTTGCTAGAGGAAATTTCAGGTGCGTTTCAAGTTGGAATTTAATAGAGCTCGTTTGTTGATGTATCATCTTTGGCATAATCCAAGTGAAGCCAATAAAACAAGTATCGCTCTCAGGTTGAGATTCAGATTATTTACTTTCTCGTAAGGCTTTTACATTCAACTTTAAAATTCTTAGGTGAAATAATCTATTTCATTAACGGCAGTAAATAATCGAACTGCCTAAAAGCAGTAGACTTCCATCTCTCCTTAAGACCACATCGTCATGAAAGCCACCATCAAAGCCAGTGAAGTATTTGATATTAAGGTTTTACGATCTTTATGAGTTAGGAGTATTAAATGTCTGTTTAGGCCGTATTTGTGTCTTTTCCGACTTGGATGAAGGTTTAAAATGCAGTCACGGAGGAGGCAATATGGCTAAGAGAATAGGTTTTTTTATTGCTAATGGGTTCCAAGCTTTAGACCTTTTTGGTCCCCTGGATGCATTTATGGAGGTAAATAGCTTTGTAAGTGAGGCTTATATTTGTAGCCTGATTGGCCTTGAGGCCGGCCATGTCAAAACCGCTTATGGTCAGTCTCTAACTGTAGACGGCGATATTTATCAGCTACCTCAGTTGGACTACTTGGTTATCTGTGGTGGAATTGGCATGCGGCAACTAGAGCTGAGCTCCAAGCAGCTCAATGCGCTAAGGTTAATTGCAAATAGTGCCAGTAGGGTTGTGAGTATTTGCACCGGTGCCTTTGTTTTGGCTAAGATCTTCCCCGAGCAGAGCCACAGAGTTACTACACACTGGCGTCATTGCCAGCAACTGGCTCGGCAGGCCATTAATTACCAGGTAGAACAAGATCCATTGTTTATTGAAAGTGGAGTGATTTGGTCCTCCGCTGGTGTTTTGTCCGGTGTCGATTTGGCCTTGGAGATTATTCGTCGGGATCATGGTAATACGATTGCAGCGAGTGTGGCGAAGGAGCTTGTCATATATCTGCAGCGTCGAGGAGGTCAAGCCCAGTACTCAGACCTGCTTCAGGTACAGTCTGGCGATAGTATGCGTCTCAACCCATTATTGGAGTGGTTGGCTGAGAACTACCAGAAATCTATCAGTGTTCCGGACATGGCGGAGAGAATATCAATCAGTGAGCGCCAGCTTACTCGCTTATTTAAACGCCATTTGCAGAGCACACCAAGCCAATATCTAAATCAGATACGTCTAAATCGCGCGAGGGACCTTATTACTTGTGAAAGTCTCAGCCTGGAACAGGTTGCTTTGCGCGTTGGATTCGCTAGTTATGATAGCTTTCGTCGTGCGTTTTATGCCCAATTTGGCGTATCTCCCTCCTACTTCAGCAGAAATCATGGTTAAACAGAAATTTCTTTGTGCATTTGGGAAAATAAATAACCCACTAGATCTGCGATCACTGGATTTCCTGTTTCCGCCGTTATGTGTAAGAGCAGCTTAAAACGTAGCGAAAGGAAACTTTTTATTTCTACTGGGTCTTAGCTACACAATATCTTCCGAGAAGCTGACGTAATCATTTCCTGGCTTATTCTCATAATTAATAGATACTCGGATAGTTATCTATCCCCTTGTTAAGTGAAGTCAGTAATTCTCTATTTAAATTTAGTGGAGAGTTTTTAGCTTATCCCCGCATCAGGGTTTTAAAATCCTGTTGCGGGAGGTAAAAAATTTTTTTAAAAGTAATTACCACTCTACACAGATTTTTCCAAAGTGTGACCCTTTGGCCTGGTGCTCGAAGGCCTTTGCCAGATCAGTAAAGGGGAGGGTTTTATCAATTACCGGATGGATATTATTGGCTTCCAATGCGGCCACATAGTCTTGTTGCTCACAGCGATTTCCCACAACAAGCCCTTGTAAACGGGCTTGTTTACCCATCAGCAGGGCGGTTGGAATTTCACCCTGCCTCCCAGTCAAAACACCAATCAGTGAAATATGCCCACCGACCCTGACTGATTGAATCGATTGTTCCAAGGTGGCAGGGCCGCCTAATTCAATAATATGGTCGACACCTTTTCCATGGGTTAACTCCAATACTTTTTCTGACCACTGGGCATGGGTTCTATAGTTGATACCCTCAGTCGCCCCCAAGGCTTTTGCCCGCTTCAGCTTCTCATCAGATGACGAAGTCACGATCACTTTAGCCCCTAGCATGTTGGCAATTTGAATCACTGCTATTGATACGCCACCGGTGCCGAGGGTTAATAGGGTGTCACCTGGCTTCACTTTGCCGTCACTCACTAGGGCTCGCCAGGCAGTGAGGCCGGCTGTAGTGATCGTGGCGGACTCTGCATGGCTCCAGCCTGTAGGTGCGAGGGTAAATGCGTTGGCGCTACGAACAACATACTGAGCAGCCATTCCATCAATACCATCGCCCGGCGTATTGCCGAAGCCCCAGACGTTGTGGCATGCAGGCCCTGCTTGCCACTGGGGAAAGAAACAGGAAACTACAGAATCGCCAACTTTAAATTCACTCACACCTTCTCCAACAGCTTCCACTGTGCCGGCGCCATCTGACATCAGGATGCGGCCGTCTTCCGTGGGTATACTGCCGTTGGCGACAAGCAAGTCATGGTAGTTAAGTGAAGATGCGCCAATAGCAACTCGAATTTGATTTGGGCCTGGCTCCCCTGGGTCTTGCATATCGCTTACAGATATGTGATTCAGTCCACCAGGTGCTTTTAGTGTCAGTGCTTTCATTATTTTCTTCCCTTAATCTTAAGTGCCTCTGTTCTCAGGCCCTCTAGCCAATCTTGGTGGCCATTAATCATAGGGTTAGGTCGTGTTTTCGCTAATTCAATGGCTGGTAAACCATTTTGTGTTTCCTGGGTGAGGATACGTACTCGGTCGCCGGATAGATCTTCTATTAACCAGGCGTGGTGAACATCTAGACGAGCATCTCCTTCACCAGCCCATCCATGCCAAGCTACTCGCGCGGGCTGCCCTTTGACCGGGGCAAGGTACTCTACACAGCGCGCTTCAACCGGAAAGCCGAAAGTTTCAAATGAAAACCGCGTACCCTCTCTCAATTCAGGCCCCAGCCCATCCTGGAATTGGATATTGGCAGAGTTCGCATAGTAGCGGGGCCATAGCGATGGGGTGTTGAGTAATGGCCATATATCCGCAGTAGATAATCCGGCGACAATTAGCTCATTAGAGCAATAGTTATCGGTAAATCCTGGAACAAAGCCCTGAGGCCAAATAATTTCACTCATTGTGATTTTCTCGATTTTGACACCGGCCATTCACTTATTCCCTGCGGGTTTACCGGCATCTCGTTCAATCTTGCAGGTCTACTTCAGGGAGTTCATAAGATCATAATGGCGGATAAATATAAGTCTAATTTTAATTTATAATTTCTTATATAGCCAAAGCTTATATCTGATTGACGTGTTGAGTTCCCCCAATAAATTTGATCAGAGGGTTAAAATTACATAAACCAACAATTGTTTAATTAATTAAAAAGTATTTGGCGTTCTTGTCTGCTTCAAGCTGCTATAAGTATTTAGCAGACATACACCGCTGGTTAACTGGTTATCGCTCATGACGAAGATATTGAATGGGAATAAATTTCTGATGACTCTGATAGTTTGTTTATCAGTAACAAATTTTGCATATTCTGAGAGTTACGACACTGGTAATGAGCGAGACTGGTTGTTAAACGCAGAAAGTGAGAAAGATCGCTTGATTTTGCTGCAAAACTATCTTGGTGGTTTTTCTGCTTCAATGTGGGAAGTGGGATATCGATACAAAAGCATTTTCTTGGCTTTACAGGATGAGAATTTTGATCTTGCCATATACCACTGGAAAAAAATAAAAACTGCTATTGAAAATGGCTATCTCAAGCGCCCTGCACGCAAAGCCAATGCCGATGCTATTTTCTTGGACTTGGTATACGGTAATGTGCTTGGTTCATTTGAGAGTAGAGATATCAAAAAGGCATGGCAGGGATTTTCTAATGGTCGTTCAGCCTGTATGAAATGCCATGCTGCTGAAAAAATTCCATGGATGAATAATCAACCATTATTTCGAACTACTGTAGCTCCACTGTAGTACAGGTTTTCTTTTATATGATATTCGGTATTGAGCTTTAAAATACCATGGTATGTAAGCTTTTTAGATCGTTAAGATTTTACTTCTTAAAATATCTTTGATAGGCAAATAAGTGTCATTTTATGACAGCCTATATTTATCTTTTCGAATTATGGTTTGGCCGGACTGTACATGTTGATGATGTTGAGATTGTTTTTTGGCAGGGTAATAATCTAACAGGAATTTTAGAAAATTCTTCTATTGAGTGGCTCTAAAAATATTTTTCAGCATAGTTTTTTGAATTTTATAGTTAGTTGTTTGCTATCACTTAACTCCTATGCCGAGCCTCTGGTTGTGACATCTAAGGGGATTCTGGTTCCGGTTCTCTTCGTGCTGTACTTTCCATAGCCTCTAAACTTTCGACTCCTCCTATAATTAGCATTGTAACAGGCGGTGATATTTCAATTGCGGAGCCTTTGGAGTACTCAGGTAAATTGCCTTTGGTTATCCATGGTGTGGACAAATTAGTATAACTCAAAATAATGTTGACCTTTTACGAATCAGCGAGGAAGCTGATTTATCACTCTCAAATCTGAATTTTGAAGGCCCTGGTTGTTTTCATATTGAGAACAGAGTGGATCTTGCTGAACCTGGTGGGAAAGGTATTTATCTCAAGGTAGGCGAGAGTCAGAAGGGCATTGTAAATATAATTCTTGAAAAAGCTCATGTTAGCGGATCGGCTTATCATGGTATTCACATATCCGACTGTGTTCTTCGCGATAAATGTGGAGGTGGCTTGGGTGGCGGTGGTGATGGTTCACCAGCGTCTATATCTGCACATTTGGCGAATGTAAAGATAGAATCTGTCGGGTATGGAGCCTTTGATGGTGATGGTATTTGGATTGATGAACGTGGCGAAGGCAGTATCTATACAACTGTCATTGACTCACTTTTTTCGCGTGTTGGTGCTGACGGTATTGAGCTTGATGAAGGGAATAAGGGAGATGTTATGGCACAAATTATTCGAAGTCGTTTTGTAGATACTGGAAATTATTGTGATCCGACTGTTCTGAAAAAGTGTATCTCCAAGCGGCAAAGCGAGGAAGAGCTAAGAAATTAGCTTTTAAGTTTTGGGGGAATATGGTCCCTCCGTCAGCCGAATTGACTTTCTAACTCACTGATATATGAGTTTTGTGTTCATTCCATATGCAATGTGCCTCCAAATACTTGCGATGATATTGAGGGTCTATTCAATTACTAGTATGCGCTATTTATTAGCCCATAAAAATTGAATTATGCAGGGCTGATATTTAAAAATAGCTTAGGTTTTTTTTAAATTATGCGTAGTTTTTAATTGGTCACCAGAAAAGTGGGCCGAGGGCGTAAAGCTAACGAGCGTAAGTATGGATTGTAGTGGGCTGACTGAAGATGTTGGGAAGAGAAGGCGAGTGGAGATTTTTGAGAGGGCTTTGCTGTTCTGTCTTCGGTCAGTTTTGCTTATCTATGGAATATAACCTGGCCACAAGGGACACTATATGGTTTCAATAGGGCCTCAAGATGCGGTGGATAATTTAGCTATCCTATGGGACCAAAAGTTGGCCAAAGCGGACAAGCTTTGATCGCAACAACATGGGGTTCACTGGGGGATTTAAAGGTGGTGGGCCCTCCGGGACTCGAACCCAGGACCTGCCGATTATGAGTCGGATGCTCTAACCAACTGAGCTAAGGGCCCACACTTTGCTTGCGGGGATCGTTGCAAGCGGTTGGGGAAAGTACAAGATTTTTCCTTTCAAATCAATGCCTTTGTGGCAGAGATTTCCTCTCGGCAGCCTTTGCCTGCCAACGTGAACTTTATCGTTTATTTTTTATACGAAATACTTGGCGGTGTATTTTAGTGTCAATGGTAAGGCGGTTGGAATTTACAGATTTCTATATTGGTACGACCGTATTATTTTAGGGTTTTAATTGGTACTGCCGTTTAGATGGGGCGGGAAGTTAAGCTTCCCGCTTTTCTCTTCGAGCTTTTACACAGATCGCGGTTAGATTGGCAGCTTGGGAATTACTATGCAGCCCCAGACAATCAGCCATGAAATAAGAGCCACGGCTACGGCGGCGGAGCCTGTGTCCTTGGCAATCTTGGCCAAAGGGTGTTTTTCTGGGCCTATGCGGTCCACGGTAGCCTCAATGGCGCTGTTGATTAGCTCAAGGGGCAGTACCACCAAGCTTACGGCGATTAATATGGCGCGCTCTGCCGGTGTATCTCCGACCCAGATGGCGAGAGGGATAATGAAGATTACGAGGATGATTTCCATACGGAAGGCTTCCTCATTACGCCAGGCGGCGGCGAGGCCTTCGCTCGAATATCTGGCGGCGGCGATCAGTCGAGCAAGGCCTTTTTTGCCCGGCTTATTGGCGACTCCTTCAGACTTTTCCGGTTTGCTGGCGACTTCTTTTTGCATATTACTCTCCTGCCATCCGTAGACCCTTGAGGGTGGTCTTTATTGTGTCACATAAAAAAGCCCGGTCGAAACCGGGCTTTTTAGTTGGCGCTTACTCGTCGAGGAAGCTCCGCAGGTGCTCCGATCGGGACGGGTGTCGCAGCTTACGCAGGGCCTTGGCCTCAATCTGTCGGATACGCTCACGGGTTACATCGAACTGCTTACCCACCTCTTCCAGAGTGTGGTCAGTGTTCATGTCAATACCAAAGCGCATACGCAGTACCTTGGCTTCACGCGCGGTCAGGCCGGAGAGCACGGAGCGGGTGGCATCATGCAGGCCGGTCTGGGTGGCGGTGTCCACCGGGGAGGACTGGTTCTGGTCTTCGATAAAGTCACCCAGGTGTGAGTCTTCGTCATCGCCGATGGGAGTCTCCATGGAGATGGGCTCTTTAGCGATCTTGAGGACTTTGCGTACCTTGTCTTCCGGCATTTCCATACGCTCGCCCAACTCTTCAGGAGTGGGTTCACGCCCCATTTCCTGCAGCATCTGGCGGCTGATACGGTTGAGCTTATTAATAGTCTCAATCATATGCACTGGAATACGGATGGTACGTGCCTGGTCAGCAATGGAGCGGGTGATCGCCTGACGAATCCACCAGGTGGCGTAGGTGGAGAACTTATAACCGCGACGGTATTCGAACTTATCCACAGCCTTCATCAGGCCGATGTTGCCCTCCTGAATCAGATCCAAGAACTGAAGGCCGCGGTTGGTGTACTTTTTGGCGATAGAAATCACCAGGCGAAGGTTGGCTTCCACCATTTCCTTCTTGGCGCGGCGAGAGCGGGCCTCACCAATGGACATACGGCGGTTGATCTCTTTGATCTGGCCTACGTCCAGTCCGGAGCGTTCCTGGCACTGGGCCAGTTTACGCTGGGCGCGTACTATATCGTCCACTACATGGCGCAGGGCGTCGGAGTAGTCGCGCTTCTTTTTGATGATCGCCGGGATCCAATCCTCATTGGTTTCGTTACCGGGGAACTCTTTGATAAAGGTCTTACGCGGCATGCGTGCACGCTTGATGCACAGGTTCATAGTGATGCGCTCTTGTCTGCGCACACTGTCGAGAATATCGCGCACTTCGCCGTAGAGCGGATCGAACTGGCGCGGTGCCAGTTTGAAGTAGCGGAAGACTTCAGCCACGGCTTCGAGGGCTTCGCCTGCTTCCTTGGAGTCGCGTCCGTGGGCGGTAATGGCTTCGTCTGCAACTTTCTGAGCAGTGATTAGCGCATTCATGCGCTCTGCCAGTTCCTCTGGGTCGAGGCCACCGGCGTTTTCCTCTTCTTCCTCTGAGGTACTGTCGTCATCCTCGTCGTCGGCAGATTCGTCATCGCTATCGCTAGTCTCACGGGATTCCGCGGCTTGGCCAGCTTGAGCACCAGGTGGTACATCTTCGGCGGGGTCGAGCCAGCCGGAAATGACATCAGGAACACGGCGCTCTTCTTTTTCGATTAGCGCGTACTCATCAATGATCTGTTGTACTGCACCTGGCCAATAGGCGAGAGCGGCCATCAGCTCACGCAGGCCCTCTTCGATACGCTTGGCAATGGCGATTTCGCCCTCGCGCGTGAGCAGCTCAACGGTGCCCATTTCGCGCATATACATGCGTACCGGATCGGTGGTGCGGCCTACATCGGATTCTACGGCGGCCAGTGCGGCTGCTGCTTCGGCTGCGGCGATCTCGTCAGCGGAGCTGTCGCCTTCAGCCATCAACAACTCTTCGGCATCTGGTGCGCTTTCGAACACCTTGATACCCATGTCGTTGATCATGCCAATAATGTCTTCCACCTGATCGGGGTCGGAAATATCTTCCGGAAGGTGGTCGTTTACCTCCGCGTAAGTGAGATAGCCCTGCTCTTTACCGCGGGCGATCAGTTCCTTAATGCGGGAGGTCTGTTGCTGGGTTTTGTCGGTCATGCACAACCCTGAATTCTGGGGATGAAAATACGGGACAAAGACGCGGGATTATAGCGTATTTGCAATAGCAATAACCACTCTAGCTGTCAAGTAACGGCGTTAGTGCGTAGTTTAGGGTGCTGGGGTTCCCGTTCCCGCCCGGCGGGGTGTGTGAATATAGTGTTGAGCCCACAGTTTTCAAGGGGTTAATGCAGATTAATTGTCTTTTCTGCGCCAGTTGGCCAAAAGCGCCAGCTGTTCTTCCTGGCTGAGCTGGGTGCCACTTTTCAGTTGGGCGAGTAAATCACGCTTACGCTGCTTGTCAGCGGTTTGTTTCAGGCGCTGCAGGCAGTCGCTGAATTCAGTTTGTGGATCGTATTCCAGGTTGCTATTGCCTTGTGCTAACTGGCGAATACTGGAGACCAGCTGGGATGCGGCGAGCTGGGCCAGGGTATCGCAGGATTCGGCACCATGATGGGCGCGCCAATAGCCAAGTAGCTGATTGAGGTTATATTCGGGGCGGTTCCTGAGTAGTTCTACCAGCTGTGCAAAGAGTGCCAGATCGGGGTCACTACTTGTCCGGAAGTGCTCCAGGTCCTTTATTTGTGCAGAAAGTTGTGGATGGTGCAGCAGAAGGGCAATAAGCATACGTTCCGGTGGCAGGCGGTATTGCCCGCTGCGTCGCAGGTTACCAGGTTCCTGTGGGGAGGCTTCCGCCAGATAGGGGGCGCGATCTCGTGGCCAGGGCTCTGGCGGAGTGCGATGCTGGGAGTCCTGATTGGGCTCTAGCGGCGCCCTATGTTCTTGTTCGGCTGTTGTTTGTTGAGGTTGGCTGTGCTGTACCTGGGTGTTGCGGGCTTTCTCCGCTTGGATAACCTCCTGCAAAGTCTCTTTGTCGAGACCTGTGCGTGAGGCGAGTTGTTGGAACATCAGTTGGCGGTAAACACCTTCTGGTAGCAAATCCAGTAGAGGAGCGGCGAGTTTGGACAGGCGCGCGCGGCCGTCCATGGTTTGTAGGTTGAGATCCTCGCTGAGCAAATCAAAGAGAAAATCTTCCAGTGGCAGGGCCTGTTCCTCCATTAGCTGCTGAAAGCGCTCTCCGCCCAGCTGGCGCACCAGGGTGTCTGGGTCCTCACCTTCCGGCAGCAACAGGAAGCGAAGGCTGCGGCCATCCTGCATTTGTGGCAGAGCAGACTCCAGGGCACGTCGCGCGGCAGTGCGGCCGGCGCGGTCGCCGTCAAAGCAGAACAGCAGCTCTGTGGTGTGGCGGAAGGCGAGTTGGATATGGTCTTCGCCACAAGCGGTCCCCAGGGTGGCGACGGCGCAACGGATATCGAACTGGGCCAGGGCCACCACATCCATATAGCCCTCTACCACAATCAGGCGTTCAAGGTTGCGATTGGCCTGACGTGCTTCCCACAGGCCGTAGAGCTCACGGCTCTTGTGGAAAATAGGGGTTTCAGGGGAGTTCAGGTACTTGGGTTTCTCATCTCCCAGTACTCGTCCACCGAAGGCGATAGCGCGTCCGCGCTGGTCGCGGATTGGGAAAATAATACGATTGCGGAAACGATCATAATGGTGGCGCGAGTTGGGCTTAGTATTGCCATCGCTATCCTGGCGGCGAATGGCCAGGCCCGCCAGTTCCAGCTGGTCCGCTTTTTCTGGAGTATCGGCCAGTGCGTTGAGCAGGTTATCCCAGCCCGGGGGCGCCAGGCCTATACCGAAGTCGCGGGCAATCTCCCCTGAAAGGCCGCGGTTGCGTAGATAAGCCACGGCATTGCCGGCGGTAGGGTGGCTGCGAAGTTGCTCGCGGTAGTAATCTGCGACTTTCTCTGTGAGTTGGTAGAGGGACTGGCTCTCTTTTTGGCGTTTCTCTTGCCCTGGTGCGAGTTGCTCCCGGGGTACCTCAAGGCCGCGGGTTGCAGCGAGTTTTTCTACCGCCTCAGGGAAGGGGAGGCGGTCGTACTCCATGAGAAAGCCAATGGCGTTGCCGTTGGCGCCGCAACCAAAGCAGTAATAGAACTGCTTGTCTGGACTTACGGTAAAAGATGGAGTTTTCTCATCGTGAAAGGGGCAGCAGGCGGAGTAGTTTTTGCCGGTTTTGCGCAATTTAACCCGGCTGTCCACCAACTCGACAATATCTGCTCTGGCGAGCAGGTCGTCGATAAAATGCTGGGGGATCTTGCTGGGCATAGTGCTTCCCGTGTGAGGATTAGCCCAGTTGGGCTTTTACCAGCTTACTTACTGCGCCCATATCTGCACGGCCCTGTACCTGGGGTTTAACCTGGGCAATAACCTTGCCCATATCAGCCATGCTGCTGGCGCCTGTGTCTTGCACAGCGGAAGAGACGATTTCGTTGATTTCAGCCTCGGTCAGCTGCTTGGGCAGGAACTCCTGGATTACCTCGATCTCAGCCTGCTCCACTGCCGCCAGCTCGGCGCGGCCTGCCTTTTCGTACTGGGCGATGGAATCGCGACGCTGTTTGGTCATCTTGTCCAGCAGGGCGAGGATGCGGGCGTCATCAAGGTCGATGCGCTCGTCGACTTCAACACGTTTAACTTCGGCATTGATCAGGCGCAGGGTAGCCAGGCGCTCTTTGTCTCGCGCTTTCATTGCGTCTTTGGTGGCCTGGGTCAGGGTTTCCTTGAGAGTGCTCATAACGAGTGTTCCGGGATTGTTGGCAATGAATTTTGGTTTCGGGTGCTTAGAATAGCTTGTCTGCTGGGCGGGGGAAAATGCGTTAGCCCAAACGCAAAACGGCGCGCGAGTATGGCTCGCACGCCGTTCTTTATAGCTCCGCTACGAGCTGAGCCCGTCCGGCCGTCTCGCTGCGACAGGCTTATGCAGCCTGCGGCTCTTAGTAGAGACGCTGGAACTTGCGATTTTCGCGCTGAAGCTTTTTAGCGTGACGCTTAACAGCGGCAGCAGCTTTGCGCTTACGAACAGCGGTGGGCTTCTCGTAGAACTCGCGACGACGTACTTCAGACAGTACGCCTGCTTTTTCACAGGAGCGCTTGAAGCGGCGCAGGGCGATATCGAAAGGTTCGTTGTCTTTAATTCGTACAGAGGGCATTAGGATACCTGTTAAAATTCGTTTCTCTCGGCCATTCCGGCAATGCTCTCGCAGTTGCATCCGGTGGCCGGTTCACAGCGAGGGCGCAAATTCTAAACACTCCCCTACGGGATCGCAACCCCATTTTCAAGTATGATAACGGCCCCTCGAAGCAGTCACGAGTGTGAGATCAAGTGCGCGTCCTCGGTATAGAAACTTCCTGCGATGAAACTGGCGTAGCTATCTACGATTCAGAATCCGGCCTGCTAGGCCATGCCCTGTTCAGCCAAGTGGATCTGCATGCAGATTATGGTGGTGTGGTACCGGAGCTGGCGAGTCGCGATCATGTGCGCAAGCTGCTACCCCTGGTGCGCCAGGTAATGGCCAAGACCAATACCAAGCCCTCTGACCTGGATGGCGTAGCTTATACCGCGGGGCCTGGTTTGGTTGGTGCCCTAATGGTAGGTGCCTGTGCTGGCCGCTCCTTAGCATATGGTTGGGATGTTCCAGCGGTGGCGGTGCATCATATGGAAGGGCATCTATTAGCACCCATGTTGGAGGAAAACCCTCCGGCCTTTCCTTTTGTCGCCTTGCTGGTTTCCGGCGGACACACCCAGCTGGTGGAAGTGCGTGGTCTTGGTGACTACGAACTGATGGGGGAGTCCCTGGATGATGCCGCCGGTGAAGCCTTCGATAAGGCCGCTAAAATGCTCGACCTGGATTACCCAGGCGGCCCGCGTTTGGCTGCCCTGGCGGAGAAAGGTGACTCCAAACGCTTTACCTTCCCGCGCCCCATGACTGATCGGCCAGGGCTGGACTTCAGTTTTTCAGGTCTTAAAACCTTCACTCTGACTACCGTGCGCCAGCACGCCCTCGAAGATGGCTTGCCGGATGAGCAAACCTGCGCGGATATCGCTGCGGCCTTTCAAGAGGCCGTAGTGGATACCCTGGTGATTAAGTGTCGGCGCGCCATTAAGGCCTCCGGTTATAAAACCCTGGTGATTGCCGGTGGGGTTTCCGCAAATAAACAGCTGCGCGAGCGCCTGGAAACAAGTCTGAGCAAGGACGGTGCCAGTGTCTATTATCCGCGCCATGAATTTTGTACCGATAACGGCGCCATGATTGCCTATGCCGGTAGTTTGCGTTTAAAAGTCGGGGAGCAGACTGATTTAGCCGTGGATGTGCGCCCGCGCTGGCCTATGACAGAATTGCCCAAGACCGAACTTTAAAAATCCCAGGAGCAGCCTGGCAGTTAAAAAGAAAAGAGCCAATAAATGGATATTGTTTATATACGGGATTTAAAAGTGAATACCATTATTGGTATTTACGATTGGGAGCGGGAAGTGCGCCAGACCGTCAGCCTCGATCTGGAGATGGCTTTCGATATCAGTGAGGCGGCACGCACAGATAATATCGAGTACACACTTAACTATAAGGCGGTAGCCAAGCGCTTGATTGCCTTTATTGAAAGCAGTGAGTTCCTGTTGGTGGAGACCATGGCGGAGCAGGCTGCGGCAATTGTCAGGGAAGAGTTTTCAGTAAGCTGGCTGCGACTGCGTTTGTCCAAGCCGGGTGCGGTCAGGGGGTCCAGGGATGTGGGTGTCATTATTGAGCGTGGCGAAAGGCCAGCAAAAGGTGCAGCAGCGATGTCTGCGGGAGTGTAAACGTGGCTCAGGTGTATCTCAGCCTCGGCAGTAATATCAATCGCGCGCAACATATTCGCGCGGCTCTGGATGCCCTGGCCGGGCAGTTTGGCGAATTACAGGTGTCCCGGGTCTTCGAGAGTGAGGCGGTGGGTTTCCTGGGCGATAATTTTTACAACTTGGTAGTGGGGCTGCAAACTAACCTGCCGGTAGGGCAGCTGGCTCTTTGTTTGCGCGGTATCGAAGATGCCAATGGCCGCCTGCGCTCCGGACCCAAGTTCAGCGCGCGTACCCTGGATATTGATATTCTCACCTATGATCACCTGACCGGGATTGTCGACGGGGTAAAATTGCCACGGGGTGAGATTGTAAAAAACGCCTTTGTTTTGCAGCCTCTGGCAGAGATAGCACCGGAAGTACCGCACCCTGTTGAGCAAAAGACTTACCGGCAGCTTTGGGATGAGTACGATCAGGCTTCGCAGAAATTGTGGCCGGTAGAATTTATTTGGCCGTGATTCCAAAAAATTTTTAAAAAATGTAGATAAAAAAGCAGCCTTTAGAGGCTGCTTTTTTTGTCAGTAAAAATTAACTCAGGCTCATTAGCGCCTCTTTTGTAAACGGAGTGATTTCCTCCGCACGATCTTCACGTACCTTGGCGAACCAGTGTGGGTCCTGTAGTAGTGCACGGCCAACGGCAATCAGATCGAACTCCTGGTTGTCCATACGGCGGGTCAGTTCGCCTAGATCGGTAGGGTTGGCAGTACCGCCCATGCCCTGGTTGTTGCCGCCGATAAAATCATCGTCGAGGCCGACACTGCCGACGGAAATTACCGGTTTTCCAGTCAGCTCCTTGGTCCAGCCTGCCAGGTTGAGATCAGAGCCCTCGAACTCCGGCACCCAGAAGCGTCTTGAAGAAGCGTGGAAAATATCAACGCCAGCTTCAACCAGCGGTGTCAGGAAGCGTTTCAGTTCTTCCGGGTTTTGCGCCAACTTGGCTTCGTAATCCTGCTGCTTCCATTGGGAGTAGCGCAGCACTATGGCGAAATCTTCGCCTACGGCTTCACGTACCGCTTTGATAATTTCCACTGCAAAGCGGGTGCGATTTTCGATGGAGCCACCGTACTCGTCATCGCGTTGGTTGGTACCTTCCCAGAAAAACTGGTCGATCAGGTAGCCGTGGGCGCCGTGAATCTCTACACCGTCAAACCCAATTTCCTTGGCTGCTTTTGCCGCGTCCGCAAAAGCTTGTACAACTTCCTGGATGTCCTCTTTGCTCATCGCCTGGCCATTGGGCTTGCCAGGTTTGAATAGGCCTGAGGGGGAGTAGCCGGGTACTGATTTATCCGGGCCTATGCCCTCTTTGCGCACGGAACCTACGTGCCACAACTGTGGGATAATCTGGCCACCGGCAGCGTGTACTTCGTCTACCACTTTTTTCCAGCCGGCGAGAGCGGCTTCACCGTAGATTGCCGGTACATTCTCGTAGCCGTTTGCGGCTTTATGATTAACGAAGGTGCCTTCGGTAATAATTAGTCCCACTTCACCTTCAGCTCGGCGGCGGTAATAGCCGGCCACCTGGTCATTGGCTGAATAGCCCGGTGACATAGTGCGGGTCATGGGGGCCATTGCGACCCGGTTGCGCAGCTTTAGGGATTTATGCTCGAAAGGACGCAGTAGGTTGTCCAGGGAACCACTCATATTTCTCTCCTGAATGTCTCGATTCAACACTGGGACTCACTGGTCCCACTAGGTCACAATTAAAACGGTTGCGTTATAAGACCTTATTTTAAGGTTGAGTTCAATATCTGGTTTCGTATTGCAACTCTTTTGCCGGTATACTGGCTAGGGAGCCTCTGAATAACTCCGTAATGCCTCTGCGGGCCATGAAGGCTGCAGATGTTAGGCGCAGCTCGCCGCGAATGGCTCAGTCCTTTGCAAGAGCTGCAACGCAGCAGCTGTGGCCTTCAAGGCCCGCCCTTCGGGGCTTGCAGAGCGATTCACACTCCGCGTTGCGACTTCTTGAAAGGTCTAGACATTCCTGTGAAGCCGCGCCTTGATTGTGAACCGCTCTGCATGCCAGAGGTATCACGGAGTTATTCAGAGGCTCCCTATATGTCACGTAAACGCTTTGATGATCTTGATTGCTCCCTGGCTTGCGCCCTGAATGAGGTGGGGGACTGGTGGTCCCTGCTGATAATTAAGCAGGCGATGCTGGGTACCCGTCGTTTTGTGGACTTCCAAAGAAACCTGGGAATCGCCAAGAATATCCTTGTGGATCGGTTATCCCGTCTGGTGGATAACGAGGTGCTGGTGCGCTTTGATGCGGGTGAGCACGGCACACGCTACGAGTACCGCTTAACGGAAAAAGGTCGCGACCTGTTTACGGTGGTAATCGCCCTGCGCCAGTGGAATCTGCGCTGGAATGGCAATAAAGACGGCGTGCATCTGGTCGATAAAAACAGCGGCGAACCTATCCCTGAAATGGTTGTGCAGAATGCCCAAGGGCAAAAACTCAGTATTCGCGATGTATTATTTGTGGATGAAAATGGCCAGCCGCTAGAGCAGGCTGGCTAGCTGGCTTTTTGAGGGGCTCTATCAATCCTGGCTCTTGGACAGCAGTCTGATTATGTCCAGAGCCCTGCCCGGCTCCCAGCGCATAGCAGAGACAACGCCGTGCATGGCCAGTAGGCGCTGGTCTATTTCCCCTTTCTCTTGAAGTTCCTGTAATTTCTCTGCGGCCTCGGTAAAGCCGTGCTTCTCATAAGTGAGTAGTAATTTGACGGTCTGCTCCACCGGGGTGACTTGGCGTGGAACTGGGGTATACCCCATCGCCCTTACCATACTCTCAGCCGCCAGCCAGGTGGACCAGGGGTTTTGTCCGGTAATAAGCTGGCCATCCACGCTGACTTGTTCCAGGTAAGTGGGCCCAGCCTGGAACACCGCGCCTTGCTTACGTAAGCGATCCTCCAGCAGGAATGGAAATCGTTGCTTGGCGTCGGGAATAAGAAAAAGCTCCTCTTCGTTAGTAAAAGCACTAATCTGCCGATCGGCGATCAAGGGCTCGCCATTATCCAGGGTGACATTGGCAAGGGCTGCTGGCCCGTGGCAAACCGCTCCGATAATTTTGCCGCTGCTATAGATTTCCCGCACCAGGGACTGGATATGGGGATTGTCGGGGAAATCGAACATGGTGCCTTTACCGCCGACAAAAAATATTGCCCGATAATCCTCTGCCGATACCTGATCGATAGGAATACTGTTATTGACCTTTTGTTGTGCCTCCGGGTCATTGAGAAAGGCATAGTCGAAAGGCCCAAGGTCATCTTTATCGATCACCGCAGGCGGTTTGCCGCCTCTGGGACTGGCAATATCGACAATAAATCCGTTGGCCGAAAAGATGTAATAGGGGCGTGCCAGTTCCGTTAACTCATAACCAGTAGCCTTGCCACTATCTCCCATCGTTTCAGTACTGGTGACAACAGCTAAGATTTTTCCTCGGCTTTCCCTGGGTAATTGTTGTAAATACGGTAGATCACTGACCGTCGTAGTGGAAAAGTCCTGCTCTTGGGGTGGAATTAGGCCCTTAATCCAAATAATAAAACCAAAAAATACCGACAAAGTCAGTGCCAGGGAAATAACAATTTTCTTCAACATATTAATCTCCAAAATTGCGGTAGCAGACGGAAAATCTTCTAGTGAGTTCGTAGGAGAATAAGGGGTGGAAGGTGAAATTCAGGTGAGATGGTAGTTGCTAAATAGGAAGAAAGAATAAACTGCACTCGGGATCGTATAAGGCATGGGTGCCAATTCACTGTGCGTCTCGAGCGCAGTATGTTTTTGCGGTAAAAATCTGGACCTTAGAAAATTACTGTGTAAAAGACAGAGCACACTGATAAATATTTTTTCGACATTTGACGGCGATGGTCCAATTTAAGGCTTCACAGATTCTCTTGGCCAGGAAAAGGCCTTGACCTATACCGTCACTGCCCTCCCTCTTTTGGCCGGGCAAGAGGGAGGTTTCTAAATCTAATTGGTTGTCTGTGGCGTTCTCAAAAAAGAGTGTGTTCCCCTTATAGGTAATAACCAATTTAGGGTTGGAGGCGTGCTGTAATGCATTGCTGATTAAGTTATCGACTAGCAGACTTACCAGGTGTCGATTGGCCAGGACTCTGACTTTGTGTCCTAACTTTAAATCAACATGAAACTGCTTTTGTACAATTACCTGGTGTTGAACTAAAAGACGCTCCTCCAGTAAAGCACGCAATGGGATATCTTCCGACTGTAGAGATTCTGAGCGGGCGAGGGCCAATAGTGTCTTAACAGTTTTTTCCATACCGGCAACAGTTTCTAATAGCTCATTTTTCTCAGCTTTAGTCATTTCCCGATTTTGACTGAGAGCCAGTGTGCTTTTCAGAATGGTTAGCCCGGTGCGCAACTCATGGCTCGTATCCCGGGTAAACTCGGTTTCCCTGCGCAATGTCAGCTTGAGCTGGTTAAGTGTATCTTGCAACGTACTTGCGAGATAACCGATTTCATCTTGTTCATTGTTATAGGGCAGGGAAATTTGAGAATCGCAGTTTCTCTGCCGCTTAACCGCTTTAGCCAGGGTTACTACAGGTGCGATGGTTTTACGGGAAATACGATAAGCACAATAGAGGGCTAAGAGTAGGGTCAAGATACAGGCGCCGGCAAAGAGCCAGAGAAGTTGCGAGGATTGCCGCGTAACAGTGAGTAATTCACTGACTTCAGCTACGAGAACGGCGGAATCGTTGTCCGGAAAATGTACTCTGCGCAGATGGAAGTGATGTTCCGTATCACTAAACCATTCTGCCTTTTCTGCATGGCTTGGTAGGGCAGTGCGCAGTTCAGTAGGAATTACTTTGCTTTCAGTGTATAGCGTTAAATAGGGTAGGCGTGGCTCTGGGATTGTTTTAGCCTGTTTTGCCTGCTGTTCGAGGTAGCGGACTTCCCCGACCAATAAGTTATCGAGTAAATGGTCTTCAATTACATAGGCCACCATCATACAGATGGCAAAAAACACCAAACATAGCAGCAGGGTAAAACTGCCAAAAATAGCGAAGACCTTCCTCTGTAAATTACTGGTTTCGCGCATTGGGAATTTCCAACTGATAACCGAGATTGGTGATAGTTTTCAACATGGGAACCAGGAAAGGCTTATCCAATGTTTGGCGAAGACTATAAATGTGGGATTTTAAGGCGTCTGTTTCTGGGGGTTCGTCACCCCAAATATGGTGGATGATTGCCGAGCGGCTTACTGGTGCTGGCGACGCCTGGGCGAGCATAGTGAGAATGCGAAAACCGATAGTTGTCAGGGGCAGAGGTTGTTTATCCCGGTAGGCGGTTTGCTGGCGCTGGTTTATCTGTAAATCACCCACCTTGATTTCTTCACTGGTATGCAGCTGGTGTCTACGTGCCAGGGCGCGGCATCTCAGTATCAGTTCCCTTGGTTCGAAGGGCTTACATAAGTAGTCATCGGCACCGATACCAAATCCGCGTTCTTTATCTGCGAGAGCATCGCGGGCAGTTAACATCAGAATTGGCATGTTAACTGGCGCTTGTGCCTTGATCTTTTCACAGACCTCCAAGCCGTCTATATCCGGCAGGCCCAGGTCGAGAATAATCAGGTCGAAGATTTGTTCCAGGGCCAGCTGTAAGCCCTGGCGACCCCGGTGGGCATAATCTATCTGCCAGCCCTCAGCGTGCAGGAATTCGGCAAGCTGGCGGGCGATAGTGGGGTTATCTTCAATCAACAAAATCTTCAGTGAGCGCACCGGCAAATCTCTTTTGGCAGAGGAAGTTACAAAACATTCTGACAGAGTGCCGGTGAAATTGAAGTGAAGCCCCGTTGTTGGACTGTTTATTGGTTGGACTGCTCTAGATATTGAGGTTACGGCCGCCGTCAACAGCAATAATCTGGCCGTTGATATAGGGGGCGTCACAGACCAGGAAGCGCACGGTTTTGGCGATATCGCTGGGGTCACCGGTTCGGGCCAAAGGAATGCGCTGGGTGATCTGTGCTTTCTTGGCTTCGTTAGTTGCCTCTTGCTCTGGCCAAAGAATGGCACCGGGGGCGACTGCATTGACCCGGACCTGGGGAGACAGCTCCAGAGCGAGGCTTTTTGTCAGCATTACCAGCCCAGCCTTGGCGGCGCAGTAAATAGTGTGCTCGGGCATCGGGCGCTCGGCGTGGATATCCGCCATATTAACAACGCAGCCCTGTTGTTGGCTGAGTGTTTCTTTCAGGGCCTGAATGAGAAAGAAGGGGACTTTGAGGTTGCTGCCTACCAGCCGATCCCAGTCCTCCTCGGTCGCCTTTCCCACAGGTGTGGGGTGAAATGCTGAGGCATTGTTGACCAGAACATCGATACCGCCCCAGGCCTCTTGTGCGCGCTGGGCCAGATTGGAACAGGCTTCGGCGCTATTCAATTCACTGTGCAACGCTATGGCAGAGTTGGGGCGAAGTCGGTTCAGCTCGTTTGCCAGGGCCTTGGCTGCATCAGCCGAGTTGCGATAGTGAATAACAACCCTGTGATCTCTATGCAGCTCTTTGGTAATAGCACGGCCCAAGCGTGCGGCAGCACCGGTAATCAACACATTACGCAATGTAATTATCCTTTATTTTGGCGATTGCCTTGATGCGCTCCCGGTCCAGTGCCTGCCCCAGCTTCGCACCCTGGTAGCCCTGTTTAATCAACTCCTCGGCAGTTACCGCCGATGCTGCTTCGCGAGCGGCACGTAAAAAGTCCACTTGTGGATAATCTCTATTCTCCAGCCCCTCACGACCCCGGGCATCTGCCTCGCAGGCGCGTAGAAAGTTTTCAAATCGCTCGGGACGTCGCAAGGCATCCAGACTGCGGATCATTTTCATAATGGTCTGTGGGCGCAATTCGAAGGCCCTGTGGCAATGCAGGTGGTATTCACAGACCCCGATAGCCAGTGCAGTCAGGTCTTTTGGGGTACGCCAGCGCTCACAGACGGCCTTTACCAGGGGCACGCCGGCGGATTCGTGGCCGTGGTGGCTAGGGAGAATCTCTTCGGGAGTTAACCCCTTGCCTAAGTCGTGCAGTAAGACTGCGAATCGTACTGGTAGCTCGGCAGGGGCGTTGTTAAGTGCCAGTAAAACATGCTCACCAGTATCCACTTCAGGGTGATGCTCTGGTGGTTGGGGGACACCGAACAGGTTCTCCAGCTCAGGAAGCAGGATGGACAGGGCGCGGCACTCCCTCAGTACCTGAATGAAGACATCGGGGTCGGGCTCGGTAAGGGCGCGGCTTACTTCCTTCCAGATTCGCTCCGCTACCAGATATTCAACCTCTCCAGCCTCGACCATTTGGCGCATAAGCGCCATTGTCTCCGATGCAACAGTAAATCCAAGGTGGTGGTAGCGCGCCGCAAAACGGGCTACACGCAGGATGCGCAACGGATCTTCGGCGAATGCTGTGGATACATGGCGAAGTAGCCGTGCTTCTAGATCGGCTTGCCCACCGTAAGGATCAATCAGGGCACCATCCTCTGATTCAGCGATCGCGTTGATAGTAAGGTCGCGGCGTTGCAGGTCCTCTTCAAGAGTAATGCTGGCATCCGTATTTACGGAGAAGCCACCGTAGCCGCGTCCGCTCTTACGCTCTGTTCGCGCGAGTGCATACTCCTCGCCGGTCTCCGGGTGTAGAAAAACGGGGAAATCTTTTCCTACAGGATGGAATCCAAGATTCAACATCTGTTCTGGACTACCCCCAACTACCACCCAGTCGTGCTCGGTTACAGGGCGTTTAAGTAATTTGTCGCGTACTGCGCCACCAACGAGATAGGTCTTCAATAGAATCGCTCCAAGGCTGGAGAAACCGGTTTCCCGGTGAAGAGTTGCACTGCCATAAATCCATTGGTTCCGGCACTGCCCATTAAACAGGATATTGGGCAGGAATTTCAGGGAAGGTAGGAGTGAGATTTTGGCAAGATAAAAAAAAGGCCCCGAAAAAACAAGGGGGCCCAGGGTCTTAGGGTATTCGCTTAGCAAACATCTAATTGCCAAAAGTGGGGTATCTGACTTACCGGCCACCCCACTGGAGAGGATCAGGCGACACGTCAGGTGTCGCGTAATCTATGGCCATTCTATGAGACCTGTCATACCTGTCAACTATATCTTTTAGTATTTTTTGAGGGGGTTGTTTCGCTGTTCGTTAATAAATTACATGGACCGAATTTCGGGCTGGTTTTGCAGCATTAAACAGCATAATTTAAAGGGGCGGTTCTATTGGGCAGGATAATTTCGCGCCTGACTTCGGGGGATGGGGTCTGGGCGTGAGAGGCTGATCTGAGCATCAAGGACTGCAGTTGTTGGGGAGAAAAAATAATATGAGCGAACTACATGTGCTAACCACCGGCGAAGCAGCCAGGTATTGCGGCGTCAACTTCCGTACGGTGATTCGCTGGATAGAGCGCGGGCAACTCAAGGCCTACAAACTTCCAGGTCGCGGTGACCATCGTATTTGTGTGGAGGATTTCGTTGGTTTCCTACGTGATAACTCCATGCCTGTTCCAAACGATCTAGCAGTGCCCAGCCGTAAGGTACTGTTGGTAACTACAGACCCCGAACTGACCTCGTCGGGAATCCAAGCCTTAAAGAATATAGGCTGTGAGATCGAAGTTGCAGGTGATAGCTTCTCTGCTGGTATTTTGTTAGCTGATGCCAAACCCACTCTGTTAGTGATTGATGCGAGTTTGGTCGGCGATGGCGGCTTCCAGGTTCTGGATTATTTGAGAAGCCGTAGTGAGTACGCCAACCTGCGTATTCTGGTTGTGCCCTCTGACGATGATCTGGATAAGGCTCGTTGGTTGGATGCGGGGGCCGATGCCTTGTTGGCAAATCGCGAGGAGCGAGGAGAGCTGGCGGCTAAAGCGAAGTTGTTACTGGAAGCTGACGACTAAAGTATATCAAGCTGCGACTGGCTTAGTTTCCCACCCCTTCTGTACGGGACCTGCCTATAGGCAGTCCCGTGCTGAACGCTTAAATAGGTTTCGGGATTAACATAGACTCCTCTTCTCCCTCCTGGCGGTCGCGACCTTGCTCGGGGCAGTGAAAGCTGGCCATAACCTCATCACCATTCAGGCTGTTGAGATGTACATCAAAACCCCAGAGTCTGTGTAAGTGCTTGAGCACTTCAGTAGTTTCCTTACCCAGAGGGCGGCGCTGGTACTGGGTGTGATGTAAGGTCAATGAGCGATCGCCGCGAGTGTCTACTGAGAAAACCTGGATATTGGGCTCTCGGTTACCCAGGTTGTATTGGCCTGCGAGATTCTCCCTTAGTTGTCGATAGCCGCTATCGTCATGAATTGCGCTGACAACGATTTCATTCTCCTTGTCGTTGTCGCTGATACAGAAGAGCTTCATATCGCGCATTACTTTCGGAGAGAGGAACTGCAAGATAAAACTCTCATCCTTGAAATCTCGCATGGCAAATTGCAATGTTTCCCGCCAGTTACTTCCTGCGATATCGGGGAACCAACGACGATCCTCATCAGTAGGGTTTTCACAGATTCGCCTTAGGTCACTGAAAATACTGAACCCCAGAGTGTAAGGATTTATTCCACTGTAGTGGGGGCTATCAAAGCCAGGTTGGTAAATTACGTTGGTGTGGCTTTGCAAAAATTCCATCATAAAGCCTTCGGTCACCCTACCTCGCCGATATAGCTCTGTTAGCAGAGTGTAATGCCAAAAAGTAGCCCATCCCTCATTCATTACCTGGGTCTGGCGCTGTGGATAAAAATACTGGGCTAACTTGCGGACAATACGCACCAGCTCTCGCTGCCAGTTTTCTAAAAGTGGTGCATTTTTTTCAATAAAGTAAAGGATGTTTTCCTGAGGCTCTTCAGGAAAGCGCTTTTCCTGGGTTTCCTCGGTGCCTTCTCCAAGTTTGGGGATAGTCCGCCATAGATCATTGAGTTGCCGTTGCCGGTATTCTTCGCGCTCTTGCTGCTGGCGCTCCTCTTCAATTGCAGAGATGGGATAAGGCCTCTTGTAACGATCTACGCCATAATTCATTAAGGCATGACAGGAGTCGAGTACTGCCTCTACCTCATCAAGGCCATAGCGCTCTTCACAACGGGAGATATAGTTCTTGGCAAAAATTAAGTAGTCAATGATACTGCCGGCATCTGTCCAAGAGCGAAATAGGTAATTGCCTTTGAAGAAAGAATTGTGCCCGTAGGAGGCATGGGCAATAACCAATGCTTGCATCGTCATGGTGTTTTCTTCCATGAGATAAGCAATGCAGGGGTTGGAATTGATAACAATTTCGTAGGCTAACCCCATAAGGCCGCGCTGGTAATTATTTTCGACGCTGATGAATTGTTTGCCAAAAGACCAGTGGTGATACCCCACTGGCATCCCTACCGATGAATAGGCATCCATCATTTGTTCAGAGCTGATCACTTCGATCTGATTGGGGTAGGTATCCAGACCAAACTCTTCCGCTAGCTCGCTAATGGCGCAGTCATACTCCTGGATCAGTTCAAAGGTCCATTCAGAAGAAGTGGAAATAGGGCCAGAAGAATCAGATTTTTGTGAGTCGCTGCCGCTGGCAAATGTTTCTAGCATCGAGCGGTTACCTTTTGGCTAAACAACTGTCGAAAGACCGGATAGATATCCTGGACATCCACAATTTGTTCCATGGCAAAATGATTTGGGAATAGTGCGCGAACACTTTCATATTCTTCCCAGAGGGCCTGGTGATCTCGTGGGGTAATCTCTACATAAGAGTAATATTGAACATGAGGCATGATGTCATCAATCAGGATTCTATGGCAGGTACTGGAGTCGTCATTCCAGTTGTCACCATCAGAAGCCTGGGCACCATAAATATTCCATTCGCTAGCCGGATAGCGTTCGCGCATGATTCTTCGCATTAATTTTAACGCACTGGAAACTATAGTTCCGCCAGTCTCCCGTGAATAAAAAAACTCCTCTTCATCCACTTCTTTGGCACTGGTGTGATGGCGGATAAATACGACCTCGGTATATTCATAACTGCGCTGAAGAAAAAGATAAAGTAATAGGAAGAAGCGCTTTGCCATATCTTTAGTTGCTTGATTCATCGAGCCAGAAACATCCATCAAGCAGAACATGACAGCCCTAGAGCGCGGCTTGGGCTGGCGAATTAGTAGGTTGTATTTAAGGTCAAAATCATCAAGGAACGGCACACGACTGATACGCTGGCGCAACTCGATGATTTCATTTTTAATTGCCTCTATCTTTCGTTGATCACGCAAGGCGGAATCTTTCCGTTCCTCCATATCCAAGGATTGCTCCAACTCACGTAGTACCCGCCTTTTATTACTGGTAAGAGCGATACGGCGTGCATGAGCAGCCCTAAGAGAGCGAATGACATTGAGCCGGCCGGGTGTGCCTTCATTGCTGATGCCGGCACGAACTATCTGGAAGGACTCATTACCGGCCAGTCGGCGCTTGATCATATTGGGCAGCTGTAGCCCTTCAAACATAAAATCGAGGAACTCTTCTTGAGATATCTGGAAAACAAACTCATCTACGCCCTCACCACTATCACTGGCACCACCTCCGCCACCATCACCACCTCTTTGGCTTTGGCGAGGGATTCGGTCACCAGTAGTGAACTCTTTATTACCTGGAAGTACCCGTTCAATATGCCCACCGGCACCGTGAGAGAATAGTGGTTCGCTGATATCCCTGGTCGGGATACTAATGCGTTCGCCCTTGTCCATGTCCATGATGGAGCGGCTATTCATGGCGTCTCCGACAGCTTTCTTTATATGGGCTTTGTAGCGCCTCAAGAAACGTTGACGATTAACCGTGCTTTTCTTCTTTCCATTCAGGCGACGGTCGATGATATAGCTCATATTTCTGCCTTTGGGCGGATAAACTCACCGGTCAATTGGCCTGGAATTTGTTCAGAAATATCCTAGTGGACTCGCTTAGTTCTGGGTAACTGTCGGATATTTTGTTAAGGCCAGCTGGCTTGGTTCCCCGTGTAAAGGTGAGCTTTCCTTGGGGAAAGCCCTCCCACTGTGCTTTGAGGTCACTGCGATTTACGGACACGCAGATACCATTCAGACAATAAGCGCACTTGCTTCTCGGTATATCCGCGCTCGACCATTCGAGCAACAAAATCCGCATGCTTACGCTTGTCATCCGCAGAAGCTTTAGTATTGAAGGAAATTACTGGCAGGAGATCCTCGGTGTTGGAGAACATCTTCTTCTCAATAACTGCACGTAATTTCTCATAGGATCTCCAGTCAGGATTTTTTCCTTGATTATTGGCCCTTGCGCGCAATACAAAGTTGACTATTTCGTTACGGAAATCCTTAGGGTTAGATATTCCGGCGGGTTTTTCCGTTTTCTCCAACTCCTCATTGAGCGCGCCTCGGTCGAGTATCTCGCCAGTCTCAGGGTCGCGGTATTCCTGATCCTGAATCCAGAAGTCAGCATAGGTGACATAGCGATCAAACAAGTTTTGGCCATACTCTGCGTAGGATTCCAAGTAGGCAGTTTGTATCTCTTTTCCAATAAACTCGACATATCTTGGAGCTAGGTACTCCTTGATAAATCCAAGATATGTTTCCTGGATTTCTGGAGGGAATTGCTCTTGTTCAATTTGCTGCTCCAATACATAGAGTAAGTGAACAGGGTTGGCTGCAACTTCCGTTGCATCAAAGTTGAAGACTTTGGAGAGAATTTTGAACGCAAAGCGTGTAGAAAGGCCGTTCATCCCCTCATCAACGCCAGCGTTGTCCCGATATTCTTGAATAGTCTTTGCCTTAGGGTCGGTGTCCTTTAGGTTTTCTCCATCATAAATCCGCATTTTGGAGTAAAGACTAGAGTTCTCAGGATTTTTGATTCGGGACAGCACGGAAAATTGTGCCAGCATTCTCAGAGTATCCGGCGCACAAGGCGCTTTAGAGAGAGAGCTGTTTTCCAATAGTTTTTGGTAAATTTTGATTTCTTCCTGGACTCTCACACAGTAAGGCACTTTGACAATATAAATTCGATCTAGAAAAGCTTCATTATTGCGGTTATTTCGAAATGATTGCCATTCGGACTCATTGGAATGTGCCAGGATTGTGCCATTGAAAGGTATAGAGCCGAGTCCCTCGGTGCTGTTGTAATTGCCTTCCTGGGTGGCGGTTAGCAAGGGGTGAAGCACCTTGATTGGCGCCTTGAACATTTCAACAAATTCCATCAATCCCTGGTTGGCGCGACAGAGGCTGCCTGAGAAGCTATAAGCATCGGGATCATTTTGTGGAAAATCTTCGAGCTTGCGAATATCTATTTTGCCAACTAGAGACGATATGTCTTGGTTGTTTTCGTCTCCGGGCTCTGTTTTGGATATTGCGACTTGATCCAGGATAGAAGGTCGAATTTTTACTACCCGAAATTTACTGATATCTCCCTTGAACTCATGCAACCGTTTAACAGCCCATGGGGACATAATGGTATTGACATATCGCCTGGCGATACCATAGTCCTCTTCCAGGATTCGACCATCTTCGCTAGGTGAGAATAAACTCAAAGGTGATTCAAATACAGGTGATCCCTTGATTGCGTAAATTGGCACCTGTTCCATTAGGGCCTTTAAGCGTTCAGCTAGTGACGATTTACCTCCTCCTACAGGTCCAAGCAAATAAAGAATTTGTTTTTTCTCTTCCAGGCCTTGGGCTGCATGTCGAAAGAAAGAAACAATCTGCTCTATGGCTTCTTCCATACCATAAAATTCGCTGAATGCTTTGTATCGCTTGATGACTTTATTGCAGAAAATTCGGGATAAGCGTGGGTCGCGAGAGGTATCTATTAATTCTGCCTCACCAATTGCCATTAACATTCGCTCTGCAGGAGATGCATAGGCGCTGCGATCAGTTTTACATAACTCCAGATACTCCTGGATGCTGAGTTCCTCATCTTGGATTGACTCATACCTTTCCAGGTAGTGGTTGAAAATTGTCACGGTATTTACCTCCCTGTAGCCTAGTGGGCAGAGCTCAGCGTCCTGCTTATCAATTAGAGTCAGTGCACTGGTTGTTTCTAAGGTTGCACCGCTTGTACACATATGGTGATCAATATGTGAAGCGGCATAGCAATCGCCTTGTCTGAGATAAGCTCGGCAAAAGCGCAATTGATTGTTGCCGTTACTATCCTTGTTCTTCCCTGGGGTATACGGAACTGACCCCAGCTATTCCAGCATAGCTTTCAGTCTCATCACGGCACGGTATTGTTATCTAGATGGGTTGAATATAACGGCAGTTTTAGGTTTTATTCGCACTCTTTTAGAAGTGGGTAAAGCTCGAAGGAAGTAAAATGGCGATTCTAGTGACTGGTGGTGCCGGCTACATTGGCAGTCACACATGCATAGAGTTACTTGGTGCTGGCTTTTGGCCAGTTGTTGTGGATAACCTATCGAATAGCAGCCGGGAAGTGTTGAATCGTGTCGAGATGATTTCTGGGCAAAAGGTGCTATTTGATGACTTTGATATTGGCGATCAAGAGAGGCTTCGGAAAGTCTTTTCAGAATGTGAGATTGAAGCTGTAATTCATTTTGCTGGTTTGAAGGTAGTAGGAGGTTCTGTCGAGCAGCCGCTACGTTATTATCAGAATAACGTAGCAGGTACCCTGGCTCTTATAGAAGTGATGGAGGAGTTTGACGTATTTCGAATGATCTTCAGTTCTTCTGCAACTGTCTACGAGGATCCTGACACGGTGCTGGTTAAAGAAGATTTTAAAACTGGAGCTACTAATCCCTATGGTGCCAGCAAGCTCGTTAAGGAAGGTATGCTGCGAAATATCTGTGTCGTTCCTGGGAGCTACTGGAAAGTAAGTTTGTTACGCTACTTTAACCCTATTGGTGCACATAAAAGTGAAAGAATAGGTGAGGATCCTCGAGGAATCCCCAATAATCTTTTGCCGTATGTATCTCAAGTTGCTGTTGGACGCGGTCCTTACCTACTGGTTTTTGGTGATAATTATGAAACTGTAGATGGGACAGGTGTTCTGGATTATATACTGATCTAGCTCTGGGACATTTAGCAGCCCTAGAACTACTTAGAAAGCCCACAACAGACCAGGGCTGCTTTATCCATAACTTGGGTACTGGCCAGGGAAGTTCAGTATTGGAAGTTATAAAGGCATTTGAAGGGCCAGTGGTAGAGAAATTCCTTATAAAATTGTACCGCGTAGACCTGGGGATATTGTGGAATGCTATGCGGATACTGAGCTGGCTGAAAAAGAGCTAGGCTGGAAAGCGGAATATGACCTGATGCAAATGGTTGAAGATGCATGGCGTTGACAATCACAAAACCCGGGGGGATATAGCTCGTAATATCAACTCCCTGTAGAAAACCCTAACTGCTTGGTCTAACTTAACAGTTGAGGTTTGCTAATTTGCAGTAAAGTCGTAAGTATTTAATTTTTTATAGGCTGCAATCTAGGCAGAAGAACTCCTCATCATCCAACCGCATTGCCGTAAGGTAACCACCCCAAACGCATCCCGTATCTAGTGCATAGATATTTTTAGTATCGGCACGACCCTCCAGAGCTGCCCAGTGGCCAAAGATAATTTTTTCATTCTTACTTTTTCTGTTCGGAAAGCTAAACCAGGGCTTGTAATCGGCATGCGCGGCTTGAGGTCCTCGTTTGGTCACTAAATCTAAGGTGCCATCTGCTTTACAAAAACGCATTCGTGTAAAGTAGTTGGTTATGGAACGTAACCTTTCGATCCCGATAAGATGGTCATTCCAGCAATGTGGTTCATTACCATACATCCCATAAAAATAAGCTTTTGCCATAGCTTCATCAGACAGGGCATGCTCAACTTCGCGAGCAAGCGCCGCTGCCTTGGTTACACTCCAAATGGGAGGAATCCCTGCATGAACCATGGTGTACCCCTTTTTGTGTACTAGAAGGGGAAGACCTTGAAGCCAGTTTAGTAGCTGGTCTGAGCCTTTGGCTTTCAGGATTTTAGCTAAGTCATGCTCTTTTTCAGAAAGGTGTTTGGCTCCATGGGCCAGAGCTAAAAGGTGTAAGTCGTGGTTGCCTAGAACGGCGGTTACCTGATGACGGTACTCATACAAAAAGCGCAAAGTGCCAAGACTGTCGTCCCCACGATGAACAAGATCTCCAGCAAGCCACAATTTGTCACGATCAAAGCGGAAGCGGATTTTCTTTAGTAGCCGTTGTAATGGCTCAAAGCAACCCTGAATATCTCCAATGGCGTAAGTAGCCAAATTTTCGTCCCCTAAATTGGCTTGTTATTTTTTTGTTTTTCAAGCTGTGTACAGAAATTTGCTAATCGGACAAATTCTTCAACACCGAGGGTTTCAGGGCGACGGCTGGCATCTACCGGGAACGAGTTTACATCCAGTTCTGGAAATAGCGGTTTTAAAGCATTGCGCAGTGTCTTGCGACGTTGCTGAAAAGCTACATTGACAATTCGCTCCAGCAGCTTCTCATCCTCGGCAATGAACGGAAGTTTTTCATGAGGAGTAAGGCGTACGATTGCAGATTCTACTTTAGGTGCTGGTTGGAATGATTGGGGGGGCACTGGAAAAAGTCCCTGAACACGGCAGTGATATTGCACCATGACACTCAGACGGCCAAAGGATTTGTTACCCGGAGTGGCGCTGAGGCGGTCGACGACTTCCTTTTGCAGCATAAAGTGCATATCCCGCACTTTACCTTTGAAACTGAGTAAGTGGAAAAGTAATGGCGTAGAAATGTTATAGGGCAAATTGCCAACTATGCGTAAAGGTGAATCTGCTGCAAATTCTCCAAAGTCAAATTTGAGGGCATCCTGCTCAATAATTTTAAACTGGAGATAATTCCTAAACTTAAACTGCAGCAAGGGTATTAAGTCCCGGTCTAGTTCAACTGCAGTTAGGGAAGGGCATCGTTGGAGGAGAAGCTCTGTAATCGCACCTTGCCCGGGACCAATTTCTACGAGCTTGTCGGATTCTGTTGGGGCTACGGCGCGTACAATACGTTCAATGATATTTTCATCGACTAAAAAATTTTGGCCAAAACGTTTACGGGCTTTGTGCTGGAAAAAACTGTCCATTAAATAATCTATACTTGAAGCTTTTTTGGGTTGATATATACGACAAAAAGGGAGAGCCACTTTGCAAATACTGCGAGGTAGCTCACCGAGTAGCCAATTCAATAGCTTGCGCCAAAGCTGCCTCCAAACTACCACTGTCGGCATCGCCAGTACCAGCAAGATTCAGCGCGGTACCGTGGTCTACTGATGTACGGACAAAAGGCAGCCCAAGGGTAATATTTACGGCTTTACCAAACCCCTTGAATTTTAACACCGGCAGCCCCTGATCGTGATACATGGTCAATACTGCGTCACAGTGCGCTAATTGCGGCGGTGTAAAGAGCGTATCGGCAGGTAAGGGGCCAATGAGCTGGATGCCCTCTGCTCGCAAGCTATTCAGAGCTGGTTCTATCACCTCTATTTCTTCCATACCGAGGTGACCGCCTTCCCCTGCATGCGGGTTTAAGCCACATACCCCGATGCGAGGAGATTCGATCCGGAACTCATTGGTCAGGCTTTTGTGTAGAATTTGAATAACCTGTGTGAGGCGCTCTCCTGTAATAGCTTTACTGACATCTTTTAGAGGGAGATGTGTAGTCACCAATGCCACGCGCAGCTTTTCAGCTGCTAGCATCATTACGACTTGCTCAATACCCGCTTGCTCAGCGAAGAACTCGGTATGCCCACTAAATGGGATGCCTGCATCGTTGATCACTCCTTTGTGTACGGGGCCGGTCACTAAGGCATTAAATTGTCCTCTCAAGCATCCTTTAGCTGCAGCCTCCAGAGTGCTCAAAACATAGGAGGCATTGGCAGTATTCAAATGCCCTGGCTTGGCACTGCTGGCCATTTGGATTTCTTGAATATATAGGCAGCCGGGTGGAGTAGCTGATGCTGCTGAATCAGGAGAGAAGGGTAGTAATGTCAGTGGGAGACTCAGAATACTAGCGGCCTGGTATAGTAGTTCTGGATCTGCAATAGCTATTATTTGTGAGCTGCTGCCCTGCTGTGCCACTTTAACTGCTAATTCTGGGCCTATACCTGCGGGTTCCCCTGGGGTTAGTGCAATTTTGGTGGTCATTTGGTGGGCCAATTCCTTGATCAATAAAAAACCGGGCGCTTAGGCCCGGTTTTGGGATTCTAAAAGGATGAGTGCTACTGTTGCTCTTTTTCGGTCGAATCTTTGTTTCCATCCTGCAGCTTAATTTCAACATAAGCCTGATCGCGAATCTCTCGGCGCCAATTTTGAAGTTCTTCTTCGTAGCGACGGTTACGTAACAAGTTGGCAGCTTGATTTCGGATATATTGATCAGTCATATCTTGCTTGCGCCGGTCCTCAACTTTCAGGATATGCCAGCCAAATTGGCTGCGAAACGGCAGACTGATTTCGCCAATATTAGTGGTGTCCATTGCCTGGGTAAATTCTGGTACAAATTGGCCAGGCATAGACCAGCCTAGATCCCCTCCGGCGAGCATTGAGCCTATATCTTCAGAGTTTTCCCGGGCTAATTTATCAAAATTATCATTGGCCATGGCTTCCTCGCGCATGGCGATCAGTTTGTTATAGGCCTCGTCATCGGTGAGGATGGCGGATGGCTTCAACAGAATATGACGAACTTTAGTCTGTTCCACCAGCTGTTCGTTAGCACCTTTCTGGGCGTGAATCTTGAGTAAATGGAAGCCGGCATCACTGCGGAAGGGCTCTGTTACATCTCCCACTTTCAGGCCGTTGAGCGCATCTGCAAACAGGGTCGGCAATTCCACTGTCTTACGCCAGCCTAGATCACCACCGGCTAGAGCATTTTGCCCAGCGGAGTTGGCGATAGCCAAGCGACGAAAATCAGTACCCTCACGTGCTTGCTCAGCAAGCTCTTCTGCCTTTTCGCGAGCTTGGGTCACCTCACTGGATGGTGCGCTGGAGCTTATGGGAATCAGGATATGACCGAGCTCAAATTGCGGTGACTTCCAGAACTCTCCTTCTTTGGAGCGAAGGAAGTTGTCGATATCCTGATCTGTGATTTGGATTCTACGGTTAACACTGCCTTGTTCTACGCGGCGAATCATCAGCTCTTGGCGGACTTGCTGGCGAAAGCTCTTTATGGTCATACCATCTGCACGAAGGCGCTGGCGGAATTCTTCCGGGCTGACACTGGCATTCTGTTGAACTCGTGCGATGGCTTGATCAAGCTCAGACTCAGAGATAGTAACGCCTGCGCGCGAAGCCATTTGCAGCTGTAGTCTTTCGACAATCAGCTGCTCAAGTACTTGGCGGCGTAAAACTTCAATAGGGGGCGCCTGGACCTGCTGTGCTTGGATCTGGCTGGCAATAGTATTCAAACGCTGGGCCAGCTCACTGGCCATCACGACATCCTCATCGACAACGGCGACTACTCGGTCCAGGGTTTGCACTTGTGCTGTAACAGTACCGGCGATCAGTGCGCAGGCAGCCAGAACGGATGACAGACTCAATTTAGTCACAAATTTCTGCATTATTCTCATCACGGTTTCAGCTTTTCTCTCTGATCAAAGTTTGCAATGCCCTTGTAAAGCATCTGAGTTACAGTTGATCCGAACCCTGCCAGACCTTTTAGTTGCACCTCTAGGAAGATACCTTCCTCGTACTCCAAGTCCTCAGCAGCTACGACCCCGGCCAGGTCATTGTCCAGGGTGCGGCTCCATACCAGGCGCGCACGATAGCAGCAATCATCGTATTCGATGCCAGCTAAGTATTGCAGTTCCCGATCCAGGGTTAAATCGTAGGCGGCGCTAGCCATTATAGAGGTATGGGTGCTGATAGGTAGGACCGCAGAGCTGTTGAGCTGCCGGGTAGAGGAGTCGTCATCATTGTCCACTTCGTTAGGAAATAGCAGTGCGTCATTCCGCTCATAGTAATAGCTGAGGTTGAAGATTCTGGCGTCATCGTCAAAGTATCGCAGGCTGAAATTACCTCGGTTTACATTGTGTTCAGTGTCATCGTAAACCAACTCACTGCCGATACGCAGGGACTGTATTGGGCGGCTTTCTAGCCGGGTGGCGAGTTCAGAGCGGGGAGTGTTTTCTACTAATTCTGTTAACCCAATTTGTGTGTCGCTGGAGTAATAGGCCTGGCCAATACTGGCAGAGAAAAGGTCGCGTCCGCTGATCGGATCAATAAAACGAGTGGTGATTCCTAGAGCGATTCGACTTGCATCGTCAATCCGGTCATTGCCGGTAAAGCGGCTGCTGCGGAATAATTGGTCATAACTGAAGGTAAACAGTGAAGTATCGTAGAGTAGATTGTTACTTAATGGATTGACAGGAACTTCATAGTCAAAAACTTCATCTTCACTGATATCGAAAAAATCATCTTGATTAGCGTTGCTGCTGATCAATGTAAACAAGCGGGGTTCAAGTGTGTGGATAAAATCTCGATTAAAAATAAAAGTATCCCGCTCGAAATATAAGCCTGTATCCAAAGTGAACTGGGCGGCGGCAGCATCGGGTGTATCGTTGGCTCCTTCTGGCAAGAAAAGATCACTGACTTGGTAGCCCAAGTAACGACCGGCGACACCCGGTTTGAAATAGCCCCATAGCCACTCTTTATCCCAAAAGAGTTCGTAATCTAGGCGTAACCTATCTGCATTGATAAAATTGTTAGTACGTTCGGTCACACTTAGGGGATCGTCAGTATCAGCAATAAATCTAATCGTTTGGGTATCCTGATGTCTCCAGATTGTGGCTTCATTTTGCATGGAGAGCAGCCAGTCCCCCCAGCGATAGTTACCGTCTACATCCAAGCGTGGCAGCTGGGCGAAGGTATCAAAGCGGTCATTTTGCAGGACTTGATAGTCCTGGGCACGCAAAGTCACTATCCAGTTTTCTGAGTTCAAACTACCCTGGGCTGTTTGGGAAACCTGGGTTTCAGCATTAATCCCCAGATTGGCTGTACTTAAATCCCGAAAATAGTCGGGGTCACTGACCTTCGTATAGTTAATATCGGTGCGCCAAACACTGCCACTGTAACCGCCTTCCTGGTCAAGGTTCACCAGCCAGCGATCCTTGCCTTTATAAGGGAGTACCAGATCCTCGGGGAAGCCGCGGTCGATAAGCTTGCGGGACAGATCATCGTTGCCGCCTTTGTCATTTGGCAGATCAGCTACGCGGAGTCTGGTATTAAAGATAGGGCTCAAGTGGCGAAATTCCACTTCCAGACCTTTGCCCCGGTATTGGATATAACGCGGGGTAAGGGTTGCATCCATCTGCGGCGCTATATTCCAATAGTAGGGAATGGCCAGGTCCCAACCGTTTTTATCGCTGTTACTCAGTGAGGGAAAGAGGAAGCCCGACATCCGGGCATCTCCCACTGGAAAGCGGAAATAGGGAGCGTAGAACACCGGAACGTTCATGATTTCCAGGCGGACATTTCGAGCTGTACCCTGGCTTTCTACTTCATCAATATTGATTTCACCGCCAATCAGTCGCCAAAACTCCTTTCCCGGCTCACAGCGGGTATAAGTGCCGTCTGTTAGGGTGAGTTCACCACTGGTTTGGCGGGCTGCGTAGGCCGCGTCGCCATGGATGTATTCATCGTGAATAACGTAAGAGACATCATCAATCGATGCTGCCTCACTGTCTGTATGTACCTCAGCCGAAGCCCCACGGATCAATAAATTCGGCTCACGCAGCTCTACGGCTCCGCTTAGGTAGGCGGTATGGTTTTGCTGATTGAGGTCAACCTGGTCGGCAAATAATTGGCGATATCCCTGGGTGATATGCACATTACCGCTTAATTCTGCGGTGCCATCATCAAGTACCTGTGATCTTTCGGCGGTGGCACGCAGAGGGGCATTCTCGGGAGGAAGATCTGCATCAGGATAGTTTCTCGGAGGGGGAATAAAGGCCCCTGAACATATAGCCGGTATCCTGGCCCTCTCTTCGGGGGTAAGCTCTGAGCGGGGTAGCCAGTCGAGGTACAAATAAGGGTTGTAGTTTGGGTCTTCGTAAGCATTACCCTGGTTGGCGTGTGCCCACAGGGGGGTTGCGGCAATTAAGCCGATTGCGAAAGTACGGGTGTGTGAATAATTAGCAATCGCGAGTGCTAGGCGACGCCACCGGGGGACTTCATGCATCAATCGATAGGTTCCGGCTATTCTTAAATGTTTCTTTATCGGTAGATGCGTGCGACAGCTATCGAGCCGGGGCGCGCAAAAATCTTCGCTCGATTCTACTTGAATGTAGAAATAGTTAATAGCCACAGCGCTGGTACGAGTGTAAGAGGAATTGTGCAGACGCTGCTGGACGCGACACTGCGTGGGGTTACAATGCGATCTTATACCTGGGGAATCAGCCCGGTAATTACAAGCCACAGGTGAAGAATTGAAGGTGTGTTGTGACTGATGACTCGCGAATTGAGGAGCTTAGCCGCTGGGTGGGGCAGGTTTTGGAAATGCACTCATCTACGGAGCTGCTCAAGCTTGCCGGCGATGCAGGATTTCGACGCTATTTTCGCACAGACACCAAGCCGAGTTTGATTGCAGTTGACTCCCCTCCGGAGTACACCAAGCCAGGCCACTTTGTGGCCATTGCTGATTATCTGCGCCGCAACGGTATCCATACGCCGATGGTGGTCTCGGCAGATACGACCAATGGCTATCTTCTCTTGGAGGATCTTGGCGATACCCAGTTATTTGGTGTACTTAATAACGATAGTGTCGAGGGCCTCTATGCCGAGGTGATGAGTGAGTTGTTGTGTCTGCAACAGATACCCAGAGACAAAACACTTTTTCCCAATTATGACGCAGAGTTGCTTCTGACAGAGATGCGTATTATGCCTGAGTGGTTGGCGGGTAAGCTGCTAGGTCATCAGCTTTCAGCAAAGGAAATGGAGCTGATTGAAGATACCTTCCAATTGCTATTGGATAATGCAGCCAACCAGCCACATACCCTGGTTCATCGTGATTACCACAGCCGGAATCTGATGATACGGAAAGGAGAGAGGCCGGGGATTGTGGATTTCCAGGATGCGGTTTGGGGCCCTATCACTTACGACCTGGTTTCGCTGTTACGGGATTGCTATATACGCTGGCCCCGGGAACGGGTTGAACGCTGGGTATTCGCTTACGCAGCTACTGCAGAAGCTGCCGGAGTGATGGAACCTGTGGACCCTGAAAGGTTCTTACGATGGTTCGACTGGATGGGGCTGCAGCGTCATATTAAAGTACTTGGCCTGTTTCCACGCTTGTCGCTTCGCGATGGCAAACAGGGGTATCTGAGTAATCTCTCCCTGGTTATTCGTTATGTACTGGAAACAGCTGGTCGCTATTCTGAACTGAAGCCCTTTGGCGATTGGTTTGCCGACCAGTTATTGCCGTTGATCGAACAGCAGCCCTGGTATAGTGACTACCGCAGTGCTGGGGACTCGCTCAGGTAAGCTGTAAAAATTGTATAGATTAATTTGATGACCCACCCTAAAGAGACCTCTCCAACTACCGCCATGGTCCTGGCTGCAGGCTTCGGGCGCCGTATGCGCCCGCTGACTGACCAGACGCCAAAGCCCTTACTACCTGTAGCAGGAAAACCGCTGATTGAGCACGCCCTGGAGCGCCTTCAAAGTATTGGTATCCAGCGGGTGGTTATTAACCTTGGTTATCTTGGCCATAAGATTAGGAGCTGCCTTGGTAGTGGTGAACGTTGGGGAATGGATATCCAGTATTCGGTAGAGCATGAAGAGAGGCCCCTCGAAACTGCCGGCGGTATTATCAATGCTATGTCACTCTTGGGTGAGGCCCCCTTCCTGGTGGTCAATGGGGATGTCTGGTGTGACTTCGATCTTTCCCAATGGATAACCCGCCCTTTACCCAAGAGTTGCCCCGGGCGGTTATTGATGGTGCCCAACCCCCCCCATAATCCTGAAGGTGACTTTGGGATTGAGGATGGATTGCTATCAGGAACTGCCAAGCCCCGCTATACCTTTGCCGGAATTAGCTGGTTGCGCCCGGAAATACTTACTCACTATCCAAAGATGCGTGAGTGTTTTGGCCTCGGGGAGGTGTTCACTTTTAACGAAGACAAATTACAGGCGGAGTTATACCAGGGGGACTGGTGCGATGTGGGGACTCCTGAGCGCCTGGATCGATTGCACCGCCGTTTAACCGCGGAAAACTGATTTACTTAAGGATATTGAGATGTCTGATTACAAAATTGCTCCATCCATTCTCTCCGCCGATTTCGCGCGATTGGGAGAAGAGGTGGACAATGTGTTGGCGGCCGGTGCCGACTGGGTGCACTTCGATGTGATGGACAATCATTATGTGCCCAATCTGACCATAGGTCCGATGGTATGCCAAGCTCTGCGTAAGCACGGTGTCCAGGCGCCTATTGATGTACATCTTATGGTTGAGCCCGTGGACGATATGATTCGCATGTTCGCGGATACGGGCGCAACCTATATCACATTTCACCCCGAGGCCTCCCGCCACCCAGACCGCTCTCTGCAGTTAATTCGCAGTTTGGGATGCAAGGCGGGCTTGGTATTTAACCCGGCTACCAGCCTTGATGCCGCCAAATATGTGATGGATAAGCTGGATATGGTCCTTTTGATGTCAGTTAATCCGGGCTTTGGTGGCCAGAAATTTATTCCGGCCACCCTGGAAAAGCTGCGTGAGGCACGACAACTGATCGATGCTAGTGGCTATGATATACGCCTGGAAATCGATGGCGGAGTTAACCGGGATAATATTGCAGAAATTGCCGCCGCAGGTGCAGATACTTTCGTAGCGGGCTCTGCCATTTTCAATACATCGGACTACGCTGAGGTGATCGGCGCTATGCGCAAGAGCCTGCCTTGATAAAAACCTGGCGGGTAACCCCTTGCCCGCCGCATACGGGATTTGTAAACTTGTGCGCCTGCACTGAGGGAATTTCCGTGAATCACACTATCCCCACAACAACCAGCTGGCGATGGCGCCACTGATCCGCTAAGGCCAATTTGGTAGCTGCTACCATTCCGGCCACCTTTCCTGTGGGCGCTATCTATACTCTGGCGCCAACCTAAAAAACGCAAAATAGACCGGAGTCTCTATGACCCCAAGCGAATACGCCCAACTTGTGTCTGCGGGCTACAACCGCATACCGCTGGTGCGCCGAGTACTGGCTGATATTGAAACACCTTTGTCCACTTACCTGAAACTTGCAGCTGGGCGTTACAGTTACCTGCTTGAGTCGGTGCAGGGGGGAGAGAAGTGGGGACGATATTCTATTATCGGTTTGCCAGCACGTACCGTCCTACGAGTGAGTGGTAACGAAGTAACTATTGAGCGGGATGGCGAAGTAGTAGAAAGCCACGCCCCGGAAGATCCCCTGACGTTTGTAGAAGAATTCCAACAGTACTATCGGGTGCCGGAGCTACCTGACCTACCGCGTTTCAATGGCGGTCTTGTTGGTTACTTTGGTTATGATTGCGTGCGCTATATAGAGCCCCGTCTGGCGCACAGTATGCCAGTAGATACTCTGGGTAACCCGGATATTCTATTGATGGTCAGTGATGAGCTGGTAGTTTTCGATAACCTCGCCGGTGCAGTTATTTTTATTGTGCATGCAGATCCAATACAAAAAGACGCATATGAGTATGCCCAGAAACGTCTCGACCAACTTGTTACTCGCCTGGCGCAGCCTTTACCAAATACGGTACCCCTGGACCTGGATGGTAAAGGCATAGAGGAAAGTGCGTTTCACTCTCACTTTGGAGAAGAAAATTTCAAGCAGGCCGTAAGACGGGTCAAGGAATATGTACTGGCTGGGGATGTTATGCAGGTGGTGCCGTCGCAGCGCCTGTCTGCCCCGTTCGATGCGCCGCCACTGAACTTTTATCGCGCCTTGCGCAGCCTGAACCCCTCTCCTTATATGTATTTTCTGGACCTTGGCGACCATCAGGTGGTGGGCTCGAGCCCCGAAATCCTGGTGCACTTGGAAGAGGGGGAGATGACAGTACGGCCACTGGCTGGAACCCGCCGCCGGGGGGCCTCAGAAGAGGAGGACCGGGCTTTGGAGCGGGAATTGCTGGCTGATCCTAAGGAGCGGGCGGAGCACCTGATGCTTATTGACCTTGGCCGTAATGATGTGGGCAGGGTGGCGGCAACCGGCAGTGTGCAGGTGACCGAGCAGATGGTTGTAGAGCGCTACTCCCATGTAATGCATATCACTTCTAATGTAACAGGCCAACTGAGGGATGGTCTCTCAGGTATGGATGCGCTACGCGCGGCCCTACCGGCCGGCACTTTGTCCGGGGCGCCGAAGATTCGGGCTATGGAGATCATTGATGAATTGGAGCCTGAAAAGCGGGGTATCTACGGTGGTGCGGTAGGCTATTTGGCATGGAATGGCAATATGGATACCGCTATTGCTATCCGCACAGCGGTAATCAAGGATGGTCAGTTATTTATCCAGGCCGGCGCCGGTTTGGTTGCTGATTCCGATCCCCAGTCAGAATGGGATGAAACCATGAATAAAGCCCGCGCGCTTTTCCGAGCGGCGGGCATGGCTTTGGCCAGTAGTAGTAAAGATGTAAAGACCGAGAACAATGAGCGAAGTTAGTATTCCCCAAAAACCTAACCTGGCGTTACGTTGCCAGAAAATTGTCGAAGCCCCGCTGTTTAATCAGGTGATCATCGGCATGATCCTGCTAAACGGTATCGCAGTGGGATTAGAAACCTCAAATTGGGTAGTGGAACGCTTTGGTGCACTATTGGGGGGTATTAACCAGCTGGTACTTGGCGCTTTTATTCTGGAGGCGCTGATAAAAATTGCTGCCCATGGCTCGCGTCCCTGGCGTTACTTCTCCAGTGGCTGGAACTGCTTTGACTTCACTATTATTGCTCTCAGCTTAATACCTGCGGCCGGGCCGCTAGCTACCCTGGCGCGTCTGGTGCGGGTATTGAGAGTATTGCGCTTGGTCTCGGCCTTCCCTGAATTGCGCACTCTGGTGGATACCTTGTTGCGCAGTCTGCCAAGTATGTTGCACATAGCATTGCTGATGGGGATTATTTTTTATATTTATGGAGTGGCGGGTTATTTCCTGTTTCACGATGTGGATCCGACCCATTGGCGTAGCCTGCCGATTGCGCTGCTGAGTCTATTCCGCATTGTGACTTTTGAGGATTGGACCGACATTATGTATACGGCCATGGATGCGATGCCTTGGGCCTGGGTCTACTTTATCAGCTTCGTGGTAATGGGTGCTTTCGTAATGATCAACCTGTTTATCGGAGTGGTACTTAATAACCTGGAAGAGGCCAAACTGCGGCGTATGGATGAGCTGTGCCTGCCACCAAGCCAAACTGAAATCTTGCGCGAATTGCGCGCTACCCAGGCATCGCTAGCGCGTCTGCAAAAGCGTATGGAAGCGACTACTAATGTTTCTGAGGCTAAGGGAGCCGGACAATGATTTTAATGATCGACAACTACGACTCCTTTACCTGGAATGTGGTGCAGTACCTGGAGGAGTTGGGTGCAGAAGTCGTGGTTAAGCGTAACGATGAAGTCACTCTGGAGGAAATCGAGCAGATGGCCCCTGAGAAAATTGTTATTTCACCGGGGCCCTGCACACCCAACGAAGCGGGAATATCCCTTGAGGCGATCAGGCACTTTTCTGGACGCACTCCTATCCTGGGAATTTGTCTGGGCCACCAGAGTATTGGTCAGGTTTTTGGTGGCAGGGTAGTGCGTGCGGGTCAGGTTATGCATGGAAAAACCTCGCCTATAGTGCACAACAATCTGGGGGTGTTTCACGGTCTGTCCAATCCCTTCGAGGCGACGCGCTATCACTCCCTGGTTGTGGAAAAAAGCAGTCTTCCTGAATGCCTTGAGGTTACAGCCTGGACCGAGACAGAAGCCGGAGAGATTGATGAGATTATGGGGCTTCGCCACCGCGAGTTGGCGATAGAGGGTGTGCAATTTCACCCTGAGTCAATTCTCACCATGCATGGCCACGATATGTTAAGGAATTTTATTGAGTCCTGATATCTAAGGGCAAATGTCGCGGGGCCTTGGTCCCGATTGAATAAATTAGCGAGCAGGGCAAAGGGGACACCATGAATATCCAACAAGCCATAGCGAAACTGGTGGATGGAGAGCACCTCACCCGTGCGGAAATGCGCGAAACTGTGGGCCAGATAATGCGAGGCGAGACTCAGGAGGCACAAATAGGTGCGTTACTGATAGCCCTGCGCATTCGCGGTGAAACTGTTGATGAGATTGTCGGCGCAGTGGAAACCATGCGTGAGTTGGCAACAAAAGTAAACCTGAACCTGGACAATACGGTGGATATTGTCGGTACCGGCGGTGATGGTGCAAATCTCTTTAATGTATCCAGTGCCAGTAGTTTTGTGGCAGCAGCAGCGGGGGCCAAAGTAGCCAAACACGGCAATCGCTCGGTGTCCTCCAGCAGCGGTTCGGCAGATCTGCTGGAGCGGGCTGGAGTTTATTTGGAATTAAGCCCTGAGCAAATGGCGCGTTGCGTTGAGACTATTGGGATTGGTTTTATGTTTGCCCCTAGTTTCCACAGCGCTGTACGTCATGTCGGGCCTGCACGCAAAGCACTGGGTTTGCGTACTATTTTTAATTTGCTCGGCCCTTTGACTAACCCTGCAGGAGTCACCCGCAAGGTGATAGGTGTTTATGAAAAACGCTATTGCCGTTTGCTGGCAGAAGTTTTGCAGCGGCTGGGCTCCGAGCATGTACTGGTATTACATAGTGAAGATGGTCTGGATGAGGCCAGTATTGCTGCAGATACCCATGCGGTGGAACTTAAAGATGGCACCATTAATGAGTTTACCCTTACCCCTGAGGATTTCTCTATTGAGCGCCGCGATCTGAGTGGCCTGATCGTATCGGGTTCGCAGGAGTCTTTGGCGCTAATTCGCGATGCCTTGGGTAAGCGCGAAACCGAAGCAGGGCAGAAAGCTGCCGATATTATTGCCCTCAACGCCGGTCTCGCCATTTATGTGAGTGGTGTAGCCGGTAGTGCAGAACAGGGAATTGCCATGGCGCAGGATGCCATCGACAGTGGCCTGGCTGCGGAAAAAATGAATGATCTGGCCGCTTTTACCAGCGCCTTTCGCCCCGAGGAAGTAAAGTCGTGAGTACGCCAACAATTTTAAAAACCATAATTGAGCGCAAATGGCAGGAAGTGGCTGAGCGCAAATCTCAGTGCGGTCTGGAGACAATGCGGCTGAGAGCACAGGACCAGCCGCCGGTGCGGGGGTTTGTTGATGCTTTAGAGCGCAAAATTAATGGGGGCGAAGCTGCAGTGATTGCCGAGATCAAAAAGGCATCGCCCAGTAAAGGCGTTATCCGCGAGGATTTCCTACCGGCGGAAATAGCGACCAGCTATGAAAAAGGCGGGGCTGCCTGTTTGTCGGTGCTTACCGATATCGATTTTTTCCAGGGGGCAGACAGCTATTTACAACAGGCGCGTAATGCAGTGCGCCTGCCGGTGTTGCGTAAAGATTTTACTGTGGACCCTTTTCAAGTCTACGAGGCCCGGGCAATCGGTGCCGACTGTATACTATTAATTGCCGCTTGCCTGGATGACCAGCAGATGCAGGACTTGAACAGTTTGGCCCTGGAATTGGGCTTGGATGTATTGGTGGAAGTGCACAATCGTTTGGAGCTGGAACGTGCGCTGGTGCTGCCAAATCGCTTGATTGGTATTAATAATCGCAACCTGCATACGTTTGAAGTTCAGCTGGAAAACACGTTTAAATTGCTCGATCTGATTCCAGAGAATCGGATTGTGGTCACTGAAAGTGGAATTCACACCACTGACGATGTTGCGGCCATGCGCGGCCACAATGTCAATACATTCCTGGTTGGGGAGGCATTTATGCGTGAGCAGGAACCCGGGCGCAAATTGATGGAAATGTTTAACTGAAGTGTAATAACGAATTGTGATTACACTCACATAAAAAAGGGCGATCTTTGGATCGCCCTTTTTTATTAAGATGAGTAAGATTAACGTGTGCCGTAAACCACCATGGTTTTTCCTTTTACGGATACTAAACCTTGCTCTTCCAGGGTTTTTAGTACACGCCCTACCATTTCGCGGGAACAGCCTACAATCCGGCCGATTTCCTGGCGAGTAATTTTAATTTGCATCCCCTCTGGGTGAGTCATCGCATCTGGTTCATTGCACAGATCCAATAGGGTGCGTGCGACACGTCCAGTGACGTCTAGGAAGGCCAAATCGCCCACTTTGCGTGTGGTGTTGCGCAAGCGGCCGGCCATTTGAGTTGCCAGTGCGAAAAGGAATTCTGGGTGTTGGCGGGTGAGCTCCTGAAACTTGGTATAGGAGATTTCTGCTACCTCACATTCAGTCTTGGTGCGGACCCAAGCACTGCGGGTATCCTGATCGAACAGGCCCATTTCTCCGAAAAAGTCTCCATCATTCAGATAGGCGACGATCATTTCACGGCCTTCATCGTCCTCAATCAGAACAGTAACAGAACCGCGCATAATGAAATAAAGGGATTCACAGCGGTCGCCTGCATAGATAATCGTACTTTTGGCCGGGTAGCGACGCCGGTGGCAGTGGGCCAGAAAGTCTTCAATATTGCCGATAGTCATGGGGTCTTCGATAGCAACCGTCACGGATTTATTCCTCATTTTTTGTCTCGTGCCCTATCCCGGCTTTAGCAGCTGAGCACTATTGAATTATCGCGCGAAAAAAGAGTCCCCAACAGAGGCAGGCCACAGCAAAGTTCCGCATTGTGACCTGTGACACCCTGGCGCCGGTGGGATTGGACTCCAGAGCCGATCGGACGTTCACCGACGAGCTTTGAAATTGCACTGAAATACATTCCGCGCGGAGGCGTGGCTAACACTATACCGGAAATAGTAAGTCGTCGGGATAAACTTGTACGGTATGCTAAGCTTCGCGACTTGAATTTTTGTGGGAGTATGGCGATGCAGGGCAAGGTAACCTGGGTTAACGATTTAACCTTTGTCGGCGAGGCTGGCAGCGGTAATTCGATAGTCATGGAAGGTGGACGCACAAACAACGGCGTTCGCCCTATGGAAATGATTCTGCTCGGTGTTGGTGGTTGCGCCGCTTACGATGTGGTTTCTATATTACAAAAAGCCCGCCAGAACATTATTTCCTGTCATTGTGAGCTCAATGGAGTGCGCCCGGATACGACACCGTCGCCATTTGAGCGGATCGAAATGGAATTTGTGGTGCGTGGCCGCGGTTTAAAAGAATCCCATGTAGCGCGGGCGGTGGAGCTGTCCGCGGAAAAATATTGCTCAGCTTCTATTATGCTGCGAAGCGCGGGTGTGGAAATAGTACATAGCTATCGAGTTGAAGAGGAATAAGAGGTGTTTTTAATCGGTCTGGGCATGGCAGGCTGGTGACTGCTGCCACCCAATATCCAGCCGGTGAATTCACTGGGTTTTTACTAGTACCCAGTGAATGCCCATTAGATTTTGTAACTGGCAGAAGTCATTACTTTGGCTACCAGTGACATTGCGCCCTTAACCGGAGCCGGGAATCGTTTGCCCCCCGCTGCCAGGGCTGCATGGGCGTGCTCATCCTCATCAATCAGCATTTGTTCCACAACCGCACGACTTTTTTTGTCCTGGGGTGGGAGTTGCTGCAAATGATTTCGCAAGTGTTTGCAAACCCGTTCTTCTGTTGCGGCGACAAACCCGAGGCTAATGCGGTCGCTAATTTTGCCAGCGGCGGCACCCAAGCCAAAAGACAGTCCGTACCAGAGGGGGTTAAGTAAACTGGGACGACTGTCCAGCTCCCTCAGCCGCTGCTCACACCAGGCCAAGTGATCAATTTCCTCATCGGCAGCGCGTTCCATCTCACCTCGTACCTCAGGTAGCTTGGCCGTGAGGGCCTGCCCTTGGTACAGGGCTTGGGCACATACTTCACCGCTGTGGTTGACACGCATCAGGCCGACAGAGTGACGGCGCTCGGTATCGCTGAACTCGCCCTCGGGCTCTTCTTTGGCTGGGGAGGGGCGTGTATGACAGGGTTCTCCCGGGCTCAAGGTGCGTAGTGCTCTATCAGCCTGAATGAGCAGGCGGTCGAGCCCGCTCAGGTTGCGTTCACTCATATTCTACTGCTCCGCTATGACGGCAACTGCTGAGACAGTCGCCGTGAGTGGCTTTTACTGCTTGTTACTAGCAGTGGCTTCTTCTCTTTCGACAGCGCGGTAGCCGATATCTTTCCGGAAAAATACGCCGTCCCAGTAGATAGCCCGAGTGGCTTCATAAGCGTTGGTCTGAGCATCGGCAACGCTCTCCCCCAGTGCTGTAGCGCAGAGAACACGCCCGCCACTGGTAACGATACGGTCGCCTTGCTGCGCAGTATGAGCGTGAAACACCTTGGTATTGTCGCTGTCTGCTCTGTCCAGTCCGCTGATTGCATCCCCTTTGCGATAACTGCCAGGGTAACCGTTGGCGGCTAGCACTATACCCAGGGCTGGGCGAGGGTCCCACTCGGCGGTCATAGAATCCAGCTTTTTATCCAGTGCTGCCAGACACAGATCTATAAGGTCGGACTTGAGGCGCATCATGATAGGTTGTGTTTCAGGGTCACCAAAACGACAGTTGTATTCAATAACTTTGGGGGCACCTTCGGGGTCAATCATTAGGCCAGCATAGAGGAAGCCGGTGTACGGGGTGCCCTCTGCAGCTAACCCTTTCACTGTAGGCTCGATCACTTCCTGCATAATGCGCTGATAGACACTATCGGTGACCACTGGAGCGGGGGAGTAGGCACCCATACCGCCGGTATTGGGGCCTGTATCGCCATCGCCAACGCGCTTATGATCCTGGCTGGTAGCCATGGGCAGGATATTTTCTCCGTCCACCATTACGATAAAGCTGGCTTCCTCCCCCTGCAGGAACTCTTCAATAACTACCCGGCTGCCCGCATTGCCAAAAGCGTTACCTGACAACATATCACGTACAGCTAATTCTGCTTGCTCTTCAGTTTCCGCGACGATTACCCCCTTGCCGGCGGCAAGGCCGTCCGCCTTGACTACGATAGGAGCGCCGTGCTCGCGGATATATTCAATTGCGGGCTCTATCTCTGTGAAATTGCGGTAGGCGGCAGTAGGGATCTTATGGCGCTCCAGGAAGTCTTTAGTGAAGGCCTTAGAGCCTTCCAACTGGGCGGCGTCTTTGCTTGGGCCAAAGATGGCCAGGCCGCGACCATTGAAGAAGTCGACGATACCATCAACCAACGGGCCTTCGGGGCCGACGATGGTGAGTTCTACACCATTTTCTTCGACAAAGTCTGCCAAGGCGGGGAAATTATCGACACCAATAGCCACATTTTGCAGTTTTTGTTCATGATAAGTACCGGCGTTGCCGGGTGCCACAAACACGGTGTTCACTGCTGGGTTTTGTGCAGCCTTCCAGGCCAGGGCATGTTCGCGGCCACCAGAGCCAATGATTAATACATTCATTCTTCTAATTCCCCTAAGTCGACCGTTTGGGTCAATTGGATAGCTATCAAGTGCGCTAGTTTAGCGCGGAATTAATGCGGAACGCTCTCAGTTCGCAACGCTATCACAAGTGTATTGATCAGATTCAAATGAGGACGGGGCACTGCTAGGTGCCTCAGCCCCTTGGATGTCGCGAGTCATGGAGAGAACTTCGCGGTGAAGATACCAGTCTTAATGGCGGAAGTGGCGCATGCCGGTAAATACCATGGCCATATTGTGCTCGTCCGCTGCGGCGATCACTTCTTCATCGCGCATGGAACCGCCGGGCTGGATGACCGCCTGGATTCCCACAGCGGCAGCATTATCGATGCCGTCGCGGAAGGGGAAGAAGGCATCGGAAGCCATAACGGACCCTGCAACGGCGAGACCGGCGTGCTCGGCCTTGATCGCGGCGATGCGTGCGGAGTTTACGCGGCTCATCTGGCCCGCGCCCACACCCACGGTGCGACCGTCCTTGCCGTATACGATGGCATTGGATTTTACGAACTTGGCCACTTTCCAGGTAAACAGCAGATCGCGGATTTCTTCTTCAGTGGGCTGGCGCTTGGAGACTACTTTCAGGTCGGCAGCGGTGATCAGGCCGTCGTCGCGGTCCTGAACCAGCAGGCCGCCATTAACGCGCTTGTAGTCCAGTGCCGGGGTGCGCTCGCTGCTCCACTGGCCGCATACCAGCAGGCGCAGGTTCTTCTTCTCGGCAATGGCCTGTTTGGCCTCTTCGGAGACTGACGGTGCGATAATGACTTCAACAAACTGTCGCTCGACGATCGCGCGGGCAGTGGCGCCATCGAGTTCCCGGTTGAAGGCGATGATACCGCCAAAGGCGGATTCGCTGTCGGTAGCGAAAGCCAGGTCGTAGGCCTTGTGAATATCTTCAGCAATCGCCACACCGCAGGGATTGGCGTGTTTGACGATCACGCAAGCGGGGTGTTCGAAGGACTTCACGCACTCCAGCGCGGCATCGGTATCGGCGATATTGTTGTAGGACAGCTCTTTGCCCTGCAGCTGGGTGGCAGTGGAAATACTGGCCTCAGCTGGGTTGGCTTCGGTATAGAAAGCGGATTTCTGGTGCGGGTTCTCACCGTAGCGCAGGTCCAGCTTCTTGATGAATTGGCTGTTGTAGGTACGCGGGAACAACTGCTTTTCTTCGCCTTTAATGGCGCCCAGGTAATTGGCAATAGCGCCGTCATAGCCCGCCGTGTGCTCAAAGGCTTTTACCGCCAGGTCAAAGCGGCTGGCGTGGCTCAAGGTGCCATCGTTAGCTTTCATTTCTTCGATGATGTGGCCGTAATCGCTGGCATTGACCACGATAGTGACATCTTTGTGGTTCTTGGCGGCAGCGCGAACCATGGTGGGGCCGCCGATATCGATATTCTCGATAGCGTCTTCGAGGGAACAGTCGGGCTTGGCAACGGTTTGAGCGAAGGGGTAGAGGTTAACCACCACCATATCGATCGGGGTGATACCGTGCTCGCCCATGATGGCATCATCGGTACCACGGCGCCCCAGAATGCCGCCGTGTACTTTCGGGTGCAGAGTTTTGACACGGCCGTCCATCATTTCAGGGAAACCGGTGTAGTCGGAAACTTCTACCACGGGAATACCCGCTTCCTTGAGCTGGCGGTGGGTTCCGCCGGTGGAAAGAATCTCAACCCCCATTGCGGAGAGCTGTTGAGCGAACTCTACAATGCCACTCTTGTCAGAGACACTAATTAGAGCGCGGCGGATGGAAACCTTGTCTGTCATTGCACTTGATCCAACTGGTTTTCGAAAAGGATGTTTAAAGGGTTTTAGCGGTTGTCCACTGTGGCAACAAAAACGCTGCCGGGAAAATAGCGAAGGGGGATGAGTTACCTCATCCCCCTTCAATATTTCGCTCGGTGGGAAGCTTACAGCAGGCCGTAGCGCTTCAGCTTCTTGCGCAGGGTGCCACGGTTGAGACCCAGTAATTGCGCGGCGCGGGTCTGGTTGTGGCGGGTGTATTTCATCACCACTTCGAGCATGGGCGCTTCGATCTCCGACAGCACCATGTCGTAGACATCGGTTACCATCTGGCCATCCAGGTGGCGGAAGTAGTTCTCCATTGCGTGCTCGACGGCATCGCGCAGGGACTGCTGCTGTGGCTGTGCCAGTTGAGTCTGCCCCCTGGAGGATACTTCTTCATTGCCAGTATCCGGAATCAATACTTCGTTATTCATGCCGCTTGTGCCCCTCTCGTTATTCGGCGTTCAAACCACTCGTGAACGCTGGCATGTTGTACTTCTGCACTCTCTATTTGGAAAAAGGTCTTGCGGAAGGACTCGCTATCCGCGAGCGTCTTCAAGTACCAGCCCACATGTTTGCGGGCGATACGGACCCCCATCACCTCACCGTAGAATCGGTGTAGTTCGCCCAAATGGGCGAGCAAAATATTCCTGACTTCATCCAATGTCGGTCCGGGTAGCCGCTCGCCAGTGGCGAGATAGTGGGCTATTTCCCGAAAAATCCATGGTCGTCCCTGTGCTGCACGGCCAATCATGACCGCTGATGCGCCAGTGTAATCGAGCACTTCTTGGGCTCTCTCGGCACTGGTGATGTCGCCATTGGCAAAAACCGGGATCTTCACCCTGGATACAATTTCGGCAATGGTATCGAATTCAGCCCGTCCGTGGTAGCCACAGGCACGAGTACGACCGTGTACCGCTAGAGCGGCAATCCCGGAATCCTCGGCCATCTTGGCTACAGTGACGCCATTGCGGGAATCCGGACACCAGCCGGTGCGGATCTTAAGGGTCACTGGGACGGAAACAGACTGGACTACAGCTTCAAGAATATCTGCAACCAGCTTTTCATCCCGCAGTAGGGCGGAGCCCGCTGCTTTTTTACACACCTTTTTTGCCGGGCAGCCCATATTGATATCGATAATCTGTGCGCCGCGACGCACGTTCTCCCGGGCGGCTTCCGCCATCATTTCGGGGTCACCACCGGCGATCTGTACCGATATCGGTGCCGTTTCTCCACCGTGGTCCAGGCGCAAGCGAGACTTGCGACTGTTCCATAAGCGTGTGTCCGAGGTCACCATTTCCGATACCACCAAACCAGCGCCGAGTTTTCGGCACAGCTGGCGGAAAGGGCGGTCGGTGACACCGGCCATGGGCGCCAGAATTACCGGGTTGTCGATAATATAGGGGCCAATGGCAGTAGACACGGTAGCTCCATTTGGGCTGTAAGAAGGACATCTCGGGCCCCGGCAAAAGAGCCGCCTATGATAGCGGCTGGCCCGATAATGGCAAAGCGAAAAAGCGGGCAATTTGATCGAACTCTATCCGTTTAGCCTGCAGAGTGTGCAATTTATGTGGCTTTTTGTGCCAGTTAACCTCTTTTGTTGGCGCACAATTATTTTTTACGGAGTGATTTTCATCTCATAATTTACTGCTTCAGCGCCTGGATCTACCACCTCAATAGCAATGTGTACAGGGCTGTCCTGAGGCATCAACCTGCGACCGGCCAGCTCCCCCTGCAAATATTCCAGGGGAGAAAATCGGCGGCTTGCGACATTACGATTTTTGAGGTCACTGAAATTCAATAGCAAGTTAGGGAAAGGCTGACCGTAATCAGCGGTATTGACCAGTACTGCATCCACTATCAGTGCGCCTTCCAACTGAGGATGGCTGCGCACCATCAGGTTGGTGGCTTGGATGGCGTTAAGGTCTCGGAGCTGGGGCAGCTTGCAACCGAGCAGTGGACATGCGGAAGCATAGATATTGCGCCAGGGTTGTTTTTTGCTGAGGGTGTCAAACTTGAAGTAGGCAATCTGGGCCAGCAATGTGGTGGTCAGCAGCGGTAGTAGCACCCACCAGACCCAAGATGGCATAACTTTCTTTTGTGGTGTCACTCCCCAGGACATCTCCAGGGGGGCGGGCTGGATAGCGGATATCAATTGTTCCCGCTCGGGCTCTATTTCTGTGTCCGCATCGAGCTCCTCACCGGAAGCAAAAAAAGGTTCACGACGTCCATCTGGGGCACTGTTTTGGGTAACCGGGTTTTCTTGTACGGAGTCATCAGGAATTGTTGTTGGTCCAGGATCGAATGTATCCGCCCTCTCTGCTTGAGATTCGAGGGGGTGGTCCCACGGGTCGCGGTCCCTGAAATGATCGTTGTACGAAGATATATTGGAATTATTGTCGTTATTACTTACCGAGCGGTGATCGAAATCGGAGACATCATCCCAATCCGGCTTGAGGAAGGACTCTAGATCCTCTTCGGGCTCCTCATGAGCAGCCTCGTCCTGCAGTTCCTGCCACTCATTGTCGCCGAAGGCGTCACCGATCAGTGAATCGGAGTTAGGCTTCCTATCAGCGTTTTGGGCATTATCTGCTTCTATCGCTTGGGGACTCTTGTCTGCCTTTCCTGCTGGAGTGGTCTCTAGCTCCTTGGGCGGGGACGGCTCATCGTCATCCAGTTCGATATCGTCGTGGATTAAGAAGTCGTCATCTTCCAGCAGAGCTTCTAGGTCGTTGCGGGTATTGGTGTTCTCGTCATTAAAGACGATGTTTTCGTCAGCGCGAAAAACCTGCAGGCAGGAGCCGCAACGCACTGCGCCGCGGGCGGCGCGCAATTGCTGGTCATTGATGTGGAAAGAGGTGCTGCAGTGGGGACAGCGGGTTACCAGTTGAGACATTCGACTATGGCGTAGTTTATTTTGCAGTCAAGTTTATCAGTCTGCCCGGCCCCCGCGTAGTGGTGGTTAGCCTATTTAACAGATACGGGTTCCACTCAAGCGCACCCAGCCTTCATGCACTCCGTCTTCATCAAATTCGACGTTTTGTGTATAGGCGGCTTTTACTTGCTCTGCTTGGGATATAAGAATGCCGGAAAGACAGATGCGCCCGCCGACTCTGGTTAATTTAATCAGCTCGGCGGCGAGCTCTACAAGAGGACCTGCGAGGATATTTGCCAGCATTACATCCACGTTTTCCTGTGGCATTTGCTCGGGTAAGTACACGGGAAAACGCTGCGGATCGATACCGTTGCGTTTGGCGTTATCGCGGCTTGCGATCAGGGCCTGGGGGTCAATATCTGTGCCCATTGCCTGCTCAGCACCCAGCAGCAAGGTGCCGATGCCAAGGATACCGGAACCGCAGCCAAAGTCGATAATGCTTTTGCCCTGTAAAGGCTCCTGAGCCAACCATTTTAGGCAGAGGTAAGTGGTGGGGTGGGTGCCAGTGCCGAAGGCGAGGCCGGGGTCGAGTAGCAGATTAACCGACTCGGGGTGGGGTGGCTCACACCAACTGGGGCAAATCCATAAGTTGTCGCCGCACTGAATCGGCTTGTAGTGCGTCATCCACTCCCGCTCCCAGTCCTTATCTTCCAGTTGTTCCCAGCGAACGTTGGGAAGCAGCTCGCATAGATAAGAGGCTGCCTTGGCTTCGGTGACGGTAGTGTCGATTTCGGCGTCGAACAGACCGGTAACACGGGTCTGGTCCCATAAGGGTACTTCGCCCAGGCCGGGTTCAAGAATAGGCTGGTCTGCGTTGTCCTGCAGGGTGACGGAGACGGCACCGGCAAATAGCAGTGCGTTTTCAATTTTTTCCGCTTGTGCGCGATTGGTATCGACACGGAGTTGTAGCCAGGGCATAGAGGTTCCGTAATGAGTAACTGCTGTGGTGGGTGGTAAGTCCACCCGATCCCTGCGACGGATCGCCGTCCATGGCGCTTGGGTTCGTCGTCTGACGCAATTCTCTCCGACTTTATCCCTGCTGGCGAGGGTTAGAGTCCCAGCTTTTTCTCCAGATAATGAATATTGACCCCGCCTTTGGCAAAGGCCTCATCCCGAACCAATTCTTCCTGCAGTGGGATATTGGTTTTAATGCCATCAATGACCAACTCGGAGAGAGCTACTCGCATGCGCGCGAGAGCGGTATCCCGATCCTCCGCGTAGGTGATTACCTTGGCGATCATCGAGTCGTAATTGGGCGGCACCGAATAACCAGAGTAAAGGTGAGAATCCACACGTACGCCGAGGCCGCCGGGCATATGGAAATTATTCACTTTACCGGGGCTAGGGAAGAAGGTTTGTGGGTCCTCTGCGTTGATTCGGCATTCGAAGGCATGGCCGCGAATTACTATATCTTCCTGCTTCAGGGAGAGTTTCTCTCCGGCGCAGACGCGAATCTGTTCTTTGATCAAGTCGATGCCAGTAACCATTTCGGTGACTGGATGCTCCACCTGGATACGGGTGTTCATTTCAATAAAGTAGAAACGTTCGTTCTCGTAGAGAAACTCGAAGGTGCCAGCACCGCGATAGCCGATATCGATACAAGCCTGCACACAGGAATCCAGCACCTGTTTGCGTACGGCATCGGGGATGCCAGGGGCTGGAGCTTCCTCCAAAACCTTTTGATGGCGGCGCTGCAGTGAGCAATCCCGGTCACCCAGATGTATGGCATTCCCCTGGCCGTCGGACATTACCTGAATTTCCACATGACGCGGATTTTGCAGGAATTTCTCCATATATACAGTGCCGTCGCCAAAAGCAGCCTGGGCTTCGGATTTGGTGACAGCAATGGCATTGACCAGATTATCCGGGCTCTCTACTACACGCATGCCGCGACCACCGCCGCCCGCAGCAGCCTTAATGATGACGGGGTAACCGATATTCTGTGCGATCTCGAGGCAGCGCTCGCTGTTGTCTGGTAGCGGACCATCAGAGCCAGGCACCGTGGGGACCCCCGCTTTTTTCATTGCGGCAATTGCGGATACTTTATCGCCCATCAGGCGAATAACATCTGGATCCGGGCCGATAAAGGTAAAACCGCTCTTCTGCACCTGCTCGGCGAAGTCGGCGTTTTCGGCCAGGAAGCCGTAACCTGGGTGCACGGCCACAGCATCGGTAATTTCCATGGCGGAAATTAGGGCTGGTATATTCAGGTAGCTCTGCGGGGATGGGTTGGGGCCTATACAGACAGATTCATCTGCTAGGCGCACATGCTTCAAGTTGCGGTCCACCAGGGAGTGCACCGCCACAGTGGCGATGCCCATCTCTTTACAGGCGCGCAAAACCCGCAGGGCAATTTCGCCGCGATTGGCGATCAGGATCTTGTCGAACATTGTGCCTACCCCGCTCAGACGATGGTCACGAGCGGCTGGTCAAACTCTACCGGTTGGCCATCTTCCAGCAGTATGGATTCGATAGTGCCGGCTTTGTCAGCTTCGATCTGGTTCATCATCTTCATCGCCTCAACGATGCAAACTACATCGCCGATTTTCACTTGCTGGCCGACTTTCACGAAAGGTTCGGCACCGGGGCTGGGTGCCGCATAATAGGTGCCTACCATGGGGGATTTCACCGCATGACCGCTAACAGCGGGCTTGGATTCCTTTTCAGCTGGCGCAGTAGCTGCGCTTGGGGCGGGGGCTGCCGGTGCAGGAGCCGGTACAGCAGGGGCGCTGTACATCGGCATGACCTGCTGGTTCGCACCGCTCACTCCTCGACTTATGCGCACAGATTCTTCGCCTTCCTTGATCTCCAGCTCGCCGATATCCGATTCCTCGAGCAGTTCAATTAATTTTTTAATTTTGCGGATATCCATAGTTCATTCACTCGCAGGTTTGATTCATTGGTTTCGAGGCGCCATTCCCAGTTGGTGTATGGCTGCCTGTATTGCCAGCGTGTAGCTGTGTGGGCCGAAGCCGCACACTACACCGCGGGCTATGTCGGATAAGTAAGAGTGGTGCCTGAATTTTTCCCTTGCGTGGGGATTGGACAGGTGTAATTCGATAAACGGTATGGCAACGGCGGCTAGGGCATCTCGCAGAGCGACACTGGTGTGGGTAAACGCCGCAGGGTTGATCACTATGAAATCAACGCCAGTGGAAGACGCCAAATGAATGCGGTCGATCAGGGCGGATTCGCTATTGCTTTGCATGGTCTCCAGCTCGTGCCCGGCATCCTCGCACTGGCGCTCAGCTGCTTCATCAATTTCCGCGAGGGTGCTGGCACCATAGATGTGCGGCTCACGAATGCCGAGCAGGTTGAGGTTGGGGCCGTGCAAGAGTAGGAGTCTAGCCATAATCTGCCTCGAGAATTGTTGCCGAAAAACCACGAAATGTGGTCTAAAGTTGGCTATCTTGCGGGCAAACTCGAATTTTGGCCTATTTGCCCGAGTGCATTAGGCGAGTGTGCCGCAAAAGTGACTCCCTGTCCATGCCTGTTGAGCAGTTTATCGAAGTTAGCGGCAGTTCGGCGATATTGGGCTAAAAATTAGCGCAAAATATCCAGGTTGTGGCCTTTTTACCCCAGCGAATGGCTACAAAGGCGGAAGTTTCCTCTATGGGATAGATGATGTGCTTAGCCCGCCCTCTGCAGCGGCCTCGAGCTCCATGAGCAACTCCTCACGGGAGAGGATCTGAGGCAGGATTTTGGCGTCACCCCCGCCGGCAGGATAGAGCAAGTACAGGGGTACACTGGTACGTCCGTATTTTGTCAAAAGGGCACTGATATGCGGATCCTGGTTGGTCCAGTCCCCCTTCAGCGCCACGACCCCGAGCTCCTCAATAGCTTTGCTAACTGCATCGCTTGATAGCACCACCTTTTCGTTGGCGAGGCAGGTAATACACCAGGCCGCGGTCATATTGGCTAATACAGCGCGACCCTCTCCTCGTGCGGTTTCCAGCCTTTCTGCCGAATAGGGTTGCCAGTAGTCACTGGTTTGCTGTTGGGCCAGGGGTGTTGTGCTGAGACGCGGTAACAGCATTACTGCGAAAGCGAGCGCGGCAATTGCTACTGTACCGCGTAACCAATGCCACTGGGGGCGCGGCCAGAGCCAGAGGGCAAATGCGATGGCAACCGTACCTGTGAGAATCAGGGTTACTCCATCTCCACCAGTCTGACGGCCCAGCACCCACAAGAGCCATACCGCAGTCAGGTACATGGGAAATGCCAGCAGCTGCTTGAGTCTATCCATCCAGGGGCCCGGTTGAGGTAGTTTTTTGACTAGACCGGGAATATAGGTCAGCAAAAGGAAGGGGAACGCCATACCAGCGCCCAGGGAGGCAAAAACACTCAGGGCAACGATGGCCGGTTGGGTTACTGCAAATCCCAGCGCAGAGCCCATCAATGGTGCCGTACAGGGACTTGCCACCAGAGTGGCCAGGGCTCCAGAAGTAACGGAGCCGCGTAGACCCTGGCTGTTATTCAGGTTGCTGCCGATACCCATCAGGCCGGCGCCAAACTCAGTGACTCCAGACAAGCTCAACCCCATGATAAAGAAGAGGTAGGCCAGTCCTGCCACCAGCCATGGGGACTGAAGCTGGAACCCCCAGCCGATCGCCTCACCACCGGCGCGCAGCGCCAGCATCACTGCGGCGATAGCAACGAAGCTCAGGACTACTCCCGCGGTGTATGCCCAGCCATGATGGTGACGCTGGCTGTCATTCTGAGCCGCCTGGCTCACGGCCAGTAGCTTGATCGAAAGCACCGGAAAAACACAGGGCATTAGGTTCAGCAGCAATCCGCCGGCGAAAGCGAACAGCAAGGCCAGAGGTAGGGTGATCGAGCTGCTGCCAGCATTGGCTCCCTGGGGTGGGGCGCCGGCCGTCGGATCGGCGACATTGGAGAAGCCGCCTTTCGCCGCCTCAATACTGCCGTCCGAGGTGTTTACGGTGTAGTGGCGGGTCTGGGGGGGGTAACACAGCCCTGCATCAGCGCAGCCCTGGTAGTGCAACTCCAGTTGCGCAGTACCAGCCGTGCTTTTAAGGGCAATAGGGAACTCCAGCTGACCGCGGTAGACTTCTGTCTCTTTCTCGAAATAATCGTCCCAGATCACTTCTCCATTTGGCAGATCCAGGGGCAGCTGGGTCTTTTGTCCACCAGCGATTTGATAGAGGGCAAGTTTGTCACGGTAAAGGTAGTATTCGGGGGCTATTTCAAAGATGGCACTGAGCTGACTGCCGTTGAGAAGCAGGTCTTGCCTGTAGGCTTCATCTACTGGCAGGAAGGTGTTGTCCTGCGAATTGCTTAGACTCGCAAAAGGGTTGTCTGGGCTCTGAGCCAGGGCTTTGGCACCAGACACAAACAGCAGGATCGCCAGCAGGGCGAGGAAATTATTTCTGAAACTTTTGGTCATCACAGCCATAGATGAAAAAATTCATTATAGTCGGGCGCATAGTTCTGACTGCTGCACCGGACAGGGGTTCAGTTGCGCCAGCAGTATAGCGATGCCAGTGGTACAAAAAAACAACAGCGGGGGATTGCTTTGCCGTCATTTGAACGCCTTCACAGCCTTAGTGGCTGCCTGTTCATGATCCTGGTGCTGGGGGCCTGCAGTTCCAATCAGCCAGTTCCCGCTCCACCCACCCCAGCGCCCAAAAAAGCCGGACCCTCAGCGGAGGCAGTAAGGCGGGGCAATGTGAATTTCTTCCTAAAGCGTGCTGAACAAGCCCTGCGCAAGGGGCATCTGACCCAGCCGGCTGGCGCCAGCGCCTATGACTATTACTTGAGGGTACAGCAGCTAGATCCCGGAAATCGCGGGGCGCAAACCGGCATACAGACCATTGTCGTCACCTATGTGGAGCAGGCCCGGGAGGCCCTGCGCCGGCGGGCGTTTGGCGAGGTGCAAACCCTCCTCAAGCGCGCGGAGATGCTTGCGCCAGGCAATGCTCTGGTAGCTGAGGTTCGCGAGAACTTGCTGCGGGAAAGGGGGCGGGCGCGATTAGACCTGCCAGAGGGAGAGAGTATCGGACTTCCGGCTGCAGAGCTGAATGCCAGGTCTAAACATCTCTCCAGTCAGTTGGATAAGATTGCGCAAAGAATCCGCAAAGAGCAGTTACGCGTCATTATTGTTGCCAGGGACGATGCTGAAGGGCGTTGGATTTACCAGCAGTTGCGCGAAGCTGTGCCTGGTTACCGTGTGCGGGGCGACATAAAGGTCGGTAGCCCGGCGCGACTAGTTCTTGTTAAACCCAGTGGAGGGGTCCAGTGAAAAAACCAGTTTTGTCCGTATGGATAATTGCTGTCGGTGTTCTGTTGTTTGTTAGCAGGGCTTACGCAATAGCCCTGCCTTTACAGGTAGAGGGCTATGCGCGTGAGACGCCCCCAGGTGCCCCAATGAGCGCAGCCTATTTGTCACTTCACAATACAGGAGAGCATTTGCTGTTACTCAAAGCTGTGGAGTTGCGGGGAAAGCAGGATATTGGTGTTGACCTACATACCACTGAGAGCAGTGATGGCATCAGCCGAATGCGTCCGCTAGAGCAATTGGCGATTGCCGCCGGCCAGAAGCTACAGATGGCTCCGGGGGGAGTGCACCTGATGATCCATGGATTACAACTGCGAGAAGGGGAATTACTGCCCCTGCGCCTGGTCTTTACCAACGGTTCCAGTCTTGAGATTGAAGTACCGGTTGTCGGGCCGAATAAAGCAGACAAAGAGCATCATCATCACCATGGCTGAGCCGAACTAGTTTTTTTGTTGAAGTAAGGGGAGGAAATAATGAAAAAATTATTATTGTTTATAGGGGCCCTGTTTTTAGCTGGTTGTGCCCATAGCCCGTTGCAAATCCAGTTGGAGCCACACGTGCAAGTTGCTTCCGAGTCCTTGGGATCCGGCCATAGCCTGAGTGTGCGCGGAATCAATGAATTGCCCAACGGTGGCCTGGGTTCTTTGGGGGGGGTTTATGCTGAGACCTCTCAAGTAAGTATCGGCAATGATGCGGGAGAAGCGATTGCCTCGGGTTTACGCCAGGGTTTTGCTAATTGGTCTTTTCGTATCACAGATACCGCCCCCGAAGTACAAGTGGTGGCAAAACTGGTAAAACTCACTTACAACAGTCCCAACACTGTCTACACAACCACTATCGATACCTCAGCTGAAATCCACCTGGAAGTGACTGCTGGAGCCGCCTCATATTTTGCGACTTACAGTACGTCGGGTAAGGATCGCAACCTGGTCAAGCCCAGTCGTGAAGAGGTACAAACCCGGGTTAACGGATTGTTGAGTGCCACCCTGCAAAAAATATTTGATGATGAGAAGCTTAAAAACTTCTTGCTAACTCATCTTTGAATGTGCAATTTAGGCGCCATGTAAGAATGGTGCGGCTGGGAGGCTGAATAATTGAATAAAATCGGCGATCTTGGACGACGATGTCGATATATTCCTTTAGTTTGTGGAAGGAACAACTCTGCAACAACAGAGTTGCCTGCCAAACTGCCTCGCCCGCTCTGGAAATATGGCTGTGACTCTGTTTGATCCAGGCTCTGCCAGGTATCTGGGGCCACTTGCCCAATTGGAAGAGCGCTTCAATCCCAGCGAGCAGGTGAGTCTGCAAGCGGCGGAAGCTGCTCTGGGCGAGATTGCCGATGGAGTGATAGTTACTGACCCCAGCGGGACAGTACTCTATGCCAATCCACTAGTCAGTGAAATGAGTGGGGATCTGGTTGGGTTGCTGCCAGGCCAGTCGTTGAATGACGGATTGATACTCTGGGATGAAAAAGGCGTGCCGCTTCCGCCATTGCTACCGGATTCTCCCGCTGACGAAGTGCCGAGTACCCAGGAAATCAGCGCTTGTATCCACCGACCTGGAGATAGTCGCCCGCCCTTAGAGGTTACAGTACAAGTAATGGCGCTCTGGGATGCCGGTGAATTGAAGCACTATGTACTTGTGTTACGTGATACCTCCGCTGCCCGACGTATTTCTACCCGCCTAAGCTGGCAAACCAGTCACGATACACTCACTCGCCTGCCAAACCGCCAGTATTTTGAGAGCGAGCTGCAAAAACTCCTGTCTCAATGCGTCGATAAACGCCAACACCACGTACTTCTTTACCTGGATGTATACCAGTTCAAGGTGATCAACGACACTCTCGGCTTTGTCGCCGGTGACCAACTGCTGGTTCAGTTGGTTACCCTGTTGCAGCGGGGTTTGTCCAGTTCCGATCTGTTTGCTCGGGTGGGTAGCGATGAATTTGCCATCCTGTTGAGAGATTGCACCCTGGAAGAGGGAGGGCGGGTAGTTGCGCGCCTGCGAGAATCCGTGCAGGAGTTTAGATTCCACTGGTTGGGCAATGACAACCGGGTGGCTATTTCCATTGGTGTGGTGGGAGTGGACCGCTTTACTCCCAATGCCAGTCAGCTACTTGCCACTGCCAATGATGCGTGCTGTTCAGCGCGGGAGCAGGGGCGTAACCGGGTTAAATTATTTGGTGACTCCCGCAAGTCGCTGGAGAAACGCCGTGAAACCACTTGGGTGGCAGAGATCCATGCGGCCCTGCGTGAAGATCGCCTGATTCTCTATAGGCAGCCGGTAGTCGCACTCCAGGGAGAGCGCAAGGTACACCATTTTGAGATTCTGGTGCGCATGCGTGGCCGGGATGGAGGGGTGATTTCTCCAGGCCTGTTTCTGCCGGCAGCCGAGCGCTACGGCTTGATCGAGGAGGTCGATCGCTGGGTAATCCGCAAGGTGTTCCACTATATGGCCCAGGAGCAACATATCGGGATTGCCGGCACCAGCTATGCAATTAATATCTCCGGTATCAGCCTGGGTGACGAGACTTTTGCCGATTTTGCACTGCAGGAGTTAGCCGATGCGGGAGTCACACCTTCAAGAGTGCAGTTTGAGATTACCGAAACCAGCGCAATTAATAATTTGGAGCGTGCGTTAATCTTTATTCACAAGCTGCGCGCAGCCGGTTGCAGTTTTGCCCTGGATGATTTTGGTCGCGGTGTTTCCTCCCTGGCCTACCTGCGCCAGCTGCCGGTGGACTACCTCAAAATTGATGGAAGCTTTGTGCGCAATATGCTTGAGGATGAAATTGATAGTGCCATGGTGAGCACTATCGATCATCTGGCCAAGCGTATGGGTATCAGTACTATCGCCGAATATGTGGAGAGCCCGGAACTGATGGAGCGGCTTTGTCAGATGGGGGTGGACTACGCCCAGGGCTTTGGTATTGCCGCTGCCACCGGGCTGCCCGAAATAGGGGATTTCCAAGGCCTTTGAAATAGAGAGGCGGCCATAAGGCCGCTTACCGATTACCATCCATAAAACAGCGAACCTTTTAAATAACTGCTGCGAGCAGTTCCGAGTGCTGTTCAGCCTGCAGGCGGGGACCATACTGGCTAACCACTTGCGCGGCGGCGCGACAAGCCAGTTCTCCCGCCTCTACAAACCCCATTTCCCGGTTGATCCCGTACAGGAAAGCACCTGCAAACATATCCCCGGCGCCATTGGTATCGATGGCATGGACTTCGGGGCTGGCCACGCGTTTAAGTTGTGTGCCATCCCACAGGAGTGCTCCATCGGCGCCGAGGGTGATAGCGAAGCTGCGGCAATAGTCACGCAGTGCTTCGGCGGCTGCATCCAAGGAATCGGTTCCGGTAAAGCCTAGGGCTTCATCGCGGTTGCAGAATAGGATATCTACGCCACCACCAATCATTTCCCGCAGGCCTTCGCCGAAGAACTGTACCATTGCCGGATCAGACAGGCTCAGGGCGGTTTTCACTCCAGCCTGTTGTGCCTGCTCGCGCAAGGTGATCGCTGCTTTACGGCCGGTCTCGGAAGAGACCAGGTAGCCTTCGATATAAGCCCATTGGGAGGATGCCAGAGCTTCATTGTCCAGTTCGGCCACAGACAACTTCTCGCTAATACCCAGGTAGGTATTCATACTGCGTTCGGCATCCGGGGTAATCAGTACCAGGCACTTGCCTGTGGTACCCCCATCGGCTTCCTGCAGGCTGGCAGGATAGTCGACGCCTGCGGCACTGAGATTATTGCGATAAAAATCGCCATTATCATCTGCAGCAACTTTACAGGAGTAAAAAGTGTTCAGTCCGAAATAGCTGGCAGCAATTACAGTGTTGGCGCCAGAGCCACCGCAGGCACGCTTGGCTGTGACCAAGTGATCCTGCAGGTCATCTACAAGCTGCTGCTGCCTGGCATCGTCGACCAGAGTCATGATTCCCTTTTCAACACCGAGGGCTGACAAGTCCGTGTCGGATACTTCAATTTCCGTATCCAGCAGGGCGGCGCCAATGCCGTAGAGATCGTATTGCCTCATATCTATCCTTTTCGGGGTATTTGTCTAGATTTCCGCCGCATTATGGCTGTGATTACAGCAAGTGCAAGGCGGTAGGTTTGACTTCAGCGAGGCATTGTTTATAAAGGCGCGTTAAGCCTCAATATGAACTAATAGGGCGTACTTGTGGTCAATCCACGAACAAGTGCGTAGCACTTCGATTTACGACCGGCCAGTATTTATTCTGGCGTGGGAGTCAGGTGGTTCAGGGATGTTCCCCAAAGGCACCGGTCCGGGTGCCGGAGGCAAGATACCAGTGGAGCTGCCACCAGCTGGTACCCTGCCAAAGATAGTGACTGGGCTGTCGTGCCCCGCTGTCAATTGATGTACTGACCTGGCAGCTGGATACCTCTTTTTATGGCCTCGACCAAACGCCGGCGCGGCAAAGCGTCACAACCGAAGAGACGATACCGCTGGCTCAAATTCCTGTTCCTGCTGGCTCTGGTGGGAGCACTCTCCCTTGCTGGTTATATGGCCTACCTGGATGTACAACTGCGAGAGCGTCTGGATAGCCGCCAGTACCAGCTGCCGGCGCGAGTCTATGCTCGTCCCCTGGTTTTGCGCGAAGGGATGGTGATGCATCCGGATGAATTAGCCTCCGAGTTTGCAGCACTTAATTACCGCAAGCAGGAAACCCTCAGCGAGCCCGGTTCCTGGTCCCAAAATGGCATGGATTACTCTGTTTGGCGTCGCGATTTTATTCACTCCAATGGCCGAGAGCCGGCGGCAGTGGTTTCTTTCCGCCTGCGCAACGATGAGATTAGCAATCTGCGCGATAGCGATGGGCAGCGCATCGCGGAATTCCGCCTGGATGCGGCCAATATTGGCTCCTTACTCGGAGGTGGTGATGATCGCAACCCTGTGAGATTTAGCGATATCCCGCCGCTGGTGGCCAATACTCTGATTGCTGTGGAGGACCAGGATTTCCTCAACCACTTTGGTATATCCCCTCGGGGTATTGCTCGTGCCATGGTTGCCAACGTGAAGGCCGGGCGTCTGGTACAAGGTGGTTCCACCATCACTCAGCAGCTGGTGAAAAATATATTTTTTGATCACAAGCCGAGCCTGCAGCGAAAAATTAATGAAGCGCTGATGGCAGTTTTGATGGAGATCCACTACGACAAAGGCTACATCCTGCAGGAGTACATCAACGAGGTTTGGCTCGGACAGCAGGGCGCCCGAGGCATCTATGGTTTCGGGCTGGCCTCTGAATTTTACTTCCAGCAGCCACTGGACACCCTGGAACCGCATCAGGTGGCATTACTGGTGGGTTTGGCCAAGGGCGCTTCTTACTACAATCCCTGGCGACACCCCGAGCGTGCACTCGAGCGTCGTAACACTGTATTGGAACTAATGCTGGAGCAGGGGTTAATTTCCCAGGCTGAGTTCGAACTCTATGCGGCCAAACCCTTGGGGGTGGTGAAAGGTGGAGTGACTGCGCAAAACCCTTACCCTGCTTTCACAGAGCGGTTATTGGCGGAATTGCGCCCCTACTATTCCTATGAAGAGCTGCGGACTGCGGGCTTGAGGATCTATACCAGCTTGTCGCCTTCGGTACAGAAGCTGGCCGAAGAGGCTATCAGTAATGGGGTCCTGCAGCTGGAAAAGGACCGGGGAATTAAGGTCAATACTTTACAGGCCGCCACCGTGCTGATGGACAACCGCAGCGGTAACGTGCTGGCTATGGTGGGAGACCGCGATCCGGATTATCCGGGCTTTAACCGCGCGCTTGAGGCCCGCCGGCAAGTGGGCTCGCTGATCAAGCCCGCAGTCTTCCTCACTGCCCTTGAGCGCCCAGAAGAGTACAATCTGGCGACGCTTATTGACGATGCGCCTGTGCGCATCGAAGAGGCGGACGGCGATGTGTGGATGCCGCAGAATTTCGACAAGCTAGCCCACGGCCAGGTACCTCTTTACGTAGCGCTTGCAAAATCCTACAACCTTGCCACAGCGCACCTGGGGCTGGATCTGGGGCTGCAGAATGTGCGTCAGACCATTCGCCGTCTGGGAGTGGAAACCAGCCTGCCGAAGGTGCCGGCGATGTTACTGGGTGCCGTTGAAATGACACCATTTGAAGTGGCTGGCATGTATCAGACTATTGCCAACGGTGGCGAAACTGTGGAGCCGCGCACTTTGCTGGCAGTCTCCGATGCCGGTGGCGGGCGTGTCCAGAACTTCCGCCGCCGTGCCCATCGCGGAGTTGATGCGGTACCGGCCTACCTGCTCCGCTGGGGTCTGGAGCAGGCTATGCGTGAGGGTACCGGACGCAGGTCTGCCAAGCGTTTACCTAGCAGTGTGGCATTTGCAGGTAAAACCGGAACTACCAACAATAACCGCGACAGCTGGTTTGCCGGTTTCTCTCCGGAGATTACTGCAGTGGTTTGGCTCGGGCGCGATGACAATGAGCGCACTCGCCTGACGGGGTCTACCGGTGCACTGCCAATTTGGACAGAGATCATGCGCAAGCTGCCCCATGAGCATGGGCCTGTGGAGCCGCCGCGGGGGGTGGAGGTCAAGTCGGTGAATGCACGCGGCGAATATATGGACCCGGACTACTGTCGTGGCGGATATGAAATTCCTTTCTCCTACGAGACGCGCCTGCAGCCGGCACCGGAATGTCGCGGGCGTGATCGTTGGCGCTGGTTTCGCAACCTGTTTGGCAATGGGCGCTCAGAGGCGGCACCGCGGGAGCAAATGACTCCCGGCTGGGGTGTAGATCCCAGCGAGCAGCAGCTGCGTGAGCAGCGTCGTCGCCAAATGCAGGAACAGTTGCGTGGTGATGATGCGGAAGAATTTGGTGTTGATCGGGGGTACGAAGAAGAGCCCGTCGAGCTCCCCCGCAACCAATCTTTTGAATCGGGCCCTGGCGGCGCCCCCGTAGAGGAGGCTCAGCCGATAGGCCCGGCACTGGAAGACCAGTGGCCCTGACTTAAGTCGCATGACCGAGAGTCGCGCGCGATTCTTGACGACTAGCTCTGCAGCAGTCGTGCGGCCTCTTCGGCGAAGTAGGTGAGGATGCCATCTGCACCGGCGCGCTTAAAGGCGAGCAGTGATTCCAAGATAACAGCCTCCCGCTGTAGCCAGCCGTTCTCGAAGGCGGCACAGTGCATCGCGTACTCTCCGCTCACCTGGTAGGCGAAGGTGGGCACTCGCAATTCTTCCTTCACCCTGCGTACTATATCCAGATAGGGCATACCCGGTTTAACCATCACCATATCAGCACCTTCCTGCAGATCCAGAGCGCACTCGTGTATGGCTTCATCGGTATTGGCTGGGTCCATCTGGTAGCTGGCTTTACTGCCGCCTTTCAAATTGCCCGCTGAGCCAACCGCGTCGCGGAAGGGGCCGTAGTAGGCAGAGGCGTACTTGGCCGCGTAGGACATAATCAGGGTATTGGTGTGGCCTGCCCCTTCGAGAGCCTGGCGAATGGCGCCGATGCGACCGTCCATCATATCTGAAGGTGCGACCATGTCTGCACCGGCAGCTGCATGGGATAGAGCCTGCTGCACCAGTACTTCTACAGTTTCATCGTTGACGATATAACCGCTGTGGTCCATCAGCCCGTCCTGGCCGTGGCTGGTAAAGGGGTCCAGGGCTACATCGGTAATGACGCCCAGCTCAGGCGCAGCATCTTTCAGCTCACGCACGGCGCGCTGGGCCAAGCCATCGGCATCGTGGGCGGCACTGGCGCAGTCTGATTTTGCCGAGGGATCTACCACGGGAAACAGGGCCACTGCGGGGATGCCCAGTTGCTGCAGTAGCTTCGCTTTTCTCGCCAACAAATCCACACTCAGGCGCTCCACCCCTGGCATAGAGGCTACCTTTTGGGTTTCGTTGCGCCCCTCGATTACAAACAGCGGCAGGATCAGGTCATCGCAACTGAGCTGGGTTTCACGCACCAGGCGACGCGAAAAATCCTGGGCACGCAGGCGGCGCAGGCGGGTGTTGGGATAGGCACCGCGGCCGAGACTTTGACTCATAGGGCATTTACTCCGACTATCCATAAGGCTGCAGAAATCCTGCAGCCACAATTGGCGGCCATCATATCAAATTGCTTACTGCGGTGATTTCGGAGGCTCCATAAGTCCCCGCAGTTAGCCTCCATTCAGGGTTGAGCTGAGCGCAGATAGCGCACCAGTGATTTACCGGCGGCTTCAATATGTTGTGTCAGTAATGTTGTGGCTAGCTCTCTATCTCCCCTTTTCAGGGCTTTGAGGATGGAGAAATGCTCCCCCTGGCTAGTGTTTTGGTATTGCAGGCTGCGGGATTGGTAACCGATATAGCGTTCACACTGGCGGTGTAGTTGTTCCACTGCAGAAAAAAGCGTTGGTCGCTCGGCTGCCTTGTAAATGCAGGCATGGAACTGCCAATTCAGGTTGCCGATTAGTTCGGCGGACATTTGGGGGTTGGCCTCCATCGAATCGAGAATATCGTTGGCTCGCCCCAGTACTTCCCCACTGAGCTTATCTAGCGCCAGGGTCTGCAATAGGGGCTCGAGGCGCATACGCATCAGGTAGAGGTCCTCTACTTCGATAGGGTCAAACTGAGGCACTGCAACACCGCGCTTGCCGTGTGGTGAGAGCCAGCCTTCATTTCGAAGTTGATGCAGGGCATCCCGTACCGGGATACGGCTTACATCGTAGAGTTCAGCAAGTTCAACCTGCCTTAATACTTGCCCTGGGATGAAGCGCCCCCGCTGTAGATCTGCTTTGATTTTATCGTATAGGCCCATTGGAGCTTATGAACTCCTGCGGTTAAAAAGCCAGTAACAGGCGAGCCCGCCCAGTAGCCCCCAAAATGCGGAGCTGACACCAAACAAACTAATACCTGAAGCGCTGACTAAGAATGTGATGATTGCCGCTTCTCGATGTTCTGCTTCTGCCGTAGCACTTGCCAGGCTATTGCCAATGACCCCTATCAATGCCAAGCCCGCAAGGCCGGCGATTAATTCCTGTGGAAAAGCGCTAAATAATGCCACTACGCTGGCACCACACAAGCCCACGATTAGATAAAAGATACCGGCCGCAATACCGGCGGTATAGCGCTTGTCTGGATTGGGATGCGCCTCAGGACCGGTGCAAATTGCCGCCGTAATAGCGGCCAGGTTGAAGGCAAACCCGCCAAAAGGGGTCAGTAGTAGGGAAGCCAGGCCCGTACCGCTGATGACTGGGGAAATGGGCACTCTTCCATAGCCGCTGGCAGCCAGAGTTGCGGCACCGGGCAGATTCTGGGAGGTCATAGTGACGATAAACAAAGGCAGTCCAATACCGATCAAAGTGGAAAGGCGAAACTCCGGAGTAACCCATACGGGTTGTGCGGCTTGCCAGTGGATTTGATCGAAAGCGATCAATTGTAGCTTCCAGCAGGCAGAGACCCCGACCATGAGTACCAAAAGAATGGCATACCGCGGCGCCCATCTCCGCCCAACTATGTAGGTTAGGGACATAGCGCCAACAAGAATTGGCTGGGCTTGCAGGGATGTGAATACAGAGAGGCCAAATTGTAACAGTATACCTGCGAGCATGGCACTGGCGATGGGGGTTGGTACTAGGCGATTTACCCGGTCAAAGGCTCCAGAAAGGCCTACCAGCAGAGTTAATATGGCGCTGCAGACGAAAGCTCCAATAGCTTCGGCAATCGGAATCCCGGTGAGACTGGTGGCCAGCAATGCTGCGCCTGGGGTCGACCACGCAGTAATCACGGGAGCCCGGTAATACCAGGAAAAGGCGATACAGGTTAGCCCCATTCCCAATCCGAGGGCACCGATCCATGAGCCGGTCATTAGCTGGTCGGCACCGGCAGCCCGTGCGGCCTCAAAAACAATCGCTGCTGAGCTGGCCACTCCTACCAGAACTGTGATGAACCCGGCGCTGACAGTGGAGAGGCTGGTATCTAAAAGTGGCGATTTATTCAAAATGTATACCTTTTAAATTATGTATACATTTTTGTAGATGCTTTAACAATATACAAGACTTATGCGTCGAAGCGCGCCAATACCTGAGAAATGGCTGTGATTTGTGCGAGTGGTAAAATGGAATTTAGTGTTGGAGTGCAGCACCTGCGGGCGGCAGGTGCTGTAGCGGGGGCAATCAGTCGAGGCGTGCAAAGACTTTTTCTGCAGCGGCTATGGTTGCTTCAATATCCTCATCGGTGTGAGCCGCGGACATAAACCCGGCCTCGTAGGATGCTGGTGCCAGATAGACCCCCTCCTCGAGCATGCCGTGGAAGAAGCGATTAAAGCGCTCATTGTTGCATGCCATTACCTGCTGGTAATTGGTGACCTTTGACTCCTCGGTGAAGAAAAAGCCGAACATGCTGCCAACTTTGTTGGCCGTAACAGGAATACCTGCTGTCTTCCCGGCAGCGAGAATGCCTTCCACCAGGCGGTCTGTCCTGGCTACCAGTGGCTTGTAGAAGTCGCTCTCCTCTACCAAGCGTAGGGTTTCCAGGCCTGCCACCATGGCCACCGGATTTCCGGACAGGGTGCCTGCCTGATAAACCGGCCCCAGTGGCGCTATCTGCTCCATAATTTTGCGTTTGCCACCGAAGGCGCCTACTGGCATACCGCCACCGATTACTTTACCGAGGGTAGTAATATCGGCTTCGATACCATAAAAGCCCTGAGCGCCGGTCAGGCTCACGCGAAAACCGGTCATTACCTCGTCAAGAATTAACAGGGCGCCGTACTGGTCGCAGACTTCCCGCAGGGTTTCCAGAAAGCCGGGCACCGGGGGAATACAGTTCATATTACCGGCTACGGGTTCGACGATAATGCAGGCGATCTGATCACCGAACTCTTCGAAGCAGGCGCGTACAGCATCTGGATCGTTGTAACTCAGGGTGATGGTGTGGTCCGCAAGGGCGGCAGGCACCCCTGGGGAGGAGGGCACGCCCATGGTCAGGGCGCCGGAACCGGCTTTGACCAGCAATGAGTCTGAATGGCCGTGGTAGCAGCCCTCAAACTTCACAATCTTATCCCGTCCGGTATAACCGCGTGCCAAGCGAATGGCGCTCATTGTGGCTTCGGTGCCGGAGTTGACGAAGCGCACCAGATCCATATTTGGCCATAGCCGGCAGAGTTCCTCGGCCAGCTCGGTTTCCAGCTCGGTGGGAGCGCCAAAGCTGAGGCCGGATTGAGCCTGCTCCACAACGGCCTCTATGACTTCGGGGTGGGCGTGGCCTAAAACCATGGGCCCCCAGGACTGTACATAGTCGATATAGCGCTTGTCATCAGCGTCGTAGAGGTAGGCGCCCTCGGCACGGCGGATAAATACCGGCGTACCGCCAACCGCGCGGAAAGCCCGTACCGGAGAGTTAACGCCGCCGGGAATGTACTGCTGTGCTTCTGCGAAGAGCTGCTCGGATTTACTCATAGAATTCATTCAGAAATTACGGAATAGGCCAAGAATCAGCGGACCATTATCGCGGCGACAGGCCTTGAGGACAATGTGGAGATCACAGGGGGTGTGGATTTCGGGTTGGCCGGCGGGTCGCACCGATTTTCACACCGATGCGGCAAGTCACTTGTCGGGCAGGGAGAGGCTTTAGCGCTCACACCAGAAAAGGCGATTGGGTATCGGCCGCCCCATACCCAGGCGGCGGCTGTCGCGAATGGCGCTCCAGGCATACTGTTGGCTGCGACTGACAGCCTCAATGATGGTCAGGCCGTGGGCAATATGGCAGGCGATCGCTGTGGCCAGGGTTCCGCAGACCCCATAGGCCGCTGGTGGCAACCGTTCCCAGTGGAATTCCCGGATCAGGCCACGTTCGTCGTAGAGACGGTTTTGTAGCTGTTGCTCATGGGGTACGCCAGTAAGTAACAGATAGCGGCAACCGCTTTCAAGCAGCTCCTGGGCCATGGCGTCATGGGTATCGGCCTCCACCGCCATAGCGCGGGCTTCGCGGCGATTTGGGCAGACCATGGTGGCATAGGGGAGTAGTAGGGAGGCCATGGCTTCCCATAGTGGGGGGGCCAACACACTTTCCTTATCCGCCAGTGTGGCATCGGGGTCGATCACTACCGGGATATCGGGGTAGTCCCGCAATACGCTGTGCAGTGCCCGAACATTCTCTACGGAGCCCAGGTATCCCACCTTGATTGCAGCTACCGGCATATCTTCCAGAACTGTGCGGGTTTGCTCTACTAGCAAGCTTTCATCTACTGGAGCAACCCCAAGCAGTTCGCCAGTGTTACACACACTGATGGCGGAAACCGCGGAGGCAGCATGGCAGCCCAGGCTGACAGCCGTCTCCGTATCTGCGGCTATTCCTGCACTGCCGCTAGGGTCATGGTGGGTGACGGTCAGAATAACGGGCTGCGGTGTATCCATAGAAAATCTACATGACTGCCAAAAGCTGTGCGCCTAATTTTAGTTGCTGGCTGCCCGATACAAAGAATGATTCTGCGCCAAATTAAAATGGCTTGACCACAGCCAGAATCACAATGGCAAACAAGGCTACAGTCGGAACCTCATTAAAAATACGAAAATAGCGTCCGCTACGGGTATTGGTACCCTGGGCAAACTTACGCACATAGGCTCCACACATATGATGATAGGCCAGTAACAGCACGACAAAGGTAAGTTTCGCGTGCATCCAGCCTGCGGATGTGTAGTAAGCCGGGTTTAGGCTGTAGAGCCAGATGCCTAGAGCTACGGTAGCGATCATCGCGGGAATGGCGATACCGCGGTACAGGCGTCGCTCCATAATGCAAAAGCGATCGCGACTTACGGCGTCTGTGGCATCGACATGGTAGACAAAAAGGCGTGGCAAGTAGAAAAGCGCAGCAAACCAGCACACCATGGCGATAATGTGAAAAGCCTTGATCCACAGCATTGAATATCCCCTCAAAAAGAAACGCGAAATTATTTTATTTCCGGTAAAAGTTATCGATCTGTAGCGGCAGAATAATGCCCGCGATGCGATTGTCCAGTGAGCCGCTCTGATGGCGACTGATATACAGGGCATCGGCTCCAGTGCTTTTCAGTTTTTGCTGGGCTTCGAGCAGGGTGGCGCACCAATTTAGTTCGGCCATTTGTTTACGCTCGCCAGGAATTTTAAGCAGGTCTATGAGGGGGGGCTGCCCAGGTTTTTCCTCCTCTTGTTTTACTGTGGTTTCTGTATCCCCACCTTTTTCGGCACCCTGTAAAAATGTGGCCAGGTCGGCAGCACGCAACAATTGCGGAGCGGGTTCACCGGGCAGGTCGATCAAAATCCACTGGGGGTGTTGAGCGATTAACTCTCTCGCCTGATCAACTGGGATTTCCCTTGGTTCAACGACAAAGTTTCTGTCCATTTGGCTGGCTACGCCGACACTACTGAGCATTTGTTGGCGCCAGGTGGGGGTCCCGGCCTTGTTCAAGGCGCGTAAGGTTTCCTGGTAAATCCCCCGGGTGGCGAATACCTGTCTGCTAATAAGCATCGCTACTACGATCATCATCATGCCTGGGAACAGGACATTCGGATTGTAGGTCAGTTCGAGAATTGCCAGCAAAGCTGCCAGTGGAGCATTGAGCATTGCCGCCATCATTGCGGCCATACCCACCATTGCATAAAAGCCCGGGCTGGCGGTGTGTGGTCCCAGCCACATATTGGCGAGGCCTCCTGCGATCCCCCCCAGGCAGGCACCAAGAATTAGGGCTGGGCCTATGACTCCTCCGGGGATACCCAGCCCCGAACCCAGTGCTGTTGCCACCAACTTGGCGGCAACAATTACCGTTAATGTGGCGATGCCCAATTCTCCCAGCATTGCCATTTGTAGGGTGTCGTAGCCACCACCAAGAATTTCAGGTACCCAAATGCCTAAGGTGCCGGTTACAAGTCCCACCAGTAAGAAGCGCAGTAGCGGGGAGCGATACTGTTGGCGTGTCAGGCTGCGGTGGGCCCAAATAAATAGAGCTGCCAAGAGTCCGATTGCGAGTGCGCAGAGAAATAGGATAGGCAGCTCTGCGAGGGAGTTAAGCTGGATAGCCGGAACGTTAAAGTCTGGCTCACGCCCAAAGGTAATTTGGGTGATGGCACTGCCAGTCACTGCAGCCAACATGACAGGTAAAAAACCCACCACTGAATACTCGAGCATCACCACTTCCATGGCGAACACCATCCCGGCCAAAGGAGTATTAAAAGATGCGGCGATAGCTGCGGCTACACCGCAGCCCAGCAGGCTGCGTGCCGAGTTATTGGGCAGGTGCAGTACACGTGCTAGCCAGCTGCCACTGGCGGCTCCAAGGTGTACAGCAGGCCCCTCACGTCCTACAGAGTGGCCGCTGATCAGAGCAATGGCGCCGGCAAAAAACTGCAGTAGAGCATTTTGTATTGGCATTTTGCCCTGATGGTTATAGAGGCGATCGAGAACATGCACCACACCGACGTCGTAGCGCTTGGGGCTGAGTAGCAGATAGATAATGCCGATCACCAGTGAGCCCAGCACAGGTAGGGCAAATCGCCAGAAAGGCGATAAGGATTCATAATTTTGGGGGACTGACAGGAAAAATGTTGTAGGCCACTCCATTGCCAGGCGGAAGAGAATAGTTACACCTCCAGCCAATAGCCCAGTAATTAATGCCATACCCACTAGTGGCGCTAAAGCCTCCTTGGCAGAGAGTTGCAAACGCACGTGTTCCAAGCTGTTTGTCTTGGGTAAACACCGAGCTAACGCGTTTTTCAGTAATTTCCTAGGGCGCTGTGACACTGCACATCCTTCAAGTGCTGGGGCTTATGGTAGAGTGCTTGGCTGGTTTTATGATTATCGTCTCAGTTGGCAGATTTACCGGGAGATTTTAGCAAGGTGATTAAGGTAGCAATTGTTGGTGGCACCGGCTACACAGGTGTTGAACTGCTAAGGCTTTTGACGACACATCCGCAAGCAGAAGTTACCGCAATCACCTCACGCTCTTTGAAAGGCACCCCGGTGGCGGAGTTATTTTCCAGCTTGCGAGGCCATTATGACTTGGCTTTTTGTGAGCCGGATATTGAGCAACTGTCCGCTTGTGATGTGGTATTTTTTGCCACTCCCCATGGGGTTGCCCAGGCCCAGGTGCCGGCGTTGATTAAAAGAGGTGTACGAGTTATCGACCTCTCCGCCGATTTCCGCCTCAAAGATATTTCCACCTGGGAGCAGTGGTATGGCCAGGAGCATGCTGCTCCCGAGTTGGCCCAGGAGGCCATATACGGATTACCGGAAGTAAATCGTGCCGAGATAGCTGGTGCTCAATTGGTGGCCTGCCCAGGCTGTTATCCCACTGCGATTCAGCTGGGCTGGATTCCACTATTGGAGGCGGGCGCTATTGAACCAGCGGGCTTAATCGCCAGCGCTGCTAGTGGTGCCAGCGGTGCGGGTCGCCAGGGTAAGACGGATTTGATATTGGCTGAAAACAACGACAATTTCCGCGCCTATGGGGCTGCTGGCCATCGCCACTTACCCGAAATTGAGCAGGGGCTACGACGGGTCCAACCCTGTGAGGCGAGCCCTGCCCAGGTGACCTTTGTTCCACATCTCCTGCCAATGATCCGGGGCATACACGCAACCTTGTTCGCGAAGTCCAAGACAGATATGTCACCACTGGAATTGCAGCAGTTGTTTGAAAGTCGCTATCAGAATGAGCCTTTTGTGGATGTTCTCCCCGCTGGCAGTCACCCTCAAACCCGTAGTGTGAGAGGTACGAATATGTGTCGTATTTCCGTGATGCAGCCCCAGGGTCGGGATACTCTGCTGGTAATGTCGGTAATCGATAACCTCGCCAAGGGCGCTTCTGCCCAGGCGATACAGAATATGAACATTATGTTTGGCCTAACTGAGACGTTGGGCTTGGAGAGCCCGGCGCTGCTGCCTTAGAATCAAAAAAAATACGACAATCGATAAAACCCGGTTAAGCCGTAGCGGATTTTTGGGAGCTCAGAGTGAAAGGCAGCAAGCAGTACCGTATGAAAGTGGTGCCCCATCGCCCCTTTTCAGGTGTAATCACAGCAGGTGGTGTCGCCCTGTTGGTACTGGTTACTTCTGCCAGCTCTTACTACGCCGGACAGTATCAACTGCGTAAAAACCTCGATGAAAAAACGAGGGAGTACACAAGGGTACTGGGGCGCCTTGAGGCGTTGAACAGTGAAAATGAAACTCTGCGCATGCGTGCAGCAACTGCTGAGCAGTCCCTGGCGATTGGTGAGCAGGCCAGTGAGACTGTACGAACCGAGCTTGTGCAGAAAGAAAACCAGATCGCAGAGCTAAAGCAGGAAATCTCTTTTTACCGCGGCGTTATGGCCCCGGCAGATGGTGGTGAGGGAGTATCTATAGGCCGCTTTATTCTTTCGCAGACGGCTGATGCGCGGAGTTACCAATACAAATTACAAGTCCAGCAGTCGGCGGTGCGACGCAACGTGGTTCAAGGCTCAGCCACTTTCACTGTGGTGGGGCGCCAGGATGGAGAGCTGAAAAGCTACCCACTAAAAGATTTGTCTGACCAGGTGGAGAGCGTATCCATTCCACTGCGTTTTAAATACTTCCAGAATATTGAGGGCGAACTGCGCCTCCCCGAGGGCTTTGTTCCTGAAGGGGTGGAGTTATCGCTTAAGTCTACCGGGCGCAAGGGATTCAATATCGAACAGCGCTACGGTTGGCTGGTACAGAAAAGCTAGCATTAATGCCAGAGGCATGAGGTTTTAGGGATTATGTTGAGAAAAAAAGAGAAACAAGTAGCTATGGCCAGTTCCGGTAGTAACCACACGACCCTAATTGCGCGCCAGACAGAAGTATCTGGGGATATTCACTTTCGTGGCAATCTGGTCATTGAGGGCAAGGTAAAAGGCAATGTCACCGCTCATAGCGATAGTGATGCGCGCCTGCAGATAGTCGATGGCGGAATCATAGAGGGAGAGATCCGTGTTCCTCAGGTGGTGATTAACGGAAACGTGAATGGCGATGTGTACGCCACGCGCCACCTGGAGCTGGCGGCCAAGGCTATGGTGGAAGGCAATGTGCACTATAAGCTGATTGAGATGGTAAAGGGTGCCCAGGTGAACGGGGCCCTGGTTTCCAACGTGGATATTAGCTCCGCTGGTGAGACCCCCATGATCGGTTACTCGGAAGATGAGACTGTCATCGAGGCTTCCTGAAGCCCACTCGACAGGCCTGGCAGGTGAGTAGCACCAGAGCCTGTTGCTCGCAAATACTTGACTGGTTTCCTGGGTTTAAGCAAGATGACGCCCCCGTAGCTGCATTCTGCATAGCTTTTATGCGAGCTGCGAATGTCCCGATGAGTTGAGAGAGACTTATGTCAGAAGCTGTATCCTTTTCTCCTGCGCCACTGGTAGTCACCGATAAAGCTGTGGCCAAGGTAAAGAGCCTGTTGGAAGAGGAGGGCAACCCGGAGCTCAAGCTCAGGGTGTTCGTCACCGGTGGTGGCTGCTCAGGATTCCAATACGGTTTTACCTTCGATGAACTGGTTGCCGAAGACGATGCCATCATTGAGAAAGATGGTATCCAGGTACTGGTTGACGCCATGAGTTATCCATACTTGGTTGGCGCCAATGTTGATTACGAAGAGGGTTTGGCCGGATCTCGCTTTGTGGTGCAGAACCCCAATGCTTCCTCAACCTGTGGGTGCGGCTCCTCCTTCTCGATCTGAGCCGCACTTTAGGCGATTTGAGCGGTGTTTCAGGGGGAGTAAATGGCGCCCAAAACAGCCTCTTTTTTTGCTCCTGTGACTCCGGGGCAGTTGCCGGGCAGGCCGAGTAGAGTCTGCCGGGCCAGCCAGGCAAAGCCCACAGCTTCGAGCCAGTCGGCATCGATTCCATAAGTGCCGGTATCGGTAATTGACCAGGTTGGCAGTCGTCTCTGCAGTCGAGACAGCAGATCTTTATTTTTGGCCCCGCCCCCACAAATCAGTAGTTCCCCCCCATCAGCGAACAAATGCACAGCCTCGGCAATACTGGCGGCAGTTACTTCCGACAGGGTTGCCTGCACGTCTGCAGGAGACAGCTCCAGGCCAGCTAGCGCCTGCTCCAGCCAGCTGGCATTGAAGGTTTCACGGCCGGTACTCTTGGGAGGCTCCGCAGCAAAATAGGGATCTGACATCAGGCGATTGAGCAACTCGGGGTGGGCACGACCACCAGCTGCCCAGGCGCCATCCCGGTCAAACGGTTGCTTCTTATGTAGGTTCACCCAATAGTCCAGCAAGGCGTTGCCGGGCCCGGTATCGTAACCATATACACTGCCATCGGCTGTCAGCTCGGTGATATTGGCCATTCCACCGATATTCACCACGGCGCGATTGCCCTCGGTTTTAAAAGCGGCGCGGTGAAATGCGGGCATTAGCGGAGCACCCTGGCCTCCGAGGGCCATATCGCGTCGGCGGAAGTCCGCTACCGTACTGATACCAGTCAAAGCTGCGATAGTGTTCGGGTCCCCCAGTTGTAAAGTGAAGGGGGAGGTCACAGTGCCTGGCGGGCGGTGCCGCACAGTTTGTCCGTGGCTGCCAATTGCGGTTACTGCGCTGGCCTCAATACCGGCACGGGCCAACAGGGTATTGGTGGCCTCGGCAAAAGCCTGGCCGAGCTGTCGGTCCAACTGTCCGGCACGATCCAGTTCAGAGGGACCTGGGGCGCAGAGGGCTAGGATGGCATCACGCAGCGAGGGGTGAATCGGGTGGCCCAGAGCTGCCAGGATACGCGGCTTGATTCTCTCTTCGCCGCCAAAATCGACCAGTGCAGCGTCGATGGAATCGACGCTAGTGCCGGACATTAGACCGATAAAAAGATCGGGCATATTGAATGGCGCTTTATCAATTGTTTTCGTCAAGTTTGGCCAATGCTGGGCCCTGGTAGTTTTCCAGTTTTGCCAGCAGAGGTTGAGTCTGGTTTTTGAAGCGCGTCATTTCAGAGGACGGCACTGACTTGGCTTTGGGAAGCTTGCGCACAATTGTTGCAGGGTTCCGATGTCTTCCGTCCACCAGGAATTCGTAGTGCAGGTGTGGACCGGTTGCATACCCGGTTGAGCCTACAGTGCCTATTACTTGGCGCTGTTTTACTCGTTGACCTTTCTTCACTTTGCGTTTGGTCAGGTGTAGGTAGCGGGTAACGTAACGTTCTCCGTGCTGAATAAATACATAATTGCCGTTGGGCTTACTGTAACCGGATGCGATCACACGGCCATCCCCTGTCGAGTAAACCGGGGTGCCACGCGGGGCGGCATAATCTGTGCCGTTGTGAGGGCGGCGCGACTTGAAAACCGGGTGCAAGCGCCGTGGATTAAAGTGGGAGCTGATGCGCACTATATCCAGCGGCGTACGAATAAATGCCTTGCGCATGCTTTTGCCTTCAGGCGTGTAGTAATTGGCGTCGCCGCTACTGTCGATGTAGCGCACTGCACTGTAAGTGCGGCCCTGATTGGTAAAACTGACCGCTAGAATGGGGCCATTGCCAATTTTTTCCCCATCCAGGAATTTCTCTTCAAACATCACGCTAAAGGTGTCGCCCTGGCGTATATCCAATGCAAAATCGATATCGGAGCTGAACACATCAGCCACTTCCATAATCAGGCTATCACTCAGACCGGCCTCACTTCCGGCAACAAACAGGGAACTGTCAATTTGAGCCAGGCGATAGGCGGGGTGGCTGTCAGGCTGGCGCTGTACCAACGTATGCTGGAAGTCATTACCCTCCGCGCGGGTAAATTTGACTTGGTTGAGACGGTCTCTCTGTAGTTCCAGACTTTGCAGTTGGCCTTCGGAGTTGACCTTAAATGTCAGCTCTTCACCAGGAGTCAGACGCGCTAGTTTCTTAGCTTCCTTGCCGCTGCCAAGCAGCTGATACATTTCGCCTGCGCTCACTTTGGCACGCTTGAACAGATCGGAAAGGGTGTCTCCGTTGCGCACCGTGAGGTTCAGGGACTGTATTGCCTCTACCGTCGCACTCGCCAAGGGAATGCTCTGGCGGGGCGAGACAGCCGCCAGTTGCTTGTCAATTTCCAGCGTGTCTTCATCTAAGGAAGAGAGATTGACGTCCAGGGGCATGCGCTTGGCTTCTACC
>NZ_CP174325.1:2087500-2200000 GCF_056232115.1 Microbulbifer variabilis
GTGACTGCGTACCTTTTGTATAATGGGTCAGCGACTTATTGTCTGTAGCAAGGTTAACCGCTTAGGGGAGCCGTAGAGAAATCGAGTCTTAATAGGGCGTTTAGTTGCAGGCAATAGACCCGAAACCCGGCGATCTATCCATGGGCAGGTTGAAGGTTGAGTAACATCAACTGGAGGACCGAACCCACTAATGTTGAAAAATTAGGGGATGACCTGTGGATCGGAGTGAAAGGCTAATCAAGCCGGGAGATAGCTGGTTCTCCTCGAAAGCTATTTAGGTAGCGCCTCGCGTCTCACCCTCGGGGGTAGAGCACTGTTTGGGCTAGGGGGTCATCCCGACTTACCAACCCCATGCAAACTCCGAATACCGAGGAGTGCAATCGCGGGAGACACACGGCGGGTGCTAACGTCCGTCGTGGAAAGGGAAACAACCCAGACCGCCAGCTAAGGTCCCAAATACCAATTAAGTGGGAAACGATGTGGGAAGGCCCAGACAGCTAGGAGGTTGGCTTAGAAGCAGCCATCCTTTAAAGAAAGCGTAATAGCTCACTAGTCGAGTCGGCCTGCGCGGAAGATATACCGGGGCTAAATTGGTAACCGAAGCTGCGGATGCCTTCGGGCATGGTAGAGGAGCGTTGTGTAAGCCGTTGAAGGTGGATCGGGAGGTCTGCTGGAGGTATCACAAGTGCGAATGCTGACATGAGTAACGATAAGGGAGGTGAAAAACCTCCCCGCCGGAAGACCAAGGGTTCCTGTCCAACGCTAATCGGGACAGGGTTAGTCGGCCCCTAAGGCGAGGGCGAAAGCCGTAGTCGATGGAAAACAGGTTAATATTCCTGTACTCGCTATTGCTGCGATGGAGTGACGGAGAAGGCTAGGCCAGCATGGCGATTGGTTGTCCATGTTTAAGGTTGTAGGCTGGGGACTTAGGCAAATCCGGGTCCCTAAGGCTGAGAACTGATGACGAGTCTCTTTTAGAGACGAAGTGGTTGATGCCCTGCTTCCAGGAAAAACTTCTAAGCTTCAGGCAATAGTGAACCGTACTCTAAACCGACACAGGTGGTCAGGTAGAGAATACCAAGGCGCTTGAGAGAACTCTGGTGAAGGAACTAGGCAAAATGGTACCGTAACTTCGGGAGAAGGTACGCCGGTTTTGGTGATGGGACTTGCTCCCTAAGCTGAGGCCGGTCGAAGTGACCAGGTGGCTGCGACTGTTTATTAAAAACATAGCACTCTGCAAACACGTAAGTGGACGTATAGGGTGTGACGCCTGCCCGGTGCCGGAAGGTTAATTGATGGGGTTAGCTTCGGCGAAGCTCTTGATCGAAGCCCCGGTAAACGGCGGCCGTAACTATAACGGTCCTAAGGTAGCGAAATTCCTTGTCGGGTAAGTTCCGACCTGCACGAATGGCGTAACGATGGCCACGCTGTCTCCACCAGAGACTCAGTGAAATTGAAATCGCTGTTAAGATGCAGTGTACCCGCGGCTAGACGGAAAGACCCCGTGAACCTTTACTACAGCTTTGCACTGAACTTTGAGCCTATTTGTGTAGGATAGGTGGGAGGCTTTGAAGCAGCGACGCTAGTTGTTGTGGAGCCGTCCTTGAAATACCACCCTGGTATGTTTGAGGTTCTAACTCTGGTCCGTTATCCGGATCGAGGACAGTGTATGGTGGGTAGTTTGACTGGGGCGGTCTCCTCCCAAAGAGTAACGGAGGAGTACGAAGGTGCACTCAGCATGGTCGGAAATCATGCAATGAGCATAATGGTATAAGTGCGCTTGACTGCGAGACAGACATGTCGAGCAGGTACGAAAGTAGGTCATAGTGATCCGGCGATTCTGTATGGAAGGGTCGTCGCTCAACGGATAAAAGGTACTCCGGGGATAACAGGCTGATACCGCCCAAGAGTTCACATCGACGGCGGTGTTTGGCACCTCGATGTCGGCTCATCACATCCTGGGGCTGAAGCCGGTCCCAAGGGTATGGCTGTTCGCCATTTAAAGTGGTACGCGAGCTGGGTTTAGAACGTCGTGAGACAGTTCGGTCCCTATCTGCCGTGGGCGTTGGAGATTTGAGAAGAGTTGCTCCTAGTACGAGAGGACCGGAGTGAACGAACCTCTGGTGTTCCGGTTGTCACGCCAGTGGCATTGCCGGGTAGCTATGTTCGGACGGGATAACCGCTGAAAGCATCTAAGCGGGAAGCCTCCTTCAAGATAAGATCTCCCTGGGAACTTGATTCCCCTAAAGGGCCGTGGAAGACTACCACGTTGATAGGCTGGGTGTGGAAGCGTTGTGAGGCGTTGAGCTAACCAGTACTAATTGCCCGTGCGGCTTGACCATACAACAGAGATGGTTACTAACGACTAGCTAAGCTAGCGGATTGTGAGTTAGAGACATACAATCGCTTGCGGTGTATTACTACAGATTGTTTTACCGACTTATTTGGGGTTATCGCCGGTCGACAGACCGAGGCAAACAGCGATAACGCGGCAGGCCAAGCACATTGCTTATAAGACCAGCGCCAACCCAAGCCAGTTTGCCTGACGACAATAGAGTTGTGGAACCACCTGATCCCTTGCCGAACTCAGAAGTGAAACGCAACATCGCCGATGGTAGTGTGGGGCTTCCCCATGTGAGAGTAGGTCATCGTCAGGCTTCTAATCCGAAAGGGCCACCCAATGGGTGGCCCTTTTTTTATGTGTGAAAAAAATATCCGTGAAGAGCCGTAAAGAAGAAAAGCAAAAACTTGGAAGTTAAAAATAAAAAGAAGTTAAAAATAAAAAAAGGCAAAGATGAAACGAAGAAAAATTAAAAAAGAAAAGCTAAAAATAAAAACAAAGAAATCCTGAGAAGTAATGAATAACCCAGTCAGGTTTTTGCCCTCAAAATCCAGTTGAAAAATTTAAACAGGAAAAACCCCGATAAAAAGTCGAACACGTTTACGCGACTGTAAATAAAGAGTTCTCCTCGCGACTTTCTCTCCTGAAAAAAATTGAGCGCCCAGCTATTTTTTACTGCAATCTTCCCTGGAAGGGCATTCCCAAATAATTTACCGCAGTACTACTAGTAGTCTTCCCGGAAAAAATCTTCCCAATAAAGAAATTATCTCCGCTGTAAAAAAGGGCCTGACAGGGATAAAAGTGACACAAAAATACCAACGAAAAAGCCGGTGATTTTTTGTGCGCTCGCGCAATGTCACACAACTGTAAGGCTGGCAGCGGATATACCACAGTTATACACAAGTCTATCCAGCCATTCTGTTAATAACGGCCGACCTGTGGAAATCACCCTAGAATCAGTGGTGTTTTTTTATCCATTAAAAGGCCCCCTATGGAAACAGAGGCCTGAAAGTGGATATCCCGGAGTTATGCACAGGTCTATCCATGGATTCTGTTAGTAACCGTCTCTTCATCCGCTTGTCATCAGTTATAAACAACTACCTGTTTAGACAGAGGTGTCAGTTTTATTAAAGGTGGCACGGAAGTCTTTGTGATCGAAAGTTTGGGTTGGGTGGAATAAGAGGGAAATAAAAAAGCCCCTCTGAGTGGGGCTTTTTTATTTAGGTTGTGCTGAAGTATGCAGAAAATAGTTTGCTATGGTTCATAGGCATTTTCTGGGACCAGATCGTAATTCATTTCTTTTAGGCTCAGCTCATCAAGAGGAACCAGCTGTGCGGGAAGAGAAAAGCTACGTAGTGGCTTACCCTGGGCCCAGTCCAGGATAGTAATTGTTTCTGTTTCTTCTTGGAGATGGTGTAATAGGCCCTTTAGTGCGATCGCATTAGCTGAAGATAAGAAGTGATACTCATGCTCTCCCTGCAGCTGAACGAAACGGGACTCCTTGTCAGCTTCTTCAATACGAAGCCATGCCGTGCCTTTATCCACACCCTCTTCACCGAGGACCATAGGCCCAAGTGGGTCTTCATAGATCGAGGTTAAGTTGTTAACTATTGGAGGGCGTAATGTGCCAACCCAAACCCAACCAGAGAGACTTATACGACTTAACTGCCATTCACACAGCCAGACTGTCTGATCATCATCGATGCGAAACTCACGATACTCTCGCTGCCCAAGATAGCTGTCAAAACTAACTTCCTCGTTGGGGTTATCCCGACGGAAGCTGTGTAGCTGCTGGGTCATCTCATAATTGACTTCCCAGTGTTTTCTTAAACGCCACTGCATAGGGTATTGACCCCACTCGACGATATATTCTTCCCGCTCGCGGATAGTTTCTACAACCCGCCAGAAGGCGCCATCAATCAAAATGCAGGTATCGCCAATTTTACAGCCTGGAGCGATGATGCTGCATTCCGGTGACGCCTCTGAAGCGCTGACAATATGTTCAGCGCGCCCTTCGATTACATCGTACCAGGGGAATCCATGGCGCAAGGGCGGAGGGAATGCGAGTGGTGGTCGACCACCGAGTAGGCGACGAAAAAGTACCGACTTCTCAATTTCCAGGTCAGAGAGAGTATAACCTTCCTGTTGGGTGATCTGGCCCCAGGCAAAGGCGGCTCGGATTAGGTGTTTTTCACGGTCTGAAAAGCTCATGGGTGCAGTCATGGGCAAACTAAAACGGAAACCTTACCACTGTGGGGAGGAGGGTGCTAATGCAATTCATTGACATGGGATGGTAAAGGACAGGTTTACTTGAGCTTAGATACACTGGGGTACTCGACAAATAGATTAGGAGAAGCTGTCGTGGTATGGATGCGGAGGTTATATTTCGGTTGTTTAGTAATGGGGTTTTTTATCGCCCATGGTGCTATGGCAGCCGAAGGAGATGGTGGGGCTGACGATTGCTATCTTGATGGATGGCAATACTCATTGCAGTGTTCTCGGATTACAGTTGGGAAAGGGGACACACAAGTTAAACTGGCCGTAATGGTTTCTCCCGCGCTGGATGAAAGCGGAGAAGAGCCTCTCTATCTACTCGCGGGGGGGCCTGGACAGGCGGCGAGTGATCTTGCAATCCTGCTGAACAAGTTTCGTAAAATAAACCAAACGCGTGCAATCGTATTGGTGGATCGCCGCGGTGCAGGATTATCCCGCCCATTTAGCTGCGGTATTGATCGCAATACGCCAAACGAATTGGAGGTGATCTCAAAATCACTGGCAGATTGCTACCTGCAACAAACAACATTTGCCAATTCACTCAGTAGCCGCCAGACCATTGAAGACCTTGAACTGGTGCGGAAACATTTCGGCCACGAGAAGATTTCCCTGTGGGGTGGTTCCTGGGGAACACGGACAGCTTTACTTTATCAGCAGTGGTATCCGGACAGTTTAACTGCCTTGGTACTAGATGCGGTAGCACCTATAGATACAAAGGTGTTTTTAGGGGCTTCGGCTGCTGAGCATGCCTTGCAAACTTTAGTGAGAGACTGTCAATCCGATTTAGCCTGCTCCCGGTTTGGTGATTGGCAGGGAGTATTGGAACAATTGCTGATTAACTGGGATGACTCCGCTGCGAAAAAATTTCCGGACCCAGTTACGGGGAGAGTATCCGAGCAACCCATGTCACTTTGGGCCTTGCAAAGCATGATCCGGGCGGCTTTGTACTCTCCCGAAGCGTCGGCGCAACTGCCATTTGCAATCACTGAAGCAGGCTCAGGTAATTACTTGCCATTGGCCGGTATAGCGGGATTTTTTTCAGATACAACAACGGGAATGTCCCTGGGCCTGACTTTCTCTGTTGCCTGCTCAGAGGAGTTACATCGAATCAGCGAGGAAGAAGTTGCTGCGGATATTGCTGGTGCTTTTATTGGCAGGGCTTTTCTTGAGTTTTTTTCTCGTGGTTGTGATGTATGGCCTGTGCCTAAAAGGCCTTATAGCAAACCTGAACCCCGTCACCATCCAGTATTGTTAATATCGGGTGAAGCGGATCCGATCACGCCGCCAATCTATGCACAAAAGGATCTTGATTATCTCTCCAATAAGCAGCACCTGATAGTAATGGGGGGAGGGCATATTAATTCCATTCGAGGTTGTATTCCTGATTTGATTGATAAATTTCTTACTTCACCTGAAGTGAAGCTGGATCAAGCTTGTGTGAAGGATATTCACAGACCGCCGTTCATGATTGGAGCTTATGGGCCAGAGTTGGATCGGAGAGGCGGTTCTGATTCAAAAGGAATGGAACAGGGGGGGGAGCGGCAGTGATTAGAGTTAATTCGGTTAGTAAGCAGTTTTCGGGAACCCCTGTACTGAAGAACCTGAACTTTTCTATTGCTGATGGGCAGATAACAGCCTTACTGGGTGCCAATGGTGCGGGCAAAACGACATGTCTTCGCATTATTACCGGTTTACTAAAAGCAGATAGTGGGCATGCTTATGTTGGTGGCCTCGAGGTTTCAAAGTATCCGAAGGAAATACGTCGGCAGTTAGGCGTGGTTGGAGACCGGGAAGGACTTTATGAACGTCTTACCGTAGCGGAGTATTTGTCCTTTTTCGCCAGTGCCCAAGGGTTGGCTGGAGATAAATTAGAATTTGCATTGCAATCTGTGCGAGAAGAGTTAGAGCTATCCAGCCTTTGGAATCGCCGAACAAAAGGGTTTTCTCAAGGGGAGAGAATGAAGGTGTCTCTCGCTCGGGCGCTAGTACATCGGCCCTCCCATCTGATTTTGGATGAGCCCACCCGTGGTTTAGATGTGCTTGCTGCCAGGTTACTGCGTAGAACTCTTTTAAACTTGAGGTCAGAGGGAACAGCAATTTTATTTTCGAGCCATATTATGGCTGAGGTTGTAGAGCTATCCGATACTGTTTTGATCATGGCAAATGGCACTATTGTCGATAGTGGAACCCCAGGCGAACTCAATACACGTTCAGGTAGTAACAACCTTGAGGATAGTTTCGTGAAGCTTGCTTATGGTCAAAGGGCAGGGAAGAGTCAGCAGGGAGAGGTAGCATGAGTATTGTCGATAATGTTTTATCACAGCAATTCCAAGCACTGGTTCTAAAGGAGCTTCTTGAAGTTTGGCGTGATCGGCGGGCTTTAATGATTGCATTGGGTTTTACCCTTTTATTTCCAGCAATAATGATTGGAAGTGGTGCCCTATCTTTTAAGGTAGTGTCCGAAACCAATTTAAATATTGCCATTGTAGGTAGTGACTATGCCCCTTTATTAGAGAATCAATTACATGGAACTGGTTTCCGGATTGATCAGTTGAGGGAGGGGATTCCACGTGAACTTCTTGAGGATAAATATGATGCTGTCCTACAAATAGGCAAAGAATTTGAGACAGACTATCGCAATCTCCTGTCTCCCAAAGTCTATTTGTATGTTGATGGTTCAAGTAAATCTGGTGGGCGGGGTATTCAGCTTATACAGGAGCGCCTGGGTACCCTACAGAAAACAATTATGCAGCAGCGTTTATCAGCACGTGGTATTGCGCCTCAGGTTCTTACTCCCTGGCAGTTACAAATAAGGGACGTTAGCACTCCGTCCAGCCGGGGGTTAGCTATTTTAGGAATTATGGTGCCAGTGCTATTGATTATGGCGTTGATGGTATGCAGCGCAGCTCCATCTATCGACACCTCTGCGGGAGAGCGGGAGCGCATGAGTATCGAAACCTTATTGCAGCAACCCTTGAATGGTTGGCAGATTATTGTGGCGAAAGTGCTCGCCGTAACCAGTATCGGTTGGTTTGGGTCACTTCTTTCGCTCGCAGTTTTAACGCTATCATTTACTCTTTTACCACTGGCAGAAATTGGAGTGCAGTTTTCTGCAGGAATAACCGAGTTGGTGGCTATGAGTTTTTTGTTATTGCCACTGGCATTGCTGGTTGCTGTTCTCCAGATTCTTTTAGCCCTGCGCTCCCAGTCCTTTAAAGATGCACAAATCCAGCTGAGCATTTTGCAGGGATTACCTGTCGCATTGCTGATGATAGTAAATCTATCTGACATTAAATTGGACTCACCCGCTTGGCAACTGACCCCCTTAATCGGGCAGCAACAATGGCTCAGCCTGTTAATGGCAGGTGAGGCGATACCTGTACCCTTGGCTCTTGCTGGCTCCTTGGTCACCCTATCTTTGGTTGGGCTGTGTATATTAGTAGGTGCACGTGCTTTGAGTCGTGAGAGCCTGCTTGGGGCTACCTAGCTGATGAATTGAGAGTTGTATTGGCATGAATGACTTCCGCGAGGGGCTGCTGAGTATTAATTTGCAGTCAATTGCTGATAACTATCTAGATCTGACCGAGAAGTTGGCTGGTGGCGCCCGCTGTGGCGCTGTGGTCAAGGCGGATGCCTATGGCCTAGGTATGACCCAGGTAGCGCCGACCCTCTACCGGCAAGGCTGCCGGGACTTCTTTGTTGCAACCCAAGCGGAAGGGGAGCGTCTTCGTAGAGAGCTGGGGGACGAGGTCCGCATCGTTATTCTAACCGGGGTGCGAAATGGGGCAGAATTAGAGTGTGCCCACGCAGGGTTGATGCCAACACTGTTTACCCTGGAGCAATTGCGCAATTGGGTCGAAATATGTGCTCGCGCGGAATTAGTGGCTCCCTGTGCGGTAAAAGTAGATTCGGGTATGACGCGCCTGGGTCTCAGCGAGGAGGAGTTTGAACTACTACTGGGGGACCGGCAATTACTTGACTCCGCGGATATACGCATCCTTCTCAGCCATCTGGCTTGTGCGGATGAGCCGCTCCATCCACAAAATAGCTTTCAATTGCGCAGTTTTAAAGAAGCTGGTGAGAGGCTGCGTTCACTGTGTCCCGAGGTGCAGCTGAGCCTCGCTAATTCCTCAGGCATTTTCCTCGGTGAGGATTATCACTTTGATATTGCCCGCCCCGGATCTGCTCTCTACGGGATTAACCCGGTTCCCGGTACTCCCAATCCAATGAGGCCCACAGTAGCACTCAGTCTACCGATAGTGCAAAAGCGTTTTGTCAGTCGCGAACAGTCTGTTGGTTATGGAGCGACCCAACAGGCTGCAGCAGGAAGCTGGCTGGCAGTGGCTCGGGGTGGCTATGCAGACGGTATAATCCGGGCTCAGGGTGGCCGGGGTCGCGGCTGGGCCTGCGGTCGCCATCTACCGATAATCGGTCGTATATCTATGGATTCCACGACTTTCGATATCTCTGCGTTATCCGACCAAGACCGGGAATCTCTGCAGTCCATAGATGTTCTCAATAAAGAGCTAACGGTGGATGAGGTGGCAGAATACGCTGGCACTATTGGTTATGAGGTGTTGACCAGCCTCGGACATCGTTATTTTCGTCGCTATATAAAAAGTTGATCGCCTTGCAAGACACTATCGCAAAAAGCTCACTGGAACAGTTACGCCCGGTATTGGAATTACTGGCTGATGGTAATCTGCATTCTGGGGAATCTCTCGGTGCAGCCCTTGGAGTAAGCCGCGCTGCAGTGTGGAAGCAATTAAAGAAACTTGAGCATTACGGATTGGCGCTCGAATCGGTTAAAGGGAGGGGTTACCGTTTGCCTGGAGGGTTGGAGTTGCTCTCTTCGGACAAGATTTACGAGGGGCTTGGGGATAATTCCAATGCTCTTTTACGCGAGCTGATTTTATTTGACGAGGTGGGCTCGACGAATACGCAGCTCTTAACTCGCATGGAGCAGGGTAGTGGGCATGCTATTGCCATGCTTGCAGAAAGACAGAGTGCTGGTCGAGGGCGTCGCGGTCGAGGCTGGATCAGCCCTTATGGGGTTGGGGTGAGTTTGTCTGTCGGCTGGGAGTTCAGCGGCGGAGTGCAAAGCCTGGAGGGACTGAGCCTCGCGGTAGGGGTGGCGTTGGCGCGGGCATTAGAACGTTTTTCGGTACCGGATATCCGCTTGAAATGGCCCAATGATATCTGGTGCCGTGGCCGGAAGCTTGCAGGGGTTTTGCTTGAGCTCAAGGGGGATCTGACCGATCGCTGTGCTGTGGTTATCGGCATAGGGCTGAATAGTGGCCTGCGCATTGAAACCGCCACTGAAATTGATCAGCCTTGGGCGGATTTGCAGCAGATTTGCCCGGGGATACCGCGTAACCATTTAGTGGCTGCGATATTGGATGAGCTGTTACCGTTATTGCACGAATATCCACAAAGAGGATTTAGTGCTTACCGGGATGCCTGGACCAAGCTGGATCAATTTGCCGGTCAGCCGGTCACACTGCAGGCCGGTTCTCAGGTTTGGGCCGGTATCGCCGCCGGGGTAGATGACAAAGGTGCCTTAATTTTAGATATGGATGGAGAGCTGAAACACTTTCATGGAGGGGAAATCTCTTTGCGGGGGCAGGTTTGATTCTGGAACTGGATATTGGTAATACCCGTGGCAAATGGCGCCTGTTAAACGAAGGGCAGGTAGATATGCGCGGGCATTTTGGTACCTCCGACTTGCGTGAAGGTCGTATGCCGGACGGCTGGGATAAGCTGGGCCTGGAGTTGCAGCCCAAGCGGGTTCGCGTGGTAAATGTTGCGGGCCCCGTAGTCGCTGAGTCGTTGTCAGAGCATGTAAGATCCTTGTTTTCTCTGGATGTGGAGTTCTCACAGGTACTCGAAGAATGTGCCGGAGTTACCTGTGGCTATGACAACCACCAGGTATTAGGTACTGATCGATGGCTGGCGATGCTTGCCGCATATGGCCGGGACCAGAGTGCAGCACTAATTGTGGACTGTGGCAGCGCGGTTACCCTAGATTTGATAGACAATAACGGAGGTCACCTTGGTGGGTATATCGTACCCGGTATAGGTTTAATGCAGCGCTCTCTGCGGCTGGATACTCATGCGGCCAAGAGTGCGCAGGCGTTTACATTGACGACATCGTTAAGTGCTGGGCGCAATACCGATGAGGCCATTAATCGCGGACTATTTCTAATGGTGCTTGGGGCAATCGATCGGGCACTTGATCAACTGCGAAATTATACTGGTGGGGAGCCGTTACTGTGGCTTACCGGTGGAGATGGGGTGCTACTGTCCTCTCTCTATCAAAGTGAGCATCACTTGGTGCCGGAGTTGGTACTGGATGGCTTGGCGTTGAGTAATCCCTAAATATAAAGACTGTTATGCGTTGGATCGCTCTCTTCTTACTGATACTTAATCTGGGGGTGTTTGCCTGGTTTATGGCGGCATCCCCAGCTAATGATGGCACCGTCAGTGTTGTCAGCCCAGGTCGGGGCACTGAAATCCAGGAAATTGTCTTGGTTAGTGAAATATCGCCAGAACAGCTGCCCCCAGTGGAAGAGGAGACGGCCCCGTTAGCCACTGAGGTCTCTGGAGAGCAATTGTGTACCTTGATCGGGCCTTTTCCCGAAGAATATCTGGGGAAGGATATAGTGGAGCGTCTCTCCGCCCTCCAGGTTTCTGCCAGTCTTCGCGAAATTCAAATGCAAGGGCAGATGCGTTACTGGGTTTTTTTACCGCCGCTGAACTCTCGTAGAGAGGCATTCAACCGTTTGCGTGAACTGCAGGCCCAGGGTATCGATAGCTATGTAATCCCCAAGGGTGCTCTTGCCGACGGTATATCATTTGGTATTTTCAGTGAACGCGAACGCGCAGAAGGTCTTGCTGAAGAACTGGCGGAAAAGGGAATTGGGGCGCAGTTCCGTGAAGAGCCTCAGACTCATATGGAGCGTTGGATTATATTGGCGCCTGGGCAGGCTGAACGTTTGGCTGGAGAATTCTGGCAACATCTGCAGGAAGAGCACCCCAAGCTGGATCGGCGCAGAAATCTTTGTTCAGAAGTGGCGAGCTGAAAGGCTCTCGACTATAGGTCTTAATCCTCACGGCTTGATATTTAGCGGCTGAATTTTTCTCTATGAGGCAAATGGCGACACAAAAAATTCCGATTTATCTGTAAAAAGGGTGTTGCTTGTCAGGATAACTTCCCCTAGAATCCCGCCTCCATTGACGAGGCTGACCAATCAACTTCGCCAATGAATGGGATAGTGCTGGCGTAGCTCAGTTGGTAGAGCAGCTGACTTGTAATCAGCCGGTCGGGGGTTCGACTCCTCTCGCCAGCTCCATTTTATCCCAGCATTGTTCAACATTAAATTTCGCAGGTAAGTCTGTGAAATTTAAAGAAAAAAATGTTGACAGTGCAGCGGAAGGTGTAGAGAATGCACCCCGCATTGAGGCAGGGGTTCCCGAGTGGCCAAAGGGATCAGACTGTAAATCTGACGCGAAAGCTTCGGTGGTTCGAATCCACCCCCCTGCACCATTTTTTACACCGTAAGGTGTTGCCAGCGAAACGGATTGTTTCGTTTGGAGGCTCCCGCAAGCGGGCATAGTTCAATGGTAGAACCTCAGCCTTCCAAGCTGATGATGCGGGTTCGATTCCCGCTGCCCGCTCCAGTTATGGGTTCAGCTGGAATATCCTCCGGATTGGCAAGCCTTGTGGTCGCCTGGTTTGGCGAGATATTTGCTCATGTAGCTCAGGGGTAGAGCACACCCTTGGTAAGGGTGAGGTCGGCGGTTCAAATCCGCCCATGAGCTCCATTTTTAATAGCCGCGAGGGTGAGAGCTCTTGCGGTTGTTTGTGTCCGGGGTCGGGGTTTTCCGGGTCGGATGCGCATGTTCTGGACATGGGTGGGATCGTTAACGGTTCACCTATATTAGGAGGCTGCAATGGCAAAAGAAAAGTTTGAACGTTCCAAGCCCCACGTGAACGTGGGCACCATCGGTCACGTTGACCACGGTAAAACCACCCTGACCGCTGCTCTGACCCGCGTATGTGCGGAAGTATGGGGCGGTGACGCTGTAGCTTTCGACGGTATCGACAATGCACCGGAAGAGCGTGAGCGCGGTATCACCATCGCTACCTCTCACGTTGAGTACGAGTCCCCGACTCGCCACTACGCGCACGTAGACTGCCCGGGACACGCCGACTACGTTAAGAACATGATCACCGGTGCTGCTCAGATGGACGGCGCTATCCTGGTATGTTCCGCAGCTGACGGCCCCATGCCGCAGACTCGTGAGCACATCCTGCTTTCCCGTCAGGTAGGTGTACCTTACATCGTTGTGTTCCTGAACAAAGCGGACATGGTAGACGACGAAGAGCTGCTCGAGCTGGTAGAGATGGAAGTTCGCGAACTTCTGGACCAGTACGAGTTCCCGGGTGACGACACTCCGATCATCGTTGGTTCTGCTCTGATGGCCCTGAACGGCGAAGACGACAACGAAATGGGTACCACCGCTGTTAAGAAGCTGGTTGAGACCCTGGACGAGTACATTCCTGAGCCGGAGCGCGCTGTAGACCTGCCGTTCCTGATGCCGATCGAAGACGTATTCTCCATCTCCGGCCGTGGTACCGTGGTAACCGGTCGTGTAGAGCGCGGTGTAATCCACACTGGCGACGAGATCGAAATCGTTGGTATCAAAGAGACCACCACTACCACCTGTACTGGTGTTGAGATGTTCCGCAAGCTGCTCGACGAAGGTCGTGCAGGTGAGAACATCGGCGCGCTGCTGCGCGGCACCAAGCGTGACGAAGTGGAGCGTGGTCAGGTACTGGCTAAGCCTGGTTCTATCACTCCGCACACCAAGTTCGAAGCAGAAGTGTACGTACTGTCCAAGGACGAAGGTGGTCGTCACACCCCGTTCTTTAAAGGCTACCGTCCTCAGTTTTACTTCCGTACTACCGACGTAACTGGTGCGGTAGAGCTGCCGGAAGGTACTGAAATGGTAATGCCGGGCGACAACATTCAAATGGTTGTTACCCTGATCGCTCCGATCGCCATGGAAGACGGCCTGCGCTTCGCTATTCGCGAAGGTGGTCGTACCGTAGGTGCGGGCGTTGTTGCTAAGATCATCGAGTAATCTTTGATCTTCGTGCCGCCGAGGTTCCTTGGCGGTGCACCAGATGAGAGGGCAGGCTATAGTCCTCTCCATCTTCGAGTGTTAAAGCACTCGTGATGTACAGGCCAGTAGTTCAATTGGTAGAGCACCGGTCTCCAAAACCGGCTGTTGGGGGTTCGAGTCCCTCCTGGCCTGCCATTTTCAATCACTCCGCTTAGGATAAGCTTAGGGGTGTCGCGAAACCCTGCTTATGAGTGGGGCTTTTGTGTTTTTGAGCACTAGGGGCTTATCTGTAGTGCGCTAAGGGCTTCATATATGAATGCTAAAGCAGAAGCGAAAACCTTTCGTCTTGACGGCCTAAAGTGGCTGCTGATAGTGCTGTTGGTTGGCGGTGCTGTCGCGGGCAACTCTTATTATGCCGAATTCCCCTTGATCTACCGCGTGTTGGCAGTTACTGCCATCTGCTTGGTCGCTCTGGTTGTGGCAGTAAATACCGCCAAAGGCAATGCTCTCTGGCAACTGTTGCGCGAGGCGCAAACCGAGGTCAGGCGCGTGGTTTGGCCGACCCGCCAAGAGGCAACCCAGACCACAGTGATTGTGGTGGTTTTTGTATTGATTATGGCGTTAATTCTCTGGGCGCTGGACTCCGCATTAGGTTGGGCGGCATCCAAACTCATCGGCTAAAGGTTGATACATGTCAAAGCATTGGTATGTGGTCCAGGCTTACTCGGGATATGAGAAGCGTGTTGCCAGCTCCCTAAAAGAGCGAATTGAGCTGCACGAAATGGATCACCTGTTTGGTGAAGTGCTGGTTCCCACCGAAGAAGTGGTGGAGATGCGAGCAGGACAGAAGCGTAAAAGTGAGCGTAAGTTCTTCCCCGGCTATGTTCTGGTGGAAATGGAACTGAATGATGATACCTGGCACCTGGTAAAAGAAACTCCACGTGTGCTCGGTTTTATCGGTGGTAAGGCGGATAGGCCGGCGCCTATTACCGATCGAGAGGCGCAGGCTATCCTGAATCGCATTGATGATTCTGTCGATAAGCCGAAGCCCAAAACACTGTTTGAGCCTGGCGAAATGGTTCGGGTTATCGACGGTCCGTTTAATGATTTCAATGGTGTGGTTGAAGAAGTTAACTACGAGAAGAGCCGCTTGCGCGTAGCAGTGTTGATTTTCGGACGCTCCACCCCGGTTGAGCTGGAATTTAGCCAGGTAGAAAAGACCTGATTCCAGTATATTTTTTTGCCCTCTTTCGCCGCGAGGTGGAAGGGGGTTTTCGCGTCCCCGAAAAATAAGTTTTATTTTTGGGGTTTTGGGGAGCCGGTTCCTTTGATCATAGTGGTTAGTTGGAATGGGCGTTACCACCCATCTAGAGGAGAGCTGTAATGGCTAAGAAAGTAGAAGCTTATATCAAGCTGCAAGTTAAGGCCGGTCAGGCCAATCCAAGTCCACCCGTAGGTCCTGCACTGGGTCAGCACGGCGTGAACATCATGGAATTCTGTAAGGCGTTCAATGCCCAGACCCAGAGCCTCGAGCCAGGTCTGCCAGTGCCGGTTGTGATCTCTGTTTACAGTGATCGCTCCTTCACCTTCATTATGAAATCTCCGCCTGCCGCGGTACTGCTGCGCAAGGCTGCCAAGATCAAGAGCGGTTCCGGTCGTCCTAATACCGACAAGGTGGGCAAGGTTACCCGTGCTCAGCTGGAAGAGATCGTGGAAATGAAGAAAGCCGACCTGACTGCATCCGATATGGACGCGGCCGTGCGCACCATCGCCGGTTCCGCACGCAGTGCCGGTATCGAAGTGGAGGGTCTCTAAGTGGCTAAATTGAGCAAGCGTCAGCGCGCTATCGCTGAGAAAGTGGAAGCTGGCAAGGCTTATGGCATTGAAGAAGCTGTTGCCCTGCTGAAAGAGCTGTCCAACGTTAAGTTTGCAGAGACTGTAGACGCCTCTGTAAACCTGGGCATCGACCCGCGTAAATCCGACCAGGCTGTTCGTGGTGCGACCACTCTGCCGCACGGTACCGGTAAAGAAGTTCGCGTAGCTGTTTTCACCCAGGGTGCAAATGCTGACGCCGCTAAGGAAGCGGGCGCTGACCTGATCGGTATGGATGAGCTGGCTGCCGATGTTAAAGCCGGCAAGATGGACTTCGACGTAGTAATCGCTTCTCCGGATGCGATGCGCGTAGTTGGCCAGCTGGGTCAAATCCTCGGCCCGCGTGGCCTGATGCCGAACCCGAAGACTGGCACTGTAACTCCAGACGTTGCCACTGCTGTTAAGAATGCCAAAGCTGGTCAGGTGCGTTTCCGCGCTGACAAAGGCGGCATCATCCACGGCGGTATCGGCAAGGTAGCTTTCGATGCAAATGCACTGAAAGAAAACCTGGAAGCCCTGGTTGCCGACCTGAAGAAAGCCAAGCCGGCTTCCGCTAAGGGCGTGTACCTGAAGAAGATCACCTTGAGCACCACTATGGGCCCGGGCCTGGTTATCGACCAGTCTTCTCTGACCATCTAATTATGGCAGTGCAGCCCTCTGGGGCTGTATGCCGAAATGAACTTTGGGGTCCACTTGATGCTTCGGCAGAAATGTGGGCCGTCAAAGACCGTAGGTGCCCGGTGCGTTGAGGTTTAACGTGTCTGGCTTAATCCAAACCTCGGCCAGGTTGGTCGCTAAGAGGTTTGAGCCTACGCAGACGGTGTCGCCCAAACCAGTATTTTTTGCTGGATTTGAGCTTTATGCACCGGAACGGATCGGACGGTTAAGTCCGATTTTTTTCAAATCCAGGAGTGACACTATGGCTATTGGACTCGAAGACAAGAAAGCGATTGTCGCAGATGTCCAGCAAGCTGCTGAGGGTGCTCTGTCTGCGGTAGTTGCGGATTCCCGCGGCGTAACCGTGAATGACATGACTGCCCTGCGCAAAGAGGCTCGCGAGAACGGCGTTTGGTTAAAAGTCGTCCGCAATACTCTGGCGCGTCGCGCTCTGGCAGGAACCGATTACGAATGTCTGACCGACAAATTCGTAGGTCCCAGCATCATTGCATTTTCCAACGAACACCCGGGTGCCGGTGCGCGCATCCTGAGCCAGTTCGCCAAGGGCAATGACAAGCTGGAACTGAAAGGTGCTGCCTTCGAAGGCGCGATCACCGACGTCGCACTGTTGGCAAGCCTGCCGACATACGACGAGGCGATCGCCAAGCTGATGAGCGTGTTGAAAGAAGCATCTGCTGGCAAGCTGGTTCGCACTATTGCGGCCGTTCGCGACCAAAAAGAGCAGGAAGCTGCATAATTTTTTCGCAAGAGCGAATCGCAGCTTCAAAACGAAATACGAGCAGCTACTGCTCAAACCAATTCAGGTAATGACTCATGCCTCTGACTAAAGAAGATATCATCAACGCTGTTGCTGAAATGTCCGTTAAGGACGTTGTTGAGCTGATCGAAGCGATGGAAGAGAAGTTCGGTGTAACTGCTGCTGCAGCAGTTGTAGCCGGTCCGGCTGGCGGCGAGGCTGCTGCTGAAGAGAAGGACTCTTTCGACGTGATCCTGACCTCTGCAGGCGACAAGAAAGTGAACGTGATTAAAGCTGTTCGCGGCATCACTGGCCTGGGCCTGAAAGAAGCCAAGGCATTGGTTGACGGCGCTCCGAGCCCGCTGAAAGAAGGCGCAACCAAAGACGAAGCTGAAGCCGCTAAGAAAGAGCTGGAAGAAGCTGGCGCAACTGTAGAACTGAAGTAATTCAGTTGTTGCGATTCCCGCTAGCAGTCGCGTAAAGCGGCAGGTAGCGGTAAGGCTGGTGGACTTTGTCCGCCGGCCTTTTTGCCGTTTGCGGTACTGAGGTTTTTAGTGGTGCCGGCGGAAGGAAAAACCGTGGCAAACCTCATTTAACCATAGCGCAGCCATGCTGCCTAAAAGCAAGCGGAGAGGTTTCTGATCAGTACAGCCCAAACTGTGTTGCTCAGAGGCTTCTCGCCCGGAGGAACTCCCGAATGGAGTTCCACGAAGTCTTGTCACTGATCAAGCTGGGGAATTTGAATGGCTTACTCATATACTGAGAAAAAACGTATCCGCAAGGATTTTGGCAAACTGCCTAAGGTCATGGATGTGCCCTTCCTGCTTGCGATACAGCTGGATTCATATCGCAATTTTACACAGGCCGACAAGCGCCCAGATGACCGCCTGGATGTTGGCCTGCAGGCGGCGTTTAAATCTGTATTTCCAATTGTCAGCTATTCCGGCAATGCCGCCCTGGAGTACGTGAGCTATACGCTGGGTAAGCCGGCTTTTGATGTAAAAGAGTGCACCCTGCGCGGTGTCACTTACGCGTGCCCACTGCGCGTGCGAGTACGCCTGATTATTTACGATAAAGAGTCTGCGAATAAGTCCATCAAGGACATCAAAGAGCAGGAAGTGTACATGGGCGAAATCCCGCTCATGACCGACAACGGTACTTTTGTAATCAATGGTACTGAGCGGGTAATCGTATCCCAGTTACACCGTTCCCCGGGTGTATTTTTCGATCACGACAAAGGCAAGACTCACTCCTCCGGTAAGCTGTTGTACGCCGCACGAGTTATCCCTTACCGTGGATCCTGGTTGGATTTCGAGTTCGACCCGAAAGATCTGGTATTCGTACGTATCGACCGTCGCCGCAAACTGCCAGCGACGATTCTGTTGCGTGCACTGGGTTATAGCTCCCAGGAAATGCTGGAGATGTTCTTCGAGACCAGCAGGTTTGAGCTGCACGAGGATCACGTCAGCCTGGAACTGATCCCTTCTCGCTTGCGTGGTGACGTTGCCTCCTTTGATATCAAAGATGACCAGGGCAAGGTGATTGTGGAAGAGGGGCGTCGTATCACTCCGCGCCACATTCGCCAGCTGGAAAAGGCCGGTGTTGAGAAACTGGAAGCACCCCTGGAGTACCTGTTTGGCCGCACCTTGGCCCACGATATTGTCGATGAATCCACTGGCGAAATTGCGGTCGAGTGTAATACCGAGATCACTGCAGAAGTGATCGCGCAGTTGCGTGTGCTGAATATCAAGCAGTTCGATACTCTGTACACCAATGATCTGGACCGGGGACCGTTTATCTCCGATACCTTGCGTGCAGAGCCCTCCCGCACTCAGCTGGAAGCGCTGGTGGAGATCTACCGCATGATGCGCCCGGGCGAGCCACCTACCAAGGAATCTGCGGAGTCCCTGTTCGAGAACCTGTTCTTTACCGACGAGCGCTATGACCTGTCTGCGGTTGGCCGCATGAAGTTCAACCGCCGCCTGGGCCGTGAAGATGAAACAGGCCAGGGCACTCTGAGCAAAGAAGATATCGTTGATGTGCTGAAAATGTTGATCGATATCCGCAACGGCCAGGGTATGGTGGACGATATTGACCACCTGGGTAACCGTCGCGTGCGTTCCGTAGGTGAGATGGCTGAAAACCAGTTCCGCGTTGGCCTGGTGCGTGTTGAGCGCGCGGTCAAAGAGCGCCTGTCCATGGCAGAGTCTGAAGGCCTGATGCCGCAAGACCTGATCAACGCCAAGCCGGTAGCAGCTGCCGTTAAAGAGTTCTTCGGTTCCTCACAGCTGTCTCAGTTTATGGACCAGAACAACCCGCTGTCGGAAGTTACCCACAAGCGCCGTGTTTCCGCACTGGGCCCGGGCGGCCTGACGCGCGAGCGCGCCGGCTTTGAGGTACGAGACGTACACCCTACGCACTACGGCCGCGTATGTCCTATTGAAACACCGGAAGGACCGAACATCGGTCTGATTAACTCCCTGGCGACTTACGCCCGTGCCAACCACTATGGCTTCCTTGAGAGTGCCTACCGCAAAGTGGTTGATGGCAAGGTTACCGACGAAATCGAGTACCTGTCTGCGATTAACGAGGCCAACTACGTAATTGCCCAGGCGTCTGCTGCTGTTGATGATGAAGGCAATTTCACCGATGACCTGGTGAGCGTGCGTCACCAAAATGAATTCGCCCTGAAAGCGCCGGGTGAAATTCAGTATATGGATGTATCCGCTAAGCAGGTGGTTTCTGTAGCTGCGGCAATGATTCCTTTCCTTGAGCACGATGACGCCAACCGTGCATTGATGGGATCGAACATGCAACGCCAGGCGGTTCCAACCCTGCGTGCTGAAAAGCCGTTGGTGGGTACCGGTATGGAACGCACTGTGGCGCGTGACTCCGGTGTGTGTGTGGTAGCCAAGCGCGGCGGTGTGATTGAACGTGTAGATTCCAGCCGCGTTGTAGTGCGAGTGGCTGATGCTGAGGTTGAAGCCGGTGATGCAGGTGTGGATATCTACAACCTGACCAAGTACATCCGCTCCAACCAGAATACCTGTATTAACCAACGCCCGATCGTAAGCACCGGTGATCGCGTTGAGCGCGGTGACATTCTTGCCGATGGCCCGTCTGTTGATCTGGGTGAGCTGGCACTGGGCCAGAATATGCGCATCGCATTTATGCCCTGGAATGGTTACAACTTTGAGGACTCCATCCTTATCAGTGAGCGTGTTGTACAGGAAGACCGCTTCACCACCATCCATATTCAGGAGCTGACCTGTATTGCCCGTGATACCAAGTTGGGTAGTGAGGAAATCACCGCGGATATTCCTAACGTGGGTGAGTCTGCGCTGAATAAACTGGATGAATCCGGCATCGTGTATATCGGTGCGGAAGTGGGCCCCGGCGATATTCTGGTGGGCAAGGTAACTCCGAAAGGTGAAGCACAGCTGACTCCGGAAGAGAAGCTGCTGCGCGCAATCTTCGGTGAGAAAGCCTCCGACGTTAAGGACACCTCCCTGCGTGCGCCTAGCGGCACCCGCGGTACCGTGATCGATGTACAGGTGTTTACCCGCGACGGTCTGCAAAAAGACCAGCGTTCCATCGATATCGAGAAAGCCCAGTTGGATGAGGTTCGCAAGGACCTGAACGAAGAATACCGCATCGTTGAAGCTGCTACTTTTGAGCGCTTGCAGAACGCATTGCAAGGCCAGAAAGCCGCTGGTGGTAAAGGTATCAGCAAAGGTCAGGAACTGACTGCTGAAGTGCTGGGTGCGCTGCCACGCGAAGACTGGTTCAAGCTGCGTATGGAAGAAGAAGGCTTGAATGATCAGCTGGAAAAGGCGGAAGCTCAGTTGAAAGAGCGCCGTAAGCTGCTGGACGAAGCCTTCGAAGACAAGAAGAAGAAACTGGAGTCCGGCGATGACCTGGCTCCAGGCGTATTGAAAATCGTTAAGGTCTACCTGGCGATCAAGCGCCGCATCCAGCCGGGCGACAAGATGGCCGGTCGCCATGGTAACAAGGGTGTGATCTCCGTAATCAAGCCCGTTGAGGATATGCCGTACGACCAAAACGGTGAGCCGGTAGACATCGTTCTGAATCCACTGGGGGTTCCCTCGCGGATGAACGTCGGGCAGGTTCTGGAAATGCACTTGGGCATGGCTGCTAAAGGCCTCGGCGTCAAAGTCGACAAGATGATTAAGGAGCAGCAGGAAATTGCCAAGGTACGCGGTTTCCTGGAAGAGGTTTACAACTCCACCGGTGGTCGCCGTGAGGAGCTGGAAACCCTGTCCGATGAGGAAGTCATGGGAATGGCGCACAACCTGCGTCGCGGTGTGCCTATGGCAACTCCCGTATTCGACGGTGCCGATGAGAGCGAAATCAAGCAATTGCTCCGTCTTGCGGATATCCCAGATTCCGGACAGATTACTCTGCACGACGGCCGTACAGGCGATGCCTTTGAACGTCCTGTGACTGTGGGCTACATGTACATGCTCAAGCTGAACCACCTGGTGGACGACAAGATGCACGCGCGTTCCACTGGTTCCTACAGCCTGGTTACCCAGCAGCCACTCGGCGGTAAGGCCCAGTTCGGTGGTCAGCGTTTCGGGGAGATGGAGGTCTGGGCACTGGAAGCTTACGGTGCGGCTTACACCCTGCAGGAAATGCTCACAGTTAAATCCGATGACGTGGAAGGTCGTACCAAGATGTACAAAAACATCGTGGACTCTGACCACCGTATGGAGCCCGGCATGCCGGAATCCTTCAACGTACTGGTTAAGGAAATCCGCTCTCTCGGTATGAACTTCGAGCTCGAGCACGAGTAAGACCGATTTGTGCAGCAGCCTGTTAGCAGGCGAATTGAGACAAGTGCCGGCGCCCCTGAATGCAGTAGGGCACCGGCCCACCCGGCACAGCTTGTCTGCCGGGTTGACTATCCCCTAGTGGAGGAAAGGCCTTGAAAGATTTATTAAATCTGGTGAAGTCCCAGGAGCACCTGGAAGAGTTTGATGCGATCCGCATCGGTCTGGCCTCGCCGGACATGATTCGCTCCTGGTCCTACGGCGAAGTGAAGAAGCCGGAGACCATTAACTATCGTACCTTCAAGCCAGAGCGCGAAGGTTTGTTCTGTGCCAAGATCTTTGGTCCAGTGAAGGATTACGAGTGCTTGTGCGGTAAGTACAAGCGCATGAAGCATCGCGGCATTATCTGTGAGAAGTGTGGCGTTGAAGTTACCAAGGCCAAAGTGCGCCGTGAGCGTATGGGCCACATTGAGCTGGCTAGCCCGGTTGCGCATATCTGGTTCCTGAAATCCCTGCCGTCCCGTATCGGCCTGCTGCTGGATATGACCCTGCGTGATATCGAGCGTGTGCTGTATTTTGAATCCTACGTGGTAACCGAGCCCGGCATGACCACCCTGGAGCGCGGCCAGCTGCTAAATGACGAGCAGTACTTCGAGGCGATGGAAGAATTCGCCGATGAGTTCGAAGCAAAGATGGGTGCCGAAGCGATCCAGGAGTTGATGAGTGACATCGAATTGCCTGCTGAGATTCAGCGTCTGCGTGAAGAGATCCCGGCTACCAACTCCGAGACCAAGATCAAGAAACTGTCCAAGCGCCTGAAGCTGCTGGAAGCTTTCTACAAGTCCGGCAATAACCCCGAGTGGATGGTAATGCAGGCACTGCCTGTTCTGCCGCCGGATCTGCGCCCACTGGTACCGTTGGATGGTGGCCGCTTTGCGACCTCCGATCTGAACGACCTCTACCGCCGTGTGATTAACCGTAACAACCGCCTGAAGCGCCTGCTCGAGTTGAATGCGCCAGATATTATCGTGCGCAACGAAAAGCGTATGCTGCAGGAATCTGTGGATGCGCTGTTGGATAATGGTCGTCGCGGCCGTGCCATCACTGGCTCTAACAAGCGCCCGCTGAAGTCCCTGGCGGACATGATTAAAGGTAAGCAAGGTCGTTTCCGTCAGAACCTGCTGGGTAAGCGTGTTGACTATTCCGGTCGTTCCGTAATTGTGGTCGGTCCGACCCTGCGCCTGCATCAGTGTGGCCTGCCCAAGAAAATGGCGTTGGAGCTGTTCAAACCGTTTATTTTCGGCAAGCTCGAAGCCCGAGGCCTGGCCACCACCATCAAAGCTGCCAAGAAAATGGTAGAGCGCGAGGAAGCGGTCGTTTGGGATATTCTCGACGAAGTTATCCGCGAGCACCCGGTACTGCTTAACCGTGCCCCGACTCTTCACCGTCTGGGTATCCAGGCGTTTGAGCCGGTACTGATTGAAGGTAAAGCAATCCAGCTGCACCCGCTGGTTTGTGCCGCCTATAACGCCGACTTCGACGGCGACCAGATGGCAGTACACGTACCGCTGACTATTGAAGCGCAGCTGGAATCCCGCGCGCTGATGATGTCCACCAACAATATCCTGTCGCCCGCAAACGGTGAACCGATCATCGTACCTTCCCAGGACGTGGTGCTGGGTCTGTATTGGATGACCCGTGAGCGTGTAAATGATAGAGGCGAGGGCATGTTCTTCTCCGATATCAAGGAAGTGAGCCGCGCCTTCTACGCCAAGCAGGTTGGCTTGCAGGCGAAAGTCAAGGTGCGCATCCGCGAGAAGATTCTTGGTGAGGATGGGGAGAAGCACGAGAGTATCTCTGTACAGGACACCACTGTCGGCCGTGCGCTGCTTTGGAACATCGTACCGGAAGGCCTACCGTTCGAGCTGGTTAACCAGCCGATGAAAAAGAAATCCATTTCTCGTGTGCTTAACGAGTGCTACCGCAAGGTGGGCCTGAAGGCGACAGTTATTTTCGCTGACCAGCTGATGTACACCGGTTTCGATTTCTCTACAAAGTCCGGTTCCTCCATTGGTGTGAATGACTTTGAAATCCCAGCTGCTAAGGCCGACCTGATCGGCGCTGCTGAAGCTGAAGTAAAAGAGATTGAAAGCCAGTTTGCTTCTGGTCTGGTAACCCAGGGTGAGAAGTACAACAAGGTTATCGATGTTTGGTCCCGTACCAACGATAAGGTAACCCAGGCAATGATGGCGGGGATCAAGAAAGAGAAGGTGATCGATCGCGAGGGTAAAGAAGCCGAGCAGGATTCCTTCAACTCTGTATACATGTACGCCGACTCAGGCGCACGGGGTTCTGAGGCGCAGATTCGCCAGCTCGCTGGTATGCGTGGTCTGATGGCTCGTCCAGATGGTTCCATTATTGAGAACGCCATTACCGCGAACTTCCGTGAAGGTCTGACTGTACAGCAGTACTTCATCTCGACCCACGGTGCTCGTAAAGGTCTGGCGGATACCGCACTGAAAACCGCTAACTCCGGTTACCTGACTCGCCGCCTGGTGGATGTTGCTCAAGACGTGGTAATCACTGAAGTGGATTGTGGCACCGATGATGGTCTGACAATGGCGCCGGTAATTGAGGGTGGTGACGTAATCGAGTCTCTCGGTGACCGTATCCTCGGCCGTGTTGTAGCCCGCGATGTCCTCAAGCCTGGTAGCGATGAAATTGCCGTTCCCGCTGGCACTATGATCGACGAGAAGTGGGTAGAGCGCATCGAAGCCATGGGTATCGATGAGGTTCTGGTTCGCTCCCCGATCAGCTGTACCACCGCCCACGGTATTTGTGCCCAGTGTTACGGTCGTGACCTGGCCCGTGGCCACCGCGCCAACCCAGGTGAGTCTGTGGGTGTTGTTGCCGCACAGTCTATCGGTGAGCCGGGCACTCAGCTGACCATGCGTACCTTCCACATTGGTGGTGCTGCGAGCCGTGCTTCTGCAGCGGACAGTATTCAGGTGAAGCTGGGCGGTACCGTACGCCTGCACAATGTGAAGACAGTGAAAACCGAAGCTGGCACTCTGGTAGCGGTTTCCCGCTCCGGTGAGTTGGCTATTGCTGATGGTGCTGGCCGCGAGCGTGAGCGCTATAAGCTGCCTTACGGCGCTGTGATCAGCGTTTACGAAGGTGCTGAGGTAGACGGTGGCCAGATCGTGGCCAAGTGGGATCCGCACACCCACCCGATCATCACCGAGGTTGCCGGTTGGGTGAAGCTGTCCGGTATGGAAGACGGTCTCTCTATTCGCAAGCAGACCGATGATATTACCGGTCTGTCCTCTATTGAGGTAATCGATCCGGCCGAGCGTCCGGCAGCGGGTAAAGACCTGCGTCCTGCAGTAACCCTGGTTGATGAAAATGGCGAAGAGCTGACACTGGCTAACAGTAATGCGCCGGCGCACTACGCATTGCCGCCGCGCGCCATCCTCAGTCTGGCTGAAGGCAAACAGGTGAACGTGGGTGACGTTATCGCGCGTATTCCGCAGGAATCCGGTGGTACCAAGGATATCACCGGTGGTCTGCCGCGCGTTGCCGACCTGTTCGAGGCCCGTAAGCCGAAAGAGCCGTCTATCCTGGCGGAAATCTCCGGTACTGTTTCCTTCGGTAAAGAGACCAAGGGCAAGGTTCGTCTGCAGATTACTCCGCGCGACGGCAAGCCTCTGGCCAACGGTAAGGATCACTACGAGGTTCTGATTCCGAAGCACCGTCAGCTGACTGTGTTCGAGGGTGAAACCGTAGAAAAGGGTGAGGTTATCTCCGATGGCCCGTCAAACCCGCATGACATCCTGCGCCTGAAAGGTGTGGAAGAGCTGGCACGCTACATCACCAATGAGATCCAGGAAGTTTACCGTCTCCAGGGTGTAGGCATTAACGATAAGCACATCGAAACGATTGTGCGTCAGATGTTGCGTAAAGTGGAGATCACCGAGATGGGTGACTCCGGCTTTATTAAGGGCGATCAGGTTGAATACCAACGCGTGATAGAAGAGAACGAACAGCTGCGTGCCGAAAACAAGCAGCCTGCGCAATTCGAGCGTCTGTTGCTGGGTATCACTAAAGCCTCTTTGGCCACCGAGTCCTTCCTGTCGGCGGCTTCGTTCCAGGAGACTACTCGCGTTCTAACTGAAGCGGCGGTAACCGGCAAGGAAGACAGCCTGCGCGGTCTGAAAGAGAACGTAGTAGTGGGTCGCCTGATTCCGGCAGGTACTGGTCTGGCCTACCACAGCGAGCGCAAGCGCAAGCGCAGCCTGCAGTTGGAAGAGAGCTTCAGTGAAGGTCCTTCCGCAGCAGAGGTGGAAGCGGCCTTGACCGAGGCCTTGAAGTCCTCTGGCGAATAAGGTGTATTCCCACTCTGCCTTGCCGGCGGAGTGGGGTATATCCAGGCATTTCGGTGCCGAGTGAGATTGGCGACTGTCTGTGATGTAAGCACTTACTTCCGTCGCCGATTGACTAGGCGGGTTGTCGCTTATAGAATGCGGCCCCCGCTGATGTGGGGTGTTTCGTCCGGCCTTCGAGTCGGCGCTACACACAGACGACAGGCCCTCACTGTAAGAGGTGGGGGCATTTTATTTTTGGAGTGATTTTTAATGGCAACGATCAACCAGTTGGTTCGTAAGCCGAGAAAACGCAAAGTCGAAAAAAGCGACGTTCCCGCTCTGCAGGCCAGCCCGCAGCGTCGTGGAGTTTGCACTCGCGTGTACACCACTACACCGAAGAAGCCGAACTCCGCACTGCGCAAAGTTTGCCGTGTGCGTCTCACCAACGGTTTCGAAGTAACTTCGTACATCGGTGGTGAAGGCCACAACCTGCAGGAGCACAGCGTGGTACTGATTCGCGGCGGTCGTGTAAAAGACCTGCCGGGTGTGCGTTACCACACTGTACGCGGTGCACTTGACTGTGCCGGCGTAAACGACCGCAAGCAGGGCCGTTCTAAGTACGGCGCCAAGCGTCCTAAAGGTTAATCTCCTTTAACGATTTGCGTTTCGGTTTCCAACCGGAGTAAGGCTGAGCTCGCCGGATTGTAAGGTTTTACGGCGGCGTCTCAGAATAACCCTGAAGAGAGGCAATACCCATGCCGAGAAGACGAGTAGTCGCCAAGCGCGAAGTACTACCCGATCCCAAGTTCGGGAACGTCACCCTGGCCAAGTTCATGAACCATGTCATGATCAGCGGCAAGAAGTCAGTAGCAGAGCGTATCGTATACGGTGCCCTGGAGACTGTTTCTGAAAAAATGAACAAAGACCCTATCGAAGTATTTGAGGAGTCTTTGGAAAACATCGCGCCTATGGTGGAAGTTAAATCCCGCCGTGTTGGTGGTGCGACCTATCAGGTGCCTGTAGAAGTGCGCCCCTCGCGCCGTATGGCTCTGGCAATGCGTTGGTTGGTGGAGTTCTCCCGCAAGCGCGGCGAGAAGTCCATGGCTCAGCGCCTGGCCAATGAAATGATCGATGCAGCTCAGAACAAGGGCGGTGCGGTCAAGAAGCGTGAAGATGTACACCGCATGGCGGAAGCCAACAAGGCGTTCTCTCACTACCGCTTCTAAGTCTGATGATTACCAACATCGGAAATTAATACCGAAAGGCAGCACGGAAATTTCCAGGCTGCCTTTTGCCGTTATATCGAGGATACAACTGTGGCACGTAAAACGCCTATCGCACGTTACCGCAACATCGGTATCTGTGCCCACGTAGACGCCGGTAAAACCACCACTACTGAGCGCGTACTTTTCTACACTGGTCTGTCCCACAAAATTGGTGAGGTGCACGAAGGCGCCGCAACCATGGACTGGATGGAGCAGGAGCAGGAGCGTGGTATTACCATCACTTCCGCTGCAACCACCTGTTTCTGGGCCGGCATGCAGCAGCAGTTCGACCAGCACCGCGTAAACATCATCGACACCCCGGGACACGTTGACTTCACCATTGAAGTAGAGCGCTCCCTGCGCGTACTCGACGGCGCGGTTGTTGTTCTGTGTGGTTCCTCTGGTGTTCAGCCTCAAACTGAAACCGTTTGGCGCCAGGCGAACAAATACGAAGTACCGCGCATGGTATTCGTCAACAAAATGGACCGCGCCGGTGCGAACTTCCGCAACGTTGTGAGCCAGCTGAAAGACCGTCTGAACGCGAACGCTGTACCGCTGCAAATGACCATCGGTGCTGAGGACGAGTTCAAGGGTGTTGTTGACCTGGTGAAGATGAAAGCCATCATCTGGAACGAAGCAGACCAGGGCATGACCTTTGAATACGCTGACATCCCCGCTGAGCTGCAGGACGAGTGCGACGAAATGCGCGAGTACCTGGTAGAAGCGGCGGCTGAAGCCAGCGAAGAGCTGATGGAGAAATACCTGGAAGAGGGTGAGCTGACCGAAGGCGAGATCAAGGCAGCTATTCGCCAGCGTACTCTGGCCAACGAAATCGTTCCGGTTCTGGGCGGCTCTGCCTTCAAGAACAAGGGCGTACAAGCTGTACTGGACGCAGTTATCGAATACCTGCCGGCGCCGACTGAAGTTAAGGCGATCGAAGGTACTCTGGAAGACGGCGAAACCGTTGAGACCCGCGAAGCGGATGACGAGGCTCCGTTCGCCGCTCTGGCGTTCAAAATTGCTACCGACCCCTTCGTTGGCACCCTGACTTTCTTCCGTGTCTACTCCGGTAAGCTGGAGAGCGGTACTGCGGTATACAACTCCGTAAAAATGAAGAAAGAGCGCGTTGGCCGTATGGTGCAGATGCACTCCAACGACCGTCAGGAAATTAAAGAAGTATTGGCTGGCGACATCGCAGCTGCGATCGGTCTGAAGGATGTAACCACTGGTGACACCCTGTGTGCCGAGAGCAACAAGATTGTTCTGGAGCGCATGGAGTTCCCAGAGCCGGTAATTTCTGTTGCGGTTGAGCCCAAGTCCAAGCCGGACCAGGAAAAAATGGGTATTGCCCTCGGTAAGCTGGCCCAGGAAGACCCGTCTTTCCGTGTGAAGACCGACGAGGAAACCGGTCAGACCATCATCTCTGGTATGGGTGAGCTGCACCTGGACATCATCGTCGACCGTATGCGTCGCGAGTTCAACGTTGAAGCGAACATCGGTAAGCCTCAGGTTGCCTACCGTGAAGCGATCCGTAACACCTCTGAGATCGAAGGCAAGTTCGTTCGTCAGTCCGGTGGTCGTGGTCAGTTCGGTCACGTATGGGTGAAATTTGAGCCCGCTGAAGACGAGTCCCAGGAAGGTCTGGAATTTGTTAACGAAATCGTGGGCGGTGTTGTACCTAAGGAATACATCCCGGCGGTATCAAAAGGTATCGAAGAGCAGATGCAAAACGGTGTTCTGGCTGGCTACCCGCTGCTGGGCCTGAAGGCAACTCTGTACGACGGTTCCTACCACGATGTGGACTCCAGTGAAATGGCGTTTAAAATCGCCGGCTCCATGGCGACCAAGAAGCTGTCCTCTGTGGGCGGTGCAGTACTGCTTGAGCCGATGATGAAGGTGGAAGTGGTAACTCCGGAAGAGAACATGGGTGACGTGGTTGGTGACCTCAACCGTCGTCGTGGCCTCATTCAGGGTATGGAAGACAACCCCGCTGGTAAGGTTGTAAACGCGGAAGTACCTCTGGCAGAGATGTTTGGTTACGCAACCGACCTGCGTTCTGCTACTCAGGGCCGTGCTACCTACACCATGGAGTTCCTGAAGTACGCCGAAGCGCCGAAAAATGTTGCCGATGAGATCATCGCAAAGAACAAGGCCTAATTAACTTCTGCTCAAAAGGGCCTCAGTGAATGGCTGAGGCTTCTTTGGCAAACTTTTAGCTAGAGGACATCTAAGATGGCAAAAGAAAAGTTTGAACGTTCCAAGCCCCACGTGAACGTGGGCACCATCGGTCACGTTGACCACGGTAAAACCACCCTGACCGCTGCTCTGACCCGCGTATGTGCGGAAGTATGGGGCGGTGACGCTGTAGCTTTCGACGGTATCGACAATGCACCGGAAGAGCGTGAGCGCGGTATCACCATCGCTACCTCTCACGTTGAGTACGAGTCCCCGACTCGCCACTACGCGCACGTAGACTGCCCGGGACACGCCGACTACGTTAAGAACATGATCACCGGTGCTGCTCAGATGGACGGCGCTATCCTGGTATGTTCCGCAGCTGACGGCCCCATGCCGCAGACTCGTGAGCACATCCTGCTTTCCCGTCAGGTAGGTGTACCTTACATCGTTGTGTTCCTGAACAAAGCGGACATGGTAGACGACGAAGAGCTGCTCGAGCTGGTAGAGATGGAAGTTCGCGAACTTCTGGACCAGTACGAGTTCCCGGGTGACGACACTCCGATCATCGTTGGTTCTGCTCTGATGGCCCTGAACGGCGAAGACGACAACGAAATGGGTACCACCGCTGTTAAGAAGCTGGTTGAGACCCTGGACGAGTACATTCCTGAGCCGGAGCGCGCTGTAGACCTGCCGTTCCTGATGCCGATCGAAGACGTATTCTCCATCTCCGGCCGTGGTACCGTGGTAACCGGTCGTGTAGAGCGCGGTGTAATCCACACTGGCGACGAGATCGAAATCGTTGGTATCAAAGAGACCACCACTACCACCTGTACTGGTGTTGAGATGTTCCGCAAGCTGCTCGACGAAGGTCGTGCAGGTGAGAACATCGGCGCGCTGCTGCGCGGCACCAAGCGTGACGAAGTGGAGCGTGGTCAGGTACTGGCTAAGCCTGGTTCTATCACTCCGCACACCAAGTTCGAAGCAGAAGTGTACGTACTGTCCAAGGACGAAGGTGGTCGTCACACCCCGTTCTTTAAAGGCTACCGTCCTCAGTTTTACTTCCGTACTACCGACGTAACTGGTGCGGTAGAGCTGCCGGAAGGTACTGAAATGGTAATGCCGGGCGACAACATTCAAATGGTTGTTACCCTGATCGCTCCGATCGCCATGGAAGACGGCCTGCGCTTCGCTATTCGCGAAGGTGGTCGTACCGTAGGTGCGGGCGTTGTTGCTAAGATCATTGAGTAATCGTTACTCGTGATCTGAAAAAGCCGCGGCGGAAACGCTGCGGCTTTTTTTATGCCCGAAATAGAGATTTGGAGTTAAGGGTTGGCGACATAATTGAAAGCACCCTTAATTACGGTTGGCCAGCGGCCTGGTTGGTCGGGTGGTAATTTACGGCCAGTCCTTGCTCAGGTCGGCTGTGTGGCTGCTGATAAAGAGCTTGGTGAATTGTGGTCCGTCCATTTCCACAAGTTCTTCGTGGTCACCGGCCTCGAAATAAATGGTCTCCTGGTGGCTGAGGCTGCTGTCCAGCAGGGTGGTGATGCCATACGCCTGGCCAATTGGGGGGAGGGCGCCCAGTTCACAATCCGGGAAGATTGAACCGAGTTCATTCTCCGCAACCATTTCCAGGCCGTTACGACCGGTTTCCATATGTACGGCACGCATATCCAGGCTGCTACTGGCGGGTATCACCACCATTACATAGCCGTCATTGTCCTGCAGCATAATCGCCTTGGCTACCTGGTCCTCTCTGACATGGGCTGCGTGTGCGCTTTCGCGGCTGGTTCGTGTATGTGGGTGTTGAACCAGGTGGTAGTCGACCGACTGGTCATTGAGGTATTGACTCAATTTTGCGGCAATAGTCATTTCTGTACCCTCGTTCCACTTTAGGTACTTCATTGTAGTTTGCGCAGATTGAAATTTGCGCAGGCTGTACAGTTGACAGCCTCCCGCGCTCCCCGTAGAATTCGCGCTCCTTTTCGCCCGCCCTCGGGGCTGCGGAAGAGGACGTTCTTTAGTTCATAAGTTGGAGTTTGATTCCATGCAGGGTCAACGTATCCGTATTCGCCTGAAGGCCTTCGATCACAAGCTGATCGACGCGTCCACTCAGGAGATCGTAGAGACGGCTAAGCGCACTGGCGCACAAGTTCGCGGTCCTATCCCGCTGCCGACTCGCAAAGAGAAGTACACCGTACTGATTTCTCCGCACGTTAATAAAGACGCTCGCGACCAGTACGAAATCCGTACTCACAAGCGTTTGCTGGACATCGTTGAGCCTACCGAGAAAACCGTCGACGCGCTGATGAAGCTCGATCTGGCGGCCGGTGTTGAGGTCCAAATTAGTCTCGGCTAACACTTTTACTAACTACCGAATCCCGGGCGAAAAAGGTCCGGGTAGTGTAACGCTCTGAAACTGGGCGGCCGCAGTGGGTTAAAGCCCCGTGCACTGAGAGGTTAATAAAGATGACTATAGGTATTGTCGGCCGCAAGAGCGGCATGACTCGCATCTTCACTGAAGATGGCGTATCCATTCCGGTAACCGTTGTTGAGGTTGCTCCGAATCGCGTCACCCAGGTGAAAACTCAGGAAACTGATGGCTATACCGCTGTTCAAGTAGCAGTGGGTAACCGCAAAGCTTCCCGTGTCTCCAAGCCCGAAGCGGGCCACTTCGCCAAAGCCAATGTAGAGGCTGGCACTAATCTTTTCGAACTGCGCACTGATGGTTCTGAAGAGACTTTCGAAATCGGTTCTGAAATCACTGTCTCCAGCTTTGAAGCTGGCCAGAAGATCGACGTAACCGGCACTTCCAAAGGTAAAGGCTTCCAGGGCGGCGTTAAGCGCTGGAATTTCCGCACCCAGGACGCAACCCACGGTAACTCCCTGTCTCACCGCGCACCCGGTTCTATCGGTCAGTGTCAGACTCCTGGCCGCGTATGGAAAGGCAAGAAGATGGCTGGCCATATGGGTGCTGAGCGCGTAACAGTGCAAAACCTGGAAGTGGTTCGTGTCGATGCCGAACGCAACCTGCTGTTGGTTAAAGGCGCTGTTCCCGGTGCACCCGGTGGCAACGTTATCGTTCGTCCGGCAGTTAAAGCCTAAGTCTGAGGGGAAATAGATATGGAACTGAATATCGCTACTCCCGAAGGCGCTAAAGGCACAGTAGCTGTCTCTGAAGTGACTTTCGGGCGTGAGTTCAACCAAGATCTGGTGCACCAGGCAGTAGTGGCCTATATGGCCGGCGCTCGCCAGGGTACCAAGGCGCAGAAGAATCGTTCCGACGTTTCTGGTGGTGGCAAGAAGCCATGGCGCCAAAAAGGTACTGGCCGTGCACGTGCCGGTACTATTCGCAGCCCGCTGTGGCGTTCCGGTGGCGTAACTTTCGCCGCTGATCCGCGCGATCACAGCGTTAAGCTGAACAAGAAAATGTACCGCGCTGCACTGCGTTGCATTCTGTCTGAGCTGGCTCGTCAGGAGCGCCTGGTAGTGGTTGAGTCCTTTGACGTGGATGCACCCAAGACCAAGCAGCTGGTAAGCAAACTGGCTCAATTTGACCTGTCCGACGCGCTGATCGTGACTGAAGAGGTTAGCGAAAACCTCTACCTGGCCGCTCGCAACTTGCACAAGATCGACGTCCGCGATGTACAGGCGATCGATCCCGTAAGCCTGATTCGCTTTGATAAGGTCGTGGTTACCGTTTCTGCGCTCAAGAAAATTGAAGAGGTGCTGGGATGAACCAAGAGCGACTCTACAAAGTACTGCTGGGCCCGGTAATTTCCGAAAAAGCTGCTGTGCTGGCCGATAGTGCCAACCAGGTGGTTTTCAAGGTTTCCACCGATGCTGAGAAAGCAGAAATCAAGGCTGCGGTAGAGAAACTGTTTAACGTTTCCGTTGAGCAGGTTCGCACCGTGAACGTAAAAGGTAAAACCAAGCGCACTCGCCACGGCATGGGCCGTCGCAGCGACTGGAAAAAAGCCTACGTTCGCCTGGCTGAAGGCAGCGACATCAACTTTGAAGCTGCTGAGTAAAGGGGACTGTTACAATGGCAATTGTAAAAACAAAACCGACCTCCGCCGGCCGTCGTCACCTGGTTAAGGTTGTTAACCCCGACCTGCACAAAGGTGCTCCTTACGCTCCTCTGCTGGAGAGTAAAAGCAAAAGCGGTGGCCGTAACAACAATGGTCGTATTACCACTCGCCACATCGGCGGTGGTCACAAGCAGCACTACCGCGTTATCGACTTCAAGCGCAACAAAGACGGTATTCCGGCTAAAGTTGAGCGCCTGGAGTACGATCCCAATCGCAGCGCGCACATCGCTCTGGTGTGTTATGCAGATGGTGAGCGTCGTTACATCATTGCACCGAAAGGCCTGAAGGCTGGTGCCACCATTCAGTCCGGCGATGCCGCACCGATTGCTGTGGGTAACACTCTGCCTCTGCGCAACGTTCCGGTAGGTTCTGTAATTCACGGCATTGAGCTGAAGCCTGGTAAAGGCGCTCAGTTAGCCCGCTCTGCAGGTGCCTCTGTACAGCTGGTAGCTCGTGAAGGCCAGTACGCGACTATTCGTCTGCGTTCCGGCGAAATGCGCAAGGTTCTCGCTGAGTGCCGCGCAACCCTGGGTGAAGTGAGCAACTCCGAGCACAGCCTGCGCAAGCTGGGTAAAGCCGGTGCTGCACGCTGGCGTGGTGTTCGTCCTACCGTTCGCGGTGTGGCGATGAACCCGGTAGATCACCCGCACGGTGGTGGTGAAGGTCGTACCTCCGGTGGCCGTCACCCTGTTACTCCGTGGGGCGTTCCGACCAAGGGTAAGAAAACGCGCAAGAACAAGCGCACCGATAAGATGATAGTACGTCGTCGCGGCAAGTAAGCCGCGCGATGTCTGAGCAGCTAGAGAGGAATCGACAGTGCCACGCTCATTAAAGAAAGGTCCCTTTATTGATCTGCATTTGATCAAGAAGGTGGAGGCGGCGATTGAAGCAAACGATCGTCGACCGATTAAAACCTGGTCCCGCCGTTCCATGATTATGCCGGAAATGGTTGGACTGACGATTGCCGTACACAACGGTCGTCAACACGTGCCCGTTTTGGTTAACGAAGAAATGGTTGGCCACAAACTGGGCGAGTTCGCTGCTACCCGCACTTACCGCGGTCATGCTGCGGACAAGAAAGCGAAGAAGCGCTAAGCCGAGGTTAAAAAGATGGAAGTAGCAGCAAAATTACGCGGCGCACGTCTATCGGCGCAAAAGGCGCGACTGGTAGCTGATCAGGTTCGCGGCAAAGGCGTTGAAGAAGCCCTGGATATTCTTGCATTTAGCAATAAAAAGGGTGCGGCGATTGTCAAGAAAGTACTGGAATCGGCCATTGCCAACGCTGAGCACAACGAAGGTGCTGACGTTGACGAGCTGAAAGTTTCCACAATTTTTGTGGACGAAGGTATGACCATGAAGCGCATTAAACCGCGTGCGAAAGGTCGTGCAGATCGCATTCTTAAGCGTACTTGTCACATCACTGTGAAAGTGGCCGAGAAATAAGAGAGCAGGCGAGAAAACCATGGGACAAAAAGTACATCCTACCGGCATTCGTCTGGGTATCGTTAAAAAGCATACCTCTGTTTGGTATGCCGGCAGCGACGAGTACGCAGACAAGCTGTACACGGATCTGAAAGTTCGCGAATACATTCGCAAAAAACTGGCCCACGCTTCCGTGAGCCGTATCGAGATCGAACGTCCGGCAAACACTGCACGTGTGACTATTCACACTGCACGCCCCGGTATCGTAATCGGTAAAAAAGGTGAAGACGTAGAACGTCTGCGCAACGAAGTAAGCGCGCAGATGGGCGTACCTGTGCACATCGATATCGAAGAAGTGCGCAAGCCTGATATGGACGCGGCTCTGGTTGGCCAGAACGTTGCCCAGCAGCTGGAACGCCGTGTTATGTTCCGTCGCGCTATGAAGCGTGCGGTACAGAACGCTATGCGTCAGGGTGCCGAAGGTATCAAGATTCAGGTGAGTGGTCGTCTCGGTGGTGCGGAAATCGCACGTACCGAATGGTACCGCGAAGGTCGTGTGCCCCTGCACACCCTGCGCGCTAACATCGACTACGCCACTGCTGAAGCGATGACAACCTACGGCATCATCGGTATCAAGGTGTGGATCTTTAAAGGCGAAGTTATCGGTGACGAAGTTCCCGATGAGAAGCCGGCTAAGACCCGCAAGAAAGCTGCTAAATAAGGGGTACGCAGATGCTGCAACCAAAGCGTACAAAATTCCGCAAGGTACAGAAGGGTCGCAACCGCGGTCTTTCTCAGCGCGGCTCTAAAGTGAGCTTTGGCGAGTTTGGCCTTAAGGCTATCGGTCGCGGTCGCATTACTGCGCGCCAGATCGAAGCAGCTCGTCGCGCAATGACTCGTCACGTTAAGCGTGGCGGTAAAATCTGGATTCGCGTGTTTCCGGACAAGCCAATTACCAACAAGCCCCTCGAAGTTCGTATGGGTAAAGGTAAAGGTGGCGTTGAATACTGGGTGGCTCAGATCCAGCCGGGCAAAGTTCTCTATGAAATGGAGGGCGTGTCCGAAGAGCTGGCTCGTGAGGCTTTCGCACTTGCTGCGGCCAAGCTGCCTGTAAAGACAACTTTCGTTAAGCGTTCGGTGATGTAATGAAGACTGCAGATCTACGCGAAAAGTCAGTTGAAGAGCTGAACCAGGAACTGCTGAACCAGCTCGAAGCTCAATTTAAGCTTCGTATGCAAAAATCCACCGGTCAGCTGGCACAGACTCATCTGCTGAAGCAGACTCGTCGCGACATTGCTCGCATTAAGACTGTGTTGACCGAGAAGGCAGGTAACTAATCATGGCTGAAGCAAAACTGAAGCGTACTCTGACCGGTAAGGTCGTGAGTGACAAGATGGATAAAACCATCACCGTTTTGATCGAGCGCCGTGTTAAGCACCCGATCTACGGCAAAATTGTGAGCAAGTCCACAAAGCTTAAGGCTCATGACGAGAACAATGATTGCAGCATCGGTGATGTTGTAACCATCGAGGAATCTCGTCCGCTGTCCAAGAGCAAATCCTGGGCCTTGCAGAAAATTGTAGAGCGTGCGGCGAAGGTATAACCCCTAGCGCATTGACTGCCGAATTGAAAGGTTTCGGAGAGAGACAATGATTCAAGCGGAATCCTACTTAGAAGTAGCTGACAACAGTGGGGCTCGCCGCGTCATGTGCATCAAGGTGCTGGGCGGCTCCCATCGTCGTTATGCCGGCGTGGGCGACATTATTAAGGTAACCGTTAAGGAAGCCATTCCCCGCGGTAAAGTAAAGAAAGGTCAGGTAATGAACGCTGTTGTGGTTCGCACCAAAAAAGGTGTACGCCGTAACGACGGATCCCTGATTAAGTTTGACGATAACGCAGCGGTACTGCTGAACCAGCAATTGGCGCCGGTTGGCACCCGTATTTTTGGTCCGGTAACTCGCGAACTGCGCGGTGAGAAGTTCATGAAGATCATCTCGCTCGCCCCCGAAGTTATCTAAGCCTCGAGCGGAGAAGAGTTATGCGCAAGATCAAGCGTGACGATGAAGTGATCGTTATCGCCGGTCGCGACAAAGGCAAGCGTGGTTCAGTACGTAAAGTACTGAACGACGGTCGCCTGATTGTTTCCGGCATACAGATGATCAAGAAACACCAAAAGCCAAATCCCCAGCTGGGCGTTGCTGGCGGCATCGTTGAAAAAGAAGCTGCGATCCAAGCTTCCAACGTAGCCATCTTCAACCCCAACACCCAGAAGGCTGACCGGGTGGGCTTTAAAGTACTGGAAGACGGCACTAAGATTCGCGTCTTCAAATCCAGCGGCGAAGCCATCTAAGGCTCTTGACGCAAAAGCAGGTTGGTAGATCATGGCAAAGCTTAAAGAGCTCTACACTAAGGACCTCGTGGCCAAGCTAAAAGAAGAGCTTGGTCTCGAGAATGTGATGGCAGTGCCGCGCATCACCAAGATCACCATCAACATGGGTGTTGGTGAAGCGATTGGTGATAAGAAGGTGCTGGAGCACGCTGTTAATGATATGACAGCAATTACTGGTCAAAAGCCCATCGTTACTAAAGCGCGCAAATCTATTGCGGGCTTTAAGATTCGTGACGGTTGGCCGATCGGCTGCAAGGTAACTCTGCGCGGTGAGCGCATGTATGAGTTCCTGGAGCGTTTGGTTGACATCGCGATTCCGCGTATCCGTGACTTCCGTGGCATTAGCCCGAAGCAGTTTGACGGCCGCGGTAACTTCTCTATGGGCGTGACCGAGCAAATCATCTTCCCGGAAATTGACTACGACAAAGTAGACAAGCTCCGCGGTCTGGATATTTGTATTACCACTACAGCTGCAAACGACGATCAAGGTCGCGCGCTGCTGAAAGCGTTCAACTTCCCTTTCAAGGGTTAAGAGGATTCCATGGCGAAGAAATCCATGATTGCGCGCGAAAACAAGCGCGCTCGAACCGCAGCTAAGTACGCCGAGAAGCGTCAAGAGCTGAAGGCGATCATCGCCAGTTCCACTGCTTCCGAAGAGGAGCAGTGGGAGGCTCAACTCAAGCTGCAGAAAATGCCGCGCGATGCAAGCCCGGTACGTCAGCAACGCCGCTGTCGTATTACTGGTCGCCCCCACGCTGTATACCGCAAGTTCGGCCTGTGCCGTAACAAGCTTCGTGAAGCTGCGATGCGTGGTGATGTTCCTGGCCTCGTGAAGTCCAGCTGGTAATTACCAGCTGGTTTAAGGCAGATTTGAGGAGTCTCATAAGATGAGTATGCAAGATCCGTTGGCAGATATGCTGACTCGCATCCGCAATGCCCTGGCGCGCGGAAAGGCGGAAGTCACCCTGCCATCATCAAAATTGAAAGTGGCTGTAGCCAAAGTCCTGAAAGACGAAGGTTACGTTACTGACTTGAATGTAAGCGAGGGCGCTAAGCCTGAACTGACTATCGCTCTGAAATACTTCCAGGGCAAGCCGGTTATCGCTGAACTGGACCGCGTTTCCCGTCCGGGTCTGCGCTCTTACACTGGTAAGAAAACTCTGCCTACCGTACGTGGTGGTCTGGGTATCGCGATCGTTTCCACCTCTAAAGGTGTAATGACCGATCGCGCTGCTCGCCAGGCCGGTATCGGTGGCGAAGTGCTCTGCACCGTATTCTAAGCGGGGGGTCATAATGTCTCGAGTAGCAAATAGTCCGGTAGTTATCCCCGCAGGTGTTACCGTTGACCTGAAAGGTCAGAACATCGCTGTTAAGGGCGGTAGCGGTAACTTGGATATGGTTATTCACGGTGAAGTAGAAGTGAGCCAGGCAGACAGCCAGCTGACTTTTGCCGCGCGCAATAGCTCCAAGCAAGCCAGGGCCTTGGCGGGTACTACCCGTGCACTGGTTAATAACATGGTGATAGGCGTAAGCGCTGGCTTCGAGAAGAAGCTGCAGTTGCTGGGTGTTGGTTATCGTGCGAAAGCCGCCGGTAAAACGGTTAACCTGACCCTGGGCTTCTCCCATCCGATCGATTATCAGTTGCCGGAAGGTGTGACTGCGGAAACTCCCTCCCAGACTGAAATCGTACTGAAGAGCAGCAATAAGCAGCTGCTGGGCCAAGTGGCCGCTGAGATCCGTGCGTTCCGTCCGCCGGAGCCCTACAAAGGTAAGGGTGTCCGTTATGCCGATGAGCGCGTGTATCGCAAAGAGGCCAAGAAGAAGTAAATAGGGCATAGATATGAACGTTAAGAAAGCATCTCGCTTGCGTCGTGCACGTCGTGCCCGCGCCAAGATCAGTGAGCTGGGCGCCGTTCGCCTTACCGTGAACCGCACTCCACGTCACATTTACGCACAGATCCTGTCTGCCGAAGGCAATACGGTATTGGCTTCCGCCTCTACCCTGGACAAGGACCTGCGCGCTGGTAAAACCGGTAACGTCGACGCTGCTACCGCGGTTGGCAAGCTGATCGCTGAGCGTGCAAAAGCCGCCGGCGTTGAAGCAGTTGCCTTTGATCGCAGTGGCTTTAAGTACCACGGCCGTGTTAAGGCTCTGGCTGACGCTGCCCGCGAAGCCGGTCTGAAATTCTAAGGGTTGAGTTATGGCTAGAGAGAAAGACAAAAGCAACGACGAAGGCCTGCAGGAGAAGCTGGTCCAGGTCAACCGCGTTGCCAAGACTGTTAAAGGTGGTCGTATCTTCGCCTTTACCGCACTGACTGTCGTTGGTGACGGCAATGGCCGTGTCGGTTTCGGTCGCGGTAAGGCGCGTGAAGTGCCTGTAGCGATTCAGAAGGCGATGGAAGCTGCGCGCCGCAACATGGTCCAGGTAGAACTGAATGGCGATACCATCCAGTACGCTACCAATGGTCGCCATGGTGGTTCCAAGGTTTACATGCAGCCCGCTTCCCAGGGTACCGGTGTAATTGCCGGTGGTGCTATGCGCTCCGTACTGGAAATGGCTGGTGTACACAACGTATTGGCCAAGTGCTACGGTTCCACCAATCCGGTGAACGTAGTGCGCGCAACCTTCAAAGCTCTGGAGCAAATGCAGAGCCCTGAAGATGTTGCTGCCAAGCGCGGTAAATCAGTCGAAGAGATTCTGGGCTAATCACAGTCCAGATTTAAGGTTATTGGTGGGTTAAGACCATGGCTAAGAAGACCATTAAAGTCACCCAGACCAAAAGTATCAACGGACGCCTGAAAAGCCATCAGGCGTGCGTTGCGGGTCTGGGCCTGCGCCGCATCGGCCACACAGTGGAAGTGGAAGATACTCCTTCCGTGCGCGGCATGATCAACAAAGTAAACTACCTGGTTAAGGTTGAGGGGGAATAACATGCGTTTGAATGACTTATCTCCCGCACAAGGCCACAAGCACAGCGCAAAGCGCGTTGGTCGCGGAATAGGTAGTGGGTTGGGTAAGACCGGTGGCCGTGGCCACAAAGGTCAAAAAGCACGTTCCGGCGGTAGTGTTCGTCCAGGCTTCGAAGGCGGTCAGATGCCTTTGCAGAAGCGTCTGCCTAAGTACGGTTTCACCGCTCGTGTTTCTCGCTTCACCGCGGAAGTACGTCTGGCTGAGCTGGCCAAGGTAGAAAGTGACGTAATCGATTTGGCAGCGCTGAAGAATGCCGATATTATCGGCAGCCATATTAAACGCGCCAAAGTGTTCCTCTCAGGTGAACTGACTAAAGCAGTTACTGTAAAGGGTCTGGGAGTGACCAAAGGTGCAAAGGCGGCTATCGAAGCTGCTGGCGGTAAAATAGAAGACTAATCGAGGCGCCAATGGCACGACCAGGATCCGGTGGAAATCCCCTGGGCAACAGCAAGGGATTGGGCGAGCTTTGGGCTCGCCTTCGTTTTCTGTTTCTAGCGATTCTTGTTTATCGACTGGGGACGCATATTCCGGTGCCCGGTATTGATCCGGAAAAGCTGTCAAACCTGTTTAACCAGAACCAGGGGACCATCCTTGGCCTGTTTAACATGTTCTCTGGCGGCGCCCTGGAAAGGATGAGTATTCTGGCGCTGGGCATCATGCCCTACATCTCCGCGTCCATCATCATGCAGTTGATGAGCGCGGTGACTCCCTCTCTGGAAGCGTTGAAGAAGGAAGGGGAGGCCGGAAGGCGCAAGATCAACCAATATACTCGCTACCTCACGGTAGTGCTGGCCCTGATTCAGGGTATTGGTATGACTTTCGGGCTTGCTGGACAGAATCTGGCTTACTCATCTGAGCCTGCGTTTGGTTTTTACTTTGTGGCGGTAACGTCACTGGTGACCGGTGCCGTATTTATGATGTGGCTGGGTGAGCAGATCACCGAGCGCGGTGTTGGCAATGGCATTTCCATGCTGATTTTCGCCGGTATCGTCGCCGGTTTGCCCGGTGCCATCGGTCAGGCGTTTGAACAGGCACGGCAGGGTGAGCTGCATATTCTTATGCTGCTGATCATCGGCGTAATTGCTCTTGCGGTGGTGTTCTTTGTGGTAGTGATGGAGCGCGGTCAGCGTCGAATCACAATTAACCACGCCCGACGCCAGGCTGGTCGCTATTCTGCCGCACCGGCTGCGCAGGCGAGCCACCTGCCCCTGAAGGTGAATATGGCCGGTGTTATTCCGGTGATCTTCGCCAGTAGTATCCTGCTGTTCCCGGCTACGCTGGCGCAGTGGTTTGGTCAGGGCGGGGAAGGTGTTGGTGCTCAGATTCTGCAGTGGATGGCATTGCAGCTGGGGCCAGGGCAGCCGCTGAACATTATTTTGTTCGCACTGCTGATCGGTTTCTTCTGTTTCTTCTACACGGCGTTGATGTTTAACCCGAATGAAGTAGCAGATAACCTGAAAAAGTCCGGTGCTTATGTGCCAGGTATTCGCCCTGGTGAGCAGACAGCCCGCTATATCGATAGCGTGTTGACCCGACTCACCCTGGTAGGTGCCGTGTATATCGCGCTGGTATCCCTGCTGCCGCAGTTCCTGGTAGTTGGGTTTAACGTTCCCTTCTATCTGGGGGGTACCTCACTACTGATCGTTGTAGTCGTAGTGATGGACTTTATGGCGCAGGTACAGTCGCATCTGCTGTCACACCAGTACGAAGGCTTGATGAAAAAAGCGAACCTGCAAAGCTACGGTCGTCGCTAGTGCGTCACCTGCTCGCAGTTTGATTGAATTGAGGTAAGGTCATGAAAGTACGCGCTTCTGTAAAAAAGATCTGCCGTAACTGCAAAATCGTACGTCGCAAAGGCGTTCTGCGGGTAATCTGCAGCGCTGAGCCACGTCACAAGCAGCGTCAAGGCTAAAAAGGGGCCAGCCCCTTCGGGGTGCGTCCATTGGGCGCCCCTGTAAAAGCTGGAAGAATTCGCTGATCGCTACAGCCCCGTATCGATTGGCAACACCTCAAAATTTTTGGGGTGGGGAGGAGGTGGTAAAGCCTTTTTCCAATTGGGGGCGTTGACTGTCGTCCGCAGCCGTTTCGGGAGGCCGAAACGGTCGTGGGCTATTGCAAATTAGTGTCTGAAAAGCTATTCTTGCGCGCCTTTTTGGTGGCGCCGCCGGTTTTTTAGTCGCTGTCAGCGCCGAAATCAAAGTAGAGCCACATACTTATTTATAGCAGTGGCTCCAATACGTGGAGTACGCCTCTATGGCACGTATTGCTGGTGTCAATGTACCAGACCACAAGCACGCCGTGATCTCCCTGACCCACATTTACGGGGTAGGTCTCACTAAGTCAAAGTCTATTTTGGCAGCGGTTGGTATCGCTGAATCCACCAAAATCCGCGACCTGTCTGAAGAGCAGATCGAAACCATCCGCGGTGAAGTTGCAAAACTCACTGTAGAGGGCGACCTGCGCCGTGAAGTATCCATGAACATCAAACGTTTGATGGACCTTGGATGCTACCGCGGTTTGCGTCACCGCCGCAGCCTTCCGCTGCGTGGTCAGCGCACCAAAACCAATGCTCGCACCCGTAAGGGTCCGCGCAAGCCGATTCGCAAGTAAGCCTGATTAAGGCGCGATATCGCGGTTTAACAAGCCCCTTCCCGGTAGTGAACCGAGGGGATTTGATACAGGATTTAGGATACTGGTATGGCTAAGCCAAAAACTACTGTTCGCAAAAAGGTCAAAAAGACCGTTGTTGACGGTATTGCCCACATCCACGCATCGTTTAACAATACGATCGTGACGATCACTGATCGCCAGGGTAATACCCTCAGCTGGGCCACCGCAGGTGGATCCGGCTTCCGTGGCTCAAGAAAGAGCACCCCGTTTGCAGCCCAGGTTGCCGCTGAGCGCGCAGGTACTGCAGCTCAGGAGTACGGCCTGAAAAACCTCGACGTAGAAGTAAAGGGCCCTGGCCCCGGTCGCGAATCCGCTGTTCGCGCACTGAACAACTGCGGCTACAAGATCACCAACATCACCGACGTGACGCCAATCCCGCATAACGGTTGTCGTCCGCCCAAGAAACGTCGCGTGTAAGAGGGGGCTGATAAAATGGCACGTTATATTGGACCAAAATGTAAACTGTCCCGTCGTGAAGGGACTGACCTGCAGCTGAAGAGCGGCGTTCGTCCGCATGACTCTAAGTGTCGCGCAGAATCCAAGCCCGGCCAGCATGGTGCTGGCCGTGGTCGTCTGTCCGATTACGGTATTCAGCTGCGCGAGAAGCAAAAGGTTCGCCGTATCTATGGCGTACTGGAAAAGCAGTTCCGTAACTACTATAAGGAAGCGGCGCGCCTGAAAGGTGCAACTGGTGAGAACCTGCTGCAACTTCTGGAAAAACGCCTGGACAACGTGGTTTACCGCATGGGCTTCGGCTCAACGCGCTCTGAAGCGCGTCAGCTGGTTTCCCACAAGGCGATTCTGGTAAACGGCACAACTGTTAACATTCCTTCTTACCAAATTAAGGAAGGTGATGTAGTTGCTGTACGTGAAAAAGCTAAGAAGCAGCTGCGTATCCAGAATTCCGTTTCCCTCGCTGCCCAGCGTGGCGATGTCGAGTGGGTAGACGTAAACGCGAGCAAACTGGAAGGCACTTTCAAGCGCACTCCAGATCGTGTCGATCTGCCGGCAGAGATCAACGAAAACCTTATCGTGGAACTGTACTCCAAGTAACAATTAGTCCACTTTAAGGAATGCAACTGTAAACAGGTATGGCTATGCAGACTGCTGTCAACGAGTTTTTGACACCGCGTCGTATTGACGTCACCGAGTACAATCCGAATCACGCCAAGGTGATTTTGGAGCCCCTGGAGCGTGGCTTTGGCCACACTCTTGGCAATGCGCTGCGTCGCATCCTGCTGTCCTCCATGCCGGGCTGCGCCGTCACCGAAGTCGAAATCGACGGTGTCGAGCACGAGTACAGCGCGATTGAGGGTGTGCAGGAAGATGTTATTGAAATCCTGCTCAACCTGAAAGAAATCGCGGTTGTTATGCACGGCAAGGATCAGGCGGTATTGAGCCTGAGCAAGAAGGGCCCAGGTGCAGTGACTGCTGGAGATATCCAGGTAGATCACGATATCGAGATTGTGAATCCTGAGCACGTGATCGCCAATATCACTGGTGATGTGGAACTCAACCTGCGTCTCACCGTAGCGCGCGGTCGTGGCTATCAGCCAGCGGACGCTCGTCGTGACGAGGAAGAGGAAAGCCGTGCGATTGGCCGTCTGCAGCTGGATGCTTCATACAGCCCGGTACGTCGTGTTTCCTACAGTGTGGAAAGCGCGCGTGTAGAGCAGCGCACTGACCTGGACAAGCTGGTTCTGGACCTGGAGACCAATGGTACCCTGGACCCGGAAGAGGCAATTCGCCGCGCCGCTACGATTCTGCAGCAGCAGCTTGCAGTTTTTGTAGACCTGGAAGGTGAAAAGGATGCGCAACCGAAAGCTGAAGAGCCCGAAGTTGACCCGGTACTGCTGCGCCCAGTAGACGACCTGGAGCTGACCGTACGTTCGGCCAACTGTCTGAAAGCAGAAAACATTTACTACATCGGTGATCTGATCCAGCGCACCGAAGTTGAGCTGCTGAAGACGCCGAACCTTGGTAAGAAGTCTCTGACAGAAATCAAGGACGTACTCGCTTCCCGTGGTTTATCCCTGGGTATGCGCCTGGAAAACTGGCCGCCGGCCAGTCTGAAAGGCGACAGCAAGTTAAGCCCCCTGTAAGCATTTGGTAGTCGCGGCGGTGCCGCGACTAGTAGAAAGAACCCGAGCGGTGCCACAGCTTAGCGCGACACCGCTCCAGAACGACCTGCTGTGACAGCAACTTAGGTCGTAAGGAATTGAGTCATGCGTCATCGCTATAGTGGCCGTAAATTCAGCCGCACGAGCGCTCACCGCAAGGCCATGTTCAAGAACATGAGCGCCTCTCTGGTGGAGCACGAACTGATCAAAACCACACTGGCCAAAGCCAAAGAACTGCGCCGCGTTGCCGAGCCGCTGATCACTCTGGCTAAGAAAGACAGTGTTGCCAACCGCCGTCTGGCTTTCGCTCGTATCCGTGACAAGGATGCTGTGCGCAAGTTGTTCGACGAGTTGGGTCCTCGTTACGAAGCCCGTCCTGGTGGATATATTCGTATCCTGAAGTGTGGGTTCCGCGCTGGTGACAAAGCACCAATGGCTTATGTTGAGCTGGTAGATCGTCCTCAGGTTGAAGACGAAGCTGCGGAAGCGTAAGCTTGCCAACTAGCCATAGTGCTACGGAAGGCCGGTCATAGACCGGCCTTTTTTATGCGTTTAGAAGGGTTTGTATGTCTTTTGAACAATTACTGAGTAACTTGAACCCCCACATTGTAGCGAGCCTGAGGCGTGCTATTGAGTTGGGTAAATGGCCTAATGGTGTTGTTATTACCCCAGAGCAGCGTAGGCTTTGTGGAGAGGCTGTAGCCAACTGGGAGGCACGGAACCTGCCTAAGGAGCAGCAGGTAGGCTATGTAACTCCGAAGGCCTCAGAAGAACCTTGTGCGGGCAAAAAGGATGATGAGCAGCCATTGAACTGGGTTTAATATCGCACAGATTGAGATCATGGTTTTTGTTTTCAGCAGGCTTTAGAGATATTGGCGCAAATATCTACATCTGGGACGCCCTTTCCATTCATCACTTCAGCTTTCTCTGCTTATATAGTTACCGACATAGAAATATAAAATTTCCAATTTGCTCGGTAACTGATTATGAAAAAACTGATATTGCTTGCCGGCGCAGTAACTCTAGCAGTTGTTGGCATTGATCACTACGATATTGACGTGCAGGCCGGTGTTGCCAAAGTTCGGCAATTTATAACTCCTTTAACCGAAAATAGTGAATTAGCGAAGGATATTGCTGAGCGTATACCGTGGTCACAGCTGGAAAATGCGGAAGTGGAGGAGTTATTGGACCACCCCCGTGTGAAAGCTTACCTGGACCAGGAAAAGGCGAAGAAGGCTTTGCAGAACTATTTTGCAAATCTTGGAAACCTATCCAGTGAGGAGGCCTGGGATACGATAGAACAAGTGGAAAGTGAAAAGCGAGTTACCGGTTACGAGGCGCTGTCCTTAAAGCTCGCCTGGCTGGAAAAAAATAGTATCAACGAAGCTGAGTTCAAGCAGCGCGCGGAAGAGCTGTTTAATATCTACCGTGAGCAGGCCCAATCAGTTATTAGTCACTATGATCCCCATACAGAGGTGCCTGGCTTCTCAACATATAAAGATCTTGAAAGGTCTATTGTTGAAGAAGTGCAGCAAATGACCTCCTTCCCAGATGGAATGAGCAAACATGAGTACCTTCGTAAACGCCTGCAAGAAGCACGGGAAACTGTTTACGGCTCCTAATTAGATCGCAGTGCCGCTAGTAATAAACTAACAGCACTGCTTTCTTTCAGGCTTTACCTACATGAACAAGCCGATCAGGTCGTAAAACCAATTACTATTGTTTTCAAAGTCTGAAACTTTATCCGTTTCGTAGGCGCGAATCATACCCCCACCGTTATGGTTCACAATGTTGTTGAGAAAATCTTTTAACTCCAGTCCATGTTCTGCAATCTCACCATAGTGCAAGTCGATAATGGTAGTGCAATGGCTCTCGTTAAGATTACGGAACATCGGGAAGTAGTAGCCCCAATTACTGGTTTGGTCCAAGAGAGGGATTAGATTCTCATGGGTGTCCTTTTGCCAGCGTTGGCGCAGTTTATTTAAGCGAGAGTTGGCATCTGGATCATTGTAAATATCTTCGTAGAAGCGCTCATAGGAGTATGAAGAAAAATTACCGTCAGCCAGGAAGTGCGTGATACCAAGGCGATCTGTGGGAAATTTATTTGATAATGCACTGTATATCGAAGCCAGCTGATTGCTATCAAACCCAGGAGTAAAGGATTTTATCGCATTAATTGGGTTCTCTTCATTTGGGTCCCCGTCAGTTGTGTAAGTGGTCCAGGAGTGAAGAACTTCGTTATGTAACGGTAACGATGGGTACTCGGTGCTGTTATCACTATCTAAAGGTGCTTTATAAAGCGGGCCGGAGTCATCAATTAAATAACCATAGTCGACATCCATATCCTCGCGAAGTTTTGTATAATTTAACAGAGCCCCTACACTTCCAGCGCTGCATCCAGCAGTCAGCATTTGTTTAGGCTTCTGTAAATTATTTTTTACCCACGAAGTGACAGCCTGGACATTACGTAATCCATTGTGGTGCCAAATTAAATCTGGATTTTGACCGCTGGAATCTTCATAAATCTCTGTTTTATCGCCAACATAAATATCACCGGTACAATAGGGAACATATACTAAATTCCATTCACCAGTCTTGTATTGGTTATAGGGATGGTGGGTGTAGATTAAGGGGGATACGCCGGCAGTCGTCAGGTTATCTAGATTACTGAAATCTAATAAATTTATGTTGCTGAGATAGTCGTCAGGAATGCCATTGGGGTTACGTGCCCCGCGAATGCCCGCCTGCCCTGAACAGCTCTCATAATCCCAGCATGCACCGCCACCCTCAAAATAGAAAACGGTGTTGCTGGTATCGGGCACTCGGTATACGAAGAATTTATAGGGGGAGCCGTTGCCGCACATGGCGCCTGTGTTGGCAGGAACGTCGATTTTTTGCCAGGTGTTGAAATCGCTGGGATCGAAGTCATCGTTAAAGCTGGGATCATCTATTGTTAATGGATACATCCCTTGGGCCTGCTCGGTAGTTACAGGAGCATTAGCACTGGGTGGATTAAATAAATGTTTTAAAGTTGTCCAAAAATTGTAATCTCCGGGCTCTGCTTGAGCATAGGAGGTGATTAGAAATGAGCTGGCAATCAGTGCCGTAATAAAACCACGGAGAATTCTTATCATTATTAATCCCCTTGAGGTAGTTGATATATTCTCTCTGGACCAGGTCGAATTGGGGCGCTAAGTATAGAGGTCGGTAGTGGCCTCTACTCCTGCAAGTCAATTAGAACACTCGTCCAAATCGCTGCTTCGGTAAAACCCAAAGAGGTTAGTTAATATTGATCTTCTGGTCTAGCAGGAGCCGTATAAAAACTTATTGGTCATTAAGGACTGCTTGGTCCAGGCGGATTTATTGAAGATATTTTATTAATGTTTGAAATTTTTTGATTTTGGGTAAGATGTGTTTCTATTGAAACCGGTGATGCTAGAAGTGACAAGCTTTGGTTTTCAAAATAAAGAGGTATGTAAGGAGTGAGAATATTGTTTGCTCTATGCTCTTAGTTCGGAATTCTAAATAAGAAAAAATACTTTCAGAGAGTAAGTAAATCCCTGGTTTCTGTAGCAATCTCCCTTTGTAGTTTTTCCAAACTTTTCTGCTTTTCGCGTAGAATTATTCTCGCGTTTTCCAAGGTAATTACCTGAAAACTAATTTTATCTAACGCGTTTAGTTGACCCAATCTGTGGAGGTCTGCCCGGATGACATGGGCCAGCCGGGGATAACCACCGATAGTTTGTCCCTCTATAAAAGAAATGATGGGTTCACCATTCTCGGGAATTTGGATGCTCCCCGGATATAGACCGGACGAGATCATTTTCCCTGAAGTTTCAGTAAGAGCTTCACGACTAGGATTAATTGAGGGAGATAGGCGTATCCCCATACGGTTACTCTGAGCGGATACCTGAAAAGAGGTCCCGCTGAACTTTTCCATGATTTCCTGGCTAAAACTACCAGCTTCCGGGCCATGTACCACCCTTATTAGGGGGCGTAATTTATAATTGGGTTGAAGTTCACGTTTTAGTTTTGCAGGCCTAGCTGTCCAAGTATCTACGAAGCCAATTCTATCACCATTTTCAATGGCTCTATCATGATGTCCGCCAAAACCACTGATTAAATGGGTTGCAGTACTGCCTAAAATCATAGGGGTCGATATCTTTGCAGAAATACCTATATAAGCACGCATACCGCTGATAAGTTTAGAAAAATTCAGAATATCTCCACGTTTTACCTGGATAACCTTGTAATACTCAATGGCCCTGTTATTTAAAGATGTTTTGAATTGCGCTCCGGTAATGGCTATTGAGACATCACAAGTGAACTCAATAAGGGGACCGGTCAAGGTAATTTCCAGCACAGGGTTATTTAATGGGTTGCCCAGTAACATGTTTGCGAGTTTCATAGAGAGAGGATCTGCGGCCCCCCCAATGGGAATGCCATAGTGCATTAGGCCGGGACGGCCATAGTCCTGGATGCTAGTTTGTAACCCTGCCCGTATAAAGTGCATGCTCATGGATAGCTTTCCTTAGAGTATTTACACTGTACTTGCGGTGCTATGTCATTAAATTCTGACTCACTGATAGAGTAGAATTCGATGGTATCCAAGGGCTGGGCAATAAAGGGGGATGTACTGTAAGGCTGGAAGAGTTTGATAGGCGTTTGCCCAATAATTTGCCAACCACCTGGTGTGGCCTGTGGGTAGATCCCAGTCTGGCCGCCACCGATACCAACGGCACCTGCGGGAATGTGTAAGCGCGGCGCTTCTTTTCGCGGGCAATGTAGCTTGGGGTCCAGTCCACCCAAATATAAAAAACCGGGAGAAAAACCCAGCATATGCACTAAATAAACGGAAGTGCTATGTAGCTCAATAATTTCTTCAGGTGTTAGGCCTGTGTATTCGCTCACAGTAAGCATGTCTGGGGCAAAAGAATTTTCATAGCATACTGGAATGCGGATTACGCAGGGTTCTCTTTCCAGGAAGTGGGAGTTCGTGGCCTTTAAGAATTTTTTGGTCAGAGTTTTCACTTCCCGTGAAAGCGATTCGTCAAGATATAAAAGTGGATCAAAAGTAATAGTCAGGCACTGGTAAGCGGGAATCAGATCGATAACTTTTAGGTCGTCCTGCTTGAGAATGTACTGTCGCAATCCAATTATATATCGACTAAGGAGTTCACTGGGTTCAGCTGAAAAGCGAATATCCAGCGCGCAATCCCCATTTGCAATGATGTCAAACTCGAGTTTTAGGAAACGCGGCTTTTCTTGGGTAGATATCACGAGCCGATACTCAGCCCATGATGGTGTAGATGGTTGATCAGCCTCTGTGCAATATTAACCGCCTGGGGGTTGTCCCCATGTAAACATATTGTATCGACAGAAAATTTAAGGGGTGTGCCATGATAACTTGCAAATTTCTTTCCCTTAGCTAGCGCAACAGCCCGCTCAAGGCATAAATCTACGTTACTCAGTACGGAACCTGGCAGGGAGCGAGGCGCCAGTTTATCTGGAGTTAAATATTGCCGATCCATAAAGCCCTCCCGATAAAATATGCGGCCTTTCTCCTTGGCTATAACTTCCATTGCGCCATTGGCTAAGCCGATAATTTTCAGAGAGGGATATTCTTCATTGAGTAAGGAGGTAATTTTTCGTGCTAGCACTATATCTGCTTCTGCATCGTTATATAGAGCTCCGTGCAGTTTAATATGATCGAGATGCGCTCCTACTTCCTGAGTAAGGCCTTGCAATAGTTCAAGTTGCTCGTATAAAGAGTCGAGCAACTGATTGATGGAAATTTTTATTGATTTGCGCCCAAAATTTTCCCTATCAGGGTAGCTGGGGTGTGCGCCAACTTGTAACTGGTGTTTTCTTGCATTGATAACGGAGAGGCGCATTATCTCTAGGCTTCCCGCGTGCGCGCCACAGGCGATATTACAGCGGGAGATAAAGGGCATAAGTTGAGCATCCTTTTCACAGCTGGCTAGATCAACACCTTCACCTAGATCGCAGTTGATATCAATATGCACAATGCTTGCCTCTTGAAGTCTTAATTGGCGCCGCTTAAACAAATAGGTGCTGTTTTTTTATTTTTTATTATGGGGGCAATGTTTTACTTCAGAGGAAATTTGAACTCCCTTTGATTCGTAACAATCACCCAAGGGTGAGCAAAAGCATGCTTCAACTTCAATATGGTTTCGAAGCATGTCGAGCTTTTCCCAGAGCGGGTCACTTGCAACTGTTCTTTGCAACGTTAAGAATTTTATAGATGCCTGAGCAGGAATGATGGCTTGTTCCAATATCACCGTGTTCAAACCGCTCTGGTTGGCAAGAATACTATCACCTTCTTTTTTAAGTTCACTTATAGCTTCATATAATTTATTTTTTTCCTTGGCGCAGCAGCCGTCTAGAAAAGTATCTAAGTCAGGGTAGGTTTTATTTTGGTATGTGAACTCTAGGTTCTTTAGGATGGCAGGCCCTGCGCCGGCATTATGCAATGCGAAAATTATAGTTGCTTTTTGAGTTGATCCGTCAAAGTTGCCTTGGTCAAATTTAACGACTGGCATCGTCATTACTCTGACCTGTTTATTAGCTGCTTTAGCTTGAAGATAAGTGGCGTAAAAAGAGGCTATAGAAATAAAGATGGCGCATAGTGCAATTATTAAGTTGAGCCTTTCCTTATTAAGATATTTCATAATTATGTGCCTACAAGTCAGTCAGAACTGGAGTGCGCTCTATTTGTTTTCTATAGTGGAAAATCGGCGCCATTTGCTAATAAATATGTTAGCTGTTTTGGTGGTTTTTTACTTTACAGCAAATAATGGCGTGTATAGGTGTTAATCTGTTGGGCAATGATCTACCTCTGCAGACATTTTTTGAGAATTTGATTGATAACAATTTTCAAGTGGAGAGCAAAAATAGGAAGACACAGTAATGTTCCATCTTTCTTTGTTGAGTTTTTCCCATAGCTCAGCGGTTTCCTCTCCACGAGAGACTGCAAGAAGCGTGTATTTGTCCTGTGCTGGAATTATAAATTCCCTTCTCTCTCCAGACCATATGGATCCATTCTTGGAGAGAGAATAGGAGGAATTAGATTTAGCCTCTCTAATTTTCTGTCGCACTATCCTGAATTCTTCTTTGCAGCAGGCCTGTAGAAGCTCAAAGTAATTAGGATAGCTATTGCCACCATAATGGTATTCAATGGATTTCAGGATGCCGGTTTTTAGACTGGCACCCTATCTCACTTAACTAACTAAGCATCGGTTTCAGAAAACGTCCGGTATGGGAAACTTTTATTTCAGCAACTTCCTCAGGTGTCCCAGCAGCGATGATCTGCCCACCGCCTGAACCGCCCTCGGGGCCCAGGTCTACGATCCAGTCTGCAGTTTTGATAACGTCTAAATTGTGTTCTATTACAACTATCGTATTACCATGGTCGCGCAGGCGGTGCAGAACATCCAATAACAGTTGGATATCGGCAAAGTGTAGGCCGGTTGTGGGCTCGTCGAGGATATATAAGGTTTGCCCTGTATCTCGCTTGGAGAGTTCGCGGGATAGTTTCACTCGCTGGGCTTCACCGCCGGAGAGCGTGGTGGCTGCCTGGCCGAGCTTGATATAGGAGAGGCCTACATCCATTAGGGTTTGTAATTTTTTGGCGATTACCGGCACGGGATCAAAAAACTCCCGAGCATCTTCTACTGTCATCTCCAGCACTTCGTGGATATTCTTGCCTTTGTAGTGTACTTCCAAGGTTTCACGGTTATAGCGTTTACCATGGCAGGTATCACAGGGTACATAGATATCTGGTAAGAAGTGCATTTCCACCTTGATCACGCCGTCACCCTGACAGGCCTCGCAGCGCCCGCCCTTAACATTAAAGCTGAAACGTCCAGGCTTATAGCCGCGTGAACGAGCTTCTTGGGTGCCGGCAAACAGATCGCGAATTGGAGTGAAGATGCCGGTGTAGGTAGCCGGATTGGACCTTGGGGTACGCCCGATGGGGCTTTGGTCTATATCCACGCACTTGTCGAAGTTTTCCAGCCCATGGACAGCCTTGTAAGGGGAGGCCTTTAGGGTGGTGGCCTTGTTGAGGGCAGTGGCAGCAAGCGGATACAAGGTGGTGTTAATTAACGTGGACTTGCCGGAGCCTGAAACACCCGTGATACAGGTAAATAGCCCAACGGGAATCTCTAAGTCAACATTCTGCAAGTTGTTACCGCTGGCTCCTTCGAGTCGCAGAACATAATCGGGGGCAGGGATGTAACGCTCTTCTGGTACGGCAATTTTCTTTTTACCTGACAGGTATTGGCCGGTTAGGGATTTCTTGCACCTGGCAATCTTATCAGCGGTGCCAGCCGCGACCACTTCGCCACCATGAACGCCGGCACCGGGGCCGATATCGACAATAAAATCGGCACTGCGAATGGCGTCTTCGTCGTGCTCAACAACGATTACGGTATTACCAATATCACGGAGGTGGGTAAGTGTATTCAGTAAGCGCTCATTATCCCTCTGGTGTAGACCGATGGAGGGCTCGTCGAGGATATACATTACGCCGACAAGGCCGGCACCGATCTGACTGGCGAGGCGGATCCGTTGTGCCTCACCGCCGGATAGGGTTTCTGCACTGCGGTTCAGAGTCAGGTAGTTCAGACCTACATCTACAAGGAAGCGAAAGCGGTCTCGCAGCTCTTTAAGAATCTTATCGGCGATCTCTTTCTGTGCGCCTTTGAAGGTCAGTTCGTGGTCGAAATAATCAAAGGCGTCGCCAACGGGTAACTCGGTAATCTGTGCCAGTGTACGGTTATCCACAAATACATGTCGAGCCTCACGGCGCAAACGGGTGCCGTGACACTCAGGGCACTTTTGTGTGCTCAAGTATTTAGCCAGCTCTTCGCGTACAGACTGGGATTCTGTATCCCTATAGCGGCGCTGGAAGTTGGGGATAATCCCCTCGAAGGTATGCTGGCGCACGGTGACATCACCGCGATCATTGACATAGCTGAAATCGATTTCCTCATCGCCACTACCCTGCAGGATAATTCTGCGATGGGTTTTACGAAGCTTTTTCCAGGGTTTGTCGAGGTCGAATCCGTAATGTTCGGCGAGGGAGTCGAGCATATGGTAGTAATAGATATTGCGTCGGTCCCAGCCGCGAATGGCGCCCTCGGAAATACTGCTTTCCTGGTCGAGAATCACCTTGTCTTCATCGAAGAACTGCTTGACTCCCAGGCCGTCACAGCTGGGACAAGCACCGGCAGGATTGTTAAAGGAGAACAGGCGTGGCTCCAGCTCATCCAGTGAGTAGTCACATACTGGACAGGCATGGCGGGCTGAAAAGAGGCGGTCTTCCTGGTCACCGTCCATAAAGCTGATGGAAGCGATACCATCAGTGAGATTTAAAGCGGTCTCGAAGGATTCAGCCAGGCGCAATTGCAGGTCTTCACGTACCTTAAAGCGATCTACCACCACCTCAATGGTGTGCTTGCGGCGCTTATCCAGCTTGGGGGTATCGTCCAGGTCGCAGATAAGCCCATCGATACGTGCACGTACAAATCCGTCTCGACGCAGCTGCTCGAACACATGTTGATGCTCGCCTTTGCGATCGCGAACCACAGGTGCCAATAACATGATCTTGCTGCCCTCTGGCAGGGCTAATACCTGGTCCACCATCTGGCTAACAGTTTGGGCCTGGAGTGGCTCATTGTGCTCCGGGCAGCGAGGCTCACCTACCCGGGCAAATAATAGCCTTAGATAGTCGTAAATTTCAGTGATGGTACCCACTGTAGAGCGCGGATTGTGGGAGGTGGACTTCTGCTCAATGGAGATGGCAGGAGACAGGCCCTCTACGGTATCCACGTCGGGCTTTTCCATCATCGATAGGAACTGACGCGCATAAGTGGAGAGAGACTCAACATAACGGCGCTGGCCCTCTGCGTAGAGAGTATCAAATGCCAGGGAGGATTTACCGGAACCAGACAGTCCGGTTATCACGATCAGCTTGTCGCGGGGAATGTCGAGATCGATATTCTTCAGGTTGTGGGTGCGCGCACCCCTTACATAAATCGTGTCCACGCTCTACCTATCTACTGATAATACTGGGCCGGACTTCGAACTTGTTACGCTCAGGGCGATCACAACTGCGGTGCCGGAAAAACAGCCAAGTATAAACTCGCTACCCGATGTGCCAAAATCGTCTGCCGCAAATATCCAACAGCCAAGCAGATTGAATTGATGATTCCCGTAATTCTCTGTGGCGGCACAGGTTCTCGTCTGTGGCCGCTCTCCCGTGAAGCCTACCCAAAGCAATTTTTACCTTTAATTGGTAGCGAGACCATGTTGCAGGCTACGGTGCGGCGCTTGGAGGGAATACAGCAGCTGCAGGCCCCCATTTTGGTGTGCAATGAGGAGCACCGCTTTGCAGCTGCAGAGCAATTACAGGAGATCGGCCATGGAACTCAGTCTATCCTGCTGGAGCCCTGTGCGCGCAATACGGCGCCGGCTATCGCTCTTGCGGCTTTAGCGGCTCTGGAGGGTGGTGATGACCCGTTGCTATTAGTATTGCCGGCGGATCATGCTGTGGCTGATGTCACGACTTTCCAAGAGGCTGTGCAATCGGCAAGTGCCTTGGCGGAGCAAGGGCACCTGGTAACATTTGGAATTGTGCCAACACGTGCTGAAACGGGATATGGCTATATTCGCCGTGGAGAGCTCTTGACAGCAAAGGCCTGGAAAGTGGCGGAATTTGTCGAGAAGCCTGACTCCCAGGCGGCTGAGTCTTATCTGACAGGAGGTGAGCATTGCTGGAACAGTGGCATGTTCTTATTTCGCGCTTCCCGTTACCTGGAAGAGCTGGGGCAGCACCGTGGAGATATACTCACCGCCTGCCGAGAAGCCTATAAAGGTGCTGTTAGGGATTTAGACTTTACACGTGTGAATAAAGTCGCTTTTGCTGCCTGTGCTGATGAGTCCGTGGATTATGCGGTGATGGAGCTCACTGAATCTGCCGCGGTGGTGCCAATGGATGCGGGCTGGAGCGACGTAGGTTCTTGGCTCGGACTCTGGGAACTGGCAGAACGGGATACCGATGACAATCTGCTACATGGAGATATCCTGCTGGAAGAGAGTGAGGGTTGCCTGGTGCGATCAGAGAGCCGTTTGGTAAGCCTGTTGGGAGTGAAGGATCTGATAGTTGTAGACACTGATGATGCTTTGCTGATCGCTGAAAAACAGCGGGTTCAGGAGGTTAAGAAGCTGGTTAACAGTCTCAAGCGCTCTGGCCGCAGCGAGGCCCAGCGCCATCGCAAAGTCTATCGTCCCTGGGGCTATTACGACTCTATTGATGCCGGACCGCGCTTCCAGGTCAAGCGTATTGTAGTTAAGCCGGGACAGCAGTTGTCCTTGCAGATGCACCACCACCGCGCCGAGCATTGGATCGTAGTGCGGGGTACCGCCAAGGTAACTCGTGGTGAAGAAGAGCTGTTGATCACAGAAAATCAGTCCACTTATATCCCCTTGGGGGTGGTGCACAGATTGGAAAACCCTGGAACCATTCCCCTGGAATTAATTGAAGTCCAATCCGGCAGTTATCTTGGAGAAGACGATATAGTCCGCTTTGATGATGACTATGGTCGCGGTTAGAAAAGCCCGAAAGTTGTACGCCTTCCACTACAGCCTGGCGGCTGCTCGCTGTACAATGCGCGCCCAATTTAACGCTGTTCCGGGAACTGCATGAATTCCACTGAGCGCCGGGCCCTGGGCGGGCTGGCTTCCCTTTATGTCTTTCGCATGCTCGGCCTGTTTATGGTATTGCCGGTTCTCACAATTTACGGTGAGGGTTATCGCGATAGCACACCGATGCTATTGGGATTGGCGATGGGTGCCTATGGGCTGAGCCAGGCACTGTTACAGATTCCTTTGGGCCTTCTGTCCGACCGCTGGGGACGTAAGCCGGTTATTTATACTGGCCTCGCAGTTTTTGCCTTAGGCAGTGTTATTGCCGCGCAGACAGACTCTGTTTATGGCCTGATTGTGGGTAGGATTCTACAGGGATGTGGAGCGATTGCCGCAGCAGTGATGGCGCTGGTTGCTGATCTCACCCGGGATGAGAAGCGAGGCATTGCCATGGCTATCATAGGGGCCTCTATAGGGGTGGCATTTATGCTGGCGGTAATATTGGGCCCTGCTCTCGCGGGAGCAGGGGGACTCCCGGTTATCTTCTGGGTGACAGCAGGGCTGGCAATTCTGGGGATGTTGCTGGTCTGGCGAGTGGTGCCCACTCCCCAGGTGGCAAGGCGCCCAGCGGTTTTCAGCGGTGGTTTTCGTAAGGTTTTGGTTAGTGGCCTTACCTGGAGATTGGTTTCAGGAGCGTTTTTTTCTCATCTCTTATTAACAGCTATGTTTGTCGCCCTTCCATTGGTGTTGGTCGACAGGCTTGGCTGGCCGGCGGGAGAGCATTGGAAACTATATGGCCCGCTGATGCTGGGTACTTTTATCCTGATGCTGCCTCTGATGCGGGCGGCAGAGCGCAGCGATAGAGTGGGGCTCGCTTTGAATTTTGCCTGTGTTGCCCTGGTGGGGGGGAGCGCGGCATTGCTGCCTATAAATGGCCCCGTAGCTGTTGTGCTACTGCTAGGTATTTTCTTTACTGGTTTTAACCTGCTTGAAGCTCTGTTGCCAGCCCAGCTGACTCGCAAAGCACCTGAGAATGCCCGTGGCGCAGCTTCAGGGCTCTATGCCACACTGCAGTTTTTCGGCACTTTTGTAGGCGGTAGTCTGGGGGGATACCTTTTTGGCCTTGGGGGTGCCAGTGCCGTAGCATGGCTCGGTTTTTCCGTTCTGTCTGTTTGGATTCTGCTTTGGTGGTTGTTGCGGGAGCGGGAGGCAAAAGCTCGAGAGGGTAGTGCTTACTAACTGGTAGTGTCTGTTGTATGCTGCTGGATAAAAATACACTGGTCGCCAATCTGGGCGGTCGCGCATTGTTGGTGTGAGTCACCTCACATCTTAAATATTGAATGATTATTGCCTGGGTAGGACCTGGGTCGAAGAGAGGAGAGGGCCATGGCCAGGGGGATCAACAAAGTAATTCTGATTGGTAATTTGGGTAATGATCCAGAGACCAAATATATGCCGAGTGGCGGTGCGGTCACTAATGTGAGCTTGGCAACCAGTGAGAGCTGGAAGGACAAGCAGACCGGTCAGCAGCAGGAGCGCACTGAGTGGCACCGGGTGGTATTCTTTAACCGCCTGGCCGAGATTGCCGGTGAGTACCTGCGCAAAGGCTCTAAGGTGTACATTGAGGGCTCTCTGCGCACCCGCAAATGGCAAGATAAGAATACTGGTCAGGACCGTTACACTACCGAGATTGTTGCCAGTGAAATGCAGATGCTCGACGGCCGTGGGGAGCAAGGAGGTTTCGGACAGGGTATGGGTGGTGCCGGAATGGGTGCTGCTGGCATGAGCGGCCAATCTATGGGCGGTAGCCAGGGTGGCTACGAGCAACAACAGAGTGGTTTCCAGGGCGGTTATCAGCAGGGAGGTCAGGATTCCTTTGCTCAGGGGCGCACGGCGCCATCACCAATGGCACCGTCCAGCAAACCGCAGCCGCAGCCTAACCAGGGGCCAGCGGGTGGTTTCGATAACAGCTTTGACGACGATATTCCCTTCTAAGCCCATCCAGTGTCTGATCTACATACCGGTTATAAGCCGGACACGGTAGCGGTCATTACTGCTGGTAACGATATCGACAGCGCTCTGCAGAAACGCCTGCAGCGCGCTGGCTTTCGTGTTCAACAGCTTTTACCCGCAGAGCTCGACCAGCTGCGACCAAGCTCGATTGTTATCAATGCCTCGGCCTGCGCAGACAGCCAGGGCATGCCAGAGTCTCTGCAGGTGGCTAAGCAGCTCGCGAGAGGACTCTGTCAACATGTTATTCACCTTTCCTCTTATCAGGTATTCGCTGGAGGTGAACAGCGGAGATATGATGAGGATGAAGTGGCGGATCCACAGGCTCGAAGTGGTCGCCAGTGGTTGGCTTGTGAGCGTGCCCTGAGTGGATTAGAAAACCTGACTATCCTGCGATTTGGCTGGATGGTGGATAGCAACCTGGAAGCCCTGCTTGCGCGGGTATTACGGGGCTTTATAACTGGTGAACCGCTCGAACTGGATGGTATCAATAACGGTAATCCGGTTACTGTTCTCGATTTGTCTCGTGTGACGGTAGCGATAGCACAACAGCTAGCCAGTGGTGCCTTTGCTCCAGGGGTTTATCATTACGGAAGTTCAGACAGCTGCACCGCTATAGAGTTTGCGTTAGAGGTTGTGGAGCGGGCACAGTCATTTCACGATGAAGAGCGGTTTGTGCAACTCAGTGCATTAGAGGATTCTGGTCAAAAGGATCGCAGTGTTGTGCTGGCCTGTGGAAAATTGAGGGATGTGTTTGGCATTCAGCAGCACAGCTGGCGCCAGGGGCTCACCCGACAGGTAGAGCTTTGGTTAGAACGTTTGGGTGCAGAAAAGTCTGGTTAGGTTTCTATCAGCAAAGATAAAAAAGGCGCCTATATGGCGCCTTTTTTTGTTTAGATCTTGTCGAATACTAGGCAGGCGTTAGTACCACCAAATCCAAAACTATTAGACATGGCCCGCTTGATCTCACTGTCGCGAACTTCGGTCACCAGATCCATACCCACAGCTGCAGGGTCCAGATTCTCTACATTGGCAGATGCAGCGATAAAGTTGTTTTGCATCATCAGTAGACTGTAAATCGCCTCTTGTACGCCAGCGGCGCCGAGGGAGTGGCCTGTAAGGGACTTGGTAGAGGCAAATGCTGGAACTGTGTCACCAAAGACTTCACGCATAGCCTTCAATTCAGCCACGTCTCCAACTGGGGTTGAGGTGCCGTGGGTATTAATGTAATCCACGTTACCTCTCAGTCCTTTGCCGTCCATTCCCGCTAACGCTTGTTGCATACAGCGGGTTGCACCCTCACCACTGGGGGCGACCATATCGTAACCATCAGAGGTTGCGCCGTAGCCGGTCAGCTCGGCATAGATGGTGGCTCCACGGGCTACAGCGTGCTCCATTTCTTCCAATATCAGGCAGCCGCCGCCACCGGCGATAACGAAGCCATCCCGGTCGGCATCGTAGGGACGTGAGGCCTTCGTTGGGGTATCGTTATATTTGCTCGATAGGGCGCCCATTGCATCAAAAAGGTGAGTCAAACTCCAGGCTAGCTCCTCACCACCACCTGCAAAGACAATGTCCTGCTTACCCATCTGGATCAGCTCGGCTCCATTCCCTATACAGTGCGCACTGGTGGCACAAGCGGAAGAAATGCTGTAGTTCACTCCCTTGATCTTGAATGGGGTGGCTAAACAAGCGGAAACGGTACTGTTCATTACCTGAGGCACCCGGTAGGCGCCCACGCGCCTTACGCCCTTTTCCTTGAGGGTATGGGCCGCATCAATAATTTGCTGGGTGGATGTGCCGCCTGAGCCCATCACAATACCTGTGCGCGGGTTGGATATCTGATCCTCCTGCAGGCCTGACATATCAATGGCCTCTTGCATGGCTATATATGCGTAGGCGGCTGCATCACCCATAAAGCGGAGCTGCTTTCTATCGATATGTTCCTTGAAGTCGATATCGACCTGGCCCGCTACCTGGCTGCGCAGGCCGAGCTCCCGGTACTCCTCCTGAAAGCGGATTCCGCTGCGTCCTTCTCTCAACGAGGCGGTGACTTCTTTTGTATTGGTGCCGATACAGGATGTAATACCCATTCCGGTAATGACTACCCGACGCATAGTGGTCTCCAGCATAGCTTGTCGGTAGAGGACTACATGATTTCTACCGACAATGGTTTACGGTGTGTTTAAAAATTATCGGTACGGGTAAATAAGCCTACGCGAAGATCCTTAGCTGTGTAAATTTCACGGCCGTCTACAGCAACGGTACCATCGCCAATTCCCATAACAAGCCTGCGCTCAACAATACGGCTCATCTGGATGTGATAGGTGACTTTCTTGCTGGTGGGCAAAATCTGACCGGTAAATTTGACCTCGCCACAGCCGAGTGCGCGACCGCGCCCGGGGTTACCTTTCCAGGCCAAAAAGTAGCCGAGTAGCTGCCACATTGCATCTAACCCGAGACAACCGGGCATTACCGGATCGCCTGGAAAGTGACAATCGAAAAACCAAAGGTCGGGGTGAATGTCCAGTTCCGCAATCAGTTCTCCCTTACCGAAGGCTCCGCCTTCCTTTGAGATATGTGTGATGCGATCCAGCATCAGCATATTGGGAGCGGGCAGTTGTGCATTGCCAGGGCCAAACATCTCGCCCCGGGAGCAGGTCAGTAGCTCCTCTCTGCTATAGGTGCTTTTTTGAACAAAATTACTCATTTTTTCCCCGTTGGTGGGTGGTTACGCAATCCATACTGGGCGTTTTTGTAAGAGCGGGCATTCTAAGGGCTCTGTGTCGCTTGTCTAGTCGGTCAGGGCTGTTTTTGTGACTGGCGCTGGAATTGCTTTCACAATCTTAGAGCATTCAGTAGTAGATTTTATGGTCCAATAAGGGATTTTAGCGTCATTATCTGTAAGTGAATGACCCTAACAACTATGATAAGTTGCCGGCCAAGCACTGGGTGCGCTCGTTTCAAAATTATGGGGGAGCATAATGCTCAAGAAATGTTTATTCCCGGTTGCCGGTTACGGCACCCGCTTCTTACCTGCTACGAAAGCCATGCCCAAAGAGATGCTGCCTCTGGTGAATAAGCCACTGGTGCAGTATGGCGTAGAGGAAGCGATAGAAGCCGGGCTGACGGAAATCGGCTTTGTCACTGGTCGGGGCAAGCGCGCCATCGAAGATCATTTCGACACCAATTTTGAGTTGGAACACCAGATAGCGGGTACTGGTAAGGAACGATACCTTGATTCCGTTCGCAAAGTCATTGATAGCGCCAGTTTTTCCTATACGCGCCAGGGAGAAATGCGCGGTTTGGGGGACGCAATTCTTCAGGGGCGCCGCTTGGTAGGGGACGAACCATTCGCTGTAGTGCTGGCAGATGACCTGTGCCTGAATGAGGAGTTAGGCGTACTTGCGCAGATGGTGCAGTTATACAAGCAGTTTCGCTGCAGTATTGTTGCTGTCGAAGAGGTGCCTACTGAACATATCCACAAATTTGGTGTGATTGCGGGCAATGAGATCAAGCCCGGTTTGTACCAGGTTACCGATATGGTGGAAAAGCCGACGGCCGAAGAGGCGCCAAGCAATAATGCGATTATTGGTCGCTATATTCTGACTCCAGATATCTTTGACCTGATACGCGATACTCCTCCCGGCAAGAATGGAGAGGTACAGATTACCGATGCGCTGCTAGCCCAGGCCCGTCAGGGCTGCGTTTTGGCCTACGCATTTAAGGGGCGCCGATTTGATTGTGGTTCGGTTGAAGGCTTTATCGAAGCTACGAACCATGTCTATGAGAATGTTTACCTGCCCAAGCAGGCTGCCCAGGAGAAGAAGTAAGTGGCTGAGCTTACCTGTTTTAAGGCCTATGATTTACGCGGTCGTGTGCCGGAAGAGTTAAATCCAGATGTTGCGTATCGTGTGGGGCGTGCTTTTGCCCAATTCCTCGGAGCGCGACGGGTTGTAGTTGGGCATGATATTCGTTTGACCAGCCCTGAACTGACCGATGCTCTGGCGAATGGTTTACGCGATACCGGTGCTGACGTATTTCATATTGGCGAGTGTGGCACTGAAGAAGTTTATTTTGCCACTTCCCATGGGGATTTTGATGGCGGCATCTGTGTAACCGCGAGTCATAACCCTATGGATTACAATGGTATGAAATTTGTCCGTGCAGGAAGTAGTCCAATTAGTGGCGATACTGGTCTGTTGGATATCAAGCGATTGGCAGAGCAAAATAACTTTGCCTCAGCACCAAGGCGAGGTGATCTATATCGCTTTGAACACCGTGTCGATTTTGTAAAACATTTGCTGTCTTATATCGATAGCACGGCTTTGAAGCCACTCAAGCTAGTGGTAAATGCTGGTAATGGCGGCGCTGGTGCAGTGGTTGATGCCTTGGCACCGCATCTGCCATTTGAATTTGTACGAGTACACCATCAGCCGGATGGTAACTTCCCCAATGGTATTCCCAATCCAATTTTGCCGGAAAACCGTGCAGCGACTGCGGAAGCTGTGAGAGAGTGTGGTGCCGATTTCGGGATTGCCTGGGATGGCGATTTCGACCGCTGTTTCTTCTTCGATGAAAAAGGTGAATTTATCGAAGGTTATTATGTGGTAGGCCTGCTTGCAGAGGCATTTTTGCTCAAAAATGATGGTGCGAAAATTGTTCATGATCCACGCCTGCTGTGGAATACCGAGGACATTGTCCATGCAGCTGGCGGGGAGCCCGTGCAGAGCAAGACCGGTCATGCATTTATCAAAGAGCGCATGCGTAAAGAAGACGCTATCTATGGCGGTGAAATGAGTGCGCACCACTATTTCCGTGACTTTGCTTACTGTGACAGCGGTATGATCCCCTGGCTTTTAGTGGCAGAGCTGGTAAGTCGCAGTGGTAAATCTTTGTCTCAGTTGGTGAGTGAGCGTATGGCTGCTTTCCCCTGTTCTGGGGAAATTAATTCTAAGGTGAAGGATGCCGCTGAATTACTAAAAATGGCCGAAGCAAAGTATGCTCCGGGAGCTGAGAGCGTTGAGCATGTAGATGGCTTGAGTGTGGCTTATCCCGATTGGCGCTTTAACTTGCGTATGTCCAATACCGAGCCCGTAGTACGCTTAAATGTTGAGTCCCGTGGGAATGAGGCGCTAATGCGTGAAAAAACTCAAGAGCTTCTTGATTTAATTCGCGCTTGAAAAAGATAGAGTAAATACAGTAGTTAAAATTTAAGAGACCTGTTTAAGGTCAGTCAAAAATTTGGCTGGCCTTCCCTGCCTAAATTAATAATATAATTACTAGTAAATAAAATTTCATATTTTAATCTGTTGTCCCGTAAGTCTAAAGCGGGCGGATATTTCTGGTAATAGAGTTTTGCATGGTATTTAAATATTGTGCATAAATTTTCCACCGTTCATGGACGCATGCAACAATTGCTGTCGCATAGACCAAATATTCATACTGATGCCTGTTCAATTTGAACCGTCCAAATGACCTTCTGACTTTACCAAAAAACCAAAGCTTCCTTTGTTGATTACAACTGTATCCAGTATTTTTTTGCAGCTATAGGGTCCTTAGTATACATAGAGGAATATTGTGTATTTGCAAAATTAAAAATTCCAGCTTATTGCTGCAAGGATTGTTGTCATGCAGGAATTTGTAATCCACTACGTATGATGAAGTTAATTCACCTCTAGTGATCACAAGGTTATTTTGTGGGAATATTTCAGGTGCTAATCTAAATTGATATAGGGCAGTGGATGGCCTCATAATTTTTCTTCTGGGTATTTTCCATTGGAGGAAACTTTGAAGCTGTTTTCCTTCAAACTGATGGTGCTAAAGTTTCGTTTGGTATTTATGGGCCAAAAATAATAAATGCCTAAATCTTTGATATGGCTAAGTTTTTGGTCCTGCTTATTTAATTTTTCGGATAAGTAGTGCAATAGCTTGGCTACAAATGGCGGTGTTGCATTTATAGGGAAGTAACCTGGCTCGATTTTTGTAAAACTGTGATTAAGAGTTATAGAGGCTGCAATTTGGAGGATGACTCTTTAATTCGCAACGTATTGTTACAAATATTGCCCACCTTGTAAGTGAGGGGAGTGCACTCAGGTATGGGGAGTACTTATGTTCCTGGAGGCGTATTTGAGTGATAGGGCCACTAACTAATATAGTTGGTGGCCCGGCTGCTGTGGCTAAAAGTGCTATACGCTTCTCTCTACGGCAAAGCTGGCCAGTTGTTGCAGAGCCAGCTTTTGTTCGCAGTTGGGTAGGAACTCCAGCTGCTCTTTAGCGTTGTTAACAGCGGCACGTGCACGCTCCATGGTGTAGTCCAGGGCGCCGCAGGCTTCAATCGCGTCGACTATCTCGGATAGTTTTTCCGCGCTGCGTTGCTCTATCGCTTCTTTTACCAATTGGGCCTGATCTTTGCTGCCATTGGCCATGGTATAGATTAGTGGCAGGGTTGGTTTGCCCTCCGCCAGGTCGTCACCTACATTTTTCCCAAGTTCTTCTGGGTTGCCACGATAGTCGAGAGCATCATCCACAAGTTGGAAGGCAAGGCCCAAGTGGCGGCCATAGAGTTTCAGGGCCGTTTGTTCCCCGTTGGTGCAGTTAGCCATTACGGCGGCAGTTTCACAGGCGGCTTCAAACAGGGCGCCGGTCTTTTTGTGGATAACCGTAAAGTAATTGTCCTCGCCCACCGCGGGATCACCAGCATTTACCAGCTGCTGAACCTCACCCTCAGCAATAGTATTGGTGGTGTCGGAGAGGATTGCCATGATATCCATATCCCTGAGGGCTACCATCATCTGGAAGGCGCGGGAATAGAGGAAGTCCCCCACTAGCACGCTAGGAGCATTGCCCCATTTTGCGTTAGCTGTGAGGCGGCCACGACGCATGTCGGATGTGTCCACCACATCATCGTGCAGTAATGTGGCGGTATGGATGAACTCGATGATAGTCGCGAGGTCAATGTGGCTCTCCCCCTTATAACCACAGGCACGTGCACAGAGAAGCACCAGAAGAGGGCGCAAGCGCTTGCCGCCGGCTTCGACCAGATAGTGCCCTATGTTTTCCACCAGAGGAACGTCCGAGTGCAGTTGATCGAGAATGCGCTGGTTGACCGCGGCAAAGTCTTCGGCGGCGACCCGGTGAAAAGGCAGCATGTGAGAGTTCCTTATACGACTAGACTGGCGCCCCCCGGGGCCCGGGCAGCAAAGGGGCGCTATTGTATCAACCCGACGAATTGATTAGAATCTGCGCCCCGTCAATTGCGGGCTTCATGTGGCTATTCAGCTGCTTTGGGGTCGTTTGGCGAATATAGATGTTAAACAACACGGCGCAAGCTCCCGAAATGCGGAGCAGTGACTCAATAGTCCTCCCGCTGCTTCGTGTCGTCCATATCGGAGCATAGAAATATGTACGCTGTTTTTGAGAGCGGTGGTAAGCAACACCGTGTAGAAGAGGGCGAAGTTCTTCGCCTGGAAAAGCTGGAAGTAGCTACCGGCGAAACCATTGATTTCGACAAAGTGCTGATGGTCGTTAATGGCGACAAGATTAACATCGGCGCTCCCGTTGTAGATGGCGCTAAAGTATCGGCTGAAGTAGTGAGCCACGGCCGCGGCGAGAAGGTGAAAATCATCAAATTCCGTCGTCGCAAGCACTCCATGAAGCGCCAAGGCCACCGTCAGTGGTATACCGAAGTCAAAATCACTGGCATTAAGGCATAACAGAGGAGTAACGACTCATGGCACATAAGAAAGCTGGCGGTAGTACGCGAAATGGTCGCGATTCCGAGAGTAAACGCCTGGGCGTGAAGCGCTTTGGCGGCCAGTCTGTAGCAGCAGGCAATATCATCGTTCGTCAGCGTGGCACCAAATTCCACGCAGGTATTAACGTTGGTATGGGCAAAGACCACACCCTGTTCGCCACTGCGGACGGCGTTGTGAAGTTTGAAGTTAAGGGTCCCAACAACCGCAAGTTTGTTTCTATCGAAACTGCTTAAGCGGTCATTAGCCCAAGCTTCATAAAAAGCCCCGCTATTGCGGGGCTTTTTTGTTGGAAAAGTCGCAGAAAAGCGGCGACGGGAAGTTAGGGTGGCAGGTGCCCACAGGGGGCGGCTTGTCGGCTGGTATGATGATAGGGGTGCGCGGATGCGCGTACCGGATAAGGCAACCGCTATAGCGGTGGAGAGATTATGAAGTTTGTCGATGAGGCGCCCATCGTTGTCCAGGCAGGTAAAGGCGGTAACGGTTGCTTGAGCTTCCGTCGGGAGAAGTTTGTAGAAAAAGGAGGCCCGGATGGCGGTGATGGCGGCGATGGCGGTTCCGTTTACCTGGAAGCCGATGATTCCCTCAATACCCTGGTAGATTACCGCTATCAACCTCGCTATGCAGCTGAAAGTGGACAGCCGGGCCGCGGGCGCAACTGTACGGGGGCCAAGGGAGAAGACCTGGTGCTGAAAGTCCCCGTGGGAACCACTGTGATTGATGTGGATAGTGGCGAAGCGGTCGGCGACATGACTGAGGCCGGCGAGCGCCTTCTGGTTGCCCAGGGCGGCTTTCACGGTCTGGGTAATACTCGCTTTAAGTCCAGTACCAACCGCGCTCCCAGGCAGACAACAAATGGTACTGAGGGGGAGGTGCGCAGTCTCAAGCTGGAGCTGAAGGTTCTCGCCGATGTAGGCATGCTTGGACTCCCCAATGCGGGTAAATCCACCTTTATTCGTGCAGTTTCCGCAGCCAAGCCCAAAGTGGCCAACTATCCCTTTACTACCCTGGTACCTAACCTCGGTGTGGTACAGGTGCAGAAGCACCGAAGCTTCGTGATTGCCGATATTCCCGGCCTGATTGAGGGGGCAGCAGAGGGGGCGGGTCTTGGGATTCGCTTCCTCAAGCACTTGACCCGCTGTCGTGTGCTGTTGCACTTGGTGGATTTGGCACCATTTGATGGTTCTGATCCGGTGGAAAATGCCCGAGCTATTGAGCATGAGCTCTCCAGCTTCAGTAAGACACTGGCTGGACGTGAACGCTGGTTAGTACTGAACAAAACTGACTTGGTACCGGCGATAGAACTGGAGGAGCGTTGCCAGGCAATTGTAGATGCGCTGGGTTGGACCGGTCCTGTTTTCCGTGTGGCAGCAATCCGCAAAGAGGGCACTGATATCCTCAGTGGTCGTCTAATGGATTACCTCGAGGAACGCCAGGAAGATGAGGACCGTGACCCTGAGTTGGCGCAGGCAGAACTGGAGTCTCAGCGCCAGATGCAGCGTGAGGCCCGTGAGCGTATTGAGGAGTTGCGTGAGAGCCATAGGGCTAAGCGCAAGGCAGCCAGGGAGCATGTGGATGATGATGAGGATTGGGATGACGATGAACACGATGTCGATATTGAGTATCGCCCTTGAGTTATCTCATTTGGCAAAGTCCCTCCTGAGCTGCCCCAGGTTCTAATTATTGTGGGCTTCTGAATAATAAAAATGGTTTAAATGACCCTTAGGGGCGATATTCAGGAGGGAGCATGGGCTCTAATTCAGATTCCCGTCGTGAGCTGGCGAATAGCCAGCGCTGGGTTGTCAAGATTGGTAGTGCCCTTTTGACCGATAACGGTCGAGGTGTCAATAGCGTGGCTATCTCTGCCTGGGTTGAGCAGATAGCCGAACTGCGACAGCGTGGTATTGAGGTGGTACTTGTATCTTCTGGCGCCGTCGCTGCAGGTATGGATCGTTTAGGTTGGGGGCGAAGACCGGAGTCTATTCATCAGTTGCAGGCCGCTGCGGCGGTGGGGCAAAGCCATTTGGTGCAGGTTTATGAGCAGGCTTTTGGGCGCTTTGATTTACGCAGTGCACAGATTCTGCTGGACCATGATGACCTTTCCAACCGTACCCGCTACCTCAATGCACGTAGCACCCTGAAAACCCTGCTTTCTTTGGGTGCCGTGCCCATTGTCAACGAAAACGATACGGTCGTCACCGATGAGATTCGTTTTGGTGATAACGATACGCTTGCTGCACTAGTCGCCAATCTAGTGGAGGCTGATACGCTGCTGATTCTGACGGATGCGGATGGGCTGTTTACTGAGGACCCCCGTGATAATCCCCAGGCGGAATTAATCGAGAAGGCCTCTGCCCTGGATCCTAGCTTGCTGGCTATGGCGGGGGATTCGCGCAGTGGGCTTGGGCGCGGTGGCATGACTACCAAGGTGCGCGCTGCGCAATTGGCGGCTCGCTCCGGTGCCTGTACCGTGATAGCTGGTGGGGCACAGGAAAAAGTAATCATGCGCACATGGGCAGGGGAGTCTCTGGGTACCTTATTGTTGCCAGACGCTGATCCTTTAACAGCTCGCAAACGCTGGCTCGCCGGCCAGCTGCAGGTGCGCGGTACCCTGGTGCTTGACAGCGGGGCGGAAAAAGCTCTTTGTGAGAGTGGCGGCAGCTTACTGGCGGTGGGGGTGACTGAAGTGGAAGGGCGTTTCCAGCGGGGGGATCTGGTTTCCTGTCGCAGTGGTGAAGGGCGGGAAGTTGCCCGCGGGCTGGTCAATTACGATAGCAGTGAGAGTGCCAGGATTCTTGGCCGGGCATCGGAGAAGTTTGTTGAGTTGCTCGGTTACCGCGATGATGATGAGTTAATTCACCGGGATAATCTGATCTTGCTTTAGAGTTAAATGACAGACACAAAAAAGCCCCGCAACGCGGGGCTTTTTTGTGTCTGTTGCCTAAAGAATTAGGCTGCCAGAGCTTTAACCTGTGCGTTCAGGCGGCTCTTATGGCGAGCGGCTTTATTCTTGTGAATAATGCCTTTGTCTGCCATGCGGTCGATAACAGGTACCGCTTCTGCATATGCAGTTTTTGCTTTTTCAGCGTCGCCTGCATCGATGGCCGCAACTACCTTCTTGATGTAGGTGCGCACCATGGAGCGCAGACTGGCGTTATGCATGCGGCGCTTGTCGTTTTGGCGCGCGCGTTTCTTCGCTTGAGGTGAGTTGGCCACCGGTTGCTCCTGTCTGGAATCTGTAAATCTGTAACTAACAGGCCCTGGGGCCCGATCGGGACGCGACATTATCCCCACAGTTGGTTGTTTGTCAACCATAGCCGGTTGCGTCTTGTGGATATGGCTAGAAACTCTGGCATGTGTCAGCGGTTTGGTAGCTTAAGGCTGAACTCTACGCCGCTGTTATCGGTGCGGTTGCGAGCCTGCAAGCGACCGCAATGATAGTCAGCGATTAGCTTGGCGATATGTAATCCGAGACCAAGGTGGCCTGCATTATCACCATCCTTGCGCACAGACACGAGGGAATCGAATAGTTTGTGCGCATAGCCGCTGGGTAGCAGTGGGCCATCATTGCTCACCGTGATCAGATAACTGTCATCATATGTGTGAGCGGACAAGTGGATATCACTGCCTTCCGGGGCGAAGCTACAGGCATTGTCTACCAGTTTGTCCAGTAGTTGCGCAAGTAACTCCGGGGCGCCGTGACAGTGTAACTCTCCCGGGGGCTTATCCAGCGTGAAGTGGTGTTTAGGGTGAGCATCGCCATAACACTGGACCATAACTTCAAGGAGGTCGGCGAGATCAAACGTTTCGCGCTCAGCTTGATGGATACTGGCCTCGAGGTTGCTCGCGGCAGAGAGGCTGTTGAGGATGCTGGAAAGGCGTTCACTGCCGTCTAATGCGCGCTCAGCGTAGCGGCGGCTGTGGGAATCCAGTTCGCCAGCAGAAAGGTTATCCAGGGAAGAGCGAACTACAGCCAGGGGTGTGCGCAGCTCATGTGAGAGCTTGCTGGCTAATGTGCGCAGGTACTGATGATATTGGTCCAGTTCACCGAGCAGGCTGGCAAAGGCGCGATTTAGGGCGCCCAGCTCATCGCTGGCCTTTGAATGAGGGAAGTTACCGCGCAACTTGCCGCTTGCGTCTACGGCGTGGCGTGCGGCGCGGTTCAGTTTGCGTATACGCCAGGATAGCCAGCTGGCATAGCCAAGTAGAAACATCAATGCAGTGGCTGCGGCAGCACAGCTAATCAGCCAAAGCCGGTGGGCAGCGCCCTCTGTCATGGACTGTATGGCTTCGCCGGATTGAAGCACCAATACCCGACCTAGCATTGGTCGCTCGATTACTTCGTCGGCTCGAGTGACAACCGGGACGCTGACAACACCAATGCGTGACTGTAGGGGACCGCCAAACCACTGCTCTTCGGTATCGCGGTTAGGTGCATGACTCAATGGCAACCTATCCACAGGTAGTGGCGGTAAAGTTTCCCGCGCCAATAACTTGCGGTAAATCCAGCTGCGCAACCAGGGAGTGGTGGTTACCTTCTCGGAGGGCTCTGGCTGCAGCTGCCCGCTGCTTGCGAGAAGGAATCCTTCGTTATCCACTACGGCTAGGCGCAGACTCGGGCGGGCAAAATGATCCAGCTCGGCCTGTAGTTGAGGCAGGGGGGCTGTCAGGCGACCGGGCTGTCCATCGGAGGGCAATGTGCTGGAACTGCGAACAGGCGCTACACCGTCACTGCGGTTGCGATCCAGGATGCGAATTGAAAGGCCTCCCTGAGTTAGATCGTAGGGAAGGGTTAATTCGAGCTGGTAGCCATCAGGAGAGGAGGTCCAGCGTCCGCGCAGGCGCAGTTCACGTTCGTATCGCCCCTCTCTTGGATTATGCCACATGGCGCTTGTGGTGCCCCGGCTTGCCACTGGCAATATGTAATGCCGGCCACCAGTGAATAGTTCGACAGTATCACCACCGGCCAGCAGGCCGGTTCGGGGGTCGCGGTAAGCCGGCGTGGAGTCACTGACAGTCAGAAGCATGAAAACCTGTTCGCTATATTGCCCGAAGGTTACCTGTGCCAGCGGGTTAAGCTTTTCGTCGAGTAGCTCTCTGGGTTTCAGGCCCAAGGGGCGCCAGTCATCGCCATAGCCATCGACCATAGGGGGCTGTGAAAGCGGGTTTAGGTAGAGTTGAGCGCCAGGAGGGCGAGCGTGGCGCAGGGGATCAGGGGCAATCAACTGCGGTGCACTGGCTAAACGGGCGGCAATTGCCGCGGCGGTCGCTTCTAGTGCCTGTAACTGTCCCTGCGCCAGGGCCGCATCCACTTGGCGCAGATACTGGCAGCCGGCCCATGGAAGGGCCAGGGCGACAAGGCTGACAAGCAGGAGTTGGCGGCGAAGCTTCATGGGCGGTGCTCTTTAAATCTTATGCGCCGAGGCCAAAATTATTAAAGTTGCCAGCGATAACCCATACCGTAGGCAGTGCCAATGGAGTTGAACTCTCCGTCCAGGGTCTGGAACTTGCGGCGAATACGCTTCACATGAGACGTGATGGTGTTGTCATCCAGAACCACTCGCGCAGCTTCCATAAGTTGGTTGCGCGACTTGACGTGCCCGGGTCTCTTAGCCAGTGCATGGACTATCCAGAATTCAGTAACGGTCAGGTCTACTGGCTGTCCATCCCAGTGGCAGTGAAGCCTGGATATATCCAGATCCAATTTACCTTGGGTCAGGCTCTCCCCTTGATCACCTTGGTCTCGCAGAACACTCACCCGGCGTAGCAGCGCGTTGATGCGTGCCTGCATGTGCGGCAGAGAAATATCCTTGGTCAGGTAATCGTCGGCACCGAGGCGCAGCCCGGAGATAATATCCAGCTCCGAATCTCTGGCTGTAAGAAACAGGATTGGCAGGCTAGGTGCCATGGCTCGTAACTCGCGGCACAGTTCGAACCCACCCTCCACTTCGCTGCCTAGGCCGACATCGATCACAGCGAGGTCCGGCAAACGCTGGCGAAAGGCATCCATAGCCTCAGCTCTCGCACTATAGAGATCGACCCGATAACCGCTGCGGCGCAGAGCGTCGCGATAATTTTCGGCGATAACGCGTTCGTCTTCGACAATGGCGATAGTTGCACTCATGGCTGATTCCGGCTGCTTCCTTTTTATGGTTGAGAATCATGCACGAAATTGCGGGTTATTGGCAAAAAGGCGGGCGCAGATCGCCCGCAAACACAACAGGGTTTCTTTGGAGGGGGGGGCAGGTGAGCGTATTTGTAATCCGCCCACCTGATACCAGTGCATTTTATATCTTGACTTACGATAGCGGATTTACAGTCCGCTAGGGCCCGCCGATGCAGGTTCAGAAACTGCCGGCAACAGATTCCGGCATAGAGAAACGGATGTCTACCCGGCGTTCCATCGCATAGGCATCTACATCGCCGCGAGTCGCCTGGGAATAAGTGGAACCCATAGCGCGGCGATTTATACGGGAGGCGTCGATACCCAGAGATACCAGAGCCTGTTCCACACTCAGGGCGCGCTGGTCTGACAGCACGTTGTTGTAGCCATCACTACCCCGAGGGTCGGCATGGCCCTCCAGTTGAATTTGCAGGTGCGGGTGGCGCTTGAGGAAATCGGCCATGGCACCCAATTGTTGGAGTTGGCCCTCCTGAAGCTCGTCTTCTCCGGTGGTAAACAGCATTTGGAATTGGAGGGAATCCAGTGCCAGTTGGCTGGCATCGTTCGCGGACAGTCGAGCCGCATCCAATTGCTGTGCCAGGTTGCTGAGCCCTGCACGGCTCTCTGTCAGTTGTGTTGCCAGCATATCTGCCTCGTCTGCTTGCTTGATCTGCTCGCCGAGCCAAGCCCCGCCGAGTGCTCCAGCGATAAATCCAACCGGTCCACCAACGGCTGCGCCGGCAACCGCTGCTGAAGTAAAGACCGTGGCCTGTTTGGCCGGGGTCAGATTTGATTCATTGTGTTCCTTTGCCTGGGCACCGGAAGCGATCAGGGAAGTCAGGGCTGCTACCAATAACGCTTTTTTCATTGCTTTTCTCCTTGGGGGCTTTTTTTCTTACTCGTTGGGGTCGGGGTGTTCCCGGCCCGTTTGAGTGTTATTAAAAAGCCTCATGGAGGCGCTGGCGTGGCGCTGCAGTGGCAAACTGCAGAGCAAATATGGCGAAATGTGGCAGGTGGCCAAATGGCCAGTTACAGCAGGCGACGGTAGCGCCGGTCGCGAGGTGAATCCACTCGAACTCGGACTCGCCGGGGACGGGGACCGCGCATCACTGCTATATAGAGCACAATCGCCAGTGCCAGAGCAATAATTAAAGCGTTAATGGTCATCCTTTATCTCCCCGCGCCACCTGATCCGTGGGACGCGTGACTAGCTCATTGCTAGTATAGGCTCGCAGGCACTATGTCGTAGGGCCGCGGACTCCTCCTGATCTTCCAAAGTTACTGTTGAATTGCGGTAGACTTGCCGTCCAAATGATCCTACCTATTGCCAGGAGTTGAAGTTTTGTCCCAGCAGCCCCCTGTTCAGCAGCAACCCGTTGAAAAATCTGGCGCCTCGCGGCTGCTGCGTGGTAGCTCAGTGGTTGGCGCTGCGACAATGCTGTCACGGATTGCCGGTCTGGCGCGGGATATGGCTCTGGCCCGCTTTGCTGGGGCGGGAGATGCCGCCGATGCCTTCTTTGTCGCTTTCAAAATTCCCAACTTCTTTCGTCGCCTGTTTGCTGAGGGGGCATTTGCCCAGGCGTTTGTGCCAGTACTAGCTGAATACCGCCAAAAAGGGGGAGTAGCGGCGGCAAGGGAGCTGAACGACAGGGTTGCCGGTGCTCTGGGTGGAGTGCTGCTGCTAGTGACCCTGTTTGGGGTGCTGTTCGCGCCAATAGTGACGGGTATTTTTGCTTTTGGTTGGTGGTGGGACGGCAGTGAGCGGGAGAAGTTCGATCTAGCTGCAGATATGTTACAGATTACTTTTCCCTACCTGATGCTGATTTCCCTCGCCGGATTTACCGGCGCAATCCTGAATACCTTTGACCGTTTTGCGATTCCAGCACTGACTCCGGTAATGTTGAATTTGGTATTGATCGGGGCTGCGACGGTGGCCACTTCCTGGTTTGATCCGCAAATCTTGGCGCTTGCCTGGGGGGTGTTTGTGGCTGGAGTTGTGCAACTACTGTTCCAGTTGCCTTTCCTGGCCCGAGAGGGTTTGCTGCCAAGACCCAAATGGGATTGGAGTCATCCCGGGGTGCGCAAGGTCCTGCGCCTAATGGCTCCGGCCATATTTGGGGTTTCGGTTACCCAGATCAGTTTGGTTTTGGATACACTGCTCGCGTCATTCCTTCCCAGCGGCAGTGTATCCTGGTTGTACTTTTCTGACCGCCTTACAGAATTGCCTCTGGGAGTATTTGGGGTTGCCGTGGCCACGGTGATACTGCCGAATCTCTCGCGCCAGCACAGTGATGGGGACCCTCGCCGTTTTCGACACACCCTCGACTGGGCATTACGCAGCGTCACTCTGATCTCCCTGCCTGCGGCAGTGGCCCTGATTGTACTGGCTGAGCCCTTGCTGACCACGCTGTTCCAATACGGAGAGATGCAACCGCGAGATATGCAGATGGCGGCTTGGTCCCTGCGCGCCTATGCCATGGGGCTCTTGGCCTTTATGTTGATCAAAGTTTTGGCACCCGGCTACTTTGCACGCCAGGATACTTATACTCCAGTTCGTTTTGGGTTAATTGCGATTTCGGCCAAGATGGTTTTGAGCCTCTTATTTGTCATTCCGCTGAATCACTATTTCAAGCTGGGTCATATGGGGCTGGCCCTTGCCACTGCCTGCCAGGCGGCTATTAATGCTTGGCTATTGTACAAGGGGCTGCGCAGGGATGACGTCTATACCCCTGAAGCCGGTTGGGTGGGTTATTTGTTGCGCCTTGTAGTAGCGAATCTGCTCATGGTGGCAGTATTGCTCGGGGTGCTGCATTTCTGGAGCGGTTGGAGTGAGTGGGGTTGGTTTACTAGGGCTTGGCGTATGGGCCTGTTGGTTGCGGCTGGAGGCCTGACTTACCTCCTGGTGCTGCTTGCATCGGGCTTGCGCCCGCGCCATTTCCGCGCGACGAGTTAAGGTCTTCAGGCGTAGATGTCTTTGTCCGGCGGTAAATATGAGCGACCACTGGCCGCCCAGTGGGAATCCGCTATACTGTGCGGCTCGATTTTGTGAGGATGGGAAGATCGTTTTGGCCCAGGAGCGCGAACTAATCCGCGGGTTGCACAACCTGCGCCCCCGCCACCGGGGAAGCGTGGCGACGATCGGCTCGTTCGACGGTGTGCATCTCGGTCACCAGGCAATAATTTCGCAGTTAGGGCAGCGTGCGCTGGAACAAGGTCTGCCCTCAGTGGCGATTATTTTCGAGCCTCAACCCCACGAATTTTTTTCTAGCGATAAAGCCCCCGCGCGACTGATGCGTTTTAAGGAAAAAGTGCTGGCGCTATTCGAGGCTGGTGTCGACCGAGTTCTGTGTCTTCAGTTTAATGAAACCCTGCGCAACCTCAGCGCCGAGGCATTTGTCCGGCGTATACTGCTCGACGGACTGGACATTCGCCACCTGGTAGTTGGCGATGATTTCCGTTTTGGCTGCGATCGCAGTGGCGATTATGTTCTGTTACAAAAAATGGGGGAGCAGCACGGGTTTACCGTTGAAGATACGGCAACCTTGGAAATACGTGGGGCCCGGGTTAGCAGCACCCGCATCCGTGAGGCCCTGCAGCGGGGGGATTTTGAGCTGGCACAGGCACTACTGGGCAAACCCTACCGGATTACCGGCCGGGTTGCCCCAGGTCGCGCCCTGGGACGTCAGTTGGGCGCGCCTACAGCCAATGTCCGCTTGCGCCGCTACCGCTCCCCATTGGTGGGAGTTTATACGGTTCGTACCACTGCCACTGACGGTAGAGATATGGCTTGTGGATATGCGGAACTGGATGGCGTAGCGAACGTAGGCTTCCGCCCGACAGTCGAAGGTGAAGGTGCCAGGCCGCTACTGGAGGTTAACCTGTTCGACTTTAGTGGCGATCTATATGGTCGTGAATTGGCGGTAGAGTTCTGCCATAAATTGCGCGATGAGGAAAAATTTGCCTCTCTGGATATCCTCAAGGCCCGCATTGCCGAGGATATTGATAATGCCAAGTGTTGGTTCGAGCAAAACCCCCGAAAAACTGACAAGAAATAATTTATTTTCTACTAGAGCTGAAGTAGACACCCAATGACTGATTATAAAGCGACCCTGAATTTGCCTGAGACCGACTTTCCCATGCGTGGCAACCTGCCGCAGCGTGAGCCGGCAATTCTGAAAAAATGGCAGGACAATAAGCTCTATGAAAAAATTCGCGAGGCACGTGCCGGGCGTGAACAGTTTATTCTGCACGATGGCCCTCCCTATGCGAATGGTGACATCCATATTGGTCACTCAGTCAACAAAATTCTCAAAGACATTATTATCAAGTCGAAAACCTTGAGTGGTTTTGATGCTCCCTATGTTCCGGGGTGGGATTGTCACGGCCTGCCGATCGAGCACAGGGTAGAGAAAAAAATTGGTAAGGCCGGCACCAAGGTAGACTTTAAGACTTTCCGCCAAAAGTGCCGCGAGTACGCTGCCAAACAGGTGGAAGGGCAGAGGAAAGATTTCATTCGCCTGGGGGTGTTCGGCGAGTGGGATAACCCCTACCGCACTATGGATTTTCAATTTGAGGGCGATATTATCCGCGCCCTCGGACGTGTGGTGAAGAACGGCCATCTGGCACGCGGCTTCAAACCTGTCTACTGGAGTGTTGTGGGTGGCTCAGCCCTGGCAGAAGCGGAAGTGGAATACCAGGATAAAACTTCCTACTCCATTGATGTTTGCTACCCAGTGAGTGAAGAGGCCGCCCTGGCTATTGCGGACGCCGCCGGTGGCCATGCCGGTGACGGTCCATTATCTGTGGTTATCTGGACAACGACACCTTGGACCCTGCCTTCGAGCCAGGCTGTTTCTGTGAATGGTGAGCTGGAATACGTGGTTGTTCAGACTGGCGATCGCCGTCTGCTGGTTGCTGAAGCCCTTCAGGAAACTGTACTGAGCCGTGCCGGTTTGAAGGGTGAGGTGGTTGGTCGTATCCGCGGTGCGGCTCTGGAGCACTTGAAAGTACATCACCCCTTTTACGATAAGTTACTGCCGATCGTCCTTGGTGATCATGTTACAACGGATGCCGGTACCGGCTGTGTACACACGGCACCGGATCACGGGCCGGACGACTTCCAGGTGGGTAAGCGCTATGGTATCGAGACTCTCAATTACATCGATAATAACGGTGTATATCGCGATAGTGTGCCGTTGTTTGCCGGTGAGCATGTCTACAAGGTTGACGATAAAATTGTCGCCCTTCTAAAGGAGCGTGGTGTACTACTACACCAGGATAAATTGGAGCACAGCTATCCGCACTGTTGGCGTACCAAGACCCCACTGATCTACCGCGCGACGCCCCAGTGGTTTATCAGTATGCAGCAAAACGATCTACTGGAGCAGGCACAAAAAGCGGCTGATGACGTGCAGTGGATACCCGGTTGGGGTAAAGCCCGTATAGACGCCATGCTGGACGGTAGCCCGGATTGGTGTATTTCCCGCCAGCGCACCTGGGGTGTGCCGATCGCGTTGTTTGTGAATAAAGAAACCCATGAGCTGCACCCAGATACCCCAGCACTAATGGACAAAGTCGCTGAGAAGGTAGATGTGGCAGGTATGGATGTCTGGTTTGACCTGGATCCCAGTGAACTGCTGGGTGATGACGCCGATCAATATGAGAAAGTGACAGACACTCTCGATGTGTGGTTCGATTCAGGTGTAACTCACTACGCTGTTTTGGAGCGCCGTGAAGGACTGCGTTTCCCTGCTGATCTGTATCTGGAGGGCTCTGACCAGCATCGCGGATGGTTCCAGTCCTCCCTCAAGACCTCTATCGCGATCAACGATTGCGCCCCCTACAAGCAGGTGTTGACTCATGGTTTCACCGTGGATGCCCAGGGACGCAAAATGTCAAAATCTATTGGCAATACCGTTGCGCCCCTGGATGTGATTAACAAGCTGGGTGCTGATGTTCTACGACTGTGGGTGTCGGCCACGGATTTTAGTGGTGAAATGGCTGTCTCCGATGAGATTTTAAAACGCACAGCTGATTCCTATCGCCGTTTGCGCAATACGGCGCGCTTTTTCCTATCCAATCTGGCAGGTTTTGATCCGGCAAAAGATTTACTCCCTGAGGATGAGCTATTGGCTCTGGACCGCTGGGCTCTCGACAAGGCAGCGCGCCTGCAGGATGAGATCCTGGTTGCCTATGACAACTACCAGTTCCACCAGATTTATCAGAAGTTGCATAACTTCTGCGTAGTGGATATGGGCGGTTTCTATCTGGATATCATCAAGGATCGCCAGTACACCACCAAGGAAGACAGTGCCGCGCGCCGCTCTGCTCAAACAGCCCTTTATCATATTGTGCAGGCTTTTGTACGTTGGATAGCCCCTATCCTTAGCTTTACTGCAGAAGAGCTTTGGCAATTCATTCCTGGTGCCAATGCCGATAGCGTATTTATCGAAGAGTGGTACCCATTGCCTAAACTGCCGGCTGAGGCAGGTAAGGGGGCGGATTATTGGGCTGCTATTGCCGAGGTAAAAACAGCGGTTAACAAGGTGCTGGAGGAACAGCGTGGGGCTGGCGCCATAGGTGGGTCCCTGCAGGCAGCGGTGACCCTCTATGCAAGTGATGACCTGCGCGAGAAATTACTGGAGTTGGAGAATGAGCTGCGTTTTGTGCTGATTTGTTCCTCTACTTCGGTTCAGCCTCTCAGTGATGCGGCCGGTGCTGAAGCCACCGAAATGGAGGGTTTAAAGGTTAGCGTAAGTAAGGTTGATCACCCCAAGTGTGCGCGCTGCTGGCATTACCGTGCTGATGTGGGCGGAAACAGTGATTACCCGGATATTTGTGGGCGCTGCGTGGAAAACGTAGCTGGCGAAGGTGAGGTGAGGCACTATGCCTAAGTCCAATCTTCTTCTAGGGCACCCCTGGCGTTGGTATTGGCTGGCGCTGGTGGTGGTGGCTCTGGATGTGGTTACTAAAGTATGGGCTGTGGATATGTTTATGCACGGCCCGGCGATGCAGATAATCCCGGGCTTACTGCAATTTACCTATGCAGAAAACTACGGTGCAGCTTTCAGTTTATTGGCTGACGCTGGAGGTTGGCAACGCTGGTTCTTTGGCATTATCGCTTTGGGCTTTAGTGTTGTGGTTACTATCTGGTTATGGCGACTGCCCTCTAGGAAACGTTGGGAACCCTGTGCCCTGGCGCTGATCCTTGGCGGTGCTCTGGGTAATTTGTGGGACCGTATTTTATTGGGCTATGTGCGAGACTTTATTTCCGTTTATTACGGCAACTGGCACTTCCCAGTATTTAATGTAGCGGATATGGGTATCAGTATCGGCGCGGCCATGCTGGTTATCGAGCTGCTTTTTTTTGCGGAAAAAGACAGCGATAAAGCAAAAAATAATGCGGAAATTTAATAAACTATGAGCAATAGCGTTATCGGCGAACATAGCCGGGTAACCCTACATTTCAGCCTGAAGCTGGATGATGGCACCGAAGTGGACTCTACGTTTAAAGGCGATCCTGCTTCCTTTAGCGTTGGGGATGGCAGTCTTCTACCGGGTTTTGAGAAAGCCCTATTTGGCCTCAAGGAAGGCGATGAAGCTGAAATTGAGATTCCACCCGAGTTAGGGTTTGGCCAGCGTAACCCCGCGAATATGCAAAAGGTGCGTCGTGATAGCTTTTCCCCAGATATTGAGCTTGAAGCGGGTTTGGTTGTGTCTTTTGACAATGGCAGTGGTGAACTCCCCGGCGTTATTCGTGAGATTGGTGAAGACGAAGTGACAGTTGATTTTAATCATCCACTGGCAGGACAGACCCTTAATTTCCACGTGAAAATTATTGCGGTGGACTCAATCCAATAAATATTGGGCCGGGTTTCACGCTGAGCTGATTATCTAGAGAGTATTGAAGTAAAGATGCAAATCCGACTGGCTAATCCCCGCGGTTTCTGTGCCGGAGTCGATCGTGCGATAGATATCGTCAATCGAGCCCTGGATGTTTTTGGTGCGCCCATTTATGTTCGCCATGAAGTCGTACATAACAAGTTTGTGGTTGAAAGCCTGCGCGAGCGCGGTGCCGTGTTTGTGGATGAGCTGTCGGAAGTACCGGACGATGTTATCGTTATCTTCAGTGCCCATGGAGTATCCAAAGCGGTGCAGGGGGAAGCGGAAAGCCGCGGACTTCGCGTCTTTGACGCCACCTGCCCACTGGTTACTAAGGTGCATATTGAAGTCAGCAAGTTCAGCAGTGACGGTGCTGAGTGCATATTGATTGGCCATGCCGGACACCCGGAAGTTGAGGGCACCATGGGCCAGTATGATAATACGACCGGGGGTGCAATTTATTTGGTCGAAGATGAAGAGGATGTGGCCAGATTGCAGGTTAAAGATGAAAACAATCTTACCTATGTTACCCAAACAACACTCTCGATGGACGATACCGCAAGAGTAATTAACGCCCTGAGACTACGCTTCCCCAACATTCGTGGCCCACGTAAAGACGATATTTGCTATGCAACACAGAACCGCCAGGATGCAGTCAAACAACTGGCTCTGGAAAGTGACTTGGTGCTGGTGGTAGGAAGTCCCAACAGTTCTAATTCTAATCGCTTGCGTGAATTGGCTGAGCGATGTGGTGCTAGTGCTAAGTTGATTGATGGAGCGGCAGATGTCGATGCCAATTGGCTTGTTGGTAAGCAATCCATTGGTATCACTGCCGGCGCCTCCGCTCCAGAGGTATTGGTACAAGAAGTGATCACGAGGCTGCAAGAACTTGGGGCTAATCTGCCCGAAGAGATGGATGGGTGCGAAGAGAACATCCGTTTTTCCCTTCCCAAAGAGCTGCGTTAATACGCAGCTCTTCCATTTCTCAGCCCTCTTGTTTTTAACTGCCCGCCCGTCGCTTTAGTGAAGCCGCCTGTCGGCAACTGACCAAACCCTCGACCCCATCGCTCAATGCATAATGATAAATTGATATACATACGTTATAGATAGCGTTTAGCGATATTGATATCTGGCCGTCTAGCTTCTAAGCACCCCGTAAGGTAATACATGCCTAGAGTGGTGTAGCCGTGTGTAGTCGATGCGGTTTGTCTTTATTAATTGAAGCGAGCTACTGGTATTGAAATTATCGATTCTACTGGGCCACAAGCCTGTTTTTAAAGGTAAAGCAGCATGAATAATCCTGAAGGAATGCAGGGTTTCACCCTGATTGAGCTGATGGTTGTAGTTACTGTGCTAGGCATAATTGTCGCCGTTGGAGTTCCGTCCTTTAGCACGCTTATAGATAACAATCGTATGTCAACAATGACAAATGACTTGAGCAGCACTTTGCAATATGCACGTTCTGAAGCTGTGCGGCATAGAGGTGCAGTTCAGGTATCGGCAATTGATGGTGATGTAAAAGGTGGCCTCAGAGTCTGGATTGATGTTGATGGGAATGGTGCTTTTGGCAGCGGTGACACGGAGTTGCGGGTTTTGGAAGTTGATCCAGCAATGATAACGCTTGCCGCAGAGTTAAATAGCGGTGCGTTGAAAAATGTAGCTTTTTCATTTAATGCCCGAGGTGAGAGTAGCTTGGTAAGCCCATTAATGCTTAATCTTTGTGATGATCGAAAAGGAGATTATGGTCGCCGATTGGAGCTATTAGCTTCTGGGGCATTACGACTAATAAAGTCTGCTGACTGCAGCGGAGGGTCTGCCAATGCATAAACAAAGCGGCGCAACATTAATTGAAGTTCTGGTATCTGTTTTAGTTCTCGCAATTGGTTTGTTGGGATTAGCCTCGACCCAAATGATGAGTCTAAAAAATGGTAATGGTTCGCATCATCGTTATATGGCAGCTCTGGCAGCACAGGAAATTATTGAGCGGATGAGAGCTAATCCCACCGGCTTTAAGTCGGGGGATTATGATAGTTCCGATATAGGTTCGAGTGTTGGTAGTTCCCCAGATTGCAGTAGTGGCTGTCAACCCTCACAGCTGGCAGGCTTGGATTTATATGAGTGGGGACTATTACTTTCCAATAACCTACCCAGCGCGACAGGGGAAATTGTAAGTAACGGGGGGCAAGTTACGGTAACTATCAATTGGAAGGAACAGCATACAGGGGAAGATTATGCTGGTAGTAAAGCTGATTTAGATGATGCGATTTTTGAAATGAGCGTGGAGCTGTAAATTATGAATTTATTTATATCGCAGCGAGGTCTTTCATTGATTGAGCTGATGATTGGTATTTTATTAGGCTCTTTATTACTACTTGGTGTCCTGCAGATCTTCCAGAGCAACAGCGATACATTGCGTATGCAGAATGGCTTTTCAAGAGTGCAGGAAAGTGGGCGTTTTGCAGTTGATATGCTCAGCAAAGAAATTCGCCAAGCCGACTTTTGGGGATGTGCTGAAAATAAAAATATAGAAAATTTGTCTGCTTCTGCAGATAAATTTTATTCAAGTATTGGTGGGGATGATATTGGCGTGGCTGGTCAGGACAATGTTGCCACTAATACTAAGGTTGAAAATATCGCAGTTATCGAGGGAACAGACATTTTGACCCTTAGTGGCGCTGAAGATGCATGTGCTGGAGAAGGGCGAATGCTAAATGGTACAGATAAAGGGGATATTGTTGTTAGTGATAGTTGCCCAATTAAAAATAACGATATCGTCATAGTGTCAAACTGTAAATCTGGAAGTGTATTTACTGTTTTGAGTACTACTGAAACAGCTGGCCATAAAAAACTGAATTATCCAGCTGGAATAGTTTTCAAAGAGGAGTATGGGGTTGATTCAAAAATTCTTACCCCTTATGAAAAAGTGTTTTTTATCGCCTCAGGTGCTCAGGATACTAATTCTTTATTTATGAAGGATGAGGCTCGAAATGTTCAGGAGCTCGTCCCCGGAATAGATGATATGCAGGTATCATATGGTGTAGATACGAATGGTAACGGTATCGTTAATCAGTGGCAGACTGCTAATGATGTTATAAGCATGGCTGAAGTAACTGCAATAAAAATAGAGTTATTGGTATCCAGTGATAGTGTCGCTGGGGTCGATAAGCAGACTATTACACGCCTGGATGGTAGTAAAAAAGAATACGATGATGGTCTGCTGCGCAAATTGTATGTTGCTACGGTCAAGGTGCGTAATAGAGGAAGCATGTAATGGGGATAATAAAGAATCAGCAAGGTGCAGTGCTGATGGTCAGCCTGATTATTCTTTTGGTTTTAACGTTAATTGGCATTTCTGGGGCTCGTGGGGTTTTGATGGGGGAGCGAATGACCTCGGCTTCACGAGATGCGAAAGTCGCTCTGGAAGTTGCCGAATCCATGGCTCGTTTTGGCGAGCAAGAAATAAACGCGCTTGGTAAAAGTAGCGATTTTGGGGCAGCCGCCTGGCAGCATAATGAGGGTGAGGGCCCTGAAGATATATTTGCAGAGGAAACCTGGGAAAACAGTAATTCCATTGCCAGAGAAGTTTACATGCTTGATTCCAATGGAAAAAAAATGAAAGGGCGGATGTATATCGAAAGGTTCGGGTTGGCCTCAAGTGATAACGTTGGTGATATTAATATTGGTGTGGGGCAAACCGGTGGTGAGGAAACCATTGTCGAAGTATTTAAGATCGTCAGTCGCGGGGTAGGTAACAGCGGTACCGAGAGGATTATTGTTACTTTATATGGAAAAGAGTTTTGAGGACTTTGCTGTGAAAATAAAAAATCAAAAAAAACAATATTTCCCATTGCGTTCATTAAGTGCCGCCTTTTTTATGATATTGGCAACACATTCATCTGCTGCGCCAGGGGAGCTATCTGATGTGCCTTTATACTCGCGGGGGTCGGCTGAGCCCAATATTATGTTTGTGCTGGATTCCTCGGGATCTATGGAAGAAATGGTTCTTCCTGCAGATGGTTACAGCACCAGTAACCCTTCAAGTTTTAATTGTAATAATCCTGTCTCAACAGAATATACATATCGGCATAGTAATGGAAGTTATTCCACTCGACATTATGATGAGGTTGAATATCGTGTAAATGTAAGCAGTGGTAATGTTCAGTTTCGATTAGTAGAGCGATATAACGGTTCTGTAATCGCAACGGGTGATTGGCGTACGTGGGATACTAATGGCGATTGCTTTGATGAAGATGAGCAGTATACCGCATGGCTATATGCAGCTGGAGGAGGAAATAATAGTACTTATTTCAGTGTTGGTGTAGATGCTGCTGACTATAAGATTCCAAATGGGTTTAATAAAGATTATGCGAGTGGCCATTTTTTAAACTGGTTTTTTTCTGAAGACAGAGAAACTGGCGGTTTTACAGCTGCAAAATTTATCACTGATGATGGTGAGGCTAGACGGTCTAAATTAGATATACGCCGTACTGACATAATGAAGACTGCTGCTCAGAATCTAATTTCTGGGTTGGAAGGCGTGCGTATAGGTTTAATGCAGTTTAATGGAAACCATGGTGGAAAATTATTAATGGGGCTGACAAGCCTCACCGACGATAATAGCCAAGATATTCTTGATGTTGTGGCAGATGTTGGGGCGAGTGGGAATACACCTCTTGCCGAGACTTTTACGGGTGTGGGGCGATATTTTATATCTGGTTACGAAGGATCTGAATTATCTTATGAAGCTTCACCTGGTAATGCGAAGACAGCGTCGGCCTCAGATATTTTTTCTGGATCAACAAGTAATAATGGGAACACGAGTACGATTATAAACTGGAATGGAGTGGATAAACCTACTAATCAAGTAGAGAGTTCTGCTATCCAATACTATTGTCAAAAAAGTTTTATGGTCGCCCTTACTGATGGGGCACCGACTTCAGACAATAGTATTAGCTCTCATTTAAAAGATTATGATACAACTTGTACAGCTGAGACTTGTACAACATCGCAGCAAATGGATGACGTGGTCAAAGCCCTCTATGATATTGATCTGCGTCCGGATTTGATAAAGCCTGATGGCAAACCAGAGATAAATAATATCACAAGTTACTTGATAGGGTTTGCTAACCAAGGCTTGGATGACTCCAAAGAAATGATTAATTCAGGAAAATTAGGGAAAGGAGGGAAAGGAAAAGTCTACTCTGCAGATAATGCCGCCGAATTGCAACTTACATTTAACCAAATATTTAAAGATGTCCGCTCTATAGTTGGTAGCTCAAGTGCAGTAGCTTTGAATTCCACAGTTATTGAAAGTGGGTCCGCAGTATTTGGGGCTAAATATAATAGTGGAAAATGGAATGGAGAACTATCAGCCTGGGATATAGATACTTCTGGTAACTTATCAGATGATCCTATTTGGGAAGCCAGTTCCATTCTCGATTCGATTTCAGATATTAATACTAGAGTAATACTGACATACCGAGACAACAAGGGTGTGCCTTTTACTGCTGCGGGAGTTGGCACCTCTGGTACAGATCACGCACTGGATCTAACCCTCAATAGTTACATTAGTGATGCTGTGGATGATGGCAGAGTCTCAGATAGAATTGATTACCTGCGTGGAGACCGTTCTAAGGAAGGTGTTGGGGAAGGAGACTTTAGAGAGCGTGATAGCCGCCTGGGGGATATTGTGAATTCCACCCCGGTTTATGTAGGGGCTCCTGATGGAAAGTGGTCCTATGCATCCTTCCCCGGAAAATCGGCTTATTCAGCATTTATTGCGGCCCATAAAAATCGTACACCAGTGGTATATGTAGGCGCTAATGATGGCTTTCTTCATGGCTTCAATGCTAGTGTGGATACTGTGAATATACCGGATGCAGGCAAGGAACTTATTGCATATTCTCCGTCAATTTTATTGAGTACAGATGATAATGAGGGCCTTCATCCGCTGACCTCTCAATATTATAACCACCGGTTTTATGTAGATGGCACTCCGACTGTTTCGGATGTATATATCAGTGACGGCGCTAGTGAGAGTTGGCAGACGGTCCTAGTAGGGGGCCTAGGCGCCGGTGGCAAAGGTTATTATGCGCTAAATGTAACTGACCCAAGTGCTTTCACAGAGCAAAATGCTGAGAAAATAGTGATGTGGGAGTTCTCAGATGAGGATGATAGTAATCTTGGCTATACCTATAGCCGTGCTCAAATAGGCAGGATGCCTAACGGTGAGTGGGCAGCTATATTTGGTAATGGTTACAATAGTGCGACAGGAGATGCGGGAATCTTTATTGTTTACCTTGATGGCCTAGATGGCCCTGGTAGCACAACCAGTAAATATGCTTACCTTTCTACGGGCTCAGGCTCAGTATCCGATATAAATGGTATGTCTACTCCAGCAATAATAGACACAAATTTGGACGGTACTGTAGACCGAATTTATGCCGGTGATCTACATGGGAATCTGTGGGCTTTTGACGTTTCAAGTTCAAATGAAAATTCGTGGTCAGTAGAAAAGGAGGGGGGAACACCAAAGCCACTATTTAGTGTAGCCCCTAGTACTAATGATCAACGAGAGGCGATAACCACTACACCGGTTGTGGCTAGAAACATCAAAGATGAGACAGGACCGGGATTACTGGTGGCATTCGGCACAGGACAATATTTGGTGGATACCGATACTGCTGACATTAATCCGGGTGGTTTTTATGCGGTGTCGGACAATGGTAAATATGGTCTTACCAAGTCAAATTTAATTGATCGTACTCTAAAAGAAGAGACTTTTGGTGGTATTCGTCAGCGTAAGATAGTTGGCGATGAAATTGACTGGGATAAAACATCAGGCTGGTACATTTCACTTGAGACTGGAAATAGTTTAGAAGGCGGGGAGCGAGTAATTGCCCAGCCCGCATTGCTGGGGCATGTAATCTTTTTCAATACGATGATTCCCAGCGGCCAAGTTTGTGCGGCGGGTGGTAGTGGCTGGTTGATGTCGGTTGACCTCTGGGGAGGCTTGGTCCCCCCTGAGGCGGTTTACGATGCTAATAATGATGGCGTTATTGACAAGAATGATTATGGGTACGCTGGTGAGTTCAGATCTAATGCGGCTCCTAATACATCTAGCTACATCCCAACTGGCGATGGGGTCCTTGAAATTACTCCGGATAGTAATGGTGACAATTATGTCCGACCAGTTGTGGCCTTGGGTGGTGGCCGCATTGGACGCTTGTCCTGGGAAGAAGTTACTCCCTTTTAAGGCTAATGACCAATTATGAGTGCGCCCCAGTACTGCCGGGAAAATTTAAATTATTATGGTAACTTGAAACTATGAAGAGACAGTCAGGGTTTACTCTTATTGAGTTGATGATTGTAGTGGCGATAATCGCGATATTAGCTGGAATTGCCTGGCCTTCTTATGTCGACCATGTTCGCACGGCCAGCAGGGCAGATGCGCAGGGTGCATTGATGGGGTTGGCACAGGCGATGGAGAAACACTATACCCAGAATGGAAGTTATGCCGGAGCTGCAAATGGTGGAGGAGACGATGGTACTCCAGGGATATTTCCCGCACAGGTACCTTTGGATGGGGGGAGCCCAAAGTATAACCTGACAATTACAGTTGGGACTGATCCGAGTACTTATATCCTTACGGCCACTCCCATATCTGGTCAAGCCGATGATGGAGTTCTATTGCTTAGCTCAAGTGGTCAAAGGACTTGGGATCGAGATAATGATGGGATTGACTCGAAAGATTCATGCTGGAGCAAAACCTGCTGATCAGTTTTGAGGGCAGGTCAGATTTTTCCTACTGCCATTTTCCACTATGCCATCGCCGTCCCTATCTTTTGCAAAATAGGGGCGGCCGATAGTATTGAGGATAATGATCCATCCATATTCTGCTCCACCGATGGCGGGGCAATAGGAGAAGTTTCCACTTTGAGAGGGTGTTTCGCCATTTGGTTTAAAGATTAGGTAGCCTTTATTGTTAAAGGCATTCCAGTTGAGCGAAGCTCCATTTTCTATAGGCTCATATCTCCTTTCAATGCTTTCCCCCTGATCTATGGAGCCATTGCCATTATGATCAGGAAACAATAACGCACCATTAGACCAATTATCGCCACATTCTTTACTTTGCCCAAGTGGGCAGAGCGTGTAGCTGATTTTCTCATAGTAGGCTTTAGAGCGCATTAATATCAATAGTTCAAATAATTCAAATTGTTTGGTTTTACTTTTATAGCGTTTTATAAAATCAGTAAATGAGGGGAGCGCCATTGTGGTAACAATAGCTAATATAGTCAGGGTAATGAGTAACTCTGAGAGGGTAAATCCCGCGGCCTTTTTCATGGTGCAAGCTTCTCGCTCTTGAGCTTGCATTAGAATACCGCGGAATAGATAAAAACCAATTACATTTGATTACAGCACGGCCATTTAACTATTGAGAATTTAACTTTCAAGTCCGAGCTTTTTTAAACGATAGCGTAGGGATCTAAAGCTAATACCGAGTTTTTTTGCAGCAGCAGTCCGGTTCCAGCGAGTTTTCATCAAAGCTGTTTCAATAGCCTCTTTTTCAATGTTTTGAAGAAACTCATCTAGAGATGAGTAAAGACTAGGATTAAAGTATCCTGCGTTTTGAGGGGGGGCTGAGTTTTTAGGCGTCTCTAAATTGGCAGTGAAACCTTCATCTTTAGAGGCTTTTTTATCGTGTTCTAGGAATAAGTCACGGCTACAGATTTCCTGTTCATCACATAGTGCAAAAGCCCGCTCCAAGATATTTTCCAGTTGACGAACATTCCCAGGGAAGGTGTAACTCTGTAATAAAGCTATTGCTTCAGGGGCTACTTTTGGTTGGCGGATTCCAGAATCACTAGCAATGCGCTGCATTGTTACGTCTACTAGTAGCGGGATATCTTCTAAATGTTCTCTCAGGGGTGGTGTTGAGATTTCAATTACATTGATGCGATAGTATAAGTCGTTACGAAATCTTCCTTCATTGACTTCTTTGCCAAGGTCTTTATGAGTTGCACTGAGAATACGTACATCAATGGGAACTTCCTGGTTTGCACCAATAGGTCGAATGCGCTTTTCTTGTATCGCGCGCAATAGTTTGACCTGCATTTCAAGTGGTAAGTCTGCAACCTCATCTAAAAACAAAGTACCACCTTGAGCACTTTGTAGTAGACCTAATTTATCTTTATGGGCTCCGGTGAAGCTGCCCTTCTTATGACCGAAAAACTCGCTCTCCATCAATTCTTTAGGTACAGCGCCACAGTTGATGGGTACAAACGGCTTATCTGCTCGAGCTCCTTGGGCATGAATTGCACGAGCAACCAGCTCTTTACCAGAACCAGATTCGCCACTGATGTAGACCGGTGCATCGCTACGAGCTACTTTAGCGATTTGCTCTCGTAGTCTACGCATATTCTCAGCTTCACCCAAAAGCAAGTGCTCGCTGACGTTATTTTGATTGGTGTTTCGTACCTGGTCCTGATTCAGTCGTAGGGCCAGTTGGGCGAGGTTACGCAGTCGTTCAAGGTCTACGGGCTTACTGACAAAGTCGAATGCCCCGAGTTTTAGTGCCTTGATTGCAGTATCCATGTTGCCATGTGCGGTGATAACGGCTACGGGCAATTCGCAGTGTATCCCAGTTTGAATATGCTCAACCAACTGTAGACCGTCACCGTCAGGTAGGCGAAGGTCTGTAAGGCAAAAATCGTAACGATTTTCTGTAAGTAATTTCTTTGCTTGCACGAGATTGGCTGCGGTATGGCAGTCCACGTTCATGCGCTGCAAAGTGAGGGTGAGCAGCTTGCAAATATCCGGTTCGTCATCGACAACCAGGGCCAGAGGTAGCATCAATTCCCTGTCTTTTCTTGTTTTGTTGATATTAGAGGCAAGGGCGCCGGTTCTGATTATGGCAGAAATTCTTTGCGAATAATCGTCGAAACTTTGGGAAAAAATTCTGAGTAAGATCAAGTCACACTTATTTAGTGAGCAAATTCAACTCTAAAGCAGCTCTTGTCGTCATCGCTGCGGCAATGATACAAGCTCGCCTTATTTGTCTCACACAGTTCTTTCGCAATATATAGTCCCAGTCCACTACCACCACTACCGTTGGTGAAGAATGGCTCGTAAATCTTTGATTTATGTTCTTCGGGCACACCTGGGCCACTGTCCTTAACATCTATTTGGGTACAGGCACGTTCTTGGTTGTATTGAGCACTGACTACTGCGAATCGCTTGCCGGTGGCTATTTGGGAGTGGTGAAGGGCATTATCTGTGAGGTTGGTCATCACCTGAGTAAGTTGAGCCGCGTCAAACCGCGCTGAAAGTGCTTGCTCAGGAAGCTCCAGCTGTACTTGGTCTCCACTTTTGGTACCGGCACTAAAGTCCTGGATAAACTGTTGCAACCAGGTAGCCAAGTTATGTTCTTGCGGTGCCCCTGCTTGCCTGCGTGATAGCTGCATTACATTTTCGATGATTTGGTTTACTCGCTGACTTTGCCGGCAAATGATGTCGGTCAGATAATGGTCCTCTTCGCGCAATTGTGGGGACTCTGATAGCAACTGTGCTGCATGGCTGATGGCGGAGAGGGGGTTGCGCACCTCGTGAGCGATAGAAGCTGTAAGGTGTCCTAGAGAAGCGAGTTTGAGTTTTTGGGCAGCCTCGGCCAATTTGCGGTTGTCTTCAACGAATACCAGCGTACTGCAACCGCTGTCATGCTGAAGGTTGGTAAAATTGAGTTGTACTTCATTACCAGTTTCTGACTGCAGTAAAGTGCTACTGGTACTGCCATTGTTACGCCAGTCTCGGATCGCTTGGCGTAATGCATCAGATTTTTCCTTCTCTGAATGTAGGTGGCAGCCCAAAAGTTGACGTGCAGCCCTGTTAATAAGTTCGGGTTGGCTGGTGGGGCCCATCACCAGCACCCCTGTCCCCATGCGTTCGATAATCTGTTGTGCCAGCCGTTGCAGGTGTGCTGCTTGTCGGCTTTGCTGATCAGCGCGCAGATTGGCACTGCGTATGCGCGCGGAGAGATATTGGAGTGCGCTAACAGTCGCAAAAAGCAGTATGCCGAGGCCTCCCGCGGCGACAATATCTTTGGTTGTGCCTTGCCCGGACATTAGGTTGTAGAGTTGTAAACCCAATACCCCTAGGCTGGCGATTGCGGCGAAGAAGGCGCTCATTCGGCGGTCGAGAAGAATAGAGCCGATGGAGCAATTAACGAGTAGTAGATAACCGAGACCGGAGCTGAGACCGCCACTGGCCTCGATGAGCAACAAAAATACCAGGATATCGCAGCCAAGGATCATCTCAATCTGACCGACCCCTACTTGATAGGCTTTCTGACGTAAGAAGACCAGCCAGCTGAAGTTGAGAAGGGTGTAGATCGCTATTGTGTAAAGAAATAGGCCTGGCAGATGAGCACCCAGCGCTCCGGCGCCAATATCAGAGTAGAAAACCCCCAGCAGCACAAGTGCAATTGCCAGGCGATAAATAGCGCAGATACGCAATAGCTCATGGTGCTGGAGGGTGAGAGTATTGCTGACGGAGGAGGGACTACTCAAAGTGATTTCCCGGTATTGTTGTTGTGTTGAGCCGCTGCTGTTGCTCCGCTACAGAGGTTACAATGGCGGCCTGTATTGTCCGAGGTTTAATAATGTCTACTTTGCAGCTAGTGCTGGCACAAATCAATTCTCTCGTAGGGGATATTCCCGGCAACACCGCAAATGTGATTGAGGTGGCACGTAAGGCTCATCGAGAGCTTGGGGCCGATCTGGTCCTATTTCCGGAGCTGACCTTATGCGGCTATTCACCAGAGGATTTACTTCTGCGCCCCAGCATGCAGATACGCATTGAGGCTGCGCTGGAACAACTGAAAACGGCCCAGCTGCCCTGTGCCATCTTGGTAGGTTATCCGCGATACCGGGATGGAAAGATATTTAATATGGCGGGCCTGGTTAGTCAGGGCGAAATTGTTGCGGAATATGCCAAGCAAAAGTTACCCAACTACCAAGTATTTGATGAGAAACGCTATTTCACCAAGGGCGATAAGCCATGTGTCGTTGAAATTGAGGGTATACCTGTTGGGGTCAGTATCTGTGAGGATATTTGGCACCCTGAACCGATTCAGCAGGCTGTTGAGGCAGGTGCAAAAGTGATGCTGAATATCAATGCGTCTCCTTTTCATCGTGGCAAAGCCCAGCAACGCTTGGAGTTGCTTTCCAAACAGGCGCGTGTGGCGCAGGTCCCAATCGTATACGTGAACTGGTGCGGTGGCCAGGATGAACTGGTGTTTGATGGTGGCTCAATAGCTATAGATTGTCGGGGAGAAGTCTGCGCCAGGGCTGAGGAGTTTGCGGAGCAGCTATTGCCGGTGTCGGTCTCCGAACAAAGTGGAAGGGTTACATTACTACCAGGAGATAATGCCCCCCCCCTGGATGATCTGGCAGCAGTCTATCAGGCCTTGGTACTTGGAGTGCGGGATTACGTCAATAAAAATGGCTTTAATGGCGTGGTACTGGGGCTCTCGGGGGGGATTGATTCAGCGCTGACTCTGGCGGTGGCAGTGGATGCCTTAGGTAAAGAGCGAGTGGAAGCGGTTATGATGCCTTTCCATTACACTTCTGATCTCAGTAAGAATGATGCTGCCGATCAGGCCCAGCGCCTTGGGGTGCATTACCGAGAGATCGGTATTGAGCCTATTTTCGACGCGTTTATGGGGGCTTTATCGGAAGAGTTTGCCGGTAGTGAGAGAGATACCACGGAGGAAAACCTGCAGGCTCGCTCCCGCGGTGTGCTGCTGATGGCCATTTCCAATAAGAAGGGAGCCATGGTGCTGACTACCGGCAATAAGAGTGAGATGGCCGTTGGGTATGCGACGCTGTATGGCGATATGGTTGGGGGCTTTAATGCTCTGAAAGACGTGCCCAAGGTGCTGGTATTTGAGCTTTCTCGCTATCGAAATACGGTATCAGAGGTGATACCAGAGACAGTGATCACGCGCCCACCCAGTGCAGAGCTGGCACCAGATCAGATAGACTCAGACAGCCTACCTCCTTATGAAGTCCTGGATCAGATTCTCAATCTGTATGTCGATCAGGATTTCAGTGCTGAGGAAATCATCCGTCGTGGTTTCCAACGGAGTGAAGTTGAGCGGGTTGTGCGCCTTGTAGCACGCAATGAGTACAAGCGCCGTCAGGCTGCTGTGGGGGTACGGATCTCGGAGCGAGGCTTTGGGCGGGATCGTCGCTATCCAATCACGAATGGCTGGAAGGCCGGCGAATAACTTGTTTTAGAAAGTAAAACGGCGCCGATTGGCGCCGTTCTTAGTTGTGGAGCATACCTACAGCAGCTCTGGAGGTAGGGGGGCCTCTCCACGATTGTATTCGGGGTTGTACATTTCGCGGCTATCAAAGCCCTCTGGGTCTGATTTCTCGAAAAGGCCCAGGGTTACCCGATGCACCAAGCTACGGCCACTAGCACCCTTGTAGAAGTTGTAGTTAAAGGAGCCATCTTCATTAAAGGCTGGGTGATCTGGGTAGTTGTTGCGCATAACGCTCAAGGCGTTGGCCTCTAACTCCGGCATCTCCATGAGGTTATACCCCTGTACCATCACCGCAAGGGCGTCCGGTACCGCAGGGGTCTGCTGGAAGTTTTCCACTACATAGCGGCCGCGGTTGGCGGCTGCGAGGTAGGCTCCACGCTTGAAATAATAGTTGGCTACATGGATTTCATAGCGAGCCAGCAGATTGCGCAGATGAATCATGCGTTTTTGCGCATCTGCGGCGTAGCGGCTCTCCGGATAACGGGCCATCAGCTGTGAGAAATAGGCGAAGGACTCACGTGCAGAGCCGGGGTCGCGGTTGGTCAGGTCTGTCGGCATAAAGCGCTCGAACAGTCCGGTGCCCTCGGTAAAGGAAGATAGCCCCTTCATATAGTAGGCGTAATCGACATTGCGATGCTGGGGATGAAGGCGGATAAAGCGATCTGCGGCGGCGATAGCCGCATCGTTCTCATAATTGCGGTAGTAGGCGTAGATTAGCTCCAACTGGGCCTGTTCCGCATAGTTGCCGAAAGGGAAGTTATCTTCCAGGGCGCGCAGGTTCTTGATCGCCAGGTCCCACTGGCTGGTGCGCAGCTGCCGTTGCGCTGCCTCGTAGAAGGCCTGCTCTGTACGGTTGCCGCTAGGCAAGCCCTCTTCTGAGTCGTCAGTGCTGGCGCAGGCAACCAATATTGCGGACACCAAGGCCAGCCACAGCATTTTCCAGGTCTGCATAGCCCTTCGCTCTATCATTCTTACACTCTACCTTATTAAACTACCCGCCAAGATTAATCTGGCGCGTCGGACATTTAACCACAGTCGCGGTGCTGCCCAAAGTATTTGCAATTGTTTAATGAATGACCACCTAAACCTCGATATTGAAGTTCCGGCCAATTTGGCTGGTCGAAGATTAGACCAGATAGCAGCCGAATTAATTCCCGATTACTCCCGTGCGCGTTTGCAATCTTGGATTAAGGGCGGTCAACTCACCGTAAATGGTGCCCCTGCCAAGCCCAAGGATAAGCTATTTGGCGGTGAGCGGCTTAGTCTTCACGCTGAACTTGAGGTTCAAGGCGCCTGGAGCGCCGAACCCATGGATCTGAGCATTGTTTATGAAGATGACAGCCTTATGGTCATCAATAAGCCTGCAGGGATGGTAGTACATCCGGCTGCCGGAAATCCCGATGGCACCCTGTTAAACGGTCTTTTGCATCACTGTCCCTCTCAGGAGAGGATTCCCCGGGCGGGGATCGTGCATCGTCTCGACAAGGACACTAGTGGCTTGATGGTCGTGGCCAAGACCCTGTTGGCGCAAGCTAGCCTTGTAGACCAGCTAAAACAAAGAACGGTCAGTCGTCAATATGATGCTTTGGTGCAAGGAATAATTACCGGTGCGGGGCGTGTCGATGCTGCAATAGGACGCCACCGGCAAAACCGCCTGAAAATGGCTGTGCTGGACTTTGGTGGCAAGGAGGCCATTACCCATTACCAAATTCAGCAACGTTTCCGGGTGCATACACTATTGCGTTGCAAGCTGGAAACTGGACGCACCCATCAAATCCGGGTGCATATGGCTCATATTCGTCACCCACTGGTGGGTGACCCGCTATATGGGGGTAGGCCAAAGTTGCCACCAGAGGCGCCCACTGAGCTGATTGGCGCCTTACAGGGCTTTCCCCGACAGGCCCTGCACGCGGCGGAGCTCGCACTCATCCATCCCCAGTCGGGTGAGGAAATGCACTGGCGCGCCTCTATGCCTGAGGATATGCTGGCCCTACTCGACCTACTTGAACAGAATACTTACTAGGTCAGTAGCAGCACAAACTTCCACTAGAACAGGAGTCGGGGCCTTAGAGTTCGGCTCCTATTGCCCAGGCAGAGCAGATATACCATGTCCAGTGATCATTACCTGAGTCCAGTATGGCCGGCCCCTGCCAGGGTGAGAGCATTCTCTACCTTGCGATCAGGTGGGTATAGTTCGGGGCCCCATACCTCTTTTAATCTTGCAGCGCATGTTGGTGACAGTGAGTCAGCAGTTTTGGCTAACCGCGGGCTACTGTGTGATCAGCTGGAGTTGCCGGGTGAACCACAATGGCTTGAACAAATCCACAGCGACAGGGTGGTAGATGCTCAGGGGGATGGGCTTGTGCGGACTGCCGATGCCAGCTTTAGCCTGAAAAGTGAAATTGTTTGTGCGGTGCTCACCGCCGACTGCCTTCCCGTACTTATCTGTGACAAAGCAGGCACCCGAGTGGCAGCGGCCCATGCAGGTTGGCGCGGGCTGGCTGGAGGCATTTTACGCAATACGATAACTGCCTTGGATTGCGACCCCGCAGAGCTATTGGTGTGGCTGGGGCCTGCGATTGGTCCTGAGGCCTTTGAGACTGGGGTGGATGTCCTGGAGGCCTTTTTTGAAAATGCCCAGGGTGGTGAGCATACCGAGGCTATTGCCCGCTGCTTTCAACCTCATGTAAAAAAGCCATTACATTTTCTTGCGGATATTTATGGTTTGGCTCGGGCTGAGCTAAAGGGGCTTGGTGTCGGGCATATCTACGGTGGTGAGCGCTGCACGGTGAAAGAACCTGAATACTTCTATTCCTATCGTAGGGAGAAGACTACCGGGCGTATGGCCTCACTAATCTGGCTGGCGGATAATTAATGCTGCTCATAACCTAAGGTGCAGCTAATTATTGGGCTGGCTAATATGAGGGTGCGCTAGGTTCTTTTCAAGGGGTACCGACTGACAAATGCCGAGTTTACAAAGAAATAATTACTCCCCCTTAGGAAGTTAATCGAAACTTCTTGCTGTTTGATTTAAATCATTGAAAACCTTTCCCTCGCCCCTATTTTAATAGCCAACACTACACTGAATGCGTAACGCCAACCGGGTGTTATTGACGCAAAGCTATATAAGATCCCTAAGTAGGAGAGGTTGTATTCATGCGAATTGATCGGATGACAAACCCACTGCAAGCAGCTTTTGCTGATGCACAATCCATGGCTGTGGGACGGGACCACAACCAGATTTATCCGGAACATTTAATTCTTGCACTACTCAACCAGAATAATGGCAGTGTCCCGGCATTTTTATCCCAGGCCGGTTTTAACTTAAATGGCCTGCGCAATGACTTGGCCAAGAGACTGGATAATCTGCCAACTATCAGCTCCCCAACTGGGGATGTGGGCATGTCTCAGGAACTGATGCGCCTGATGAACCTAACCGATAAAAAGGCGCAACAAAATGGCGATACATTTATATCCAGTGAAACGGTCTTACTTGCAGCTTTCGACTCCGCTGCAGGGGAAATTTCTAAAATTCTCAATGCTAATGGCGACAAGAAACAGTTAGAGGCGGCGATTCAGAAAGTGCGTGGCGATGAAAAAGTGGATGATCCCAATGCGGAGGAGGCGCGCCAAGCGCTGGATAAATATACTCTCGACCTGACGGAGCGTGCACTGGCTGGCAAGCTTGACCCAGTAATTGGGCGCGATGATGAAATTCGTCGAACTATCCAGGTGTTACAGCGCCGCACCAAGAACAACCCGGTATTGATTGGTGAGCCTGGAGTAGGGAAAACGGCCATTGTGGAGGGGCTTGCACAGCGTATTGTAAATGGCGAAGTACCTGAGGGCCTGAAGGACAAGCGCCTGCTTTCCCTGGACTTGGGTGCACTGCTTGCGGGAGCCAAATTTCGCGGGGAGTTTGAGGAACGCCTCAAGGCCGTCCTGAATGAGCTATCCAAGCAGGAAGGGCGTATTATTTTATTTATTGATGAGTTGCACACCATGGTTGGCGCTGGAAAGGCAGAGGGCGCCATGGATGCCGGTAATATGCTCAAGCCGGCACTGGCTCGTGGTGAGCTGCATTGTGTCGGCGCCACCACCCTGGATGAATACCGTCAATACATTGAAAAAGATGCGGCGCTTGAGCGCCGTTTCCAGAAAGTATTGGTGGATGAGCCTACAGAGGAAGATACCATTGCAATTCTTCGTGGCCTGAAAGAACGCTATGAGGTGCATCATGGTGTCGATATTACTGACTCTGCAATTATTGCCGCGACCAAATTATCCCAGCGCTATATCACCGATCGCCAGTTACCAGACAAGGCGATCGATTTAATAGATGAAGCGGCAAGTCGTATACGTATGGAAATTGATTCCAAGCCGGAGGCGATGGATAAGCTTGAGCGCCGTCTGATCCAGCTTAAGATCGAGCGTGAGGCGGTCAAAAAAGACAAGGGCGATGAGGCCACTAAAAAGCGCCTGGCAAAGCTGGAGGAAGAAATTCTTCAACTGGAGAAAGAATACTCCGACTTGGAGGAGGTGTGGAAAGCGGAAAAAGCCCAGCTCGCAGGTAGTCACGACCTTAAGGAAAAGCTAGAGCAGGCCAAGCTGGATATGGAGTCTGCACGACGTGCCGGTGATTTAACGCGTATGTCGGAATTGCAGTACGGCGTGATTCCACAACTTGAACAACAGCTAAAGTCTGCTGCTACCCATGAGGCAGCAGAAGAGCCGCGCCTGCTACGCAACCGGGTTACCGATGAAGAAGTGGCTGAAGTGGTTTCACGCTGGACAGGTATTCCAGTTTCGAAAATGCTGGAGGGCGAACGGGAAAAACTGTTGCGCATGGAGGATGCGCTGCATAAACGGGTTATTGGACAAGCTGAAGCGGTAGATGCTGTCGCCAATGCGGTTCGCCGATCCCGCGCGGGCTTGGCGGATCCCAATCGCCCGAATGGTTCCTTCTTGTTCTTAGGGCCTACCGGGGTGGGTAAAACCGAACTCTGTAAAGCGCTGGCGCAATTTCTATTCGATACAGAGGATGCGATGGTGCGGATTGATATGTCGGAGTTTATGGAGAAACACTCCGTCGCACGCTTGATTGGTGCGCCTCCAGGTTATGTTGGTTATGAAGAGGGCGGATATTTAACCGAGGCGGTGCGTCGCAAGCCTTATTCGGTGGTTCTGCTAGACGAGGTGGAGAAGGCTCATCCGGATGTATTTAATATTCTTCTTCAGGTCCTTGATGATGGTCGCCTGACCGATGGTCAGGGCCGCACTGTGGATTTTCGCAACACTGTGGTGGTGATGACCTCCAACCTGGGTTCTGACCTAATACAGAAGTATGCAACGGCTGAAAATGGCGACGACCTGGATGCGGAGATTCGCTATCGCCAGATGAAAAATGCAGTGATGGAGGTGGTTAGCAATCATTTCCGTCCAGAGTTCATCAACCGTATCGATGAGGTTGTGGTTTTCCACCCTCTCGACAAAGGGGAAGTACGTTCTATTGCGGAGATTCAGCTGAGGCAACTATGTCGCCGCCTCAGCGAGCGTGACTTGAAGCTGGAGGTATCCGAGGCGCTACTGGATAAACTGGCGGAAGTTGGTTTTGACCCGGTTTACGGTGCGCGTCCACTCAAGCGAGCTATCCAGATGTGGCTGGAAAATCCCCTGGCACAGGATGTATTGGCTGGAAAATTTGCGCCCGGTGCTACCATTCACGCTGATGTTGAGGGTGATAAGGCCGTCTTTCATTAGTTATTTGATCGCGATGGCGCCAGCGATAGCTGGCGCCACATACTTACCGTGCAGCCTGACGTCTTTTCTCCTCTTTAAATTCTCTTAGGCTGTTTTCGCGTGCCATGAGGCGAGGGCCTAGGGGCACTTATCGTATTTTCTTTATAAACTAAACTTTGTGGTCCGATAAAGATCGGGGTTGTTCTCGCCTGAATTCTCCTGACTCATCGATCTATGGCATTTTCTGTTGAGTGATCGGGGGTACATTATCAGTAAACGCATGGTATTAATGCTGCTGGGATGCTTACTATTGTTTGGCGGTATTTTTGCTTATAAGTTTTTTGGCCGCTACATGATGAATCAGTTTCTCGACACCATGTCTCTACCGGTGGCTACCGTCACCTCCGCCACTGCACAAATCCAGAACTGGCGTGAGGATCTGAGTGGAGTTGGAACAGTTCGCGCGGTAAATGGCGTCGAAGTCACTACTGAGGCTGAGGGTGTCGTCAGCGCCATTCATTTTAAATCAGGACAATTTGTGCATGGTGGAGATCTTCTGGTAGAAATTTTTGCTGAACCGGAAAAAGCTCAGTTACAGGTGCTGGATGCAGAGTTACGTCTTGCACGGCGCAATTATGTCCGTATTAAAACCTTAACCAAGCGTGGAGTTACTACTGAAGCAGATCTGGATAGTGCTCAGAGTACTTTGGATCAGGTAATTGCCAATATTCAAGTACAGCGAGCTAGGGTTGATCAGCGCCGTGTGGTGGCACCTTTCAGTGGTGTGCTCGGTATTCGCCGTATTGACTTGGGTGAAAATGTCAGCCCCGGTGAGGCGGTAGTTTCCCTGCAACAGCTGAATCCTATCTTTGTGGACTTTTCTCTGCCTGAGCAAAAATATTCAATGGTTAAGGCAGGGTTGCCGATTTACCTGACTACAGATGCATTCCCCGGTAATACCTATCGTGGGAAAATCACCGCTGTTGACCCTCGCGTAGATAATGCCAGCCGTAATTTCCTTATTCAGGCAACCCTAGACAATCCAAGAAAACACTTGCGCCCGGGTATGTTTGCCCAAGTCTCAGTAGAAATTGATGCGAGTCGACGGGTTTTGGCCGTACCGCGAACATCTTTGGTTTTTGCACCTTATGGGGTGTCAGTTTTTGTTTTGGAAAAAGATGATGCAAGCGGAGAGTTAATCGCGAATAAGCGCTTTGTGAAGACGGGTGAGGAGCGCGGAGATATGGTGGAAATTGTGCAGGGACTTCAAGAGGGAGATATTATCGCTAGTAGTGGTTTGCTAAAACTTCGCAATGGTAAACGGGCCAATATTAACAACGAAAATAAACCGCCGGAAAATTTACATCCAAAACCTGGCAACAGTTGATTCCCTCCGAGAGCAGCGGTGAATTTTACTGAGATTTTTATTCGTAAACCGGTACTGGCTTGTGTGGTCAGTCTTTTTATTTTTCTGTTGGGGTTGCGTTCAATTGCCGAGTTGAATGTGCGCCAATACCCCAAACTGGAAAATGCGGTCATCACAGTGACTACCGTATATGTGGGTGCTGATTCCGACCTAGTCCAGGGGTTTATCACCACGCCCTTGGAACAGGAAATTGCCACTGCAGATGGCATTGACTATATGGTGTCTACCAGTGTGCAGGGACTTTCTACCATCAATGCCTATGTGCGCTTTGATTTTGACCCTAATGAGGTTTTGACCCAGATAGTTGCCAAGGTGAACAAACTGCGTAGCGATCTCCCTGATGAGTCGGAAGACTCCAGTGTGGAGATGCAGCAGGGGGAAACTACGGCGGCAATGTATCTGTCATTTTCCTCAAATATTCTTGCCAATAACCAGATCACCGATTATTTGACTCGGGTAGTGCAGCCAAAGCTGGCCACTATTGCCGGGGTGCAGCGTGCTAGATTACTCGGTGATAGCACTTTTGCCATGCGCGCCTGGCTAAAACCCAGGGAAATGGCAGCACTTGAGGTAACCCCGGCAGATATTGCCAATGCCTTGCGGGATAACAATGTTCTCTCTGCAGTGGGTGCGACTAAGGGTTCGCGGGTTGCCATGGAAATTCGAGCGGATACGGATATAGCCAAACAAATAGACTTTCGTCAGTTGGTGGTACGTGCATCCGGTGACCAGCTGGTGCGCCTTGGGGACGTGGCAGAAATAGAATTAGGTGCAGAATCCTATGACAGTTCGGTGACCTTTAACGGGCAGTCGGCCACCTTTATTGCAGTGGAGGTTGCGCCCAATGCAAACACTCTTGATGTTATTAAGCGAGTTAGAAAGAAGCTTGAAGGTGAGATTTTTCCGCAACTGCCGGAGGGGATGCTAGGAGAAATTCCCTATGACAGCACGGAGTATATTCAGGATTCGATTACTGAAGTGGTGGAGACCATCATTGAGGCTGTCATCATTGTTATCGTGGTGATCTATTTGTTTCTTGGTTCCTTACGCAGTGTTTTGATTCCAGCAGTGGCTCTGCCCCTATCTTTGGTAGGAGCAATGTTTCTCATGTTGTTGATGGGTTTTTCCATCAACTTATTGACGCTTCTCAGTATGGTTCTGGCTATAGGAATAGTGGTGGATGATGCCATTATCGTTCTAGAAAATGTCCACCGGCATATAGAGGAGGGATTATCGCCAAGGGAGGCGGCTATCGTTGGCGCACGTGAACTGGCCTGGCCAGTAGTTGCTATGACCACCACACTGATTGCTGTTTATATCCCTATAGGTTTTCTTGGAGGGCTGACTGGCACTCTATTTATTGAATTTGCTTTTTCCCTTGCCGGTGCCGTGCTTTTGTCTGGAGTTGTGGCACTCACACTATCACCAATGATGGCTTCGAGAATATTAAAGCCCAGGGATGGAGGTGGGACTCGCTTGGAAGCTTGGTTAGAGCGACAATTTGGGCATTTACAAAAAGGATTTGAAAAGCGTTTGCATAACTCTCTGGAAGAACGCGGAGTGATTTTGGTATTTGGCTTAATTGTTTTGGCAAGCTGTTACTTTCTATTCGTCACTTCACCGCGAGAATTGGAGCCAACAGAGGATCGTGGTCTTGTGCTCACTATTTCCACTGCCGATGCCTATGCAACTCTGGATTATGTAGAGCAATTCAGTGGGGAATTGGTGGATATTGCCGAGAGTTACAGTGAGGTCGAGAATATTTTTCTGCTTAATGGGGCCGGCACTTTTAGTAGCGGAGTCAATAATGCCACTGCAGGTTTTGTACTTGGTTCATGGGAAAAACGCGATAAAGATACTGAGCAAATGCAGGAACTGATCAGTAAGGATGTAGCGCAAATTGCGGGCTTGAAAGTTGCTGTTGTAGTGCCGCCGAGCTTGCCCACTGCGGGGGGACAATTACCGGTGGAATTCGTGATTGGTGCCACTGAGCCAATGGAAAACCTTGCGTCTGTTGCCAGTGAGATAATGACGCAAGCTCTCGAAAGCAGAAAATTTATTTTTCTCGATTCAGACCTGAAGATAGATAAGCCAAAGATTGTGGTTGAAATAGACAGGGATAAGGCTGCCACTATGGGTGTAGAAATGGTGGACCTTGGGCGCGATCTGGGGGCCATGTTATCAGGTGCCTATATCAATCGCTTTTCCTTGGATAATCGCAGTTATAAAGTAATTCCTCAGGTGGAGCGGATTGATCGTCTCACTGCAGAACAGCTGGGGCAGTATTATATCCGGGCGGTTAATGGTGACCTGGTTCCGGTTAGTACACTGGTCCGCCTTAAGGAAACAGTAGAGCCACAGCAGCTAAAACGTTTTCAGCAGCTCAATGCTGTGACTATTTCCGGAGTGCCACGCCCGGGGGTCACCCTGGGGGAGGCTTTATCGGTTTTGGATAACGCTGCTCAGGAAATATTACCAGAGGAGTATTCGGTGGATTACTCGGGCCAGTCCCGTCAATTTAAGACAGAGGGCTCGGACTTAGTAGTGACTTTTTTCTTTGCACTCGTTGTTATTTATCTGGTATTGGCAGCACAATTTGAGTCCTGGCGTGACCCACTGATTATGTTGGTTACTGTGCCTATGAGTGTTTGTGGGGCAATGATCTTTGTCAGCCTGGGACTTACTACTTTGAATATTTATACCCAGGTGGGCTTGGTCACTTTGATCGGGGTTATTTCCAAGCACGGTATATTAATTGTGGAATTTGCCAATAAATTACAGATGGAGGGGATGGACAAGCGTACGGCTATTGAAGAGGCTACCTCCATTCGACTGCGGCCGGTATTGATGACTACGGCATCATTGGTTCTAGCTATGGTTCCCCTATTAATTGCTTCAGGCCCAGGTGGAGGGGCCCGCTTTGCAATGGGGTTAGTAGTCGCGACCGGAATGACTATCGGTACTCTATTTACCCTATTTGTGGTACCAGCCATGTACCTTTATCTGGGGCGGGATTATCGAGCAAAGGCGGGGGCTGTTGGAGTTATTAAAGGGTAGCTCGATAAATGGTTTCACGCATTAAGCGTGTCCCCTGAAGTATTACTGCGCCTGAATTCGCTGGGAGTAACACCTTCGTGCTTTTTAAAAAACCGGGTAAATACTGCACGTTCGGCAAAGTGCAGTTTAACCGCAATGCTCTCTACTGATTCGCTGCTGGATAACAACAGGCGCTTGGTGAGAGCTAGGGTGACACTATCTTTTAGCTGTTGAAAAGTTACCCCCTGTTCACGCAATCTCCGCTGCAGGGTACGACCGCTGGTACGGAAATGGGCGGCGGCTTGCTTGATCGTGATCTCTTCGCTCAGCAGGTGCTTTTCCAGCCAGGAACGCAGGCTCGCAGCTAGGTTGTAGCTCGACAAAGTACTGTGTAATACGGTTTTCAAAATATTGCGGCTCTGGCTGCGTAGTAGCTTGTGGTAGCTGGGAATAGGAAAGTCCAGGGTTTGAGGTCCCAGGATAATGGAGTTTTCACTGCTGCCGAATTCGACCGGGCATTGGAAAATACGGGTATAGATAGTGTCGTCTTCTGGTTTTGTCCTGCGCAGTTTTACACCGCGAACTTCAGCGAACTGGGGGTTCAAGGTGCGTAATAACTCCACAGCGCGGGTCATCAACATTTCTGCGATAAATGCATTTACAGAATCACTGAATAACTCTTGGCGCCAGTTCAGGGTAAGAATTTCTGAATCTGTTTCTGTTCGTGTTTCAAAACGCAGTAGGGGGGCCAGGGTTTGTGACAGCACAATTTCGGCGGGACGCAGAATTTCCCGCGGGCGCCGTAGAGATGGCTGTGCCTCAATGATGGTTTCCTCAAGCCACAGAATGATTGGAAATCGGCTAAAGCTGAGTCCCGGTGAGGAGACTGGAGAAAGCGCTACCAGGTTATTCACTAGGGCATTGAATTCGCTATAGCTGAGCCGCTCGCTTTCGCGAGGATTCCAACTGAATGCAAATGGCAGGCGCTTGATCAGGGTCTCGGTTGGAATTCCGAGCCTGGCGGCAGCGACTACAAAGTAGGGGGCAAATATTTTGGGCACGCCGGCATGGCCGGACTTATTTTTATTTTGGTCTCTCATGACTCTTTGCCGTCCGGGTGGCGTTGGCAGGATCATAGCAAAGGCGTCCTAAACAACGAAAATAAAAATGCGGAATATGACGAGTCGGTCGCGTCAGGTGGCGTGCTTGGTCATCTTCTGGCGCCATTAATCCTATTACCAGCCCAGCGTCTGCGGCTAACGTGCAGGGGTCTGCAGCGAAAAGTAGAGAAAAATTCACGAAACCCTGCAGTCATAAATTTCTACTTATAAAATTATAAAGGCTAATAACAATGACACTGTCTAAACGACTGGGCGCAGGCCTGTCTGTTTTTTTCGCTGCGATGATGGGCGCTTCTTCAGCGGTAGCTGAGAACTGCTATATCCTGGTCCACGGACATGGAGTTGAAGGGCACACAACCAGCGTCAAAGCTGATGGGAGTTTAGTGCAGCCAGCACTGGACTATTGGAGTGAAACCTACTTTGACGAGTATAAAAACAGCAGTTTTATAGACCAGCTGGTAGCGAATGGCGGTAATTACGGTGTGGTAGGCTACAACTCCACCGATGAAGGTGAATTGCCTTATTGGCACGATCAGACTTCCGGGGAAATTGCCCGGCAAATTATTCAGATACGTAATGGGGAAGGTGATCGCTTCGAGCACGGTAACCAATGTGCTGCCAATGATACTTTCTGGATTGTTTCCCATAGCCAGGGCGCTGCACAAATGATGTATATAGCCGGGAATGCTGTGGTGGGCTCTCCTTACTACAACCGTGCTTATAAGCAGTACGATACCAACACTGAGATGCAAGAGGTTAAAAAATGCTCGACCACCTGGTATGGCAGCACCAGCTGTAAAAAGGTGACTGAAGAAGTACGAGTGGCCGGACTCAGTGATAGTAATGCGATTGAAGTTGATTTCGACACTGCGATTAGTGGTGTAGCGGCGATTTTCACCACCGGAGGTGCGATCACCGGCACTGAGGGTGTGGATCGTATTTGTAATGGCTCCTGGTATGACGATGTTATCAATGATCTTTTCCTAGGCAGGGAGTGTTCTGCAGTACGCTATATGCAGACCAATGACATCTATACAGTGCGTAACTACGTGGGCACTAATCTGGGAGCACCTGTTTATACGATTGGTGGCTACGCCACTTTCCCAGGCGTAGAGAGTGCTTCCTCAGCCCTGCTGAATGGTGAAGATGATGGTTATATTAACCTTGCTTCGCAGATGAACTGCGCTGGCTCTGGTAAACGTAATCTCTGGTCCAACCTGAAGCAATATGACACCTTTATGGGTATTGCCTATGGTAGTGCGACTTTCTCATGCAATAACGACAACAAAGGTACTGCGCGCTCCTATAACCTCGCCAGCATTCATGTTGACCATGACGCCCAGCGCAATGGCGGTATCATGTCTCCAGGCTACGATGGTATCCCCGATGGCCTGGATTGTGGTGCGGGTAAAAATAGTGCCGGTCGTATCGCAGCTTGTACTCAATAAATATTTGTCAGGAGCGAGTAGATGTCCGTCAGCAGTAAACAACGTAACAAGAGGCGTACAGCCTTAGTTGTCAGTGTCCTATTTATTGCCGCTGCCATTTTTTTCTGGCGAGTGGGGAATAGTGGGGACCTGCCCACCGCGGTTGCTGCTGAAGCTAAAACAGTTTTTCCGTCCCTTCCTAAACAGGTGGAGATAAAAGAGTCTCAGGTGGAAAAGGAAGAGCTGGTTGATGATGAGTCCATCAAAGTTTGGCAAGAAATTCAGGCGCGTCCAGTAAAAACTGAATTACATCAGTCCCTGCTATCTGATCTAGCAAAGTTCCACCGTTACCCACCGGAGAACCGCGCTATCAAGAACCCCTCTCAGGATCCAATCACCCAGACCCATGCGCCAGATCAGCGCACCACTCATAGTGACAATGGTGATGCATTAACACTGTGGACTGAAAGAAAATTCTATTCCTATGGTGAAGTGCTGAGAGCTTATGCCTTTCAGACTGACAGCGACGGGGCTAAGGTGCCCGCAGATCTGACCGCGCTAATGGTTCTGGACGATCAGCAGGTAGTGGGAATTCTGACATTTAGCGATACAAATGGTGATTTAATTTACGAGGTGGAAATGGAGGCTGGCTCCTATCAGGGGCAGCCTCTGCCAGCTGGCATCTACAAAATCATTGTGGATACGGATATTGATGGTCTGCGTGATGCAGCCGCTTTTACCCTGTCGGAGGATACCGGGAGCTATACCGGGAACCTAAGGGATTCATTGACCTCCGAGGGCAATCTGCTTATCGAGGCTGAGGTGGAAATCCTTGAGCAGGGCCGCTTTTATTTCCGCGCCTCCCTTTATAATGATGAGCAGTCATCTATTGGCACAACCCAGAACGCCCTGCAGCTTCCTCCAGGACGCCACTGGATACCCTTCGACTTTTATGGCCTCATGATCCGCGATGCCGATCAGGATGGCCCCTACCTCGTGAAGCAGTTAAGTATTTCCAGAGTCACAGTGCCTCGAACGGAAAGGCTTTTCGAGCCAGGATACTACACCGAACGCTACAGCCTGGAGCAGTTCAACGATACTCCCTATAAAGAGCTGTAGCGGCAATTATTCGCGGGAATTAGCAGTTCTCGCGAATGCTCTTTTGTTCTTGGTTAATACGTTGCTGCCTCTCATCCTCACCGAGCACGCGGTGATTGCCGTTCTCGTCGACTTCCCTAACGCGTGCATGGCTGGTCAGCGCCTTTAAGTTATCCTGCGAATTTTGACAGCGTTGCGCGCGTGCGGCTGCTTGGGCACGGGCAACCTGCTCGTCTACTTCTGAAGGTTGTTGAGGAGTGGGCTGGCCTTGAGGCTGAGTTTCAATTGCAGGTTTGGTGGTTTTTGCTTCTTTCGCAGCTCGGGTCGCTTGTTGCTCCGCTTCCCACTGCTTGTAACGCTCTGATTTAGGTTTCTTGATTACCTCTACTTCGGTACTGCTAGGTGGCTGCTCGCCGAAATGCACGACCCCATTTTCGTCCACCCATTTGTAGATGCCGCTGGCCTGTGCTGTTAGCGCCAGGCTGGAAATTAGCATTGCGAGAGCGATGCGCATTGGAGTACCCCTCTTGGTCTTATCTTTCCTTACTGGCCACATTGTAACTGCGTCAGGGGTTTTTCCTGCAACCCTCTTAACACTTTCAGTCACGCCTATTGACAGCAAGGGAGCAGTTGGCACAATCGAAAGTTTCCTCGGCGAGTAGTAGTCACCGCAGACTCGCGGTCCAGACGCTGATTTTCAGGTGGATTACCCTTCCATCACATTTCCGTCGAGAGGCTCTCCCTACCCCTGGAGGCCTGCTAGCCTGCAACTTGGACACGGTTGTGTCTGGTTTCGGCTGGGTGTTTTGCTGTGCGCGATGATTTCATCCTAAAAATCGGCATGCAAACACGCAACAGGCTGATATTTGTCACCATTTTCTTTTATAATCGCCATTTAGCATTCTCGTTATATGGTGGATTCATGGCTTCTTGGTGATGTCTGTCCTACCAAGCAAGAAAACTGAGGAGACTCAAGTGGAATTACTTTCCGGCGGCGATATGTTGGTTCGCGCGCTGCAGGATGAAGGGGTAGATCTGATTTTCGGCTACCCAGGCGGCTCGGCACTGCATATATATGATGCTATTTTCAGGCAGAAGTCGATAAAGCACATTCTGGTGCGCCACGAGCAGGGTGCGACTCATGCCGCGGATGGCTACGCCCGCTCGACAGGCAAGGTGGGTGTGGTACTTGTGACTTCTGGTCCGGGTGCAACCAATGCGATCACCGGGATTGCGACCGCCTATATGGATTCAATTCCCATGGTGGTGATTTCAGGTCAGGTTACATCTGACAAGATCGGCGAAGATGCGTTTCAGGAAACTGATATGGTCGGCTGTTCGCGTCCGATTGTGAAACATAGTTTCCTGGTTAAGAACGCTGAAAACATTCCCGAAATTATCAAGAAGGCCTTTTATATTGCCAATACAGGTCGCCCTGGCCCCGTCGTGGTTGATGTGCCCAAGGATGTGACTAATCCGGCAGAACGATACCCTTATCAGTATCCTGAAAAGTTGCGCATGCGCTCCTATACCCCGGCAGGCAAAGGACATGGTGGGCAGATACGCAAAGCGGTGGCGCTGCTGTTGTCGGCGCGTCGACCGGTGATCTATGCTGGTGGTGGCGTAGTTCAGGGCGGAGGTTCGGAGCTGCTTACTGAATTGGCCCGTCGATTGAATTTTCCCGTGACCAACACATTGATGGGGCTGGGAGCTTACCCAGGTAGTGATAAGCGCTTCCTGGGCATGCTGGGAATGCACGGCACTTTTGAAGCCAATACCGCTATGCACCATGCAGATGTGATCCTGGCGGTGGGAGCGCGCTTCGATGATCGCGTCACCAATACCCCGAGTAAATTCTGCCCCGGTGCCAAGATTATTCATATCGATGTTGATCCGGCCTCCATTTCAAAGACCATCGTTGCCGATATTCCTATTGTTGGCACTGTGCAATCGGTGCTGTCCGAGATGCTGGACACCCTTAAATCTGGCGATGAGCAACCGGACCAGTCGGCAATAGTGGACTGGTGGCGCCAGATCGACGATTGGCGTGAGCGTCACGGTCTCTACACGGCGCCGCGTTACCAAACCGACGGTGCACTGATTATGCCGCAAGACGTAATTCGCGCGGTATACGATATTACCGAGGGCGATGCTTACGTTACCTCGGATGTAGGCCAGCACCAGATGTTTGCTGCCCAGTATTATCACTTCGATAAGCCGCGCCGATGGATTAATTCCGGTGGTCTCGGCACCATGGGTTTTGGTTTGCCCGCAGCTCTGGGGGTGAAAATTGCCCACCCGGATAAAGAGGTAGTGTGCGTAACAGGGGAGGGCAGTATCCAGATGTGTATCCAGGAGCTGTCCACCGCTACTCAATACCATTTACCGGTCAAAATCCTCTGCCTTAACAACCAGGCCCTCGGCATGGTGAAGCAGTGGCAGGAAATGCAGTACGAGGGACGCCTCTCCAACAGCGTCTACGAGGAATCTCTTCCGGACTTTGTAAGGCTTGCCGAAGCTTACGGTCACCTCGGGGTCAAGATTGAGCACCGAGATGAACTGCATGGAAAACTGCAGGAAGCTTTTGCAGAAAAAAATCGCACGGTATTTATCGATGTCTATGTCGACCCATCTGAGCACGTGTACCCGATGCAGGTCATGCCAAACGGCTCTATGCGTGACATGTGGCTGAGCAAAACCGAGCGGACCTAGGGGGCAGGGCAATGCGAAGAATTATTTCGGTACTGATGGAAAATGAACCGGGCGCCTTGTCTCGTGTAGTAGGGCTGTTTTCCCAACGTGGCTACAACATTGAAAGCCTAACGGTGGCACCGACAGAAGATGCCACCCTATCGCGCCTTACCATGGTGACCATTGGTGATGATCACAAGATTGAGCAGATAACCAAAAACCTGAACAAGTTGATTGATGTGGTGAAACTGGTGGACCTGACCGAGGGGTCTCACATTGAGCGTGAATTACTGATGGTGAAGGTGCGTGCGAATGGCGCCCAGCGCGATGAAGTAAAGCGCAGTGTGGATATCTTCCGCGGCCAGATTGTGGACGTCACCAGCAATATGTACACCGTACAGGTGGCCGGTACCAGTGAAAAGCTCGATGCATTTCTTCAGGCACTTGGCGAGCACACGATTATGGAAGTTGTCCGCTCAGGAGTATCCGGAATCGCCCGGGGTGAAAAAGTTTTAAGTGTATAGATGGCAGGAAACAGGAATTTAGCAATGCATGTTTATTACGATAAAGATTGTGATCTCTCTTTAATTCGCGAAAAAAATGTAGCGATTATCGGTTATGGTTCCCAGGGCCACGCTCACGCCAATAATCTTCAGGATTCCGGCGTGACCAATGTAGTTGTAGGTCTGCGTGCGGGTTCCAGTTCTTGGGCTAAGGCAGAAAGTGCCGGGCTGCGTGTAGCTGAAGTGGCAGATGCGGTTAGAGATGCAGACGTGGTTATGATTCTGGCACCGGATGAGTACCAGGCCAACATCTATAAAGAGCAAGTGGCTCCAAACCTTAAGTCGGGTGCCGCTCTCGCTTTCGCGCACGGTTTTAATGTGCATTTTGAACTCATTGAACCGCCGGCGGATGTCGATGTAATTATGATTGCCCCCAAGGGCCCGGGCCACACCGTGCGTTCTACCTATCTTGAAGGCGGCGGCGTTCCGACCTTGATTGCTGTATATCAGGATGCATCGGGTAAAGCCAAAGAGCTCGCCCTTTCCTATGCGTCTGCAAATGGTGGTGGCCGCTCAGGGATTATTGAAACCAACTTCCGCGAGGAGACCGAAACGGATCTGTTTGGTGAACAGGCTGTGCTCTGTGGAGGTGTTTCTGCTTTGGTAACTGCAGGTTTTGAAACTCTGGTTGAAGCGGGTTATGCGCCTGAAATGGCCTATTTTGAATGCCTGCATGAACTCAAGTTGATCGTTGACCTGATGTATCAGGGCGGAATAGCGGACATGCGCTATTCTATTTCGAATACCGCTGAGTATGGTGATTATGTAACTGGTCCACGCATCGTAACTGACGAAACCAAGGCTGAAATGAAGCGTGTGCTGAAAGATATTCAGACCGGCAAGTTTGCTAAAGACTTTATGCTTGAATCTCTAGCTGGGCAGCCACGACTGAAAGCTGAGCGCCGAATTGGTTCTGAACATGAAATTGAACAGGTAGGTGCCAAATTGCGTGCAATGATGCCCTGGATTAAGGCAAACAAGATTATCGATCGGACTGAAGGCAATAACTGATCGATACATCACAGAAAAAACGGCGGGGATACCCGCCGTTTTTTTTTGCCCTGTGCGCGCACTTGGCAATGGCGTACACTCGCTGGCTGCAAAATGCATTAACGGAGAATCTATGAGCCTTCAAGGGGATGAAAAGAAACCCGCGGACTCAATGAATGCAGCGGGCGAAGAAATTCGTCTACCTGTCGATGAGCATATTGAGGAAGAGGTTGCGGCAAACGGTAAAAAAGTTCGTGCCCGTGGCGTTTATCTGCTACCTAACCTGATTACCACCGGTGCACTTTTTAGTGGC